>CAWCWM010000014.1:0-1299020 GCA_963799265.1 uncultured cyanobacterium
AGCCCATTTGAAATTTTTCGATGAGTACGTCGTCATCGTAAGAGACGTCAAATCCAAGGAGAATGAGCTACTCAAGCAATCTAACTGATACCGAATGGGAAATCCTCGAACCACTGTCTTGGTGCGCGTTCCCTAGCGCCGCAAAGCGACGCGGGGTCGCACCGCTGTTGCCAGAGGTTCTGCCTAAGAAGAAAAGAACTCGCCCTCGCGATTGGAGCTATCGAGAGCTAATAGATGGGATGCCTTATCGGCTGAAAAATGGCTGCAATTGGGAGGACTTGCCGAAAGACCTGCCTTTCTACTCGACAGTCTTCTATCACTACAATCAGTGGCGTAAAGCAGGCTCAATTGAGAAGCTAATGACGCTGTTGCACGGACAGGTCAGAGAACAGGTAAAAAAAAGCCTAAATGGACCACGCTGATGATGGGTGACTCGCAAGCTGTAAAAAATACTTGTAACGCGAGCGTTGCGTCGAAAGGCTTCTGTTTCTACAAAGCAACGAATGGAATCAAACGGCATCTAGTGGTTGATACGCTTGGCTTTCCCTTCTTTACGCTCTGTACCCCTGCCAATGTTTCGGATGATGCGGGATTGATTGAAATATTGACCCTCAACATTCCATATTTCAAATCCAAACCGGTCAATATCTCTAAAATCACTATCTTGCTGGATAACGGTTATCATCCCGATTATTAAATGTCAAGGTCATTGGGCTCTTCCCAGCTTTTGGTGAAGCCGGAAAGTAGGTAGGAAACTGTAGATCGCCCCTTCCGGTGATCTCCCGATGGAATTTCTTCAGTCTCTGCTGCCCGGTGCTGGTCTGCTCCGTTTAGATAGGTATGAAATAGAAGGCGGTGACCGCCTAACGCTGAGCCTTTCCTCTACACAAACGATAGTCCCTTGCCCGCTGTGCAGTGGTCTAACTCAGCGCGTCCATAGCCACTATGAACGAACGCTCGCCGACCTGCCCTGCGTACATTTCAGGCTCAGACTCATCCTTCAAGTGTGCAAGTTTTTCTGCCCGAATGCTGAGTGTCGCCGCCGCATCTTTACCGAGCGCCTGCCTGAAGTAGCTTCTCCCTGGGCAAGAAAGACCGCGCGGTTTTTACAGCGGCTCCAGGCAATTGGCTTAGCCCTTGGTGGCGCAGCGGGTTCACGATTAGGCGATCGCTTGGGCTATGCGATCTGCGGCAGTACCCTGCTAAATCATCTGCGACATCTGCCATTGCCGACGTTTGAGACCCCCAAAATGCTAGGGGTAGACGACTTTGCTTTTCGCAAAGGCCACAACTACGGCACCATCCTAGTCGATTTAGAAACGCATCAACCTATCGCGCTGCTCGCCGACCGCAAAGCAGAAACGCTGATTGAATGGCTACAAGCTCACCCTGGCATCGAAGTGCTCTCTCGCGACCGTTCTAAGACTTACAAAAGCGCGATGGACACAGCCGCGCCCGCAGCCATACAGGTGGCTGACCGCTTTCACTTGGTCAAGAATTTGAGCGATTACTTAGAGCAGGCACTGAACGGGTATCGAGCCGAACTCAAATTAACTGAGCAAGCGCAGCATCACGCCATAGTGAGTGCGCAACCAGAAGCCACAGTCGTTGCAGTCCCGCAGCCGACAGCCACTGCACCCGCCCGACAGACCATCTTGGAAAATCAGCAGCGGCGAGTGCAGCTACAGCAGACCATGAGAGAATTACGAGCACAGATGTGGACACATGTTGCCATTGCTCAAGAAGTTAGCGTGAGCACCCGCACAGTGGAGCGCTACCTAGCGGCACCCAACTTTCCAGATGTCCCCGCTCACTTTCGCACTTTCGGCAGCGGCATCCTCGACCCCTATAAACAGCAGCTTTTAGTTTGGTGGAATACGGACATTCGAGAGCCGGGTGTGCTGGTAAAACTGCTGCGACAGGAAGGCTATGAAGGTTCTATGCGAACTGTTCAGCGATATATTAAAGGGCTTCGTCAAGCACAAGGCTTACCACCTACTCGTATTCGCGTGACGCATTCTTTACCTCAGGTGAGTGACCCCCAATCACCGCCTTTCACCCCGAAACAAGCTGCTTTCTTAGTGACCTTACGACCCGAGAATAGAGAGATAGAAGAAACGGAAATATTAGAACGAATGACTCAGCAACACCCTGACTTAGCCAGCATTGTCACGATTGCTGATGACTTCCTGCAACTGTTGAGACAGCGACAATCAGATAAGGGGTATCAACTTAAGGCGAAACGAAAAGGCAGTCTAGAAGAGGTATCAATCAGCACATAGCAAAAAAGCTCTGCGGCGAAGCCCAGAGCTCTGTATCGTAGCCCTAAGCAATTCAAAAACAGGGAACGATGCCATTCAATATACGAGAACGGGGTCTAATAGTCGCTGATTGTATCAAAACAAAAGCGTGTGCGACCATCGAGACCATTGCCAAGACGAGCGGGCTGCACCCGAGCAGCGTCTATCGCCATCAGCAGGCGATCAAGCGCCGAGAGCGATATCCCGAATCGAGCTTTTGGGAAACCGAGGCTGGGTATCAATGGCTATTGCGGTTGGTGTTCGGTCTGATTTACCACTTTGGAGTGAAGCAAGGGGTGGGAGCCGAAAGCCTATCGGCCTTCCTCGAAGCAGTTCACCTAGAGAGCCATGTAGCCAGCTCACCGAGTGCCCTACGCCAGCTTAAGGGTCGTGTGCATCAAGCCGTGCTTGACTACGAGCTCGCCCAGTCAAAGGACTGTCAGCCCAGTGAGGGCCAAGGCATCTGTGTGGGTGCAGATGAAACCTTCTTCGGTCTACCGGTGTTGGTGCTTATAGAACTAGCCAGCGGCTTCATTTTCATCGAAACAGAATGCGAGAATCGCACCTATCAAACCTGGATGGAACAGCTCACAGCGAGGTGGGCGGATAGTACATGGCACTGTCACTATCTGGTGAGCGACGGGGCTAAAGCTTTGTTGAAGTTAGCCGCCTCGGGACTGGGCTGTGTCCATGTGCCCGACTTGTTTCATGCGTTACGAGGCTTAGGACGACCTTTAGGCCAAGCCATAGCGCGTCAAGCGGCGACCTTGCAAAAACAACAGGAGAGAGTACAACAACAACGAGCCAAAAGTAATGAGGTGAGCGAAACGTCACCGTTACAGGCTGTGTTCGAGCGCAATGCGGCGGACCAGCAACAGATACAGCAAGACCAACAAACCTATCAGCAAGCGCTTGAGTACATCAGTCAAAGCCTTCACCCGTTCACGCTCGATAGCCAGCAATGGCAAACCTATCAGGGACTACTGACTCACTTGGCACCGCCGTTGCAGTGCCTGTGGGACCTTGCTCAGACTTACAACACCCAGAAGGTACAGCAGGCGATTGACACCTTTGAGACGCAAATCGCCGCCTTTGCCCAGGGCGTTCAGGCCTGGCGAGACTGGCTCTCCCTCGACTTGGACAACCAAACCCAAGACCCGGTGCTGCAAAGCTGGCTGCTCAGTTTCCTCCTGCCCTGGGTTTACTGGACGCAGCAAGCCGATAAAACTCGAAAACCTGCCCTCAAACAGGGCTATCGGCAAGCGGCTACCCACGCTTTCAACCGACTAACCGGACAACCGCTGAGCCAGCAACTCGAAGACGCTCAACAGCAATACTGGATACGATGGGCCCAAGACTTCTGTACCAACTATCAACGCACTTCTTCGGCAGTCGAGGGCCGCAATGGCTATCTTTCCAAGCTCCATCATGCCCGGCGCGGCTTTTCTGAACAATCCCTACAGGTGCTCACCGTCATTCATAATTTCGACCTCAAACGAGCGGATGGGACGACGGCTGCGCAACGTTTGTTTGGGCACGAGTTTCCTGACCTGTTTGAGTGGATGTTAACGCAGGTCGGTGATTTACCCCTGCCGCGTAGGTCTGCTAAAGCACGACAGCCTAAACCCATATACGCAGAAGGTTTTTCGCCTTAAGTTGATACCCCAGATAAGTTTGATGACTGGCTGTTGAAAACGTTAGCCTCTTCTATTAAACCCTTGAAAACCTTTGCGAAGGGACTGTTAGATGACTATGCGGCGGTCAAAGCTAGCATGACGCTAGAGGTGAGTAATGGCCCAGTTGAAGGATTAAACAATAAGCTGAAAATGCTCAAACGACAGATGTATGGCAGGGCTGGGTTAGACCTGCTAGCCAAGCGCTTTATTATGGCTTGAGGATTGGGTCAAAATGGAAAGCATTTGCTACTAGGCAGACCTTTTTACTCGTTCACCAAAAGCTGGGAAGAGCCCAATGAGCTTGACATTTGACAGCGTAGCTTAGTCTTTTGGCGTCCGCTCGGCGCGTGTAGTCTTGCACGGTTGAGCGCGAGACCCCACAACTGCGGGCGATTTCCGTTTGGTTGCGTCCTAACTCATGCAGTCGAATAATCTCTCTGAATTTCACCATTGGCAGTAATTTCCCTTGTCGTTTGCGGGCCATCGGGGCGTCCTCCTAGCGAGCGTTTTTTGCTCTCTACCAGAACTGATGACCAGTTGGAAAATTACCTGCCGAGGTAGGCATCACTTGGCTGCCGAAGCAGACATCATTTGGGTGCCGAGGTAGACATCACTTGCCGCCGAAGCAAGCATCATTCAGGTGCCGAAGCAGACGTCATTTTGCAGCAATTGCCCGGTAGGTAATGCGCGTAGGCGTTGCGCCCTTTTTCGGACGTCCTGACTGTTCGTAGTGAGGCTGCTCCACTACAGAGAGGTCAGTCAGCGCGTGATATCGCCAACTATCCGAGAGCGCTTGAGCCTGAATAAGTGCATCCTGTGGGCATTCAAAATCAGTTTTCTGTTGCGTGCGCCACTGCTTCTCAGCTCGTTTGAGCTGTTTTTCAACTTGTTTATCGACTTGGCGATGGTCGCTGTCAATCCGCGCGTGATTTTCGACGACTACCCAGAGCTGCTTAACGTCGCCGTAGGTGCTACAGACACTGCTGAATCGGTATCCTGGACGCTCGCTATCGACAAAATCTTCAGCGGCTAAGTCAGTGACAAGCGCTTGTGCCGCCGATAGCGTTAGCGGCACCCGAGTAATCCAGCGCAAGGTGCTCATCACTGCCAAATTCTCTGCGCTGTAGAGCGCAGCATCCGCAACCAGGAGACCGTCCACTGCCCACTGCTGGGCAAAGGCTTGGAGACGCTTGGCAAACACGGCTTTGTCTGACTGATTGCCACTGGACACTTGAAAGGCTAGTGGGACGCCGCCATCGTTACTACAAATCATTTCTGTGATGAACTGTTTCAGGTCAGGCCGATGGTCCTTGGAGTGTCCATAGGTAATCTCGATGCAAGCCGACCCGGTATCTTCTCTCGCATAGGCACCATGAACACTGAAGCTACTGCTATCTAAGTGGTATCGCCCTGCTGCTAACCCAAATGCTCGATAGGCATCCATTGCTAGCAGACTAAACAACGCACTCGCTCCGTACGCGTAGACTTTGTCGAGCAAACGGCCCAGATAGTCATCATTGAGATGCTCAGGGGCAATCCCCTCGCCTAACAAGTGACTCGTTGCTTTGCCTAGAAAAAAGCCTTCGTACAAGTACAACGGCGCACTCACAAAGCCTAAGCCATTGAGAATCATTGCTTTCAAACCTTGACCGGGGCTAACGACTTGCTGCGGATGGGTCCCTAAACACTCATTCGTGCGCGATTCTAGTCCCATTTTGTCTACAATCCCAGCTATGATTCCTAGGTGGTCGAGGTCTTGGACTTCCATCGGTGTGCTCGTTTCATCGTTGAAAAAACGATACCGAATAATTGCTCAAACCGATCTCATAACCTGCGGAATGTCCGATTAAAGTCAGATACTTGACGTTGGCTCGATTCGACCACCAGCTAACGCTGATGAATATCGCCGTAGGTGCTGCATACTTCAGCGATGCGGTAACCGACTAGCGGACTGGCACAAAAGGCACTTTCATCGATCTCTTCTACCAATGCACTCGCCGCACTCAAGGTCATTGGCACTCGTGAAATCCACCTCAGTGGGTCCAATTGTTGTAAGTTGTCGGCACTGTAGAGTGCGCCATCAGCCACGTACAGCCCGTCGAAGTCCCACTGCTGTTGGAATTGTTCTATCACTTCGCAGAAGTGAGCTTGATCGGATTGATTGCCGTCAGCCAGTTCTAGAAAGGCCGGAATATCGCCATCGCCCCAGCACACCAGATTCATCACGAACTGCTTTAGGTCGCGTCGGTGGTCGCGCGAATAACCGTGGCAAATCTTGATGGGCACCGTTCCCTCAACGGCTACTTCCTCTCCGGACTTGAGGTAAGCACCTGTCAAACTGAGCGATGTGGCATCTAAGTGCGCTCGCTCGCAGCTGAGGCCATAGCGCTTGACCGCTGATAGACACAGGCTTAGAAATACAGACGTGATGTCCGATAGGTAGAGCCCATCTAGCACTCGGCCTAAGCGGTCGTCGTTTAAGTGTTCGGGAGTTACCCCTAAACCCAACAAATGCTCGGTGGCTTTTCCTTTGAAAAATTGCTCGAACAGATACAGTGGCGCTGAGACAAAGCCTAGTCCGTTCAAGATCATCGCTTTAACCGCTACACCAGCACTGACCTGCTCTCGCGGGTCTTCACCTAGTCGCTCGTTGATGATTTCGACCACCCCAAGCTCATCGACAATACCCGCTACAAGCCCTAGATGGTCTAGGTTCTTGACCCCTATCGTATCGGTGGTTCCTGCGATCACCTTCGCCTCGTCCGCGCTTCAACCGCATCATCTACCATTATTCTCAATGTGACAATTCAAAGGGCGGAATGTCGGCTCCCTCGTACGTTTGCGGTGTACGAAAGGCTGAAAAGCAAAAAAAGAAGGGCTCGGTATAACCGAAACCCTCGCAATTGATCCAACCAATCAGCTACTACTGGCTAATTGTTTTAGCCGCCTGCTACGGCTGGCACGATGCTCACTTCATCACCGTCGTTCAAGACAGTTTCTTTGTTATCCAAAAAACGGATGTCTTCGCTGTTGACGTAGAAGTTCACAAATCGGCGCAGCTCGCCGTCGTCATCGCAGAGGCGCTTTTTGATACCAGGAAACTTGGCTTCTAGGGTATTCATCAGCTCAGCAATGTTGCTGCCATCGCATTCCACGGTGGCTTCGTCTTTTGTGAACTTCTGTAAAGGAGTCGGAATGAGAACTTTTACGGACATGTTTTCGAGTTGTCTTTGACGTTGATCAAAAGAGGATGTGGATTAGAGAAAAAAGCGAGCGGATCTAAACCTGAGTCTGCTGCCACTCTAGGCGGTTCAAAGTATTAGCACGTTCCCAGGCACGCTCAAAGCTGTCTAGCTTGGGCTCGATTGTGTGGGGCTCGCCAATGTATCCATGAACGGCCTCCTGGGTTTTCAATCCGTTGCCAGTAATAAAGACCACTGTCTTTTCATCAGGGTTGATTTTGCCAGCCTCTACTAGCTTTTTGAGTACAGCAATGGTGGTACCGCCCGCAGTTTCGGTAAAGATACCTTCAGTCTCCGCAAGCAGCTTCATGCCTGCAATGATTTCTTCGTCGGTAACGTCTTCGATGTTGCCGTTGGTTTTGCGGGCGACTTCGAGCGCATACATACCGTCAGCCGGATTGCCGATGGCGATGGATTTGGCGATGGTGTTGGGCTTGACTGGCGTGATGAAGTCACGACCTTCTTTGAACGCCTGAGAAATAGGCGAGCAGCCTTCTGCTTGAGCGCCGCTAAAGCGAACGTCTTTGGCTTCAACCAGGCCAGTTTTGACGAATTCTTGGAAGCCTTTGTGAATCTTGGTGAATAGAGAGCCAGAAGCTAGAGGCGCGACGATGTGGTCGGGCAGTTCCCAGCCGAGCTGTTCGGCGACTTCAAAGCCGAGCGTTTTGGAGCCTTCGGAGTAGTAGGGGCGCAGGTTGATGTTGACGAAGCCCCAGCCGTGAGTGTTGGCGACTTCGGAGCAGAGACGGTTGACCTGGTCATAGTTGCCCTTTACGGCCATCAGCGTAGGGTCGTAGATCAAGGTGCCGAGGATTTTGCCAGCTTCTAGATCGGCGGGGATGAAGACGCAGCACTCTAGGCCAGCGTGGGCGGCGATCGCAGCCGTAGAGTTCGCAAGGTTCCCAGTACTAGCACAAGAAACAGTCGTAAACCCAAGCTCTTTAGCACGGGTCAGCGCTACGGAAACCACCCGGTCTTTGAAACTCAACGTCGGCATATTGACCGCGTCGTTCTTAATGTAAAGATTTTTTAGCCCTAGCTGACGGGCGAGACGATTGGCTTTGACCAGCGGCGTCATTCCAGTGCCGACATCAATCGGCGTATCGGTTTCGACTGGCAAAAAGGCTTTGTAGCGCCAGATGGAATGAGGACCGGCTTCGATGATTTCTCTAGAGACCTGGCTTTTGATGGCGTCGTAGTCATAGGCAACTTCTAGCGGACCAAAGCATACGTCTTCGCAGACGTGCTTTGCACCTAGCCCGTACTGCTCTTTGCACTCTTTGCACTGGAGGGCGGTAAATGTCCTGGAAAGGCCGGTGGAGAGAGCTTGCGAGCCGACGAGCCGATCAATAGCCTGTGTCATAGTGTGTTTCCCTGGGATGAAAGCGGAGAGAATGAAACAGGTCTATAGGCCCGTTTCTGCCGAAGTGGACTGATAGTAACACGGGGATTATCAGGCCGCAAACATACCCGACTCTTTGAGTCGGGATTGGGAAAAGGCCCGACAAAACTGGACTTATAGCCTGTCTATCGTTGAGGGCCACGGATGTCAGAGGGCTATGTCAGGCGGTGATAATTTCCTGCAGTCTTTTCCAATCCTGAGGTTTGACCAGCCATTTTTTGAGCTTGGTCGGGTCTGGGCGATCGCGCCCAAGAAAGCCGCCGTCTATATGCAGCGTGTCGTTTTCTATCTTCAAATTGCTGAAAGTCTCGAAAGGGTAGCGTTTTACAACTCTGCCGATGAGGTTATAGATAGTCAATCGATTCGGCGCTAGGACGAAGTAGGGACGAGTTAGATAAAGGTAGCCAGCTAGCACGAGCAAGCTTCCTAGAATAATGGCACTATTAAATGAGTTTGACTGCAGCATCGACCACAGTGCCAAAGCACAGATTGCCAAACCGATGACAAAGAGCAGGATGCCGATCCAGATTTGATAGTAGGCTTTGAAATGACTGTCTTCAGTCGGCAAAACGAATGATGAGGGCATTGGTGACTGGTTTAGTGAGACAGTTTGATCCGAGAAGTTTGACAGCGCAATTTGATGAAGTAGGCGATTAGCTAGCAGATCTTGGAAAGATGCATTTTAGGTAAGTGCGATCGCTCGAAGTGGGATGGGAAGCGATTTCAAATCTACCGTTGATCAAAGGGAGAGTGATGCTAGCTGTAGCAAGCATGAGTGCAGTTGAAAGCTGGACGTTTTGAGGCTGAATATCTTGCAAAGGCTCTGGTTCGGAAGACTGGGCAAGATCTAGACTTTCTGGCTCTAGCATCACTTCAGAAAGCGCATCGAGCTTGGTTTGTAGGTGATCTGTAGGGCGATCGCACTCGATAGTGATGGCCACTTCGGCTTCATCACAGTCCAAAAACAAATTCAACAGCTTGGTATGCGCAATGGCATCTTGAACAAGGCCAACTAGCGTATTTTTGAGCCATTTCCTATCAGTATAGATTTCAAATTCTTCCGCTGGCGCAGTGACGACGTAGCGAACATTCTGATTGGCAGCCTGAAGCGTCGTCAGCATTTCGACTTCTGGCAGTAGAAGGCTTAGATCGACTCGATCTAGACGAGCGGGCTCTCTACCGATATCTAGCTTTGAAACGGCGGCAATCTGATCGAATAGGGCCAGCATTTTAAGTGCAGCCGTCTTTGACTGGGCAATGAACTCTCTTTCTTCTTCGGGCCCTTCGCAGAGATCTTCTAGTATTAGCTGGCTAAGGCTGACAATGGTGTTGATAGGCGATCGCAACTCATGAGAAGTGTGCGCCAGAAAGCCACTTTTGAAGCGTTCGAGCGCCCATAGTTGCTGGTAGGCCGGGTCCATATCAGAAGCGGGCATTGAGAGATTGCTGCGAGTCATAAAACGCCAAAGAATCTAGTAGCGATGCCTCACATTAGCTCGAATCTCAATGGCTATAGCTGAATTTCACCCTGGCGTAAGATTTGCCAGCCTTCTAAAGTCCACTTGGCAACGGTTGAAGGAGTACCGCTAGCGGTCGACTGTTTGTAGAGTCCTGGGGCTAGGGTGAGAGCGTTAGGAAACGTTTGGGCAATAGCCGCCACGTCAGTTAACGCCGGTTGGCCAGAGAGATTAGCGCTAGTCGTCGCCAGCGGCCCTGTCTGAGCAAGCAGCGCCAAGGCAACAGGGTGATTAGGAACGCGAATACCAAGCGTATCAGCATCCGCAGAGGCCAGCAGCGCACTGAGATTTTGAGGAGGATCAGGATTCACAGGGAGAACCAAAGTCAGCTGACCTGGCCAGTGTCGCAGTGCGATCGACTGCCATTCATCCATCGCAGCATCAGGATTCGACAAGTCGGCAGCAGACACATAGGGCAATAGATCCGATAAAGACGCACCCATCAGGATTAATGGCTTTGCTGGCGGACGCTGTTTCGCCGCAAAGATTAGGGCCGCTTGGGCGGGCATCGCGCCTAGGGCAGGTACGGTATCTGTCGGAAAGCTCACCAGCGCTGGCTGAGCTATCAGCGTCTGTACCATTTTACTTAAAGAAACTTGAGGCATAGGAAAGCTGAACAGTCATACAAAGCCTTACACCCATTATTCTAGCTACGGCTATCGACTCCTGTTTGAACGCTCATACTAGCTGTTTGTTTTTGACTGTTAGACTAGCTACCAAAAGAATAGATTTCAACTATCAGCCTAGCCTGAGTCGATTGGCTCAATAACGGACCGGTGTCATTGGGTTCACCACCAAATTCACTAGTTGAGTTCGCCGTCATCGAGAATATGTCTGAGAAGAAAGTTTGCGTCATAGGCGCGTTTGCAACAGGAAAAACAAGCCTGATCGCTCAGTTCATAGAGGGCACCTATTCTGATAGCTATCAGACGACTATTGGCGTACGCATAGATCAAAAGCAGGTCGTGACCGCACAGGCAACGATCGATGTAGTGCTATGGGATATCCATGGCGAAGATAAGTTTCAGCATCTGCGGATGTCTTATCTACGTGGAACAGCAGCTTATATCTTGGTAGTGGATGGCACGCGAAAGGCTTCGCTTACAACCGCAATAGATCTTCATACAGAAGTGACACAGCGCATAGGCCATATTCCCTGCGTGATGGTAATTAATAAATGTGACTTGCAAGCTGACTGGGAGATAACAGAGGAAGATATCGCCGTACTAAAGGCTCAGAACTACGAGCTGATCCGCACCAGTGCCAAGACAGGAACAGGTGTCGAGCGATGTTTCTCACAGCTTATTGAGAAGCTGACATAAGCGTTATAGCATAAAAGATAGTATGAGCAGCTAAGAGCAGCGAGCTAGTCGGAAGGAGCTAGTCGGGAGGGGCAAAGGGTACAGCAGGCGGCTCAACAAAATAGCAAGCGATATAACAAATAACGATATTGAGATTATGGTTTCTACTTCATTCTTTCACGAGAAGGACTCTGACGATATAGGTAGGATAGATAAACCTTTGTCGGGCTGCATTCTAGCGGCGCTGAATATTCTGTCTTTAGAGTGGCGAGGCAATAACTTACTGACTGTTGTTGGTTTGTTACCTGAGTGGGTACTAGAAGATTTTGAGGGCGTATGGTCAGAGGAAGAACCTTACGAAACAGAGCCGTTTGAGGCGGCAGAATTTTCTCCTTTCTTAGAGAATTTTGTCATGGATGCCCAGCAGTATTGGGAAGAGGGTCACTCAGAGCCGATGCGATCGGGAATCTGGACTGAGGTAGGGACATCTGGGCAAGAGATTCATCTGGAGGCGATCGCCCTCCTAGTCAACGAGCGGCCCATGATTTTGATCGAATCCGCTGAGCTTGCCGTCGCTGAAAAAACAGATTGGCTACAGACGGCAAGGCAAGCGCAGCTTGAAAATCTGTTGCAGCGGAAGCTTGCTGCTGCCCAAATCATCAAAGCAACCGTTTACGATTCGCTCACAGCGCTGCACAATCGCGCCGCTTTTATCTCTCAGCTAAATTCTCGTTTCGATACGAGCCAGTGGTCAGAGCAGCGACAGTTTGCAGTTATTGTGCTCAACCTAGAGCGCTTTAGCCATCTAAACAACAGCATGGGCAGTGCGGCTGGCGATCAGGTGCTAACGATGACAGCAAATCGAATTCGAGAATGTTTGCGTAAGCATGATGTTGCCGCACGCTTTAACAGTGACGAGTTTGGCATCTTGGTAAACTACACTGAGCACGATCGGGATGTGATTACGTTGGTAAAAAGACTGCTAGCAAAGGTCGCTGAGCCTTTTTTGTTAGAGGGGCAGAGCGTGAGAGTGAGCGCATCTGTAGGAATTGCGACCAGAGAGGACTGGCATGAGCAGGCGCAGGAAATACTGAGCGATGCAGATTTAGCAATGCGACAGGCCAGGAAGGTAGGCGGAGAAAAAAGAAAAGGCAGCGGAGGAAACTATGTGCTGTTTCAGCGGGAGATGCGATCGCGCACTCTCGAAAGCTGGAATCTAGCCAGTGAACTACAGCACGCCATTGAGCGCTGCGAGCTAGAGCTATGGTATCAGCCAGTCATCAACCTAGCGACCCACAGGCCAGAAAGCTTTGAGGCCTTGATCCGCTGGATACATCCGGCACAGGGGCTGATATCACCAGATACATTCTTGCCCATAGCCGAAGCTTCTGGGTTGATTCTAGATATTGACCAATGGGTGCTAAACAGGGCCTGTCAGACTCTCCAACAATGGCAAAACAAAACGAGCCAGCCAGTCAAGCTGACTGTGAATTTCTCTGATGCAAGCTTTGCCCAAACCGATTGGTTCATGAGGGTAAAAAAGGCAATCAGACGCTTTGAGATTATGCCCGAGAGTCTGTGCTTAGAAATTAGTGAGCGTCTGCTTTTAGAAAGAAATCAAGAGAGAAACCAGCAAATGACAACGACGCTGGCTCAGCTTAAGACCTTGGGCATCGCTATGACGATTGATGATTGCAGCACGGGCTACGCATCGCTGGATTTTCTGAGAGACCTGGCTTTGAACAAGCTGAAAATCGATGGCTGTTTTATTGAAGCGATGCAAACAGACAAGACAGGTATCGTTGCTACAATCATTGAACTAGCACACAGGCTGAACTATGGCATTGCGGCCAAGAAAGTAGAAACTGTCGAACAATACAGAGCTTTGAAAGCGCTAGGCTGTGATGCGATTCAGGGCTATTTTTTTTCCCAACCGGTATCAATAGCAGATGCTCAAAGCCTGATTAGCAACAAGTTTGTTGTTTCTAAAGAAGTTCCCCTCAACAGAGAAGCAAAACACTTCAGAGAAACAAAACACTTCACTTAAGGAGCTGCTTTTAGGCTGCCGCTTTGTCTGAGCTGCTGTCCTCGGCGGCTATTTCCTATGGGGCCGCCATCAGCTCAGAGAGAGTAACAACCTGATAGCCGCGCTTATGAAGTTCTGGCAAGATTATTTCAAGCGTCCTAGGGGTTCGGCGTCCTCTCTCTTCTCCGTCGTGAAGTACAACAATATCGCCAGAACGAACAGTTCGTAGGATAAACTCGCTGGCAAAACGAGAAGAAGGAAGGTGCGTATCGTACGGAAAAGTAGAGCCCAGCACGAGCCGATAGCCGTGACGCCGGGCGATCTCTACCATTTGAGCACTGTAGAATCCCATGCCGGGGCGAAGCCATTTCATCGTTGCTCCCTGCGGTAGATAGAACAATAGAGCCGCTTCGGCAGCGAGCAAATCTGCTTCAAACACATCAGCACCTAGACGGATACTAGGTTCGTCCGCAGTGAGATGATTGCCTAGCTCATGACCGGACTGGACGGCCTGTTGAACGGTTGATTCGTGGCCAGGTAGATTTCCGCTGATATTGAAAAAGGTGGCTTTAGCTCCATAGCGATCAAGTACGGCCAAAATGTCAGCAGTAGCGGGGCTAGGACCGTCATCTATGGTGAGGGCGATCGCCTTGGGAAGCTTGGCAGAACGCGGCACGGCGTAGAGTGCGCCAGGAAACAGGCGATCGGCGAGGGCAAATAGCCAGCGAGGTTGGCTCAGTAAGGTAGCCGTGAACAAGCTCAGGAAGAGCAGGCTGAGGAGATAGTAGTGCGATCGCCGCTTATCCATAGCTATTGACTTGCTTTTGATGAAATTATTGACTCAAACCGACTGAGAAGTGATTGGGCCGCGATCGCAAGAATGTGTAAAAATGCAAAATGCAATCTGTAAAAATGCGATCTAAGGAACAAGCGTAACTATGGCATCTCCTTCAGGTGTAACGGTTCAAGCCGTACAGTCTATCGGCCTAACGGTCTCTGATGCTAACCGAGCCGCTGATTTTTTTACAGGTGCCTTCGACTACACAGTGGTTTCTGATACGGTCATTGGCGACGAAGAAGCTAGCTATCTATACGGTGTGCCTGATGCCCAAGTTCGCATCGTTTCTTTAGAACTCGGCCAGGAGACTATCCGGCTGATGCAGTTTTTGAGCGGCACAGGCAAGCCAATTCCGACCGACAGTAAAAGCAATGACCTGTGGTTTCAGCACTTTGCGATTATCGTCAGCGATATGGACAAGGCCTACGAACGGCTAAAAAAATTCTCTTTTACACCGATTTCACCCGAGCCGCAGACACTGCCAAACGATATCAAAGCGTTCAAGTTTAGAGACGCTGATGGTCATCCGCTAGAGCTGCTACAGTTTCCACCGGGATTAGGACCAGATTACTGGCAGTCGAAGGAGGCGCTGTTTTTGGGGATGGATCATTCTGCGATCGCGATCGCCAGCACCGAGACTAGCCTAGCGCTATACCGAGATGTCTTGGGCCTCACCCATCAGGGCAGCTTCACCAATATCGGCATCAAGCAAGAGACTATGGACAATCTCTTTAGTGCAAAGGTAATTGTCACCTCTTTGACACCCGCCAAAGGTCGCCTGGGCGTCGAGTTTCTAGACTACCTAACGCCACCGGGCGCAAGACCCTTTCCCATCGACCAGCAGACCAACGATCTAGTGCATATGCATTTTGAGCTACTAGTGGACGATATTGACGCGGCGGTAGAAGCCCTAGAAGAGGCCCATGTGCAATTTGTATCCCCCAAGGTGATTGATCTGCCGGATGTAATGCCGTTCAAGCGTGGGACATTATGGCGGGGGCCAGACGGTCATAATGTGCTGCTGGTACAAAACTAGCAGCTAAAAGACTGTTCACAAAAGCTGTTGGTATGTGTTTGGCGTAGACTGGCTGTCAGCGTAAGTTGCCGACCCACCCCACCCTATCGGGCACCCCTCCACGGGAGGGGAGTTACTTCAGGCTACAAATCTTGAGGCGATCTAACCAACTTGAGTATCATAACCGGGACAAATCCCCTCCCGTGGAGGGGTGGCACGCAGTGACGGGGTGGGTCTCGGTGTGTAACGCTAAACAGGTACAGATGCCGACAGCTATTACTAAAAACGAAGGAGAACCCAATTGGATACGATTACCACAGTCCTCTCCGCGCTCTATCCAGCGTTTATTGAGGGGGCTCAAGGCTATATGCTGCTAGTCTTTCGCGCTTTTGTCGGATTCTTGTTTATCCTGCACGGGCTGCCAAAGCTCAAGAATCTTCAGACCTGGTCAAAGGCATTAGGTGCGCCGCTGCCGCTTTGTTTTTTGTCGGCAGGCTTTATGATTGTCGGTGGCATTGGCCTGATCTTGGGACTGCTGACGCCGTTTGCTAGTCTGTCTATTTTGGTGTCGATGGTCTACGCGCTAGTGCTCGAAGTGATCGATGGATTGCCGATTGTCGCGCCCGATCCCTATGAGCTAGGAGAATTTTACTCGGGGCCAAATGGCGACAAGGGCGAGCCGCCTAGCATGGAAAAAGCCTTAGTTTTTACGGTGATGCTGACGCTGATTATTGTGTTTGGGCCGGGGGCTTATTCGATCGACGCGCTGTTGCTGCGGTAAGGTATGCGGGTTTAGCGTCAGTCGGTTGCTTGCGTAAGTAGCAGGGCCCAAGCGCGTCACTGCGTGCCACCCCCTCCCGAGAGGGGATCTACTTCAGGCTGTAAGATCAAAGCAATCTAACTCGATTCTAAAATGCTACACAGTCGGGACAAATCCCCTCTCGGGAGGGGTGCCCGTAGGGTGGGGTGGGCCCCGCAACCTATGAGATAAGACGGCGATCGCCACGCTGTAGGGCTTCTTCTATTTGCAGTAGCTTTTCATAAGTGAGTGAAGGATCAGACATATACCGCCTCTCGCTCGATTCTGGCCTTTAGATAGCTGTTCATTCGCTCTCGATAATGTATCAGGTCTACGGGGATATTCAGCTCGGCTTCCAAATCTTCTTTGATATTCACAGATGTGAAAAGGTTGGGCTGTTCTATCTCAAAAACGACATCCACATCACTTCGCTCGGTTGCCTCGTCTCTGGCCACTGAGCCAAAGATACCTAGATGCGTGACGCCATATTTTTCTTGTAGCACCGGCTTCATTTTGCGCAAGATGTCCAAGACTTGGCTCCGCTGTGGTGCAGCTCTATGCGTCTCTTTGATAGGTAGTTCTTCAATATGCGGTTCTTTGGGCGGCTGCGTCATGATCAACACTTCTATTACTTTTTCAGCCATTAGGGACTCGTTCAAAAATAAAGTACCTAACACGCAGATCTAAAACCGAGGGGTGAGCGTAGTCGAACCCCGGATAATTGGAACTTGATTTAAGGGCGTTTCCCTAGGTCAGCTCGGCTTTCGGATCAGCTAAGGATGCTAGAGTGCTTCTATGATAGCGGCTTCCATACCGACCATTTCAGGATGGAGCATGATGTGTGCAAAGTGTATTTTATTCTTGCTGTTAAGTTGTAACTCACGATGACTCAGCCTTCAAATGGACAACCGCCCGTCGCCGATAAGATTGCAGAGTTTGTGCGCAAGGCGATTGTGCCGGGTGGGGTGACGGCTGGTGGGGTTGGCGCGTTTTGGTCGCTGCTGGTGAAGGATGATGTGGGACAGGCAGTGGCATCAGCGGCGATTGGGCTGGGTCTGTCTTATGGGGCAACCCTGCTCAAGCCTGTTCACAATGCTACTCAACGCCGAGCGGGTGAAGTGGGCAAGCGCATTGATGAAATGACAGAAGGTGTGATCAATGCAGCTACTGGATTTGAAGGGAAATATCTCCAGTGTCAATCATGGGATTGTGAGTCCGAGCGCTCCGAGGGCGTGGCACAGCGAGACGGCATCTGGGAGCCGTTTCTCAAGGATGTTTTTGTTGAGCTACAGATAGATGCAGATACTTACTTAGCGGGCTATGAGTCTGAAAAGCTGCGACGGAGCAACCCTCAGACTTTTGGACGGCAAAGCATTTGGGATCTATTAGCGGCCTCTGAGAAAAATACGAGATACCGACAGCTAGCGATTTTGGCTTGGGGTGGCTATGGCAAAACGACCCTGCTCAGGCATGTGGCTTATTCGTATGGTGTAGAAAAAGAGGGTGTAGGAAAATCGCCCTCTACTGCGCCCAGGCTGATTCCAGTGCTGCTCGTACTGAGAAAGTACAGCAAGGTCATTGCCCAAGAAAATCCACCGACTTTACCCGAGCTGATCAACGAACATCACATTCCAGCCTTGCCAGAGTGTGAGTCAACTCAAGCCAGTTCCTCCTAACTGGGCCAAAAGCATGTTGCAGCAGGGACGGGGGCTAATCATGCTCGATGGCTTTGATGAAGTGCCCAAAGCAGAACGCCCGATAGTGGCCAAATGGCTGACTGAGCAAATGCGACAGTACTCATCGTCTGTATTTGTAGTCACCTCTCGACCCAAGGCATACACAGAGCAAACTGCCGCTGATCGGCTGATGATGAATGTGCAACTGTGGGTGCAGCCCTTTCGATGCCACTCAGCGGCAACGATTTATTCACAACTGGTACCTTGCCCAAGAAAAAACAATTACTAATCGAGACACGCCAGAAGTCAGAAAGGTCGCCGCCAACGCCGCCCAAGAACTGATCGAGCAAATTGAGCAAGAGCCAGAACTAATGAAAATGGCTAAGAATCCGCTCCTGCTTAAAATGATTGCGACCTTTCATCGGCTGTATCCGGGAGCGGAATTGCCCAAGCGCCGAGTGAATTTGTACGAAGAGATTTGTCGGTTGCTGCTGGTCGATCGGCCAAGGGTAAGGCGATTGGATACCGTTTTGCTAGACTGCGAGCCACAGGCAGTGCTAGCACAAGTCGCCTTTGCCATGATGTGCAGAGAGCGACAGCAAGTAGATGGCAATGTTCGGATTGAGGCGTCCCAACTGCTGGAAGAACTTGCTCATGCATTGACTGCTCAGGGTGAGGCTATCGAGCCAGCGGTCTTTTTACAGGATGTCAGAGACATTTCGGAGCTACTGGTAAAGCAGGAGGATGAGTATGAGTTTGCTCACCTCAGTTTTCAAGAGTATTTGGCCGCAGCCTATATCGCTGCTCAGCCTGAAGCGCGGGAACCGCTGCTGTTAGCGCAGCTAGAAAAAGACTGGTGGAAGGGGACAGTGCTGCTGTATGCGGGCAAAACTCGAAAACCTGCCCGGTTGATTCGGGCGCTAATGCAGCAGGGTAGGACTGAGCTAGCCTATGAGTGCTGGCAACAAACCACTAGGCGAGTGGATGAAGGACTGCAAGCAGAGCTGGAAGAACTGCAAGCCGTGTCCGAACAAGTCCAAGATGCTCGCTATGCGGACCTGGAGCGCTACTTGAAAAATGGGCAGTGGAAAGAGGCAGATAATGAAACGTATCGGCTGATGATTACGGAAGTAGGGAAGGAAGAGGGGCAGTGGTTTGACCAAGAAGAATTGCTGAACTTTCCCTGTGAGCCGCTGAAGGCAATTGATGGGCTATGGGTGAAGCACAGCGGTGGTAAGTTTGGCTTTAGTGTGCAGAAAGAGATGTATTTGGAATGTGGCGGTATTCCAGATGGCAAGTACTATGAAGAGGCATGGAGAAAGCTATGTCAGATGAATGAATGGGATGACAGTATAAGCTATGACCTTGAGTCCCCCAGGGGACACCTCCCAGTCAGTGTCGGGAGGTATGGGTGGGTGGGGGTTGGTTTTGTATGGTTTTCTCTTCTCTCGCATCCAGACTTGTGAACTGTAACCTATAAGCGGTTCAGCCCTCTGTAAACATTTATTGTGACCTCTGTTTTGACGAAGCCAAGGGGCTTTGGAGATCCGATACCTGGCACCGGTCTATGTCGTATCTGGGAACTGCGCGGCGGCGATGTCTGGATTGAGACAGTTGGCGAGCACGAATTTTTTGGCGACCTCATGCACTTCATCCATGCTGGGTAGCCAGTCAGCCCACAGGCTTATTTGCCCTGGGCTGGGTCTTTTCTTTTTGGTAGGTTTGCTTTTGAGCTTGAGCCTTGCTAGTAGTTTGCTGCCCCAGTGATTTTTTCTTTCGGTCTTTGGCCTTGGCTGGTATCGCTGGCAGAACTTGCGGTAGGCGGCGGCGCAAATTTCTAGCGTGGTGCCGAGGGCTAAAAAGGCAGGATGCCACTGGGTGATGCCATCGGCGGTAAGCCGATCGTAGGTGCCGTAGTTGCTGTCGAAACTCGTGGTTATTGCAGCGAACGGTGATGTGATAACAGTAGTCTGGATGGAGCTTTCTGGGTATGCGCGTCATCTAGTTCTATTCGTTGAGAATATAGTTCTGGTCGAGCATCATCTAGTTCTACATATCAAAAAAATAGTTCTGGTCGAGCGCCATCTAGTTCTACGTATCAAAAAAATAGTTCTAGTCGAGCACCATCTAGTTCTATGTATCAAAAAAATAGTTCTGGTCGAGCGCCATCTAGTTCTATGTATCAAAAAAATAGTTCTAGTCGAGCGCCATCTAGCTCTATGCGTCAAACATGACCTATCGCACCTCGCATTTTCACTAATAAACAATGTTCCTTTATCGCCCGGATTCTCGAAAATTCTGTAGCTTTACCGAGAATCCGCTGTGCTTTTTATTTGCGATCGCGGGCATTGTTTATACAACAGAATGACCTCAGCCTCTAAAGAACTCGAAGACTCTGCTGGAGCGTTGTTTCCACCAGCTTTGACGAGCCAGCAGCGGCTGAACATTCTGCTAATTCACTTTCAAACATACTTTTGGAGGGTGCCATATGGCCCGCGCAAAAAAAGCATCTCGCATTCTCAACAATGCAGAGAAGCGACTGGCTGGAATGAAGATTGTTAATCCCAAACTCAGCTTTGGAGAGGGCATTTCTGTGCCTGACTTAGAGAAACAGATTGTCGCCTTTCGAGAAAAGCTCGCGACCTACAACCAGCAGCTTTCTCAGGTAGACGAAATCTACGATGATGTCATCAACGCCGAACGAGACATATACAAGCTGTCGTCAAATTTGCTAGCTGGCGTCGGTATCAAGTACGGCAAAGATAGCAGCGAATATGAAACCGTACGCGGCGCTCGCTTGCGTAGACGACGGCGACCATCAGACACCGAAACCATCGAAATAGCCCCCGAGACCGAGGCCGCGACGCAGCCACAGTTAGTAGACATCACACTCAACTAACACGCAGCCAGCATACCGATCTAGCTGCATATATTAGGAGATGACTCACGTCGTCTCTTTTTTTTGGACGCTGGCTCGGATGCGCTATGCGACGATTCACTACAGACGATCTACTGCAGACGATTTACCACAAGAGCGATGGCGTTGCGGTAGCGGCGCTGCTGGAAAGCGGCTATTTGCGGATGGAAAGCGACTATTCCAAGCGCGATCGTCGGTTTATGTCTATGGGTAGCCGTCTAGAAAATTTTCTTTTGATATTCTTAACGGCTAATAGAGTCTATAGGCAGAGCTAGATGTTCTGTAACGTAACGATATGAACATTGGTGCAAGGTTTGAGGATGGCTGTCAGTTTACGGTGTGGGCACCGCTGGTAGACACTGTGGCGGTAGAAATCGTCGGACACCAGCAGGGTTCCGTTGAGCATGAGCTGGTGAATATGGTCAAAGACGATCTGGGCTACTGGCGAGCTCACGCTCCTGACCTACCAGCCGGTACGCTTTACAAATATCAGCTCGACGGCGAGGCCTCTTGGCCCGATCCAGCCTCTAGATATCAGCCAGAAGGCGTGCATGGTCCTTCTGAAGTGATCGACCACGCTCAGTTTGAGTGGAGCGATCGCACCTGGCAGGGAGTGCCACTAGCAGACTATGTGATCTACGAGATACACGTGGGGACATTCACCGCAGAAGGAACGTTTGAAAGTGCGATCGCCCGCCTCCCCGACCTCGTAGATCTAGGCATCACCGCCGTCGAGATCATGCCCGTCGCCCAGTTCCCAGGCGAACGCAACTGGGGCTATGACGGCGTTTTCCCCTATGCCGTACAGAACTCATACGGCGGCCCAGATGCCCTAAAAAAGCTGGTAGATGCCTGTCATCAGCTCGGACTGGCCGTCATTCTAGACGTGGTGTACAACCACTTTGGCCCAGAAGGAAACTACACGGGCAAGTTTGGCCCCTACACCACAGCGCACTATCAAACGCCCTGGGGCAGCGCCATTAACTTCGATGATGCCTATAGCGATGGCGTTCGGCGCTACTTTCTAGAGAATGCTATTAGCTGGCTGCGCGACTATCACATCGATTCCCTGCGGCTAGATGCAGTTCACGCCATCTATGACTTCAGCGCCAAGCATTTTCTACAGGTGCTATCTGAATCAGTAGCAGATTTTGCTGAGGAGCGAGTCTTTCCTGCCTTTTTGATTGCTGAGAGCGATCTAAACGATCCGCGTTTGATTCGCCCTATTCAGCAGGGCGGCTATCAGCTCTGTGCCCAGTGGAGCGACGACTTTCACCATGCCCTCCACGCCACGGCTGACCGGTGAGACCATCGGCTACTACAGCGACTTTGCCAATTTGGAATCTTTGGCGATCGCACTCAAACACAGATTCGTCTACGCCGGACAGTACTCGCCTTTCCGCCACAGAATCCACGGCAGCCCCGCCGACGATCTGCCCTCATATCAGTTCGTCGTCTGCAATCAAAATCACGACCAGGTAGGCAATCGAATGATAGGCGATCGTCTCGCCTCTCTAGTCTCTTTTTCCGCCCTGAAGCTAGCAGCCGGGATCACGCTCCTTTCTCCTTACATTCCTCTCCTATTTATGGGCGAAGAATACGGAGAAACTAACCCATTTTTGTACTTTGTCGACCACAGCGATCCAGCGCTGATCGAAGGCGTCCGCAAGGGTCGAACCGAAGAGTTCTCGGCCTTTCACGATCAGGGCACACCGCCCGATCCCGTCAGTGAAGCAACCTACGAAAAATCAAAGCTCAACTGGCTATCTAGCGCGGACAAATCCGCAGAAGATCGACAGCAGCAGCGAATCATGCGTAAGTTTTATCGGCGGCTAATCGAGGTCAGACGCCAGTGCCGAGTGATGACGCCTACTCGCTCGTCAGATATTGTCGTTGCCCATACAGGAGATACCTTGCAATACAAGCAGTCCATGGCCAGCGGCGATCTGCTTTGCCTGATGAACTTTAGCGATCAGGCGGCCAAAGTGGGCCTTACCCTAGGATCGCAAACCTGGTGGCAGCAGCTAAACTCAGCAGATGCGCAGTGGTGTTTGGCAGGGAGCAAGGAGCTTTCCAAAGCAGAACCTCTACCGGCAAGACTGTCTGCCGACGATAGCGATCAGACTCTGTTGCTCAGTCCGTTTAGCATTACGCTGTATCGAGCTGAGCCAGTCTCTTCCTGGTCACTTTCTCAGACTGCGCCATAGATGCTATCAACTTAGAAGATTGTCTGTCTCTCAATTTCTCCATACTATCCATTAATCTACTGAGCTGCTATGCGTATTCCCGTTGCTACCTACCGTCTTCAGTTCACGCCTAGCTTTGGATTTTCTCAGGCCAAAGAAATTGTTGATTATCTCGATCGCCTGGGCATTTCCGATATTTATGCCTCACCCATCTTCGAGGCTAGAACTGGTAGCCAGCACGGATATGACGTAGTTGATCCCACTCGGCTCAATCCTGAACTAGGGGGGATGGAAGACTTTGATATCTTGATCGATACCTTGCACGAGCGGGGCATGTCCTGGATGCAAGATATTGTGCCAAACCACATGGCCTACGACCGTCAGAATCACTATCTGATGGATGTGTTGGAATATGGCCCTGATTCGCAATATATCGACTACTTTGACATCGAATGGGAGCATTCCTACGACGATATTCAGGGCAAAGTCCTAGCGCCAATGCTGGGGGATTTTTACGATCGCGCGCTAGAAAGAGGCGAGATTCAGCTCAGCTATGGTGAGGACGGGCTGAGGATTAACTACTATGCACTGAGCTTTCCGATTCGGGTGGATTCTTACGATACTTTTTTGAGCAACGAGCTATCGTGGCTGCGGCGTCAGATGGGACCGCAGGAGCCCGACTATATCAAACTGATTGGAATTCTAAACATCGTAAAAGAGACCTTGCCTGCGATGGCTGGTCAGGCAAAACAAGACCAGTGTTTATTCGTTAAGCACGTACTGTGGGAGCTGTATAGCTCAAACAAAGAGATTAAAACTTTCATCGATCAAAATATTGAAGTGTTCAATGGCCAGGTAGGTAGGCCAAAAAGTTTTGATCTGTTGGATCAGCTACTGCTATCGCAGTACTATCGGCTCTCTTTCTGGAAAGTAGGTGCAGAAGAGCTGAACTATCGACGTTTTTTCACAGTGAATGAGCTTATTTGCCTAAAGGTCGATAATCCAAAGGTATTCGACCAAACGCACACGCTAATTCGAGATCTGGTCAAGGCTGGAAAATTCAACGGACTGAGGGTGGATCACATTGATGGGCTATACGATCCACTGGCCTACCTGGAGAGGCTCGAAGAGAAGATGGATGGGGTCTATACCGTCATTGAAAAGATCCTGGAGCCAGGAGAGAAACTGCCAACCCACTGGCCCGTACAGGGAACGTCTGGATATGAGTTTTTGACGTATGCGAATCGACTATTTTGCTGTCAAAAAAATCGCAGCAATTTTACTCAGCTTTATCAGCAGTTTACCGGCATACGCAATGGCTATCACAGTCTGGTTCTAGAGAAGAAAAAGCTGATTGCCGATACAAATTTGGTAGGCGATATTGACAATCTGGCTCGCTTTTTGAAGAAAGTAGCCAGTCAGTACCGATATGGTCGCGATTTGACAGCCAACGGTCTGAAGACGGCCATTCAGGAGGTGCTGGTGTGCTTTCCGATCTACTGCACGTATATCAACCAGCAGCGAATCACCGAACGAGACGTACAGTACATCCAAACGGCGATTAAACGGGCAAGAAAGCGCATTCCCCAGCTGAGCAATGAGCTGGAGCTGATCGAAAAGTTTTTGCTGCTAGAGCACGAAGACTCGCTGCCGTCTGAGGAAAGAGCGCAGTGGCTGCATTTTGTTATGCGGCTACAGCAGTTTACCGGGCCGCTGATGGCCAAGGGCCTAGAAGACACGCTGTTCTACGTGTATAACCGGTTTATTGGGCTTAACGAAGTGGGCGGATCGCCGGAAAATTTTGGCATTGCGCTGGCGGATTTCCACCGATACAACACCTATCAGCAGGAACACTGGCCGCACACGCTAAATGCTACTTCTACGCATGATACGAAAAGAAGTGAGGATGTGCGATCGCGCCTAAGCGTTCTATCCGAACTCCCCGAAGAGTGGGAAGAGCAGGTCAAACTGTGGAGTCAGCTAAACGCAGATAAAAAGCAGAGCAGTAGCGATCAGGCCGTTCCAGATAGCAACGACGAGTATTTTCTCTATCAGACCTTGATCGGTGCATACCCCTTCGATGAAGCAGAGCTGCCCGAATTCAGAGAGCGAGTAAAAGCCTATGTCGTCAAAGCCGTGCGAGAAGCCAAGGTCTACACCAACTGGCTGAGGCCCGATGAAGAGTATGAAGAGGGCTACGTCAACTTTGTCGATACGCTATTGACCCCTGACGAGGACAACACTTTTTTAGCGAAGCTACAGCATTTTCAAGCAAAAGTTGCGGCCTACGGCATCTACAATTCGCTTTCTCAGCTCTTGATCAAGCTGACAGTTCCCGGTATTCCCGACTTTTATCAAGGCAGTGAGCTATGGGATTTGAGCCTAGTCGATCCGGATAATCGCCGCCCCGTAGACTATTCAAAGCGACTGAGCGCACTAAAAAGCATCCAGTCTAAGTGGGAAAAACAGCCCAGTACCCTGTTAAAAGATTTACTGAAGACCAGAAAAGACGGGCGGATCAAGCTGTTCTTGACGCTTAGAGGACTGGCAGCGCGAAACTATTTCCGCAACGTGTTTAGAAGCGGTGCCTACATTCCGCTCAAGGTCACTGGCGAACATGCGGAAAGCGTGGTTGCCTATGCCCGTCACCAGGGTGAGCACACGCTAGTAGTAGTGGTGCCCCGCTTCTTGACTAATATGATCGAGCCTGACGTGCTGCCCTGTGGAGCCCATCTGTGGGGAGATACCGCGATCGAGGTGCCCAACGCTGACCAGGCAAACTGGAAAGACTGGCTGAGCGATCGCACCGTGAAAGCAGAGACCTTTGCCTCGGTAGGTAGCCTGCTAGAGCACTTTCCAGTAGCGCTATTAGCCAGCGAGAACCACAGCTTTGAAGCCTCTGAGTAATTGATTTTAGAGAACGCATCTAGCCAAACAACGCATCTAGCCAAACGCTGACGACGTTCGTCGTAAACAATTAATTTGGCGGTTTTTCTGATATTGATATTAAAGTGTCTATAGCCTACTTGGTATCCCGTCTCAGTTTTTTCTGCTGTCAAAAAATATTAGCATCAGTAGAAAGGCCAAATTCTAAGGCCTTTTCCTAATTTTTGGAAAAGGTTCCCGAGAGGGTTTGGAATGAGATTGCTAGCGGGCTAGATCAACGTTTGACGCTGATTCTCAAAGTTCTATTATCCTATACGCCCGTGAAACCAGACGCCGCCGTTAACCATTCTTCTCAATTGCCTATCTCTTCCGAGTCGCCGACTGAGCTACCTATTGATTCAAACACTATTAATTCAAACGCTATTGATCCAAACACCACAGCTGACAGCAGCTATCCCAGTGCTGAACAGATCGCAGCCGTCAGAAAGTATATCAAGCTAACCTGGGAGACTTTAAGGCGTGGACACGATCACATTTTGACTGCGGCAAGAGACTCAAAAGTAGAGCACGAGTCGGGAAAATCCTGGCCTGTGTATATCTCTGCTAAAGAAGATCCTGAAGAAGTGGCCAACACGCTAAAGCGAACAATGTCAGATGAGTTCAGTCGAATTCGGCTAGAAACACTGCCTGAAGATGGCGAAATTGAAGATCACGGCCTGCTGTATTTACCCGGTGACTATATTGTTCCAGGTGGAAGATTCAACGAGCTATATGGCTGGGATAGCTACTTTATTTTGCTAGGTCTTCTACGAGACGACGAGCTCGAAATGGCCAAAAGCCTGACCGATCAGCTGCTGTATCAGGTGGTCCACTATGGCACGGTGCTCAATGCCAATCGGACTTACTTTTTGGGGCGATCGCAGCCACCATTGCTGGCTAATATGGTGCTCAAAATCTACGACAGAACGCAGGATGCAAACTGGCTAAGATCCACGCTACCCATCCTAATCGAGTACTACGACTATTGGCTAAGCGAACCCCATTTCAACAAAGAGAGCGGACTTTCTAGGTTTTACGCCGCTGGTGAAGGCCCCGCGCCGGAGGTGGTTGTTTCTGAAGTCGATGAAGACGGACGGACACACTTCGACCGGATTCGAGAGTTCTATAAGCACGAAACAATCGAAGATTATGACGTGTCGCTGTTTTATGACGAGAAAGAAGACAAGCTAACTGATTTGTTCTACAAGGGCGATCGTTCTATGCGAGAGTCTGGCTTCGATCCGACCAACCGCTTTGGCCCGTTTAGCGTCGATATTGTCCACTATCTGCCAGTCTGTTTGAATGTGTTGCTCTATACCATGGAACAAGATATTGCAGAAGTTTACCGTGTCTTAGCTGAGTTAGAAAAGGTAGATCACACTGTAGAGATTGAGGGTTGGCTGCACAAATCCCAGCTACGACAGCAAAACATCAATACGTATTTGTGGGATGAAGAGCATGGTTTGTACCTAGACCACTATCTAACTACGGGCAAGCGCCACTACTATGAATTTGCAACTACCTTTTACCCGCTGTGGGCAGGGGTTGCTTCCGCAGAACAGGCCGCAGCCGTCGTCCAAAATTTGGTCAAATTTGAGGCTCCTGGTGGTGTACGTACGAGTACACAAACCTCTGGGAATCAGTGGGACGACCCCTTTGGCTGGGCCCCTTTACAGCTAATAGCAGTACAGGGACTAAAGCGATATGGCTATGACGAGGAAGCAACGCGGCTAGCGCGGCGCTTTATCACTTTGGTTGCAGCAGACTTTGAGCGTAGCGGCAGCCTGCTAGAAAAATACGATCTAGAAACCTGTTCTGGGGAAGTCTCTGATGAGATTCAGTATGGCTACAGCAGCAATGAAATTGGCTTTGGCTGGACGAACGGTGTCGTACTAGAGCTGCTAGCGATGCTGGAATAGGACGCTAGAACAAGAGGGTGCAAGAGAAACGCCACAGACCGCTGTTTTGTTGGTGCTGTGCTATTTTGCGCGTGCGCTTCGCTATCTGTGTCTACCCTCTTTGAAGATTCTCCCCGAAGACCCTCCCCGAAGACCCTCCTCGAAGACCCTCTTTGAAGATAGATTTCTGGCGCTGTCTGGTCCAATTTGATTCGTGATATCGTGGCAATACATAGCAAACGGATCGGGAGCACGCTCAATGAAGGCTGTAAAGGGTCTCGGGCCTGACATGATGTTTGCCGATGGTGGTGAGCTAGGTGCGTTGATACGATCGCACGACTGGGCTACTACGCCGCTTGGCCCAGTCAAAACCTGGCCTCAGTCGCTGTGTACGATGGTTTGCGTGCTGCTCGGCTCTAGCCAGCCTATGTTCATTTTGTGGGGCACTGAGCTGACCCTACTGTATAACGATAGCTACCGGTCGACCCTGGGTCTAGCCCGGCATCCGCAAGCGTTAGGCGCTTCTGGGCTGGAGTCGTGGCCCTTCCTAGCGCCTGTTGTAGCGCAGGTGATGAGCGAAGGGCAGGCCGCTACGATCAGCCAGCTTCAGCAGTTCATTCCGTACGACTCTTTTCAGGAAGAACGCTACTATTCTTTTTGCTGTAGTCCTATCTACGACGAGCTATCTCAAGTAGGCGGCGTCCTAGTCGTGTGCAATCAGACGACTGGCCAGGTGATCAGCGATCGCAGACTAAAAACACTGCGATCGCTCCACAAAATTCCCAGCTCTATGAAGACGGCCAAAGCAGCCTGTCACCAAACTTTAGGTATCCTTTCAGGCAATCCTTATGACATTCCGTTTGCGCTACTGTATCTAGTCGAAGCGGACGCCCTGCGCCTGGTCGGTTCAGCGGGTATTGCAGCAGACACAGCCGCCAGCCCTTTGATAGTGAACTTGACAGCAGCGAGAACTGTGGACTCAAACGCTCCAGCCTTAGAAGACACCTCGCCAGAAACTACAAGCTTAGAAAGTACCTCAGATGCGCCTTGGTCACTAGAGCGAGAATTTGCTCGCGTCTGTAGCAAAAACAAAAAATCTATTATCGACAATTTATCCGAGCGCTTCGAGGCACTATTGCCCAAGGCATTGACCGATACCTGGAACAACTCCATTTCCAGCGCTGTCGTCAAGCCGCTGGCGTCACCTGACTCTTCACAGGTAGCAGGGTTGCTAGTGATGGGCATCAGTCCGACCAAAAACTTTGATGAGGATTATCAGGACTTTTTCGATCTAGTTGCAGATCATATCGATCAAACAGTTGTAGGCGCGAAGACACACGCCGCTAAGCGAACTCAAATAGCGAGACTCATTCGGCAGGAGCGTGCTGCTAAAGATGCTCGTAGACAGATGAAGTTGGCGCTGACGACAGGTAAAATCGGCACTTGGGAAATTGCGCTCAAAACCCAAACGCTGACAGCTTGCGATCAACACAGATACAATCATGGACTCTCAGCAGATGCCACGCTGACGGTTGATACTATGCGATCGCGCATACACCTCGACGATCGCGACCGGGTATGGGCTGCCTATCAAACAGCCATAGAACAGGGTGATTTTTTCGACGAAGAGTATCGGATGATCTGGGACGATGGCAGCACACACTGGATGATCGCCAGAGCTGAGCTGACCTATGATAGAGCTGGCGAACCCGATCGACTCGTTGGAATTTCTATCGAGATTACTGAGCGCAAGCGAGCAGAACAAGCTGCAATAGAAGGGGAACAGCGCTTCAGAAAAATTGTTGAATCGAATCTGTTTGGGGTTGTATTGGGCGATCTTACCGGCGGCCTGACTTACGCAAACGACTATGTTTTGAACTTGTTAGGGTATAGTGCGCAGGAGCTAGCCTCAAGCCAGCTAAGCTGGGATCAGCTCACGCCGCCAGAATTTGCATCTTCAGATGTCAATGCTGTCGATCAGCTCTTAGAAACTGGCGTCTGCAAACCCTACGAAAAAGAGTACATTTGCAAAGACGGTAGCAAGCTGCCCATCTTGATCGCTGCAACGCTACTACAAAATGCATCTGCCCAGAGCCAGGAGGTAATGGCCTTTGTTCTAGATTTGACTAGGCTGAAGCAACTAACCGAGGAGCGCGATCGCTTCTTTAGACTCTCTCCTGATATGTATGCAGTCGGCACATTAGAGGGCTATTTTACCTACGTCAACTCAACTTGGGAGAAGGTTCTAGGATACACGTCACAAGAGTTGACCACGCAGCCCTACCTATCGTTTGTTCATCCTGACGATCGGGCCGCAACGATCGCCGCCAGCGAAAGCCTGTCGACCGGCGAGGAGCTAGTTGCGTTTGAAAACCGCTATCGCTGTAAAGATGGCAGCTATCGCTGGCTATCGTGGAACGTGACCAATCTGCTCTCAGAAGGTCAGTTTTACGCGGTGGCTAGAAACATCACCGCCCTCAAAAATGATGCGATTGAAAGGGAAGCCGCCCGCGAAGCGGCTGAACGGGCAAACCGGATCAAAGACGAGTTTTTGGCAGTGGTCTCGCATGAGCTGCGATCGCCTCTAAATCCAATCCTGGGCTGGTCGCAGCTGCTCAAACGCGGTACGCTAAGCGCCGAAAAAACAAAGTTTGCGATCGCCTCTATTGAACGCAACGCACAGCTACAGCTACAGCTCATTAGTGACTTGCTTGATATCTCTCGGATTTTGCGAGGCAAACTTGTTCTAGACAAGACACCGACCGATCTCAACAGCGTCATTTTAGCCGCCAAAGAAACCGTAAAACAAGCCGCAGACGAAAAGTCTATTGAAATCAAAACAACCACTACGCCTTGCTACGTTTTAGGCGATGCCGTTCGGCTACAGCAGGTAATGTGGAATCTGTTATCAAACGCCGTGAAGTTTACCCCAAATGAAGGCCAGATAACGATCACGGCGACTACCGAAGCCTCTGTAGCAAAGATAGAAGTCAGCGATACTGGCAAAGGCATTGCCGCTGACTTTGTCCCTTTCGTATTCGAGCATTTTCGTCAGGAGAACTATTCTACTACGCGCAAGTTTGGCGGACTAGGATTGGGACTGGCCATCGTCAGACAGATTGTCGATCTACATGACGGCACTGTCACCGTCCATAGCCCTGGCGAAGACCAAGGTGCGACCTTTGTTGTTCAACTGCCGTGTGTTGTTGTACCTGATCTGCCCAGCGTGGGTGAACCCAATATAGAAAAAGGCAATTTGAGCGGTATCAACATCTTGGTGATCGATGACGAAAGCGACTCTATAGAGATCACTGCTTTTTCGTTGGAGGAAGCCGGAGCAGCGGTGACAGTTGCCGCTTCTGGTGACGAAGCGCTAGCCGCAATGGGTAAGGCGCTGCCGGATATTATCATCAGTGATATTGGGATGCCAAAGATGGACGGCTATATGCTGATAGAACAGATTAGGGCGCTGCCTGCGAATCGAGGTGGACAGGTTCGGGCGATCGCTCTGACTGCCTATGCCACAGCAAAAGACGAAATGAGAGCTTTAGAAACCGGATTCCAGCAGCATCTGACAAAACCAATCGCTCCAGACACGCTGATCAAAGCTATTCTTGAGGTGCTTGATTCTGAAGCTCCGAAATAAGTGAGCGAGATAAGTGATGGATAGCCGCAACACGCTGACGCTTTGAGTTCGCAGACATTTCCACACTACTGATATTGCCCGTTAGATCTGTCGTAAGACAGTCCCTATTTAGCCTGTAGGAAACTTGTCTTCGCGGGGTTTTCAGAGTACTACTGTAGCCGTATAGCTTTATCAAAAGGGACTAATAGTTGACTAACCTGCTCGACAAATTACCTCGGTGGCTAGTATGGGAGCTAGCAATCCCGCTGACCGTTTTCAACTTCTGGCTGCTGCTTCGAGGCGTTCAGTACTTTCAAGCACTGCTGAGTATCTTTGTAGTGGCTACTCTGCTAGCGTTCTTACTAGACTATCTAGTGAGGTTAATAGAGAAAACCGGTATCGCTCGGGCCTACAGCGTACTGTTCATCGTTTTGCTAGTAGTGGCGGGGCTCGCCTTGCTCTCTGTGACAGTAGCACCCACTCTCCTTAATCAGCTTACGGATCTGACCACGCAGCTACCGGGCTGGCTAGCCTCTGGCAGTCAAAAGCTAGAAGTATTAGACACTGAACTCGATAAGCTAGAGACCGCCGACAATATTGACGTTAGCGACCTGACCAATCAAATCGCCAACTTGCTGCCAGTCGAGCTAAAGCTGTTGCCAGGTCAGGCAGTAAGTTTCTTGTTTGGCTTTGCCGATAAACTCTTCGATGTCGTTCTGACAACGGTACTGACGCTGTATTTAGTCCTGTATGGCAGGTCATTTTGGAAAGGTCTCTTCAGGTGGCTACCCAACGATTTGGGCGATCAGATCAGTCAGGCACTGAGTGCGCAGTTCAAAAACTATTTTTTTGGTCAGGCAGTAATTGCGGCAATCATGGCGGTTACACTGGCGCTGATCTTCTATCTGCTGCACGTTCCTTTTTGGCTGGTATCTGGGATGGGAATTGGCCTGTGCGTATTTGTTCCTTTTGGTGATTGGTTGGGCATGGCGACTGTCAGCTTGTTGGTAGGTCTAAACGATCCAGTATTAGGCGCTGAGGTTCTAGCTGCCTGCATTATCACTGACCAAATTGTGGACAATGTGTTTACGCCTCGGATTCTAGGAGATGCAGTCGGCCTCAATCCGGTATGGGTGCTCTTATCCCTACTGATAGGCGCACAAACAGGCGGACTGTTAGGCGCGGTGATTGCCGTACCACTAGCAGCGACTTTCAAGCAAATTATAGACAGTTTTCAAATGGAGGACGTAGAAGTAGAGAGCCTAAAAGGAATGGACTTCTCTGTCCAAGAAGCTGTTGATCATCGGTGAATGGGAACAGAATTTTTGGGTTTAAGCAAGCAAGCTACCTTTACGAAAATGCACTACCTCGATCCTTTTCCAGGCAAGCTCTAAATTACTGAAGCCGTGTAGCTTTTCCCTTGTGGAAACCATATAAGTAAGAAGTCGTCTGTGACCAGCAGATTGAATATTATTTAGGGAAGAACTGCTACAGAATCTACAAGCTGCTCGAAGTTAGCAACAGATTTTTCTACGATAGAGAGACTGTCTTGCCAGAACTGCGGCTGGCTGAGGTCTTTTTGCAGGTGGTGCCAGACGACTTCTTCGGCGGTCATGGTGCCAGTATCGCGTAGTAAGTTTGTATAGCGCTGGTTGAACTTTTCGCCGTCAGCTTGAGTGCGATCGCAAATCACCGGCTGCTGAGCATAAATGCCAAGGCTAAAGAGATAGCCAAACAGATATGGATAGTTGTAGAAGCCCAGACTAGAGATGGAAAAGTGTAGCTTGCTCGCCCAGAAGAGATTGTCGTACTGGCTGAGGCTGTCTTCAAACCAGAGCTGCCAGCTTTGATCCATCATGTCGCATAGCTGCGCAGGGCGGACGGCACCGACTTTGCGAGCTTCTACTAGACGCTTTTCAAACTCGAAGCGAGCTGGAATATTGAGCAAGAAGATACCGGCGCTTTGGGCGTCTTGCCACGCGATTTCCAGCTTTTGAGCGGGGGTGGTGGCTTTTTCCATCAGCGCTTCGCGGACGAGGGTTTCGGCGAAGATGCTGGCAGTTTCGGCCAGAGTCATTGGGTAGCGGCACTGCATGGGTGAAAGGTCTTGCATTACCCAGTTGTGCCAGGCGTGGCCGAGTTCGTGGGCAAGGGTGAGGACGTTGATCATGGTGCCTTCGTAGGTCATGAAGATGCGCGGTTCTCTAGGATCGGGAAATTTGGTGCAGTATGCGCCAGTGGCTCGGTTGGGGGTGGGCTCGCCGTCTATCCAGCCTTTTTGGGCCATCATGATGGCGAAGTCGCCCATTTCTGGGGTGAGCTGATTGAAGGCATTGGCGATGAGGGCGATCGCATCCCCAAACTCAATCGTTTCTGCTTTAGCACCAGCTTCGACCGCAGGCGCAGGTGCCATCACATCCCAAGGATGCATCTGAGACTGGCCGAGTGCTTTTGCCATCGCGTTCAGCGCTCGCTGCCCAATCGCTCTATTTTGATAGGTCGTTTCCATCAGCGCGTCGAGGGTTGCTCTTTCGATGCGGCTCTGATGACAGCTTTTGTCCAGATAGTGAAGCTGACGTTTGTGCGATCGCTTTTTGGCTGCTTCTAATCGCCAGCCGTTAATGGCATTGAGCCCAGATGCGACCGCTGGCTGCTGCGCTCCCCAGGCAGCTCGAATCGCCTCCCACGCAGCTTTTCGGGTATCGGCACTAGGATGGCTAAGCAGGTTAGCGGCCTTGGCTAGTCCCATCGTTTCACCCTGTACTTCGCACTTCAGCGTACCGGCTAGCTCGCTGTAGAGATTGCCCCAGGTGTGGAGCCCATTGGTCGCTAGGGCAGTTATTAGCTGCTCTTCGGCAACGCTGAGCAAGAAGTCTTTTTCTTTACGGCTGTGGCGCAGCAGAAAGTCCATTTCGCTGAGCGCTGAGTCAGCTAGAAGCGCGGTGATAAAGTCTTCGCTGGCGCGTTGAAGAAAGACGTTGAAAGGCGTCATGCCCTCTGTAAAATCGGCGCTGAGCTTTTGTAGGATGGGCTTCCAGGTGCTGGCATTGGCGTCTTGGGTGTCGACGCTGAGGGCGGTGGAAATGTAAGTGCTGACATTGCCGAGGCGTTTGAGGACATCGTTGCGCTGGAGATGAATAGGTCGAATCTGATCGATGAGGGAAGCGTAGTCGGCTGAGGCTATAGTCTCGGCGGTGGCGACTAGGGCGGTAAAGGGTTCGCAGGCGGTGGCGATCGCACCAATATCTTGCTTCAACTGCTTGACTGTGGAGGCGATCGCCGGATCAGCCGTGCTGGTGAAAAACTGGGCGTTATTCCAAGTGGTGAGATAGCTAGCAGTAGCTGGGCGTTTTAGAGTCTGCATGGCAAGGCAAGAAAATGGTGTGAAGGGAAACTGTAGGCTGAGCGTAGTCGAAGCCTACTCGCGTAAGTGGATCACATCTGAAAGCGTAATACGTCTAGTTGTCAGTGAAGTAGTGACAAGACACAATGATGACGAGAGTGATGACGAGAGTGATGACGGTCGCTGGTATAGGTTTATGAGTAGTTTAATCGGAAAACGCTTGCAGGGGGGGAAATACAAGCTGGAGTCGGTGCTGGGCCGAGGCGGGTTTGGCCTAACGTTCCGCGCCTATCAGACCTATCTAGAGCAGGTGGTGGTTGTCAAGACGCTGAATGAGTCGTTTTGGTCTGCCCCTAATCTGGAGGAACTACAGCGACAGTTCCAGGACGAGGCCAGGCGACTGGCACTGTGTCAGCACCCGAATGTGGTGCGGGTGACTGACTTTTTTGTTGAAGACTATTTGCCCTATATGGTGATGGACTACATCCCAGGGCGATCGCTCTACGACATTGTTTTCGACAATCAGAGCGGGCCGCAGCTGATGGACGAGGCGATCGCAGTCAGGTACATCCAACAGATCGGCAATGCATTACAGGCGGTCCACAGCAAAGGATTGCTACATCGAGACATCAAGCCGCAGAACATCATGGTGCATGACCTGACCGGGGAAGCCATCTTGATCGACTTTGGTATTGCCCGTGAGCTGACTCGAAATCCGGCGCAAACGCACACCAGTATCGTCTCAGAAGGCTACGCGCCAATCGAACAGTATTTGCCCAGGGCGCATCGCTCGGCAGCAACAGATATCTATGGTCTGGCGGCAACGCTGTATCTGCTGCTGACCGGTGAGGTGCCAGTGGCGGCGGTGTTGCGCGATCGCACCCCGATGATTCCAGTCCAGCAGCTGCGCCCAGACATCAGTAGACCTGTGGCAGATGCCATTGCCCAGGGTATGCAAATCGAGCTAAAAGACCGCCCTCAATCGGTTGCAAGATGGCTATCGCTACTCACCACGCCGCAGAGAACAGGATTCTTCAGCCGCACGCACTCTCCTACTTCTCATGGAAAACCCTCAGCCCTAATAGCGCCACCTTCCCCCTCACAGTTTCCTACAAAAGTTGTTGCGCCAGCCTACCAGCCAGGACACCCATCAGGATATCAAGCAGCGCCAGCGAACACTTCTGCAAAAACAGTCGCGATTCCACCTCAGACGGCGGGTACTGTCGTAGCGCCAGTCAATCAGCCAGGATATGGCTCTGCGCAAAGAGGACAGAAGGTTGAAAAAAAGGGAAACGGCTGTGGCCTGTTTATATTTTCTTTGCTACTAGCAGGACTCGCTGCCGCAGGTGGGTTTTTAGTAGTTCAACAGCTTTTTGGTCCGGATACAACGCCAACGCCAGATCCAACAGTAATAGAAGATTCATCTCCAGTTTTAGATGAGCCACCTGAAGTTATTCCAGATGAGAGTAATGAGGAAATAGAAGCTCCTGAGGAGCCAGTGGAGCCTGAAGAGCCCGACACCGTAGATGAAACAACAGAAGGGGACGCGGCTGACGAAAGTTCGCCGCCCGAGCCAGAACAGCCGACGGATACTGACGATCAGACGCCGCCTTTGCTGCTAGATGATAGCGGTAATCCAGACAGCGCTCAGCCGGGCGGCTCAGGTGAAATCGTACCTATTCCGGGCTTGCCTCCTGGTAGCTCCGAAGGCCGAGTGCAAAGCCGATTGGGTAATCCGGCTCGTTCTTCGACTGTCAATGGATTTCGGACAGAAGTTTACAACTTAATGCCAAATCGAGTGAGGCTAGCCTATGTCTTTGATCCAAAGTCGAAGAAAGTACGACAGTCAGAAGCAACCTTTTCACCTGCTATCGATCGCTATCAAATCCGGGCAACCTTGCTATCTACGCTAGAGGGAAAGTCCACAGTAGAGATTGAAAGGGGACTAGATGCGGTGATTGATCGGAGGCGCGATCGCTATAATTTTGAAACCAAGAAACTTTCCGGTGCGATTATGCGAAATCGCTACGACTATATTCATATCTACGTTCGCAGCTGACGTTTGCAGCTGACGAAAGTCCCACTTTGCATAGAGGTTGCTATACACTTTGAGCGATACACTTAACAGCTCAAATCAAAGGCAGATTCACCCTCATGGCGACAGTTCAGCAATGGCACACGCTTGATATCAATGACGCAGCAGCGGCTCTAGATACCGACACCAAAGGTGGACTTTCGACAGCAGAAGCTGAAAACCGACTGGGCGAATATGGCACTAATGAGCTAACAGAAACCGGGAGACGCAGCCGATTTCAAATTTTGCTCGATCAGTTTGCAGACATCATGCTGCTGATGCTGATTGGGGTAGCGATTGTGGCGGCGGTGCTGGATGTGCGCGCTGGGAATTTTCCAAAGGATGCGATCGCCATCGGTGCCATTGTTCTATTAAACGCAGTCCTGGGCTACTTTCAAGAAAGCAGAGCAGAAGACGCCTTGGCCGCGCTTAAAGGACTTTCCTCGCCAAACGTAACCGTTATCCGATCGGGAGAGACCAAAGAGATTTCTGCTAAACAGCTAGTACCTGGCGATCTGGTTTTGGTAGAAGCGGGAAACCAAATCGCGGCGGACGGTCGCTTGCTAGAGTCAGCCGCGCTGCAAGCAAGAGAATCGGCCCTAACCGGTGAGGCCACATCAGTAGAGAAAAAGGCAAACGCTACCCTATCGGCTGACACTAGCTTAGCTGAGCAGAAGAATCTAGTTTTTCAGGGAACAGAGATTGTCCACGGTCGCGGCAAAATGCTGGTGACTCGAACCGGTATGGAGACGGAGCTGGGCAAGATTGCCACGATGATTCAGTCCGTCTCTGAGCTGAAGACCCCTTTGCAGCAGCGCTTAGATCAGCTTGGCAAAACGCTGGTGATTGGCTCACTCTCCTTAGTGGCGCTGGTGGTGATTGGCGGGTCGCTGGCGATGGGATGGTCCGCTTTTGAAGAGCTGCTGACGGTGTCGCTGAGTATGGCGGTCGCGGTGGTGCCCGAAGGCTTGCCTGCTGTGATTACAGTAACACTCGCACTTGGAACGCAGCGGATGGTGAAGCGTCACGCGCTAATTCGTCGCCTGCCAGCGGTAGAAACATTGGGCTCGGTGACGACGATTTGCTCTGACAAGACCGGGACGCTGACGCAGAACAAGATGGTGGTGCAGCAGGTGCATATACCAGGGCTGCCATTTGAGCGCGATTTTGAAGTGACTGGTCATGGCTATGCACCCAAAGGCGAGTTTCGAGTGGCTGGAGACAAAATCGCTCCGTTAGAAAAACCGACGCTTGCTTTACTGCTGTTAGATTGTGCGCTGTGTAATGACGCAGCCCTGCAAACCGAAGATGGAGCGTGGTCCATTGTGGGCGATCCAACAGAAGGGGCTTTAGTGACTCTAGCGGCAAAAGCGGGATTAGAGAAAAAGAAATTAGAGTACGAGTTTGAGCGCTGCGCAGAGTTTCCGTTCTCTTCTGAGCGCAAGCGGATGAGCGTGGTGGTCGCTGTGCCAGAGAGTAATCGACTGAAAATTAATGCGCCGTATGCGGTGTTTGCCAAAGGATCGGCGGAGCTGCTGTTGGAGTGCTGTAGTCGGTCTGGCAAAGGGGCGCGATCGCTCACCGAAGCAGACAGAAAAGAGATTCTTGAAAAAGTCGAATCGTTTGCGTCCAAAGGTGGACGAGTCCTGGGCTTTGCCTATCGTCCGCTAGATAAAGAAGACTTTAGTAATGCTGATGAGTTCACAGAAGCAGACGCTGAAAAAGACCTGATTTGGCTAGGCGCAGTCTCTATGATTGATGCCCCTCGCCCAGAAGTTCGCGAGGCCGTCAAACGCTGTCAGCAAGCTGGCATTCGCCCCATCATGATCACTGGCGATCATCCGCTTACTGCCAAAGCACTGGCTATAGATCTTGGCCTGATTACTGCGGCAGGGGAATCCGATGCTTTCTCTGGCCAGCAGATAGAAGCCATGAGCAAAGAAGAGCTAGAATCTGCTGTTTCTTCGACTAGTGTGTATGCGCGTGTATCGCCAGAGCACAAGTTGAGAATCGTGCAGGCATTGCAAGCGCAAAAACAGGTCGTGGCTATGACAGGCGATGGTGTGAATGACGCCCCAGCGCTGAAGCAGGCGGATATCGGCATTGCGATGGGCATTACCGGCACCGACGTTAGTAAAGAAGCCAGCGATATGGTGCTGCTAGACGATAACTTTGCGTCAATTGTGGCGGCGACAGAAGAAGGGAGAGTCGTCTATGGCAACATTCGCAAGTTTGTGAAATATATTCTAGGTTCTAATATCGGTGAGGTGATTACGATTGCGCTTTCTCCTTTATTGCTGCCGATTGTTGCCGTACCACTGACGCCGCTGCAAATTCTGTGGATGAACCTGGTCACCGATGGCTTTCCTGCGTTGGCGCTCGCCCTAGAGCCAGCAGAGCCCAATATGATGGACAGGCCACCGCACGATCCAGAAGAGAGCATTTTTGCTAGAGGGCTGGGACTGTATATGGTGCGGGTGGGCATTGTGTTTGCGATATTGGCGATATCGCTAATGCTGTGGGCCTATGGCTATACGCACAGCGAAGCGGGACGAGCGATCGGTAATCCGGATCGATGGAAGACAATGGTATTTACGATGCTGTGTTTGTCTCAGATGGGCCATGCCATTTCGGTACGCTCTAGCAATCGGCTAGCCATAGAGATGTCTCAATTCTCTAACCCCTATGTGCTGCTAGCGGTGGTGGTGACTACGATATTACAACTGTTGCTGATCTACGTGGCCCCACTGCGCAATTTCTTTGGTACGCACTATCTGACGGTGACAGAGCTGCTAGTCTGTATAGGATTTAGCTCATTGTTGTTTGTCTGGCTAGAGCTAGAGAAGCTGTTTATCCGCAGTCGGAACCGAGTAATTTCAGAGAAATAACCTCTCGCGGAACCTTCTCTAAAGCTCTCTTTATTGTATGCGTTCAGCGTTTAGCGCGAGTTCCCGGACCCACCCCGTCACTGCGTGCCACCCCTCCCGAGAGGGGATTTGTCCTGGCTGTGTGGCGTTTGCGAGTCGAGGTAGATCGCCTTGGTCTCATTGCCTGAAGTAACTCCCCTCCTCGGAGGGGTGCCCGCAGGGCGGGGTGGGTCTCGGTGTGTGACGTTAAACTAGGTACTCTTGCATGCACCCCCCCTACCTGCCCAATCACGTCGTATACAACTTACTCAATCCTAGATTTGCCAGACCTTTACGATAGGCAATGGAGCTTTGGTCTGCTTCGATGTGAGTTTCCGCGCGGAGATCTAGCGGCAAATCTTCTGGGTACTGAGCTTCGACAATCTCCTTGTCTTCGTTGAAGATTTGATAGTTGAATTCGTAGACCGGTTCGAGCGGCTGGTCTTTGTCAAAGTTGCGAGCGATCGGGCAAAAGACGCGGGTTTTGCGGGCGGAGACAGGGGAGGCGGCGTTGAGGATGCACAGGCGATCGTCGCCGGGAAAGTGAACGCGCAGCAGGGCGGTGAAGGGAAGGAAAACCTCGAAAGCGCGGAGCCATTGAAAGTCTTTGGGGGCTCTATGCTGAAGACCTTTGGGGAAGTTGCTGACGGTGCTGGTGTAGTGGGCTTTGTGGCCGTAGGCGGTGGGGGTGACGCTGTAGGTAGGGACAACGGGGTTGGTGCGATCGCCAAACGACTCCGCATGTACCCAGGCAAAATGCGCCACGTCCAAAAAGCCCTCCATCTGCCGCCCCGCTGCCGCACTCACATCTACCGCATCCGGCAAAATTGGCTGATAGTCGTCATCTTCCCACTCTGGAAACGACGGTAGCTCTGTGCTTTCATCACCTGTCAGCGTTGTCCAGATCAGACCGTATGCTTCTTTGACTGGATAGGTTTTTAGACAGAGCCGAGCGGGAATGCGAGCGTCTGGGTTAGCGGGTATTTTGGTACATTGACCGTCGGCGCTGTAGTGAAAGCCGTGATATTTGCAGATGATTTGTTCTGCTTCTACATGGCCCATGCTCAGCGGGACGCCGCGATGCAGGCAGATGTCGTTGGCGACGCAGAGCTTGGCATTGGGTGCGGCTGAGGTTCGCCAGATGACGAGGCGCTGATCGAGTAGCGTTGTGCCAACAGGTTCGGTTTGCACGTCTTTGCTAAAGGCGATTGGGTACCAGAAGGGGGCGATCGCATCCCAATCTGCTGTCAAAAAAGTACAGTCCTTTGGATAGCGCTTGTTTATACCTGGCGTCTTTTTTTCTACGGGCAAAGAAGTAGCGGCTGTCATCTTTTTGGGGACGAAACGTTGCAGTGATCTTAATACCGATCCTGGTGGAAGGTCTTTGCTCGTGCTGTTACCGATGTAACCGTTGGCCCCTGAGCAGCAGTCACGCCCGCGATCAAATGAAGTGCCAGATCTATGGTTGCGATCGCCACCGCCACCTTCGCTCGCAGAGTCACGTGGCTAAGCCGCACGCCCAACGCCTTTGCCCGCAGAGCTGCGTGGCTTAGCTGCACGCCATGCACCTTTGCTCGCAGAGTCGGATGGCTGGTTTTGTCAATGCAAACCCTTCATGCAGTTGAGAAAAATCAATGACGCAGCCAGCGAACTAAAGGAGTGAGCCGTTGCAATGGTAGGGCGATCGCCTCACCGCTTGCTCACGCCGACAACACTCATCCTAACTTCATCAAGACCCTTACTTTTCTCTCACGATCTTAACAATGCAATGGCTGTATCTTTTTTTACATCGGGCAATCTCCTTGTAGGCGAGACAAACATAGGCCGACTCAGCCGCATTGTTTCGTTGTTTCACACCATCTACCCGATTCAAAGGGTCATTTTCTTATGAACACGGTCAACATCTCCCGTCGCCTTTCACCCAAAACCATCACCGCCGATATCACCGCCTTTCACGGCCTGAGCGCCATCCCCGACTACGCCAGCGTTCGCCCCGAAGCCAGTCTCAAGAGTATCCAATCTGCCTACAACATCATGATTGAAAAGCAGAAGAAAGAGACCGAGCTGACCGCCAAAGCAAAGGCAGCAACAGACGCTACTCGTCAGGCCGAGATAGAATTTCACACTGTGGTACTCGCTATGAAAGAATCTGTGCGGGGGCAGTTTGGCCCTGACAGCGACGAAGCCCAAGCCATCGGCTACAAGAAAAAATCAGAATACAAGCGCCCTCGCCGTCGCAGCGCTTAGTATTGCGATCGCACAGTTCTAGATTCTTTGCAGCCTATGAGAGATTTCTCGTAGGCTTTTTTAATGCTAGGGCGTTGGCTACAGCTCACTGGCTCATGGCTGCAACTTTCATCTCATCTTTGTTCCTTCGCACTGTCCGCATCAGCATTGTCTGTAGCTAGTGTGATGTCAAACGATAACCGTATTGATATGCTCACAGAGTGGCGCGCGGGCTAAGCTCCAAGGTGACTGATGAAACCACTACTGGATATTATTTCGATTGTCGCGAGGGCGGTGATACCTACCGTGAAGCTGTGGAACCCCAGTACGGGCGATTGCCTGCGCACCCTCGAAGGCCTGAAAACTCGGTTAGGTCGGTGGTGTATAGCTCAGATAGCCAGCAGCTCGCCTCCGCCAGCGATGACAACACGGTTCGAGTGTGGGAGGCGGCAACGGGGAAGTGTATTCGCGTGAGAGACGATCGCGTCTGCGCAGGCTTAGATATCACCGGCACGATCGGGCTAAGCCCAGGGCAGCGAACAGCGCTGAAGCTAATGGGGGCTGTGGATCATGGAGAGGAAGAATAGCGCCGCGATCAAAATCCCAAGCGATGCCATCATTCCAGTTGCCAAGCTAATCTGTTATTCGTTGGAGTATGTAAGATAAAATGCCAGAGATTACAAGGTTTTACGGAATTATCATCAAAGTATTCTTTGGAGATCACCCGCCGCCGCATTTCATGCTGTTTATGGTGAGCACAATGCGCTTATCAGCATTGAGTCATTAGAAATCATTGAAGGAGACCTCCCGAATCGCGCTCAGAAATTAGTTCTCGAATGGGCAACCAACTACCAGAAAGACCTTTTGGATATCTGGAAATCACAGAAGTTTCGCAAGCTACCTCCTAAAGTAAACCGCTCAATCGAGACTTCCTTGACTACAACTTACGTCAAGGCGACATAGCAACTCATATGAGTGAGTTGAGTATTGAAGAATTCTATGCAGTATCCACGAATCACTGACGCAAAAGCTATTGCTGACCACATCTTGATTGTCCATTTCTCAAACCAAGAGATTAGAAAATACAGTATTCGACCCCTGCTCGAAAACCCAATGTTTGCACCGCTGAGACAACCCGCCTTCTTCAAGAACTTCAAAATCGAACCTGGCGGCTACGCCCTCGTGTGGAACGAAGAAATCGATATCAGCGAACACGAGCTGTGGAAAAACGGAACTGCTGTAACGGATGAATCTGACGAAACGCATCAACTGCTGGAAAGCTACGCAAAAAAAGCTGACTATGCAAAATTCGATCACATCTTAGCCAGGGTTCCAGATGTGCCACCTATTGAAGGTGACGAACTGTAGACAAGAAAAACAACAGGAACCGACAGTAAGGAAAACCACAAATGTCCATCCATTTCCTTGACGAAGCTCAAAGATGAAGCTCAAAGATGAAGCTCAAAACAACTTAAGACAACTCATCGATGAAACGGTTTCTTCTCATCAGCCCATTGTGATTAGGGAAGTGCCCTTAAATAAAGTCCCATTCCATCCGGCCTTCGACTACGCTCAGGCCTCGGTTTCAGCTTTGCATGTTAGGTATTCTATTTCTGAGCGAATCCCTTATCGGTGAAGACCATAATGCGGTGCTTCTATCGCAAGAAGATTGGTCTAGCATCCAAGAAACCTTGTACTTACTCTCCGTTCCCGGAATGCGAGAAAAAGCTATCCGCTAGCCAACTGAAGAAAAAAGCTCAAAAGCTGCTTGACGTTATTGCTGAAAATCCTTTCCAATCACCACCACCTTATGAAAAATTGACCAGCGATCTATCCGGTGCCTACTCAAGACGCATTAATATCTAACTCAGCTAGAGAATGACAATATGCTCCCAAAAAGTAGCTACACCCAAGGATTCTTTCAAGCTGTTTGGTTTGCGGGTCGTCAGATAGGCTGGCTGGCAATCGGCGTTTTACTATTTTTGAGCCTGTGGATTGTGCTACCCGCCCCTAATTTTTTCTTGCTGCAGCTAGCAGTGGGTGCGCCGGAGATCAGTCCATTGCTAGGTGGGTTGAGTGCGATCGCCCTATTCCTCACGCTATGGCTAATCCCATCACCGCCGCGCACAGTGGTTGCTATTCTGCTGATGGCGATCGCACTCAACGCTCTGCCGCTTTTACAGCAGCCGCAGGCGGTGGCAAGTGCAGAACGCTCGATGAATCAGGCATTTGCCGATCCAATAGTGGATTCATCGAATGGCCAGCTAGCCCCGATTCCGGCGTTCAGCCTATTCAATTTCTTTGGTGGTATTCCCAAAACAGAAGTTCGGCATCAGGCGAAGATCCCGTTTGCAGCTCCGGCAGGCGAGTCTTTGTTTTTGGACCTGTATCAGCCGCCATCAGCAGGTCAATATCCGGCAGTGATGATGATCTACGGTGGCGGCTGGCGGACGGGAAACTCTAGTGAAAATGAGGCGCTAGGGCGGTTCCTCGCCGGACGGGGGTATGTGGTGATCGCGGCTGACTACCGACACACGCCAAAATATCAGTTTCCAGCGCAGCTAGAGGATGTAGAAGCCGCGTTAGCTTTCGTATGCGATCGCGCTGACGAGTATGAGATTGATCGCCGTCACATAGCGCTACTGGGCTGGTCGGCTGGCGCACAGCTGGCGATGCTGATGGGGTTTCAAGCCTCTGCTCCTAGCGCTGGGCAACCGGCCTTGCCACCGCCAATCGCACCGGTACAAGCGGTAATCTCTTTCTACGGTCCAGTCGATCTAGACAATGGCTATCGCAACCCGCCTCGGCCAGATCCGCTAGATGTCCGGCAAGTCCTGCAAGCCTATCTAGGCGGATCGCCAGACCAGCAGCCCACCGCCTATGCCGCCGCCTCGCCGATCACCTACGTCAAGGCAGCAGATCCCAATACCCTGCCACCCGTCTTGCTAATCTACGGTGGACGCGATCATATTGTTGAGGCGAAATATGGCAAATATCTATACGAACAGCTATTGCGATCGCGCAATACAGCCGTCTGGGTAAAGATTCCCTGGGCCGAACATGCTTTTGACAAAATTTTCAACGGTGTGAGCAATCAGATGGCGCTGCATTTTCTAGAACGTTTTTTGGCGGAAACGCTGTCGTAAAAAGTGTTTTATAAAGGGCACTGTTATGAAAGGCACTGTTATGAAAAGCACTGTTATGAAAGGCACTGTTATGAAAGGCACTCTTATGAAAAGCACTCCTATGAAAAGCACTGCTATAAAGAGCCTGCGATAAAAGACCTTCGATTTATTAGCACCCACGATGTCTTCTTCAAAAAATAATTCTGGCTGCGGCTGCGTTTTGCTATTGCTGCTTTTGGCTGCGCCAGGAGTCTGGGCGTTTCCCCGGCTGGGACGCGTGGATATTGAGACCGCTAGAAACGGCGATTTTCGAGGGGTCTTTGAACAGCTTAGATCAGCGCCCGATTCGTCAGATGCCAGCTCAGCTAATACCAGTTTGACAGAGACTGACCCGACAGGGACTAGCCCAGTAGAAACGGCGCTCCCCCCTGACATTATTCAAATCAGCTTACCTGAGACCGCTTCAGGTGAACCACCAGCCGTGCCTCCAAGCGATCCTACGCCCATCATGTCTGACGCTTGGGCACAGAAAGAATTTAGAGGCATTTATCTCAGTCGCTATCAGGCGACGAACCGGGCGAGTGAACAAACGATTCGCGATCGCGTTCGCTATTACAAACAGCAGGGAATCAACACCATCATCCACGGCGTATGGGGCAACGGCTGCACCATGTACAAAAGCGACGTGATGCAGAAAACCCTTGGCTATTCGAGCTGTCCAAACCAGTTTCAAGATCAGTGGCTAGACTGGCTAATCGATGAAGCCCACCAGCAGGGAATGCAGGTGCATGCCTACTTCGAGAAAGGCATCAAGCTAGATAAAAACAGTCCTATTTTTGAGATGGCCACAGCCAAAGGATGGTTTGTCCCTGGCATAGACAAAACTTATCTGGGCATAGATCACTATCTTCTCAATGTGGACAATCAAGCAGTTGCCACCTACTTTAAAGAAATCTCAGCGGAGTTTGTTCGACGCTATCCGGCAATAGACGCGGTGCAGTGGGATGACTACGTCGGCTATCACGAAGAGCTCGGTGGAAACGTTGATCGAACAGCACAGCTAACCAAATTTATGAGAGATATTCGCGCCGCTGTAAAGCAGGCGAATCCTGCGGTTAGCTTTGACGTGTGTCATCACAATCCGTATTGGGGAAAGCGTTACTTCGATGCGGATTGGGCGAACTGGCAGGTAGATAGAGCCTTTATCCAAGTGTATAACGACAACAACTTTGCAGTAGAGCTGGACTATGTAGAACAGTATCAAGGCATCGCGATCTCGGATGCGCAGTTCGAGCGTTTAGAGGCGCTAGAGAATAACCCCAAGGTCAAAAGCGTTCTGTTGTTTCCTGTGAACGGAAAACCAGAGGAAACGGCCAGACGGTTTGGCGAAGTTTTGAGAGCGACGCAGTCGAAGCAGCCGTGAGTCTTCTTTAAACGGCAAACCTAGGTAGCAAAACCAACAGACATCAAGAGAAGTAAGGATCGAGGATTAAATAACCTGCTGATCTCTACCCGGCCACCCTTCGACTACGCTCAGGGTTCGGTAACGGCAACTTACGATGGCTGAGCGCAGTCGAAGCCAAAACCCACCGGTCCGCGAAAGCGGCTTTTATTAAATCTTCATTCCTAAACTGCGCAAATAGCTTCGATATGTCGATAGTCTGTGCCGCAACCGCGCTTTAAAATAGTCACCTTCAAAATTTAAATATTTCGAGAGGCAAACTCAAAAATCGAGACAGTATTTTTCACCGCCCCTACATTTGGCTTTTATATTGGTGGGCATCTAGCTTTTCGAGCAGCGCTTCAAGCTCAGACAAAAGGAACTGCAACCTTTGGGTACGCACAGCCGCAAACTTGTTAGCATCACGGTAGGGATTATTTTTTAATGCCCTTCCGCACTGCTGTTCTAGGTTCCTAGCACCATGCCGCCCTCTCCTATACCCTCTATCTTGACACCGACTTTGATCTCACGGCAGCGCGAGATTGCCGAGGTCTTTCTCAAAAACGGCTGGGACTATATGCGGCGCTTGCTCACAGGCAAGGCAGAAGACGAGCCAGAGCTACCCCCTCCGGCAGTGCTGCGCAATATCTTGACCGAGCTAGGACCGGTGTATGTGAAGCTAGGCCAGCTCCTGAGTACTCGCCCTGACTTGCTCTCGCCTTCTTATATTCAGGCGCTCAGTGATTTGCAATCGACCGTGCCAGCGGTCCCTGCTGAAGAGATTCAGGTGTTTATTCGGCAGAATATGCTGCGATCGCCCGAAGAGGTATTTGCCGAGATCGACTATGTTGCGATCGCCGCTGGCTCCATCGGTCAAACCCACCGCGCCCTCCTCAAAAACGGTCAGCCTGTCGCCGTCAAAGTGCAGCGCCCCGGCATTATCAAGCAGGTCGATCGCGACATGGCCTTGATCAAAGACATTGCCAAACTCGTTTCTACTACCCAGTTTGGCCAGCGCTACAACATCACTCAGCTGGCCGACGAGTTCAAAGCGGCCCTCACCGCTGAGCTAGACTTTACTACCGAAGCTCGCTACACCGATGAACTGCGTCAGAATTTATTAGACAGTCGCTGGGTCGACTCCGAACGGCTGACGGTTCCCAAAATCCTCTGGCCATTGACTAACTCAAAAATTCTGGTGATGGAATGGCTAGACGGCAGACCTTTGCTGCAAGCGACCATCACTTCCAACCAGCCCACCACCCCAGAAGACCCATTTGACAGCCTCAGTTTCGACAGCCTCAGCAAGCTCTCTCAAAACATTCCCAAAAATGTCTTTCAATCAGAAGAGAAAGCCAATCGCACCAACGCTCAAAAAGGCTCTCAAAAAGGAGAAAGATCAGAGATCACAACTTTGTTATTTCGGGCTTTTCTCTCGCAGTACTTCATCACTGGTTTTTTCCACGCTGATCCTCACCCCGGCAATCTGTTTTACCTGGGCGATGGTAGAATCGCCATCCTCGACTGCGGCATGATGGGTCGATTAGATCCACAGACCCGCTCTACCCTCACAGAGCTGGTCCTGGCGATCGCCAGCTCCGACGCTCAGCGCTGTGCTCAGCTCACCTTGCAGCTGACAGAACCCCTTAAACCTGTCGATCTAGTTCGCTTAGAAAGCGACTATAGCCGCCTACTTGGTAGATACTACGGCCTTGATCTCAGCCGATTCAATACCGCTGAAGCGTTCGGCGCGGTGATCGAAACCGGCATTCGCAATCACCTGCGCTGGCCAGCTAATATCGGCCTATTTACGAAGTCTTTAGCGAATCTAGAAGGCGTGGCCAGGCAGTTTGATCCTTCTATTAATCTGATGGGTGAGATCAAGCCTTTGATGGTGGATCTTTTTCAACAGCAGCTGCTAGGGGCAGATCCTCTACAGCTATTTTTGCGCACGGGTCTGGAGTTTCGGAATCTATCAATGTCTGCGCCTAGACAGCTCGGCTTCTTGCTAGATCGACTAAGCGATGAGACTCTACAGTGGAATGTGCAGATTCAGGGGCTGTCTTCTATGCAGCGCAGCCTAGAAAAAGCGGCTAATCGGCGAGCATTCAGCACCGTTGTCGCAGCCTTGATTATCGGCGCAGCCATCGTTTCTACGAATCAGCAGACCGAACAGCTACAGTGGCTGAGCGTTTTACTGTTTGCTTCAGCTTCCTTTTTGGGGCTGTGGCTGCTCGGCAGTATTTTACGCTCTGGCCGTTGGCAATAGCGAGGATAAAGGTATGCTGATAGAAACGACGTTTTAGTTTCTCCCGGCGACGTGGCAGTTCTAATCTTTGACTTTGACGGCACTATCGCCGATACGCTAGATACCATCGTCCGAATTACTAACCGGATAGCTCCGGAGTATGGCTATTCGCAGACCACACCAGAAAAGCTGCGTTACTATCAGTCCTTGAGCACAAAAGAGATGCTCAAGCAGTCAGAGATTCCGCTTTTTCGCCTGCCGTTTTTACTGCGTCAGGTTCGTCGAGAGATGGGCGCAGAGCTAGAAAACGTTTCAGTTGCAGCTGATTTGGTGCCTACCCTGAGGGCGCTGAACGAAAACAGCCATCGGCTGATGATTATGAGCTCAAACTCTAGACACAACATTCTGCGCTTCTTGGAGCGGCAGGGGATTGCCGATCTGTTCAGCTCTATTCAAGGCAGTGTGGGCTTACTCGGCAAGGCCCGAATGCTCAGGCGAATTATTCGACGCGAGGAGCTTGATTTTTCTCAAGTGATCTATGTCGGAGACGAGACTCGAGATGTTGATGCGTCCAATCAGATTGGTGTTTTGATCGCGGCGGTGACCTGGGGATTTAGCAGCCGAGAGGCGTTGGCAGCGCAGTCGCCTGCTTTTCTAATTGATCATCCGCGCCAGATACTGGGCGCGGCACAGACGCTGGTCAATCCTAGCTGGGTCCGCCAGGACTTCCGAGGGCGATCGCCTATTGCACCCATGCCGGGTGGGAGAGGAGCGAATCCATCATCCTGACACCCCGTAGCTGATTAGACAGCGGCAAATGGCCAACTGGCGCAGACAAATCCCAAATAAACTCGGTAGGGTAGCGGGTCCAGGCACCTTCTGATGACTTCCAAATCAGCTGCGTCCACAGCCGTTCCCAGTCCTGTCCTAGACGCATCCACAGCTCGTACTGCTTGCTCCATCCAAAGCGATCTTCAGAATAGATCCGCCAAAGCGTATCGATCGTTTGCAGATCGGTAACCGGAAACTGGCTAACCTCCGTAAAGTAAACCCATTTGCGCTGTATAGCCCTTTCACCTGCCAGTTCGCAGAGCTTTTGCATCGTTAGCTTGTCGGCGCTCTGATAGTCTTGCTTGACCAAGAGAGTTTGTAGCTCGCTGTAGTCTATGTCTTGGGCCGATTGGGGTGATAGCAGACCGTTGGGCCAATGCCGATCAATCACTGTTTGAGTGAGATCTAGGCTACTGGCACAAAGACGCTGATAGGCGCTGCCATGAATAGCGGTCGGGTTGTTTTCCCGCTCAACTAGCTCAGTTTTCAAAAAGTCGATCAGGATGCGATCGCCCGTAGCGTCCAATTCAGATAGCTCACGCACAGCCTGTAGCTGGTTTTTCAATGAGCCTGAAGCGAGCGTAGTCGTAAGAGTATCTATCCCGGTAGCGTTTGAAGACATGCGTTAGACAAAGATCAGGACAGCGAAGATAGTGAAACTGCCTGAGTAGTAATGACTTGTCCAATGATAGTGGAATACCGCAAGGTTTAGTCGGTGCTTTGTACTGGGGTATAGCCGTTTTCAAAGGCGTAGCGGATTAGCTGAGAACGGTTTTCTAGCGCCAGTTTGCTGAGAATGCTGCTGAGGTGGGTTTGGACAGTGCGAGGGCTGATGAAGAGGCGATCGCCGATTTTCTTGTTGGTGTAGCCCTGGATCACTTCCCAAAACACTTTCTCTTCGGCAGGCGTCAGCGGTAGCGGTGGCTGGACGACTGTAGGCTCGGGACTGGTCTGCTGCAAAGCGCGGTCAATTTGAGAGACGACGCGGCCAGCTCTCGCTAGCTGACTTTCAATTTTGGCAATTAGTTCTTTGGGATGAAAAGGCTTGACCAAATAGTCGTCTGCCCCAAGAGAATGGCCCTGAATCCGGTCTTCGAGTTCACAGCGGGCCGATAAAAAAATGAACGGAAGTAGCTGCCCTCGCTCTGTCCCTCGAATCTTTGCGCAGAGGTGAAACCCATCCATGCCGGGCATTACCACATCAGAGACGATTAGATCTGGCGCGTCTTGACTAAAGCTATTAAATCCTTCTGAGCCCGAAGACGCGCTGTGTACAGCGAAACCTCGGTCTGTTAAGTACCGGGTAAGCGCAGCCCTCAGCGTACGGTCGTCGTCAATAATAAGAATCTTTTGCATGCCGCCGCATCACCAGGCCGTATTGCCGGATAGTGTCGAAAGTGAGGAACCCAACAGAAACCGTATATGGCTGTGGCTACAGAGTTTGTGAGTTTTTTGTGAGTTTAAGCCAATTTAGCACTTATTGTCTTGGGCTAATTGGCTGACCCTGGTCTGGCTGGGTAAAAGTTGGGGGCGTATAGAGAACGTTAGGGGTGTTGACACGAGCAGCAGGAGACAGGGGCGCTGGCGCTGAGGTAGGGCTGAGGTTCCGGGAGGGCTGAATAGTCGGGAGGGTGGAGTTGGGAAGTGGGACTGTATTAGGAAGTTGATAGCCTGTCGTACCGACTGGCGGCGACATGTTCGGAGTAGCAGAGGTGTATGGCGCTGTGGTACGACTGCCTCTGGTGTTGATGCTGTTAGGGTTAGATTGGGTATTAGGCCGGTTGGGTGTGGCTGCACCTGGATCTTCCGTCTGACTGTCGCTTTGCGCTTGGGTGGCCTGTTGACGTTTGAGCGCTTCGGAAAGAGCGCTGTTCGCGTTAGGGGCAGTTGGATTGACTAGACCTGCGCCAAAGTTGACTCTGCCGCTAGCGGATGTAGCAGGCTGGACGCTAGGATCGGCGATCGCATCCTTTGACCCAGACTGAAACTGATATTCGGATCTGTACGCTGCAAAGGGATCGGTTTGATCCGAGGGCTGGTTAAAAGGCTCTCCGGTCGATTGGCCGGTGGGTGTAGTCAGCGCTAGGTCTGATGGAAGCTCCGAGGCAGTTTTCCCATCGGTAGCAGCAGGATTAGCCACCCCTCTTGAGCTTTCCAAAAGCAGCTCTAAGGTATCTATCTCTGAAAGCGCTGGGGAATTGGTCTTTGGCGAATCGCTAACGGCAGCAGGCTCTATTTGACCCAATCCACGGCCTGATTTACTGGACTGCTGTGCGTAGTACTGCCAGAGACCCAGACAGAGAAAGACAAAGACGATCGAGGGAACCCACACCATTGGCTTACTTAGTAGCTGTAGGCGTTTAGGAAGCGATCTGGTCAGTAGAGGCTTGTTCATAGCATTGATGTTGTAATTGTTATTGATAGGTTGCCCGCTTCTAAAATAAGCCTACTTCCTCTGGCATGACACCATTTGATGAGAACTATTTGATGAGGACTATTTGATGAGGACTGTTTGACGAGGACTTGTCCCTACTGAGTGTTTTTAGTAAGGGCTGTCAGTAGAGCTTGCAGTAGTGGTTTGCTAAATTTCACGCCCTTTACTTGAGCATGTATCTCACGATAGCTATAACTTTCATTAATTTTCATTAGATTCAGTAAGTTTCCTGACGCCAAACCTCTGGCTTTCCTATAGCTTTCTTTAGTAATATTTTCTCAAACGCGAGAGCTACAAGAATTATTCGTGCGGACTTCAACAACTATGATTTCTTCTTCTCAAGTGGATGTAGACGTTAGCACAGATACTTTCAAAAGCTTGCCTGGGGTAGTTACGCTGCCGCCTGTTCGCTCTGAGCGCTTTGTTAGTCAGCGGCATGAGGTCAATCCAGCCCTCGCTTTCAACCTGCTCAAAGATATTCACTCGGTCGTGTCAGTTTGGCACGAGCAGCTACGGCAAATTGTACAGGCCCTTCACGCGCTCCACGCGCAAGGACCGATGGTTGATGGCTGGCTAGAATCATCCACACAGAGGCCACAGTCCGTCGCCCAGGCAGTCGGAGTTGATTCTACAATTTTGCGCCATGGCGATGCCGAGGCGCTGCTTCAGTATGTAGAAGCGCTAGGTGACGATAGTCTAAACAGCTGCGATCGCGCGAAAAAGCATGGCTTGCATCCTATCGACCAGACTGGCATCGCAGTAGACAGCGCAGACAGCGATGTCACTAGCAGCACCGAGGCAGGAACGGAGGGTGTGCCTACGGTTTACCGCCTGTGCCATTTGAGCGAGAGCGGACGGATCGTGTCTCAACCGTGTCCACCGGAGCAGATGGGTATGGTCAGTATGGCGATCGCACGCCACCAAAAATTCCGTCAGCTCATGAACAAAAAACAGGCGATCGAAGCCAAACTACAGTGCGCCGTAGACGAGCTCACCAGTACCCGCTCCGTCTTGAAAGAAGACGGTTTGATCTAAGAAAGTAAACGCTTTCTTGCTGTCCTAGGCTATACAACGCTTGAGACTTGCCCGTAGGGCTAATTACTGCGCTTGCCAACGCTTGATTGCCTGCTGCGTCGGTTCGTAGGCACTAGTCCCAGCTGGCACTAATACGGCAGCCTGAACTGCCTCACGCAGTCGTCCTTGGGCAGCGCGGGCCTGAGCAATGCTAAAGATCCGCTGGCTCCACTCGTCTGCAAGCCGCTGGGCAGTTTCATATTCCGGATGCTCGATAGAAACTTCCCGGAGCTTGACGATGCCTTTTTGGTAGGAGCTGGCCTGGCCCGATCTAGGAATTTGTTGGGCAGCGGCAATGATGACGCGGCTATTTTGACGCTGTTTCCAGAAGGCGATCCGATCTTTGGCCTTTTGGTAGAATTCGGCGTTGTCGTAGGGCATGACGCTAGCTGCTGCGATCGCACTATCCAAGTTTCCACTCGTTGCTCGACCTTCTGCCACATCCAAAATTACCTGACTCCAGCTGCGAATATCTTGCTGGGCATCATCGTAGAAGGGCTCGCCCGGCTGAATACGTCTGGCCTTGGCAATCGCCTCAGAGAACTGAGATACCTGAGTGGGCTGAATAGAGGTTCTCGCCTCAGTGAGGACCGAAGCATTCGCCTGCTGCGCTGCGGCTGCGCCTGCTCTAGCCTTGGTCAAAACATCAGCAAAGGCACCATCGCGCTGCGCCTTAGGCACCTGCTGCAAGGTAATCAGCGCTTCAGAATACTGTCTTTGCTGAAGGGCTGAATTTGCCTGGGCAATCAGGGCGGCAGCAGTCGTTTGCTCTAGGTCGCTGCTGTCGGCAGGCGTAGTGGTATCGGATGACGCAGCGACAGGTTCGCTCGGCGGCTGCGACGGTGTGGCAGCTGATCCTTCTGAGGCTGATGTAGACGACTCTAGTTCCGATCCGGCTACAGCGCCCGCTGCTTCAGATGCGGCTCCGGCAGCGGGTTCCTCCGTATCAGCGAGATTTTCGGTCTGGGCTGCTTCGGTCTGGGCTGGGTCACCGTCTGCATCTTGACTGTCTGCATCTTGTCCTATTAGAGCTGTTGCCTTGTTCGTCAGGTCTTGCAATGCGGTGCGGACAGCGGGCTGTCTAAATAGCACTCCTCCTAAGAGCAGAAGAGCCAAAGCCAACAGACCCCAGTTGCGCAGCTTAGCGCCGCTGACAGACGCCGCTGAATCTTGGCTGTAGGGCACGATGGCACTGCTGCTACTGTCTGGTTTGATGGCGCTTTCGACAGCCCTATTGGCATTGTTTCTGGCAGGACTATTCCCGATGCTGCCGTCAGTAGTCGGGGGGATATGGATTCTATCCGCGCTGTAGTCACTGCCTTCAAACTTGAGCTGGCTTTGCTCAGTCCCAGCCATGGTGACGGTTGCATCCGCTGCTGTGGCTACTGCTGCGCCTGTTTCTCTGTCTACCGCTTTAGCTGAATTAATCGAACCGACTTCTCGATCCGCGACTAGTGCAGTCGCTGGCAAGGTGACTGGATCGAAATTAGCTGGCTCAGAAATGACTGGCTCAGAAACGACTGGCTCAGAAATGACTGGCTCGGAGGCAACCTCGGTGAAGGGGAGTTTGTAGGTGGGAATAACGACAGCGTTCTCTAGCGATTCCGGTATTAGAGTAACGGCGTTCTGAATGGGTCGCCAGTGATGAGTGCAAAGCTCGGGCAGTCGTTTGCTGATGTAGTCGCTAAGCGCTGCTAAGGTGGTGTTTTTTTGCTCCAAGGCTTCTATCAGAGCGGCGGTGAACAGACCGTGGCGAATGCCCAAAGTCTCGTGAGAGAACTGCTCGGGCTGGCAGGATAGCAGCAGCGGCACCTGGTACTTTTTGGCTAGCTCGATGGTCTCTGTGCCAATGGTTTGACCCGCGAGCGCTCCCTGGGAACGGTTCATGTCTAGAATCAGCAGGGTCTTGGCTGTAGGTAGCTGAGCGAGTGTGTTGATCAGATCAGCGATCGCAATTCCCGTCTCTTTGATATCGTCAGGCTCGCCGTCAATGGGTAGTAAATAGTCGGCACTATCTGACTGCACGCCGTAGCCACTGAAGAAAACCCACAGCACGTCATCCGCGCCCACTTGCTGAGTGATCGTTTGAATCCACTGCGCGATCGCGGGTTTATCCGGATAGACGGCCTGATCGCCGACAGATGTAGTGAGATCGCTCAGTAGAATGCAGTGATTAGGAGCAATGTCTGCTGATTGGGTTAGAAACTGGTGGATGGCGCGCGCATCGTTTTGTGCGTGCATAAGCGGCTGTAAATGCCGGTATTGATTGATTCCAACCGAGATGGCCCAGTAGTTAGCCATTGAACGTCTCCAGACTATAGCGTTGAGTGGTGGGTAGGTTAAGAAGTGCGATCGCCTATTTTCGTGAGACCCCTTAGCCAGATAAAAATCTGGTCATAAGCCCTTTCTCAAACTTACCTGTACATACAAAGATGTGACAGGCAGGCAAGCTTAGCTAAGCTATAAACTGACACAGTGAGCGACCAGCAATTAACGTATGACCCAGAAGGTATCACAGACGCTGCGCTTCATGCAGCAGTCTTTTGTGAAAGTCAGTCACAAAGGCCAGCGCCTTTAAAGTATGGAAGACCTTTCGAACTGGGAAACTTGATGGGTACAACCCAATAGATCCAGACCGATAGATCCAGACCGATAGATCCAGACCAATAGACCCATACTGATAGACCCAAAGCAATACGAGATTCAATCGCCATCCACTCACCTTAGATTTAACCGCATGTGGTCAACTCGCTACTCAACCTACAACCCACATTCAGCCGCTCCATATTCAGCGCAATCTCCGGTGGGACCGTCTGCCTATCGGGTTCGTAGACGGCGGTCTCTGAGACGCTCTTTAGGACATTCGATTCTATCAACAGGACTTGCGGCGGTGATTGGTGGCACAGGCGTATGGATTACTGAAGCCCTGATCGCGCCACAGGCATCGCAGGCATACACGTCACGCCTCGACCTGTTTCTAGATCGAGAGCCCAGTGAGACTTACGAAGCTTTGGTCCGCCGAGCTGAGATGGCCGCTAGAGCAGGGGCACAGCGGAGCTTTGATCAGGATTTGCTAACTACCAATGTATCGGTCAACGTAGTGGTAGAAAGCGAAGGCGTCACCGTGCCGATTCTGGCGCTGCGGGTAGACCGAGAGCAGTGGCGATCGCGCCCTGAAACCTATTTTTGGGCCACCTATTACCGCACTGCCGAAATGCTACTGAGCACATCGCCTGACACACTAGGACTTTAAAACTCACTCTCAAACTCTATTTCTGTCTGAAGGTCTCACCCCTCTACTGTTGAGTCAGTATGAGGGGTGATTTAGTTTGCGATATTCTAGCTGTTAGAAATAAAAAACTGGAGTTCTAAGATGCTTGGAATCGTATTGCCTGCTGTGATCACCGCCTTCAGTCTGTTGATCTTAGATTGGCTGCTGCCCGGAATCACAATAGACACCGTAACGGCCTCCGTTCTAGCTGCTATCTCTATTGGTATAGTCAACGCGGTTGTCAAACCTTTTATCCAGCTATTATCGCTGCCTGTAACTTTCGTCACGTTTGGTCTATTTGCCTTGGTCGTCAATGGGTTCTGCCTTTGGCTATCGTCCACTTTTGTGCGTGGGTTCGAGGTTCACGGCTTTTTAGGCTTCATCGTGGGTCCGATTGCCCTGTCACTTTTGAGCACAACGTTTGGTCACTACCTGCTTGAGGACCGTGCTAGTCTGCCTGAGGCGTAGTATTTAGTCGGTAAATAGGACACAAATGGTAGATTCTCGCAGGTATGCGCCTGCTACTGAACGCAATCGTCAGCCGATCTTGGACGTATTGGAGCGGGTGCTGCCTGAGGCTGGCACGGTGCTAGAAATTGCCAGTGGCACGGGTGAGCATGCGACGTTTTTTGCCCCTAGGCTGGGTCGTCTGCAGTGGCTGCCCAGTGAGCCAGATATGGACTCTAGGGCGAGTGTGGCAGCTTGGGTGAAGGCATTACCATCTGAGAATTTACTGGCTCCATTGGCGCTCGATGTGAGTCAGCAGCCCTGGCCAGTCGAAGATCCGGACTTTGAGCTATCTGAGCCAATTACAGCAGTTGTGAATATCAATATGCTGCACATTTCGGCCTGGGAGATGTGTGAGTACCTGATGGCCGGGGTGCAGCGAGTGCTACCAGTAGGCGGAGTTCTGTATCTGTATGGGCCGTTTAAGCAGGACGGCAAGCAGACTGCGCCGAGCAATGAGGCATTTGATGCGATGTTGCGCGATCGCAATCCTGACTGGGGTATCCGAGAGTTAGAAGCGGTGAGCATGATCGCGCAGCAGCATTCCCTATCGCTGACAGAAATTGTGCCGATGCCTGCGAACAATTTTTCTGTAGTGTTTCGACGGATATCAGAAAACTAACGACTAGAAGCTGACGGCGGTGCCTGTAGCCGTGATCAGCATCAGCACACCGTGCTCATCGATATTGATGGTATCTGTTCTGATCTGAACGCCGATAACTGCATCTGCACCGAGGCGATTAGCTCGGCTCTCCAGCTCCTTGAGCGCATCCTGCTGGCCTTTTTCAAAGACGCGCTCATATGCCCCCGTCCGTCCGCCAAGGACATCACGAATACCCGCAAAGAAATCTCGTAAGGCATTACTGCCATAGACAACCTCAGCAGTGACGATGCCCAGGTAATTCTGGATATTGGTTCCTTGAAGTGAGTCAGTTGTTGATAGAATCATGGGTCAGCGCAGTTTTTCGTAAGTGCTTTTCTATGGCTCTGCCATTGTTAAGTTTTTGGAGGCGTTAGTCTATGGGCTACCCACACAAGTTCACAATTCTCTTGACATCGATTGGGTTAGCCGGAGGCGTAGTCCTGCCTTTGAGTTTACTCTTTGCCCGCCAAGCGAGTGCAGCTCAAGTCAGTTCTCTGCGCACACAGACCCAGATCCAAACCCAGATCCAAACCCAGGTCCAAACCCAGCCTCAGATGACCGAGAGGCTAATTGCTCAAGATAGAAATAGCAATCTGAATGAGGCTCAAAAAGAGCAGTTGGCCGACCTGTTGACCAGAGCGCAGCAGCGAATTGATGCCAGTGACTATCCGGGTGCGATCGCCCTCTACGAACAATCACTTCAAATCGATCGAGACAATCCTCGCGTCTATTCAGGCATCGCCTACCTACAGATAAAGCAAGGCAACTTTCAGCCCGCAGCCGAGTACTACCGTCGGGCCCTAGAGCGCGACCCCCGCAGCCTACCCTTCCACTACGGACTAGCCCACAGCCTATTTATGGACGGTCAGTTCGATCAAGCTGCCGACACCTATCGCAACTTAATTGATATTTCGCCTCGTGCGGCAGATGCCTACATTGGCCTCGGCGGCTCGCTACTGAGACTAGACGAATACGACGCCGCTCGCAGCGCCTACGAAAGAGCTGTTTCGATAGCGCCCAACAACGCCCAAGCCTATGAAGCGATCGGACTGCTCTACTTATCTAGAGAGGACTACGACGCTGCTTTGCCCCCCTTAGAAAGGGCACGCTCTCTAGACAATAATCGCGCCAGCGTCCATGCCAGCCTTGCCCGAATCTGGATAGAAAGAGGCAACGATTCAGAGGCCTTCAGATCCTTACAGCGAGCCGTCGACCTCAATCCCAAAGACTCAGACTCTCAGTATTATCTAGGCGAAATCTTTCGCAAACGAGGCGATATCAACAGCGCTCTCAACCACTTCGAGCAGGCTGTAGAATTCAATCCCCGACTCCTCCCCGCTCAGGCGGTCTTGGGCGAGCTTTTGCTAGAAAGGCAGCAGTACCTGCGGGCGGTTCTATCCTATCGTCAGCTCATACGCGCTTTCCCCGAAGATGCGGGCGTCCGCTACAACCTCGGCCTGGCGCTGTGGGGACAGGGCAATAAAAACGGAGCCCTCGACGAACTCCAACGCTCCCTACAGCTCTATCGCGAGCAGGACAATGAAACAGGCGCAGATCGAGCGGCTGCACTTTTGGAAGTCTGGCGAGAAGGCTAGAAGTCTAACGACAGAGCTAGAAGTCTAGCGACAGAGCTAGAAGTCTAGCGACAGAGCTAGAAGTCTGGCGAGAGGGTTGGAAGTCTAGCTAGAAGGTTAGCTGGCCTCTTCTTCCTTGTTTTCTCTTCTCTCCGGCACCGCCGTTACCCGCCAGCTGAGCTTGAGGTTCAGCCAGAAGTTCCAGACCGCGACCAAAAGAATCGTGATCAAATTAGCCAGATAGGGAAGGCTTTGAGCAAAAATCACGTCGAAGAACACCTGTAGCAACAAGACGTTTAGAATCAGCCCCGTCAGACAGATGGCGTTGAACTTGAGCAGGCGTTTGAAACGGTTATTCAAACCGGGTTGCTGCCGGGCCATGTCGGCAAAAGTCCAGGCGTCGTTCCAGAGAAAGTTGCTGAGGATAGCGGCTTCAGCAGCGATAACTTTGCTCAGGGTAAGTCCTAAGGCAGCGCTCTGATATAGCACATAGAGCAAGGCCATATCGACGAAGACGCCGCTAAACCCAACGATACCGTAGCGAATAAAGCGTTTCATCGGCCACTTTTGTCGGATGCGGCTGATGCGTCCTTGCGATCGCAGTCGAATCAAATGACCGATATATTCAACATATTGCTTCCAGGTAACTTTGCTATCACCCGACTCACGCTCTTGAAAGACGTAGCCGACTTCAGCGATATCTTTGATTTCGCCGCGCCCGATTACTTCTAGCAGAATCTTGTAGCCGATCGGACTGAGCCGGTGGGATGCGATCGCACTTCGCCGCACCATGAAATATCCGCTCATCGGATCGCTCACCCGTCCGACTACCGCTGGACACACTAACAGTCCTAGCACCTGCGCTCCGCGAGAGAGCAACCGGCGCACGATACTCCAATCGCTGACGCCGCCGCCCTCTATATGACGGCTGGCGACAGCGAGATCTGCACCGTCGAGCGTATTGCTCAGCAGCTTCAGCAAAATTTCTGGCGGATGCTGTAAATCTGCATCAATCACACCCAATATGGTTCCCTTAGCTACCTGCCAACCGCGAATCACCGCAGAAGAGAGGCCGCGCTCACTCTGGCGGCGCATGACCTGTAGCTGAGGATACTTGTCCGTCAGCGCCTGTGCGACTTGCCACGTCAGATCCGGGCTGTCATCGTCTACCAGAATCAGCTCATATTTGTCTGGAATGAAGTTATCTAGAAGCTGAGCGAGCTGGGCGACAATTTTAGCAACGTTACCGCTTTCTTGGTAGGTCGGGATGATCAAAGAGAGTATGACCTCGGCTGCTGTAGACGAAGCCGCTGTAGAAGAGACGACAGAGACTTCTAATGGGCCTTTCGGTGGTGAAAGCAGCGAGTTGCTCATGGTGGCTTGGTATGGGAACAAAGAAGAATTGGAGCAGCAGAGCGGTAGCTGGTGATGAAAACGGCAGTTGAAACTTATTAGCAGATTGCCCAGATGCGGAAGGGGGGGAGCAGCTTTGGAGGCGAGAGAAAAGGGAAAGGGGGAACGTTATGACTGATTGTTATCAGAAATGTTGTTATGAAGCGTTTGTCTTGGGCCTTGACGAATCGGATGATGACTTTGGTTCTATGGGGATGCGTGGTGCTGGGAGTCGGCCTGCGCTTTCTGTGGGTGGGGAAGCGGGAGTTTTGGTATGACGAGGTGCTCTCTGTTCTATTTTCCACCGGACAGAGGGGAGAATACAAGCTGCCGAAGGATGTACCGTTTGCCTTGAGCGATTTTTCGGGTTTGCTAAGAATTCCGCCCGAAGATGGAGTCGTCGACGCGTTAAAGACAGTGAAGGCGCTGATATTGAGCGATTTGAGTGAGCCGCATCCGCCACTACTCTATCTATTAGAGCATGGTTGGATCAGGCTGTTTGGCAATGGGGAAGGGGCAACTCGCAGCCTAGTGATGCTGATGAGTCTGGCGACGTTGGGGGTGGCTTACTGGCTGGGCAGACGGCTGCTGGGCGATCGCGGCGGTCTGATTTTCACGGCTTTGTTGGCACTAAATCCGTTTTTTCTGTCTCATTCTCTGAATTTGCGTATGTATTCTCCGCTGGCGCTGTGGGCCTGTCTCAGTGCGCTGTGTTTGCTGATGCTGATGGGTGTGGATAGGTCCAAGACAGGAGCGTTTGAGACGGCGAGCGAGGCGAATGTCCGGCCTGGCGGCTGGCGGGCTTGGGCGCTAAGAGCGGGTGTGGTGCTGCCGCTGACGGCAGGATTGATGACTCAGTATTTGTTTGGCTATTGGTTTTTTGCGCTGGGGGCCTTTGTTCTGTTTCTAGATCGGAAGCGGTGGTTTCAGCATGGGCTGCTGCTGGGGGGCGGGGCGCTACTGTTTATGCCCTGGTTTTTGTGGGGGACGCTGCGGCAGGTGAGCAATCGGCAGGACGTGCTGGAGCGGCTGTCGCAGGGAGGCAGTGTGATTTCGCTGATGGTGCAGCATGGTAAGGATCTGGCGCAGACGGTAGCGAATTATCTACTGCTAGGCCACTTGACGACGGGGATGCTGCCCTTGGCAGATCCGATTAAGCCGACGGCGGTGGCGGTTGGCTGCGGTGCGATCGCCTTTATATTCCTGTGCGTAGCGGGTTTGATCCGCCGCCGGCAATATTGGGTATTGATCAGCTGCGGTCTGTTGGGATTATTTCCGCTGCTGCTGGCGCTATGCGTAGACATCGCAGCGAATAAAAATACGCTGGGCTTTGGCTGGGGGAGAGCGACGATTGTGGTGCTACCAGGAATGGTGCTGCTGGTAGCGGCCTGGCTGGAGAAGGCGACCGGGCGCTGGCGAGAGGGGCTAACGGCGGGTATTTTGGCGGTGTATCTGGTGGTGAATGTGATGGATTTTGAGGGGCGCGATCGCCAGATGTTTCATGCCGTCAACGCAGCGCTATTGGCCAATCGCGGCGCAGCTGAACAGCCAACTCTGGTCGCCATGAATTCTAAAGCGTGGGGCCACGTGAACCGGCTGCTCTATTACCTAGATGAAACCGCGAATCCAGACATATTAGTCAGCGACCCGGCTGATTTGGAGACTGCTCTGAGTTCGGCCCTGAGCAAGAAAAACTATGCGCAAGTGCTGTGGCTGCGATCAAACTATCCGCTGTGGAATGCGCCTGAGACAGAAGCTGAGGTGATTGAGCTGGCGGCTGAGACCGATGAGCTTTTGCAGGAACGCTATTCGTTGAGTGAGACGCGATCGCTAGAAGGAACTATGAATCTAGACAGCTTCGAGCTTCAGGTTTATGGCATTCTTCGCTCTTCTGAGACATAGCAAACTGGCTAAAAGTCTAATCTCGTTGCGGTGACTTCATACTCAAAGATATGCGCGGACAAACAGCTAAGCCAGAAGCTTGCGTAACGGTCTTACCGATTTGTCTTGCCGTCGGCTTATCGAGGGGCTTATGGTAATCGAAGCGATGGAATAACGACTTTGCTCAAAGGAGGCGTAGTGACGATGACAAGTAATTGGCAAGAAACATTAGTTGAGAAGCAGGTAACGTATACCTTAAGTCTGAATGGAAAAATTGTTCTGGTCGACAACGTGCCTGCCTGTGTAGATGAAGAAACAGGTGAGCAGTTTTTCTCTCCGTTAACCGTGAAACGTCTACAGCAGACAATTTTAGACGAGAAAGAACCTGACCGCTTTGTTCAGGTTCCTGCGTACAGCTATTCAGATAGTGCGGCCTAATAATCCAAATGCAACAGACTGATAAGAGCTGCTGGTTTGCGATTGAGGCTGATGTCTTTACAGCTCTAGTGGTTGGTTAGTGCCGCAGTGGTTGCAGTGGGGGAGGTGCTTATATGTGAGGTTGTGACAGTTGGTGCATTCCTGGTATTGGGCGTAGCTGCAGTGGGGGCAGTGGAGATCGCGCTTACGGATTCTTTTGGCGCAGTTAACGCAGCGCATGTTTTGGACGCGGTTGGCAGCTTGCAGGCGGGTGTTGAAGACGAATCTTTGGAAGAACTTGATTGCGGCAAATCCAATCAGTGGAATCAGCAGGATTTGCAAATAGTTGATTAGGAAGCGGAGTCCGCCGAATAGGGATTCTAGCAGATCCAACAATAGCTGGATCAAGAAACCGAATTGGAGAAATTCAAAGACTTTCCATATTAAGGGAATGCAGAAGATAACGAATAGATGCCAGCTAATTAATGAGATGTAGCCATAGTTCCTGCGCTCGGCTAGCCGATGTACTCCAGATGCAATAGCAATCAGCGGAAGTAGGAACAATCCCTGAAATAATAGTTGAATGCTGGGATACCAGAAGCTTGCTCGCTGGTATCCGTTGTCAATGCTGTTAAATCTGTCGCCGTCATTGAGCAGTGATAGAAAAGCTTGGCTCTGTGGTGTAGAAACTAAATCTGTTTTTAGGGTTTCGAGGGTTGTTTTTCTTTGCGCGATCGCACCATCATTTTGTTCTATCTCGCGCCTAGCCTGAGCTGCCTCTACCGTATTAATTGACTGCTCTCTGGGCTGTCCGGCTAGTTCTTCCAGCAGAGTTGAATCATACTGCTGGCGAATGGTCGCATTCTTGTTGGTAAAAGAGGTGATTTCTGCCTGGGTATCGTTGATGCGTTTTGCGATCGCCTTGTTCTCGTCTGTCAAGGTCGCATCTTTTGCCGATTCGTATTGCAGACAAATTTCAGATACTTCGCCGAGGTGTCCTTCGCCTAGATTGCGGTAGCTGCCCGGTGAGTAAGCGTAAGACGGTCGACCGTATGAGTCGAGTACAGTTGGTGGCAATATCCCAGAACCAGCATTACCATTTAGCGCTAGGTGCTGGTCAATCAGGCGATAATCTTTCTCTTCGCTGGCATTCTCCCGATAATTTACCCATTCTGCACGACAGGGATAAGTACTGTCTGGGCTTAGCGGCCACTGGCTAATGTCGTCTAAGCCTGCGAAGACGTTGAATAAAATAAACAGATCAACAACAATAATAATGATCAAGCTGACTTTGTTGATCGGCTCGTGATTGATCTTGCGAGATTTATTAAAAAAGCGACGAATAGAGCGACGAAGTCTAGAAAACATGGGAATGTGCCCGAGTTTGTGAGCGAGTTTTTATCTACTTTTGCTGTGTCTCATAAAGATAGGGGCTCTTAGGAAGATACCTAAAAGCCCCTGTGTCAGTCATTTTTTTGGAAGATTCGCAGAATTTGTAAAAGTAGAAAGACTTTAGTTGCGACTGCTGGTGATGCCGTTGCGACTGGCAGTTTCTAGATTGAACAGTACTTGTAGTGTTTCCATAGCGCGATCTCTAGCTTCCATGTCTCTTTGCGATCGCAGCTGAGTCATCGGATCGTGCAGAATCTTGTTCACAATCCCACGAGTTAGGGCTTCTACCACGCCGCGATGCTTCTCAGAAAATTCTGAGCCCAGACGAGACATCGCCTTTTCTAGCTCCTGCTCGCGAATGGTTTCTACTTTACTGCGCAGGCTGCTGATCGTGGGGACGGTGTCGAGCGATCGCAGCCAGTCCATAAATCCGTCTACTTCTTCATCTAGCAGCGCCTCTGCCTCTAGCGCCATCTGCCGACGGCTCTCCTGATTTTGTGCCACTACTGCCTTTAAATCATCGACGTTAAATGCAAAGACAGCATCAATTTCGCTGATGTTGCTATGCACATTACGCGGCACCGCAATGTCAAACACCAGTATTTTACTGCCATTACAAACCGGCTCCAGGTTTTCTCTGTGCAAGATAGGCTCGTTCGAAGAGGTACAGGTAAAGACCACATCCGCCGCGACGACAGCGTCCAACATGCCTTCTAAAGTACCGGTTTGAATATCTACATCTCCAAATTGAGCGGCTAGTTCGTCAGCCCGATCAATCGTCCGATTTAGCAGCGTGATCTTGTTTGCTCGCTTAGAGATCAGATGCTGTACCAGCAGCCGGGCCATCTTACCCGCGCCCAGAATCGCAATGTGGCAGTTGTCAAAGCTCTCGACTTTCATCAGCGCTAATTCAGCGGCAGCCGAGCTAATAGAAACCGCACCCGTTCCCAGGTTTGTCTCTGTGCGAACCCGCTTGCCAGCTTTGATCGAGTCTTTTAGCAGACGGTTGAGAATTCGACCAACGCCTTTATGCTGCTGGCCAAGGCTAAGAGCGTGTTTTACCTGGGATAGAATTTGTCCTTCGCCTAGCACTAGGCTATCGAGGCCAGAGGCAACCCGCATCAAGTGCATGACCGCATCTTGCTGAAGCAGAACGAACAGATGAGGACGCAGCTCGTCTAGCTGAATGCCACTGTGTTCGCACAAGAAACGCATGATATCGCGGACGCCAGTTTCGATCTCGGTGGCCACAACATGGATTTCTAGGCGGTTGCAGGTGCTGAGAATAGAGACCTCTTCGATAGTGGGGGAGTTGCTGAGGTGGGCGATCGCATCAGCAACTTGAGCAGAAGGAATGCTCAGCTTTTCTCGGATTTCTACTGGCGCAGTCTGGTGACTAAGCCCAACAACAGCAATATTCATTCGGTTCCTTCGAGTCTGCTTTTGAAAGTCTTCTATTTATAATCGGATAAGCCACTCGGCTCCTCTTTAAAGTATTAAATATTCAGGGGGCATCTCAAGAAAACTAAACAAAACTCTATCTTGTGAGAGATGAAGTTTTGGAGCAGATCGGTAAAGGGGACAGAGCGCAAGACTCCATCCCCTTCAGTGCAGATACTCTAACTCTAATATCTGATGTTTGTCCGATATTAGAGCGGAAATATTTTTGACTGGTGATTTTCGCTGTCTGCAAGCGTCAGAGCTGGTTGGCTGTGTAGTCTGTTGGGCCCACTCCGTCACTACGTGCCACCCCTCCGAGGAGGGGAGCTGTCCCGGCTGTGTAGCGTTTGAGGATCGAGGTAGATCACCTTTAGCATCACTGCCTGAAGCAAATCCCCTCCTGGGAGCGGTAGGACCCCGCGTCGTCGTACGGCGCTAGGGAACGCCTACCAAGACAGGGGTGCCCTTCAGGGCGGGGTGGGTCCGGTGACTCACTACACCAAGCTGACGCGCTTGGGACTGTCTTTCATATGCACGGTATCGACAAAGCGAGCCGTCTTGGACTGGCTAGAGATTACCAAGCTCTGGGTGCGGTAGCCGCCGTTGAAGAAGCGAACACCGTTCATGAGTGTGCCAGGTGTGATGCCACAGCCAGCAAACAAGACGTTTTCGCCACAGGCCAATTCTTCAGCGGTGTAGATCTTGTCAGGATCGTCAATGCCCATAGAGGATAGGCGCTCTAGGTTGGCTTCTTTGCTCTCGCCAATCAGGCCAGTTTTTACAATCGCAGGATCGTAAATTAGCTGACCTTGGAAGTGACCGCCAAGACAGCGCATTGCGGCAGCAGAAATCACGCCTTCAGGCGCTGCGCCGATACCCATCAGACCGTGGACGTTGGTGCCTTCGAAACCACAGGAGATGGCGGCAGAAACGTCGCCATCGCTGATCAGACGAACCCTTGCACCGGCATCGCGGATTTCTTGGATCAGCTTGTCATGACGCTCACGCTTCATGACGATGATGACTAGCTCATCGATGGAGCGATCTAGGCATTCAGCCAAAATCTTCAGGTTTTCACTGGGGCTCTTGCTGATGTCTACTTTGCCTTTGGCAGCAGGAGGCGCGGCCAATTTGTTCATGTAGAAGTCAGGTGCTGCGAACAGGCCACCTTTTTCGGAAATGGCCAAGACTGCCATCGAACCGGGCTGACCGTAAGCGCAAAGGTTGGTGCCCTCGCAGGGGTCAACGGCGATATCGATTTCAATTAGCTCATCAGGCTTACACAATTGATCGGCGTTGGGCTGTGTACAGATGCCGACTTCTTCACCGATGTAGAGCATGGGCGCATCGTCACGCTCACCTTCTCCGATCACGATCTTGCCGCGCATGTGAATTTTGTTCATCCGCTCACGCATTGCTTCTACAGCAACTTCGTCAGCAATGTCCTTTTCACCTTTTCCCATCCAGCGGGCCGATGCGATCGCTGCCTGCTCGACGACTTCAATAATCTCTAAACCGAGGGTCGTTTCCACGGGGTATTTATCCTCCAAACTGCCGTATCTAGCCGCTGTCAGCCAATCTTAAACAGGCTTAATAAAAGAGTTTATAAAACTCTACATGGCCATCTTTGAGTTTATCAGACTATCAACCCCGCGCTTCTTTGTTACCTAGCTTGACTTATTTAGGCTCGATCCCAGCTTCTAGAGAGGGCCTGGTTTGGCTGCTTTTGATAGCTTGACGTACAAGTCATAGTCCATGGTGCGATCGCCCACCGTAGACGTTAGGCCAATTGCTTCAATCGCAGAGGTTGGACCTAGTTGCCCTAGCTGAGGCAGCGGAAAAACGCCGTCTGTCTGGTTTATCTTGGCTAGATCAAGGAAGAACTGACCGTTGTTGGAAGTAGGGGCCTCGCTGGTGAGGGTTTGGAACAAACGGGTACTAGCGAGCGGGGGAGTAGGCGCAGGAATTAGGGCCTCGGTGATGTCGCTACCCACGGCGAAAAAGGTTACATTCCCAGGTAGCCAGCCGTGGCTAAACTGTACGCCTTGAAAGGGTGAAATCCAGCGAGTCACTGAGCCTTCGGGTAGGTCTGTGGTTTCGACCTGGTAGCGATAGCGGTTAATCATGACATCGTCGATTTGTGCCCAGACGGATTCAGCGGTAGTGCGATCGTTGGTTTGTACCATCAGGAGCAAAGGGGCAGATGCGATCGCTTCGCTGCTATCAACTCCGTTTTGTTCGGTTTCCTTTTGCTCAGCCTCTTGCTCAGCCTCTGCTTCTGTCGGATTGGCTACCGGCTTCAACAGCCCAAACGCAAACTCCCCGCTAGCCCAGGGCATGATGTCCTCTTCAATATCTAGACCTGTTTGGGTCAAGAGCCCTGCTCTTAAGTTCTGCGCGTCTGGGAAAAACGGCAGTGAGACGTTGCCTTCGCTAAGCGCCTGCCAAGTTTGCTGTAAGTTGCTGCCGGATAGAGCCAAAAGCGTATCGCTCGGCAGTCGGCGAGACATATTATCGGCTTCATTGCTCAGTTCTCCATAGACCAGATCGTTTTTAGGAAGCAGCCAGCTAGTTCCTAAAAACCGTATCCCTTCTGACTCGACTAGAGCAGTCGCGACAATGCCCTGCGATCCCTGTAGGGGAATTAGACTACCCTGCCGGTCAGTCGCAGCGCCTTCAGGCGTTTTTAGCGCTTCAGTGGCAGCTGGAATATTCAGATAGAGTTGAGCAAAACTTTTGCCCAGGGGCTGCGGATCTGATAGAGCCGCTGTTGCACTGCGATAGCCAGCATTGTCTCGTAAGGAGCGTTTGCCTCGGTAGGTGTCGATCGCTTGCTCGACGCCAGCGGCTGTATTGCTCAGCAAGAGCCAGTCGGTACCGATGACGGCAGCTTCTATACTCTGGCCGTCATCGGTTTGAATGGTTTTGATTGGAATTTTTTTGTAGCTGCGATCTTCCCAGGTGACGGACGAGCGCTGTGGACCGCTCTGTAGTAGAGATTTGGCCTTGACTGGGTCGGCAATCGGCGCAATCAGAACGATATTCTGAGTCGCAGCCGATAGACCTTGAGCTTCAGACTCGGCGGTGGGTAGAAAAGCTAGGGTGATGCGATCGCCAATCCAGGGGTTGATATCTCGCTTGAAGCTATAGCCATTTAGCGTAAATAGCTGATCTTTCCATGTCGTTAGCAGCTGATCAAACTGCGTCTGGCTGTCGGCTGTGCCAAACTGCCTGAGCTTGTTCCAGGCGATTTCGTCCGTGGTCAGCGTGATCGTTGCCAAAGCGTCTTGCGGAACTAGCTGAGCCCCGGCTGGCGAAAGGCTACGCGGCGATCGCTGAGAGAAATTCAGAGCTGCGATCGCGCCGCCCCCCAGTAAAATCACCGCTGCCAAGCCCGCCAGTTTTGGCCATGCCTTTGGCAGTCTAAGTGCGAATTTCGAGGTGCTTACGGTCTCTACCTCAGACTCCTCTGTTGGCGTAGCGGTTTTTAGCTGGGTCTCTGGTCGGTCATGTTCTAGGCTGTCTGCTGTCTGCTCTTTTTGGGACTCGGGCACATGCACAGTTCCCTTAATCGAGCGGGTCGCGTTTCCTAGTTCTCCTGATCCCGATTTTGTCTCTTTAGCCATCGTTACTTAAACCACCAGTCAAATACGTGAAACCCTTATTACCTAGTTCAGTCGCCATGCACTCTAGCAGAGAAGTTGGCAAAAGTGGCTGGGAAAATACCTAATAAATTGAAGTTCTTTGATGCATTCCAATGAAATCCTCTCTGTTCAGCTCTCGATCAGGCTAGCCGCATGAGTTCGACCATAGCGCTACGGCAACTATAGAGAGAGAGTAGTTTGAGTTTTCTTGCTGTGACATCAACCCCTCGTGAGCAAAAGGCTATGCTAAGCGCTAGCTGTAGCTTCTTTACTCTATGACCACTCGAACGGTTAAACCCGATATTGTCTCTGCTGACCAGGTCAATGCTGGTCAAGTTGATCTAATCTCTTCTATTGGCGCTGACGATCAGCTGCGATCGCAAAAACAGCTTTGGCTGGCAGCGCTCAAGCCACCAATGTACTGCGTGGCGGTGATGCCTATTTGTGTGGGCAGTGCGGTGGCCTATGTTCAAACCGGCGATTTTCGAGCGGGCATATTTTCAACCTTTGCGCTCTCGGCTATCTTGCTGCTGGTGTGGGAAAACCTCAGCAACGATGTCTTCGACGCCGTCACGGGGATCGATGTCAATAAGCATCATTCACTGGTCAATCTCACTCGCAACCGATCGCTGATTTTTTGGCTGGGCAATGCCTGTTTGCTGTTAGGAATTGCAGGCATCCTGACGATTTCATTCAGACAGCAAGACCCGACGGTGTTGGTGATGGTACTGGCCTGCTGCGTTCTCGGCTATCTCTACCAAGGGCCACCTTTTCGCTTAGGCTATCAGGGATTAGGCGAAATCTTGTGCTTTCTTAGCTTTGGACCGCTAGCGGTGGGTGCGGCTTATTATTCACAGACTCAACGCTGGATTGGGGGTGGGATTGGGCGCTGGAGCGCTACGAGCTGGCTACAGGGCTGGGGATTGGATGGTCCGCTGCTGCCTGCTGCCATCATGGTGGGTGTGGCGACGACGCTGGTTTTGTTCTGTTCGCATTTTCATCAGGTAGAGGATGATTTGAGAGCAGGGAAGCGATCGCCGATTGTGAGGCTAGGCACCTGGCGAGGAGCACAGCTATTGCCGGTGGCCTGCGCGGTTGTCCTGCTGACGAATTTAGCGGCGATCGCCCAGGGTGGATTTCCCTGGAGTACGCTTTTGGTTTGGGGTAGCCTGCCCGCCGCGATCAGACTCTGCCGACATGTGCTGACCTTTCACGATCAGCCAGAAAGAGTAAAAAATTCAAAGTTTTTAGCGATTCACTTTCATTTTTGGAGTGGCGTGCTGCTCATGATCGGACTGATGATCTCGACTGCGATTTAGCCTCTACTGCGATTGAACTGACCACCAAGGGCTATGCATCATATCAACCACAAGCCAGCCGCCATTGCCTTCGAGTTTCGCCCGTATCGTCGTCCTTTTCGGCAACCGATCAAAACCAGCCATGGCACTTGGCACAACCGGGAAGGCATCATCATCAAGCTGAGCGATCGGCAGGGGCGAACGGGCTTTGGAGAAGTCGCACCGCTGCCCTGGTTTGGTACTGAAACTCAGGCGCAGGCGATCGCATTTTGCCAGCGCATTCCCCGTCGACTTTCGACCGGCGATGACTTTTCGATTCTGCCAACGCTGCCCGCCTGTCAGTTCGGCTTTGAGCTGGCCCACAGCAACCTCAGTCGCGATATTCACTGCGCCGCGCTCGCTACCCACCACTACAGCGCCTTATTACCGGCAGGAGAAGCTGCTCTTAGCGCCTGGAGCCCTTTATGGGCTATGGGTCATCGGACCTTCAAGTGGAAAATCGGCATTGCGCCCGTCTCCGTCGAGCTGGCCTGGCTCTCGAGGCTAATGGAACAGCTTCCCCTCGGTGCTCAGCTCCGGCTCGATGCCAACGGTGGTCTCTGCGACATTGCTGCCCGTCACTGGTTGGATAGATGCGATCGCCTCGGTCACCGCATCGAGTTTATCGAACAGCCCCTACCCCCCAACCGCTTCTCCGACCTGATCAAACTTGCCCGCCGCTACCAGACCCCCATTGCCCTTGACGAGTCAGTTACCACCCTCGATCAGCTCAAAGCTCACTACTACAGAGACTGGCGCGGCATCTATATCGTCAAAGCCGCCATCTTCGGATCACCCAACCGGCTTCGACAATTTTGCGAAGACCATCCCATTGACCTAGTCATTTCCTCCGTCTTTGAGACCGATATTGGCCGTCAGGCTCTCGTAGATTTAGCCCTGGAACTACAGAGCACTTCATCCCACAAGCCCTGTAGAGCTTTGGGTATGGGTGTACAGCAGTGGTTGCCGAACGATGGACTAGACGATCCTGATTGGGAGGCGTTGTGGCAGCGATTGGGATGACGCCGGAGGCGGTTTGGGGAGGGTTGCGGCAGGATTGGTGTGTGGGTTTGGGGAATGGGGAAAGGGAAGTAGAGAGTCAGTACTGGAGAGAGAGTAGGGAAGGCGGAGAAGCTTGGTTTGAGCTAGTAGTGTCGCGGCGTGAGCAGTTGGAGACTTACGCTTCGAAGCAAGATGGAGGCTCTGCGGCGGGGCTGATTGTGCTGGTGGCAGATGCTGAACCGATGGAATTTCTGGCTGGTTTTTGGGCTGGTATCTTAGCGGGCTGGACAGTCGCCCTAGGCAATCCCAACTGGGCCACCTCAGACTGGCAATCCACCTACCAGCTGATCAACCCCAACATCATCTGGGGAAACTCCCCCCCTTCCCCGGTGACTGAGCGTAGCCGAAGTCCCCTTCCCCTTTCTCCCTTCCCCTCGTCCCCGGTGACTGAGCGTAGCCGAAGTCCCCTTCCCCTTTCTCCCTTCCCCTCGTCCCCGGTGACTGAGCGTAGCCGAAGTCCCATTCCCCCTCCTCCCTCCATCCTCATCCCCACCAGCGGCACCTCCGGCCAGCCAAAATTCACCCGCCACACCTGGACCACCCTCACCGCTGCCGTCAGCGGCTTCTGCCGACATTTCCAACCCGACAACACGCCTGTAAACACCTACTGTGTCCTCCCGCTCTACCACGTCAGCGGCCTCATGCAGGCCCTGCGCACCTGGCTCACTAACGGCCAAATCTCTATTCTTCCTTTCAAAAATCTTCTTTCCCCTCCTTCCCCCTTCCCCCTTCTCCCACCTCACACCTACCTCTCTCTCGTCCCCACCCAACTCTCCCGCCTTCTCACCGCCCGCAAAGCCCCCTGGCTCAAACAGTTTCACGCCATCCTTCTCGGCGGTGCTCCCCCCTGGCCCGCCCTGCTCGACCAGGCTGCAAGACACCAAATTCCTATCTGCCTTTCCTATGGCATGACGGAGACTGGGGCGATGGTGGCTGCGATGCGATCGCAAGATTTTTCTCAAGGCCATCTCAGCTGCAATCTCAGCAGCGGGCGGCCAATGCCTCATGCCAAAATTCAAATTGAGGACAGGGGTAAGAGGTTACCCAGCGGCAAGATTGGACAAATTGTGGTGACTTCGAGTGCGATCGCCCACGGTTACTACAACGCGCCTTCCCCTAGCTTTGAAGGACGAGCTTTCTACACGGACGATCTAGGCTACCTGGACGACCTTGGTCAGCTACACGTTACCGGGCGTGCGAGCGACAAGATTATCAGTGGCGGCGAAAACATTTTCCCGACCGAAGTAGAGGCGGCGCTGCGTAGTTCTAGTCAGGTGCTAAACGTCTGCGTTGTCGGATTACCCGATGCCGACTGGGGTGAAGTGGTAGCCGCTGCCTATATCCCGGCCTATCGCGCCGTTTCTGCTGACAGCTTGAGAGCAGCCCTAGATGAGGGTGGTCAGCTTAGTCGATACAAGTATCCAAAGCGATGGTTTCCGCTAGAGAACCTGCCTGAAAACGCTCAGGGAAAAGTCAATCGTCTGGCGCTGCGGGCGCTGCTAGATCAATTATCCAGTCAGTCAGGCGGTTATCAATAGGCTGCTTTCTGCGCGTGGCTTTGCTGATGCAGACGTGTCGGGTGAGTGCGATCGCAAGCGGGCGATCGCTTGTTGACTGCGTATCCGATTGGGACTGCTGATAGCTGAGGGTGTAGCGAATTTCGTAGCTGTAGATGGTGAGCTGCTTTGGGACCAGCGTGATGGCGATCTCATCCCCACAAAACAAAGGCATGAAATAGTCCGCCTCAGCATGAACGATGGGCACAGGAGCCTCGCTCGAAGCCGAGAAGAAACGGTCAAGATCTATTGAGGTGTCACGCAGAGCCGCTTCGTACGCTTCGTGACAAAACGTCAGCACGTTGGCAAAGTAAACCACACCTGCTGCATCTGTTTCGTGGAAACGAATCGTTCGACAGTACCGAAAGGCCATCGCTTGAACCCTGTCTAAAGCTTCTTTAGCGCTTCGCTAGCTGGCGTTTGGCTGAGCGGGACGATAGGGGATGCCATCCTGTCCAGGTAAAGGCGGCAGTTCTGAGGCCGAGGCCGGTTTTTGACCAGCTCTCAAGTTCTTTAAATCAAAGTCGCTGAGGTTGAAGCTGATGGTCTGAACTGGATTGTTCAATACCTGGACCAGTCTGGCTAAAGAAGCCTGTACCATACCGTCTGGATTAACCAGTACCCAGCCGTTTGCTGTTAGCTGTCGCATCTCAAAGTGTAGGTGTGGCCCTGTGGAATTTCCGGTGCTACCAACTAGCCCAACGACATCTCCCTTCTTCACAGCCTTGCCAGATTCTACAAAAATCTCTGACAGGTGAGCGTAGCGACTTTCCAAGGTGGCTTCTTCCAAGTCGTGCTCTAAGACAACCATCAGACCGTAGCCGCCCGCTTCGCCCGCAGCCGCAACAGTACCATCTTGCGCCGCTAGAACGGGAGTTCCCTGCGGTGCGGCAATGTCAGTACCCGCGTGAAACCGCTGGTCGCCCGAAATCGGATGCAAACGGAAGCCAAACAAAGAGGAAATCGGCGATGGCACCGACAGCGGGAATATAAACTTCGCGGCGGCTTGCAGGTTCACGACCGGACGCACAGACCGATTGAGGTAAGCGCGGCCCGCAGCGCTAGTGGACAGTCGAATGCCAGAGGCGCTAAAGCTCACAGGCCCAACGTTGACAGCAGAGGCGCTAGCAACAGACGCAGCGGTCTGACTATTTTGACCATATGTAGCTGTGGGTGCGATCGCGCCCGCACCTGTCGCGGCAGTATTTCCACTGGCTACGCCAGCAGGAGAGGCCGTATTACAGGCTCCATTCGGTACGCCTTGGCCATGAGTCACGGTAAAGGTACAGCCTGTGGACTGCTCAGCAACCACTACATCCGGGGTCTTAGTCGCACCTACGCCGTAGTCTGTCGGGTCTACAAAAATGCTGTCGTATTCTCCAGGTCGGGTGATGCCCTCTGGCAGGGCTGCCGGTACGATTTCAGCGGGCGTGGGAGTAGCGGGTACTGGCTGCTCAGCGGTCGGTGCTGGGGTGAAAACTGGCGCAGCTTCTGGGGCGATCTCAACTACAGGTGCAGCGGGGATTGCCATCGGTTTAGGGGGTGCTGCTGCAGGGACAGGCGCTGGTTGAGCGATCGCCGCTGGGGCAGCAGGTTCAGGCGCTGTTTCTGCAATCAGCTCGGAAGCCATCGCTGGTGCAGCCTCTGGCGTGGGGCTGGCGCTGGCGTAGGCGGTCATCGAAACGGGCGTGGCGACGTATCTGGCCATAGGGGCAACCGCCATGCCAGGTTCAATCATGCCGACCAGCGGATGAGAACGGTAGACAGCTTTTTCGGCAAAGACCTTAGGTTCTGAGAAAGAGGGCGCAGCCACCGTCGTGACTGTAGGCTCGGCTATTTGTGAAGTCGGTAGCGAGGCAGATACCGAATCAATCGATAGCGGTGACTCTGGGTCTTCGAGGTAGCTAGCTTCTAATGCGTACTCGCCGTCTGTGTGATCGCTTTCTGCCTTTGCGAAGTTGATCTGGCTAGTGACGAGGCCGCAGCTGCTCATCAAACCAAACGCGACAAGCCAGCCGCGCTGTAGTTTTTGCCTAGTCAATAAGCAACTGTTCCCATGGCTATCCACGCGGTTGATGGAATCGCGGTCGGTGGAATCAGAATGTGCTGCTTTAGACTTAAGGTTTTGCTTGGGAGCCGTCATAGTCATCAACCTAAAATTAACCTTAACCAGTACTAACTATATGTGAATTTTGCCGAGTCTTGTCGCAGAACGTGCTTGCTTTGACAGTCTGCGATAGTGGCCTATCGACCGCCTTTTTGGCGAGATCGACGTGCTGATAATTCTGAGCTATGCCAGCTACGGCCTGAATTTTGCCTCAGCGGCTGGTAACTACCCTTCTTCAGGGATATCAACAACTTTCCCGGAGCAATTAGCTAACGAGTCAGAGACTGACGTGAGGATAGTCGTGTCTTCCACTTTACTGAACTTCTACTGAACCTTCCTCTACTGAAGCAGTTTTACTGACTTGAGTAAGTAGTTTTTGGTAGGTCTTCATGAAAACTTGACTGCCCGCTTGCTGTTGATAGAAGTACCCTTGCAGGATTCCCCTGAGGACAACGACGATTAGTATCTCTAAACAACTTATTTTGGTTTGAGCATGAGCATACTGTCTGGTCTCTAGTATTTTTGTCAGAGTAATTCCGGTCTGTGGGACCGGGTTGTGCCAATTCAATCCTACACCGATGACGGCCTGCTTAATGCGAGCAGAAGAGTCGCTTTTTTCTCTGGTAGGTAAAGGCTTTGAGGAGATCGTGTCTGACTGTGCCAGCTTGGTTTCTGTGAGGATGCCGCCTAGCTTTTTACCGTTGTAGAAAAGGTCGTTGGGTGACTTTATCCGAATGGGAATGCCGAGGTTATTGAGAGCGGTAGCGATGCCCCAGGCGCTGAAGCAAGTGAGCTGATCGCTGTGAGCAACGGGCCAGTTGGGTTCTAGCGCTAGGGAAAGATAAAGCCCGCCGGGGGCTGATTGCCAAATGCGATCGCGCTGACCTCGACCGGCTGACTGCTGCTGAGCGATCACGACCGTTCCGGCCTTGGCACTGGCTTTGAGCATCTTCCACAGCTGAGTGTTAGTCGAAGGCAGCGTCTTGAACAGATGGATGTCGAACTGAGGGCGAATTTTGCTAAATTCTGAACAAATTCCTAGCTCGGTGCCATCCATTGCTAAGGCTGACCGAATCTTTTGATCGCTAATTCGGTTGCTAACGTTCTGATGGCTACCTGTTTGAGTATTGTCCTGGGTATTTATTTGAGTGTTAATCGGACTCAGATTAGTTGATATCATTGGTTCTATGATGACTGAGCTCCCTGATCTAACAACTGAAACGCTGTGGGCCATCCTCAATGGCGACCTGCCCGACGATACGGTCAACCAGCTAGTCTGGCAAACCCTGGGCTACGACTATAGTTTGGATACCCAAACCTGGCAGACTCAACGTGTGGATGATGCCTGGGCTCAGAAGTATCCCGAGCCGCCCAACTTTATCGAAAGTAGACCAGCGACTGTACAGCTGACTAGAGTGATTCCTAAAGAAAATAAGCAGCTGCTCAAAACCGTTTTGGGTTTCAAGGGCTATTCCGTTGACCAACTGGTGCCTAGGCTGACCCGCAGGGCCACTATGGCTAATTGGCTATTGAGTATCATGAGAATCAGAGGCTTGGTATAGGCTTGAGTCCACTATCTTTTTAACCTTCTGTTTACTTGTGCATTGAGACTGAGCGCTATAGTCTTTGCAGCATCTGGCCTTCTGCGATCCTTGTCCCTATTTGTAGCTGCTGACGTATGACGACCATATTTGATTTTTTGGCGAAAGGTGGCCCGGTGATGGTGCCGATTATGGGCGCATCGGTCTTTACGGTTGCTTGCGCACTAGAAAGAGCGACCTTTTGGGCAGATTTGCTGCGGCGAGAAGCCAAGGTGGTCAATGAGGTCTTGGACAAGGCGCGGATGGATCTAGATGAGGCGGCTGCGATCGCAGCTCGCGCTAGAGACCTGCCGATTGGCCGCTTCTTAATTGCTCCACTCAGCCTACAGAATCCTTCACCTGACTCCTTCCGCCTAGCCCTAGAAAACGCTGCCGACAAAGAATTTGTCAAAATGCGAAAAGGCGACAAGCTGCTAGAAACCGTCGTCGCCGTTGCTCCATTACTAGGACTACTAGGAACCGTAACGGGCCTGATCAGCACATTTGAGAACTTGAATATCGGCGGTGGTGATGGCGCAGTTGGCGCTACAGAAGCCGCTGGTGGTATTGGCGAAGCTTTGATCACGACAGCGGCGGGAATGGTGGTCGCGATTTTGGCGCTACTGGTGCTGCGGACTATGGTGACCCTCCAGGCGCAGCAGATGGATTACTTTTCTGAAGCAGGGAACGAGCTAGAGCTGATTTATCGCCAGTACTGGTACGATGCAGGCCGTTTGCCCAGAGGCGAGCGCACGATTCCTACTCAGCAGGTGGACAGCGCAGGAAAGTCTGTGCCGCCTTCATCAGGGCTACAGCAGCCTATTTTCTAGGGTTCTTTCGCAAGTTCTTTCGCACAGCTACTTTCTCTAGACCTCAGTAAACAAATGCGCTTCCGCAACACCGAAGACAACGGCATCCCCACCATTGATCTCATCCCTATGCTGACGGTGATGATGGGTGTGCTTGCCTTCTTCGTCGTCATTTCCGTTTCGCTCGGTAGCGAAGAGCTAATCCAGGTAGACTTACCTCCTGAGCAAACAGAAGAAACTTCTAGAGCTGTCGACGACATTCAAGACCCTTTCATTGTCGAAATCGATCAAACCGGGCAAAGGCTGCTGAACGGGAATCCCATTGATCCAGGCCCCCTTGCTACCGAAATTGAAGCTTACCTGGCCCGAAACACCGACAGCATCGTCTATCTAATTCCTAGCCGTGAACTGCCTTATGAACAAGTCGTCCAGTTTCTAGGCGACATGCGCGCAGTCGGCGGCGAAAGAGTTTCCCTAGCCCTTCGAGAGGATTCATAAAGTGCGCACTCGTCGTCGCCCGCCTAGCCGTATCCCCGAAGTCAACCTCGTCCCTATGATGGACGTGCTGATGACGGTGCTGATCTTCTTTGTCGTCATCTCTATGGGTCTAACGGGTGTGCAGATCAACGGCGTAACGCTGCCTCGCTCCGTTACGAATACGAATGAAGCGATCGCGGATAGTGCGGATGAGTCGAAGCCTTTTGTGATTGGCTTGACCGCTCAAAAGGAGCTGATTTTAGACGGTGAAACGATTCAGGTGCGGAACTTGGGTCCTCGGCTCAAGACCTATTTTCAAGAAAATCCTGACGGTTCAATTATGCTCAAGGCCGATCGGACCTTGCCCTATGATGACATCGCGACTCTATTAGATGAGCTTAGGGGAGTTGGCGGTCGTCGAGTCTCGTTAGCCGTAGAATAAGAAGGTGGCGGTTAGGTGACGATCGCCTGCTTGAAGCTATCTATGACAAGGAACGTTTTAATTGATGGACTCAGATCGCGCTGATCGCTTGCTTGAAGACCTCAAGCGGCCAGACGCCGAAGTACGTGATCGCGCCACCTCTCTGTTCTGGCAGGCCTGGTTTCATCAAAAGGGTGTCTACGGCGCACAGCAGCTGATGGAAGCGCAAACCCTACTCGAATCAGGTAAAGCTGACCAGGCTGAAACCCTACTGACTGACATTGTCGAAGCGCAGCCTGATTTTGCGGAAGCCTGGAATCGGCTGGCAGTCCTACACTATACCCAGGGTGATTACTGGCGGGCGATCGCAGCCTGCCAAAAAGTGATTCTCCTGGTGCCCCATCACTTTGGTGCGCTTCACGGTCTGGGCCTTAGTCACAGCGCCGTCGGCAACTACACCGCCGCCATTCAATCCTTTCGTCAGGCGCTGACCATTCAACCTTATGCGCTTGTTAACCAACGCTTGATCTTAGAATGCGCTGCAAAGCTAGGATAGAAATAAGCCGTTAGATTCTTACGTAGGTTGCCTTTAACTCATCTCTAACTATGCAAACCCTGACTTCACCCCCCGCTGCTAATCCGACGCCTACCGCCAGTGCGCCTACTGAAGCCGCCTTCGACACCACGATTTATCGTCGAAAGACTCGGCCTGTACAGGTAGGCGCGATCACAATCGGCGGCGGTCATCCGGTCGTAGTGCAGTCGATGATCAACGAAGATACCTTGGACATTGAAGGTTCAGTCGCGGCCATCCGTCGACTGCACGAAGCAGGCTGTGAAATTGTTCGTGTGACTGTGCCTAGCATGGCTCATGCCCGCGCCCTATCAGAAATTAAAGACAAGCTGGCACAGACCTATCAGGCGGTGCCTTTAGTGGCCGACGTGCATCACAACGGCATGAAAATTGCGCTCGAAGTAGCTAAGCATGTAGATAAGGTGCGGATTAATCCAGGCTTGTACGTGTTTGAGAAAGGCCCAAAGAACGGTCAGAGCGATCGCACCGAATACACCCAGGCCGAGTTTGACGCCATCGGTGACAAAATTCGTGAAACCCTAGAGCCCCTAGTGATCTCCTTACGCGATCAAAACAAAGCTATGCGCATCGGCGTCAACCACGGCTCCCTAGCTGAGCGGATGCTCTTCACCTACGGCGATACCCCTGAAGGCATGGTCGAATCGGCTCTAGAATTCATTCGTATCTGCGAATCTTTAGACTTCTACAACATTGTCCTATCGCTCAAAGCCTCCCGCGTTCCGGTGATGCTAGCCGCCTATCGACTGATGGTTAAGCGTATGGACGAGCTAGGAATGAGCTATCCACTGCACCTGGGCGTCACCGAAGCTGGCGATGGTGAGTATGGACGAATCAAGTCCACTGCCGGGATTGGCACACTGCTGGCGATGGGTATCGGCGATACTATTCGCGTCTCTTTAACAGAAGCTCCAGAGAAAGAAATTCCAGTGTGCTACAGCATCTTGCAGGCGCTGGGTCTGCGCAAAACCATGGTGGAATACGTCGCCTGTCCTTCGTGCGGGCGGACGCTGTTCAACCTAGAAGATGTTCTGCACAAAGTTAGAGAAGCCACCAACCATCTAACCGGACTAGACATTGCCGTCATGGGCTGCATCGTCAACGGACCGGGCGAAATGGCTGATGCGGACTACGGCTACGTGGGCAAACAGGCAGGCACCATTGCCCTATACAGAGGCCGTGAAGAAATCAAGCGCGTTCCCCAAGAAAGCGGCGTAGAAGAACTGATCAACCTGATAAAATCAGACGGACGGTGGGTAGAGCCAGACGCAGCCTAGTTCCGCTTGAACTATGAGCGTTATGATTTCTCAAGGTTAGAATCATCAGCAGCTACAGTGTTGCTTCGCACTGTGAATGGTGAACGCTTGAAAAAGTGGTCTATTGTCGAAGGCTAATAGATAGTCAGCTTTTTAGCCTTTTTATAAGGTTCTTCTCAACAGATCCTTGGATAGCAGGGCAGCTTCTTCATCTGAGCCTCAGGCTACAAACAAAAGGGTTATGTTAAATTGGGCGTAATTGACAACGTCCTCGTACACAGGATTTTAATTCTTTATGGCAGTTACTAAGCGCGGTTTTATCTTGGGAGCGACCGCACTGGCAAGCGCCGCTTTAGTCATAACGGGAACAGGCATTCAGCTATCCGACGGCCAGGCTTTTTTCAAAGATGGCCCGAAAGAAATAGTGGACGAAGTTTGGAATTTGATCGACAACCAATACGTCGATGAGTCCTTCAATTCACTAGATTGGAACAAGGTCCGTTTGGACTATCTCAATCGCAGCTATACCGACAAAGAATCCGCGTACGTAGCCGTCCGTGAAATGCTCGAGCAGCTCGACGATCCATACACCAGGTTTATGGACCCCGAAGAGTTTGAGAACATGCAGGTTGAGACCTCGGGAGAGCTGACTGGGGTCGGTATTACCATCACTAAAGAGGAAGACACTGACAACATTGTTGTTGTCTCTCCGATTGAAGACACTCCTGCCTATGAAGCTGGTCTGCTATCAGGCGATATCATCACCGCTGTAGATGGCACTAGCACAGAAGGCATGGAAGTGAATGACGCAGTAGGACTGATTCGCGGTCCAGAAAATTCCAACGTCACTCTCTCAGTCGATAGAGGCGGAGAGGTGATGGACTTTGAGCTTAAGCGGGCGCGGATCGAAATCCACCCCGTTCGCTACTCGATCAAAGATAGTCCAGAGGGATCTGTTGGCTACATCAGACTAAATCAGTTTAATAGCAATGCTGCCACAGAGATGAAGGATGCGATCGAATCTTTAGAAGATCGTGATGTCACAGGATACGTTTTGGACTTGAGGTCTAATCCGGGAGGGTTGCTATTTTCTAGTATTGAAATCGCCAAGATGTGGATCGAGGAAGGCACTATCGTTTCTACGGTCGACCGCAATTCCATCAGCAATGAAGAAGTAGCCCACAGCGAAGCGTTAACAGATAAGCCTTTGGTTGTACTTGTTGACGGTGGCTCTGCTAGCGCCAGTGAGATTCTATCGGGTGCGCTGCAAGACAACGACAGAGCCTCGCTAGTTGGCACACAAACCTTCGGTAAAGGGCTAGTGCAATCGGTTCGAGGACTTACTGATGGCTCTGGTATTGCGGTGACCATCGCGAAATATCTAACGCCCTCTGGTCGAGATATCAATAAGCTAGGGATTGCGCCAGATTACGTTGTAGAGCTTAGCGACGAAGAACGAGAGCTGCTAGTAAAAGATCGAGATAAAGTTGCTACTCTAGAAGATCCGCAGTATCTGAAAGCCGTAGAAGTTCTCTCCGATACGGTCCGTTCTCAGCGCCAGTCTGCCAGTACTACTGGGGTCGCAGATCGTTAGAGAGAAAGCGACTTGTCTTAGCTAGCTGGCCGACATTTTCCTGCCCTGATCAGGCCAACGCGCTTTGCGATGGCCTGATTTTGTGTTGCAAAGGGTCCCCACTGTTGTAGCGTTTCAGTCTCCGACTGCTCACTTTCAGACTGCTCGCTTTCAGACTGTTTACTTTCAAGCTGATCGCTTTGAGGGGGTAAATCACTCTCTTGAGCAAGCGTTTGTTCAGAGAGAATTTCGCAGTAGCCAGTAGAATTCTTGATGATGAACCAGGCAGCTTCAGGTGATGACATGATTTTGCGCCGAACGAATATAGGCTTTGTTGTATAACAGCGATCGCGATACGAGTTAATCTTTGCACGCTCTACTGCTTTGCTGTCAACATCGGCAGCACTGTATCCACAAAGTTACGAAGAGAAAAATTCAGTCTCACAAATGCCTAATTATGAACCCTGACGCAACTTTTCCAGTACGCTTTGATCTTCCATGGTAGTGGCATCGCCCACCACTTCTTCGCCGCTAGCCAGATTGCGCAAGAAGCGGCGGATGATTTTGCCGGAGCGGGTTTTGGGTAGGGCGTCGGTGAACTGAATTTCTCCGGGGCGGGCGATCGCACCAATCTCCTTTACCACATGCTGCTTCAGCTCAGCTTTTAGCTCATCACTCGCCGAATGCGTCCCTTCTAACGTCACAAACGCATATACGTCCTCACCTTTCAGCTCATCCTTGCGACCGACCACTGCCGCCTCAGCCACCGCCGGATGCGACACCAGCGCCGACTCAATCTCCATCGTGCCCAGCCGATGACCCGATACATTGAGCACATCATCCGTACGGCCCATCACCCAGAAATAACCATCCGCATCCTTACGCGCACCATCGCCCGCAAAGTATAGGTACTGGCCGTCCTTCGGTGGAATATGCTCCCAATAGGTCCGGCGGAATCTAGCATCGTCGCCATACACCGTGCGCATCATGCTAGGCCAGGGATGCTTCACGACTAGATAGCCGCCCTCGTTCGCACCGACCGGATTGCCTTCGCTATCAACCACATCTGCCAAAATGCCAGGGAAAGGCTTGGTTGCAGAGCCCGGTTTTGTCGGCGTGGCTCCTGGCAGCGGCGTCAGCATAAAGCCACCCGTTTCGGTCTGCCACCAGGTATCGACAATCGGGCAGTTATCGCCGCCAATTACCTTGCGATACCACATCCAGGCTTCGGGGTTAATCGGCTCTCCTACCGTGCCGAGAATCCGCAATGAAGACAAGTCACGCGCATTTGGCTCCTTGCTGCCCATTTTCATAAAGGCGCGAATCGCAGTCGGCGCGGTGTAGAAAATAGTGACGCCATACTTTTCCACCACATCCCAAAAAGCGCCGGGATTAGAAGGCCTGGGCGCACCCTCATACATCAGAGTCGTCGCCCCGTTCGACAGCGGCCCATACACGATGTAGCTATGGCCCGTAATCCAGCCCACGTCTGCGGTACACCAGTAGACATCGTCTTCTTTGATGTCGAAGGTCCATTTGAAGGTCATGTGGGTGTAGAGGTTGTAGCCTGCTGTGGTGTGAACCACGCCTTTGGGCTTGCCAGTGGTGCCGCTGGTGTAGAGGATAAAGAGCAGGGCTTCGCTGTCCATTGGTTCGGCGGGGCAGTCAGTGGAGGCAGACGGTTTGACATCGTGCCACCACACGTCGCGGCCTTCTGTCCAGCCGACTTCCTGCTGGGTACGCTGCACGACGAGGACGTTGGTGACTGAAGGGACGGCGTTATTATCTAAAGCTGCATCGACAGCGGGCTTTAGGCCCATTGGCTTGTCTTTACGAAAGCCGCCGTCTGCGGTGATTACGACTTTGGCTTCGGCGTCGTTAAGGCGATCGCGCAGTGCCTCGGCACTAAACCCACCAAACACCACCGTATGCGCCGCCCCAATTCGAGCACAGGCCAGCATCGCCACCGCCGCTTCAGGAATCATCGGCATGTATAGGCCAACGCGATCGCCCTTCTTCAACCCCATATCCTTGAGTACATTGGCCATTTGACAGACTTCAGCATGTAGCTCAGCGTAAGTAAGCTGGCGCGAGTCACCCGGCTCGCCCTCCCAGATCAGCGCCGTCTTGTTGCGCTTGTCTGTTGTCAGGTGCCGGTCCAAACAGTTATACGAAATATTGATCTTGCCACCGACAAACCACTTGGCAAACGGCGGCTGCCAGTCCAGCACCGACTCCCACTTCTCAAACCAGTCCAGCTCCTCTTCCGCAAGCCTCGCCCAAAACGCCGCCGGATCAGCCGCCGCCTCGTCATACAGCTTTTGATAAGCCTCCATACTCGGTATCCGCGCTGTCGCCGCAAAAGATGCTGGCGGATCAAACACCCGCTGCTCCTGCAATACCGATTCGATGGTGGAATCTGCCATGTGAATACTTGCCTACTTATCAGCGCTAAAAACCTTTCAAAACCATACTGCGTTTGGCTGCCGCTTCGTCACCAAAGTCTCGTTTCTTAAAATTTATCCAACCTCGCAAGACCATTGTTTAAAACGATCAATTCATGACTGGTATCTATGGTCGCTCAGCTTAGATGGAAAGTCTGTCTATACCAGTGTGATCACGGGCAATGCGATCGATTAGGCTAATATGTCTATGGATGAATATTCACGGCCTAGATATGTCTCTTCCTCATGCAATTTTGGCCGCACTATTCAACGAAGCCTGTAGCGGCTATGACCTGGTTAAACGCTTCAATAGATCAGTCGAGTGCTTTTGGAGTGCCAGCCATCAGCAAATTTATAAGGCGCTGGCCAAGCTGGAAGAAGATGAGCATATCTCTTCTGAAAAAATTGAGCAGGAAAATCGACCGAACAAGAAGCTGTATACGGTGACGGATAGCGGACGGCAGCATTTGCAGCAGTGGATTGGTAAGGCGGACGCAGAGATGACGCCGCTGAAGTCAGATCTGCTGGTCAAACTGTCAGTAGGACATGCGGTGCCGACAGAAACGCTGCTGACGATGCTCAATACCTACTATCAACAGCACAAGGACAGGCTAAAGGACTATCAGGCAGTTGCCAGACAGTACGAGCAAGCGCCACAGATGTCTAGGGAAAGTCAATTTCAATATTTTGCTCTGAGAGCCGGAATTCGACAGCAGCTAGCGTGGGTGACTTGGTGTGAAGAGGTGCTGAGTTTCCTTGGCCATCCGGTTGAGCAACCAATGAATCAGCCGGTAGCCGTGCGGGGTGAGTCTAGTAGAGAAACGTCTTCGGCGGGCTGAAGCTGCTGGCACCGTTCGCACAGGCCAAAAAATTCTAGGGTGTGATAGAAAATCTGGAAGTGGTGAGATTCGGTGAGGTGGGTTTCTAGGCCGTGGACCGGGCATTCGTCCATTTCGGTAGAGTGACCGCAGCGGACGCAGGTGAGATGATGGGTGTCGACCTGGACGAGGCTATAGAGGGATTCGCCGCTAGGTAAAGTGCGGACCTGAATGACGCCTTCTTGCTTGAGGGATTCTAGGGCGCGGTAAACGGTCGCTAGGCCGATGCTGCTTTTTTCCTGCCTCAGCTGAACGTAGATGTCTTGCGCTGAGATGGCGTCTTTGAGCCGTTTGATCAGCTCAAAAATTTGGGTCTGGCTTCGGGTACGACGGCTGTTCATTCGCCTGTGTGGAGAGTTAGCGGGAGATTTGGCAGGTAGGTTGACGCGATCGCATCCCATCACACCTTTCCTATTACACCTTAGGCTAACGCCATGTGACATAACGAAGAGTATTGAGTGTGAGATCAAGTAAGGTAGGATCACTTGTGTGCTTTTGGAGCTGTGGCTGTGACGCAATCTACTGATGTGCAATCCTATCAGGCCAAGGTCTATGTGACCTTGCGACCCTCGGTGCTAGACCCGGCGGGGACGGCGGTGCGCTCAGGGCTCAGTCACATGGGCTATGACAATGTGTCGAAGGTCCGGATCGGTAAGTATATTGAGGTTGATCTGACGGCTGAAAGTAAGGCGTCGGCTCAAGAACAGCTAGATAAGATTTGCGATCAGCTGCTGGCGAATCCGGTGATTGAAAATTACTGTGTGGAAGTGTTTGAAGCGGCAGTTAAAACGCCGGTTAATGCGGCGTAGGAACTAGAAATCTATGAATTTTGGTGTCATCGTTTTTCCTGGGGCAAATTGCGATCGCGATATTGCCTACATCCTCCGCGACATTCTTGGACAGTCCACCCGCATGATCTGGCATGAAGACAGCGATCTTTCCGATATAGACGTTGTGGTTGTACCCGGTGGATTTAGCTATGGCGACTATCTGCGCTGTGGTGCGATCGCCCAGTTTTCTCCGGCCATGCGCGCCACCGCCGAACATGCCAAACAAGGCAGGCTCGTTATGGGCATCTGCAACGGCTTTCAGGTTCTAACCGAGATGGGCCTGCTGCCCGGTGCGCTAGTTCGCAATCAGGATCTGCATTTTGTGTGCGATCGCATCCCCTTGCGCGTAGAACGTAGCGACCTCCCCTGGACTCAGGGTTACCGCAAGGGCCAGATCATCACTCTGCCCATCGCTCACGGGGAAGGCTGCTATTTTGCAGAGCCCGACACTATCAAAGCTCTAGAAGACAACAACCAGATCCTTTTTCGCTACTGCGATAGCAGTGGGGAAGCCAACGAAGCCGGTAATCCAAACGGCTCTCTAGGCAACATTGCTGGCATTTGTAATCAAGCTGGCAACGTCCTTGGCATGATGCCTCACCCAGAGCGAGCAGCTGACGTGGCCCTCGGCAACACTGACGGCCTAGCGCTGTTCAAAGGTCTTTTAGCAGGGATTAATTTACTTGCAGCCGTCGGGTAATGACTGTCATTCCATCGTCACGAACTAATAGCGCCGATACCCAACGACTATCAGGTGTATCAGGCGCTTCTCCGATTTTGAACAGGCCACCGGCTGATAGCAGCTCTAGTTCAACTGGACGACCGGTGAAAAAGTCAGTCGCACTTACCCCTTCATCGATCACCCCACCGAGCAAGTAGCGATCGCCAAGCGGTTCTAGCACGATGGCGTCAAAGTCGTACTTTTCTCCGCTTTCTACCTGCTCCACCAAGATCACAGAAACAGACGGTGGCTGTTCGCCTGATGTGAGCTGGTTGCGCTCAGATAGGGTTTTTTGAGAAACGATTTTGCCGTTCTGATACGTTTGCTGTGAGCGAATGACAGATTCGAGCTCTCTGCCTAAACTATTGTCGATCTGGGTGCCGCTGACGTAGGTAACCGTTTCAGCAAGAAATCCATCGGTAGTCGGCTCCCATGACTGTAGCTCCACGCGGTATGAAAGGTTGGCGTAGCCACTCCAAAAGGTTCCTAATGCGACTTCTAGGGTGTCGTAGGTAAAGCCATCTTCGTTGGAAAAGCTGGGGCTATAGCCATTCATCACAGCGGCAAGATCTCTAGCTGAGGCGGCAGTCTCCATACTGTTGATGGCAGCGGTGAGTTCTGGAGGCGCACTCTCGGCAGAGGCAGCTTTCGCACTAGAGGCAGTCCCTATACTCAGGGCCAATCCGCCGAACAATCCACTGGCTATCCCAACGAGCACGGTAGTCGCTATCTGCTGATATCTAGAGTGAATCTGAAGCCAGGGGCGGCGTAGGGCCATGAATTTGCGCGTCCTTAATTTGCGAGCAGTTGTCTTTTGGGGAGTCGAGGGTGGATTAATTGGCAGATAGTGCCTTAAACCAAGGTAACCTGAAAATTGTATTAATACGGCATTCGATCAAGGCGTGCCGCTGCAAGAGGTCAGTTTTATGGGTGAGGGTTTACCGGTACAAAAGCATGGCGGCGCAGGAAACCAGAGGTCAGACCAGAGGTCAGACCAGATGCCGAAGCTTTTGATTGCGGCGAGTGGGACGGGTGGCCATTTGTTCCCAGCGATCGCAACTGCCCAGCAGCTTCCTAACTACGCCATTGAATGGTTAGGAGTGCCCGACCGCCTCGAAACAGAGCTAGTGCCGACCCTTTACAAACTCCATACGGTCAAGATGAGCGGCGTTCAGGGCAGTTTGGGCCTCGGCGCGCTAAAGCAGCTAGCACAGTTTGCCAGCTCGACGGTGCAGGTGCGCCAGTTGCTCAAGCGCGGTCGGTTTCAAGGCGTTTTTACGACCGGGGGATACATTGCTGCGCCAGCTATTTTGGCAGCGCGGTCTTTGGGGCTACCAGCAGTGCTGCATGAGTCAAATGCGCTACCGGGGAAGGTGACTCGCTTTCTAAGTCCGTGGTGTACGACGGTGGCACTAGGATTCAAGGAGGCAGCGGCGCACTTGCCTAAGGCGCAGACGGTGGTGGTGGGTACACCGGTGCGATCGCAGTTCATATCCGCCGCATCGAACGCCGAGCAAACCGGTCTGCCCGATATTGATATTCCTGCAGACGTTCCACTGATTGCAGTAGTAGGGGGTAGTCAGGGGGCAGTTGCCGTCAATCAGTTAGTCAGGGCAGCGGCTCCTGCTTGGCTAGAGGCTGGTGCTTGGATCGTGCATATTACGGGCACAAACGATCCTGACGCAGAGAGCTTTAGCCACCCGCACTATATTCGTCGCCCTTTTTATAGCAATATGGCAGCGCTGTTTGGACGGGCGAACCTGGTAGTCAGCCGAGCCGGGGCGGGGACTCTGATTGAGCTGGCGGTGACAGGGACGCCGTCAATTTTGATTCCCTATCCATTTGCGGCAGAAGACCATCAGACTTTTAATGCGATCGCCTTTCAAAAGGCTGAAGCCGCGCAGCTTCATCAACAGTCTGAGTTGTCAGCAGGTCAACTACAGGCAATCGTGACAGATTTGTTGAGTTCGCCTGAGCAGTTAGATGGAATGGCAAGGGCAGCTCGCCAGCTAGCGACGGTTGATAGTGCAGCTAAGATGGCTGAGATTATTTCAGCGCAGCTATCGGCGCACTTAGCAGAAGTATAAAACCTGCCTGATCGAGAATCTGTAGGGGATTGTCGGGATAAAAGATAATGACCACTTTCTCTTTCGGGTCTATCAGCCAGCCTACTTCTGTAGCGTGGTTGAGGCAGTGTTTGATATTCTTGATCACCTTCGCGGAGCTTTGCTGAGGCAATAAGATTTCAATTGTTGCATCGGGTGCAACTTCGACAGCATCGGCAATGTCGCCATCTTCATCGGTAGAGATCAGGTCGCAGCGCAAAACCGCCTCAAAATCGCGCTTTGGCCGTCCTGAAATCGGTAGCTTGTTGGCGAACGACTCCTAAGCTCACGTCTCTTATCTCCTCGTTAAGTTCTAAATACAGGCGATAGCGATACAATTGCCATGTACTCACCGCGCTCTATAAATTCACCTACGTCGAAGCTTTTATGACTGCCGCCGCACCTGCAAAGACGCCTCTAGCAAATAAATATGAGGCTGTAATTGGCCTCGAAACTCACTGCCAGCTAAGTACGGAAACGAAGATTTTCTCTACTAGCTCGGCTGCTTTCGGCGCAGATCCTAATACTCACGTAGATCCGGTGACGATGGGGCTGCCGGGCGTGCTGCCCGTGCTGAACGAGAAAGTTTTGGAGTATGCGGTCAAGGCAGGTCTGGCGCTGAACTGCCAGATCGCACCGTACAGCAAGTTTGATCGCAAGCAGTACTTTTATCCTGATTTGCCAAAGAACTATCAAATTTCGCAGTTTGACCTGCCGATTGCTGAACACGGCTGGCTAGAGATTGAGCTGATCAAAGACGGCGAGCCGGTGCGAAAGCGGATTGGGGTGACTCGTCTGCATATGGAAGAGGATGCGGGCAAGCTGGTCCATGCCGGTAGCGATAGCCTTTCTGGGTCCTCTTATTCTCTGGTGGATTACAACCGGGCAGGCGTGCCACTAGTAGAGATTGTGTCAGAGCCGGACATTCGATCCGGGGAAGAGGCTGCGGCCTACGCGGAGGAGATTCGGCGGATTATTCGCTATCTAGGTGTAGGCGATGGCAATATGCAGGAAGGATCGCTGCGCTGTGATGTGAATATTTCGGTGCGTCCGGTGGGCCGAGAGGAATTTGGCACGAAGGTCGAGATCAAAAATATGAATAGCTTTAGCGCGATCGCAAAAGCCATAGACTACGAGATCGAACGCCAAATCGCCGCTGTAGAAGCGGGTGAGCCGATCTATCAGGAAACGCGCCTTTGGGAAGAAGGCCCGCAGCGTACCAAGAGTATGCGGCTAAAAGAAGGTTCTAGCGACTATCGCTATTTCCCTGAGCCCGATCTGCCGCCGATTGAGGTCTCTGCCGCTCAGCTCAGTGAGTGGAAAGCTGAGCTACCTGAGCTGCCTGCGCAAAAGCGGAAGCGGTACCAGGAGGAGATTGGCCTGTCGGCATACGATACCGGGGTAATGGTTGACGATCGGGCAGTGGCTGAGTATTTTGAGCGGGCGATCGCAACGGGCGCTTCTAGCAAGCTGGTTGCCAACTGGATCATGAGCGACATTGCTGGCTATCTGAATGCCGAAAAGCTAAGCATTACCGATACTAAGCTGTCGGCAGAGGCCCTTGCAGAAATGGTCAAGCTGATCGAAGACGGCACCATTAGCAATAAGATTGGCAAGGATATGCTACCCGATCTGCTAAAAAATGGCGGATCGCCCAAAGACATCGTGGAGAGTAAAGGGCTCAGCCAGATCTCTGATCCCGCTGAAATCGAAGCGATGATTGATGAGGTAATTGCCGCTCATCCTGACGAGCTGGCCAAGTTCAAGGCCGGAAAAACTAAGCTTAAGGGCTTTTTCGTCGGTCAGGTGATGAAGCGTACGGGTGGACGGGCCGATCCCAAGCTGACTAATCAGCTTTTAAGCAAAAAGCTCAGCAGCTGATGTATCGCGACCCAAATCCTGAGCTACCATAGACCAAATTTTCAAGAAAAACGACTTTTCAGCCCCAGTTATGTGATGCAGAGATGAAGATTCTATAATCGGAACAAAAAGGGGGTTACGCCCCTCACCCCCCATGCCATAATGTATGCATGTAGATGCACCCTGATGGTGAGGAGAGTCCAAAGCGGCTCTCCTTTTTTTTGCCTTTTTTTGTGGGAACGCGCAACCATCCAACCTCTGAATAGCATTCAAAGTCAGCGGAATTTGATCCATTACTATCTTTGATCCACTGATATCATTGAGCAGAACTCTCATCTGGATGCAATAGGTCAGCTTCGATCAGCAAGCGTCTTTCTTCTATGCGTTCTATACGATTTAGTCTGAGAATCTTGGCTGTTACCCTTCCCTTTGTCGAAAGCGGTGATAGTGAATCACCATTCAGAGAAAAGTGTTCTGTCCAAGTGTCAGTACGCGGGTTGTAGAATGCAGAGAGCCTTCCTGTATCTGGATCGATTGAAGCAGTATCGCTACCCTTGTATTGATTGCACACTGAACATGAGAGCGCCAAGTTATCGGCTTTAGTAAGCCCACCATGTTTCTCTAAGATAATATCGTCTATCGAGGAGGCCATTAGAGACAGTTCTTCAGGCATAAGACAGTACTCACAGCAATTATTTACCCGGTTACGTACTTGCTTCCTAAGTTCTTTCGAAACATAAGTGCTGCTCATGGTCATGTACAGCGTTCAACCTGATACAGGCTTTTGTTTTTGCAATCCGTACTAGATGTTCTGTGTATTCATAGCTTTGCCATACCTTCTTTTCGTCTGGTGTTAGACCAACACTGCGGCTTTTCTCCAGAAGCGAATCAATCTGCTCCTGAAGCATCTGTGAAGGTCGAAGTTCTAAAATTTCCTCAGGCGTAGGAAGTCCTGCTAAAAATTCCAGAACGCTCGCAAGTCCAACGAAACCATCCTGAGGATTTGCTTCTAGTTCACGCAGTCCAAATTCCAAAATCTGTGGAATTTGATCGTGAACTTTGTCAAGTCGAGCGGCGAGATCGTCCGGTAGATCTAGAGTGATTTGCATAGTTCTATATTGAACAGCCTATCTTCATAGACTAGCTCAGTTTTATGATTGGTTCGTATCCTTTGCTAGACGTATATTTTGAGAGATCGCGCTAGAAGAAGCTCAGATCTTAAAAGCCCAAATCAGCGATCGCACTCTCCGCCGCCCGAAACACCATTTCATCCGGCATCTCTCCCCAATCTGTATCCCCAATCTCTCTATAAAACTGCTCATCATAAGGCCGCGTTCTGACCACCACAGGCATCGGTACCGCGTGACCTAGCAACAGCGCCTGCTGCTTCGAGTCTAACTTTGCCAGTACGGATCGCAAGCTCTGCCCACCTGAAACCCCCGTGAAAATCGCGTCAATGTCTTTCTCATCATTTAACAATGCTGTAATCCGGGTACCGACTTGAGACATGACCTCGTTATCAATACCTGAAGGTCGCTGGTCTACCACTAACAATGTGACAAAATACTTTCGCATTTCTCTAGCAATCACACCAAAGATAGTCTGCCTCGCCGTCGCCGGGTCCAGGAATCGATGTGCTTCCTCAATAGTAATGACCAGTGGCTGAGGGCGATCGACTGGATTTTTACTTTGTAAGAAACGATCGGCTTTGCGCACGTAGCTAGCGTGAATTCTTCTAGCAATCACATTTGTTGCCAGCATATAAGAGAGCATATTGCTCTGCGAGCCGAATTCAATCACTACATGCTTTCCAGCGTCGATAGTTTCAAGAATCTGATTCACGTAGTTGTGCGGGCAGCTGCTGCGAATGTATTTCAGCTCTGCTAAGCGAGTCAGCTTGCGTTGCAGGGCCATAATCGAAGATTTGCTGCCCATCTTCACTTCGCAGAATTCTTGGATTTCTTCATTGCTCAACTGCAACAATCTATTGATCCAACTGTTGCCAAACTCATTGCGCAAGATAATGGCATTCTCTAAGCTAGCTTCGGAGAGATTTAGCTCTCTACTAATCAGCATTAAGTCTTCTACATCGATCTGATCGAAGCTGATATATAGTTCTTGCGCATCCATCACCCCCCGCCGCTGGGTCGATTCGGGGTCTAGGGTAAATATCTGCACCTGCCCTGGAAACAGCTGACGCAATCCTTTGACTGTGCTAAATTCTTTGCCTTCGCTGACTGCTTCCCAGCCGTATTCCGAATGCATATCGAAGATCAGATTAACCGCTGCCTGCTTGCGGATGATGCCCGAAAGAATCAGGCGCGTCAGAAAAGACTTTCCCGTTCCCGACTTACCAAAGATGCCGTTGCTACGCTCCACAAACCGGTCAAGATCGATGCAGATTGGCACATCCATATCAATCGGCTGGCCGATGGCAAAGTTGCGCCGATGTACGTCATCTTCCCAACCAAACACTGCCCGAAAGTCTCTTTCCGAGGCGTCGTATACCTGACTAAAGTGTCCTGGAATTGTCTTTACCGGCAGTAGCTGAAGCGGTGCGCTAGAGTTGGTTTCGTACGAAGCGAGACCGTTGGATTTGGCTTCTTTTTTGTTTAAACTTCCGTTTGCAGACCTCTGGCTACCCGAGGGCTGAGCGGAGTCGAAGTCCGGCGTAAACATCAGCATCGGCGTCAGGTCCACCGTTCCGTAAGTGCCCGAGCCTGCTAAAACCTCCTGCAAGAAGATATTGCCAGGTTCGGGTGGACTGGCGACGATCCGCTGACTGGCCATCCCTAGAGCAACGTCGGTCAACATGCAGAAGAAGCGCGATCGCACCCCTTGCACCACCAGAAACTTACCCACCCGCATCTCTTCAACTAGCACATCCGGATGTAGTCGAACCTCAAGCCCCTTGCTCAAGGAGCCCTGAATCACAGACCCTAACGGGCGCAGCTCTCGCATGTCTAAAACCTTCTGACCCTTCAGCCTAAATCTGCCGATCTAGATAATGGGCTCATGGTAACGGAAAGCGCCCGTTTAGTACATAGGTTCTTTTGGAAGAGTCTTCTAGAAGGATTCTTTCTACGCCTGTTCCTTTTAGAACTGAACGCCGACGCCGCCTTGGACTGCTGTGCTCGTGCCGCCACCAATAGGAATGATGGCATTGCCGAAGACGACTAGCCGGTTGTTGGTAAAGGTATAATCTACGCCGGGCTGAAGTACAAAGCTAGTGCCGTCGCCCATCACCGAGCCATCGCTAGCAAAAGCAACGCCAGCGCCCAGATATGCCTCTAAGTTGAAATTGATTGGATAGTCGTAGGAGACAGTGGGAACGAAGGCGGACCCCTGGCCTAGAAAGGCCGCACCTCGGATAGAAATCGGCAGTTCTAGAATGTTGTAGCGACCGTTGATAGAAACACCTACTTCACCGTCGCCAAAGGCTCCACCGATGCCGATGTAGCTGCCGTATGCGGCCTGTGCCTTAGCAGCTGTTTGAGTAGAGGCGATCGCAAGACCACTTACCAGCGCCCCTATTGCCAATCTAGCCAGACGGCTGCCGAATCGAGTGATCATCTAAAAGTCCTCACAGTTGTTCTTTGTGGTAAACCAAGGGGCCAGTACAGAGTGGCCAGCGCAGAAAGCCGAAGCGTTTCGGCAGCATCCGATTGATTTATCGCACGTAATAACCTACTACGGGGACGCCAGTCAAGCAATCAGAAAAATTAGCAGATGGCCGAGCCGAGAAGGGGTACAAGAGATGCGCTACAAATCGCCTATAAAATCTGAGACAAGAATGCTCGACTTCTCTCTTCTTTCGGGTTGCTGAAGAATTCGTCTGGTGTGTTCTCTTCAACTAGGACACCGCCATCCATCAGCACTACCCGGTCGGCAACTTCTCTTGCAAAGCCGACCTCGTGAGTCACACACACCATAGTCATACCGTCTTTGGCGAGGTTGCGCATGACATCGAGCACCTCACGGACCATCTCAGGATCAAGGGCCGAGGTGGGCTCGTCAAAGAGCATGACTTTGGGCTGCATGGCCAGGGAACGGGCGATCGCAACTCGCTGCTGCTGACCACCCGACATTTGGCCCGGAAACTTATAAGCCTGCTCGGCGATACCGACTCGGCCCAGCAGCCGCATCGCGATTTCTTCTGCTTTGGCCTTCGGCCATCGGCGTACCCAGATCGGTGCTAGCGTTACATTTTGTAGCACGGTCAGGTGAGGAAACAAATTGAACTGCTGGAATACCATCCCCACCTCTCGGCGTACCGCCTCGATATCTTTTAGATCGTTAGCAATACGCACCCCGTCAATTTCAATGCTGCCCTCTTGGTAGGGCTCTAGCGCATTAAAAGTGCGAATAAAGGTCGACTTACCCGAGCCAGAAGGCCCCATAACAACGACAACTTCGCCTTTGTACACATTCATGCTCACCCCTTTGAGCACGTGAAAGCCATTGTCGTACCACTTGTTCACGTCCTTTGCGACAATTACTGCTTCAGCACCAACGGAGTTGCGGGGTACAGCAGGTATTTGAACGTCAGATTGAGTCATAAGTCGAGTCCTCTAAGCTAGAAAGGTCTAAAGAAGTAAGTCAAAGCCACAGGGCCACTATCGGAGATCAGTATTAAGCGCCTCCTCTACCTGACGGCTACCGTAGCTCATGCCATAGCAGAACACCCAGTAAATTGCTCCGATAAATACATAGGCAGGCGCGTAGTCGCCCAGATATTTTGGGCTAGCCAACAGGTTCCGAGTCATTCCCAACAGCTCCAGCAGTCCCACAATGCCCAGCAGCGTCGTATCTTGAAACAAACTAATAAACTGGCCGACAACCGCTGGAATTGCAGTCTTTAGAGCCTGCGGCAACACGATCAACGCCATTGTCAGCGGCTTGTTCAAACCCAGCGACTGAGCTGCTTCACCCTGTCCTTGTGGTATGGACTGTAACCCAGCTCGAACGTTTTCGGCCAGATAGGCAGCACTAAAGATAGTTAGACCAATAATCGCTCGAACCACTGGGTCTGGCCGCATACCCTCCGGCAAGAACAGCGGAATCAAGACCTGCCCCATGAACAGAATAGAGATTAGAGGTACGCCGCGTACTAGCTCGATATAGGCCACTGAAAAAGTACGAATCAGCGGTAGCTTGCTACGTCTACCCAATGCCAGTAAGACACCAGCCGGAAAGCAAAGCGCAATACCGCTAATCGCTAAGAACAGCGTCAGCGTCAGGCCACCCCAGGAGTTTGTACGAACGGTCTCTAGCCCGAAATCTAGACCCAGCTGTGCAGGCAACCAGCCTAACAAGCTATAGACAACTACAAAGCCTAAGACAAAGAGCGCTGCGCGGCCTACATTTTTAACGGTATCGGGCGCGGTAAACACCGCAATTAGCAGTGCGCCAAGCGCAATACCCAACAGCACCATTAGCACTAGAAAGATAGAATAGCTCAGCCCAATCCCATTTAGAATTGGAAACAGAATGCCGCCTAGAACATAGAAGCCCAAGACAAATCCCAGCGCTCCCAGCGCTATTCTGCCTAGCCATGTAGTTACAGCAGGAACGTTCACCCGAGACGACAGCTGCCAGCCTGCTAGCAAACCGAGTCCTATCTGTACAGCAACTTTGTATAGCAAGCTCTGTGTAAAAGCATTGCCACCTAGTAGATACAACACAACAAAGTAGGAAATAAACCAGCCCGCTGAAATCAGCTGCGGTGCTTTGGAATATTTACGGCCCAGCAGCTGACCTGCAAAGGCACCTGCGGCAAGCAGGGCTATGCTTCCTAGTGAATAGACTAAGTAAGGTCTAGTCATCGGTAGCATGAGCAGCAGGAGTGCAGCTATGCCAAAGCCAATCAGGACCGGTGGTGAAAATAGTCTCTTTTGATTGCGAGCGAGGATGCCCCAGCTGACGCCTGCCAAGGTAAGCACCAGCGCGAAGATGGCCCAAACTCGCCAGTAGAACTCGGGGGGATATAGCCCGACCATATACTGAGCAAAGTTCTCGGTGACCACCGCCCAGGGCGCTCGAGTAAAGGCCCAGCTCAACATGCTGTAGAGGGCATAGATAATGATGCCTCCTAGCACGATGGTCAATATGCTGTTGAACACACTGTTAAACAGGTGCTTTTGAGTCCAGACAAGTGGTCCTGTTCTTTGTACTCTGGGGGCACCGCGTTCTATCGGTCTAGAGCTAATAGTCATGGGTTAACGCTCCTGTTTAACGTTCTTTGAATTGAACGGCTTGGTTGAGCTGGTTCATGTTGAGAGAAATCAGCAGGTTGAGGGTGAGGTAGGTGGCCATCATCATCAAGAACACTTCGATCGGCTTTCCGGTCTGGTTGAAGGTGGTGTTGGCGAGGTTGTATAGCTCGGGGTAGCCAACGGCAAAGGCCAAGCTGGAATTCTTAGCGAGGTTAGCAAATTCACTGTTGAGTGGGGGAATCAGCACCCGCAAAGACTGTGGAAAGACGACTAGGCGCATGGCCTTATCGTTGCTCAAGCCAACTGAGCGGGCGGCTTCCCACTGGCCGCGTGATACGGATTGAATGCCAGCGCGGACAATTTCAGCGATGAAGGCACCGGTATAGAAAGTAAGTGCGGTCACAGAGGCAACGTAGCGCATTGAGACTTCTAGTCCACCGATGGCACGTCCGCCTTCTGAAATTTGCGGTGTATTCCAGTTGAAGGCGAATAGGACAATAGCAAGAGCCGCGATCGCAATTGCAATCATTATCCCTCCTAGCACCTTGCCATCGCTACCGTCTTCCACCATAGACTTTAGACGCATTCTCCAAAGCACAAAGATGGCGATCACAGCTACCATCAAAGCTACTATCCACAACCCTGCTGGGTTCGTAAATAAAGCAAAAATGGCTCCTTTAAAGAACAACATATCTTCAGAAGAGTTGCTCAGCAGCAGGAAATAATCGACCACCACCACCGCTACGATTACTGCTGCCGCGCCTAAGCGATCTATCCAACCAGCAATCCCAGATGAGAAGCGGCCATAGCGAAATTTGCTAATTGAATTCCACAGCAGTCCGAATAAAAGCAGCGCCAGTCCTAGTAGCATTAGAGCTATCCAGACCTCACCAGGAAGTCCTGGCCCCGGTATATTCAGACTTTTATTACTGGCGACCAGCCAACTGTTGTCGGCGCTGGGCAAAACAATCTGATTGGCTTCGGTAGGCACTGCTAAAAAGACCGCCGAATACCAAAACACCAGCTGAAGCAGCAGCGGCACATTTCGCACCAGCCCCACATAGACCCGACTGATTTTGTGTACTAGCCAGTTATCCGAAAAGCTGGCAACACCTGCAGCAATACCCACAATCGTGGCGGTAATGATGCTGACAAAAATCAATCTTAAGGAGTTGACGATACCAGCCTGAATGACTTTGGCGTACGAGTCTTGAGTCTCGTAGCCCAGCATATTTTCGCCGATAGCAAAGCCAGCTGGATTCTTGAGAAAGCCAAAGCTAAACTGTGTACCCTGACGCCGCAGGTTCTGAGAGAGATTGCCAAACAGATAGGAGAAGGTGACAAACACAGCGATGGCCACAATGACCTGAAAAGCGATTTGCCAAAATCGTTCATCTCTTAGTAGCGATCGCACGCTAGAGAGCGGCTTACTTGAGCGTTGTGCCATAGTCATCTAAACCAATCAACAATAGGTTGCCATCTGGAAGACAGCGTTTCTTCTAGCTACATCTCTGGGCCGCATCTCTGGGCCGCATCTCTGGGCCGCATCTTTGGGCCGCATCTCTGGGCCGCATCTTTGGCAAACATTGAAACAGATATTATCCTAAAAGGACAAGATCAACAGAACTTCGATCAACAATCGTGACACAGGTGCAACACCATCGTCACCAAAAGCTGTTAGCTCGAAACTGAAGATAAAGTAGCGTTTGCATAGCTTAATCTCAACTATGCAGCAAAACTACTCAACATTCCGTCTCATTGTTTACAGACAGATAGCTTTATATCTGAAGTCTATCGCCCGCCCGATCCTATTCTCAATGCTATCCAAGAGAATTTGTATGGCTATCATAAGCCTTTTGCAGCGGCGACTTAGGTGCTATACGAAACGTATTATTCGACAGTAATCTTTTGCTAAAAACAGGCAGGCGCAGGGGACCAAAACAACTGGTCGCCTGCGCCTGCTATATCAAGAGAGTAACGCCGACTCTAAATCAGCGAAATCAATTAACGGAATGGAGGAGAGTAGAGCAATCCACCATCGGACCACAGCGCGTTTTGACCACGAGGTAGGTCGAACTGTGAACCCGAGCCAAGATTGCGCTCGTAGATTTCGCCGTAGTTGCCCACATGCTTGATGGCTCGAAGTGCAAAGTCATTAGGCAGACCCATGTCTGTACCCAACGTACCTTCTGTACCCCCAAAACGCTTGATGTTTGGATCTTCAGACGATTCTACAGTCGACTCGACATTTTCAGAAGTCAGACCCAATTCCTCACCTTCAATCAGCGCATATGTCACCCATTTGACAGTATCAAACCAGGCGGAGTCGTTGTTAATTGTTAAAGGCCCTAGCGGCTCTTTGGACATCGTGACTTCTAATAAAACATGCTCATCAGGGTTGCTGAGCGTGCTGCGACGAGCGACGAGCTGTGACTTATCAGAGGTCATGCCTTCACAGCTACCCGCTTCGTACGCTGCGTAGGCCGCGTCTGCATCCTGGAAAGTCTGTGGCTCAAAGGTTACGCCTAGCTGACGCATTTTGTCCGCTAGGTTCAGCTCGGTTGTCGTACCCGCTTCCACACAGACCGACTTCCCTTCAAAATCAGTCAGCTCAGCGATGCCTGCAGCCTCACGAACCATCATGCCTTGACCGTCATAAAAAGTAGTTGGAGCAAACTCCATACCCACTGAGGTATCTCGACTGATAGTCCAAGTCGTGTTGCGAGAGAGCATATCGACTTCGCCGCCTTTTAGCGCTTCAAAGCGCTCGGTCGAGTCGAGGTTACGATAAACTACGGCTTCAGGATCGTCAAAAAGCGCAGCAGCGACTGCTTTACAGACATCGACATCTAGACCAGAATAGGCTCCCGATTCCACAAAACTAAATCCAGGAATACCACCGTCCACGCCGCAGATCAGCTCACCGCGATCTAGAACAGTTTGTAACCGCTCACCGCCTGCAACGCCTGCATCAGCATCCGCCTCGGCGTCCCCTCCTGGGGCTGCACCCGGCGGCGCACAGCTGGCCAATGTCAATACACTCATGCTCGCAGCGAGCATCAAACTCCACTTTTTCATATCAAACCTTACGCACTTCCGAAGAAAAAACAACTGGCTTGATAAGTTGTCGATGGCAGCAGCGGCCTTAACAAATACGTCTAGCAACGCTAGCAAAAGACATTCAGTGCATCTGCACAACCTACCAAGCGGTAATTGCGCTCAACAGTATCATCTTTTTTACAGAGATAATCGGTACTTCCGGCTACTGTCCTGTTTCAGACAGCGACTTGGGATCAACAAAATTTAGGTTAAAGCAGCTACTGGTCTGAGTTACAGCGTCGGCGCAGCGTAAATTACAAATGTGTCATCTGCGTAGCGCCAGTTAGTTCTACTAGCGATGACCTATGACTGCTGAGCCAGGTCTCGAATCAAAGGAATTCGGGTCTGAATGTACTGACTAACTGTCGGCAGGTTGCGTGGATCGAAGGTGGGGTCTGCCTTGAGAATGTCTACGATCCATTTTGAAACGCTGGAGTCGTCAAGCGCCGCTAGCCGCTGGGGGGTAGCGGCTTCGATGATTGACCAAAACTGACGCAGGAGACGGATATCCATAAGCTAGAAACCTTTATATTATCTTTAGGTTTACCGCATATCAGAGAAGCTAAACAGGGACTCACACTTTAAAACATTGTTCTTAACAGGGGCGTAGTTACTGTTACATCACTTCATTCAGACTAGAGAACTATGTCTTTTTATTGATGTGCCCAAGTAAAGCTCGTTAGATAGCGCTCATTATCTGGTCTAGGGTCGCGATCGCACCGTCCGTAGTCTGCCCACTCACGCTAAAAACCATAGACTCCCCGTAGACCCTTTGGGCTGGGTGATTTAGTGCATTGGCCGCGCCGCTAGCCGCAATCACCGCCGCCTGAGTGCAGCTATTCATCAGAGCGATCGCCTCAGCTCTGAGAGTCAGCTTCTGATGATAAGCGCTATCAGGCAAAGCCGACACGTCAAGTAGATTCGTTTGTAACCGAGTCAGCTTGAGCTTAAGCCGCTTAGTAATATCGTGATCGATCCCGCGCCGGTTTAACGACTGGCCTAATACGTCTATACCAGCTTGAGCACAGCCAAAGATTAGTCCTAGCGGGCTTAGAGGATTAGCGCGATCGCGTCCCTCTATCCATCCCTTTGGCCTGTGCCCGACGACCTGCTCTGCTGGCAAAAACCAGTCTCGCGCTTGTACTGCTACCGTATTCATTGATGACATTGCCGCCAGGCGCATCGGCTCACTCACAATAATCCGTCGATCTCCAACTCCCTTAGTCACTAGCGGCATCAGCCCAAAGACCGCCGAGCCATCGGGCAGAACGGCAGCGCCGACAAACTCATCGAAGAGCCCCGCCCCCGTCACCCAAGGCACCTGGCCGTTTAGTCGATAGCCGCCAGCTACCACCTCCGCACGCAAAGGCGGCGGCTGACGGCGCAACTGAGAGAATCCCACGCCGATTCGCCGCTCGCCGGTAGCCATTTCGGGCAGATACCGTTGTTTGAGCGCTTCATTTTCACCGCCCAGCAGCAGACTCGCAGCGCTTTGATGCTGGGTTTGCAAGAAAGCCAAGGCCCCCGACCGGCGGGCGATCGCACTTTGAAACTGCTGATATTCCTCAACCCCTAAGCCTAGTTCAGCACTGCCAGACAAATTAGCCAGCGACTCAGGCAGCTTTGGCGCTAGCCACCCCTTCTCCCCCAGCTCCAAAAAGGCGGAGAACAGCCTATCTGACTCACGATCTAGCTGCTGTGCGACCGGTGTGACCCGATTGTTTAGATGCGTTTCTAGCGCTTCTAGCCTAGTTCTACTGTCGATGATGCTGTTAATAGGAGTCATGAACAAATGTTCGCCTGGGTCGCTCTGACTATGATAAAGACAAAAGAAGATACCTAAACTATCCGCAGCGAGCCTCCACTCATGAATCTGCTGTGCATCAGCAACGGCCACGGTGAAGACGCGATCGCCCTACGCATTTTGAGTGCCCTCCGTCAGCAAAATCCGGATGTCAACCTTGCGGCCTTACCTATCAGTGGAGCGGGCCACGCTTATGAACAAGCTGATATTCGTGTGATTGCCCAGGCAAAAACACTGCCTTCCGGCGGATTTCTCAATCGCGACCTGTCGCAGCTAGTCAGAGATTTAGGCGGCGGGCTAGTGGGCCTGACTGTGTCTCAACTCTCTGCCATCAAAACCTGGGCGAAAACCAGCGCCGCAGGAAGCAGTCATATTCTCGCTGTCGGTGATATCGTCCCGCTCCTTTTCGCTTATTACAGCGGTCTACCTTACAGCTTTCTCGGCACCGCCAAATCCGAATACTGGTTACGAGACGAATCCGGCAAACATCCGCCCAGCCAGCTTTGGAATCGCTTAGAAGGGTGGTCCGGCTCAGTCTACTTGCCGTGGGAACGCTGGCTAATGTCTCGGCGTCGCTGTCGCAACATCTTCGTCCGCGACCAGCTAAGTGCCACCCACCTATCCAAACTAGGACTACCTGCTCAGTATGCAGGCAACCCAATGATGGATGGTCTTTCGCCTAGCGGCGAGCTATTGCCCACACTAGAAAATAAAAACCCACCAGCGCTGACTATCCTACTGCTTCCCGGTTCTCGGCCACCAGAAGCCTATGAGAACTGGAATCGCATCGTAGCCACCCTGCCGGGTTTGATGAATGCATTTCCCGATAGGTCATTGGTTTTATTAGGTGCGATCGCCCCCAATCTTTCCCAACAGACGCTCCTCTCCTCACTCCCTGCCGAGTGGACAGCAAACAACCATCAACCAGGCAATCAGTACAAGAACGCCACCCTAATTCTCTCCAGCGCCTACAACGACTGTTTACACAAAGCCGAGATTGCGATCGCCACCGCAGGCACCGCCACCGAACAATTCGTCGGTCTAGGCAAACCCGCCATTACCCTCCCCGGCAAAGGCCCCCAATTCACCAAAGCCTTTGCCACCGTCCAAGCCAAAATGCTAGGACCGTCCATTCAGATTGTGGAGGATGTTGACGCAGTTGGAAGTGCGATCGCCCGAACCCTCAACAATTCCCAGCACCTTCAGCAAATTCACCAAAACGGCAAACACCGCATGGGCGAACCCGGTGCGAGCAAGAGAATAGCAGCGAAGCTGTTAGAAACGATGAACGATGAATGATGAATTAAAGACAGCCAGAAACGCCCTGTACAATATACAGACTCCAACCGATCACCTCCCTTAGACATCCAACCGGGTCCCCCCTTTCGGGGGGTTTGGGGGAGCCTGGGCCCCCAAGCAGGATATTGAGGTTCCCAGCAGAGGAGGGGTCTGGGGAGGAAATCCCCAGGTCTTATCGCCTTGCCTCTTACCTTTTGCCTCTTCACCACTAACGCCAAAAAATGACCACCCAAACCATAGCCAAACCACAGCCCACCCTCACAGAACTCGCCCAACAAACCCAACAAGCCGCCCGCCAGCTCGCCCAGCTTTCTAGCGAGCAGAAAAACGCGATTATTAGTGCGATCGCCCAATCCCTAGAAACCGCCACCAACGAAATCACCACCGCCAACCAAAAAGACCTAGACGCCGCCCTCGCCAGCAACCTCGCCAAACCCCTCCACAGCCGCCTAAAACTAAACAACACCAAACTCAAAGCCGCCATCCAAGGCGTCCGCAGCGTCGCCACCCTCCCCGATCCTACCGGCCAAACCACCCTCCACCGCCAACTCGACCAGGGTTTGGTCCTCAAACGCATCGGCGTCCCCCTCGGCGTCCTCGGCATCATCTTCGAATCCCGCCCCGACGCCGTCATGCAAATCTCCGCCCTCGCCATCAAATCCGGCAACAGCGTCATCCTCAAAGGAGGCCGCGAAGCCATCCACTCCTGCACCGCCCTCGTCAAAGCCATCCGCCAGGGCATCACCAACGCCGGACACAACCCCAACGCCGTCCAGCTACTCACCACCCGCGAAGAAACCAACGCCTTGCTGTCTTTAGACAAATACGTCGATTTAATCATTCCTCGCGGCTCCAATCAGTTCGTTCAATACGTCCAAGCCAACACAAAAATCCCCGTCCTCGGCCACGCCGACGGCATTTGTCACCTATATATAGATAGCGCCGCCAACATCAAACAAGCCACCGCCATTGCCGTCGATGCCAAAGTCGGCTACCCATCCGCCTGCAACGCCATTGAGACCTTATTAGTACACGAAGGAATTGCTGGCACCGCCCTCCCCATACTTGCCAAAGCACTTCAGGCAGAAGGCGTGGAACTCCGTGGAGATGACAAAACCCGTCAGATTTTGTCAGACATCAAGGCCGCTACTGAAGAAGACTGGTCCACAGAATACAGCGATTTGATTTTGGCCGTGCGGGTAGTAGAGTCGGCAGCAGCAGCGATTGAGCATATCAATACTTATGGATCGCGGCACACAGAGGCGATCGCCACCACAAACCAAGCCACCGCCGACACCTTCATGGCCCAAGTCGACGCCGCAGGCGTCTACCACAACTGCTCCACCCGCTTCGCCGACGGCTTCCGCTACGGCTTCGGCGCAGAAGTCGGCATCAGCACCCAAAAAATGCCCCCTCGCGGTCCGGTTGGCCTAGAAGGATTAGTGACTTACAAGTATCAGCTTGCAGGCGACGGTCACATCGTTGCAACCTATTCAGGAGATAATGCAAAAGCCTTTCTACACGAGAACCTGTAACTAAATGGACATCATCCACGTCAACGATATCAAAGCTTTCGGCTACCTCGGTGTCTTTCCCGAAGAAAACGTCCTCGGTCAATGGTTTCATGTCGACATCAAAATCTTCATCGATCTTTCCAAAGCGGGCAAAACAGACGAGTTAGAAGACACTTACAACTATGCGAACATTGTTCAAGCAACCAAGAAACTCATTCAAACAGAAAAGTACAAGCTAATTGAAAGCCTCGCAGATGCCGTGGCTACTCACGCGCTAGCAAGTGACAGCCGCATCCAAAAAATCAACGTCAAAGTCACCAAACCCACCCCTCCTATTCCGGACTTTGGTGGCACCGTCGGTGTCGAGATAACGCGATCGTCACCCAGCGCTCACAACAACCGCTTGTAAATTAATTAATAGAATTTGTCTTTGCTAAATGATTGAATAATATTTCCACATAAAGTAAAAGTGCAACTAGCCGTACCTGTATTTTTAACCATTACTTCAATTTTCGTAAAAATCATGAAGAAAGCTACCTCTAGACGTTTGAGTTCGTTACTGACCCTGATGGCTATTCCAGCGATCGCAACTGCTGTCCTCAGTCCCAGCGCGCAAGCCAAAAGCCCAGACACTTTTCTCGATTACAGCCCTAACAAGCAATCTGACGCCTTCTATCAACAGGCTCGCACCGAAATGGAAGGCTCACTTGGTAGAGTCGGCGAGGACTACTACGCCATCTATCGCATGGTTGAGCGGATCTCCCGCGCCAACGGCCTAGACGAACAGCCCTGGCGCGTGCGCGTTACTTCAGAAGATGTGCTCAACGCCTATGCTTCGGACCTTAATATGTTGACTTTCGAGGGCGGTCTTCTAGAGCAGCTATCAGGCGATACCTCTGCGGTCGCCTGCGTTGTTGGTCATGAGCTAGCCCACCATACTCAAAACCACATGGCCAAGCGAGTAGAAGTCGGGACTCGGCTAGCAGCCTTGCAGGAAGAAGCCCTGCAAGAAGCGCGAGCCGAAGTGGAATCAGCTAACCGTCAGGGTAATATTTTGGGCGCTGTCATTGGCTCAGTAACTGGCGTCCTTGGTCGCTCTACTCGCTCTAGTGGCGGCAGTATAGCCACTGGTGTTGGTGGTCAAGTATTGCAGGGCCTCAATCAAGATCAAACTAATCGAGCGATCGCCAGAGCTGAAGAAATCTACAGCGAGCGCATTGCGGCACTCGACAGCGAATATTCGGAACTACAGCGGAGCAACGAATCAGAAGCAGATACTGTCGGATACCAGTACATCGTACGTGCAGGCTTTGATCCCACCGGCTGTGTCAGAGCAATGGGTGCGCTCAACCGCACTGAAACTAGCCGGTTGCCAGGTCTTACCCATCCCAAACCAGAAGATCGCGTCAATGCCCTTTCCGCGCTCAACACACCGACCGTAAACCAGCCCTTAGTTTCTACCGGCGAAGCTAATTTGAGCCGTTCTCCAAACCCGTTGGAGTACGATCTGAGTAGAGATGGAACCTCTATTCGAGTAGAGTCTCGCTTTGGTAGCCGAGACATTGACGACGGGTTTCCCCAGTAAAGAGGACCTGTAGAACAGTTAGCGGTGCATAAAAATTATCTTATCACCGCTAATTCTGATGCTGTAGCCGCTGAAGCAGTCTTTACCAAGGACAACTGTTGCAGTATCAAGTATGTTAGTGGAATTTCTCTTTGGGAGAATTGCCACTCTCACATCTATCACCACCGTCGTCCCTATCACGACCGATCTCAGCTTCGCAATCGATAGCTCCATCGGCGTGCCGTCTGCCAGGTACACATACTCATAGCTGATCTCTTCTAGCTTTAGCTGCTTCGCTATGCGCTGTGTGATGATGGAGTTTGGCGCATTGCGATCGATCACTACATCAAATCTGGCGATGCCATCAAACATCGCCTCCACCACTGGCAGATGACGCTCAAATGATTTAATTAGTACCGTAGAGCCTTCACTGTCTTGTTCTTTTGTGGGCTGGGTAATCACTGCTGACGTGGCTAGCTTTTTTGTCGGCTGCACCTCATGCGACTTTACTTCTTCTACGGCTGGCGCTACGAAAGGAGGTAGGTCACGTAGCGGTCCAATCGCGTTAATGCATTGCTGCGCATTCTGCTTGTCTTTTTCGCTGAGATAGCAGCGGGCGGCTTGTTTGTAGGCCGCGATCGCACCTTCCCCATCCCCTAGCAATCCCAACGCCTTGCCTAGCAGCCGATATCCACCCGCCAGCTCTGGCCTGAGCGCGATCGCCTGCCGACTATCTGCGATCGCACCCATCACCTGATCTAGACTCAGCCACACCAAAGCTCGCGCCAGATACTTCTCTGCTGTCGGCGCGAGCCTAATAGCTTTGGAATAATCTGCGATCGCCCTTTCCCCATCCCCCAAGCGCTTCCGAATCCGTGCCCGCTGCATATACACCTGTGCCCAGGCTGGGTCGGCTTCAATCAGCTCATCCAACAGTGGCAACGCCTCAAACACTCGCTCCACAGCAATCAGAGACTGCGCCCGCCGAAACTTCTCCAACGCCCTTTCAGAATTCATATATCCTCCTCTGGAATTATTTCGTGTCAAATGAGAATAGTCATACTATAGGCAAGAACACTGATAACGCCTGCCACCATGAGCCCTAATCACCCCAAGACTAGGGTAGATTCTAACAGCGGTCGATCTAGCCCGGTATTTGGGCAAGTCTACTGGTCATCTACCAAATCTATCTGGATCAGCCTGATGTACGCAGGTGCTATTCTCGGTGGCTATGCAACCTTTCAATGGGATGCTCTGGCCCTTTGTTTGGTCACAAGTACGATTGTCCTGTGCGCCGGTTACTCTGTTGGATTGCACCGTCGCCTGATTCATAACAGCTTTGAATGCCCTCAGTGGGTCGAAAACTGCCTGGTCTACATCGGCGTTCTCGGCAGCACTGTCGGTCCCTACTCTGCGATCGAAGCACATGACATCCAAGAATGGGCTCAGGCTCAGCCCGTTTGTCATAGCTACTTTTCTAGAGGGCAAAATCTTTTCACTGACTGGTACTGGAGCCTACACTGCGATATTCAGCTGGACTATCCGCCCATCATTCGCTACGAGCCCCGGATCGCGCAGAATGGCTTTTACCAGTGGCTGGAACAAACCCGGATTTTTCAGCAGATTCCCTGGGCGATCGCATTCTATGCAGTCGGCGGCTGGAGCTGGGTCTTTTGGGGTATCTATGTTCGTATCAGTCTTTGTACGACCATTCAATGGCTGACTGGCTACCTCACCCATCACGTCGGCAGCGCGCCTAGACGGAGCCGGGGCATACAGCGTTACAACCTCCCTCAATGCGGACTCTTGACATTAGGGGAAGGCTGGCAAAACAATCACCAGACCTTTCCACATTCGGCCAGGTTCAGCCTGTCGCCCCAGCAGTTTGATCCTGGCTGGTGGCTGATCAAAGCCTTGCATCTGATGAAACTTGCCTGGAACATCAAAAAAGTCAAAGTGCTAGTGCCGATCATGAACAAGCAGCAATCTTCGCTGCCTATTCAACCTGTTCAGCCCGTTGGACAGGCCGCAGCAACAGTCCAGCCTCCAAAGGTAGCCATCGAATAGCCTAGCGATAAAACAATCAGCAAGAGCACTGCCTGATCTCAGCTACCGAGTCTCAGCTACCGGGTCTCAGCTACCGGGTCTCAGCCACTATGCTCAGGGCCACCGCTTCGGCAACTTTAATCCCATCTACGGCGGCTGAGAGGATACCGCCCGCATAGCCTGCGCCTTCTCCAGCAGGATACAGTCCCTGCGTGTTCAAACTTTGAAAGTGTTTGTCTCGCTTGATGCGAATGGGAGAAGAGGTGCGAGTTTCGACGCCCGTAAGGACAGCGTCTTTCATGGCAAATCCTTTGATCTTTTGATCGAAGGCGGGGATGGCTTCGCGGATGGCGGCGATCGCATACTCAGGCAAACTCTCACTGAGATCGCACAGATGCACACCCGGACGATATGTCGGCTTTACCTGACCAAACTCTGTTGAAGGTCTCCCTTCTAAAAAGTCTCCTACCAGCTGTCCCGGCGCTTCATAAGTCTCTCCCCCGAGCTTGAAAGCGTTGGTTTCTAGCTGCCTTTGCAGTTTCATCCCACCTAGCGGATCGTCGGGATAATCTACCTCTGGTGTGATACCCACAACAATGCCGCTGTTGGCATTTTTGCCGCCCCGTTCGTATTGGCTCATGCCGTTTGTCACCACCCTACCTTCTTCTGAAGTTGCCGCGACTACCTGACCGCCCGGACACATACAAAAGCTGTAGACCGTGCGACCGTTAGAACAATGATGTACCAGCTTATAATCAGCCGCGCCCAAAATAGGATGTCCGGCACTTTTTCCATAGCGCTGCTGGTCGATTAGCGGCTGCGGATGCTCTATGCGAAAGCCCACAGAAAAGGGTTTTGGCTCAATGTAAACGCCCTGCTCATGCAGCATTTCAAAGGTGTCACGAGCACTATGGCCTACGGCTAGAACAACCTGATCGCTAGCGATAAAGTCACCGTTTTCTAGCGTCACCCCTCGAACTCGACGGCTGTTCTCACTTTCTTCTATTTCAACAGTTTTTACTCGATTTTGAAAGCGAATTTCCCCGCCCAGCTCGGTGATCTTGTTGCGAATATTTTCAACAATCTTGACTAGACGATAGGTGCCGATATGAGGCTTGCTAATGTACAAGATTTCTGGCACAGCGCCATTTTCGACTAGCTCGTGCAGCACTTTGCGCCCGTGGTGATCGTTGTCTTTGATGCGGCTGTAGAGCTTGCCATCAGAGAATGTTCCGGCTCCGCCTTCGCCAAACTGAGCGTTGGATTCGGGCTTGAACTTGCGCTTGCTCCAAAATCCGAACGTGTCTTGCGATCGCTCATGCACCGCTTTCCCTCTTTCTAAAACAATAGGACGAAAGCCCATCTGCGCTAGCAGCAGCGCCGCGAACATTCCACAGGGACCGATGCCAATTACAATAGGACGCATCTTCAAACCGGTCGGCGCTTGCGCGACGTATTGATAGCCCATATCAGGCGTCGGCGACAACCGTCCTGTTTTCTTAAATTGCTTCAGCAGTTGTTTTTGTTTTGGCGTCTCGATATCGAGCGCATACACCAGTGAAATAGCATTTTTCTTCCGAGCATCGTAGCTCCGCTTAAAAACCGAGTAGCTAGTTAAATCGCCACTAGCCAGCTTGAGTTTTTGAAGAATGGCTGCCTTCAAATCAGCTTCGGTATGGTCTATGGGCAGTTTGACTTCTGTTAGACGTAGCATGAAAAGTTGCGGATAAGGACGCCGTCAGACTTGACAGCTATAGCACCTATTTAGTGTTACACACCGAGGCCCCCGTCACTGCGTGCCATCCGCAGGGCTATTGGGTGGGCAACTTGCGCTGATAACCGGTGTACGCTCAAACACGTACAGGTCACGCCTTTACGGGATGGTCATTATATCTCAGCAATTGCCTTACTCTACGCTGCACCAGTTCTATGCATCAAGAAAATAGTTCTGGTTAAGCGTTACTAGCTCTATATATCAAGAAAATAGTTCTAGTTAAGCGTCAACTAGTTCTATGTATCAAGAAAATAGTTCTGGTTAAGCGTTAATTAGTTCCATGTGTCAAAAGAATAGTTCTGGTTAAGCGTTAATTAGTTCTATGTATCAAGAAAATAGTTCTGGTTGAGCGTTAACTAGTTCTATATATCAAAAAAATAGTTCTGGTTAGGCAATTGCTGAGATATGACGTACTATCCCGTAGGGGCATGACATGTCTTTTTTTAGCTCTACCTTTTTGAGGGGTGCCTTTCAGGGCGCTCTTGGATCGGCAGCGCCGACAACCGGCTTACGCTAAACACGTACTATAGCTGTCAAGCCTACAACTATAGCGGTTTACTATAGCGCTTTAAATGATTGGCAGAACCGAGCGTTTTTTGTGGGAGGCTACAGGTTATGTGCTGTGCTAGGGTTACCGCTAACTTCATGACTCATCTAGCTGTTGTATGGGCTTTTGTATGGATTGTCTGGAGAGAGCTGCGCACACAAGGGAAGTGCCCTTAAATAAAATCCCATTCCATCCGGCCTTCGACTACGCTCAGGCCTCGGTTTCAGCTTTGCATGTTAGGTATTCTATTTCTGAGCGAATCCCCAAGCAAGACAAAAGGCAAGATAAATGGAATTTGTAAGCACTCTTCTACTCTGGCTCTCGCTGGCTACAGTGGCGGTCGTCCTCCTTCTGTTGATTAGCTTGTACATCCGGGGGGCCTTTCGATGGCGACCGATGCTGCATATTGAGCGGGCGATCGCACCCAAACATCCTCAATTCGCTCTAGTCATCAAAAGCATCACAGAATCACTCTCTACCAGCGGACAGATTGTTGACTTCTGGGACAGCGCCGCAGAGATTCAGCAGGCCCGGCTAGAGGCGATTAACCGGGCGCATCGCAGCATCCAGTTTGAGACCTTTATGATGACGCCGGGTAAGCGCAGCGATGACTTTGCCGATGCGATCGCGCAAAAAGCCCTCGAAGGCGTTGAAGTCCAACTGCTAGTTGACGCCTGGGGCGGGCGATCGCTCAAGGACAAATACTGGCAGCGGCTGCGAGGCGTCGGCGTACAGATTGTTTTTTTTAATCAGTTCGACTGGCGAGCCCCTGCAAACTTTGCCGGGCGAACTCACCGCAAGTTACTGATTGTTGATAATCAGCAGGCACTGATCGGCGGCGCAGGTATTTCTGATCTGTGGGACGGCGTCGAAAAATCGGATGATACAAAGCCCTGGCTAGATATCGAAATGATGCTGACAGGAGAAGTCGTGACCGTACTATCAGCGACTTTTCAGGCCCACTGGCAAGGATACAGACTCAAAAAAAAGGGCGAGTCGAAACCAGGAGTAACGATCGTCGACATGGGTAAGATTTATCCCGCTGAAGAAGAAAGCACGTTGTCTTCGACCCAAAGAGCCATTACAGGTAAACAAGCGCCGAGCACTATCCTAGTGACACCAGGCACCAAGCCAAACTATCGCGACTCTTCCATTGAAGTTCTAAAACAAACCTTGATCGCCTGTGCGCGGAAGCGAGTCTGGCTATCGAGCCCTTACTTCTTACCGAATAAAAGCACCCGGAAAATGCTGATCGCAGCGCAAAAAGCTGGGGTGGATGTGAGGATTTTGACGACGAGCGATCGCAGCGACAAAAAGCCGGTCTATTACGCCTCGTACGAAGTGTATGGCCCACTGCTACGAGCGGGGATAAAGATCTTTGAATATCAGCCCAGTATGCTCCATGCCAAGATGCTGCTACTAGATAGTGACTGGGCGAACACCGGCAGCGCCAACATCGACTACCGCAGCTTTCTGCACAACGACGAGCTAGATATTCTCACAAACTCTTCTATGCTGCTCACAAAAATAGAACAAGCGTTCGAAAAGGGCTTTGGTGAAAGCAAACAAATCAGCCTGCGCCAGTGGCGAAATCGTTCGCTGCTAAAGCATAGAGTACTCGGCAACTTGGTCCGACTGGTGCAGTGGCAGCTGTAGGTTTTCTATCTGTAGGTTTCTCGAAGGGCACCACTACTGCCGGAAAGGACCGACCCAGATGCTAGCGCCGGTAACTAGCGGAATTAGCGCAAAAATACCCCCGAAGATAAGCGAATGATTCTTGACGAAGGGAACAGAGATCAGCGTCACAATCACGAGTCCACAGTAAAGCAGGGCTGCAAAAGGGACAATGCAGATGAGAAGAATCATCAGACGTTCATTGGATTCAATCGATGACATTTAGAAAGGGGAGAGGTAAGGATAGGAGGAAACTTTTTCGGGAATGCAGAAAGGTAAGTTTGTAGCTGTACTCAGATCAGAGCTGAGCGTTTACTATACATACTGTATCGATCATTTTATATAGATCGTCAAGACAGCTCATCGCGCCCCTGTAGGATTTCCATCACGTTAGCTATCTGTTTTTTCTGTTGTTTTTATAGCCTTTAAATTTTGTTGTCTAACCAACCTCCTAAAAAGAAGTCTCCGAAGCAGAATCAGTCTTTGCAGGAAAAAACCGGTCGCCCTGAAAAACGTTCTAGGCGACGCCCTAGGAAACGCCAGAGCGACGATCCTGGGCCGATTTTACTGACGGCGCTGATGTTTTTAGGCGTGGCCTGGACGCTGCATATGTGGTCTGTCTCGCCACAGGTCCGGGACTTGCTAGGGGCTACAGATTGGGTAGCTTCGCCTTTACCGCTGGAGATGAAAGGCGGCGATCCTTATATACGAGCGCTGATGCGGACGATTTCGGCTGGGGAGTCAAATACAGCCGATCCCTATCGGCTGCTATACGGCGGTCAGCGGGTAAAGGATCTGAGCGTACATCCCGACGAGTGTGTGACGATTGTCAACGGGCCAAACAAAGGCGACTGTACCACAGCAGCAGGACGCTATCAGTTCTTGACTTCGACCTGGCAGATGGAAGCTCAGCGGTATCATCCCGATCGACCTGCTTGGTATGAAGTGTGGGAGCAGCCCAGCTTTGAGCCGGTGTATCAAGACGAGGTGGTCTATGCCTGGCTAGCAGATACCAGTGCCTGGGATATTGATATCGCAGAGCAGCTACGAGCGGGAAACGTAAATACGGTGTTAGAGGTGCTGTCTGGGACTTGGACCAGTTTGGGCTATGGCATAGAGGACAACAGTATGTCGGCGCTACTGCCTCGGATTTATGAAGAGATGTTGGCTGAGGAGCTGGCGCAACAGGCCGCGCAATGGCCGCGCAATGATAGAGCGATGGGATGAGGGGCTGTGAGATCCGTGTGAGGTAAAATGATTGCCTGCTAGAGGCTGATTTCTCAGCTGGTTTTTTAATGGCTACATATCGGACGGTAATTTTAGAAGCGCATGATGGTTCGAGGTGGCGATCGCTCTCTCAGCTGCCCACCTGCGACGATGCGCGGTTAAACCACTTTCTGCTGTGGGAGAATCCAAGCTGGCCCACGGCGCAGCGACGAGCCAATAATTTTCCACCGCTGCCAGATGATTGCAGCGGACGAGTACAGGCCCGCCTAAAGGGGTTGGCGTACTACATAACGACTTGTTTGAAACTAAGTGAATTTAAAGCAGGTGTAGAACAGGTCGCCAAAGGCTACAGGGAACATAGTATGCAGGTGATGACTGAGATGAGAGGTGCGATCGCAATGGCAGAAGTCTTGACAGGGGGCAATATCCCCGTCCGCTTCATTATCTTGTTGGATTACTAGAAACGCTGTAGAACTATAGCGAGCCTTCTCTATAGTTTTACGAGTGGTCATGGCTTTGAGCTAGGATGGCGCGATCGCTTATCCTCATACATCAGCTGATCGGCTCTATCCCAAGCGCCCTTGAGCCCGACCGCAGGCGATCGCTCCGCTATCCCGATTGAGGCTTGTATGTCAGCGGCTAGCAGCGCCGCCCTAGTGCGCTCAAGCAGTGTTTTACCCGCATTGGCTAAGCTGCACTCTACGCTGATAATGCCAAACTCATCTCCTCCTAGCCTAGCCACGCAGTCTACCTTACGCGCCACCTGGCGTAGGATTTGACCTGTCCGCTGAAGCAGCAAATCACCTGCTGCATGACCTCGATAGTCGTTTTCGTACTTGAGCCCATCGAGATCAACTATCATCACCGTGGCTGGATTGCCATATCGACGGCAGCGTTCTTCCTCAGCAGCTAAAAACCGATCCCAAGCACGCCGGTTGTACAGCTGCGTGAGCACATCCGTCGAAGACTCCATCTGTAGCCGTTCTGAATGACGGGCATTCTCTGCTGCGCTGAGTTCTAGATCAAGCAACGTTTCCAACATCTTCGCAAGCAGCTGTATCAGCGCCTGCTCTTCCACCAACGAAGCTGGCTGCGAGTGCGGGTCGAGGCCACAAAGCGTCCCAAACAAACTACCGTCTCGACGGCGCAACGGGTAGCCTACATAGGCCTTAATTTCGACCTGCGAGCCAATCGCCGCTGCCTTATAAGCCGGGATCAAGTCCGACTGAGGGGCGATGCACGGCCCGTGACCCTGGACCATTTCTGAGCAAAATGAATCGGCCCATCGGAAAACAATGCCCGGCGTCACGTTGTAGCCATGGTCTTCGCTTTGAAGCACAATCCAATCATTTCCGTCCTTGCGGGTCACCATCCAAAGAGAAAGCTCAAAGCGCTGGTGTAAGAATTTCAGCACAGCGCGGCTGACTGACTCAAAATCGCTAAAGGACAAACCATCCACCGTGGCTACTTTCCTCATGCTCATAATCTTATATAGGTAGGCTGAATCCGTGAGTACCTGATTGCGCAGGGATCACTCGGGGGTTAATATCGTACTAAAACTGCTCTATTACGGACATACCAACCGCTTCTATGAATTTCGCGGCGACTTTAAGCGGTTCTTTATTCGTTGTTTTATTAGCGGGACAGTCTGGCGAGACCCAGACCGTAATGGCTTCTGACTATAACACTCTCGCGTCTCAAGGAATGCCGCCCCAAATCATTCTCACCTTGCCAAGGTCTCAACAGGTGCAGTTTTATCAGGCGAAACCCTGGTACATAAAGCTTTGGCAGATAGAATCTTGGCCGAATGATGGCTTTAAAACAGTCTCGAGGCAGATTAATCTTCTTTCGATTGAGCTAACAATTTGCGGCTCGATTATCGGTTTAGCAGCGCTTATCTTTCGGCAAAACCGTCTTAAGAAAGAGATTCAGCGCTGTCAGCAAGCCGCTATGCGCTCAAAGGCGAGCGAAAGAGCTAGTGAAGAACGCTATGCGGCACTGGCAAAAGCGGCTCCGGTTGGGATCTTTCGAGGGGACGCAGACGGCAGATGCACTTATGTCAATCAGTGCTGGCGTCAAATAACCGGACGGTCACTAGCAGAAGCGGCTGGCTGGCTGCTGGTGCTACATCCTGACGATCGCCAGCAAGTAGGCGCTGGCTGGCTGCAGACCGTTAGAGAAACTGGCTCTACTAACTTTGAATGTCGTATTCAGCGGCCTGATGGGACGCAGCGCTGGGTATATGCCCAGATCGTAGCCGAGCAGGATGAGGAAAAAGGCGTTGTCGGCTATGTGGGCACCTTCACCGATATCGACGATTACAAACAGTCTCAGAAAGCGCTGGAACAAAGCGAGGCCCATCAGCGAGCTTTGGTCAGTGTGCTGCCAGATCTGATTATGCGGATCAGCCGGGGGGGCATATTTTTAGAATTTCTAGCGTCTCCTACTTTTCGAATATTGGGGGAGCCAGAAGATTGGATAGGCCATCATGTCTCGGATGTGCTGTCTTCAGAGCTGGCCCAGCAGCGCTTGAGCGTCATTGAGCGGGTGCTACAGACCCAAACTATTGAAATTTACGAGCAGGACTTTTTGATTGAGGACACTGTTCAGGTAGAAGAAGTACGAGTAGTGCCATATGGCGCGGATGAAGTGTTGTTTTTAGTGCGTGATGTGAGCGATCGCAAACAGGCCGAACTCGCCTTGACGCAAAGCGAAGCCCAAAGCCGAAGCATCTTAGCCGCGATTCCAGATTTCATGTGCCGGATTGGTATTGACGGCATCTACCGCGAGTTTATCTCTCAGCCGCGCGACTTTGCTCTGGTTCCACCAGTTGGACTAGCTGGCCAGTCTATGCACGAAGTACTGCCCCCCGAAATCGCGGCCCGACAGCAACAGTCTCTGCAAAGAGCGGTGGAAACTGGTGAGATGCAAGTATACGAGCAAACTGTTCCAGTAGGCGATCGCGTCCAAGAAGAGGAAGTCAGAGTGATCAAAAGCGGCGCAGATGAGGCGCTGCTGATGATCCGCGATATTAGCGATCGCAAACAAGCAGAAAAGGCTCTACAGCAAAAGCTGCGGCAAGAACAGGCTATTGGCCAGGTTGTTCAAGCTATCCGCAACTCTCTTGATTTGGCCACTATCTTTGCGACAGCCACTGCCGAAACCGCTCGGCTTCACCCCGATCTCAACTGCTCAGTTGTTCAGTATCTTCCTGAACAGAACCTTTGGAAAGTGCTTGCAAAGTTCTGCCAAACGCCAGACTTGCCAGATAACACAGGAACTGAAATTCCAGATATTGGCAATCCACTAGCTACGCAGCTCAAACAGCTCCAAATTGTACGAATTGAAGATACCCGCAGCCTCAAAGATCCCGTCAATTACAGCTTTGCCCAGACCCTCTCTGGAGCCTGGCTGTTGATTCCGTTAGTCATTGAAGGAGAGATTTGGGGAAGCTTGACTTTGACCACTATTCGACATGGCTTTCGATGGCAGGACGAGCTAGTCGATCTGGCCAAAGCAGTAGCAGGACAGTTAGAGGTTGCTATTCAGCAGGCGCAGCTATATCAGCAGGTCGCAGTCGAAAAACAGAAGCTGTTGCAAAGCCAAGCAGCACTTGCTCAAGCTCAACAGATTGCCCAAATCGGTAACTGGGAGCTAGAGGTTGACACACAATCTATGGCCTGCTCAGAGAACCTGTTTCGTCTCTTTGGCTATGATCCATTTGCCTATGAATTTAGTCTAACAAGAATGCTCACCCATCATATTCACTCTGACGACCGCTCTCGCCTGGAACAAGCTCTATCACAATCGTTTGTAGAAGGAACAGCTTTTGAACTCGATCTACGCTTTTTTAGAACTGACGGCTCGATGGGCTATTTAGAAATTCGAGCAGAGGCCATTCAAGATCGAGAGGGTCAGATTGTCAAACTATTTGGCACTGCTTTGGACATCACCGACCGCAAGCAGGTGGAGGAAACCCTCGAAAAAAGCGAACGGCGTTTCCGTAGCCTAGCGGCCAATCTTCCAGGTGCGATCGCTCAGTACGTCCTTCGTGCTGATGGTTCAGATAGCATGATGTACATAAGCCCTGGCTGCTATGACCTATGGGAGATAACCGCCGAGGAAATTGTTGAAGACATTCAAATTCTATGGGATATGGTTCCAGATGAAGATGAACCTGTCATGCGAGACTCTATCGCTGTCTCTGCGCGATCGCTAGAACCCTGGATATGGGAATGGCGTATGGTCACTCCTTCAGGTCGAACAAAATGGCTGCAGGCTGCCGGACGCCCAGAGCGTCAGGATAACGGTGATGTTGTCTGGGATACGGTATTTTTAGACATTAGCGATCGCATTCAGATAGAACAACAGCTCAAACACGATTCTCTCCACGATAGTTTGACAGGTCTACCCAACCGCACCCTGTTGATGGAGCGATTAAACCTCTCTTTGGAAAAAGTCAATCGCCATCCTCGCTATCAATTCGCGGTACTCTTCTTAGATCTTGACAACTTCAAAGTTATTAACGACAGCCTGGGTCATCTGGTCGGTGATCAGCTGTTATTGTCGATCGCCAGATTGCTATCAGCGACCGTTCGTGAGACTGATTTGGCAGCAAGGCTAGGTGGCGACGAATTTGTGATTCTCCTAGACGAGCTAGACCATAGATCAGAAGCCGAACAAATTGCTGAGCGGATCTTATCGCTTTTGAGCCATCCCCTACAGATAGGCAGCTATGAGGTATTTATCGGTACAAGCATCGGTATTGCGCTTGGTTCGGACCGCTATCAAAGTGCGGAGAACCTGCTGCGAGACGCTGATCTAGCCATGTACGATGCCAAGCACAGAGGACGAGGCTGCTATGCACTTTTCAATCCTAGTATGCACTCTCAGGCACTACAGCGCCTGCAAGTAGAAAACGATTTGCGCAAAGCCCTAAGAAGCAATGAGTTTGTGCTGTACTATCAGCCTGTTGTAAATCTTGAAACTCGGAATATTCAAGGATTTGAGGCGCTGATTCGATGGCAGCATCCCGATCGAGGGCTGCTATTGCCGATAGAGTTTATTGAAATTGCCGAGGAGACTGGTCTGATTGAGCCTATAGGCAGATGGGTGCTACAGACGGCCTGTCAGCAGCTGTCGCAGTGGCAAACGCAGTTTTTCGACCGGAATGTTATCTCTTCTACAGCCTCTTCTGTAGAGAATCGAACACTGCAAATCAACGTCAATCTCTCTGTTAGACAGCTGCGAAATGCCCTGCTTCTAGAGCTTGAAGAAACGGTAGCGGCCTGTGCGATCGCGCCCAACAGCCTATGCCTGGAAATCACCGAGAGTATGCTAGTCGAAAATATCGATATCACAGTCCAACTGCTAGAGAAAATTAAAGCTGCTGGTGTGCGTATCAGCATCGACGACTTTGGCACCGGATACTCGTCACTGAGCTACCTGCACCAGCTGCCGGTTGATTCTCTAAAAATTGATCGGAGCTTTGTTAGTCCGATTGACGGGAACGATCGTCATCAGACTATTGCTGAATCAATTACGGCGTTGAGCAAACTGCTAAAGCTAGAGGTGATTGCAGAGGGCATCGAAACCGAACAGCAGCTCGAATGGCTGCGATCGCTCGGCTGTCAGCTAGGACAGGGCTATCTATTCTCTCCACCCGTCTCAGCCGAGCAAGCCACACAGCTGCTCGCCCAAGCAGGTTTTTACTGATGGGCCTCCCAGTGCCTGCGCTGATAGCTCTTGCTAATACGAGTCCCCGCCGCTGAGAAGAAAAACGCGCTCATCGGGGCGACAACAGGCACCCAACCGCCTGCGTGGAAGCAAACCACACTCACCAGGTAAATGCCCAATAGCCCGCCCATCCCAAATGCAATCAGAATCGGCCCCTTTTGGGTCAGGACCATCAACATGCTGCCAGCGGCGGTGAGTGAAACGACCCAGACAACTTCCCCCCATTCTGGCCAATCCCACAGCAGGCGATCGCGACCAACCACAACCGACAAAATTTGGCTCGCAACTTGAGCATGAACGACAACACCCGGCATCTGCTCTAGCGTACTATCGGCATTGTACGGCGTTAAAAACAAATCTCTTCCACTTGCCGCCGTCATGCCAACTAGAACAATCTTATCTCTGACTAAATCGGGGTCGAAGCGGTTACTTAAAACCTCTGAGAAGGTGATAGTTGGCGCTACTGAGCGCGAAGAGCGATATCGAATAGGAATTTGGTAGTTCTCTACCGCTATGTTCTTATATCCACCAAAATTTGCAGACATGTTTTCAAACGGTATGCCGCCTAGCGTTAGTACCTCATCGGCAGCGGGGGTGATGTTCTCGATTTGCTTGAGATAGCGCATGGCTAGCTCTGTTCCTAGCGAGAAGATGGGTGGCTCTAGTTTGCGCTCTCCGGGCAAACCATTACTGGCCAAACTATCGCTGGCTAAACCATCACCAGATAGACCAACTATTGCCCGCCTAACTCGAAAGTCTTGATCAATTGCGATGTTATTAAAGCTAATTTGTTCGGCGGCTGATCCGGCGGGCGGCTGGACAAAGGCGTCGTTTTCTCCGCCCAGATGCGTAATCGTAACCACGTTAGATTGGTTCAAGCTTTCTCTAAAGGCGCTCGTTCCAGGCCCCTGTGGCTGGTCACGCGCTAGATTGAGGCCAATGCTCACTGGCTGATGCTGCTGTAGATTTTCAATAGCTTTTGCCACCGACTGGTCAGAAGGAATTCTTCTTTGTTGCGATCGCAAGTCCGCTTCTGTAATCTCAACTACCAGCAGCCGCTGGTCGGGTTTTTGATCTGGCTGAGCGCTCACCCATCCATCCCACACCGCTAGCTCAGCTGGCATAAACGTACCTGTCTGCCGTAATCCCAACATGACAGCGCTCGTAACTAGCGTAGAAATCAATACTGTCAGCTGCTTCGCCCGGCGACTCATCTTCCATCGCACAATTACCGTCTGAGCTTCGCTATCCCAATCCTCCTTAGCTGTCCCCAGCTTCAAGGAAGTATCAGCCATTGCAATTTCGTTGGGTAGCTCATCCAATCGGGCCAGATCGCGCTGCACTTCTTCGACGGTTTGATAGCGCTGATAGATATAGTGCCGAGTCATTTTTGATAGCAGCACCGCCAGTCCAGGACTGACCTGTGCATATTGCTGCCACTGCGGCTCCAAACTCTCCGGCGATTCGGGTAAATCAGTCGGCGATCGCCCAGTCAAAGCGTGAATGATCGTCATGCCTAGCGCATAAATATCGCTGCTGTAGCGTGGCTTGCCAGAGAGCTGTTCACTCGGGGTATAGCCTTGGGTGCCAATGCCAATGGTCAGCGCCGACTTCTCGCCCGTATGCAGCCGGGTCCGAATTTGTTTTACCGCACCAAAATCGATCAGCGCAATCTCATCACTCCCTTTTCTGCGGATGAGATTATCGGGCTTCAAATCTCGATGAATCACCCGATGACTATGTACAAAAGCCAGCACGGATAGCACTTTCTCTAGTAGGGTGATCGCCTGGGCTTCGGTGAACTTCCCCTTTCTTTTGATCTCTTCTTCTAGTGAACAGCCGTCAATAAACTCTTGAACAAGATAAAACTCTCTTTCTTCTTCAAAGGAATGCAGCAGCATAGGAATATGCGGGTGAGAGCCCAGCTTTTCGAGGGTGTCGACTTCTGTTTGAAACAGTCGCCTTGCTACTTTTAAAAAGCCCTTGTCCTGACTGGCAAGCTGAAGCTGTTTGACTACGCACGGATGAGTGAGGCTCGGATTGCTCGGATTGTCTGCTGAAATATCGACCGCCAAATAGGTTTGGCCAAATCCCCCTGACCCTAGAATGCCCGTTAGCTTGTAACGGCCAATTAATGTTTGTTCCAGCATGATGCCCCGTTGCTGTCTGGTACGTATTTTACCCAGATGCGGGGGGAGATGGCTGCGAGTGCGCTTGGCTGTTGGGAAAGGGGGAGGGGGGAAAGGGAAGTTTGCTAGTAGCGGATGTATAGGGTGACTTGGCCGTCGATGGTTTGTTCTTGTCCTAGGACAATTGTGTTGGCGGTACTATCGGCCATTCGACTTTCTAGAGCTACGGGTCGAGGGGCAGGGGCACTGACAGAGCCAATGGAAATATTAACGATTTCTGCGCGGGAGAGTCCGAGTGTCTCTAGGACCGTATCGGCCTGCTGCTGTGCGTCTGCTACGGCGCTAGCGAGTGCCTGCTGTCTGGCGGCGGCGATCGCGTCGTCTGCTGCAACAAAGCTGACGCCGTTGATTTGAGTTGCGCCTCGGTTGACGGCTTCGTCTATGACAGGCCCTGCGGCTTCGGTTGGCACTCTGAAGCTGACGGTGTTGGTTGCCTGGTAGCCAATCAATATCTGCCTATTATCGGTATAGTCGTAGCGCGGGTTGAGTGAAATGCCGCTGGTTTCTAGCTTTTGGATATTGTCTTGCGATCGCAGCCATTCAATCACAGCAGTAGACTGCTGAGCCGCCTGCTGTTGGGCTGCCTGAGCTGTCTTTGCTTCTATATTTACACCTAGATCAACTTGAGTGAGCGTTGTCGGAATCGACTGTAGCCCTACCCCAGTTACACTCAACACTCGTTCTGCTTGATACACGGGCATCCCCCCATTTACCTGAGCCACCGCCGAACCGGGATGCACTGCGCAACCCACCACTGGAGCCAACGTTAATACCGCTAGCGCTAATCCCCAGCCTTGATTTCTAAATAGCTCGGATCTTGTTTGCCAAAGTTTCATTACAATTTTCCTCTTCTTCTTCGCCTGTCAAAATACAGACTACTCACTACAGAATACAGATCCCGCTACTGAGAAAAGAGGTGGTTTCAGTTTTAGTAACCTTTATTTGGCAAAGGCTATCTGGCAAAGATTAGCTGGCTATGGCTGAGGTCTCTGTTTAGCGTACACACCGAGACCCACCCCGTCACTGCGTGCCACCCCTCCCGTAGAGGGGATTTGTCCCGGCTATGTAGCGTTCGAAGATCGAGGTAGATCGCCTCTAGTCTCACTACCTGAAGTAAATCCCCTCCTCAGAGCGGTAGGAACCCGCGTCGCTTTGCGGCACCAGGAAACGCCTACCGAGACAGGGGTGCCCGTAGGGTGGGGTGGGCCTCAGGATGTGACGCTAAACAGGTACTGGCCAAGCGAGCGTGTTCGACAACAAAGAGTATCACTTTCTATTCATCTTTTTCTTTTCGCGGAGCAAGGCAACCCGCAGCCCCAAGTAGTAAGCGATGAAGCTAGCAACTGTTCCAACTACGAGAGAGCCTACCAGCAGCGCTGCGGTTGCAGACACGCCGAGGTCCATCCATTCCTGCATACCAGCGGCAGAAGAGGGAATCGCAATGTCGTTAGGCAGGCGCAGCAGCCAGCGTCCCACCTGAAAATTGAGGGCAAAAATAGGAACGTAGGTGAGCGGATTGCTAACCCAGGTGCCAACGGCGGCCATGATTTTGTTACCGCGAATCAGCGCTGCGATCGCAACGCCAATAATCGTCTGAAAGCCCAGTAGCGGAAACGACCCGGCAAATACCCCAGCCGCTGTACCTCTAGCGATCGCATAAGGGCTTCCCTGCATTCTCAAAAAGCGAATATAAAAGTAGCGAAGCAGCCGCTGCCAGTAGATCAGGTTAAATCTTTTCAACACAAAATTATCAGGTAAGCGCTTTCGTTTGGCAGATCTCTTTCTTCTACTTGTCTTTTTTATATCTGATTGTTTGACTGGAGCTAGCTGAGCTGGCCTTTCCATCAGGGCCAAAGACTCTAGGCGGTTTGAGGGATACGTTGTCGGGTAGGCAATAGGTAGGTAGCGCCCTCCCTTCGACAGTGGCGACGGCTGGCTACTATCAGCAGCATTGCTTTTTGGCATCGAGTTTTGCATAGCTTTTAGCGGCTCTGTCTCCAGTTTCCTCGCACGGTCCCTTTGAGTGTTACCCGTTGAAGGCTAGCTCAGCAGTTCTCAGTGATATTCTCGGCTTCTCAATCCAACAGTGCTTGTAAAGCGCTGCCTTTGACTGGATATCTTGAACACTACCTCCAATTAGACATCGTCTTTCGTTAGACATTGTCCCTATTTAGACAGTTCTCTAAAGTGTTTCAATCTGTCATCAGCCTGATGTGTCAGCCTGATGTGTTAGCGAGTGGACGCCCAAAAGAGATGTCCTTCTATTGAGCTTATTCTATATCGCTGCCTAAGAGCATCTACCGAGTGAGCGATAAATTTGCCGTGATATTACGGGGAGCAGCCTACAGCTTCATATTCTCAAACATTGATATGTTGTGGCTTAGACCGTACAGTTTCTTCACGGACCTTTTCTTCGCTAGCTGGCTCATTTGACTATGCCCCAGGCCATCCGCCAAGCCGAAACTATTGTTGCGATCGCCACTGCCATCGTCCCTCAGCAGGGTAGTGTCGGCATCGTCAGGCTATCGGGATTGGATGCGATCGCGATTGCCCAGCAACTCTTCCACGCTCCTGGAAACCAGCTCTGGGAAAGCCACCGCATCCTATATGGGTACGTACACAGTGGCCAAACTGTCATTGATGAGGCGCTGCTGCTACTGATGAAATCGCCTCGCTCTTACACCCGTGAAGATGTCGTCGAATTCCACTGTCACGGCGGCATTATGGCCGTACAGCAGGTTCTCCAGCTCTGCATTCAGCAGGGCGCTAGACTAGCTCAACCAGGTGAATTCACGCTCCGCGCCTTCTTAAACGGTCGCCTGGATCTAACCCAGGCCGAAAGCGTTGCCGATCTGGTCGGGGCCCAGTCCCCACAGGCGGCTCAAACGGCGCTGATGGGCATTCGTGGCAAGCTCGCCGAGGTCATTCGTCAGCTGCGTAGTCAGTGCTTAGATGTGCTGGCAGAGGTAGAGGCCAGAGTAGATTTTGCCGATGATTTGCCGCCTATTGACGAAGATGACGTGCGATCGCGTCTCCAAGCCATCCACCGGCAAATCACCCAAATTCTCTCTACTGCCCACCAGGGTGAGCTGCTTCGCACCGGGCTCAAAGTCGCCATCATCGGCCAGCCCAACGTCGGCAAATCCAGCCTGCTCAATGCCTGGAGCCAGAGCGATCGCGCGATCGTTACCAACCTGCCTGGCACCACCCGCGATGTCGTCGAATCCCAGCTGATCGTCGGCGGCATTCCCATCCAAGTTCTAGACACCGCTGGCATCCGCACCGCCACCAACGCAGTCGAAAAAATCGGCATCGAACGCTCCCTCACCGCCGCCCAGTCCGCAGACCTAGTCCTATTGACCATAGACGCCACCCTCGGCTGGACCGAAGCCGAACAAACCCTCTACGAAAAAATCAAACACAAACCCCACATCCTCATCCTCAACAAAATAGACCTCCTCCCCCTTTCCCCATCCTCCATCCCCGTAGACGAGACATTACGCTTTCCCTCAGCATCAAATTGTATTTTCCCCACCGTCCACACCGCCGCCGCCACCAACCAGGGCATCCCCGACCTCGAAGCCGCCATCCTCGCCGCCGCCAACACTGGCAGCCTTACCGCCGCTAACACCGACATCGCCATCAATCAGCGCCAAGCCGCCGCGCTCACTCAAGCCGAAATTGCCCTCACCCAAGTCGAACAAACGATAGAGAACCTACTTCCCCTGGACTTTTGGACCATTGACCTACGCATCGCCATTCATGCTCTCGGCGAAGTCACTGGAGAAGAAATGACAGAATCCATGCTCGACGAAATCTTCAGTCGCTTTTGTATCGGCAAATAAAAACTTTCTTGCCAGGGCATCCTTCGTGGGACCGACGCTGTTTGTATAAACTCCAATACAGCGACAGCTATAATAGGAAGCGCTGACTCGTATATAGTCAACTCCCGCTTACCTTTTTCCACCAAATCAGCCCGATCAAAATGTACTCCAGACGAAAGCGTTGTTTACCCAAAACCTTGGCCATAACCCTTGGAGCTATAGCGTGTGGCAGTCTTTTTCTGCGATAGCGCCAGGTAAGGCGATCGCGACAACAAGACTTACCCAGGCATCTGTAAAACAAGTCTCAGAAGAACAGGTCTTAGCACTCATAGTCAAGGATGCTCCAGTCAAGAATGCTCCAGTCAAGAATGCTCCAGTCAAGAATGCTCTGTCCGGACATGATGCAACTGAGAGCGCTACGTCAAAGGATGCTACGTCGAAGAGAGCGACGCTGAGTGAATTGCTACAGACCATTCCCGACCGACCGACAGCGCCTATCCCGGTTCCTGTCGATACAACAGAAAAAACCGAAACAGTTAGTTTGGAGCTTCGTCTGGGTGAAAAGAGAGTGTATGTCTACAAGGGAGAGTCTGTAGAGGTCAGCTATCCAGTGGCCATTGGCCGTCCTGGTTGGGAGACTCCGACCGGCGAGTTTGAATCGTGATTCTGTTGGACGCGCGGCTTCTCACGGATGTATCCGGATGTACAACGAAGACGTTCGTCAGCTATATGAGAGGGTGGAAGTGGGTACGGCGGTCACGGTTGCGCCCTAGCGAGTGCTGCAAGAGCCGGTGGTAGAAGAAGCTGTAGATTGAAGCGCAAGCTGCTAGGCTACTCAAACTCCTTCTGATTTGCTGTTTTGGGATAGAAAAACAGCTTACAACCTGTTGCAGACTGGGGAATGTGGCTTGAGCCGACTGGATGATGAATAAACGTGCCTGCCGGGTCATCTCTCATGCCGTCATTGAAGACATCGCTCACGACAAAGATTTAAGGAAGGATAGAAGGACACCGCTGTTTGCTTTCTTCCGTTTTTCTTTGCAGAAGAGGTGTGTTTCCTAAATAGGGCTGTCTGTAGAGCCGTTCAAATTCTCGATCGAAGTGTGCGGCGACGGTGGGGTTACGAACAACCAGCAGGGTTTCGTCGTTTTCGGTATTAGCTGCGTGGCTCCAGTTTTGAGATCCGACGATAACAGTCGTACGATCAATGACGGCGAATTTGTGATGGAGTTTATCGCCTTCTGGCAGCTGCGGTGACCCAACTGATGTGATTGGCGTTTGCCAGGGACGATTCTGCGCTTCGATTTTGCAGCGCTGGTCGGGCAGTGAGCTACCTAGCATATCCAAGGCTTCGCTGTAGCTGCGATAGATAAATCCAGGGTCGATTAGCGTACGGAGAGCAACGCCGCTTTTGACTTCGGTTTCTAGCTGGTCAGCGATGCGCTGCTCTGAGAAGACGAAGAGAGCGATATCAATGCTGCTGTTGGCTTGGTCTAGGGTTCGAGCGATTAGGCCGTTGACGCTTTGTTGCCAGGGCATTTTTGAGCTAGTTGGAGAGAATTGGACGGTGAGGCTGCCCGTAGGCAAGGCGACGGTTTGCTCTGGGCGAGGCGGCTTTTTTAGACCAAACTGGCTGTCTGATTCGGCGGCTGGTCCATCGCCCCACATTAAATCGAATTCGCGAGTAAAGTGCTGAGCAACTGCTGGACTGTCTATCTTCAAAAAGACATTGGCATTGCCGCGACTGTCAGGATTATCGGCATCTCCATGCACACCCGAGAAAGTCAAATTGGCTGAGCCGACTAGTACCCATCGCCCGTCGATTACCAAAAATTTATGATGCATGAGGCCGCTGCCCTTTGATCCATCGGCAGTGTCGTCTATCTGTCGTATTTGGTTGGTCTTTAATAGCGTCAGGGCTTCTATCTGTTCAGCTTCAATTTTTGCGTATTGATTTTCTAGGATCAGACGCACCTTTATACCGCGCCGATGGCTATCGACTAGCGCTTCGGCGACTTTCGGAAGATTCAGATTTTGAATGGCAATATCGATTGTCTGCGTTGACTGCTCTATGGCCGTAACGATTATCTGTTCGAGGTCGTCACCGTGGCGCTCGATTTGGCGATAGGGATCGGTGTAGACGTTGGCTTCGGACTGGTTGAAGAAGACTTGAATATGAGGGTCTTGGGGCAGCGGCTCGGCAGTGGGCTGAAGGGAGCGGTTAGATGCCTGGCTAAGTCGCCATAGGCTGCTGCCAGCCAGGAGCAGAAATAGAAGGCATAGAAGCTGACTGCGGCGATCGCGAAGAAAAGCGGGAATCACAAGAATCGATCCAGATGAGGGCTTCGATTTAGTTATCCCGTCGGCCTGGGGGAGGCGACCCCCTATAATCACTAGAGATACTTACTTTGCTGAACTCACTGATGCTGACGCCTGAACAATTTCTAGTTGCCACCGGATATTTCGCCATTGGAACCGTTGCTTTCGGCCTGGTGACAGCACTTGCGTTCCTACTAAACTGGGGCTTTCGCTTCCGATTAGTGGGGGCGACTGGCTTTATGGGTGTGCTGACGGTGGGAATGTTCGGCCTGAGCTTTCAGCCGCTGACCAGGTCGCAAATTCCAGGCGCAGTTCCCTACACAACGGTGTTTGACTCTGGGTCATCGCAGATCGTAATTTCAGTACCCAATGCGATTACCCGCACTGAGCTAGAAGCAACACTAGAACAGGCGGCGAGTAATTTGTTCAAACCCAGTCGACTGAGCGCAGCGGGTCAGCCGCCCCTGATTCGAGCGCGGGCGATCGCACATCGCGACGGCATTTCAGATCTGCTGTATCTAGGCTCTGCCAAACCGGGAAGAGGCAGTACCCCCGAAGAACGCGCCCCAATTATAGAGATTTACCCAGATAAATTAGCAAAGGCCAATAGCACTGCGGCATAATTTAGTGATAGCTATCTATGATTGCGCCTTCTAGCAACCGCTAGAGCCTTTTGCAGATAGGGTCTTTTGCAGACAGGACTCACTTTTTATGTCACGCTCTCCCTCTTCGGCCACTTCTGTAGCTGCTGCTCAAGCAGTCTTTCCCGTTCTCAGCATTGCCCCCGCGCAGGTGATCCGGGGCAACGGCGTACTGGCCAGAAGTGGTGAGCTGTTCGCCAGATTAGGTAATAGGCCATTGTTAGTCGGCGGAGACAAAAGCCTGTCAGTTGCCCTTCCTTTGCTGTCTTTGGCATTAGCTGATTTGGATAGCGCAACGGCTACCTACCCAAAAGACTGTAGCGAATTGACCCTGACAAGTTTGCGCGAAGCTGCTGATACTCACAGCGCCGATTTTATCATCGGCATTGGTGGCGGCAAAGCGCTAGATGCAGCGAAGCTTTTAGCCTATCAGCAGCAGCTACCGGTTGTGACGGTGCCCACGTCTGCGGCAACCTGCGCGGGCTGGACGGCGCTTTCTAATGTCTATTCAGAAGAGGGCGCATTTTTGTACGATGTGGGTTTGCCAAAGTGCCCAGATGCAATTGTGCTGGACTATGACCTGGTGGTGACTGCGCCGCAGCGGACGCTAGTTGCAGGGATTGGAGATGCGATCGCAAAATGGTACGAAGCCTCCGTCAGCAGCGCTCACTCGACCCACACCATGATTATCGGCGCGGTGCAGCAGGCCCGAGTGCTGCGAGATATTCTCTTTCAAAAATCCGCCGCCGCCATTGCTAGCCCCGGTGGCGATGAGTGGAAAGAAGTCGTCGATGCTAGCGTTCTGATGGCGGGTGTCATTGGCGGTATGGGCGGGCCTCAGTGTCGTACCGTAGCCGCTCACGCGGTACACAATGGTCTAACGCATGTAGCAGCCCACGGCACGCTGCACGGTGAGAAAGTTGCCTATGGCATCTTGGTACAGCTACGGCTAGAAGAAATGGCCGCTAATAATTCACTAGCGGCCACGGCCCGTCAGCAGCTAATCCAGTTTTACGATCAGCTCGGCCTGCCGACTTCTCTAACTGATATGGGCATGGACCAGATCACCGTTGCGCAGCTACAGCAGGCGGCGACAGTCGCCTGCCGAGAAGGCTCAGATATTCACCATCTTCCTTTTCCGGTGCAGCCCGCTCAGCTGATGGCGGCGATGGTCTCTACGACCATACCTACCGGCACAGTCGGCAAAACAGTGGGACAGCCCGTAAGCCCAAATGCCGTTGGCTCCAAATAACAGACAGCAACCGTTTAATCCGGTTTTCTCGCTCTATCTCATCACACTCTCTTTTATACTTCGGGGGGTGATAATCTAATTTCCTCCCCTTTTGCTCGTGCCTAGAGGTTGCTTTAGATGACGTTAGATTGGTTGAAGCCTGCTGACAGGCTCAGTTCGCTTCCCCCCTATGTGTTTGCTCGCCTAGATGAACTCAAGGCAAATGCCAGAGCAGAGGGCGTTGACCTGATTGATCTAGGCATGGGGAATCCGGGTGGACCGACACCTGCACCAGTTGTGGAAGCCGCGATCGCAGCCATCAGCGACGAAAGCAACCACGGCTACCCACCGTTCGAGGGCACCGCTGGTTTTCGGACCACTATCACTAACTGGTATCACCGCCGCTATGGCGTCACGCTAGATCCAGAGAGTGAAGCTTTGCCTCTAATGGGCTCAAAGGAAGGGCTGGGCCATTTGGCGATGGCCTACATCAATCCCGGTGATGTGGTGCTAGTGCCAACGCCTTCTTATCCGGCACATTTTCGGGGGCCTGCGATCGCCGGAGCAGATATCCGCACCATTCCCCTAAAGGCAAAAAACAGCTGGATAATCGACTTCAACGACATCTCAGCAGCAGATGCCAAGGCTGCCAAAGTTCTTTATTTCAACTACCCCAATAACCCCACCGGCGCAGTTGCCCCTAGATCCTTCTTTGAAGAAATGGTGGAATTTGGTCACCGCCACCAAATCCTGCTGATTCACGATCTCTGCTACGCAGAACTGGCCTTTGAAGGCTATCAGCCCACTAGCCTGCTAGAAATTCCCGGTGCCAAAGACATCAGCGTAGAATTTCACACTCTCTCCAAGACCTACAATATGGCAGGCTGGCGCGTCGGCTTTGTCGTCGGCAATCGCCACGTCATTCAAGGCTTGCGCACGCTGAAAACTAACCTTGACTACGGCATTTTCTCTGCGCTGCAAACCGCTGCCGAGACTGCCCTAAATTTGCCTGACCAGTATTTAGAAGAGGTTCAACAGCGTTATTTAGAGCGGCGCGACTTCTTAGCAAAGGAACTAGAGACACTGGGCTGGGACGTAGTGAAGCCCGAAGCCACGATGTATCTATGGATTCCCTGTCCGCCGGGAATGGGGGCTTCTGACTTTGCCCTGATGCTGTTGCAAAAGACAGGTGTGGTGGTCACGCCGGGAACGGCTTTTGGTGAAGGCGGCGAAGGGTATGTGCGGATTAGTTTGATTGCGACGTGCGATCGCCTCAAAGAAGCAGTCGACAGACTTAGACAGGCCAATATCCGCTATAGCAACGTACCGGTCAACGTCTAACGCCTAGCTGTCTAACGCCTAGCTGTCTAACGCCTAGCTGTCTAACGCCTAGCTATAGAGTCCTTGTAAGCATTAGGATATGAGGGCTTTCCTCGTTTCTCCTCAACCGTTCTATTTGTGTCTCACACTTCTCAAGTCTCTATCGATGAATTTCTCGCGGCGTCCGGTCCTATTCTAGACGTGCGTAGTCCTGGCGAATTTGAGCAGGGGCACATTCCTGAGGCGATCAGCTTTCCGCTATTTACGAACGAAGAACGCGCTCAAGTGGGCACTTGCTACAAGCAGCAAAGCCGAGAACAGTCAGTAGAGCTAGGGTTTGATCTTGTCGGGCCAAAACTAGGAGAGCTGATTCGACAGGCAAAGGCGCTGGCTCCTGAAAGAACGGTGCGGATTCACTGCTGGCGAGGCGGAATGCGCAGCGGGGCGATCGCCTGGGCACTAGATCTAGCAGGCTTCCATACAATTACGCTTCAAGGCGGCTACAAAGCTTTCCGTCACTGGGTCCGTAGCACCTTAGCTACTCCTAAAGACATCATTCTGCTAGGTGGCATGACCGGCAGCGCCAAAACCGATATTCTGCATGCGCTGGCAGAGCAGGGCGAGCAGGTGCTGGATTTAGAAGGCCATGCCAATCACCGTGGCAGCAGCTTTGGCGCACTGTGTCTGCCGCCTCAACCGAGCACTGAGCAATTTGAGAATATGCTGGCGGCTGAATGGCAGCAGTTCATCACCGATCGGCCTATTTGGATCGAGGCGGAGAGTCGCCGGGTCGGAGCCTGTCGGGTACCTGCTGAGCTGTTTGAACAAATGGAAGCGGCCTTTGCCTTGGAAATTACTCGTCCGATTGATGAGCGGGTGGCTTTACTTGTAGAAATTTATGGACAGGCAGCCCCAGAGGATCTGACTGCCGCAACGGAGCGCATCCGCAAGCGATTGGGCGGAGAGCGGACACAGGCGGCGATCGCAGCTATCGAAACTGGCGATCTAGCAACTGCCGTCTCGATCACCCTCGACTACTATGATCGCACCTATCGCTATGGGTTGGAGCAACGCGATCGCGCCGTCCCCGAAGTCGACGTGACTGGCCTGTCTCCTAGCAAAGCGGCGCAGCAGCTACGCCAGGCCCAAATCGGCTTACAAAAGTCACATCCGCAGAAACTACCAGCAGAAATAGAAAGCACTTTAAGAGCGGTCGCTTCTTAAAAGCTTCACGTTTCACTAGCCATTCCACATACTTTATTGTCCTTTCTACCGGCTGTACCCGTGATTCCACGGTTACTATGTGGCTATTCAAAGCTTTCTTATGCGCAGTTCTCGCTCGCAAACTGTGCGGGTGACAGCTTAGCAAACTGACTTAGCAAACTGACCTAGCAAACTGACCTAGCAAACCGTAAGAGACCGATTCTCACAGAACCCAATGGTCATTGCATATTGGACTGCCGCCAGCATTACCTGTTCGCTCGTACTCAATGAAGTCGCAAAAGATAAAGATGCAGTCATGGACTTTGAGACGCTGCTGTTTATCGTAGCCGCTACGCTCCTCTGCCCTATCACTTTGCCCTGTATCGTCACCCGAAAAATTCAGCTCCTCAAAAGCTGTTAGAAGGCCGTCATATGCGCTTGTGCTTCTGCTAAGTGCTTGGCTAAGGTTGCTTTTGGCAGCGGCCCTTCTAAGTGATCCCAAGGCAATACCTGATCGGTCGACCACTGCTCATGTACATAAAAATCCAGCGGCGGCAAAGTTTCTTTTAATGTCTTGAACGCCCGACGATAGCTGCCTAAGGTGTCGCCATAGCCCCGAGTCAGTTCTAGTAAGTCAGCTAGTCTGCGATCGCCCCTCGAAATCAGCCCTTGAATCACCGACCAGCTATAGCTCTCTGGCCGAAAGTCTATCCCACAGGGTCTAAGCTGCTTTTGCAGAAACTTCAGCCGCTTTTCCGCCTGCCGGTTCACTCCGTACCACTGAAACGGCGTATGGCTCTTCGGCACGAACGTACTGCACCCTAGCGTCAGCCGCAGACCCGGCACCTGCTTTTTTAGATCGATCATCAAGGCCGCCGTTTGAGTGAGATCGTCCTCACTCTCTCCTGGCACTCCTGCCATACCGTACAGCTTCAAAGACGTTAGCCCACCCGACTTTGCCTGCTGCGCCGCTGTCCCAATCTCGTCGGTATCTAGCTTTTTGTTGACGATGTCGCGCACTTTTTGAGAGCCGCTTTCGATTGCGATCGTAATCGACTTAGAACCGTGAGTTACCAGCGTCTTGGCCAGCTTTTGATCCACCGTATTCGTCCGCACTGATGACATGCTCAATCGCACATCGTCATACTGCGGCTGATTGAGGTAGTCCAGCAGCGACTCAAACTCCGGATGCTGCGTAATCGATGCGCCCAATAGCCCTAGCCGCCTGGTTGCTTGCAGTCCCCGCTCAATTGCTGGAATCAGTGACGCTTCTATACTGGCGGCTCGAAAGGGCAAGGTCAGATAGCTCGCCAGACAAAACCGGCACATCTCCGGGCAGCTACGCACTACCTCTACCATGAAGATATTTTCCCAAGCCGCCTTTTCCGTCACGACCGTTGACGCCGATAGTACGTTGCCGCGATAGGTCTGCTTTTTGACGGTAGCAGGCACATCGCTCTCGATGGGTGAGATGGATGCGATCGCCCCCGTTTTGGAGACATAGCTCACCGTATAAAGAGCAGGCACATAGACACCTGGAATCTGAGCCAAAGCCTTTAGCTGAGCTTGGCGATCGGCATGGCGCACCCGCTGATACTCATCTAAAAAGTCATGCAGCAGCGTCTCGCCATCGCCCAGCAAAATCACATCAAAAAAGGCAGCAAACGGCTCCGGATTTGCCGTTAGAACAGGCCCGCCACCAAAGACCAAAGGATGATCGGCGCTTCGAGCTTTGCTTCTAAGCGGAATTTGCTGATCTTCTAGCAGAGTTAGCACGTTGACATAATCGAGCTCCCAGGACAAAGAGAACCCTACTATCTCTGCTCGTGCGGGCAGCGGTTCGCGCACGTCAGTAAATAGCCGACTCACCTCGATATCGGCTCGCTGAGCCAGCATTGACCACACTACCTGATAGCCCAAGCTAGTAATGCCGACGCTGTATTCATTTGGAAATGCAAAGATCAGCGGCACCGCATCAGCCGCCGGGCTAGCTGCCGTGAACAGACATTTCTCAAGCGAAAAAACAGAATTAGCCACAAATAAACCGGGAAGTGAGCTATGGGAGTCCCAAAGCGTGAAAGTACAGCCATAAAAGCCTAACGCATAAAAAAGCGGGAGCACTAAGCCCCCGCTTTCTTGTCAATCAAAATTAAGTTGTGTCGCGGTTAACTAGCCTTCCCACTTGCTAGCAACTAGCTCAGCGAGATCAACAACGCGCTGGGAGTAGCCCCACTCGTTGTCATACCAGGCGATTACCTTGACCAGATCGCCGTCCATCACCAAAGAAAGCTCGGAGTCAATCGTTGCAGAGACGTTAGTCTTGCGGAAATCAACAGAAACTAGAGGCTCGTCGGTATAGCCCAAGATGCCTTTCATACTAGTTTCAGACGCATGCTTGAGAACGTCATTCAGCTCATCGGTGATTGTTTTCTTGCTTACTTGAGCAACTAGATCAACGATAGAAACGTTAGGCGTTGGCACACGCAGCGCAATTCCGTTTAGCTTGCCAGCCATTTCAGGAATTACCAAGGCAACTGCTTTGGCTGCGCCAGTGGTGGTTGGAACAATGTTAACGGCTGCGGCCCGAGCGCGGCGCAGGTCACGGTGGCTAGCATCGAGAATTCTTTGGTCGCCCGTGTAGCTGTGAGTGGTCGTCATTGTGCCTTTGACAATGCCGAAGTTGTCGTTGATAACTTTGACTACTGGGGCTAAGCAGTTGGTAGTACAGCTAGCGTTGCTGATCACATTTTGCTTGTCGTGGGCGTAGTCCTGGTCGTTGACACCCATGACATAGGTACCGATATGTCCGCCTTTACCAGGGGCTGTAATCAAAACTTTGGTAGCGCCCGCTTCAATGTGACGAGAAGCGCCTTCTTCGCTGTTGAAAACACCTGTGGATTCGATCACCAGATCGATATCCCACTCTTTCCAGGGTAGATTGCTGGGGTTACGGTCCGAGTAGCATTTGATGACAGTGCCATTTACGGTCATCGTGTCGGCATCGTATGTAACGTCCGCGTCTAGCCGACCCAGTAGGGAATCGTACTTCAACAGGTGTGTGTTGATCCGAGGATCTGATGTGTTGTTGATGGCGACCAGCTCCAGATTGCTGTTTTCTCGTGTCAACCAACACCGTAAAAAGTTCCGGCCAATTCGCCCAAAACCATTAATCGCTACTCTAACCACTGCGCGCTAACCTCGTATTTTCAGATTCAGAAAATGACTTAAAGTTAAGTCTCTATAAGCAATCTTAATCATATCGCATCACCGTCACCTCATTTCTGCGCTGAGCTAAAGTGTAGGTCTTTATACCTAGTTTTAGAGTCTGTGGCTTGAACGCGGAGGCAACCTTTACAGCGTGATGTAATATACAGGGCCTGTACTGAGCTTGTTCCAGATTGGGACTGCTATGTGTGGACATTTACGCAATATGGTCACACTGAAGATTCCTGTTATGATACGCCTGATTATGTTGATGTGCCACGGCTTGAGAGGAAATTAAACATGCTGAACTCAGTAGATTTCAGCGGCAGACCGTTCCACTTTATTGGAATTGGTGGAATCGGGATGTCGGCTTTGGCGCACGTGTTAGCAAGCCGCAAGCTGAAGGTTTCGGGATCGGATTTGCGATTGAGTCATATTACTGAGCGGCTTGAGGCCCAAGGTGCTCATATTTTTGATCAGCAGCGGGCTGAGAACTTGGCTTTTTTTACAGAAGGTTTTGCGGGAGAGGTTGCTGGGAGAGCGGTTTCACCATCTGAGAAAGTAGCGGTGCTGCCTCAAGTCGTCTGCTCGACGGCGATTGGAGAGAGCAATGCGGAGTATAAGCAGGCGCTGGCGTTGGGATGTCCAATTTTTCACCGGTCGGATATTCTGGCGGCGCTGATGAATGAGAAGAAAGGAATCGCGATCGCAGGCACTCACGGCAAAACTACCACCAGCAGTATCACTGGCTATCTGCTGCTAAAAGCGGGCGTCGATCCAACAATTATTATTGGCGGTGAAGTCAGAGCCTGGTCCGGCAACGCCTACGTCGGCAAGAGTGACTATGTCGTCGCCGAAGCGGATGAATCGGATGGTTCTCTCGTCAAGCTGTCTTCTGAGATTGGGGTGATTACCAATATCGAGCTAGACCATCCTGATCACTACACCAGCTTGGATCAGGTAGTGGCCATTTTTGAGCAGTTTGCCAGTAAGTGCGAAACGGTGGTAGGTTCGATTGACTGTCCGACGGTGCGCGATCGCATCAAACCCACGATCTCCTACAGCGTAGACTCAGGTACCAACGCCGACTACAGCGCGACCAACATCATCGAAACCGCGCACGGCATTACCGCCGATATCCTAGAGCGAGGCGAAAACCTCGGCAATCTGACCATCCCGCTGCTGGGCCTCCACAACCTTAGCAATACGCTAGCGGCGATTGCGGTTGCCCGACTCTTAACCGTCAGCTTTGCAGACATCCAAAAGCATCTGCCCAATTTCAAAGGAGCCCGACGCCGATTTGAGCATCGCGGCTTTCACAATGACATTTTGTTCGTTGATGACTATGCTCATCATCCTAGCGAAATTAGAGCTACGCTGGCTGCGGCTCAGGTGCAGCGAGCTGAACGGTTGCCTGGTAGAGGCGATCGCAAAATCATCGCTGTTTTTCAACCCCACCGCTACAGCCGTGTCACTACGCTGCTAAATGAGTTTTCCACCTGCTTTGAAGGCGCTGATCGCGTCCTAGTCACTGACATCTACAGCGCAGGCGAAACTAACACGACAGGCATTACCGCTCAGACTTTGGCCGATGCGATCGCTCAGCATCAACCCAACACGGAATATCACGGCACCCTAGAAGCTACAAAACGAGCGCTGATGACCAGCCTGCATCCTGGGGATATCGTCATCTTTTTAACCGCTGGCAATCTCAATCAAACGATTCCCGAGGTGATGTCTGCCTACGCCACAGCGCTCGCGCCTGAGGTGGCTCTGACGTAAATATCTGAATTCTGAATAAATACATATGGCCGATACTGTTCAACTCGCCGATGGCTTCAAGCTGGTTGCCCAAGCGCCGCTGGCTAAGCTCACTACCCTTCGCGTGGGCGGAAAAGCTGAGTGGCTAGCGCTGCCAAAAACGTCAGACCAGCTCCAGTCCGCACTCTCGTGGGCAAAGTCGAAGGGATTAGCTGTAACCATGCTGGGTGCGGGATCGAATCTTTTGATTAGCGATCGCGGTCTGCCTGGTTTGACTGTCTGTATGCGGGCGCTGCGACACAGCAGCTTTGACGCGCACACAGGTAGAGTCGTCGCCGCTGCGGGAGAGCCTTGGTCATCACTGGCTTGGAAAGCCGCTCGTCATGGACTCAAAGGCTTTGAGTGGACTATTGGTATTCCAGGGACCGTTGGCGGCGCTGTTGTCATGAATGCAGGTGCCCATGGCGGAGAAACGGCAGATATTCTAATAGAGACCAAAGTCGCCGATCCAGATGGAGCTGTGAGCGTCCTGCGCCCTAAGGACTTGGGTTTTCGATATCGAACCTCTAATCTTCAGGGGAGCGATCGCACCGTCATTTCGGCCACCTTCCAGCTCAGTCCCGGCCACGATCCTGCAAAAATCAAAACCGCCACCGCTAGCGATCTGAGATCTCGGCGACAAACTCAGCCCTACCATTTGCCCAACTGTGGGAGCGTCTTTCGTAATCCCGTCCCCCATAGCGCCGGTAAACTCATTCAGACCGCCGGACTCAAGGGTCACCAGATCGGCAAAGCTCAAGTTTCCACTCTCCACGCCAACTTTATTGTCAACCTAGGCGGGGCTACAGCTAGCGATGTTTTATCCCTAATTCGCCATATTCAAACGGTTGTCTGCGATCGCGACGGTATCCAGCTCGAAACCGAAGTCAAAATCCTGGGTAAGTTTGACTTCGACTGCGCTCAGCCGCCTAGCCCGCTCTGATTGGGCGCTCTAACTCAGTACTTCCGACCCAGTGCTATAGTTTGACAGTCAATTTACCAACTTAAATAGTTATGACAAAAGGACAAGGATTCGGATTCGGTCTCGGCAAAATGAAAGAGCTGACCGAAGCATTCAAAAAAGCGCAGCAGGTTCAAGAGGGCGCTAAGCGTCTTCAAGAAGAACTAGAACAGATGGAGATTGAAGGGAATGCCGGGGATGGTCTTGTAAAAGTAATCATGAGTGGCAACCAGGAACCGCGCAGTGTCGTGATCTCAGAAGATGCGCTGGGCGAAGGTGCAGAAGTGCTTTCTGACCTAGTGAAAGCTGCGATGTTGGATGCTTATAACAAGTCCACGGCAACCATGCGCGAGCAAATGGAAGAGTTGACTGGTGGGCTCAGCTTGCCGGGGATGTAGAAAACTGGGACTGCAACTGGAACTGTAGAGAATAAACGAGTACCATGCCCACCAGACTCCTGTTTGTCTGCCTAGGTAACATCTGCCGCTCGCCTTCAGCGGAGAACATCATGAACCACCTGATTGCCCAGCGAGCGTTGGGCGACGAGATCGTGTGTGATTCGGCAGGCACTAGCAGCTATCACGTGGGCAGTGCGCCCGATCGCAGGATGAATACAGCCGCTCAGCGCAAAGGCATGACGCTAGTAGGCGAGTCTAGACAGTTCACGGCAGACGATTTTGAAAAGTTCGATCTAATTTTGGCGATGGATCGAAGCAACTATCAAGACGTTTTGAGCTTGGACAAAGGCAATTGCTACAAGCACAAAGTAAAACTGATGTGCGACTATTGCCAAAACCACAGCGATAAAGAAGTCCCAGACCCTTACTACGGTGGTGAGGCGGGATTTGACTATGTGATTGATTTATTGACAGATGCTTGTGAAGGACTGCTCGCAGATATAAAAGATTGAGCCAACGATTTGGATCGGCGGCCCGAGCAGGCGAAAACCTAGTCAATTTAAGAATGTTTTAACTTTTCAGAGGTGAAGCAAAGGACTTCTCAACTGAATAGCTGAGATACCATATTCTCAACTACGGACACCTTTGAGCGCTAGACTGTTCGGACGAAGAGGAAGAGATGATGTGCGGCGGATCGACTGAGTGGCTATGGGCAAAGAGATCTGGCGCTCTGCAACCATATTTTGTAGCTGGTCGAGCTATCTGTAGTGGCCACCAACCGACCGCTTTTATCCCAGTGTAAACACTTAGCAGATGTTAGGGCGTTGATACCTCAGCCTATCTAAGTAGCACTATTCTGCAAAAAGAAGTAGACCGTTAATCTATTTACTAGATGCCTTAGCTTGCAGAGCATCTCGGTAGAACTTTTTAAAAGAGGCGCAGTGCATAGCCAAATGGGAAACCACAACTGGTTAATCAACTGCTTAATTTCACTGTCCTATCTTTTGGACAAAACATTGTCGAAAACTTATATTACTCTTCCATCTAGTTCGAGCCTGTCTGCTGCTGTGCAGCCAGGGACTGCACAGCTAGACCGTATTTTAATTGTTGACGACACTCCGATTAATTTATTTATATTGTCTAAGCTGCTAGTTGGCAAAGGCTATCAGGTTATTCAGGCGTCAGGTGGGATAGAGGCGATCGCACTCGCGCAGGCCCATCAGCCTGTCTTGATTTTGCTAGATATTATGATGCCTGATATGGATGGCTACGAAGTCTGCAAACAGCTACGTGCGAAGTCGGCGACTTCTAATATTCCTGTAATTTTTCTCAGCGCACTAGATGCACCTTTTGACAAAGTCCGAGCGTTTCACAGCGGTGCGGCAGACTATGTGACCAAGCCATTCCAAAGTGAAGAGGTGATTGCCCGCGTGCGACTGCAAGTTGAGCTGCGGCTAGCTCGTAAAAGACAAGAGCAGATCAACACAGAGCTAGAGCAACGAGTCAAGCAAAGAACGCAGCTACTAGAGCAAGCCCAGCACCAGATGCTAGAACTAGCGTTGAGTGACAGGCTAACCCGCCTGCCTAATCGCCTATCGTTTTTGAAACGTCTAGCCGAGGTGATGGCACGAGCGCAAATTCATCCTCAAGCGGCGTTTGCAGTTTTGTTTTTTGATTGCGATCGCTTCAAAAGAATCAATGACTCCCTAGGACACCACATTGGCGATCAGCTTCTGAAAGGCGTTGCGTATCGACTGAGCAACCTCCAGCAAAAGTATGCCGAGATTGACATGGTGGCGCGCTTCGGTGGCGACGAGTTCGGCCTTTTGCTGCTAGATGTGAGCGATCGGACGAACGTCGTAGCCTTGGCCGAAAACGTTTCGCAATTGCTCGCTCAACCCTTTGTCCTGGCAGGACATAGCATTTTTATTAATGTCAGTATCGGTATTGTGTGGGGCGATGATAGCTACGTCGCCGCAGAACATTTGCTGCGTGATGCCGACGTTGCCATGTACAAAGCCAAAGAAAGCACATGTCTTACGTACTGCTGGTTTGAATCGAGCATGCGTCGTTTAGCGATGAAGCTACTACATCTTGAAACAGGCATGCGGCGGGCGCTGCAAAAAGAAGAATTTGAGCTGCACTATCAGCCAATTGTCGATATAGAACGAATGACTGTCGTTGGCTTCGAGGCCCTAGTTCGCTGGCATCATCCGACTGAAGGACTGATTCCTCCCAATGAGTTCATCCCGTTTGCTGAAGAAACAGGTTTTATTGTCGAGCTGGGCGCACAGGTCCTAGAGATGGCCTGTACCCAGATTGCCGCCTGGGAAAAAGCTGGCGTCATCAACGATGAAATTACGGTCAGTGTGAACATTGCCGCACAGCAGCTTTTGCAGCCTTCAATATTGCAGCATGTGGAAAATTGTCTAGAGTCTACAGGAATCTCCGCGCACCGTTTGAGACTAGAGCTCACAGAGCGTTCTGTTATCGAAGATCACGGTCTAGTAGATAGTATTTTACAGGCGCTCAAGCAGCGAAACATAGGCTTGAGCATTGATGATTTTGGCACGGGGTACTCTGCTCTAAGCTATTTACATAAGCTGCCTGTCGACTGCTTGAAAGTAGACAGATCGTTTGTAAAGCCAATCACTGACGACCCAGAGAGTCTGGGAATTGTGCCACTGATTGTTAGCATGGCCGAAACGATGAATATGGAGGTTGTCGTCGAAGGCATTGAAGATACTACACAGCTAAGGCAGCTACAAAAGCTAGGCTGCCAGTATGCCCAAGGGTATTTATTTCAAAGAGCTGTCACTGCTGACAAAGTCGCTGCGCTGTTGACGACTCCAATCGCTGATTGGCCTAGTCTGTAGCTGTTCGAGCTTGATCTAATCGGTCTTATGAATTAGCGCTCGCTATGGCTTGAATACAAAGTCGTAGCCGACATATTTTTCTGCTTGATAGTTTAAGACCACCCAAACTTCAGGGTCGAAGGCAAGCGGATAGGCTTCTCGTTCAGCGCTGCTCGGCTCTGCTCCTTCTACGGCGGTTTCTATAGGCAGCGTGCAATAGGGCTCTGAGACGGCCTGATAAACGGCTTGTTTGGCAGACTCGACGGGTAGCGCTATAAGCGCAGAGATCTCACCGCGAGACATTTCTGCGCCGGATTGAATGACCTGCTGACAGTCAGACTGCGCGATCGCCTCCGAAGAAACCCGATCGGGCAGAACAATTGTCATCATCAAAGTTGCAGCCGCGCCGCTAGCCAGCAGTGCTCTTCGCTTCTGGCTCGAAAGATTCCAGGTCACTTTTGCGAGTCGGCTGCTGGTTTTCCCTGCGGTCTTTTTCTCTGCGGTCTTTTTCTCTACAGTTTTTTGCTCTACAGTTTTTTGCTCTATTGGCTTTTGCTCTATCGGCTTTTGCTCCATTGGCTTTTTCTGGAGACTCCTCTGTATTTCTCTATGAGTACTTATTTCTCCGCTTATTTCTCTATAAGCGCTTGTGCGGCTAGGGGCGGGAGCGTTAGCAGAGCTAGAGTCGCGTACGTGAGACATCACTGTTCTCCTATAGCTGTTTTGTACTAAAAATGTACTACAAATATAGTACACCTGATCTATAGAAAACAACTAATCTCCCCAAATGGGTGGGTGAGAGCCCTGATAAAACTATATACAGTAGAAAAAGCGTCCTTTTGATAGCTATGAATCGCACGATTGTCTGGTTTCGTCGAGACCTGCGAATTTCTGACCATAAACCGCTCTATCAGGCTGCCCGGCGGGGAGCCGTCATTCCTGTTTTTGTGTTTGACCGGGCGCTATTGCTGCATCCAGAAACGGGGACTGGGCGAGTGCGGTTTATGCTGAGCTGCCTGGCGGCTTTGGACCAGGATTTGCGATCGCGCGGCGGTAGACTGATTTTGCGAGCAGGCGATCCGGTAGAGGTGCTGCCGCAGTTGATTAAAGAAACGGGCGCTGAAGGCATTTACAGTCATGTCGACTACGAGCGCATCTATGGCCGCGTGCGAGATGCACGGCTAAATCAGGCATTGGTAAAAGCGGGCTTGAAGATTCGCTGGTTTGAACCGTTAGGCGGCACGCCGGATCTGATTGCCTATCCAGCGTACCGGCAGCTTTGGTATCGAGAGATGCGATCGCCACAAATCCCAACTCCTCAAAAAATCGAAGTTCCACCCGATATTTTCTCTGACGAACTCCCGGATCTAGAATCGCTAGGTCATACTTCAGACGGCATACCCATTCCTCAAGGCGGCACGATAGAAGCGCGGAAGCTGCTACATCTGTTCTTCGATAGTCGCAAAGCCCAAAGCTATTACTGGCAGCTTTCCTATCCTGGCGCGAATGCAACTAGCGGGCTCAGTCCTTATATCAAATACGGTGCTATCTCTATTCGTGAGTGTGCGCAGACGATCTGGGACAGACGAGCAGAACCTGACTGGAAGAGTGACAAAAGGGTACAGAGAAGCACTCACCAGCTCATTTCTAGACTGCGATGGGGCAGTGGCTTTACACAGCGGTTTCGGTATCTGCCGCAGCTGGAGGTGCGATCGCTCTACACCCCTTTTGAAACCGGCCCGACCGACAGTCTTCTGCCCGCAGAAGAACTTCAAAACGGCGGCTGGGACTACAACCTGGACCACTACGAAGCCTGGAAAAATGGCGAGACTGGCTATCCTATTGTCGATGCTGCCGCTCGCTGCTTGAAGGAAACTGGCGGCTGGCTAGCGCTTAACTTCCGCGTCCGCGCTATCTACGCTAGTTTCCTTTGCAATCTGATTGGCATGGACTGGCGATATGGCGCACTGCACTTTATGCGCTACTTGATTGACGGCGACTGCCCGATCGATCACTATCAGTGGGCGCAGCAAGCGGGCGTCACCCACTGCCTGAACAAAGCCTGGATTCGCATTTATAACCCTCAGCAAGAAGCGATCGACCGCTGCGATCCACAGGGCGAGTTTGTCTATCGCTGGCTGCCGGAGCTAAGGCATCTCAAGCCCGACCAGCTGGGCACACCGCCAAAGGTGAAGGGGTATCCAGCACCAATTTTGGACTATGCTGAGGCGCGCGATCGCAGAACCAAACGCATTGACGACCTACGCCACAGCATTATCCACGCGACAGACATCCAGCCCTTACTGACTCGAATGCCCAAAGATGTCACCCCTTTCGGCGCAGACCTCTTCCCCAGTGACACTAGCTGGACCCAGTGCCCAACCGACAATCTTTATCCGCTTGCTCTAGACCTAGACAGCCTAGACAAGCAACAATCCAAAATCCTGCGCACCTGGTTCGTCACCCACGGCAGCTGGCTAGAGAACCCAAAGCGCCAACAAGTTGCTCGCCAAAAGAACCGCCAAAAACGCAAAGCTGAGCAGGATAACGGTCAGCTCAGTCTGTTGGGGTAAAAGAATAACAGTTAGGTGTAATGGTATCTGCAAGCAACAACGTTGATAGCTGTTTCTGTTACTGAATAAACTAGCCGATGTTCTTGGTTGATTCTTCTTGACCAATATCCCTTCAGCTCGTGTCTTAACGCTTCGGGCTTCCCTAACCCCGAAAATGGCGTTCTGTCTATATCTTTGAGCAAGGCGACAATCTTCTTGTGCAGCTTTTTGTCAGACATAGCCCAGTAGTTGAAGTCGTCAAAGGCTGAGGAGTCGAAAATTATCTTCCTGCTCACTCCATATCCTGTAGCGAAACTTCAACTAGGTTCTCTCCTCTTTCAATGTTGTCTTTTGCTGTCAATAGCCTTAGCCGATTCGCGTCGGATTTCAATAAATAGTCAGTTTCATCTACTTCATATACGACTATTTCTATTTCTTTGTCTGGAAAAGTTGCTCTCAACCCTTCTAGAAATGTCTGATCCAGCTCATTGGCATTTAGGCGATAGGTAGTACGCATTTATTTCAGCTCTTTAGACCGCAAATGGAGCGCGAAGTGTATAGAAAAAACTAAGAAGAAGCCATGGCGGAGCGATTGGGCCTAGCGAAAATCATGCGACCAGCTGAAGTTTGCAGTGCGCCTGTGACGACCACGACTAGATTATCGCCGATATATTCGTTGCCCTCTTCAATCACTACCATGGTGCCATCGTTTAGATAGCCCACGCCTTGGGAGGGCTCTTTGCCTTCTTTTAACACTCGAATTTCGATGTCGTCGCCGGGTAGGTAGGTCGGACGAAGCGCTTTGGCTAAGTCGTTGATGTTTAACACGCTGACTTCTTGAACGCTGGCGACTTTGTTCAAGTTGTAGTCTGTGGTTAGCAGGTCTGCTTTCATCTCTTGTGCTAGCTTGACTAGCTTGGCATCTACCGCGCTGATATCGTCATAGTCTGCCGGATCGACAACGACTCGATTGGGATAGGTTTTGCGAATGCGGTTGATAATGTCTAGTCCGCGCCTGCCTCTAGCTCGCTTTTGATCGCTAGCTGAATCGGCGACTCTTTGCAGCTCCTGAAGAATGAACTGCGGTAGCAGCAGCTGGCCTTCGATAAAGCCGGTTTTGAGCAGATCTTCTATGCGGCCATCGATAATGCTGCTGGTATCGAGCACTTTTGATTTAGAAGGTTTGAGGGTGCCTTCTGAAACCAGCATGGTCTCGTAGCTGTTGGGGTTGATCAGCCGGAAGAGCGCCCGGCCATTACTCTCGGCCAGGCTCATGCCAGTGACTGCAAAGAGCAGGCTACCCATTACCGCTGTGACAGGTTTGATGAAGCTAAATTTAACGGGAAAAGGCAGCAAAAAAAGCGGGGCGAGCATCAGATTGGCAATCAGCAGCCCGACGACCAGGCCGATTGCACGCGCTAGCAGGCGATCGGGGGCCATCTCTTTGATTTGCCGCTCTAGGCGTCGGTAGCTGGTCTGCACAACCAAGCCAATGGCTACGCCTACTAGAGCACCAAAACCAGCGGTGACAGATTCTAGACCCTCAATGTTGGTGACTTGGCTGAGGGCGGAGTCGGGTAGGAAATCGACGCTAAAAAAGCCGACGGCTGCCCCGGTCAGAATGAAAGAAAATACAATGAGTGCGTCGAGCATAAGCTATGTATAAGGCCGGATAGAAGTATAGAGCCGGAGAGGGAATTGCAATCCGCTGAAAAGTATTGATGTGGTTAAGATACGGCTATTATAGGGGCTGATTTAACGTTCGCTTGGCTTCTCCCTTTTTTTGTAACCTCCTTTGGATTGCGGCTGTATGGTGATGTCGGCGTATGTACATATCCCTTTTTGTCGCCGCCGGTGCTTCTACTGTGATTTTGCCATCACGGTGGTGGGCTCAAAAAAGAGAGGAGAGACCTCTGGCACGATGGCTCAGTATGTCGAGACGCTACTAGAGGAAATTGCATCAACGCCTGTCTATGGCGAAGCACCGCTAAAGACGGTGTATTTCGGTGGAGGGACGCCGTCGCTACTGTCTGTGACGCAGTTGGAGTCGATTTTGGCTGCGATCGCACATCGATTCAACATCGCCTCGGATGCTGAAATCACCCTGGAGATGGACCCGGCGACATTCGATCTTGGCCACGCGCAAGGCTATCGAGCCGCAGGGGTGAATCGAGTCAGTTTGGGCGTGCAGGCTTTCAAAGACGAGCTGTTAGCGGCGGCGGGCAGATTCCATCGACGACAGGATATTTTTGGGGCGATCGCACTCCTACAGCAGGCAGGCATCGAGAATTTCAGCTTGGATCTAATCTCTGGGCTGCCGTATCAAACTACGAAGGATTGGGAAGACGCGCTGGCAGAAGCGATCGCCCTCAATCCCAAACACATCTCCATCTATGATCTAATCGTTGAGCCTCAAACTGCCTTTAGCCGCTACTTCACACCGGGTCAAGCGCCGCTGCCGAGCGATGATGACACCGCCGAAATGTACAGCGTCGCGCAGACAATCTTGAGCGCTAACGGCTATGAACACTACGAAATTTGTAACTACGCCAAACCAGGCTATGCCAGCCAGCACAACCTGACTTACTGGCGCTGCGAGCAAAACTACGGCTTTGGCATGGGGGCAACTAGCTACCTAAACCATCAGCGCATTGACCGGCCTCGGACTCAGAAAAGCTACAGGGCATGGGTTGAAGCCTTTGTTGAAAATGGTGGGCAAACAGGCGATGCGGTGATTGATCAAGCTGAGCAGATAGTGGAGTCGATCATGATGGGGCTGCGGCTACAGACAGGAATCAAGCTAGAGGGTGTTTATAAGATTTATGGAGAAAAGGGGCTGCTGGAATTGGGAAAGGCGATCGCACCCCACCTCAAAAACAACTGGCTCGTCCTCGACTCCACATCATCTAGCCTCCCCAACGCACTCCGTCTTAAATCAACAGATCGTATACGGCTCAGCGATCCCGAAGGCTTTTTGATGTCCAACGTGGTGATCACCGATGCCTTCAATGCCCTCGATGCTGCCGCAGCTAGCTAGCGCCTAGGCAATCCGCAATCAATGGCGCTATTGATAAAGACAGTTACAACCTTAAAGAAGAGACTGCCACTTTGCAGTAACATGACCGTCTGTGGCTAGCGTCGAATAAATCCGCACGTTAGCTGACCACTTTGCACTTTCAACGCAGATGTTTCACTTAAAAAATTGGAAATGCGTGAAGCAAAGTGGAGAACGATCATAATAAAGCTCGAAATCTTCCAACCACTTCTATGCCCAAGGTACTCGTCTCCGATCCCATCGATCAGGCCGGACTGGATATTCTCTCCCAAGTCGCCACTGTAGATGTCAAAACAAAACTGCCCTTAGAAGAACTGATTGCCATCATCCCTGACTATGATGCGCTGATGATTCGCTCTGGGACCAAGGTGACTCAGGCCGTCATAGAAGCCGGTAAAAGTCTAAAGATTATTGGCCGTGCTGGTGTTGGTGTAGATAACGTAGACGTTCCGGCTGCCACCCGTCGCGGCATCGTCGTCGTCAACTCGCCAGAAGGTAATACCATCGCTGCGGCTGAACATGCCCTAGCGATGATGCTGTCGATGTCCCGCTACATCCCAGCGGCTAATGAATCGATGAAGGCCGGAGAGTGGAATCGCAAGGCTTTCACGGGCGTAGAGGTCTATAAAAAGACTTTGGGCGTAGTGGGCCTAGGAAAAATTGGCTCTCACGTGGCGACGGTGGCTCGGGCGATGGGGATGAACCTGCTGGCGTTTGATCCATTTATTTCTAGCGATCGCGCCGAAGAACTAGGCTGTCGCCTGGTCGAAATGGACCTGTTGCTGAGCGAATCTGACTACATTACCCTGCACATTCCGAAAACGCCAGAAACCGCCAACTTGATCAACGCTGAGTCCTTGGCCAAGATGAAGCCCACTGCTCGCATTATTAACTGCGCCCGTGGCGGCATTATCGACGAAGCCGCACTTGCTCAAGCGCTGACGGATGGCGTGATCGCTGGGGCAGCCCTCGATGTCTATAGCGAAGAGCCTCTGGGCGAGTCGCCGCTAAGAGCCGTTGGCAAATCCCTCGTACTCACCCCACACTTGGGCGCTTCTACCGCAGAAGCCCAGGTCAACGTGGCGGTTGATGTTGCCGAGCAAATTCGCGACGTTTTGCTAGAGCTTCCCGCTCGCTCAGCGGTCAACATTCCTGGACTGCGCCCCGACGTGCTCGAAAAGCTTCGCCCTTATTTGAGCCTGGCCGAGACGCTTGGAAACTTTGTCGGTCAGCTAGCTGGTGGCCGGATCGAAGAGCTGAATATCAAACTTCAAGGTGAACTAGCGCAAAATGATACCAAGCCGATAGTGGTTGCTGCGCTGAAGGGACTGCTCTCTAATGCGCTGCAAGAGCGAGTGAACTATGTCAACGCCTCGATTGAGGCCAAAGAGCGTGGCATCCGAGTGATAGAAACTCGCGACACGACTGTAGAAGACTACACAGGTTCCCTGTATCTGGCGGCGAAAGGCTCTTTGGGTGAGCACTCGGTTACTGGCGTATTGCTCGGAGGTAGTGAAGTTCGGATTATCGATATGGACGGTTTTCCAATCAACGTGCCGCCGACAAAGTACATGCTGTTTACGCTGCACCGCGACATGCCGGGGATTATTGGCAAGATTGGCTCATTGCTGGGTAGCTTCAATGTGAATATTGCCAGTATGCAGGTTGGTCGCAAGATTGTTCGGGGCGACGCTGTGATGGTGCTGAGTATTGACGATCCGCTGCCATCTGGGATCCTAGAAGAGATTAAGAAAGAACCCGGTATTCGCGACGCTTATGTAGTGGTGCTCTAGACGTGAATCAGTGGTGGGAAGTCGCTGTTGACTGCCCGGTTGCGCTAGAAGATAGCGTCTATTGGCAGTTTGAACAGCTTGAGAGTAAGGGCACAGTCAGCCAGCGCAAGGGCGATCGCACTTTGGTGAGCGCCTATCTACTTGCCAGCGAGTTTGAGGAGAATGCCCTCAAAGATATTCGTCAAACCATCCTCAAGGACGCAGCGCAGATGGGGCTAGAACCCACCAAAGTAAGCTGGTCACTCATCGCCGAAGAAGACTGGTCTAGTAGCTGGAAGCAGCACTGGCAGGCAGAGGAAGTGGGCGATCGCCTGCTAATCAACCCAGCTTGGATGGAGCCGCCCGCAACCGATCGCACTGTCCTAACGCTCGATCCAGGCAGCGCCTTTGGCACCGGAGCCCACGCCACCACTCAGCTATGCTTGAGAGCCTTAGAAAAGCAGGCCGAAAAGCGAAAGATAGCAGATGCGGTGATTGCTGATATTGGCTGCGGCTCAGGAATTTTGTCAATTGTCTCTTTGCTGTACGGTGCTAAGCAGGTATACGCAGCGGACGTGGACCCGCTAGCAACAAAGGCATCAAGGGACAATGCCAACCTAAATAACATCGATCCAGAGGCTTTGCAGATTAAACTGGGCAGCGTCGGTGAAGTCATTGAAATGGCCGCAGGCCCGGTAGACGGTATCGTCTGCAATATTCTCTCAGAGATTATCGTCGGGCTAATCATTCCTCGACTCAGCGAGCTAGCCGACGAGCATACCTGGGGAATTCTCTGCGGCATCTTGACTAGTAAAGCTGCCTGGGTAGAAGAGCATTTGACGGCATACGGTTGGCAGGTGGTGGGCACGACCTATCAAGACGAATGGTGCGCTATGAAAATCGAGCTGGCAAAGCCTGGATGAACAGCAAAAACATGAACAGCAAGAGCGATACGCTGATCTTCCTAGCAAAAGTGATTGTCTCGTCAGCAGCCCTAAGCGCCCTGATCAAGTTCGGTGGACCGCTGCTGCCAGTGGCTGGCTTGGCAGGCGCTGAATTGAATCGGGTTGCGATCGCCCTAATCATCACTCCCTCAATTACCGTAGCTATCCTTCTCTGGACAAGCGTACGTCGTCAGGGTCACTGATCGCTTAGCGACCAAGCAATAGGTACGCACTGAACTACACTTGCAGCCAACTAAACATTTCGCCCGGTGTCAGATTGACGGCTGCTGCAAACTCAGGCGTAGGCAAGCTTTCTGTGAGATTTTCAAAGACGCTCACTGACTTACCTGAGCCGTAGGTGAATATCAAGGACTCTGCTGGATCTATAGTCCACCCCATTTCACACCCGTAATCAAGGCAGTGGATAACGTTACGAGTCACCCGTGTTTGACTCTGACTAGGCGAGAGAATCTCAATCGTCCAATCTGGTGGTAAATTAAATGAGTTTGAAACCTGCCCATCGAGATCACGCGGAATACGTTCTGACCGAAAGACAGCAATATCTGGAACAACCGAGCGACCTCCAAAAGTACAGCGAAGTTCTGGAAACGCTTGAGCTATACCAGTAGGCCGAAAGGTAAGGGTCAAAGCAAAGCTCAGCTCCCGTTGGATAATGCTGTGCTTTCCTTGGGGCATTGGCTTCTGAATGACTTTGCCGTTGATATATTCACTAGCAGGCTCAGTCTCGGGCAGCGCCAGAAACTCGTCTAAGGACAATAGTTTTGTGGAAGTTTGTACCATAGCGCTGCCCACTGGGCTGGTCGTCGTGCTGGCCTGACCTTTCTACCTGGATTGCTTGAGTGTCATTCTATGCGATCGCATGTTCTGAGGGGGTCATTGAATTGCTGGACGAATGCTACTTGGCAATTTGCCAACGCTGAAAATCCGAGATGTGTTTGCCCAGAATCCTGAACAATATGCGCCTCAATACGGAGGCTTTTGCGCTTGGACCGTAGCCAAGGGATACACTGCGCCAGTTGACCCTAATGCTTGGGAGATCGTAGACGGCAAACTGTACCTTAACTGTGACGACCGCATTCAAAGGCGATGGCAACGAGATATTCCTGGCAACATCGCTAGAGCAAACGAGAACTGGCCAGAAGTTATCAATCAATAGTCTCGAAACCGAAGGTTTTTGACAAGTACGTAGATACTAACTCAGGATTCAAAACTACCCATGTCCCTAAACCTAGAATGGTGGAGTCAGTGCTTTTCAGAAAGAAAAAACCGGACTTTTTATTGACCAGATGTTCCTGAAACCTGCCACAAACTTACATAATTGTCATTGCCAGATGTCGCTAGTGTTTTACCGTCACTGCTAAACACTACTTTACGTGGCTCGTTATGATACAGCTCAGCAATAGGTTCGCCGTCAGCAACATTCCACAACCGTATCCTGTTGTCGTTACCGACTGTGGCTAACATCTTCCCGTCATCACTGAAAGCTAGTTCTCGAACGTCGGAATGGTACAGCCTCATTACAGGATCAAGAGAGATAGCTGAACCAGAGTTAGGAGGTTGTTGAGCTACAGCAAAATCTGCCGTAAACAACATGAGCGTTGCTACCACCAAACAGACTATCGCCAGCAAAGGGGCGTTGAGTGATCTTCTTAGCCTAGACATCATGAAAGTAGTTCCAATAGAGAACCGGAATCGTGTTCTTTCCATGAACCAGAATATATCTCGTAGATTTTTCAGAGAAATACTAAGTCCAGAAAGGCAAGCGTCACATTGGCTCAACCATTGTCAAATACAGTACGTTTGCCCTCCTAGAAACTTAGACCTTTCTAGACTCTCGAAAATGGTGTCTTGTTTAATGTCTGAGAATTACCTTGTCGGAGAATTTTACGCCTTTTGAGACATATTTGCGGACTGCTCCGCTGGTTTATGTAACAACAAGAATATCCGTTTGTGGGAAATCATCTCCTTTAAACAGCAGGGGTTCTCCAGCTGTCTTCGCTAAAGCATAAGAACAGCAGTCGCCCATGTTCAACCGAGCAGGATGATGTTCTATGACGATAGCGCTTTTAAGATGTGACACGGCAGACATCAGCCGATATCGGTCTGCTGCTATCAGGTCAGCGAACTGTTGAGCTTCATCTTCCTGTTGCAGAATAGCAATTACTGCCGAGGTATCGATTACTATCTGCTTACTCAGGTAGACCGATATCGTTATAGGCCAAGATTTCGTCTGCGCTGCGATCATCTAAAGCAGGCAAACTGGAGCAAGTAGCGCTGATAGCCATAATGCTAGCGGCAACGTGCGGTCCTACAGTGGGTGAGGCATACTGCTCTAAGTCAAATTCTGGAAAGTCAACGGATGTAGTCGGGAGAGACACTATTACGGTTACGTCCTGACCAGCAACCTGGTCGAGTCCTTCTATGTGCAAGACCCCGTTGGGGCCAATATGAGTTTTGATGTTTAGATTCATGGCTCTGTTGCTAGTGCGCTGCTTTCGTCTACTTTACATCGGACTGACTCTACAAGTTCGGAGCTACCTGCCGGTAGTATGTGGAGCGCGAACAGCCTTAATCTTGGCACCGCTCACACCGCGATCACCCAAAAGTGATACAGCGCTCAAACTATACTAAGGTCTGTCCGATACCGCCTCGCTAAGCTATCTACCCATGCGCACCATTGCCGAGATCAACGACAAAATTCGTCTGGGTAAAGTCACCGCGTGGACTATCACCGAAGCTAAAGCCAAAATTGCAGAACTGGGCATTGAGCAGGCTGCCAAGACGGTTGATGTGATCACCACGGGTACCTTCGAGCCGATGGAAGGCTCTGGGGCAATGATGAACCTGGGGCATAGCGATCCGCCGATCAAGATTGTTGAGTGCCATCTAGACGGTGTTCTGGCCTACTCAGGCTTTGGTGCGGTGGACCTGTACATCGGGGCGGGGCAGCTAGTCACCTCTAGCCGAGACAGTATTCGAGAAGGCGAGGTAGAAGAACGCGGAGGCGGTCATGTGATTGCCGATCTGGTGGCGGATAAACCAGTGCGGCTGACGGCGGTAGGGCAGGTGACAGACTGCTATCCTCGGGCCAGTTTGGAGACGACGATTACGCGCGATCGCATCAACCAGTTCTACCTGTTCAATCCCCGCAACCTCTACCAAAACTTTATCGTGGCTGTGAATGGCGGCGATCGCCCGCTTTCCACCTATCTAGGCCCGCTCCAACCTCGCCTAGGTAACGCCGTCTACGCCAACACAGGCGCACTTTCTCCCCTACTCAACGATCCCGATCTGCAAACCATCGGTATCGGTACCCGCATCCTGCTCGGCGGCGGCGAAGGCTACATCGCCTGGGAAGGCACCCAGCACTTCCCCCTACAGCGCCGCCTGCCCAATCGCGCCCCCGTTGGTCCTGCCGCCACCGTTGCCCTCATTGGCGACGCCAAGCGCATGGATGCTCACTGGGTACGTGGCTGCTATTTCAAAGGCTACGGACCTTCGCTGATGCTAGGCGTCGGCGTTCCTATTCCCATTCTCAACCAAGAGATACTCGCAGGTTGTGCGGTCAAAGACGAAGACCTAGTTGCGCCTGTCGTTGACTTCTCGATTCCCAGGCGGGTCAGGCCGACCTTTGGTCTAGTCAGCTATGCACAGCTCAAATCAGGCCAGATTGTCCTAGACGGCAAGGTCGTAAGGACCGCACCGCTAGCGAGCGTCTATCTTTCTGGGCAGGTGGCGCTAGACCTAAAGCAGAGGATTGAATCCGGTGAGTTTGAGCTGACGGGTGCGATCGCCCCGCTACCGATCGACACGCGCTTCATGCCTCAAGATAGCTGGGGACCACAAATCGATATGACCTGATCAATATCGACCCAGTCGCAACTAGACCCAGTCGCAACCAGTATGAGAGCCCCTAGGCTCCCTAACTCTGACTATCAGCAATCCCCGACTCAGTACTTTCTGGCTCGACCGCTACAGATTTTGGCCTAGGCTTGGGCTTAGGTGCGCCTGCCGATCCTCTTGACTTATTAGCAGGACGACGCTTAGCACCCTTTTGTCCTTTGGGCTTTTTCTTCGGCGGTACTACACCGATCGACTTGCCTTCTTTGAGAATCAGCTTGCCCTCCTGCCGCTCGACTGTTAGATCCCAGAAGTACCCAGTCGCCCGCCCATTCAGCTGACCGTTTACCAATAGCTTGAAAGGGCGCTTGGGTTTAGTATTTTCTGACTTGCTCTTTTGAACAATATTGACCGTAATCTCGCCTAGCTCTTCAGAATACTTAGCAACTTCTCCTCGAATAGAGAACTGATCGCACAGCGATTCAGCCTCTTTACTGGAGAGAGGACGGGTTTCTTCGGGCTGCTCCATTGTCTCTGCATTGAGCGTTTCAGGTTCCCACACGCCTACAATCTGTACATGCAGCGCTGGGGTTTTTCCTTCAGACTGGTCGCTCTCTTCAGAGCGATCGCTTTCTTCAGAATCTGACTGCTCAGAGTCTGTCTCAGCATCATCTTTTGTCTCGTCTTTGTACAACGTGCGCGGATAGACTACCCAGAGATGATCCTTCCCTAAATCGATGTGCTTCTTAATCAAGCTGGTAACTCGCCCTAGCAAGACGGCGTCTATAAGCGTGCCATCTTCTGCCAGGATGTCTCCCCGGTTGAGCTGCTCTTCAGAGGTAATATACTTTCCTTTCAAAAGGCCAATCGCTCGATACTGCCTCGGTTCACTAGGCAGTGAAATAGGCCCTGGCCGCTGCGGAGCTTCTGGCTCTTTAAGGGTTTCTTCGGTGGCCGCAGTCGGTGGTGTGATGGCAGTAGGAGGGGTAGGAGGCTTTGGCCGGGCAGGTGGCTGTAGCAGCGAGCGGCCAGACGGCTTTCGCAAACCCGGCGCTAGGTCAGATTTGGACTCGGCTTTTGATTCTGTCTGGATTGAATTAGACATGGCATCTTTGGATTCGCTGACAGATTTGGGGGGGCGGCTAGCGGCAGAACTCATCAATCCTCAAACTCCTGAACTGTACCTGCGACTTTTGATGATAAAGACCAAGAAAAGCCTTCATCAGTGCTGCGTTGCGATCAATCATTAGATCTTGAGCAGCACTTTTCAAGACCTAGGTTAACATCAGCGTCAAATTTGGTTTATCGCACTGGCTACGTTCTTACCAGCTAGGTTCCTACAAGCTTCCTCATAGGCTAACGCGGACAGCTGGCTTCTATGACTGAGCCTTCACGGTTCTTGTCAGAAGGGAAACATTTTGAGCGCAAATATATTAAAAAAGATTAGTTTGATGTCGACTGTTGCGATTCAATCAGCAGGTTTATTTACGCTTACTCGTTCAGACCCTTGAGCAGTAAATCAGTACTTTTTTAGCAGCCTGCTTCTGTGTATTGCTTTCACGCTCCGATTTCACGTCCCGTAAAAAGCTGTGAATTAGTGCTGCGAGTTGGAAAGAGATGGGTGGGAAGGGTAGGCTAGTGTGAGCAAGTTATTTTGATGGATAGTTCCATAAGGGAGCACACTGTGGTTTTAAAGAAAGATAGTTGGCTGGTGAGAGGCGTACTGATTGCGGCGGTTGCGGCCTTTGTTGCTGTTCCTATTCTATTCGGCATCAACGGTCGGGCTTCTAACGGCGATCGAGCGCAGTCGGCAGCGACTCAGCCGACGGTGGATGAAACTACACAGCTACAAGGCGAGATTGAAGGCTACACGGCGGTCCTGAGTCGAGAGCCCGACAACCAAACGGCGCTCTCTGGTATTATCTATGCCAAAAGCAGGCTGGGCGACTTGCAGGGTACGGTAGAGCCTTTAGAACGGCTGGTGGAACTCAATCCTGGCGAGCCTAGATACGCGGTTCTACTCGCCCAGACTAAGCAGCAGCTCAATGATCTAGAAGGGGCTGCTCAGACATATCGTGGGGTCTTGACGCAGACGCCTGGCAACATTCCCGCGCTAGAAGGGCTAGTGGCGCTGCTGCTGAGCCAAGGGCGGACGGAAGGAGCCGTGGGCTTGCTCAAGGACACGTTGAATACAGCCGATCAAAATAATGAGATTGCGCCTGGCAGTATCGATAAGCTCTCGGTCAAGCTGCTGCTAGGCCAGGTGTATGTGGAAGAAAAGAAGTTTGACGAGGCCGTACGTATCTATGACGAGGCGATCGCAGATGCCCAGGCGGCTGCCCCTACTCAGCCAGATTTTCGCCCTACTCTGGCCAAAGGACTGGTCCTAAAAGAGCAGGGCAAGGACACCGAAGCCCAAGCCTTGTTCGATCAGGCGATCGCATTAGCCCCAACGCAGTACAAAGACGGCGTTCGAGAGTTGATTGCTAACAGGACAGCGCCTGCTGCTGTAGAAGGCGCTGTAGAGGAGAACATTGAAGGAGACACTGAGGTTCCGGTCGCGCCGTAAGCATTCGTCAGCTCGTTTGATATCTCTGGTTCTAAGCGCTCTGTCTGGCCATTCGCGCTGTAGCGGCTGGAGAATTGGCGACTAGATCGTTGGGATCTATCTCACTAAACTCAATATGATTGAGCAGAGTCGTCACGAAGGCAAAGAGCAAGAACGGTAGCGACAGCACAAAGATTAGACCCACCGTAGCGAGGGCATAGATAGGGCGACTAGCGCCCATCAGAGCTAGCGCGGCAGCCAGGCTGATAAACAGCACGAGTAGCCAAACAATAATTTGGCTATAAATATCCCCAAACTTCAGGGTGCAGTTCATCCGGTATGTTTTTGCGTTGTCCATGGCTTTGAAGGTGATGTCATCACTAAATTTGTCTTATTAGAATATCGATCTACCCTGGTTTTAGGACGATTTGTCAATAGAGTTCAAGAATTAATAAGTTTGCTTACGTGGCCTATCGCTATCTACTGGTTTATAAGCCTTACGACGTGCTGAGTCAGTTTACAGACGAGTCGGCCCGGCGAACGCTCAAAGACTTTGTGCCGGTGCCAGGCGTGTATGCGGTGGGGCGATTGGACCGAGATAGCGAAGGGCTGCTGCTGCTGACGGATGATGGCCCGATGCAGCACCGTTTGAGCCATCCGCGTTTTGGCCATCGGCGACAATACTGGGTACAGGTGGAGTGTCCGGTGAAGAGTCAGCCGATAGTAGAGGCGATCGCACAGCTAAGATCAGGCGTGACCATTCGGGACTATCAAACTCGGCCTGCCCAGGTAAAGTCCATACCAGAGCCGGATTTACCCCCTAGAAATCCGCCTATTCGCTATCGTAAGCAGATACCAACGGCCTGGCTAGAAATCACCTTAACCGAAGGAAAAAACCGTCAGGTGCGTCGGATGACAGCGGCAGTTGGCTATCCGACGCTGCGTCTGGTTCGCAGCGCGTTGTTTCTACCAGCTCCTGAGCTAGCGCTGACCCTGTCTGGTCTATTGCCAGGGCAGTGGCGATCGCTGACAAAGCAAGAGGTGCGATCGCTGCCGACCGTTTCCCCGTAGCGTCCATTCTCGGGCATAATCCAAACCAAGTCCCAACCCAAAGCACTCCTCAGACAATGCTCTAGAACCTAATATGCTCCTCTGCGCCAACTGCCAGTTTGCCAACCCGATCGATCATAATTTCTGTCAGCGCTGCGGGGCACCTCTACTGGCTCAGCCGCCGCTACAGGTCAGACTAATGCCATTCGATCAGTTGGAACTAGCCCCAGATACCTATCTGCCAGCCGACGACTCACAACCTAGCGAGGCGCAGCTTGAAAGTCGCTACCAGGTATCGACCGTGCTCAGCCCCGGCAGAGCCTACGTTGTAGATAGCCAGGCCGAGGTGCGATCGCCTCTCCAACAGCAGCTTTTTGAATTCGCTAGCGCAGACACTGTCCCCACGCTAGAAACGCTCCAGTCCATCTCCACGCTTCCTCCTGCGGCCTACCCTTACCTGCTGCTCAAAAACGCCGCCCCTCGGCTCTATGACACCTGGCAATGCGGCGAGACAACCTTAGTCATCACTCAAGAGCCGCCTACGACTACACCTCTAGTCAAAGCCTTTTCTGCGGCCATCGATCCCCTTCAGCCTGTCTACTGGACCCATCTGCTTACAGAGCTGTGGGCCGCACTAGAGCCCACTCCCCAGTGGCGATCTAGCCTCTTGCAGGCTGACAATTTGGGTATTACTGCTGACCAGTCCTTGTACGTTCACAAATTCACCCCGCCCAGCAGTCCAAAAAATCAACCCGTAGAAGACCAGCCTTCTCAATTTGCCAGCCAGCTTTCAAATCCACAGCTTTCGGACCTGCAAGCTTTCTTGAAAGCTCTGCTCGCCCAGCCTCATAGAGGCGAGGTAGCTACCCTTAGACAAATCAGACAGCTCATTCTAGCTGTCACCTCAGCTCAGACCTTGGGGCAGCTTAAAAACGAACTTGCAGTCATCGGCGAAGCCCTACTGACCACCCCGGCTGCAACCACGCCGCGTACCAGTCCCCTTTCACATATCTCTACCTTCGCACCACCTGCTGCCTTACCCGCTCGTGATTCACTTCTCGACCCTTCACTTTCCAATACATCAAACCCCAAAAGCGACATGGCTGTAGTTGATCCCTCAACCGATCCGTTAGAAAGCGAACTGCTGAATGATTTTCCAGATTCAAGTGAATCTACTGGCGATTCCACTACGGTTTTGCCGATGAAGCTAGCTGCGATAGAAGATGTCGGACGCACGGATGTTGGCCGCTTACGAGACCATAACGAAGACTGTTTCTTCATTGCGAGTAGCTATCGCAAAAAATCAGGTAATCACACTCACAGTCTCAAAGCTCACTGTCTGTATGTGCTTTGTGATGGTATGGGTGGGCATGAAGGAGGAGAAATCGCCAGCCAGCTAGCGGCTCAAACGCTGGCCGACTATTTCGAAGAACACTGGCCTTCTCCTTGGCCCTCTCCTGTTCAAGTAGAGGCAACAGAAGCGCTGAAAGAAGAGATCGCGCTGCCAGATGAAGAGACAATTATCGCAGCGGTAAAGCTGGCAAATCAGGCAATCTATGACACCAACGAAAAAGAACAAAGGGCCGGACATGAGCGCATGGGCACGACGCTAGTACTGCTGCTGCTGCAAGGGACATCCGCAGTAGTTGCCCACGTAGGAGACAGTCGGCTTTATCAACACACTCGCCGAGTCGGGCTGAGGCAGGTGACCACAGATCACGAAGTGGGGCAAAGAGAAATTCAGCGTGGGATTGATCCGGCGATCGCCTACGATCGTCCGGACGCTTATCAGTTGACTCAGGCGCTAGGACCGCGCGACCAGGAAAGTCTCTCTCCTAGCGTTGCCTATCTCCACTTTTCAGAAGACACGCTGCTGTTGCTTTGCTCCGATGGTCTCAGTGACAATAACTTGGTAGAAGACTATTTAGAGAGTCACATCGATCCGATTTTAAGAGAAAAAAAAGGGCTCGCTGCTGGGATGGACGATCTAATCAAGCTAGCTAATGAGGTCAATGGACATGACAACATCACGGGCATTGCCGTTCGACTGAAAATTAGTCCTGACTTTGCACCTGACTTTGCACCTGACTTTGCAAGTGTTAGAAGTGAGTCGTAGATTCTAACGGATAGTCTATTATGAGTTTCTACACTTTGGGCTCCTGCGTTTCGAGCTGCTGGTCTGCGATCTGTTGTTTTGCCTGTTGCCAGAAGTCGTTGAGTTCAGTCGGGCTGTAGTCGTGTAGAGGCTTTTTGGCTTGGGCTTCGACACTGGCAAAGCGCTGAATGAATCGACGGTTTGTGCCTTGGAGGGCGGCGGTGGGGTCGAGGCCCTGCCACCGCGCAATTTGGATTAAAGAGAACAGGACATCGCCGAGTTCGCTTTCTTGGGCGGCGGTGGATTCAGACTCAATGGCTTTGTGGAGTTCGGCAATTTCTTCGTCTACCTTGTCCCAGACTTCTGCTAGAGAGTCCCATTCAAATCCAGCTTTAGCCGCTTTGCGAGAGATTTTCATTGCGCCCGTAAGTGGAGGGAGCGATCTGGCATATCGCCGCAGTTTAAGAGAGAGTTTGTCAGGATCTTCAGTTTCTGCTTTTTCTGCCGACTTGATTTGTTCCCAGCTCATGCGCAGTGCTTCTGGCGTTTTGGCTGCATCGTCACTAGATTGGTCATGATCGAACACGTGGGGATGACGGCGAACCATTTTATCAGCAATTCCCTTAGCAATATCTCCCAAATCAAACGCCCCCTGCTCTTGAAATATTTGGGCCTGCAAGACAACTTGCAACAGCAAATCACCGAGTTCTTCCACAATATCCTCAGCCTTGCCAGATTGAATCGCGTCTACCGTTTCGTAGGCTTCTTCGATGACGTAGGGCGTTAAGCTTTGGGGCGTTTGGGCGAGATCCCACGGACAGCCGCCGTCGGGATTGCGTAGCTGAGCAACGACGGCCATTAGTCGCTGGAGTTCTGTCAGGGTTTGAGATGTGCTGGAGGGATTGGGAATTGGGGATTGGGAAGCCATTGGGAATGGGGATGGGATAGAGTTGTCTCGCTTTATGTTATCGCTACCGGTTTAAGTGGCTCTAGTCTGAAACCAGGCGGAAGCCGAAGAGGATGTGTTTTGAATCTGTAGGACGATCGTGCTGGTAGGCGGCGCGGCAAAATCCGGGGTAGTCGTCCCAGCCGCATCCTTTTAGCAGGACTTCGATGTTGCCGTTGGATTTTTCGACTAGGGTGCTGGTGTATTCAAAGACGTTACCGGCCATGTCTTCGATGCCGTAGGGGCTGCGACTGAGTGGGAAAGTGGCGATCGCACTCGTCCCATAAGGCCCATTTTTCGCCCAGTTGGTCGCATCAGCACGCCATTCACTGCCCCACGGGAAATAGCGTCCATCGGTTCCCCTGGCCGCCTTCTCCCATTCCAAAGTAGTTGGCAGTCGGTAGCTAACGCCGTCTTGCTCTGAACGCCACTGCGCGTAGTCCAAGGCATCTTCATAGGAAATCAGCACCACCGGATGCTGCCCCTGGCCCGCTGGATACTGTCCCGACTGCCACAGATAGGGCTCTACTTCACTATAGTCATGCACCAAAAATCCCTGCGCCTGGTAGTCCTCTGCTGAAATCCCTGGCTGTTCGTGACCCGTCGCCTGCACAAAAGCCTGATAGTCCTGATTAGTAATCAGGTTCTGCGCCAGGCAAAACGCAGGCAGATTGGCCATTTCCTGATCGGGTTCAGCGTCAAACCAGCCCGTCTTGCGGTAGCTAGCTTCAATTCTGGCAACGTCTTCAGGCGAATCGGCAGCCCCCTCAGCGCTGATGCGATAGGCGTAGTCTTTTTGAGTGCGATCGCTCCCCCGTAGAAAATCACCCCCCTCCACAAACGCAAACCCCACTCGCCCCTCACAGACCGCCCGCGTCACCTCGGCCTTAGACACTGGCCCCATCTCCTGACAGCCCGCTACTGCTACTGCCAACAGCAAACCCCAGCCACCGCCAAACCGATTCAGCACCCGCTACTTCTCCTATTCCCGGCGGCTGAGCGCAGCCGAAGCCCATCCCCCATCTACCTGTCATTCCACTCCGCCGCCGCATCCGCCACAGCCTCATCCACCGTCTTATCCCCCAGCATCGCCGCCTGCAAATTGTCATAAACTACTTTCTGCAAGGTTTTCACATCTTCCATCGCCGGAATCAGCACCGCTGCATCTCCTAGCTGGCTAGCGCTGACAGAACGAGCGATCTCTACTGGAGAGGCGTTCGCAGGCACATCGGTGAAGTAGCTATCAGACATAGCCTCTACAGTAGAGGGCAGTACATCTGCCGCTTTGGCGAAGGCGAGCTGGTTTTTGTCGTTGGTCACGAAGGTGGCGAACTTTAGCGCGGCGGCTTCTACATCGGTGGATTTTGGAATGACTAGGTCCATGGCGGCGACGTTCTTTTTGCCAGTGCTGCCGCTGATTTGGGGGGCGGTTTTGGTGGCGGCGGCGATGTCTGGGGCGTTGGTTGCGATCGCGCTCAAAGTCTCCGCGCCCGAGGTCAAAATTGCCGTCTGCCCCGACTGATACAGCTGAGTCGCCTGAGCATGTCCCTGCGTTAGCACCTCACGCGGCAAGCAGCTCATTCTGATACAGGTCCGTCCAGTACTGAAAGACAGCCTTACCCTCTGGCGTATTAAAGGCGGCATTACCCTCGTCATCGACTAGCGGCACGCCCATCTGCACAAAAGACTGAAGCACATCCGCCGCATCCTCTGGCACAAAGCTAATAAAGAAAGCGTACTTTCCGGTTTTGTCTTTGATTGTCTTGGCCACTTCCGCCAGCTCTGCAAACGTAGCTGGCGGCTCAGAAATGCCCGCCGCGTCAAAAAGCTCACTGTTATACAGCGTCACCCGCGCCGTTAGATACCAGGGAAAGCCAAAGCTGTCTCCATTTATCTGCGTCGCCTCAAAAATCTTGGGCAGATAAACCGCCTTTTCTTCTTCCGTGAGCTTGTCGTCTAGCGTCAGCCACGCCCCTTTTGTCGCTAGCTGAGAGGCAAAGTTAGGATTCAAATTCACCACATCGGGCGCATTGCTCGCCGATACTGCTGCCAGGATTTTGGTCTCCATGTCGGACCAGGGCACGTCTACCCATTTCACGGTCGTGTCTGGGTTTTCGGCTTCAAACTCGGCAATCAGCGTATTGAAATAGTCGTCGAACTTTGGCGAGAGCTGCATCGTCCAGAACTCGACTTCGGCCTTGCCGGAGCTATCGGCAGCGGTATTGGCACCGCTACCGCAGCTAATCAGCCAGCTTGAGAGCAGACCGACGAGGGCAAGGGCTAGAAACTTTTTCCAATGGCGGATGATTGACATGGCGTATACGGCAAAACAGCGCGATGATTTGTGACTTTACATCACAAGCCGCCTGTTTGGGTAAGTCTGATAGGCCAGATTCACAGTTTTGAACATGAGCTAGTTTGGGCGCTGTACGATATGAGAAGGTGATTTGGACTTAGACGGACTGGCAAGGAGGGCATTCGATGACGGTCAAAGAGTTGCTGCTACAGGAGCTAGAAGGGACGACTGACTCGATGCTTTTGGCAGAAGTCTTGAACTACTTTCGCTACCTGAAGTTTAGACAGAAAGAGAATGCTGAGTTGCGCGATGCTCAGGCTACTTCTGCCAGAATGCAGGCAGAGACGACGGTTGTGGATACGATAGCTGAAACAGCCTTGATGAGTGAGTCAGCGCTTGCAAAAGACTGGCTGCGACCGGAGGAGGATGAGGCGTGGTCTCACTTACAGTCGGATCGGTAGTGCTGATTCCTTTTCCATTTTCTGACCTTTCACAGTCGAAGCTTCGCCGGCGGTTGTGGCTGATGCAAGTAAAGACGACTGGGTGCTATGCCAGGTAACTAGTAAACCTTACGCTGATTCGCGAGCAGTGAGGGTCGATGCGAGCGATTTCTCTAGTGGTTTGTTGAAAGTTGTGAGCTACGCTCGCCCAGGGAAATTATTTACAGCTAATAGCAGCCTGATAGTGAAGAATGTAGGCGAGCTGAGAAGGGGGACGATACAAGATATTGTCAGTGCCGTGGTGACTCTGTTACGGGATGGTACTTGAGTTACAGCTTCATCTGGCTGTTTCCAGCAGGTCTTATCAAAATTTGTCAGGATGAGGGCAGTTTTGCCGCTTCTGATTGGATATGAGTATTGATAACGATTTACAGCCGATTGCTTCGATTACGGAAGGCGATCGCGCCCTTTCCCTTTTCACCGATCGCTATAGCTTTACTCGCCTGCTGGCCGAACGGCTCAACGATCCGCCGAAAAAGGAGATTCTGTTCTTTCATGGGGCGGGGGGGAATGGGAAGTCGCTGCTGCTGAAGTATTTGCGGACGAAGGTGTGTAAGGGGCTGACGGCGGAGCAGTGGCAGCGGGGCTGATTAAGGATTTTGTGGAGCTGTTTCAGCCTTTGCCGGGGGTGGGGATTGGGCTATCGGCGCTGGGACTGGTGAATAAGTATGCCGCGCCTGGTTGCTGACCGAGCTACAGAACAATGGATTAGCCTAGCTTTATTCTCATCCATTTCTATCTGCGTAACGTCTGTTGTTACATATCAAAGGAATAGTCAGACAAGTATGCTGAAAATCCTATCTGAGTTTTTCTATTACAATTAAACATTTCATGGGTTGAGATTTATTTCTAGAACTTTTTCTCCTCTGCCTATGAGAAACAGAAACTCACGCAGGAGCGCCGATCTTAGGCTTCTCCGCTTCGACACCTCGTTCAGCGCAGTCTTCTAAATATTCATCAACAACAGTCTTGAAATTAGCGGCTAACTCTGCAATGTCATCACCATCAAAAGACAGCAAATCTTGCTCAAGTCCCTCAACCATACCCTGTAGATATCCATCAGTCGGATCAACCACGGCGCTGGCCTCGTATCCTCTATGGGCTAACCGGATGTTGGTTGGTAAATAGTTGGTAGTATCAGTCATGAGTCACTCCATTGTTACGTAGCTGCTTTCTCAGGCTTTGCCGCACACCGATGCTTAGATCCTTACTAGCTTTTCCGGGAAGTGTGGCAGTTTTACCATTAGGCAACAACCATCTCCCATGTGATCCCTTACCTTTGCCTGGACGGAACTGAGCACCTAGCGCGCTTAAGACAACCTCAGCCTCCTTCCGTGTAATTGGACTACCAGTGAAGAGCCTAGCAATTATTCTTTGAACCTCTTCGTCTGATAGTTTTGCCATCTGTTTCCCTAGATTGTAATTTAATCAGTGACTGCAAACCTGGCTCAAAACCGACTGTCTACTGTTGATTATTACAGCTCATTAGCAAAATGACTGGATTGAATGAGTGCGATCGCCCCGCAATCAATCCACTTCCCCTTGCAACCCTCCGGTCACACACGGGCATAACTCAGTCACCAACGGGACTTGCTCAGTCACACGCGGGAATGATTCATCCACCAACGGGACTTTATCAGTCGCACGCGGGAACGGTTCAGTCACCAACGGGACTTGCTCAGTCGCATTCGGGAAGCTCTCAGTCACCAACGGGACTTGCTCAGTCGCACGCGGCATCAATTCCGCTTCAAATGAGTTCTACACCACAGACGTGGGAACGATGAATCTGCATCACCCTACTTCAATCTACTCATGCGTAAAGACTTCAGCATCGACACCCTACTCAGCGACGCTCAGCTCGCCATCGACAACGCCCTCAACAATCCCACCATCCTCGAATACCTCGCCGATTTTGGCTACACCAAAGCAAAAATCCAGCAGGGCAAACAGCTCTACAGCGCCGCCGCCGCTACTCAGCTCACACAGCAGTCCGAAGCAGGCGGTCAGATCTCGGCAACGACTGACGTGAACGAAGCTTGGGAAACTGCCAAGAAATCCTACATGCGGTTTCTAAAAGTGGCGCACGTCGCCTTCAAACGCAACTCCGGCGTAGCCACTCAGCTAGATCTTGACGGTACCCGCAAGAAAAGTCTCTCTGGCTGGATGGCGCAGGCGAATCAGTTTTACAAGAATGCTCTAGGGGATAAAGCCGTTCTCTTGGAACTAAAAGAGTTTGGTATTACCGATCAAAAGCTGAAGGCTGGACTGGCTGAGCTGGCGGTGATTGAGCAGGCCAATCTGGTACAAGAGAAAGAGAAAGGAGAGGCGCAGTCGGCAACGCAAAAGAGAGATGCGGCGCTAGATGAGTTGCAAGACTGGCTGAGTGATTATCTGGCGATCGCCAAGGTCGCGCTAGAAGAAGATCCGCAGCTATTGGAAGGGTTGGGTGTTTTGGCGCGATCGCCCGCCTAAGTCACCAAAACCCTCTTCATTAACTCTGAAATACCATATCCATTTGTTTTGCTTCATTCATACAGCCAAGCTACTAGCTCACCTACCGTTAGCTGAAAGGCGATCGCAAATTCCGGTACTGGCAACTGTGCATCAGGAGCCTCATACAATACAGTTCGCAAGTCGGGCGTATAGACAAAAACGCACTCCTCATCCGGGTCAATCAGCCAGCCCATTTGGGTGCCGTGAGACAGCGCGTACATAATTTTCTTCACCACTTTTGTCTGGCTCTGTTTTGGCGATAGTATCTCAATCATCCAGTCAGGTGCACAGTGAAGCTCTCCTGCGACCTTGCCATCTTCTTTTCTGGGAATTGCTGCCCACGGAAGTACGGCTATGTCGGGCACGATTGAGCGGCTTTCAAACGTACAGCGAAGTTCTGGGAGGGCTCGTCCAACTTGATTAGCTTTAGTCGCTGCGTTAATGGCAGTTGTGAGGTCGGCCTGAATAACGCTGTGATCTGCTTTAGGCATCGGCTTCTGGACAATTTGACCGTCAATGTATTCGCTAGCAGGTTTCGTATCGGGCTGCTGCAAAAATTCTTCTAGGGTGAGGGTTCTTACGGGCGTCTGGACCATGACTGCAAACCTACTTTCTATCGTTGATTATTACAGCTCATTAGCAAAATGACTGGGGGAACATGATTGCGATCGCTCCCGCCCCAATCCACTTCCACCTGCAATCACCCAGTCACCAACTGCACTTTATCAGTCGCGCTCTGCATCAATTCCGCTCCATTTCTGTACTTTCTTGCAGACATTGGAAATGCTCAAGAGCGTATTGTCATCATCTCAAGACTCTACCTGTACCGATTGATCGCAATCTTGACACGTTACTCAGCCAAGCCCAGGTCGCTATCAATAACGCTCTAAACAATCCCAAAGTGCTTGAATATCTTAGTGACTTCGGCTACACGTCTGTCGTTGCTTTAGACGCGATCGCCTTCCAACCTTACACTGCTGCCGATGTGCCATATAAGGCTGATACTTCTCAGGAATTATTTTCTGCCGCTGTGAGCTAACCATAAAAAGCAGCATATCAACGCGGAAGAACGCTCAGAGATTAAATGCTTCAACAAAAACACTTGCTAAAGCGAAGTCGTTATGAGTATACTCAAGTGAGCAGACAAAGTATATCTATCTTCAAGTCTTAAATTGATCGAAGGCCCTTCGCTGAAATTAAGATCTGCTTATATTCTTAGTGAGACACGATGAGTTATCACTTCCTACAGTCATTGGAGGACACCATGGTTGCAACCACATCAAAATCTGCTTTCTATCCTACTCGGATCGATCTACCCCTCGACACCCGTCAGGCTGTCGTTGCCATGCTGAACGGCACTCTCGCGGCCACCACCGATCTGCGCACCCAGACCAAGCAGGCCCACTGGAACGTCAAGGGAAAAGACTTCTATCAGCTACATCTGCTGTTTGATGAAATGGCAGGTGAGTTAGAAGAATACAGTGACATGGTCGCCGAACGAGTCACTGCCTTGGCCGGTACCGCAATGGGCACCGTACGGGTAGCTGCTGGCGAGTCAATTTTGCCAGAGTACGACTTCGACGCCGTTGGTGGAATGGAGCACGTTGCCGCACTCGCCGACCGTTACGCTGCATACGCCAAGCACCTACGTCAAAGCATCGACAAAGCAGACGAGCTAGGCGATCAAGATACTAACGATCTCTACGTTGAGATTTCTCGGACTATTGACAAGCGCCTCTGGTTCCTAGAAGCGCATTTAGTTGGATAGATGGGCTAATATCAGGCCGCGTCAAATAGTCTTCTCAATAGCGAGAATGTCTCTTCTAAGGACATTCTCGTTTCCTATTAGAATGCAGATACACAGCTATTAGGCGCTAGGCCGATGCTTACTTTTATCAATCCAAAAACTGATTTCGCTTTCAAGAAGATCTTTGGCTCACCTCAAAGCAAAGATATTTTGATCAGCTTCTTGAATGCCATCCTCTACAATTCTGAACCCGCTATTCAGGATCTAGACATTCTCGATCCTTACCAGGCCCCCAGAATTGAAGGGATGAAAAATTCCTTCTTAGACATCAAAGCATTACTAGCTAATGACAGTACAGTCATTATTGAAATGCAGATACTAAATGTCTTGGGTTTTGAAAAGCGAGTACTCTACAACGCTGCAAAATCCTACTCTACGCAGCTCAAAACTGGAGAAGATTACACGCTACTCAATCCGGTGATTGCGCTTACTATCACCGATTTTGAGATGTTTGAGCATAGCGATAAGGTCACATCGCGCTATCGTTTGATGGAGAAAGATACGCTCACTGAGTATAGCGATGATATCGAGCTTGTCTTTGTAGAGTTGCCGAAGTTTGACAAAGCCTTGGACGAGCTAGAGGATCTGACTGACAAATGGCTGTACTTTTTGAAATCTGCCGATGAACTAGAAGTTGTTCCCAACAATCTAAATGAGGTAGCGGCTATTCACGATGCCTTTGAAGTAGCTCGCCAAAGCAGACTTAGCCCTGAAGAGCTAGAAATTTTTGAGAAGCGGCAGCAGTTCATTCACGACTACCGAAATTCTTTTCGTAAGGCAGAACAGCTAGGCATAAAGCAAGGCGAAGCCATCGGGAAGGTCAAAGGCGAAGCCATCGGGAAAAAGAAGGCTCAAATGAAGATTGCTCGCTCGCTTTTAGGTGTTCTGCCTGTAGAGACAATTAGTCAGACGACTGGGCTTAGTATTGATGAGATTGAAGGATTAGCGGCGGAAGACGATACGGTTTAGCTTCAGTCCTTTTTGGAGTGCTGAAGCTGTTCTACGCAGCTCAAGTGTTGTCGAGGAGGATGCTCATGTCAGGGCTCAATTGGCTTCTGCTGGTGCGGTGTCTGTAGATGCATCGGAATCTTCGCCGGGGAACAGCAGTCCTTCAACATCGTCAGGCTGATCTAGCTCCCGGATAATTGCTGGACTGGCGCTTTCTTCGCTGCCAAAGATGGCCTGCAAGCCTTGTTCTAGTGTTTGTGCCATCGCAATGCGATTTTTGTAGGCGACGATTACTCTTGCCAGAATAGGCAGCCGGTTTTGTTCTGCTTCTAAATAGAGCGGTTCTACATAAAGCAAAGACTGTTCAATTGGGATAACCAACAGATTTCCCTGGTTGGCGCGAGATCCTTGAGTATTCCAAAGCGAAATGCGCTGTGAGATATCAGGCTCCTGGTTGATACGGGCTTCGATTTGCTCGGGGCCAAACACTAGCTCTTGCTTGGGGAACTGATAAAGCAGCTGTTTGCCATATTGTTCGCCGTCTGAGCGGGCGGCGAGCCATGCGACTAGGTTGTTTCTTTGCGCTGGGGTGAAGGGGCGCAAGAGCACGAATTCACCATCTTCTTCTCCGGGCAGTTCCATAATTAGATAGTAGGGTTTGACGACCTGAGCCTCGTTGGCGTAGATCTCGTTGGGGGCACGCCATTGGTCTTCTCGGTTGTAGAAAACTTTGGGGTCGGTCATGTGATAGGCCAGCAGCTGATTGGATTGAACCAGAGAGAAGTCTTGCGGGTAGCGAATGTGTGCTTTTAGCGCTTCGGGCATGGCTGAGAGCGGTTCAAACATGTTGGGAAAGGTTTGGGCCCAGGTGCGAATGATCGGGTCGCGATCGTCGGTAATGTAGAAGTGAACAGAACCGTTGTAGGCGTCAACAACAGCTTTGACGGAGTTGCGGATGTAGTTGTAGGGGTTGGTGCCAGGATCGGCGTAGGGGTAGCGATCGCTCGTCGTGTAGGCATCTATCATCCAGTACAGGTAGTTGGTTCCAGACTCCTCGCCGGGTGGTGCAAAGTCAGCGCCTGCGTCTGCAATGACAAGATAGGGATCTTCATCGAACTGTAGAAACGGGGCAATCCGGTTGATGCGCTGCTTGATATTGCGCCGAAACATCAGCTTGGTATCAGCAGTGAAGTCGTCAGTTAGCAGCATTTTCCAGTCGCCTAGATGCTTGGCAAACAGGAGGCGTTTCCACAGTGGACCGATGTTGATGCCGCCGCCGCCGTCGTAGCTGTTGTAAACGTTGTCGCTGCCGCTGGGAAAGTCTAGCTCCTGCACCTGGGAGTTTGGCATGACGTAGGTGTTGGTGAGTTCGCCGTAGTAGATGCGGGGTTTGCCGATGGGAATAGAGCGGCGAACGGCGGCTGAGCTAGGCGTGTGGGCGATGTCTTTGATGAAGTATTCGGGTAGGCCGCTGGGGCTAGCGGTGTTGACAGGGCTCATGGTGAAGCCGTAGCCGTGGGTGTAGGTGAGGTGTTCGTTGACCCAGGTCTGGGCTTCGACGGGCACCTGTTCGTAGTTCAGCTCGCGAGCAGAGATCAGAACCTGGCGGCGGCTGATGGCTGTATCACCGGGGTTGTCTGCTTCAGCAAAGCTGTAGCGATCGACATCGGCATCAGCGAACTCGTAATAGAGACGGATTTGCTGAAGCTGGCGGTTCGATTCTAGAAGGGGGCGGGTGTCCCACAGGCGGATGTTATCGATGGTAGATTTGTTTTCTTCTAGCTTGGCGGTGGTGAGGGTGCCTTGGGGATTGAATTCTTTGGTTTCGATATTGGCCAAATCGAAGGCATCGCGGGTGAAGGCGATGGTGCGTTCGAGGTAGGGAACTTCGCGCTGTAGCTCGTTGGGCTGGACGATCAGGCGCTGAACCAGCCAGGGTGCAAGGGTGCTGCCGATCAGGGTGAGGAGTAGATAGAGCGCGATCGCACCCACAATCGGCCGAGCATTGAGCACACCCCCTTTGATTCTGACCCGCTTAGTCAGAAATTTTCCGCCGAGCGCGCGTCCCGCTAACGTGACAGCCAAGCCCAAAGCAATGAAGCTAAGGGAGGTATTCACAGGTAGGCCGATATAGATATCAGTAAAGCTAGCACCATAGCTGATGCCCTGTTTGGAATAAAGCAGTTCGTAGCGGTTGATCCAATCGCCTAGAGCAGTGACCACGAGTAGGCCAGATGCGATCGCAGACAAATGCCTTTGCTGCCCCGACGAAAACCCGGCAAAGCGTCCCTGACTAAACGTATTTCCCGCTAGCAGGTACTCCAAGGTCACCGCCACTAGCATGAACATCAATAGCCCCGAGAGCCAAAATTCAACCAGTTCCCACAGCGGCAGTCGAAAAATGTAAAAGCTCAGCTCTTCTTCAAAGACTGGATCAAACTGGCCAAAAGCAGAAGGATTGAGCGCGGGGAGCACCCTGGCCCACTCCTCGGTGGCCGTAATGCTAAAGCAAAAGCTGAGAACAACGGCGGCCACGCGCAGTAGAGGCATGGGAGAAGCGATCAGGGCGATCGCACTCAAACTAACGATTCCTAATAAGATTGGCTGGACAATTAAAGACTGACCCAGTTCCCAGTTGGCGCTAAAGCTTAGACCTAGCGGCGTTGGAATCGTGGTTCGTGTTGTTGCCAGTTCTGCGATCGCAATCCGAACATGGTGCACCAACCCGCTGCTAATCACCGCACCTAGCAAAAAGAGAATGGGCAATAGCGCTTTTAGTCCCAAACCGATACTGAGGTTGGCCTGGTTGGGCAGAAGGCAGTTGCGGTTGAACTGAAGCTTTTCGGCGGTGTTGAAATTAAAGAAGGTGAAGCCGAGGCTGGCAAATAAAGTGAATGCGCCTAGGATGATCTGGGTGCGCGATCGCACAAAAAACTCAGACAAAAAGCCCAGCTCAGTAAACCACAGCCCCTCCGCCCAATAGTCCGTCGCCACATAAGCCAGCGCTATCAAAAGAACGCTTGCGACAAGGAGTCTACGGACTGCTCGAACCCGACTTCTCCGCTGCTGAATCGGGTATTCCAGACTTCTATCTACACCTCTATCTACATAGCTTCCCTGCGCTCGGCTCATGACTCACTTCCCCCAAAAGTCAATCGCCCGGTAGCCCAGCTCCGCCATCATCTGCCGCAGCATCGGAATGCTTAGCCCCACCACGTTTGTATGACAGCCCTCAATTTTTTCTACAAACATGCTGCCCTTACCATCCGTTGCAAACGCCCCAGCGCAGTGCATCGGCTCACCTGTACTGATATAGGCTTCAATCTCCGCATCCGAGATATTCGCAAAGAACACCCGCGTCATCCGGTGCCGAACCAGCGGCTCTTTTCCCGGTGCAATCAGCGCGTAGCCAGTCAGTAGCTCCCCCGAACCGCCTCGCATCGACCGCCAGCGCTCGACCGCTTCCTGTCTACTTTCCGGCTTTCCATAAATAACACCATCAATCGCCAAAACAGAATCACATCCCAGCACCAGCGCACTTTTAAACTGCGGTGCCACCATCTGCGCCTTACCCAGCGCCAGCACTTCTACCAGCTTGCGAGGATCGCTAATGACAACCGCATCTTCATCGAAGTTACTAGGACACACAAATGGCTGAATACCCGCGTCTATCAACAGATTTCGACGGGCAACAGAGGCGGAAGCCAGTACGAATTGAATATCGGCCATGAGTTAAGTTTTAGGAATGGGGAAAGGTTAATAGACCGAGAAAGAAGCCACCGTTTGCTTCATGGTGTTTTTCATATTGCTCCAGCGATCCTCGGGTAGGGAAGCGTTGAAGGTGTAGAGCTGGCCGCGTCGGATGATGACGCTAGCAAGGTCATGACGTTGACCGGAGGGTAGGTTGGCGATGTATTCGAGGATGTAGTAGAGCTTGTCGCCAGCTTCAAAGGACTGAGCGTTGACCAGCTCTACGTTGCGATCGTCAGGAGCGAGGGAGGTAATGCTTTTGGACAAGGTGTAGCCGACTTCTGAGGGAGTGCCAAGATCGGGTAAGGTTTTGCCACCGGAGACGGGGCTAATAACAACGCTGACATTCTCGCTGGCTCTGATGATGTCGTGGAATATAGTGTCGGGACCGCCTTCTACCTGAGCGGGCACCCAGCCAGTGGGATATTTGAACTCATAGCCTTCGTAGCTATCATTATAAGATTGCAGGCTGACTCCGGGTGAGCAGCTTTGCAAGCCTAGAGCAAGCACAATCACACACAGCAGGGCAAATCGCTTCAGCATCTTAAAGGTGTCTTTCATAATCCGGTTATCTAGGTTCCTCTGGCTTTACTAATTGTGCCACGAGGCGGGAAATCGCAGAACTATAGCTCGAAACATCTGCTATTAGAAAAAATCCTTCACTTCAGGCGAGTTCTGTGCGTTGAGTTCTAGCTCCCTCGCTTCCATGATCTCTAGAATCTCATTTCCCACGCTCTCGTAGTCCTGCCAGCTGGTCTCGGCTCGGACATCTTTCACCATATAGACCGGAACGCCTTGCAGCGCCGCCTTTTGGAAGGCTGCAAATCGTCGAACCCCTTGCTCAAAAACAGGTAGATTGGCCTCTTGCAAAAGTTCTTTGACTTCCTGTCCGGCTTTACTCGGCTTGGGTGGAATGGCAGTGATTAGAATCCGGTAGTGGCTAGCGCTGATCGCTTTGAGATATTCCACCGTTAGCACCAAAGCATCTAGCGCTAGCACATCTGGCGTTGTCGGTAGTACCAGCAGGTCGCAGGTTCTAGCTAGCGCCGAGAGATCTTCTGGAATAGGCCGAGCTGGGGTATCTATCACCACATTAGTATCAGGGCTTGTATTTTTCTCCGCGTCCCACTGATCGACAACCTTGAAGGGCAACTCCCCTCTGCTGGCCCAGCCCAGCGCTGACCGGTTGGGATCTGCGTCAATCAGCACCGTTTCACCCTGACCTTGTAAAAAGGCCGCGAGATGAATAGCCGTCGTCGTTTTGCCGACGCCGCCCTTGAAGCTAGCAACGGTGATGATCATTGGAAGCTTAGACCTGAGCTGAGCTGTATATAGTTTATACAGCAGGACTGGTCAGGGAGACAGAATAGACAAATGGTGATTGAATTGCCAGATAGTTGGGCGACGCAGGCTTTGGGGCGATCGCTCGGTGAGCAATTGCCAGCGGGCAGTGTACTGCTGCTAAAAGGCGACTTGGGCAGTGGGAAAACGACGCTGGTGCAAGGGCTCGGATCAGGGCTTGGGGTTGAAGAAATCGATAGCCCCACGTTTACGCTGATCAATGAATATACAAAAGGACGAGTGCCGCTGTACCACATAGATCTGTATCGACTTTCCAAGGCTGAGGCAAACGATCTGTATTTGGAAACCTACTGGGAGGGTATTGAGGTCGAGCCGGGGATTGTAGCAATTGAATGGGCTGAACGGCTGACGCACTTGCCACTCCAGCCAATTGAGCTAGCGTTGAGCTATCACATAGAAGGACGACGAGCTGAGTTGACAGTTCCTACATCAATCACATTAAGGCTAGAGGGTGGCTTACGATAGGAATTGAATCAACAAAGCCCCAATAGTTGCCAGAATCGAGTGTGTCTCATGTCATACAGCAGCTTTAGTCTTAGTAAAGTGAAGTCCGAGTTTGGTGTGTCGACTAACGAAAGAGAAGATATATTTTCTCAAGTTTCTCCTATCGAACCTAGTGAGCTGCTATCTCTCGCACTGAAAGAACAGTTGCCGCTAGCAATGGCTATCAACACTGAAAAGGCACGTTCGGAGCTGATTGTGATGCCTGTGCTGATGGAGACAAGACGTATTCTGAGAGACCAAATTGCGATCTTCTCAGGTAGCCGTTTTGAAGTTGAGCCAGAGAAGGGCTTAGATGGACACTGTGATTTCTTACTGAGCCGTTCAGCCGAGCAATACTACATCACTAGTCCTGTCTTTGCGATCGTTGAAGCAAAAAATGAGAGTATTCCTAGCGGCCTCGGTCAATGCGCTGCAACTATGATTGCCGCTAGACTGTTCAATCAGCGCCATGGGGAAGCCGATCAACAGATATATGGCGCGGTCACTACAGGCAGCGACTGGCGATTTCTGAAGCTGGTTGATCAGACCGTCTTTATTGATAGCCGTAACTATTACATTGTTGAGGTAGACAAAATTCTAGGTATTTTGTCATCGACTTTTTAAGCTTTAGACCTCTGAGTCCTGTTTGCTTCTGCGTATGGCAGTTGCAGAGCAGCTTCTGACAGTATTCCTGTCATCACTCCCCAGTTTATTAAGACGCGATAGGCCATCTGCAACGTTGCGCCAAAAGTGACCACGCCTTCATCGTGGCCTGCCATTGCGAAGATCTTTTGTTGCAGCAAAGGCGTTTCTTTGAACAAGCGCTGCGTTTCTGCGGCCATTTCCGGCGTGCCGTATGGAACATCAGCACCCGTTGTCGGCACCTGATGCAGCAGGGCTCTCCAAAGCTGGGCGTGATGGACGTGAATGATAGCGCCGATACCTGGATGAGCGCTGTAGATAATGCCGTGGGTCAGAGATTCGGAAGAGGCTTTTCGCAAACCCTGACAGGTGAGGGTGTTTTGCTCCGGATTGAAATCGGTGACGAGGGCGTAGTCTTTGGCGGTGAGGGTGGGGAGGTGGCCGGTTTGGGTGCCGGTGATGATGAATTGGGGAATTGGAGAAAGGGAGACAGGGGAAGGGGGAAGCGCTGTTTTTTGAGAGATGTTGCCGAAGCCGATGCCGTTGGAATATTCGCCAATTAGGTGGAGCTGGTGCAGCGCGTCTCGGTAGCGGGTGAGATCTGTGACTGTGGGGGGTGCGATCGCATCCCTTTCAATCCACTCACACCGATACTTGATATACCCCTCATCAATCATCCAACAGCCCTCCTGTCCCCATTCCCCATTCCCGGCGGCTGAGCGCAGCCGAAGCCCATTCCCCATTCCTTACCCCTCTAACCAATCCAAAATCATCCGATTCACCACTTCCGGCCTCTCATCATGCGGACAATGCCCTGTATCTGGAATTGCGCGAAAAGTAACGTCTACCTCCGGATCAGCCGCCATTTCCTGATAGATGTCCGCCGCTTTGATCGGTGTCCAGGGATCTTTCTCTCCCCACAGCACGAGCAGAGGCTGGGTCACCTGCGGCAGCAGCTCACTCGGACGAGGCCCAGGCGGTGCCGTCAAAATAGAGGCAAACACTCTTTGCGCCCCCGGCTGACAGGCAGGACCATGCAAAATATCAATCAGCTCAGGCGTAATTGCTTTACGATTGCCGTATACCTGCTTCAAAGATCCACGAATTCGGCCTTTTGTGCGGACCTGATTGAACAGAAGCGGACCTGTGAGTTTGGAATTTACCAGCTTGGCAAAAGTACCCATTACAAAGCTCAGCCCGCCCGGTAGATCCTCGGGTCGTGGTTCAAGCTGCCCGCACAGTTCAGCAGCACACCGCCGCAGGCCGTTTCGGGATAGGTGACCAGGGTCATCAGCGCCATCAGCGCCCCGATAGAGTTGCCAACAAAGACAGCTGGCTCCTTGACATGCGCTTTCCAGAAGTCGTGAACTAGCTTTACCCAAAACTCCAGGCTATAGCTGAGGTCGGGCTTGTCTGAATCGCCAAAGCCGAGCAGGTCTATGGCATAAACCCGATGCCCCGCTGCGGCAAGTTCAGGAATGTTTTTGCGCCAGTGACCAATGGACGCGCCGAATCCGTGGAGCAATACAATCGGCGGACCGTCACCGTGAGCAACGTACTTGATATCGTAGCCACGCCAGTCCCAGTTGAGCTTTTTGCCCCTGTAGCGGTGAATGTCTGTAGCTTGAGGTGAGCTAGTAAGTTGGGCCGTCATCCTGGTCGCAGTGTGTGAAAAGTCTATATTCTTATCATAGGGCGAATCAGACTGTAGCAGGAGCGCAAGGCGGCTTCTGGCGGCCAGCAACGGCGCATAGAGCGCATTCCACCCAGACTGTGACAACCTTTGTAAACCAGTGACCTTACTATCGAAACTGCTGCGCGTCTCTTATGGAAGCTTCTAATTTTCTGCCGACTTTGCTACCAAACCTATTCATTTGGATAGCGGTTGTCTTTGGCATTGCAGGCTTTGCAATGTTCTCTATGGTGAGCGCCTACCGTCAGCCGATCGATCAAATTCCCTTTCCCGACTCAGCGGTTGAAACGTCTTCTATTCCATTGTCTACAGCGGCGCAAAAGCTGTACGTCGGCGCAGTGGGCACATACAGAGCAGGAGACTACCGTGGAGCTATTGAGCAATTCACTGAGCTTTTGGGCCAGGAACCTAACTGCGCTGAGGCTTTTCACAATTTGGGCTTAGCCTATGCCAACATCGGTGACAACAACAAGGCGGTCAGGAGCTTTCTAAAGGCTGGCGAAGCCTACGGACAGCAGGACACCAAGGAAGGACTAGAGCAGATTAAGCAGGATCTAAAAAAGCTAAAGTCTTTATAACCCGCTGACAAAGCTGCTACGGAGCGGAAACTAGCGGAAAATGTTAAGTAATTCAAAAGATATTATTCTTAACCGATTTGGCTTGAATCTCTGCGGGGAGCCTGCCTTTAGTCAAAAAAATGCAACAAACGGGAGAAAAATCATTAGTTTTGTGATTTTAATCAGTTTCTACTAGCCAAATATCCCGCGAGAGCGGATAATTCTCGGCTTTTTCCCCGAAAGCACGGGCCTGTCAGGCGGATAGTACTTGTGACCTATCTTGGTCTTGTGCTACAAATACTATCGAAGTTTTTTAAGGCACTCACTTTTATGAACAAAGCTGAACTAATTGATATGGTCGCAGAAAAGGCGGACGTTTCGAAGAAAGATGCCGATGTTGTATTAACAGCGGTGATCGAGTCAATCATGGAATCCGTTGCTAAAGGCGACAAGGTTAGCTTGGTTGGGTTTGGCAGCTTTGAGCCACGCGATCGCAAAGCCCGTGATGGCCGCAACCCCCAAACTGGTGAGACTATCAAGATTCCCGCAACGACTGTCCCCGCATTCTCCGCCGGTAAGGGCTTCAAGCAGCTCGTAGCTGACGCTTAGGCTAGCGATTGCTGTCTCCTTAACGACAAACATCTAATTACAAAGCGATATCGCCGAGCTGTAGGACTTCTACAGCTCGGTTAGTTGTTGAGATTGAGAAATAGATATCAGTGAATGTCTACGGCTGATGATTCCTTCGTGTCATCTAAACTCTGAATTGTCCAGCTATGGTCTTCTGCTAGTCGCAGGAGCGACTGATGGTAGTTTTGCAAAGATTCTCTGTGGCCAACGCTGAGGTAAGCGGTCTGAGCTTTCGACAGCTGGTCGTAGAGCCGTGCTTCGTTGGCTTGGTCTAGGGCGCTAGTGGCTTCGTCGAGGATGGCGTATTTAGGCCGGTGAATTAGCACACGAGCAAAGCTGAGCCGCTGCTGTTCTCCTAGAGAAAGCACGTCGCTCCATTCTGCTTCGGCCTCTAGTCCAAACTGCGCTTCTAGGTTCGGCAGATTTACCTGCTGAAGTACTTGAGTTAGCTGCGTATCTTCGATTTCTACATCGGGATAAGGATAGAGCAGCTGCTGGCGCAGACTGCCCAGGACCATGTACGGCTTTTGCGGCAAGAACAGCAAATTTTCTAGGTCAGGCCGCGTGATGACGCCTTCGCCGGAGGTCCAGAGTCCTGCGATCGCACGCATCAAAGAACTCTTGCCGCACCCGCTCGGACCCATCACCAACAGCGAACTTTGCGCTTCTACAGCCAGTGAAAGATCTTCAATCAGCGTGCGTTGATAGTTCGGCGTCTGCAACGTCAACGATTGCAAAGTCAGCTCAGGGGATGTTTCAAAGCTGATGACTGGCTGTTTATTCTCGCCTTTTTCAGTTTCACCCTTTGTTGCAGTTTCTGTTTCACTTTCAACGCTATCTACTACTTCCTCGTCTTGCGGAGCCTCTATCACCTCATAGCCAATCGCCTCCGAAAAGTCATACAGACGATCGATTCCCGCACCAAAAGCGCTCAGCGACTGAAGCCTAGCGACAATCACATTCAGCGAAAAGAAAACTCGAATGAAAGCGCCTTGAGCCTCGCTGACTTTGCCGACTTCCACGTCGCCGCTGAACACACCAGGAGCAACAACAATAGCAGGCAGCACAAAAGGAATAAACTCGTAAAAGTTTGTCAGTCCGTTCAGACTCAGCTCCCAGACCAGCAAACTTTTGTAGTTGTTGAAAGCGGCTAGAAAGCGTTCTTTTATCTGCGTCGATTCTTGATCTTCGCCTTGATAGAATGCGATCGCCTCTGCATTCTCTCTGACTCTCACCAGGCTAAATCGAAAGTTCGCCTCTTTCTTTAGCTGTTCAAAGTTCAGCTTCACCAGCGGCTTGCCAAATATTCCTACTGTCAGAACAGTTCCCACCACTGCGTAGGCCACCAAGAACAAAACCAGCTCTCGAGAAATTCCCCACAGCACCCCGCTAAAAGCAATCACTTCTAGAACAGAGCTAGTAACCACCAGCGCCAGCGTCAGAGACTCTTGCGTAAAGCTCCGAACGTCCTCTGCAATTCGCTGGTCGGGGTTATCAATTTCTGGATTGAACTGATTGATCTGATAGAAGGCGCGGTTCTGAAAATAGCGGCTCACAAAGCTATCAGTCAACCAGCGTCGCCATTCTAGGCCCAAGCGATCGCGCAAATACGTATACCCTGCCAGCAGCGGCGCATAGGCCACTAGCACCGCAATAAACACACCCACCGTCTGCCAAAACCGGCTTTCGCTCTTGGCAGAGAGCGCCGAGATCAGCTCTCCTCTTTGCGTATTGAGCACCACACTCAGACCGGTATAGCCCAACAGCAGCACTACGATCAGCAGTAAAAGCCCTCTGGCCTTCCATTTTTCGTCACCCACCCAATAGGCGCGGGCGATCGCCCAAAACCGCCTAAAAACCTTGAAATTAAACCGCTCCATCCAAAAACTCTAACTAAACTGAACTCTACAGCCACACTACCTCTGATGAGAGATGCTAGCGCTAAAACTTTTGCTTACGCTCGAATGGGATGGAAAAGATGTGATGAGAAAGGATTGAAGACCATGGGCATTCAGCGAGTATCGGTTTGTCAGGTCAGTGACCTCAAAGTTGGCGAAATGCGACAGTTTTCGGTTGCCGATAAAGAGATTTTGCTGGCGAAGACTGAATCGGGTGTTAGTGCGATCGCTGCTCACTGCTCTCACTATGGCGCACCCCTTGCCAAAGGTGTTCTTCACAATGGCCGCATTGTCTGCCCCTGGCACAACGCCTGCTATAGCGCTGATACTGGCACCCACCTCAGCGCCCCCGGTCGCGATAACCTAGCCAAGTTTCCAGTTCAGATCGAATCCGACACCGTCTACGTTGAGCTACCAGAAGAAATCACAGAGCACGTCACTCCCGATATGGTCCAGTCGGACTTTGAGAAAGACGATCGCACTTTCATCATCGTGGGTGGCGGCGCTGCCGGTGATATGGCCGCTCAAACGCTCCGACAGAACGGATATCAGGGAAAAGTCATCATTCTCACAGATGAGAGTGAAATTCCCTATGACCGAACAAAACTCAGCAAAGCTTACTTACAGGCAGATGAAGTCGGTGAAGCGTCTAAACTGCGTTCTCTCGAATTCTACAAGCAGCACGATATCGAAATCAAAACTTCTTCTAGAGTGACTGGTTTAGATGTAGACGCCAGGCAGCTTACCTTTGGTGAAGGCGACACACTCACCTACGACGCCCTCCTAATTGCAACAGGCGGGACTGTCAAAAAAATCCCGGTAGACGGCAGCGATTTAGAAAACGTTTTCACTCTGCGCAAAGCAGACGATGCCAAAGCCATTCTTAAAGTTGCAAAGCAATCTAAGAAAGTCGTCATCATCGGCTCTGGATTTATCGGCATGGAGACCGCATCTAGCCTTAGGCAGCAGGGGCTAGAGGTAACTGTTGTTTCTCCCGACGAAGTTCCTTTTAAGAAAGTGTTGGGTGAGTCGGTTGGTAAGCTGTTCCGGCAGGTTCACGAATCTAAGGGCGTGAAGTTCAAGTCTGGCGAAAAAGCAAACGCTCTAACCGGAAATGGAAAAGTAGAAGCGGTTGAACTAGAAAGTGGGGAAGTCTTACCAGCGGATTTAGTGATTGTTGGTATCGGCGTAAAGCCTGCAACTGACTTTGTTGAAGGGCTGCTGATGGATGAAGACGACGGCAGTATCCTGGTCAATCAGTACTTGCAGGCAAAGCCCGATGTCTATGCGGCGGGTGACATTGCTCAGTTTCCACATTTCATCACTGGCCAGCCAACCCGGATAGAACACTGGCAGCTAGCCATGCAGCAGGGGCGGATTGCGGCCTGTAATATGACCGGGCAGCAGGTCATGTTTGACGCGGTTCCTTTCTTCTGGACCGGACAGTTTGATCTAAAGCTGCGCTATGTTGGCCACTCAGAAAACTACGATGATGTTGTTATCCAAGGTAGTTTAGACGAACAATCTTTTCTGGCGTTTTATGTCGAAGACGAGCAGGTGATGGCGGTTGCTGGAATTGGGCGCGATCGCGACATCGCCGCCATCTCAGAACTGATGCGCCTACGCAAAATGCCCAAGAAAAAAGAGATAAAAGCAGAAGATATTGATTGGTCAGAGAAGTTGAAAGCTGCCTAAGCAGATATAGGAAACTAGGAAAGCACCATCGGTAGTCAATTTCATTCTGGCTGAGGCTTCAAGAACTCAATCAAAGTAGAGATGCTAAAGTGTGTTTGTGAGGATAGCGCTTTGAATTAGTAGTTTTTTGGTAGCTTGGAGCTAGATTAGAGACACGCCAAGGCAGTAGCGAACTCTGGCGGTTGGATTAGTAGCATGCGGATAATGAATATGGTACAAACTAAGCCAGCTAGGGATTTGAGCCTAGAAGATCTCAAGGAACGCTTCGGATTACAGGTTACGCTTCAGCCTGATTTTTTTGCTGAGTGGAGTGACTTGCCAACGCCGTCAGCAGATGAGCAGGAACGGCTTTCGAGGGTTCAGCAAAACTATATGAACCTGTCGGTTCGCCAAAACTTCTCCGAAGAAGCTGTAAAAATGGTCGTTCTATCTCCACTCTTGGATTTAGCAGCTTTCTATCAGGCACCTTTTGCCATTCAAACAGAAGAATCTGTCGAGCTCTCATCTGAGGACGAGGGATACATCGTTAGAGGAAAAATTGATGTTCTGCTCGTGCGTCAGCGGTTGTGGATATTAGTTATAGAGTCCAAGAGCACTCAGTTCGACGTGCTAACTGCCCTTCCTCAGGCGCTTACATACATGCTCAGCGCACCCAATCGAGAGCAGCCTGTCTACGGTCTGCTTGTTAACGGGCGTGAGTTTGTCTTTGTCAAACTTGTCCATAAACCAGCGCTTACCTGCATTCGCTCTTTTGCGCTCTCTGTCGAGAGAGAGCATGAGTTAGCTCAGGTACTCAGCGCTCTGAAGATAATTCGACAGAGAATTTTAGACATCCGAGAATAGCTATCCGAGAATAGCCATCTGAAAATTAGACATCCAAAAATAGATTGCCGAAACCCACCAGTCCTTGCCTAGCAGCAGCCACCGCCGTCATAATGCCAGGTGGAATTGGTGACTACAACGTCATCAAATTCCCCTAAGTTTTTAGCGGTTTTATCACAAATTGCTAGTGGTACCCCCGGCTGTAGAATGTGCCCAGCGCTGTCATCAAAGTAGTCTCGATCGCCTGCATAAACAGCCATCTTTGCCAGTAAAGATACAGGCACCATCTGCGGCAATCGGAATCTTGAAAGAAACGCAGTCTAGGCTCTCTAACATCAAATGTTCATCTAGCCGATAGTTCTTGGCATTCAACAGCCGATACGGACGGCGCGATCGCACCTCAACCTGACCAAATCCCGCATCCACAATCTGCTGCATATAGCTATCGTAAGTGAGCGCGCCAGATAAACACATCGCTCTAAGCCGATCGTCCTCTCGTAAATGAGCTGGAACCTCTCTAGTCGATATCGGATCGCTCATCACTAGCCTACCTCTGGGCTTCAGCACTCGATAGGCTTCTGCCAAAGCCTTTTTGAGATCTTCTGGCTCGAAAATATTGAACAGACAGTTCTGAGCAACAACATCGACAGAACTATCCGGCATCGGAATGTTGAAAGCATCGCCCTCACGAATGCTGACAAAGCTAGGGTCAAACCAATCATTCTGCTCTGCGGCAGATAATAAATTGCGCTGAGCAGCCGCTCTCATGGAATCTACCGGATCAACTGCGATTACGGCATTTTCTCGACGAGAGAAGTAAGCAAACTGTAGCGCCTCAAGGCCACCGCCAACGCCGACATATAGAACCGTCGGATCGTTAGTCAGTTCGGCTGGATGAACCGTAGTGCCACAGCCGTAGTTCATTTCCTTCATGAGTGCAGGAACGCGCAGTCCGGGCATTTTCAAAGGAGTGCTTTGGACGCAGCATAGGCCAACGTCTGGGGTCTCAGCAACTTCTGTGTAGAAATCAGCAACGGCTTCTAAATAACTCAAAATATCCTCGCAGTAGGTGTTTTAGCGTGACCTTCGCCAGCAAATGATGCCGAAAGCTATAGACAGAATACATTCTAATTTCTATAGAAGAGTTTTGACTGAAGGAAAAATAAGAAAAGAGCGATGGTGAGTTAAACCGGTTCTGAAGCTGTCATTGACTGGTAAAACAAACGGCCAAATGACTTGATAGCATGGTGCTGTAGGTGATAGGTGAAAGGGATGCGACTACAAACGTTATTACCAGTGTTGGGTCTGTTCTGCGTACTGAGTGCCTGTGCAGGTTCCTCAAATTCTTCATCCGTTGCGCCGGAGACTTTGCTAGGCGATCGCACCCCCACAGACACCCCTGCCAAAACCTGCAATCTCAACAACACACCGTCGCCACTGGGCACACCCGAAAACGCGCCCGTATTTGAGCAGTTCAACTTTCGGCCTGAAGAGATTGCGATCGATACCAATACCGTCACCTTCAAAACGCCCTACTACGATTTCACGCTGTGCAAAGGCGATCGCACCTGGACTATCACCTCAGTCAGCCCTGAAAATCAAGATACCGACGCAGACTTTGACTATCAACAAATGCTAGCTGGCATAGCGAACCCCGACTACAGCACAATTGAAGTAGATGGTAAAACTTATGAGTATCGTGTCCGCCTGCAAGCAGACTGGCTGAATGAGCAGCTAGACTCTGCTACTGAACTGCCGGTCAATCCCGACAGTAGTACTGAAGAAGCCAGTACTGAAGAAGCCAGCACTGAAGAAGCCGTTTACTTCGAGCTAAAACTGCCCGATGGCGAGCTGCTGACTGAGGAGCTATATACCCTTAGCGATTTACAAACAGCCCAGCTAGGCGCTTCCCTAGGCGATCCAAATATTGCTGGCGCGGTAGCGGTAGAAGGCGAGCTTTGGATCGCGACCTCAGCTAGTCAGGGTGAAGGCAATAGCGGCTTTGCCAGCTTGATTCACTACAGCCCAGAGACCGAAGAGCTGAGCGTAGAGCAACCTGATGAACTTCAGGGTAATCAGATTACTGCGATCGCAGCCACAAACAACAACGCTCTCACCTTGTGGCTAGGGACCAAAATCGGCGGCGAAGGAAACCCAAATCTGCCAGCAGACGGCCTGGTTGCCTATCAACCTGATACTCAACAGCTCACTACCTACAGCGTAGAGAATAGTCCTCTAGTCAGCGCTATTCCCTATCGGCTCGCCGCTGAGGAAGACGCTCTTTGGATTGCAACGGGTGAGGGCGTCTGCCAAGTAGAGTGGAAAACAGTCGACAGCGATCAAAGCTGGAACTGCTGGCAGTTTGCCACTACAGCCGATCTTCCCGCAGCAGGCGTTGAACTCTACCCTAGCTTTCTATCCACAGAGCCAGCCACTACGCTTAATCAGGACTCTGTAGAAGTTTTGTGGGCTAGCGAAACCTTTGAAGACGCCAGTGAAAATGCCAGTGAAGACGCCAGTGAAAATGCCAGTGAAGACGGCGGCAAACCAGCCGTGATGCGGTACGAAGTCGTCTACGAACCAGGATTTGAAATCCAAATTCCTCAGGGCGGCTACCGGCTGACCAATGAGGTTGCTCGGAGAACAGGTAAAGGCGAAGATATCTTCTGGCCCGGTCGTGCTTGGCATTGGGAGGGCGATCGCTTTACTCGCAGCCTCGACGAAGTTGGTGTAAACATGTTTGGTGGCGGTCCATACGGCCTAGCCGCTTCCACCAGACGCGACGGTCTCAACCTTGATAGCGACGCTATTCGCGGAGACTTTGACCTATTGGATATCACAGCGGCTTCTACCCAGGTCCGTCACTATTCTGGTTGGATAGAGAGCAGCAATCTATCGGTGTATCCGACCGTCATTCCAGTGGATTCTCCAACTGAATCGAAGCCAAATCCCCTGATCGAGCTGGCTGAAAATTTACCGGACTCTCCAGGGCCCTAACCGAGATTGTTGACCGGAGGCCATTCATCCCTTAGGCGGTTTGAACGCAGGTGCTTCCCGCAATACGGTAATAGACGCCGTTGCCTACAGAGCTGCTAGTGTCTGATTCTGTCGTCTCCTCTCCTACTGACCCAACCAAGCAGATCCTTCTTCAGTCAAAGTTTCAGGCTGAACTAGATAAATCTAGCTTGACTCGCCCGATGTGGATGCTGTGGATTCTATCAGCCGGGCTGATCGCACTAGATGGGTTTGACTTTTTCATCATCGGCGTGGCTATGCCATTTATTCAGCGGGATTTTGGTCTGAGTGCTGGATGGGTAGGCGCGATCGCAACTGCCGCCCTGGTCGGTGCGCTGATCGGCTCTCTTACTCTCGGCCCCATCACCGATCAAGTCGGGCGTCAGCGTATGCTGATAGTTGATATTGGCTTATTCATTGTTGCATCCCTAGGTTGTGCCTTTGCCTGGAATGCCTGGTCACTCCTTTTCTTTCGCTTCTTAGTAGGTGTGGGTATCGGCGCAGACTATCCTATCAGCGTCTCATACATCACTGAAAACACACCGACTCGCCTGCGTGGACGGATGGTAATTGGCGCTTTCAGCTTTCAGTCCATCGGTGCCCTGCTAGGTGCCCTGGTTGGCTGGGTAACTATCTGGACTTTTCAGCAGATCGCACCAGAGCTGGCAATTGCCTATGCCTGGCGGTGGATGCTAGGCGTAGGCGTTGCACTATCTGTTGCAGTTGGCGGACTGAGACTGTTATTTTTGCTAGAAAGTCCTAGCTACTACCTGGCAAAAGGAGACTACGCGTCAGCCTCTGAAGCTGCCTCTGAGCTATTAGAAAAACCGATCGCACTCAAACTAGACGATTCTATAGATTCTCCGACTACCCAGGATCAAGAACTATCTCCGCTGGGCTACAGCGATCTGTTTTCGTCAAATTACATTCGTCAGACAGCGCTCGCTTCGATCCCCTGGTTTCTTCAAGACATTGCGACGTACGGCATTGGCATTTTCACGCCGACTATCATCGCAACACTTGCGTTCTCAGATGAGGGAAACTTACTGATACAAGAAATGGCTTCTGCAAGAGGGGCGGCTGTTGTAAATATCTTCTTGGTTCTAGGGTTTGCGATCGCAGTTCTCACCATCGATCGCGTTGGCCGTATCCCCTTGCAAATCATTGGCTTCATCGGCATGGCTACAGGTCTAGGCATTCTCTCTTTTTCCGAGTCCACCGCTCAGATTTGGCCGCTGTTCACAGGTTTTATTCTGTTCAACCTAATGATGAATCTAGGACCGAATTCAACCACTTTTTTGCTCTCAGGTGAAGTGTTTCCATCCGCGATTAGAGCTAGTGGAGCGGGACTAGCAGGTGCGATCGCTAAGCTAGGAGCGGTAATCGGCGCACTCAGCCTCCCCGTCCTACAGGAAATTATCGGCATCAGCAACCTACTCAGGCTTCTTGCTAGTACGTGTATCTTAGCTGCTGTTGTTACACACAGTCTACGCAGCGCAGTTTCCCCTACAAAAACATACTGATCTGATCTAAGATTATTGCGATCGCAACCCAAAGCACCACCGGCACCAGCAGTGGCATCGCCTCACCCCCAGCGGTGATTTGGACTTTGACGATGTGGTAGTGCGCACAGCGTTTAGATAGATGACCGACGAGGCTTGGGGGTAGCAGAAGAGTTTTTCTTCGCCAGAGGTTTAGGCTTTCTCGAACCACTAGGTCTAGAAGAGGAGGTGCGGCCACGCCCACCACCGCCAGAAGGTCGACCGCCGCCACCTCTGTTACCGCCTCTGGTATTATTACGTCCGTTGGGAATTGGCTCCGGTGGAATCGAGGGATCGGGTTCGTAGCCTGGAATGATTTCTTTGGAAATGTCTTTTTTCAGCAGCCGTTCGATATCTCTGAGCAGATCTTTTTCGTCTACGCAGACTAGCGAAACCGCCTGCCCTTCATTACCTGCTCGCCCGGTTCGCCCGATGCGGTGGACGTAGTCTTCGGCGACGTTGGGTAGCTCAAAGTTCACTACGTGAGGCAGCAGGTCAATATCGAGACCGCGAGCGGCAATATCGGTAGCAACCAAAACGCGCACGTCTCCAGCTTTAAAGGACGCTAGAGCGCGGGTGCGGGCACCCTGACTTTTATTGCCGTGGATGGCGGCAGCGGTGAGCCCGTCTTTTTGGAGGTGTTTGGTCAGGCGGTTGGCACCGTGTTTGGTGCGGGTAAAGACGAGTACCTGCTGCCAGTTGCGCGAGCCGATGATAAAGGAAAGCAGGTCGCTTTTGTGAATACGGTCGACGGGGTAAACAACTTGATCAACAGTGTCGGCGGCAGCATTTTGGCGGGCAACTTCGATTAGTTTGGGCGATCGCAAAAAGCTATCGGCTAGTTTCTTAATCTGTGTAGAGAAGGTCGCAGAGAACAGCAGCGTTTGTCGATCGTCAGAAACCAGTGTCAGAATCTTGCGAATATCGTGGATAAAGCCCATGTCTAGCATGCGATCGGCTTCGTCTAGTATCAGCACTTCGACCTGAGAAAGATCGACAGTTCGCTGATTCACATGGTCGAGCAAACGGCCTGGCGTTGCGATCAAAATATCGACGCCCTGCCGCAGTTTAGAGATTTGCGGGTTGATCTTGACGCCGCCAAAGACCACGGTGGAGCGAATAGGTAAATACTTGCCGTAGGCGGAAACGTTTTCGCTGACCTGGGCTGCAAGCTCTCTAGTGGGGGTGACGATCAGAGCGCGAATAGGCCGATAGCCACCGCGAGGGGCTGCGCCTTTTTGCTTACGCAAGACCGGTTTAGCAGAGCTGTCTTTTCTTTGCGGGTTGGTGCGTTGAGAGTCGGGCTGACTATCCACAGCAGGGAGGTCCTGTGTAGGCAGATCTTGGCACAGCCGCTGCAAGAGAGGCAGGGTGAAACCAGCCGTTTTGCCAGTGCCGGTTTGAGCGCTGGCCATCACGTCGTGACCGGCAATCACTAGTGGAATTGATTTGGATTGTATCGGAGTGGGATCGGTGTAGCCTTGATCTGCGATCGCGCGCAAAATTTCGGCCCGCAGACCGAGGGATTCAAAAGACATAATTGAGTAATGCAATTACCTAGAGGCAATCAATGAGGTGCCCTCTTTTCACAGGTAGCATTTACAACCTACGAACCTAGTCTTAAGAGCAATCGTGAGCTAATTCGAAACAATGATGCCTCTGGCATTAGCGCAGACTAGATACGCAGCCAATAGCCATCATATACCATAGCTTCTGTCCTAGCAGTCATCTAGACTAGCTGCATGGGTAACAATCTGGTCGATCAAGCTGCGAACGTCCCGGCCACTAGCCTCTGTGTCATTGACCAAAATACTCAGCGCTAACGGCGGATGGTTGGGCGGGTTGAGGTAGCCGCTCAGCGTATAGGTACCGCTGAGCGTCCCGGTTTTGCCTTGGAATCGACCTTCGGCCAAAGTCCCTTTCATTCGGTTGCGCAAGGTGCCACTGCGTCCGGCAACGGCAAGAGAGTTGCGGTAGGTAGTGGCGTTGGCGGTTCGGGCCATGACCTGAAGGGTGTCGACAAAGGCTTCTGGGGTGACCTGATTTTGGCGAGAGAGCCCAGAGCCATCGACGATAGAAATGCTGTTAGGCACGACGCCTAGGTTAGTCAAAATGCTGTCCACAGCGGTCGCGCCAGAGGTATAGGCGTCAGTAGTCTCTGGGTCTACGCTGCGGCCCAAGGTCTTGAGAATAGATTCGGCGTAGATGTTGACGCTGTAGAGGTTGGTCGGATCAATAAAGGCGCGTAATGGTGGTGACTGAATGGCAGCGAGTTCGACCAGACCGTCTGGAGGGTTAGCCATAGTCGCTTGACTGCGGGCAGTGGGCAGACCGTAAGCATTGAGGCTTTGTTGGAACTGTTCGGCGAAGTAGCTGCCAGGGTCTAGCAGGGCGATAGACGTGTTCTCAGAAGCGCTGCCAGCAATTAGCTGACCGCGAACGTCCATGACTTTTTGTCCGGGCTTTTGGCCAGCGTCGATAAATTCATTGCCGCCGCCAACGGTGCGAGAATTGTTTTCGATCCGCCAGCCTTGAGCGAACTCAGGGCGGTCCCAAATGATACTCAGCGGCTGTCCAACCCCGTTGGGAATAGCGGTAAAGCTCAGCTCATTCCGGTTGAGGATGAGGCTGTTGGCAGCAGCGCCGTAGCCAGCGCGGTAGTCTTCTACGTCCCAGAAGGGGCTAGCCACGGGCCCTGAAAAATAGCTGTCGATAGCGGTAAGGCTGTTGACGCGGCGAATGCCCTGCTGCTTTAGCTGACTAGAGAGCAGATTGATCTGATAGCTAGTAAAGGTAGGATCGCCGCGTCCGACAACGTAGAGGTCTTGATCGGCTACGTTTGGCTGACCGTAAACTGAGGTGCGAATGCTAAAGTCGGGGCCGAGCGCTTGCAGGGCGGCGGCGGTAGTTAGCAGTTTGACGTTTGACGCTGGGACAAGTTTGTCTTGAGCACGGCGGGCGTAGAGGGTACGAGTGTCGGGGGTGATATCTTCGATCAAGATGCCGACATTTGCGCCGTCTAGGGTGTATCCGTTAGCGATCGCATCAATCTTCCTTGGCAAATCCGCCCGACAAATCCCCGCAAAAGCAGCGTTACTCTGCGCTAATACGGCCAGAGCCCCGATTAAGCCGACAGGTAGCTTCCACCGCTTGGCTAGTTTGGTTAAAGTGGAGACCTGATGCGATGGTTTCATAGTTCATGACTGGAATGACGTGTGGTTGTCAGTAGATGATGAGCTCAATCTACCCACACAAATTGTTCAGCAGTGGACGGTCATACCAAAAGCCGCAACCGGCCACTCCTAAACAACAGTACTTAGCAACCTATTTAAAAGAGTACCGCAGCCTTGCATGGTGCCTGAAGGCTAATCCACATCAGGAGTATACCGATATTAAACTATCTCTATTCGCGATCGCTTTTTCTCTTGCTAAAGCTTACTAAATCTCTGACAAAACTGACATTGGCACAGTCATAATTGATACAGCCCACCTTCACCTGTCGAGTCGTGGGCTATCTTTCGACAGCCCTAAAGCTGCCCTCTAAAGTGCCATAATCCACCAGCGCAGCAGGTCTTTCTGAAAGACTTTCTACCGTCCCTGTTTCTAGATTAACGACTTCTATTAGCGGTTCTACAGCGTTTCCATAGCAGCTAATCACAAATTCAGCCGGACTAGAAAATCCAAGATACTCGCTACCGTAGTCTTCTCCAAAAAAGGACTCACACAGCTTGATAGAAGAATCCAGTTCACCAGTCGCCGTACTGTAGATAGAGACATAAGAAGACCCATCGCCGCCCTGATACTCAATAGTGCTTTGACCAACCAGGTAGCTCGATCCACCAGAAAACGAACGTGGCTGGAATATTATATGGCCGCTATCGTAGCTGTCTAGCTGAGCTCGCTTCGCGCTGTCTGCTTGTTGAAACACGACCTGACGACCCACCGTTTCTCGTGAGCTAGAGAAACAGTATCCCGACGTAGTTTCTCTGTCAGCGAGTTCTGCGCTGATAGTTTTGATCAGTGTTCCTTCTGCATATACTTTAGTCCTGCCGTCTAGAGCAGTCAAAATGCGGGAGCGATAGCCAACTTCTGTTCTAGGTTCGCAGTGCTGGCCCAATGCGATTAGAAGTTGATTGGGTGTGGTTTCGTAAGCGTTGGCTTCGCTGTCGATTGACGTAGTGACATTGATCTCTGATGCTAGTTGATCGCGGCTAGTCTCCTCTACCGGATAGGCGGATGGCTCTGCCAAGTCTGTTACTGCTCCACCTGCTGGCATGTCATCGCCAATTGTCTCCGCTTGCTGGGTTGGGTTCGCCGTGGGGGCACAGGCCGTGGCCGTTAGCAGAAACGAGCAAATCAGTAGGCTGAGCGCACGGTATTTCATGATCGATTAGAGAAGGGTAATGTGTGGAATTTTGATCTAGCTTGAGCTGCTATCTTTCCAGAGCGCAGCTACTTATTCTTTTCCATTCCCTTCTCATCTCAAACCATTTGCCCATAAGCGCGAATGCATCTATAGCGTTTGTACAGCCTACCCATTACAGAGCTGTTTCAGCCTTTGATCAACGTCCGTTCCGAACAACAGATATCCATAAAGCTAGCCCACAACCGTTGCATCATCAAATGTGCTGGCCCAGTTCAGGCTGCCAGAAGACGCGCCTTCACCGCCTTCGCCGCCTTCGCCGCCCTCTTCGCTTTCCCCTTCTTCAACTTCTTCAACTTCCCCTCCTTCAACTTCCTCAGTAGGTGTCGTCTCATCTATGTCTTCAGCACCCTCACCCCCTTCCGGCGTCCCACAGGCAGTCGCTAGCGAAACCACCAAACCCAAAGACAGAAAAAGCTCTGCCGACTTCAATCTCTTAGCCATGATGCTCTAAAAATAATCAACGAAAGCAATCCTACCGCTAACGAGAGTAAATATCAATAGCGACAGCTACTCGGCCCACATCCGCAGCAAGTTGGCAATACTCTTTGATATCAGGTCAAACTCATTATTCTTTCCATCCTTGGCAAATAGCGATCGCTGCGTCGTCACCAGGTCAAATAAAATCTCACGCTTTTCCGCGCTGCGAATCAGACTCTGCACCCATCCCACCGCCACCAATCGCTCACCACTTACTACTGAATCTACCCGGTGCAGGCTAGTAGAAGGATAGACAAGCGCACTACCCGCCGCTAGCTTATAGGGCGTTTCGCTATCCACTCCTTCGATCACCAGTTCACCACCCTCATAGGCATCAGGACTATTGAGAAAAACCGTAAAAGAAAGATCCGAACGCAGCAGACTATCTGCTTTCATTATTGCATTGTCCACGTGCCGCCCATATGACATCCCTTCTCGATACCGACTCAGCAGTAGCGAGTGAATTGCCCTCGGTCTGGCCACCGCCTGAAAAAGCTGATTTCTTTGCAACGCTTTACGAATCACGCTTTTTAGAGCATCAGCATCAGGCGTTTTTGATAGCTGCTGATTCTGTTTTACGAGCTTGGCATGCCACCCTGCCGTCAGCTTGCCATCCACAAACTCAGCAGCGGACAGCGTTTCATTCAGGCGGTTTAGCTCTTCAGTTGTTAATAGCTCGGGGATACAAACAATCATAGAGTGGCACTACAGAAGGCTTCTCTTGAGGCTTCTTGTTGCTGAAAGTGGGATCAGTATTCTAACAAATCTGTTGAATGAAGCGATTAAGTCAATGTATCAAAAAAGTAGATAAATAAAAAGAAATAAGAGCATAAGAGGGCACCATTATCTCTTCTGTTTTTTTCTTAAGAAGTCATGCAGCGGCATTACACTACTTAACTTTTTTTGCCTTTACCAATGAGCTGGAAGTGTGATAAATAAACATAATTGCCATTCTAAGAAAACCTAATTTAAGAAAATCCAATAGGTGAATCTCTAGAAAAAATTGCATCTATAGAAATGATATAAATCAATATATTTGAGGCCAGCTTCAGAAATGAAAAAGTCATTTTTCTCACCTTCAACTGCTCTCTTTTGCCTAACCGCTTCCCTGTTGATACTAGGTAGTACTCAGCAGTCAAGCAAAGGCAGTCCCACTGATCAATCTACTCCCATAGCCGGTGAGGTAGCTTCCCTCTCAATCGGCACCCATTCACATACCCATCCAGAGGCGGGCTACGCCTTTGCTGACGGGAGTCCGCTCACCCAGTCATTTGAAGATATCCGCTACCAGGAACTTACCGAAGCCACCCAAAGCTTCCTAGGAAACCTCACCGAAGCACAACGCGCCGCTGTTCTTCTTCCTTTTGACAATCCTTTCCGCACCCGCGCCTTTTGCTATGTACTCGCCCGCTGTAATGATGAGTATGTCGGCTTGCGGATGTCGGATCTGAACTCAGTTCAAAAAATCGCGCTGAATAATCTGTTGATGAAAAGCTTTAGCGGTGCAGGCTATTCGAGAGCGATTCAGACCATGAATCGTGAATGGCTAGTCGAAGAAACTGAAAATGCTCACCGCGCCGATCCTGAAAACTATCCAACCGTCGGTAGCCCACTGGTCGCCGAATGGACGCCCCCCGGAAAACGTAGCGCCCCTAACTACTACATTGCTTTCTTTGGTGAACCCGCTTCTATGAGCCCCTGGGGATTTCGCTTTGAAGGGCATCACCTCAGCTACAATCTCACGTTTGGCGGCGAAGGTGAACAGCCAGTAGTCGGCACCTCACCAATGTTCTTTGGCTCTAGTCCGATGATTGTTTCCGAAGTGCCTGCCGTCGCAGAAGGCGAAGAAACGCTGTATCCACGCTGGCAGCAAGAGGAAGGTCAGCAGCTCCTGCATCGCGAAGCTTGGCTGGCTCGCTCCTTTTTAAAATCGCTGGACGAAGCAACTCGGCTACCGGGTACCTGGTCTGAGCTGCCTGATGTGGTTTTGTCAGGGGGCGCGGATGTCCCGTTAGACGCGGCTTCTTATCTAGAGGGTGAACAAGTGGGCATTGCCATTGCTGATTTGAGCCCTGTACAACAGCAGCTGCTGTCGGAGTTTGCGCTGGAGTTTTTGGAGCTGCAGTCGAGTGCGCATATCGATGTAGACGCTTTCAAGGAAGATATCGCGGGTTCTCGCGTCTGGTGGTTTGGCGATATGGAGAATGAACAGGGCGATCTCTATTTTCGCGTTCAGAGCGATCGCTATCTAGTTGAGATCCTACAGTCCAACACCTTTGGCGTCGTCAGCGAGGTCGCGTCTAACCACGTCCATGCGTCGTTTAGAGATCTGACCAATGACTGGGACCACAACTCTCTAGGTGCGCACTTACGCCAGCACCATCACGATACAGCGGTTGCTCATTGATCAGCGGAGCTTAAACCTATCTTCTCTTCATCTTCTCTTCTCTCTATGTTTTTCAGTCCTCTATGTTTTTCCAGTGCAGAGAGAGGAGAATCGTTTGTTCTAATCATAGTCATTACCCGAGCCGTATTTCACCGCATCTCGCCAGCGATCAGAATAGTATTGTTTCTTTTCCGACGTTTCACGGCTGTCTACAGCGCTTTGCATCATATCCAACAGACTGTATCGACCCAGATTGACGAAGTGCCGTGTCCAGCTAGCTACGGACCCCACACCCACCTGCGGCAAAATACTCAGCACCAATCCTGGATGTCGCGTAGAAGTTCTTAGCATGGTCTTTGCTAAGGCCGGAAATTGAACAACATCTTGTAAGAACGGCAGTAGCACTTCATCTCCTAATGCTTCCATATCGGCAAAGATAGTGGAAAGCACTTGATTGATCTTGTTGGGCGGCAGCGCTTGATCTACGCCTACACTCATTGACTTTTGAAACAGCCAGGTCGCTGAAAGATTCGGCTGATATGGCTGCAGCTTTCCTAACGCTTTTGCTTCTAACAAGTCTGCTTGCAAAGCGTCGTCAATGCCCACCGCCAGCCTTTCTAAATGACGTACCATTGCGCCGAATCCACCGAAGCTCAGCGGTGACTGACTGCCGCTAGAGTCTCCTACGGGTAAAGTCCGATTCCACGGGTAGCGCAGTGGGCTGTCTTTGTAGCAAGGGAAAAAGCCAAAGAGCGCTCTGATAAAGTCGAGCTGTTCTAAAGAGACTTTTTGATACTGTGACAACAGCTCTAGATAGTCTTCAAACATTTCTTCTAGGCTTAGCCGACTAGGATGCGCGTCTAGATAGGTGAACATATACGTCGTGCGACCGTCGCGGGCCGGAAACGCTTCCCAAAAGTACTGACACTGCTTTTGAATCGGCGTAAAGGAGACAATCAGGTCACCGGAACTATTTTGTTCATAGCCGGTTGCACAGGTACCGACTACTAAACACACGGCATCTGGCTTTTGGCCGCCTCTGGCCTGCTGTACGATGGGTGAAAAGTGTCCCATCGCATCGATCAAAAGTCTCGCATTGACAGGATCATCGGCTGTTTGAATAGCGACGCCGTTGGGATGTATGATGGCTGACTTGAATGGCGTGTGCTCTAGCAAGGTGCCGCCTGCTGCCAAAAACTTTTGCTTAAGCTGTTCTAGAAGGCTGACAGGATCTACGCCGATGTTCAGCACGTCTTTTACCCAGAGATCTTTGCCGCCGTTGAAGGCGATGCGGGCAGGGTTGTATTGAGATGCGATCGCACTCTCCAATTCCACCTCACTCAGCAACCCCATCCGCACAAAAGTCTCCAGCTCTCGCCGCGAGATATTCCATTCTTGATCGCGCCCTTTCAACGTGCCCCTTTCTAACAGCGCTACCTTCCACCCTCTTTGAGCAAGCGTCGCTCCTAGCAAAATACCGAGCGTGCCGCCACAAATGGCCACGTCGTAGTCAACCTGCGGCAGCTCGTCGGACTGCTCGCTCACTACTGAGGGAACCTCACGAGGACCGGCTTTGTAGGTACTCCACAGCTGATCTGCCTTCTGGAGTCCTTTCCAGGGACTGCCTTCGATATTTGAAAGTATCTGCTCAGTTTTATTCATACAGTCAATACTAAAGCCGATTTGGACCTCGCAACAGGCAGGCTGACCTGGCTAGTCTTGTATGCTTTTATCAGACGATAGGAAAGCGGAGTAGACAGCAATGGCACCAATCGGGGTCGCGGTAATTGGGACGGGGTTTGGGCAGAAGGTGCATATTCCTGGACTGCAGGCGCATCATCGGACGGAGGTGGTGGCGGTTTGGAATGGCGATCGCACCAAAGCCCAAAAGGTTGCCGCCGATCGCAACATTCCGTTTGCCAGCAGCAGTCTAGACGAAATTCTGGCGAGAGAGGACGTTCAGGCGGTAACACTAGCAACGCCACCGTTTGCCCATTACGACATGGCCAAGGATATCCTCAAAGCAGGCAAGCACCTGCTGCTAGAAAAACCCATCACGCTGAGCGTGACCGAGGCCAAGCACTTGCAACAGCTAGCGATCGACAACCAGGTAATTGCGATTCCTGACTTTGAGTTTCGATTTATTCCAGCGTGGCAGCATTTTGCAAATTTGTTGGATCAAGGCATTGTTGGCAGGAGGCGACTGATCAAGGTTGATTGGATTGCATCGAGTCGGGCGAGTTCAGAGCGGGCGTGGAACTGGTACGCGCAAAAAGACCTTGGCGGTGGCGCACTAGGTTCGATCGGATCGCATACTTTTGACTATGTGAACTGGCTGTTTGGCCCAGCGAAAAGCCTTAGCGCTACGTTGAGCACTTCTATTGCGCAGCGGCCCGATCTAGAAACAGGTGAGATGAAGCCGGTGGATTCTGATGACGTGTGTGCGATCGCGCTAACCCTCAACGACAGCACCCTCTGCCAAATCACTCTAAGCGCCGTCAGCTACGCCGGACGCGGCCACTTTATTGAAGTTTATGGTGACAAAGGCACACTAGTAATTGGCAACCCTAGCCAAAAAGACTATGTGAATGGCTTCAAAGTATTTTTTAGCGAGTTAGGCGCAGAAATAAGAGAGATGCCAGAGCCCGAACATCTAGCCTTTCCCAAGGTTTATGCAGATGGCCGAACTGCTCCTTTCGTACGAGTAGTGAACCATTGGGTCGACTGCATTGAGGCCAACAAAGCAACTGCACCCGCTATGCCAGAGGGCATTTACTCGCAGCTGCTAATGGAATTAACCCACCGGTCTAATGAGACAGGAAAGCGGTTAAATGTGCCTGTTCTTTAAAGCGACTATAGCGTTGGTCGATTGGCTGAGGTACAGTTTTCTGACTGAAAGCCCTATAAAACAACAGGCCAAGCGACTCGCGTTCCTCGTAGGCGTCAGCCTTCTCTGCGAGTATGCATCCGAGAAACGCTACAACAACAAAACGCCAAAAACTCAAAAAAGATGGCCGCCTCATCAGAGAAGCGGCCATTTTTTTGACTATTCATAATCTCGACTGAGCGCTCTTGAGCGTGTTCTTATGCGGACTAGACTGCCTTGACGCCTTCGAGTTCAGAGATAAGAAGATTGTCGGGATCAACATAGTGACAGACAGCATCGTCAATACAGATCAACGCCCAGCCAGACTTATCTAGTTCTACAAAGGTGTAGTCTGCATCTTGTACGAAGCAGCCTTTGTGGTTGCGAGTTTCCGGCTTGATTGCAACGGGTTTAAGGTTCATAATAAGCGACTCCTAAAGTGATGTGGTGCGGCAAGAAAGCCTATGTAGCTAACTCAAAGTCAATTGAGACTTTAGTTAAGTAAGACTTATCGCCTGCTTTACCTAATCTTATCAGTCGCCTCGGGGATCGCTCGTTAAGTTATTGTTTCGGAGGTTGCGGGGCTTTCCAAAGCCTACAACTGGCAGTGGATTGACCCGATTCAACAGCCTCAAACCCTGATTGTGAAAGCTCTTTACAAAAAAATGGGGATCGGCAAAATTGCCGATCCCCATCTGAGTTTTATGAGCTTTTGTTTTTATTACTTAATGAACTAACGTTAAGCAATCTTTCCTGTCAAAACGACTGAAAGCGTTTGAGGTAGGTCTATTCAAGATTCAAACAGCCATTTTTGAATTCGCTTCAAACTCTTCCAATCGGGCTTTCTTCTTAATCCTTCTTCAAAGTTCTCCTGAATCTCTGCTTTGAGTTCATCCACCGCAGACAGCACTGGCGAAACCATGTCGATCTGGTCACGGACGCCGCTTTTGCCGGTTTCTAGCATGGCAATTGCCAAATTGACTCGTGCTTGGGGGTCCTTGGGAGCGAGCTTTACAGCTCTTTGCGCAACCTTGTATCCGGCGTTGGGTTTATCGGCTAATAGATATAGCCACGCCAGACAGGTTTGAGCAGCGCTATTTTTTGGCGCTTGGGTACAGATATCTTTAAAGATGGGCAAGAGAGCTTCGGCAGACTCGCCTTCTTTGTAGCGCGAGATACCCTCTTCAAATTGAGTTTCTAGGGTTTGCATTCTAGGATTTAATAACGGGGAGTAGAACTTGTCTGTCAATACAAGCTGCTAGTGAATTAGGTGCCAAAGGATTTGCCGCAGCCGCAGGTTTGATTGGCATTGGGGTTGGTAAACTGAAACCCGCCGCCGATAAGGGCATCGCTATAGTCGAGCATGAGCCCGTAGAGGTAAAGCAGGCTTTTGCGATCGCAAACGACTTTGAACCCTTCGTAATCGTACACTTCATCGTGCTCGCCAACATTGTTAGGATCTTCAAAGTCCATCATGTATGACATGCCAGAACAGCCCCCCTGACGGACACCCACGCGCAGGCACAGATCGCCTTCTTGCTTGTCGCGTAGTGCTTTGACGTGGGTAAGGGCCGCCTCGGACATAAGGATACCTTTCTCGGCCTGAGCGGTAGGTTGAGCAGTAACTTGAGCCATAGGGTAAATAGGAGGGTAGCTGATTAGCTATAGTTTAGCGCATCGGTTTGTTGCATCAGTTTTAGACTTTAGCCAATGATTAACTGTCGTGTCGCTACGCTAGAGCAGTGCGGCAAGGGCTACAAACTCGGTAGAATGGCACAGATCATCGCGATTTACACCCAACCACTACAAGTCAAAAGATCAGCAGCCGAAAGATCACGAAGATTGAAATCGGGAATTTTCACCAGCCACCTAGCCTCATGCACCAACTGAGTCCATTTACCTGTCGCCGCCTAAACCAGTTGCCTCGTCTGACCAGTGTATGGGAATGCGATCGCAGACCCTTACCCCTAGTCTCACAGGCCGTAGGAGACGATCGAATACCGCTCCAGGGCGACTGCATTCTATGGGTAGACAGCTTGCAGGGCGTGGTGCGAGGGATGAACGTGGTGCCTTCGGAAACGGGGCACGAGGCGATCGTGCGGACGCTATTACAAGCCATCGAAACCCCTCAGGGTCAGGTGGACCCGGCTAGGCCAAGAAAGGTCGTGGTATGCGATCGCGAGATCCAATTTTTTCTGCGAGGGGCACTCCAATCGCTAGATATTCCGGTAGAGCATGCTCTAGAGCTGCCGGTAATAGACGAAATCTTTCAGAAAATTCAATCAGCTGTACCGCCGCAGACCGATATCCCGGCGGGTTTTGAAGAGATCCTATTAAAAAAGTCGGCGGCGCTTTGGCAAGATGCGCCCTGGACAGCATTTAGTGAGCAGGAGATTTTGGCCATAGAGCTAAATCGCTGGGAGATCAAGACGCTATATCTGTCTATCTTGGGCATTGCAGGCGTAGAATTTGGTCTGCTGTTCTATCGCGATCTAGACTCTCTGCGGCAGTTTCGCCACAGGCTGCTCAATAGCAACAACCAGCAAGAGGCAATGCAGCAGGCTTTTCTAGGACAAAACTGCCTCTTTATCAATTTCAATCCGATTGAAGGGGTGATTCCGCTCTCTAGCTCGAAGCTCGGCGATCTGCCGCCAGCGGCTGTAGACTATGACTTTGGCAGCGTACATCCGCTGGAAGGACTGCGATCGCAGCTAGCCGAAGAAGAAGCCGCCAGTCTCACGGTGGCCCTAGAAGCGCTCCATCGGTTTTTCAAAAAGCACGACATCCACGCTGAAGACTTTGCGTTGAAACCTGTCAGCAGTCGGTTTCGCATTCCTAATCCAGCGCACTTGGCGGGGGAAGCACTAGCAGGGGAAGAAGCAGATCTAGTTCCGGTTAAAATCTCCACCCTGCCTGAAGTTTCTGCCAGCTTTTTAGCAGAGACAACAAGCAGTGTCGCACTGGGGCAGCTAGACGAGGATTCAGACTCTGCGGATGCGGCAATCGTAGATGACAGCGTGCCTGAAGGGTCGCTAATCATGCTAGGCAGCTACCGAACCAAAGAAATTGAGCAGCTTAAAGAGCAGCGCCGTGTCTACTATCAAGATTTTTTAGTACCACCTAAGCAGCGACCGTCTAACAAGGCGAAATGGCCCGTTCTAACGATTCAAACCACCCGGCCAAAAGCTAAACAGCTGGTCGAGCGCCTCAAGCTAGAAGGTGGGATTCAATCGATTTGCTTCAATCCGGGCAACGATCCGATGAGCGCTCAGGTGTTTCAAATTGGCTTGCTACAGACAGCAGCAGGACATCTGCATCTGTTTAATGAATATGAAATCAGCGATCCGACTGACTCGCAGGCGATTGAACAGTGGACGCTAAACAGTGCCAGCAACGCTGGCTGCTGTGGCTGTATTATTGCCGCAGGGGCAACCGGGATAAAACGCGGACGACCTACAGCTAGAGAGATTGTGGCTTTCTTCGAAGTCTCAGCGAAACTGCCGGAAGAGCTAGGACTGACGCCGCTGATCATGAGCTACGCACCGGACTGGACAGAGGATTAGTCGCTCATGATCGAGACACACACAATACTGATTGTTTTTGGCAGCAACTGTTTGCTGGCAGGGATAGTGCTGGCAATGACGGTTAGACTCTGGCGCTGGCGCTGCGATCTAGCTCAGATGACGGACTGGCTGCGCACCTCACCGCGTTCAGTACCGGCGACAGCTCAGCAGCTGGGGTTGACGCTGATGGTGAGGCGATCGCAGCTAGTAGAAACCCGGTTGGGACTAGCCCAGCTGATGCTGATGTCTCGTCAGGCCACTCAGCTATCTAGGCAGCTATTGAGTCTGATACGTTTGCTGCGGTGGGCTGAGCGCCGTCGCCGATGGCATCAGTCGGCAACATCGTCAGACTCTTCGGCATCGAAACAAGACTAGAATCAGCCCAAGCAGTAAGCGGTAGAGCATTTCGGAGTACGCTTAGAGGTAGGAATTCAGGACAGTCGCAAAATCAAATCAGTCAGAGGAAACTAGTGATGGCAGGTGGTAGATCGGACGGGCTTTTAGGTGGGATGATTATTGGTGCAGCGCTCGGGGCGATCGCAGGTGTTCTCGCTGCACCGCGCACTGGTAGAGACACCCGGCGCATCCTCAAAAAATCTGCCGACGCACTGCCCGAACTCGCAGAGGATTTGGCCACCAGCATCCAGTTCCAAGCCGATCGCCTCTCTGAGCGCAGCCTGAGCAACTGGGAAGAGACCCTAGCTCGGCTCCGCGAAGCCGTCATCGCCGGACGCGCGGCAGGCCGTCAAGAATGGGCGCGGCAGTCTGATAGCGTCACCGATGCGCCTATAGACAGCGGGCCTATTGGTCACGAGTCTGCCAGCGGACCGGATAGTAGGCCGACTGGACTAGCCAATGGACTACAGCCACCTAGTCAGTCCTCTGCGCAGTCAATTGCTCTTGAAGACAACAGCCTTTGAAAACATAGTGAATAACCCTTTCATCTGGCTCGGTATTTCTATCTTGTTAGTAGCTGTCAGTTTAATAGCACTGCTCACAGTCGCGATTTTGACCCTTCAAGAGCTAGCTAGAGCCGCTAGAAGCGCCGAAAAATTGCTAGATACCTTGAACCGTGAGCTGCCGGTGACGCTAAAAGACTTACGCCTGACCGGAAAGGAGATCTCTGGTCTAACTGACGACGTTAGCGGTGGCGTGCAGAGTGCTCGGAGTGTCGTAGAGCAAGTCGATCGAAGCATCGTAGAAGCCAAAATAAAGGCACAGCAAGCCCAGATCACAACCCGCAGCTTCTTTGTCGGTGCTAGCGCGGCTTTCCAGGTTTTAGTCGGCGGCAAGCCTCGCCGCCGTCGCCGCCCACCTACCCGCCGCCCACCCGCTGCGCCCGTGGTCCCATCGCCTACTTCAGCGGCCCCTCTCGAAGCGACCCCTCTCGGAGAGTCGATTCATTCTGCTGAGCTCTCTCATAAATCTACCGGGAACCCTGCAAAGAAGACTCGCGAGATGCCCTCACACCGCCAGACCCCTCATCGCTCCACACCTCCACACCTCCCCTGAACTGACAATTGCCTGCCGATTGCGCCTGTCCTCGATCATCAAAATTCTGATATCTTAAAGTTAAGTAAACAACTGTAAAGATAGGCGTCATTGCCTGCGGCCTTAACTAATGAGAATTTGTTTCACAGCTCTGTCTCGGCAAATGACCCAATCAGCTGGAAATTTGCGGAATTTGAAGTCTTTGACGAGGCTGGCGATGACAAGGCTGGCGAAGGGATGGATGAGCGGTGCGATCGCGTTCCTAATTATCTTTTTTGCCTTAGCGCCTGCGCCTGCCTACGCCGTCAATAATCCCGAACTGCTACCTGATGAGCCAACGGTTGTTATCGACCTCGCTCGGATTCTAAATACGGCGCAAGAAGAGTATCTGAATACAGAGCTGCCAGAGTTTGAAGCATCAACCGGTTGGAAGCTGCGGGTATTGACTCAATTTGATCAGACGCCAGGCCGAGCGGTCAAAGATTTCTGGGGACTCAACGATCGCAGCATCATGATGGTGGCCGATCCTAGAGGCGGCAATCTGCTCAACTTTAGCGTAGGCGATGAGCTGTATCCCCTGCTGCCTCGGACGTTTTGGATCGAATTACAGACCCGCTTTGGCAACCAGTTCTATGTCCGCGACAACGGTGAAGATGGTGCGGTACTAGGCGCAATCAACGCACTAGAGACCTGTCTAAACCGAGGTGGCTGTGCCGTCGTGCCAGGACTGCCGCGTGAGCAGTGGATCTTGACGCTGATAACTTCTGTCTTGGGCGGCGTGATTTGTGGCTTTGCAGCACAGCCGAGAAAAGAAGGTGATGGGATTGCCTGGCAGTGGGCACTACTGTTTTCTCCGCTTTGGGGCATTTTGTTTATTGCCTTTGGCTTGGGTCCGGTGGTCACCCGCACTCCCGAGCTGCTGCCCGTTATTCGCAACGTGGCTGGCTTTTTAATCGGTGCAATTGTGGCATTTCTCACCCCTGTATTTGGCAATCCACCGCCAGCTGACGATTCTGCTAGCCGACGATAGGGCAGCAGCCAGCGAGATTCTCTATCTCCTATTCCTAGCCTCTCCGCTGACGATCCCAGACCATTGAACCTTCTTCTCTTTGGTCCGTCGATAGGAGAAGAATCGGTCCGGCTCTTGGTAAGTGCAGTGAGGCGCGATCGCAATCCACTCCGGCTCAATTCCCATCTGCACCAGCTGCATCTGATTGATTCGCCTCACGTCTAATCGAACTTTGTCTTCAGCTTCATCGCTGAGCAGCGGCGGATTTTCCACTTCCATTAAATGGTCAATCAGATCCGCACCGTCTAGGCCAGGCGCGACGCTCTTCCCGACTTCAGCCGCCACATTTCGTCCCACCTGATATACGCTGCCATCGATAGCCGGGCCTAGTGCAACCCGCAGATTTTCTAGCTGACTGCCTTGGGACTGGAGACGGGCGATCGCAGCTGGCAAAATCTTTTGAGCCGTTCCCCGCCAGCCAGCATGGACAGCGGCCACTCGACCGGTTTCGACATCGCTAATAAGCGCAGGCGTACAGTCCGCAGAGCAGGCCCAGACCATTTGATTTGGCCTTTCGGTAACAATGCCGTCAGCTAGTGGAAAAGGGACGGCCCTGCCATCTGGCAGTTGGGGCAGTTCGGGGGCGTTAGCGGAGCCTTTCTCCAAGAGAATCGCCCGCTCTATTTCACTTGGCAGCAGCACATCCGCACTATGCACCTGCTTTACTCTATAGACATCAGCATCAGGTGAAAGCAGATCAGCTAAATCCGCTGGCGCTTGGGGATAAAAGCGACTGGTGAAAAAGCCGTGAGGCGAAGGCAACAGCGCACAAGTCAAAAAGGGCTCGCCCTGTTGATCTTCCCCTTGACTCTTCAAGGATTGCCAAGTCCAAATACTCATATAAACCAAGCTCTAAAAAATATGCCAACGATTACTGCACAGGGTAAAACTTTTAACTGCGAACAGGGCGCTAATCTACGCAGAGCCCTGCTAGATAACGGCATTAACTTGTACAGTCCCAGAGCAAACTACATCAACTGCATGGGCCTTGGCACCTGCGGCACCTGCGCGGTAGCAATCGAGGGAGAAATCTCTGAGGCCAACTGGCGCGATATCGCTAGGCGCAAGCTTCCGCCTCACAATCTTCGAGGCAGCGCAGAAAACGGCAATCGAAGCAGTATTCAAAATGCACTTCGACTAGCCTGCCAAACTCAGGTAATAGGCGATATCAAGGTAACCAAATTTGAAGGGTTTTGGGGACATGAATCCAAGGTCGCTTGGACCCCAAAAGGCAGTGGCTGAAAGTTCTTTGTACCGATGATCTAGACCCATAACCTATGGCCAAATCGATTAGTATGTGTAGACTGGCCTGTAGAATTGGCCTGTACCAGGCATCTTTAAGTATGCGTTAGCTGCATCTGCTTTTGATTGGTGATAGCTGATGTGGACTCAAATGGTGGACTCAAGAAGTGGTGGAGTTAAAAAACAAAGCTTATGTTCAATAGATTTTCGCTTGGGGCCACTATTTTAGGCATTTTTTTGCTGGCAATCTTTGGTATTGGTCGTGCCTTTAGCTGGCTGACGGAATCACCGGGTAATGACGACTTCGCTGACAGAGGTGTACCGGTCGAAAGCCGAGATAGTGACAGCTTTATCAGCAATCAAAACGGCGACCGACAGCTGATCTCCCAAGCCGATAACGAGACAATTAGCCAGTCTAATGGCCAGTCCAGCGGCCAGTCCAGCGGCCAGTCCAGCGGCCAGTCTAACGGCTCACTATCAGAAGATGTGCTCGCACCCACCCCGCTAGAGACAGCCGGTACCTACATTCAACGTCAAAAGGGCGCAGAGCTTGACCAGCTCATCGCTGATAGCAACGTCGATGCGACTCCGCTAGCAACCGATGGCGCTGTACCCGCACAAAACGATACTCCGATTACGCAGCCAGAGCCAGTGACTAGCACTGATACTGGCTCTACAGCGCCTGCCTCCCAGTCTGTTCCAGCTTTGTGGTAGCCAGACAGTGACTAGCCAGACAGTGACAAGGTGGTAACCATGCAGCAGGCAGACGTCATTATTGTAGGTGGCGGGATTATGGGTCTCGCGATCGCAATAGAACTTCACCAGCAAGGCGTCCAGGTCTCTATCCTCAGCAAAGACTTCGCCACCGCTGCCGCTCACGCCGCCGCCGGTATGCTTGCCCCAGCCGCAGAGCAACTCCGCGCTGGTCCGATGTCCGACCTGTGCCAGCGCAGCCTAAAGTTATATCCAACTTGGGTTAGCAAGCTAGAAGATCTCACCGGTAGAGACAGCGGCTACTGGCCCTGCGGCATTCTCTCCCCACAGCTATCTACAAATACTGCCTTCCCGATCGGCGCTAGTGCTATCCATAGCTATCAACCAGATCTGAGCCAGCATATAACAGGCGGCTACTTTTACCCCGAAGATGCTCAGGTAGACAACCGAGCCTTGGTCCAGGCATTGCGCGCCGCTGCGCAAGACATAGGCATTCAGATCCACGAAGGGGTCGCTGTTGAAGGCTTCATTCAGCAGCAGGGGAAAGTCGTCAGCCTGCGGACCTCGGTAGGTGAAAAGCAGGCCGCTCATTACGTCTTAGCAACGGGTGCGTGGTCTGGGGAACTATTACCCATCCCGGTGACACCGACAAAAGGTCAGATGATCGGGGTGCGAGTCCCCTCTGAATACGGTCAAACTCAACCCCTGCAACGAGTACTCTACGGAGAAAAAGTCTACGTCGTGCCCCGAAAAGATGGCCGCATCGTTCTAGGTGCGACCGTAGAGAATGTGGGATTCACGCCGCACAACACTCCTGCTGGAATCACCCATCTCCTCAACGCCGCCATTGAGCTCTATCCCAAAATTGCCGATTTTCCCATAGAAGAATGCTGGTGGGGCTTTCGCCCAGGCACTCCAGACGAATTACCGATATTAGGCGCTGGCCCCTGCGACAACCTGACCCTAGCAACCGGCCACTATCGCAATGGCATACTACTCGCTCCGATCACAGCCAAACTGATCGCCGAGCACCTAAAAGGCAATACCGATCCACTGCTAAACGCATTTTCATACAAACGATTTCAGCTGCCTCCAGACAGCCCTTTTATCTCCCCAACTATTTCCCCATTTCCTATTCCCCACTCCTCCACACCCCTGTCTCCTACGCCCTTCTCCATGCAACTCACCGATACCCGCCCCACCTCAGTCCCCTCTAATACCGACACTCTCACAATCGCCGGTAAAACCTTTCGCTCTCGTTTAATGACGGGCACTGGTAAGTTCAACAGTCTAGACACCATGCGCCGCAGCTTTGAGGCCAGCGGCAGTGAAATTGTGACGGTAGCGGTGCGACGGGTACAGACCAACGCACCAGGACATGAGGGCCTAGCTGAAGCGATTGACTGGCAGAAAATCTGGATGCTGCCAAACACGGCGGGCTGTAAAGATGCAGAGGAAGCAATCCGAGTGGCTCGCCTAGGTCGTGAGATGGCAAAGCTCTTGGGACAAGAAGACAATAACTTTGTCAAGCTAGAGGTAATTCCTGATGCAAAGTATCTGCTGCCCGATCCGATCGATACGCTAAAAGCGGCTGAGCAGCTAGTAAAAGAGGGGTTTGCAGTGTTGCCGTATATCAACGCCGACCCGCTGCTGGCAAAGCGTTTGGAGAATGTAGGGTGTGCGACGGTGATGCCCTTGGGCTCGCCAATCGGTTCGGGGCAAGGTATTCGGAATGCAGCCAATATTCAGATTATTATTGAGAATGCGACGGTCCCAGTGGTTGTAGATGCGGGCATCGGTACACCTAGTGAAGCAGCGTATGCGATGGAGCTAGGAGCAGATGCGCTGCTGATTAATAGCGCGATCGCCCTGGCTATAGATCCCGTGGCGATGGGCATGGCGATGGGCATGGCGACAAAGGCAGGCAGACTGGCCTATCAAGCAGGACGCATTCCAATCAAAACCTATGCCAGCGCTAGTTCTCCGACCACGGGGACGATCACTCCATAAATTGTCCAATCTTTTCTCTCTTTAGATACATTTAATGTTCAAAGACTAGAAAATTGAACGTCTGTTTGTTAACATAAGTTTACATAACTGATTGAGAGTTAAAAGTATGAGATATACAGAAGACGAAACCGGTTTGCTAAACAACTTTGCGGTTGAGCCAAAGATGTACCAAGCCGAGCCGCCTACTGGCAAAGAAAAGCGTAACTACATCATTCTTGGCAGCATCGCTGCTAGCCTGATAGTCGGTCTGTTTGCAGTTGCGGCCTCTGTTTCCTAATTGACTCTCTTGACAATTAGCACTTAGCTACAGCGAAGATTACGAAACTTTATCGAAAGATCCTGACGAAAGCTCACTTTATAGAGGGCTTTCGTTTTTGTGTGTCTGGCGTCGGACATGTCACAAAGTAAATCTCAAAATAATGGGCGCTATATGGCAATCGCCGGATGCGTTCGGCGATTGTTGACCGCTTAGCTCTATACGCAGCAGAGGTTTCACCGATTGAAAATGTGCGGAGCTAAGTGGCGAAGGCTATAGTACGAGTACAGCGGTATTGGACTGTATTCGTTTGGGAGTCTGGCGATGGCAGCACAGTGGATTTCTGGTGTGACTCGCAGCGGTAAAACGCAGCAGCTAATCGGCTTCGCCCAGCAAGTAGGTGCGCAGCAACAGCAGCCGCTGCTAGTGTTTGGCGCGAATGGAGATAATCGGATTGCCTTGGCCGGGCGGCTGATCGATGAACTAGGCGATCGCGTAGCCACCCTAACCACCACCCCCGCCGGATTCATCCAGGACGAAATCATTCTGTTTTGGCCGCTGCTGGTCCAATCGCTCAATCTACAGGCACAGTTCCCCCTCAAGCTGCGCCCCGAAAATGAACAGGTCTTGGCAACAGAGCTTTGGCGTCCTCAGCTCGATAGCGGCGCACTACAGGTAGACGGCTGGCGCGAGTCACGCATGGTGCGCCGCAGCCTGGACTTTCTGCAGCTGGCCTCTCAGGGCTGCATTCCAATTGAAGAAATCGCAGACATACTGAAGGCAGGAATGCCAGGATCTTTGGCACCGTCTACGCTGTGGGACGAGGTAGGTGAGGCTCTAGTGAGCTGGCAAAACTGGTGCCTGCAAAGGGGACTGCTGACTTACGGCATTATGAGTACGCTGTACTGGCGATATTTACTGCCGATGGAGCAGTATCAGACACAGCTATTAGCCCGGTTTAAAGGCGTATTAGCAGACGATGTAGATGAATATCCGGCAATCACATCGGCGATATTTTCTGTCTTTTTAGAAGCTGAGCGACCTTGTTTATTTACCTTCAATCCGCAGGGGAAAGTTCGTTTGGGTCTGGGTGCAGATCCAGAAGCGATGCTGTCTTTGGCGGCTCGGTGTGAGCAGATAACGCTGGATGGACCGATAAAAGATTCTCTGGGGCGGTGGGGCGATCGCATCGCCGACTGGGTAGTCGATCCCCTAGCTATGCCTGCCTTACCTGAAGAGATGACGCTCTTGCAGGCAACTTCTAGGGGGCAGATGCTGCGGATTACGGCAGAAGCGATCGCCCTTGCGATCGAAACCAACCAAATCCAGCCAGACGAAATTGCCGTCATTGGCCCAGGACTCGACTCTATCGGGCGCTATAGTCTGATAGAAATTTTGAGCGGTCGAGGTATTGCAATTGAATCGCTCAATGACCAAAGACCTTTAGTCAGTTCGCCGATGGTGCGATCGCTTCTATCTCTACTGGCATTGATCTATCCAGATCTAGGACGGCTAGTCGATCGAGATGCGATCGCCGAAATGCTCGTCGTCCTCAGCCAAAATCCCAGTCCCCAGTCCCCAATCCCCAATCCCCAATCCTCCAGCGAAAAGCAGACTGAAGCCTGGTTCGATCGAGTCGCCATCGATCCGGTCCGCGCCGAACTCATCGCCGACAACTGCTTCGTCCCCGACATCGAAAACCCACATCTGCTTCCCGCCGAGACCTTCTCCCGCTGGGACCGCCTCGGCCACCAAAGCGTCACTGCCTATAACCGAATTCTGAGCTGGATAAACTCTCAAAAGCAGCTCCGCCAGCAGCGCCTCACCCTCAAGCCCGTCATCACCATCGACCGGATTGTTCAAGACTTCCTCTGGCGCGGCACCCATCTGCCCTACGATCAGCTGGCCACACTGCGCGAACTGATGGAAACTGCCCAGCACTTTTGGGAAGTCGAAGACCGTCTAAACCTGGTTGACAGACCTCGCAAGGCCACAGAGTCCTCCCGCCATGGCGATCGCTTCAGCGACGTAGGCCGCTTCATCCAACTAATACAGAAAGGCACCGTCTCCGCGAATCCCTATCCGGTCAATCCTCGCGCCCTCGGTCGCAAAGGCGTGACCCTCTCCACCATTTACCAGTACCGAGCCCAGCGCCTGACTCATCGCTGGCAGTTTTGGCTAGATGCAGGCTCACCGCTGTGGGCTAGCAGCGCCGGAGAACTATTTGGTGCGCCGCTGTTCTTGCAAAACTGGCCCGGCAGAGCAATTACTTTGGTGGAGATGGAAGCCGCGAATGAAGCCAATTTGAGCCGCACCCTGCACGACTTATTGGGTCGCGCTCAAGAGCAGGTCTTGCTCTGTCACAGTGAGCTGGCTCTGACGGGGCAAGAACAGATGGGTCCGCTGATTTCGCTGGTAGGTGCGGCGCAACCGGCTGATGATTCGCTCGTTGTCGCCAGCGCTTGAGCTAGTTTGTTCACAGCAAGCGATACAAGCAAGAAAGGGACAAGCGAGAGCGATTCTGGCCGAACAAATTGAGCACAGGCCCCTGTCCTAGTCATCATCAATCCTCGTAAACGCAATGATAAAAATTCTTCTCGTTGAAGATCAACAGCTCATCCGTGAAGGTCTAAGCGCATTGCTTGTGCTAGAAAGCGATCTAACGATTGTAGGAGAAGCTGAGAACGGTAAAATCGCGCTAGAGTGGCTCGCCAAGACATCCTCAGAGCATTTGCCCGATGTTATTTTGATGGACATGCGGATGCCAGTTATGGATGGAGTTGCGGCTACAGCTACCATTTCCAAACAGTATCCAGTCATCAAAGTATTAGTGCTAACCACCTTTGATGACGACGAGCTGATCGCCCAGTCTATGGCAGTTGGCGCACAGGGATATCTACTCAAAGACACCCCCTCCGAGGAACTGGCCGTGGCTATTCGATCGGTTGCCAAAGGCTACAGCCAGTTTGGACCCGGTATCGTCCGAAAGATGATCGGCGCGCTGCCGTCATCCGATCAGATAACCGCCCGATCACTTGAAGTAGAAATACCTCCTGAAATCGCCGCCCTCACACCTAGAGAAAAAGAAGTTTTCATCTGTATTGGCAACGGCGCTAGCAACAGGGAAATTGCACAGCAGCTATTTTTGTCAGAAGGCACGGTGAAAAACCACGTGACTAATGTTTTGAGTCGGTTGGGACTGCGCGATCGCACCCAAGCAGCACTCTTGTCCCAGTCGATTCAGTTGCCAAAAAAGCGAAGGGAATAAAGAGAACAGGAACAAAATAGGGTACAAATAGGCAATCAATCATATTGGTCAAGTTTGATATATCTGTTTCTGGGATCTCGCTCTTTAAGCGATCGTCTTATTTTTGCCATCTCATCATGCTTGCGCTTGACGAATGTCACCGACGTTGCTCTAATTTGACTACTCGATCCCGCATCCCGTGCCAAATCCTCAGCTTGACTGGTTTTTGGCTCATTCTTCGGCTCACTCCCCAGCCTCTAAATATAGGCAAAAGCACACCAGCGACTCCTAATTCTTCCTATGAAGCCTTCCTCTCACACTGAGTCCACTCAATCCGCTCCAACCCGCTATGCGCCTTCTGTACCCATGTCGGTATACCGGGAGCTAGCTGCCGAATTGCGGGCCAACAAGGCGGTCATTGACTCACTCAACAGCCGCAACGAGCAGTTGCTAAAACAGAATCAACGGCTGAAGCAGGAAATCCATCACGTCGTGCAAGCAGCGCTAACGCTCGGTCAAGCTGCTGGCGTTGCTAGACCAGCCGCCAAAGATGGACTGTACGATCACAGCTCGCGTAGTAGCTCACAGGGTCTCAAGCAAGCAGCTGCTGACCAAGATTCTCCCGATACCCTAGCGAAATTGGTTCGAGCCCAAAGCGAAAAACAGACAGCCGAAAGGCAAAAGAACGCCAAAAGTTCCAATCCGACTTCGCCTGCCGACGAGGCTCCCATAGTCTATGAGCCGCTGATTGTCCCGACTCAGTCTATTCCGCCAAAAGCCAACCGCAACCGAGTGCCAAAACCGATTAGCGAGGGGCCCTCTGAAAAGCGTTCGAGCAAAAGACAGATGCTCAGGCCCTCCAAAAACGCCAGCCGTCAGCCTCAGCCGGGAGCTCAATCTGGCCCTCAGCTTTCTGCCGTGCTTCCCAAGCTATTTACAGAGCAGTCCGGTGACTATCGCAGCTCTATTTTAGAAAAAAGCGACGAAAAGGAAATTGGCGGTATTTGGCTGGCGCTTTCTATCGTTTTAATCATTATGACGGCCTTCGGCGCTGGGTTCCTAATTATGAAGCCGCTGCTGAACGAGCGCTAGATTCCGATATGATTGGGCTCATACTGTATTAGCTGATACGGTAGCAGGGTGGGCTCGCTCTGTTATATACATCAGAGTCGGCTGAATCTTCGGGAGAAAAGTACACAAGCTATGAAAAGAATTGAAGCAATTATCCGCCCCTTTAAGCTAGACGAGGTCAAGATTGCCTTGGTTAACGCTGGCATCGTTGGCATGACCGTGTCTGAGGTGCGAGGCTTTGGCCGTCAGAAAGGGCAAACAGAGCGCTACCGGGGGTCTGAGTATACAGTCGAGTTTTTGCAGAAGCTGAAGCTAGAGATCGTGGTGGAAGATGCCCAAGTCGATATGGTCATCAGCAAAATTATCGAATCGGCTCGAACGGGTGAGATTGGCGACGGCAAAATCTTTATCAGCCCAGTTGATGAGATTGTGCGAATCCGTACGGGTGAGAAAAACTTAGAGGCAGTTTAGTGCCTGCTAAATTATTTCTTACTGATAGCTTCTGCTAGATAGGTTCTAACAACGAATTAAGGCTAGCGTTTATTAGAACTATCGCTATGGAAGGGGGGTAGGGTTCTATCTCCCTTCCATAGTTTCAACACTTCAGTTCCTGGCACTTTAGTTTCTAGCACTTCGCTTTGTTTTCTATCCGGTAGCTTCGTGGTTATATGAGCGATTCTAGTTCTTTAGACCTTTCACTTCAGCAAGCGGTCGAGAGCTATTTGCAATCCTACGCGCGCTTCGGGGTAGATTTGGGCCTCGATCGCGTCAAAGCGGTGTTAGCAGCTCTGGAAAATCCTCATCAGCAGGTGCCCATGATCCACGTCGCAGGGACGAACGGGAAAGGGTCGGTCTGTGCCTATTTAGCGTCCGTTTTGACAGCGGCTGGCTATAAAACGGGACGCTATACCTCGCCTCATTTGGTGGACTGGCGAGAGCGGATTTGCATAGATGGCAGGCCGATTAGCTGGATGGCTTTGAAGGCGGCTTTGGATAGCGTCGAAGCCGCGATTTCTAAAGGAAAAAGCAGTACTAATGCATCGGAGCCTGCTATTCCTACACAGTTTGAGGTGTTTACCGCTGCGGCCTGGCAGCACTTCGCCCAGCAGCAAGTCGATGTAGCGGTTGTCGAAGTCGGGCTAGGCGGTCGGTTGGACGCCACCAACGTATGGGATCAGCCGCTAGCGACAGTAATTGTCTCAATCAGTCGCGACCACTGGCAAAGGCTAGGCAATACCCTGGCGGAGATCGCAGGTGAGAAGGCTGGAATCTTAAAATCTGGAGTTTCAGCTATTGTTGGCCCTCTGCCAGAAGAAGCTGTGGCCGTTGTGAAAGCTAAAGCTAGTGCAGTAGGCGCTCCGCTAATCTGGGTTCAGCCTGCCATAGAAAGGTCTGATAGAAGAAGCGTTGATAGAAAAAGCGTTGATAGAAAAAGCGCTGGTAAAAAAAGCGAAGAGTCTCTAATGCTCAGCTACGGTGGCCTTGACTATCGGCAGGCTTTATTAGGTGAGCATCAGCGAGTGAATTCGGCCTGTGCGATCGCAGTTCTCCAGTCGCTCCAAGCAAAAGGCTGGGATATTACCGATACTGCCATCGTCGAAGGTATGGGCGCAGTACGCTGGCCGGGTCGGCTACAGCAAGTGCAGTGGCAGGGCCATAGCTTGTTGATGGACGGTGCTCATAACCAGGATGCGGCGCAATCACTCAGAACTTATCTAGACCGCACCTATCCGTCGCAACCAATCACATGGCTAATCGGTATGCTCGAAACCAAAGATCACACAGGCATCTTTGAAGTACTCCTCAAACCAGGAGATCGACTGCATCTAACAGCCGTGCCAGAACATTTGAGTGCAGACCCAGCAGCTCTAAGTGCGATCGCCAATCAAAGCTGCCCTAGCCTCGCCCAAACGGCAATCCATCCCAACCTAGAAGCTGCACTCACCGCCGCCATCCAAACCAAGCCCACAGTACTCTGCGGCTCCCTCTATCTAATCGGTCACTTTTTCAGTACGCTGTATTCCTAAGATCTAGAATCCCATTCCCCCTCTCACCCTTCCACCAACCCCATCGGCGTCAAATAACACCCTGCAATCTTCCACTCACCCGTCCGCTGCTTCTGCATCATATACGTAGCTCGAATCAACCGTCCCGACTGGTCCATCAGCATCACCTGCTGCGCCGGTAAGCCTTCCACAGTCAGCATATTTTCAAACACAACAGAACGAGGCCGATAGACAGAGGGGTAGGCTTCTTCCACCATCGCGGCGAAATTGTCAGGGGTGCCAAACTGCGCTTGAATACCGGGAGCCGCTTGCGAGAAAGCTGCGATCGCATCCCCCTGTTGAAACGCCGTAATTTGCTGTCCAATCACCTCACAGATTGCCTGCTGCTCTGCTCTTGCCATCTCTGCCAACGTTGTCTTCTCCTACTAATTCAGCATTGGCAATTCAGTATTTCACGCTTTGCCCCGATTTAGATTTTAGAAGATTTCACCTTTTCAAGGGCAGCGCCGCTCGACCTTTGTACATTATGTTGAAAGGCGAACATCTGCCTCGAACCATGCCAATTATCGACATCCAAAATTTAGGAAAAGTGTATCCGGTTGCTGTCAAAGATCCTGGCATGAAAGGCACCCTTCAGCACTTCTTTCGCCGCACTTACCGCAACATCGAAGCCGTCAAACAGGTTTCCTTCACAATCGAACCTGGAGAAGTCGTCGGCTTTCTAGGGCCCAACGGTGCAGGCAAAACCACTACACTCAAAATGCTCACCGGTCTGATCTATCCTTCTACGGGCTATGTGAGTGTCGCTGGACATCGCCCTTTCGACCGCCGCAACGACTTTCTCAAGCAAATTACTTTGATCATGGGCCAAAAGCAGCAGCTGCTCTGGGACTTGCCCGCCCTCGACTCGCTTCGTATCAACGCCGCTGTCTACGGCCTCAGCGACACCGAATTTCGCCAGCGCGTCGGCGAACTAGCCGAAATGCTTACCATTCAAGATCAGCTAAAGCAGCCCGTGCGCAAGCTCTCTCTCGGCGAACGCATGAAAGCTGAAATGCTCGCGGCTCTGCTCCATCGGCCCAAAGTTTTATTTTTGGATGAACCGACCCTGGGACTGGACGTAAACGCACAGACAGCCGTTCGCAATTTTTTGCAGGAATACAACCAGCGATATGGCGCGACCATACTGCTGACCAGTCACTACATGGCCGATATTACAGCGCTGTGCGATCGCGTCCTCGTCATCCATCAAGGCAACCTCATCTACGACGGCCTCCTCGACGGCCTCCTTGATAAGTTCGCCCCCTACCGCGAAATCTCCATAGAACTCGACCGCACCCAACCCACCGACAAAGCTACCCTACAGACCTACGGCAACCTCCAATCCTTAGAAGGCTGCAAAGCCACCTTCCTGATCAAATCAGACGAACTCACCCAAACCGTCACCCACCTGCTCAACACCCTAAAAATTCAAGATCTCACCATCACCGAACCCCCCATCGAAGACGTTATCAGCAAAGTCTTTGAAACTGGCCGAACATAGCTCCACCCCCTATTCCTCATCCCCCATCCCCCATTCCCCATGCGCTCCTTCCGCATCGCCCGCACCCTCCTCTCCGTCTACTACGCCTACATGGTCGAATACCGCGCCGAACTGGTCTTCTGGGTGCTCTCAGGATCATTTCCGCTGATCTTCCTCGGTCTTTGGAACCAGGCAGCACAGAGTGGGGAACTGGCCTTCACCCCAGCAGAATTTGCTCGCTACTTTCTAGCTATTTTCCTAGTACGACAGTTCACAGTCGTGTGGGTGATCTGGGATTTTGAAAAGGAAGTTGTTCAAGGCAAGCTGTCTCCACTACTGTTACAGCCGATTGATCCTGTATGGCGACACTTTTTCGGGCATTTGGCCGAGCGATGTACCCGAACACCCTTCATCTTGCTGCTGATTGGCCTGTTCTGTTTGCTCTATCCAGAAGCCATCTGGCTACCGACGCCGTACGCTTTCTTCTGGGGTTGTTTGACCTTGATCTTTTCTTTTTGTCTGCGGTTCTTGATTCAGTACACCTTTGCGCTGCTGTCGTTTTGGGTAGAACGAGCCTCAGCAATCCAACAGTTTTGGTTTCTGTTCTATACCTTTTTATCGGGCATTGTGGCACCGCTCACGCTGTTTCCTGAACCGGTTCGTGAGTTTGCACTTTGGACGCCGTTTCCTTATCTCGTTTATTTTCCAGCTAGTTTGCTAATCGGGTTACCGGTCGATCTAGCAAGGGGGCTAGCGATGATGGCTGCCTGGGGTGCGATCGCGCTTTTAGTCAACCGCTGGCTGTGGAGAGCCGGTCTAAAACAATACTCAGGCATGGGTGCTTGACAACTTTCATAGCACAAATGCATTTCAACTTCGCACTCGCTTTTGATCACATACCGATCTTATGGAAAACGCCAGGAAAGTTTTCTTCATAGCGAGCTAATGTATCAATATAATCGGATATTACGTGGGTTTTTAGCTATTTGTATCGTTTTCAATGGGCGCGATCAAGAATACATACTCTTGATAGACCAGTAATTATACTAAGAAGATTAGGCTATATAGCTGATGTTTGACCTAAGTAATATCTACTATGTTGACGGAAGCGTAAGACTCTAGTAGTAGTAACAATTACTTAGCAGGAAAAAATACATGTATCTAGCAAGACAGCGCCTTTTGCACCATCGTCAGCCAGGTAGCAGTATTTTTACCTGTATCGTCAATGGTCTATCTGTCTTCCTGGTTGGATTGGTGCTATCCCTTGGTGGGGCTGGCTTCTTATCTCAGGAGCATTCTGGGCTAGCAGCTTGAGTTTCTTTTTCGTTTTCATTTCTAGGGTGCAGCCAGAGCCAGGATTAGATCTCAAAACCTATGAGTAATTCCCAGTTAAGACAGCCTGCTTTAATCCGCACGAGGCCTTTGCCGATAATAAGCAGTTCAGCTCAAAAAATGATTCAGCAGCCAGTGCAATCGGAACTTGGTGTTCCTGCGCTCTCCTCACAGACAGCAATACCACTGACCCGGCTTTCTAATGACAATCTTGTTTTACGCTGTCAGGTCCTGAAAACTAGAGACCGTGCTGCTTTTGAAGAGCTGGTTACCCGCTACCAGCGCTACGTAGACAAGCTTCTCTACCACCTTGCCTCTGACTGGTCAGATAGAACCGACCTCACACAGGAAGTATGGATTCGAGTTTATAAGAGCATCCACAGATTAAACGAACCTGCAAAGTTCAAAAGCTGGCTTGGTAGAATTACCACCAATCTGTTCTATGACGAGCTCCGTAAGCGCAAGCGTTTCAAGGGGGCAGTATCATTGGATGCGCCTCGGTACTCTAGCGATGGGCAATATGAGTGGGAGCTACCTTCTGATCAGCCAACCCCTGCCGACAATATGATGACTCGTGAGTTTCACGACCACCTCAAACAAGCCATGTCAGAGCTACCAGAGGTCTTTCAAAAAACGATCGCTATGCGAGAGTTGCAAGGTCTCTCATATGAAGAGATTTCTAGTATCACAGGTGTCTCCTTGGGCACAGTAAAATCCCGTATTGCCAGGGCTCGGCAAAGGTTGAAAGAAAAGCTAACTATCTATTTGAAAGCTGAAAACAATGCTGAAAACAACTGAGTAAGACAGCGCTGCTTGAACGTTTTTCCAACCTTGGCAGGCTGTATGCTGTAGTGAGTGAGTAGGTAAGGGATCTGCTGTGTCACTAGCTCAGTATGTCAGAGTTTTGAAGCTGTTCTGGCAGGTGACCATTGCCGCAGAGCTAGAATATCGGGTTAATTTTGTCGTTGCCGTGTTGAGCAGTCTAGGTGGGCTAGTCGGCAGCTTGTTTGGATTGTTCTTGTTCTATCGTACTGACTACACATTTCCAGGATGGTCTTGGAGTGAGGCCCTAGTTGTTCTAGGAATTTTCACTATATTACAGGGGGTTGCGGCCACTTTTTTGGTGCCGAATCTGAACAAGATTGTGGGCTATGTACAGGAGGGCACTTTAGATTTTGTGCTGCTAAAGCCGGTGAGCTCGCAGTTTTGGCTATCGACGCATACGGTGTCGCCCTGGGGATTTCCCGACCTGGTTTTTGGTGCGGTGATTGTTTTATATGCCGGGGGGCAGATTGGCCTTTCGGCGTTGGACTATTTGTCGATGTTGCCACCTTTGGCATTTGGCATTGTTAGCCTGTACAGTCTGTGGTTTATTTTAGGGGCAACCAGCATCTGGTTTGTCAAGATCTACAATGTGACAGAGGTGCTGCGATCGCTCCTAGAAGCCGGTCGTTTTCCCATCGAAGGCTATCCCGCTGTCTATCGAATATTCTTCACATTTATCATTCCGGTGGCGTTTTTAACCACTGTGCCCGCCAAAACAATGATGGGCCGCAGCGAGCCTGTCTGGATATTGGGCTCGGCTGCGCTAGCGCTGGCGCTGTTTCAGTTTTCTCGCTGGTTCTGGCGATTTGCGCTGCGGTTCTACACCAGCGCTTCTAGCTAGCTTGCTTATGCAGCTATCAGCTCTAGAGTCGCAGCAAATCGGTTTGCAAACTAAGAGACTTTTTTGTGAGTGACCTCAATGACGGTATGCACGTTACCACGGGGTAAAAAGTCGCCTTTGATAGTCACTGAGAGCGGGTCACAGGCGGCGACAAAGTCGTCCATGATTTGATTGATCGATTCTTCGTGAGAGATATTGCGATCGCGATAGCTATTGACATACAGCTTGATTGCCTTGAGTTCTACAACTCGCTGGTCGGGCACATAGTGAATGTGAATAGTGGCAAAGTCTGGATAGCCCGAGAATGGACATTTGCAGGTGAACTCGGGCAGCGTGATGTCGATAGTGTAGATCCGCCCCGGTCTGGGGTTTGGGAACGTGATTAGTTCGCCTTCTGCGATCGCGCGTTCACCGTATAGCACCCCATCAGTTGAGGTCGAGGCGGATATGTCTTGAGTAGTCATGTACAAATGAGTCTGGCGAATGTTTTAGCTCTATAGGATATCAGGTCTCTAGGCTATCGACTCTCTAGCTCACTGATTCTCTAGAGGACTGAAGTTCCTAATAGTTGACGCGGTGCGCTTAGGCGTAAGATACGCTCTAGCATCCAGGGAGAAATGCGATCGCACCAAACCGCCAGATGCGACTGCCAGCCTACCAGCACCTCTGAGGAATCTTTGCTCAATCCCTGCGCCAGCGCTTTGGCTACCTGCTCAGCGCTCATCGGAATTACCCCCCGAAATTTTTCCATGTCTTTAGCCATGTCAGTATCGGTCAAAGAAGGCAATAGCGTCATCACCTTGACATTGTGCGGCGCTAGCTCCATTCGTAGCGCCCGAGTAAACCCAACAATGGCAAACTTAGTCGCTGAGTAGGTCGCCATTGTCGGCGCGGCGATCTTACCCATCAGGCTAGAGACGTTTACAATTGTGCCGCTACGCCTTGAGGCCATTCGGCGGGCGATCGCACTGGTGACGGTATACATGCCCATCATGTTGATCGACATTTCGGCCTGCACCTGATTAGAGCGGGACTTGAGAAAAGGCGTTTGATAGGCGACGCCTGCGCAGTTGATCAACAAATCAATATCGCCGTAGTCGCGCCATACCCTCGCCATGACGACGCTGACATCTCTATGAATAGTGAGATCGAGTGCAACAGGGATGGCTTCTACATTCAGATAGCGAATGTCATCGGCAAGTTGGTGAAGCTGATGAGCGTTGCGGGCAATCAAAATCAGACGGCGGACGCCATTTTTGGCAAGTTCGTACGCGATCGCTCGTCCGATACCCCTAGAGGCACCTGTGATCAGAGCGATCTTACCTTTGATGTTCATTAGTAAAGACCTTATTTTTGCGTGGTTTTGGCGACAGGTGCTTTGTTTGCAGCGAGATAGCTAGAGCCTGTAGCCAATTTGAAGCGCTGATGTGAAAAGTAAATATGAAAGTGACGATTGCGCGCTACAGGGCCGAGCCTGCGCGACTGCGAGCAGACCCATTTAGCAAAACTCGAGCGGTGAACCAGCAGAGCTTCAGTGAAACGGCCACAGCCGCTTTCATCGACTGGCGCTGTAGAAAGGAAACACAGCGACCCAAGCTAGCGTTGAATTGAACTAGTCGGCTAGAAAGAGTAGAGTTCATAGTTAGCAGACTCCTTGAAATACAAAACGTAGATGCAGAGACGAGTCGCGATCGGCGCTTGAAAATAAAGAAAAACCAAGGAAATAGCGCCTTGCTCGAATCAACATGCATACGCTAGCAACGGGATCATGAACACGCAACACTTTTTAATGTAAGAGCGTTTTCGTAACATTGCTTCACATTTATCTTCAGATTGAAACCCCTCGGGAAAATACTCAAAGAGGACTGAAGGGCCTTTCTAGACAGGGCAGTGGCGATTGTTGCTGCTGAACACTATGAGAGCCGATTATCTTACCTGAGTCTGAGCGATTGATAATTACGTCTTTTTGTAACGGATTTGGAAACAAAACCTGTCAAAATCTTTGAGCAAGTAGAGCAAGCCAGTAAACTGCAAGCAATCAAAACGTACTCATTGATACAGGCAGATTTTGGATTTTTCTTTGCTGGTAAAAGATCTGTGCTGGCACAGTCTGATATTTTTTCTTGTGACCGCCTCGGGCTATCTAGCGGTATCAGGCGGCCTCTACGCCCTGTTCTTTCTTAGACAGACCTCGAAGCCCTCACCTATCGCCACCGCCAAGCTCAGAGAGCATCTGTCTATAGGCAACGTCTGGGCCGCTGTTCGTCATGACGTTGCACTCTCGCTGTGGTCCTCCGCTATTTTTGCAATTTGCGCGTCATTCATGACCACAGCCTACACACTGGGCTACACCCGGCTATATCTAGAGCTGGCTCAATACGGATGGTGGTATGTCGGCTTTAGCCTGTGCCTAGTCCTCTTCTTGCAAGACACCTATTTCTACTTCACCCATCGACTAGCGCACCATCCCAAATGCTACCGGTGGATGCATCAGGGTCACCACCGCTCTAACAACCCCACGCCGCTCACAGCATTCTCCTTTGATCCAGCAGAGGCTTTGATTCAGGCGCTCTATTTAATGGGAGCAGTCTGCTTGATTCCGATGCATCTAGGCGTGCTGTGCGCAGTTGTTCTGTGCATGACATTAGGCGCACTGCTGCATCACTTCAGCCTGCGCATGTTTCAAGACTCAGCCTTTGGCCGATGGCTAGGCAGCTGGCTAATCGGTTCGATGCACCACTGGTTTCACCATCGCAAGTACAACGTCCACTATGGTCTGTACTTCACTTTCTGGGACAAGGTGCTAGGAACGCACTGCTATGGTTACGAGGAGGGATTGACCCTACAGAGCGTAAAGACAGTGGAGAAAGCGCCTCTATCTATAGCGCAGCCGCCTCACCGTAAAACGCTACTCTTCCCAACGCCTTTCAAGAAGGCGTCCTAACCATTTAGTCCTGGCCGTTTAGTCCTGGCCTTTTAGAAAGAGCGCGATGATCGACCACGACCGACTGTTCAAAGAGCTGCTTTGCGTAACCGCTGGCGATAGGTATGAGATCAGAAGAAAAATTAGAATTTGATATAGCGCTAGGACAAGCTGATCCTATAGTTCGAGGTGATGTGATGGAAATTTTAACGAGCTGGCGATTGGAAGGTCGCGAAGAGGGCCGTGAAGAAGCCTGCGAAGAAGCCCGCCAAAGCCAGATAGAGCTAGTGACTTTTCTATTAACTAGTCGACTAGGACAGTTGTCTCCTTTGCTAAACCACCAGATACAGGGGCTGGGACTGTTTCAAATGGAGCGGTTGGGAAAGCAGTCTTTGAGCTTTGACACGGTAGATGAGCTGGCTAGCTGGCTAGCTGGCTAGCTGATTTAGAAGCTGTAGAAGGCTTTGAAGGTGAGAAGGCGGAGATATTAGGTCTGTTGAGGCGGCGAGTGGGCGCGATCGCACCCAAGCAAAAGCAAAAGCTCCTCTCCCTCTCCGACGAGCAGTGGCAAACCTTATCCGCTCTAGAATTTGACAACATCGATGTGCTCAACAGCTGGCTTGAGGAGTGAGCTAGTCAGCAGGGACTCAACCCATTAGGCTGATTAGAGTCTACTGTTGTTTTTATCTATTGTTCTGTCAGATCCCTATGCGACATCTCATTACCAGCGCCCTGCCCTACATCAACGGTATCAAGCACCTTGGCAATTTGGTGGGTTCGATGCTGCCTGCGGATGTATACGCGCGGTTTCTGCGGCAGGAAGGCGAAGAGGTGCTTTATATTTGCGCCACAGATGAGCATGGGACGCCCGCTGAGATTGCGGCGCTAGAAGCAGGGCTAGATGTCGCTGAGTTTTGCAAGCGGCAGTATGAGCGGCAGGCGGCTATCTATCAGCAGTTTGGCCTGTCCTTCGACTACTTTGGCCGGACCTCATCAGCAGAACAAAAAGAGCTGACGCAGTATTTCTATCGCAGCCTAAACGAGCAAGGGTTTATCGAAGAGCGTGAGACTAGTCAGGTGTATTCTATTGCCGATCAGCGGTTTTTACCGGACCGATATGTAGAAGGAACTTGTCCAAACTGCGGCTATGACCGGGCTAGAGGCGATCAGTGCGAGAACTGTACGAAGATGCTGAGTCCGACGGATTTGATCGATCCGCGTTCGGCGATTTCTGGCAGTACGGAAGTGGAAGTGCGTTCTAGCCGTCATCTCTTTTTACGCTTAGATCAGCTGAGTGATGATGTGCGTAGCTGGGTAGACGCTCAGACTGACTGGCCGAATTTGACGCGCTCAATTGCGTACAAGTGGCTAGATGAAGGGTTGCAAAGTCGAGGGATCACCCGCGATTTGAAGTGGGGGGTGCCAGTGCCCAAGGCGGGCTTTGAGGACAAAGTTTTCTACGTTTGGTTTGATGCGCCGATTGGCTATGTGTCGGCGACAAAAGCTTGGGGAGAGGAAACGGGCGCGGATTGGAAGAGCTGGTGGTACAACGCAGATGACGTGAACTATACGCAGTTTATGGCAAAGGATAACTTGCCATTCCACACGATTATGTGGCCCGCGACGATTTTGGGAACGCGCGAGCCGTGGAAGATGGCGAACTATATTAAGGGCTTCAACTGGCTGAATTATTACGGTGGGAAGTTTTCGACTAGCTCTAAGCGGGGCGTGTTTCTAGATCAGGCGCTGGAGATCGCTCCGGCGGACTACTGGCGCTATATGCTGATGGCCTCCGCGCCAGAGTCTTCGGATTCTGCGTTTACCTGGGAGCAGTTTCAGACCAAGGTGAATAAGGAGCTAGCGGATAATTTTGGCAATTTTATCAATCGGATCTTGAAGTTTACGGCGTCGCGCTTTGGTAACGAGCTGCCAGCGGGTGGGGAGCCGGGTGAGGCGGAAGCGGCGCTGGAGAAGACGTGTAAAGAAATGGTGGCGGGGTTGCGATCGCATCTCCAAAACATGGAATTTCGCAAAGCCACCGAAACCCTCAACGCGCTGTGGTCAGCGGGTAATCAGTACATCGACGTGCGCGCGCCTTGGTCTTTGTTCAAACAGGACAAGGATGAAGCAGCGGTGGTGATTCGTACCTGTATAAATTTGATTCGGCTGTATGCGATCGCCTCCGCCCCCTTCATCCCAACCACCGCAGAGCAGCTATTCGATGCGTTGCATCTGACCGAAGAAGAGCGACACAGCACAATGAGCGACGCCACCGATCTGACTATTCTGAAAGCGGGAAGGGCCTTTGAAGTGCCGCCTGTCCTAATTCAGAAAATAGATGATGATAGAGTCGCTGAGCTGAAGGCTCAATATGGTGGCGATTAAAACCTGAGCCTGTATTCCAATTCAAAATCAGTAGCGTCAATATCTAAGTTGGACGCGGCCCGGATGCCCAAGCTGTCATTAAAGCGATACTGCGCACCTAGCTGAGGCCGATTGCTGCTGTTAATCACCTGGAAAAAGTCAATATCGAAGCGCTTGCTAACGCTGGCCGTAGCTTCCACTCCAATCCCAATACCGACCGTACTATCTTCGCCGGTATCGGTTGTGGGAAAGACTCTAAAAGATTGCAGGCCAACGGCGTCTGCGACCCTATCTCCAAAGGTAGACAAGCTGCCACCTCCCACAAATTCAGCAACCTGAAGATACGACGCAGTGGTCAGCCCGGTGAATAAGTCGCTGCCCAGCAGTGCCACTAGCTGTCCTTGATCGCGAGGAGGATCGCTAGTCAGCACTAGATTATCGGTGACCTCACTAGCAGGCCCTGTGGCTTCAGCCCGGACGCTGATGTATTGAATATTACCGGTGGTTTCAACCGGCGCTTCGCTGACATCAGCGCTAAGAAAGCCGCCTGCCACAACAGGTGTATTAGTAATGTCTGTTTCTTGGGCCCTAGCTAGCATCACGACATCGAGAATGGGATCAAGGCCGCCTTCTGGTGTGAATGTTGCTGTATTGGGTGCATTTCTATCTAGGCGAAACTGGGTCGAAAAGAGATTAATCCAGCCTGTCTTCAGTTCGATGACGCCGTCCGGCTGGAGGTTGTCGATGGTGCCGTTGACGGTGAGGCCGCCGACGGCGCTGATGTTGTAGAAGGGTTGACCGCTGATGGTAAGGCGATCGCCAAAAGCCAGCGTCAGGTTCTGGATCGTCAGATTGTCTAGAACGCCTTGAGGTTTATTCTCTTCGGTTACGGTTAGCGGATCGATATTTAGATACTCGGCCCGGTAGGGGTTTATTTGTTCTAATTCCCCTGTGGTAGGCAGGCTGGGGCCACCGGCTTGTCTGAGTAACTGATTGGCCTGTACCTGACCGTTGTTTACCTCAATATTGCCGCTGACAGTAGGTGCTAATACTGCCCCTGCGACTAGCATCTGGCCGTCGAAGGTGGCCCGCAACAGATCGTTGTTGTAATCAACTGGCAAACTTTCTAGCGTAATTAGCAGACCGTTGGTATCTGGCTGTTGTATGGGTTGCGACTGCTTGAGTTGAGCGCCCACGTCAGCAGACTGCGCCAAGATCGACTGACCCGACAGCAGTAGCGGTAGTTGCCCGGACACAGAGACCCGACCATCATTGACCTGTGCCTGGAACTGTTGAATATCTACCTGTTCGAGATTGAACTGAATGTCTCCATTGATGTCAGTGAACGGGTTTCCGAGAGAAGCGCTGGTCACAGTGCCTGCTCTTAAAGTTGCCTGCCCGTCCACAATAGGCTGATCTATCGTGCCGCCGACCTTGACAACAATTTGACCTTGTCCACTTTCCCAGCGGACCTGATCGTCTGTAACTGCGTTAATCAGCGTAAAGTTCTCTCCAGGAACAACAGCAGTGACATTGAGCTGTTCGGTAGGGGGCGCTACTGTCATGAACGAAAAGGCGTAGGGAATGCTGCCTTTGATGGTGACCGGATTGTTGTTCGCACTGCCAATTATGGTATTGGCAGGCGTGTTTTGTATGCTCGTATTTGGACTTGTCTCTAGACTTGTCTCTGGGACTGTCTCTGGGGCCGTTTCTGGGGCTGTTTCTGGGGCCGTATCCGCGCCTGTGTTGATAGGTTGCGCTGGAAGAACTGCAATCTCACTGTTCAAGTTTAAAACCGCATTGCGATAGTCAAAATTCGCCCCTACTCGATCTATCGAATAGTTGTTTATTTGAGTATCAGTAGCCGTTGCTTTGCCCACAACTACAGGATTCGACAGACTTCCGCCAAAGGTTGTTACTGTATCTAGCTTGCCAGTCACCGTTGCCGGTAAGGGATAAACTAGCTCTACTAACGCTATCGGCACATTGTTGGCAACTAGCTGGCCATCTAGCTGGTCCAAATCACCGTTCGCGGCTAGGGTAATCTGCGTCTCGCCTGCATTTACATAGGCCGTATCAAGGGCCAGATTTCCCTGCTGGATCTCGCCGCGTACTAGAAAATCGTTGCTTTCTGTGTATTGTCCCCATTCCCAGTTGCTGCCTTGAAGATTGAAGTCAGCGCTTAGATCAGCAGGAGCGCCCGTCCGCCCGGCGACCTCTATTGCGCCCGTAAAGCCTCCTGTCAAGTCTTCTAAAGGCGGCAGCGTCTTGTCACCCGGTTCGCTTTCTGCTGGCGGATTTTCTTCTAGGAAAGCAACAAAGCTGTCTAGTTTTTCTAACAGGCTAGCGTTGGGTAGGCCCACAGGCAGTGTCGCCAAATTAGTCGCTGATCCTAGCGGCGTAGAAGGATCGCTGAGGCCAAAGCCGCTGAGGTTGATGGCTTCAATGATAGGCACTAGATCTTCGATGCGCCCTTCTGCGGCTGTCAGTGCTCCTTCGTACTGGATATCGCCTTGGTCAGAGCTGGGCAGGGTTGCGCTAGCGGTCAGCAGATACCGGCTGTTGTCAAAGAGAAGTTCTCCCTGTTGGACATTGATGGTGTTGTTGGCGTAGGCGAAGCTGGCGGTGAGCTGCTCGGCGTCGATAGGAGAAAGTGAGGGGTCTGCGATCGCAACCTCCCCCGTCACAATTGGATTGTTCAAGTTAGTGAGATCGGCATCTATACTAGCGTCCAGTCGACCCGCGACAGTACCAAATCCGTATTCCACCGCTGGTCGAATGTCCAACAGATCCAGCGGCAGCTGAATCACACTGGCTTGAAACTGGCTGTTATCTCCAGAGCCTCTGGCGATAAAGTCCAGATTTCGCACTTCAAAAGAGATGGGTCTATCCAGCAAATCTTCTTGAGGAGAACCGCCAACGGCTAGCTGAAGTCGATCCTCTGATCCTTGAAGATCGACGCGGCCACCTTCTGACAAAGAAAAAGCAACCGGACCACTCAGAGGTTCAAACAGTAGTTGGTTAATCGCGAGGCTGTCTACCCTGGTGTCACCGACAATTCGTGGATCTGCTAGCGTTCCTGTGAGCTGGCCTTCAAAGCTAGCGAATCCATCGACTCGGGCGTAGTCGCTGACAGTCTGAGGCGCAAAGCTGTTGAGCGGCTGAAGATCGAATGATCGCAGAGCAACATATAAATCTAGATCGCCGATGGGATTAGACTGACCTGGGTTGATGCCAATGGTACCGTCTGCATAGACGCCGGGGGCGTTGAAGTAATCAATGGCGAGGCGATCGCCCTGTAGTTCAAAAGCGGTCGTCCAGTCGCCGCGTTCTAATAGAGGTTCGCTAGTTCCGGTGAGCTGGGCGTTGGCGATCGCAGCATCCCCAGCGACTTGGATACTGCCAATATCGAGCGCGTCCAAATTCCCAGAAGCTGAAATATTCGCGCTCAGCAACCCTTCTGCCTGGTCGGTAAAGCGCTGAACGGGAATGCGCCGCGTGACCACATCGGCCTGAAAATTACGGCTGTCTAGATTCAGGGAAGCGTCGGCGCTCAGCGTGCCGTCGGCGACAAACAGCTGAGTGTTGTCTAGGGTGACGATGTTGTTGGCGTAGGCAATTTCCCCAGTGCCGGGAAAGTCGGATTCTGATAGCTGGAACTGAGCAAATGCGGTGGGCGATCGCACCTCTCCTGCCGCGTTAATATTCGCACTCAAGTTGCCAACGACAATGTCCGCTGGCACAGCAACGTCATAGTCCTGGGCGAGTGCATCAGTGTTAATATCCGTCGCCCGAGCATCTAACTCAAAGATGAGTGTGTCTAAATCTAAAACGGCAGCGGCGTTCAGCGTGCCACCGCTCACCTGCACGAGGGTGTTGTCTAGCGCTAGCGTATTGTTTGCTAACGTCATCTCGCCAGTGGCAGGAAAGTCGGATTCTGAGAGCTGAAACTGGGCGGTTGCAACCGGAGACTCTAGATTGCCGCCTGCCTGAATATCGGCGCTGAGATTGCCGACGGTCAGATTATCTGGAATGGCAACGTCATAGAGTTGCGCAAACGTATCGGCGGGCAAGTTAGCTGCTTGGCTCTCTAGTGTAAATGTCAGATCGTCTAAATCGGATAGATCAAGCTGGCCATTGGCGACGACTAGCCCACCCGCTTGCGGCAATAGACGCAGTTCGTTGAGATCGAAGAGCGATCGCGCCACATCAAAATCAAAATCAGCCGTCGCGCTCTGTAGGTTCACCTGGTCTATCAGCAAAGGCTGTAGGCTCGCCAGCTGCCCTTGAGCTTGGGGTTTATCTAGCTCGCCAGTCACCTGCACATCTAGCTGAAACGCACCGTCTGCGGTCACTGGCAGGTCAAAGCCGCCTAGCATTTGTACCTTGGCGATCGTAATCTCGGGAATTTGAGCTTCTAGGTCGTAGCCTTCCTCCCAGTCCACATCGCCTGATGCCGTCAAAATTACGTCGTCTAGCTCTAGACTCGTATCTTCTACCGTGACCTTTTGCCCTTTAAAAACGAGCTGGCTGCGAATATCCTCAACCGGGGCAGACAGCTGGCTAGCTCGCAGCTCTCCTGAGCTAAAAGAAGCCACACCTTTGACATCAGTGGCAGATTCGTCAAGCTTGCCATCCTTTAGCGCTGTAGCCAGCGTCAGATTGCCGTCTAGTTCACCTGAAGAGAGTCCAATCGAGTCAGGTAAAAATATGTTGACACCCGCAACTGGCACATCCTCGATCTGCAAGGCTGCCTTCACAGCTTTGGCGTCGAGATTGCCTTCTCCATTGATATCAAACTGGCCAGAGTCAAGCCCTCCGGTAGCTTCAAAGGTGGCCTCTTTGGCATCCTCACCAAAAAACTCAATCAGAATATCGGCGTCTTCTACCTGAACAGATCGTCGTTCGACAATTGCTGCCGCCTCAGGATCGGTGTAAGGCACTGCGCTGACGCTGCCGTTCTCAACCTTGATTGACTGAATTTCTGATTTGATCCGAGACTCTGTCTCATTTGGCCCTGGCAGCTCAAAGTCGGTCCAGGTGCCGTCCTCTGCTTGCACTAGCGACACCTGTGGCCGGACTAGAATAATGTCGGATTTGGCAATCTGTTGGAAGATGAGCGATCGCAGCCCCACCTTTACCTCAATCTCGTCCACCGTAATCGAAGAGCGATCGCTCTGGGTGGGCGGAATCACAGACTTCCCCAGTCGTACGCCCCAAAAGGAAAAGCCTTCTACATCGCCTAGCTCGGCGGGGCGCTTAATCGCGTCGTCCACACTAGCCGTCACCCTCGGTAGCAGCAGCGCTGTAACAATCTTGTTTCCCCAGACGGCTAGAACTACCCCGCCAATAGCCGTTGCAATCCCCAATCCGGCAGCAACCGTCAGCAGTGTATTCCGTAAGCGATGGGGAGGACGAAGTGGAGCCTGCTCTGGGGGCAAAGAGTCGGGCGGATCTGACATGGGGAATGCTTTAAGGAAATTTTACCGAGCCGCTGAGCTCAGCAGGCATCTATAGACCTTTTAGAAAAGGCGTTGGCAAGGCTTTTCAAACAGGCGTATGAGTGCATAGTAACAGCAAGTAGATTCACGCTAAAACTTATCTTCTGTGAACTTTATCAAAAATAGATGATGATACAGTTGCACAAGCGAGAGGTTGCTATTGATGTTGGATTTAGCCACTTTGGTTTCATTTGGGCTGGCGACGGCTATTTTGGTTGCTATGCCAGGACCGGCCACGCTATACATCGTGACCCGCAGTTTGGACCAAGGCAAGCAGGCAGGACTTGCCTCCGTTCTCGGAATTTCTACAGGGGCGCTGGTGCATTTCTTTGCAGCGGGCCTGGGACTTTCAACTATCTTGATGACCTCGGCAGCGGCTTTTTCGGCGGTGAAGTATATCGGTGCGCTGTATTTGATCTATCTGGGCATCCAGAAACTGCGCTCTGATGAAGTCCTCTCTATAGAGCAGGTGATTGCCCCACAGCCCCTTTCAAAAGTTTTCTATCAGGGCGTGATTGTCAACGTTTTGAACCCGAAGGCCGCTATTTTCTTTTTGGCGTTTCTTCCCCAATTCATCGATCCGAGCGTGGGTCCGATCTGGCAGCAGCTGATTCCGCTGTGCTTTGTATTTGTCTGCGTCGGTCTAGCTGGAGACAGCACCTATGCAATGATTGCGGGGAAAATGCGGCAGTGGCTGATCCGGAATTCTTCGTTCTTGCGGCGGCAAAAGTATGTAGTAGGCGGTACCTACATTGCTTTGGGCATGGTGGCGGCAACGGTCTCTCCCGTTCGGAAATAAGCCTTTTCTATGAACCGTGCTAAGTTTTTGACCTTTGCTTTTTCGGGGTTAGTCGGCAGCGTTTTGGCGACTGTGCTAACTAGCTGTGCAAACAGTGGGCAGGTGGCGGGAGATGCAAACAACGTGCCGTTTGTGGCGGTGATACAGGCAGTGGGATATCCAGCCCTAGATGCCGTGCGTAGCGGTATACAAGATGAACTGGCGGCGGCTGGCTACGAACCTGGCACTACGCTGCGCTGGGAATGGCGAAACGCGCGGGGAAATCCAGCAACCGCGAGACAGATTGCTAATAAGTATGTGATGGCCGACCCAGACGTGATTGTGGCGATCGCAGATCCCAGCGCTCAGTTCGCTGCCGCTGCGGCCAAGAATATCTCGATTATCTTTTCAGCGCTCCCCGATCCGGTGGGGACAAAGCTAGTTGCCAATGCCGATAGACCGGGTGGCAACATTAGCGGCGTGAGCGATCGCGCCCCCATCACCGAACAGCTAGAACTAATCAAAGAGATTCTTCCAGAAGCTACAACGCTAGGCATCATCCATGACGCGAACAGCGACAGCTCACTCGATCTGATCTCGTCAATGAATCAAGCCGCGCGAGATCAGAATCTGACTATACAAGTAGTTTCCGTACAGGATGCTAGCGAAGTGTCGGCAGCGGCAAAGAGTTTAGTCGGGTTGGTAGATGCGATTTATTTGCCAGCAGACAGCGCTGTCAGCGCGGCGCTAGCGTCAGCGATTCAGGTGGGAAAGGACAATCAGGTGCCAGTGTTTGGTGAGGATAGGGCTGCTGTGGAGAAAGGTGCGATCGCCACCATCAGCTTCGACTACTACGATATGGGTCGTCAGACAGGAGATATGGTCATAAAAGTGCTAGAAGGCACCAGAGCTGGCGATCTTCCAGTTGAGTTCGTCAGAGATTTGCAGCTAATCATAAACCCTGCTGCCGCTTCAGGTATGGGCATTGAACTGCCTAGCGCTGTTGTTTCGCAGGCCGATGAGACAGTTGAATAAAAGATTTTGTATGAACACGCAAGGCGATGAGAAAGTCGCAGTGCCATGCAAACGGACAGAGTGCCCCGTAGGCGTAGCCTTCTCTTCGAGTACGTATTCAAAGAACAGCCATAGGCTCTGTTTGAAAAGGGTTGTAGCTCTCAATTACACGGTTCAAGCCACGCAAGGGTGCTACAGCAGCTACATCAACAGAAAAGCAGACCTCAAACGAAGTCTGCTCTACTGGCTTGTTCTCTACTGATTTATTTCTCTGCTGGCTTATTCTCTACTGGCTTGTTCTCTACTGACTCATTCAAAGTGCCAAATCAGCTTAAAAGCTCATCTCAGCAGCCTGAACTTTTTCGACCTGCTTCTTCTTCAGAACTAGCAGAATCTGAGAAAGGCTAATCGCAACCAAGAAGGCAATCAAACCCTTAATCCGAGTCGGGCTTTGGAGAACCAGTTCCTTCTCAGTTTGGCCAAAGCCACCAGCGTTAGGGTTGGTCGTCAGTGGCGTACCGACCTCGACCGATTCACCTTCGCTGATCAATAGATTAGCCCCTGCCCCAATCTCCTCGGTGGCAGTCGAACCGTCTTCCTTGTTGATAGTCACGTTGTAGCCAAAGCCAGTATCTTCAATAGAAGCGATCGTGCCCGCTGCCGTAGCGTTGTAAACAACGTTGTTGGAGGCTTGACCCGTTGGATACACTTGACCTCTACCACGGTTCCCACCAACGAACACTAGGTTCTTACCAAAGTGAACGCTCTTATCGGTCTTGGGATCGGGAGAGAGCACAGGGAAGACGATCTCCTGATACGCTTCACCGGGCACGGGGCCAACTAGTACAATGTTGGGCTCTTCGTCGCTGTAGGGAAGGAAGTAGGTACTCCCGACTTCTTCCTTCATCTCTTCAGGAATGCGATCTTCAGGTGCGATCTTGAAACCCTCAGGTAGCATCAAAACTGCGCCGACATTCAGGCCACCTTTGCTACCATCACCCAACACCTGCTGAGCGTCCAGGTCATAGGGAACTTTGACAACTGCTTTGAAGACGGTGTCAGGTAGTACGGATTGGGGAACTTCGAGAATCGTTTGCTTTTCACCGAGGTGGCAGTTGGCGCAGACGATCTTGCCGGTCGCCTCTCGCGGGGAATCGTAGTTTTCTTGAGCCCAGAAGGGATAGGCTGCGGCAGACTGGGGAATGGCCCAGCTGCTAGAGCACAAAAGAATGAAAGCGGCTAAGAAGACGCCCGCGCTGCGAACGGCAGCACCGAACCCGGCTTCTAGCTTCGAAAAGAATGGAAATGAGGTTTTCATGCGTGCTAGCAAAGTAACGGTTTTTTGTAAATACAAATGAGGAAGGCGGTATGAGCAAAGGTCGCGATCGCAACCTATCGACCCGCTACCACCAAGGCTTGTCGCCCGTGCGGAAATCTGTCTCTTCCCAATTGGTTAGCACAACAGTGTCATCTTCAGTGACATCTGTATGAGCCAGCGCCAGAGACAGTGGAGCCGGACCTCGAACCACCTTACCGGTCGCATCGTATTGCGAACCGTGGCAAGGACAGACAAATCTACCCGCGTTAGCATTCCACGGCACAACACAGCCAAGGTGAGTACAGATAGAGCTAATGCCGTAGCTCTCTAGCCCGCCCGCTTCGGTGACAACAAGGTAAGTAGGATCGCCTTTCAAGCCCTGTACCAGCACCTTGGCACCAGGGTCATTTTCTTCTAGGAACGCAGCCACTTTGACGTTATTACCCAAAGCATCTTTGGCCGTCACGCCGCCGCCGCCGCCACCGCTACTCGGCGGGATGAAATATTTGATAATTGGGTATGCAGCGCCTAAAACGGTTCCAGTGATGGTCCCGAATGTCAGCAGATTCATAAATTGGCGACGCCCTAAATCAGGAACATCGGGATTGCCAGAAGCTTGGGTCATAGGTCAGCTGTCTAAACGCTACATTAATAAAATTAAGCTGAGAATATGCGCAGACTTTGCATACGGGCGTTGGGCCTTCGCTCAGTCAAAACAGCATATCTATACTTTCGTTACAATCTTTCAGCATTGAACGGACCCGTTTAATAGCGCTCGCTACAGCGGAAGCCCCCTGCTACAGAAGATTGCAGTTCTTCTTAACATTATTACATCGTTCAGAGCCAGCACTGATTGTGTGAATAAATGTAAATTAGATGAAGCAGCTACAGCGCCACCATTGCTGGCAACTAAACATGACTGGACAAGACTTACACGAACTGCTAATCGAGAAATGGGGCTACTCTTACGACGTTCAGCTGCGGCGGCTACCGCGCAAAGTTTTTTTTCAGGTGATGTGGCGCTATTTAGAGCAAGCCTCATTTCCTATGAGTGAAGAGGACTACTTTGCCCATCTAGAAGAAGTTGTCGCCTATCTGAATGCATGGGGCGCAGTGGAACAGATTCAGTCCTTTATTGAGCAAACCAACGAGCGCCCTCGGCTAGGAAAAGCAGTGAGCATCCCTGTCGATTTGGGATCGCGGGCATCCGAGTGGCTATTGGAATAGCTATTGGAATAATAGAAATCACTATTAACAATAGTGGTGATAAAAGAAGAAAGCTCAAAACCTATGAAGAAACTAACCACAGCTACATAGTTATTGGTAGTCTCGAATACAAGTAAGTCATCGCTCACCAGACTCGGCTTGCTATTATAATACAACCGTTAAAAAATCATTAAGGGTGTGACATCAGGATTTATTCCTTTCCCACCGACAGCGCTGAATAGTGATAAGCAATTCGGCGGTCTCTGTAGGGGGAAACGTGGTTAAATCTCACTGTATTCTCACCATGCATAAAACAAGCGACAGACCGGCAGCTAGATTACTATTGCTGTTTGGCTTGGTTTTTTTTGTGTGCGCTCAGCTGGATTCAACTACTTCTAACTACGGAGGAATCGTTTTTAGCTGAATGCTACTGTTTTTGGTAATTGTCTCCACTATTACGTTTTGAGGGCCTGCTGCTGTGATTCGCTCTGCAACTTTGCCACTAAAGGCGATGCTTCCTCGCATCGAGACGAGCAACCGACTGAAGCTTTTTTCGGGCTCATCGAACCGTACACTTTCGATGGAAGTGGCTCGCTACCTGGGCACAGACCTGGGGCCGATGGTGCGCAAGCGCTTTGCCGATGGCGAACTCTACGTCCAAATTCAAGAATCTATTCGAGGCTGCGATGTCTATCTAATCCAGCCGACCTGCCATCCGGTCAACGACAATCTGATGGAGCTACTAATCATGATCGATGCCTGTCGCCGGGCATCAGCACGTCAAATCACGGCGGTCATTCCTTATTATGGCTATGCGCGCGCTGATCGCAAGACCGCTGGGCGCGAATCGATTACGGCCAAGCTAGTCGCCAACTTAATTACCCAGGCGGGGGCGAATCGAGTACTGGCAATTGACCTTCACTCGGCTCAGATCCAGGGCTATTTCGATATTCCATGCGACCATGCGTATGGTTCGACGGTGTTGACTGAGTATTTAGCTAGCAAAAATATTGAAGATTTGGTGGTGGTCTCTCCAGACGTTGGGGGCGTTGCCCGCGCTAGACATTTTGCCAAGATGCTAGACGATGCGCCGCTGGCAATTATCGATAAGAGGCGACAAGCGCACAATGTGGCTGAGGTGATGAACTTGATCGGAGACGTTGAAGGGAAAACGGCAGTGCTGGTCGATGACATGATCGATACAGCCGGAACCATTTGTGAGGGGGCCAGGGTGCTGCGTGAACAAGGTGCCAAGCATGTGTATGCCTGTGCCACTCATGCGGTCTTTTCTCCCCCGGCGGTGGAGCGGCTCTCTAACGGTCTATTTGAAGAAGTGATTGTGACTAATTCAATTCCAGTTGCGCCGGATCGGCAGTTCGATCAGCTGACTATGCTCTCGGTGGCCAATATGCTAGGTGAGACCATCTGGCGAATTCATGAAGAGAGTTCGGTGAGCAGTATGTTCAGGGGCTAGACGGAGCCAGCACCTCACCCACTTCGGACTGTTAAAATTAGCAAATATGCAAAAAGTCAGAAGAGTCGGTAGCGATGGCACTCCTTGAGATTAGCATCGAGCAAATTTTGGACTTGATTCAGCAGCTTCCGCTAGAAAGTCAGCGGAGTATTGTCGAAAGATTGAACCAGCAGCTAGTTGAGAAATTGCCGGATTCAGAGATGGATGAAGAATCTAGACTCTAGCTGGAAGCAGACCTTGCGGGTGAGCTACCAGAATACGACTGGGGTCCGGAAGATGTTCCCAAAGGTGTTCCCGTTGTCTGCACAGAAGACGATCACATCGTTATCTCAGGGGCGGACGAAGTTGGATCGTGAGCTAGAAAAAGGCGACATCATACTAGCTGCGCTGCCGAAGCAGGTTCCAACTAGGCACGAGCACCTTGCTGCTCGTGCTTCCGTTATCGTTGGCCTGATACCGGGTAGAACACGCTATCGGATGACAGTCGGGGCTCCGCTCACGACAAAAGCCGGAAGATGGTTCGATATGAGTTCTCTCGTCTATCCCGTTTTGCAGGCAGGTGCTGGCAACCTAAGACAGAATTCAGTTGTACTACTCGACCAGATTAGGGCAAACGCGGAGCGGCAAAGCCCCGGATCGTCGAACCAAGAACCACCGGGTACAATCCGGCTAGAAGAATCTCCGTCTTCTAGCCAAACGCTTGCAGGTAGCCCAGTTTTTACTTATGAAGCTATGAATTCGGGAGGCGTGTTTAGTTTAATACTCGCCTAGTGGACTATGCAGCGATAGGCTTAATTTCTGCGTAGTCTGCTTCGTTGATTTGGCTGAGATCCCAGTTAATTTGCAGCGTTAGCCAAAACTGGGGACTTGCACCTAGCGATCGCGATCGCTTCATTGCCATTGACGCACTCAGCCCCCGCTTACCTCGACATATCTCATTGACCGTTTTAATAAAAAGGGGATTGCGATCACACTAAAGATCGCAATCCCCTTTCTCTTGTCATCGATTAAAAAACCGATACTTTCACCTGTGCCTATCGTCCTGTCTCTATCGCCGGGAGCGACGCTTGCGCTGACGCTGACGAGCTAGCGCTTTGCGCTTGTGCTTTTCGGGAGGTGTCTCAAAATAGCGGTTTTTCTTGATGTCTTGGAAAATACCTGCTCGCACTACTTTGCGCTTAAAACGTCGTAGGGCTGCTTCGAGATTTTCGTCTTGTCCGAGGACAACTTGAGCCATATATTAGTTCACCTCCTTTTATTTTTGCTCATGAGAAACCAGTCTACCGCAAAATCAGCCTGTCTAGATACCGGGATAATTGTGGAATCAGCTCCAGCCGCCGCCAGAAGAGCGATTGTTGCGTGGCTCGCGTGGTTTGGCCTTGTTGACTCGCAGTTCGCGGCCCATCCATTCAGCCCCGTCCAACGCTTCGATCGCTTTATCTTCGGTAGCTTCGTCTTCCATTTCAACGAAGGCAAAGCCCCGAGGGCGGCCCGTTTCGCGATCGGTCGGCAGGGTAATGCGTTTGACGGTGCCGTATTCGCCAAATGCACCTTCTAGATCTTCTTCTTTCGCGGTATAAGACAAGTTGCCTACGTAAATTGACATGCCTGTTGGCTCTCCAAGAGATTGAGAATGTAAAGGGAGTTGTACATCTTTTCGATGCAGCTAGCTGATGTTGACAAAGCGATTAATTCAACTGAATAAGATGAGTCAATTCAATCGTCTTCATCCGCGCAAAAGCCTCTAAACTCAAGCTGTTAGTCGCTGTTGCCCATAGGTACGAGCCCGCTGTATAGATATCTACCGTAGGAAACGATAGATATCTAACAATACTGAGTTTAGACTGTGTCCAATCTAGGACTTGGCCTAGTAAAACTCTCAGCTTGTTACCTTTGTCAAAGATTGTTTACAAGCATGAGAGTGGATTTTTCCCCTTTTAGTTCTCTGGTGTCCTGGTTTCAGGCCAATAGAACGTCACTACTAGCGCGTTTTCTGCGACCAAACGCGAGTGGGTAAGCCCCAAACGTAGATAAAGCCTTCGGCGGCTTTGTGGTCGAACTTGTCGTCGCTGCCGTAGGTAGAAAGCTCGTCTGTGTACAGCGCGTTGTCAGACTTACGTCCGGCAAGGATGGCGTTGCCTTTGAATAGCTTGACGCGAACGGTGCCAGTGACGCGCTCTTGGGTTTGGTGGATGAACGCATCGAGGGCGGATTTAAGCGGGCTATACCAGAGGCCGTTGTAGATCATCTGGCCGTAGGACTGCTCGATGTTGCGCTTGTATTGAGTCACATCGCCTGTGAGTGTGAGGCTTTCCAAGTCGCGGTGGGCAGCGATCAGGACTAGGAGAGCTGGTGCTTCGTAGATTTCACGAGACTTGATGCCGACCAGTCGGTTTTCGACCATGTCGATGCGACCGATGCCGTGACGACCAGCTAATTCATTTAGCTTGGTCACTAGCGCTACAGGAGCGAGGCTCTCGCCGCTGAGGCTGGTGGGAATGCCTTTCTCGAAGCCGATTTCGACGTATTCGGGCTCGTCTGGAGCATCTGCGATCGCACTCGTCATCACAAACACTTCTTCAGTCGGCTCCGTCCAGGGATCTTCTAGCGGACCCGCTTCGATAGAGCGACCGAGCAAATTGCGATCGATGCTGTAGGGCGAAGATTTTTTCACGGGAAAAGTAAGGCCAAACTTTTCGCCATAGGCCATCGCTTCTTCTCGGCTCATGCCCCACTCGCGGGCAGGGGCAAGTACTTTGAGACTGGGATTGAGCGCTGCGATCGCCACGTCAAAGCGCACCTGGTCATTCCCTTTACCCGTACAGCCGTGAGCAACCGCGTCAGCGCCGTATTCCTCGGCGGTATCGACTAGCAGCTTGGCAATCAGCGGACGGGCGAGCGCGGTCGAGAGCGGATAGCGATTTTCGTACAGCGCATTGGCCTGAATCGCGGGGAAAGCGTAGTCAATGATGAAAGGTTCAGTCACATCAGTGACAACGGATTCAGAAGCACCACAGTCGAGCGCCTTCTTTCGGATGGGCTCTAATTCATCGCCCTGACCTAGATCGGCAGCTAGGGTGATGACCTCTTTTACACCGTATTCCTCTTTGAGGTAAGGAATACAGACGGTTGTATCTACTCCGCCTGAGTATGCCAAAACGACTTTATCTGCGCGACCCATATTTGTTTGTGTCCGATTGAGAAGTGTCCAAGCTTCATAGTATTGCAGTGTCGGACATCAGTCGAAAGTCTGATAACGAAACAATGAAATAGAATATGAGGAAACGAAAACATTGCACCTGTATTCTTCAGTATGTTCTTCAGCGTTGTCATTCCGACGTATAACCGCAAGCCGATTTTAGAGAAATGCCTGAAAGCGATAGAAGATCAGGTGTTACGTCCTGATGGCTCGGTCGAGGGATACGAAATCGTGCTGGTAGATGATGGCTCGACCGATGGCACGGTGGAATGGATTCGAGCCAGTGCAGATGAATTTTCGCATGTGGCGCTGTATGAGCAGAATCATGAAGGGGCTGCGATCGCGCGCAACTTCGGCGTCCAACACTCCAAAGGCGACACCATTATCTTCATCGACAGCGATCTGGTGGTCTTAGATGGCTTTTTACAGCATCACGCCGACGCTCTGACCAAAGCTTACCAGCAGGGCAACGAGCGCGTTTTTACCTACGGTCGAGTGGTCAATACCTGTAACTTTGAGCGGCCCACTACCGAGCCGTTCAAAGTGACTGACTACTCGCGGGCATTTTTTGCCACTGGCAACGTCGCTATTCAAAAGCGCTGGCTGCTAGAAGCTGGTCTATTCGATCCGCAGTTCACTCAGTATGGCTGGGAGGATTTGGAGCTGGGCGTACGGCTGAAAAATAACGGTCTTTCGCTGATCAAGTGTCCGGAGGCGGTCGGCTATCACTGGCATCCGGCCTTTTCAGTCGAAGAGCTGCCTGAGCTGATTGACAAAGAAATTCAGCGAGCGCGGATGGGTGTAGTGTTCTATCAAAAGCATCCGACTTTGGATGTGCGCCTGATGATTCAGATGACCTGGCTGCATCGGATTTTATGGGGCGCTCTGACTTTTGGCGGCCTGCTGAATGAGCGGACGCTGGGCCCGACTTTGCGCTGGCTGATCGATCGGGGCTATCCACAGCTGTCGCAGGAGCTGAGCCGCATATTTTTGAATTGGTATAACGTTAACGCGGTGTATGCGGCGTATCGGGAGGCAGGCTACGACTCCGCTCAGCCTTCAGGTGACTAGCAAGTGTAAGGGCAAGCGTAAGGGAGTAGATAAGATGGCTGACGATGCGGTTCGACTGTTTCGGATGTTGGTAGAAGCGGGGGCAAAGCCGGGGGAGGATTTTTCTTATAACCTGCAAACAGCGTCGGCTGAGATCAGCGATCGCGCCTTCGAAATGCTCCAGTCCGCCTATCCAGACATAGATTGGTCTAGCGTCTGTGAGCGAGTCGAGGTCGATCCTCGAATTCCTGTCGAAGCGCTCAACCGCTACTTGGGAGTCAATTTCACCGAGCAGATTTTGCTGCGAATAGAGCAGCGAATCAGCGAGCTAGAACCCGTGCAGGCGACCTGGTATCTACAGCAGGTGCTGGGCGGGGTAGAACATCGAACTAAGATCCCGCTGTACATGCTGCTGCAACAGCGGATGTCCTTAGACAAGCAAATTTGGCTAGAGCAGCTTTTGAGACAGCAGGCGTCACCTTGCTACATATGGATGAGCGATCTCGTTGAGGCGGCAGGGGGCGATCCGCAAGATGTTGAATTTGCGAACGATGAGGCTACGCTGACGCAAACGGGATTGGCGCTGCTGACCACCGTGTGGAACGGCGAATACGATATCGTCGTCGAAGAGCCTGTAGCCAAAGAGAGCGCAGCCGAAGAGGAGTAGCCTTTGGCAGAGGTTGCAGCAAATTGACAGCTATTTCGATGGCTTATTCACAGGCTATGTTGACGACTAAAGCATGACCGTGAAGATTGGTGGCGCTGCTAACTAGGTGGCTGATTGCCTCGGCTGCATTGGCAAAAGGCGGGGAGTCAGTGTCTTCGGTAGTAGGACCGTAGAGGATTTTTTCAAGCGCGCGTGTAAGACTCTCAGGGGCGATGCTGCTGGGCGCGAGCGCAGGCTGAATGACCCAGATTAGATTAGCTGAGACACTTTGGCCTGAAAACTGCTGCGCGATCGCATAGGTCATCGCTACTACCCCGCCCTGACAGATACTTGCTACCAAGCGATCCTGCGCTGATGCCGTTTGCTCTACTAGATTGATAATTTTTCCATTACCAGCCTGTTGCAAGAAAGGTAGCGCATACTGGCAGCACAAAAACGCACCCTTTAATGTGGTTTCTATAATCCGGTCCCAAGCTGTTTCAGAAACCTCTAAAAGAGATCCATCTCGCTCGTAATCGTCACTCGCAAAATTCAATAAAATGTCCAGTCGGCCAAACGTCGCAATCGTTTCATCAATAGCTGCCTGGACATCCACAGCCATAGACACATCCGTCAAAATAAAACGTGCCTGCCCGCCACTACGCTGAATTTCGGCAACAGTCTTGTTTCCTTGACTAGCATTCAGTCCACAAACAACTACCCTTGCTCCCGCTGCCGCGAGCTGATGCGCTGACTCCGCACAAATACCGGCTCGACTGCTGTTGACTAGCGCAACTTTCCCTGTGAGACTAAAGCCATCATGATCAAAGTCACCGTAGTTAAGGTGATCGCGATCAGAATCACCAAAAGGTCCATTCTCTATCTGCATAACAGTATCCCACCCGATTGATCATGCCGTCGGCGAAGGAAAAAGTAACAGACTAGGAGAACAGAAAGGTAAAACTCCAGGACAGGAAGAAATAAGAAAGGCGACGACAGAAAAATATCGTAAACCATAAGCGAGAAGTGAAGAGTGAACGGAACTGGTAGCCGCGATCCGACTGGTTTCGGTCAGTCTTGCCCAAGGGTGCTGCCCTACCTTTAATTCGCTAGTCGCGTGGACTAGTCGAGCAGGACAGAACTAAAATGCACAGTAAGTTTTTATACGATGTATTCAACGCTAGCTGGCCATCTTGACCCTAGCCACCTTAACTCTGGTCACCTTGCTCTGTTCAACTAAGGGATTAACTCATTGAGACATGTGAAGCAAAGTGACGAACGCTTACAGTAAAAATTTATACCTTGATCAGCATTCGGTCAAAGCAACTTTGTCGTCTTAAAACATATTATTCAACTCGAATCTTTGAGCTATCCTACCAAGCCCCTGGCACAACTTTGGAGATCAAAAAAGGGCTCGAACCTAAAACATCCACACTTAAAATGGTTGACAACAGACCTTTTGGCTAGAACACGGTCATGACAATAGCTCAAGCTGTATAGCTGGTTACAGTTCAAGACTATTTATCGCTACTGACTGTTCAATAAAATCATGTCTTTCTGTCTGTGCTGATTAAAGATTTCGATAGGGCTATCTGCGTTTTTATTGCTACCGATACGAGAGCTATACCTACGAATGGACACTATAAACTTGCGCCCTACTCGCCCAGCGGATTTGAAATTCGTGCTCGCTGCCGAGCGACATCCGGATAATGCGCCTTATGTGAATCAGTGGAGCCTACAGCAGCATGAAGATGCGATCGCCTTCGAAAACAGCGCCCACTTCATCGTAGAAAAATCAAACATAGCTACAGATTCAGCAGGCCAATCCATTCACTCTCAGTCTGCTCAATCTATTGGATACGTGATTCTAATTGGACTGCACAATCCGCACAGGTCTCTACTGCTTAAACGAATTGTCATTCTATCCAAAGGCAAAGGATTTGGTAGAAAAACACTACAGTGGATCAAGGCATTTACATTTGAGCAGATGAGCTATCACCGACTAGAGCTAGAAGTCTTCTCTAACAATAAAAGAGCCCAGTATCTCTATCGCAGCGAAGGCTTTATCGACGAGGGCAGACTGAGAGATGCCATCAAAACACCCCAAGGCTATGAAGACCTGCTACTCCTATCAATTCTCGAAGATGAGTATCAATCAAAAGCCCATAACTCGATTAGATCAAGTAGATCAAGCTAAGGGATTCGCTCAGAAATAGAATACCTAACATGCAAAGCTGAAACCGAGGCCTGAGCGTAGTCGAAGGCCGGATGGAATGGGACTTTATTTAAGGGCACTTCCCCAAAGGCTAAGCCAAAACCGCTGCTGGCATCTTGGTCAGCACTTCTACGCCAGATTTTGTCACCGCCAGCGTGTGCTCGAACTGCGCGGACAGCATGCCATCTTTAGTCACGGCGGTCCACTGGTCATCTAACAGCTCGACTTCGTGAGTGCCCTCGTTCAGCATTGGCTCGATTGTAAAGACCATGCCAGGACGGATCTTCTTACCCTTGCCAGAGATCCCATAGTGTGGAACCTGTGGCTCTGCATGAAAAGTGCGATGAACCCCGTGCCCGACAAAGTCGCGCACCACCGAAAATCCTTCTGACTCGGCATAAGCTTGGATCGCCGCACCAATATCACCAATGCGCCCGCCAACCTTAACCGCCTCAATTCCTTTCCACATTGACTTTTCAGTCACTTCCACCAGCTTGCGAGCAATTCCTGACACCTCGCCTACCATAAAAGTACGTGAGCTGTCACCGTGGTAGCCATTCAGCAGCGGTGTGACATCTATATTAATGATGTCGCCTTCTTGGAGGATATCCTTTTTGCTAGGAATGCCGTGACAGACAACTTCATTAACACTAGTACAGATAGACTTGGGAAAATCTATAGCCCCCTGTGCGCCGGGATAGCCCAGCGGGGCACTAGTAGCTCCGTGTTTTCTGGTCCAGCTTTCAGCCGCATCGTTGAGTTCTAGCGTACTTATGCCAGGAACGACCATCGGCGTCAAGAAATCTAGTAGCTCAGAAGAAAGACGACAGGCAGGACGCATAGCCTCTATCTCTCTAGCTGAGAGTAAAGTAATGCCTCGAAACGGGGCATCGTCTGATTTCTGTAACACGGCAGGTTGCGACATTTGACTCTCTAGTTACGCTCTTCTATATTGCTTGTCATTTTGCTTCACGCACGTCCGAGTCATAAGATCCTCACTTCGGAAAGGCAAAATGGTTGTCTAGCGTACAAATGCATCTGACGCTAGCCTATCTACTCTAGCGTCATTTTTCTCAATTTCGGGCTTCTTGGTCAGCCTTCTTGATTGACGAATGGCCGAAACGCGATTGTGCGCTATTCTAGGCGCGATGTTGAGTCTATCTGAACCCTCTATCTAAACCCTCTGTCTAAACCTAGGTGAGCTGATGAAATTTTGGCTGTCCGCTTTTGTCATCCTGTTTGTAGCCGTAGAATTATTCGATTGGATTGTGCAGGTTGGTAACTGGCATGTGAACGGAATTCTGCTGGTAATGGGAGGGATGGGATTGGCGACGGTAAGTAATTGGGGGAGAGGGGACGGGGAGAAGGGAATAGAGAATAGGGGAAAGGGGTCAAATGAGGACGAACAAAACTTAAAGTTGAGCAAGGCGGAAAAGTTGAGCAAGGCGGAAGGCGGAGAAATCAAAGGTAGAGAGTTGAAAGGTAGAGAATTCAAAGACGACGAAGCCGAAGGGAAAGATCGTTCAAGTGATTCAATTTCGTTCAAAGTGCGCCCTCTAAAGCGATAACTTCTAGCCTCTACTGACGCCTAGATGGCTCCTTTCCCTCTTCCCCATTCTCTATCCTTCCGGTGCCATAAACTGTTTAACCCCTTTGCGAATCACTCCTCTAGGCGTCAAACGGGGCATGAAGGTCAGAACTTTGTTCATCACGCCGTGGACAGCGACGACTTCGCCTTGATTCAAAGCCCTGTAGCCGTATTCTGCGACAGATAGAGCAGTAGGCAGCTTATCGCTGGTCACATCCCCCATCAGAGCGATTTTATCCATATTGGCGTTCTGACCGAAGTTGGACTGGGTGGGACCAGGACAAAGAACGGTGACGGTGACACCTGTACCCTCGGTTTCGGCGGATAGCGCTTCGCTGAGTGAAAGGACGTAGGCTTTGGTGGCAAAGTAGACGGCCATCATGGGGCCGGGTTGAAAGGCGGCGGTGGAAGAAACGTTGAGAATTTGACCCTGCCCTCTGGCAATCATGCTGGGCAAGAATAGATGGCTGAGGTGGGTGAGGGCGAGAATGTTGAGAAGGATCATCCCTTGCAGTTTGGCCCAGTCACCGCTGACAAATTCGCCGTAGTCGCCGTAGCCTGCGTTGTTGATAAGAACATCTACGGTGAGATTTTGCTGTTCTATCTGATCGAAAATCTGTTGAACTTCGTTCTCTTTTGTTAGATCGTGGCTAAATACAACAACATCAATATCATGCTGGGTAGAAAGTTCTTCCTTCAGGGCATTGAGATCGTTCTCATTACGCGCGACTAGAATCAGATTGTGTTGCTTTCTAGCGTAGACCCGAGCGAAGGCTTCCCCAATTCCTCTAGACGCGCCAGTAATCAGGACTGTTTTGTTCATAGTTGTTTTTCCATTCATCATTCCTGAAAACCGTACCTCAACCGAATATCGGCATCCTCTACCGGTAGGTGTGGTTTCTGTCACTACGCGATCGCCTATCAGAATTGGCACTATAGGTGCATACCGTTTAGGAGATACGTTAATGATTGTTCGTTATTGGCAGCCTTTCCAAGAAATCAACGCCGTAAAGCAACAGCTCGATCAGCTATTTGATGACTTTGCTGGTGTTGAAACTGCGCCTACTACCTGGACACCTGCTGCCACCCTCGTCGAAAGCGAAGCCGCGCTGACGTTGCGACTACAGTTGCCCGGTATCAGTGTCGATGACATTGATATCCAAGCTAGCCGCGAAGTCGTCGCTGTATCCGGCACTCGATCTGGCCTGGAGCTTGCTGAAGGTGAGACCTTGCGCCGCAATGAGTTTCGCTATGGTGCGTTTCGCAGAGTCGTTTCTCTGCCGGTGGCAATCGACCACAACGCAGTGACTGCTGACTACGAAGCGGGTGTATTGGTGCTGACTCTGCCCAAGGCTGAGGACGTGCGCAACAAGGTAGTGAAAGTGAGTGTGGCGGGTGCTAGGCCATCTGCGATCGCAGAAGCGACTGAATCTGCTGAAGACAACCAGTAGAACTTTATGACTGACGCAAAATCAGTTGTTAGGAGACGGCTGATTTTGTGTAAGTTTCCTTTCTAGACAAGGGCCCTGTTTGCAAGGGCTCTTTTGAGAGAACAAATTTAGGTACAGACCAGCGGGTGAATCGCAGTGCGATCGCCCGCTTTTTTTTGGCGTCTACAATCTCTTATGCTGTTATCGACTCCTTTGATATTCATTCAGCAAATAGACACTAGCAATGACGAGCAGCGAGATTCCCATAGTCAAATCGCAAGAGCAGCCGCAGATTGGCCTGTTCTCAATGGTGCGTCTAGGCATCTTCAATATGGGCGTGGCGATTATGTCCTTGCTGACGCTGGGTGTACTCAACCGCGTCATGATTGATGAATTGCGGGTGCCAGCTCTGGTAACCGCAGGCGCGATTTCGGTGTATCAGTTCATGTCCCCGGCGCGGGTTTGGTTTGGTCAGCGCTCAGATGTGAAGCCCGTACTGGGCCACTATCGCAGCGGCTATATCTGGCTGGGTATCGGCGGCATGGGCGTGAGTGCCTTTGTCGCCGTGCAGGTGATGTGGCGACTAGGTGAGCAGATAGCTGAAACCGGCTGGGGACCGAGTGCCTACCCTTGGGCGGGACTGCTGGCAGCAGTGTTTGCTATCTATGGACTAGCGCTAGCCGCGACGACGCCTTTTACCGCCTTGCTGGTCGATGTCTCTGACGAGAAAACGAAGTCGAAGATTGTCGGAATCGGCTGGTCGATGCTGATGCTTGGGATTGTAGCTGGCGTGGCGATCATTAATGTCGTGCTGGGTTCTGTGGATGATGCGAGTACGATCGCAGAGCTAAAAGGACCGATCAATCGTTTGTTTGTAGTCGTGCCAGCGATTGTGTTTGCCATTACGCTAGTGAGCACAGTCGGCATTGAGAAGCGATTTTCCAAGCTAGCGCAGCGATCGTCAGCGACAGATAGAGAAGATAGTATTACCTTTGGCCAAGCGCTGAAAGTGCTGACAGCAAGTCGTCAGACCGGTCTCTTCTTCTGCTTTTTACTGGTGCTGAGTCTGAGCCTATTTACTCAAAATCCCGTGCTAGAGCCCTACGGCAGTCAGATTTTTGGGATGACGATTAGGCAAACCACGACGATCAACGCTTTCTTTGGCATCGGGACGCTGATTGGCATTATCAGTACGGGCTTTGTGCTGATGCCGCTGCTGGGAAAAAAGCGGACGGTAAAGCTAGGCTGTGGCGTGGCATCTGTATTTTTACTTGGGCTGATAGCCGTTGGGCTGACGGCAAATCCGATGGCGTTAAATATTGCGGTAGGGCTGTTTGGCTTGGCTTCTGGCGTGTTGACGACGGGTTCGATTGTGCTGATGCTGGATTTGACGGCGGCTGAGACGGCGGGGACGTTTATTGGCGCTTGGGGACTGGCGCAGGCAACCGCGCAGGGGGGTGCGTCTCTTGTTGGGCGGCGGGCTGCTGTCTTTGGGTAAGGTATTGACGGGGGCCTCGGCGGTGGCGGAACCGACGGCGGCGCAGCTACTGCCTGCCTATGGACTGGTATTTTTGACGCAGGCGGTGGGGATGTGGGTGGCGATCGCACTGGTCAGCCGCGTAGATATCGCCGAATTTCAGCTTGACGCCAAGCAAGCAATCAGTGCAGCGCTAGAGAATGATCTAGACTAATGCCGAAGACTGAATGCCGAAGCGAAAATTTTGGACGGAACGTAATGACAACAGCAGACTACTGGGACCAGGTGACGGCCTTTGCCCAAACAGCCACCAAAGAAGTCGGCGCACATTTGATGACGGCCTTTGGGAAGGCAACCGCTGAGCAGAAAGCCGACGGTAGTCTGGTGACGCAGTATGACAAATGGGCGGATCAGGAACTGCGTGATCGCATCGCCAAAACCTTCCCCGAGCACGGCGTACTAACAGAAGAAGCCGAACACATCTTTCCGAATGCAGACTGGTGCTGGGTCATCGATCCCATCGACGGCACGACTAATTTTGCTCGCGGCGTCCCTTTGTGGGGCATTTCGCTAGGACTGCTGTACAAAGGCACGCCTGTCTTTGGACATGTCTATCTACCCCCTATCAATCAGCACTTCTATGGATTTTTACCTGGCACTTCCGGGCTGGACATGCCCAAAGGCGCGTTTGTAAACGGCGAAGCCATCTGCATGGGAGACAACTGTTCTGTCAGCACCCCTTCCAATACTCGTCTATTTAGCCTGTGCGCCCGCAGCCTAAAAGTGCTGCAAAATCCTTTTCCCTGCAAAATTCGGATGCTGGGCGTAGCGACCTACAACCTTTTGACAGTCGCTTCGGGTGTGTGTCTAGGCGCGGTAGAAGCCACGCCCAAAATTTGGGATATTGCGGCGGTGTGGGCGATTTGTCAGGCCGCTGGCGCTAGCTGGATAGACCTAAATGGAAAAGCCGCCTTTCCTTTAGAAATTGGTAAAGACTACACCACACACCCCTTCCCAACCTTAGTCACTAGACCAGATTTGGTTGAAAAATTTGAGCCGCTAGTAAAGGTTATTTTGTAAAAATGTTTATTTTTACGGATTCTCTTTCGATGGATAGCATTTCACGTCTACTGCCTGCTGGTCTGTTGACCGGGATTTTTCTAACAGCTACCGTTCCAGCCAAAGCAGACATACACTCAGTCGATTTTGACAGTGCGATCGCCAGTGCCGAACTGCTGCCGTCTGCAACCGTCAAGCAGTCCAATAGTTTCAGCGATGTCAGAGACAACTATTGGGCCCAACCATTTGTAGATGCGCTAGCTACCAACAGCTACATTAGTGGCTATAGCGATGGCAGTTTTAGACCCAACCAGCTCTTAACTCGCGCTGAGTTTGCCGCCATGTTAAGCAAGGCATTTGTCAGTGCGCCAGCCGTCAAACCAGCTTCAGCAGCGTTTAAAGACGTTAGCGGCGTGGCTTGGGCGCTGCCCGCGATTGACTTTGTTGAGTCTCGCGGGTTCATGAGCGGCGTAGGTCGAGGCATGTTTGATCCCACCTCTAATATTTCTAGAGTGCAGGTCATCGTCGCGCTCAGCAGCGGCCTCAGGCTAGCGCCCATCGACGATACTGAACTGTTTCTAAGCGCTAACTATACCGATCTCGCTCAGATTCCGACCTGGGCCTATAGTCAAACAACTGCCGCCACCCTCAGTGAGATAGTCATCAATCCGCTGCCGGTAATCATGCCCACCCAGATGGAGCCCAACCGAGCCGCCACGCGCGCGGAAGTAGCAGCCATGGTCTATCAAGCTCTAGTAAAGGAGAATAAGATTGCTCCAATTAGCGCTGCGAATCCAGCAACGACACACATTGTTGGATTTTGAGACATTCTAGAGTTTGGTTCAAACGGTCATAGCATTGCTCGAACTTTGGGTTGATGGCAACGTCTGGTGAAGCCGGAAAATCCCTTTGCGAAGCGTAGCGAATTCTAATTTGCCGTCTATAGCTTTGAAAATAGAGATTCTGAATGTGCCACAAACCCAAAACACTGACTGACGTTGTAGAGAGTCGCCTGTAAGCAAAAATCAGGGGAAGTTGTGGCGGTGCAGTCCTCCAAAAGGATGCAGTCGTAGCCTAGAAAGTTGGCGTCTTGGAGTGTTGCCATAACGCATTGATCGGCGTTGACACCTGCGAAGAAAAGCGTGGTACGACCCAAATTACGCAGAATGCTGTCCAAGGGCGTATCCCAAAATCCACTCATGCGGTACTTGTCTACTCGAATATCCTGAGGCAATTGCACTAGCTCATCAATCACGGCGGCGGCCCAGCTGCCAGCCGTTAAAACAGGCTCCCCCCTAGCCGGTAGCGGATCGCCTAGACCTATGCCTTTACCAGTAGGGTTGTAAACGTGGCGTTGGCTGGCGCTGATATTGAACAGATCGGGACGATTTCCCCAGTTGAGCCAGAGAATCGGAATGTCGGCATTTCTCAGTGCCGGGAGCAGCGTTTGTAGGGGCGCGATCGCACTTTTAACCGGCGTTATATCCACGCCAATATGCGCCAGCCAGCCGTCGGGATGACAGAAGTCATTTTGCATATCGATGACAAGCACAGCAGTCTTAGAAAGATCGAGTTTCAGCGTCTTTGTGGATGTCGGCAGAACGATTTCCCGTGGCGGTAAGGGGGCTCGTGTGATGTCCGCAGCGTGCTCATCTACTAGCCAAGCATTAGGGGGCGTGCCTAACGTTTTCAAAGATTGGGAAGTCATTGTAGTAATTATCCAGTTCAGCAATCAATCGCTGTTTAGCGTCTGCCGGTAGAAACGATGCTTGAAAAGAGTTCTTGGCAAGCTGGTAGAGGTTTTGTTTGGTTAAGTTCAAAGCGGTCTGTGCTGCCTGGTAGTTTTCGGCGACATAGCCACCAAAATAGGAGGGATCGTCCGAATTAACCGTGGCGCAGATGCCCAATTCTAGCAGCCGATTGAGATTGTGCTTTTCCATAGAGTCAAACACTTTCAGCTCGATATTGGAGAGCGGGCAGACGGTAAGCGGAATTTGTTTTGTAGTCAAGTAGTCGAGTAGGTCCGGGTCTTCCATCGCGCGAACGCCGTGATCGATGCGAGAGACGTTGAGTAAGTTAATCGCTTCCCAAATGTAGTCTGAGGGGCCTTCCTCACCCGCATGGGCAACTGTCAAAAAGCCCTCCGCCTGAGCACGATCGAACACTGCTTTGAACTTAGAAGGTGGATTCCCTTTCTCGGCAGAATCTAAGCCCACAGCGACCATCGTATCTTTGTAAGGAATTGCTTGTTCTAGGGTTTCCAAGGCTTGCTCAGCGCTCAAATCTCGCAAGAAACAAAGAATGAGCTGGCTGGAAACGTTCAGCTTTGCCTCGCCGTCTTGCAAAGCCCGGTTAATACCCTGTAAGACGGTTTCAAAGGCAATACCTCGCTGTGTATGAGTCTGCGGGTCAAAAAATATTTCTGTGTGACGGACGTTCTGACTGGCCGCCTTTTTCAGGTAGGCCCAGGTTAGGTCATAGAAATCTTGTTCGTGCTGTAGTACTTCGGCTCCTTTGTAGTAGATATCTAGAAAAGATTTTAGATTGTCGAAGCTATAGGCTTCTCTGATTTCCGAGACTGATTTGTAGGGTAAGTCTATGCGATTGCGTTTAGCCAAGTCGAACATCATTTCTGGCTCCAGCGTTCCTTCTATATGTAGATGAAGTTCGGCTTTGGGTAGACCCTGGATGAATTTTTCCATTTTTGCTTAGTTGAGTTGGAGTCGGTGAGGGGTGGTCAGTGAGAGGTGGCGATCGCATTACAACCTACCGACAGCAAGACATTAGTTCTGCAACCGTGCGTACAGTATCTAAATTAATTTCGCAGCATAGTAGGGTAGATGTGTATAGCAAAAGGCCGCTGACCAGATGGATTTGCATAGCGTTGAAACCTATTTGCGACCGCAGGCATTCTCAGCGGTTTCCGGCTGGCAAGCCGACTGGAACTGGCTAGCTGGCGGCACTTGGCTGTTCAACGAAGCTCAGCCTCAGGTGAAAACCCTGGTGGACATGCAGCAGCTTGACTGGTCAGCCATAGAAGTCACCTCAGCCGGTCTCTCGATTGGGGCTACCTGCATTCAAAACGATTTACTGGCCTTCTCTTTTCCCGACGAGTGGAGAGCAACAGAGGCACTAAAAGATGCTGTCAGAGAACTGGCCTCTTTCAAGCTCTCGCATACGGCAACGGTGGGCGGCAATGTCTGTTTGGCTCTAAGTGCAAGTACTTTTGCCCCGGTCATGGTAGCGCTGAAGGCTCGGTACGAAATTTGGCGACCGAACGGCGATCCTTACTTTGTTGAAGCCATTAATTTTCAAACCGCGCCGAAGCAAACGATTTTGCAGGTGGGGGAAGTTCTACGCAGAGTCCAGATTTCTCCAGACAATCTATTGCAGTGGCGCACTTGCTTCAAGCGGATGGCGGTCGGGACGGCGGGGCTTGCGATCGCGATCGTGGTCACGGCCTATCATCCCCCCACGCAGCGGGTGAGGTTCGGCATTGGCGGCAGCGTCAAGGCACCGCGCCTGATCGAATTTTCAGCCATTCCAACAGATGAACAAATTTCAGCAGCTTTCTCTGAAGCCTCTTTAGCAGCCCCTCTAGAAGCGTTGTTTTTAGATGACGAGAGAGGAAGCAAGACTTATCGACAGCACATCACTCAGGTCTTGATGAAGCGAGGCATCGCTGAATTGAGCGCAGGCATAGACGGAAAACGTCGATACTAACGAGCCGATATCACTCGCAGGAGGCCCCCTTACATTGAACTTTCAGGTTAACAGTCAAGATTACGATATGAGCTGTCGCCCAGGGACGAGCTTACTGAGCCTGCTTCGATCTTTGGGCTATGCAGGCGTACATCGCGTTTGTGAGTCGGGTGACTGTGGAGGCTGCACGGTGTGGGTAGATGACACACCTATTCATAGCTGCATTTACCCGGCAATGAGAGCCGATGGCCATCAGATCACCACGATTGAAGGAATTGTGACTGAGGAAGTTGCAATTGAAGGAAGTGAGACATTAGGAGAGAATGGGAAACTGTCGCCCATGCAGCAGGCTTTTCTCACAAAGCAGGGGTTTCAGTGCGGTTACTGTACGCCTGGAATGATTATGACGGCTAGTAAGCTGACGTGTGAAACAGAAGCAGAGCTGAGATTGGAACTAGAAGGTAATCTCTGTCGCTGCACTGGCTATGAGGCGATTATTGAGAGTGTCATTGACTGCGACACTGAGCATTCAGAGAAGATAACCGCTGACTCAAAAGGACAGGTCGGCAAAGCGGTGCCCAAGCAGGACGGGCCAAATTTGGTAACTGGCAAGCCGGTGTATACTGCCGACTGGTCGCCACCGGGACTGCTGCATTTGAAGGTGATGCGATCGCCCCATCCCCACGCCCGCATCCGCAGTATCGATACCAGTCGAGCCGTAGCCTTAGCAGGCGTTGAAGCCGTCTTTACCCACGAAGATGTCAATCGCCGCGCCTACAGTACCGCCGGACATGGCGTAGGCGCACCCGATCCGGCGGATCACTATCTATTGGATAACAAGGTGCGATTTATTGGCGATCGCGTCGCCGCCGTCGTGGCGGATACAGAAGCAACCGCCGCTAAAGCCTGCGAGCTAATCGAGGTCGACTATGAGATTTTGCCCCATGTCATCAGTCCTGTTGAGGCGATGCTAGGAGAGGTCGTTATTCACGATGAGCCAGAATCTGGCCGAATTCACGACGCTGCGCATAATATTGCCGGAGAGATCGTTTTAGATAAGGGCGACTTGAGCGCCGGGTTTGCCGCCGCCGATTTAATTGTTGAAAATACTTACACCGTGCCCGCTGTACAGCATGTGCATTTAGAGCCACATGCCTGCATTAGCTGGCTAGATGAAGCAGGCATTCTAGTTGTTCGTTCTAGCACGCAAGTTCCCTTTCACTGTCAAAGGCTGCTGTGCAAACTGTTTGATCTGCCCAAAGAAAAGGTGCGAGTATATAAGCCTCAGGTCGGGGGCGGCTTTGGCAACAAGCAGGAAATTATCACAGAAGATTTGTGCGTGCTGGCTACGCTAAAAACCGGCAAACCGGTTCAATGGCAGTTTACAAGAGAAGAAGAATTTACGGCCACCAACAGTCGCCATGCGATGAGCATCTGGCTAAAAACGGGCGTCAAAAACAGCGGGACAATTGTCGCTCAATCCATGAAGGTGATTTCAAACACGGGCGCTTACGGCAATCATGGTGAAACCGCCACTTTTTTGACGGGCTGTTTCCCACTGGGCCTGTATCGCTGTGCCAATCAATCTTATAGAGGCAGCGTTGTCTATACCAATACGATGCCCGCTGGGGCATTTCGGGGCTATGGAGCCACGCAAGGCACCTTTGCCGTAGAGTCTCAGCTAGATGAAATTGCAAGTAAACTACAACTCGATCCGATCACGCTACGCCAGCATAATTTCATTACGCCCAAAGACGAAATTCTCATTGGCAAAGAAGAACATTTTCACGTTATTGGTAGCTACGCCCTTGATGAGTGCATCGAAAAAGTGACCCAGGCGTTAAACTATCCATCGGCAGAGCCGTCCAAGACAGAGGATCACATTAAGCGCGGGATCGGCTTTGCCGCTACGATGCAGGCTAGCGGACTGGCCAAAATTCATTTAGCTAAGGTTGAGCTATCTTTGTTGCCCAGCGGCCTGTACGAACTGCGGACGGGCTCGGTGGATGTGGGCACCGGTTCAGATACTTCTTTGCGCCAGATCGCGGCTCACATATTAGAGACAACTGTAGAAAACATCACGCTAGTGGCCGCCGATACTCACCACACGCCTTTCGACGCGGGTTCCTATGCTTCTTCCACTATCTTTATCACTGGCCAAGCGGTCAATTTGGCCGCTCAAAAGCTACGCGTTCAACTGCTCGAAGCTGCCGCCCAATATTTAGGCGTGCCGACGGAAGATTTGGCGATAGATCACAGTGGAATAGCTAGTCCCACAGCTAGAGCGACTTTACAACAGGTCGCCGAGGCTGCCGAGCAATCAGAAAAATCGCTATCGGTAGCGACGGAGTACAGCAGCGATCGCGCCTCTCTCACCTTTGCCTTTTTAGGCGTAGAAGTAGAAGTAGACACCGAAACCGGACGTATCACTGTGCTGCGCTGCGCTGAAGCGGTTGATATTGGCAAGGCAATCAATCCTCGCATCTGTCGAGGGCAGGCCGTAGGCGGGCTAGTGATGGGCTTGGGGTACGCGCTTACCGAAGAATTGCGATTTGACGAGCGGGGTAAAATCCTCAATCCTAGCCTGCGGACCTATCGGATTCCGACGACGACAGATGTGCCACCCCTGGATATTTTCTTGGTGGAACAAGACGATCCCTATGGCCCTTTGGGTGCCAAAGGCATTGGTGAAATTGGTACAAACTGTACTGCGCCTGCGATCGCGAACGCCGTTGCCCAAGCGACAGGCGCTAGGCTCAGACAGCTCCCAATGATTCCAGAACGGGTATGGCAAGCGCTGGAAAAACCATCTATCACCTAATTTCAATGACAAATAGCCAGAACTTTTATCAACAGCTAAAAGACATATTAGCTCAGGAGTCTGTTGTTGTTGCGACCGTTGTAAAAACAGTGGGTTCTGCCCCAAGAGAAGTGGGGGCAAAGATGGCGGTATGTTCAGACGGTCGCATCATCGGGACGGTGGGCGGCGGCGCGGGTGAAGGGAAAGTGATTGAACAAGCGCTGACAATAGCCAATGGTGAAAAACGTCTGGTTGAACTTGATCTAACGGGTACGCTAGGACAAAACAGTCAAGGGGTATGCGGCGGCAAGGTACATCTGTGGCTAGAGCGGTGGTCGGGGAAAGGTGCGATCGCCCTAGTCGATCAAATTCTAAACCTGTTCGAGTCTGGCAAATCGGGTACGTTGGTCACACCGTTTGAACAGGATGGCGTAGCCTCTTCTACTCAGAATTGCCAGCCTTATCTCACTAGCGAACTTGAGTCTTCTTGTTCAAATCTGAACGCTTTTACTGAAATTATCCAGCCACCGCCTGTACTACTGATCGTAGGCGGCGGTCATATTGCTGTCTCCTTAGCCCAAATTGCTAGCTTTTCGGGCTTTCAGGTAGTCGTACAGGACGACCGCCCCGGATTTGTAACCGATCAAAGATTTCCGCAGGCGACATTTCTCTCCCACTCTATCGCTGAGGCTCTAGATCATCTAGCGGCTCATTCTCAGCGATACATCGCTTTGGTAACTAGGGGATATTCGCAAGACGTTGAAGCCCTACAGACTATTTTACAGCGATCGCTCGTCTACCAATACATCGGTGCGATCGGCAGTCAAAAGCGCATTCGTCTGATTCGCCGAGAACTTGAGAAACAAGGCATATCAGTTGAGCAGCTAACCTGTTTCCATGCACCTATCGGCCTGGATATCGGCGCATTGACCCCTCCAGAAATTGCCGTTAGCATCTGCGCGGAGCTAATCAAGGTGTATCGTGGCGGGACAGGTTTATCGCTGAGCCACGCCAAGAAACTAGCTCATGTCAGATAATCGAGATTTTGCCCTGATTCTGGCAGCCGGACTTTCTACTCGCATGGGCGTTTGTAAAACAACGCTGCCCTGGCATGGCAACCAAACGCTGCTTCGCTATCAGAGCGAGCAATTTCTACAGGCCAATATTACGCCAATTATTGTTTTAGGTGCTCACAATGCTCATCGCCGTGTAGATTGTGCGCCGGGTAGCCGGGTTTTGATTAAATCGGAGCGCGATCGCACCAAAACCAGCTCAATCCTAATCGGTCTAGAAAGTCTGCCTCAAGACTTCTCAGCACTTACCATCTCTGCTATTGACCAGCCTCGTCCAGCCAGCGTCTACAAAACCCTACTAAAGACTTATCGCCAAGAATTGGCTCTGATCACAGCGCCTTGCTACCAAGGAAAGTTGGGCCATCCGCTGCTATTTTCTCACCAGCTATTTTCCGAACTCAAACAAATCAGCGATTCAAGTTTGGGACTAAGAGAGATTGTGCAAAGACGACAGTCTCAAATTAGAAAAGTTGAATTTGTAGGGCCTGAAGTATTGACAGATATTAATAATCAAGACACTTATCTCAGAGTTTTGAAGAGTCAGCCATGTTGAATATAGCGTTTCTCGAACGCTACAGAAGACAACTCTGCCCTTGGATGGACATAATAATACAAGCAACCTATGATAGCCTGATAATCGAACAGCCTGATAATTGAACAGTAGGTGTAATAGACAGCTATTTTGTTTTGCAAAAGACTTTATGACTCATCTGTGCGTTCTTCACCTGGCTGGGTCTGCCGATAGCGACCTATACTGCGATATTTCTCGCTCTTATGCTCAAGGCTGCATTCGAGCGACAGAAGATAGTCTGCTCTATACTTTTGTGATTGCCTACGTCACGCCCGATCGACGCTGGCGTTTTCCAGATGCGCTAGACAGGAAATCAATTGAAAGGTCGATTTCTTTCAGCTTCGCAGAAGCCGTGGAAATTCTAGCCGAGCGCAAGATTGATGTGGCTGTGCCCCATATGTTCTGCGTTCCGGGAATGACAGAGTATAGGGCATTGCTGAGCTTGTTGAACATTCCTTATGTAGGAGAAAGACCGGCTTCGATGGCGATCGCAGCCAATAAGCCTAGGGCAAGAGCAATTGTAGCGGCTGAAGGGGTTCGAGTGCCAGAGGGACGGCTGATTAGGCGCAAGGAACCGTTTGACGCGATCGATTTGGCGCTGCCGGTGGTGGTAAAACCAACAGATGCTGATAATTCTGTTGGGATAAGCTTGGTGAAGGCGCAGGCGGACTATGCAAAAGCGTTAGCAATAGCTTTTGATTGTGCTGATCAGGTGCTAGTCGAGCAGTTTGTGGCGCTAGGGAGAGAGGTGCGCTGTGGAATTGTGGTGGATGCGGGTGAGATGGTTTGCCTGCCGCTGAAGGAGTATCGGATGGATGCTGAGCGGCGACCGATTCGAACGTATGACGATAAGCTAAAACGGAATGAGGCCGGTGAGATTGAGCTAGCGGTAAAGGAGGGGGTGCATTCTTGGGCGGTGGATTTGGACGATCCGGTAGTGCCTGAGGTTTGGGAGATGGCTAGGCGATCGCACTTGGCATTGGGCTGTCGGCACTACAGTTTGTTTGACTTTCGGATCGATCCGACGGGGCAGTGCTGGTTTATTGAGGCAGCGCTGTACTGTTCTTTTGCGCCGGGCAGCGTTCTAGTGGCGATGATGAACGCGGCGGGCACGCCTTTGAAGGTATTTTTTGACAAGATGGTTCGTCAGGCTTTGTCTGAATGAGTGGCTGTTCTGTCTTTGTAGAGATTTTTAATCGGCCTGCTTTGCTGTTCAATTGCTTTAGGAAAATATTTGAGAAATTGTATGGCAGCTATTCTGTTTGGGTCTATTGGGTCTATTGCAGACACTTCAGAGCTTCAGCGAGAATCTTTTAATCAGGCTTTTGAGCGCCACAAGCTGGACTGGCACTGGGATAGATCTGAGTATTTGAAGATGCTTCAGCAGAGCGGCGGCAGGCAGCGGATAGAGAGTTACGCCAAGACTTTAGGAGAAGACGTTGACGCTGAGGCCGTTCATCGATCGAAGTCTGAGATTTTTCAGAGATTGCTGCGAGAAAGAGAAGTGTTGCCTAGAGCGGGTGTGGCTGAAACGATCGCAGCAGCTAAGAAGAATGGGACGCAGCTGGGCTTTGTGACCACGACTTCTCAAGAGAATGTGGATTCTTTGCTAAGTGCTTTGAGCGATCGCATCGATCGAGAGGCGTTTGGCGTGGTAATGGATGCTTCTAAAGTAGAGCAGTCGAAACCCGCCGGGGACGCCTATGTTTTGGCACTAAAGCAGCTTGATGAGGTAGCAGCTAACTGCGTGGCGATTGAGGACAACTTGAGCGGGCTACAGGCGGCGCAGGCGGCAGGCGTGAAGTGCGTGGCGTTTCCAAATGAAAACACGGCTCATCACGATTTTTCAGCGGCTGATTTGCAGGTTAAAACGCTGACGTTTGATCAGCTAACGGCGGTTATTTAGAGATTGATTTGAGGATTTATGGAATGCAGTTTTGAGGCGCTTTCTCCGTTTGGCGTTGAGGCGGCTGGCCTGGAGATGGGACAAGCTAATACTAAAGAGATCTGGGCGGCTAAGTCGGCATTGGCAAATCACGGGGTAATGGTTTTAAGAGAGCAGGCGGACGGAGACGCTGAGTTTGTTGCTTTTTTGCAGAAGCTGGGGCCAGTTACTTTCACGGTGGGTGAAACGCCCGTGCCTGATGCGCCCGACTTGAATATTGTGACTAATGTAGGGCGAAGCCGACCGCCTAGAAGCGTTTTCCACACGGACACAAGCTATATTGCCAATCCGCCTGCGTTTACGGCGCTGCGAGTTGTGACGGTGCCAGATTCCGGTGGAGAGACGCTGTTTTCTAATCAGTACTGGGCTTACGAGACTTTGCCGAGTTGGGTGAAGCAGCAGTTGGCGCGATCGCAGGTGCTGCACGTTGTTTCTGGTCTGACATTAAACGACAGCCAGGAAAAGCAGAGCTGGCATCCCTTGTTTAAGCGGCATCCGGTTTCGGGCCGTACGGCGCTTTTTTTATCTACGCCAGAGCGGTGTCAGCAGCTATCAGGGCTGGGCGAGGCGGAGAGCCAGCGAGCTATTCGGCTGTTGTATCGGCACTCAATCCGCCCGCGTCGGCTGTATCGACATCGGTGGAGAGCTGGCGATGTAGTTATCTGGGACGATCGCTGTACGATGCACAAGGCAGACCATTCTCAAGTAGTAGGCGATCGCGTTCTGCATCGGGGCTTGGTAGCGGTCCGTTAACGAGCAGTTGCTGGCTGCTCAAAGAGGCGCTGACTGGCTGAAGCTTAGAAGCTGCGATCGTCTTTGCCTCGATTGCACAATGTTTTATCCACTCTCCCAAAATTCATTTTTCGTTGGTCAGTAGCTGATTTCTACCACCAGCTATCACAAATAGACTGAGCTGAGCAATGACGATACTTGGACCCGTTGGCAGATTGAATAAAGCTGATAGAAAAATGCCAGCCGCTGCGCTAAATGCACCAAGGACAGCAGACAAGATCAGATAGGTGCTGAAATTCTGGCTTAGCAGGCGGGCGGCGCAGGCGGGGATGACAACAAATGCACCGACGAGGAGAACGCCAAGGGACTTGATGGCGGTGGCAACAACTAGGGAAAGGAGCATCATGAACGCCATCCGGTGGGCGAAGACATTGATGCCACGTGCGATCGCCAAATCCTCATTCAAAGTCAGCAGCACCTGTGTACGCAGCGTCAATCCTACAAACGATCCAGACAGCAGCAGCAGCAGCCCGCTAATCAATAGATCGCTCGGCAAGATTCCTAAGATGTCACCAAACAGCAGATTGTTGATACCCGTTTGATAAGTGCCTTCGATACTTAGAACAACAATTGAAATTGCCAAAGATGCAGAATAAACAATATTCAAAAGAGCATCTGTCCAGAGATCTGTTTTTTCGATTAGGTAGGTGACACCAATCGCAAACAGCAGCGCAAAGGGCAAAACAACAATCGAAGGACTCAGACCACAAACCACGCCGATGCTAATACCGAGCAGCGCTGAGTGGCCGAGGGCATCGCTGAAAAAAGAGAGCTGACGAACAACGGTGAAGCTGCCGAGAATGCCACCGGTTAGTCCCGTGAGAATGCCGCCGAGGAGGGCGCGTTGCATGAAGGGGTAGGTGAAGAGGGTAAGCGCGGCGGAGAGATCCGGCATTTGGGAGAGGAAGGGGGAAAGGAATGGGTCAACAGGCGTGGCGGTTGTGGCGGTAGCGGACGAATTCTGAGCCGTAGGTGGCGGTGAGGTTTTCGGGGGCCAGGGCGGTTTCGGGAACGCCTTGACACATGAGGCGACGGTTGAGGCAAATGACGCGATCGCAATGCTTGCGCACCATGTCCAAATCATGCGACACCTGCAAAATGGTCCAGCCCTGTTCAGCTTTCAATTCGTACAGCAGTTGGTAAAAGTCGGCTTCGCTGCGAACGTCTAGGCCCGCAGGCGCTTCGTCCAAGATTAGAAGCTGACGCGATCGCACCAAACAATATGCCAACAGCACCCGCTTCGTTTCTCCGCCCGACAGCTCACTGATGAACTTACGCGCTAGGTGGCCTGCCTCTACTCTCGCTAGTGCCGCCTGCACTGCTAGCTTTCGCGCCTTTGCCCCTGCCCAAGGTAGCTGCAAGCCTATCCGGTCCCAACCCAATGCCACCAGCTCTTTCACGGTCAGCGGCAGCCTTCGATCGACCAAGAAATTCTGTGGTAAATATGCAACCTGATGCCTCACTGCCGCAGGCATTGACCCTTTAGCGCTCAGCGTTTGGCCCAAGAGCTGAACCGTGCCAGTCTGACGAGGCAAAATGCCTAGAATCGATTTCACCAGCGTACTTTTGCCTGCCCCGTTAGGACCGACAATTGCCACATCTGTCCCCGCTTCCAAGCTAAATGAAACATCTTGCAGTGCTGTCTGCTGACCGCGTCTAACCGTTAGCCGATCGATAGAGAGAATCGGGGTGGTGAGGATGTTCATGGTCTAGCACCCCCAAAGGCGATGGCTAAACTGTCCGAATTTTGGGACATTCTGGTTAGATAGTCTGCCGGTTCTGGGTTGAGTTCGCCTGTGCTTTCCATGGGATCGAAGAGGCTGACGTTGATACCTAGATCGGCTGCGATCGCACCAAAAGCGTTCCCCGGCTGCGCCGATTCCGTGAGCAACACCTTCAGATCAGAAGCCTTCGCCGTGTCAATCACCCGCTGCACATCCGCAGGTGCCGGGTTCCCTTCTGGAATATTTACCAGATGCTCTACTTCTAAACCGTAGCTACGAGCAAAGTATTCAGCGAAATCGTGATAAGTGACAAAAGCTTTGCCTGCATAAGGCGCTAGCTTTTCGCTAATTTCCAAATCAAGCGCCTTGAGATCGGCAGTGTAGTCGGCAGCATTCGCAGCGTAGATCGCCTCACCCTCAGGATCGGCGGCAATCAGGCCATCGCGAATATTTTCGACCTGCTCAATTGCTTTCTTCGGATCGAGCCAAAGATGTGGGTCGTCGTCACCATGGTCGTGATCAGATTCGCCAAGCGCATGACTGGACTCGTCAGCTTCATGATCGGCATCGTCGCGCAATATCACCGGAATTCCTTCACTAGCATCAACAATTGCCAAGTCGGGATTAGCCGCGTTATCAATTAGCGAGTCCAAAAAATCTTCTAGGCCCAGTCCGTTTTCTACTAGCACATCGGCATCGGCAAGGCGCTGAATATCATTGGGCTTTGCTTGATAATCGTGAGGATCAACGTTTAGCGGCAGCAGCTGGGTGACAGTGGCGCGATCGCCCGCAACGGCCTTAGTGAAGTAGGTCATTGGCAAAAAAGTAGTGACCACTTGTAGCGCCACATCCGACTTACCAGACTGTTCAGAAGACTGGTCAAACTGCTCAGAGACTGCTGGCGGGTTAGCGACAGAGGTACAGCCGGTAAAGGAAAGTGCCGCCATACTTCCTATCGACAGAATGATTGGAAACAGCCCTGTTTTCAAATAATTGGGAAAGACCATCAGCTACGACCCATTAGCTTGCGACCGAAACAAACAAAACAGAAAATACAAAACAGGTTAAAACACAGCTAACAGCAAAGCTCAATCAAGCTAGCACAGAATGAGAATCATTATCAATCGTGAAAAGTTCGAGGCGATCTCAGAAGTCGCGAATGGGCGATCGCCTCTTCGCGATCGCCCATAGGTATACAATCTCTATACGCTTGCCCAAAGCCCTACTCAAAAGTCTCGACCTATGCTCGTTAGCTCCGGTGATCTTGCTCCAGACTTTGCCATGCCTGATACCAAAGGCAACATCATCAGCCTGTCAGATCCAAAAGGACAGCGAGTCATCCTCTTCTTCTATCTCCGAGACAATACCCCCGGCTGCACCAAAGAAGCCTGGGCCTTTCACACCGATATCAAAGCGCGGGTAGGTGGTGAATGAGTACGTCCGTAGTCAGTCGGGGATTGCGCCCCATCAGGACTCTACTGGGTCTGTTGCTACGGCGGCCAGTGGTAGGTACTAGCATCGTGCCCTTGCTAGCAGATGGTCGGATTGTGCTGATCCGTCGTCGAGACACTGGCAAGTGGGCACTGCCTGGCGGCATTGTGGACTGGGGAGAAGATCTGGCTGCCGCCGCCAAAAGGGAGCTAGCGGAAGAAACCGGTCTCACTATCATGGCGATTGGTCGGCTAGTTGGCGTATATTCTCATGCAGAAAGAGATCCACGATTTCACTCAATCTGTATTGCGCTCTCAGCCCAAGCTGCGGGAGAGATGAAAACCTACGACCCTGATGAGGTCACCGAAGTTCGGGCTTTTGCAATCGACGAATTACCCATCGAACAACTCGCCCATGACCACACTCAGCAGTTACAAGACTACTTGGCTGGCAAAACCGTTCTAGCCTAATTTTTGGGCTCTAATGTTTTGGCTCTAGCGGTTTAAGACAAGAGGCTGCTTTTTGGCCTTACGCGGCCTGACATTAGCCGGATCGATATCAAATACCTCTGATTCTAACGACTGTATGCGCTCGGCCTGCGTATACGTATTTATCTGGTACAGCCGATCATTATCTAAGTCAACAGCGCTGAGCCAGCCACTTTTGGGATGGTAGGCTCCTGTGTCAATATCTAGCCAGCCGGGGCCTCGAACGACTTGTCCAGGAGCAACACCAGGCAGCGTAAAAGTGATCGTATGTCCGGTAACAATAGTTTTCTCTTGAAATATAGGATTCGGATGAGCATGGAAAACATCCCGAATCCAGCAAAAGTCCATTTGGTCCTGATTCTCTAGGCTCTTGTGTGGATTGAGCCCAGCATGGACTAAAAACACATCGCCCAAATCTAGACAGAGGGGCAAGGTCTTGAGCCACTGCACATGCTCAAGGAGGGCTTCTGTATTAGGATAGCTGGTCAGAGTGGGTTGACCACCGCTCTGCAACCACCCTTGAAACGCGCCGATATTGGGGTCTTCATCTGGAAAAGCATTCAGCAACAGATGCTCGTGATTGCCTAGCACACACAGATGATTACCTTGGCGTACAAATTCAACCACCTTAGCGCTGCGAGGGCCTCTATCAATCAAATCACCGACGAAGTGCAAGGTGTCTGATGGCGAAAGAGATACCAGGGCCAATAGCCGCATCAGCCCGTCGTAATGGCCGTGAACATCTCCAACAAATATGCGACGACTCATGCAAATACTAGCGAAAATGGGCAGCAGTTCAATTTATTATGCCTAATTGTCGAGTTCGTTAACCAACCAGAGTTAGTCTTTCACGTCGGTTACTTTGACAATCATAAACTGGTTTCGAGCATCACCGCTGGAGCTAATAACTTGCCATAGAACCCTATAGCTATTAGCTCCACTATAGTTCTATTGATCGAACAATTCGCATCAAGTCTCAGCATCTTCGATCACAAAGCCCGCATCGCGAATCATATCGAAGTCTTGCTGAGCCGACTGCCCAGGCGTGGTGAGGTAGTCGCCAACGAAGATGGAATTGGCAGCATAGAGTCCTAACGGTTGGAGCGATCGCAGATGAACTTCTCGCCCACCCGCAATCCGAATCTCTTGAGCGGGCAGCAAAAACCTGAACAGGCACAGGATTCTCAAGCACCGCTGTGGCGTTAGCTCAGCGCGATCGGCAAACGGCGTCCCCGAAATCGGAATCAAAAAGTTCAAAGGCACGCTAGTAACTTGTAGCTCTCGCAGCGACATAGCTAAATCAACAATGTCATCGTCTGATTCTCCCATACCAAAAATGCCACCAGAACAAGTCGTCAGTCCAGCAGACTGCACCGCCTGAACCGTAGAGAGCCGATCTTGAAAGGTATGCGTCGTGCAAATATCGTCGTGATGAGCTTCCGCCGTGTTGAGATTGTGATTGATGCGATCGACACCTGCCGCCTTTAGCTGCTGCGCCTGCCCCTCATTCAGTAGCCCCAAGGTTGTGCAGACCCGCATAGGATACTGCGCTTTGACAGTACGCACCGCTTCTAAAACGCCTTCAAAGACTCTAGGGGAAGGGCTTCGACCCGAAATTGCCATACAAAACGTTCCCGCCTTCATTTGATAGGCACGCTCGGCAGCAGCCACAATCTTCTCAGTCGCCATTAGTGGATACTGCTCAATTTCTGCGCTCGAAATCTTGGACTGAGAGCAGTAGTGACAGTCTTCCGGGCAGAGACCACTTTGAGCATTCAGCAAGAAGTGAAGACGGACACGATTGCCCCAATAATGACGGCGCACCCGATAGGCAGCTCCAAGCTGATCGAGAATTTCAGCATCGGGCGCTTGCAAGACGGCTAAGGCTTCAGCGCGAGTTAGGAGCTGTTTAGCTAGGGCTTTATTGGCTAGCTGGTGCCAGTCCATCAGCTGCCCCTGCTCGACTGACTGCTGACGGTTGGCTGAGAAAGAAAGGGCCGCGTTCACCATAGACTCTCGTGTCTGATTACTGATGCAAATTTTACGGCATAACGTCCGTTCACTCCTTTGTTAAACCTGAATTAAACTCCGGGCACTGTGAGCAGTGTCGGGGGATTATAGAAACAAGTTAGGACGGAAATGCTTTGAGGCGAATTCCTTTAGGTATTCGGTGGCAAGTTCGACCGAGTAGCGATTGCCCGACCAGAGCAAAGCGACAGAGTAAAGAAATTTAGAATATGATTTTGACTAGTCAGTCGATTACATTGATTCGTCACGGGCCACCGGCAGTGTCATTGCGGCAACGAGTCCAGGGCGATCGCTTTCGGAAATTTGTAGAGCGGTACGACGCGGCCAAGGTTGAACGCCAGGCACGGCCTCCATTAGCTATTCAACAGGTTAGGTTGCCTCACACTCGCCACTGGGGATGTACGACTTATTGCCGATAGACTCTGCCGGAATGTTTCCTCTTTTTATAGAGAGCTGAGGGTTCAAAGCCAGGCAATAATGAAGGTACTTTGCCAAGAATTCAGGATCATAACGTTATGACTAATAGCCCTTCTGCGTCAGAGAGTACCGCTGAAAAAGTAAACGCTGAGACCAACGGAAAAAACAGCGAAAAGGCCAGTAAGAGTTTGTTAGAAGTGACTTTGGATGGTGCGATCGCTCTTGCCAAAGACGGCAGCAACTATCCCCAAGCCACCACGCAGTTTGAGGCCCTACTCTCCCAGATCGAGCCAGCCCATCCAGAGATCGCCCCGCTGCTCAAAACGCTGTGGCAAGAATACATATCCACCCAGCGCTCAGCCAGCTTCTGGGAAAGCATGAGCGACGCCGAAAAAGGGCTATCGGAAAAAATGAGCGAAAGCAACATCCAGCTAAAGCAAAACTACATGCGCTTGATCCAAGAGCAATAAGCTTTCCCGATTCCTCAATCCCGGTAGCTGAGCGCAGCCGAATCTACTGCGACACCCCCGAAATCACTAGCTGCCCATCTACCACCCGAATATCCTCCGGCGTCAGACCCTGCTGCGCTAGCAGCGTACTCAGCTGCTGCTCAACATCTGTCTGAGAGAAGCCGTATCGACTGGCTATATTCGCGATTGGCAGCTTGAGCTGACCGAGTTTGACGTTAGTATTCGCCAGGCTGATCTGGCCATCGACAACTTTTGGGCTACCCTCTATTCCTACGTAGACCTTGCGATCGTTGAGAAAAGGAAAGGTTTGGGTGATTTGTTCTATCGCCTGTTGGCCTTCGACGGGTAGAGAATTAAGCGGAATGTCAGAGAGGTTGATTTTGACGCCGCTTTCGATGCGATCGCCTTCAATCACGGTATTGACACCTTCAGTGATGTCAGAGATTGACGCGGTATGTGGGTGGCTGGCGATCGCATCGGCGACCATCTGATTTAGATCAGCTTCCGAAATTACCACATCATCTGGCGCAAAGGTTTGAGTGCCTTGACTTTGGCCTGATTCAGAGAGGATGACAGCAGATTCTTGCTGGCCTCCTTGGCTGAGGACATTGAGTCCGCCGTCTGTTTTCAACGCCGCATAGCCAATGCCACCGCCAATAGCCGCCGCCGCGATGGTCAATCCGACTAAGAATATTTTCATAGCTGATACAGATGTCTCGATGTAAAGTAGCGTGACGTGACGTAGACAATAGATTTTGTACTGAGTTACTACAGTGTAGAAAAAATCGATTCCGGTTGTTACGTAGATTGGGACAGTTGCCGAGCGATACCCAAACAAGTAGATAGAGAAGCATCGGTTTTGATGGCTTGGCTAGAAAGGTGGGTAGCGGTGGCCCGGTATCCTGCATCCCTTAAGCAATCGAGCAGTAGCCGTCTCGGAGGGATATCTGTCTTGGCTCGCCTACCGATTTCGGCAAGCGAATAAAAATAGGGAGGCAGTTCAGTCTCAGCTTGCATGATTTCGATTAGGGCTGCGCGATCGCGCCATCCTTTTTGAATTGCGATGTCGTGCATAGCGACCAAATCAGCCAGATTGTGCAAAGGTCCGAGCCACATCGGACCGCTTACAACCGGCAGATCTTCACATCGGCAGGCGCAGGGCGTCCCTTTCCCCAGCTTTTTCCAACCCAGAGTCTGAAACTGTCCGCAGGCATGGCAATAGGTCAGAAAGCCGTAGTAGTCGCCTTTCCAAGCTGTAGCGCTAGTGACTCTCATCATCACGCGATTTACTTCGCCGCAGTACCAAGAAAAGACAGGTTCCGCGCCCAATCCCCTAGCCGCTGCCTGCTGAACAGCCACCCCAATCAGCAAACGCAACCCTTGTTCATGCACGGCGGGATGAGCACGAGCATAGGCACCGTATGAGCGCAAACCGCTATCTGGCGCGCGGCCACTGGTTGCCCGTCCATCAGTGCTAGTAAGGTAGAGCAATCCGCCCAGTTTCACGGCCCACAGACTAGTGCTGAGCGTGGGGAGCGGGCTACCGAAGCTATCAATATCAATTAGATCGTAAAAGTCTTGGCGCTGATGAATATCAAAGAAGACTGCGTTGGCATCTTGATGCGTAAGGTGATAGCGACCAGCAAATAGAAGAGAATCCAAATTGGCCCGAAAATTGACCTGGATCAGCTCACTCAGTTCCCAGTTCCCCTCATTCGCCCAGACATAATCAGCCTCCGCCTCTAACAAATAGCGCACGGCTCGGACCCCACAGCCCGTCATGGCATCTAGTACTCGCAGCTGCCCGTCTGGATTGGCAGAATGCTGCTTGTGAGCTAGCGCCGCGAGTATGGCAAGGTCACGCCCTATTTTGCTGCTGGCTCGAAAGAATGCGCCTGCTGTAGAGAAGCGGGCAGCACCTTCTGTTTGGCAATCGATATCGGGGTAGGGCATAGACAATCACAGAGGCTATAAGAGGGGTGCGATCGCCTTTTCCAAATCGCCCTTACTCAGCTCAGTCACTACAAACACCTCCTGCGCTGACTTTCCCTTACGTGCAATCAGCTTATGCCCTCCAATAATTGCCACCGAAACCCTCAGCCGCAGCGCCGGCGCGTTAGATCTAGCCCGAGAAATCACTGCCGGAGTAATCGTTTGGATTTGAGAAACGGTTGCTAATTTTTCTAGCAGCGGAATCAGCCCAGGAATATAAGTAGAGTGAGTGATCACGACTCTGCCCTTTTCAGAGTGCTTATCCGCTGCCAAGGAGCCTATGCTCGTGTCAGCTTTTGCAGAGGCTATCCCGCTACTCCGCGACTTACGAGCTTTTCTACCAGACGTTTTTGCCAGTCCCCTTCCTTCCCACCAACCTACGCCTTTTCTAGAGGAGCTACGGTCAGTCCAGCGCGAATCAGCTGAGAGTGATAAAGCTCCGCTTGCTCCAAAGGGCCCGTCCAGACAATCGCCTGCCCCTCGTTGTGAATCTGGTCAGCCAGCCCCCATGCCTGGTCACTGTCCATACCCGGAATATAGGTCGTGAGCGTTTTGACGACATGCTCAAAGGTATTGAAATCGTCATTGAGCACAATGATTTTGTAGTCCGGGTACTTCTCTTTGACAACGCTGCTGAGTCTTTCCTTGACTGCCGCAGGAGAAAACGAAGCGCGAATGCAGGCTGCTTCTGCTGGGAATGGCCTTGGATCAAAGATATTCGTAGAACTCATAAACTTTTTCGAAGGAACTTTCAGCGGTTGTATCACACGGGGCATATCGCACTGTGTGTAATGCATACAAGTTTAATACATGGCGTCTAAGTGCATACCAGCAGATACCTATCAGCCACACACACTAGCGAGCAAGAGAACTGTTTATGCGACTCGCAAACGGTGACTCAATCCTTGGTCGGGTTTACCGAAATAGAAGCGGGCTGTTTTTCGGCAAACCCAATATATCTGTCGTAACAGCCGTACAAAATCAGGTTTTCTCTGTACCGGCCCAGCGTAAAAACAGATGGGTTATCACCTCTTTGAGCGATCTGAGAACACATTCATAATAAAAGCGTTGAGGAGCTTAGACCGCTTTACGGGAACCTGCTTTCCGGCTTCTTGACGTTCTTTTCAATAGCAATTTTCAAGAGAACAACAATGAAGACGGAACCGCTCAGCCAGACTGCCTACGATACTTTTGTTGAACAGGTAACTACAAACAAAGTACAAAGAGTAACCTTCAAACCCAACCGCATCGAATATCAGCTCAAAGCTGCTTTCGGTAGCAAGCGCTACTACACTAAAGCTACCGACGCCGCTACCGATGTTCCAGCACTGCTACGTCAGCATAAGGTAGCCTTTACGGACCTTGTCAATAACGACGTAACGGCGAGTTTAGTCGGGCTGCTGCTTTCTACTGGCGCACTAGTAGGCGCGTTTGCCTGGTTAACCAAAGCAAATGCGCCGGGTGGAATTGGCAGCGTTGTGGGAGCTGGAAAGAGTAAAGCCAGGTCATACAATCCTGCTAGCAGCAAATCAAAAGGAAAATCTGTTGTTACTTTCGCTGATGTTGCGGGTGTAGATGAGGCCAAACAAGAGCTGCAAGAAGTTGTTGATTTTCTAAAAGATGGTGAGAAGTATCGTCGAATTGGCGCAAAGATGCCAAAAGGCGTATTGCTAGTAGGGCCGCCAGGAACCGGTAAGACACTTCTCGCGAAAGCCGTAGCGGGTGAAGCAGGCGTTCCTTTCTTGAACATTGCCGCTTCGGAGTTTGTTGAAATGTATGTGGGCGTGGGTGCTTCTCGGGTACGAGATCTGTTCAACAAGGCGAAGAAACAGGCACCGTGCATCGTATTTATTGATGAACTAGATGCAATCGGGAAGGCAAGAGGAGGCAGTGCAAATGGCGGCAATGACGAGCGAGAACAAACGCTCAATCAGTTGCTGACTGAGATGGATGGCTTTGATGGAAATGCTGGAGTGATGTTAATCGCAGCAACGAATCGGCCTGAGATTTTAGATGCGGCCCTGAAGCGGCCAGGTCGATTTGATCGGCAGGTGCTAGTAGATCGGCCTGATAAGAGTGGGCGATCGCAGATCTTGAGGGTACATGCCGCCCCCGTGCTGATCGGTGAGGATGTGGATTTGGATGCGATCGCTACCCAGACCTCAGGCTTCTCGGGCGCAGACCTTGCCAACCTAGTGAATGAAGCTGCCTTACTCGCTGCTCGCAACAACCGTCAGGCAGTGCTGATGGCAGACTTTGACGAAGCGATTGAGCGAGTAGTAGCTGGATTGGAGAAGCGATCGCGCATCCTCACTAAAACCGAAAGAAAAACCGTCGCCTACCACGAAGTTGGCCATGCGATCGTAGGCGCACTCATGCCCGGTAGCAACACCGTCTCGAAGATCTCCATCGTTCCTAGAGGTATGGGTGCATTAGGCTACACCCTACAAACCCCAGAAGAAGATCGCTTTCTACTGCTAGAAGACGAACTACGTGGACAAGTTGCAACATTGCTAGGTGGTCGCGCTGCCGAAGAAATCACCTTTGGGAAAGTCTCCACCGGAGCTAGCGACGACATTCAGAAGGCCACAGACCTATCAGAGCGAGCCGTCACTCAATACGGCATGAGCCCAGAGCTGGGACCGATCGCCTTCGAAAAAACGCAGGCTCAGTTTTTGGACAGCGGTGCCACCCGGCGCACCGTCAGTAGCGAAGTAACTGCGCAAATCGACCGCCTAGTAAAGCAAACCATTGATCAAGCCTATATCGTGGCCAAAGAAATACTGAGCGTCAATCAACAATTGCTGACTTCAATCACCGAGCTTCTCCTCGAAAAAGAAGAACTAAGCGGCAATCAGCTTCAAAATCTGCTGATGCAGGCAGAAACATCGGAAAGAATCAGCACCTGGGTACGGTATGGGCTTTTGTCAGACGACCGTTCTCAAGAGGGAAATTGCGATGATTAGTTGATGCGATCGCAATCATAAGAAAGGCAGCAAACAGCCCTATTTCGTAGTGTAAGAAGCTCAATCTGTAGCCAATCAAAATGCACAGTTTCAAAGGATCAAACCGACTGTCTGCGAAAGCATAATCGATACAGCTATCAGTCTATCAATAAGTGATACAACCCATGCTAATTGGAAGCATGCACTGCTTTAATGTAACTATGAACTTATCGTATGTTGACGAAACAAGTCCCTAGTTGACGTGTTAGTGTGGTAGTCTTCCTGATAAGTTTTGTAAGCCAGCTCAAAAAGGATTGGACGAGGACAATTGAAAAAGTAATGAACAAGGAAAAAGAATCTACAGGACTCGTCATCGAGTCTAATAACAGTCCTGAGACAGAAGATAGCCTCTCACCACAGATACAGGAAGTTCTAGACTCTATAGATGAACTTGTGAAGGCGAAGAGAATGCAGCAGCGCAGCAATGGTAAGGATATCGCTGATGAGGGTATCACCCATAAAGAGAGAGCTGATATAATAAAAATGTACTGCAAGCTTGAGAAAATCAGAGAAAAGCGCAAGGGCCGCTTTCTGATGGAATACGACAACGGTCTAGAAACAGTCGTCCAAGAATTTCGTAATTTTGCGGTTTGATCAAGAAGTATTCTGTTGACACTTAGCTGAAAAGATAGTGCATGCAGAAACCCATCAGCTTTCTATAGTAAGGGCGGTTAGACACAGCTAGTTTGACCGCCCTTATTGTATTTATGATCTCTTTTTAACAGTTGATTTCTTCGTATCTACTACGGCGATTGAACGCCTACATTCGAGGCACTATAGCTGTCTCCTCTCGGAGGATACGAAAGACATCCGTAACCACTTGATCGCGTAGGTATAAAGCGTCTAGGTTACGTAAATCTTTGTTCTGAAAGGCATGAATAAATTTTTCTACATAGGTCTTGAATCGAATGTAGTGTCCTTCAAGATGACCGTTGTACTTTTTTTGTCCTTGTGCATGGTGCGATGCAAAAGGAAACTGGTCGTTTTTAATGAGCTCCTCTAGCAAAGTATGCACTCTGCAAATTTCTGTCTCCACAAAGTTTTCGTCGGCATCGGAAGCGTTAGCAACCAGCAATATCAATCGGCAAACGATAATAAACATCTTTGAAAAATCAGCAAACTGCGTCAGGCGATGAGGATAAAGATACTGAAGCAGTCTATCTTTTGAATGGTCATCTTCTTCGCTCTGACTAAGTACTTCTCTAGTGAGTATTTTCTGTCCCTTCTCAGCCCAGTGTGGCCATTGCCGACTATTCTCTTCTATTCTTTTAGTGCCATCAGATGTGATCGCACAGGCATATTGAAACAGTCTGATAGCTTTACTATCAATGGCATCGATCAAATGGCTGCTTTTTGCATATTCTTTGCATAGAGAAAACATGGCATCTGAAAAGAGAATTATTCCAGACTGCATCCCAAAAAGAAATATAGAGCCCCCTTCGTCATTCCCAGGCTGCTTGAGCAACGACAAGTCTAGAGTAACAATGCCACGCTTCAGCCTTTGTTTTTCCTTCCGCTTATCCTCTTGAAAAAGCTCCTGAATAAGAGGAGTAACCTGAACAAGGACATCTCCATATCTATCGAAGTAGACTGTCTCTGTCGGAGGCGCTAATAGTATCTCCTCTCCCGCCTCAGGCTCAGATGGCACTTCACGTTCATATGGGTAATCTGTTGACTTTCCACCCGCGTCTTTTATCTGCTGATAGCATGTCTTCCCCTTTGCAGAAAAGCAAATCTTGGCATGGGCTATCAGTCGTTCTGCCCAGTCAAGACAGCTTTCTACAGAAAACTCATTTCTATTCTTCTTAGGAACTTCTTCTATCCTATTGAGATAGGCGAACATAATGTAGCACCAAGCCTGATAAGCAGACCACTGAGCATATAAAGCCGGGTCGCCATCTCTAGCAGCGTAGATCCGAGCCTTTTCGAGCAGTTCAATTGGCTTTAGCAGCTTCACTTGGCCCTCTACATCGTCAGTTGCCATGTAGGAAGGAAAAAACATATACAGCTTGGCGCGATGCGCATGTATACGAGAGAGAAAATACATCTGAGGATGCAGATTACTCATCGGTAGCTCATTCAGCTTATCGTAGTATTTTGTTCGTTCATGCAGGTAGCTTTCGGCTTTGTTTAGTTCTTCTTCTGCCCTCCGAATAGCGCGATATCGGTCCATAGACAAACGATTAAGTTCGTCCGCATCAATCAGATAATAGTAACGAAACAAGCACAGGTGATATCGAGTCATTAGCAGGTCGCCGACCTGCTCTTTGCGCTCACCTTCGAAGTAGCTCACCATCGCATTCAGATGTTTTCTGGCAATATAAACAAGCCCTTCTTTTAAGTTTGCCTCTGCAATCGATAGCTGAGCTTCTAGCGCAACAGAGCTCCAAGAATTCTTCGGCTCGTGTTCAAAGATAAGATCGTGAAGACGCTGCCGATACCTACCGCCATCAAAGATAGTGCTCTCTATCTGTCCCTCCATCGCTCGCAGAGAAAAGGGATAGAAAGAGAGATAGCTATATGCTCTTTTTATTGCGGTCACCTCTTCTATCCGATTACATAGCTGTTCGATATAGTCCTCAGCACTATGAACAGGATCGTGAGAAAGCACTTGCTTGATTAGCCTCAACCTGGCGAGCAAAGAGGCTTTGGCTGTCGTTTCGAGCAGATCAAAACCGCAGAAATCGGCACTGGCCGTCTCAGAAGCGGTTACCATTTCGTTACAGGCTTGGTCAGAGGTAATGGCATTTTTGACATCTTCGCGTTTATGAAGCCTAGCCACGCTGTGAGACCAAACTGGACTATTGGGCGCACCATTCATCACAAAATCATTGCATTGAATACCGTCGGCAATAGAAACGTATTTCTCTAATAAAGGGATATCCCAAAACAAAACTCGGTTAATCACCGCGTTGAGGTGAGAGATAGGACTGCTTACCCCCACAACTTCCTCAAAGAAGTCTAATTGACCAGATTTAAATATAGTTATCTCTTCAAATCTAGGCTTGAACTTGTCGAGACGTTTGATACAAAAATCGATTCTCACCCGATAGGCAACCTGCATTTCTAGCCCGCTGTGCCACTTTTTCTCTCCATCTAAAAAAGAAGGATTGAGTAATCCATCGGATCCCATTCCCTGTTTGACATGCAAGGGGAGTGGCTTTGCCCGCTCTATAGTAAAGTGCTTTATGTGGATAGGGAATTCGTCCGTAAGCAGCTCGTTGTCGATTACAGAATGAGCTAGCTGTCGAACAAAGTCTTTGGTCAATCTGTTGTAAAGCCTGTGTGTTTTTCCAAGGCCTGGTACCGGCAAAAATCTGTCTGCTTGTTCAGTGCCACACTGTAGTTCGATTCTTTCAATTTCTCGAATCACTCTAACTATAAATGAGTCATCTCTTCTTTTTTTCTTATTCTCTGATAGCCCTTTTGAATGCTGAACCGTGTAGAGTCTGACAGTCTCTTCAATAAATTGCTGAAGCTTGAGCTTAGGGCTTGCCGTTAAAATGAGACTAGAGCTTGACGGAGAGAAGGCGGCAAGCTGTAGCTGATTTTGAACGGCTGGATTAGCTATGGCACCGAGAGGAGCGCCTTCCAAGGTATCTACAGAAAAAATTTCAGGCGACCCTGCACTCAACTGCTTTTGGAAAAATTGGTACAGGCTAGTCACGTCTCTATATCTATAGGGACCGTCAGGATCAGTAGCACGCTCAAGAATTAATCGCAGTAAAGCCTCTCCAGGATGAGGCTTTAGATCGAGATCTGCCATTTCCTGCGCGGATAGTTGAAAAAATAAGCTCAGTGCTTTTAGCTTTTCTTCTCTGGTGATGGTATGGGGGGTCTTGTCACCCTTATTCAGGGCCTGGAGTTTTGCTCTGTGGGCCTGTAGCCCAGACAAGATACTAACAAGCTTGGCGAGCGTTAGACCAGGGACAGAGGGCTTTTTGTCTTGGTCCGAATACAGCTCTTTGTCTAGTACTGAGCGGAGCACCCGGCGAACAAAAATCCGGTTGGCTTCTCCTCCCCACTGCTTTGCAATGTGGGTTTCATTGGGCAGCTGCTTTTTCCCGGTCTTCGGGTCGAGCGATATGTCTATATCAGTCAGCGCCAACAGGTAGCGGTAAACTGCGCGATCGCGCGATCGATCTTCACTATCGCGGGATTTTCGCCCAGAGCCATTATTAGAATCTTTTGCCACACTACCCTCCTATTACCTTATCTATCTAGCGACTGCCACACAGCTACCCCAGCAAGAACAAAGGTAGCAGAGGACATGAACAGTTGAAACTATCACAGACCTAAATTGTCTCACTTTAGATGTACATTTTGTACTATTTGTCTAGTTGATATTTTTCATTTTTTAAGATTACAATGGCCACAGAACAAGTTAGTAAAAACCAAGCTAAGAGGTTTGCAATGCACCATGAAAATATCTGCACCTTTTTTGACCGGTCTCGCTGTCTGTTTTTTGCTATGGGAAACGAACCCAAGGGACAAGAAGCACTACATCGATCAGGCTGCTCAACACGTGCAAGCCCACTGCTGTCAGGCAACCTCGGCATCGTCAGCCGGTAATTGTCAGTGGCTCTATCCTTTTGCTCAGCCTATTGTCAAGGCCGTTTTGCACTTCTATACTGATCAACCAACTAACTACTATCTGTTCACTAAATACACAACCCGGCTGCCAACAAGGGAGACACTTCACGGCCTTGGCGTTGCCGGACAAGTTTTCAGCTGGAGTCATCCGGCAATCAGTATGGAAACCACCTGCGGTCGCATCCACGATTCACTATCTATTCAGCTACCGCAACGACTTCTCTAAGTCCTTGTCGCAGCAGTTGAAAATAACCCTTCACTTTAGTTGTTAGGAGAGCATCATGACCCTAATTCGACCTGAAGACAGAAACTTACACAAGCCGCTAGTCGCATTGATTTCAGTTTTGCTGACTGGTGTTTTTTTTACCCTAGTCGGATCTAGTATTCATATATCTCTCACCAACGCTCACGATCGTGTTCTAATAAATGAAGCTCGCGAGCAGTGGAGCCAGCTAAATCAGGCGGAAATCTGGCTGGCCGAAGAAAAGTATGCAGCTTGCGCAGGCGTAATTTCTAACCTAACTGAGTCCTCTGTTTTCCCTGAGAGAGTCACCACTTTGTCGGAGCGTTGCTACACACCATGGGCTCAAAGTTGGCTAAAGAAGGCTAGCGCCGAAGCTGAAGCAGGTCATCTTAGAAAGGCGATCGCTGCGGCTTTGCACGTCAAGGAAGGCGCTTTGAAGTCAGAGGCAGAGCAGGCAATCACAGAGTGGTCTTTACAAATTATCAATCTGGCGCACGAGCATTATGCCAAACCTACTAACAAACTAGAGGAGTCGCTAGAAATGCTTCAAGCTATCCCCGGAAATAGTCCGCTAGGCAAAGAAAGTCAGCTTTGGGCAGATAGATGGCAAAGTGAGTGGGAAAACAACTCTAGATACGAACGCTCAGCTGCTGCTGCACTAAAAGAAAATGATCCGTTAAAAGCGAGAAAGTTTGTTGAAGAGATCAGTTCTCATAGGGCGTGGACTGACACCAAGGATCAGCTCTTTATTAGTATTGAAGCCGCTGAACAGCGCAACGAGCAGATAGCCCAGAAAGCTGAAGAAGTACTAGCCTCGCAGAATCCTGAAGAAGCTATTCTTCTAGCCCGACAGCTACCCGACAACTCAACTTGGAGAGACAGAAAATCAGCCATTGTGGCACAGGCTACTGATAATAAAACAACAAAAGGCGGACAGCCAGCCGCTATCCCAATTGTCGCAGCTTTGGCAGCTTTAGTTGTTCTCGGTCTAATTAGAAGATAGTAAATATCACCATAGAGAAAGGCTCGATCCGGTTGTGGATCGAGCCTTTCTCTATGGTAATTCTTGAGGTTCAAGCTAGCCTCACAAAGGACGATAGGTTCGGTAATTGATACTGGGGAAGATATTATCAATTTCCTCTACTTTCTCTAGCCAGCTGGCATCTACTTTCTCAGCTCGAATGTCTTCCCACAGCTTGTTGAATCGCATCAGGTGGCCTCGTGTTCTACGTACGGCATAAGGCACCATCGTTCCTGTACGCATAATGAATGCCCAGTCAGATGACTGAGCCAACAGCAGCTCTCTAGCAGCTTGGTTCAATGCTCGCCACTGGAGTTCGTCGGCGGGTTCACGCTTGGCTAGCTCGATCATCCGCTCGGCTGCCTTGTGTAAATGTGGATAAATCCAGGCGTTGGTCTCGTTGAGCCAATACTCGTGGAAGCCTTTGTAGCCCCAGCTAGACTGGGATGGGCGAGCGACCTGCTGAGTAGGATTGCTTTTGAGATAGTCGGCTAGGTGCGTCATCTCGTAGGTGCCTTGATCGTACCAGCTCTTACGGAATAGATAGTCTAGGAACCAAGGACCTTCATACCACCAGTGACCGTATAGCTCTGCGTCGTAGGGTGAAACTACGATTGGCTTGCGCTGGATCATGCCATGCAAACCTTCAATCTGACGCTCGCGGTTGTAGGAAAAGTCCCCCGCGTGTTGAGCGGCCTTTTCTTTGGCCCAGTAAGGGTCATACCAGGCTTTATCCGAGCTGCTGACCTCTTTGCCGGTAATTTTGTGATACTTGATGCCTACATTTTTCCGCTGACCGTTCGGCATGATGTAGGGCTTGATGTACTCATAGTCAGCATCCCAGCCAAGATCGCGGTAAAACTCACGATATTCAGGCGCACCTGGATAGCCGACCTTTGAAGACCATACCTGCTGAGAAGATTCGTGGTCTCGTCCAAACGCAGCGACCCCTGCTTCGGTATAGATTGGTGAGTACGCTCCATAGCGCGGACGCGGCCTAGCATACAAAATGCCGTGGCCATCCGTGAGGAAGTAGCGTAGCCCGGCATCGGCTAACATTCTCTCTAGCCCCTCGTAATAGGCACACTCCGGTAGCCAAATGCCCGTAGGTCGCCTGCCAAAGATTTCTTCGTGGCTTTGGCAGGCGACTTCTATCTGGGCCCAGACCGCTTCGGGATACATCTTCATCAGCGGTAGATAGCCGTGGGTGGCTCCGCAGGTCATGATGTCTAAATTGCCGCTTTCTAAGAACTTACGGAAGCCCTTGGTTAAATCGCCGTCGTAGCTCTCCCAAACCTTCCGAACGTGAGCAAATTCTTTAGTGTAGTACTCAGCTAAGTACTTGATATGGCCGTTGTGCTCGTTGCGCTCTATCTCTTTTTCAAGCAGCTCTTCTAGCTGAGTTAGATGAGCGTCGTAGCGCTCTTGCAGTAGTGGGTCACGGAGCATAGCGGCCAAAGGGGGCGTCATGCTCATGGTCATCTTGAAATCGATGCCGTCTCGCTTCAGTCCCTCGAACATAGTCAGCAAGGGGACATAGGTTTCTGTAATAGCCTCGAATAGCCACTCTTCTTCTAGGACAAAGTCGCTTTCTGGATGGCGAACAAAGGGAAGATGAGCGTGGAGGACAAGTGCAAGATAACCGATCGACATGAGATGGAATGCCTACTACAACAGCGCTGCTTTGGTAGCGGAAAGCGACTGACTTAGTAAGAAATTCGACGCCTTGCGCTTAAGTGATTGTACGGCAAAAATAGGCCGGAAAATAAGGAAATCTTAAGAGTCTTGAAACAGCAAGACTGCCAATGCACTAGCTCACCAATGCACTAGCTCACCAGTGCGCTGTGGCCAAGCGCGATCGCCATCACCAACATCCCCAGCACCAGAAATGGCTGAGCGCTAGCCTGATACTTCACGTCATTTTCTAGAGGATTGCGCAGGAAGTACATATCCTGAAAGGTAATCTGCGGAATAATCAACAGAATGAGCAGCACCGCGTAAAGATTCTTGTGAATAGCAATCAAGTAGGCTGCCATGCCGCCTTGGAAGATATCGATCATCAGTACACAAATCCAGGCTGCCGTCTGTACACCAAACATCACTGGCAATGACTTCAGGCCCAGCTCGCGATCGCCCTCCACCGCCTTAAAGTCATTGACGACAGCAATGCCTAGCCCCGCCATACTGTAAATCAAGGTCAGCACGATAATCGTGGGATTGAGTTCACCAAACAGCGCATGACCGGCCCACCAGGGAAGCGCAATATAGCTAGCACCTAGCGCATAGTTACCCAGCCAGCCATTTTGTTTGAGCTTCAGCGGGGGCGCTGAATAAATGTAGGAGATAAAGGAACCGCCTAACGCCAGCGCGAACAAAGTCGGAAAGTCGTGACCGGCCCAAACGTCCAGACCGTAAGCGACAGCCAGCCCTGCCAGTAGCAGCACCCAAATTTGCACCTGAACTTGCCCTAGAGAAATTGCGCCCGAGGGAATCGGGCGATTGGGCTCATTGATTGCGTCTAGGTCGCGGTCATAGTAGTCGTTGATCGTCTGGGTATAGCCGGTTAAAAGCGGTCCAGACATCAGCATACAGGCTGCTGAAATCAAGACATTTTCTACAGTCCAGGTGAACCTACCAGAAGAAGCCGCGCCGCAGACTACGCCCCAGATCAGCGGAATCCAAGTGATTGCCTTCATCAGCTGAAGGCGGATTTTCCAGATAGAGGTTTCACCGGCTTCTGCACCCTTCATCCCGAGTAGCTGGCGAGTCTTGCTGCTCTTTTGAGTACTGCTCTTTTGAGTACTGCTCTTTTGAGGGCTGTTGAGCTTGCTCTCTGTTGCCGTCTCAAGAGGGTCGGATAGCGGTGCTGTGGGAGATTGAGTATCTTCGGACATTTCAGGCTCCTTTTGCCTCTGCTGAATGAACGGTGCTGACTAAAGCCGAATTAGCCGAAGGAAATGATCAAATAACCTGACTGGAATTTTGCACCTGTAACGGAGCGGCCATTGAGGGCTGGCGGTAGAGATAGGTTGTGTCGCTGGTCGCCTGCTTCTACGGTGACTTCTGGTCCGTACTGAGTGAGCTTTACCTGGGTTTTATCAAAGCCTGGTAAGAACAGTTTGACTGTGCTGCTAGCTACATCCACACTCATTGGGCTAGGGACAGTAACTGGTGATGTCAGTTCAGGCAGTGCCTCTATCAAAAGCTGCCAGCCGCCGGATTCGCTTTTCAAGTCGCTATAACTTAGCGCACTTACGGGAATTGGATCAAAGGCTGCGATCGCCTCTGTAGTTTCCATCTGATCGCCCTCAGCTTGACCAGGATATGGCGCATTGACAATGGCTCCAGCAACCGTGAGCCCGATCTGCTGAGCGGCGCTCCAAAGATATTTGCCGGTCGCGATCGCAATTTCATCACCCGTAGTCACCACATAGGCCCGTAGCTGCATCGGGTCCTTGACCATCGCCTTACCCCTAGCCACCATGCCTTCTACACTCTGCGTCTCAGGCTGATTCCAAATGTCTCCAGAAAGCCCGCTGCTAAACACCGCTCCTGTCACTGGAGCGATAAACGGTGAAATCGAACGATAGAACTGAGAATTTTGAAACACCTGCTTGAATCGACGAAAGTACCAGTCAATACCGCCAATTGCGCCCCACATTCTCAAGCTGGCCTGGTTGCCTGGTCCATCGTGGACAATCACGTCGTACTGATTGCTGGCGGTATACTCGCGAATCGCATTCAAGGCTAAGAAGTCGTCCATGCCTGGGACCACACTCAGCTCTTGACCAAACACCGCCTTAAAAAAGGGATCTCTTAGGTACTGCGCCTCAAACTGCTTGAGCTTTTCCCAGTTAGTCTCGACCAGTTGCGTGGTCTGTAGCTGCACCGCTTGGAACGGTTTTTCAGTCACGCTGACCGGTGCAGGCGTAGGCCCAACCTCAGCGCCCGTCAGCAGAGAAAGCGCGGGTCCGGCCTCTTGTGAAATTAGCAGAACCCGCTTGCCTTCGTCTGTCAACTTTTGAGCAGCGGCGATCGCAACTGTCGTGCGCCCGCTGCCCCCTTTACCTAAAAACGTGAGAATCAGCGTCATCTTAATCAGCCACAGGACGTAGTTCGTCTTCAAAAAACCAGGTCGTAAAGTTGTCAGACTCAAAGCTCACTAGAGCCCCAATGTTTTGGCCATCTAGTACCCTAAAGTCTTGGATGACGCCGATCTCCCCCAGACGAGATGCAAGCTGTTTGGCGACGCGATCGCGCATACGACGAACTTGAACCCGCTGCCCAATTTCTAAATCCATGTTTAAAGACTGTATCCTTACTAATGTCTAGCTCAACGCCAGTAACCAGTCTATCAGCGACTCGGGCTCATCTGGAGAGTTTTCATCCACAAGAAACTTGCCCAGCTAGAAGTCGAACAAGAACAACATCATACAGAAGAGAAGCCCCATGCTCGCCAAACGAATTCTTCCTTGCCTTGATGTAAAAGCGGGCCGCGTGGTGAAAGGGATTAACTTCGTTGATTTAAAGGATGCAGGCGATCCAGTAGAGCTAGCCAAAATTTATAACGAAGCAGGGGCTGATGAACTGGTTTTTCTAGATATCACCGCTACCCATGAAGACAGAGACGTAATCTATGACGTGGTCTACCGCACTGCCGAGCAGGTGTTCATTCCGTTAACCGTGGGCGGTGGCATCAGCTCGTTAGACACCATCAAGAAGCTGCTGCGGGCAGGAGCCGACAAAGTCAGCATTAATTCAGCCGCAGTGCGAGATCCCGATCTAATCAACCGAGCCAGCGATCGCTTTGGCAACCAGTGCATCGTGGTCGCTATCGATGCACGGCGTCGACTCGAGGATGCGGACCAGCCAGGTTGGGATGTCTTTGTGCGTGGGGGCCGAGAAAATACCGGTCTAGATGCGGTGGACTGGGCCTGCGATGTCGTCAGCCGAGGCGCTGGAGAGCTGCTCATAACCAGCATGGACGCAGATGGCACCAAAGCTGGCTACGACCTGACGTTGACAGAAGCGATCGCCAGCAGGGTTAACGTACCGGTAATTGCCTCAGGCGGAGCTGGCACCTGCGAGCACATCTATCAGGCCCTGACCACGGGCAAAGCTGAAGCCGCACTACTCGCCTCGCTGCTTCACTACGGCCAGCTCAGCGTAGGTGAAATAAAAGACTATCTAATCCATCGCGATCTGGTGATCCGTCAATAGTCCGTCAATAGATTGTTTACAGAACCTTATGAATTCATGACTTTTCTGAAACAGAATTGTATTGTTGACTTATTGAGTTCAAGACCAAAACTAGCGCTCAAAGGGGCCAATTCATCCCCTAGAAAACCTTGGACTACGGGATTCTCGGTCAATTACACACTTGGGCTATCCATGCATCTGCCGCTGGTTAATTATGAGTGATTATGTTAAGCTATGTAAAAGCTGTCCACAAAGCACGAGGCTTTACGATTCTTACACGGCCTATTTTTGTACGACTCTAGACCCGCTTCACAGCTTTATAGACTTCTAATTTTTTTAAGGGGTCAGTTTTCTACTAACGCCCCGCTTATGTTTTATCTTCTTCGATGATCTTACTGATTCTTACCATTGTTACTGGTCTGGTTTTCTGGGCGCTACGCCTGATGGATAGAGCTGTCGAAAATCAAGAGTTTTCGCTGATGCTAGCAGGTTTCTTAGTGGCTTCTTCCGCTGCTGCTATGGTTGGCGTTTACTTTTTGATGAGTGACTATATGACCTTTATTACGCATGCTGGCTCTACCCTTAATGGCTCTACCCTTGATGGCTACGATACGACCATTATGGGTGGCAGCGAGTTTCCTCTATGGCTAGAGCCAGTTGACTGAGTTCACCGCTGACTATCTCACCGCTGACTATCTCACCGCTGGCTATCTCACCGCTGACTGTCTCACTGCCAGCTACCCTACATCTGAACTAAACCCAACAACGCGGTTAGTTGTTCGTCCGACAGTAATTTTGAATTCTCGACTAGTCTTGTAACGCTCTAGAAAGCGCGTCCCAGGTGGCCGGGCCGACGACGGCATCAACTAGCAGCTGCCGATCGGCTTGAAATTCTCTAACAGCAGCTTCTGTGAGATCTCCATAGCTCCCGTCGATGGCACCGCTGTAGTAACCCAACGTCTGAAGGTTTTTTTGAAGTTGAGATACAGCCGGACCTTCAGCGCTAGGCCGAAGAATTGGGAGACTGCTAGCAGCGGGTTCGCTACCCGTCTGTGTAGGAGCCGTTTCCGTGAGTGCTTCTACGCCAGTGGTGTCTTCGTTACTGGTGCTATCAGCCGCGTTCATCTCATCAGGTGTAGGAAGTAGCCTGCGCCAGGTAGCTGGTCCAGCGATACCGTCGGCGGTGAGGTTAGCAGCAGTCTGAAATGCAATAACGGCCTGCTGCGTGGACTCGCCATAGGTACCGTCGACATTACCCTGATAAAAGCCCAGTAGCGCCAGGGTTGATTGTAACCTGCTGACCGTTTCACCCATACTGCCAACTTGCAGAGTTGGATAAACGATCGCTGCCGATTGAGCTAGCTGAACAGAAGTCAGGCGGGCGGATGTGCTAGCAGTGGAGATGAGAATAGCCGTATCACCAGAAACAGCTGCAGACACGCTAGCTGTAGTGCTAGCTAATACGGCTGATGTCAGTATTACCCTTACGTTGAAGTGCTGAATGAGAGAGTTTCTAACCATTATGGTTTCCTCGACTTTTTGCGTAGTGTCCGTCAGGCCATATCAATATATACAGATACAATTAACGGTGCCAAGGCTACATTAAAGGGTCGCAGTGAGAATCAGTACGCGCACAGAAACAGGCGTATCGATGCATAATTCGCTATCTAACAGCGCCATCGGTAGGCAGAAGAGACAGTAAGGACTGAAGCATGATAGATATCTACGACGCAGATGGGGGATCTAAGTCTATTCACAGAGGCGATCACTCAGATGGCCTGTTGCGAGACAGGTTTCAAGGTGCTGTGATGGGTCTTTGGATGGTGCCGATGGCTTTGTATTCTAACAATTCACAATATGGTGACGATCGCAATTTCAATGCGGATTCAGGTATTAGATCATTTGGTTCTGACTTGCTTGTAGAAGCTGACAATGAGGCAGCTGCATCCGCTGCAATTACAGGTCATTTGACCGAGATCGACGCTTTCCTGCACAGCCCCCAACGATTCAAATCATCGAAGGCAGGTTCGGATTCCGTGCTCAGCAGTTTGCCGGTGCTTTTGCGCTATCACAGCGATTCTGTGAGGCGATGCCATGCGGTATTTGAATTCACCTCCAGCAAAGAGCCGGAGCCAGACGTTCAGCGTCTGGGCCAAAAGTTGATATTTGGTGACATTTTGTCCATAGTCCTAGGCAGTTCAAGGCTATCTCACAAGCCTTCTTTTGGAATAGGTTCCAACTTGACAGAGGCGTTTCCAACTGCGGCGACATTGGAGGCACGTGCATCAGACTGTGGACTATCTTCTCTACAGCATCGTTGCTATCAGGATCTTTGGCAATCTCTACGAAATCGAGTGATGCATGGTCTTGCGGTTGCCGGTGATGCGGTAGTTGATGGAATTGCGATCGCGCTGACCCAACCAAACAATTACTCCGCTGCGGTCCAACAAGCTCAGAGGACGCGCGCTTCTAGCTATGTATCTAACCTCTTATCAGCAGTCTCCAACAAGGTAGATGTTAGTGAGGTAGATGCTAGCGAGGTGGATTCTGTGCTAGTGACTAGTGTAATAGCTGGAGCCCTAAGCGGTAGGAAGTCCCTACCTGTACTGTGGCAGTTGCGACCTGATATAGAGCAGTCTGATAGTCGGCAGCCTGATAGTCGGCAGCCTGATAGTCAGCAGCCTGGTACTAATCCAGATTACGTAAAGCAGAATTACAGGGGTCAAAGCATGAGGCGAAGGCAGGTAGTTAGCATGGCCAATCTTTTGTTTGACCAGTGGGCCGGTATCGCCAGAAAGTCACACACTATAATAGCTAAATGAGCTGATAGCTAAATGAACTATTTGCTGAGCCCGTGCGGTTTTTCCAAGTGCGGTTTTCTTAATTTTTTATGTATATCCGTTTGTAGCATTGCTACAGCGGTCGATTAGGCAGGCTGCCCGGGTGAGGATTATGGATACTCTCCGTCATATTGCTAATCAAGTTTGGCAGTTTTGGTCACGCGCTTTTCTCGCCGTTACTAAGAGTCTGATTAAAAAGCTAAAGCCGCCTAGCCAAACTCTGAAGAGAAGAGTTACGCATCGCTGCTACCCATTGTTGAAAGGCGCACGGGAATTTCTTCTATTAGAAGGCAAACAGTCAGTGGTAAAATCCTCATTTAATGCTGGTGCCAATGCAGAGGGTGCAAGTGCCGGAAATTATGGCACAGGGCAGCCTAACGCTGTCGGCAACGGGGAAATGCGATCGCCCGCCGTTGATTCTAGCCAGCGCACTGGCGTTCGGCGCTCCTATGCTCGCCGCTCAACGGGTCATACGTTAGTTCGCTCGTCAATCGGTTCTAAGCGCACCTGGACGGTGACACTAATTGCAGTCTTGGTTTTAGCAACATGCTTTGGTCAACGATTCTACCGGCAGCCCGCTTTAGATGTCCGATCGATTGCACCACAGACTTTTTATGCGCCCGCTAGCGCCACTGTCGAAGACAAAAAAGCCACCGAAGCCAGACGCGAAGCAGTCCGCAGTGGATTGGTCCAGGTATTGAAAATAGATCCTGAGCAGACCGCCGCCGCTGAGCGATCGCTCGATACCCTTTTGCAGCAGGGCCGTGAGCTGCGAGATCAGGCCGGCAACCCACCCTTTTTAAACGTAGAAACCCTTTCTCAAACAACTCAGGACTTCTTGTTTCAAGCGACTGAAGCGCAGTGGCAGGCAGTATGGCGCTTAGCGAAAAGGCCCGACCTTAGCGCGGCCCAGATTCAGGCTATCTCCAACTCAACCGACCTGAGTTTGAATAGTCCTGGCTCAGATGAACAAAGCAGTAGCACAGCATCGGTCGATGAAACTCCTGGCGATACCTCAAACGATGCCAGCTCAGAAGAGGCCAGCTCAGAAGACGCTAACGTTCTCAAGACTCTCGACGCCTTTGTGCCTGAGCAGAAATTTGCTTTACAAGAGCTACTTGCCTATCGCGAACTCTCTAGTTTACCGAGACTGGCGCAGCTGCAAGTTCGGATGGAAAATCGCAGACAGCAGTATCGCGAAGACACAGAAGCACTAGCAGCAGCAAGCACAGAAGACCAGCCACTCTACAACTATCGCCTGTTTGAACTATCTGAAGAGCAATGGGCCAAGCTAGAAACGACCTCGCGCCAGCTTTTTGATGGCATGATGCTTCAGGGTATTAGTGTCGGCACCCCAGATGACTTATTGCGTAGAGCGATAGAGTCACGAGTCGCGACAGAGCCTGATAAGAAAGTAAGAGAGCTAACGGCAGACTTACTGGCGGCTTCGCTGGTGCCTAATTTGGTGACTGATGACGAGCGCACTCGACAGCAAGCAGACCAGGCGATAGGTCTCATTGATCCAGTGATGCTTTCTGTGGAAAAGAACGATTTGATTGTTCGCGCTGATGAGCCGATCGATGCCTCCGATTTTGTGCTGCTGGACTATTTTGGCCTGACGAATCGCTATTTTAACTGGATCGGGCTGTGCGGCTTTAGCCTGCTGATTGCCTGTGCGGTGGCTTTCTATCTATGGGTTGATCACCTACAGGCAAACCAGCTCAATCAGCGGGACCATTTGCTGGTGCTGCTGCTGTGCTTGGGGGTATCGGTATTGGCGGCACTACAGGTGCCGACGATTGGACTGCCTGCGGTGGGACTGTTAGTAGGCAGCTTTTATGGCAGTGCGCTAGGGATAACGGTAATAGGACTGCTAGCGCTAATTTTGCCGATTGGGGCGGCGGTGAGTGCAATTCCTTTAGCAGCGGGGGTTGCAGCGGCGCTACTGGGTACTTGGATTTCGCCACGGCTGCGATCGCGTGAAGAATTTGCGCTGCTCGGTGGCTTTGTCGGCCTCAGTCAAGCTGGCGTTCACTTGATTTTGACATTGGTTCGCTCAACGGTTGCTGCGCCACTGTGGAAATCTATCTTCGTGGGCTCTGCTATGCATGGCGTCTACGGCATCGCCTGGAGCGTTTTGGCTTTGGGGGTCAGTCCTTATTTAGAGCATTTCTTTGACGTGGTCACGCCGATTCGCTTAGCGGAGCTAGCCAATCCAAACCGTCCTCTATTGAAGCGACTAGCGGCTGAGGCACCCGGCACGTTTCAACACACTATGTTTGTGTCTAATTTGGCCGAATCCGCAGCTCGGGCTTTGGGTCGCAATGTAGAGCTAGTAAGAGCAGGAACGCTCTATCACGACATCGGCAAAATGCACGATCCGCAAAGCTTCATCGAAAATCAGATGGGCGGACCTAACAAGCACGATGAGATAGACGATCCGTGGATCAGCGCAGGCATCATCAGAAAGCACGTGACCCAGGGGCTAGTGATGGCTAGAAAGTATCGACTGCCGCAGGCGGTGCAGGCTTTTATCCCCGAGCACCAGGGGGATATGAAGATCAGCTATTTCTATCAGCAGGCAAAGCAGCGGCAGGAAAAGAAGCCGTCTCTGGTCGTCAGCGAGTCAGACTTTAGCTATGACGGCCCGATTCCGCAGAGCCCTGAAACAGGAATTACGATGCTGGCAGATTCCTGTGAGGCCGCGCTGCGATCGCTAAAACCAGAGGCCTCCATGGACGAAGCCTACACCCTCGTCAATCGAATTTTGAGAGCCCGATGGCGCAGTCGTCAGCTTGTAGACAGCGGCTTGAGCCGAGACGATATGGACGTGATTGCCAGCGTCTTTATTCAGGTGTGGCAGCAGCATAACCACAAGCGAATTGAGTATCCGAAAAATGCGCTGGCTTAGGTTGAGTACAGGCTGGCTTAGGTTTGGTATAGAGAAAGTGCGCAACGACCGCCAGCGCAATCGTGTCAAATCGAACAAAATTCACCCGTAGACTGATGTATCGTTTGCCCTTCAGTCAGTGGTAAAGTTTTCCATTATTTCCTAACAAGTTTCAGCTAAAAAGCTGAAAAACATACGTCGATAGGGAGAGTCCTATCTTTTCTCATATCCGTTACATTTTGTTACTATTAGTGAGAGAATAAAGACAGTAGCCCTACAGGCTATGTTTTTTTAAGCTGTGACTACGTCTTTCTCTACCTTTGTTTCTTAGTATCACCGCCCTACTTACCGCCGCGCGATTTTTATAATGAAAGCTAATCCGTCTAGGGACCCCGTTCGTGCGTATCTCAAAGAAATTGGTCGTGTGCCGCTGCTGACTCACGAAGAAGAAATCATTTTAGGCAAGCAGGTTCAGAAGCTGATGCCGCTGATCATCATTCAAAGCGATTTGACTGAGACACTGGGCCGTGAGCCCACTGATTTTGAATGGGCAGCCGCAGCTGAAATTTCCGAGCAAGAGTTAGCAGCAATTGTGGCAGCAGGCGAGCGGGCCAAACACAGGATGGTAGAGGCGAATTTACGGCTGGTTGTCTCTGTTGCCAAGAAATATATCAAGCGCAACGTGGACTTGCTAGATCTGATTCAGGAAGGCACTATTGGCATGCAGCGCGGCGTCGAAAAGTTTGACCCGTCAAAAGGCTATCGGTTTAGCACCTATGCTTACTGGTGGATTCGTCAGGCGATTACACGGGCGATCGCAGAGAAAAGCCGCACCATTCGCCTGCCCATTCACATCACTGAAAAACTGAACAAAATCAAAAAAGCACAGCGCCAGTTTGCGCAGCAGAATGGACGCACCCCCACTGTGCCTGAAATTGCCGACGAAACCGGCTTTACTATCAAGCAAGTTCGCGAGTATCTAGACAAATCTCGTCAGCCGCTATCCTTGGATTTGCGCGTCGGTGACAACCAAGACACTCAGCTAGGCGATCTGCTAGAGGACGACGGCCAAACCCCAGATGAGTATGCTACGGCTTCCTCTCTCAAAAGTGACCTGAGCCGGATCATGGCGGAGTTGACCCCGCAGCAGCAGCAGGTAATCGCGCTGCGCTTTGGCTTGGAAGATGGCAAAAACATGACCCTTGCTAAGATTGGCGCGATGCTAGACATCAGCCGAGAGCGCGTTCGTCAAATTGAGCGAGAGGCGCTGACGAAGCTACGCAAGCGTCAAAGCGATATGCGCGAGTATTTAGCAGGCTAGTTAGTCCCTAAAGAATCCCAGTCAGACACTGATATGATGCTGTCGCACTGTATTGTCAGAGCTGTGACTTTTTACGAACTCCTTTTGCTTTTGTTTTCAGTAGTGATGGCAGCCTGTGGTCAGCTGCTGCTGAAGCTAGGTGCAGTAAAGATTAACCTGGTCGTCGCCCCAACTTTAACCGGGCGCATTATCGGCTCTGTCCTTATTCCTGAGCTGATTGCTGGACTGGCCATTTATGGGGTGGGTGCGATCGCCTATATCCTACTGCTCTCCCGCGTCAAGCTCAGCGTCGCCGCCCCCGGGTCTGCGTCCATATACATCCTCTCCGTGCTTATCGGCATCTTCGTTTTCAAAGAGCCCGTATCGCTGCTAAGGATGCTAGGACTATTCTTGATTGCCTGCGGCGTAATTTTGGTCGTTTCAAAGTAGAACAGAATTGACGATAGGCGTCTTCACTACAAAGCGGGGGCGCTTTTTTAGTGGAGATTTTTGAGGACGGTTTTAGCGTTGTCCAAAAGAATCGACTGCTGGGACGCGGCTACCTATATATTGATGTCACAGATTTTGCGCATTTTCTATGGCTGCTGATTCTCAACTGTCTAATCGCTCTACGGGTCGCTCTACAAATCGTTCTGCGCAGGCTAAAGCATTTTACCCGCCGAAGCAAATTCCACTGATGGCTCGGCTAGTTCAAAGCATCAGCTATATCCTAGCTAGGATACTTTACAAGGCGAAGCTGTCGGTATCGGAAGAGTCTGTGGCCAAGGTGCGAGCGATAGATAGCGATACTAGAGTAGTGCTGGTGTGCAATCATCCGACGATGGAGGATGGCATGACGCTCTTTGTGCTGTCGGCTCGAATTGGGGAGCTGTTTCACTACGTGGTGGCGTATGAGGCATTTGAGGGACTGATGGGTTGGTTTATCCAGCGGTTGGGCTGCTATTCTATTCGGCGCGGGGTGGGCGATCGCACCAGCATCAGTCAGACACTGACTTTGCTAAAACAGCCCAGCTGCCGACTGGTGATCTTTCCCGAGGGCGGCTGCTCCTACCAAAACGACACGATCATGCCTTTTCGCCCAGGCGCGATTCAGCTACCAATGTCTGCACTGGCACAAATGGCAAAGAAGAAATCTCTCGAACCAGTGCCCGACGTTTTGGTCGTGCCAGTCAGCCTAAAGTATCGTTACCAGCAGCCAATGCGTCAGGTGATCGAAACAACGCTATCGCGCTTAGAAGAACGGCTAAACATTACATCCGATGTTAGCCTCGACGGCAATACTAAAGAGCGCAACTATCTGAGACTGCGCCGAGTGGCTAATCAGGTGATTCTGAAAATTGAGCAGGAGGCGGGTCTAGAAAGCAAGGACGAACTGAACTGGAATCAGCGGATTGATCGGCTCAAGCAGATCTTCATCGAAAAGTGCGAAGCGGCATTGGAAATCGAGCCTAATTTGAACATGCCGATGCGCGAGCGAGTTTATAGAGTGCAGGCGCTATTGGATGATTCTGAGCCGACTGAAGTTGAGAAGGCCGCACGTACAGAGCTATTAGGGCCTAATAAAATCAGCCGCGAAGAGGTGTTTTGGGACACGGTGCGACTGCTGAACTTCGATGCGGTTTATGACGGCTATGTGGCGGAAGCGCCAACGCCGGAGCGGTTTCTAGATACGCTGACGCGACTGGAGCGAGAAGTCTTTCATCTAGAGCACGCCCAGCCAAAAGCGCCCCGCAAAGCCTGTTTTTACATTGGCGATCCGATTAATTTAAAGGACTATCTGGACGATTATCAGCGCGATCGCACCGCAACCATCGACCAGCTCTCAGATCGGCTGCGCAATATTATGCAGCGCAATTTGGATAAGATGAGCCGCAGCGCAACAGAAGTGGTGTAGAGCTGAGACCCTACTGAGGGTTTACTGGCTGCCTAGTAGCGTGAAAATCCGCTGATGCTGTTGCTTTTGCTGAGGCTGATACCCTTATCGACACAGTAGAGTTGATACTAGTCGAGATTGCCTTACAAGTTACACTTCCTGATATGGATCGCTTTACGCTTGATGAAATAGCCGCAGAAAAGCAAGCGAACGAGCAATCCCAGTCATATTCACGCTCTACACAGTCACGCTCTACTCGGTCACGCTCTACTCAGCGAGGCCGACGCCTTCAGAGACGGGCCGGAGCAGTCAGCCGAATCGAAAGACAAAGCAACCACCCGTCCAGTCTTGAGCCACTGTCTGGACAATATCAGCACTCATCAGCTCAGCAGCAAACAGTCAAGAAGTCACCCATAGGGATCTGGCAAACCGCCGTAGGCAGTAGCTTTTTGGGAGCTGCGCTGGTGATTGCGATCTGGCCTGGCCCATTCGCTACCAACAATACAATAGCAACGGGCCATGTGCCTTCTAGGACCGATAGCGTTGCTGTTGGCAGTTCGCGTCAGGCTTTAATCAGCCAGGTTCTGAGCGATCGTCAGGCAAGGACAGCTTATCTAGAAGGCGACTTCGAAGCGCTAAACGAGCGACTAAAAGATTTAGGCATAGCCGATGAGGCTAAGGAATATTATCTCCAAAACTTCGCCGATGAAGATAATTTCAAGGACTACCTTAATCGAAGCTGGGACGAGCAAGCTGATTACACAGGCTCAGCCCGCAGGTTCTAAAAGTCTCGAACAGCTTTGTATATTTTGAACAGCTCTATGTAACGGTGTGCAGCGAAAAACTACGGCCAACGCCTGCGATCGCATCCCTACCATAAGGTATAACTAATGCTGTTATCAGCTCTACCTTGGTCCTAACCCCACGCGATGGAATTCGTCAATCTCAACTGCCAGCTGCCGCCAGTGCTAGTGCCTGGCGACTTGCTTTGTGTGGTTTCGCCCAGCGGTGGACTGCGCTCATCAGAGCGATTTGAAGAAGGCCTGGAAATTTGGCGACAGCGAGGATACCAAGTTGAGCTGTGCGATGGCTACGACGATGGCTGGGGCTATCTAGCGGGGCCAGATGAGCGGCGAAGGGCGCAGCTATTGATGGCGCTGAACAATCCTGAGTGCAAAGGCATTTTGTGTTCTAGAGGCGGCTATGGAGGAACTCGCCTGCTAGAAGATTGGCAGTGGCCTCAGGTCAGCCCAAAATGGCTGATCGGGTTTTCGGATATTACGAGTTTGCTGTGGAGTCTAAGTCGGCAGGGCGTTGTGGGTGTGCATGGTCCTGTATTGACGACGCTATCGGCTGAACCGGCTGCATCGGTAGCTCGCCTGTTTGCTTTGGTGGAGCAGCATCAGATTCTACCTTTGAGAGGAAGCGGCTGGGCTGAGTGGGGCTGCGGCGGGACGGCGAATGGTCTGCTACTGCCAGGGAATTTATGTGTGGCAACGCATTTGCTTGGCACGAAGGCAGAGCCTGATTTGACAGATATAATTTTGGCGTTTGAGGACGTGGGCGAAGCGCCGTATCGGTTGGATCGGATGCTGACGCAGTGGCGGTCTATGGGCAAGTTTCGAGGCGTCAGGGGAATTGCGCTGGGTCGATTTAGTGGGTGGGAACCAGCGCAAGGGGAGCCCACTCTCACGCCTACTCTGACGGTGGAGGAGGTGATGCGCGATCGCCTCGCGGATCTAGGCATTCCAATTGTGTCAGGGCTACCTTTTGGTCACGATGGCGAGAATGCGGCGCTGCCAGTTGGGTTGCCCGTGGCGCTGGATGCGGATACAGGCGTTTTATCCTGGGGTCGCTAGGCCCTACTAAAGCCTCGTCTGTGCCTGGGTTTTAAATGATTCGGGTGTTCATACGCATTCTTGGCAAACCCTGTAAAATAAGGAATCCCAATTCATTAGCGCCGTGGTTCCTTTAAGAGATGACAATCCTGTTTCGATTACGCCTGTTGTTGTCTATTTTCTACTGGCGCTGAACATTGTTGTATTTGTTTATCAGCTGATGCTACAGGCTGACTTCGGCCAAGCTGGCCTACAGCAGTTTTTTGATGAGTGGGCAATTGTCCCGGCGCAGCTGACGACCTCATTAAGTACCGGCGTTGATCAAGAGTGGTTAACGCTGATCTCTTCTCAGTTTTTACACGGCGGCCTGCTTCACCTAGGAGGCAATATGCTCTACCTTTGGGTATTTGGCAACAATGTGGAGGACCAGCTTGGACATGCGAAATTTCTGTTCTTTTATATAGCCTGTGGCGTGTTGGCCGGTCTCTCGCAGTGGTTTTTTGATCCGGCTTCTCCGGTTCCGACTTTGGGGGCGAGCGGCGCGGTCGCGGGTGTGATGGGTGCGTACATTCTTCGCTTTCCTCGGGCGAGGATTGTGACACTGGTGCCGCTGTTTATCTTTTTTACAACGTTTCGGATTCCAGCTATCTTCTTTCTAGGCTGGTGGTTTGTTCAACAGACTTTCTATAGCCTGATGAGCTTGAATGCGACGGCTGATGTTGGTGCCGGGGGAGGGGTGGCCTACTGGGCACATGCCGGTGGTTTTGTATTTGGAGCGATTCTAGGCCCTTTGCTAGGGCTTTTTTCAAAAGGTCGAGATGATAATCGCTTTTAGCTATTAGTTTTTAAATTTTGCTGTTTTAAATTTGGAGTATGCGTTCTATGGCTGTGCAAACGTTGGATGAGGTTTATGAAGGCCAGTTTGGGTCTTTTACGATTGATGAGAGTGATCGCCGGGAGGTTGTTCTTTACCGGGCAGGGTTGGCGATCGCAGCAGGCAGTTTGGCGATCGCAGCTATGTGCTGTTTACTCGCGCCGACAGCTGCGCCTTTGGCAGCAACGTTCTGCTATATTTTGCTGTGGGCCGGATTAGGGCTTAGCCTGTTCAAGATTCATATCTATTTACGGCTGTTGCATCGGGTGCTACAGGCGTTTTGGGCGATTGGGGGACTAGCGAGTGTTGCGATCGCGCTGCTCTATCCCACACCGCTTGCCCTCACAGCATACCAACATCCGCTGACAATCTTTGGCATCGGTTTTACCTTTGCCGCGCTCACTGGCATCTTTTTCAAAGAGGCTTTTTGTTTCAACCGCTTAGAGACAAAGTTTCTCGTTTTTCTAGTGCCTGGATTGTTGCTAGGTCATATGACAGGCATCTTATCTGCTGCCGCAGAGCAAGGAATGCTGACGGCTATTTCTGTTCTATTTGTCATCTTTGCGATTAGAAAAGTAATTCAGCCAATTCCGCCAGATATCGGTGACAAGAGCGTTTTTGAATATTTGGGGAAAGAAAGGGCGCAGGCGTAGAGCTAAGATCTACGAACAGGAAATTGTTCTATATTGACTGGCTAATCAACGCTGCTACTGCATTCACTACGTGCTGGGCGCTGCCGCTCAAAAAGGTAGGATCCAAGGTCTCTGGCATATCGGTTTCTCTGTGATAGTTTGGATTGCGAAAGTTAGCGGTGTCTGTCACAAAAACAGCGGGAATATCTTTCTCCCAAAAGGGGGCGTGATCGCTACGCAACAGATCAGGAAAGAACCGTAGCGTTGCCTTTGGGATCGGCAGGCTAAGAACTAGCGGCCAGTTGGTTTGAGCAGAGCCTACGAAGGCACCGATTAGCTCCGTGTGGTCAGACAGACCAAGTACGGCCAGGAATTCACCTGTTTCCGGCACGGTTTGTAGAGGTAGTCTTTCCGGATACTGTTGACAGCCGGGAATGCGGCAGGCATAGCCGATCATATCTAGAATAACTGCGCCTTTGACGTTGGTGACGTTGTTGCTTAGCTTTGTAAAAGCCAGGCTCCCAAGCAGTCCGCTACCGTCTGGCTGCTGTTCTTCTTGGTCAAAAAAAACAATTTTAAGCGAAGCAGGAAAAGGCAATGTGCTGTCATCACTAGCGGCGGAAAATAGCCGAGCGGCTTCTAAGAGAGTCGCGATCGCGCTGCCATTGTCATCCGCACCCGGCGATCCAACGTGGGTATCGTAATGTGCGCCTAGTATGATCGCGCCTGCGGACGGGTCCGATCCGGCGAGCTCTGTGACGATGTTGACTCCCCCGGTGGCTGACTGTCCCGTCTGAGGGTGATCATAGCGCTGGATAATAGGCGAAAGTCCATAGCTGACTAGCTGCTGAGTAATGTAGTCACGGACAGGCGGCTTTTGAGCGGGCGTAGCTCTAGGCTGTGAAACGTTGTCGACATGATCTAGGAGCCTAGCTTGATCAACTATCAGCCTCGCGTCGTTCAGTTGAGGTTCGATGATTGTTATTTCTGGAAAGAAGACAGATTTGATGGGGGCGATCGGGTTACCCCAGATCAGCAGCGACATGGTGAGCCCTGCGATCGCCAGAAAGATTCCACCCCGTTTCCCCATCAAAGAGTTTCTCCAATTTTCTTGCTTCTTGCACTACTTCGAGTTTGTTACTTCAGACTTCAAGACCTGACTTTGTCTGGTCAAGGCCATCTTCCTAAAATTCCCAGTTCAGATCACCCGCTCAAAGTAAAAGCAGGCTAGTCCAGATGGAATAACCTGCTTGCTGACAGTGTCTGACTTGAGCTTTAGTTCATGCGATCGTCAAACTCAGGGCCGCTTTCTTTCTGTAGCAGCTTAGAGAGCTGACCGCGAATATCTGCGAGTTGAGGGTTGTTGCATTTGGGTAAAACTACAAGACGCACCTCAATTTCTGAGACATTATCAACGCGGGTAGTTTTCTCCCAAATCTTTCGCTCAGTGTCAGATTCCGACTCATAGCGGAAGGTCAGCATGTTATCGCCAACTTCCAAAATTTCAACGTTCTTGAACCAGCCGTTGCTGCTCTGGATATACAGCCAAACGCCAGGCTTGCCAATGAGTTCCTTCAGTTTCCCTTCCATCCCTACAACGTCCCAACCCAAAACGACTGAGCACAAAATGGCCAACTGAAGGACCAAAACGCTGGTAGGGCGTATCCTTCCCGTTTGCTATCTGCAATCATTACAGAATATTAGCATTGTGAGAAGTTTTATGACGCAAACCCGTAGAAAACGTTAAGCCCAAGCTGTCAATATCCGTACCTTTTCTATGACAATCCGTTGCTGCGTATAGCCTTTGGTTTTCGAGCGATGAACGATTATTGAGCTGCGACTAGCGTTATCTCGTCAATTTTGTGGTGAGGCAACACTTTTCGAGATACTGACTTTTGTATCTTTTTTTTTCTGCCTTTGTGTTGCTGCCCTTGGGATTACCACATCTGCATTTTTATCTAGGCTGGTTCTAGCAAAACGCCCTGTCCATCGCGCAATTCAAACGCATTCAAATCCTTCAACGCTGCCTCAGGAATGCCGGGGGTGGCCAAGACGACTTTCCACTGACTCATATCTAGCTGTAGCCATTCGCCTAGGGTAACGGTATAGGGAGTGCCTCCCATATGGGTAGCCATCGCAATCGACTGTTTGCCGGTTTCGGGATGACAGCGGAGGCCGTAGAAGATGGTGTGCTGATCGTTGCTGATGCGGTTGAAGCGATCGCACCCCAAAATATTCTCCTGTAGCCAGGGATGCTGCCGCCGATAGTACCGCAGGGCCAAATTGAAAGCTGCCATAGTTGGGTCAATCTGGTCAAGGAAATGACTGACGTTGCAAAGGTTGTAAGTATCTTCCATAAAGGCCATTGCAAATCGCTTGAGCTTGACCACATCGAGCGTTGCTAAGAAATGAGGTAGATTCGGCTCATTGAGATCTTCTAACGCTGGAATCTCGCAGAATCCGTGGTCTTCGCCCAGACAGTGGCTACAGAACTTAGCAACCTGCTCTAGATCGTAGTCAGTTTCGACCATGGCGGTCTGTAGAGCTTTGCCAAAAGCTCGCAGCTGCTCTAACGTCTTAAATCCGAGCGCTTTAATTTGAGGAAAACTACTCGCTTTAGCGTATATTGCTGACGAGACCTGCCAGTCTAAAAAGCCAATCTCTTCCGAAGCGACTTTGACACCATAGCGGTCGTCGGTATTGCGAAAAAAGCCCCAGGCCGCGCCAACTGTAGCATTGAGGAAATCCATCGGCAGTCCTGGGCAAAATCCCTGTACCCAAATCTGAGTTGCCGGGTTGTTGTAGGCGGTGTTGAGCACTTCGACTAAAGAACCACCCAAATTCCAGTTGATCGGCTTATCTAAATCTATCTGGTTGCCTCTACGGACAGTGTCATGATTTCCACAGCCCGTAATCCAGCGATTCCCTTGAAAAATCACTTCACACGCTCGTCGCCACTTTTGGTCCCAGTAACCTTCTAGGGTCGGGGTGTTATGGGCAAAGATCAAAGGGCCCCACTGAAAAGACTCTGGCTTTTTCTCGATCAGTTCTCGGTAGCGCGAAATCTCTTCCCATCCTTCCTGGGGCCAGGGTCGACCGTCTTCAAAAATGGTGAACATTAGCCGCCGACAGCCCTGAATGTTTTGGGCTAAATCGCTCATGGCCAGCAGGTAGGTATCGTCTTGTTCAACCCGGTCAGTTAGGGGGTTAAAAAACCGAAAATCTTGTCCGCCGTCCACTCGAATACCGTCTGCACCCGTATTGATCTTCCGGCGCTGCATTTCTAACAGGATCGCTCGGACCTGAGGCGACTGGTGGTTGAGGTCCTGCCCATACATATTCGGGCCTTTGAGGAACTGGTGGTTGAGCAAGTCAAGGGCCTGATTGTCGGCATGGCCATACACCAGGTCGTAAATGAGCTGAATAGGACCTTGGGAAAAGTTATGCAGCGTAGCGATAAAGTCAACGATTTCGTCGGGCCGGAGACTGCCAAGGACTGCCGGATTGGTAGTAGAAGAGCCAAGGATAGGAACGTCATAGCCCCAGTTTTGGGTATTGGGCTTGCGCAGGGTAATGGTGGGTTTGGGATAAAACTCGGAGGGTAGGGCGTGGGGTTGCTGAGGCGCAGGGGCGTTTTCGTCGGTCGAATCTGGTGGGTCTTGAACGGTTTTGGGCGGGGCGGGGTGGATGGTGAAGAATTGGTGTTCGCTGCTAGTGTCTTCACGGCGATACTCGATGGTGGGTTCGACTGGGAGGAGTTGAACAGCGTCGTATCCAGCGTAGACCGCTTCTTCGGGGGCAAGTGCCTGGCCGTCGGCGAGCTTATCAGAGATGCGCTGGTAGATCTCGGTAAGACCTTCTAGGGTGCCAGCAGCAGAGGCGGAGTTGACGTGGATTTGCAAGATAGTGGTGGGGGCAGAGATGCGAGGAACGGTAGTGTCGCTGAGATTAGTGGCGCTGCCAGTGTGGCGGAAGTAGGCGAGATCGGGGCGTTTTCTTTGCAGCTTGCGGATATCGTAGAGTTCGGCGGGAGCAAAGACGCCGTAGGGCAGGGAGTAGGCAAGAGGATCGCGGATGATTTGGATTTTGCCATCGGCATCTTCGTAGCGCAGCCAGTAGAAGCAGCCAGCCTGATCGCGGGTGCCTGCTTGAAGGCCATAGACGACAGCCCAGACATATTCGCCTTGCTTGATCACGGGGATGCGCGATCGCATAAATCGAACCTGCTGCTCCGCCGCGCGAAAGTCGATCTTGCCGATGGGCGTGAAAATTTCTAGCTCGAGCTTATGCTCTGATTGGATGATGTCACCTGCAAGTTCGGGCGTCCAAAAGCCGATTTCTGTCAGGCGATCGCTGCGATAGTTCGCCCCGAGCCGGTGGGCGATCTGCTGCGCCTTTTCAAAATAGGTCGTCGTCAGATCGCGATGAATACTATCTGCCCACTCCACCAGGCTGAGCGTTTCATCTTCAATAAACCGAATCCGTTTCGCTGCTGCAACTACCACCGCAAATTCATCCTTGGACTGCTTAGACTGCTAGGGCCTACGTTCAAAAACCACCTTAATCTGTTTGCCTGCGGTTGTGGCAAAAACGTGTCAGGAGATTTTCTCCAAAGCTGCTTGCGCATCGCTGCTTCTACGCATAATTTTAGTAAGCGGCTGATTATTCCCTATACTTGCTACTAGCTATGAAGGGTCAACCAAGGGCCAACCAAAGGGGAAATATCTATGAAGTCTTCGCTAGTGATTTTGTACCACCGTGAGCCTTACGATGAGGTGGAAGAAAACGGTAAGATCTACTATCGCGAGAAGAAGAGCCCAAACGGTATTGTTCCGACACTCAAAAGCTTCTTTGCCAATGCGGATCAAAGCACCTGGGTTGCCTGGAAGCAGATCAAGCCTGAGCAGTCCGACGGCTTTGAAGAAAGAGTCACGATGGAAGGCGGCAGCGATAGCTGTGTCGTTCGGCGGATTCCACTCAACGCTGAGCAGGTAAAGAACTTCTACTACATCACTTCAAAAGAAGCCTTCTGGCCCATTTTGCACTCTTTCCCAGAGCATTTCACCTACGACAGCTCTGACTGGGAGAACTTTCAAAATATCAACCGGCTATTTGCCGAAGCCGCCTGCGAAGATGCCGCAGAGGACGCGCTGATTTGGATTCATGACTATAATCTGTGGCTAGCTCCCGGTTACATTCGTGAGAAAATGCCGAATGTGAAGATCGCGTTCTTTCACCACACGCCCTTTCCAGCTGCCGATGTTTTCAACATTTTGCACTGGCGCAACGCGATCATTGACAGCTTGCTCTGCTGCGACCTGTGCGGATTCCACATTCCGCGCTACGTACAGAATTTCGTCGGCGCTGCTCGCAGCTGTCGCGAGGTAGAAATCCTAGAAACAATACCCGTACCCAAAGCCTTTACCAAGGTTGGCACGGCTCTAGCCGAACCCGAAATGACGACTAAGCTGCGCTACAAAGGCAGAACTATTAATGTTGATGCTTTCCCAGTCGGAACTAATCCGAAAAACATCCGCGAAACCGTACTAACGACAAATATTACCGATCGCGTTGACAAGATCCGTGAGCAGATCGGTGACAACAAGCTGATCGTATCGGCGGGCCGTGTGGACTATGTGAAAGGCGCGAAAGAGATGCTGCAGTGCTTTGAGCGGTTGCTAGAGCGTCAGCCTGAAATGGTTGGCAAGGTGAATTTGGTAATGACAGCGGTAAAAGCCGCTGCCGGAATGCGAGTTTATCAAGAAGCACAGCAGACCATTGAGCAGCTAGTGGGCCAGATCAACGGACGATTCTCTAGTCTGGGATGGACGCCGATTGTGCTATTTACTGAGCCCATACCACAGGAAGATCTGCTGGCATTTTACAAAACGGCTGATATCGCCTGGATCTGTCCTCTGCGGGACGGATTGAATCTAGTTGCCAAAGAATATGTGGCCGCTCACGGCGGCGAAGATGGCGTCTTGATTCTCTCTGAGTTTACAGGCTCGGCAGTAGAGCTACCCGATGCGCTGTTGACCAATCCTTATTCTTCTACTCGAATGGATGAGTGTATTGACGCGGCGCTAGTGATGACCCCTGAAGAGCAAGCACAGCGGATGGCGAAGCTATACAAAGCTATCTGTCGCTACGACGTGCGGCAGTGGGCGAAGCACATGTTTAGAGAGGCTAAAGCGACGGCTGTTGAGACTAGCGCATCGCTGTTGTCTTAAGATCCGGGTTGTCTTGAGGCCGGTTGTCTTGAACTAGCTGTCTCAAGACGATTGACGTAGCGTTTTTGGCCCCCCTGCAAGAAAATGCCTTCTAGATACAGACAGGATGAAAGGAGATTCGGTAGGATGTCTTCGTAGCTTTCTCCTTGCTAATGCCTTCACAGACATTCTCTAAAACTCGCGATCTTTCCACAACTGAGTCCACTACCTACGATGTCATCGTGATTGGCGGCGGGATAAACGGAGCGGCAACCGCTAGAGACGCTGCTCTGCGTGGGTTAAAAACTATCATCATTGATAAGGGCGATTTTGCTAGCGGTACGACTAGCTGGTCGTCTCGCCTGGTGCATGGTGGTCTGCGCTATCTGGAATATTTTGAATTCAATCTGGTGCGCGAGTCGCTGGCTGAGCGGGAGATTTTGCTGAAGTCTGCGCCGCATTTAGTGCATCCCTTGCAGCTGACGATTCCGATCTATGCGCAAGGATCGCGCAGCTATTGGGAAATTTGGGCGGGGATGATTCTGTATGACATCTTGAGCTTCGATAAGAGCTTGCTGAATCATCGGATGTTGCCAAAAGCCAAGCTGAAGCAGCTGTTTCGCGAGGTGAATCCGGAAGGGATACAGGGGGCCGGGCAGTATTACGATGCGCAGGCAGAGTATGCAGAGCGGCTGTGTTTGGAAAATATATTGAGTGCGCAGGATGCAGGTGCTGATGCGTTTAACTACGTAAAGGTGATTGAGCTGGAGCGGGAGGGCGATCGCATCACCAAACTCGTCTGCCAGGACGAACTCTCCGACGAAACGTTCTCGATCAAAACTCACGATCAAAACTGTAATCGTCAATACCTCTGGTCCCTGGGTAGATAAAGTGTGCGACCAGGGAACTAAGAACGAAAAAGCCGCGCCCATTGGCACAAAGCGCAAAATCGGCGGCACGAAGGGCAGTCACATCATTGTCGATGATTTTCCAGGTGCGCCTGGTGCGGCCTTTTATGTAGAGGCGTTGACTGACAATAGACCATTTTTCATTCTGCCGTTCTTGGGTCAGTATCTGATTGGCACGACAGATTTACGTTTCACTGGCGATCTCGATCGAGTAAAGGCAGATGACGATGAGATTGACTATTTGATCACAGAAACTAACAAGGTGTTTCCGGCGGCGCGGCTGAGCCGAGAGTCTGTGAAGTTCACCTATTCAGGCGTGCGTCCGCTGCCCTACACCGAGAGCAAAAATCCGGGTGCGGTCTCACGCAACCACCTGCTGTACGACCATGCCAAAGATGGTGTGGTGAATATGGTTTCTTTGATTGGCGGCAAGCTGACTACTCATCGGCGGGTGGGTGAAGAGATGGTGACGTGGATTTATCAGCGGCGGCGGCAGAGCGCACCACCTTGCAAAACCAGGACGAACCCGCTGCCGGGTGCGATTTTGCCGACGGATGAGCGGATTGTGGATGCGATCGCAAAGTACGCCCCCCTCCTAACCACCACCGTGGTCGATCACCTTTTCCAACGCTATGGCGCACGGGCATTAGAGCTATTGACCCTAGTCGATAAATCGCCAGAACTAGCCGAGCCGATTGTCCCTGGCCTGCCGGATATCAAAGCGCAAATTGTCTATGCCATTCGCACTGAGATGGCGCATACTTTTGGCGATATCTGCCGCCGCCGGACGATGCTGTCTTTGCAGGCGAACTATGGCATGGATGCGCTTGATGCGATCGCCCAGACCCTGCAAACCTATTGCGACTGGACCGAGCAAGACTGCGAGCGGGCGATCGCTAACTACAAACGGCTAATGGCCGAAAACTGCATTCCCGATTACGCTCTCGAAAAAGTCTTGGGTCCGCAGCCAGAAACCAACTCGACCAGGCCAGCGAGTGAAGTCGCTCCACAGCTTGCGGTAGGCTGATAGGCGACTGTGACGGTTCTAGTCAGGCTGAAAAGTCTGACAGAATCTGGCGCGTCAGTATTAAAAGAGGGGTGTAAAGATGCTCAAGCTAGCGGTTTTAGGAAGAGGAGCCTGGGGAAGCGCTCTGGCCAGGCTCGCACAGGGTAATGGTCACCAGGTGGAAATGTGGTCGCGGCGGGGCGATCTGAGTTTAGGAGATGCGATCGCTGATGCCGATGTAATTTTGTCTGCGATCTCCATGAAAGGGGTCGCCTCCCTTTCCGAACAGCTACGCCAGCTCTCTATTCCGCCAGCAGCAATTCTAGTTACCGCCACCAAGGGCTTAGATCCAGATACCACGCTAACGCCATCACAGATCTTTCAGTCTGCTTTTCCCGACCATGCCGTAGCTGTCCTCTCTGGACCAAACCTCTCCAAGGAAATCGAGCAAGGGCTTCCCGCTGCCACTGTTCTAGCTAGCACCGACTTGACGGCGGCCACAACCGTCCAGCAGTTGCTGTCTTCAGACAGCTTTCGAGTTTATACCAGCGGCGATCCGCTAGGCGCAGAGCTTGGCGGCACTCTCAAGAATGTAATGGCGATCGCCGTTGGCGTTTGCGATGGTCTCGACTTAGGTACGAATGCCAAATCTGCGCTGATTACCCGTGCGCTGCCAGAAGTGATCCGCATCGGGCTGCATTTAGGCGCAACAGAAGTCGAAACCTTCTACGGACTCAGCGGCCTCGGTGACATGCTCGCGACCTGTAGCAGTAGTCTCAGCCGCAACTATCGAGTTGGCTATGGCTTGGCGCAGGGGAAACCGCTAGAGCAAATTCTAGAAGAGCTTGGTGGCACTGCTGAGGGGGTGAATACGGCTCAGGTGTTGATTGCGATCGCCAACCGTGAAAACATTCCCGCCCCAATTTCTAGGCAGGTCTATCGACTGATTACCGGTCGCATCACGCCCAAAGAAGCCGTCGAAGCGTTAATGGACCGTGAGCTCAAGCCAGAATCTTGCGACCTGTAGAGCTTCAATTTTTCAGCGTTTCATCTATAGCAATCTGCACTTAGCTTACAGCATGCTCAAACGCTACAACCCTTGTCCTATAAAGCTAAGTGCTTAGCAAACAGCAGAATGCATTCCGCTGTTTGCTGTATCCCAATCTCATTAACCCTTAAGCTCAGCGTCGATACTCTCTTTTGTAGCATCGAAATCTGCGGTATCAAGCTTTTCGATGTCAGATTCTTCGAGGACTGCTGGTAGCTCTGTTTGCTCAGGGGCTAACACGTCCTCAGTCGGCGCAGCGGGTGCTGACAAATTGGTTGGAACATCAAGCACCTCGCTAGTTTCTTCTTTCGCCTCTTCGCCCGTCATCTCTGAAGTGGTGATATCCTCATCTGGTTCAGGCTGAAACTTTTCAGGCGGTAACGGAACAGTTACATCCTTTGTTTCCGTCGTTTTCATGGACGTGTCTGACTCTGCGGGTTGAGGCTTTTGAGCGGCTGGTTCAGTCGCTTGGGAAGAGTCTTTTTTGCCGAAAAGCTTTTTAAACAGAGATCTCTTCTCTGGCACAGCCTTTGTCGTTTCCGTAGAGGGTACGGGTTCTACAGGCGTCGACTGACTAGCTTCGATCTCTTCTATTTCAGTCTCTTCAGTTTTTTCAACTTCGGTCTCTTCGGCTTCAGTTTTCGACTGTTCGGGATCTGCGATTACCGGTGTTGTCTGCTGTATTGCTTCCGCATCAGTCTCTAAGGTTTTTGCATCTAGTTCAATTTCCTCAGTTTCAAGCTCTTTAGTGTCTGCTTCTTCAGTTTTGACCTCTTCAGTCTCAGGTGCTTCAGTCTCCAATTCTTCAGTGTCAGATTCTTCAACTAGAGGCTCAGCTTCAACCTTATCAGTTTCAACCTTATCAGTTTCAACCGTCTCCGGCTCGTCCGGTAAGGCTTCTTCTGTTGGCGGCTGATAGGTCGGATCGACGATCTGTCCGACCTGTTGTAGTGGTAGCTCTCCCCTCACTAGTTTTGCTAGCGTATCTAAGCGAGTCGGATCGTAGTCGATCACTCTAACCGTGCTGTTGAAGGCATTCTCAATGGGATCGCCTTGCTCATCTATCAGTGTTAGGTGTAGCCAATTTCTGCCAGGTTCAAATCCTTTTAGATAGATTGGACGCCACTGATCGAACACAAAGCTTTTGCCGTTGACTGTGCCGCGTATTTTCCAGTCGGGCAGCTCGTCTTTTGCATTCTCCTGCGCCAGCAAGTGAAGGGTCGCGTTGGTTAAATAAAAGTCGAGCAGCACTGGCTCAGCGGTGATAGTACCCTGAGGTTCGACGAATGTGAGCAATGGCAGATCCGGATTAGGTGTGTTCTCACCAGTTTTGGCAAATACGTGGAAGGTAGTTTGCGCATAGGCGGTTTCGTTTTTGAAGCTCTCCCCCCAGGGTTGGACGGCGATCACCCGTAGGGTATGACTGCCCGGCATCAAATCTTCAAAGGTAAGGGTGTCTTCTAGGCTATATATTGAGCGAGCTGGCTGGTTGTCTAAGAGGATTTGAAGGTGAGGACCTAGCTCTGTATTTTTATCCTTATATATAGAGAAATTCTGAAGGTTGAGTTTGACATCTAGATGGGTGTCTTCGATCACCTGGTTTTGTTTTGGAGATGCGATCGCAACCTGTGGCTGCTGGTTGGGTAGCAGCTTGGCAAGATCCGAAAAAATAGCGGGTGGCGCGACCTCACTAATAGGGCCGCTCAATCGTCGCACTTCGCGATCGCCAGGAATATCCGGCAGCTCTACCAGACGAATCTGACGAGATTGACTAGCACAGCCTAGCAGCGACCAGCTCAACAGCAAACAAACCAACAGTCGGATTCCGTTCCGATAGGAGTGCCTGTCTGACTTATATCTTCGAGCAGGTTCTATCCAAAAAAACTCTCTAAGGTAGGCTGCCAACCTTGTTACTTTTTCTACCAACCTCACTGCCATCAATCTCAACCTACCGCTCAAATACTGTTCACTTGAATGTCTCTATAGCTAGGCGCAATGCTAAAAATCGCCTGCTGCTACTACCTAATACGATCATATGGGATGAGCGTCTTATCTTCTTTGAGCTTTTGAATTTAGGCTTTTGAACGAGACTTTTGTGAATGCACAGCAACTGCAAATAGAGCCCGTAGTTTTAACGGTAGTAATAAAAGTTCTCAAAAAGACAAAAATGTTTTCCATCTTTAGAAAACTGTCCGTGAATGACACTAGAAAACCCCTGTCAATTCCCCAAATGTATCGAAAGTACCCATCAAAAACGCCTGATGCCTCACAGTATTGCTTTTTGTTAAGACGAAGTGCGATCTTCCTCTTCCGCATGTATCTTCTCGACGCAGGACCCTTCTGGAGTCAGGACTTTCGCTGGTTGAACTATTGTTAACTCTTCGTCATACGACACCAAACACGTGACTATAATACGTGAGAACATCCATCCTTCTATGCCAGGAGAAGAGGCGTTTTAGAGAGCGCTTCGCCGGTTGCCTAGCCCATCTAGCGAGTCCATACTAAGTGACTTATTAGCGTGGGGCTCGGTGGGTTATCCAGCCGTGGTTATAGAAGAGATATACCGTTCTTTCTCTGTCTAGAGAGGAGAGTCTCCATGACAACTACCCCGCGCGAGCGGGAGGCCACCAAAGCCAAGGTTGTGGTTGATAGAAACCCTACCCCCACTTCATTTGAAAAGTGGGCCAAGCCAGGTCATTTTGATCGGACCTTGGCTAGGGGACCCAAAACTACCACTTGGATTTGGAACCTTCACGCTGACGCTCACGACTTCGACAGTCACACTAGTGACCTAGAAGATATATCTCGCAAAATCTTCAGTGCGCACTTTGGTCACTTGGCCGTTGTGTTCATTTGGCTGAGTGGCATGTACTTCCATGGCGCTCGTTTTTCCAACTACGAGTCTTGGATGAACAACCCGATTGGCATCAAGCCAAGTGCTCAGGTTGTTTGGCCAGTATTCGGTCAAGAAATCTTGAACGCTGATGTTGGCGGTGGCTTCCACGGGATCCAGATCACTTCTGGTTTGTTCCAGCTGTGGCGTGCCTCTGGTATCACCAACGAAACTCAGCTGTATGCAACGGCAATCGGCGGCCTGGTAATGGCCGGTTTGATGCTGTTTGCAGGCTGGTTCCACTATCACAAGGCAGCGCCTAAGCTGGAGTGGTTCCAAAACGTAGAATCCATGCTGAACCACCACTTGGCTGGTTTGCTGGGTCTAGGTTCCCTATCTTGGGCTGGTCACCAGATCCACGTAGCTGTTCCGATTAATAAGCTGCTGGATGCTGGGGTTGCCCCTCAAGACATTCCACTGCCTCATGAGTTTTTGTTTGACAAGGCGTTCATGGCAGAGCTGTTTCCTAGCTTTGCCCAAGGTCTAACGCCTTTCTTCACGCTTAACTGGGCAGCTTACTCAGACTTTCTCACCTTCAAAGGCGGTCTGAATCCGGTCACAGGCGGACTGTGGCTTTCGGATACTGCACACCACCACCTGGCAATTGCCGTTCTGTTCCTGGTTGCCGGTCATATGTACCGCACTAACTGGGGCATCGGCCACAACATCAAACAGATTCTAGATGGTCACAAAGGTGATCCGCTTCTGTTTGGCGGTGAAGGCCATGTCGGCATGTACGAATTCCTCGTGAGTTCTTGGCATGCGCAGCTGGCTCTAAACCTAGCTCTGCTGGGTTCGCTGACGGTGATTGTGGCTCAGCACATGTATGCGATGCCTCCGTATCCATATATGGCGACGGACTATGCGACTCAGATTTCGCTGTTTACCCACCATATGTGGATTGGCGGATTCATCATTGTCGGTGCCGGTGCGCACGGTGCGATCGCACTCATCCGCGACTACGACCCGGCTAAGCATGTCAACAACGTGCTCGACCGGACGCTGCGTGTTCGCGACGCTATCATCTCTCACCTCAACTGGGTCTGTATTTTCCTAGGCTTCCACAGCTTTGGTCTTTACATTCACAACGACACCATGCAAGCACTGGGTCGCCCCCAAGACATGTTCTCGGATACGGCGATTCAGCTTCAGCCCGTCTTTGCTCAGTGGATTCAAGGTTTGCACACCGCTGCAACCTCAGCCGCTGGCACTGCGCCTAACGCGCTGGCCCCAGCTAGCTACGCATTCGGCGGTGACATTGTCGCCGTTGGCGGCAAAGTGGCGATGATGCCTATCACCTTAGGCACCGCCGACTTCATGGTTCACCACATTCACGCATTCACAATTCACGTGACTGTGCTCATCCTGCTTAAGGGTGTGCTGTACGCTCGTAGCTCTCGCCTTATCCCTGATAAAGCTGAGCTCGGCTTCCGCTTCCCTTGCGACGGCCCCGGTCGTGGCGGCACCTGCCAAGTTTCAGCTTGGGACCACGTGTTCCTAGGCTTGTTCTGGATGTACAACTCGATCTCGATTGTAATTTTCCACTTCAGTTGGAAGATGCAGTCAGATGTTTGGGGCACTGTGTCCGATAACGGCACTGTTTCCCACATCACCGGCGGCAACTTTGCTGCAAGTGCAACCACCATCAACGGTTGGCTGCGCGACTTCCTGTGGGCGCAAGCGTCTCAGGTCATCAACACTTATGGTTCGGCGCTGTCGGCTTACGGTTTGATGTTCTTGGGTGCCCACTTCATCTGGGCGTTCAGCCTGATGTTCCTCTTCAGTGGTCGCGGCTACTGGCAGGAGCTAATTGAGTCTATTGTTTGGGCTCATAACAAGCTGAAAGTAGCTCCGGCTATTCAGCCTCGCGCACTAAGCATCACACAGGGCCGAGCCGTGGGCGTTGCTCACTATCTCCTAGGAGGGATCGCCACGACGTGGGCGTTCTTCTTGGCTCGAATGTTATCGGTAGGTTAAGGAGCGCGGAGGAAACATAAAACATATGGCAACTAAATTCCCAAAATTTAGCCAGGCGCTAGCGCAAGATCCGACCACTCGTCGGATCTGGTACGGGATTGCCACAGCCCATGACTTTGAAACCCATGACGGGATGACAGAGGAGAATCTTTACCAAAAGATCTTCGCTTCTCACTTCGGTCACCTGGCGATCATTTTCCTCTGGACTTCCGGCAACCTGTTCCACGTCGCTTGGCAAGGCAACTTTCCACAGTGGACACAAGATCCACTCAACGTGAAACCCATTGCTCATGCAATTTGGGACCCTCACTTTGGTCAGCCCGCAGTCGATGCGTTTAGTCAGGCAGGCTCTAGCAGCCCGGTCAACATTGCTTACTCGGGTGTGTATCACTGGTGGTACACCATCGGGATGCGCACAAACGCCGATCTGTACGTTGGCGCAGTCGGTCTACTCGGCTTTGCAGCAGTCATGCTGTTTGCAGGCTGGTTGCACCTTCAGCCCAAGTTCCGTCCTAGCTTGTCCTGGTTCAAGAACGCTGAATCTCGCCTTAACCACCACCTGGCTGGTTTGTTTGGCGTCAGCTCTTTGGCTTGGACTGGTCACCTAGTTCACGTAGCGATTCCTGAGTCTCGCGGTGTGCATGTCGGCTGGGATAACTTCCTGTCGATGAAGCCTCACCCCGCTGGCTTGAAGCCGTTCTTCACTGGCAACTGGGGCGCTTATGCTCAGAACCCTGATACAGCGGGCCATATCTTTGGCACCTCTACAGGTTCTGGCGACGCGATCTTGACTTTCCTAGGCGGATTCCATCCGCAGACGCAGTCTCTGTGGCTGACGGACATGGCGCATCACCATTTGGCGATCGCGGTCATCTTCATCATCGCTGGCCACATGTACCGGACAAACTTCGGTATTGGTCACAGCATCAGAGAGATCCTCAACACGCACCGTCCCCCTGAGGGCACTCCCTTTGGTGGTGCTTTGGGCGCGGGTCACAAGGGTCTTTATGACACGCTGAACAACTCGCTGCACTTCCAGCTCGCTCTGGCGCTGGCTTCTCTGGGCGTAATTACGTCTCTGGTTGCTCAGCACATGTATGCGCTGCCTCCCTATGCCTTCATGGCTCAGGACTTCACCACTCAAGCGGCGCTATACACTCACCACCAGTACATTGCTGGCTTCATCATGGTGGGAGCGTTTGCTCACGGTGCGATCTTCTTGATTCGGGACTACGATCCTGCGGCGAATGAGAACAACGTGCTTGCACGAGTGCTTGACCACAAAGAAGCGATCATCTCCCACCTCAGCTGGGTTTCTCTGTTCCTTGGTTTTCACACGCTTGGCCTCTACGTTCATAACGATGTAGTCGTCGCGTTTGGTACACCTGAGAAGCAGATTCTAGTCGAGCCTGTGTTTGCACAGTGGGTGCAGGCTGCTTCTGGTAAGGCGCTTTACGGCTTTGATACGCTTCTTTCTAACCCTGATAGTGTGGCGAATGCTGCGGCAAGTGGTATTTGGCTACCGGGCTGGTTGGATGCGATCAACAGCGGTACTAATTCTTTGTTCTTGGCAATTGGGCCTGGCGACTTCCTGGTGCATCATGCGATCGCACTCGGTCTCCACACCACTACTTTGATCTTGGTCAAAGGTGCGTTGGACGGTCGTGGTTCCAAGCTCATGCCAGACAAGAAGGACTTCGGCTACAGCTTCCCTTGCGACGGCCCCGGTCGTGGCGGTACTTGTGACATCTCGGGTTGGGATTCGTTCTACCTGGCGATGTTCTGGATGCTCAACACCATCGGTTGGGTGACCTTCTACTGGCACTGGAAGCATCTGGCCATCTGGAGCGGTAACGTCGCTCAGTTCAATGAGAGTTCGAACTACCTCATGGGCTGGCTGCGTGACTATCTCTGGTTGAACTCTTCTCAGCTGATCAACGGCTATAACCCCTACGGGATGAATAATCTGGCAGTTTGGGCTTGGATGTTCCTATTTGGACACCTGGTCTGGGCGACTGGATTCATGTTCCTCATCTCCTGGCGTGGTTATTGGCAAGAACTCATCGAGACCATTGTTTGGGCTCATGAGCGGACGCCATTGGCTAACCTGGTTCGCTGGAAGGACAAGCCGGTTGCAATGTCGATTGTTCAAGGTCGTTTGATTGGCCTAGCTCACTTTACGGTGGGGTATGTGCTGACCTACGCAGCCTTCCTGATCGCGTCAACCTCTAGTCGATTCGGCTAGTCGTTATAAAACGCAATCTAGATAAATAGAAATAGAGCCCCTCAGCAATGCTGGGGGGCTTTGTTTTGAGCGCTTTTTTGGCTTGCTGTAAAATGGAAACAACTTTCTGGTAGATGCTTGCTATGGCTCTGACTACTCAACAGCGTAAAAAGAGTTTTTCTAGCTTTAGTTACAAAGCAGCGTTTAAGCAGTTGGGAATTACTCAACTACACCGCTGGACAATTCAGGCAGAGCCTGTTCCTATCAGTGACTTCTTTAGACAGCGACTAGATCGGCTTCAGCGTTTTGACTTAGAGAGCTTTGAAGTATCTAAGACGTTGCTAATAGACGCTATCTGCGAAGAAGGTCTGGAAGGGTTTGATCGCCTCAAGGTTTGGAAGGGCGCTTACCTAGAGGGTGAAACTACTTGCGGCAATGCAGACTACTTGATTGCTGAGCGAAGAGCGTACCTGGAAGCGCCATTTGTCTGTGTCTTAGAAGCGAAGAAGGATGATTTTGAGCAAGGAACTGCTCAATGCTTGGTAGAGATGCAGGCTTGTCAGTACATGAATCACGCATTAGAAAGAACGATAGATGTATACGGCGTGGTTACAAACGGTGAAGGCTGGAAGTTCTACCGTTTAGATAGAAAGGGTGAGGTTCATGAAACGCTGCTCTATGGAATTGCAGAGATGTCTCGTTTGTTAGGGATTGTGAGAGCTTTCTTCGGAGAGTGTGGGCAGATACTAGTTACGGCTAAGGCCGATCAGTTCTAAACCGTTCACATTATGTTTGCTGGTTCATTTGTTCGAGTGCGTTGCAAAAGCTGACGAGGCTAGCAAGTAGAGCATTGTAGTAAGGGTAGGCGTCGCTGCGTTCGTTTTCTAGTTTGGCGTATAGCGTTAGCTCGGGTTCTGAGGCTAGGGTCGTTTTGGGAATGGGTAAGCCTGCGTTGGTTAGGCGGGTGTGTGCGATCGCGATCAGCAGAGCCCCGACTGTATCATTCCGACTGTTCTGAAGATCTTCCAAGCCAGGTAAGATCAGTTCTGCTCCGGGTAAAGCTTCAAGATTCACGACTTTTCCTCCTTTGAAGAAGACTCAAGAAGTTTGATAAAGCTCTCTACTTTGGCACTAAGCTCGTCGGCGTCAAGTGAAGGAAAGCGAATCAGCTCTGGCTTGATCGCTTCAAAACCGCTGCGTAGTACTTTCACAGAAAACAACTGCTGCTCGTACATAGCCTGTACATCGCTGATATCACGCTCAAACCCTCTTGATATTTTAGAAAGTGCCTGAGCGGTAAAGTCGTAATGATAGAAGGATATTTGACCGCGCTTTGTGATGAACTGACTCCTGCTTTGCCAGCCGGGAAGGGGTGGCAAGAAATCTTGAGGGGAAGCTAGTTCGATATTGATGTTGAGAGTCTGTTTGACTTGTGCGATCGCCTGAAAAACGCCTGGTGGCTTGGGATCTAGACGAACGTCAATATCCACGGTAGAACTGCGCCATCCAATAAGTAAGGCGCTCGCTCCACCTGTGAAATAGATGCGACCTGAGCCACGGGCTTCTCTACCCATAATAGTCATGAGCTGCTCTATCTTTTGAGGGTCAACGTCTGAACGCATTAGAAGTGTATGCTTTGGCGTTTGACTAGTATCATAGGCAAATTTCTGTGCTTCTTAAAACTTCAGGAACCTGATTCTTTCATTAGCATGAATTTAGTTTGCATTTGCCCTGCGAGAGCGTGCCGAAGAAGCTGAGTGAGATTAGAAAGATATTGAAGAAAGCTGGATTCGTAGTCTCACAAGCAAAATTGGCCAATGACTTGGTTTTGATTGACTGTAGTGGTTTAGGTGATTTGGGCGACGGACGGACGGTTAGAAGAATCTTCGAGAATTTGCGCGAGCTGACTGGCTAAGGCTTTGTCCTTTTCTAAAAGCTTTCTGAGCTGAATTCGGAGGGCTGCTTGAGAATCTTTATCTTCAAGATTGGTGGCAAGATCTGTTGCGGCCTCTTTTGCCACCGCCTTCGCGTTCACTTTCGGGCTGATTGCTGCCCAAGCAGCCTGTGCCTTTTGCCACGCAGACTCTCCAAACTTGTTGGCAGCATTTTCTGTTGCTGTCTCGGCAGCGCCCTTTCCCAACTTGGTAAAAAAGGAAGGAATGATGTGATAAATGCGGTGAGTACAGTGATTTCCACGGAAACATGCCTGCTAAAACGAATCGTGTCGGCTATCGATGCTCTGGCAGTGAGGCTGGCTCAAGACTCCAAACATATCGCTCGCAGGTTCGCTTGGCCGCTTGAGAAGCGTCTTTCTTAGATGCAATTAAATCGGGATGCCAGCGTAATTGATTGCAAGTCCTTTGCAGTAGTGCTGTTTGAGAGATATCCCACAGTCGCAGTGTCTGGTCGCCGCTGCCACTAACGATTTTTGTACCGTCTGGGCTGAACGCAACCGAATAGACCGGATACTCATGTCCGCGCAACGGCTCGCCGATGAGGTTACCCGTCGCCGCATCCCACAGCCGCACTGTCCGGTCACTTCTACCACTGACGATCTTTGTGCCATCTGGGCTGAATGCTACTGAATTGATCCTAGCTTCATGCCCCTTCAGCTAGTTCCGCTCTAAGTTGTCCTGAACAGAACTTAGCAGGCTTTCATACGTTGAAGGGAACGGAGGATGGTCAGGAAACTGAACAAAAGCTGATTTGCTCACGCCGATGGCTGCAATTGCTTGAATGAGCGATTCGACTGGCCGGTTTGAAAGCCGAAGGGCTTCTGAGGTGGTTGCAAGCTGTTCTACTCTTTGACGCTCAACTTGCTGCACCTGATATGTTGCAAACAGAGCCGCTCCGCTGGTCATGACTAGACCCGCCGATAAAACGCCTACGAAGAGTCGCTGCTGTCGTTTCTTCTCTCTCTGCCTGTTTAACTGCATTGACTGAGGCCGTGAAGAAGTCCATCGCTAGCGGCGTCATGTCATCGCTGGCGCGATCGCAATACTGACGCAACAAATCCAAATCGGGCGATCGCCACAGTTTCCCATCAGGCCGTCCCATCTTGTCCCAATCAGTCGCTGCGGCCTCTAACCGCCGCTGAAAACGCATGTCACTGCGGCTATCTTCTAGCCATTTCTGTAGCAGTTGCCAATGGTCAAACAAGGCTTCGTGAGTCACCTCTGCGGTATCGCTTCCCTCTGCGTTAGCCGCACAGGTAATCAGCCGTTCAGCAGGCGCGGCGAATTTTGCTAGCACCTGCTGTACAGCTGCCGGATCTTCTTTATGAGAGATAAGAGTAACAATTTCCACCCGGCGGCGGGTGTCTCGCGTGCCTTCGCCGGGCTGCACCAAGCCCAAGAATAAACGACGTGCGATCGCCTGCTGCCCAACATCCAAACTCTGATACACGCGCTCAGCTTCCCCAGCGAGCGCCCCGCCTACCCCACCAATTATCTCTCATATCCAGTGTCTTCAGCCTTTTTGTTTTTCTTCTATTCCTTAGTCTCGTACGCATGTATGAGGATTTCATGAGTACAGACAAGAAAATCACGGCAAACGCTATAGATGACGGTGGGCAGTGCGTAGGGCTTTACCAACGACTTATCCCACAGTGCTCGTCGTCTATACAGAGGTTTTGATAGCTGCTGCTGTTGCTAAGGTGACAGCACCTGCTCTCATCTGCTCGATGTCTGCCGCAGGCCACGCTCTCTCGCTCTGACAGTGATGGGCTACTAGCAACCCCCACAGTGTAGTTTCACTATTTTTGTTTATCAAAATTGGCACGACTAGGTTGGCTCGAACGCTGATGTGACGCAAAAAATCTCGGTGACAAGGTGCAATGTCAGCGGTTTCAATATCGGCAATGGCGCTCGCTCGGCCTTCTAAGTACAGCTGTGCATACTCGCCGTTGAAACACTGATCGGGTCCAGTTGAGCCAAAAATAGAGTATTTCTCGTCGCTCAAGGATTCAAAGGTCACTTGCCCCTCCCACTCTCTATAGAAGTAGTAGAGCACTACCCGGTCCACCCGAAGAGAGTTCCTCACCCCGTCCGCTGTGGTTTGTACTACCTGATCGTGCCGAATCTTTTGATGCAGACGCTGCAATATACCTTCAAACTGAGCGACTTCTGAGCTGTCTTTCTTGAGGTGTCTAGCAGCGTCAAATGGAATAGTCATGAAAATTTCCGATGAGATGAGATACACTGCGATCGCCCATACAGCAAGCAGTTTAGAATACAGTTTAATGATACTTCTAGGCAGCCTCTGATGTTGGTAAATACGGCTTTGAAAGAGTGGTCGGTGGCAGTAGATGCGATCGCCCAAGGCACCCAAACCATCCTGCTACGCAAAGGCGGCATCCAAGAGGAGCAAGGTCGCTTCCGCGCTCGGGTCGAGCGAGCTGTTCTTTTCCCTACCTTTGAACACCAAAAGCCCGAACTGCTTAAACCCGACTATAAAGGCTCAGTCACACCCGTTGCTTCCGGCTGGCACCCGGAAAAAATCACGCTCAAAGCCTGGGCTCAAATTACTCATATTTTCTTGACCACCGAAGCTGACAAAATTTCTGCTCTCAACGACTTTCATATTTGGCAACCTCAGTTCGCTTCAGAACGTCTGAAATGGAAACCCAAGCAGCCTTTATACATTCTCATGCTGCGAGCCTATCAGCTAGCGAACCCGGTAGACATCATTTGGGATTCAGATTTGCACGGTGGCTGTCGATCGTGGATATCGCTGGCGCAGCCACTAGAGGCAGATACAGAACGTCCTGCGATTGACTCAGATGCCTACAGCGCTCAGATCAAGCAAATAGAAGAAATAGTTTCCGTTTAATTGTCTGTTTTTTCGCTATGCAAATTGCTTCGTTTGAACAGGTCTGTCGCCCCGCTATCCTATGCTCCTTATCCCGATATGGCTCCTGCCACATCTCTACCGCTAGCGTGCGATCTGGCTACCTCGTCCGTATCCACGCCAATCTTTTTGACTAGACGCGGTATCACAATCGTAACGGTTGTTCCTTTGCCGATACCCTGACTGTCTATGGTGATATCGCCCTGCATCAGTCGCATAAAATTCTGAGAAATGGCCAGTCCCAATCCAGTTCCTTCGTAAGCGCGCGTGTGAGAGCCATCGACCATGACAAAAGGTTTAAAGAGCTTTGGTAGATCCTTTGAATCAATTCCAATGCCAGAATCTTTGACTGTGATTTTGACCCAGGGGCCAGGCGGCATAAACAGTTCGGCGTTACTAGGTGCGTCACTAGGCAAGGTGTGATCGAAAGTCTGCTTAGGGCTCTCGTCTGTTGTGATCCGAATGGTGATTTGCCCCCTATCTGTGAATTTAATCGAATTAGAAAGCACATTCAGCAGCACCTGCTTGAACCGAAAGTGGTCGACTTCAATCATCAGCGGAATGAGTAGCTCCGGGCCCAGTATAGAGAGACCTTTGCGTTTGGCCTGTAGGGTTTGCATCTCCAGCACATCTTTGAGCACAGCGCACAGATCGACCGGGGCTATTTTCATATCTAACGTCCCTGCTTCGATTTTGGCAATGCTCAAGATGTCTTCGATTACCGACAGTAGGTGTAGGGCCGCTTTATTCGCCTGATTCAAAAATTCTCTTTCTTCTTCTTTCGAGTCGCATAGCCCATCTCTGATCACGCTGATAGAGCCGATGATGCCATTCAGGGGCGTTCTTAGTTCATGAGAAGTGTTTGCCAAAAACTCATTCTTGAGCTGGTTAGCTGTCTGTGCGTCTTGCCAGGCTTGACGGAGCTCAGTCGAGTTCTTTGCTAGACCGCGCAGCATTCGCTCAATCACGGTTCCCAAATAGTCTAATTCCCAGATCTTTGAGCTGTGCGGGGCCGCTTTTAGCTGTGATAAATCTTTGACATCCTGGGTGTAGCGAATCAACCTTTCTACCGGCAGGGACAAACTTCGAGAAACATAGAGCGCCAGCAGAATACTGGCGATAAAGAGCCCCAAATTCAATATAAAGAGGACCTGACGAATCTGCCTGAGGCCAGATAGAGCGCTAGCGGCAGGAGTAACGGCTAGGACTGTCCAAACGTTGTCTTGCTTGGGACTTACTGGTACGTCAAACCCGCTATAGCCCACTAGCCAGTTTTGTCGTCTGCCAGATAGATAAGACGACTCTATAAAGCCATCTTTGCCTGCTTTGACTTGTTGAATGATTTCACTAAACTTGCTGGCTTCTGGCAAGCTGGAGATGCTTTTACCGACCTGCGTGGGATTGGGATGGGTGACAATAATTTGGTTTTGATCGATAACTACCGTCTTGCCAACGAGTGACTGGGGCGTGGCATCTTGTAGCTGCAATAGCCCCACCTCCATAGCTAGGGTATAGCGCAAACTATTGTCTTTGCCGTAGATAGGACTGGCTACAATAAACTTGATTAGCGCTCTGCGATCTGGGATTTGTTTGTCTTTTGAAGCTTGCTCTGCGAAAGCTTCGGCTTCTGAAGTTTCTGTAGCGCTCGCTGCGTTAGTACCCGGCGAGAACACGTAGAAGTCTGAGGTTTCGACGCTGCCGCTTTGCAGCCAGGGGACTTGTTTGGCGCTGGGGATGATGGTGCGATCGCAAGTATTGATCGCAGCTTCTTTTGACTGAGGGTCCTTGAGTTCTACGCAGCTAATGTCATAGGGCGTCGTATCTCGAATGACCTTAGTTAAAAGCGCCTGTATTGCTTCTAAGTCATTTGAGCGAAAGGCTTCCGTCTGTGCCAGCAGATCGATATTGGCATCTATTGCCTGGATGCCGGTTTCGAGGGCTTCGGCCTTGCGAATAGCACTGCTGGTCAAATTTTGCTGTGCGCTCAATAGCAGACTGCTACGCGCCTTGCTAAGAGCCACCGCCTGACCTACAAACAAAATAGGCAAGCTAAAGCTTAAAATCTTGACTAATAAATTGTGCCGAAAAGAGCGTCGACGGATAGTCATAGGCAGAAGAAGTGCTGCCACTAGTCTATCCGCCGATTCCGTACGATCAACTAGTAACGGCTTAAAGTTGTGGTCTGCTTTAACAAAGATAAAGACTTAGGTGTAATTGTCAACTATATTTGATGCATTTGAGTCTTTATTTTTGCGTAATTTTTACTAATGGTGTCTGTGCAGAAACCGCCTATCTGTAGACTCAATCGTCCTCATATTACGGTCGTTCTCGCCATGAGCGCGGACGGCAAAATTGCTGATGCTAGTCGCGCCGCTGCTCGCTTTGCCTCGGCGGCAGACAAGGCCCATTTGGAAACGCAGGTGGCTAGAGCAGATGCCACATTATTCGGGGCTGGGACGCTGCGAGCTTATGGTACGACGCTGCCAGTGACGAATGCGGCGCTAATCGCAGAGAGGCGATCGCGTCATCAAGGCGATCAGCCCGTTCAAATTGTCTGCTCTGCCATCGGCAAACTCGATCCTCAGTGGCCTTTTTTTCAGCAGCCTGTTCCCCGTTGGTTTATCACTACGCTCGAAGGTATGCAGTGCTGGCGCACACAAGAGAAAGACAGCGACCAAAAGCCCTTCAACCATGTCCTGATTACCGAGCGTCCCTTCAACTGGCACAACGTCATGCAAGACCTACTCGATGGTAAATCGGCACTTTCGGCAGCGGCCAATCGCCCTCCGATTCATCAACTGGTCGTCATGGGCGGTGGGGAACTCGTCGCTTCTCTACTGAGTGATGGCTTGGTAGATGACTTGTATCTGACGGTTTGTCCGCTGCTGATTGGGGGGAAAACAGCGCCTACTCCCGTGGGCGGATTGGGGTTTACTCTGCCACGCACGCCGCAGCTGGCGCTACAGTCTTGCCAGGTGGAAGCGGACGAGGTGTTTTTGCATTACAGCGTCGAGCGCTAACGCTACAGGTGCTGCCAGTAGAGCTGATCGTCTTTCTGTGACCAGCGGAGCAACTGAGCGGGCTGGTGAATGGCAAGATCGGGCTGATGAATGGCCAGTCGGGGAGTGATGGTGACTAGCGCGATCGCCTCCTCCACACTGCACAATCCCCACTGCACTAAGTTTTGTGCGCCTGCAATCAAAGGTAGCGCTGTCCCCGAAAGCGTCCCATCTAGCAGCCGAGCCGTGCCGCTCGTTACCTCTATCTGGCGGCTATCCCACGGATATATGCCATCTGGCAAACCCAGCGGAGAAAGGGCATCGCTAACCAAAAACAATCTGTTCAACCTTTGCTCTTTTTGGCTCCCTCGATCTAGCCGAAGCAATAAATCAAGCATCGTTTTACCAATGTGCTCACCGTCGGCAATGAAGCCACAGAAAACATCTGGGTTAGCGATTGCTGCACCTAGCAGACCTGATTCTCTGTGGTGCAGCCCTGGCATCGCATTAAATGCATGAGTCACCATTCTTGTTCCTTGGGCAAAGGCGGTGTTGGCTTGTGCTTCAGTCGCTAGCGAATGGCCCAAGCTTACGGTGATGTTCTGCGCTTTGAGCCAAGGAATAATGTCTTCTTCGAGAGCTAATTCGGGAGCTAGCGTGATGATGCCAATAGTTTCTGCGAATTCCCCTACCACCGTTTTGACTCTCTCTAGAGTCAGCGGCTGCAAATATTCTGCGGGATGTGCGCCTTTTTTGGCCGGATTGAGAAACGGCCCTTCTAGATGAGCACCCAAAACGGTCGCGCTTTTTTGGCTCGGGTGCTGCTTTTGGCTTTGCCGAAAGGTTTGAATTGCCTCTAGGCTGCTGTGAAAATTTTCTAGCGAGGTAGTGACTAGCGTCGGACAAAATCCGCTGACACCCTGCTGCCATAGCAGATCGCAGATGGTCTGTAGTCGCTCTAGCGTTTCCACCCGCAGGTCAGGAAATGCCAGACCCAGTGCGCCGTTGATTTGTAAGTCGATTGCGCCTAGTGAAAGCCAGTCGCCTTCGACATCGATCGGGTTCGTTGGCTGGTTTGATAGAACAGTTTGGGGTGCGGTTTGGGGTGCGATCGCGCTAATTCGCCCCGACTCTATCGCGATTTGATACAGTCCTGGTTGCTGCGGCAAACGAGCGTTGACAATGACACTACCATCAGCCATAAACTATCAGCCATAAACAAAAGCGCCGACTCACAAGCGCTGACTCATTGAACACCACCTGACCATCTACTTTCAATCACCCGCTTTTCAGTGACTCACTTTTAAGTCAGAACCAGCAACTATAGATAAGATGAGCACAACTCCTATGGCAGATTCCCCCAGCGCACCGATCGACGTTGGCATCATTATGGGCAGCGATTCCGATCTGCCGACCATGATAGATGCGATCGCCGTCTGCGAAGACTTTGACATCGCCCACGAAGTCGCCATTGTCTCAGCCCACCGCACGCCCAAACGCATGTTTGCCTACGCCGAATCCGCCCATACCAGAGGGCTCAAAGTGATCATCGCTGGCGCAGGTGGAGCCGCCCACCTACCTGGTATGGTTGCCGCCCTTAGTCCCCTACCTGTGATTGGTGTTCCCGTTAAAACCAGCACCCTTTCAGGCATTGATTCCCTCTATTCGATTGTTCAAATGCCCCGAGGAATCCCTGTCGCTACAGTCGCCATTGGCAACGCCAAAAACGCCGGACTGCTAGCGGTGCAGATGCTCGCTGCCTACAACCCCAGTCTCCAAGAGAAAGTGCTGACATACCGCCAAGCGCTAAAAACAATGGTCAGTGACAAACAAAAGCAGCTCTCTACACAAGGCGCTCGTCAATATCTCAAACACATGATCAACACCTAGCGCTTTTCGCCTGCGCCTTTTCCTACAGCTACAGAATTGATGGCGGCCTAAAACCGCTTAGAACCGCTTAGAAATCAACTTTCGTTGATGTTGAGAAATGCTACAGCCAGCTCAATATTGAGCCAGAGATTTCAGAAAAATCCATAGTTTTGGAAACGCTTTGTAAACTTTCTCTAAAACCGACCTCAAAACAAGCGAGAGGGTACCCACTCTGCAATCAAAAGTATCAAGTGATACAGAACGACTGGCTCAGACTTGGTGGAATGAGACCCATCAGTTTGACAGGTACAAAGCAGGCAACCCCGTTGTTTTAGCAACTGTTGTTTTAGCAACTGCTTGCAACCATAGACTGCTGTCTAAATTGCGTTAGGAATGCCCGACACAAATGTCTAATTTTACAATGAGAAAAAGAAAGCACCTGGGGCGCAGCACGTCGCCTTGGGATGCGAATGTTCCCCCGTTTACAGAGATGGCCACGCGCGCGCTTAGCCGCGCCTTTGGTCGCCGGTTTGCCTGGGGCTGGTTAGCCTGTATTCCCTTGGCGTTTACGATCATAGCGACCTGGGGCTTTGCCGCTCACGCCCAAGAAACTACCGCTGAAGATGTTCAAGTTATTTTGGACAACGTCTGGATCGTGATTGCAGCGGTTTTAGTCATCTTTATGAATGCCGGTTTTGGCATGTTAGAGACTGGCTTTTGCCGTCAGAAAAATGCGGTCAATATCTTAGCGAAGAACCTGATTGTCTTCGCCTTAGCCACGCTGTCATTTTGGGCACTGGGCTTTGCCCTAGCTTTCGGTGAAGGCAACGCCTTCTTCGGCATAACTGGGTTCTTCTTAGCAGGTACCGACCCGGCTGAGCCCGTCTATGGCACACTGACGACGCCCGTATTCTTTCTGTTCCAAGCTGCGTTTGCAGGTACGGCGGCTACTATCGTATCTGGTGCGGTTGCAGAACGCGTGAAGTTTTCTAGCTTCATTATCTTCAGCATACTGCTAACAGCTATTTCCTATCCGATCACAGCTCACTGGGTCTGGGGTGGCGGCTGGCTTTCCGACATGAGCTTCCTGGGCGAAGGCGTGGCCTTTAGCGACTTTGCTGGCTCTACTGTGGTTCACTCTGTAGGGGGTTGGGCCGCGCTGATGGGTGCTATCTTTCTGGGTCCTCGGATTGGCAAGTATCAGGACGGTGTGGTCAATGCCATCCCTGGTCACAACATGAGTATTGCTACGCTGGGCTGTTTGATTCTATGGGTTGGCTGGTTCGGCTTTAACCCTGGTTCTGAGCTTGCAGCGGACTTAGCTGTACCTCAAATTGCGCTGGTAACCAACCTGGCTGCGGCTGCGGGTGGTATAGGTGCTACCTTTACTGCCTGGTCGCTCAGCGGTAAACCTGATCTGTCTATGGTGATCAACGGTATCCTAGCTGGCCTAGTTGGCATTACTGCTGGCTGTGGCGGCATTGGCTATTGGGGCGCAGTGATCGTCGGTCTAATCGCCGGTATCATCGTCGTTTTCTCAGTTGGCTTTTTTGACAGCATCAAGATTGATGACCCGGTTGGGGCGACCTCTGTCCACCTCGTGTGTGGTATCTGGGGCACTTTAGCCGTCGGCCTGTTCGATGGTTCTAGCGGCCTATTCTTCGGTGGCGGTGTGACTCAGTTAATTGCTCAGATCGTTGGTATCGTTGCGGTTGGTTTATTCACCGTGGTGGTTACTGGCATTTTGTGGGTGATTATCAAATCCCTCGTTGGTCTGCGCGTTACTTCCGAAGAAGAGCTCAAGGGCTTGGATATCGGCGAGCACGGTATGGAAGCTTATAGCGGTTTCCTCAAGGACACTAGCGATATGGGCGGCATCATCTAGTGGACGTTGGTTGCTGTAGCGCAGCTGACTGATTCGATTGAATTGCTCAAAAACGACCCTCGATTGACATCAATCAAGGGTCGTTTTATTTGAAGTATTACTGTGTGTAAACCTTCGCCATAGAATCTTGCTATGGACTTCACATCGCCGCCGCAGAAATATTTGGCCAGGTTGTCCACAAGAATACGATAACAGCTGTAAAGGCCAGTAGCCCTTCCAACAGTGTGCCAACCAGGGAGCTGACGACGACTGCCAGACTGACCTTACTCGAAAGCTTGAGTCGCGTTGCCATGTCCAGCTCTTTGCGGAACAGAAATTCGCCTAAGAAAGCGCCTAGCATAGAGCCTGCTAGGATGCCTAGCAGCGGTCCGCCAATGGGTAAAGCGGGCAGTAGACCTAGGAAACCGACGACTAAGCCAATAATCGAGCCAGTTTGCCCCCACGAGCTTGCGCCTACCTTTTTGGTGCCGACGTAGGTGGCCAAGTAGCCGACGCCTAGGCTCAGGATGAAGGCTGCGATCGCAACCATCAAAGGCAAAGTACTCGCCGTTGGACTGACAACGGTCCAAATCAAAATGGCTCCGACAATCAAGCTAGAGCCTGGAAGTACTGGGACAAAGGCTCCAATAACGCCAATCCCCATCAGCGCCACCAAAAACCAGTAGAGGAGAGTAAGTGTTGGTATGCTCATGAGTGAAAAAGTGATCGCTAGTGAATGATTTATTGGCCTGAGCTACTGGCTAAGCGCTTTCAAAAACTGCTGAAGTTCTGAAAGGAGTCCTTTTTTTCTGCCTTTCCGGTCGCTGCTCTGGCTGCTATTCTGGCTGCTATTCTGGCTTTCAGACTGACCGGATGGTTCACCTTCGCCATATAGGATACGGTCAATATCTTCGCTAGAAGGCCGATTAGACAGATCTTGTACGTGCTCATATTCGTCGGGTGCGATCTCTCTCCAGATCTGCCAGGGGCCGGGATACGCCCGGTAGACGACCCCTTCATCGACAGGACGAACGTAGTAGCAGGTTTCGATCTGGCTAAGGAAGCGTTCGCGCAGCTGCCGGGCAGCGTAGCCAATCCCCACTACAGCGACATCTTCTAGCTGCGGATTGAGCAGCACGACCGGCTGATCGAGCGCCTCATTGCACAGCGCTTCCACCTTGCCAACCTCTACAGCCGAGGGATTGATAACAAAATAGAGATCGTCTTCTGGATCTACAGTTTGAATCAGTTCACCTAGACCTCGAATAGTAAAGTCCGGCTCGTTCCAGTCTCTCCTTGCTAGCGCTGCCGCGCCTGCATCCGGGAAGAGTACTTTGAACTGCCGATCGCTAAAAAGCTCTAAAAATTGTTCAGCAATCGGCTGGTGCTTGAGCTCAGGTATAGCCATTTCGATCTGGAGGCGAGAGATGCCTGCGTCAAGCGCGGCTTTGGTGGCAAGCTTGGCCTGCTCGGTGGCGATGTTGATGGTGTTGGGGATAGACATGGGGAATGAAGGATGAACGATGAACGACGAACGACGAATGGGGGCTAGGGAAAGAATCTATCTTCTTACCCCTATTTCCCATTCTCTGGGCCCTACTTTATCCGCCATTGCTCTTACTAGGACCTGCTTGAGTACCATGGCGCTCCAGTCTACGTCGGCTGCTGTCGTCTGACGGCCTAGGGTGATGCGGATACCGGTTTTAGCAGCCTCGTCGTTATATCCAATCGCTCTTAAGATTGGACTGGGGCTGAGCTGGCCACTGTGACAGGCTGAGCCAGCGCTGATGCCAATGCCAGCTAAGTTCATCTGACGAACCAGTGTTTTGCCGGTGATGTCGCTATGGGGTAGGCAGAAACTGATATGGTGCGGCAATCGGTGGCGCGAATCGCCCGTAGGAACTAACCCTGAAGTATTAGCCATGTGCGAGAAGAAGCGATCGCGCAGATAGATCAATCGCAAGGTCTCTGTCGGCATCTCAGCAGCGGCTAGTTCGGCGGCTACGCCAAATCCGGCAATGTTAGGAATCGCTTGGGTGCCAGAGCGCAGCCCACTTTCTTGTCCGCCGCCGAGTAGCAACGGCGAGAGCGATATTCCAGGCTTGATATAAAGTGCGCCCGTGCCTTGAGGACCGTAGATTTTGTGACTAGAAAGGGAAAGAAGATCGATAGGGAGCTGCTGTACGTCGATTGGCAGGCGACCGGCGACCTGGACCGCATCTGTGTGAAAGGGAATGCCGCTAGCGCGGGCGATCGCGCCGAGTTCAGCAATGGGCTGTAGCGTACCAATTTCGCTCTGTCCGTAGATGATTGAGACCAAAGCGGTGTTGCTTTGGATAGCTGCTTTGAGATCGTCAGGATTGACAGCGCCCTGACGGTTTACGCCTAGCCATGTAATCTGCCATCCGTTAGTTTCGAGCTGACGAGCAGGCGCTGCGATCGCCGAATGCTCAACCGCTGAAACGATTAGGTGCTGGGGTTTGGCATATTGAAGGGCAATCCCAAAGATCGCCAGATTATCCGCCTCAGTACCGCCTGCTGTAAAAACCAAGCTGTCTGCGCTAGGAGCATTAATTAGACTAGCAATCTGAAGCCTAGATCGCTCCAAGATAGTGGCGGCTCGGTTTCCCCAATGATGCAGACTAGAAGCGTTTCCCCAGTGGTGAGTCATGGCGGCTTGCATTGCTGCGATCGCCTCTTGTCTAGGCGGCGTGGTCGCACTGTAATCCAGGTATATCTGCATGATTAAGGATGTAAAGGCGGCGCAAAATCAGCGCAGAGAAATCAGCTCCTCTATCAGGATATCGTGCTCTGTAGCTAGAGGTTGGTTATTCGATACCGACCAAACCATCGGGTTAGTCGCTTACTGCGGTCTGCACTGGCTTTAATTCTTCTGTGGCAATACGGATAGTGACTCGCACTCCCTATCCGTATGGAAAATGGCGATAGTCCCTGTCAGACTGGCCTTGTCTATATAGTTTCCATTCATCTCTGTCTGTGATCTTTAACAACCCCTCACAATCTGTTGAAATTATTTACGTGATAATAGTACGTGCATAGCAAAGGGACTTGGATGCCCATAGACTTGATGCCCATAGACTTGATGCCCATAGATAGGTGTAGGCCGCAGCTTTTTAGTTATATGTTGCACCCATACAGAAGCTGAAAAGCTGAAAAGCTGAAGAGCCGAGCTAATAGCTGAGTTCGATATTCTACTATCCGATCGAGCAGCTTTGACATCTACCTTGACGAGAGAATCTCATAGCCGTCGTCCCAGTCGTCAATGGGCGTCAACGGGCGTCAATGGAAAAATCAGGAGTTGCTCTCCTTCTCAAAAACAATTCCGAGATTCGCCCACCCGCACGAGAATTTTGATTCCGATAGGAATTTGCTCTAGCAGTGGCCGATTGTTGCTATCCGTCTTCAGGTGGAATCTACGGTCTTTAAAAACTATTTCTTTCGACTACTTCCCTGGTGCCCCCGCCGTAACTACCATGTCATTTTTCTATAGCACCCCTTGGCTGGCTGGCTCCCGAGCGATTCCCTACACTCACTATTTTCCGCTCGTTCATACAAATTTAAAGATATTAACCGTAGCGGAAGCTATTCAAGGCATTGCGATCGTCGTCCACCCGCCTACCACTGAGCTGTGGCAGATAAACGCATTAGCGCTCAGCTATCCTGCCGTTAGCATAGGTCTATTGACAGGGTTTTTTAGTCTGATGCTGGCGCTGTTGTGGCTGCGTATTCGTCGCCTGACTTCTTTAGTGAAAGGGAAAGATCAGCGCATCGAGTCTATCTTGTCTGTCGATCCGCTGACTGGGCTCGTTAATCGTACAGCGCTCTGTGAGGTGGGCGATCGGCTTCTGCGAGCACGACCTGAGGCCAAGATATCTTTAATTGCTCTAAACTTAAACCGCTTTAAGGCTGTTAACGATGCGTTTGGTCACGGAGTTGCCGATGAGCTGCTAAGGCAGGTAGGCCAGCGGATACATACATGCCTGGGGCCAAAAGACGTGCTGGCAAGGACGGATGGCGACGAATTTGCCCTGCTGCTAGATCCGGGTGATGAGGAACGGACCCATACAACAGCGGATCGAATTTTGACCTCTATTCACCAGCCTTTTCGAGTTCAGTCGCAGCTGGTGTACGTGCAAGGACGGCTGGGAATTGCGTTTGCTAAAGGGATATGGGCCGAGCAGGAGCAAGAACACGCTTTAAAGCTACCCAGACCAGACCAGGCCAGATCGCCTAGCTTCACCGATCTGCTGCTGCAAGCGAATATAGCGATGGCTCAAGTAGACAACTCTGCTACGGGTGCTGGCCGCCAGCACAGGGTGTTTCGCCCGGCAATGAAGGATGCGATCGCCTCTCAGGTTGCTTTGCAGCAATCGATTGTCTCTGCTATCGAGCAGCAGCAGCTACGGGTACGCTACCAGGCCATCGTCGATATTCAAACAGGTCAACCGGTGGGATTTGAAGCGCTGGTGCGGTGGCAACATCCCGAGCGAGGACTGATGAGCCCTGATGACTTCTTGCCAGTAGCAGAAGAGCTGGGGCTGAGCTTCAAAATTGACCGTTGGATGCTGAAGACAGTTTGTCAGCAGCTGGTTCGCTGGCGAGCGGAAGGATTATCGCCTTTCGTGAGCGTCAATCTTTCGGGTAGTCACCTGAGCCGAGCCGATCTAGTCGAGTATATTCGTGGGTTACTCGCTTGCTATGCTATTGAGCCTGCTCAACTGAGTGTGGAAGTTACCGAGGGCGTAATGATTGCGAATCTAGACCAGGCTAGCGAGACGCTGCTTCAGCTGAAAAACATCGGTGTGGGGATCAGTCTAGATGACTTTGGTACGGGCTATTCTTCTTTGAACTACTTACAGCAGCTTCCAATAGACGTTCTAAAAATCGATCGTTCCTTCATTCGTTGCTTAGGCCAGTCAGCTAAGGATTGCACAGTTGAGTGGATAAGGCCGTCAGCCTCATCCTGTCGACAAGATGAGCTAATCGTGAACGCCATCTTGTCTTTGGCTTCGGCGCTGAATATTCGCGTAGTAGTCGAAGGGGTTGAGCGTTTAGACCAGTGGGAGTCTTTACAGAAAACGAGCTGTGGCTATGTTCAGGGAAATTATTTCTCTGGTGCGATAGAAGCGAGCAGGGCACAGGTGCTATTTGAGCAGAGTAGAGCGAGGGTTTCAAAGCTGCCTAATAGAATATGACTGGGAAGGGAAGTGGAGAATCAGTGGAGAATCAAAGGTAGGGCTGAATTTTGACGATCGCTTCTGTAATTTCCGCTGAGCTCAACCCTCCGAATCCGAAGATGAACTCTGCGTTTACCGCCTTGGGAAATGGGCGCTGTGATGAGGGCAGATAATACGGCTGAGCGCTGAAGAGTGCCACACCTTGACGACGCGCTTGGGAGACTAGCCGAGCATCGGTTTTGTGAGCGGTGGGCAATGTTGCCATGACGTGGAGGCCAGCAGAGTCTCCCAAAATTTTGAGTGGTTCTGATAGCTTGGACGGCTCCGATACTTTGGACACGTCGTGCGGTTGGGCTGCGTTTTCTAGAGCGGCGATCAAGGCTTCCCGGCGCTGAGCGTAGATGATTCGCATGCGGCGGATGTGTTTGGCGAGGTGGCCTTTGGCGATGAAGTCGGTGAGGGCTGCTTGATGAATTAGCGAGGTTTGGCGATCGCACATCCATTTAGCCTGTGCAAAGACAGGAACGAGTGACGGCGGCAGCACGATATAGCCTAGCTGTAGCCCCGGAAACATCACCTTGGAAAAGGTGCCGACATACAAAACGCGCTGATGGTTATCAAGCCCTTGCAGCGCCGGGATAGGCCTGCCACTGTAGCGAAATTCGCTATCGTAGTCGTCTTCGATGACCAGGGCATTAGTCTGGTGCGCCCATTGGAGTAGGGCCAGTCGACGGGATAAAGACATCAAAACGCCAGTCGGGAACTGATGGGAAGGGGTGACGTAGGCAAGCTTGATCCTGGCTCGGTTTGAGAGACGCACCAGGCCGTCAGGTTCTTCAACTCGTAGACCCTCGTTGTCCACTGGAACAGGGAAAAGAGCTGCACCATGGCTGCTGAAGATTTTTCTGGCGCTGAGGTAGCCGGGGTTTTCTAGAGCAACGGCATCGCCAGTATCCAGCAGCACTCTGGCAATCAAGCTCAATGCCTGCTGAGTGCCCTGAGTAATCAGTATCTGTTCCGGGTGGCAGTGAACCGCTCTAGCCTGAGCGATATAGCTAGCGATTTCTATGCGGAGCGGTTCGTACCCTAGTGCTTCTGAGCTGTAGCCCATCCAGTCTGTATGGGTCGCGCGATGGCGATTGATTAATCGCTGCCATTGCTCAGTGGGGAATAGCGAAACATCAGGCTGCCAGTAGCGAAAGCTGAGGACTCCGTCAGGCTCGTTGGTGCGCTCTGGTAGCTGGTGAAGGCGATCGCCGTAAGCTGACAGCAGCTCTAGTGACGATTGATTTGCAGCCACTGCTCGTGGGTTCGAGGCTTCGCCTCTGACGACTGGCTCAGCGCTGACTGAAGCGGCACTCAGTAATGAATCAGGAATTTGAGCACAGACAAATGTCCCCGCACCCGGCTTGGTATGCAGATAGCCTTCACTGATCAGCTGGTCATAGCTTTGGGTAACGGTGGTGCGAGAGACGCCCAGACTAGCGGCGAGCTGGCGACTGGCAGGGAGCTTTTGGTGCGATCGCACTCTCCCCGTCAAAATTGCCGTCCGAATCTGCTCGTAGATCTGTCGATGCAGCGCGACTTCGATCTCTGGCCTCAGATCGATTATCAGCTCCGACCCAGCAGAGCTATTCATTCTTTTATCCAAATTGGACTGGTCAACTAAGTGAAAATTGGCTATTGGAAACAGCCAATTCAGTCTTTACATTAGCAGTAGTTCTTTTACACTGCTAAATTGCCATGACACCACAAACGCTTCAAACGCCTAAAACTAAAGTCAAGCAAGTGCCCAGACGCGGCCACTACGATTTCGATACCATCGCGAAAATTCTGGACGAGGGTCTAGTCTGTCAGGTCGGATTTGTTGTCAATAGCCAGCCTTTTGTCATTCCAACTGCCTATGGCCGAGTTGACGATCTCGTCTATATTCACGGCGCGGGTGCTAGCCGATTGATCAAAACGTTGCAGACGGGCGTAGATGTTTGCTTTACCGTAACGCTGCTAGACGGTCTGGTCTTAGCGCGTTCTGCCTATCACCATTCAATGAACTATCGCTCTGTCGTATTGTTTGGCAAGGCGCAAACGGTGACAGAGGAAGATGAGAAAATAGCGGCGCTAAAGGCATTTACAGAACACGTGCTCAAAGGTCGTTGGGACCAGGTGCGATCGCCCAACCCAAAAGAACTGGCCGAAACCTGCGTGCTCAGTCTGCCAATCACAGAAGCCTCTGCCAAAATTCGCACCGGTCCACCCGTTGATGCCGAGGCTGACTACGCGCTAGAAGTATGGGCAGGTGTGCTGCCGCTCTCTCTTGTACCCGGTGTCCCTATTGCCGATCCACAGCTGCCGGATGAGATTCTCCTGCCTCAGAATGTTCAACGCTGCGATCGTTAGGCTTGCTAATTTGATAGGCCAAAACGAAGCCCAGTGATTTTAAAATCACTGGGCTTGCTGATCCATTAGTTAGATCTGAGTCTTAGGACGGTGCACCTTCAGGGGTATTTGGGCGATAGTCGTCGTCGAACTTTGGGGCTTCGCTGAGCGGACGGATATTGAGAGAGCGATCTCGGCTGCCTTCTGAGCGCGGTGGACGTTCGCCTGTGCTTTCTTCAGGGCGTCTGTTAGAGGCAGACAGACCGGTTGGCTCGCTGTCTGGCCGACCGTTTTGTTGAGGGTCTCTTTGTGGTGGTCGCTGCCCTGTGTTTTGAACTGGGGGCCTTTGCTCGGGCGACATCTGGTTGGGTGGCCTTTGAGCAGGGGCTCCTGGATTGAACGGCCCTGGGTTAGGTGGTCCTGGGTTGGGTGGTCCTGGATTGAGCGGTCCTGAGTTGGGTGGTCCTAAATTTGGTGACCCTGGATTCGGCGGTCTTTGGGCAGGTGGGCGCTGGCCGTAGCGCTCATTGTCTGAGTAGCGATTGTCTGGTGGCCCTGCTGAATCGGGCTGACGGCTAGGCTGCAAGCGGCCTGCCGGACCGCGATATTCTTCATAGGGCTGACGCATTCTGTCAGCGCTGTCGTAGCTATTGCTCCATGCGGCTTCTTGGGCAGCTTCTTGAGCGGGGTTCATTCTAGGCTGGCGGCGCAGGGGCAAATCTGCCGGGGGGCGATCGCGATAGGGATCGCGGTCGATTTCTGCCCGATAGCCTCTTTGCACGGGTGGGCGTTCGCCGTAGCGAGGACGCTGAGACCTTTTGTCATAAGGTGGCAGCGTTTCGACCACCCTGGGTTCCCGATTGCGAACATTCTCGATCAGCAGCGTGGTGAGCATCCCAGACATCACAAACATCAGGAAAGATGGCCCCGCTTCCATGCCCCAATTGACCAGGGTTACCAGTCCTGCCAGTAGGATAAAAGCGGCATACACTTTGTCAGAATCACGGGCATAAGCGGGCTTGATCTTGTCAAAGAAAAACAGCCCCACCGCGCCGAGAACCAAAAGCATACCTACGAGTAGTGCAACAGGAGTACCAATACCCACAACCGAATCCTCTTAATTGATAGCAGAGCAAACCTTGAATCAACTCCACATCGCCCCTCATAAATAGCACGAGATGGCATCTGTCAGGTCTTATCTTAGCGCTGATCATCCCTAGACTGCTCGTAGTCTTCAGACACAGGGATGTTCGCAACTGGCCACAACCATACAAAAACTGGAAGAGCAATCGCTTACCCTTCCAGTCTTTTACATTGTTTTAATCGACTGCAAAGAACTAGCTGTTGCGCTTGATTTGATCGCGCTGGCTGATGAAAATGAGCGCAATCGTTGCAGGCACGACAAGAATCAGCAGACCTGCAAGCAGGCTTAGCAGAAAGTTGGTCAAAGAAGGAGTCATAGGAACATGCCTTGGCTTGAGCGCAAGGGGCAGCAGAAATATCTGTTTATTAGCTTTAATAATATCGGCAAGTGCCCTCCTTGAAAAGCTACGGCCACGAGGAATCGTTTCCCCTGACTACCTGCAAAATATGCCTTGTGAAGCTTTTGCGAACAGGTAACAGGTAGTAATCTTAAATAGAGACAATTCCGTTCACACGCGTCAATCGCCTTATGTCAAACGTCTTCTCTACAGGCTCTGCAACCTTGGCTGTCAGCCTGCTGCTCGGTCTTTACACACTGCTGTTTCTCTTCCGGATCATTCTCACCTGGTATCCCCAAGTCGAGTTGAGCAAGTTTCCTTGGACGCTGGTTGCCTGGCCAACCGAGCCGTTTTTAATCCCGATGCGTAAGCTAGTACCTCCCATCGGTGGCGTCGATATTTCGCCAATCGTCTGGGTTGGCATCGTCAGTTTTTTGAGAGAAATTTTGGTCGGTCAGCAAGGTCTGATGAGAATGGTCTGATGAGAATGGTCTGATGAGGACGGTCTGATGAGGACGGTCTAGTAAGAATGATGCGTTGAAACGCTCAGGATTCTTTTTAGAGCTGGGTGCTTTCTTCTGCCGGATTTGATAGGGCCAGTCGGATGAAAGACAGCGCCAGAATTATCAGAAATAAAACTAGGCCGATCGTGCAGGCATAGCTCATGTCTAAATCTTTGAAGGCCGACTCGTAGACGTAGTAGACGACGGTTTTGGAGGCGCTGCGAGGACCACCCTGGGTCATGATGAAGACTTCTTCGAATACTTTTGTCGCTGCGATCGCACTAATCACCCCCACCAAAAAAATATACGGCTTCATCAGCGGCAGCGTAATATCCCAGTGCTTGCGCCAGCCGTCCGAGCCATCAATCGCCGCTGCCTCATACAGATCTGCGGGCAGCCCTTGCAGCCCGGCTAGATAAATCACCATGTAGTAGCCCAACCCTTTCCAGACGGTCACCGCCATCACACTGAAGAGCACCCAGTTTGGGCTAGTTAGCCAGGGAATGCTAATTTCTTTTCCAGTCACGCTAGAGAATATCTGGTTGAGTAAGCCGTTCTCTGCGTATAGCCATTTCCAGGCGATGCCCGCCACGACCATCGAGACGACAACCGGCGTGTAGTAGGCAACCCTGAACCAGCGAATGCCTTTGAGCTTCTGGTTGACAAGGATAGCTAGTAGGAGCGGTGCGATCGCCAATATTGGCACCACACAGATCAAATACAGCACCGTATTTTGCAGCGTCTGCCAAAAAAGCTGGTCTTTAGACAGTCGCTGAAAATTCTTCAGCCCCACCCACTCAGGAGCCTGTGTCACATCGTACCCGTACTCCATAAAGCTGAGGCGGAAGGCCTGTAGCGCTGGCCAAAATACCATCAGCACCAGCACAATCAAAGCCGGTGCTAGGAACAGATAGGGCGTAAACGATACTTTTGCACGCACGGCCAAACCTACAGATGTTTGTGGAAATCTTCGCCCAGGAATAGCGCTCTTTCTGCCTTCCGCCTGCGGGTGAGTCCAGCTAACGTTCTTCCACCCGCTTTATCCCAGCGCAGCAGTTCATCTGCGGCTCCGCGAACATCGCTCGTATTCAGCTTTTTCAGCAAGGTTGAACTGCGAAACGCGCCAGATCCAACATTGTAGGTAAAGCACGACAGCGCCGAGAACTGATTGTCGTTGATCGATACCCGGATGACTTCGTTGATGCTTTTCTCAAACCGCATCAAATCTTCTTGCAAGAACTGCACTGCCTGTTCTTCAGAAATCACCTGCCCAGGCCGAACGTTTCGCGTCGTCCCATAGCCAATCGTCCAAATGCCAACGGCATCCTTGTAGGCGTTTAATCGCAAGCCTTCAAAAGACTTAATTAGCAGCAAGCCATTCTTATTCGTCCGCTTCGGCCCGGCCACTGAACTGGTGCTAGACGACTCTTTGACAGCAGGTGCTGCGACTAGTTCAGGCTTTGCCACTGGCTCTGGGCCACTGCCGCCTCTCGATACCGTCATGCCTCTAGGCGCGTCCGGTCGGCTGAACCAGGCTTTCATCCCAGCGATGTTTAGCACCTGCTCAGCGGGATTGTTCTTTGAAGGATACTTCGTCAGTTTAGAAATATAGTGACCGCCCTCCATTAAATAGAACGCAACGTCCGTTTCTTTAATCCATGTCCCCATGACGGCCTATCCCTAGCGATAACACTAAGCCCTATATACCCCTATTTTGACTACTTTTAAAGCAGCTGTAATAGATTGTACATACGCCCGCGATGTGCGATTACAATACGAGCAACGCAATCTTGAGAAAACTCTCGATCTTTATGGTTTCTTCTGCCGTTCCAGATATCTCCTCAACTAGTCCCGGACTCGTCGAACCTACATCCGCTAGTGCGGCCTCTGCCGGGGTTATTTCCCCGACTATTCGCCGCCTGCCCAATGGGCTGACCATCATTGCCGAGCACATGCCGATCGATGCGGTCAACCTCAGCGTCTGGCTAAATATTGGCTCGAAGGTGGAATCTGATGCTATCAACGGCATGGCTCATTTTCTAGAGCACATGATCTTCAAGGGGACACCGCAGATTGGCTTTGGCGAGTTTGAGCGGCTGATCGAAGAGCGAGGAGCGTATACGAATGCTGCGACTAGTCAGGATTATACGCACTACTATATTACGACTGCACCTCAGGATTTTGCGACGCTAGCACCCTTGCAAATTGAGCTAGTGATGAATGCTAGCCTGCAAGACGATCATTTTGATAAAGAGCGTCCTGTCATCTTGGAAGAAATCCGTCGAGCAGAGGATAGTCCTCAGCGCCGAACGTTCTATCGCTCTATGCAGATGAGTTTTGAGACGCTGCCTTACCGTCGCCCGGTGCTGGGTCCAATTGGCGTTGTGGAAGGGCTGAGCGCCGATCAGATGCGGGCGTTTCATCACACCTGGTATCAGCCGCAGAACATGACGGCGGTGGCGGTGGGCAATTTGCCGGTAGAAGAGCTGATTCGGATTGTCGAGCAGAGCTTTGATCAGGCGCTAGGGCGTAGCGATCGCAATCACGCCAGCGATGAGATGAAGCGACAGGTGCCTTCTGCTCAGCCCGAAACACCTTTCCCACAGGTTCGCCGAGCTGAGTATGTAGATGAGTCTTTGCAGCAGGCTCGGCTGGTGATGGACTGGCGAGTACCAGGGATGCGATCGCTAGAAGAAACCTATCCTCTAGATGTCGCTGCTTCGATTCTAGGTCAGGGTCGCACGGCCAGACTAATTCACGATCTTCGCGAACAGCGTCATCTGGTCAACAGCATCTCAGCGAGCAATATGACCTTTAGCAACCAGGGCATTTTTTCGATTTCGGCGCGGATGCCGGTCGAACAGCTAGCTGCAGCCGAGGCCGCGATCATAGAGCATTTGCAAAGGCTGCATGACGAACCGATCACCGACGCTGAGCTGCGCCGGATACAGACTCAGGTAGCCAACCGATTTATCTTCGGGAACGAGACGCCAAGCGATCGCGCTGGCCTCTACGGCTACTACCAGTCGCTGACCGGGGATATCAACCACGCCCTCGACTATCCTCAGTGCATCCGCAATGTCACTGCCGAATCCGTTCAGGCTGCGGTTCGGCGCTATCTCCCCACCGATGCCTATGGCGTAGTCACGTTCAAACCGGCTGAAACTGTTGAGGCTGCATAGAGACTATGGATAGAGACTATGGCTTTGCTAAATAGCGCGGCTGCCGACAAAATTGCTGCTCATATCGGTGAAGTGACGGGCACATCTTTTCAGATTGGGACTCAGCAGCCTGTCGGCGGTGGCTGTATTAATCAAGCGGCCAGGGTGTCAGATGGGAACCGGACTTTCTTTGTCAAAACTAACCATGCGAATCAGCTGGCTATGTTCGAGGCGGAGCGAGATGGTCTGCAAGAGATGCACAATAGCAATTCGATTCGGGTGCCGCAGCCGCTGTGCTGCGGGGTTATTGGTACGCTTAGCTACATTGTGATGGAGTGGCTGGATCTAGGCGGTGGTCGTAGCCAGGGTGCCTGGCAGCAAATGGGCGAGCAGCTAGCGGCTATGCATCAGGCGACGAGCGACCGGGGCTACGGCTGGCATCGAGGCAATACGATTGGGGCAACGCCTCAGCAGAACCGATGGTGTGAGGATTGGGTGGAGTTTTGGCGCGATCGCAGGCTCGGTCCTCAGTTTTCACTCGCTCATGCCAAAGGCAGCCACTTCCCCCGCCGCGACGAACTGATGAACGCCATTCCCAGGCTGCTGAAAGACCACGTTCCTACGGCTTCTCTTCTCCACGGCGACCTCTGGTCCGGCAACGCTGCCATCACCGCAGATGGAGAGCCCGTCATTCTAGATCCCGCTACCTACTACGGTGATCCCGAAGCGGATCTCGCCATGACCGAACTTTTTGGGCGTTTTCCCAGTGAGTTTTACCAGGCTTATGCTTCGGTGCTGGCGATCGCCCCAAAATACCGCCAGCGCAAAGTGCTCTACAACCTGTATCACATCCTCAATCACTTCAATCTCTTCGGCGGCAGCTACGAAAGCCAAGCAAACAGAATGATCGATCAGATTTTGAGCTAGATGAATTGAAGCGAAAATTAAGAAACAACCTGCTCTGTGATCCTTGGAATCTTTGCTCAAGAGATCTCGAAAGTTTGATATATTAGTGCTTCAGCGGCGGCATGGCCAAGTGGTAAGGCAGAGGATTGCAAATCCTTTATCCCCAGTTCGAATCTGGGTGCCGCCTTTTTATTAGGAATGACTGATTTGAGAGAACCTAGACTTTTTTAGCTTAGGGACGCGCGTTTAATAGAAGTACCGTCGATAGAAATATTTATTGCATCGGGCACAGCACTACTGAGCCCCTACGTCGGTACGTGATTTATTTTCGGCTCCCTTAGGTTAAGTATTGCTTGGCAAAGCTGTAGGGAGTAAAACACTCAAACTCCCTTGTCTTAGTGACTATTGCCTTAATCAACCCATGATTAGAAGAGATGAAAAAATCCGCGTTCCCCTGCTTAGCAGCTAAGTAGATACCAATATCTTCCCTAGGCAACCATCCTAACGCTGCCAGCTGCGAGTATTCCTGCGTATCAACCAGGATGTAGCGCAGATTGAGATTTTGCCACATCCGGTTGATGATACTGCCCGCCCAATCTTTTCCTTGCAACCGTTTAGCCACCCGTAGTATCTGCTCAATTAGCTCCGCTGAGACTACCACCTTTGCGTATAGCCACCACAGTTAAGCGCCTGCTTCAGTTCATTGCACATTTGCCTGACTGGTATAGGCTCAACCATCAGCTGATTTGCAATTTCAGGCTCCTGCATAGCCAACATAGCCAAGGAAATCAAGACCTCTCCTGCCGCTGACACCACAGCTACCTTCTTTTCTGATGGTGCGCGTTTAGCTTTCAAAAATTTCAAGAAACCAAGCACTTCAGCCAAAATTGGCTCTGGGACAGCTTCCATTTCCTGCAAAATTAGCTCTTTTGTTTTCATTCTAGTAAAACCCAATGAATGAGTTTCGTTAGCCAGCTACCCGAAGCCAACTAATTTTAAGGATACACGTCGAACTGGCCTAAGGAGGCGGCTAGCGGATGAGAGGCAGTAGCTAAGACTGATGACGCAACAGATTCAAGTCTTGGCGAATAGCCAAGCTAGCAGCGACATTCGGATGATTTCATTCGAGCTTTGATTGATGAAAGACGACGCTCATAGAAAATAGTCGGATTACTTGATAGCTGCTCGGATAGCTAAACCCAAAATGGCGATGCTCAGCCGACCTGACAGAGCTACGCTTTCTTATCGAAGGCTTCATATCTTTTGTTTTTCCTCGCCTGCCTCGTCTTCTGGCAATATTTCAGTTTCCGCCTTGCCTGCGTCAACCCACTTTTGCAAGGTGGCATCCTTCAAGAAAAAGTTCTGATACTGAGTAGCGGAGTTTGACAAAGAAACGCCGTAGGTTTTGAATCGCAGGACTACGGGCGCGTAGAAGCAGTCTGCAATAGAGAATTTTCCAAACAGCCAGGTGGCAGGATTGCGCTCCATGCATGTTGACCAGATAGCGTCAATTCTGATGATATCTTGCAAGGCCGACTTTGATAGCTTGACGGTTCGACTGGCGCGGCAGTTCATGGGTAGCTCACTGCGCAGACCCATGAAGCCAGCGTGCATTTCGGCGCAGATGGATCTAGCATTGGCTCTGAGCGTTTCTTCTACGGGCCAGCCTTTGCCGGATAGATACTTATCGGAGACATATTCACAAATTGCGAGCGAATCCCAAACGGTTGTTTCTCCATCGATTAATACGGGGACACGACCAGTCGGAGAATATTGCTTCAGTCTTTCTGTCAGCGTTCCCTGCGCATTTTCGCGTTCAAGAGATTCTAGAACTTCTTCAAACTCAAGATCAAATTTTGCGAGCAGCAACCACGCCCGCAAAGACCAGGAAGAGTAATTTTTATTTCCAATGACTAGTTTCATTAGCTCTTATACAGAGGAGAGTAGCTTACAGAAGAGAGTAGCTTACAGAAGAAAGTAGCTCTACGGTGTGTAGTCGTAGGGTGAGGGGGGATAGTCGTAGTAGGAACGGCGAGGAGGCATTTGCGCGGGCGGCAGTAAGGCTGGATCGTAGTAGCGGTAATCGGGGGTAGGTGGCATGGACATTGGCGGCATGGGCATGGGGCGTACAGATCGCCTTTGAGCCTGCAATATCAAGAGGACTGAGCAGAGGATCAGACCACCACCACCGAGTCCAAGGACGATGACGACGCCTGCACCTAGCCAGATTAGTGAGGTGGAGGGGCCAGATGAGCGAGCGTCTACATCTGTGGCAGGGCGGACGGCGGCGGCGATTTTATCTTCTAGCTCGATGTCTTCTACAGAGCGCTGATAGTCTTGGATGCGGTTGAGAAGATCTTTGGTTTTGTCGGATTGCTCTTGCAGCTGGGTTTCTAGACTGGCGGAGAGGGTTTCTTGCTCGCCTAGCTGCTCTTCTAGCTTTTGGGTAAGGTCACGCTGCTTTTCTAGCTCTCTGCGGATTTCGGCTTCTAGCGGCGGCTGAGATTGGGCGCTGGCGCTGGACTGCTGAGCAGGAACGGTGGATTCTACTTGAGTGATGCGATCGCCCAACCGGTTCGCTTGCTCACCACCAGCAGAGACCATACCCACTCGCGCTACCAACAGCACTAAAGCTGCGACACCAGTGGTGGCACAGCCTGCTAAGTATGCAGTTGTATCGCTCATCGGCTCACCACCTCAGCGAACAAACGTTTCGACACGCTTTTCTTTCTCAATACCGCCTTTACCAAAGGCTTTGCCAGCTAAAGACTATCACACAAAACCAATCGCTAGATCAGTAGCTGACTGCTGATTACTAGTGAGCATGAGTACCTTCTAATATTTGTCTTGGACTGGTATCTATCTTGAACTAGTAGTCATCTACAGATTGAGTCAAAGACATACTGAGCGCCAAGTGTAACACTCACCTGTGGAAAACCCCTAAAAAAAGGCTCTGTCAGTGATATCTAACAGAGCCTTCTTTCTATTGCATTGTCTTATTACGTCGTCAAAGCTTACCTCGTAGCTTTACTGAACGTAAGTCTACTGAACGATGATCTTGCCAACCATGCCAGCACCACGGTGAGGCGCACAGTAATAAGTGTACTCACCAGGCTCTACATCGAAGGTGCTGGAGTAGGACTCACCGGGGGCGAAGGTGAGCTGCTTGTTAGTCAGCTTGTCTGCGACTGCCTTACCACCAGGGACGCTGTTCGCATCGAAGATAACGTTGTGGGGGGCCATTTTGTTGTTTTCCCAAGTAACGGTATCGCCTTTGGAAACGGTGACGGTTGCTGGTTCGAAAACGAGCAATCCACTGTCTGAGCCCATTTTGACGGTTTGATCAGCGGCAAGAGCTGGGGTTGCAAGTACCGCGCAGCTGCTGATAACAAGAGCAGCCATCATTAGAGCGCTACCCAAACTGCGGAATACTTTCGCTAAAAAATTCATAAGACCTCTGGCGGCTAAACGTGTGTACTTTCTTTGCACTTCATGAGAATTATAGATCGACTGGTGAACCTTTTGACGCTTCATAAAGGTTCGGATTTGACGACCTGTCTTATACGGGTAACTCTATGAGGTTTTTAGACGGTAAATCATAGTGGCTATGGCGTTGGCTTGTGTCGTTTCCTTTGAGATGTGCATGATTGAGTCGCGCTAGGAGCTGTCAATGACTAGGTAGTTCTTCCTACTGTAAAGATTAGAATGTGTTGGCTATTCCCTAAGCGCTTGTGAAATTTTTGTGGCAAAAGATTAAATGATTTGGTTGGTTCAGCGATCAGCACCTGAGCTTATCAATAGGATTGAAAAAATCAATAACACAACTGTCTTTTTATGGCTATGAATGTTTTAGAAAAACAGGTAGTTGAGCTGAGTGACAAAGTTGACTCGCTTCATGGCTTGATAGCGCAGTTGACTGAGAAGGTAGATGCAAGCATCACAAACGGGAGCGGTCGTCCTTTCTCGTGGAGATATCTTGCCAGATGCTGGGACGGTCAACTTATCGCCGACTGCTATGCGTCGCGCACCTAATCCGGCGATGACGCACAAGGATGTGCTCAGTGACGATACCTATTTAGATGGTGAGTCGTCGAGTACTACGCGAACGCTGTCGCCAGAGATTCAAATTCAGCGACTGACCGCTCAGCTAACGGCTGCGTACAACCGGATTGCGGCTTTGGAGGAGCAGATTATGGCGTACCGATCTTACTAGATTTGATCCTTGGATTTGGTCTGGTTAGTTTTACTGGGCTTGTCAGCTAGCGTGACGGAGCTGGGCTTCGACGGCGTGACGGAGCTGCGATCGCGTCCATTTTCCGTACAGGTGCGCTGCGATCGCACAGCCCCCTGCGCCCACGCCTTCTTTCACAAACCCTCGCTCATAGGCCCGCAGCTGCATGTAGGGCGACTGACTAAAGTCGATCTCACTGGCTAGATAAGCTGCGCCTATTTGCTGTGCGATCGCCACTGTATCGGCGCTGGCATCTTCTATCAGCCAGCGGGTAGTGCCGACAATTACCTGAGCAGATCGCCACACAAGTCCTTTCTCTTGCGCCAGCATCTTAGCTAGGCCGTAGACCGCCAGCATCTGCGAGCCGCCAGCCAACAGTATGCCGCACTGTTTACTCGCTGCCAGTGTCATCCCCGCCGCTACGATCTGCATCGGATCTCCGACTGCTGCTACTAGTCCTAGCGCCGATAGCTGTTCTGATTGTCTCCGCCGAGCTTTCCATTCAGCGAGGCCCTGATCGACTAGGGCCTGCTTTTGCTGGTGATTTCCCAGTAGCAGACTGCTGCTCATTCGATTGGCGACGGTGTAGCCCAAACCTGTGAGCACCGCCTGAGCAGTCGTTGTGCCTCCGACCACGCATTCTCCGATGATCAAATAGCGACCGTAGCATCGCTCGCTCAGCTGTCGACCCAGGGCCTGACCCCAGCGAAAAAGCGTGTCGGCCTCAGAAATTGACATGGCTTGCCCCGTTTGGACAGGTTTAGCAATGGTTTGAGGCAGCGCGATATGTGGAACGCTCAGGGGCGTAGGCAGCCCGGTGCTGATTAGCTGGCAGTCGATAGCCTGATCGAGGAGGACAGCGCGGGTGATAGCGGCAGGAGAGATGCCTGCGCTCAGGCGAGGCAGGGGTGTTCCTTGGAGGAGGTATTCGCCGTCTGCGGCGGCGGTGATCAACCGATCTTGTGGGGTATTACCTGCGGCGGAGATGTCGGGAATAAGCGCAGTCTCTGTAAAGCTGAGAATGCAGACGAACAGAGGCTTTTTGTCTCGGTAGCGGCTGAGCCAAGTGTGACTCTCCTTGAGGGTCCCTTCGGCGCAGATTCTAATCATGCTATGTGTCCATTAGCACCTGGACCCAGTCGGGTGGTTCTGGCATAGGGATGCCGAGGCGCTCTAGAATCAGCCAGGCGGCTAGATGCACAGTGAATAGGTAGACTACGCTGGCAAAGATAGTCATGAAAACGGCTGCGATCGCAATCACCTCCATTCCCGGCTGACCAAATGTCCCCAGTCCAATCCACCCCCAGCTGGTCAATATTCGCAAGAGCCAGTCTATAAACTGAGTGATCTGCGCAATTAGATAGCCCCACAGGTCTTCGCCTGCTAGAACAGACAGCAGCCAGATTCGGAAGAAAGTCCCGAAGGAAACCAGCAAACCTCCGGTCAAAATAGAAATGCCCCATCCGGCTTTTCTGCGCCATAGGCATCCTAGCTGCACACCCAAAATTCCGTAGGGGATGACGAATAGAACGCTGCGAGTCGGTCCCAGCAAAATAGTGAGCAAGAGCCCAGATACCGTCGCCGCCATCCACGCAGCCCGAGCGTTCCACCGCAGATAAACCAGGGTGATTGGTAAGGGGAAGAGGATGCGCAGCAGCGGGCCAGGTGGAAAATAGATATTGACTAGCCACATGAGGCTAGCGGCACTGGCGAGAAAAGCGGTTTCGACTAGGGCCAGGGGAGAAGGAGAAAGAGAGGGGGAAAGAGAATCAGACGCTAGATCGGTAGCGAGATGATAGCGACTGGTAGCGTGAGGCGTAAGGGATGGGGCGTCAGATATCCAGGGTTCGTCATCTTCTAGTCGGTCATCTTCTGGTCGGTCATCTTCTGGTCGGTCAGGAGTCGGGAATTGGTTGGGCTCGGTCATGGGCGAGGGCTGCTATACCAGAAGTTTTTCGAGGGCTTCGACATCAATGATTTTGAGAATATCGCGATCGCGCTGAATCAAGCCCTTTTTCTCCAGCTTGCTGAGTACTCTAGTGACAGTTTCTCTGGCGAGTCCGCTGAGTCCGCTGAGTTCTCTGTGAGGCAAGTTAGGAATTTCCATGCCTTGACCGGCGATTTTTCCCTGACCTTCGGCCAGAAACAGAAGGATATCAGCAACGCGGGACTGACTATCGGATTCACGCAGGCGCAGACGACGGTTGACTTGTCTAAGACGCTTGGCCATCAGTCTTGCTAGGTACAGACCAGCCAGGGGTTCTGTATGAATTAGTTTAACGAAATGCGGCGCGGGCAGGTTGCCGATGACGGTTGGTGCCAGGGTAATAACGTCGGTCGAGCGCGGAATTTCGTCCAAGGGAGCCATTTCGCCAAACACTTCTCCCTTTCCCAAAATATTGAGCGTAACTTCTTTCCCGTCTATGTTGTAGGTCCGGATTTTTACCCATCCTTCCAAAATAAAATAGACAGAACTTCCCCAGTCATTCTCAAGCAAAATGACCTGATTTGCAGGACGATGGAGCGTAACGACTTGAGAGGCCGCTTGGGCAGCTGAATTTGGACTGAGCTCGCGAAAAAAAGGAATAAGGCGAATGAGTTCGCTGGGATCGAGAGAGGGACCGTCCATGAGCAGCTACTGAATGCGTAATTAAGGGTCGAGTGTGATGATAGTAATTAATTATTGTTAATCCGAAGCGATCTCGTGAAGCACAGCCGCGTTTAGGTAGGATTGCCGACTCTGATATGGAGGCAGTTTATAACACTACTTGAGCCTATCTGAAGTTTTACAACTTATGCCGCCTTGCTCCGTTGTTTAGGATCATTGCAAAAAAGGTAGGAATAGTATACTTTCCGGGTTATTCATTTGTGTAGCTAACGATGTAGCCAATGCTACTGGACTAGTCCGTAGTACATACAATAGAGCTGGATTAAGACTGGGTTTTTTGGCAGGGCTAGCTTAAACTTTGGGCACCTATTCTACTGATTGGCCCAGAGACTGGCTCGTTGACTGATTGTCTAGTGCTGGACTGGACCTTCGGTTGTTAGTATCGAGCGGCTTTTGGGTACAGAATCATTTGACTATACGTAAGGCATCCATGGTGACTTCTCAGAAGGAACAAATTCAATCGCTGATTGCTGATATAGAGCGGGTCCTAGGCGCAGAAAAGCCGAGAACGCCGTGGATCAAAGCCAGTGAAGTCGAACCACAGCGGCAGGCGCTAGCGCGAGTACAGAGCTATTTAATGTCGTTGCAGCAGCTGTTTGAAGCGCCGGGTGGTTGGGGGCCGGTCGATCCTACGACAGGACAGCTAGATACGCAGGTGGGTGATTCTTCCGCAGATCAGGTGCCTGACCAGATAGCCGATCACGCTTCGGTATCGCGTTCACTGTCAGCGGAGTCGGTGCAGACAGGTCAGTCTTCGAAAAGCCAGTCTGCCGACGACTCTGCTGAAGATCTGCTGCAGGCGCTGCGGACCGAGATGAAGTTTCTAAAGTCGAGTGCGCTACAGCCGCTGCGTCTAGAGATAGATAGTCTGCAATCGGATAGAGAAGTCTTGCGCGAAGAGATCAAGGCTTTAGAAGATCAGCGATCGCAGTTCAATCAGGCCCTAGCTGAACGCGCTGACGCTGTCCAATCTAACAATCAATCTAAGGATGATCGCCCTGAAGCGGAGCAGCCAGAAATTAGCGAAGCTCAGCTGAATCAGTTTCTAGCGGTGCTGATGGAGCGTTTGCAAGAAAATTTGTCTGTGCAGGTGACGCAGACGCTAGATCAGATGGAGTCTGAGCATGCAGCGGCGATCGCGGCAATTTCGGCGGCAACAGAGTCTGAGCGTTTAGCCCTCCAGCCTAGTCGCGAGCAGCAAATAGAGGAGATGCGTCAGCTTCAGTCGCGATCTGACCAGCTGCTGGTAAATATCGATTCGACCTTGCAGCGGATGTTTGAGACGCTGCAAACCAACATTAATAGCTATCAGATCTCGCTCAATGAAGGGATTGAGAACATGCACAGCCTGGGCCGTCAGGGTGAAGTGATTGTGCGATCGCTAGTCGATCACCTCACTGCGCAGCTTGGTCAAACGGCTCCACCTGAACCCGCTTTCTTTTCCCCTCGCGAGGCTTCTGCGCTCCCAGTCGCCGATCTAGACGATTTGGAGCTAGAAGACCTGATTGATGAATTGGCAGTTGACCAACATAGCGAGGAGGTTTCAACGTCAGAATCAGTATCTGGATCTGAGTTAGCTACTGAGACAGTTTCTGGGTCGGAAGCATCCGGTTTGGAAAGTACTGGTCAGATGGAATCTGGTTATGCAGAGTCTAGTTATGAAGAAGCTGCCATTGACTTAGATGTCAGCGATGCTACGGCTTTAGAATCCGCAAGCCCAGCTAAAGATACGGTGTCTTCTCTCGATGAGATTTTGCCGGAGGAAATTTTACCAGAGGAAATTTTACCAGAGGAGAGCCTGTCAGCAGACTCTGCTGCTGCCTCCAACTCCGAAGAAATCTCTGCCGAAGATATCCTAGCTACTGAAGAGCCTGGCAGGGAAGAAGCTGGCGATTTGGAAAGGGTAGCCGAGGTTGATCCGGCAACGTTCATTCGTGAAGATGGCACCATTGATGTCGATCTGCTGAAGCTGGATATCGACCGGAGTGGTGAGGAAGATGAGCTGACGCCGGATGAGCTGATGGTGGACGCTGCGATCGCAGATGCGCAAGTGGCCGCAACCGAGGTTGAAGACCCGGATATTGAGGCGAAAGTAACCCCTACAGCCGACGCCGCCTTTCTTGCTGGACTAACTATTGATGATTTGACCGTAGATGAGCTGACCTTGGACGATTTGTCCGTACCCAGTTCCGCGCTCGGAGGCTTTGGTAGTTCTACCGAAGCATCAGATGCAGAATTAGAAACTAGCCGCCTAGAAATCTACAACGTAGAAGCGGAGCCTGAAAACGAAGAAGAACAGATTGACGAAGATGTCAGCGAAGAAGACACTGAAAATGACATAGAGCTTGCAGCCGTATTACCTGATTTGGGTCCACCTATGGCCCCTGTTATTCTTCCGGCGATGCTGTCCCCGTTAGAAGAGACAGCTTCAGAAGAGACAGCCTCAGAAGAGATAATCCCAGAAGGTGTCTCTAATGACGAAGAGAACATTGTAGAAGGGAACAGTTATTTCGAGTTTGGCAGTTTTGAAGAAGAAAGTATTGACGACGAGATAGCAGAAGACGAGATAGCAGACTTTGACTCGGAAATCGAAGCGAGCCGATCGCAGGAAGATCTATCACAAGACTTGCTAGACGCGCTAGAAGAAGATAATCAGGCGTCGATACGCAATGCCCTCGAAATGCCAGCGATAGATGCAGATCAGCTGCTCCCTGATTTAGAAGAGCCGACTGTCTCTGATCTACCTGATGCTGTCTTTGTCTCACGCTCAGCTACCGCCGTGAGCACAGAGCCCTTAGAATCAGCTTTGATTCCAGACCAACCGGTCGAGGAATTCACTGAAGAGCTTGCTCATTCAATAGAAACTCCGAACGACGGAGATGATGAGAACGAGGCAGATAGCTATTTTGAGTCACGTAATTTTGAAGAAGCTCGTGCAGATAATAGCGAAGAAACTGGAATTGAAGAGAATCAACTAGAAGATGAAGTTCTAGACTCGTCTCTGACACCGGACCTTCCTGAAGCTAGTGAAGAAACGCCGGATGACCTTCTCTCGGAAGAAGAGAGTGAAACAGAATTGTCGGACGAGCTGCGCAATGCTTTAGAGGAAGACAATCAGGACTCGATACGTAATGCCTTCGAAGTGCCAACAGTAGGTGCAGATGAGTTAGTCTCTGATCTAGAAGAGCCGATCGTTTCTGATCTGCCTGATGAGGATGAAGCGTTTGCTTCACGCTCTGCTTTGCCCATCACCACCGAGTCTCTAGAATCGGCGTTAATTCCAGATGAACCGACTGGCGAGGTTGATGAATCACAGATTGATCAGTCAATAGATGATTCACGTGGATCTATAACAGATGAGGCTACAGCTAATGAGTTCGCATCTGACCTGTTGGAATCGTCTACTGATGCTATGCCAGTATCAGTAGACTTGCCTGCTAACGAAATGCCTCTAGAAGACTTGCCTCTAGAAGATTTTGCCTACGAAGGTTCTTCTATAGAGAGCTTGTCCCCAACTGGTGTAGAAGATTTGATATCTGATGATGCAGAGCTGCTGGCAACTCTAGGTCAGCCTGGTGCTGACAGTTCTACGCCTGTCTTTGACGATAATCTTGACTTTTTCCAGATGGATCAACCTGGAGAAGATCAACTGCTGGTAGAAGACTCGATAGCAGAAGACTCGATAGCAGAAGACTCGATAGCAGAAGACTCGATAGCAGAAGGCTCAATAGCAGAAGAGCCGCTAGCCGAAGACCAGATCACGGAGCAGCCATTAGAGTATCCGGTGGAAAGTCAACCAGAGAATGTTTTAGCGGTAGATGTCATTGACAATGAATCGGCAAACAGTTTCTCTACCACCGATCAACGCACTGGTGATCAACGCACTGGTGATCAACCCGCTGATGACCAACCCGCTGATGACCAACGTACTGACGGTTTAAGCGAGCTAGCTGAATTAAGCAGTTCCGCTCTGCTAATGGCTGAGCCTGACGTGGAAGATGCTCTCGAATCCGCATCAGTAGAGCCCGCCTCAACCAATGTAGAAGAGACTGCTCTTCTGCCGATTGATAGTGAAGGTATAGCCTTTGATGACAGTGATAAGCCTGTGGATTGGTTCTTAGGCATAGATCTAGGGACGACGGGGCTGTCGGCTGTGCTGATGGAGCGGCGTACTCATCGCATGTATGAACTGTGCTGGAGTGTGGCAGGCGATAGTGAGTCAAATCGTTTTCGCTTGCCTGCGGTAGCGTCTATTGATACGCAAGGGCCAACTGGACAGCTAGAGCTCGGTGTAGTGGGTCCAGCGGCACTACAGCTAGAGGATGCGCCTTTGATGCGATCGCTAAAACCAATGGTCAAAGCAGGTATCCCAGATGACTTCTCAAGAGAGCCGTGGATGCAGTGGTCTGATCAGATGTCACTGCCTTTGATGGCGTTACAAACGGCAATCTCTGATCTGCTGCGGACGCTGAGTGGCCCTCATATGAGCTGTCACGCGGTGGGGCTAAAAGATGCTGTCCTGCGCCAGGCTTTAACTAATTTGCAGGGCGTGATTATCGGCTATCCAACGAATTGGCCAGATACGTATAGCTTTAACATTCGTGAGGCGGTGCTGTCGGCAGGGCTGATCGCGATGCCCGATCAGATTTTCTTTGTAGAAGATGCGATCGCCTCGCTACTGTCTGCATTACCCGCGCCGGGCGTAGATGTCTCTGGTGACAATCAGCAGCCGGGTTTGTACAACTGTGATTGGAGTGGCGGTACGGTTGTCGTTAGTGCCGGGGCGACCTTGACTGAGGTGGCGATCGCCGATCTGCCTAAAAATCTGGCGCGGCTTAGCCACTCAGACTTTGCCTCGCGCAGCTATACCTATGCAGGCGACAGCATAGATCAAGACATTGTTTGTCAGCTGCTGCATCTGCCGGTGCAAAGTGAAGCTGGTGACAGTGAAGTCAGTGACAGTGAGCCCAGCGATAATAAAGCCGATGATCAAGTGAGAGCGTCTTCTCAACCTTCTGCCGAGGATTGGGAAAGCCTAAGGCTCGATCAGCTAAAGCTTCCTCGTCCTGGTGAGGCGGATCGAATTATTCGTCACCGGTTGCAGCAGCGGCTGAATGATTCTACTCTGGGTCGTCAGGCATTAGCAGCGGCTCAAGATCTAAAGATGATGCTCCAAGAAGACGAAGAAGTCGATGTGCAGCTGGGCGATCGCACCTGGATTATCACTCGCAAAGACCTACAGGCCAAGGTTTTTGCTCCTTACATCCAGCGCCTCAACCGACTGACCAGCGTCCTGCTCAATCAGAAATCTCTCTCCGCCCAGTCAATCAAGCAAGTCATCTGTACGGGCGGTGCGGCCTCGCTAGGCGTTATCTCTGACTGGCTCAGACAAAAATTTCCCAACGCCACCATTATTCAAGACACCTACAGCGGCGAATATTCCAATAGCTGTAGTCGCGTTGCCTATGGCCTGGCCAATCTGTGCCACTATCCCGGCGTTTTAGACGCCGATCGTCACCGTTATAACGACTACTTTCTGCTGTTAGAACTGCTGCGCACTCTGCCAGAACAGCCATTGCCCGCTGGCGGCATTATGCACCTGCTTTCTCAGCGCGGGGTCGATATTCAAGCTTGTCACACGCATTTGCTTGCGCTGATCGAAGGCCATTTGCCCCCAGGACTAGTCCCTACCGAAGGCGATCGCCCGCTGATCAGCGCTCAATCCTCAGATATTGAGAACTATCGTCTCTTAGCAGAGCTGCCCCTGTTTAGAAAGCAAGGCGGTCAGGTCTATATTGCCGATCTAGAACAGGGCGAGAGACTGCGCTCTTACCTAGAGTCTTTGTTGACTACTAAAGCCCAGTCCCTGAACAAGCCAATGACAACTAGTGCGATCACAGCGATGTCGACATCTAATTCTGTCTAAGAAGTCTTCTTTCATGAGGAATTTCTCGTCAACAGATAGGCCCGGATGACTTTGCACCGCACCGCTTGAGGCTTTCTTAGGAAAGTATTGAGTTGGGTTCGTCAGCGTTGGAAAAAATAGTCACGTCCGAAAATGGCGAGACAGCTAGCGAACTGCCTTTTATGCTGGAGGTCAGCAAGAGAGGGTCAGAGCCGAGAAAATGGCAGTACAGCAAGACCAACCAAAAGCGAAGCTTAGCGCCGATCAGTTGTATCGGGCTGTATTGAGTCGCGATCACAGATTCGACGGCATCTTTTTTGTTGGCGTCACCAGCACTGGCATCTATTGCCGTACGGTTTGCACAGCCAAAGCACCTCAGCTACAGAACTGTACGTTTCATTCGAGTGCTGCCGCCGCTGAGCGTGCTGGCTACAGACCTTGTCTGCGCTGTCGCCCAGAGCTAGCGCCAGGACAGTCCAAAGTCGATGCGATTAGTCGATTGGCCGCATCAGCCGCGAGCCGGATTGAAGGCGGTGCGCTGACGGAAGGCTCGGTAAGTGAGCTGGCAAGTTCGTTAGCGGTAAGCGATCGCCATCTTCGTCGCGTTCTAGCTCAAGAATTCGGCGTCTCTCCGATTCAGCTGGCCCAAACTCAGCGGCTACTCTTGGCCAAACAGCTGCTGACCACAAGTCATCTTTCTATTGCAGAGATTGCTTTCGCTAGCGGATTTTCTAGCGTCAGGCGGCTGAACGCTTTATTTCAATCGCGCTATCGGCTCAATCCGTCTGCTCTACGAAAGTCTAAGCAACTATCACCAATGCACAGGGATATCTTGCGGTGCGAGTTGGCTTATCGTCCGCCGTTTGACTGGACGGCGCTGCTAGGATTTTTGAGCGGGCGGGCGATCACAAACATAGAAGTCATCGACCACGATAGCTATCAGCGCACCGTTCGTATTGGTCCCTATCAGGGCTGGATCAAAGTCTCTCTTTTGTCGAGCCAGCACAAGCTTTGCGTAGATCTTTCGGTCTCACTGATTGCCGCTATTCTGCCTATTCTCACAAGGATCAAGGCCCTCTTCGATCTCGCTGCTGATCCACTGCCTATTGCTCAGCACCTCGGTGATTTAGCTAAAACTTCGCCCGGACTTCGAGTTCCCGGTGCCTTTGACGGCTTTGAGGTCGCTATTCGTAGCGTGCTAGGTCAGCAGGTCAGCGTCAAATCGGCTTCTACACTGATGGCTCGTTTGGTGCAAAAGGTGGGAGATCCTATGCAAACGCCTGTAGCTGGGCTGACTCGGTTGACACCGACACCTGATCAAATAGCTAGGCTATCGGTAGATGAGCTGATATCGCTAGGGATTTTGCCTAGTCGGGCGAGGTGTGTGATTGCGATCGCGCAGGCCGTTATCCACGATCATCTCCGTTTATCCAATCACGCTGATATCAACGCCACCGTCACCCATCTCAAAAGCCTTCCGGGCATAGGCGATTGGACTGCGCAGTATATCGCGATGAGAGTACTGGCTAACCCTGATGCCTTTCCATCCGGCGATTTGACACTGCGCAAGGCCGCAGGCGTTCAAAAGCCTGCAAAACTGTTGGAAAGGGCCGAAGCCTGGCGGCCCTGGCGAGCATATGCAGCAATGCACCTTTGGAAGTCTTTGGAGAACAGTAAATGATGTATTGCAGATGGCTAGAAAGCCCAATTGGCGATTTGCTGCTGGCCTCCGATGGGCAATCGCTTACTGGCCTCTATCTCAAAGGACAAAAGCACTTTCCTACTATCACCCCAGATTGGCAGGCGTCGCTCGAAGCAGCTCCCTTTTCTCAGGTGACATGGCAGCTATCAGAATATTTTAACAATCAAAGACAATCCTTCGATCTACCGCTTTCGCCAATAGGAACAGACTTCCAAAAGCAGGTGTGGCAGCATCTTTGCGATATTCCCTTCGGTGAAACAATCTCATACGGCACGCTGGCGAAAACACTCGGACAGCCGAATGCCTCTAGAGCGGTAGGGGCTGCAAATGGCCGCAACCCGATCTCGATTATTGTTCCCTGTCATAGAGTTGTCGCCGCCGATGGCAAACTCACTGGCTATGCAGGTGGCGTTGAACGAAAACAGTGGCTATTGCAGCATGAGAAAACAACGAATCAGCTAGATCTGTTAAATGCGCTCGAATAGTCCCTACGCGATTTCTATCTAGCATCTGGACCGAAATACTCTGGGACAAAGCTGCCGTGCAAGCCATAGGGAACATGGTGTTTGAGCTTTAGCGTTGCGATGGGTCCTGCTGTGATGTCCTGAGCATTGAAGATAGCGAGTTCGGTGCGATCGCCCGCCGCATTATAGATCCACAGCAGCACCCAGCCATCGTCCTCCGCCTCGCCATCAGGACGTGCGACGAACAGTGGCTCCCCACCAAATCCACGAGGTGCCGCACTCCACATCTGTTCTTCTCCAGTCTTCATATCTCTCTTGATCAGCGCCTGTAGCGGTGCATTCTTCACCTCGCCGTCCGTTGTACCCATGTATAGATACCGGTACTCGCTGCCTACTTGCTGTGGATGCAGCGCTGGAAACTCACAGGGCCGCTCAATTACCTTCTCCACACCTACGTTCTCTGTGGTCAAATCAACTGTAAACCGCCAGAGCTGACTAGCTGGTACGTGGTCAAAGTCCACAGTGCTGTAGTCTTCTGCATCATCTAGCGTCGGAAAGCTGTCATAGCAAACCGAATCTAGAACTATCTTGCCGTCTTGCTCGAATGCGTTCGCATGATGAAACACAAAACAAGGATCGGTATCAAAAGAGCGAACTTCATCCGTTCCGTTTCGAGGAATCAAAAGGATCTTCGTCGGCTGTTTGGGATTGAACTCAATGCACTCGGCTGCGCCCTTAAACCCGGTCACAAACGGTAAGGGATTGAAGCTCACAGGGTTTTGAACAAAAATGCAATAGTTTGGCGTAATTGCAAAGTCGTGTAGGAAGGCAAAGCCTGGCACACTGTGCTTGTGCTGATGGGCCAGCTTGCCATCTGGGGTAAATTCGTACAGGCTAATAGTGCTAGAAAGTCCCGCTTTTACACCAAAGTTAACCATTCGAGCTGTCCCTTCGCAGTCGGGATCGAACTTTGGATGAGCGGCAAAAGCGTCGCCTTCTTTCAGCAGACTATCAAGATAGTCAATCCCTACAGTCTCTAACGTATACGGATCTAACCGATGAGGCTCCGCTGCTTCCCACAAAGCTAGAAGCTTACCGCCCCAATACACCACATGAGTATTCGCAATGTTCTTTAGCCGTAGGTCAAAGGCATTGGCGAGCCAGCCGCCCGGCTTTTGCGTACCAAAAACCCCGCGATATTCAGGTTTTCCGCTCTTTTGTTCTGCGACGTATCCCTCTGTACGGACGAACTTGTTGCGATAGAAAGCTTTTCCTGCTCTGAAGGCAATCGAGTTGATCATGCCATCGCCGTCAAAGGGATGTTTCAAGCGGTATCCATTTATATCTGTAAGTCCCGGACCATTGCGAAAGACAGTGCCTTCTAGCGCTGTAGGAATTTCTCCTTCTATATCATCTATCCAGTAGGCAAATTCTTCTGGCTGGGAGCGGTAGCCGCTCGTCCAGTCTTCACGGGTATAGGAGAGCGTTTGGTCAGGAGCTTTGAGAGTCTGCATGATTTAAAAGATTAAAGTAGGTAAATAATGTTTGGGGCGGTGATGTCTATAGAAGGATCAAAGTGAAATATCCAAACGGACATTTGAATCGTCCGTAATCTCTGGAGTTGCGAGGACAAGAACCGAATCTGCTTCTTTGTTGGTTCTTTCGCTGTTAGCTTCTCTATTAACCTGTTCATTATCAGCTTCTACACCTTGTACAGCAGAAGCTGTCGGTAGTAATCCCAACAGCGGTAGAGGCAAGAGGGTTGTTAGATTCGTCACTAGTACCAATAACCACAAATTCCTAAAATCGGTCTCGGTAACGCCGAGCTGGTGGGTAAGCAGTGCGCCTATCTCGTGAGAAAGTAGACCAGCAAGATTGACAACAGACATTAGTAGCGCAAACAGCGTCGCCTCCACACCGGGAGGACATAGCCTGGCTGAGAGTACCAGTACAGGCATGAAGGCAATCTGACCAGCAACGGTTAGCACCAGGCTATCGCCTAAGCTAAACCACTGATCGTCTATGCCCAGGCTACGGTTTGCGTGGGTAACTAGCAGTAGTGTAGTCATTCCAAGCACTGCTGAGATGACCGTGGACCAGCCGAAGATTTTACGAAAGGAGACTTCTTTTAGAAACCTTTGAAAAACCCAGATGCCAATCAGAGAAGCCAGACTAGTAACTAGCCTAACTCGACCTAGAAATTCAGGTGCAAACCCAAGCTCATTTGTCGAAAAGAAGAAGAAGGCTGAATCGGCTGTGGGCGTTGCCTGCCATAGAAACAAAAACAAGGCAGGCATCCAGATTACTTTCTGAGAGACAGCCTGTTTCAATAGCTTGATCTGGTGGACAACTGCCTTGAGATTTGATTCTTCGGTGACTGGGTCTTCTGCAATCAGCCACGACACGCCGCACACGACTAGGGGAAACGTGGCGGTGATGCCAAAGATAACCTGAGTGCTTGTGCGTTCTAGCAAAAGTCCGCCCAGATAAGCTGTGATTAAGCCGCCTACTGCTGAGGCTCCCCAAGCTAGGGACTGTAACGTGCCAGCACTGCCTTGTCCTTCCTCTCTAGCGCGTTCTACGACTAGCGAATCGACAATCACGTCCGAGATAGCTACCGAGAGTGAGCTAAGGAGAATGACAAGCGTCGCAGATAGGGCGGTGTGGACGATAGTGGCTAGGGAGAGCCATGCGATCGCGCCCAGCACCCCAGACAAAATCAGATAAGGCCGACGCCGATACCGAAAAATCGGCAGTCCATCCGATAGAAAGCCAAATACCGGCTTAATCGTCCAGGGAAGCGCGGCAATGCCCATCAGCGCTGACACCTCCGCAGGCGACAGCGCAATATCGTCTTTCAGAAAGAAACTCACCGCCAAGCGAGCCAGTCCTAGAATCCCCTGCACAAAATACACGATCAAAATTGCGCTTAGCTCAAGTGTCAGCGGTTGACCCAGTAAGATGCGCTTTTCAATGAAGCCCTTGGTATGTTGGCCTATTGAAAGCTGCTCGGTCGAAGACGCTGCCATATGAAGAAGTGTAAACTTTCCTTTCTATAATAGCCGGGTTCCTCGATTTGTTCTCAAAAATATCCCTATGGACTGAACTAGAAACCAAGCAACCGAAAACCCTAGAGGGTTCGACACCAGTGGGTCTGAGGTAATATCTGAGATGGCTAGACAGCCTACACAACCACAAATAGAGTCCCTGTTTCATGCCCCTAATCAAAGTTCAAACCTCCGTAGAAACACCTGCTAAAACTACCGTCGAAGATTTACTCAAACAGCTATCAGCTAGCTTAGCCAAGCACTTGAACAAGCCCGAGTCTTACGTGATGACAGCTTTTGAGCCAGGTACGTCAATGACTTTTGGAGGGACAACCGATCCTACCTGCTACATCGAAATCAAAAGCGTTGGCACTATGGGTAGCGACAAAACTCAGACGATGAGCCAAGACTTCTGTGCCAAAGTTCAGGCTGCTCTCGGCGTTCCACCGAACCGAACCTACATTGACTTTACTGATTCCCAGGGCGCAATGTGGGGCTGGAACGGCACTACCTTCGGCTGATTGGCCTCTAGCTGACTGGTTGATCTGGCTTTAGATTATGGCCTATTCGCCTTTCTCCCTATTGAGGCGCTGCCTCTTCTTTCTTCTTTTCTACGCCAAAATACTGCTCTAGCACCTGTTTCACCATAGGCGCTGCAAAAGATCCGCCACCACCGCCAGAGTGCTCACCAAAAGCAATCACGACAATCTCAGGATTCTCGTACGGAGCATACGCACCAAACCAAGTGTGAGTTTTTCCGGGGGGTGCTTCGGCAGTACCACTTTTGCCTGCAACTGGTGGCAGTGCCGGGTCGTTCACCCGACCCCCCGTCCCTGCCGACACCACCTGACGCAGCCCTTCTTCAAGCACTTTCACAGTGCTAGGCTTCATGCCCAAAGACGTTCGCCACTCCTTGGGATCTTGCTCGCTGTCCATCACAAAGTGCGGTGTCACTCTATCGCCACCGTTGGCTACCGCTGCAAACACCACTGCCATCTGCAAAGGCGTAGCCAGTACATTTCCCTGTCCAATCGAAGCGTTGATGGTATCGCCTAGATACCAAGGCTCATCTAGAACTTCACGCTTCCATTCTTCGTCTGGCACCAGTCCTTTATCTTCTTCAAAGCCGAGCTCGATGCCAGTCAGCTCACCTAACCCATACTTGTGCATCCACTTTTGCAGATTCTTTTCGCCAACGCCTCTACCAATCTGATAGAAGAACGTATCGCTACTCATCGCCAGCGCTCCCTGGAATCCCAACGGTCCGAAGCCTGCATTATTCCAGTCCCAAAACTGAATGCCACCGATGTTTAGAAAGGCATAGGTTGGCAGCACTGTATAAGGAGAAAACTTGTCAGATTCTAGACCGGCGGTGGCCGTGATTATTTTGAATGTGCTAGCCGGGGGATAGGCCCGCATGGCCCGGTTGACGAGCGGATAGCCATTTTCGGTGATTTGCTCCCACTGAGCTTGGGTAATGCGAGTAGAAAAGATATTCGGATCAAAGGTTGGTCTGCTGACCATCGCTCGAACCGCGCCATCGCGTGGATCAATGGCAACGATCGCCCCTGTATGGTTTCCCAATGCTTCTTCAGCCGCCCTTTGCAGCTCTAGATCCAATGTAATCTGCACATCCTGTCCAGAGATCGGAGGCTTTTCTCCAATCACGCTCAGTACGCGGCCGCCGCTGTCTACTTCTACCTGCTGTCCCCCCCACTGACCGCGCAGTCTTGGCTCTAGGGCCATCTCCAGACCCATTTTGCCGATCACATCGCCCAGCCGATAATCCTGGTCCTTGAGCGTCTCGAGCTCTTCGTCGTTGAGCTCACCGGTGTAGCCCAAGACGTGAGCCGCTAGGTCGCCACGGGGATAGTTACGGACGGCTTCTGCTTCTACTCGAACACCCGGTAGCTGGTCGGCATATTCGGCAAGCGCGGTGGTTTGAGCAGAGCTAAGCCCTCGCGAGATCGGAACCGATTTATTAAGGTTGTAGCTGCTTTGCTCTAGGCGATCATTGATTTCCTCAGCCGGTACGTCCAGAATTTGCGCTAGCCGAGCGATGATTTTTTCCTTGTCTGCATCCTCTTTGGGAAGGGCGATCGGCCAGATGGAAACGGAGTGAGAAAGCCGTGAGCCGACTAAAATTTGGCCATTGCGATCAAAAATGGTGCCTCTAGCTGGACGCCTAGGCAATAGCAAAACGCGATTGTCTTCAGCAAGCTCACGATTGCGATCGCCTTGCACGAGCTGAAGATAGGCCAGGCGACTGCCAATTCCGCCCACCATCAAAAGGCTCAGCAGCAGCATGATCACGACGGCCTGATACTGTCGACCGACTGTCCGTCCCCCTTTTTTTTCACCGAAGCTAGGCAATGTGCGTTGGGAAAAAGCCATACTTGATCGCGACTATAAACTCAGAGCTACTCTACAGCTTAGCTACTATGAACCCGAATTATCCACTGTCTCTAATTATCCAGCGTTCTAGGCTGAGGCGGTTCTGGTGCGGGTGCAGGTGCGGGTGCAGGCGGTGGCGGTGCGGGCTTGGGTGGTAGTGGGATGGGGGCGGCTGCGGGCGGTGGTGGTATAGGTGCAGGTGCTGCGGGCGCAGGGGGCGGTGAGCCGCTAAAGACAGGGGCGGGCGCAGGGGCGGGGGCGGGCGATCGCCTGAAGACGGGTGCAGGTTCAGAATCTGAAGATCGAGTGTCGGGTGTGGGCTCGGGATCGACGTTTTCTGGGCTGTCTGGCGAACTGTCTGATGAACGGTATCTCTCCTCGCTGTCGGCTGTAGCGCTAGGTTCATAGCGTCGGCGATTCTCTTCGGGGCGCTCGGCGCTGTTCTCACCTGGTTTATCGGCACTCACCCTGCCTGGGGAGATGGGTTTAGCCTTGATGGAGCCGTCACGTCCGCCTAAGCGCGGTAGTTCAGGAAATTCTTCGACGGGTAGCTCATCGACAAACTGACTGACAAATTTGTACCAGGCGAGTGCGGCTGTTCTACTAGCGCCACCGGTTGGTGTGCTGTCATCGTTGCCCATCCACACACCTGCAACTAGCTGTGGCATATAGCCAATAAACCAAAGGTCTCTGTTTTTCTCGGATGTGCCTGTCTTTCCAGCGACCTGTCTGCCTGGAATAGCTGCGTTTCCGCCAGTGCCGCCGTTGACTACACCTTCTAGCATCCAGGTCATAATCGCTGCGGTGTCTGGGTCGATTGCCTGCTTGGGCTTTTCTTCAAATTCGTAGATTACGTCGCCTTGGCCGTTGGTGATGCGGGTGATGCCGTGAGCATTGGCGTGTTTGCCTTTTGCGGCAAAAGTACCGTAGGCACTGGTGAGCTCTAGCAGGTTGACTTCGGATGAGCCTAGTGCCAGTGAGTAGGCCGGTAGCAGGTCTGATTGTATGCCCATGCGACGGGCAAGGGCGATGACCGGATCAAAGCCAACGTCTACGAGCAGCTTGACGGCAACGATGTTGATAGAGCTAGTAAGGGCACGGCGCAAGTCGACGCTGCCGCTGTAGCCACCGCCGTAGTTTTTGGGCTCGTAGCCGTCGACGACATAGCGGGCGTCGTCGTATGACTTATAGGGTGACATGCCGGTTGCGATCGCACTCGCATACACAAACGCCTTGAAGGTAGAACCCGGCTGTCTCTGGGCCTGAGTCACCCGGTTGAACTGGCTGTCATCGAAATCAGTTCCTCCTACCATAGCCTTAATTTCGCCTGTCTTTGGATCGATCGCGACCAGAGACGCCTGCTCAAACCCCTGCCAGGTGCCATACTCTTCGATCACTTCTTCGATGGTTTGTTCAGCCGCTTTTTGCCACTCAGTGTTCAAAGAAGTCTCGACAACCAGGCCACCAGCTTCAATCTCTTCTGGTGTCAGAATTTCCGCTAGCTGCTTTTTGATGTAGATAGTGAAGTATGGAAACTCGCTATACAGATATTTTGGCTCTTGGGCTTCTATCGCTACGTCCGCTCGATAAGCTTCTTGAGCCTGAGAAGTCGTAATCACGCCGTTGGCTTCCATCCGGCTGATGACCTTATCGCGCTGTTTTTTGGCAGCGACAGGATCGACTAGCGGTGAATAGACGCTAGGCGCAGGAGCCATACCCGCAATCAAGGCAACTTCAGCAACGCTGAGCTGATCGACCGTCTTCCCAAAATAAATCCAGGCAGCATCTGCGACCCCGTAGGCACCTGCGCCCAGATATACCAGGTTTAGATAGCGTTCTAGCACCTTGTCCTTACCAAGCTCTTCTTCTAGCCGCCTAGCTAGAATCGCTTCTTTAAACTTGCGCTGAAAGCTTGGATCTAGGTCTAAAAATGTGATGCGAGCTAGCTGCTGAGTGATTGTGCTAGCCCCTTCAACCACGCTGCCGCTGCTGAGATTGGCGAAGACAGCCCGGCCAATCGAGCGGTAGTCTACGCCATCGTGCTCATAGAACCGACGATCTTCAGCGGCGATAAAAGCCTGGGAGACAACATTGGGAATCTCATCAAAAGTCAGATTCTCCTGGGCTGTCGGTCCTACTTTTTGCAGGATTTTGCCGTCGCCTGCCTTGAGGGTGATGGTGCCACTGCGCTCAAAAGTAAGTGCCCGACTAACATCAGGGACTGTTTCATTGACGGTTTCCCAAAGGTGATACAGGCGGGCGCTCGGGCCAGCAATGCCTGCAGCAAGTAGCAGCATCAGCCAAAACCTCACCCGCTGATGGGCTAGCCTCGGTCCGGTTGGCGATGTGAGGGTGTTGCCCAAGGCGATACCCGATGAAGCTACTGGGCGTTTGGCTCTCCTGTCTCTGCGGTTCTGCGGAGAGTTTTGCAGGCTATTCTCACGGTGATTTTGGAGAAAGCTGCTGCCGTTTGGTCGATTTTGGCCCGGTTTAGGTTGACCGGGTGGGGAAACGCCAGGTTGGCTCCTGTTTGAGCGCTGGCTCTTGATTGAGAGGTTACTGCTGGTTCGAATTGACTGCTTGCGCTGCCGAGATAACAGCCGACTAGACTTTGACTGTGGCGACTGGCTAATCGACTCCTTTATTCTGGCAGACCATTGCTTTAGCTGTGAAAAAAGGTTGGCCACGTTAGCGAACTCTCCAGACGGTGTCACCGCCGTAACAAAATTGAGGTATTTGCTCCTGAGATAGTGAGGAGCTGCAATATCAAGATGCAGTCGGCTGATCAAAAGTCATTAAATGCTACCACGAAAGTCAGAGCTGCCCAGTCTCAGACTCCTGCATATGAGCCGATCTATCAGGCTATTTCTACGTAAAAGTCGCTGTAACATGAGTTACACATACCTGCTGTAATCCGCCTCCAATGAAGTCGGTAGATACGTTCTCCAGATATCTGCGAATCGAATCTTTGGTGAAGACCAAGGCTTAAAAGGACCGCTCCAGTGAATGAGCTTCGCTTCAGACAAGAACTGTTTACCAGAGGCCAACAACAGATTTGTGACGAATGGATGAGTCCCATAGCCACAGCGGTTCCAGTTCTGATCGACTTGTAGATAGTCTTTGAATAGCAAATTAAAAACTGGCTCGTCCCCTAAGGTGTATAGCTTGTAGTTGCTTTCAGCATCTAAGCTCAAATAATACTTTAGACGGCGATAAGTCTCTTCATTCCAAAAAGAGAGATTAGTAAACCAAACGCCAGCGTTAAATGTTCTGTTGAACTTTGGGATTTCTTCTCGCATCTTAAAAAGATTGCTGAAATAGAAGATGCAGGGATAAAAGTGAGGAATAGAGCCGAAATAGCAGTGCTCGTCTAAAGCCTCTGTATAAGCGTATAGCTCAGCTACATTACCTAATACAATCAAGTCTGTATCTAAATAGATAATTCTCTCTAGGTCGTCAAAAGCGTCTTTGAAATAGAACCGAGAATACTGAATATATCGGCTGTTCCTTCGATCTTCTGTTTTTTCTTTAAAGCGGTTGTCCAGATACTCTCGTAAAAAAAGTGGCGGTAGATATGACTTTACCCGCCACTGGGCGGACAACGCAGGCAGCGTCGCTCGAATTTTTTCTTCAAAAAACTGTTCTTCGCCAGGCGGCACTAAAATATTGAACCGAACATCCTTAGAATTGGCTGCGTTGCTCGTGATTGAGTTTATGGCAACGATCAGCGATAGCCAGATCTTTTTATTCAAAGAAAAGACGATTTCTACGTTCATTCCCTCTCCCGTCGTCATCGTTAGGCAGCATTCAGTCAGGCCGCATTCAGCGCTTATTATACAGGGCACACAGTTCATACAGGGCACACAGTTCATACAGGGCAAACAGTAGAGTCAATCTCTATCTCTATCTGTAGAGTGTTTCCCTGATGCGCACCGGTAGAATTAACTCAGTTCATTTGTGACAAAAACTCTTTAGCCCAGGATAATTAGCAGCAATAATGAGCAGCCCTGCGGAGCCGTTTGAACAATCAGCTTTGGACTTGACTTCAGAATCGACTTCAGATCTAATCTCAGCAGTTCAAGCTGTAGAAAGTGGCTCACCACCTACCACACCAGCAGAGGAACGGGAAGCCAAGCTACAGCCTATTTACTTTGTCAGTGGACTCGGTGCGGATGAGCGAATTTTTCAATGGCTGCGCTATGAGGGCTTTCGGCCTGTACATATTCGCTGGCTATCGCCAGAGTCGAATGAGCCCATTGAGGACTATGCCAAGAGGCTAACAGCACAGATAAAGGAGGAGTGCCCGATTGTGGTTGGGCTTTCTTTTGGCGGCATGATCGCGATAGAGATTGCCAAACAAATCAAAACCAAACAGGTTGTTTTACTCTCTAGTGTCAAGGACAGCTCGGAGGTTCCTTTCTATTTCAAGCTGTTTCGACTCTTTCCCCTTCATCGCATTTTTCCGTTTAAGCGCTTGCTCTGGGCTTTTTACTGGCTGGCCTATTGGCTGTTTGCGCCAGAGGGAGCCGACCAAAAGAAACTGCTGAAGACAGTACTGATAGAAACCGATCCGCGTTTTCTAAAGTGGGCGCTACACAAAGTGGTGACATGGAAAAACACAGAGGTTCCTGAGAACCTAGTGCATATTCACGGAGCGCGCGATCGCATCTTCCCCTATCGATTTGTCACACCCAACTTCAGCGTAGAAAACAGCGGCCATCTGATGGTCATGAACCGGGCTGAAGAAGTTTCCGACTTGTTAGAACAGCTAATTTTACAAGCCTAATCGATTTAGTGGCTGGCTATAGAATTCAGGAACCAACTTATAGAAGCGGTCTAGACACTGGTCAAGAGCGCATCACTTTTGACAGCTTTTAGCATTTTCAGCTTCGCCTCTTTGAGATCTTCTCCCTGCACATCTACCTGATAGCGCAAAGGAGAGAGATAGACTTCTATGCCTTTGTCTTTTAGGGTTTTGTCTAGAACGTCGAGCGCTTCTGCCGAATTATTTACCGGCACATCGGACTCTTGAGCAGTCGCATCCAACGCACCCTTAAAGCCCAAGAAAGCAATCCGATACATCAGCTTACGGCTGTACACACCATTAAAATAGCCACCGTGAACGTTGAAGCGATTGGGATTTTCCCCTGGAATGCACATGTGAAAAAGCAGCTCAGCATAGTCCCAGAAGCCGAGCGTGTAGCGACGGTGCGCCCGAGTGAGTAGACCTACAGGCTGGTCAGAAAGTTCATAAGTGCCTCCTTGCTTGATATTGAGGCGGATATCTTTGTAGTCTGTACAGTCAAAAAAGGTAAACAAGTCAGCCAAGGTAACCGTGTCATCCTCCTTCTCAAACAGTTGAGACAGAGTCTTGTGGGGACGCTTTGGCATGCAGTTTCGATTGAAGAAACTTTTAATAATGTAGGGTAACGTTGGCGCATTACGGGTCACAAACAGGTACTGTAAAACGTCGATATCGTCAGAGGCGATCACCTCGTTAAGCGATCGCTTTTGCTGATCAGGAGGAGCCAATGCCTGTAGATTAACAATGCCTCGCTGAGTGCCGCTATTAGTATCTAAGTTGGTCAAGGCCAAACTTCCCAGCCTGTGACCGTGCATCTGTTCTGCACTAGGGAAAAATATGTAGTTTGCAATCATCGAAGCAAATCGTAGGACCAAATCCCCTTCGTTGCTAAAGATATAGGCTTCTTCAAATCGGCGTAAGGAAGACGATAGATTGTTAGCGCGATTCGAGAGAATAGAGAGCACCGGAATATCTGGGGAAGCCAGCACCAATCGACCCAAGCTCAGCGTATTACCGATATTTGAAACTGGCATTTGTTCAATCGAGCACTGGTCAAAGACATCAGAGAGGACTCGCACCGCGTTGGTAATGACTAGGCTGCCCATGCTATGGCCGATGAAGCTTAGCTTGATTCTTTTGGAGAGTTCTGGACGTTTCTCTTTAGCCCTCTGTATCGCCTGAGCTTGTGATATAGACTCTTCTTTGATGTCTTCTATCCACATGCCGATTACCTCTTTTTCGATCTGTCGGACTAGCTCCACTAAGTCTGGAACAGCAAAATTGATGGCGCGATACACATCGCGAAAGTACACGGATAGCCGTAGCAGCACTAGGGCAAGAATGACAAAAGCTAAGAGGGAGATGATAGAAGCGACACCTCGCAAAAGCAAAGGCAATAGGATAGTGACCAGCCAGCCTGGTTCTACAGTTGGCTGAGTAGTTTCGACAGGCCATATCTGTACTGACAGCAGTTTGGCTAGCGCATAGGTGACTGGCCACGTCACATAGCTTGCCAAAATCACTAAGCACATGCCTAAAACAAACAGGAAAATGCCTGGCAGCGCCTTAGCGTTAATGATGAGCTGTTTTGAAAATTTCTCTGAAGACCATCGATAGCCGACGTAAATTAAGTTCTTTTTATGAGAGATTAGCCTGTCTTCTTGAGAGATATAGCGGTATATGTTGTCACAGCGATCGCAAGCGTCCGACAAAAGGGTGTTGTAGCCGTGGACAAACACAATCAGCTCTGGCGGTTCTTGAATGTTAGGATCTGTTTGAATTCGGTATAGGTCGCGGGCGATCGCACGGATGCCTTGCCTAGCTTGTTTTGGCTGAGCTTTCTCTGAATATTCTTTTCTTTGCCAGTCGCTAATTCTATCTGTATTTTCTGGCGCAGTACTTCTGACAAAATAACCCGGAAAGCGATCGCCCGTTGATGCCTGCTCTAGTGCAGCTTTTCGCTCAATCCGGTAGGCTCCATCTGAGAAGTATCTGTCAATGATATAGCGTGCAATTTTCATAAAAGGTTACGCTCCTTCAATACCGCTATCTTCTACAGACGCAGGTTAAATATCCCAAAAAATTATCAGCTCTAAACCTACTTTTTCTGCCTATCTACCGATAAATAAAAGAAAAGCTTTGACCGTAGTGGTCAAAGCTTTTTCTACAGCGAGCGTCATGAAATATTAAGCGGTTGGACTAGGAATCGTTACATCAATCGCTACTGGCTCTATGCCCAAGCTCGCCAGGTCCGGCACGATTTCCGCTGTATTACCTACCACGATCGTAATCAGCTTTTCTGGGTCTAGATTGACCTGCGCCGCCTCCAACACGCTTGCTACTGTCGCCTGTTCTACGCCATCTCTAAATTGAAAGACAAAGTCATCAGGATAGCCGTAGTACTCATAGCGAATCAATCGAGATAGGGTCTGATTTGGCGTTTGGAAGTTAAACACAAAGCTATTGAGCACAGAATCTTTAGCAAAGGCTAACTCTGTTTCAGTGATCGGCTCTTCGCGCACTCTCTGTAGCTCTTTATACATTGACTGGATAAACGGCACCGTTGCCTCAGAACGGGTTGATCCTCCACCAATAAAGATGCCGTTGTGGTCAAAACTAGGACTCCAAAAGGCATACACGCTGTAGGCCAAACCCTGACGTGAGCGAATCTCATTAAACAAGCGTCCGCCGAAACCGTTGAGCACTTCGTTGAGCACTGTCATTGATGCGTGGTAGGGGCTGCGCAGTTCGCCGCCGATATGCCCGATATGGATGGTGCTTTGAGTTAGCTGCGGCTGGTCGACAAAAAATAGCCCCGCCTTTTGCTGCTCACCTTCTGGCGGTGGGGCGATCGCATCCCCACTCCCTCTGGGCCAACCTCCCAAGGTCTCGGCGATCAGCGCCTTCATCTGTATCGGCTCGAAATCACCCACAATTCCCAAAATCGTATTCTCAGGGGCGATCGTCCGCTGATAGAAATCAATCACGTCATCGCGGCTGATATTTTCTAAAGTGGCATACTCAATCGTGCGAGCATACGGGCTTTGATCGCCGTAGATCAGCTTGCTAAACTCACGGGACGCAATATTGTCTGGATCGTCATTACGACGAGAAATGCCGCCAGCCGTTCTCCCTTTGATCAGGTCTACCTGCGTTTCGTCAAAAGCAGGCTGCATTACCACTTCTGTAAATAGCTCAAATACCGAGCCCAAGTCTTCTGTCAGCGTAGAGAAGCCAGCACTCCCAGAAGTATCTCCGATTGAGGTTTCTACCGAAGCAGCCCGCTGCTCTAATAGCTGATTGAGCACATCGGGTGCGTGATTTTCAGTTCCCCCCAGTCGCATCGCTTCTCCCGAAATATCGGCTAGTCCCGTCTGCTCGGGAGAGACCAGATACGACCCGGTCCGAAACGTTGCGGAACCGCTGACTAGCGGCAGGTCATGATCCTCCATCAGATAGACCACCAGCCCGTTGTCTAGCTCGTAGCGCTCGTATTCAGGAATCTGAATTTCTCCTAGCGGAGGAAAGACAAGATCTTCATAGGGTTTGGGTTCTACTGCCTGGGCGGGACTTGGCCAGGACACCGTCAGCAGCATCGCACAGGTTGCCGCCGCCAGAAATAAGAAAGGGATAAAACGTTCGCGCGATCGCCGTGAGAATAAACCCATGGATTTCCTTAAATAACCTTCAGATAAACAAGTATTCGCTAGATCAGCTAAGCTCAACTACCAGAGCGCTCTAGGTGCGACTGGCGCTGCTTCAGTCGAGTCAGCTGGCCGTTCTAGTTGATTGGATTGCACATTAGTACCTTCAGCAGCACCGTCTTCAGCAGCGTCAGCGGGTTGTGTACTCAGTGCAGGCGTTTCTACCTCTGATGTAGGCGTCGGCAGCATAGATGTCGCCTGTCCAGCCGGAATCAGCTTCCCAACCGTTCGATTTGCAGGCTGAAATGTCTGTTTAGCCACCCGCTGAATGTCTGCTGCATCGACTGCTTCGATTAGCTGAAGCTCGCGAAATACGCTACGCCAGTCGCCCGTCTTTGCCTCATATTCTGTCAGCAGGCTGGCCATGCCCTGATTGGAATCTAGCTGCCGCAACAGTCCAGCTCGCGCCTGAGTCTTTACCCGATCCAAAGTCATGGTATCTACTGGCTCTTGCTGCAAACGAACCAGCTCAGCTTCTAGGCCCGTCGCTAGCTCTTCTACCGTATGGTTTGGGGCGCTCAGGCCATACAGCAGCATGACAGAAGACTGCCGGTCACCGGGAAAGCCATTAGCACTACCGACATCCAGCGCAATCTGGGGCTCTACGAGCGCCTTATAAAGCCTAGCGGTACGTCCACCGGTTAAAACGCTGTCGATGATGGCATATATCACGTGGTCAGGATCGTTGATTCCCGGTCGGTGATAGCCTTCTAAGTACCAAGGCTGAGAAGCCAGCTCTAGCGTGAACGATCGCAGCTCAGTTTGCGCAGGCTCGTTGACCACTAGCTTTGGCGGCGTCACTCTAGACTGATAGCGACCAAAGTAGGCCTCCGCCAGTTGCTTCACTTCTCCTGGATCTACATCACCTACAACGGCGGCGATCAAGTTGCTCGGACCATAGTAGGTATCGAAGAATTCTTGAACATCAGCGCGAGTCGCCTTGCGCAGATCTTCCTGATAGCCGATAACCGGACGCCGATAGGGGTTCTCAGTAAAGGCTACTTCCGAAAAGCGCTCGACCATCTGGCCAATAGGAGAATTATCTACCCGACTGCGGCGCTCTTCGAGTATCACTTCTTTCTCTTTATAGAACTCTCTAAAAACTGGGTCTAAAAAGCGCTCTGACTCTAATGAGAACCATAGCTCCAGCTTGTTCGAGGGCAGGTTGTAAAAATAGCGCGTGGCATCCGCAGAGGTCGTCGCGTTCAATCCAGTCCCCCCAGACTGCTCGATAATCTGGCCGAACTTGTTTTGCTCTACGTAGGCAGCAGCCTCTTCTTGAAGCTGGGCAAACTGATTGTTCAGCTCGCTAACTTTCTCCGTGTCTCCCGCTGCTTCGGCAGCAATTAGCTGATCAAAGACTTTATCTAATTTGTCTAGTGCCTTTTTTTCGGCGGGGTAGTCACGAGTACCAATTCGGGTGGTCCCTTTGAAGGCAAGGTGCTCTAGATAGTGAGCCACCCCCGTTTTTCCTTCTTTTTCGTAGGACGCGCCGACGTTGGCATAGAGCATCACCGAGGCCACTGGCGCTTCGTGCTGCTCTAGCACAATAAACTTCATGCCGTTTGGCAATGTGAATTCGGTGACGGCTTCAGCCACTCTGTCCAGGTAGGGCTGAATAGAGCTAGCGGTTTCAGCCTGAGCTAGAAGGGCTGGCGCTAGATTGAGTGTCGCTGGGCTAGCTGAAGCAGACAGAGGGAAGGAGGTAAAACTAAAGCAGATGACTAGTGCGATCGCAACTGATCGAAGCCAAACTGTACGGCACTGAACCCAAAAACTCATAGCACCTGAACTACTTTATAAAAAAACACTGCCTACTAGCATAGGTTTTTTTGAAAAAATCAGGGGGAGATTATACAGCGTCTGTCATTTCGACTGCGCGATCGCCAAAGCATAGCACCGCGCACGTGGAGACTTTTAATGCATCGATGTACCTGAACAGAAAATGTAATAAGGTAGCGGTGGTAGCTACCTATACAGGGTAATTAGAACTGCCGCCAACATTACAGCCTATGGCCCGCTCCCTTGTCCCATCGAATCTTGCGCTCTGGTTCCAGCGACTGCTAGCAGCCATCTTTCTAGGTGGGCAGGTCCTGATTCATATCATTTCTAGGCCCATCCACCGTCGCAATACGCTAGAGCAGATGTCAGCGGTAGGTCCAGAATCTCTGCTGATCGCCCTGGTCACAGCAATATTTGTTGGCATGGTCTTCACGATTCAAGTCACCCGCGAGTTTATTGCTTTTGGGGCGACTACAGCCATTGGCGGGGTGCTGGCTATCACTCTCTCTAGAGAGCTAGCGCCAGTATTAACTGCTGTGGTGCTAGCCGGTAGAGTAGGCTCTGCTTTTGCCGCAGAGATTGGCACAATGCGAGTCACAGAACAGATTGATGCACTGCAAATGCTCAGAAGCGACCCGGTTGACTATCTCGTGATTCCTCGGGTGATTGCCTGTGCGCTGATGCTGCCTTTGCTCAACATCTTGGCTTTTATCACCGGTATGCTAGGCGGCCTGGCCGTTGCCACCACGCTCTACAACATTCCTTTTGCGGTTTTTCTCAATTCGGCCCGCAGTTTCCTTAGCATTTGGGATCTAGCCGCGTCCTTAATCAAGGCCCTAATTTTTGGCATATTAATTGCAGTAATCGGCTCTAGCTGGGGATTGACAACTACAGGAGGTGCCAAAGGCGTCGGCCAGTCAACAACGACGGCGGTAGTCACTTCATTACTTGCCATTTTCATTGTTAACTTCTTTTTATCTTGGACTATGTTTCAAGGCTTGGGCAGCGCCTTTATCGGCAACTAAACATCGGCAACTAAACTAAACATCGGCAACTAAACTAATAAGAAGCCCCTCATATTTAGGACGTTCCTACGGTGACTAGCACTACCTCTTCTAACGCTGATATCACAACGACACTACTGCCCAACTACAGACTGCCGATTGCGATGGTGCTGCTTTCTTTGCCGCTGTTGTTCATACAGCTTGTAGTTGGCATTGTTTGGGCGCTGTTCAGCCTATTTCTGCTCTATCAAACGACAGCGATTCGCCTTACGTTTACACCCGTAGCGCTAGAAGTTAGCCGTAACGACAATCTCCTAAAAACATTCCCTTATGCAGAGTGGGAAAGCTGGAAAATTTTCTGGCCTGCCGTGCCGATTTTGTTCTACTTCAAAGAGATCAACAGCATTCACTTTGTTCCTGTGCTGTACGACCCTCAACAGCTTAGAGAGCAGCTAGAGCTACACAGGCCCGACTGCGCAGTCTAAGACGGTGGGATTCTAAAAAAACTTTATCCACCACCGAAGGTCTTCGGTTCGGTGCCTGCTAGCAGTCGTGTAATATTGCTGCGGTGGCGCAGCACAACGTATAGACCACCCGCGATCGCCAGCCAAACATAAGCAGCCGGTTGACCCGTCAGCCACATGAATACCACCGCCGATACTGCCGCTGCAATCGAACCCACCGACACCGTCCGCGAAATCCCAAGCGCCACACCAAATACCGCAGCCACGCCCAATCCCACGGGCCACGCCAATGTCAATAGCACGCCCAGCCCAGTCGCTGCCGACTTCCCACCGGTAAAACCTAGCCAAACCGATCGACTGTGTCCTAATACGGCCAGCGCCGCCGCCAAAACACAGGCCCAAGCCGCCGCCTGCGTCGAAGTAGTTCCCCCAAAAGCAGAACTAGCCATCAGCCACCGCATCAGTACGACCGCCAATCCCCCCTTGATCAGATCGACCGCTAGAGCCGTGATTCCAGCTCCTTTGCCCATCACCCGGAAGACGTTCGTCGCGCCCGTATTGCCTGAACCATGCTCGCGAATATCAATACCTCGAACGGCTTTTGCCAGTAAAAAACCGGTCGGGATAGAGCCTAGAAGGTAGGCCATTAGCAAAGCTAGCAACAGTAGCGCAATCGTCGAACCAGACATAAAGCACATCGCCCAGACACAGGCGTCAGAACAAATAAGCAGTCGTTAGTAATAGTCGTAGTCAGTCGCAGGATTGGCGGGATCTGGAGCGAATCCGAGCCAGAGTGGATATTGCAACAGCGATAAGCTGACCTTACTCTCCGCTTCATCCATAATCAAAAACGGAAGTCGGCCACCGTCCATCAGCCTTTCGGCTCGCTGCGCCATCGGTTCTGCGGATTCAAATAGCATCACTCCTCGGTTCGTGCCAAAATCAGCGCGGGCGATGCCAAGACAATCTTGTAGCCAGCGACGCCATTCGCCCAGACGCTCCGGTGTTGTAGCCAGCACCAGCACACACAGCCGCCGGTCATACAGCGCGTACAGACAAGAAATCGCCGCCGAAGCGACCAGCACATTTTGCAAGCGGCTGGTCATGCTCTTGATTGCGCCGCGCCCGCTCTGAGTAAAAAACCAGTTCGAGGTTCGTTCTGCGTGGATAGGCTCGAAGGTGCGTCGCAGTTGCCAGGGCGGGCCGTAGTAGTCGGGGCGAGTGCGGTATTGGTCTAAGAGGCTGTGAATGCGATCGCGCTGTTCAGCAAACCGCTGCGCCGCCAGCGGCAGCACGCCGTCGTCTGGAACAGTCGCTGTCTCCATTTCGGACACAGTTGGAGCTATCAAGGGTTCTACCGTTGGCTGAGATACCAAATTGATCTGTTCAGCCGCCGTCGCCAAGTCCTGCAAGCTGCCGACCAAATATTCCTTGAATCCCTGCACTCGAATCGCAATATCTTGAGAAGATCCCGCAAAGCTAGAGCGCATCTCTTCTTCTAGCTTGGCCTTGCGCCGCTCTAGCTGTTCAATCTCACGCTGTAGAGCGCCCCGCTGCTGTTGCAGCTCTCGTAGGCCCTGACGCACTATCTGATCAATGTCTGACTGAGCAGATGAACCGAGTCCACCGCCGCTGCGATCAGCCCTTCTTAGTCCCAAGGGTGTAGCCGCAGCAGACGTGCTAGAGCTGCTGCGACCTGCGTTCTGATCGCTGGTTCGGTCTGTGTTCTCGTCGGGGATAGGGTCTTCTGGGGGCACGGTCTTAGGCCAATTAGCTTTTTGCTTTCAATCTTTTTCTCACAGCCATCCTTTTCTAGCTAGATGGCTTTTCGTTGTCAGGCTTGCCTAATTCTCGCGATCGCGAACTCGCCACCCGCACCGCTTCAATCAGCGCAGAGCGCAGCCCCAGCTCTTCCAAGCAAGCAATCCCAGCAATAGTTGTGCCACCAGGACTGGTTACTCTATCTTTCAATTCTGCTGGGTGCATCCCCGTTTTTTGAATCAGTTCAGCTGTTCCCAGCACAGTTTGCAAAGCTAGCTGATTGGCAATCGCCCTGGGCAAACCAGCCGCTACGCCACCGTCTGCCAGCGCTTCGATCACGATCGCCACATATCCGGGGCCAGAGCCAGATAGCCCGGTCACCGCATCTAGCATATCTTCTGGGACCTTCACTACCTGGCCCATCGCCGCGAAAATGTTCTGGGCCAGTTCGCCGTGTTCAGCTAGCGTCCGGGTGCCGAGCGCGATCGCCGTCATGCCACCGCCTACAGTCGCAGGCGTATTTGGCATAGCTCGCACCACTGGCCAGCCGGACATCACCGACTCTAGCTTGGACAGCGGCACCCCAGCTAGGATAGAAAGGACCAAAGGCGGCGTCTCACAGCGGGCACTTTGAAAATCCTTTGCGACTGCTTCAAAAACCTGTGGCTTGATAGCTAACAGCACCACCTTGCTAGCCTCAAGTACTTCCTGATTGCTATCTGTCGTCTGAATCGAATGCTGCTCAAAGAGCACCCGACGGCGTTCAGAAGAGGGGTCGCTCAGCATCACTTCTTCAGCGGCGTACAGGCCCTGACCAAGAAGGCGGGACAACAGGGCTTCGCCCATTACCCCGCCGCCGATAATGCCAAGTCTTACAGACAAGAACACAGCCCTCATCAAATTTCATCCATAGCATACCGCGAATAGTTACCACATCGAGAGAAGTCGTCTCACCGATGACAGCACTTTCTAGCCGTTGGAAGCGATGCGATGCGAGCAGTTGCCTTTGTCAGTTTGTGTCGGTATAGCCTACTAGCTTTTAAGCCATCCGGGCGATTTGCTCAGTTGCCCACGCAGGCGTAGGTGCAGCCTGACGAGGTGCGCTCATAGGCTCTTGGTCGAGGAAGCTATCACCTGTTTCAGATGGCATACTCACCTGTACACAGTTAGGGGTGAACAAGAAGATGCTCTCACCGATGCGCTCTTGATGACCATCCATGGCATAGGTGCCACCCGCCACAAAGTCAACCGCTCGCTGAGCTTGGTCGGGGTCCATAATAGTCAAATTGAGCACGACAGACTTACGTTCGCGCAAAGCCTGAATAGCTTGGGGCATCTCTTCAAAAGTGCGTGGCTCCATCACCATCACTTCAGACATTCCGTTCATCGCACCAGGCATACCAATTACGTTGTTCATTGACACCATTCCAGATTCAGTAGATAGAACTCTTTCACGAATACGACGGCGGGCAGGGCGATCCGCTTCCTCAACAGGCATTGGGGGCACGAGTGCTTCAGGCTCAGTATTTTCTTCTTCGTAGAGGCTTTGATATTCATCGCCTTCTACTTCTTCATATTCGTACTCATAATCTGCTGGATCGTTCAATCCAACAAAATCTTTGATTTTTCCGAATAGACCACTCATTAACTTTTGCTCCAACACGACATTGACGACTTGGCATAACCCTACGCGGCAACTAGGTTATTAAAAGCGCTGCGTAGAATTGTGTCAATCAAACTAGGGCATTTCCGTCCTGGTATGCAGCCAAACACAGTCATCAAAGTTGAGCCGATAGTAATTTTAGGAATAAAGTCCTGGAAATTCTTGCTGCTTTGGCTGACTTAGCTCATAGGTTTCGCTGGGCTGCTACTGTGACATCGACATGCTCAGTATTACCAGGAACGCCGGAATTAGCTGCTTAGTTTTCTCTAATACTTAAATTTAGAGTCATCAGCATTACCCCATGGTTCTCATGATATGTCAAGAGTTTTTTGTGTGATTTCTTTAAGCGCTCTTTTGGAAGGTGACTAAGGGTATAAAAAAGTGCTCAAAGATACAAGATTGCGGGCGATCGCAGCCATTACCGCTGTCCAAACAGACCGCTACCGATCCTGACCATAGTGGCTCCCGCTGCGATCGCCTGCTCAAAATCACCAGACATTCCCATCGAGAGCTGATCCATCTTCATATTCACCAGCGATCGCCCCGCAATCTCCTTTGCTAGCGCCGCCCCCTGATTAAAAATCGCCTGAACCTGCGCATTTAGCAGACCATAAGGCGGAATCACCATCAGCCCGCGAATATCGATCGACTCCAGCTGGTCTAGATCTGTCAGCGCCGACATCAGCGTCTCCACCTCAAAACCAGCCTTAGTCGGATCTGGCGCTAGCTTAACCTGAAGGCAGCAGTTCGGTCGTTTACCCAAGTCTTTAGCCTGCCGGTTGATCCGGGTCGCTAACTTTAGACTATCTACAGAGTGAATCCAGTCGAAGTTTTCGACCACCTTCAGCGCCTTGTTCGACTGTATGTGGCCGATAAAATGCCAAGTCACATCCGTCAGATCCCTCAGCGCCGCCTGTTTTGCCAGCCCTTCTTGCACCTTGTTTTCCCCAAATTCTCTGAGGCCAGCCTCGTAGGCTTGACGAACAATATCAGCCGAAAAGGTTTTGGTAATTCCAATCAATCGAACAGAGGCAGGGAGGCGCAGATAAATTTGAGCGAGCCGAGTAGACACCGCACTTTCAGCGCCCAATCGAGACGAACCAGAAGACATGTTAGAAAGCTTGCTTGTAGGTTTTTTGTAGCTGTTCGTACTCTGCCTGATGACCGGTACGGCGAATTAACCGCAGCCGCTGCTCGATCAGCTGCTTCGACTCGACTCGGCCAATCGGATCGAATGACAGTCCGCTTGTATCGTTTCTAACCAGAAAAAACAGCCTATGCGCGTACAGCGTAGCAAATAGCTCTTGTCCCTCACCGACTAGACATACTCTAAAAAGCAAGCCGAAGTTCGGATGGTTGAGATAGTTTTCGGTACTCATTCAGGCATCGGAAGGTAATGAGAACAAAGAAATATTGAATCCTTGAAGCCGTCTTTGTACTGCCTGTCAGTACCTGTAGACAACTAGTCTTATAGCTATGTTTATGCATGACTGAGTTTACAGCGTTTTCCACAGGATTATGTAGATCCAGCGCAGATTTAGTCGCACCAATGTTCAAATTAAACAGTACTGAGTTACAGATCTGGTATAGCGAAGTAAAGACGCTCTTGGCGCTACGGCTCAGATTGTCGCTGTTTTGTAGGGCCTTTGGCTAATGTGACTGTCGGCAGACAAACTGACAGGACAACGCTTAGAAGAATCATTGCAGTCCTAATGCCAAAAGCTGAGCTTTTGCCTTCTGTAAGGACTCAAACCACTCTTCTTCTGGCTGGCTATCTGCCACAATGCCAGCTCCAACTTGTCCCCATACGGTCTTTGTAGCATCTGCGCTGTCTGAATCAGCCGTCAGCAGCAGCGTCCGAATCAGGATGTTGAGATCTAATCGACCTCGTCTGTCTAGATAGCCACAAGATCCGTAAAATAAGCTGCGTCTCACTGGTTCTAGCGCCTCAATAATTTCCATACATCGAACTTTCGGGCAGCCCGTAATCGTACCGCCTGGAAACAGCGCCGTAATCAGTTTGGCCATAGAGCAGCCGGGCGTTAAATTTCCGACTACGTTACTCACTAGGTGCATCACATGGCTATAGCGCTCTATGGTCATCAGCTCTTCTACCTGCACTGACCCCCACTGGCACACCCTGCCCAAATCATTCCGCTCTAGATCAACTAGCATGATGTGCTCGGCCTGTTCTTTGCGATCGCCCCGCAATTCCGCCGCTTTGACCAGATCTTCTTCTAGATGCTCCCCTCGAGGTCGAGTTCCGGCAATTGGCCTAGACTGGGCTCTACCTGCTTCTGCCTGCACCAGTCTTTCTGGAGAGCAACTTACTACCGCGCCCCATGGCGTATGCCAGTAGCTAGCAAAGGGTGACGGATTAATGCCTTGCAGCGTCCGATATACGTGCCAGCTATCAGCAGTCGTCTGTGCCTGAAACCGCAAAGAGTGATTAACCTGAAAGACATCACCCGCCCTGATATGTTCCTTTGCCTGTTCTACAGCCGCTTCAAACGCTGCTTTCGACGTTTCAAACTTTAAATTCTTCGTTTTGCAAACACTGCTATCGAGATTGTTTTCCTTTTTATCTACCTTTCGTCTCTCTTCCCACAGTTGCTCTATGACTTCAGCCGCTGCCAATTCATCCGTTACGTCGTTCGTTGCTCTTTGTACCGCTCTCCGTGCTGCTCCCTGTGCTGCTTTCTTCAGACTAGCCAAACGAATAGAACTGGTTGCCGCTAGCCACAGACGCTGCAAATGATGATCCAACACAGCAAATTCAGCTGGTTCGTACCAAAAAGCGACAGGAAAGGGCAGTTGATCGTCCTTCAGCCATGGCAGCTGCTCTATCTCCCACGCCAAATCATAGCCTAGCCAGCCCAACCAACCTCCACAAAAAGGAAGGTGCTCCGGTGAATCCTCTGCTGTGTCTTCTGCGATCGCGCCCTCTGTGAACGGTGCTACTGCTTGAGGCGACTCAACTGTGCTCAACTGTTCCAAAAAAGGAATGACGTACCCTTTTGCTGGCGTCCAAAGCTGAGGCTGCCCACTGACGATCCGAGGAGAGCCTGCGCAGATAGAATAGCGAGCCAGCGCGGTTGCCGGTGCGGGCAGAGAGTCAGGCGGTAGCGGATAAGGACTCTCTAGCAATGTAGCAATTCCAACGATGCCTGGCTTTGCGGTTTGCGGCTGGAAGAGCGCAGCAAAAATATCCGATCCCGTTCTTTGTGCCAGGGGCAGAGACTGCCAGAAATACTTAGGGCAAGGTGAGAGGAACCCAGATGATAGCGAGTCAGATGATAGCAAACCAGCTTTCAAGCAGCGCCTCCATACATCCATCTGCCCCACCAAAAGAGCCCCAGTCCGCTCAGAATCAGCCAGTCTCGCCAGCGTAGCCGCATTTGGTGCCAGGTAACTCTATGCGTGTTTGGACTGGTAAAGCCTCGAACCTGCATAGCGCTAGCGATCTGTTCTGCTCGGAGCAGTAAATTTTGGACTAGCCGCTCGGCCACCATCAGCCAGATTTGCACCGCGCCGCGAATGCCTAGCTTTTGCCATTTAATTGCTCTAGTGCGGATAGAACGCACCAGGTTCTGGACTTCTTCTAAAACAAGGGGAATAAACCGAAGGGCGAGCGTGAGCGTGAGCGCGATTTCAGTGACAGGTACCTTAAAAAATCGCAGGGGTTGCATTAGCAGCTCAAAGGCTTCTGTGATTTCTTCAGGAGCAGTGGTCAGTAAAAATAAGGTGGTTGAGTAGATCAGCGTGAACAATAGGGTGCTGACTTTGATGGCGATTCGACGCGATCGCTGCGTAACCTGAATCGAAAAGTTGAAAGGAGGAAGCTGTGTCAGCTGCCAATCCACCAAATCATACCGATAGCTGGTCGCCGGGGGCACCACAGGCAATTGGTCAGGAGCTTTTAATTCCTCTGGCCAGACCTGAATCATCTGCTCTGTCGGCAGTCTAGGCTGCTGAGAAACCGCAATGCCATCCGGCATGATCAGCAGCAAACCCGTTACCAACGCTCCTAATACCAGCAGCCATCCCATCTGTTGACGCCACACTCGCAAAGGAATTCGAGCGCTGATAGTCAGCACTATCAAAAAAGCCACGATGGCAATCCGGCAGGCGGCATTCGCTAGAATTGGCGCTAGCAAAATACTCAGCAGCCAAGCGACTTTGACTCTAGGATCGACTCGATGCAGCCAGGTAACTGGCCGTTCTAAATACAGACCGATGGGGAGCGATCGCAATAAGTCCATTCAGCGCTCTTCCTTCCCTAACCCAAATAGCGAACCTTCGTCGCCCGGTTCGGCCCACTGCTAGAACTATGACCGCGTTCTATATCGCGCATACTCTTACCTCGCCACAGCAGGCGAATCGGCGTACCGTCATAGCCTAAGTTCTTGCGAAACTGTTTTTCAATATAGCGGCGATAGCTTTCGCCAAACAGTTTGGGATCGTTGACGAATAGCGCAAAGGAAGGGGGCTGCGATCGCACCTGCGTCCCATAATAGATCTTCCCCTGCCGCCCTTGCCGCGTAGTCGGCGGCGTATGCCAGCTCACAGCATCTTCTAGTACTTCATTCACCACCGATGTGGTTACCCGGCGGCGGTGCTCACCAGCAGCCATATCTACCGCGTCCAAGATATTCGGCAGGCGCTGACCGGTCATAGCGCTCACATACAGCCGCTTTGCCCAGCCCAGAAAGTGCAGCTTCGCCTCAATCTTTTTATCAAACTCGTAGATGGTATGCGAATCCTTGTCGATCGCATCCCACTTATTCACCACAATCACACAGGCGCGGCCTTCTTCCTCAATTCGCCCGGCTAATTTTTGATCCTGCTCAGTCACACCGTCTAGGGCATCAATCACTAGCAGCACGACATCTGAGCGCTTGATTGCCTTGAATGCCCGGTTAATACCAAAGTACTCTGGGCCAAAATCTACATTCTTCCTCTTGCGTATACCGGCTGTATCGATTAGTCGGTAGCGCTTTAGATCATCGCCTTCGCCACGAGTCACCAGCATGTCAATCGCATCGCGAGTGGTCCCAGAAATCGGACTCACGATCGAGCGCTTTTCTCCAACAAAGGCGTTCAGAATGCTAGATTTACCGACGTTAGGCCGTCCGACGATTGCCACTCGATATTCGTCAACTTCCTCAACCTCATCGGCAGGCGGCAGGTGCTCTACGAGCGCATCGAGTAATTCACCCGTACCGCTTCCATGAATCGCTGAAACCGCATAGGGCTCACCCAAACCTAGTTCCCAGAACTGCGCCGCCTGGATAATTCCTTCATCGGGTGACTCGCACTTGTTAACGGCGAGTACCACTGGAATATTTTGCGATCGCATCCAAGACGCAATTTCCTGATCGCCCTCGGTCGGTCCCATCTGACCATCGACAACAAACAGCGCCGCCGCCGCTTCACTCAAGGCGGTCATCGCCTGCTCACGAATGTAGGGCAAAAACTCAGTGTCATCATCAAACACCAGACCACCCGTATCTACTGCCAAAAACTCACGGTCTTTCCAAAAGGCTGGCTGGTAAGTGCGATCGCGCGTCACCCCCGGCTGATCAAATACAATCGACTGCCTTCCTCCAGCGAATCGATTCACCAGCATAGATTTGCCCACATTTGGGCGACCAATAATTGCGACAACAGGAAGAGCCATGATAGGAAAGGCCCAACAGCGGCCCGACAATGCAAAGAATCATTGTAGCAACTCAAGAGTAGTCACAACACCGCTTTAATCTCTGCCTTGGCATCCTTGCGCAAACCCGCTGAAATCCGAAACAGCTCCTGCCCAGTATGCAGATAGTTCTCGTCATAGGTATAGGTAAAGCGCTCTATCTCTTCTATGCCGTCTTCTAGCTGATTTAGACAGTAATACATGTTTGCCGCGCCGCCTGCGACGCTCGCTGGATTTGGCATCGACTTAAACTTTTCCTGTGCCTTTTCCAAATGCTCTCGGCACGCTTCTATATAGGTTTGAAACGCTTCCATCAGCTCATCGTCAAACGGGTCCGCAGAGAGCGATCGCACCTCCGCCTTCAAAGGCCGAATAATCTTGCCAATCAGCCGGTCGGTCGGATTAAACACGCCACGTAGCCACTGTTCAATCGTCGTCGAATCTGCCGCGCTACTCGGCTTGCGCTTCTTATATTGATTTTGAGAGTCTACGGTGCGGGAAGCTCGCTCGCGCTGTCTCGCCTTCGCTACCAGCTGCCGCTCCACATCGTACTGACGCCGCGCATTTACATCGCCTAGCACTTCATAGGCCGCATTCACTGACGCAATCTTTTCATTCGTCGCGCCCTGATTTCGGCTGTCCGGATGAAACTGCTTAGCTAGCTGACGATATGCCTGCTTTATCTGGGCCTGACTTGCGCCCTCAGCAATACCCAAAGTTTTGTAGTAGTCAGTATCGGTGCGCGTCTGATTTCCCATGAAAATATATTAGCCTCTTTGCCTCATCCCCATTTCCCATTCCTCCTTCTTTTTATTTCCGGCGGCTGAGCGGAGCCGAAGCCTACTTCTCTTCCCGCTTTCCCATCGGCTCCGGGTCTTGAAACAGCGGCGTACTCAGATATCGCTCGCCAAAGCTAGGCTGAATCATCACAATCAGCTTGCCTGCGTTTTCAGGTCGCTGCGCAATTTTTACTGCCGCACACAGGGCCGCACCGCTAGAAATGCCTGATAGAATGCCTTCTTCCTTGGCCAGGCGTCTGCCGAATGCGATCGCATCCTCATCCGTCACCGTCACCACCTCATCGATCAAACCCTGATTTAGCACCTTTGGCACAAACCCAGCTCCAATTCCCTGAATCTTATGAGGCCCAGGCGTATTTCCAGAGAGCACCGCACTGTTCAAAGGCTCTACCGCCACCACTTGAAAGCTTGGTTTCCGCTGCTTGAGCACCTCACCAACCCCGGTAATAGTGCCACCAGTTCCCACGCCCGCCACCAAAAAGTCCACCTGACCTTCTGTGTCCTGCCAGATCTCCTCCGCTGTTGACCGTCGATGAATAGCTGGATTAGCCGGGTTATCAAACTGTTGCAGCATATAAGCATCAGGCAGCGTATCTACCAAAGCCTGCGCCCGCTGAATACATCCGCTCATCCCCTCCATCCCCGGCGTCAGCTCCAGCTCAGCGCCATAGGCTCGTAGCATTGCCCTGCGCTCAGAACTCATCGTCTCCGGCATCGTCAAAACCAAACGATACCCCTTTGCTGCCGCCGCCATTGCCAGCGCGATCCCCGTATTGCCTGAAGTCGGCTCTACCAGCGTCGTTTTTCCTGGCACGATATCACCCGCTTTCTCAGCCGCTTCAATCATGCTGATACCAATACGATCCTTCACCGAAGCCGACGGATTCATTCCCTCTAGCTTCACCACAATCTGAGCCACACACCCCTCACTCTCAGGAATCCGGCCCAAACGTACCATTGGCGTATGTCCAATCAGCTCAGTCACATTATTCGCAATCTTCATCAAAACTCTCTCCACAGCGCTAACACAAAATCAAACGCCCCAAAGCCAGAAAAATCCCATCCAGTGGAGGGGTGGCCGCAGGCCGGGGCGGGTCTCTTGCCTCTTATCTCTTCTGCCGTTAAAGATGCAAAACTGCAAGAAGAAACAAGAAGTCAGAACCTATATGTAATACATCAAATCCACCTGCTGACGAGCATTCCGCTTGTCTACCAGATCTTGCAGCGTGTATCCTTCCAGCACCGACTCAGCCGAGCGGCGCACCTCCAGCCACACCTCATTCACTACCGCCCCCTCCGCCGTCTGCGGTGACTTTACCTCTTTCGCCTTTGCATCAAATCCTTCAATACAGCTCACCACATCTAGCAGCGTCACCTTCCAAGGTTCACGAGTCAGCAAATATCCCCCCTTTGCACCTCTTTGACTCTTCACGAACCCCCCCCTGCGCAGCGTCGCCAACAGCTGTTCCAAATACCGATCGGGAATACCCTGTTCCGCTGCGATCTGACAAATCCTCAGCGGCTCCCCTTTGCTGTAGTGCAAGCTCAGCTCTATCAGAGCCAGCAGCGCATACTCACTTTTGCACGATAGTTCCACAGCTATTTAAAGAAAAGGCCATAAGATGCAGACCAACAAAAACGTCGTAGCCAGCAATTATCAGTATACTCCGGTTCCACGGTGGGGATTGTTCATTTAGACGGCGACACAAAAAAGACCCTGTGAATTCACAGGGTCTCATTTAGATTCTATTGCTTCTCTAAGAGCTAAAAGCTATCAGAAGTTTAGAACTGGAAAGTAGCGCGGATTGCGCCGTAGATATTGTTGTCATCACCGACACCAGAGTCGTTATCCGCGTAGATAACAGCAGGTGTGATTGTAAAGAACTCGTTGAGAGCTAGCTGGTAGTAGGCCTCAATCAAAAGAGGATCGCGATCAACGTTAGGCGCGATCGAAGCATAAGCACCAAGATTTCCACCGAACAGCTCAGGGAAGTTCACGCCACCACCGTATGAGTCAAGATCGCCGCCACCTTGAGCAGGCGTGTAAGCGTAGTGACCAGCAACCTCAAGGAAACCAAAGTCGAGGTTCAGCAAACCAGCAATAGTGTACTCAGGAGAACCCTCGCCGTCTTGGTCGCCATCAATGTAAGCTACAGCTGCATTGATTAAACCGTCTGTGAGGAAGTTTAGCTGAGCGATGTAGCTGTAGTTGTTGAACAAGCCAACATTGTTATCATTCCCGATGATGTCTTCACCAAGGTCATCCTGACCAATGACGATAGTATCGTTGTTAACGTTACCGGTGTCAGTGGAATAGCCAAGGTCGAGTACCAGGCTGTCAGTAAAGGCAATGTTTACGCCTCCACCGAACGAGCTACCACCATTGTAGAGGTCGTAGAATTCAGGGCCACTCGCATCAGCGACGGCAGGACCATCATAAGGAACAATAGTGCTAGTAACAAAGTCGTCAGTCACAATGCTGTTCGCTGCGATAATAGCGCTGAAGCGATTGCCGATTGGGAAGCTGTAGTAAACGTCATCTAGTCTAATAGCGTCTTCACCAGCAGTTCCACGTCCACTCTGGCTAGACAATCCACCCTCGGTGTTACGCAAAGAACCAGCATCATCGGACGCCTGTAAACGAATACGAAGTCTGTCCTCACCGGTGAAGCTAGTATCGAAGTTTAGGCGAGCGCGATACTCAAATGTAGCATCAGCTTCGTTACCACCGACGGTATCATCGTCTCCTACATCGGCTTGACCGGGGCCACCATCTAGAGCAGTACCATCAGCAATCAAATCAGCATCGCCAAAAGGAACAACTAGGTGAGCGTCCAACTGACCGCGCAGCTTAGTAGTAGTAGAGAACTGGTTAGCTTGAAGCTCTGCTACATCTGCTTCTAGCAAATCTGTACGACCACGAATGGTTGCTAGCTCTGCTGCGAACTCTTCTTGCAGGCGGCTAACACCATCGATGTCACCGCCACCGATTAGCTGAATTACCACGTCCAAACAAGCGTTCAAACCGGCGGCAAACTCATAGCGAGTCATGGCGCGGTTACCACGGAATGTGCGGTCAGGGTAACCTTCCAAACAGCCGTACTCTTCTACTAGGCGCTGCAAGGCTGTGAATGCCCAGTCGCCTGCGCGTACGTCTGACAGTTCAGAAACGCTAGTAACCTGTGCGAGCTGAATAGGCTCTGCAACGACTGAATCCGAAACGACTAGATCATCTGTTGCTTCAATAGCAACACTGTCAACAGCTACACTTTCAACGAGGCTCTCTGCAGCCAAGGCATTCCCGGATACAGCTAGAACTGCTCCGAAAGCAGCGGGCACGGCAAGCAATGCTTTCAAATTTTTCATTTTTCTCTTGATTCCTCACACTATTAAGCAAAAAGTCTGACCTTGTTTGCCACGCTAAAGAGATGCATCGGATACCAGAGCAAAGTGCCTGCATACCAATAACTTCTTTAACTACCGGCAATGCTAACAGATACCTTTGGCCCATACAATCCCTATGGACACTTTTGGGGACACTTTTTATTTGCATTGTTTGGGGACTTGCAAAAAGTGTTCGTATTTCCAAGCTTTTCAGGGATTACAGGCGATACGATCGTACTTTTACAAAACTGAACTATCTAGGAACTGACACATGGGGCTGCCTTGATCAAACACAGGCGATCGCGTCTACGTAACGCCTTTTAAAAAACTATCCGCTCCTACCCTCGGACATCTGTCTCAGTAGCTGAGCAAATATCTTGTGGATAGGAGCGGTCTAGTCGGATCTTCAGGTCAAAACCAAACTGCCGGGAGGAACCCTTAGCACCTTAGCTGAAACTGATGTTTTAGCAGGTCCTAGAGGACAGCCCCGGCGCACAGCCGGTTCACATCAACCTGGAGACCCATGCACATATCACTAATCTTCATGGGCATCACCTCCTGTATTCCTAAACGGATTTTGTTTAGTGGACTAAGCGACCTCGGTCACTTGGATACAAAGATAACACGCTCCTATAAAAGTGTGTGGGTAGCTCACCAAAATGTCCTAAGAATCTAATGCTTGGGGAAACCTGCTCAGGAAAAACAGACTTAGAACGGAACCTTCTTTTTGGCGTCGCGACCGCTCTCAAAGTCAAGCTCTTTTAGTTTCTTCATGATCCGAGTAAAGTACTCCTGCAAATAGTCCTCTAGCGGTGTAATCTCGCCTTCGTCTATGCCAAAAGTCTTGTAGACCTCAGCCATCGGCGCGTCCATAGTGTCACCGCTAGCACTTACTTCTGTAAAGGCTAAGCGATCGGCTAGATCCCACGTCCACTGGAAAAAAGCAGCTATATTTCTAGCCCCCCTCAATAGGGCCGGGGGCATGTTAGAGACATTGGCGTTTTGCTCAGAAAGACGCTCACACAGGCGAATAATTTCATATGCTCCCCATGCTCGTTTACCCGCCAAAGCAAAAGTCTTGTTTTCGGCAGCTGGTAGCTTCAGTGCCTTCACAGCAAACTTGGCAATGTCTTGACTATTCATGTAGGCAATGGAGCCTGCTTCGCCCATTACCCATACAGACTGCCTTTCTAAGATAGGAATAGCGTACTGTCCAATCAAACCCTGCATAAAGCCGCAAGGTCGAAAGATGGTGTAGTTCAATCCAGACTCTCTGAGGAAGGCTTCAACGCAGTCCTTGATCTCCATCAGCGGTACATCGGGGTATTCGCCCGCACCCAAGATAGAAAAGAAAATAAAGCGTTCGACGCCAGCTTCCTTTGCCGCTTTGATCAGTGCAACTTTGCCATGCCAGTCAACATCGTATATGCCTTCTTTCTCAGCGGGACGAGACGTTGCCGCGTCGATCACGGCGTTCACATTCTCGAAGCAAGGAGGGAGACTGCCAGGACCGGTCAAATCTGCTTTGACTAGCTGGGCACCCCACTCTCTTAGAAAGCTAGCTTTTTGAAAGTTTCTGACGAGGCACTTAACTTCATAGCCTTCATCTAAAGCCCGACGAACGATCTGCCTGCCTAAAGTGCCAGTTGCGCCAACGACTAATAAGACCATGAGTTAAGGTAAACAAAACTTAATATGCCTCTCAGTCTAGCAGAAGTCGTCGCCGACACAAATATCTCAGGACCGAATCGAGTGCGAACCAGTCCTGTTTTGAGTCCAGTTCAAACCCTGCTTGTCAGGGGCAGATGAACTATTCTTCGCCACCTTGAACCTTGAGCATCAAGAAGCCAACGCTAAGGCCAACTAAGATCATGCCAAACACCAACACTGCCGTAGAAAAAATTTCGCCGCCCATATGCCAACTATCTCCTGTTTTATAGTGAATATCTTTGAATATCCGCATCATTTTAGAGTGTTTTGGAACCCCTCATGACATCTGCCTCTGTAACGACACTAAATTCGTTAGTCTTCTCTGCCACAAAACCTCGCCTTGTGATGACGTTGGGAGATCCCGCCGGAATCGGTCCAGAAGTTGTGCTCAAGGCGCTGAGTAATTCAGCGTTGTTGGAGCGTGCAGATATTTCTGTGATTGGCGATCGCACCCTCGCCCAAAACACCTACGACAGCCTCAAAGCTATCTGTCCAAACCTGATAGATCCAGAGCGGCTAAATTTCATCGATATTGGGTTGCCAGAGACACTCACGTCCAAAGTCGTCACAGGCGCTCAAAGCAGCAGCAGTGGAGAGGTCAGCTTTCGGACCTTGGAAAGTGCGATCGCCCTTACCCTACGAGGCGAGTTCGATGGCATTGTCACTGCCCCCATTGCCAAATCAGCCTGGCTCGCTGCTGGTCGTGCATATCCTGGGCAGACCGAACTGCTAGCTGAAATGTCCAATACTCGGCGATTCGGTATGCTGTTCGTCGCCAAATCGCCACAGAACGGCTGGTCCCTCAGAACCTTGCTGGCAACCACGCACATTCCGCTGAAAGATGTGTCGCAGGCGCTGACGCCTGAAGTCATGACCTTGAAGCTAGAGCTGTTGATCGAATGCTTGGCAAAAGACTTTGGATTGAGTGAGGCGCGGATTGCGATCGCGGGCCTGAATCCCCACAGCGGCGAACAAGGGCAGCTAGGCCGAGAAGAACAAGACTGGCTCATACCGTGGCTAGCCCAGCAGCAGCAGCGATTTCCTCATATTCAATTAGAAGGCCCTATCCCGCCAGATACTATGTGGGTCACCCCAGGGCAGGCTTGGCACAGCCGAGGTGCCTTGCAGGCAAACGCACACGATGGCTATCTAGCGCTCTATCACGACCAAGGGCTAATTCCAGTCAAGCTACTGGCTTTTGACCTAGCCGTTAACACCACTATCGGCCTACCGTTCATTCGCACATCGCCCGACCATGGGACAGCCTTCAACATTGCTGGGAAAGGAATAGCCAGATCGCAAAGCACAGAAGCCGCCCTGAACTTGGCTATTGAGCTAGCTACTCAGCGCCTGACCCTGTCAAAACAACCTCAATCAAAACAAACTTAGCTGTTCTAGCGGTTGCTCCAAGTGCATCCACGGCAAAGGCGGTACATTCACCTGCGCTGCCTCTAACACCGCCTGGAAATACCGAGCTACTTGAGGCGACTCTACTTCCATCGGACAGTGTACGAAAAAGTAAACCTGCTTGCCTGCACTCAACCACTGGTCGACCCGGCTCACCCACTCGGTCAAATAGTCGTGATTGCGCAGCAGCTTTGGATGGCTGATGTAGCGAACAATTGCAAAGTCTCCGGTCGCCTGCGGCTGTAGGGGAACCTTTGGCTTTCTGCGATTAGAGGACATCTGCGGATCGATATCGCCGTCGTCTTCATGGGCATACATCATCCGGCTATCTAGCAAGACTTGGCCCACGTTCAGCTCAGTCAATAGCGCTGTTAATCGATCGGCTGACGGCGGCGAAAACCAGTCTAGGTGCCGAACCTCTACAGCAATTGGCGCAGATGCTCGCGGCCATACCTGTAGAAAATTCCTCAAATCATCAAATGCAGCCGGGCTGTAGCTCGGTGGAAGCTGGATCATGATCGGACCCAATCTGTCGCCTAGTCCCTGCTGCATCAAAGCTAGAAAAGATAGCGCCGCTGGCAGATGTGCCATCAGCAGACCTTCGTGAGTGACCGCCCGAGGTAGCTTCGGGCAAAAGCGAAAGTCTGACGGTGTGTTAGCAGCCCAGCGGTTTACCATTTCCAGAGAAGGGACCGAATAAAATGTGGTGTTTCCCTCCACAGCCAACATTCGTTCACCGTAGAGCCGCAAGAAATTAGTCGGTTGACTTTTCGCCGGATAAAAGCTGCCCACCCAATCTTTGAACGCCCAAACGGCGCAGCCCATCCGAAAGTTGAGCGGGTCCGATATTGCTTCTTTACTCATCCCACCCAACCCATTCACCGATGTTTTCTAATTAGTCTCACGATTGATCGACGCTGCCCACTGTGTTTCTCAGCAGACTGTCAGAATTTGTGAAACGAACCTCTATATATTATGGATAGAATCTGTCATCACTTTCAAACCTCACCAGACGCTCAAAACTCAAGACTATGGTCTTTCCTCGTATTCGCCCCGACTGGCAGCTTTTAGAACGTCAGGCTACGGCTGAAACTGTCTTCTTTAATAGCAAACGCTCAAGAAGGCAGTTCTTGAAAGCGACGATGAGTGCAGGGATTGGCATTGGCGGTGCGATCGCCCTCAACAGCTGCCGCCCCCCACTCAGCGAAGACGACCGCGCCGAATTTGAAGCCACTCTTGGCCGCCAGCTCTCAAACTTTCGCACCAACCCTGACTTCGCAGAGGTCGCCGATCGGCCTACCACAGAGCAGCAATACGCCAGCCGCTTCAACAACTTCTACGAATTCGGTGGCACGAAAAATATCTGGCAAAAAGCACAGGCGCTTCCGTCTGAAGACTGGAAACTCACCGTCGGTGGCCTCGTCAACCAGCCAAAAACATACGACGCTGACGCTCTGCTCAAAACCTTTCCTTTAGAAGAGCGAATCTACCGGTTTCGCTGTGTCGAAGCCTGGGCCATGGTCGTTCCCTGGTTGGGCTTTCCGATGAACAAACTTATCGAAGATGTAGACCCCAAACCCGAAGCAAAATTCGTTCGCTTCGAGTCTTATTTCGATCCCAAAGTCATGCCGGGGCCGGGTGTTTCATTTTCTAGCCTGCCTTGGCCATACCAGGAAGGGTTGCGGATTGAAGAGATGGCTAATGAGCTGGCCTTCTTTGCGGTTGGCGTGTATGGTCGCACGCTACCCAAGCAGCACGGTGCGCCTATCCGCATGGTAGTGCCTTGGAAGTATGGGTTCAAAGGCGCGAAATCTATTGTCAATATAGAATTTGTAGCCGAGCAGCCCGCGACCTATTGGAACGTTATCTCGCCCAACGAATACGGATTTGAGGCGAATGTAAACCCGCAGGTGTCTCATCCTAGATGGTCACAGGCCAAAGAAAGGCTGATGGGCGAAGGTAATGACTGGGATTGGAAAAAACAGCCAACGCTTTTGTACAACGGTTACGGAGAATACGTTGCTGGTCTGTATACCTGAACTAAGCTATGGCACTCTCTACATAGGGCTTCAGGTTTTGAGTATGCATGAACACATTGCTGTTCCCGACTATCCGGCTGTTGTTTGGGCCTTCACCTATCGAGGCATGAAGATCGAGGTGACCACTTCTATTGACTACGAGCAGCAGATATATTCAGCCTGGGTGACCTATGACACCGGTAGTGCGGTGGCTGTACCGAGGGCAGAGAGCAGAGAGCAGGCGATCGCCAGGGCTAAGAAATGGATTCATACTCACTTTGACTGGGAATAACACCTAGATTCGAGCTTTCGACTCATCAGACTTGGAACATCTTCGTATATCCATGCAATCACTCAGATATGGATATTACACACCGGGAATACTGAATACACGGCCATACGGCGTATTTATCAGCTGCAAAAGATTCCCATGACTAATACAGACACATCCTCAGTCCTGACCGATTTTGTTGATTATGCCGCCGAAGGCGAAGAACCCGCCGATCTGCTGCTCAGCGATCTCATCCCATCAGAACTCAGCGAGCTGAACCTTCCTCACGCTCCAAAGACGCCTACCCAGCGGTTGAAGAAAGTCAGTAAAAACGCTATTCGTATTCCTTCTAGGCTTTATAAGCCCTTGACTGCCTAATGTCGCGGGCGTTCTAAAACTGCCTTAAAAATCTCAGATCGCTCTTGTACAGACGCCTGATATCGTCAATTTTGCTCTGTACCATTGCCAGGCGCTCTACGCCCAGACCCGCTGCGAATCCAGAATAAACTTCGGGGTCGCAGCCCACCGCCTTGAGCACATTGGGGTCAATCATGCCGCAGCCCATCACTTCTAGCCACTGCCCTTGCCAGCGGACATCTACCTCCGCAGAAGGCTCAGTGAAGGGGAAATAGCTGGGGCGAAAGCGCACTTCAATATCACCAAACAGTGCTTCTAGAGAATAGCTGAACCGTACCGCGCAAGTCCGTAAAGGTGATGTCTTTATCCACTGCAAAGAATTCGATTTGGTGAAAGACCGCTGAATGGGTCGCATCGACTGTATCGCGACGATAGCAGCGCCCCGAGGCCAGCACTCGCATAGGAGGCTGGTTGTTTTCCATGTAGCGAATTTGCGTATTGGATGTATGTGTGCGCATGAGCTGACCGCCGGGCAAGTACAGCGTGTCTTGCATGTCGCGGGCGGGATGGTCTGGCAAGAAGTTCAGCGCTTCAAAGTTGTAGTAGTCGCTTTCGATTTCCTGGCTCTGAGCGACGGTATAGCCTAAACCGACAAAGATATCGGTGATTTGGTCAATGATGCTGTTAATTGGATGAACCCTGCCCTGCGGCGCGTAGACGCCTGGCATGGTCACATCTAACGTCTCGGCTGCTAGCTGAGCTTGAATCTGAGCAGTTTGTAGATTAGATTTGCGCTGTTCGATAGCCGACTGCAAGGCAGTTTTGGCTTGGTTTGCCATTGCGCCTACTTTTGGCCGCTCTTCTGCTGAAAGCTTGCCCATGCCACCTAATACTTTGGAGAGATCGCCCTTCTTGCCGAGATACTTGACGCGAGCTGTTTCTAACGCTTCTAGGCTATCTACAGCGCTGATATCGTCTAGAGCGCTTTGTTGAACGGCGCTGAGCTGGGATTCGATTTCAGTTGAGGTGGTGGCGCTCACGGCTACTCCAAGCGGGATAAAACGGCGGGACGAAACTGGCTGATTCGTTGTGAAATTAGTCTATGTTAACCTGCCAGAGAGGTCTAGAGCGTGTGGGCCTCTACAAGGAATTGGTTATGAATATATTGGTGAGCAACGATGACGGTGTATTCGCGCTGGGGATTAAGACTTTGGCGAATGGGCTGGCGCAGGCGGGTCATCAGGTGACAGTGGTGTGCCCGGATCGAGAGCGATCGGCAACGGGGCACGGGCTGACGCTCCACGAACCTTTACGAGTAGAGCGAGCTGAGGGTGTGTTTGCGCCGGAGGTGACGGCCTGGGCCTGTTCTGGGACACCGTCGGACTGTGTAAAGCTGGCGCTAGATGCGGTGCTGCCAGAAAAGCCGGATTTTCTAGTGTCGGGAATTAATCACGGGGCTAATCTAGGGACGGATGTGCTGTATTCGGGGACGGTGTCGGCAGCGATGGAAGGGGTGTTGGAAGGGGTGAGTGCGATCGCAATTAGCCTGCTCAGTGGCTACCCAAACTTTCAACCAGCGGCTGACTTCGCCGTTCGACTTGTCACAGAGCTAGAAAAGCAGCCTTTATCGCTACCGGTGCTGTTAAATGTCAATGTTCCCCCTGTTGACGCTACAAAGCTTCAGCCCCCGGTGGTTACTCGCCAAGGCGTGCGACGATATTTTGATCAGTTCGAAAAGCGGGTGGATCCTAGGGGCCGAATCTACTATTGGCTGGCCGGAGAAGTCATAGAGGAAGAAGACGCCGAAATTCCCACGCCAGCAGAGAAATCCTCTAGCTTGCCCAGTTACCCGGCATCGGGCCAGGCTGCATCAGGTCACAACGTGCTTAGTGAAGCAATGGTAGAAGTGGGTCAGCAGTTTATGACGGACGTGCAGGCTATCAAGAAGAACCACATTACGATTACGCCACTTCAGGCCAATCTAACCGCCTATACGACCCTAAAATTTATTGATAGATGGAAAGATCAAAGATTTGCGAGTGTGGATATTTAGGCGCTTGTCGGCAAATTGAGATCTGTCACTAGAAGAAAGAACCCAAGATATTGTCCTGATCGCTATTCAATAACACTGATGTCTTATCTGTGTATAGAAACTAGCTGTGCGTAGAAACTGTGTGCAGAAACAAACCGTACGTAAAACGAATCTAAGCATATCGAAAGGTCATAACCTTGCTTGGGCATTCTGCAAGCAGGAATTTCGTTTTTTAGTCAAGTATTAAATGCGTCCTTTCATTTCATTTAATGAAGGCTAGTGCTGGCTATCAAAAGCTATTAAAAATAGACCGTAATTCCGCTCGAACCACTTCAACACAAGACTCATGTCAGATCAGCAAAATCAGTTTTCGATATGCTTTTGGGGTGTTCGGGGCAGCGTTGCCTGCCCCGGGGAGGATACGGTCCGGTATGGGGGCAACACAGCCTGCATTGAAATCAATGTCGGTGGTCAGCAGCTCATTTTCGATGGTGGTACCGGACTGCGTAACCTAGGGCAGAAGATGCTCGCTGACATGCCGGTCAAGGCGAACATGTTTTTTACTCATTCGCATTGGGACCATATTCAGGGGTTTCCTTTCTTTGTACCAGCGTTTGTACAGGGGAATCGGTTTAAGATTCATGGCGCGATCGCCCCTAACGGCTCCACCATCGAGCAGCGTCTGAATGACCAAATGCTCCATCCTAACTTCCCTGTCCCCTTGCAAATTATGGGAGCAACGCTGGAGTTCTGCGATATTGAAATTGGCGAAGTGGTCAAAATTGGCGATGTCGAAATCAGCAACGCTCTGCTCAACCATCCCGGCGAGGCCATCGGCTATCGGGTTAGCTATCGCGGTCACTCAGCTGCATACATTAGCGATACAGAGCACTTCCCTGGCCGACTGGATGAAAACGTTCTGCATCTAGCTCGCAACGCGGATGTCATGATCTATGACTGCACCTACACCGATGACGAATACTACGACCAACAAACGGGCAAAGTCGGCTGGGGCCACTCCACCTGGCAAGAAGCCGTCAAGCTAGCCAAGGCAGCCAATGTCAAGCAGCTAGTCATCTTCCATCATGATCCCGGTCATACTGACGACTTCATGGACGATATTGCTCGCCAGACATCTATTGCGATGCCGGGCAGTATCGTAGCAAAAGAAGGGATGGTCCTAGAGCTAATCAAAGAAACTGTGCCAGCAGCATTAATGGCCTAGCTTTTTTTCGCAAGCTAACTTTCGCAAACTGAGGAGCTGTGCTAAGAAGCGTTAAGAAATAAGCCGTCTATGTAACAGGTGCTTGTTTTTGATGATGACCTGCGCTCCCTTCTGCGAAAGGTTTTGAAGGATTTAACGATAAAAATGTAACGGATTATTGCTTTGTTTTTAATAAAGCAGACTAGGCGATGGGTCTTCTCATAACCTTGTATCACTGGCCACAAAAACGGTCAGCTGCTGTATTACGAAGAAGGAGAGCTTGATGCTTGACGCTTTCTCTAGAGCCGTTGTTTCGGCTGATTCTAAGACCGCTACTATCGGTGGCGACGAACTTGAAGCGCTGAAGGGCTTTGTTGCTGAAGGCAACAAGCGCTTGGACGCGGTTAATGCGATCGCTTCCAACGCTAGCTGCATCGTTTCTGATGCTGTTTCTGGCATGATTTGTGAGAACACTGGCTTGATTCAAGCTGGTGGTAACTGCTACCCTACTCGTCGCATGGCTGCTTGCCTCCGCGATGGTGAAATTGTTCTGCGCTACGTCACTTATGCTCTGCTAGCGGGTGATGCTTCCGTTCTTGACGATCGTTGCCTCAACGGTTTGAAAGAGACTTACGCTGCTTTGGGCGTACCTACTGGTTCTGCTGCTCGCGCGGTTAATATCATGAAGGCTTCTAGCATCGCTCACCTGAAGGGTACTAACAGCCCTGAAGCTGGTGGCACTCGCTACAACAAGAACGATGCACAAGAAGGCGACTGTTCTGCTCTAGCATCTGAAGCTGCTGGCTATTTTGATCGCGTTGTATCTGCTCTTTCCTAATTGCCTCCTTGCGGTAATTTGCTTTTGAGTCTATTTACTTTGTTAACCGATCAAACATAACTAAACTTTGGAGATTTGAGATAATGAAATCAGTTGTTACTTCCGCTATCGCTTCGGCTGATGCTGCCGGACGTTTTCCTGGCTCTGCTGACTTGCAGGCTGTTCAAGGTGGTTTGCAGCGTGCGGCTGCTCGCCTAGAAGCTGCTGAAAAGCTCAACGCTGGCATCGACCAGGTTGCTCAAGAAGCTTATGATGCTGCCTTCAAGAAGTACCCCTACCTCACCAACGAAGGTGAAGCAGGCGGCAACCAAGGCAAGAAGGACAAGTGCCTTCGCGACATCAAGCACTACCTACGTCTGATCAACTATTGCCTAGTAGTTGGCGGTACTGGTCCTTTGGACGAGTGGGGCATTGCTGGCGCACGTGAAGTGTACCGTTCTTTGAACTTGCCTACTGCTCCTTATGTGACTGCTATGCAGTTCACTCGCGATCGCGCTTGTGCTCCTCGTGACATGTCTCCTCAGGCACTCACTGAGTTCCGCTCTTTGCTCGACTACGTTATCAACTCCCTCTCTTAATTGATTGGACCTTGATGACTAGCGATGGCTAGCGTTGATTGAGCCTGGTTTAGGTTTCTGACTCAGGCGTAAAAACGGAGGACTCCTGGCGGATACCTTAGCAATAGGGCTTCTCCGGGGGTCTTTTTTTAGCGTTGTTTTATCTCATTTTTTGTCTTAAATATGGTTGCCGATTCTGTCTTTAATCAGCTAAAACATCCCAACCCGGCTATGCGACAGCGAGCCATGACAGAAATTGTCGACAGCTATGATGAGCAGACTATTCCTAAGCTGATGACGGCGCTGGGCGAAGAGGATGTAGTCTATCGCCGTGCCTGCGTCAAAACGCTGGGTGCGATTGGAATGGCGACTGTGTCAGCGGTAGTCGAACAGATGCTCAATAGCGAAAACGATACGGTGCGAGCTAGCTGCGCAAAGGCAATGGCTCAAATTGCGGTCTATCATCCTGACGAGCCTTTCCCAGTGGAGGGGCTTGAGGGATTACGTCAGGCGATGGACGATCCGTATCCGGTGGTGCAGATTGCTGCGGTCATGTCTTTGGGAGAAGTCGGAGCGCCTGCTGTCGATACGCTATTGGATGTGCTGAAGACGACAGATAATGTGGCGATCGCGCTGACCATCACCAACACCCTTGGGTCCATTGGCGATCCTCGGGCGCTGGAAGTTCTGCGCGATCTGATTGCTGATGAGTCTGTCGATAGCTACGTCAGAGAGACGGCTGAAAGTGCGCTGCCTCGGCTAGAGCAGATGATGACAATGGGAGCAGCAAAGGGGAGTTTACGAAACCAATAAACGACTCAGCCGTCTTATAAAAGCCTGAGTTGTTGGCTATCTTCTACTTCTAGACTTAGCAGATCTGTTTCTTCTTTTTCTATAGCTTTGTCGCCGTACGGGTCTTGATTTAGAAGCGCCTGTGCTGCTTCGAGGACATCGGATGCGATCGCGCTCAAATCCTCCCGGTTGTCTAGATAAGCCTGCAAGGCACTCATGGGCAGCAGCGTATTATCTGTTCCTAGCTCAGGCAGCCTGGGTCTGGACATCTCGCTGACGAGCTGCGGTTGAATTGTATAGCTGTGAGCTGTTGCCAATGCCTCACCGACAATGTTGTTGTCCATAGTCTCTATCTGACTAGCGCTAGCTTGGTAGATAACTCTGACAACCGCTTCGGCGATCGCCGCCTGCTCAATCGCTTTGATCAAAGCCACCTGCGGCTGCTCTGCTTTTGTGAGATCGATTTCTATTGTCTTAAACGCCCGCGCTGGTAAAACCTGGAACTCGGCTGTTGTTTTCCCTTTACTGACTTCTGCAATCACGTAGCCTTTCTCTTCTTTTTCTTCGTTAAAATCTACTCGTTCGATGCTGCCAGGGTAGATGGCCAGCGGGGACTGACTGACTTCTTGATATTTATGGACATGGCCCAGGGCGATGTAGTCAAAACAATCACGAGCTAAAATCGCCATTGGTACCGTGAATCCTTTCCCAACTGCTAGAAATTTTTCTGCGCCAAAGCGAGCGGTGTCAGTCATCACATGCGCTAGTAACACTGTTGGAATAGATTTATCTAGCTTACGAATTTCTCCTTCTAGAACAATTCTTAGTTTTTCTAACAGCAGTTCTCCGACCTCTCCCATCGAGAGCTCCTGCGTCTCCGGACGAGTAAGCAGCGTAGAGCGAGTGAGCCAGGGAAGCGTCACGATTTGAATAGGACCGCTGCGAGTCTCGATCCGATGTGTGGTCAGCGTATCGCCGACGATGAAGCCTGGAACGCCTAGGGTGCGATAGATACAAAGGCTCGCACCGCCTGCGCCTTGAGCATGCTGATCGTGGTTGCCTACTAGCAGAACGGTGGGGATGTCGGCTGTGACTAAGCGACAGAATTCTTTGGCAAATGCCTGCTGAACATAGGGCGGAGGGGTAGCGTCGGGGAAAGCATCGCCACCGAAGAGAACAAGATCTACTTCTTGGGCGATCGCGTCATCTACACACCTGCGTAGCGCTCGTGCGAAATCTTCAAGCCTGGTATTCAACCCTGTTTCTGGATTAATTCGACCGTGACTAAAGCCGCTGCCCATGTGGATATCTGACAGATGAAGAATTTTGACCATAGATTAGGACAGGCTGGAGACTGTGAAGGATGCGTACGTGAGCAGAGACTTTTTCAGACTTTATATACCATCGTAGACAAAGCAGGACAAAAGTACCGTGACGATTGTTCCTTTATCTGCTGTCGATTCGATTGCCATGCTGCCGCTATGGGCTTCGACGATGCGCTTCGTGAGGGCTAACCCTAGTCCGTTTACGACGGATATGGCTTCGAGCCTGCTGATCTGATCGAGCAGTTGCTTGGGAGAAATCAGTTCATCTGCTGTCTTGAAATCTGCTGTTGCGGCTTTTAAGTTAGCTGAGGACTGCTGCGCTAACCCCGTTAGTCATGCCTGCTGATGGCGATCACCGATGGGATGAGAATGAGTCCTTCGATGGCAGCGACGCTTCCAAAAATGGCAAGTACAGTCTTCTGAGAAAGTCGTGATCGCAAGAAACTTAGCAGATCTACTCGAGGTTTAGATGGTAGGGAGGATTGTACAGTCTTCTCATGTCCTCTCAATAGCTCACCTACAAAAGCTCACCTACAAAATGATAGGGCACTTTTATCGAGTGGGCGCTCACCTCGGGGTGCTGTCGACTCTCAGTGTAAAATGTGATGCGGTTAGCGCATAGTCGCCAACATTAAATTGGCAAACTTGAGTTCCGTGCGTATATCCTATTGAATGACGAACAATCTACAAAGCGTGTGTCGTTGTGGATAACCAAACTGATGAGGTACAGCCAGTTGTTGCTGAACCTACACTCTCTGGCCCCCCCCAGCTAAGGCCTTATCAAGAAGCGCTCGTTAAAGATCTCTATGAGGCGCTCAATGCTGGCCACAAAAGAGTCGCTATTATTGCAGGTACGGGCGCAGGAAAGACTATCATCAGTGGGCAGATCTGTGCCCATGCGGAGGCGGCTGGCAAGCGGCTGATGTTCTTGGTGCATCTAGATGTGCTGGTAGGCCAAACCTACGAAAAGATGAAAGCATTTGGCCTACAGTGCGGTTTTATCAAGGCCGGGTGGGAAGAAAATCGAGAGGCACCGATTCAGATCGCGAGTATTCAGACGATGGCGAAGCGGCGCTGGTGGCAAAAGTGGCCTGCGGACGTAGTTTTTTATGATGAGGGGCACATCACGCTTTTTAGCCAGGTGGGTAAAAAGGTGATGACTAAAACCCATGCGAACGCTGTCCATCTGGTAATGACGGCAACACCGCTGCGGCTAGGGAAAGAACAGTTAGGAGACTATTTAGAGACTTTGGTGTCTTCTCCTATACCCAGCGTATTGCAAGAGATGGGCTATCTTTCTACGATGAAATATTACAGTATGCCAAGAGACAGCATGGCAAACCTGGAAGAGGTCAAGACCTCTCGGGGAGACTATGACGAGAAGGACTTGAAGAATGCTTGCGATCGCACCGAACTCGTTGAAAAAATTGTTCAAGAATGGTTCCGCATTGGCAAACGCAAACGCACGATTGCCTTCTGCGTTGATATAGAACATGCCAATCATGTCGCCGAAGAATTTCGTAAAGCCGGTATTACCGCCGCTACGGTCGATGGCAATACCTCTATAAAAGAGCGCAAGCAGCTATATCAGACGCTCAAAACGGGTGAGCTGATGGTGTTGACCTCTTGCAACGTCATCAGTATTGGTTTCGATGAACCCAGCGTAGAAGTCGGCCTGATGCTGCGCCCAACGATGTCTAGCGCTATGCATTTTCAGCAGCTAGGTCGAGTGATGCGCATTTCTCCTCAAACCGGTAAAGAACACGGTATTATTCTCGATCAAGCTGGAAACTTGCAGCGGCTCGGCTTTCCAGAAGATATAGAAGACTATTTCCTCCCGACTAGAAAGGCTTCAACGGGGGGGGGTGGGGCTCCACCGACAAAGCCCTGTCCCGCCTGTGGCAGAATTGTTCTTTCATTCATTGTGAAATGCCCAGACTGTGCTCATCAATGGATTAGCGAACGGCCTATCAATACCGAAAACATGGTGGAAATATACTCGAATGCTCAAGCTAGACAAATCAAAGACACTGCGACTTTGATAGAGCTGTATCACGGACACAGGCGGCGAGCGTACAAGCAGGGTAGAGGACCGGGCTGGGCAGATAGAACCTTTGTAGATCAGTGCGGGCGTACACCCAAATTGGAATGGTGCTCTGGTTCTTTGTATGGTGCTAAGCCGACTTGGGATGAACAGTTAGCTATTGTTGATTACCTACATGAAAGTGCAAGAAAAAGTCGCCTCGATTCAGAGGACTGGGTAATAGAAGAATTTGAGAAAGAAGTAGGTCCTGGCGCATGGCTGAGAATCTCACAGTATAAAGTACAGGAGAAATAACCACGCAAGCCGATCAAAAACACAGCTATAGTAGCTACGGATAGATCAACCGTCGCCATGAACCCCAAACCGATGCACCTTAACTCGACCGGACCAAGAAAATCAACCCGTGCAAAGTGGATCTATCGGTCGCTGATGTGCTGCGTCGGTGGCCTGCTGCTAAGCAGCGTTCCAACGAGAACCTTAGCCGCTGACGCCTCTATTGAACCCGCTACGCAGACTGCTGAGACCTCGGCAGTAGAACAGCGCCGACCCAGCTTACAGGGCTTAATAGAGACCGTTTTGCCTCGTCCGATTGCTGCCCCGGTTGACTCAACCGCTGCGCCTACTGAACCTGCGAGCGAGAGCATGGAGCGTCAGGCTGTAGATCAGGCGGTACGGCTACGCTTGAGTTTGAGCGATCGCAAGGTATACGTCTACCGAGGCGATACCCTAGAGACCAGCTATCCAGTCGCGGTTGGACGGGCCGGATGGGAAACCCCAACAGGGAACTTTGAAGTTTTTTCCCAGGTCGATAGTCCTGGATGGACTAATCCTTTCACAGATGAAGTAATGCCGCCTGGCCCAGACAATCCCTTGGGCGATCGCTGGATTGGGTTTTGGACTGATGGTACTAACGTGATTGGTTTTCACGGTACGCCAAATCGGAACTCTGTAGGACGGGCCGCTTCTCATGGCTGCGTTCGAATGTACAATGAGCACGTGCGTGAACTATATAGCCTGGTCGCACTGGGGACCATCGTCACTGTTGAACCCTAGCGACGAAGTATCTAGCGACGAAGTATCTGTGAAGAGATCATTTGGGAAGGGATTATTTGGGAATGGATTATTTGGAATCGGCCAGATGCATCCACAAAAAGTGCTAGTGCGTATTTATTCGTGTGTGTGTATCCGCTTGCCAACATTCCCAGTAATAAAGAATGCTACTTTCTTGAAAGCTCGTATGGAATCGAGCAGAAATCAGGTAGTAGAAGATTCCTACTACTTTCGACTGCCTCTACAACAGATATCTTCTGAAACTGGTGGGTAACTGTATGTCTTGTTCTCTTAGAGGTTTTAGTTTGAAGGATACAAAGATACAAAACTGTTCTGCATCTACTTCTTTCGAGAGAGTTTATTTCCTATTCTTCTGCCATAGCGTTAGCGTACAGAGATACATTTAAAGCGTTGACACATACGAAAAACAATTGTCACTGCACCCAAGTGGCTACTTCGGAGACTTTTGATATTATGCCAATAGAAACAATAGCTACCTCACGTAGAGGGCTCATGAAATGGGGACTTTTGGGCCTCGGTGGTGCGATGATTGCCACTTTACCCAGGGCGGTACAGGCACAGACTGGAAGCAGGGTTAAGACTTTGACTTTTGCTGCCGATGACGTTGGAATTCTCAATTTTGCGCTGCTGTTAGAAGAGCTAGAAGCTGCTTTCTATGCGGCAGCGGTTGGTTCAGGTAAGATAACGGACGCGAAAGAATTGCAGTACGTTAGGACGCTGGGCGCTCAAGAAGCGTCCCACGTGACTTTTTTGCGAAGCACTCTAGCTGACAATGTCCTTTTTGAGACGGCAGATCTCAGCTTTAATTCGTCTGGTCTGAACGCTGTCTTGAGCGATCGCGACACTATACTCAACACGGCAGTCACGCTAGAAGATGTCGGCGTCCATGCCTACAACGGCGCGGGTCCTAGCTTGACCAACCCCACCTATCTATTAGCTGCTGGTTCCATCGTTTCTGTCGAAGCTCGTCATGCGGGCGGCGTGCGCGCTTTGCTGGGCCGTCCCACTACAGAACCAGACAGCGATCGGCTCGTTGGCGACGAAGATTTAGTTGCTAGCTTGAACCCGTTTGTGGGCAAAGCCTACGACGAACTTTACAGCCCAGGGCAGATCGTCGCTATCGTCGGCTCGCTCGGCGTTCTCAACAATCCAATCAACGGCGCGCTCGTCTCATAGCGGCAGGAAAAAAAATCAATGAAAATACACGCTAACTCAATTTTTCAACAGGTAGATTCTGTTCTATCTTCTCTGTTTGACGCTTTGCCTATTTTGTCGACAAAGCTCAAATCCTTTGTTTCTGAATGCTTCAAGCAAGCTTCGTCAGTTCAGCAGATAGCAAAAGGAATGGCGATGGTCTTTCCGCTATCTATGCTGCTTTTCTTTAGCTATACGCCCGTGGCTCAAGCCCAGAGCGTTCTATCCCCTCGGCAGGTAGTCGAGTATGCGCTGACGCTAGAAAAGCTAGAAGCTGATTTCTACCGTCGTGCGATCGCAGCTGCTCAAACCGGTGGACTAGCTTCTGTACCTGCCTTTGCTAAGGATATCCTTGTTTCTTACGGCCAAGATGAAGCTCAGCACGTAACCGATCTTTCTGCTGTGTTGCCATCTTTGGGCGGCGATCCAAATGCCGTCACGATTCCAACAAATCCCAACTACTCGGCCATCCTCGGACGCGATCCTTTTGCTAATCCAGCAGATTTTCTGCTAGCAGGGCAGTACGTTGAAGATTTGGGCGTGGCTGCTTATAAAGGGCAGGTCCAGAATCTGCTAGCGGCAGGTGACGCTGGGAAAACCGTACTAGCGGCGGCACTAGCAATCCATAGTGTAGAAGCGCGTCATGCCGCAGGCGTTAGATACCTGCGTCAAACTCTGCTGGGCGCTGACGTTACACCATGGATATCTGACAATAACAGCGTGATTTATCCGGAGACTCGCTCGGATTCTGTGATTCCATTCTCTACAGATTCGTTCGACGGGTACGCAACCCAGTCAGAAGTGCTAGCGCTAGTCGGTCCTGTTTTAATGGAGGCTCCCGAGCCGTCAATGCCTTCTGAACCGTCAATGTCTAACAACAATGGCAGCAACACTAGCGCTCCTATGCCTCAAGCACCGCGTGCATTGTGGTAAATCTCTCACCTGGTGTAATAGCTTACATGGTTGAAGAAGATAGATAGTTAAAAAGGACAGCTAGAAAGTGAACAGCCACCGATTCGATCTACTGAATCAGTGGCTGTTTTGCATTACACATCTACGGCATAGTCAAGTATCAGTTCGTCACCTGGAAGGCCACGAATACCCCAGTTGTGCTTTGGCAGCTCGAACATCGCAATTTCAATATCATGCATCGCAATATCCAATTGTTGGTTGATTCTCTCAAACAACAAGCCAGTCAGTTTCTTTTTTGCCGAAACTGAGCGACCTTCGAACATAACGATCTCGATGATGGTGTACTGCGACGAGCAGCTATCAGGATAGTAAAAATTCTCCGGCTCGAGTGGGAAGAATCTTTGGAAGCGTTTGTTTTCTGGGGTGCCGATGGCCTCATGCAAACATTCGTGAATAATATCTGAAAGCCGTGTCTTAATCAGCTTGAGAGACTCTGCGCTACCCGTGATTTTGACCTGTACCATAGGATAATGCCACCTATACGAATGTTGACAGGACTATCCTAAACTCGAATGTCGACATGACTATTCTATTGAGTCAATCCAGACTCTTCAGGTAAGTCCAGCATGATATTGAGATTTTGCACCGCCGCGCCGGAAGCTCCTTTGCCAAGATTGTCTAGGCGAGCAACTAGCAGAGCTTCGTGAGTAGCATCGTTTGCGAAGACAAAAAGCTGCACTTCGTTAGTTTGATTAGCGCTTTTTGCTTCAAAAAAGCTGCCGTCTCGAAGCTGCTCTTTGTCGTTGAGCGGTGCCACTCGAACAAATGGTTCATTTGCGTAGTGTTCGCTGAGCGTTTTATGCAGTTGCTCGCCCGTAGGCGCACCGTCTAAAGTCCATAGAGGAAGCGGTACCTGTACTACCATTCCTTGAGCAAAGTCACCTACCGCTGGCACGAACAGCGGGGAATGGCTAAGCCCGGCATACTTCTGCATCTCTTCGACGTGCTTATGTCCAAAGCCCAGGCCATAGGGACTATAGGGTGATTTTGATTCCTCATCAGGGGCATCTGCTCGAAAGCCTTCGTACTGAGCAATCAGCTTTTTCCCCCGCCCGAGTAGCCTGAAATTGCATTAACTGTTGCTGGAAAAGTCGCTGGCAGCAGTCCGCTTCTGACAAGCGGAGACATAAGAGATAGAAATCCGGTAGGATAGCAGCCTGGATTGCTGACTCGGCTAGCGGTGGCGATGCGCGATCGCTGATCGGCGGTCATTTCTGGAAAGCCATAAACCCATCCCTCAGCAGTTCTATGTGCGGTGCTAGCATCTAAAATCTTGGTCTGAGCATTAGTGACCCAGCTCACAGCTTCACAAGCAGCCTCATCGGGCAGGCATAGAATCGCCACGTCAGCTGCGTTGATCATTTTGGCGCGTTCGCTCGCCTCTTTTCGCTTACTCTCGTCGATGCTGATCACTTCTAAGTCGCTGCGATCAGCTAGGCGCTGGTAGATCTGTAGCCCTGTCGTACCTGCTTCTCCGTCGATGAAAACTTTTGGAATTGCCATGCGATCGCCCCTGCTGCTTAGCAGCTAACCTCTCTTGAATCTACTTATCGTTTCTATTGATGTCGCCTAGAAAAGTTGCCTAGGAAAGCCATATCGACTGAAAGCCTCGGCAGGCTCCAGGCAACACAACTAACAACGTAAGAATGCATCCTTGAGTTGCTGCGATAATGTAGTTCTAAAAATCTTAGTTCACAAACGGTTGTAGAAGCTAATTAGTCAGTAGAACTGACTTCTGTAAAAGTTAGTTTGGGACTGCCACTGGGCTAGAGGTGTGAATTAGCTGCCAAATACAGATTTAATTAGCATGGGCTGAACCGAGGATTGGCTAGCCGTCGGCTTTGTGGGACTCCAGCGTTTGTCAGGCTTTTCTCTAAGGTTTATTTGAGTATTGTCAGCGGTTGGATCCTCTATATCTAATACGCTTACGGGCAAAGAGATTGGACTATCAGTTTCTGGATACAGCGCTTGAAACTCTTTGAAGATGCGATTAGCAATAGGTCCATAAACCGAACGGCGGTTGAGTCGCATGAGCACCGTTCTGATCCGGTTTTGCAACCCCTTGGCTGTCGTGATTTGCTGGTAGAGCGTCTCTACTAAGACAGCGATGTCTATTTGTGCCAGCCGCGAAGCGTCGCCTTCCCATTCGTCGTAGCATAGACAGTACAGTAGCTTTTTTGTTCTCAAAGGCTCCGGCTCTTGAGACAGGCGAGCTGCGGTATCCCTGTAGAGCATCACCATTGGGCTATCTAATATATCGGCTTCGGTCGAGCTAGAAGCCTCTTCTAAATAGCTTGTTGAAGGCCGAGGTGTTTCAACTGTTCCCCCGATAGGCTCTATACGATAAAAATCGCTCAAGCTGTCTAAGATAATTTCGGCAACCTGAGCATATTCCACCTGGCGGTTGAGTGTTCCGACGATGGTGTAGAGACTATCACGACACTCTTCTAGACTGGAGTTGCGTTCAGTCAGCGATTCTAGTAACCGTTTAAGAGAGAAGCTCTCTAGAACTACTGTGTTGTTCTCCCAGAAAGACTGATGCGTTCCATACAACAGCTTTTTGATACGGCGACTGTTGGGATGTTCGGAGAGTTTTTTAAGGGCTGCATTGATGGGTGTAATTGAGAGCGATGCAACGGCTTCGGTGCTGTCTTCTTCCTTTTCTGGCGGGCGCATACCTATGGGCCAAACGCTGTATGCTGCCACCGCTTCTGAAATATTTTTGAGCACTAGTTCTCCAATATAGTCGGCGTCTAGTTCTAGCTGAGACTTGACTACGTCGTACACGACTTGAGACATGCAGATAGCGCCCGGTGTGGCTGCTGCTTCTAGCCTAGCAGCGATATTAACGCCTGTGCCCATCATGTCTTTTTGATTAAAAAAGATATCTCCTAAGTGAACGCCAACTCGATGAGTAAAGTGATTGTTTGCATCTTCTCCTTTGGCATACCCTAGAAATGTTTTTTGGATTTCTACCGCGCAGCTCGCCGCTTGAACCGCGCTGACAAAATACATCAGAACGCCATCGCCGACGGTCTTGAGAATCTTTCCTTCAAAAGCATTGCAAAGTTCTGTGATCAGCTTTAGATCTTGATTGATAATAGCGAGCGCTTTTTCTTCATCCTGCGACATGCGCTTGCTAAAGCTGACGGCATCAGTAATGACAATCGCGGCCAAGGTTCTCTGAATTTGGGGATGCGCAGGAGTGTTCATGGTGTTGGACGCCATCTGATATGGTCTAATTTTCCCGGATCTCTAGCGAGAGTGTGCATATTTTGGAGGGTACACGCTGGTCCAACGGGCGTCTTACGCGCTCTTTTTGTAGCGATCGCTACTTTACTCTGGGTATCTGTAATAAGTAAACGGTTGTTTTGAAAAAGCACTGACTGTTTTGCCGAGATTAGCTACCGTACGGATGTATCTGATACTGGCTATCAATTAGAAGACCGGATCATGAGTGGTATCTATACACTGATCTGCTATCCACTGACGACCGCTCTCTTCACACTCTCCTCTGTTCGTTTTGAAGGGGACGGCGGTGGGGTGAAATCCCTCTTTTATGGTGAACTGGTCAGGCTTGGCTAGCAGCTTGCTGCTCTTTAAATGAACGAGGCCAAAGATAGAGACAGCGCTGACGAAGATACTGGCAAGAACGGCTGGCATAATAAGGGGATTGCCTTTTTGAAGCTGACGATAGCGGATGCGGCGGTTGGGTCCGGCAGCTATTGCCAGATAAGAGTTTTTGCCTAGAAAAGGTAGAGACACTCGTAGATCAATGATGTGACTGCGCGGAATAAGAGCGGCTTCTATTGCCTGGATCTGTGCGGGTGTGAAAGTGGCGCGGACTTCTGGCGAGATTCTAAGGAGCAGACGCCGAGCATTGGGACTATGTGCTGCTGCCCTAGCGGTGACGCCTGATCTGAGGACATTTTTTCTAGTAGCCTGGGAGGTTTTTTTTCTGCGGTCGGGTCCGGCTAAGAAGATGAAATAGACGCCTGTGCTCATCAGCGGGAGTGAAAAGCGCATGTCCACCGCGTGTGCCCGTGGGACGAGTGCGGTTTCTGCCGCTTGAATCTGGTCAGGAGTGAAGGTATTCCTGATGTCTGCTGGCATTCGTAGCAGCATGCGGTAGGCATTTGGATAGCTTCTGATGGATAGGCCCATTAGTCTGACAGTCTCTGGATCAAAGCGGCACATACGTGTCTACAGTGCCCAAAATAGCTAAGTTAAGTATAAAAAGTAACATTTTCGTTAGCTGACTTCTCAACCACTGAGAGCTTTGAGTGTGCGATTTTGCGGTGTCTGATAACTCTTGCCAAAATCCGTTAGTATCGGTCGTATGCATGCGGGTTTTGTACAGATAGCTTGGCGAAATTATGATCGATCTGCGCAGCGATACGGTAACGCAGCCGACGGCAGATATGCGACAGGCAATGCTGGCTGCGCCGGTTGGAGACGATGTGCTCGGTGACGATCCTTCGGTCAATGAGCTAGAGGCGTATGTAGCAATGCTGCTGGGCAAAGAGGCAGCGGTTTATATGCCTTCGGGAACGATGACTAATCAAGTGGCGTTGCGATCGCACACTCAACCCGGCGATGAGGTCATCTTAGAATCCGAGGCTCATATCTACTATTACGAAGGCGGCGGTCCTGCGGCTCTTTCCGGTGTCAGCTGTCGATTGTTACCTGGTGAAGGCGGTGTCTTTTCGGCAGCAGCGGTCGAAAAGGTGCTACGGCCAGCCGATCCTCACTTTCCCCGGACTCGGTTAGTCTGTGTGGAGAATACGCATAACCGCAGCGGCGGTCGGATTTTTCCGCTAGAAGCAATTCGAGAAATCGCGGCGGTCTGTGAGCGCAACAGTCTGCAGCTACATATGGACGGCGCTAGATTTTGGAATGCCTGCATTGCGACAGGAATTTCACCTAAAGATTACGCGGCTCCTTTTGATACGCTCAGCGTGTGTTTCTCCAAAGGACTAGGTGCGCCAGTCGGATCGGCTTTGGTCGGTAGCGCTGAGAAGATGTCCACCGCACGGCGATTTCGCAAGATGTTTGGGGGTGGAATGCGGCAGGCTGGGATGATTGCTGCTGGGGCACTGTACGCGCTGCAACACCAGTTTGAGCGGCTGGCGGACGACCATCAGAACGCGCAGCGATTAGCTCGTCAATTGCAGGGAATGAAGGGGATTTTGATTGATCCTGACGCGGTAGAAACCAATATTGTCAATTTTGAAGTGACTGAGTTTGGTGCGGGTGAGGTGGTCAAAGCGCTAGCGAAGGAGGGAGTCGCAGTCCTAGCCACTGGATCGCACAAGATTCGAGCGGTGACTAACTTGATGGTGAATGCTGAGCAAATTGATCAGGCAGTAGATGCGATCGCTCGTACGCTCCGATGATTCAAGTCCCCAAAAGATTGCTTTCAGTAGATTTGTTATCAACAAGTAGGTTCAACGACTTCGTTAGAATTTTACCGAGAATGACTGACTCTCTTTTGTGAAGTGACTGAGCAGTCAAATTCTCCTATTTTTCTCTATTTTGCCTTGTATTCAGCTTTCCTATAATTTAATCCTTCTCAAATTAACAGCTTCAGTCATTCGTTACCAGATGCCTATATCCGCCGCTAGCGATATCTCTTGCATCCACTAACAAAGTTGTTGCGTACTCTTGATGAAGAGAGGTTGGTGAGAGCATCTGTACTTTTCATCTGTGTCAGGTAAGAATTAAACTCTGCCAGCAGGTGGTATCGCGCATGTATGTGTAGTTATTGTGTGTGACTATCCATGTGTGATGATCACTCTCTCAATTCTTGTTGTAAAACGAAAAGAAACACTATGCGTCTTTATTTCAAACGATTCCGCCACTTGTTGTTAGGTTTGGCTACTTGCCTTGCTGTAGTTGTATTTTGCGCTCCTAGCTTTAGCTACTCCCTACCGGTGAAGTCAGCGCAAGCTAGCCAGTTCCAGAAGCTTGATTCAGAATTTTCGGTCTCTGCCGCGAACCGGACAAACATACAGATTGCAAAAGCGACTCTGTTGGCTCAAGGGATGAACACCTTCACCTCCTACACGGCACCTATGACTGAAAGTAATGTCGTAGCCAGCTCTCTTAAAAATACTCCAGCTCGCGGCGCTGTGGGCGCTGTGCTTTCTGGGAATCGGCTGATTGTTCGAGGTAGCTTCAAGATGCTTTCTAGCGACATGCGAAACTACGCAACCGATCCGGTCAATCCACCCAACGCTGACATCACCTCAGCTTTCCATATCCACCAGGGCACCCCGATGGAAAATGGTCCTTTTCAGTACGCCCTCAACGTTATGCTCGATGATGATGGCCGGAGTGGTTCAGCGATGGGAGAATATACTTTGACAGAAGAGCAAATGCAGGCACTTGCTAGCAATCAGCTTTACGTGGATATTCACACAACCAAGAATCGCGGCGGTGAGCTGCGCGGGACGTTGATGCCTTACTAATAGCCACTTGATACATTGATTACAAGTACGCCTTTGGAAAGAGTAGGCTAGTATAACTTCGGTGTTTAATGAACAGGTGCATTACTTTGCCTGTTGAATACTGATAAATGAGGTTTCTGAATGTTAGGCTACTCTTTTCTCTTCTTAGTAGTGGCTGTGATTGCTGCTGTACTCGGGTTTGGCGGTTTGGCAGCTGGTGCAGCTAGCATTGCTAAGATACTGTTTGTCGTCTTTTTGATTCTGTTTGTAGTGTCTTTGGTAATGGGCCGTCGTCCCCGCGTTTAGGACGAGTGATGCACAGGTCGAAAGAATTGAAGAAGGCTGTTTCTATTGGCATAGAAACAGCCTTTTTGCGGCGCGAGTAAAGGCGACGTAGTATAGCTGATTGCGTTCTATTACTTTGCGGTTGAGCATGAGATTAGGAACATCGACGAAGACATCCTGGAAGGTAGAGCCCTGACTTTTGTGAACGGTGAGGCTGTAGGCATAGCTGAGATCATGGAAAAGTTCTTTGTAGTCCCAGAAGGCCATCCACTGTTTTTTTTCTGAGTAGTCAGAGAGAATTTCTTTGAAGCGCTGCTGTTCGTCTTCGTGAAGCACTCGCAGTTTGCGCTCTTGATGTTCGTCGGTTTCGACTTCTAGCTCCCAGACTAGCCAGCCCTCAAAGCGGGTGAGGCAGGCTGCTAATACTTCGCATTCTTCGGACGTTTGCAAGAGGATGCCGTCGCGGCCCATGCAGGCGTTTTTGGCAACGAGGCGTTCTCCGGACACGAAGCGGGCAGCCTGATCGCCATAGATGGCGGCGCGAATTTTGTTATTTAGGTAGTTGACGCGGTTGTTGGTGTAGGCAAGGACGCGGACCTGGTCTGGATTTTGCTCGTAGGCGCTGCTCTTGAAGGCGCGGAGCATGAGCTTTTCCCAGTGAGGCTGAGGAAGGGTGAAGATACCTTCTGTGTTGGTGTCGTTGCGATCGCTCACAGCGCGAGGCATGGTTGGTCTTTCTAGGTTAGTGCGCACGTCTTCTGCGAGCAGACCAATCGCACCACCATAGCGAATCACTTCTGTCAGATCGCTGCGGTGTAGAACGTTTTCAAAGCAGGGCGATTCGGTTTCGCCGACGGGGGGGAGCTGGGCAGAGTCTCCGACAAATAAGAGCTGGGTGCGATCGGTGAATCTAGAGACGGCGTTGACTAGCAGATCCCACATCTCTGCGTTGATCATGGAACACTCGTCAACGACGACGAGATCGTATTCTGTGGTAAGGTTTTTGCGATCGCGATCCGGCTCAAACTTCTGACCGCCTGTCTCCTTATCAATCACTGGCTTTAATCCTAGCAATCGGCAGCAGGTCATACAGTCTACTTCGCTGCCCCAGCGGTAGGCCATCGACTGCAATACTTTGGTAGCCTTGTTGCTAAGCGCAGTTAGTGCAACGGGTCTACTGTCGCGCTGCTGCTGTAGGCGGGTGATGAGCGCTTGCAGCAAGGTCGTCTTGCCTGTGCCAGCGTAGCCTGTGAGCAGATAGATCTTTTCGCTGCTGTGGACAAACGCCTCTAGTGCCTGCAATGACTGCCACTGCTGCTGACTGAGCTCGATGCCAGGGAGCACTTGCGGGATACCTTGCGGAGCGACTTCGGCTTGATTTGTGTCGGTAGCGGCGGCGGACTGCGGCATGGGAAAAACGGATGTTCTACAGCAAGCTTAGCATCGATAATTTTAGGGTAAGCAAGATTAATGAGTAAGCCGTGTATGTGCGGCAGCGGACGGCCCTTTGCCCACTGCTGCGATCCGTATTTGAAGGGAATAGCCAGGAGAGTGGACGGGGGAAATAAGTTTGCGCCGACGGCTGAGGCTTTGATGCGATCGCGCTACACTGCCTTTGTCATTGGCGATATTGACTACCTGCTAGCCACCCACCATGCTGATTATCGCTCGAATGATTACACTAGCCTACAGCAAACAATCCGAACGATCCAGTGGACCAACCTGATCGTACTTGGCACCCAGAAGGGTCAGCGAAAAGACAAGAGCGGCACCGTAGAATTTGTCGCTGCCTATCGATCTCAAATGCTCGATCCACTGTCCACTGTATTGAATAGTCAGGAAGCCTCGGAAAAAGTCTCAGAAAAAGCCTCGGATGAAAGCATTTTAGATAGCCTTTGTCAGCTTCACGAAAAATCTCAGTTCGTGCATGAGGGATCTCAGTGGTTTTACACCCAAGGTGAATGCCTGCCGCCCTATCAGCCTAAACGGACACAGCCTTGCTGGTGTGGCAGTAGCCTAAAGTTTAAACAGTGTCACGGCAGCTAGCCACAGCTTTGATACGTATCTAGCTGTCTAAAAGCTGGCTGTAGATGCTATGTGGTGAGATGCTATGTGGTGAGATGCTATGTGTTACTCATTTCAAACTGCATTTTGTGATATTCCCAAAGTTTGCCGCGAGTCTCTAACAAGTCTTGATAGCGACCTTGCTCAACAATACGACCCTTTTCTAAAACAACAACTTTGTCAGCATTGGCAATGGTAGAGAGCCGATGGGCAATTGCAACTACCGTACGCCCCTTAGATAGACGCTCTAGCGAATCTTGAATCAATTTCTCGGTCAAAGAATCTAGAGCACTAGTCGCCTCGTCCAAAATCAGAACTTCAGGGTTTTGCAGGAGCGCACGGGCGATCGCAATTCGCTGTCGCTGTCCGCCTGAAAGTCGAATACCGCGATCGCCTAGCACCGTATCAAAGCCCTGAGGCAAGTTGAGAATAAAGTCTAGTGCGTTTGCCATTCTAGCGGCCTCGTACAAACTTTGTTCGCTAGTCTCATTGTTGTCAGAGATGCCATAGGCAATATTCTCTTTCACAGTGGTGTTGAAGATAAAAGTATCTTGGCTGACGATAGCCATGCACTGCCGAAAAGAATCAATTTTGAGTGAGCGTATGTCGACCCCGTCTACCAAAATTCGCCCCTGGGTAGGGTCATAGAACCGAGGAATCAAATCTGCTAATGTTGTCTTGCCTGCCCCTGACGTGCCAACTAAAGCGGTGGTCTCCCCCCGTTTGATCGATAGCGTGATATCGTGCAGCACAGGTTCTTCTGGCTGATAAGAGAAATCTACCGATTCAAAATCAATTGAACGTTGCAAGCCAGTAAAAGTCTTGTGTCCGTCCTGGAAATACGGCTTGTCGTCACGTCGCAGCAAATCGTTGACGGCGCTCAAGGAGCCCTGGGCGGACATAAAGCTAACTAAAGTTCCATTGAACGCAGAGAAAAGTGGCGTTGTTCGGATGAGTACGAACAGAAACGTCAGCAGCTCAGATGCTGTTAATCTGCCAGTTAGAATCAGCAGCCCGTAGGAAACAACAACCATGCCAACCAATAGAGTTGCTCCTGCCCCCTCAACAATAGGCTGTACTAGCTCTGAAAGCTTGATCACGCTAATTTGAGCTTTGTATATCTCTCTGGTTGCTTTGTAGTAACGTCGAGTTTCAAATTCTTGAGTGCCACAGGCGTGAACTGTGCGAATGCCGCTGACGAAAGACAAAGCGCTAGATGTGAATACCTTATTCGCTTTGGGCACTTCAAAGCTCGCTTCTCTGACTCTGGCAGTTAGTGAGGTCAGACCCACAGACAATAGCCCAAATACAAATACAGATGTCAAAAAGAGCTGCCAGGATAGCAGCAGCATTGCCACCATGTAAGCCAATAATTTAGAGCTAAAGATAAAAGAACTCGCTAGTAAGTCAAACGCCTGCTGCACCTGTTTGACTTCCCCTCTGAGTGTGCTAATTAGAGCACCTGGGTTAGCGGTCGTATAAAAGCTTAGATTGAAGCTTTTGAGCTGTTCAAAAATTCTGCGCCGCAGATTATCGACCAAGCTCAAAGATGCCTTCTTTGAGTACACCCGGCTCAGGTAGTCAAACACAGCTCTTAGCCACACGCCTACCAACAGCAGTCCTGAAAGCCGATAGATTCGCTCTGTTGCTGAGGCTTCTGCTGCTAGAAACAAAACATCGAACCAGGCTAGCCCTGTTCGGATAGGCGGTTCCTCGGGGTTAGTCAGTCCCTGTAAGAACGAAGCGATAAAGCCTACTGTAATCCCTTCAAGCAAGGCGGCGGCAAATGCAAATGCGATCGCGCTCAAAGCAATCCAGCGGAAGTGCCTAAACTCTTGCAGGATAAGTCGGTTCTCTTTCCAAAAGCTATTGGCTTCGAGCGCTCTTCTAACAAGCGTAGGTAGCTTCATTCTCATAGATTTCACAAAAGGGTAGTTACAAGCTGCTCTGTCTATTAGGCTGTCGCTCTTTGCGCTATCTGAGCTTTGACACCTCTACCAACAAGCAAAAAGCTGTGCAGAGGATGCACCTTGAAGGCCCAAGCTAATGTTCTCAATGCGGCCTGCTTTTGTCCTAACGCATAGGACTTTCGGGCATGGTCGTACAAAAACTTGGCGAACTGCTCGGGGTGTGATTCAAACAGATCGCGGTGCTTGAGAATTAGCTGGTTAAAGCTTGCCTGACGTAGTCCTAAGTTGCTAGAGACTCTAGGGCCTTCGTGAGCCATCAGTCGGTAAGTAATCACCGGCAGACCCATCAGAGAGCAGACCTGATTTAGCCGTAGGAACAGCTCTGAATGTACACGCGATTGAAAAGTCTCATCAAACCCGCCAATGCCTAATAGAACTTCTCTCTCGACTACCAGGGTTTGCTTCGTTAGAAACGACTTGTCTGGGCTAATTTTTTCCAATGAAAAATGCGACCCCTTCGGTAGAACCGGAGGTCGCCGAGTCTTTAAGACCTGGCCCGTCTGGCTGATGACTTCTATCCCGGTTAATACCGCTACCGGCTGAGGTAGAGTAGATTCGCGGAGTGCTTTGATGACGGCTTCTGCCATTCCTGACAGGAGCTGATCGTCATCGTCTAGATAGGTAATGTATTTTCCAGCAGCAAGCCGAGCACCTTCATTACGAGCCGCCGCACCGCCACGATTTTCTGGCAGCCGAACAACTCGCAAGTTGGGCTGCTCTGGCAGAGACAGCGGTTCAAGCGAGCAATCGTCTACAACTAGGACCTCAATTCCTTCTGAAGTCCCTTCTATAGTCTGTGCCAGGGCACTTTGTACTGCTATTCCCACCATTCGAGGACGGTTGTAGGTGGGAATAATAATAGTCAGCAAAGTCTGCATCACAAGTCTTTTTAACCTAAAGCTGCTTTTGCAACCGCGAATGACGACGGGTGAGATAGCGGTTGAAGAAATGATCGGCTCTGGTGAACAGCCCCATGAGTATGTAGCTGCCTCTGCCCAGTGTAATGATGCGAATGAACGGACTTACGATAGTGTCTCTGCGTCGCCATCCTAACTTTTTGTACTTTGAAGTAAAGTAGCCATCTTCCACGACATTCCACTTATCACGGAAATGATGCAGGCTCTTTAGCGTCCATTCATCGCTCCAACGCAGCATGTAATAGGTAAGGTCACTACGCTCCAACGGAGGACCCGCGACATAGGTGACAACAGAATCTGGCTCGAAGTAGACCTTCTCTCCTAGCTGGGCGACGCTCATACAAAAGTCTAGATGCTCTTTGGTATTGAGCATACCTTCGTCAAGTGCTCCGAGATGATCGAAAACCGATTGGCGAATCAGTACGCAGTGAAACTCGGCTAGCTCAGTTGGGGTGCGTTGAAGCGTGGGTAAGACCGCTTCGACTCGCTGACCCTGATTGAGCATTTTCTCTCTGACGCGGCGGCGGCCTAGCTTATCAACCCAGATATGAGACTCCCCACCGGCAAAATGAATCTCTTCATGAATAGGCTCTTTGTGACACATCAGGGGACCGACAACGGCAGCGCCGGTCTCTTCTGCGCAGTTTAAGAGCGCTTCAAGCCAGCCAGGTGAAACAATAACGTCGTTATCTAAAAAGACAAGATAGGGGGTTTTAACGTGGGATAGGCCGATGTTTCTAGACTGGTTAGGAAAAAGATAGTGTTCAGTGCGCACTATCTCAAACTGGTGCTCTTGAGCTTGCGCTTCGAGGTATTTTTGCACGTGCGGTGGCGAGTTACCGTCTACATAAACAAGCTCAAAAGGAGTTTGAGTATGCTCGTAGATACTTTGGAGAGAGGCTTCAGTGCAGCTAAATCGCTCGCGAGGAACGACAACTATAGTCACCTTTGCTGGCTTTGCAGAGTTGGAGGCTGACACTGCGTTTGATGTTAACAAGGAAGATTGAGTCATGTTTTTAAGGTGAAAAGTATGGACTAAGAGAATCAGAAGTATGGGCTAGAAGAAACTGTATCGAAACATGCGAAGACATTTTGTCTGCGCGCTAACTTAAGCACCCTCAAACGCCTAAGAAGCTAGGCCAATACCCGTAGGGCTTTGTTCGCCTGGAGCAGGGTTTGCAAGCCGAGAATCGTCTATCGGACCAGCTCTTAGCCACTGATAAAGTGCCGCTAGCTGATCGTTTAGTACTTTTAGGTTGTAGTGGGTTTCTACGTAGTCTCGGCCCGCTTTGCCCATGTCTGGCCAGCGTTCTGGATGTTCTATGAGAGTTTTGAGAGCCTGGGCGATCGCATCCTCATCCCGTTCGGCGACTAGCAGACCAGAAACGCCATCTTCTACTAGCTCAGGAATGCCACCGTGGTAGGTGCTGACTACGGGTAATCCCAGTGCCATCGCTTCTTTAAGAACATTGATAGGAGCATCTTGATTGCCGTTAGATGCCGTCACGCTAGGAGCCACAAATAAGTGGGCACGGGCAAGCGTCTCAATAATCTCTTCCTCGTTTTGCCAGCCACGCAGATGGATGACCTCTGTCATTTGGAGGAATTCGATCAGTTCGGCTAGCGCCGGACGAAGCGGCCCATCACCCATAATATCGAAGGTGATCCGAGGATATTGTTTTGCGACTTGAGCGACAGCACGAATGCAGTACTCGAATCCCTTTTTCTCAACCAGGCGACCAGTTGCCGCAATCCGAATCCTGTCAGAGTCGTCTAGCTTGCGAAATGCAGGCTTGAATTTGCTACAGTCTAGGCCAGAGTAGTGGACCTTTAGCCGGTCGGACGGACATCCTAGCGCCAGTAGCTTCTGCTTAAAGAAATCGCAGTTAGTTAGAAAGTAGTCTGCCTGGCTAAAGATCGGATCGTACACGCGATCGCCTTGGGACTTGACCCACTGGCTGATATCAGATCCGCGAAACATTACAATTAGTCGCGATCCTGGGTTCAAATCTCGCAACAGCAGCCCTTGAAACCCCAAGGTCCCGAACTGGGCGTGAATAATATCGTAGGGTGCAGGATTTGAACGAGGCACGTTCGCAAAAAGCATTCGCAAGGAGGCCGCTCGCAGTCCAGAGCGAAAGATATCGAGCGATCGCAAAGTTTGCTTTGGATATCTGCGAATGTGCTTTGCGATCAGCCCTATCCCTTTCACTAGTCGCACGAGGTAATTCTTTGGCGCAGAGGGCAAAACATACGTACGATCCAAAAGGCTGTATTGAGTTACGTCGGGATGTACGCTGTCCACATTACCTAGCTTCTCGGTGTAGATGTCGACTTCGTAGCCTCGCAGCAATAGTCCTGTCGCCTGATTCATCACGAATGTTTCAGACAGCATTGGAAACTGGCCAACTACAAAAGCAACTCTCAACTTTTTAGACATCTGCTTACCTTGTGATTACTCTTTAATATGGCCAGGGTTGGCAAGAAGTATATGGATACAACTTGAGAGGCTAGGGCGATCGCGAACCGTATTCTGAAATTTCTAGAGGACAAAACTTAGTCAAAATCTTTTAGTCAAAAACTTAGTTAAAAAGTAACAACTGAGTCAGAAACAACAGGGGTGAGACCTTTTGGCAAGTCTTCCACCGGATTAGTCACCAGCTGCTGATAAAGCGCTAGCAGCCGGTCGTTCAGCGAATCTAGGTTGTAGTGGGCTTCCACATAGGCACGGCCCGCTTCTCCCATCGCTGGCCACCGTTCTGGATGCTCTATCAAGGTGGTCAGCGCCTGGGCGATCGCGTCTGCATCCCGTTCTGGAACCAAGAAACCAGACACGCCATCTTCTACCAGTTCTGGAATGCCGCCGTGAGTTGTGCTTACTACCGGTAATCCTAGCGCCATCGCCTCTTTGAGCACATTGATCGGCGCGTCTTGGTTGCCCTCAGCGGCTGTCACGCTAGGTGCTACAAACAGGTGTGATTCTGTCAATGTGTCAATAATCTCTTGTTCATCTCGCCAGCCCAAGAGACTAATCGTCTTTTGCATATCTAGCGCCTCAATCAGATCCGATAGTTCCTGTCGGAGTGGCCCATCGCCAATGATGTCGAACGTGATATAAGGATAGCGCTGTGCTATTTTGGCAACTGCTCTGATGCTGTATTCAAATCCCTTTTTTTCAACCAATCGCCCGGTAGCAACAATCCGAACTTTCTCTAAAGGTGGATGCGATCGCCGCGTCAGCGCAAACTTGCTGCAGTCTAGGCCAGAATAATGCACCCTGATCTGATCGGGCGGGCAGCCAAGGGCCAGTAGCCTTTGGCGAAAAAAGTCGCAGTTGGTCAAAAAGAAGTCTGCTTGTCTAAAGAGCGATCTATAGACGTTGGGGCCTTTTGCCTGCACCTGCTGACTAATATCAAATCCGCGAAACATCACTACTAAGCGTGCGTCTTCGCTGAGATCTTTTAACAGCAGTGCTCGAAAGCCAAGATTACCAAACTGAGCGTGGATAATGTCGTAGTTCGGCAGATCTAGTGGGGGCAGCTCGGTAAACAGTGACCACAGAGAAGCGGCGCGAATACCTCTGCGGAAAAGGTTGAGCGATCGCGCCAGTCTGTGTGGAGCCCAGTAGCCATGCTGAGCGATGAGTGCGATCGCCTTCGTCACCCGAACCGCATAGTTCTTAGGCACATTCGGCAGCACCTGAGTTCGACCTAGCAACCCATATCGATACACATCTGGATGAATCTTATTAGTATTGCCTAAGCGCTCAGTATAAATATCAACCTCACAGCCTCTATCAATTAAACCAGTCGCTTGGTTGACGATAAACGTCTCTGACAGCACGGGAAACTCGTGAACGACAAAGGCAACTCTCAATTTCTTTTCCATGCGGCTTGTTGCCCCTAACAGCGATGCGGGACTCCTCCAAATCTTAGACGTGCCTTCTCAACTGCGCTGATATAGCGCACCCACACCAGCACCAGCGGCACGATCGACTTTTGCTTAAAGCCGCTCAGCCGCTCATCCTTGAAGGCACTAATCACAAAATTGACAGGGGGGATTAAATCTGCCAAAAGCATCTTAGTGAAAGTCCAATTGCGCTGCAAAACGTTTTGTTCAGGTCGAATCGACCGGCCAAAGGCACCGCCTGCTAGTCGTATCGTTCGGCGGCGCAGTTGCTGAAGCGTATATCGAGCAGGATGAGCCACACAAACATCTGTTGCATAGAACTGCCGATAGCCCGCCGCAAATACCCGCCCGCCCCACTCTAGATCGCCTTGAGAGCGCAGCTCGGCATTAAACAGGCCAACTGCATCCATTACCGATCTAGACGTAAAAACATTAGCTGTTGCTGCACCTTTATGCTGGTCTAGCAGGCGCTGCTGCGGAAAAGCCGTGACGCTTTCATACAGCTCTATTGGATTTGCCTTGGCTTCTCGGAAGAACAAATTAATTTGACCAGCAACCAATCCACAGTTGGGGATTTCGGTTAGATGAGAAACACCCTTTTCTATCCAATCTTTCGCAGGAATGCAGTCAGCATCAGTAAAGGCTAAGATATCGCCCTTTGCTAAAGCTATCCCACGATTGCGCGCAGCATAGGAGCCGGGCAAAGACTCGTAGGCGTACACAGCGCACGAGAAATCGGCGACCAAATCTGGAATGTTCTCACTTGCCGCCGAAGCGTTATCCACCACGATTACTTCGTAGTGATTCTTCCGACCCTTTTGATTATTCTCCGGTTCGTAGGTTTGTGCTGCCAACGCCTGCAGGCACAGCCGTAACCGTGCCGCATCATTGAATACAGGTACGATCACAGAAACGAACCGATCCTTTGAGCGCTCTGGTATTCCTATCACAATCTATACAGGCTAGGTAAAAGTGTTAGATACGGGTGTCTTGATGGTATAGGGGAAATCTCTTAGGCTACAGATCAGGAGACTATCTTCATCATTTCTTCGTAGATTTACTGATGCCCTAGCTAAAATAGCCTGATGCAGGCAAAAGGGCTTGCTTTCAGGAAGGGACTCGGACAGAGAGGCAGTAGAGAGGCAGCAGAGATTTGAAAATCACGTAAAGCTCAGCTCAGCGGTGGTTAGAATAGCAATGGGTGGAATAAGGTGCAATCTTATAGATGGGAATAGATAGAGAGGGACAGAGATTGCATGTTTACCGATATTCTAGAGATGGGCGAACAAAAGACACTACGTCGGCAGGTGGTAGTGGTAGGCTCTGGAATCGCTGGCGCTGAAGTGTCCACTTATCTAGCACGTCATGGTCTAGAAGTTTTGCTGATAGAAAGTGGTCGCGAGCAGTTCGATCCGGCTATTCAAGCGCTCAATGATGTGACATTCTTGGCCAAACGCCATCGTGAGCTTAATCCAGATTCTTACTATCATCGGTACCTGCCACCAGCACTACGTGGGGTCAGCCGGGTGCGTCAGTTTGGCGGCACTAGCAACGTTTGGACGGGTAAGTGGAAATATTTACAGCCCTCTGACTTTGAGAATAGAGAGTGGGTCCCGAACAGTGGCTGGCCAATCAGCTTCGAAGATATCCTGCCGTACTATCGCTCTGCGGCCAAAGACTATGGCTTCGGAGACCTAGAAGCAGAAGCGGTCCGCCCAGAGATCACGGCATCTCTTAACCCTACGACCTACTTGCCAAGACGAGAATGGCATAGTTGACCACTACCGCGTCAAATTTGTCGTCGAGCAAGTTCCTCATGAATCTAGTCGTCTCAAACTAGGTACCGAACGCGATCCGCTAGGTAAAAGGAAACTAGCGATTGACTGGCGTTTTACCGATCAAGACAAACGCTCTATGGCTAAGACACTACAGCTTCTAACGGAGCGATTCGCAGAAGCAGGGCTTGGTACCTTCGACTTTGGAGACAATCCGCCGACGCTAGAGACGATGACCGATGCAGCCCACCAGATGGGCACGACCCGAATGGCAAATCGCCCAGAAGAAGGTGTTGTCGATACTGACTGTCGGGTGTTTGGTACTGATAATCTTTATATTGCAAGTTCGGCAGTGTTTCCAACTGGGCCGTCATATTCACCGACGTTCACAATATTGGCGCTGGCTCGTCGGCTAGGTAACCATCTACGCCAGACGATTCCGCTACAGTCAATAGCAAATACGTTCGTGCGGTGAAAAGCAGGGTAAGCGATGAGTGATTTAGCAGTTGGCTATATGCCCATGCTGCTGAGCGTGTTGAGCATGCGACCTAGCGCGTTGGTGACTTTTGGATGGTCGACTTCAAACTGCTCAATCAAGGCTGGCAATTGCTGTAGGGTGGCCTTTCTACGTTCCTCTTGATCAGGTTCTTGCACCTGCCTCTCGATATCGGTTATCAAGGCTAGCAGCTTGTCCTTAGCGCTTAGATCAGTTGTTGCAATCTGATCTAGTTCGGCTCGAAGCGCTTCGATTGATTGATTGAGATCTTCTTTACTCACGCCTTTCTCCATCTCTTGCTCTATTGTACAGCTAGGCGATCGGCCTGGCCCTAGTTTTTTTCGAATAGGCTCTCTGACTTTTGTAGCTTACGCTACAAGTCGAGGGTGATTGCTATTGATAAGTTAAGTGTTAAGCAATTTGCCCTTCGGCTCATTAGATTTGCCCTTCGGCTCATTAGAGAGTGTCTTCAATCGCTACCTCATAACATAGGTTTTTGTCTGATTCTCGTTGTGTCATGGTCACGTCATGGTTAGTATCACGTCATGGAGTGTCACATTATGGTTAGTGTGATAGCTAAGCGTTCTGTGGCAGTGTTTTATGGCAATTGCCCTTAATAAATAGCGAGGATAGCTCTATGCTGGAAGTGAAACCACTTTTAGCTCACAAGCCTATGACAGTGTCTACCCGGTACCCAGTGATGATCATTGGTGGGGCAGAAGACAAGACTAACGGGTGCAGTATACTCAATGCATTTGTTAAAAGTGCGGGCGGAAATAGTGCGACTATCGGCATTATTCCTTCTGCATCGAGAGAGCCCGCTATCGTCGGAGATAGGTATTATCAGCTGTTCACGGCAATGGGCGCTCCACAGGTGCAGATACTCGATATTCGCCATCGCGAGGAGTGCGAAGAAGACCGCTGGATAGAAGTGTTGAACAACTGTAGCGGGGTCTTCATTACGGGTGGGGATCAGCTGCGACTGCGCGATCTAATCAGTGGGACTCGTCTGTTGCAGGTGCTCAAAGAAAAGCTGGCTAGGTCTGAACTAGTGCTGGCGGGGACGAGTGCCGGTGCGGCAGTCATGGGTGAGCAGATGATCGCGGGTGGCAGCAGCGGCGAATCACCTAATCAAGGCCTGGTAGATCTGACAGAGGGGCTGGGCTTTGTGCCTGAGCTGCTAGTAGATCAGCATTTTCACAATCGCAATCGGATGGCGCGTTTGCTAAGTGCGATCGCAGCTCACCCCACCAGACTGGGCATAGGGATCGACGAAGATACCTGCATTGCGATCGCAGAAGATGGCATATTCCATGTTTTCGGCAAGGGGACGATAACCGTGATTGACCCTGGTAGCTTAACCCACACCAGCTATCCTGAAAGTTTGGAGACTTCACCGCTAAGTCTTCACAACCTCAAGGTACATGTTTTGAATCATGGCGATCGCTATGATTATAAAGATCGTTCCGTGATTGCGCTGCAAGTTTGAGCTCGTTAGCCTGAGCCATCAGCGCTGAAGAAATTACTCCCTTTAGCACTTGTTGTCACTTAAGGAAAAAGTCTTTAACAAACGAAAGGTACTATTGAACGATTTTAGATATTTGAGAAACCTATGTATCTGAGACAGCTGTAAACCGATCTCTTTAATCTGACTATTCTGACTATTCTGACTATTCTGACTATTTGGAGATAGGAGATTCAGGAACACACAGAGACAATGCTTCGAGGACTGTCTATCTGGTGTCATTCGCACGTTCAAAGCCAAAGCCAGAAACAGACACAACTATTTGCTAACTTTTCTTTGAACAAAGATTTTTTATTTTGAAAACCTCGTGTAGCGGGAAGTCAGAGAGCGTATAAAATAGTTTTAATTGTTTGCTAAGTTTTATTTAGTTTTCCTGAGCGTATCAAGCCTTATTTCTTGCCCATACGGTTGCCTACACCTGACATTATGAAAGTTCTCAAAACTCAGACGCTGCGCGGACCAAACTATTGGAGTATCCGATACAGCAAGCTAATTATCGTACGTCTTGATCTAGAAGATCTCGCTGAGCGTCCTTCTGATACGATCGACGGCTTTTACGATGGCTTAGTTGCAGCACTGCCTAGCCTGGTAGAACATTTTTGCTCTCCGGGCACGCGAGGCGGATTTCTCAGTCGGTTGAAAACGGGCACTATGATGGGACACATCATTGAGCACGTCGCTCTAGAGCTGCAAACGCTAGCCGGTATGCCCGTTGGATTTGGGCGCACTCGTGAAACTGCCGATTCCGGTGTCTATCAAGTTGTCTTTCAATACGAAAACGAAGCCGCTGGACGCTACGCTGCTAGAGCTGCGCTGAGGCTGTGCGAAAGCATTATAGAGACGGGCTCCTATCCGGAGTCTGAAATTCGGCAAGATCTAGACGATCTAAGAGAATTGCGGGCGGCGGCTGCCCTTGGCCCCAGCACTGAGGCGCTAGTGCGAGCTGCTGAAGCTAGAAATATTCCCTGGCTAGAGCTGGATGTTCGCAATCTGTTGCAGTTCGGCTATGGGATCCATCAAAAGCGGGTGCAGGCGTCGCTGACCTCTCACAGCAATATTTTGAGTGTGGAGCTTGCCTGCGATAAGGAAGCCACTAAGCAAATGCTGGGGAACGCCGGTATTCCGGTGCCCAAAGGAACAGTCGTCTATTCACTGCGTGAGCTGGAAGACTCACTTAATTATTTGGGTGGCTATCCGATCGTAATCAAGCCGCTAGACGGCAATCACGGTCGGGGCATTACCTTGAATATCAGCGCCTGGGATCAGGTTGAAGCTGCCTATGATTTGGCTCGTGAAGTCTCGGATGGCGTCATTGTCGAGCATCATTATCAGGGCCGAGATCATCGTATTCTAGTGGTTAATAATAAGGTGGTGGCAGTGGCCGAGCGGGTGCCCGCTCACGTGGTTGGTAACGGGATAGATACGATTGAGGTGCTAGTCGATCGGGAAAATCAAAACCCTCGTCGCGGCGAAGGTCATGACAATATCCTGACTCAGATCAAACTCGATCGAATGAGTGACAAGCTGCTGGAGTCTCAAGGTTTCACGCTAGATACCGTTCTAAGAGAAGACGAGATTTGCTACTTAAGGGCAACTGCCAACCTGAGTACGGGGGGTATTGCAATTGATCGAACTGACGAAATTCATCCTGAGACAATCTGGGTTGCTGAGCGGGCTGCTCGGCTGCTGGGCTTGGATGTGGCGGGCATTGATGTGGTCACAACAGATATTTCTAAAACGCTGGCTGTTGCCGATGGTGTGATCGTAGAGGTGAATGCTGCGCCTGGTTTGCGGATGCATATTTCGCCTAGCCAGGGCGTTGCTCGCAATGTCGGTGCGCCCATTTTGGACATGCTGATACCGCCTGATCAGCCGAGCCGTATTCCGATTGTGGCCATTACCGGGACGAATGGAAAAACGACGACCACTCGACTGACAGCGCACATTTTCCGTCAGGTATACAACACGGTCGGCTTTACAACAACTGACGGTATTTATATCGGCAATCACCTGGTAGAAAAGGGCGACACAACCGGACCGCAGAGTGCGCGGATGATTTTGGAAGATCCAACCGTCGAAATGGCTGTGCTAGAGACCGCTCGTGGTGGTTTGCTGCGCTCTGGTCTCGCCTTCGATCAGTGCGATGTCGGCATTGTGCTGAATGTCGCAGCGGACCATTTGGGTATTGGCGACATTAATACTATCGATCAGCTGGCGAAGCTGAAGGCCGTTGTTGCCGAGTCGGTGTCAGCTGATGGCTACGTGGTGCTGAACGCTGACGATGAGCGGGTGGCTGCAATGGCGGAGCGAGTGAAGGGGAAGGTTACCTATTTTTCGATGGACTCTGCTAATCCTTTGGTGCGATCGCACCTCGCAAAAGGAGGCATTGCCGCCGTCTACGAAGAGGGGTATCTTTCCATCATTCAGCAGGACTGGCTGCATCGGATCACCAAAGCCGATCTCGTGCCTTTGACAATGGGTGGACGAGCGCCCTTTATGATTGCTAACGCGCTAGCAGCTAGTTTGGCTGGCTTTGTGCGGGGTATAAAAGTGGAGCAAATCAGAGCAGCGCTGCATAGTTTCCAGCCGTCTGCTAGCCAGATTCCAGGACGGATGAACCTGTTTAACATGGGGCATTATCATGCGCTGGTGGACTATGCACACAATCCAGCAGGCTATGAAGCGATTGGTAGCTTTGTGAAAAACTGGCCGGGACCTTCAGTCGGTGTCGTTGGCGCACCGGGCGATCGCCGGGACGAAGATTTGGTGGAGCTAGGGCAGCTATCGGTCAATATTTTTGATCAAGTGGTCATTAAGGAGGACGAAGATAGACGCGGGCGATCGCCTGGCGCTGTCGCCGAATTGATTGAGCAGGGCATTCTTCAAGTCGAGCAAAGCCAGCTGTCTGCCGACTTTTCGTATCGGATTGAGCTGAGTGAAGCTGACGCGGTTAACTATGCCCTAGATAATGCGCCAGATAATGGTCTAGTGGTGATTTTGCCAGAGAGTGTTAGTAAGGCGATTTCGTTGATTTCTGCGAAAGGTCCTGTTTCTGAAGGATTCAAGCCTGCAAGTTCATCAAAATCTACTTTACAGGCCTCTGAATCAGGTTCTCCTGACCCAGATCTTTCAGAAGATCTGAACGGCGTTCGCAAAAAAGAGCTACAGCTATTTAATAGCGCAACGGCTTCTTCTCTTATGTAGGCGGCGTTTTGCGCGAATAACTAATACGATATAAAAACGGTTTATTTACTGTACAGGCTGACTGGCTGTATGGGACGGGGCGGAGCGGACCGTAGGGTCCCTGCGCTAGGTTGATTCTTGTTCGCTTTCCTTGTGCTGTTTAGGAGATGTACAGCTTTTGCTGTGTGGCCTCTGTTATGGTTGCGTCCTTGCAGTGCCTGAGTCGCTGAAGTTGTTTTTCGTTCTTAGTTTAGTGTTCGTTGTTTGATCAGGAGCGGTAGGAGAGTTTTGATGGTTGCTAATGCATTTCGCGTGGTTACAGGGGCTTCGACTCAGGTCGATTATGAAGAGAAAACTCAGGCGATCGCCCGCCAGCTACTGTCCGATAGCCGGGGCAAGGGATCGCTCTTCTCGTCTGTCGTCACCAAGATGCGCGATCAGCTCCGCTGGGACGATAAGCTACTGGCTTGGACGATGGAGAATCCTGGCCTGCGGGTGCAGATGTTTCGTCTGATTGATTGTCTCCCGGCGCTGACGACTAAAGCAGAAGTTGCCAGTCACTTTCAGGAGTATTTAGGGGATGCCAGTGTAGAACTGCCGCAAGCGCTGAAAAGTCTGCTCAATTTTGCTGATCCAAACTCGATGCCTGCGCAGGTAGCCGCAACAACCCTATCTGGCGCGGTAGAAACGCTGGCGCGCAAATACATCGCTGGTGAAAACATCAAGCAGGCACTCAAAAGTATTGAGCAGTTGCGTAAGCAGTCGATGGCCTTTACGATGGATTTGCTGGGTGAGGCCGTCGTCACTGAGCGCGAAGCCGAAGCCTATCTGAATCAGTATTTAGAGCTAATGGCAAAGCTGACGGAGGCCGCCAAGGGCTGGAAACCGGTAGGTAAGCTAGACGCCGCAGAAGGCAAGCCCCTTGCGAAAGTGCAAGTCTCTGTAAAGCTAACGGCCTTCTACTCTCAGTTTGATCCGCTAGATGTGGAAGGTTCACAGGCAAAGGTCGGTGAACATATTCGAACGCTGCTACGACGAGCAGAAGAGCTAGGCGTGGCTGTTCACTTTGATATGGAACAGTACCGCTACAAAGATGCAACGCTGGTAGCTTTGAAAAAGCTGCTGCTGGAAGAAGAGTTTCGCTCGCGTTCTGATATTGGGATGACGCTACAGGCTTACCTGCGAGATAGCTATGGCGATCTCAAAGATTTGATTGAGTGGGTGAAAAAGAGAGGCACGCCGATTACACTGCGCCTGGTGAAAGGGGCTTACTGGGATCAAGAGACGATCACCGCGCGGCAGAACTACTGGCCGACGCCGGTTTATAACCACAAATCTTCAACGGATGCCAACTTCGAGCGGATGACTCGGCTACTGTTGGAAAATCATGAGCATCTGTATGCGGCGATCGGTAGCCATAATGTGCGATCGCAAGCCCTAGCAATGGCGATCGCACAAACGCTCGACATTCCCGCTCGCAACGTAGAGTTTCAGGTGCTGTATGGCATGGCCGACAGTCTGGCGAACGCACTGGTAAAACAGGGTCACCGAGTCCGAGTCTACTGTCCGTATGGCGACCTGATTCCAGGCATGGCCTATCTGATTCGACGCCTGCTAGAAAATACGGCTAACAGCTCCTTTTTGCGGCAAAACTTAGAAGAGCGGCCTGCCGATGAGCTGCTGGCGATTCCGCAGTGGGGCGAGGGTGACGCCGATGGTGATGAGATTGCCCTGACGCCGATTGCAGTGCCTGATTCTTTAGTGACTCGGATCAATCCCGCTGCCGATACAGACTATGCGGTCACTCAAAAAAGAAGCGAGGCAAACGCTGCTCTAGCCTCTGTCCAAAAGCAAATTGGCAAGACTTATAGACCGCTGATTAACGGCGAATCTGTGCAGACAGCCGAGACCGTACAGTCGCTAAATCCGTCTCGTCCGGCGCAGCTAGTAGGTACTGTGGGCCAAATCAGCATTGAACAGGCGGATGATGCAATTGAGGCTGCTAAAGCCGCTTTTGACTCTTGGAAGCGCACCCCTGCTAGAGAGCGAGCCACGATCATCAACAAGGCTGCCGATCTGTTGGAAGAGCGCCGTCATGAACTGAATGCATGGATGGTATTAGAAGGTGGAAAGCCTCTACATCAGGCAGACGCAGAAGTGTCAGAGGCAGCGGATTTCTGTCGGTACTACGCCAAGGAAATGCAGCGGTTAGATCAAGAGATTGTCTACGACGTGGCAGGTGAGCGCGATCGCTACTTCTACCAGCCCAAAGGCATTGTGTTAGTGGTCTCTCCCTGGAACTTTCCGCTGGCCATTCCGACTGGCATGACGGTTGCTGCGCTGATTACCGGCAACTGCGTCCTGCTAAAGCCAGCGGCGGTCACCTCTGTAATTGCTGCTAAGCTCAGCGAAATCTTGGTTGATGCGGGTATACCAAAAGGCGTTTTCCAATACGTGCCCGGCAGGGGCTCGACCGTTGGCTCGCACATGGTGAAACATCCTGATGTGGGCATGATTGTCTTTACCGGTTCGCAAGAAGTGGGCTGTCAAATCTATGCAGACGCGGCCATTTTGCAGCCTGGACAGAAGCACCTGAAGCGAGTCGTCGCGGAAATGGGTGGCAAGAATGCCATTATCGTAGACGAAAGTGCGGATTTAGATCAGGCAGTTCAAGGCGTGGTCTACTCTGCCTTTGGCTATAGCGGTCAAAAGTGCTCTGCCTGTTCTCGGGTGATTGTTGTATCTTCTATCTACGAGACTTTTGTGGCGCGGCTGATAGAAGCAACAAAGTCTCTAAACGTGGGGGATGCGATTGAGCCTAGCACTAAGGTGGGTCCGGTGATTGACGCTGCGGCGCAGAAGAAGATTCGAGAATATATTGAAAAAGGCAAGGCAGAAGCGACATTAGCTTTGGAACTGCCTTCTCCTGAACCGGGATACTTTGTTGGACCGGTCATCTTTACAGACGTTGATCCTCAATCGACTATTGCCCAAGAAGAGATTTTTGGTCCGGTGCTGGCAGTAATGAAGGCGAAAGATTTTGACGAGGGGATTGCGATCGCCAACAATACCAACTATGCGCTCACAGGTGGCCTTTACTCACGCACGCCCTCGCACATAGACCGCGCCTATGCAGACTTTGAAGTTGGTAATCTCTATATCAACCGCACCATTACTGGGGCGATTGTTGCCCGTCAACCCTTTGGCGGATTCAAGCTCTCTGGCGTCGGTTCCAAAGCGGGTGGCCCTGACTATCTACTGCAATTTCTCGATCCTCGTACTGTGACGGAAAACGTTCAGCGTCAGGGATTTGCTCCAATTGAAGGGGTAGATTAGCTCGTCCTTGACAGCCAAATAAGACATGGGTACTATAGTGCATATGTTTTACTCCGCGCTGGGCTATGACTCTCCATAAATCGCATCAGGCCGTTCTTGACTATATCCGGACGTTCTTGGATGAGCGCAATATGAGTCCGACGGTACGGGAGATTGAGAACGCAGTCGGTAAGTCGCGCGGCAGCATACAGAACAGTCTCAAACGTCTGCAAAAGGATGGCTACATCGCTTGGAACAGAAACAAGTCTAGAACCATCAGGATACTGAAGTTGAATGAGCTGTCAGATACCTTTTTGGATGCGATCGCACCCAAGGCCAAAGGGATACCTGTCAAAGGTGAAATTGCAGCGGGCTATTGCCACGATCCGGCCACTGACGCAGTCGTCGATTTTCTAGACATTGACTACGCCGGACGCAAAGACACTGACTATGTGCTCAAAATTTCTGGAGACAGTATGGTTGGGGTGGGAATCCCTGACGGGGCCTATGTAGGTATTCGCCCTGTAGAACCAGACTACAAACCCAGACCCGGCGAGGTGGTAGCTGTTTGGGTGCAGGGCTTTGGCTCTACCCTGAAGCACTTCTTCCAAAAGGAGTCAGTAGTGGTTCTAGAATCTGCCAACCCCAAATATGAGCCGATGATATTCGATTTGAACACGATCGAAATCACGGTAAAGGGAATTCATTTATTCACCCATTGGCAAACCGCTCGCCTAGCTCGATAGAAATCCCCGACAGCAAGCATTTCACGACCAGAAGCTAGGATGAGTGAACTGGTAGCCTGTGCTTTTGATTTTGGCGTTGGAGATGCGGACATTTTTGCGGATGCTTGGCTGCGATTCATCCCATGTGACTGGGGAGAGCTGATTGCGATCGCACACCTCATCGATCAATTCTCGAACAGTGGGCACCTCATCTTGAACAAGGTTGTACAAACCTGATAGCTTTTGCTGACGTGCCCAGTCAATGCCGCCGACAATATCACTTAGATGGACCCAGTTAGTCCCTTCGTTTCCTTTGCCTGGCCTTGTTGTCCCAGCCGCTCGGCTGTATATTTTCTCTAACGTTCTACCGGGTCCGTAGATACCGCCTAGCCGTAGAATACAGACGTGTCTCTGCGGTGTAGCAGTAGACAGTAGCGTCTCCTCAGTAGCTTCAACAATTTTTCCATTTTGTGTCATCGGCGCAGGCGGCATTAGTTCTGTAACCCACGCGCCGTGGTGGTCTCCGTAAACAGAACAAGTGCTGGTATAGATTAATTGCTGTACGTTCGTATCAGGTAGGACCTTTGCAACGGCTTTAGCGGTGCCTAGGTAGGTATCTTCGTAGCTAGCACCTTTACTCAATCCCACACAGAGTAGAACCACTTCTCTATCAGCTAACGCCGCCTGGAGCTGTGAAGCATTCGTTCCGACTACAACGCTGACGGTGTTTGCTATTAGACTTAGCTCTGTGATCCGTGAGTGCCGGGTAGTCGTCGCCAATACATCAAACGCTTTATCCTGCCAAAGCTTTGCCACCGCTGTTCCGACATACCCGCAGCCAATAATCGCAGCTTTCATTAGGAGATCCGTATGTAACAGCAGTTGGCAAGACGATTAAGATTTTCTGATGTTTTTGGGTTCACTGCATACAGCAGTCATGATAAACGTAGTTAAGAGCAGTCTCTACTATAACCGCTCTTCGATCCAGCGCTTCTGCCGCGAAACTCACAGCATGAGTTCAGGGTTTGTGCTCTCTCCGACAGAGCGTTTAAGTAGATTGCTGTGATTCACACTTATTTTTGAGACTGTATTCAGTCCGCTGCTATATCTTCTACTAAATGCAGGATTTCTATGATGAAAATCGTTGTTACTAAAGATACTTTCTTCAAGGCGCTGCCCATTCAAGCTGCCACATTGAAAGGAAAGAATTTACCCGATCAGCTCGTCAAAGTATCAGCGGGCACCTCATTGGAAGTAGTCGATTATATTCCGTACGAAGGCAACAGAGAAAGCACCGCTGACGATCACGTATTTTTTCAACTGGCTGAGCCGATGGAAGGCCATCAGGCCGTTCGCTGGTTTGTGTATGGGCTGCATGCACAGATGGAAGGCACTGAACCCGATAACGATCCCAAAGATGAGCCCGCGCCACCATCGCCCAATCTAGACGGAGATCAGCCCAGCTCAAAGCCGGTTGACTTTGGTCCGAAGATTTCAATTCCTGGAATCAGCCGTCCCGTTGGCATTTATGAGCCGGTCTACTTTGAGCCCACGGTCTGTAACTTTACCTGGTCTGAGATGACAAAAGGAGGGACTCGCATTCCGATCAATGCCACTGTCACGGTTCGGATTGTGAAGCTATGCAAGTATCTAGATGAGGTCCGTACTTTTCTAGGCAGCAAGCCAATGCGCATTACTTCTGGATACCGCGACCCTGTTAGCAATCGGCGAGTAGGCGGGGCAACTAGCTCTCGACATATGGCGGGCGATGCGGCGGATTTTTGGGTGAAGGATATGAATGTTGTTGATGTTTTCAACAAGCTGAAGAGCTTTCATCCGAATGGTGGGCTGGCAGTAGGTAATGGATTTGTCCATTTGGATATGCGCCCAGGATCACCTGCTAGATGGACTTATCCACGCGGGCCTAAAGTAGATCTTTGGTAGTGTGAGATACGGTTTATTTGTCCATTAAAAAAGGTCAGACAGTCAATTTTCGCTGTCTGACCTTTTCTAGTTGTAGCGATACCACCAGCTCGATTATTTCCTTGTTGGAATATAGAAATGTATCTTTTCTCTGGATAAAGATTGAGATATAAAAACGCCTAGATGAAAACTTCAATCAAAGAATCTTTCTAATCTCAAACTTTTTTTAAGTAGAAGTTTGGTCTAGACTGGGTTTGGTCGAGTTTGAAGATTTGGCTGTTGCGAGTGCCGCCGCTAACTCGACGACCCGGAATTCCTTGCTTTGGCGTAGAATCGTCTTGATCTTTTAAGTGGTTTGATACCTGCTGAGCGGAGCTGTGAGTAGCTAGTTGAGCGGGGTTGGCCAACACAGCAGGCGCGATCGCTGTAATACCCACCAAGCTAGTCATGCCAAAAAACATAGATGCACAGGCGATTCTTCTGATGTTCATTTCTGTTTAGTCTGTTTAGGTAGATGCGACGGAGAAAATAGTAGAGCAAAGTAGATGCGAAAGCGGATCTAGACTACGGAGCTGAGGCGATCCGCCTAGCACATTTATGAGCTACTTTACTCTATCTATCGTATTGTCCTGTGCCTATATCTTAGTCATAACAACAAGAAGCTACAAACAGAGAAGATACTGACTGCAGGAAATTCTTAAAACGTCTTCAGATCAGTGTTAAGACGTGACAAAGGCATTAGGATTCTGGTCGTACCGGTTGCGGATAGGGATGGGTAGGCCCTGCTGGCTTCCGGCTAAGCTGGCCGTGCTTTCTAACGCAGTGCGCAAGTGTTTGGCGGCGTAGATAGACATATCGCGGGGGACGTTAATGCGATCGCGAAGGTAGCGCAAAGCCGCATCACTGTTGGCCGGTGGCTGACAGACCTCTCCTGTCATCATCCGGGTAAGCGCACAGCGTAGCGCCTCATCGAACACTTGGTCGTCTGCTGGATTCGCCCGAATGATATTCTCACGATGCTTGATGACCCTAGCAAGCGCTTCCGCTGTAGCCGCTGTCGGCTCTGGGTAGGTAGCATCAGGCAGGCCGTGCCAGGGGCCTCGATCTACCCGGCGCTGATTGCTTTTGGTCTGCGCTTCGCCGTTTTCGTAACATCCTCCCATCTGAGGCGGCAGATCGTGTACATGGGTATGAAAATCGCTCTGTGTGCCTCGGTAGGTCTGCCTACTTTCCATCGCATCGAACCATTCAGATAGCCTTGGGTTCTCTTCTCGCATGGAATACCCTTTGTAATAGTAGAGACTAGCATTCATTCGCTCTACGTAAGGGGTAAAGATAACGTCTGCCGTGCTGAAGTCTGACAGAAAGTAGGGGCTAGACGTTTCAGCTAGTGCCACCTCTACTTTAGTAACAACAGTAACAAACTGATCTCGGTTGTTCTTCTCCTGTCCAAACCATCCTGATGGTTGGCATAGCCAGCCGCACCACGCCCGGAACAACAGTCTTTCTAGCTGTCGTAATGGCAGCATATCTGGATCTCTCATACCGGGACCTAGCGTACCAAAAGCGTTCTCTAACGCCATTAAAATATCATCGCTCTCAGTAATGATGTGATCATCTATTGATAGCGCCGGCAGCATTCCAGACGGCACTAGCTTTTTGTACCAGGCTTCTTTTTGTCCGTAGCAAAACATAGTGACTTTTTCGACGCGGTAGGGAATTTGTTTTTCTTCTAGCCATAGCCAAACTTTTTGGCAGTAAGGACACCAGGCGTGGTTGTCACGGTAAAGGGTAACGCGGACATCGGCTTCTGATTTACCAAACAGGCGCAGACGAGATTGGGCATTAGTAGGACCGTTGGTGAGATCGACATTAAAAGTGGTGAGGGTAGCGAGTTCGGACCAGGAGAGTATGGGCATGAGGATAGCGAATCGGGAAATAACTTATTTGCTCTGAAATATATTTTGTACCATTTGCTTTTTACAGGCGGCTGAGGCCCGGTCTAGCTCGGTGATTTCAGCGTCGGTGAGCCGCCAGCCGAGCGCGCCCGCATTTTGTTGGGCCTGCTGCAAGTTCTTTGCGCCGGGGATAGGGATGGTGCCTTTGCAGATGCACCAGTTGATGGCAATCTGGGCCATAGCTTTTTCTTTTTCCTGGGCCATCGCCTTCAGACAGTTCAATAACGGTTGAATACCAGGGAGGATTTGACCAAGGGCGAATCCTCTGAGACCTTTTGGGAGGTCGGATTTTTGGGTGTATTTTCCAGTGAGGAGGCCGAGAGCAAGCGGGCTGTAGGCGATGAGCTGAATACCGAGCTCATCACAGACGGGTTTGAGCCCTAGTTCTGTGATGGGGTATGTGGAAAGAAGTGAGTATTGGACTTGAAGGGTGTGGATTTTGAGGCCCTCGTCGGCGAGTCGCTGGTGAGCCCAACGCAGGCGTTTGGGGCCGTAGTTGGAGAGGCCGAGCCCTTTGGCTTTACCCTGCTGGCAGAGTTCGGCTAGGCCATCTAGTAGGGAACCTTCTTGGAAGGGAAGATAGTTGGCGGTAGACCAGTGCATTTGCACAAGGTCTAGCTGGCCGAGTCGCTGTGCGGAGGCTTCGCCTGCCGCGATCATGGAGCGTTTGGTGAATCGCCAGGGGTAGGGAGCTAGTTTGGTGGCTAGACAGATTTTTTCTCTATTTTGGCCGCTGTAGCTAGCGCTGAACTGACCGAGGAGTTTTTCGCTCTGGCCGCTGAGTTTGCCGGTCCCGTAGGAGTCGCCTGTGTCGAAGAGCGTGACGCCGTGGCTGACGCAATAGTTGAAGACAGACTGGAGTTCATCATCCATGCTCTCTCGATAGTTCCAGAGCAGACGGTTGCCCCAGGCCCAAGTGCCACAGCCCATTGTCGGAAGCGAAGGGAGTGGAGTAGGAGAAAGCATGAAGAAAGGAATTGACTACCTGTCTATTTTCTCATAAGAGCGGGCGTAAGAAAGGGCAAACCGTAGGGATAAGAGAAAAGAACACGGTGTCTTTTGGGAAAAACGCCGTTGGCCCCAAAAACACCGTGCTCTGGCGTCACGCGAACGGTTGACTGCTGCTCTCCAAAAGAGAACTCAACCGAGCTAAATTTGCCTGAATTGTGAGCAATCTATCATCGAAGATAGCGGCAAGGGACTGATTGATAGTCTTGTTCGGAGAGTACTTAAACAGGAATACGTAGAGATTTTTGAAAGAACTGGACAGATTGATATGGCTGTAGATTTTTAATGTCAGTGTGTTTGGGGTTTTGTTGTGCTTTCTATAGATGAAGTTGTTTTGATTAGGCGCTACGGAAATTGTTGAAAGGGACGTTGTTAAAGTTTTTATAAGTAAGAGAAAGAAAAAATCTGTTCTTTTCTCCAGATATTTACGCAGGAAGCGCGCTCACAAGATAGGCCTCTATAATATCCACGCAAAGAAATATTCTCGCGCAAAAAATACTTGTATGGATGCAATTCATTTCTGCTCACTTTTTAGCGGCAGATACCGTGTAGTCCGATGGCTGCTAGGATAGCGCTCAGTAGGGTCCAAATGCCGTCGGCCATGAGGTTGATTCGCTGAACGTTTTGCTGAGCTTCGGCGACGAAGAGTGCTTCTAAGGTGGAGGACTGTTCGATTAGTGCGGTGAAGTATCTATAGTCGCGCTGGAGCTGATCCCAGTCTTGTAGGGTGAAATAGCCAAAGACAAAGACACCTGTGAGGCCGGGAATTACGATCAGTACTAGTAAAACAACCCGTCCCAAGGAGAATTGCGGACGATATCTAACTTTCTTCATATTTATCTTTTTTAATAGGATTGGTAAGATTCTAGCCACGGGCCCCGTTTTTTGAATAGCATTTGGTCGGTGTAGAAGATACATGAGCTACGAAATATGGTGTGAAGATGGAGATGAGGACGGACGTGGCTACCTGGAAAGATTGATAAGCTGTTTTATGGGCAAAGGGGCGATAGATGAGCTGGTCGAATAGGCTACGACAGGGGGCCGTAGAACTGTGGCAGAGTGTAAGCGATCGCGTCAACTGGCGGCTGCCTACAGATGTCGCACAGCTGCAAAAAGCTTACGCCGATGCCCAAAATCAGCTCACCCAGACTCTGCTCAAAAGCTTTAGCGTCAGCGACGAGCAGGTGGCAAAAATTCTTTCAAGGGTGCGAGCTGAACTACCGACGACCGAAGCGCTGCTGCTGGGTAAGCCTCAAGCCGGGAAAAGCTCAATTGTCCGCGGACTAACAGGGGTGTCGGCAGATATTGTCGGTCAGGGCTTTAGGCCGCATACGCAAAATACATCGCGCTATGCCTATCCATCTGAAGAGTTACCGCTGCTGATTTTCACAGATACGGTCGGACTAGGCGATATCGGCCAGGAAACCGCTGGCATTGTTGAGGAACTCTCGAATGAGCTAGCTCACAAGACTCACGCTGCTAATACCGGGTGTGCTCAGCTGCTAGTCTTGACAGTGAAGATCAATGACTTTGCGGTGGATCAGCTAAAGCAGATTGCTCAGCAGCTCAGACAAAGCTATCCAAACGTTCCTTGCTTGCTAGCGGTGACCTGTCTACACGAACTCTATTCGCCTGAGCAAGACGATCATCCTGCCTACCCGCCGACAGATGAAGCGATCCAGCGAGCTTTCTTAGCACTCAAAACGTCTTTTTCAGGCTGCTTCGATCAGGCAGTGCTACTGGACTTTACCCTAGAAGAAGATGGCTATACGCCCGTTTTCTATGGGCAAGAGGCGTTACGAGATACCCTGGCAGAGCTCCTACCAGAGGCGGAGGCAAGGGCAATTTACCGGCTGATTGATGAGCAGGATCAGGCAAGCAATCAGCTTGGAACCCTGTACCGAGACGTGGGACGACGCTATATTTCGGCGTTTGCGGTGGCGGCGGCAACGTTAGCAGCCGTACCTTTACCGTTTGCGACGATGCCAGTGCTGACGGTGCTACAGATTTCGATGGTGGGGCTATTGGGCCAGCTGTATGGGCAAAAGTTGAGCCGGTCGCAGGCAGGGGGCGTTGCTAGTGCGATCGCAGGCGGCTTTTTTGCTCAGGCCATTGGACGCGAGCTAATCAAGTTCATTCCTGGTCTTGGCAGTGTGGTTGCAGCTTCCTGGGCTGCTGCCTATACCTGGGCACTAGGGGAAGGTGCCTGCGCCTATTTTGGCGATGTGATGGGCGGCAAGAAGCCCGATCCGGCGCGAATTCAGCAAGTCATGGCGGAAGCGTTTGAATCTGCGACAATACGGTTCAAGGAAAGCAGACCATAGGACAAATCTTTGGACGAGACCTGAGCGCTAGGTATCCAAAGTGATAGGGCAGATATCTAACGTCAGCTATGCTATGAATTCAGTTTTTGCATCTCCCAAGTTGTAAACGTCCCGACCGGACTCCACAACAGATAGGGAATCAACAAAGCAGCCGCCCAAACAGAAATCTTCAGCGTACTAATCGCTAACAGCAGCCCAATTACAAAACCAGTACCACCAATAATACTCGCCGCCGTGAGACTATGCGACCAAAACAAAACTGGCGTAAACGCGATCGTCACCAGCTCTAGAACAATATAGGCTGCCATCCAGCTCCAGGACTGTGTCCGCTCCCAAACAATGTAGGCAGACCAGCCGCCACAGACGAACACAGCTGTCCAAATCACCGGAATCAGCTTTTCGAAGGTAAGCCACTGCGGTCGCTCTAGCCGCCGAAACCACTTCACATCCTTCGGTCTGATAATGTTTGCCAATAGCGCGATCGCAAATCCCACCCCGGCGATTACCATCCATGATTTCAGCATCGGCTAGGCTCCCTTCTAATTCACTACGCTTGCAGGCAATACCGATTCCATGTCCCGTTTTTTCCCTAGCCTGTCCAAGGCGTCCGAAAAGAAGGAAATAGCGTCAGCCCCCCATCGACAAACAGCGTTTGCCCGGTAATGTACGCCGCATCGTCGGAAGCTAAAAACGCTGCCACCGCTGCCATCTCTTCAGAAGTCCCGGATCGGCCCATTGGTATATTGCTTTCGATTTCTGCTTTCTTTTGAGGATCGTCTTTCCAGGGATTAATAGGCGTCAGCGTTGCCCCTGGTGCAAATGAGTTGATTCGAATATTGTCGCGAGCATATTCTAGGGCTAACGTGCGCGTCATGGCCCACATGCCTGCTTTGCTCATGGTGTAGCCTACGTATCTTGGACGAGGAATCAGCTCGTGAACGCTGGAGTCGTTAACGATGATGCCGCCACCGTGTTCGAGGAAATGTGCGATCGCCTTCTGCGCACACATAAACGCCCCCTTCATATTGATATCGATCATCTTGTCAAACTTAGAAATTTCGATCTCGTGAGAGGGCGCTTGGATCTGCATCCCGGCGTTATTGATCAAAATATCTAGACCGCCGAAAGTCTCAATCACCTGCTCAAACATGGAGGTAACGTTGTCTTCTTTAGACACGTCGGCTTGCACCTTCATATCTTTGAGCGTGCCAGCTTCAATTCCTGCGGCAGCGCTAGCCGATCGCATTTGCTCAAGCGTAACGTCGGCTTCTTCCTCACCTTTATAATAATTCACTGCCACATTTGCCCCTTCTTGAGCAAAGCGGACTGCGATCGCCTGCCCGATGCCGCTACTTCCCCCGGTCACCAAGACATTCTTACCCCTCAGTCCTAGCATATTTCTCCCCGCATATTTCTCTTTGATAAAGCCGCTTGAAAGCTAGATATAGCACGTGCTGGTGATAGCTCAGCAACGTATCTATCAAACGCCTAGCCACCTGTAACCATCCGCCCCTTTATCGGGTTCTTTAGTCTTATCCAACTGCCTGCTGTTTAATGTCTACTAAAAGAGAGAGACTGGGTCTCACTATCTGTAGAGGTATCTAGCGTAAGAAAACTTTATAATCTTCGATGAATGTAACAAAGGTTTCAACCATTATGGAAAAAACAGACTCTCGCCCAAAGCAGGCCGCAGTAGACAACAAAAGCGCTTTTGCGGGCAATCCATCATCAATTCAAGACGAAGGATTACAGCATCTGGGCGTTGACCAGATGGGCGAGAGCGCTGGCCTAGACATTCAGCCTGAAGAGCCGCTAGCAACTGAAGAGAAACTAGAGGCGCGCGATCAAAACAGGCTTGAGAACGAACTTGAGGCTGAGCTTAGTTCAGGTGATTCGGCTGTTATCTGAAACGACAGTCGAAACGTCAGCAATTCTCTAAGCTTCAAAAAGTAGGACAAAACAAGCCACAGGCGGCGATCGCACTTTGATAGCTGTCGCATTTTACTAAAACTAGTCAAGGACATTGAATACCATGGAAGATAACGCTGTTGACAAGGCCGCTGAAAGCGCTAAAGAAGCCGCCACCTCGGTGATAGACACAGCTGAAAAAGCTGAAGGCAAAGTGCTCGACGCCGTTGACAAAGCTCAAGAAGTCATCGGTCAGGCGACCCCTGTTACCACCAAGTTTGAAACAATCGCCAGCCCCTCTGATATTAAATCTCGTTTGGACTGGGGTGAGCCAGCGCTAACTATTATTGACGTGCGCGATCGCGAAGCCTTCAACGACGAGCGCATCATGGGCGCGATCGCCATGCCCCCAGAAGGCATAGGTGAGCGCGCCAAGCAAACCCTTTCCGCAGATCGCGACATCTTTGTCTATGGTGACTCTGACCAAGATACCGCTGCCGCTGCTATCCGGCTACAAGAAGCTGGATTCCAAAAGGTAAGCGCTGTCAAAGGTGGCCTACCTGCGTGGAAAGCGATAGGTGGCGCAATCGAAGGTCGAGGACAGGCACCTGGCCTGCTAGAAAAAGGTGGTGCTAGCCTGACTAACCAGAACGCTACGCCGTAGGCTAGTCGCTCAAACTAGCTAGCTGGAACATCACGCAGATTAGTTTTAAAATCCCCTAGTGCTCTCCGGTAAAGCACTAGGGGATTTTCCATTGTTTCTGCATACGGCTGGTTCGTAGCTTGACAGTAAAGGTAGGTACGTAGAGAGGATCGGTTATTGCGACTTTTATTCCTCTTCCAGGACCGATACATTAGCGAAATAGATTAGCACTCTATGCTAACGAGTGCTAAATTCTGGAATACAGAACCTCGTAACAACCGGCATATGGCGAAATTAGTATTATTCGATGAAAAGTCGCGTCAAGCACTTGAGCGCGGCGTCAATGCCTTAGCGGACGCAGTCAGAATCACCATGGGCCCCAAAGGCCGTAACGTGGTGTTAGAAAAGAAGTTTGGCGCGCCTCAGATCGTCAACGACGGCATCACAATCGCTAAGGAAATAGAACTAGACGATCCCTACGAGAACACAGGAGCTCGTCTGATTCAAGAAGTAGCCTCCAAGACCAAAGATCTCGCGGGCGATGGCACCACCACCGCCACCGTACTGGCCCAAGCACTTATCCGCGAAGGTCTAAAGAACGTAGCGGCTGGAGCAAATCCAGTTAGCCTACGTCGCGGTATCGAGAAAGCGGTCGCTCACTTAGTTTCCGAGATTGCAGCCGCAGCCAAACCCGTTGCCGGTAACGACATCGCCCAGGTCGCAGCCGTTTCTTCTGGCAACGATGACATGGTCGGTGACATGATTGCGCGGGCAATGGACAAAGTCACCAAAGACGGCGTCATCACGGTAGAAGAGTCCAAGTCTCTAGAGACCGAACTTGATGTCGTAGAAGGTATGCAGATTGACCGGGGCTACATGTCTCCCTACTTTGTAACCGATCAAGAGCGCATGATTGTAGAGCTTGAAAATGCTCGCATTCTGCTGGTCGACAAAAAGATCAGCTCTATTCAGGACTTAGTGCCTGTACTAGAGCAGGTCAGCCGCACGGGCCAGCCGCTGCTAGTGATTGCTGAAGATGTGGAAGGAGAAGCCTTAGCGACTTTGGTTGTCAACAAAGCCCGTGGCGTTCTCAACGTTGCTTCTATCAAATCTCCCGGCTTCGGTGAGCGCCGTAAAGCGCTGCTTGCTGATATTGCGGCGCTCACGGGTGGACAGGTAATTTCTGAAGAAGTTGGCCTAGCGCTAGAATCTGCCACTATAGACATGCTGGGCACCGCGTCTAAAGTCACCATCACCAAAGACACCACTACCCTGGTTTCTGAGAATGGCAACAAAGGCGATATTGCGAAGCGAGTAGAGCAGATTCGTAAAGAGCTGTCGCTGACAGATTCTGACTACGATAAAGAAAAGCTAGCTGAGCGTTTAGCGAAATTAGCTGGTGGCGTTGCGGTGATCAAAGTCGGCGCAGCGACTGAAACTGAGCTGAAAGATCGTAAGCTTCGAATCGAAGATGCGCTAAGTGCGACTAAAGCAGCTGTCGAAGAAGGCATCGTTCCCGGCGGTGGCGCGACCCTGCTACACCTGGCTCAAAATCTTGACGACCTGAAAGCCTCTGTCTCTGATGAAGAGAAAACAGGTGTAGACATTGTCATCCGGGCGCTAGAAGCGCCGCTGCGTCAGATTGCTGACAACGCGGGGGTAGAAGGCTCTGTGGTGGTCGAAAAAGTTAAGGCCATGGACTTCAACTTTGGCTATAACGCGATGACTGGTGAGTACGAAGACCTCTTGAGCACTGGCATCATCGATCCTGCAAAAGTGGTCCGTTCTGCTCTACAGGACGCGGCTTCTGTCGCTGGAATGGTCCTAACCACTGAAGTACTCGTCGTCGAAAAGCCTGAACCTGAAGCTGCTATGCCCGGTGGCGACATGGGCGGCATGGGCGGTATGGGCGGTATGGGCGGTATGGGTGGTATGGGCGGTATGGGCATGATGTAGTCCACCGCTGGGAAAGTAGCGTCAGCGACTGCATAGGTCGTAGCAGCGCTATGCCCCTACCCAATTCAATCAGTCAAAAAGAAGGGGTGTCACCTAATCAAGCGGCACCCCTTCTTTTTGTGCAACGACAAACTGTATATAGCTGACTTTGCTACGCCGTTGCTTCACTGAGAACTCTATTTAACTTGCCGCTCTTGTAACCTTCTAGATCAAGGGTTACATAGATAAAGCCAAATCCTTGAAAGGCTTCTACAAGCGTAGGTAGGTTCACTTTACTGATAAATGCGGGTATCTCTGCTGGCATCAGCTCGATTCGGGCGGTCTCACCATCGGAGCGAACGCGCAGGTTGCGATAGCCCAAGTCTCGGAGGTAGCGTTCGGCTCTGCCGACCCGGTGTAGCTTTTCTGTAGTAATGAGTTCGCCGTAGGGAAAGCGGGAGCTGAGGCAGGGCTGGGAGGGTTTGTCCCACCAGGGCAGGCCGAGCTGTTGGGAGAGTTCGCGCACTTCTAGCTTGGTAATGCCGACTTCTGCGAGGGGCGATCGCACGCCTCTCTCTTTCGCCGCTGCAATCCCAGGCCGATAGTCCAACAGATCGTCCGCGTTCAAGCCATCCACCACATACTCATAGCCCAGTTCATCTGCCAGTGGGCGCAGCGTATCGTGCAGTTCGCTCTTGCAAAAATAGCAGCGATTGACCGGATTCGAAGTGTACTGCTCATTGTCCATCTCATGCGTTTCTACCACACGGTGGACAATACCCATCTGAGCGGCCTGCATTTTGGCATCGTCAAAATCCTCGGGCATCAGCGAAGGAGAATTAGCAGTCACTGCCAGGGCGCGATCGCCCAGTACATCCCAGGCCACCTTCGCCACCAGCGTGCTGTCAATCCCTCCCGAGTAGGCAATCAAGGCGCGATCCATTTCCCGAAAAATCGCTTGAAGCTGGATCAATTTATCAGACATACCTTCAGACATACCTATGAAGCGCGAAAAAACGTTACAAAAAACCTCAGCTCTCACTCTAACGCTTCTACAGGGATATCCGCCGCCCAACTTCAGCTAGCCAAAGACCTTGCTCAGAGTCAGCATTGCTAGAACTGACGCCGTTCAAATACGGTAACTGTCACCGTCAGCAGCAGCGCCGTATAGATCAGACCATAAGCCGCATTTTCCAACAGGCCACCGCCGCTAGGAGGTGCAACGAAGCCATTGGCAATCTCATTCTTTAGATTCAATCGCTCCAAATCGGGCAGCACCAAAAACAAACCTTCGGCGATGCGGCGAAAGCTTTCACTTTCGGCAATTTTATCCAAGGCTAAAATATTGCGGGTCTCGTGACCTACCGCGAAGATAGCTAGCGTCATCAAAGTAGCCAGGACGGTGCTGGTGATCACGCCAAACATCATGGCGGCGGCAATTAGCAGCACCATTTCTAAGAACATGAAGAAGGTTGCTAGCAGCATCAGATCTAGCCGATAAGGAACGCCGCTCATAGACAATAGCCCCAGCATCAGCGCGGTCAAAGCGCCAATCAGCACAGCCATTACCAAACTCAGGCCGAGATGCTTGCCCAAGATAAACTCCGCGCGGCTAACAGGCTTAGCAATTAGCACCAGCACAGTCTTTTTCTCAATTTCCTTGTTGATTAGGCCCGTGCCGATAAATACGACAACAAACAAGGAGAGGATATTAATAGCGGCCAGTCCCGTATCTAGAATCAGTTTGTCTTCAGTCCCGGCGGCGACTTCTGGCAGCAGGGTAATCGCCAGCACCATGACGATGGCGAAGACGCCGATTACATAGAGAATGCGATCGCGTACAACCTCCAAAAACACATTCTGGGCAATTGTCCAAATCTTGCCCCAAGCGGTCGAAAACGTCATTGCTAAATTCATAGCGCTCCCATGTAACTTCCTACAGGAACTATCGATGATTGTTCTAACAATCATCGATAGCAATTACTGCCGAAACAAATCATCGCCTATACAGTGCCCATCGGACCGAGATTGTGCAACTTAAAATCAATTTCTTTTGTTGTGAAAAAGCAAAGACAAACGCTCACTTTGCTCCTCTCTCTATCCTTCGCGCCGCTGCTGTACGGCTGGTTCGCTACCGCAGTCTACAATCGTAGATCTAGACGTAGGCAAAGGGGCATCGCCTTGGGCGGGAACGGAGTTGGCTTGAACAGGCGCAGACCTAGGCCGATCAACCGGTAAGATTTTGCAGGTCTTCTGGGTAAAGAAGCTGCCATCTCGGCTAGTTGGCCCTGTCCAGTTGGCGCTTAGATCTAGGAAATAACCGTCCTCAATAGGTCTGAGTTCTTTAGGCGTTTCTACCTGCCAGAACCCACCCTCATTTTGCGCGTCTAGCGAGTCTTTAGCTTGACGGGCGATCGCCTCCAATCTGGGCTGCCGAGTATAGAGCCAGCGCTCCGTCTGATACCAAGGCTGATTGTTCAGCTCCTCTTCAATCGCAATAGCCATGCTTTCCAACAGAGGTACGCCTTGAGACTCCTGCTCTCGCTGCCGATTGAAGTCATAAACAAAAGCGCTTCTGCCAAAGTCGCTAGCTAGCAAACTAGGGTAGCTACCCACCCAATCTTGTACGCGAAAGTAAAACGAAATCCAACTGCTCAACAGTAGATTGATCAGCGTTGTCATTACTAGCGTCTTCTGGGTTTCTTTGTCAGGCGTCTTAACTTTTAGCTCCCAGTTGACAAAGTAGGGTAGCGCTAGGACCCCTGTAGAGACCATTGGCCAGCAGGTAAAGGCCCAGCGAAACCGAACGTCTGTCCACGGTTTGAACAAGAACATGCAAAGGACTATGCCCGTAATCCATGGACTGATCGAAAAGCCATATACCTTAATGGGATTTTCTTTGAGCGCCCACCATACAGCCGAAACAAAGAAAATCCAGCTGAAATTAACTAGTAGTGTGACTGCCCATGGGTTCCTATTGCCAGCCGATTCGATGATGGTAGCTATGAGCAGCGAAAACAAACTCAACAGCAGCAGCGTCTGCCAGGAAAAGTATTGATCTGGCCACAGCAGGGTTTTAACTTCGTCTCTAAAGCCGCGAAAAAGATCTTGCATTACAGTGTCCACTCCTCTGCCACGGCCCGCAGCAGTAACAGCAGCAAAATCACGCTAAAGCTAGCCGCATTGGCCTGGATGACGGTATCGATAAAGCTAGGAATAGAAGTGTCGGTAGGCGAAGAGCCGCCTCGCGCCTTGGCGTAGCGGTTATCTCTAGAGACCTGTCGTTCATTTCCTTGGGCTAAAAGTTTCCAGGCATCGTCGGCTCTCAAAAGAAGTTCTAGCCCTTTTGCCTTGATAAAGAAGGCCAAAAAGAAGACCACAATTGCGCACAAGAAAAGCATCGAGCCGGTCTGTGTTGTCCAGCCATTGATCAACAGATTGTCAAAAAGCACGTAGCTGATAATCTGCTCTCTGATGGGCACGGAGGTCAGGGGCTCTACAATCAAAAAAGCAATCCAGCCAGCGACTACCGTAGCGAGGTTAGTTACCAGCGCATACTGCACGCTGGTTCTGAATCCTAGGCGTAGCCGCTGCCGCAAAATTCCCGCTTCTATGACAATCGCTACCATCAGAAACAAGATCTGAAACAAAATCGCTCTCAACGGTAGTATCGGCTCATAGTCCATTGCGGCCTCCTCTTACTCTCAAAACCACTCGCCTTCAAAACAGCTCATCTCAAAACGGCTACCCTTTGCGCATGGCGGCATACCGCATAGGTTATAACTTAGAGGCGCATTTGTGTTAGTTTTCTATGCCCAGAACGATTGGTATCCGCACAGCCCAAAGCACCAGCGAGCGACTGACCGGACAAATTCATGTTTACGACGGCGAAGGCAAGGGCAAGTCTCAGGTTGCGCTTGGCGTAGTTTTGCGCTCTATCGGTTTAGGCATTCATCAGGTGATGGAGAGCCGAGTCCTGCTGCTGCGGTTTCTTAAGGGGCCGGGGCGGACCTATGATGAGGATGCGGCGATCGAAGCACTACAGCGCGGCTTTCCACATTTAATCGATCAGGTACGGACGGGCCGAGCTGAGTTTTTTGGTCCAGAAGAGATTACCAGGTTTGATCGGCAAGAGGCACAGCGTGGGTGGGATGTAGCGAAGGGCGCGATCGCATCCGGCCTTTATTCTGTCGTTGTCCTCGATGAAATCAACCCGGTTCTAGATCTCGATTTGCTGCCAATCGCAGATGTGATCAAGTCTCTCAAAAATAAACCTGACCATTTAGAAATTATTGCGACTGGACGAGGCGCACCGCCGCAGCTGGTAGAAGTTGCGGATCTGCACTCAGAGATGAAGCCGCAGATCCATCAAACCGCAACAGATATTGGAATTGAAGGCATCGAGATCTATACCGGCGACGGCAAAGGCAAATCAACTAGCGCCTTGGGCAAGGCTTTGCAAGCGATTGGGCGAGGGATTAGCCAGGACAAATCGCACCGGGTAATGGTGATTCAGTGGCTAAAGGGAGGCCAAGGCTATACGGAAGACGCGGCGATCGCAGCTCTACGCAAAAGCTATCCACACCTGGTCGATCATCAGCGCTGTGGCCGCGACGCGATTGTCTGGAGAGGTCAGCAGCAGCCGATTGACTACATCGAAGCTGAACGCGGCTGGGAAATTGCTAGCACGGCGATCGCCTCTGGTCTATACAAGACCATCATCCTCGATGAACTCAACCCGACCGTAGATCTTGAGCTATTGCCAGAAGACCCCATTATCCAGACGCTGCTGCGTAAGCCCAAAGACACCGAAGTGATCATTACCGGACGCTGTAAAAATCAGCCTGCTTACTTTCAGCTTGCCAGCACGCATTCAGAAGTTTACTGTCACAAACACTACGCCGAGCGGGGCGTAGAACTCAAGCGCGGCGTCGATTTCTAGTCGCTTTTCTGTTCACTTTCTAGCTTAGAATTAAAAACAATACGCACGAACCCCATCGGCCCATGATGACACTCACGCTAGAAATGCAGGCCGCAGATCTTCACATTGGTGAGGCCGAATTCTATCGCTTGTGTCAGGCGAACCGAGACCTGCGGCTAGAGCTGACTGCAAAAGGAAACCTGATCATTATGCCGCCAACCGGATGGGATACCGGCTATCGCAATTCCACGCTGAACCATCGGGTCGTAAGCTGGGCGGAGAAAGATGGAAGTGGATTAGTGTTCGATTCATCGACAGGGTTCACATTGCCGAATGGAGCGATTCGCTCGCCGGATGTTGCTTGGGTATTGCGATCGCGTCTACAAGCCATCAATCCCGACCCCGATAAGTTCCTGCCTCTTTGTCCAGACTTTGCCGTCGAGCTGCGCTCTGCTAACGATCGGCTCTCAGATGTTCAGGACAAGATGGCAGAGTATATCGACAACGGCCTGCGATTAGGCTGGCTAATCAATCCGCAGGGAGGCACTGTCGAAATCTATAGACCCGATCAGGCGGTAGAAACGCTGCCGCTGCTGTCTACTCTGTCTGGAGAGCCTGTACTATCTGGATTTAGCGTCAATCTAGCAGAGATATTTTCATAGAACGCCTGGTTTTATAGAATGCTTAGCGCGTAGGCTGTCGGTTCCTGGGATCTCACCAAAAATCTGAGTTGCGTAGTGCCAAACGGCTTCTGATTCAAACAGCTGCTGAAAAGCGGGATCGTCGGCAAATTTGCGCCAGCGATTGGTCACGTCCAGAGCGCTTGCCTGTTTATCTGTTCTAGAGCCGTCAAAAGAGCTGCCGCCGCCAAAGGCAGAGATCGTCTCTAGGCCCGCATCTGAAAAAGGAATCTCTAGCTGAGCGGTTAGCGCCCGTCGGTAGTCTACGTCGGCAAACCAGCGGTTGTAGTTCACGCAAATGCGATCGCGCTTGAGATGGCGACTTTCTCCGACAAATTCTTTGGCATATTCTAGCCACATCTCCACCATCGGCAGCTTTTTCGATTTAGTCGCGACGAAGTTTTGCTTCAGGCGACTAGCGAATAAATTAAACGGATCTCTTAATACCAAAAGATCAAACTGCTTGGCGCTTTTACCTAGGTACAGCTCGCGATCGCGCTCAAAGCGAGGCGCAGTAATTTGTTCTAGACTCCAATCTTCGTAGCTATAGATCAGGCAGTCCCGCTTGATCAAATCACCCTTGGCCTGCTGTCTATAAATTTCTGCCTGCTGGCGATGTTCTGGGTGGTAGCGCCGCAGATTATCCGATTTGTAGCGGTAGGGATTGGTGCCAGCAGCGACGTTGTTGAGCAAACACACCTCTCCTGGCTGCTGCGCACGTATCCAGTTCAGCACAGCATGATTGCCACTGCGACGCATCCCCACGATGCAGATCTCTTTTTGATTGATGATTGCAGTAGAATGCGCCCCAAATTTTCTTCTTTGCCAGTCTTGACAAGGATAGACCAAACGCTCCTTCGCCCGAAAGCTCAGCTGATTCAATCGGCTAAGATTCTGGGCGAAGCGAGCCGACAAAGGCGAAAAAGACATAGCTAGGATTTACTCAAGACAGCGCTAGTCTCATAAATTCCCCTTTCGGCGCAGGAAAGGCACGACGACCTCGCTTACTTTTTCAGACCAGTCTTCTTGGGCGTAGTGGCCGGTTTCTTCTAGCTCAGAAATATCAACGTCTTGGAGCGTCTTGGCAAAGGCTTTAGCCAGCGAGACGGGCAGCCATTTATCGGCGGTGCCCCAGGCAATCAGGGTCGGCACGGGCCAGTTCTCAAAGCCCCGATCGATTTCGGGCAAGACGCGCTTGAGCTGAAGCTGTTTGACGGTGGCTAGGAGCGATCGCCCCGCGTCCGAACTTTTCAAAAACGGCTGACGATAGACTTCCAAATCCTTGTCGCCCACTTCATACGGTCCCCCGCCTTCTAGCGTTCGATCCACCAAAATCGGGTCTTGCGTCAGCATGTCGCCCACCAGCGGAATGCCCAATTGCGAAATTTTGAAGGGCAGCTTGGCCTCGGCGGTCAGTGGCGTGTTCAAAATTACCAGACGCTCAATTTTGTCGGGATGCTTCGCCGCGTACAGCAGACCGGCTGAACCGAGAAAGCCCTGAACGACCAGATGAAACCGGTCGATTTCTAGCGAGTCTAGCCAGGTTTCTAGTCCGGTCACAAAAGCTTCTGGCGTGTAGTCAAAGTCGCGTTTGTCTGGTTTGGCTGAATAGCCGTGGCCAATCCAGTCGGGTGCGATCGCCCGAAACCCTGCCTCCGCCAAACTTGCCATCACCCCGCGCCAGCTATAGCTCTGAGAAACTAGACCATGCAGCAAAACCACCGGCAGCTTGTCAGATTCATTCATTGGCAGCGCCTCCCGATAGAACCACCGCAGCCCGCCCGCTTCACAGTCCTGCTCCAAAATTTTCGCCACCGGCCCACTCCTAACGTTTGATGCCTTCTTGAGGTTACTCCCCCAGCGATCCCCAAATCAAACAGCCAACGCTACAGAGACCAAAATGCTACTCTAATCCCAGTCAAGCCACGCACCATCATGAGCGCCACTCCTTTCGACGACCAAGCCGTTGTCCGTCTTCAACAAATTCGCCCCGATCTTCTAAAGCTGCACAAAGCGCTGCTGTACTCTGAGCGGATCGTCTACGAACAAACGCATGGCCCGATCGCTAACAGCGGCGAATTCTTTAGGCTAGTCACCGAAGATGAAGCCTTCGACTGGCTGCGACCCATCTCCAAATTCATTGTTCAAATCGACGAACTGCTCGACCTGCGCAAAAAAGACGAAGTAGAGCCAGAAAGCGCCGCCATTCTGCTAGAAAAAGCACGGCTGATGCTCAAACCAAACAAAGATTCCTCCACCCCCCTAGGCGAGCGATACTTTCAGGCGATCCAAAGAGACCCGAAAATCGCACTCATGCACGCAGACATAGCAGAAAAACTTCGAGGAGAATAAATCCCTTCTTCCTTCTTTTCGTTGGCTGAGCGCAGTCGAAGCCTACCCCGCCTTCCCCTCCGCCTGCTTCAGCGTCAGCGCAAACCCGGCCACCATCACCGTCAGCCCCCCAGCTACCCAGAAGGGAAAGGAATAGCCAAAGGCAGTCACTAGCAGCCCAGAAATTGCCGGACCCACGGCGTTTGAAATGCTCAGGTACGAGGCATTTAGACCTAGCACTTCCCCTTGCTCTGCCTGATCGCTGCGCGTTGACAGGATTGAGTCTATCAGCGGCATTGGAAAAGCGTTGACTAGGCCAAAGCAGCCCAGCAGCACAGAGAAGGCCACAATATTAGGCAAAGCAGGCATTAACAAGAACAAAATGCCTCGGGCAATCAGTGCGCCAACTAGTACATTGACTAGGCTGAAGCGTTTGCGCAAAGGCTCTAGGGCAAATACCTGTGAGACAAAGGCCAAGATGCCAAAAGCGACGAAGGCGATCGCCAAATTCTTAGCATCTTGACCCAGCACATTAATAAAAAACGGTTGAAACGCGAACGTAAAAATTGTGAACGTCGCCCCGTTAAGAAAAGTCATCAGCAGAATACGGCCTACTACCGGACGACCTAACGCAGTGAACAGGCTGACGAAGTCTAATTTTTTTGCGATTTTGTGGGTGGATGATTTGTTGGTACTTTGGTGGTCGGCCTGAGTTTCATCTAAGAAAAAGAAGCACATAATGGCGGCGATTAGCGCGATCGCAGCCGACACCAAGAAACTCATCCCCAATGACGACACCCCCGGCACAGGCGGCACGGTCTGCGCCACATAGCTCAGCGGTGGCCCAGCAACAAACCCTAGACGAAACAACCCACTATAAATGCCAAATGCCTGGGTCCGCTGCTCGGGCGTTGTGATATCGCTGACCACGGCCTGGGCGACCGAATTATTCCCGCCTGTGAGTCCGTCAAAGATGCGGGCCGCAAACAGCAGCCAGGGGACACCTGCGATCGCCGCCAACAAATTAGAGAGAACCGTTCCTAACAGGCTAATCACCAACAGCGGCCTCCGCCCCCACCGGTCGGAAAGCTGTCCCAAAATTGGCGTTCCTAAGAACTGAGACAGCGAATACGCCGTTGTTAATAGACTCGCTTCAAAATCACTCAGTCCAAACTGCTTGGCATAGGGATATAGCGTCGGAATGATGATAGTAAAACTGACGGAATTGATAAACGCGATTGAAGCAACTATCCAAAACTGTAATGGCAGCTTGGGTTTATCACCTGGTGAATCACCACGTGAAGACTGAGAGGGCATTATTTGTAGATTCTCGCATTTATGACAATATCTACCTTAGTCCTAGTCAGGATTTTCTGGCTTGGTTCCCAGCTGCTGCTTCAGGCCAGAAATCTCCCGGTCCCGGTCTTCTACAATCCCCACAACCTGCTTGATCGCCCGCGCCAGCGCTCCTAGCTCATCCGATCGCTCTGCCACCTCATCTATCCCCAAATTGTTCGCCTTGAAGCTGTGATTCTCGACAGCCGCCACAATCGCCTCCGTCACGTAGTAGATATGCGCCAAATCCTCAACACTTTGGTTCTGACGCTTCTCGAACGCGCCAATCACCTGGTTGTAGCGGGTGGCAATATGGCCGACCTCTGTGAACGGTTCGACGGGTACCCTCAGACTCAAATCATTGGTTTTAGCCTGATAGTCCATGATCTGAAAAAGTTCGTAGGTTTCCGTCTTGGCATGATGTTCCGAGACATTTAGGCCGATTTCTTCTTCTTCCAAAGAAATCCGCAGCGGAAAAACTTTGTTGACTAGGGTCAGCACCGTCCAGGCGAGGCCAAACGTCCAGACCGCAGCTACCCCAATTCCAAAGAGCTGCACCATTACCTGATTGCCTCGGCTGAGCCCGGTGCCGATGAGATCTAGCTGGCCGAATAAACCTACGGACAGCGTGCCCCACATGCCCGCTGCACCATGTACCGGAAAAGCATCTACCGCATCGTCGATTTGCCAGCGGTCTAGGAGCTGGGAGGCTATGGTTGCGATCGCCGCCCCCGTCCCGCCCACCACCACCGCCAGCGGCTCATTAATCACATGGCAGCAAGCCGTCACCGCCACTAGCCCAGCTAGAGAACCATTGATCAGCTGCTCTACTTCCACCACATGGTGCTGCAAGCTGCTAAGGCCAGCCGCCACGATCATGCCCGCCACGCCTGCCAGCACGGTATTGACCACAATTCCCGGCACCTGCTCATTTAGCGCCAGCGTACTGCCGCCATTAAACCCAATCCAGCCAAACCAAAGCAGCAATACCCCCAGTACCGAAAAAGGAATATTCGATCCTTGAATCCGGTTAGACTGCCGGTTAGACTGGCTTTGATTGGATGGGCCTTTCCCCGAAAATCGCCCGTGCCTTGCGCCCACGACCAGGACGACCGCCAGCCCAAACCAGGCACCCACGCTATGCACAACGGTCGAACCTGCAAAGTCAATAAACCCAATATTTTCCAGCCAGCCGCCAGCATTCCCCGAGGCGATACCGTTCCAGCTCCAGTGCCCAAACAGCGGATAGACAATCCCAGAAATAAAGACTGCCAGCAGCAGATAAGCATGAAACTTTAGCCGCTCAGCCGCCGCCCCCGACACAATCGTGGTCGCCGTGCCACAGAACATCATCTGAAACAAAAAGAAAACAGCGCGATCCGGCTGGTCGCTGAACGTCGGCACGAATCCAGTACCGCCAAACCAGTTGACCTGGGAGCTGCCAAACATCAAGGCATAGCCAAAAAGCCAGAACAGCCCCGCCGAAATGCCGAAATCTGCCAGATTCTTGACTGCGACATTGATACTGTTTTTAGAGCGAGTCAGGCCCGATTCCAAACACATAAACCCGGCCTGCATCAAAAATACCAGGCCAGAACAGAGCAGCAGCCACAGGGTATCAATCATCGAAGTCTCAGTCATCAGGCAGACAGCCCCTGGTGGGTGAAGTGATATCGCTTCAGATGATAGGTCTGTGCAAACTGCGGCAGCTTGTCCTGATGGCCCAGAATAATCAGCGAATCATCCACATTCAGCAGCTGAGTCGCCGACGGGCGAAAAATTAGCCGATCGTTAAACCTGCGCAGCGCGATCACCATAAAAGCGCCTTTGCCCCTTACCTGTAGCTCCATCAGGGTTTTGTCTACAAATGGGGATTCGGATTGGATTTGTAGTTCCTCCATCTGCACCTCCACATTCGCTAAAAACTCGTTGAGATAGCTACGCTCATAGGTGTTGTTCAGCAAGTCCATTCCCGTCGGGCGCACAATCAGATTAGAGATTTGAATTGCGCTAATCGTGTCGGGTAGCACAATGTGATCAGCTCCGGCTAAGCGTAGCTTTCGCTCTGTCGGCGGCAGTTCTCCTCTAGCCAGGATTTTGATGCCTGGGTTCAGATCGCGAGCCGTCAGCGTGATAAAAACGTTCGTCTTATCGTCTGGCAACACCGCTACTAAGGCTTTGGCCCGGTGAATGCCGACTTCTTTCAAAGTAATCTCGTGAGTAGCGTCGCCCTGGTAGTAGAGATAGCCCGAGGCGTCGGCCACTTCTATGCGCTCAGGCAGAGTGTCGATCACGACGAACGCCTGCCCTGCCCTGTCGAGCTGCTCGGACAAGACCTGTCCCATCCGATCGAATCCGCAGATAATCACGTGATCTTGCAAATTCGCAATGCTCAGCTGCTTGCGTTGATTGCTAAAGGCGCGGTTAATTTCTCCTTCTGTCACCATCTGTACAAACCCTCCTACGCTGTAGACAGCCGATGTCGTCCCGGCAATGATGACTAAAATCGTAAAAATTTTCTGGAAGGGCGTCTCCAATGGCTTGACCTCTCCATACCCCACCCCGAAGATCGTAATCACGACCATGTAGATGGCTTCTAGCGGCGTCCACCCAAACCACATATAGCCAAGGATTGCCAGCAGAACTGTCAAGAGAAAGAAAACAACGCCAGTTAAAACACGACGCGCAGATTCGTGCATGGAGATTCGTGCGTGGAGTATTCGCTAAGGGAAACTGATAGCCCCCAATATCACTGTATGTATAGACTTGCAGTTCCTGTGGGGTCTCTCGCTAGCTATACGCTGACAGTAAACAAGTTAGGTAACAATCAAAGTGTGTCTCAGACTACAGAGTCGCTGCTGGTTTATTGTCCAAAGCCCTGCGATCGCACATCCTCTGATCAATAGAACTATCGCTGTCGGTTCAGAACTACCGCGTTTTTTCAATCAGATCGTCTAGCTCTGCGTAATCAGGGAGTGTCGTATCGATTTGTTTGCCTTTGCGGATGACAACGCGATCGCCCTGCCTTCTAGCGATTAATTCATTAAAATTCCGCGCCTTGAATACAACAAAGTCTGCCGAGCATCCTTCGGCGATTCTTCCCACGTTCTCTAGTCCCATCATCTCTGCTGGGGTTTGAGTAATTGCCTTTGGCCAGTCTCCGATAGGATGATCTAACTGTCCGATTCTGACGGATTGAGTGAAGACTTCTAGACCATCATGATCGCCGTACGCGTGGAATGGATCGCGGCAGTTGTCAGAGGCGATCGCACACTCTACTCCCGCCGCCTTCAGCTCCTTTAAAACCGTCACCCCCCGATACCGAGGCGTTACCGGCTTCTGGGCTGACTGCCGATCCTGCAAATACAAATTACACATCGGCAAACTCACAATTGAAACCCCTGCCGCCTTCAGCGCATCAATAGTTTGCTTCACTACTGCCTTAGACTGAACAGATAGACTGCAGCAGTGCCCGCAGGTAATTCGCCCCTTGAACTGATGCCGAACCGCCGCCTCCGCCACTAAACGCAGCGCAATATCATCCGAATTTAGACTCTCATCCGTATGAAAATCGAGATCTAATTCTCTCTCTTTAGCTAGCTCAAATACCCGATCGATCTGCTGAACAATCTCAGCATTCATAAACGTCGCCCCTCCCAAAACGCCACCAGCATCAGCCGTCAAGTCTGCCAACTTCTCTCCTTTTGGCGTTATAAAGTAGTCCAAAGAGACTAGACACACAGCTTGCAGCTGGATTCTGTCGGCCCATTCTTGTCGCAGCTGGTGAAATACACCAAAGCTGATCTCAGCTTGGCCGTCAGCAGCATCTAAATGAGTGCGAATCGCCTGAGTCCCGTGAGCATAGCTACACTTCAAGCCAAACTCAGCTCGCCGGTACACATCCTCCGCAGTCCACCGCTGCACTCGATCTTGGCCTGCTGTCTCTAGCGCTTGATCAAATGTTCCATCTGGGTTTGGGCTTCTAGGCCAGATATGCCCCTTGTCCAAGTGGGTATGCATATCGACAAAGCAGGGCCAAATCAGCCCCGACTTCAGATCTATCGCAGGAATATCCATATCTACATCAGTCGCGGGCGATCGCACACTCACCAATCGTCCATCACACACTTCCAAATCCACTGGTATCAGCGCCTCGCCACTACCGACTAGCTGAGATTGCGCGATCGCAGACCAGCTATTCAAATCATCCGCTAGCAAAGACAAAGGCACCCGTCCATTGCGCAACCAGTAGTGAGCAGTCTCAGGAATCTGCAAAAAAGAAGTCATCGGCATCTGCGTCGAAAATGAATAGCGTCGTTCGTTACAATTAAGATAACGCTCAGCAGTTTAGCCACAGTCCAATCATGGTTCAGCAGCTTTCCAAAACAGACATCATCTATCCCGACAGCGACGGCCAGCCAATGGCAGACAATACCGAACAGTTCCAATGGATCGTCACGATTAAAGAAAATTTGGAAGCGATTTTCGCAGACGATCCTGATGTATTCGTCGCAGGTGATTTGCTCTGGTATCCGGTCGAAGGTGATAACAAAACTCGCCGAGCCCCGGATGCGATGGTTGCCTTTGGCAGGCCCAAAGGGTATCGCGGCTCTTACAAACAGTGGAAGGAAGGCGATATCGCCCCTCAAGTCGTATTTGAAATCCTCTCTCCAGGCAACCGTCAGAAAGAGATGGCAGAAAAATTTCAGTTCTATCAGCGCTATGGCGTTCAAGAATACTACGTCTACAATCCAGATACAGTCGAGCTTACAGGCTGGCAGCGGATCGATCACTACCTAGAAGTCGTTCAAGAAATTCAAAACTGGACCAGCCCGCTGCTTAAAATTCGATTTGTACTGAAACCAGATACGCTAGAAATTTACTGCCCAAACGGCGAGCCGTTCCTCACTTTCACAGAGATCAGTCAAGAACGTGACGAAGCAAAGCAGCAGCGCGACGAAGCAAAACAGCAGCGCGATGAAGCAAAACAGCAGCGCGATGAAGCAAAACAGCAGCGCGATGAAGCAAAGCAGCAGCGCGACGAAGCTATTGCCAAAGCCGAGCAGCTGGCGGCTCAGCTTAAAGCGCTGGGAATTGAACCAGCAGCAGACTAGTCAAAAGGTTGGCTGCCGGTTCAGCGAAAGAATTCATCAAGAACTTAGCTGCCTTGAATTTTGCGCCAGTTTTTTTCTACCCATTCCACGACCTGATTGCCTAGCCGCACATCGTCTAAGCGATCGACCTCGCGAATGCCAGTGGGACTAGTAACGTTTATCTCTGTTAGATAGCCGCCAATAATATCGAGCCCCACAAAAATCAGGCCATCTTTGCGCAGCGTAGGCGCAACTTGCTGACAAATTTCTAGATCGCGATCGGTGAGCTGAGTTTTGTCGCTGCGACCGCCGACGGCCATATTGCCCCGAAATTCTTTGCCGGTAGGAACCCGGTTTACGGCTCCAATCGGTTCGCCGTTGAGCAGGATGACGCGCTTATCTCCGTCTTTGGCAGCGGGTAGGTAAGCCTGCACCATGACTGGCTCTTTGCCCTGTTGAGTGCTGACTTCGATAATGGAGTTGAAGTTGCGATCGCCCTCCTCCAAAAACAAAATCCCTTCCCCGGCCTTTCCGCCTAGCGGCTTGAGCACGCCTGCTCCCCAGCGCTCCACCGCCTCGCGAATCACCTGCTTATCAGTGCTGACAATCGTCTCAGGAATCGCCTTAGTAAACTGCAAGGCATACATCTTTTCATTCGCCGCTCTTAGACCCGCAGGTGAATTAATTACCTGCGTCTTCTGTCTATCAACGTAGTCAAGAATGTAGGTTACGTATAAATAGGGAACTGTTACCGGCGGGTCTTTTCGCATAAAGACCGCATCCATCGTCTCCAGCGGCTGCCAGGTAGCCTCGCCCAAAACATACCAGTCTAGTTCGCTGATCCAGCGATCGCCCTGTTGTACAACCGGTTTCATTTTCACAGAGCGCAGCCAGCCATAGGCTCTACTCTCGATCACACCTAGCCTGTCCACCTGCGTGATATATACTTCATGGCCCAGTATCTGCGCCGCCTCCATCATTGCCACACTGGTATCATGTCCGGGGTCTAATCGTTCAATTGGATCGATGATGAACGCTAATTTCAAAAGAGCTCTCCCGAGAATATTGCTGTGAACCTTTAATACGACTACCTCTGCGCGAACAATTGCACAAGCTACCTGACAAACATATTTGAGCGATCGGGCGCCCAAACTTTTGAAGCTGCTGTGAGACAGCCTGTGTAGATCGCCTTTGGATGCTTTGGCAACCACCTAGGGTTGTGACAATTCAAATTGGGTACCATCACCGATTCGCCGCTCTACGCGAACTCATTAATGTAAGCAGTAACTCGGGGAGAGGAGAAACCACATGCTGAGCAAAGTCATACAGGCCACCGTCATTACCCTATCGCTACATCTGTTGATGGGGCTCAATACACTAGAAACAAAGGTGGCGCATAATCCTGTAGAGCCTGGTGAAGTTCCTGGTGAAGTCATCGTCGCGCTCAAAGAAGTTCTGACCCGTCGTTGACCTGAACGCTCAGCACTATCAAAAAAAGCGCACTTCCGGTAAGAAGTGCGCTTTTTGCTTGAAGGTCAGATTGTGATCACAAGTTCTATGTACCTGCTTTTATAATCTTCTCCTAAAGGAAGATTTGAAATTTTTTGGTTAAGCGAACTGTTTCTGAAACGAGCTGACTACGAGCATGACTTGAGCTCACTAAACTGCGTTAGCTAGCCGCTAACCTAGCGGAGAAAGCCATAGGCGAAAAGCTAGGCGCGTATGACTCTATGACGCGACCGGTTTTTGCACAGGAGATCATCAGATAGTCACAGCTGTCGCACTGGGTTCGCACCTGAGATGTCTTAGCTGAGTAGCGTCTTTCAGCCGCTCTGCCACAAGTTGGGCAATGCACTATTTGGAGGGTGTCCTGTTGAATGGTGTCCTGAGTGGTATCGGTTTGCACAGCTTTTATTGATGGATGCGAGGCGACAGCTGGTGACGCTAACATTCCTTTGGCAGCGCTATTTAAAAGCTTTCCTGAAGACATATTTAACGACCTTTTTTGTCTAAATGATTCAGAAAATGTTTTAGCAGGTACCTTCATAGCCTTCATAATCTCTAACGGGTTGATGATATTACTCAATATTTGGGGATATCAATGCCCTCGCTCGATCGCAACATTGCTAGTCAAATGTTTGGCATCAAGTATCAGCAACTGACTTATATATTATGACAATTATCAGGGTCTCTCGCAAAGGGACCAAAAGGCGTATAAATCTGGGGATCGCCTACTATGACGACGATCCCCAAGATCTACAAACGCCCGACATAGCGGGGATAGATAAGTACTTATGCTTTATTCTCCAGGAAATAAAAGTACTTCTATTGGTAGACCGACGCCTATAACTAAAGGTTTACTTTAGATTTGTTGGCGACAGACTTCGTTCTCCTCAACTTTTCTTTATGTGAAAATACATAGCTAAGGTAAAGTTGAGTTAAGATTCTGATTTTTCGGGATGAAACTGTATCTAATTAGACATTTTTTAATTCATCTCTAAAAAGCGCTATCTGTCCACCGGAATCGATCGAGATCGCTTGTTTAAGACAGCAGCTTTGTATCAGTAAATACACAAAAAATGCTTTAGTTAGAGACAGAAACTATCCCGGTTAGATCAGCATATCTGTGGACTGTGAAGAACTTATGAAACCGCAGAAGGATGAAAGTATTCGTAGATTTGCTGGGCTAGCTGTGGGCCAATGCCATCGACGGTAGCCAGCTGCTTGACGGAGGCTTCGCGGATGTAGTCAATCGAGCGGAAGCTAGCAAGCAGCTGTTTGCGTCGGTGGTGGCCTAGTCCAGGAATGTCTTCTAGGCGCGATCGCCTCATCCGAGTCATCCGCTTCTTGCGATGGAAGCCTACTGCAAACCGGTGCGCCTCATCTCGCAGTCGACGCAGCAGCATCACACCAGGCTGATCGGCCTCAGTCTCTAAGGACTGCTTTTCACCGGGTAGAAATATCTCTTCGTTCCGTTTTGCCAGACTCACTACGCGCAGCTCGCTCAGCAAATTCATGTCTTCTAGCTCAGCGACTACGGCGGATAGCTGACCTTTCCCACCGTCAATCATGACCAGATCGGGCCAGTCTGAATTGCCTACTCGCTTAAGCGTGTGATCCTCTGCGTAGCGACGGAATCGCCGACGAATGACCTCGGCCATACTGGCAAAGTCGTCTGAATGACCGCTGGTGACAGTCGGATTCTTGATCTTATAGGTGCGATAGTGCTGTTTAGCAGGCAGTCCATCGACAAAGACAACCTGAGAGGCAACGGCGTCGGAGCCCTGAATGTGAGAAATATCGTAGCCTTCGATGCGTCTAGGGGGGCCGGGCAAGTCAGTGATTTCGGCAAGATCCTGCATGGCCTGGGTATTGCGATCGGCGAAGCGCTGAGTGCGGGCTAGTTCGTACTGAGCATTGCGCTCGACCATTTCAATCAGCTCGGCTTTAACCTGCCGCTGCGGCACTTCGACAGAAACCTTACGCCCCTTTTGCGCCGTCAAAAACTCCATCAGCATGTCACCTTCAGGCAGCGGATGCTGAGACAGAATTTCGGTCGGAATTTCAACCGGGTCAACCAGGCGATAGTGTTCTTCGAGCACCCTTTGCAAAATTTCGCCGGGAGTGCCAGATTCGGCATCGGCGACAAATCCTAAACGACCTACCAGGCGACCGGCTCGAATTTGAAACAGCTGAATGCAGGCGTGCTGATCGTCGGCGGATAGGGCGATCGCATCTCGAGAAACCGCACTTTCTGGCAAGGCAACCTTCTGATTCGCCCCAAGCGTCTCTAGTCCCTTGATCTGATCGCGAATGATCGCCGCCTTTTCAAAATCAAGTGCTTCAGCGGCTTTTTCCATCTTGGCGCTCAGCAGGTCGATCAGCTCGTGCGATCGCCCCTGAAAAACCATCGCCACCCGCTGCACAATCTTGTGATATTCCTCCGGCGTAATCAGCTCCTGACATACCCCCGGACACTGACCAATGTCGTAATTTAGACAGGGCCTGTCCTTGAACAAAGGCTGCTTACGCTGTCTCAGCGGAAAAACCCGCTTCGCAATCTGCAAAGTCCGGCGCAGCGAGCCCGTGTCTACATAGGGACCGTAGTAGCGATTTTTGGCATTTTTTCGCCGCTGGCGGGTGATAAAGATGCGCGGATAGTCTTCAGACCAGGTGATACAGAGATAGGGATATTTCTTATCGTCTTTAAGCAGCACGTTGAAATAAGGCTGGTGCTGCTTGATCAAATTAGCTTCTAGCGCCAGCGCCTCAGCCTCTGTATCCGTCACGATAATCTCGATATCCGCCACCTTTTGCACCATCGTGGCAATCCGTGGCGTATGGTGGTGCGCCCCGTCTCGAAAATAAGAACGCACCCGATTACGCAGACTTTTCGACTTACCAATGTAGAGAATTTGGTCAGTCTCATCCTTCATGTAGTAAACCCCTGGCTCCTGCGGGATTTCTTTCAATCGGTTGGCTAATTTCTCGGGATTTTGGACTAGCGCTTTGTTAAAAGTAGCAGCGGCAGAAGAGATAGACACGTATCGACCATCGACAGATATATCAAATATTTTAGAACCAGTTTCCAAACTCTGAGGTCAGATTGTAAGTCCTAATTACCGAATATCAAGGCCACATAGGCCAAACTGGCTGCTACCGTGAAATTACCGAGAAAGTAGTATAAGCGTACGAGTTTACACGATGTTTTTCGCTTAATCTCATAGTATCTACTGACTATCTACTCTCCTTATCACCTAGTCTCCTTGTCATCTGGTCTTCACTGGCCAACTAGCCCTTTTCTCGCCACATCCATCCTGAAAAACGTGAACAACCAAGAATTTGAAAAGCAGTACCAAGCGTCCATGAGTAAAATCCTAAACGACTTGCAGTCTATAGCGCTCGTCTCAAGTCATCTGGAATCTATGGCGATAGACATCGGTACTTCGGTTCAGAACCTCAATGAGGTAGTGAGAGAATATATGAACTCTCAAGATTCGGAATCATCCCCAGACAGCAGCCGATCTTAGCTCGCAGCCGCTTGTCACAGCGACTCAAAGTCACGCTAAGCCTTTGCCTGCGCTACAAACGCGCCGATCTTGGCAATGGCCTCAGCCAGGACTTCTGGCGATTGGACTAAAGCAAAACGAACGTAGCCCTCTCCTGATTTTCCAAACCCTTTCCCGGGTGAAAGCGCAACGCCCGTTGCCGCCACCAGCGAGGTGCAAAAATCAATGGACTGCTTAGACCAATGATTCGGCAAATCTTCGGGCAGCTTAGCCCAAATGTACATCGTGGCCTCAGGTGTAGGCACAGACCAGCCGATGGCACGAAGCGCACTGACAGCGGCATCTCGGCGGCTGGCAAAAGTCTCTACCATTTGGCCAACGCAGTCCTGCGGGCCAGTGAGCGCTGCGATCGCACCGCGCAAAATCCCTCGATACTGATTAAAATCCACCGTCGCCTTCACCTGCCGCAGCGCCTTGATCAGCTGGGCATTGCCAATCGCATACCCGACTCGAAACCCTCCCATGTTATAAGACTTCGACAGCGTAAAAAACTCAATCGACACCGATTTCTCTAGATCCGCCTGGAGCACAGAGGCGGCGGGCTTGCCGTCAAAGCACAGATCGACATAGGGAAAATCGTGAACCAGCACGATATTGTGCTGCTGACAAAAGGCAACAGCCTCTTTAAGAAATGACAGTGGAGTCGTGGCTGTCGTCGGATTGTGTGGATAGCTCAAGACCATCATTCGCGACTTTGCCAAAACGTCTTTTGGAATGTCCGAAAGCACAGGCAAAAAGTCGTTCTCAGCTAGGATTGGCATGGGATAGATGGTGCCCCCTGCCAGGTAGACACCGCCTGCATGTGATGGATAGCCAGGATCAAGCAGCAGCGCAACATCGCCTGGATTCATAACAGCCAAAGGCAGATGAGCCGTGCCCTCTTGAGAGCCAATTAGAGGCAGCACTTCTGTTTCTAGATCGACCGCAGTCCCAAACTTTTGCTCATACCACTGGGCGGCAGCAGCACGAAAGTCGCGGGTGCTGTTAAATAGCGCATAGCCGTGTGTAGCTGGATCGCGTAGAGCAGTAGAAATTGCCGCCAACACATGAGGCGGCGTCGGCAGATCAGAAGAGCCCAGGGAAAGATCGATAATGCGCTTTCCACTTGCGATCGCACCCGCCTTCGCACTATCCATATCAGCGAAAACATTAGTCTGAAGGGGCGCAAGGCGATCGGCAATCTGCATAGGAAGAGGAGAGGAACGATGAAGTCAAAGGCTATCTAACTCGGACTTTAGCGCTTCTAGCTCAGCATCGACCGCCGAATCAGCGGGCGCTGTTCCAGTATCAGCAGTGGCCTCATCAGCCGCAGGTAAGGCACCTTGAGCAGGAGACGAACCGCCTAGCATTTGAGCCTTCATCGCTTCTAGTTCATAGTCAACGTCGCTACCGGCTTCTAGGCTAGCAAACTGGCTTTCCAAGTTCGCGCCTGCTAGTTCAGCTGCTGCCTGGCCGCTAGCTTCCATCTGCAACACTTTCTCTTCCATCCGCTCAAATGCACCCATAGCGCTGCCAGTGCTGAGCGTGCCAACGCTTCTCTGTAGCTGCTCATTGGCTTTGGCCGCGCTCGCCCGCGCCTTCAGCATATCTTTCTTAGTCTTGGCTTCAGAAATTTTGCTCTCTAGCGCAATTAGCTGACGCTTAAGCGTATCTACCGCACCGGACTGCTGCTCAAGCTGAGTTTTGAGCGCAGTAGAGGTCTCAGCCGAAGTTTTCTTGCGAACGAGCGCCTCGCGGGCTAGATTTTCGTCACCCTTTTGCAGCGCTAGCTGAGCCCTTTGCTGCCAGGTATTAGCCTCATTCTGGGCTTTGTTGGCCTGTTGCTCTACGCGCTTTTGAGAGGCGATCGCACCCGCTACGGCCTGACGCATCTGCACCAGGTCCTCCTGCATGTCCATAATCGCCTGATCTAGAATCTTTGCAGGGTCTTCCGCCGAACTCACGGCTGCATTGAGGTTGGAGCGTACGACTCGGCTGACGCGATCAAACAGTCCCATCTTGTTCTTTTCCTTCGACTAGCTACTCAAAAGATACCGCAGGAGGTTGTGAGTTTCCTGATTTTTTTATCTTACGCTGCGGAGTGGGCGTTGGGGAGTTGCGGAGGAGAGAGATGAGATTAGTTGTTTATCTAAGTTGAGAAAGGGGGAGGATTTGGGGACGGAGGGCAGTTAGGGAGATGCCAGCTTTGTATGCGGCGATCGCACCGACAGCCTCCAGATAGGTGTTGAGCGCGATCGCCTGTATGCCCAGATCTCTTGCCTTGACCGTCATCGCCGTTTTGTTTTCACCGATGGCAATTACCTGCGCAGCGCTCTGGGCCAGACTCATTACCGCGCTGCCGCCGAAGGCAGTAGCAGGCACGATTACCGTATCGACCGCCTTTGCATTGATGATTTCAGAACCAATCGAAGGTTGGGTTGAAGGCTCGGTCATAAACTGAGGCGCACGGCTTAGACCCGCTAGCACGCAGGATAAAAAGGTGTAGCCAATTTCCTCAGCCGCAGAGCGCGGTGAGATTTTAGGGTCCAAAGGCAGCGGCGAGAGGGCGGGCGCATGAGCGCAGGGAAGTTTAAAGGTCCGTACGACTAAATGACTAATGACAGCTTCAGCGCCCGCTAGCGGGTCGACGCCTACTCCTTGTCTGTAAGCCTCTAGCGCTTCTGATCCTTCGTCGTCAGGGAAGCGGGCAATTATTGCGATCGCTTTCACTTTAGCTTCTACAATCAGTCTTTCTGTAGCTCGCAGCAGGCTCCCTGGATTTGACAAGGTGCCCCAGGATGCGCCCGATTCAGTAGTTTTAAGCGTTACGCCTAAAGGCTGGTCGGTGATGATATGCGATCGCACATCTAGCCCCAAAGTCGCCCGCGCCGCATCAGCTGCCTGTAGATGACGCGATCGCAGCTCGTCTTCCACGCCTCTGTCGATCACCAGGCCAATCGGATTTTGATGAACCGGACTCAGCGCCCAGCGCCCAGCCGCAAACTGGTCTAGTCCATAGCCCTCAACATAGTAGGCATTGTCCATCGGCCAATACAGCTGCGCCCCGTTCAGCACATTCGGATGCGTAATCAGCCGATCCGTCACGCTGGCAATCAGTCGGGCAATCGGCAGCGCATCTCCGGCATAGCCCCCCATCGCCGCACCGATCCCGGTTGGAATAATTAAAACCGTCGTATGTGGCCTTTTCAAAGCTGGCATCATCAGAGCGTCGTCACGACAGCCTCTACGTGAGCAGTGCAGCTAGTAGAGTCAACCGCCGTAATCGCCCAACGTAGGGGATCGCCGTGGGCAGCGAGCTGGGTTTCGATGTGCGATCGCAAAGCATCCGATCTCAGCAAATTCGAGTGCGATCGCCCCTTACGCAGCTCATCAGCCGACACCCGCAACCCCACCGTCAAACTAATCAACTTCGTCTGCAAACCCATTCCGTCAACCCCCCGGTTGCCCAAACTGCCTCGCGTACACCTCATCCTCCTTCTCCGTCTCCAGCTTCAAATTCGACGTTGGCAGCGCCACACACAGTAGTGCATACCCATCCGCCTGAAGCTCCGGGCTCACCCCCATGCCGTCTTCCTGGTTTACCGAACCCTTAGTTACCAGCGCCGCACAAGTTGTACACACGCCCGCACTACAAGAAAAAGGCAGCTCCAAACCTGCCGCCTGAAGCGAGTCTAAGATCGGCTTGTCATCAGGAATTTCAACTGTGTGAGTCGTTCCCTGGTGCAAGACCTCAGCTGTAAACGTATTTCCCATCTTTAATCAATCAAATATTTAAACTAGATCCCTTCCCGTGCCGTTCCCATTGTCGCTAAGCTCTAGGACACCTGTGCCGGAAAAGCCCGATCAAACTCCTCTAGCAAGTCGTCAATTTCTTCTAGAGCCTGGTTGACATCAATTCGCAAAGCGCCAATCCCAGGCTGCTCCAGCAGTTTGAGCAACGACTGACGCTTGGTTCGAATCAATTCAATCCGAGTCTGAAGGGCAGCAAATTCCATATCTCAACAATTCTCCGGCTTAAGTTACATTTCTTTATGGGATAATCACATAACAGGATAAGCAAATTTGGGACCGAACGCATCGACCCTAGAAGCAAAACAGAGTCAAAACAATGGGCAAAAGACCAGCAAACTACCCGTATGGCACTGTCGGAATTTGGCTCTGAACCTCTGAATCGCGATCGCCAACAGCCAGCCCCTCCACAGCAAATCCTTTCACAACATTTTTTAAGATCACCTGCTTTTCTCTAAAGACACCACCATGCGCAAGATCCCACTCGGCACCGTTCTCCTTGTAGTTGGCGGCATTCTCACCATCCTGGGCTTCGTTGCCTACGCCCAAGAAAACGCCACCCTCAATCTCGTTGGATTTTTCTACGGTGTCCCCATCTTGCTAGGTGGCCTCGCCCTACGCGCCGCCGAGCTAGAGCCAGTTCCCTACACGCAGCCTACCAGCGAAGCCGTAGTCGCCCTGCGCGAACAAGCCACCCAGACCCAGACCCAAGTCCGCAAAGACGTGACTCGCTATCGCTATGGCCAAGAAGCCCACCTAGACGAAACTCTAGAACGCTTAGGACTGAGCCCCAACGACACTCAGCGCCCTGTGCTTTCTGGGCTGCACGAAGAGCAAAGAGATGGCGCATACACGCTGGTTCTAGAATTTGACTCGCCTTTTGTGCCCTTCGAGAAATGGCAAGAAAAGCAGTCGAAAATCGAAAACTTCTTTGGCCCCGGCATCACCGCAGAGGTCAGCCAGCAGCCAGCACAAAAAGTAGCCGTAGCCATGAAAGCGGTCGTTGCGTAAAGCGTAGCCACTAGAGCTGAGCCGTAGTCACTTCTCCAGCCGCACCGCGTACCATTGGACCGACTCACCTGGACCGGTTTCAAACTCGCAGTGAGTATTGATCAGGTATTGGGCCTGCGCTTCGAGCGAGCTCAAATTCTTCAGCTCGCGAGGCACTTCACCCTCGTAGGCCGCTAAAACTTCTTCAAGCTTTGCTAGCAGTTCGGCAGGAGTCAGAAAGGTTTCAGTCGCATCAGGCGTCAGGAAAACAAACATTTCCTCGTCGTATAGCAGCGAATCTGCCATGGTCTTGGCTCCTTGAATAAAGCTTAGGAATGAAGATTTAATAAAAGCCGCTTTCGCGGACCGGTGGGTTTTGGCTTCGACTGCGCTCAGCCATCGTAAGTTGCCGTTACCGAACCCTGAGCGTAGTCGAAGGGTGGCCGGGTAGAGATCAGCAGGTTATTTAATCCTCGATCCTTAGTAAGTCTAGATCCAAAATGATATCGATTTCTTGAGTGGTGAACTGCTTGATAGAGTCTCAGTGCTAAAATTCTGAATAGATACACCGCAATCCCAGTCGGATTACCGGTGATTATTTTGGCCCAAATGCTGCCATAATTTCATTCCTTCCAATTTCATTCTCACCAATTTCGTTCTCAGAGAATGAAATTGCCTGCACAATAAAACTACTCTGCTTCAATCACCTCCTACCAAATCACCCATGGTTTACACGCCCATCAAACCCGCCGAGAAAAAAGTCTCTAAGCTCGAAGGCATCAAAGAGCGTAGCCAGTTTCTGCGGGAACCCGTGGCGACTGAGCTGAAAGAAGACACCACCCACTTCACCGAAGCGGGCATCCAAATCCTCAAGTTTCACGGCTCTTACCAGCAGTACAACCGCGATGAAGTTGTCCGTGGTGAAGAAAAGCCATACTCCATGATGCTGCGCCTGCGCAATCCCGGCGGCTACATCCCTCCCGAGCTGTACCTCACACTTGACGACATTTCCGACAAGTACGGCAACCATACCCTACGCGCCACCACCCGCCAAGCCTTCCAGCTCCACGGCATTCTCAAGAAAAACCTCAAGGCTACGCTGGCTGACATCATTCGCAGCATGGGCTCTACTCTAGGTGCCTGCGGCGACCTTAGCCGCAACGTCATGGCCCCGCCCGCTCCCTATAAAAACAAGCCCGAGTACGTCCTCGCCCGCAAATACGCTACCAACATCGCGGATTTGCTCACCCCTCAAACCCCCGCCTACTACGAGATTTGGCTAGACGGCGAAAAAGCGATCACCACCGAAGAAGATCCTGATGTCGTCGCGGCTAGACAGGGCCAAGTAGGACGAGTAGAAGGGGAACCTCATCCCGTTGAGCCGATCTACGGCGTCCAGTACATGCCGCGTAAGTTCAAATGTGCGGTCACGGTTCCTGGCGATAATTCTGTCGATGCCTACACCCAGGACATCACGCTTGTGGTCATCACTGACGAGAACGGAGAGCTAGAAGGCTTTAACGTCATCGCTGGCGGCGGCATGGGTCGCACCCACAACAAAGAAGAGACCTTTGCCCGCATCGGTGACCACGTTGGCTATGTGGACAAAGACGATGTATATGATCTGGTTAAGGCAATTGTCTTCACCCAAAGAGACTTTGGCGAGCGCTACAATCGCCGCGTGTCGCGGATGAAGTATTTGCTTCACCGCTGGGGTCTGCCTAAGTTTATCGAGGAGGTCGAAAAGAGATTCGGTAAGAAAATTGACGGCTTTAGACCGCTGCCTGAGTGGAGATACGAAGACTACCTGGGCTGGCATGAGCAGGGCGATGGCAAGCTATTTGTAGGTGTTCATGTTCGCAACGGGCGCGTCCACAATGAGGGTAAGCTTCGCAACAAGCTAGCGCTTAGAGAGATTGTTGAAAAATACAATGTTTCGATGAGAGTCACGCCTAGTCAGAACGTTGTTTTCTGCGATGTCAGTCCAGAAGACAAGGAAGCGATTCAAGCGATACTCGACCAGAACGGCATCACCGAGCACAGCAAAGTGGATTCGTTAGAACGCTATTCCATGGCCTGCCCTGCCCTGCCAACTTGCGGTCTAGCGGTAACTGAGTCTGAGCGAATCATTCCTAGTATGCTAGGGCGCATTCGCAAGCTGCTGAACAAAGTTGGCCTGAGAAACGAGACGTTCATCACGCGGATGACGGGCTGTCCGAACGGATGTGCGCGTCCCTATATGGCGGAGCTGGGCTTTGTCGGTCAAGCGCCGAAGAGCTATCAGCTTTGGCTAGGCGGCAGTCCCAATCAGACTCGGCTGGCTCGCCCCTACCTGGAAAGGATGCATGAAGACAATCTAGAAGAAACGCTAGAGCCTTTGTTTGTTTGCTTTAAGCAGAACAGAAATGAGGGTGAAAGCTTTGGGGACTTTTGCGATCGCTATACCTTTGAAGCACTTCGCACCTTTACCGAAACCTATGAACCGATCAAGGCAGTTGGATCTGGCCGCCGCCGCAATCGGGTCGGCGTCTCTGACGAACTTTTTGCCAAGCTGAAGGCTAAAGCCAAGGAAAAAGGAGTGAGTATGGCAGATGTCTTAGAAGCGGCCATTGGAGATAGCTTGAGTTAAGACACACAGCGAAGCGCGGATGCATTCGCGCTTCGCTATAGCACTTTGCGTTATGGAATAAGGGGTGTAGCCTTGCGTGGTGTGGTAAGCAAAGTGCGGAAATATAGTTCATCTAGTGTACTGTGAATGGCTGCCTCTTATCTCTACCGATAGGGGGCAGCTATTTCACTATTTAGTCGGATAGATTGAAAGCAAGAGAGCTAGGATAAAGAAGAGAAATTGACTCTGCTCGCCGGATGAAACAAACCCCTAAACGAAATGAGCTCATCCGAGTTGGCCGCGAAATCATTGTTCGCCAGGGGTTCAATGCAGCGGGGCTCAGCAATATTCTTGCGGCTGCGGACATTCCAAAAGGCTCTTTCTACTACTATTTCAAGAGCAAAGAAGACTTTGGGCTGGCGATTATTGAAGACTTTGCGGCTGACTATCGAGAAAAGTTAGAGAAAACAATCAGCAACGATCGGCTCTCTCCCCTTCAGCGGCTAGATAGCTATTTTGCACTAGGGCTAGCGGATATGGAAGCCTGTGGCTGTGTGGACGGATGTCTGATCGGGAATTTGGCTCAGGAACTAGCAGCCCAAAATGAGGAGTTTTGCGATCGCATCCATCAGATCTTCTCAAGCTGGGAAGAACAGTTCGCCGCCTGCCTAGAAGCTGCGCAAACAGCAGGAGAGCTTTCAGCTGATGCCGATACGATTCAGCTCGCTCAGTTCATCCTAGCTGGCTGGCAAGGGGCAATCCTCAAGGCAAAAGTGGCTCGTTCAACCGAGCCTATGCAAGCATTCGTAGACACGCTATTCCGACATATATTCAACAAATCTATCCCTAGTTAGAGTTCAGCCCAAGTAGAAAACCATAAGATATGTGCTGATAGACGACTGGTCTATTATTTCTCATGCTGCTGAGCTGATACTGCCATGCTCACACCATTACATCTCCTAAAATTATTTTCCGATAAGGAAGCAAAATGTCCAACGAACTAAACGGAAAGAAGATTGCCATCCTTGTCATGGATGGATTTGAGCAGGTAGAACTGACCAAGCCTAAGCAGGCCTTTGAAGCAGCAGGCGCACAGACTCAGATTGTTTCACCGCAAAGCGACAAAGTCCAAGGATGGAATCACTTTGATAAGGCAGATTATTTCTCGGTAGACATCTCTATAGACGAAGCCAAAGCTGCTGACTATGATGGGCTGCTGCTTCCCGGCGGCGTTGCCAATCCCGACCAGCTCCGCACCCAAGATAAAGCCATTCAGTTCATTAAATCTTTCTTCGACGCAGGCAAACCGGTTGCCGCCATCTGCCACGGACCTTGGACATTGATCGAAGCCGATGCGGTCAAGTCGCGCAAAGTTACCTCTTGGCCTTCGCTCAAAACCGATCTAACCAATGCAGGCGCAATCTGGGTTGATCAAGAAGTTGTTGAAGACAGCGGTCTGATCACCAGTCGCAATCCTGATGATATTCCAGCTTTTAACGAGAAAGCGATCGCACTATTTTCTAAATAATGCAGCTTAGGTAGCGCTCTCTTTTTGGTTCTCTTTTCGGGCGGCGCTCTTTTGCGCATGGCTCTAATAGCATTGTCTGGCTACTGCAGGCCAGCGATCAAACTGTTGTAACTCATTTTTCCTATGGCCAACATCACCCTCTACGGCACCCCCATCAGCACATACGTTCGCACGGTTCGCCTGCTGCTAGCGAGCACTGGCATCGAATATGACTTAAAGGATGTCGGCATCTTCAATGGCGATAACCAGACAGATGAGTATCTTAGCAAGCATCCTTTTGGCAAGATACCTACGCTTGAAGTTGAGGGGGAACTCCTTTACGAAACTGATGCAGTTACATACTTTGTCAACGAGAAGTTTGCTCAAGGTAAGTTCGCGCCTACAGATTTGTTGTTGCGATCGCACATGTACCAAATCATAAGCATCATCAACAGCTATCTATACGCACCCGCTGTCGGCGTTCTGACCATTGAGAATTTGGTCAAGCCAGGTCAGGGAAAACAGACCGATCAGCAGGCAGTCGAAGGCGCGATCGCACCCGCGAAAAAAGCCCTAGAAGCTATCGAAGATCTCATCAGTGGCAGTCCGTATCTCTTAGGAAGTGAAATCAGCATTGCCGACTTTTATCTGATTCCTATTTTCGTCTATATCTCTAAAACACCGCAGTTTGAGAGCGTTACAGCCAGCACACCCAAGCTAAAAGACTGGTGGACAAAGGCGCGATCGCTTGATCTTGTTAAAGAGATTTGCGGCTAATAGTAAAGTCGAAGAACAAGAAATACAAAAGAACAGCCGCTTCCCATGAAACTAAGACTCAAAGATCTAGAAATCAGCAGTCCTGCATTCTCGCATCTAGGCCCTATTCCCCAAAAATATACCAGCGATGGAGAAAATATCTCTCCCCCCATTCGCTGGCAAAAAGCCCCGCCCGAGACTCGGCAGCTCGTACTGATCTGCCACGATCCAGATGCGCCTTTGCCCTTTGGATTCACGCACTGGTGTCTCTACAACATCCCACCTACCGCCACAGAAGTTGCAGAAGACGGCGGCAAGGAATTTACAGAAGGTATCAACACCGCCGACGGTGAAGGCTACACTGGCCCTGCACCGCCGTCAGGACATGGCACTCATCACTATTACTTTTGGCTCTATGCACTCGACGAAGATTTGGACCTAGATCCAGACTGGGAAAGAATAGATTTGCTAGATGCGATCGCCGACCACGTCATCGCCCAAGCCAGACTCATCGGCACCTACGAGCGCTGATAAACTTCTGAAATGATCTTTAATGCCAACTTTAAAGCTGCTATATCCAAAGCCAATAATCGTCAAACCTAAAAGCACTCTGCCGATATGACCAATTTCATTAACGTCCCGCATCTGCTCAGCCCATACAAGATGGGAGATCTTTCTCTTAAAAACCGCGTCGTCATGCCACCGATGACCCGTGGCCGGGCCGGAGAAGACCGAATCCCTAACGCGCTAATGGCAGAGTACTATGCCCAAAGAGCTAACGCTGGCCTAATCATTTCCGAAGGTACCGCCCCCTCCAAGCAAGGCAACGGCTGGGTTCATGCCCCCGGCATTTACAACGAGGCCCAAACCGAGGGTTGGAAACAAGTTACTAGCGCTGTCCGTGCCAAAGGCACGGCATTCTTCTTGCAGCTATGGCATACTGGCAGAGCCTCTCACAGCAGCTTTCAAGAAAATGGCCAGCTTCCGGTCGCACCTTCAGCTATCAAGATCGAAGGCGGCGAATCGCACACACCAACCGGGAAACAGCCGTATGAAGTGCCTAGAGCCTTAGAGACAGAAGAGATTTCTGGCGTTGTAGAAGACTACCGAAAAGCTGCTGAAAATGCGAAAGAAGCAGGCTTCGACGGTGTAGAAGTCCACGGCGCAAACGGCTATTTAATTGCTGAATTCTTGCAGTCTAAGACTAACAAACGCACAGACCAATACGGTGGTAGTTTAGAGAATCGCTATCGATTCTTAAAAGAGATTGTTGAAGCTGTCTTGACCGTGTGGCCTGCCAATCGGGTTGGCGTCAGGATTTCACCCAATGGCGCTTTTAACGACATGGGTTCACCAGACTATAGAGAGACCTATCTCTATGTCGCTCAGCAGCTAAATTCTTATGGCTTGGCCTATCTGCATATCATGGACGGGCTGTCGTTTGGCTTTCATGAGCTGGGCGAGCCGATGACGCTTGCTGAGTTTCGAGAAGTCTTTGACAACACGATTATCGCAAACTGTGGGTATGACCGGGAAAGTGGGGAGCAGGCGATCGCATCTGAAGACGCTGACCTAGTTGCCTTCGGTCGTCCATACATCAGCACCCCCGACCTAGTTGCCCGCTTTGCCAACAATCAAGCGCTCAACCCAGACGCGCCACAAAAGACTTGGTACAGCCCCGGTCTCGAAGGCTACACAGACTATCCCACCGCCGAGAATGCTGAAGCAGTCAGAGCAGAAGCCACTGTTTCAGCATAGGCCGGACTACTCACAAGCGGATTACTATGTAGAGTAACCAGAGGACGTTTTTCCAAGGCGTCCTCCATATTTTTTTACAAAAAAATCTGTGAAATTCAAAAGTACTCCTAACCGCTGCATTCACCACAAAGGTGAAGAAATCTGGATTAGTCGCAGCGTTACTGTCTTACCCGTCCTGTTTTTCGTCAGCAAGGACACTCGATACGTACCGCTAGGTCAGCGCGGCGAAGACTTGCCCGATGGCGTTGGGCTGTGGGGTTTACCCGGCGGCTACTTGGACTATGACGAAACAGCCACTCAGGCCGTCTATCGAGAAGTTTGGGAAGAGCTAGGACTCGATATTCCTCAGCTGTTGGCAGACTTTCGCTTCGAGGGTGATTTAGACCACCCTTATCAGGTGTATAGCACGCCGCTGCGTCGGCAAAACGTCACCTTGAAATATCCGCTAATGTTCCACCTGGGCGGTGCCGACTTGCCAACCTTAGCGCCGCAGGTCTCAAAAGGCGAAGTAGTGGAGGCTCGCTGGTTTGAAGTAGCCAAAGCGTTAGAAATGCCGCTAGCTTTCAATCATCACGAAGTTATGCAAGAGTGTCTAGACCGCTACTATTCCTAAAGCCTACGCACTTTTGTCTACAGATTCCCTCTTTAGCTACAGTCATATTGGCACTTTTATCTAATACGATCGACAAGAAGTCGCCATTAGTAGCCTCATGATCCAGCTCCCCTATGTCGATCGACACAGCGCGATGACCCGGCTAGGGCAAATGGTTTACTACATTCCAGCCCTGCCTGAATATCCACCCTCTCGTTTGCTCAGTGAAAGAGAAACCCTGCTCTTCCTGCACGGCTTTGGTGGGGGATCTTCTGCGTATGAATGGTCGAAGGTATTTCCAGCTTTTGCAGAAGAGTACCGAGTGCTCGCACCTGATCTGATTGGCTGGGGAGCCTCTACCCATCTGGAGCGCAGCTACACTATTGACGACTATCTCAATAGCATAAGCGACTTTATTCGAGCAACCTGCGACGAGCCCGTTACAATCGTTGCTTCTGCACTGACCGCCGCTTTTGTGATTAGAATTGCGATCGCCCAACCCACTCTTTTCAAAGCCCTTATCCTTGTGACCCCAGCCGGTCTATCTGACTTCGGCAACGACTATACCCGCAGTCCGTTTGCGCAAATCGTCAGTGTGCCTGTGCTAGACAAGCTGCTGTATTCGGGTGCGATCGCCACCGCCTTCGGCATCCGCAGCTTCTTAGAAAACCGCCAGTTCGCCGACCCCAGTCGCATCTCAGACGACATCGTCGAAGCCTACCTACGCTCTGCTCAAAAGCCCAATGCTGAATACACAGCCCTCTCCTTCGTCAGGGGCGATCTGTGCTTTGACCTTGCTGACTATATCGGACAGCTCACCACGCCAACCGCTCTTCTGTGGGGAGAAAGTGCTTCCTTCACTGGCCCAGAACTAGGCCGCAAACTCGCGCAGCAAAACACCACCGCCATCAAACTATTTGAAGTGATCAAGTCTACCGGCCTAACACCGCAGCTAGAGCTACCCGCTGTGACGACCGGCATGATTCGACTCTGCTTGAAAGTGCTGACAGACTAGATTCATCTAGATTTGGGCAGCTTGCAGAAATGACTGCGTGTTTGCAGCTGAAACCTTAGTCAGCATGAGAGCTTAGCTGATAGCAGACAAAGAGCTGCGAGAGTTGGTCTGAGTCTTCTTGTCGTTGGGACGATAAATCAGTGCGTAGGCAGCTGGAACAAAGTAAAGGGCAAGTAGAGTAGATCCGCTGATGCCGCCTGCGATCGCGATCGCCAGCGGTCGCCAAAACGGTCCGCCGCTAACTAATAAAGGAACAAACCCGGCAATCGTTGTAATTGTTGTGGTAATCACGTGACGAGTTGACTTGTTCACTACGTAGGCAATCGCCTTGCGTTGGCGAAGCCTCTCCTCAGGAGAATCGCCCGCCCTAGCCTCAGCATTTTCATTCAATCCCGACAGCACCATCACTGTGTCATTAATCGCAATGCCGACCAGGCCCAAAGATCCGATAATTGCCATAAAGCCAAAAACTGCGCCAAACACCTTGAGTGAGAACAACGCCATCCCTACCGAGGCAACGCCCACTATGGCCACAACTAGCGCCTGACGAAAAGAGCCCAGCGACAGCACTAGCGCCGCGACCATGACAATGCCAAGCAGCGGCACATAAAGCAACAGATTACCTACGGCCTGATCTTGCTCAGCCGCCTCACCGCCATATTCGGTTCGATAGCCAGGCGGTAGCTGAAAGTTTTCATCACTTGCCAGCCGCTCTTCAAAGACCTGCTGAACCGCTGACGGCAGCACCCCCGCTGTAATGTAAGCCTGCACAATATTTACCCGCTGTTCATTGCGACGAGCAATCTTAGAGAGTTCTGGAATCAAATCAAACTCACCCAGCGCGCCAGTAGAGCGGGGCGTACCGCCATTTTCCGATTGCAGATCCAAAGAGGCGATGCTGCTGAGGTCGGCGCGTTCGGTATTCGACAGGCGGACGCGAACCGGCAGATTCTCTGTACCTTCTAAAACTGAGCCACCGACGCTGCCTTCTAAAGACGCCTCTAGCTGCTGGGCGATCGCGCTATTGCTCAACCCGCTCTGTCGGGCCTGTTCTTCGTCCACACTCAGCCCCAGCTTAGCTAAAGATTCTCCTAAATCATCGCGAGTAACGGTGACATCAGGAATATTATCCAAGACTCGCCGCGCTTCTAGCCCTAGCTGTCTAAGCTCATCTAGATTAGGACCATAAATCCGCAGCTCTATTGGCGCGTCGAAGGGCGGTCCCTGCTCTAGCTGACGAACGAGGATACGCGCTGCTGGAAAGGCTTCGCTGAGATCGGCCTGAAGCGATCGCACGACTGCCGCCGCATTCTTGTCCGTATTTAGCTGCACCAGCGCCTGCGCATACTGCGACTGATTGCGACGACTACTCTGCAAGTTGTAATAGAACTTCGGCGCACTTTCACCGATAAACCAGTGAACGTCTTCTACTTTTGGATTGTTGAGAATGAGATCTCTGGCCTGGGCGATTTGCGATCTCGTGCGGGCGATCGCACTTTGCGGCGAGAACTCTACTTCTATCTGCACCTGATCGCGTGAAACGACGGGAAAAAACTGTTGTTCTAAGCTGCTAGCGGTGATGAAGCCGATGAGTGGGATGATTAGAGAAAGTGCGATCGCCAGCATTGGCCGTGCCATCGTCCGCCGCAGGCTCCACTGATAGGGCCGCGCCAGCCAAGGCAATCTAATACCCTCCGCCCACCAGCTGCCAGGTCGCGACAAAAACCTTTGCACTGCGGCAACTGGTCCCTGTTTATGCGTTCTTTCATTAGCCAGCGTCTGTGACTTCTCTTTCGTCTGACCTAGCACTCGACCCGCCAGCGCCGCAATCACCGTCAGCGACAGCGCCAAAGAAGAAATCAATGACACAATCACATTGAGCGCAATCGAACCGACAAACTCTCCTGCTGGACCCGGCATCAGGTAGATCGGTGCAAACGCCATCACGGTGGTGATCGTAGAAGCTAACAGCGGTACCTTAATATAGTCAACAGTTTTGATGACTGCCGCTAAAGGATCGTCGCCGTGCGCCAGCTCTAGCTGAATCTCATCAACCGCAATAATGGCATTGTCAATCAGCAGACCCAGTGCAATAATCAGCCCCGTCACCGACATCTGGTGAATCGGCACGCCCAGCACGCTCATCCAGCCAAATACGCTCAGCGCCGTAATCGGCAAAGCCGCACCCACGACTAGCGCCGCTCGCCAGCCCATCGTCACCATCGTCACCGCTACCACCAGCAGCGCCCCTACGATCAAATTGGAAATCAGCGTTTCCATCCGGCTTTCTACATAGCCGCTCTGGTCAAACAAAATCTCTAAACGCACGCCCGTTGGCAGCTGCTTTTCAAATTCAGCAATTACCTGGCGCACCTCAACTGCCCACTGGTCAATTCTGCGCCCGGACTCCATCAGCACACCTGTTACAATCGCAGGCTGACCGCTGACTAGAGCTGCATCTTCCATTGGCTGCCGGACTCCTCGGCGCACCTGGGCAATGTCGCTAAGCCGAGCAAACTGACCGCTGCCCGTTTGAATCGGGACTTGACGAATTTGTTCTAGCGTTTCTAATTCGCTCTGTACCTCTATGGCCAAATCCTGCCGATCGCTGCGCAGCTGTCCGGCTGTAACCTTGGCATCGCTAGTCTGAATGCGATCTGCTAATGACTGAGCCGACAGGCCCAAAGCCGCCATCTCCGGCGCATCGACTTCCACCACAATCTCTTCTGTGGGATTGCCAAATAGCTTCACTTCCTCGGTTCCACCAATGCCGCGCAGCTGCAGGGCTAGCTCTTCGGCAAATCGGCCCAAAATGGCGTAATTTGGCTCACCCGGCAAATCCCAACTCAGCGAAGTAATTACGCTATAAGCCGCAATTTTGATCTCTTCTAAGTCTGGCTCACTGGTGCCAGCAGGCAAACGAGACTGCGCCGCATCTAGCTCATTGCGCACCTTGGCCCACACCGGATCGGCATCATCAATCGTGTCTAATAGCTCAACGGTGATCGAGGAAAACCCCACGCGAGAGGTTGAGGAAAGCAGTGAAATCTCCTCTAGTTCACTCAGCTCTGATTCGATCACTTCGGTGACCAGCGCCTCTACCCGCTGCGCATCTGCACCGGGATAGGCCGTTTGCACCACAGCTACGCGGCCTATCAGCTCAGGATCTTCCTGCCGAGGCAATGTCTGAAAAGAGAGCAGACCCCAAGCCAAAATCAAGATAATGGTAAGAATCAGGAGACGGGTATTGGTGTAAAAGTGTTTGACCATTGGTTGGGTAATGATTAATCCGAGATAAATTCTGTGGACGCTCCTGACAGGCGAACCTGTTGCTCTGGGACTAGCCGATGAGCGCCACTAGCAACAACCGTATCGCCGGACTGAATCGTACCGGTGACGAGGACACGATCGCCCTCTTGATACAACACTTCCACGGTCTGCGGCCTGACAACATAGCGTGCAGCCTCTGTTATATTTTCCGATTCTTCAGACTCGGTAGGAGACTCGGCAGACACCTCTACAGGCACTACTACATAGGCTGTCCACAGCCCGCGAATACCTTCTGTCAATGCTTCAGCCGGTAGCCAAATGCCCGCTTGCGTAATTCGCTCTGTCAAGTTCAGTCGTACGGTTTGGCCTGGGTTAACCTGCGTGGCCGCCCTGGGCTCTAGCTCTAGGACAACAGTTTGCGTTCGAGTCTGCGAATCTACCTCCGGCAAAATCGAGGCAATTGTCCCCGTATATTTTTCTCCGTTGATCTCAACGGTTTTCTCTTCGCCTAGCCTGAGCTTGTTGGCCTCTTCGGCAGGTACCCCGATACGAGCTTCTGGAACGCCACTTTCTACCAGCCTGACCACTGACTGTCCCGCTCCCACGACAGTCCCAATATCGATCTCATGCTCGGCAACCCGCCCGCTAAAAGGGGCGTTCAGCGTACTTTTGGCAATGGTCACGTCAATATCTGCCAGGCGAGCATTCAACTGTTGAATCACCGCCGTCTGAGCGCTGATCTGCTCTGGACGGGTGCCGTTTTGCAGCTCCTGCAACTGGCTGCGGGCCTGGTCTAGCTTAGCCTGCAAAGACCCTTCGCCAAAGCTGAATTCGTCTAGCGCTTCTTGGGCGATCGCGCCTTGCTTGTAGAGAAACTCCCGGCGAGCTAGCTGAGTTCGCTGGAGGCCGATCTGTTGCTCCAAATCTTGAACGGCGGCGCGGGCAACGGCGATATCTTCACTTCTAGCGCCGACTTCTAATTCGGTTAATTGTGCGATCGCCCGCGCCTTTTCCGCCTCAATCTGCATCCGCTGCGTCCGCAAATTCTGCACATCCAGCTGAGCTAGCGGCGCGCCAGCTTGAACCTGCGACCCTTCCGGCACCAGCAGCGAAACCATCTGCCCACTGCGCTCAAAGCCCAGCTCGCTCGCTCTTAGCGCCGCCACCTCCCCAGTAAACGACCGAGAAACCTCATAGCTATCTACTGGGGTAGCCTCGATCGTTTCGACCAGTAGGTCGCTCTTTGTACCCACGCGCTCAGTCTCGGCAGTCTTGGCAGACAGGCCATTGATCACTGGCAGCGCAACCAACAGCACCCCCAACAGACCCAGACCAATTAGCCAGCGCGGGGAAATCTGCCTGAACCGGGAACTTACAGATGTTGAGTGTGTGACATCAGACGGTGGAGAACTCATAGGAACTAAAAAGACGAAAGGGAGTATAGATAATCAAATTAAAACGAACGTACGATTTAATTAAGAACGAGTATTAGCAAGCTGCACCTGAGGCTATAGTTTATATCGGCGATCGCAGCTATAGACAGCTTGGCCCAAGTAAGCATGGAAGCTTTGCTGTCATTGATATGTGAAAATCATTAGGCAGCAGGCTCCTGTTTTCCCCTATGACACCTATGATTGATATAGTAAAACGCTGCGCTTAATCCTAATTAAAACGTACGTCTTAAAAAAGATCAAGATCATTTAGACTATGCCTCACGCTTCATCGATTGAGACCAAAGAGCAAATTCTGGACGTAGCTGAGTGCGCGATCGCAGAAAACGGCTATGCAGGTACCACCTTGAGAAACGTCGTCAGCAAAGCCAACGTCAACCTAGCAGCCGTTCACTATCACTTTGGCTCCAAGGAAGAGTTGTTCAAAGCGGTAATGGCCCGCATCTCCGGTCCGGTGGTGTCTGGTCAGCTAGCAGCATTAAAAGCGCTGATGGAAACAGATCAGCCCTTAAGCGTAGAAGCAATTTTAAGAGCTTACCTAGAACCGGCTTTCGACTGTGCGACTAGCTGTGGTGAAGCGCACCCGCTTAGGGGGCAATTTATTGGGCGATCGCGCACCGAACCAGAGCCCGTGCAAAGCATTGCCGCCCAGCAGTTTCAGCCCAGCACCGAGCAGTTTTTAGACGCCTTGCAAAGGGCGCTGCCGAATCAGACGCGATCGCAGCTAACCTGGAAACTTGACTTAGTCGTTGCCAGCTTGATCCGCTCACTTGCCCAAGCTGGCAAACCCGGCGCACTCCTAGCTACCAGAAATCCTGAAGATTTAGAACGAGCTCTCTCAAGGCTGATTTCGTTTCTAACGCCTGGACTGCAAAGTAATTAGCTTAGGATCGAGGATTAAATAACCTGCTGATCTCTACCCGGCCACCCTTCGACTACGCTCAGGGTTCGGTAACGGCAACTTACGATGGCTGAGCGCAGTCGAAGCCAAAACCCACCGGTCCGCGAAAGCGGCTTTTATTAAATCTTCATTCCTTAGACTCGCTTTTTCCACTGCTAGAGAGCTCTTTTCAAAGGCCAAAAATAGATAGCATCGGATGCATACGTGTTTAGCGTTGTTGCTATATCGCTACGAAGTGAGCATAGCCGAACTCTGAGAGTGGTTTGTCACTTTATAGCTCATGTGCTAAACACGTACGGCATCCTAACAGTCACGCTAGCCGAGAGTCCGAGTCTCAGGCAAAAGCAACAAAGTCAGCGCTAGACAGCGTATCAGTGAAACCATCAACCTCTGCTAAGACTTCTTCTCCACTGCTGATTTGGGTGGTAGTTCCCACCACGGCGAAGGTTAGCGCCTCGAAGGAGAGACCGTTGGCAAGGCCAAAGACATCGCCTGTAGCAAAGTCATAGATGGTGTCAGTTCCCTCTCCAAGCGCTAGTACGAAGGTGTCATTGCCTTTGCCGCCATAGAGTTTGTCGTTGCCCAGTCCGCCCCACAGCAGGTCGTCACCACTGTCGCCCCAGATCTGATCGTCGTCCTCATCGCCATAGAGTTTGTCGTTTCCGCCTTTGCCGCCAATGCGATCGCGCCCCGCACCCCCATAGATAATATCGTTGCCACCTGCCCGGCTTTGAGGAGAGCGATTGTTGCGATCGCCCCGCAGAATATCATCACCAAATTCACCAAAGATGACATCATCGCCGAGCCCGCCAGCGACCAGATCGTTTCCGCCGCCTGCAAAGATGACATCGTCAGTACTATTGCCACCCACTAAAGTGTTGGCTTCCTCATCTCCGACAATGTCACCATCAAACACCAGACCCAGCTCTGGAATAGGCGCTAAATAATCGTTGTAAATCCAGCGATCAAAAAATGACGTTAGCGGTAGGCCACTGACTGATTCTGCGATCGCAACAAGATCTTCAGTAACAACATTGCCGCCTTTATAGGTGTCGTAGTAGGTACTCACAATATCAAAGAAGGTCTCATCTCCAACCTCTATGCGCAAGTCATGCAGTGCCAAAGCGCCCCACTCGTACACACCCGGATTAAACAAATCATCAGCAAACGGTTCACCAGGCGGCACAAAAAACTCAAAGAAGCCTTCTACAAAACCGTAAGTACCCACTACGAACTCGTCTAACGCCTCAGCCCCTCCACTGTTCTCCAACCACAATCCTTGCGAGTAGGTAGCAAACCCCTCATTTAGCCAGATGTCGCTCCAGTCTGCTAGCGCTACGTCATTACCTAGCCACTGATGAGCCGTCTCATGAGCAATGGTTTCTTCTAGAGAAGCTCTACCTAGATTGTTAGTTCCAAAGATCGACAGCGTCTGAGTCTCGAGCGCGGTACCGGTATCGGTATCCATCACCACCGCCCCATACGCCTCAAACGGATATGGACCGTAGATGCTGCTAAAGAAGTCCACCATCTCAGGCTGCAAATCAAACAGATCGAGCTGATCGTCAGGGATAGCTTCAGCGAAATAGTTGCGGATGAAAACGCCTGTCTCTGATACGCTAGTCTCGATATTGAAGCCGCTAGTGATGTTCAGCGTAGTCAGATAGCTAGCCATCGGATCTCTAGCTTCAAACACATAGGTTGTAGTCTCGCCGTTGTCAGTCGTTTCTTCCAGAATTCCGTTGGCCGAGACTCCAAACGCTTCGGGAACGGTCACTCGAAACGTATAGGCAGCTTTATCCAGCGGATGGTCATTGACAGGATAGTAATTGGCGGCTCCGTCTGGCTCACTAAGAACAAAGCTGCCACCGTCGAAAATGACCCAGCCAGTAGGAACTGGAATTGCAACAGAAGTGATCTGCTCAGGCGAACCGCTGTAGGTCACAGCAGCTGTAAAGGCTTCGCCCTCAGGCAGAGGCGTTGCGGGCGTAATCGTTAGCTCTTGTCCTTCACGGGTAAAAGTAGCAGGTTCGCCGTTGACAGTGATCTCGTCAATATCAAAACCGATGAAATCTAAGTTGAAGCTACTAAGCGCTTTGGTAGCCGTAGCGGCAATGGTTGTCGTTCCTACTAGGGTGCTAGTGAGCACATCTGAAATATCGAGCGTAACGTCGTATTTCTGGACATCGTAGCCGCCGTTGCCAAAGTTTGGATAAAGCGAATCACCGAGACCTGGGGCACCAGGGGTAGGCATAGCGTTTGAGGTGGACTGTATCAGGGATGTACGTGGACTCATGTTGTAAGTGAAAGAGGTGAAGAATTGTTGTGAGAGAGACTGACATTAGATGCAACCGTGATTAAAAAACAGGAACCGTCTCGCCAAACCCAGCTCAAAAGCTAAGGTAGCAAAACGGTTCACGCTCTAGACTTTGAAACGTCAGGGCAAAGTATATCTGTATTAAGGGCCGAGATTGTGTCTTCAGATACACAGTTTTGCGCTGGGCGATCGGTTGAGTGTAGTCGTTCTATCCGGCGTGGTGTATCTCAATTCGTCCGTGAGAAATGAACAACAATGCACAACAGAATTGCGAATACCTTCGCCCGCTTAGTCATTGAGTTTTATAGCTCTTGATTGACTTAGGACTACCGGCTAGGAACGTAAAACCCAGGTATCCTTGGCCCCGCCGCCCTGCGATGAGTTGACGACCAGCTGCCCTTTCTCCAAGGCAACTCTAGTTAGCCCGCCGGGATGCACGTGGATTTTGTCTCCCTGATGCAGCACATATGGCCGCAAGTCTGTGTGCCGTCCCTCGATGCCGCCATCTACTACTGTCGGAATTTGAGAGAGATATACCGTCGGCTGCGCCATATATTCTCTTGGCTTCTCTTTGATTTTCTGAGCAAATGCCTGCCGTTCTTCGGCGGTAGAGTTTACGCCTACTAGCATGTCATCGCCGCCTTCAGCGCTTGCGGCCTTCACGACTAGCTCTTCTAAGTGATTTAGTACGTAGTCGCGATCGCGATCGCGCCAGCACAAATAGGTAGGCACATTAGGCAGCAGCGGCTCTTCATCTAAATAGAAGCGAATCATATCCGGTACGTAGGCGTAGATGACTTTGTCGTCACCAATGCCTGCGCCGATGGCATTAGCGACAGCTAGCTTCCCCTGCTGACACAGATCGATCAGAGTAGCAATACTGTCGGGATAGTCTTCTCCTAGATCGAGGTCTGCAAACATCTCTGTGTCGCCCCGTCGGTACACCACGTCGAGGCGCTGTAGGTCATCACTGTCGGTGCGATAGCAGAGATAGCCGTCCGACATTACTACGTCTTCTGGACTGATCAGGGCGATGCCCATCTGCTCAGCTAGAAGCTGATGCTCGAAGTAGGCGGAGCTGTGAGTGCCAGGCGTTAGCAGAGCCATACTGCTGTTGGCTGCGGGCGCGATCAAATCCATTACGACTCTAAGCTGCTGAGCATAATCGTCCACGCGACTAGGCTCGAACTTGGCCATCAGCTCCGGCAGCACTCGCTCCATGGCAATGCGGTTTTTTAGCACGTAGGCAATGCCAGAGGGGACTCGCAGGTTGTCTTCTAGAACGTACCAGTTGCCCTCACCATTGCGCACTAGATCGATGCCGCTGATGTGACACCAGATATCATTGGGCGGCTTCATACCCATGCACTCAGGCCGAAACCGCAGCGCCGACTCAATCACATCGCGAGGAATCACGTCTTCTGTGATGATGCGCTGAGCGCTGTATACGTCGGCGCAAAACATATTGAGCGCTGTTACCCGCTGCGTGAGTCCAGCAGTGAGGGTTTTCCACTCCTCAGCGCTAATCACACGCGGGACGGGGTCAAAGGGCAGCACTCGATCTTCTCCTTCAAAGCTGAAGGTAGCTCCTAGCTCCTCTAAAACGGCTTCTAGCTTCGCTTTGATCTGAGGCATGTCCTGAGACGGCAGCGCTTGAAACCACTGTAGGATAGGCGCTAGTTCTGGGCGCAGCTTCCCTGCGGCCTCAAAATATTCATCGTAAAAGCTTTGAGGATCGTAAGCGTCGAAGTTCATTGTTCAGGGGGCAGGGGGACAAAGATAAGCTGAGTGTCGTAAAGGGTTAGCGCGGCTACTTAAATAGGAGAGCCTCTACAACTGTCGTTATTTTGTCACTTAGTCAAAAGTGCGGAGTCGCAAGCTATACCTTTTCGCAATTAGTTAGGGCCACTCGCAAGTTGCCATCTGCCTTGTTTAGGGCTGCGATCGCACCCTCCTTTCCCAATCCCGCCAAATGCATCACCAGCGCTACCTTTACCTGCAAATCACTTTTGTCCAGCAGCGCTCCAGCTTCCTCACGGTCCAGCGCGGTCAGGTCACAGAGAATGCGAATGGCGCGATCGCGCAGCTTACTATTCGTCACCGCCACATCCACCATCCGATTGCCGTACACCTTTCCCAGCTTCACCATCACCCCAGTAGACAGAATATTCAGCGCTAGCTTCGTCACCGTGCCCGCCTTCAGCCGAGTGGAACCGGCCAACACCTCCGGCCCCACAATCAGGCGAATATCTACATCCGCCTCAACCGGCACCTGCTCGGCTGGCACACAGGCAATAAAAATCGTACTCGCCCCGCACTGCTTCGCTGCCTTCAGCGCCCCCTGCACATAGGGCGTTGTGCCCCCCGCCGTAATCCCGACTACCACATCGCGCCTGGTTACTCGGTGATCAATAATTACTTCAGCGCCCGACTCTTCCTCGTCCTCTAAAGCCTCAGAGCTGCGCAGCAAGGCCGCCGCGCCACCCGCAATAATGCCCTGAACGAGTTCTGGCGGCGTGCAAAAAGTGGGAGGACATTCGGCGGCATCCAATACGCCGAGTCTGCCGCTGGTGCCTGCGCCGACGTAGAAGAGCCTACCGCCTTCTCGCATAGAGGCGGCTGCAAGGTTGATGGCTTGGGCAAGGTGGGTTCTAGCGTGGGCTATGGCATCCACCGTCCGCTGATCTTCTTTGTTAAACACATCCACCATTTCCAGGGTGGAAAGCTGATCCAGATTCTGGCTGTTAGGATTATTTTGCTCGGTCAGCAGGTGCCCACGGTCTTTCATATCAGTCATGACAACCTCTCACAGCAACTTCTCTAGCTGGGCTCGAATCTGATCCATTTCGTCCGTCGAAGCAGTTTGAAAGCTTCCCTTAGCGGTCTCTTCTAGCTTGGCACGAGCTGCTTCATTCGGATCGGCATCCGGATTCCAAGTTGTTTCTTCGACTACTCTTTCGGGCGGCATCAACAGCGTGCCATCTTCTACAAACACCGCTTCATAGCCTGCGCTCTCACAGAATTCTTCGATCTCTTCTGTCTCAAAGGCTTCTACCGAGGCTGGTGGAAAGTCTTGAGCTTCTAGCATGACGGCAAAGCGAGTAGCATCGTCTTCCATCTCAAACATCAGCACTAGCTGACGGCCTTCCATCTCCAGCGAGTGGATGCCCTCGTTTTCGGTACGCGCGTTAAATAGAACGACATAGACAGACATAGCACTGACAGGTACGGATGTATAACTCAGTTAGTGTAGCGATTAACCTCCCACTTTCGTTATTCCTCCAACCTTCTGCAATAATCCTACCTTCTGCGATAATAAAGGCGCTTTGTCACCCGTTTGCGATCCTCATGGCAACTTTTCTATTAGAAGTCGGTACCGAAGAGCTTCCGGCCAGTTTTGTCAGTGAGGCGATCGCACAGTGGCAGACCAAAATCCCCGCTGAGCTAAAAGAGCAGTTCCTAGAAAGCGACAGCCTCGAATTCTACGGCACGCCTCGCCGCCTAGCTGTATTGATCAAAGGCTTGCCAGCGCGTCAGAGCGATCGAGAAGAAGAAGCCAAAGGCCCCCCAGCTAAAGCTGCGTTTAAAGACGGCAAGCCAACCAAAGCGGCAACCGGATTTGCGGCCTCTAAAGGGGTCAGCGTCGATCAGCTAGAAATTCGAGACACAGACAAAGGCGAATTCGTCTTTGTGCAGCAGACGATTCCGGGACGCGATACGGCGGAGCTGTTGCAGGAAATGGTGCCGAGTTGGGTGCTGGGCCTAGAAGGCAACCGGTTTATGCGCTGGGGCGATGGCGATCTGCGCTTTCCGCGTCCGATTCGTTCGCTGGTGACGCTGCTAGACGATCGGCTGCTGAGCGTGACGCTAGAAAATGGATCTGAGATCTGTGTGAGCGATCGCACCACCACCGGCCACCGCGTCCTCCATCCCGCCGACATTAGCCTGTCTCAAGCCCAAGACTACGTAGATGCGCTCAAAAATGCCTATGTCACCGTCGATCCAGCCGAGCGCAAAGCGACCATTCTAGAACAGGTAAACGCCGTTGCTAGCTCCGTCAATGGCCACGCTGTGATTGACGACGATCTGCTGGCCGAAGTCGTAGATCTGGTTGAATGGCCTACCGCCATCATCGGCAAATTTGACGAGGAATTTCTAGCGCTCCCGTCCAAAGTCACCATCACCGAAATGGAGAGCCATCAGCGCTACTTTCCCGTTCGCCCCGCCGCTGATTCCGACGATCTCCTGCCTTATTTCATTACGGTTTCCAACGGCGATCCGGCCAAATCTGCGCTGATCACCCAGGGCAACGAAAGAGTGATTCGCGCTCGTCTAGCGGACGGTAAATTCTTTTTTGACGCCGATCAAAAGAAGCCGCTCGTTGACTACCTGCCACAGCTCGAAACTGTCACCTTTGAAGCTCAATTAGGCTCTGTGCGCGAAAAAGTTAGCCGAGTTGAAAACGTCGCCCGACTGCTAAGCGATCAGCTCGATCTCAGCGCCGAAGAAAAGCAGCAGGCCAGCCGCGCCGCTCAGCTTTGTAAGGCCGATCTCGTCACGCAGATGGTAGGCGAATTTCCCGAGCTACAGGGATATATCGGCCAGAAATACGCAGCCAATAGCGGCGAGCCTGCTGCGGTTGCCAACGCGATTTATGAGCATTACTTGCCAAAGGGTGCAGGTGACAGTCTGCCTCAGACCCTGATTGGTCAGGTCGTGGGCATTGCCGATCGGCTCGATACGCTAGTCAGCATCTTTAGCATCGGTAAATTGCCTAAAGGTTCTAGCGATCCGTTTGCGCTGCGGCGGGCGGCGAACGCGATCGTCAATATTGTCTGGGATGCCAGATTGCCGCTAGAGCTGGAGGCGGTGCTAGATCAAGTGGTTCAAGACTTTGCGGCTGAACGTGATCGGCGTGAATGTGGAGGAGCTGACAGGACTGCTGACGGATTTCTTTGCCCAGCGGGTGCGGACGCTGTTGCAAGATGGTTTGGGAATTGACTATGACCTGGTGAATGCGGTCTTTGGTCAGGACGCGAACTATCAGGCAAGGGCGCTGACCGATTTGCTGGATGTGCGCGATCGCGCCACCTTCCTCCAATCCATTCGCACCGACGGTCGCCTCGCCAAAATCTACGAAACCGTCAACCGAGCCGCGAAACTTGCCGCTCAAGGCGATCTATCTACCGATATTCTCGATCCGGCTGGCGTAGTCAATCCCGAGCTGTTCGAGCAGCCCTCCGAGCAGGCTTTTTATGACAGTCTGCAAACGCTGCTGCCTCAGACCCAGGCCGCTCAGGACGAACGCGACTACAGCAAGCTGATTGCCGGACTAGAGCAAGCTGCGCCGACCGTAGCAAACTTCTTCGATGGAGAAACCAGCGTCATGGTGATGGCCGAAGATGAGACCATTCGTGAAAATCGTTTGAATCTGCTGGGGCTTCTGCGCAATCATGCCCGAGTCCTCGCTGACTTCGGCGAGATTGTCAAAAGCTAATTCCTCCGATCTTTTTGATGTTGGGTTTTGGTACCGGGTGTGATTTGATTGGTTACCATTCACCAACTTATTACTATTCACCTCATCAGTCCATGAAAACTGCTCATGTCATCGGCCTTGGTCGCTCTGGAATTGCCGCTGCCCGTGTTCTCGCTCGTCAAGGCTGTGCCGTTACCCTGAGCGATCGCGGCGCAGCCCAACGCCACCAGTCCGACGCCCAGCGGCTAAAAGACGAAGGCATCACCATTAAGCTCAACTACGCCTTTGACGCTCAAGTTGCCAAAGATGCAGGGCTCGATCTGCTAGTCGTCAGCCCTGGTGTACCTTGGGACGCGCCAGCATTAGCGACTGCTCGCGAACTAGGAATTGAAACCATCGGCGAAATGGAACTGGCCTGGCGATCGCTTCAAGACCGCCCCTGGCTAGGTATCACCGGTACAAACGGCAAAACGACGACAACTGCCCTAGTCGCTGCCATCTTTAAAGCTGCCGGATTGAACGCCCCGGCTTGCGGCAATATCGGCTACGCGGCCTGCGAACTCGCGCTAAACGAGCCGCCCGACTGGGTAATTGCCGAACTCAGCAGCTATCAGATTGAGGCGTCGGCTTCTCTAGCGCCGACAATTGGCGTCTGGACCACATTCACACCCGACCATCTCAGTCGGCACAAGACGGTGGAAAATTACTACCGGATTAAGGCTTCGCTGCTGGCGCGATCGCAATCCGTCATCATCAACGGCGACGATTGCACCCTACGCAGCAAGGCCGAAGAACACACCTCCCCTCGTCACCATTGGACCAGTATCAACGGAAAAGCGGCGCTCTCTCCAGTCGTTGCCGACACCTATATAGAAGACGGCTGGGTAATTCACAAAGGCGAGCAAATTGTCGAGACCAAGGCGCTGCGAATGGTCGGCGAGCACAATCAGCAGAACTTGCTGATGGCAGTGGCAGCGGCGCGGCTAGCGGGGATTGAGGGAAGTGCGATCGCTCAGGGCGTTGCCAGCTTCCCCGGCGTCTCTCATCGCCTAGAGCATATCTGCACCTGGCGCGGCGTAGACTTTATCAACGACAGCAAAGCCACCAACTACGACGCTGCCGAAGTCGGCCTGCGCTCTGTTGCCAATCCCACCATCTTGATTGCAGGCGGCGCTCCAAAAGACGGCGATGACACCGCCTGGATCACTCAAATAAAAGAGAAAGCTGCCGTTGTTCTTTTAGTCGGCGATGCGGCAGATCCCTTTGCCAAGAGATTAGCAGAGTCAAACTACAACAACTACGAGATTGTCCAAACCATCGATCGCGCCGTCGCCCGCAGCACCGAACTAAGCAAGGAACACCCGATCAAAACCGTTCTACTCTCTCCCGCCTGCGCCAGCTTCGACCAATACGCTAACTTTGAAGTGCGCGGCGATGACTTTAGGCAAGTCTGTACAAAGTATCTCGGAGAGCTGTAGCAGTGGCCGAGTTGCAGTGACGAATGTCTGACCATCAGTCAATTCAGGAAAGGTATTAAAGTTGGGAAGAATTTTTTTGATTTGAGCGTTAGAATTTGAGGCGTTAAGAGAAATAAAGCTTGTTGTAGCTGCGCTACGACCTTCAGCACCAAAATCTCTAAACGGCTGATCGCTCATATCTCAGGAAAGGATAGTGTTCGCAAATTTGCTTCCTCCACTAAATAACCACAATCTGCCCTACCCCGACACGATTCATCCGATTGTGGTGCATTTCGTCATTGCAATGGTGTTGTTCGCGGTTGTCTGCGACGCGATTGGCTACTTCACCAAGAACCCTCGGCTACACGAAGCGGGCTGGTGGAACATGGTGTTTGCGACGATTTCTATTTTCGTCGCGATTATGTTTGGCCAGGTGGAGGCGGGATTGGCAACCCCTTATGCGGCGGCGGCTGGCGATTTAAACCTGCATACGCTGATTGGCTGGTCGCTGTCGGGAATTTTGGCGGCGATTACCGGCTGGCGCTATATCATTCGGCTGAAATCACCGGGAAAACTCCCCGCAGCCTATATGGGGATGAATGTCTTTTTGACGGCGATTGTGATTTTTCAAACCTACTTGGGTGACAAGCTAGTGTGGGTCTATGGCCTGCATACAGAAGCGGTAGTAGAGGCAGCGCGAGCAGGGCTGTTGAACTGATGATAGACGTTTCTCTATTTTCTATTTTGTTAGAAAGCAATGGCTTGCCCTATGCCATACCAATTCATCCTAATCTGGTGCATTTGACGCTGGGGCTGTTTATTGTTGCGATCGCATTCGACATTGTCGCCGCTCTCTACCCGCTCGAAAAACCAATCTTCAAATTTCTAGCCATCCCCGTAACCAGCGCTGGCCTCTACGACGTAGGCTGGTTCAACATGGTCGCGGCGGCTGTTATCACCTTTTTTACCGTCGCCGCAGGCTTTTACGAAATCATACTGGCCGATCCGCCCGATGACATGATCAGCCCCTGGGGGCTCGATGCGACTAGCACAATGGTCTGGCACGGCGTCGGTGGCGTGCTGTTGCTAGCCCTGATCGTCGGCATGACAGTCTGGCGAGGCTTTCAACGTTACTTGTGGAGAGAAGACCGGGCCAGACAGGTCCAGTGGAGCTACCTGGTCACTGGATTATTTATCTTTGGGCTGATGTTTGCGCAAGGGACACTAGGTGCGCATTTGGGCGGCGATTTTGGCGTGCATGTCACAGCCGACCGGTTTATCCGAGCGGGCATCAGTCCCAATGAAATATCGAGTGGACCTGTAGGCGACGTGCTAGATAGTCCTCGGATTGTGGGTCCAAGGGATCTAGGCCCGGAAAGTTAGTTGAACAAACATATCAGAGATTCGAGTGAGTATTGAACAGCAAAGACCAGGTGAACCCAGGACTAGAGATCTCGATCGAGTCCTGAACAAGCAGCGGATTCTCGGCCTGACTGGTCTAGCAGCCGCTAACTTTGCCATCAGCGTATGGATGGGGCAAGAAGCTTACAAGTGGCTACCGCCGCAGGCATCCTCAGAGGCGGTGCTAGTCGATAAGCTCTTTAGCTTTATGACGGCGGTTGGCACCTTTATCTTTATTGGCGTTGTCGGTACGCTGCTGTACTCGATGGTTTTTCAGCGAGCGGCTAAGTACGATACTAGCGACGGTCCGCCGATCGAAGGCAACGTTAAGCTAGAGGTGGTCTGGACGGCAGTGCCGATCATGCTAATTCTGTGGATCGGGACGGTGAGCTACAAGACATACGATCAGATGAGCCTGCTAGAACCGTTCGCCCCGCAGGTGATGGCCACAGTAGATACCGTGCCAGGAGAGCCGAGAAAAGCGGTGCCAGGAGATCTTTCCCAAAGTAACGGCCAGAATGATCGGCCAAAACCAATCGAAGTTCACTCGCGGCAGTGGTCCTGGGAGTTTCGCTACCCAGAGCAAAACGTCAGCAGTACGGAGCTACATCTGCCGGTAAATCAGCGGGCGCGATTCAAGCTCACCTCTGATGATGTGCTGCACGGCTTCTATGTCCCGGCTTTTCGGGTGAAGCAGGATATTATTCCTGGCAAAGAAATGGATTTTTCGTTCACGCCTATTCGAGAAGGCCGCTACCGACTGCGAGATTCTGCCTATAGCGGCACTTATTTTGCGGCAAATCAGACCAACGTGGTGGTGGAATCGGCGGAGGATTATCAGCAGTGGCTGAGTGCGATCGCCCAAAATCCACCCAAACCTGCCGAAAATATTGCCTACGACGAGTTTGCTCAGGCAGAGAAAGGCGCTATCAGTCTCGGTTGGGCCACCGTCAAGCCCGCGCCCGCGCCCATAGTCAATCATGCCAGTTCAACAAAGGATTCCTATGAGTAATGCAACCTTAGAGGTCAAGCCATCGGAGCGACAAATTCCCACACCCGAACCCGGAGCCCCCGACAACTGGCGCCGGTTCTTTAGCTTTAGCACCGATCACAAAGTCATCGGCATTCAATACATTGTTACTGCCTTTATCTTCTTTCTATTCGGTGGACTGCTGGCGATGGTGATGCGCGGCGAGCTGATTACGCCAGAAGCGGACCTGGTTGATCGCACCGTCTACAACGGTCTATTCACCATGCACGGCACGATCATGCTGTTCATGTGGACCTTTCCTATGCTGAACGGACTGTCCAATTATCTAGTGCCCTTGATGATTGGCGCACGGGATATGGCCTTTCCTCGGTTAAATGCCGCCGCCTTTTGGATGGTGCCTGTCTTTGGCGTCATTCTCATCGCCAGCTTCTTCATTCCTGGCGGTCCCTCTCAGTCCGGCTGGTGGGCCTATCCGCCAGTCAGCTTGCAGAACCCGACCGGCAATTTGATCAACGGGCAAGCGCTTTGGCTGGTGGCGGTAGCGCTATCGGGCGTGTCTTCGATCATGGGCGCGGTGAACATTGTCACCACCATTTTTAGAATGCGCGCACCGGGTATGGGCTGGTTCAAAATGCCCGCCTTTTGCTGGACGGTCCTGTCTGCGCAGCTAATTCAGCTAATTGGCCTGCCCGCTTTGACAGCAGGCGCAGTGATGCTACTACTCGATCTCACCGTTGGCACCAGCTTTTTCGACCCGGCTAAGGGCGGCGATCCCGTTCTATATCAGCACTTCTTCTGGTTCTACTCTCACCCGGCGGTGTATGTGATTGTCCTGCCGATCTTCGGCGTGTTTTCAGAAATCTTTCCGGTCTATGCTCGCAAGCCTCTCTTTGGCTACAAGGTAGTAGTGATTTCATCTTTGATGATCACGGTCCTGAGCCTGGTGGTATGGGTTCACCACATGTTCGCCAGCGGCACGCCGGGATGGATGCGGATGCTGTTCATGTTCACGACAATGGCCATTTCGATCCCTACCGGTATCAAGGTGTTTGCCTGGGTGGCGACGGTGTGGGGCGGCAAGCTACGACTGACTAGCGCCATGCTGTTCGCTCTAGGCGGACTATCAACGTTCCTATTTGCTGGCATTACCGGCATCATGCTTTCCTCAGCGCCATTCGATATTCATGTGAACAACACCTACTTTGTCGTCGGTCACTTTCACTATGTGATCAACGGCGCGGTAGTAATGGGCTTTTATGCGGCGATCTATCACTGGTTTCCTAAGATGACCGGGCGGATGTACTACGAGGGCTTAGGCAAGCTCCACTTTGCGCTGACCTTTATCGGCATCAATTTGATCTTTTTGCCGATGCATCCGCTGGGTTTGATGGGAATGCCCCGGCGAGTGGCCTCCTACGATCCTGAGTTTGCCTTTTTGAATGTGTTGGCTAGTCTGGGCGGATTCCTGCTAGGCGTTTCGACGCTGCCCTTTATCTTGAATATGCTGAGTTCTTGGACGCAGGGAGAAAAGGCCGGAGATAATCCCTGGCGAGCGATTGGCCTCGAATGGATGGTATCTTCACCGCCGCCCCATGAGAACTTTGAAGAAATTCCGATTGTGGTATCGCCGCCGTACGGGTACGGCAGCGACGAGCCGCTAGTGTCTAATCATCCTAGCGGAACACCTGAAGAAAGCTCTAGAACCACACAGACAGCCAATCTTGCGGGAGAAGCCAACTATGAGTAGTGCCAATCTAAACACCGCCATTGACGAAAATCTCAATAGCAGCAAAGCTTTCCACAGTGAGGAACATGAAGAAGACCATCGCATGTTTGGTTTTGTTGTCTTTCTACTGTCTGAGAGCATCATCTTTTTCAGCTTCTTCGTAGGCTATATCGTTTTCAAAACCAGTGCTGGAAACTGGTTGCCAGCCGGGTTTGAGGGGCTAGAGGTTCGCGAGCCGCTGATCAACACGGTTGTTCTGGTTTCTAGTAGCTTTGTGATCTATTTTGCCGAGCGCTTTTTGCATCGTGATAATCTGTGGGGCTTTCGGGCTTTTTGGCTGCTGACGATGGCGATGGGCAGCTATTTTCTCTATGGTCAGGCGGTGGAGTGGATGGGTTTGCCCTTTGGCTTTACTACAGGCGTGTTTGGGGGCGTGTTCTATCTGCTCACAGGCTTTCACGGCCTGCATGTGTTTACCGGCGTGTTGCTGCAAGGGATTATGTTAGGCCGATCCTTTATTCCTAATAATTACGAAGCAGGAGAGTTTGGCGTAGAGGCGACCTCGCTGTTCTGGCACTTTGTCGACGTAATTTGGATTCTGTTGTTTATTTTGATCTATGTCTGGCAGTAGCTCATGATTATTGACGACCAACACTACGACATTATCATCGTCGGGACGGGTGCGGGCGGCGGTACGCTGGCGCAAAAGCTGGCCCCTACTGGCAAGCGAATTTTGGTTTTAGAGCGGGGCGATCGCATGGCCCTAGAAGAGCAGAACCGAGCCGACGTTGATGTGTTCCAAAAAGGCCGATATCGCTCACCCGAAAAGTGGTACGACCTAGAAGGTGAACCTTTTTCACCCCAGATGAACTACGCAGTCGGTGGCAATACCAAAATCTACAACGCCACCTTAATGCGAATGCGTGAAAGAGACTTTGAAGCCGTCACCTACCAGGACGGTATCGCACCCGAATGGCCAATAAAATACGGCGACTGGGAGCCCTACTACACCGAAGCCGAACACCTATATCAGGTCCATGGCAACCAGCAGGATGATCCGACCGAGCCCTTTCACAGCAAGGGTTATCCATATCCAGCAGTAGATCACTCGCCGGTGGTTGCGCCTATCGTTGACTTGATCAAGTCAGAAGGATTTTCTCCTACCTCTTTGCCTATAAGCCTAACCAGTCAAGAGGATGATCCTACTGGAGATGCAGAAGTCTTCGGCATCGACCTGGCAATCAAGCATGACAACGTCACGCTCAAGACTTCTACCCAGGTAGTTGGACTACATACGAATCACAGCGGGAGCGAGATCAAGGGTGTAGAAGCGGCAGTCAATGGACAAGCCTTTTTATTCTCGGCAGATATTGTTGTTCTTGCCTGCGGCGCGGTGAATTCCGCCGCGCTCATGCTGGACTCGGCAAACGAAAAGCATCCCAATGGTTTGGCTAACGGTTCCGATCAGCTAGGCCGAAACCTGATGAAACACCTGATGACGGTCATTGTCGAAAGAGATTCGACCAAGAACGACGGGACATTCATGCCTAGCGTTAGCGTTAACGATTTTTATTGGGGCGATCGGCGCGATTTTGAGTATCCTCTAGGCCATATCGAAAACAGTGGCGGACTCTTGCAAGACATTATCTTTGCAGAATCTCCCCCGCTGCTCTCAGTTCTGGCCCGCTTCCTACCAGATGCGGGACTTACTCGCCTCGCCAAGCGCTCAATCGGCTGGTGGGCGCAAACAGGCGTACTGCCAGATCCCAACAATCGCGTCTACTGGCAAACTCTCTCCCGCTACGGTAGACCGAAGAAAAAATTGCGCTACGAATTTACTCCCAACAATCTAGAAGCCCACGATCGCTTGGTCTACCGCTGGATGGGCGTACTCAAAGATATCGAAAACACAGGGCAGGAACTCCGGCAAAGCACCGTGTATCCTCGTGGAGAGACACCCGTCGAAGTCGCAGGCTATCAATGCGGTACTGCTCGCATGGGAACTGACCCTGCTACGTCTGTTCTAGATATCAACTGTCGTACTCACGAAATCGATAATCTCTATGTAGTCGACAGCAGCTTTTTTCCATCTTGCGCTAGCGTAAGCCCGGCTTTGACCGTGATGGCTAATGCTCTGAGAGTAGGAGAGCATCTGATAGAACGTTTGGGTGTTTGAGCAAGGTGCTCGTGTTTGCAACCTACTCTTTCGGTGGCTCGCCAGTGACTGCTGATTCTAAGTAGATAGAGGCGGGGGGAACATAACTGCCGTCGATTTTTACGCGAAAGTCGTAGTGAGCGCCTGTGCCGAGGCCGCTGTTGCCGGAGTAGGCAATGACTTCTCCGGCTTTGGCTTTACCTTGCCTACAGCCGTTTTCGGACATGTGTAGGGATTGGAAGGTGAATCCGGGATAGGATTGGGCGGTTTGATCAACGACCCAGCCCCCACCATCGACATCCCACCAGCATTCGACGGTGACGCTGTCTCCGATTTTGCCGATGGCGTGAATAGGGGTGCCAATGTCCATCGCTAGATCGACGCCGTTGTGTGGCACGTTGGGCTCTCCACTCACAGGATGGAAGGGACGGATGCCGTATTCATCGCTGACGGTGTAGCCCGCGATGATGTCGCCTGTGGTAGGAGTGTTGGTGTTTTCTAGGTAAGCCTGTTCGCGGTCGTTGAAAACGCCGGAGGTGAGGGTGAGAATGCGATCGCCAATATAAAGCACTGAGCCGACAATAACGGTGGCACAAACGCTAGTGAAAAGAAATCTGATTAGTAAGAGAGGAAGCGGGCGATCGCGTTCTTCCTTCTCTTCTTCTTCAGCCTCATCCTGTGCATTTTCGCGCGGGTCTGCGGGTGCGATGTGGTAATGAACGTGCTGCGGAACTACCTGTGAGACTGCCTTCGAAGATGGCTTTGGCACTGGCTGCGGAATCATGCCGATAGATCGTTTAGCAGGAAAAGCAGCGACTGGATCGAGCCGAATATCATCGCTAGCGACAATGGCTAGTTCGCCTCGCCCGAGTTTCTCTAGCATGTCGGAAACGCTACTACAGCCAGCCGCGATCGCAGCACTCCGTGCTCCCTGCCAGCCCGGTTCTGTGACGGTCACCCGACAGGGCCTTTTAGGCTCGACGGATAAACTTTCCGGGCTTTGATCTAGATTGGCAGAAGACGGTTTAGCAGAAGACAATTTAGAAGAAGACGGTTTAGTAAAGGGCCAGGAAGCGCTAGTCGCCAGTAGCAAATTCACAAAAACGAGCGATCGGCCTTACTAGCGGGGGCGTCAACCGCTGGCAGAGACGAAAATATGATAGCTCAAACTCGCGAACTATTTGGCTTGCGAACTATTTGAACGCGGCGCACTATAAAGCAGCGCTATGCCTACCAACAGCACTACGAAGGAACTCTATGAAGCACACTAGAGCAGAGGACTGGAGCAATCGCGCTCCCCTGACCAAAGAGGAAGAGGAAGAACGCCGTCATTGGGACTATCACTATGACGAGATCGGGATGGCTCCAGGCACGCTGGTGATTGATGAAGATGCTGCCCCGACTGAGCTGATGCTGATTGACTACAATGCCAACTCAGCCATGCGACGGAGACTGCGATCGCCCGAAGAAGCCGCCATTCACCTCGATTCTGAATCGGTCTCCTGGATAGACCTGCAAGGGCTTGGCAACGAGGACGTGCTCAACCGCCTTGGCAAAGTCTTTCATCTACACCCGTTGGTTTTAGAAGATGTGGTGAACGTTCCCCAGCGGCCCAAGATCGAATACTACGGCGATCAGCTGCTGATCATCACGCGAATGGTAATGCCTGATCCAGGCGCGAAAGAAGGCGAAAATCGCTTTACCAGTGAGCAGCTCAGCTTTGTTCTCGGTCAAAACTACCTGCTGACCGTTCAAGAAGAGCCAGAGCAAGACTGTCTGAATGCGGTGCGCAATCGTATTCGCACCGGACAAGGGTTGATTCGCTCTGAGGGTGCAGACTATCTGGCCTATGCGCTGCTGGACGCGGTGATTGACGCTTATTTTCCTGTGCTAGAAGACTACGGCGAATATATAGAGTCGCTAGAAGATGAAGTGATTTTCAATCCGAGTGAGCAGACGGTCCAAAAAATATATCGGGCCAGGCGAGAGCTGATGAGCCTGCGCCGATCGATCTGGCCACAGCGAAATGCCCTTAGTCAGCTAGTGCGTGATAGCAATACGCTGATTCGCCCGGAGGTGCGAGTGTATCTGCAAGACTGCTACGACCACGTGGTGCAGGTGCTCGACATTGTCGAAACTTACCGTGAGCTGACGGCGAACTTGATGGACGTATATCTGTCCTCAGTGAGCAATCGGATGAATGAGGTGATGAAGACGCTGACGGTGATTTCGTCCATCTTTCATCCCGCTGACGTTCATTGTGGGCGTGTATGGCATGAACTTCAATTCAGCAGTCTCGCCCTGGAATATGCCGGAACTAGATTGGTATTGGGGCTATCCGCTGTGCTGGGCAATGATGATTGCGATCGCGCTAAGCCTGTCCTATTACTTTTGGCGCAAAGGCTGGTTCGATAGCACAGCTGGAACTCATCTAACAAAGGACAAGCTCAGAGGGTGAGGCTAACAGACGACGATTAGGTTTCACCCGCTTTACCGTCGCCTGCTAAGATGCCTGTGACCAAGCGTCTTTGACCACGCAAGCTGGTCGCAAACCGACTGTAAAAGGCACGCCCACTATGGATCTCAAGGCTCTTATCACAGACATTCCAGATTTTCCGCAGCCGGGCATCATTTTCCGCGATATTACGACTTTGCTACAAGATCCCGCAGGCTTGGACTATGCCGTGTCACAGCTCTGTGCTCAGGCAGATACGGTCGCGCCCGAAATCATTGCTGGGATTGAGTCACGCGGCTTTATCTTTGGAATGCCGGTAGCCCGCCAGATGTCACAGGGCTTTGTGCCGATTCGCAAAGCCGGGAAGTTGCCTAGAGCCGTTCATGCGGTGTCTTACGCCTTAGAATACGGAGAAGATCGGCTGGAGGTACACCAGGATGCTTTTTCACCAGGCGCTAAGGTGCTGATTGTGGATGACCTGCTAGCGACAGGCGGAACAGCGGCGGCAGCGGCAGAGCTGGTCGAGAAGGCAGGTGCGACGGTAGCTGGATTTAGCTTTGTAATTGAGCTAGAGGGGTTAGCAGGCCGCGACAAGCTGCCCGATGGAGTACCGGTCATGAGTTTGCTCACGTACTAGTTTGCTCACGTACTAAAGGAGTGATATGACACCCTCTTCTCAAAAGCTTTCTGTCTCAAATAATGCGGGCTCGTTTGCACGTGATTTTTTCCTTGGTGAGACGACTCGCTACGTTGTAAAGCGGGTGCTACAGGGACTTTTGACACTGCTGCTAGCGACGGCTTTTAGTTTTCTGGTTGTGCAGTTAGCACCAGGAGATTTCTTGACGCCGTTTCGTCAGAATCCGCAAATTTCGCCTGAAACGATCGCAGACTTAGAGACTCGTTTTGGTCTAGACAGACCGGTCTGGCAGCAATATTTTCTATGGCTAAGGCAGGTAGTAACCAAGTTTGACTTTGGCATTAGCTTTGCCTATCAACGGCCCGCGCTAGAGCTTTTGTGGGAGCGAGTGCCGAATACGATTTTGCTGTCGGCGGCGTCTATTTTTGTGACCTGGGCGATCGCCATTCCTTTAGGCATCATCAGCGCCGTCAACCAGAACAATATAGTCGATCGCACGCTACGAGTATTAAGCTACATCGGCCAGGGCTTTCCCACCATTATTACAGGGCTGCTGCTACTCTTTTTCGCGCAGCTAACGACGCCTTTATTTCCGGTAGGCGGACGTACGAGCCTCTACCACGACGACCTCAACTGGGTAGGTCAGATCTTAGACGTTGGCTGGCACCTGATTTTGCCGACGCTGGCGCTGAGTATTACGAGTTTTGCTGGGCTGCAAAGGCTGATGCGCGGTCAGCTGCTAGATGTCTTGCGTCAGGACTATATTCAGACGGCGCGGGCGAAAGGATTGTCAGAGAGTAAGGTAATTTACGTTCATGCGCTGCGCAATGCAATTAATCCGCTGATTACGATTTTGGGGTTTGAGTTTTCGAGCTTATTGAGTGGTTCTTTCATTGTGGAGAACTATTTTAGCTGGCCGGGTTTGGGTCAGCTAACGCTGGAGGCTGTGCAGACGCAGGATTTGTTTTTGATTATGGCGAGTCTGGTGCTGGGCGCGGTGATGTTGATTGTGGGCAATTTGCTAGCGGATCTAGCGCTGTCGTTTGTTGATCCTCGAATCAAGCTGTCGCGGTTGAACTAGGCTTCGACTACGCTCAGCCTACGAGCATAGGTTTAATGGATGATTTTATGAATCAGGCGCGGTCTTTTGTAAGTTTGTTAGTTGGCTTTGTTGTTTTTGGCATTGTTCTTTGGATTGCGCGGACGGTGCATCAGGAATTAAATGATACGGGCTTTGCGCAGACGGTGCTGATTGGGACGGCTGGATGGGCGACGGGATGGCTGGTGGGGTTTTTAATTGCGCCGACAACGAGTCAGGAGATCAAAAAGTTTTCGCAGGCAATGTCGACGATTTCTGCGTTTGCCTGCGGATTTTTTTTAGCGAAGATGGAGCCGTCTTTAACACCGTTATTTGAGGACGGCAGGCTAATTAATGAGCCGATTTATGGGATTCGGCTAATGATTTTCATGATTTGTTTTGCGATCGCGGCCATCAATATGTACGTCTATCGCGAAGGACGACGTTACTAGTTATTGTTGCCTAAACTAAAATGAGTACAGCTGAATACTAACCCTACGTGTCTTATGCGAGTTGCTGACTTAACTGTCGATGAGCTAACGAAGCTCATTCGTGAGACTGTCGCTGAAACGATTCAATTTATGATGGTTGATCCTGACGAAGGACTTTTATTGAAGCCGGAGGTAGAACAGCGCCTTCGCAAGGCACTAGAAGAGGCCAAGTCCGGTAAACAAAAGGGCATTCCGCTAGCAGAGGTAGCAGAAAAGTTAGGTATTGACTGGGAATGAGCTATAGCGTCGAACTTATCCCTGATGCCATTGACGATTTAGAAAAAATTTCCGTACCCAGTCGTGAGCGCATTTACGAAAAGTAGAGTGGTTAGCTGAGAATTTTGACTCAATCACACCTGTAGCACTTAAAGGTAGCCTAAGTGGATTCTTCAAGTTAAGGGCAGGAAACTATCGAGTTATCTATCTTTTTGAGCGTGAAACAAAACGTATTGTAGTTCAGCAAGTAGGACATCGCCGGGATATATACGACTAGTATTATGGGCGTCAGGATTTGTTTGCTTTTTTGAGGTTGGCTGATGCCTATCAAAGACTTTACCGATTTTATTCTAGGCAGCATTGCGGCCTTGTTTCCGGTAATTGATCCTATTGGTAGCGTTCCTATCTTCTTGGTACTGACAGCGGGTGTACCTGAATCGCTGCGGCGCATCTACGCTCGGCGGATTGCTCTAAATGTGATCTTCCTGCTGGTAGGTTTTTTATTGGTTGGCGGTACGCTGCTTCGATTCTTTGGCGTTTCGCTGGAGGTGGTGCGAATTGCGGGTGGGATCGTGGTGTTCCATGCGGCTTGGAATACGATGAATGCAGAGTCGAAGGTAAGCGAGCTGGAAAACCAGGACGCGGCTGACAAGGCGGAGCATCACAAAGATATCTCGTTTATGCCGATGACGATTCCGCTGCTGTCGGGGCCGGGGGCGATCGCGGTAGCTTTGGGTTTAGCAGCAGAGGCGAGCCGAGGGACACAAGGGGTTGAAACGGCGTGGAATTTGCTGGCGATCGCAACTGCCATTTGTCTGATCGGGCTGATTATCTACGTGGCGCTGCGTTCTTCTAGTTTGCTACTGAAGGTATTAGGTGCTGGCGGAATTCAGGCGCTGAGTCGGCTGCTGGGTCTATTTGTAATGGCGATTGGTGTGCAGCTAATTTTGAATGGTCTGGGTGACTGGATTGGGTCTTTGAATCTCTAGAGGCTCATGAATTCTACGCGGGGGACTAGCGGGTCGTTGACGATGCCGACGCCTTTGTAGTCCCAGCGATCGCAGATGGATTTGATTTTGGTGCGATCGCAGTACTCTACAGAAAACTGTGGGGCATGTTCTCTGGCGTGTGTATTTAGATAGCTAAGGGCGTCAAAATCAGCGACGAATAGCAGTAAGAAGGGATCTGTGGGTTGTTCGGGATGTCCGCCTGGTACTGGCGGTCGGGCGACGAGGTATTGGCCGGTGGATTTTGAGAGTAGTAGGTAGTAGGGGGTGTTGATCATTGCGGGGTTTGTTGGCGATGTGACTCATTCTAGAGGAAGGAGCTGAAGGTAAAAGCAAGAGGCAAGAAGCAAGATTAGGGGATTGCCTCCCCTAGACCCCTCTGTTCGTGGGGACCCGAGCTTCCCCACACCCCTCGAAAGGGTGTTCTGGCTAGTATCTGAAGAGTCTGTTTTGTGTGTTCGGTGAGTGAGGACCGTCGCACACGACGCTCAATAGAAGTATCTGAGGGGATACTAGTCATGTCACAAAATTAGTACTAACCAGAATCAGTCACGCCAATTCTCTCGCCTGAAGTAAATCCCTTCTAGGGAAGGGTGGCGCGTAGCGACGGGATGGGTCCGACACACCACGCCCATACACCAAAGTATAAAAAGAAAGCCACCATCATAATGATGGTGGCTTTCTCACTCAATCTTTCCTAATTTAACTAATTACACGGAGGTAACTAAGCTACTAGTCGAGATCGGGCATGGATAGTACGGGCTCTGCTTCACGGTTTAGACCACGCTCGAAGCCGCCTTCGGCTGCGCGAGCGCGACCTGCGTGCCACAGGTGACCGACTAGAAAGAAGAAGGCCATCACAAAGTGGAAGGAGGCCAACCACTGACGGGGATTCACGAAGTTAACGGAGTTGACTTCGGTAATGATGCCGCCTACGGAGTTGATAGATGCGTTGGGTGCGTGAGTCATGTACTCAGCCGCGCGACGCACCTGCCATGGCTGGATGTCGTTCTTGAGCTTGTCAAGATCGAGTCCGTTTGTACCACGCAACGGCGCTAGCCAAGGACCGTCAAAGTCCCAAAAGCGCATGGTCTCTCCACCAAAGATGATCTCACCAGTGGGCGATCGCATCAGGTACTTGCCTAGACCGGTTGGGCCTTGGGCAGAACCGATATTAGCGCCCAGGCGCTGGTCACGAACCAAGAAGGTCATGGCCTGAGCCTGGGAGGCTTCAGCGTTGGTAGGGCCGTAGAACTCACTGGGGTAAGCAGTGTTGTTGAACCAGACGTAGCAGGAGCAGATGAAGGCCATCAAGGACACTGCGCCGATGGAGTAGGAGAGGTATGCCTCACCGTTCCAAATTAGGGCACGGCGTGCCCAGCCAAACGGCTTGGTCAAAATGTGGAAGATGCCACCGGAGATGCAGATTAGGCCAACCCAAATGTGACCGCCAATGATGTCTTCCATGTTATCGACGCCGCAAATCCAGCCTTCGCCACCAAAAGGAGACGTGGTGAGATATCCGAAGATGACTGCTGGGTTGAGGGTGGGGTTCGTAATCACACGAACGTCACCGCCGCCGGGTGCCCAGGTGTCATACACGCCGCCTAGGAAGCAGGCTTTGATGACCAGCAAGAACGCACCAAGTCCTAAAAGGATCAGGTGATAGCCAATGATGTTAGTCATCTGGTTTTTGTCTTTCCAGTCTTGGCTAAAGAAGCTGGAGTACTCTTCTAGCGTTTCGGGGCCACGGAGCGCATGGTATACACCGCCAAGACCTAGAACAGCAGAAGAAACTAGGTGAAGCACCCCAACGACAAAGTAGGGGAATAGGTTGATAACTTCACCGCCGGGGCCAACGCCCCAGCCTAAAGTAGCGAGGTGGGGCAGCAGAATGCAGCCTTGCTCGTACATTGGTTTTTCAGGGATGTAGTGAGAGACTTCAAACAAAGTCATCGCACCGGTCCACAATACGATTAGACCTGCGTGAGCGACGTGTGCGCCCAGCAGTTTACCGGACAGATCGATTAGGCGGGCGTTGCCAGACCACCAGGCATAGCCTGTGGAGGGCTGATCGCGGCCACCGCCAACGAAGCTGTTATTAGAGAGCGTTACCACGGGGGAGTACCTCTTCAGGGAATACAAATTTCTCGTGAGGCTGGTCCTGAGGACTCAACCAGGCACGAATACCTTCATTCAACAAGATGTTCTTGGTGTAGAAAGTCTCAAACTCAGGGTCTTCTGCGGCGCGAATTTCCTGCGATACAAAGTCATACGCTCGCAGGTTCAAAGCCAAACCGACAATGCCAATCGAACTCATCCATAGGCCCGTCACAGGGACGAACAGCATGAAGAAGTGCAGCCAGCGCTTGTTGCTGAACGCAATCCCGAAGATTTGCGACCAGAACCGGTTCGCCGTCACCATCGAATACGTCTCTTCCGACTGGGTCGGCTCAAACGCTCTAAAGGTGTTCGCATTATCGTCGTCCTGGAATAGCGTGTTCTCCACGGTCGCACCGTGAATCGCACACAGCAGCGCACCGCCCAGAATACCGGCCACGCCCATCATGTGGAACGGGTTCAACGTCCAGTTGTGGAAGCCCTGCAAGAACAGCAGGAAGCGGAAGATGGCCGCTACCCCAAAGCTCGGTGCAAAGAACCACGACGACTGGCCCAGCGGGTACATCAGGAATACCGAGACGAACACCGCAATCGGTCCACTAAAGGCGATCGCATTGTACGGACGAATGCCGACGAGTCTCGAAATCTCGAACTGGCGCAGCATGAAGCCAATCAGCCCGAACGCGCCGTGTAGCGCTACAAACGCCCACAAACCGCCGATTTGGAACCAGCGAACGAGTGAACCTTGAGCTTCGGGGCCCCACAGCAGCAAGAGCGAATGGCCCATGCTATCAGCCGGGGTAGAGACCGCAACCGTTAGGAAGTTGCAGCCTTCTAGATAAGAACTTGCCAACCCGTGGGTGTACCACGACGTGACAAAGGTAGTCCCGGTCATCCATCCACCAATCGCCATGAAGGCGCAGGGGAAAAGAAGTAAACCGGACCACCCAACAAAGACAAATCGGTCGCGCTTTAGCCAGTCGTCGAGAACGTCAAACCGTCCCCGCGCGGCGGGCGCTTGTCCCATTGCTATGGTCATTTTATCAATCCTCTTAGTATGGCTCTTAATATGACATTAAGTCCTTTGCCCTATACGCTTGAAGCCGACGATGATTGAAGCTGATGAGCTAAAAGATCGCTTAGCTAGAAGCTGGTGAGCTAAGGACAGATGCACGTCAAATAGCAGACTGCATATTAAGACGTGTTAGATACCAATGGACTGAGTTTCTAGATTATCCAATAGATGAATTATCTAAAGCTAGTCCACGTCTAGGTGGCTAGAGTTCACCACCATAAAGGATTTTGGCATGTACTTATCATAAGGACTGATCCAAACTTTTACAATCCGCAATACTAGTTCTCAGTTTCTTTTTTAGTGGAAAAAACCTAGAAAAGAGGAGAGATGCCGGTGTGATTTTCCTTTGTTGCTGCGCTATGTAACGCTAATCAAACCCTTCAAATACCCTAGAAAGGCCCAAGAACGGGCTTTTGCGTCATTTGAGCGGGTAGGCAATAGGAGCAGACCGAATTCTTAATGTTTAGTAAATTTCTATGCTTGCTGCTATTTTTATTGGCAGAGTCATCAGCACAAGCCTGAGTAAACCGATACTATTTAACAAGTCCGGCTTGATGCTGTGTAATGAACTCGTTCGATTGGCCCTCTAACCACTATGACTGTCTCTAAAAACCCTGTTGATTCTACTAAAGCCAAATCCAAAGCTGAATCTGGGGGAAAGACCGTTTTGCGCCGAGAAATTTTAGGAGCAAGGCGACCTAGCAATTATTTTTGGGCTGGGGTAACGGCAATCGGGGGGTGTGGCTTTTTCTTAGCAGGTCTTTCTAGCTATTTACATACCAATCTGCTGCCGTTCTCTGATTTGCCTGCGCAGCTGGTATTCATTCCGCAGGGGATTGCGATGGGCTTTTATGGCACAGCGGCTCTGCTGCTGTGCATCTACCTGTGTCTGATTGTGGCCTGGGATATCGGTGGTGGCTACAACGAGTTTGATAAAGAGGCAAGTGAAGTCCGCATTTTTCGTCACGGCTTTCCTGGGAAAAATCGGCAGATTGATTTGCACTATCCACTCAAGGATGTCCTGGCGGTGCGAGCTGACATTCAAGAAGGCTTGAGTCCAAAACGGGCGCTGTATCTAAGGCTTAAGGGTAAGGGCGATATTCCGATGACGCGGGTTGGGCAGCCTATCTCACTCTCAGAGCTGGAAAATCAGGGGGCAGAGCTCGCTCGCTTTTTACAAGTGCCTCTAGAAGGACTGTAAGCAGTAGGACTTATTTCTTCTCTGCTAATTTTTACCAACGCAATCTCTCAGTCAAATCTGCCGTAGCGATGAAGACCTGAAATTAGGTACTTTAACGTCTTGAAGTTGCGCTCGGCTTGTGACAACATGAGCGGCGTTCTTCTCCAGAACAGATCTGCTTTAGGGTCTATTGAATAGATTGACAGGACTGGTTTGTTAACAGCGAGTGTCAGGGGCTGATTGGGGGGAGAAGGAAGCGTACAGAAGCGGCTTTTTTTGGGAGCGTGTATCAAATGAAATTGAAATTTGGATCAAGTAGCAGATGGTCTGTGCTGGTAGCGATCGCACTCCTACTCGTCAGCTGCACAACCACCACAACAGAATCGCCTGTTGCTGAAGAAATCCCGATTCAAAGGGCTCCAGTAGTTGCTGCCGGACCGACGGTGGCCGAGCTGACAGCAGGATTGCCAGTTTTAAATGGCAAGGCGACAGCTGAAATTCGAGTCGGTAGCCGGACGATCACACTAGAGCTAGATGGCGACAAGGCTCCGATTACGGCAGGTAATTTTGTGGATCTCGCCGAGAAGGGTGTCTATGACGGGACTGTGTTCCACCGGGTGGTGCGATCGCCTCAGCCTTTCGTAGCGCAAGGTGGCGATCCGCAGAGTGTTGATCCGAATGTGCCGACTAGTCGATTGGGTACGGGTGGCTATATTGATCCAGCAACTGGGCAGGAGCGGACAATTCCGCTGGAAATTTTGCCAGCCGAATCAGATGAGATTGTCTACGGAAAGACACTTCCAGAGGCAAATATCGAGGCGGCACCCCAGCTTGACCATAAGCGAGGAGCGATCGCAATGGCTCGCTCTGGCGTGAATACCGCATCGGCACAGTTTTATATCACGCTAGCGGACGTAGCTTTCTTGGACGGGAGCTACGCTGTGTTTGGCTATGTGACAGATGGTATGGACCTGGTAGATGATATTCAGATGGGCGATGTGATCAGCTACGTGAAGATCACGTCTGGGGCAGAGAATTTAGTCCTGCCGGATGCTGGAGCTGAGTAGCTTGAGTGGTTTGGCAGGAGATGAATAGCTGGTGACTGCCGCTAGAGAAGTTGTAGTGACTGGCATCGGTCTGATCACAGCGCTAGGTAGTTCGGCGCTGGAGAATTGGACAAAGCTAATGGCTGGTGAGAGTGCGATCGCGCTCCGTCAGCCATTTCTAGAGCTAGCGCCCAGGCCGTTGGCGATGATTGGCAAAGCGCCTGTGTCTCTAGCGGAGATGACGCAGCAGTTGACTCATCAGGCTTGGCAAAGCGCCGGGCTTGAGGGTGATGGGCTCTGGGAAAGAGAAGATTGCGGCGTAGTAGTGGGCTCTAGTCGCAGCTCGCTACAGACGCTAGAGTCGATGGCGGCTTATCAGCGAAGCTGCCAGGGGCAAATAAAAGGAGATTGGTTTGCAGCGCTGGCTCATGGGCCTGCGCTGACAGTCGCTCAAGCAGTAGGTGCAAAAGGCCCTTTGCTAGCTCCAATGGCAGCCTGCGCGACAGGGGTATGGGCGATCGCCCAGGCAGCAGATCTGATTAGATCCGGACAGTGTCAGCGGGTGATTGCAGGCGCGGTGGAAACGCCAATTACACCGCTGACAGTCGCGGGATTCAGAAAAATGGGAGCGCTGGCAAAAACAGGGTGCTATCCCTTTGATGTAAGCCGCGAGGGGTTTGTGTTAGGCGAAGGCGGAGCGCTGATGGTGCTGGAATCAGCGCCTTTGGCCATGCGCAGAGGCGCACGCATTTATGGAAAGGTTTTGAGCGCTGGTATCACCAACGACAGCCACCATGTGAGTTCATTTGACCCGAGCTATCGCATGGGAAGAAAAGCGATCGCCCTTTGTCTAGAGCGGAGCGGACTAAAGGCCCAGGAGATCGATGCGGTGCATACCCACGGGACGAGCACTGCCCAAAACGATCGGATGGAGGCGAGTTTGATTACCGAGCTGATATCGCAGCGGCAGGGGCGTAGTCTGCTAGTAATGGCTAGCAAAGGGGCAATGGGTCATACGCTAGGGGCCTCAGGAGCAATAATTGTGGCACTGGGATTGATTAGCCTGTGGCGGCAGCAGGTATTTCCCTGTGTGGGTCTGCGACAGGCGGCATTCGATCTAGATTTCGTGCGGACAGGAAGAGGGACGTTGCTGAGGAATTTGCTATGTTTTAGCTTTGGCTTTGGCGGACAGAATGCAGTTTTGGCCTTGGGACAGGCACTCCCGTCTAGGTTTTCTTAGACTAGGTTTTCTCAAGACTGACCGGACGAAGCAAGTATCAAAGCGTTTAGAAAGTTACGCAGGGCTGTTTATGCCTCTGCACAATCAACCGCTAGAAACTCGATAAAATAATACGCTTATAGCCTTTTCCCTCTTCTGTCTATCTTCACGCTCTGTCTTCATCCTTGTTTTCGACTATGGCTTCTTCTGCTGGTGACTATTATCGTCGTCTCCACTTATCTCCACATGCCAGCTATCAGGACATAAAGACGGCTTTTCGTCGCCTAGCGCGTCAGTATCACCCCGATCTTCATCCTAATCAGCCTGACGCGATCGCGAAATTTCACGCGATTCAGGAAGCCTATGAAGTGCTCAAAGACCGAGTTCAGAGACGACACTATGACCAGAGCTTGCTGCGGCAGCAAAAAGGAAGACAAGAAAGCTACAGAAACAGCGCTTCATCAGTGCCTGGCACCGCCGATGAGTTTTACTTGCGAGGCATCCGCTCTGCAATCGCTCACCGCTATGAAGACGCGATCGCAGATTTCACCCAGGCTATTGTCCTAGACGCTCAGCTCATAGAAGCCTACATTCGCCGAGCCGAAGTTCGCTATGTTCTAGACGATGATTCTGGTGTGCTGGTCGACTGCCAGCGTGCGATCGCCCTTTGGTCCAAGACCGGCCATGCCAAACCCAACGCCACAACGGCCAGTCAAATCTACTACTACCAGGGCATGGCTCGCTGTCGACTGGGATATGTAGAAAGCGCGATCGCCGCCTTTTCCGATGCGATCAGGTATGACCACGAAGATGCTCGCTACTTTTACCGACGCGGCATCGCTCATCAAGAGCTTCACAGCTACAGCAAAGCGGCAAAAGACCTCAGACGCTCTGCGCAGCTCTATCGCGATCAGGGCGATTTGGCTAGCTACCACCATTTGCAACAGGTCCTTAGCACGTTCAAACTGCCAAGGCGATCGCCGTTAATACGATTTCGTCAGCTCACCCGCCGAGGCAAAACCAAAAGACATAGCCGCCCAGAGAAGTCAAGCACCGGCACATCAGGCTACCTGGCCATTCTTAAGCTGCTCAGCAATCCCGCCGGAGAAATGATCCCGCTCTATCAGCAGCTGACTCCGCATCAAACCAATATGGTCGGCTACGGTCTAGCCATCCTTGCCAACCTTTGCTTTGTCCTTGGGACTACCCAACAGCTCGAATCTAGCAGCTGGCTCATTGCTTCTCAGCTATGGCTAGCTGGCGGTCTCATGTTTGTGGCGATGATGCTTGTAGTCTCGTTAGCTAGGGCTTGCCTACGTCTAAGTGGGCTGTGGGCGAGCGATATCTTTATGCTGGGGACCGCAATCACACCTCTAGGGCTACTGGCAATCATCAGCGCAATCCTGCCCAATGCAGCACGTCTGATTGCTGGCGATCGCGGCCCCTGGCTTGCTCACATTGCTCTGCTAATGGCTACACTGTGGGCACTCGCTCACACCGTGCTCACCATCCAAAACGGGCTCATACACATTCACCCCTTCCCAGCAAAAATGGCCGCCTGGCTTGCTCCTCTCATTCTTGGTCTGGGCCTCGCTGCGGGCATGACCACCTGGGGAGTACTGGCTAATTGAACACTAGCGGATAGCGTTTGAAACCTTGGTACTGCTCTTGACTAAGGCCAGCAGCGTTACTTCCCACACTAGTCTCGGCTGCACATACGCCAGTAGATACTCTCGCGCTTTTTCTAACGCCGCTAGGTCGCTTACTTGACTCAATCCATACTGCCAGTAGCGATGCTGCAGATAGTCCAGTAGCCACAGCTGAGTTTCTGTATCTAGCGTCTGGTTGATGTCTCTAGCAATTTCTAAGGCACTGCGTGTGCGAGTAGGGGGGCTATCCAAGCGTGCCAGCAGTTCAGCGGGCAAAGCCTGCATCTGCTGCCAGCTATCAATTGCTCGCCCCGGAGAGCCCTGCGCGATCGCCATTACCTCCATCGACTGCAAAATCTCTGCATGGCCTAACCGTATTAGCACCAGTGCCATCTGCTCATTATTTAGCCGACGAAAAGGAATCGACTGACAGCGAGAAATCAGCGTCGGTAATAAAGCTTGCGGATCAGGTGCCATCAAAATCAGCGTGGCCCGGCCCGGCTCTTCCAAGGTTTTCAAAAGGGCATTAGCCGCCCCCTCCGCCATTTTTTCGCCCTGTTCAATCACTACCACAGCGCGTTCCGCTTCCAGGGCAGGCCGACTCAAAAACCGAGCAATCTCTCTCACCTGAGGCAGGCGAATACGAGGTGGGCTTTTGCGTTTTAGCCCTGCCTCAGCCGCCTGGGCCGCCGTCAATAGCTTGCCCTGATGCAGGTAAGTCGGCTCTATCCACAGCAAATCGGGATGATTGCGATCGCGAACTCTTCGAGCCAGCACCGCTTCGCCTTGCACCCACCCCTTTTCTAGCTGCTGTCTCGGTTTAGAGCGCAACAACAGCTGCGCAAATCCCATCGCCGCCAAAGACTTTCCAGTTCCCGCTGGACCTACAAACAAATATCCAGGCGCTATCCGCTGCTGCTGCACTACTCGGTGCAGCAAAGTCACCGCCTGCGTTTGTCCGATCAAATGCGCGAAAGGATTCGCGTCCCTATCTACAGAGGCTACAACCACTCGACATACCACCGCGCTAGACGAGATCGCAAGACCTGCTGAATACTAGCAGCGACCTCGTCGACAGCGCGATCGCCTGCTACCGTCACCGTCAGCTCATCCTCTGATAAAGCGGCAAACCCAGCGCTCACTCGCTGATGAAACGCCATACTCGCCTGCTCAATTCGATCCGCCTGACTGCGCGATCGCGCCCGAGCTAGCCCCACCTCAGGCGGCACCTTCAGCCACAGCGTCAAATCACTTTTGAGCCCCCCGGTAGCAATCTGGTTTAGCGTCGCTATCAGCGACAGATCTAGCTGACGGCCATAGCCCTGATAGGCCACTGTAGAATCCGTGTAGCGATCGCACAGCACCCAGTACCCCGCCTCTAGCCAAGGTAACAGTGTCTCCTCCACGTGCTGAGCTCGATCCGCCGCATACAGCAGCAGCTCCGCCCGGCTGACAATGGGCACTGCCGCTTGATCGACTGATATTCCATTTAAAAGTAGCTGACGCAGGTGCTTACCCAGCGCTGTTCCTCCCGGTTCGCGTGTCACTTTTACGCCTGCCACCCGATTTTTTGAGCGCAGTAGCTGCCAAGTTTCATCCTGAACTAGCCAACCGTGCGATCGCTGAAGCTGAGTTGTTTTACCACAGCCCTCACCCCCTTCAAAAACAATCAGTTTTCCACGCATCTACTTATCTCCTAGCCACCCACTCAGAAATCTCCCTTAGACCACCTGGCGCTAATTTATACACCCTTTTATATTCACCTATTCCCTATTCCTAAAAACAGCGGTATTCTGTCATTGGTCTTCGATAGGATAACAGGCACGGCAGCCTTGGCCGCGCTACCATTCATCTCTTGAACTTCATCACTATGGCCCGCTACACCAATCTGTTCATGACCGGCGCACCAAAAGAAGAAGTCCATCAAGGACTTGTGACCGCCTTAGAAGCCTGTGACCTCGATCTGGTCTATCAAGACCCCGTCTATATTGTTGCCAAAGAAAAGCCGGGACAAGTCTCCTTTTCACAGCTGGCGACTGTCGAAATTTTGCTCAATCCGCCTGCGCGCAAAGCCCAAGGCGCAAAGATCGATCTGATCGTCAAAAACGAAGAACTTCCCCTCCGTCAGCAAAACCACTGTCATGCCGTCTTCACCCAAGTCAACCAAGCAATCTCAGAAGTCAGCGCTCAAGGCGCTAGCGTCTAGCCTGGCAGTCAGCGTCTAGCCTAGCAGCATGAGTGATACGAATCTTAGTCCCCAAACCTTCAAGAACGCGATAGGCTAACAGTGCCAACGGCTCGCTCTGGGAGGCTCTAGGACGTGACTAAAACTGATTCATTACAGCCTTCAAACCATGACCATCATTCTGGTGCTCCTCACAGTCATGGTCATACTCACCAAGCCCATAAAGGTTTCAATACATACCGCGCTGAAGTTAGAAGAGTCCTGCTACTCACTCTTGTCCTCAACCTTGTCGTCGTTGTTCTAAAAGCAATTGTCGGCTGGTGGACAGGCTCTCTTAGCCTGATGGCAGACGCGCTCCATAGCGTTACCGACAGCGCCAATAATGTCTTAGGACTAGTCACCAATCAGCTCGCTTCCCCCGAACCAGATCGCGACCATCCCTACGGCCACCAAAAATTTGAGGCTGTCGGCGCACTAGGGATTGCTGCCTTTCTAGGAATCGCTTGCTTTGAAATATTAAAAGGAGCTGGAGAACGCCTTCTTTTCAAAAGCGAACTCGTTACTATGAACGCCATATCCCTGTGGATCATGCTGCTGGTGCTCGGTGTCAACATTTTTGTTGCTTTCTACGAACGGCGAGTGGGCCGTAGACTGGGCAGCAATATTCTCGTTGCTGATGCTCAGCATACGATGAGTGATATCTGGATCACTATTACTGTTCTTGGTGGACTGATCGGTGTTTGGCTTGGGGTCCAGTGGCTAGATATTGTCTTGGCATTTCCAGTCGCGATTCTAGTTGTTCGCAGCGGTTGGGTCGTGCTGTCGGCAAATTTGCCCTGGCTGGTCGATGAAATGGCGATCGCACCCGAAGCAATCCACAGCATCGTCATGCAAGTTCCTGGCGTACTCAACTGTCACAACATTGCCTCTAGAGGTCTGCTCGGTCGTCAGGTATTCATTGATATGCATCTGATCGTCGAACCTCAAGATATCCTCAGCGCCCACAACATCACAGAGCAAATCGAGCAGCAGATCGCCGAAGCCTTTGGTCCTAGTCGGGTCACTATTCACGTCGAGCCACCTAGCTACGTCGAACCGCAGATTTCATATGGCCCTGGCCATCACCGCCACTCATCCGGAAAACCAGCCTCTAGAAAACCAGAATGAACCTCCCTACCTGGATCACCGTCTCCCGGCTGCTCGGCGTTCCCATCGTTTTGGTGGCACTTCTAGATCCCACCGACTTCCGGCGTTGGCTCAGCGTCATTGCCTTCGTCATCTTTGCCGGGACCGACTGGCTCGACGGCTATCTGGCACGCAAACTGAACCAGGTCACTGACCTAGGCAAGTTTCTCGATCCGCTAGTCGATAAACTGCTGGTTATGGCTCCTCTGATGGCCTTAGTCGGCATGGGCGAAATTCCTGCTTGGGGCGTTTTTCTCATTTTAGCTAGGGAGCTCACGATTTCTGGATGGCGAGTCAATCCGGCTTTTCAGCAGGGCAAAGTGCCCGGTGCTGGCATTTGGGGAAAGGCGAAAACTGTAGTACAAATTGTGGCGATCGCTCTCCTACTCGCTCCTCTAGGCAGTGCCTGGCAAAACCCCACCCTTTTCCTTTTCTGGGTAGCCGTTGCCCTTACCTGGATATCAGGACTTCTCTATCTGTTTCCAGCCGACTCTCCAGCTCAATCAAGCTCTTAAGTTTGAGCTATTCTGCTATCCCTCGTCTTCGTCCACCATATTCGGACTAATCAACGTAATATCAAATTCATCTGGCGCAATCCCTGAGAAAGTATCCCGCGCCAGCTGATAAAAAATCGCTCGCGCCTGCGGTCCGAAGACAATCTCATCCTCATTAATCAAGTCATGAGACTGCATCTTGCGCCCGTTGATCAGCATCCCGTTCGCACTCGGCTTACCTTTCAAGTTGCCGTCTACAATCCGATAGAGCACCTTCTGCCCATCTTTAGGCCGCTGCACTAGCGTTGCATGATGCCGCGAGACAAACTGTGAAGCCAGCCGAATATCACACTTTGGATCGCGCCCAATCGAATAGACCGAGCTATCTAGAGAAATCTCACGTCGTCCTTGACTATCCTCGACAATCAGGATACTAGTGAGCTGAGAACTTGAAGACATAATCGATGCCAAAATAAACTAAAGAGCGGTAACCTTAGCCGGATTCGATAAATGCATCCGATACTGGCTATATCTATAGCCTGCCAAAGAGAAGCCCAGAAATAACGTGTAAGGGGCCGTTTATTAGTCAACACTCTACAACGCTTTTGACGATAAGCCCACCGCCAGCGCGATCGCCTCTCATCAGCCATCAAAAAAAGGGGACAGTCAAATCGACCACCCCCAACTCATTGCTTTAAGTTTTCAGACCAGGCATTTACAGCCTAAGCAACTGAACCCGCTGGTACCTTTTCAGCAGCTGTTAGCTTTTGATAGGTCGCCCGCATCTTCAGACCAACCAAGACCTGGAACAGACCACTTCCATTCTTAGACCCTGGATAGTCGCGGTGCTTCAGCAGCAGCTCAGTCATCTCACCATAGTGAGCGGTCGACGTATTGCTGAGATGGCTCTCTACATAAATCACTTCCTCTAAACGGTCGAACTCCCCGTCTAGCTCCAGCACAGACACCTCATTGCCAAAGTAGCTATCAGGACCGTACTGCATCCGCAAACCTGGATAAGAACAAGTCAACTTACGTCCACAAGGAATCCAGTTGATTGTCGAGCCCTCATCGAACAAATAAACTGGCTCAAAGCCGTCAATGCCCTCGCGCTGAATTAAGCGCACCCGCAAGATCTTGTTTTCCTTATCGTCGGGGATCAAATTCGTTGGCAAGATCTGGATAACCACATCAGCGTACTGCTTTTGCACATCGATGTAGGCCTCGAAATCAGGCTTGCGTGAATTGATTGCCGCCAGCACATCCTCATACGTATGGCCGCGCTCAGCCATGTCGCGCTGAATTTTCCAGTTGATCTTGACCTCATCACTGATATCGAGATAGACACTAAAGTCCAGCAGCTTGCGCACACGCTCGTCATATAGAGGATGTAAGCCTTCAATCACGACGATTTTGTTAGGCTCAACCTTCTCGGGTGGATCGAGCTCGCCTGTCTCGTGGTTATAGATCGGCTTGTTGATCGCATTGCCTTCCTTCAGCGCCTTGATCTGCTCGTACATCAGATCAAAATTATTCGCCTTCGGATTGAGTGCTGTAACCTTTTTTTCCTTGCGCTGCTTACGATCCAAACTGTGATAGTCATCCAAACAGATGACCGTCATAAACTCTTCGCCAAAGAGGTCTGCCAACCGACGCAAAAAAGTCGATTTGCCGCATCCTGAGTCTCCGGCAACACCGATTAAAACTACCTGGCCGTCTTTACTGGTCATAGGGTCCTCTACAACAAAATCATTTTTAAAGAATCAAAGACAGACAATCTTCCGCATGACAACAAAAAGCCAGCCACGATTGCCCAAAAAGAAAAGGCTCTCCCATGTCCAGCGGCAACTGCAACCCACCGCTAGCTCGAGTATGAACCCAGACAAATCACACTTTTTAATGATTTGAAACTTTTGATTACGTATATTGAATATTATCAGAGACCACGCCGTCACAACAAGCAATCTCGTCGGCGCGATCCCCATTAATCTCAGCAAATCCTCCAGATAGCTGTTCCCAAAAACGAATAGCTCCCCCAAAAGGCATAGCTCTCTCACTCAATGACAGCCAATAACAGCAAGTCGCTATAGGAGAAAAGCCACCTCATTTGACTTGAAGAGCACCGTATAAAATCAAAAAAATTCAACAAATGATGACCTCGAAGGTAGCTAGACACACTACAATTTCCGCAGAGTTGACTTATTCTTATGCAGGTATTGCCTAGAGGATATTCGTCAGCAGCAGGTGAAATCCATTAGCTTGCAGTGATAATCTAGACTTCTATATAGATATATGAAGCCACCCGAGGCGATTACCAAGGATGTACAACTCCAGCAGCATTGTCACCAGTGCAGACAGCCGACTCTATGTGTATGAAGTGGAAGGTTTAGGCCAAAACGGTCAGGGTTCCAGTTTGGAAGCGCCTATCCGTCGTAGTGGCACCACTTTTATGGTCGTGCCCTACAGCCGTATGCAGCAAGAAACTAAGCGCATTATGCAGATGGGCGGCACCATTGTTAGTATTCGCCCTACCAATGGAATGGCCAGTGATGGGCCAGTGATGGGGCCAGTGAAATAGGCAGTGAAATGGGCAGTGAAGCAGCTGATGAAACAGCGCCATCTGATCCATCTAGTAGCGATAGTCTACCTACCGAGCAATCTGCAACATCCTCAGACTCTCAGAAGAAAACTATGACTCAAGCCAAAGAAAAGAAAAAAGTTCCGGTTAATATCTATCGCCCAAAGTCGCCGTATCTAGGCAAATGTCTTTCCAACGACGAGCTTGTGGCAGAAGGCGGCATTGGGACAGTCAGGCATCTCAAATTCGATCTTTCTGAAGGTGATTTGCACTATCTAGAAGGACAAAGCATCGGCATCATCCCTGATGGTGAAGATGAGAACGGCAAACCTCACAAAATTCGGCTCTATTCCATTGCCTCCACGCAGCACGGTGATGACATAGACGACAAAACCGTCTCTTTGTGCGTGCGCCAGCTAGAGTACAAAGATCCTGAAACTGGTGAGCAGGTAAAGGGCGTTTGCTCCTCTTTTCTCTGTGGCCTAGACGTTGGTCACAAGGTGCAAATTACTGGACCGGTTGGAAAAGAGATGCTGCTCTCTGACGATCCTGAGGCCAATATCGTCATGATGGGCACGGGCACAGGGATTGCGCCTTTCCGCGCTTATCTGTGGCGGATGTTCAAAGACAAAGAGCGCGAGGCAAACCCCGACTATCAGTTCAAAGGCAAAGCCTGGCTGATCTTCGGCATTCCAAAAACTGAGAACATTCTCTACAAAGAGGAGCTAGAAGAAATCCAGTCCAAGTATCCTGATAACTTTGAGCTGACCTACGCAATTAGCCGTGAGCAACAGAACTCTGAAGGCGGTCGCATGTACATTCAGCACCGCGTCGCTGAAAACGCAGAGCGGCTCTGGCAGATGGTGCAACAAGACAACACCTACGTCTACATCTGTGGTCTCAAGGGTATGGAAGATGGCATTGACGAAGCGATGGCAGCGGAAGCTTCTAAAGCGGGCGTTGACTGGACTGAATATCGCCGCACTCTAAAGAAAGCTCATAAATGGAACGTAGAGACTTACTAAGGTCATGCGCCGCTAGCACCTAGGCTGAGCTGAATTAACAAATAAGGCGGGTCGTTCTCAAAAGAGAGCGACCCGCCTTGTACAATTGGGAAGTTAATTTTGTGAGATGGCGGGACATTGGACTCTAAGGCGGTACTAAAGGTCGGCATACTAGGACTGGGCACCGTGGGTACCGGGGTAGCAAAGATTCTGCTAGAGACGAAAGGCCGACATGCGCTGCTGAACAGATTAGAGATTGAAAAAGTGGGGGTGCGATCGCGCAAACCTCGGGCAGTCAATCTCCCAGACACCCTCTACACCACAGACCTCGACAGCATCGTCACCGATCCCAATATCGACATCATTATCGAAGTCATTGGCGGACTAGAGCCCGCTCGTTCTTTGATTCTCAAAGCTATCGAAAACGGCAAGCATATTGTCACTGCCAACAAAGCGGTAATCTCTCGCTATGGCGAAGAAATCTACGCAGCCGCTACCAAAGCAGGCGTCTACGTCATGATCGAAGCCGCCGTCGGTGGCGGTATCCCGATTATTGCGCCGCTGAAGCAATCGCTTAGCGTCAATCGCATCACCGCGATTATGGGAATCATCAATGGCACTACGAACTACATCCTCACCCGGATGCAAACCGAAGGTGGCGACTTTGAATCTATTCTTGCCGATGCTCAGGCGTTGGGCTACGCCGAAGCCGATCCTACAGCGGATGTTGACGGCCTAGACGCTGCTGACAAAATTTCGATTCTGGCAACCCTTGCTTTTGGCGGTCGTGTCAGCCGAGAAGCTGTCTACTGTGAGGGCATTCGTAACGTCAGCGCGGCTGATATTTCCTATGCAGAGAAGCTGGGATTTGTGATCAAGCTGCTGGCGATCGCACAGCTACCCAAAGAAGCCGACCTCAATACCATCACGAATCGCATCCAGGTCCGCGTCCACCCGACCCTAGTGCCTATGAGTCATCCTTTGGCTAGCGTCAATGGGGTCAATAATGCCGTTCTCGTCGAGGGCGATCCCATTGGACAAGTCATGCTCTACGGTCCTGGTGCTGGAGAAGGCCCTACTGCTAGCGCTGTTGTTTCTGATTTGGTGGCGATCGCCGCCAACCCCACTAGCCATCAGAATTCAAATCCTCTGCTCACCTGCTCCCACACTCACACGCTCGACATTGTCCCCAGTACAGAAGTCGTCACTCGCCTCTACATCCGCCTCCTGGTCAAAGATACGCCTGGCGTCATCGGCAAACTCGGCACCTGCTTCGGCCAGCACAACGTCAGCCTAGAATCGATCGTCCAAATCGGCATCCAAGACAGCCTGGTCGAACTTGTCGTGGTCACTCACGAAGTCCAAGAAAGCGCCTTTCATAAAGCTCTTCAAGAGATTCGCGAGTTCTCAGAAGTCACCGACGTACCCAGCCTGCTACACGTACTTTAGATGTCTAAAGCTGTCGTCTCTGGACAAGCGATCTATCAATGGAGAGCCTGGGCCATTCAATTTGCCCAGTCAAACAATGTTGAAGCCTTTGAAGTCGACTGGCTCTTGCAAGGCGTAACGCCACTAACTAGCACCGCGCTCCGACTGGAGACTTACCTTTCTCAGACAGACATTCCAATTACGCTTTCCTTGGAGAGACTGACCGAAAAGTGGCAGCAGCGTGCAGCTAAACGAGTCCCAGTACAGTACTTAGTAGGTGAGACTCCCTGGCGAGATTTCATCCTTACCGTTACGCCTGATGTGCTTATTCCCCGACCCGAAACCGAGCTCATCATTGATATTGCGCTGAACTTAGCCAAACAGAGCCCGATCGCAGGAGAACTTCTAACTGGTCATTGGGCTGATCTAGGGACAGGGAGCGGTGCGATCGCCCTCGCCCTCGCCAAGCAGCTACCCACCGCCACCATCCATGCCATCGATATCAGCAGCAAAGCTATAAAAGTAGCTCGATCCAATGTTCAAAGAAACAACCTCACCCACCGCATCACCTTGTACCAAGGAAGCTGGCTAACCCCTTTAGATTCAATAAAAGGAAACCTAGCGGCCATTGTCTCTAACCCACCCTACATTCCCAGCAAAACTGTCCTTACCCTCCAGCCCGAAGTCACCCACCACGAACCTCACCTGGCTTTGGACGGTGGTCCCGAGGGTCTAGACGCTCTCAATTATTTAGTTGGCAACAGCGCCAGCTATCTACGACCTGGCGGTCTTTTCCTATGCGAACTCATGGACGGACAGGCACAGACTGTTGCAGCCCTAATTGCTGATCAAAGCGACTACGCTCAAATCACTATCCACGAAGACCTATCCGGCATCCAAAGATTCGTCTCTGCCTGCAAAGCTCTATAATCGCTACACACCGACAAATTAACAGCCGAAAACAAAACCTTATGGAAAACACCGCTTCACTTGACTGGATACTGGCTGTGAGTGCGATCGCCATCTTCCTCGGCGGTCTCTTTCTCCTCTTCGACGGCATCAACGGCAGCCGCGACTAGCAATAAATAATTTCAGTAACATATTTTTCCATCTTTTGGAACCGGCTGCTCCTTGGACTTGCGTGTGGCTCCGATGATAGTAGAGACAATCACACAGCGTTTGATGCTAGAGGCTTGTTCACTAGAAAGCGTTGCCCGCCCTAATCGATATTCCACATTGCCATCTTCATCAAAGCGAACGTAATAGATATCGCCCGACTTTGCAAGAGTTGTTTCTTCGTCTATTCGTATAGACTCTGATTCTAAAGACTCCCACTTCGCTGAAACTGGTGGAACAGATTTAGGATGCACGGCCCATTCGACAAAACCATCTCGCTCTCTCAAGCTGAACTGCCACGAAATGCCTCGGCGCTGGGCAGTTGTTTGAGTTTCTTGAATAGCTAAATGTATTTTGTCTCGGCCAGTAGTCAATCGGTTCCCTTCTAAGAAATTCAACCATCCAGGAGCGGCGATCGCGCCTAATATGCCGATAATAGCGACCACGACGAGAACTTCTAGGAGGGTAAAGCCAGTTTGATTTTGGCGCATGCTAGCTCAAATTAAGAAGATTAACTCAGGTTGACTGCTGACTTCCACAATTCGGGTTTCGCTCTTCGCATAGTGAAGAAACCTGTGAGGATTTGTTGCAACGACTCATGATGCCGGATCGAAAGTATCGCAAGTATCGTTAGTCTCGGATTTGAGTCCGCCTAGTAGAGTAGTCACAATCACACACTGCTTTCCACCACCGCCCACGTGAGTAATATCGATAATAAAGGGCGTAGCTACATCAACAACACCATCATGGTTGAAAGTGATTGGAGTGGATGCATTCATATTTACTTTGCCTCTAGAATCGTCATTTCCCAATTCCGTAATGATGCCACCAGTACTAGCAGCTTTAGGTCTAACGGTAAGAGATAGATCGGTAGAAGAGAAGATTACTTCTCGAGCCTCTTGCTTGGTCATCGCCTCGGACTGGGCTATTCGTAGAGCGCTCAGCAAATCGCTACTGACTGCGTTCAGTCGTTGACGCTGTAGGAAACTAAGCCATCCAGGTGCTGCGATCGCACCCAATATGCCGATTATCACCACAACTACCAAGACCTCAATCAGCGTAAAGCCAGCCGTGCCGTCAGCAGTATCTATATGTCGATGTTTCATCTCTTTTCGCATCCTGCTAACTTCTAAATACGTCTTGTTCGAGCTTCTGCCACAAGCTTAAGGGCCTTATTCAAATTCTCTTATTAATAACGCCTTTCACTAACACCCTAGTTTCTAGGATAGGTAAAGCACTTTCATTACTCGACATATTGATAGATCCTGATGGTCCATCATAAGCATTGCCTCTAAGAAAGACGTAAACATCTTGATTAGCGCGTTCATCTCCCCCGGTATCAGGACTTCGCACACAAGCAAAGAAACTAGTATCTGTTGTTGTAGTTGCAGTACTGGGTACCACCTGATACAAGGAATTTCCTGAGGCATCAGTGCCATAAGTACTACAAGGTTTAGTCGGATCGGATAGAGGCGAGCGGTCCAAAGTTGCGATCGGACTGTTCACAAAATCAACTAGCACCGCTGATGTACCTGCTGGATCTCCGCCAGTTGTATCAGGCGTCCAGTTTTCAAAAGAGGAAGCTCCATCCTCTAAATTAGCAGGATCGTTGTAGCCAGGTGTGAGTGCCATAGTGGCTGTATTTTTATACTTTGAAAGCTCGTATCGAATCAAGCGCGACTGACCTGGCCAATTAGCATTCCCGTCATTAGGGCGCTGTACGTACACCACCAAAGTGTAGGAAGCTTGACGAATTCTCAGAGACTCACATTCTGCCAACTTAGCGAGGTCCGCCGCGTAAGTACTGCAGGTAGGAAGATTATCTTCGATTGGATCAACTCGCCAAAACGCTAATACTGGAGTATCTTTTGTTTCGTCTGGAAACTGACTATCATTCTGTAGCAAAGTCGCTATACCGGCTGGATCGGAATAAACGTACAGAGCTTCTTGCAAATCATCTCCTATATAGTTGATAGCTCTTTGCATGTCTCTTTGCACTTGGTCTAGCGACGCCTCACGCCGATCCACTTGCATTATTTCTATGACAAGATACAACAGCCCAGACGTAACAATGCTCGATATCACCATTGCTATCAGCAGTTCCATCAAAGTGAAACCTAAAGACCGTTTGCGGTGCCTACACAGCAGGTACCGGGAAAGTATGCGTTTGTAGTGTTGCATAGTCTTGCAGATAAAAGAACTTGTAAGCAAATACACGATGGTCGTTTGGAACAAAGATGTGACCATCGTGTGAGATTGATATTAGTCGCATACCATGCTAGAAGGAGCTGAACCAGTAGTACTCAAATATTCCCACTGCTGGCACAGAGAGGCTTCTCTATCGCCTTGACTAATTTGGCTGTATATCACCGCCAGAGGGCGAGTTCCGGCTTGGCCCTCTCCGCTGGTAAATGTCAATCCAGCAGTGGCTGTAGAGAGCGCTCTGACGGTGGGATCAGAGCGTCTCGCATCATAGACCCTAGCCCCTATATCAAAAAATACAGGCGTGCTTCCAACACTCACTCCTTCTGTGCGAAATAGCTGAACGGCATAGTCGTCATCACCGTCTCCGTCTAAATCTATTAGGCGAGCATCGGTCACGGTCGTGACACTTGCTGTAGATCCAAAGGCTGTCGGCGCACCAACATTGCGGACAATATCTGTTGTTGTTGTAGAAGGTAGCGGAATCGCTAGTAGGTCATCTCGGTAGTCGCCGCCAAGCTCTACAATCAGACGAGCTTTGTCAATCTCTGCTTGTGCAATCTGCAGCGCCTGTTCTGCCCTTTGATTTTGGATTCTAGTCGCCACTGAAAATACCATCATTGGGCCGATCGCGGCGGTTGTTACGCCGATGACAGCAATTGCTACCAAACACTCAATTAAGGTTAATCCTGATATCGCTGGCTTCGGTCGATTTGTCGCTAATCCACCGTTTGTTATCAACAGTTTTTTCTTTAGCTGTTCACGCAATTGTTTTGTCTTCAAGCTACTATCTTTTGTCATGATTAAGGCTACACATGATTGGGACTATGTACTATTGAGTGAACTAATAGATGATAGCTATGGACACGTTTCATCTAAGAAGACTTGCGTTGTCCCATCTAGCAGCACAGCACAGCGCAATCCTACGACATACGGATCATCGATGGGTAGCTCTCGATAATGCTCGCTTCGAGGTTTCTCAATGGTGACAAAGCGTTGAGCAATAGGGCCCGCCGGAGCGTATTGCAAAGCTACGTCATAGCCCCAGAACCGCCCAGGAGGCTGATAATAAGGAATTAAATCCTCTTTCTTATCACTAAATTCACCAGGTTCCCGAGCGACGATACTAAAAGGTGCTGTAGAAGCGGTACTAAAGTTTAACTGTAGGAAAGCTCCTTGCATAAACAAACTGGTATCTGCATCGCCATCTTTCCAGTTTTGTAAGAAGCGAGGAAAATTGTGCAATCCTCCATAGCTTTGCTTTTCTCTAGAAGGTACGATTCCAGAGATGATCGTAGCGTTGACTCTGTGAGGCGTAACCTCGTCGATCAACATTGCGTCATACAGGTCGCTCTTTTTGGTCTTTCGTATCGTAAAGTCCTTGTCGTCGGTAGCTTCTATGATCTCGCGTGTACCTGCTTTGGACTCTCCATTCCTGCCGACCCAGATAGGCGCAGCGCTGTTATGAGGCGTATTAGAATCCTCCCTAACCCAGCCGGTTTCATCGGCCCACTTGTCTGTGTCTATATTGTTGCCACTGGTATTATCTCTCAACGGACGCTGCTGGTTATGGAAGGATGTCTTAGAAAAGCCAAAGTCAGGAGACACTTCATCCCAGTCCCTAGTAAATCCTTCCTCTATCGCACCATCGACAAAGCTGTTCGACAATATTGTCACTGCATCTGCAAGAATTTCCGCAACTCGCCAGCGGTCTATGCTGCCAACTGCAAAGTTCTTCAGGTTACGCTCAGATACCTCTCGGTCACCGTAAAAATTATTGACAGAGAATGGGCCCGTAGCGCTTGAGTCAAAGAGAGTATCGGTAAACTCTTCGATAGAATCGGTGCCGTTCGTGGAATGCGGATTGAAGTTTCCCTTTATGTAGGCCGCATTGTCTGTGACAAAAGATAACCCTCTTGTACGATTCTTATCTCTGCTGATGTCTCCCTTGTTTCCGTTCAAATCTGCATTCAAACGGAAACCGTACGGACGCCGCTCAGGATCGGGTGCGAAGTTGATTGGTTTGATGCTGATGCCGACATCGCTACCATCAGCTCGCTTCGTCAGTGGTGGGTCGGTTGGTGTGGCACTACTGACAGACATTTTGCAGCTAGCAGACATCGAATCAGAAGTGAAGTTCGCAATATTCGCTAGTTCATCACAATCTGTCCAAAGACCTGCTGCTGGTCTCACTATGGAATCCTCACGAGCCGCGTCCTCGCGAGCCGCGTAGATAATTCCGCTAGTAGAATCTCTATCGTCTGAAACCCAATAGTCTGAACCGTCGGGATTTGTCTCTTGCGTGAGACGACCAAGGTCTACGTCTAGAACCCGAACGGCCATTTCCTCGCGACCGTTGTACATGACCTTGTCCAAGAGAGGAAGCGGAAGTAGATTGCCGCCGGGTACTACGATATCCATCGATTCGGGATTAAATGTACCAGATGCACTGGCTGCTGAGGCAGGTAGAAGTTTCCAGTCAGCGAATGTAGTGGTTGACTGGGGAATAAGGGCGATCGCACCCAGTCCGGTATCGTCTGTAGTCTCGTATCCGTCATCCCCTGCGTGATCATCGCCGACAACGCCGTAGATCAGATCTGCGCTAGTGATAGGTGTAGCGGCAGGTGGATTGATCCCGTTGATCTGAGGATGTGCTACATATTCTTCGGTAGAAGCAAGCGTACTTTGGCTGTGGCTAAAACCTACAGTCCCAGCAGCTAGAACGCCGTCTGCACCGGTGTTATCGTCACCGTCTTGGTCGTGATCAAACAGTGGGAAAAGGTAATAAAGGGATGGATATTTGGGTCCAGTAATATTAGAGCAAAAACCAAGTGCTAAGCCGACTGCTTTCTCATCTAGTCCGCCACCACCACCAGTCAGGCGAGCGCGAAAGATGTCTGGATCGCAGCCAGTACGAAAGGAGGTAGCCGTAGCACCAGAACCAACGTCTTCGGTATCACCTGTTTTGACATCCCACGTTACGTTATCAGCGGTACCAATCGGTACGGGCAGACCCGAATCAATGAATCCAAGCGCACGATCTCTCAATATCTGGGCTCCGTTGACATAAGCTATGGCTTGTCCTATGCGGTCTGATAACGTACTGCCCAGATCGCTACGATAATTCAAAACAGCCAGCCACTCTTCTAGTGTGAATTGCTCATAATACTCACCTGCGTCGCAGGGTCTTTCATAAGTAGCCGAATCAGTAACAGAGCAGGTACCTCCGGTCGTCGGATCTACCCATGATGCGGTTGGTTTTATATCTTCTGCATCTAAGACATCACCGTCGCCGTTGCGATCACCAATTGTAATTCCTCCAGAGGTTACACCAATATATTCCTCCATCTCTTGGTTGCCACCCGTCAAAGTCCCGCTAGAGTTGGTGCCATCGACCAGAGCGTAAATTTTGTTACCCAACGAGGTTAAAGATGAGCCAGATAGTGCGCGGGACTGAACATCAATCGCTTTCTCTAAGTTGTAAGCGAGTAGTCCCATCGTGCATGCAGCAGAGTGCAGTGTAGACTTATCGGCAAGGCTTAGGTCGGTATAGGCAACACTGTTGTCTAGATACTCGTCAAAAATCCTACGCAGGATAGAGAAGTCTCCCCACATCGACATATTTGGAGCCGGATGAATTAGACCAGCCTCTTGTACAGGCGTAAACGAAGGCGAACCTCCTTCAGGATCTCCTGCGAACTGTGCTAGGTTTCTAAGTGCAACTCCTAGAGGCTTGTCGCTAGCAAGCTGAGTAGCAAATTTAACTTCCGTATCAAATGCTGATGGAAACTGAAACTCCCAACCGTTAGTACCGTTACCTGATAAAAAGTCAGCTTTCAATATCGATGGTCCTGTTTTGTCTTCCAGCTCGTCTTCCCAATCGGTAAACGTGCGGCTATTTTGAAGAGTTTCCAATGTACCTGCGTGAGAAGTCGCTGCATAACAAGCCAATGGGAAATTTCCGCCGTCACTCTCATAGTGATAGACCGCCATGCCTTGGACAGCAGCTAGATTGTCTCGCAATGTTCGTCGCTGACGCTGGAGGTTAGATATTGTTGTACTATTAGGCGGATAGAGGATATCAGAATCTCGCACGCCATCACTGTCGAGATCCTTTCCCCATCCATACGCATTTCCTAGTTCTAGTCGCTGTCCGACGATCAAGCGCAATCCGTGAATCTTTGCCTGTCTTTCCCAATAACCATCGAGTCCAGATGTTTCGTTAGTTAGGCTGCCGCTATTGGGGTCGCTAGTTGAGATTACTTCACCCAGCTTTTTGTCTGTCTCCGTGACCCAGTTTACAGTGTCATAAGAAGGACTAGGGCCATAACGATTGTCAGCTCGGTAAAAATCGTCTAGATAGGGAGAATCCTGATTTCTGTTAACAACTCGTTCTCCAGAATAAAAGTCTCTAGTCTCCCAGGCTGGGTCTCTGCTCCAGGTAGTAGTATCACGATGCTTAGACTCATTCTTTGTAAATAGCTCTAACGGATCTAGCGCTACGTCTAAAGGTGACACTGTTGTACCAAAAGTTTCTACAGAATCTGTATCGATCGTGAGCTTCGCTTCGTTGGTGTCGCTCAGAGGTTTTTCGCTAGCGCTCTTGTAAATATGAATTCTCGGGTTATCCTTTCTGGCAATTTTGTCAAGAGTTGTGTTACCAACAACGAGCTGTCCAACAAAGTCGTCAGATTCCGCCAGAGTGATTTGAGAGGCTTCTTTCGTGTATAGGCATGAATTGTGAGAGCTGATCATGTACAGGTATGTTGACCTATTCACCATCAAGTTGCCATCAGAATGCATTGCCCCATTGAAGTTGAAAGGCGGATCTGGAAATATCTCTAGATCGTATTTAAACCAGGCTCCCCACCGATTTCCCTTAGTGGCTCGCCTCACTTGTTGCAGTTCCAAAGCACTGTTAACCCGGCCAACATCCTTTCCATTACTCACATATGCAGTAACCTGAAAGTTCTTTTCTAGTTCAGCCGTGCTGATCTCGTACCACCCCTGGTTAGGAACCCTAGATCCTCCGCAAGCGTCTAGGGCATCGTCAGCATTAATTGGACCATTTCGAGTGACTAAAGCATTCGCCTTTGCCGGACTCAAATCGTCTTCGGTCTTGTTACCACCTGCTTCATCGTCCATTAAGATTGAATATGCAACGATTTCAGTCTCGTCTTCATTGCCATCGCCATTGAGATCAAAGGAAAACTTCCAAGCATTATCAACAGTACCGTCCCCGTTAATATCAATTCTTATCTCCTTTGGCAACGTGTATGGATCAGTAGGAAATGCAGTGACTCCCAAAGGCGTATCTGTTACGTTCGCCATCAGCGCGGCTAATAGATCGCTGGAGGGCGTTGACGAACCAGGAAAGCGCGTATCTCGATCGAATAGATATTCCAGCTTTGCTTTTGCCCTATCAGCCGCAGGAGCCGCAATATTATCAATCACCTGCTGCTCTCTAGCTAGGTACGCCGTCTGTGTTCGACTAGCCGTCCGAAAACTGAGCGCTCCAACTGTTAGCGTCGTAATCAATAGCAATAGCACTGTCGTTGGCAGGACAAATCCAGCTCTACTGTAGCGAGTAGATCGACTGACAAAAAAGAGACTTCTCAATAGGCCACTCATGAAACGACGGGAAAGTCGCCGAAAGGTTGAGTGGGATTTCTGATGGGATCTATTGGGAGTCTGCTTGTTGGCGGACATGGTAGGCTTCCTAACTGGGTGGGGAGATGCAAAAGCAGGAAACGGGTTTCCGGATACTTTTGACATTGCTACTTGCTCAGATTACCCAATCTTTATAAACATGATGATCAGTAGGGGCACCCATCCGAAATCGGTAAAACAAAGGGTTTTTCTGGCGATTGGGTCTGCCATTCAGCCGAAGTCTTGTATAAAAGCAGTTTCAAGCAAGCGGAAGCTACGGATAGAAGAAATACGGAAATATAGGTTAGGAATAGGCATACAAAAAGAATCCCTCTGCGGTTTCACAGAAGGATTCCTTGATCTGAAGAGATTGTTCTCTTGGTAGATGTAGATACTAAGCTATTAGGCGGAAGATCTCTTTCTAGTATTTGTTGAGGTTGATGCCTGCTTCACGGGCCATAGCGTTAAGACCTTTCTTCTCTAGAGTCTTTAACGCCTTTGTGGATACGCGGAGGCGGACGAACCTATTGCCCTCTGGCCACCAAATGCGCTTGTCTTGAAGGTTGGCTTCTTGAAGACGCTTGGTGCGGCGGTGGGAGTGGGAGACGGAAAAGGCATTGTTGGCTTTTTTACCGGTGAGGTCGCACTTCTTTGACATGGGTTTTCTACGCTAACGGAGTTTCTTATTATAGACAGCTGTGGCGATTAGCACAAAAGGGGATTTTGACTGAAGGGGGCTGGTGGATTCTGGCTACTCTGCGAGAAGGCAAAGCCTACGACTCCGCTCAGCCAGCAGAGGTGTTGATTGCCTAGCTGAAATCTTGTTCAGTTCATAGACACTGCTGCTTCCAACCCGAGGGCTGAGCGGAGTCGAAGCCCAGCTCTATCGCTCTGTCAACTGAGTGAGCAGATTAGTCGAACGCTCTGTGAAGGCTTTCATACCGTCCGCATCGAAGCCTTTCTGGGCCATAAGGGCTAGATCGTAAACCTGTTCACAGATTAGGGTGGCGAGCTGGCTAGACGGAGAGGGTGTCCCATCTGCCTGCACGATGCCTTTGTCTAGATTGGCTACGTTCTGGATTAGCGGGTGCGCGGTGTTCACCAGTAGGGTGTGAGTGTCTGGGAACTGAACGCTTTGCTGCTGAATGAAGGCACTCATTTCCTGCATTCGACGAAGCTCTTCGGGGAGGAGTACCATTGCTGGCGGGGCAGACTGGTCGGATTTGAGGGCTTCAGTGCGAATGGTCACCTGAGGACGGTTCAGCGCTTTCTCAAAGACTTCTTTGACACGCTCACTACGGGTTTTGTTGGTAGTCGCATCAACGATTTCGTCTGATTTGTTGTCGCTATCGATAAGGGTGTCGTCAAGATCAGAGTCTACTCGGGAAAATTTTACCTCCGAATATTCTCGCTCTAGGAAAGAGACGAAGTGGGTGTCAATAAAGGAATCCATGAACAGCACTTCTATACCTTGGCCTTTGAGTAGGCTGATATAGGTGGCCTGTGAAACTTCGTCGGTGGCGTAGTAGATTCGGTTTTCGTGCTTTTCTTGGTTGCGATCTAGATATTCCTGAATGGTGGTGTAGGAATTGCCGTTAGCGTCGACTGCTTTCTTTTCACTGACTTCTGACCAGGCATCGTCGCCTTCTGCCTGGGCGTCTACTTCTACAGATACTTTTGGCTCGTCGGCGTTGGCTAGATCCGCAGTAGAGCGGAAGATGACATATTTCTGAACCTGCTTGTTGAATTTGTCGTCGTTGAGGGAGCCGAATTTGACGAAAGTGCCAAGGTCTTGCCAGATGCTGATGTATTTTTCGATGTCGTCGCGATATTGCTCTTTGAGGCGATCGCCCACCTTCTTGGCAACATAATCCGAAATTCGCCGCACGGTCCGATCAGCCTGCAAAAAGCTGCGAGACACGTTCAGCGGAATATCAGTGCTGTCAATCACACCCCGCAGAGGGGTGAGGAACTTCGGAATGACTTCCTCGCAGTTATCGCTGACAAAAACTTGATTGCAGAAAAGTTTGATCTGACCCTGGTTTAGCTCTACATCTGGCTTTAGCTTGGGGAAGTAGAGGATGCCGTTGACAACAAAAGGATAGTCGGTGTTGAGATGAACCCAAAGCAAGGGCTCTTCTTCGTAGGGATAGAGGTAGCGGTAGAGGTTGAGGTAGTCTTCGTCGGTGAGATCGCTGGGAGATTTTTTCCAGGGGGCTTCCTGCTTGTTGATGACTTCGCCGCTAAGGCTGATGGGGACAGGGAGGAAGTCACAGTAGGTTTTGACGAGCTGCTTGATACGGGCGTCTTCTAAATACTCGTGCTCGTCGTCGTTGAGATGGAGGGTGATGGTGGTGCCGCGCGTGGTGCGATCGCTCTCACTCAATTCAAAAGACGTACTGCCATCACAAGACCAGTGAACGGCCTGCGCGTCCTCTTGCCAAGAAAGCGTATTGATATCTACCCGGTCGGCGACCATGAACGACGAGTAGAAGCCTAAGCCAAAGTGACCAATGATCTGCTGATCGGATTCGTCTTTGTACTTACTAATAAATTCTTCGGCGCTAGAGAAAGCGACCTGGTTGATGTACTTCTTGATTTCATCAGCCGTCATACCGATACCGCTGTCGCTGATGCTAAGAGTTTTAGCTTCTTTGTCAACGGCGATGGTGATTTCTGAAGTGGTTTCACCTTTGTACTCGCCCGAGCGGGAGAGCATGTTGAGCTTACTGATGGCGTCAACGCCGTTAGAAACTAACTCGCGCAAGAAAATCTCGTGGTCAGAATACAACCATTTTTTAATGATGGGAAAAATATTCTCGGTATGGATACTGATATTTCCCTGTTCCAAAACCGTTGTCATGGTCAGACTCTGCCTCTTTGAAGTGTGATAACTAGCTACCTCCTAATTTTGCGGACTTTAGTGCTGCTGACAAGGGCGGTGAGGGTGGTATATGAGTGCGGGTTTCCTCACCTGTAGAGGGTCGCTGAAACAATGCCTAGATGTGGCGATCGCAAGGGTTTTTATGGAAGTGGGAAAAATCAAAGAGAAAAGATTGCGCAACAGTCATTTGATTGTCCAGTCATTGGTTGGATAGCTGACTCACACCTAAATAAAACTTATGAAAATTGCCTACGTCACAACCTTTGACTTGGAAAATCCTAAAAGCTGGCCAAGGCGACACTTAGGTTTATATGGAGCGGGTGCCAAAATTATTCAGATCTTAAGAGAAGAGGATGCCGAGGTTGCGGCGATCGGTCCGCTGGGGCGCAAGAGTAATGCAATCACTCGATTAAAATGGCAGTTTTACAAAAGCGTTTGCAAGAAAAATTTCTACGGCAGAGTGGACCCTTGGGTCGCCAAGGATCGCGCTCGTCAGGTTCAATCTCGTCTATCACTTTCAGACGCGGACATCTTACTATGTCCAGAGAATTCGGTTCCGCTAGCCAACGTGAAATCTGATAAACCTTTGGTGCTCTGGACTGACACCACTCTCGGTAGCCTGATTGATTTTTATCCGTACCTTACCAATCTATGTAGAGAAACTCGCGACAACCTGCTGACCATGGAGCAGCAGGTCTTGGATAGCTGTAGCCTAGTGATTTTGACTTCTCAATGGGCTGCCCAAAGAGCACACGATCTATACGACATTTCGCCATCGAAAATAAAGATCATTCCTCGTGGGTCGAATCACATTCATACCTTTACGGACGCCGCTATCAAAACTGCCATTCGAGAGCGTCCTATTCGTCCATGCAAGCTTCTTTTTGTCGGCGTTGACTGGAAGCGGAAAGGTGGGAGCAAAGCCGTAGATGTTGCCAAAGAACTCAATCGCCAAGGAATCACTACAGAGCTACATATTGTGGGCTGTAAGCCGCCAGGAGGCGTGCCAGATTTCGTTAAAACTCATGGCTTCATTGATAGAGCGACAGATGAGGGAAGATCAAAAATTTCGGCGCTATTCAAGTCGTCCCACTTTTTGCTCTTTCCGACGAAGGCTGATACTTTTGGCATCGTTTTGAGTGAGGCGGCCTCCTATGGAGTGCCCGCTTTGGCCAGTGAAGTAGGCGGCATCAGCAGCGTCATCAAAGCAGATATTACTGGGAAAACATTCTCTATTGATAGTGAGTCGGATGCGTATTGTCAGTTTATTCGAGAGTACATGATGGACTTAGATCGCTACCATGCTCTAGCTAACAGTACTTTTGCGCATTACAAGGAGCATGTTAGCTGGCCCGCCATAGGCAAAGAAGCTAGAGCAGCCTTCGCATCTTTGCTGAGTTAATCCTTAGCAAGCGGATGTGTTGCTACGGGCGAGAACTGTGTTAATGTCTATGCTTATTAGCTACCTGTAGTGGTTGCACCTTTAGGGAGACGCTACATACAGATATTACCTTAATCATCATGGTTCAAGAACTTAAACGATCTCGCACCAAAAGTCCTTTCCCAGAGGCCGCACCCGCTGCTTATCCCGTTTTTTATCGCACCTACAGCCGTCGCTCTGAAGATGGTAAGCGGGAGACTTGGGAGGAAGTGTGCGATCGCACCCTAACCGGACTCGTAGAACTCGGCACCCTCACCGACGAAGAGCGTGACCTAGTCTCTAGAATGCAGCGCGAGCTCAAGGCCATGCCCTCTGGCCGCTGGCTGTGGGTAGGCGGTACAGAGTGGAGCAAAAACCCTAAGAATTTCTCTGGTGCCTATAACTGCACGAGCACCAACGTCGTTGACTGGCGAGCCTTTGGCTTGATGATGGATCTAGCGATGATGGGCTGCGGCACGGGCGCGGTGTTAGAGCCGAAGTACATCAATCAGCTGCCGCCTATTCGCAACAAAATTACGGTAACGATGCGCGGCGATGTCGGCATGACGGTTGAAAGTCAGCGCCGAGAAGAAGCTGAAATTAAGGTAGATGAGGCGGGCGATCGCGTCGAAATCATCGCTGGGGATAGCCGTCAGGGATGGGTAAAGTCCTATCAAACGCTGCTAGAGCTTTCAACCGATGAGCGCTTTGACGGAGAAGTAGAAGCAATTATCGACTTGAGCGATATTCGCCCAGCCGGGGAGCGATTAAAAGGCTTTGGCGGGATGGCGAATCCGGTGAAGCTGCCCGAATTGTACGAGCGCTGTGCCAAGATTTTGAATAATGCGGTGGGTCGTCAGCTCAATTCGATTGAGTGCTGCTTGCTGATTGATGAGGCGGCAGCCTGCGTAGTTGCCGGAAATATTCGAAGGTCAGCTGGCATGAGGCAGTTCGATAGCAATGATGATGTTGCCACTGGTGCGAAGGAAAATCTGTGGCGACAGGATGCGGATGGTAACTGGAGCATCGATCCGACCAAAGATGCGCTGCGGATGGCAAACCACACTCGGGTTTTTCACGAAAAGCCATCGCCGGAAGAGATTGAAACTGCGGTGCGAAAGCAGTTTTATTCTGGAGAGGGAGCGATTCAGTGGGCAGGAGAAGCTGAGAGACGGGCGCAAGGCAAGGGACGCTATGGTTTGAATCCTTGCGGAGAAATTTTGGGACAAGATTTTCACTGTAATTTGGCTGAGATTCACCTCAACCAGATTTCTCCTAACGATGAGAAGGCACAGGAAGATGCGTTTAGAGCGGGTGGTATTGCAGTAGCGGCATTGCTAAACCATGAGTTTGTAGAAGGACGCTATCAGAAGTCACGTGAGGAAGATCCGATTGTGGGTGTTTCGTTCACGGGCTTCTTCGACTTTTGTGTGAAAGCATTTGGCGTCGAATGGCTCGAATGGTTTGCGGCAGGTCGGACTGACACGATGCAAGGCATTGAGTTTAAGGCACAGGAAAAAGCGTATCTGAGCCGTTGGAAGCAGGTGGTGCATGAGACGGTGTGGGAGTATTGCGATCGCCACAATATCCGCCGCCCCAACCGCTGCACAACCGTCCAACCCGCAGGAACGAAAAGTCTACTAACAGGTGCCTCTTCTGGCTGGCACCCACCGAAAGCTCAGCGATTCATCCGCCGGATCACCTTCCGCAAAGATGACCCAGTAGCCCTGGCCTGTATGGACTACGGCTATTCCGTGATTCCTTCTCAGTCTGATAAAGATGAGAAAGGCAATTTGCTAGACGATCCGTTTGATCCGCGCTGCACTGAGTGGCTGGTGGAGCTGCCGGTAGAAGTAGATTGGGCGAATTTACCCGGTGCTGATGAAGTCCCGATTGAGCAGTTCTCTGCTCTGGCTCAGTTCGATTTCTATATGCAGGTGCAGAAATACTACACGGCGCACAATACGTCGGCCACGATTGAGCTGCGTGAGAATGAGATTGAGCCTTTAGCGAAGCGGATCACTGAAGCAATTCAGAACGATGAGGGCTATGTGTCGGCGGCGCTGCTAGCCCGGTTCGATGATTTGCAGACGTTTCCTCGGCTGCCGTTCGAGCCAATTAGTCAGGAGCGGTATGAAGAGATGCTGCTGGAGGTGCGATCGCGCCGAAAAACCGAAGACTTCCACACTGCCCTAGAAGAACATGACGCGGGAGAGCTAGTCGAAGCCGGTCCCGCAGGCTGCGATTCTGATAAGTGCCTCATGCCAGAAAAGAAACCTGACTAATCTGAAGCTAACAACTTAATTTGATTCATTAAGATAGGGAAGGCTCTTTGTGGGCGTTCCCTGTTTTTTTGATGTATCAGGTTCAGCCTCTTTTAGTCTGGCTCAATAGTCTTGAGTTGGGCTTATGAAAATTTTCGGGAATGTCAAGCGTAATTTTGGTATCTACATACACAATGAAGCAGACATGCCTCATATATGTGGGAATCGTAAAGACATCGAAGTCGTCATCAAAAAGCGTCTTCTTCTATAGCTAATTTTTAGAGTAACTAAGCTGTGCAGTCTATTTATTGGTTTTGTTTGATCATTGGCGGGATCTTTGTTGCCCTTTCTCTAGTCGGTGGCGATCTGCTAGATGACTTTGATGCGGATGCCGACATCGATGTCGATATCGATGCAGACATAGATGCGGATGCCGACTTCGATACAGATGCCGATCTTGATGCGGATACCAGTACCGATTTGCAAATCGATACCGATCCGGATCTGCTGCGCTCTTACGCTCGCAAGCACAGAAGAAGTTTCTTCAGTCTATCCACGCTGACGAGCTTTAAGTTCTGGACGTTTGGCGGCTTTTTCTTTGGCCTGACTGGACTGGTGATGGGGGCGCTGGAGCCAGGACTGGGCTGGGTGGTGATTTTTGCGATCGCACTCCTCATGGGCTTCCTCTGCGGCGGTACCCTAGTTGGCGTCCTGCGCCAGCTCAAGCATCGACAGGTTGACAGCCTGCTACGCAACGAAGACTTCGCCGGACTCGTCGGCGTTGTCGAACTTCCCTTTGATCCCAAAAGCAAAGGCAAAGTCACCTTAGAAGTGGGGGATGCTACTTTGCACTTGGTTGCGCAAACCGACGAAGAGCGACCCTTTAACGTCGGCGATCCGGTTTTAGTCGTGGGTCGTACGCATGACCGACTGTGGGTCGTCTCGGCGGAAAACGCGATGTCTGATAGAGATCCGACTAATTCTTCTAGCTATTAACTTTTTGATATTCGGAGCAATAAACCATGAGTGAACCGGTTTCTCAATCCAGTACCCAGTCCCATCTAGGTAGCCAGCCGGAGTACCTACCGGCTCAGGCAGAAGCAAGTCCTCAAAAGGTGCTGGGACAGCTAAGCATACAAACTGCCGAATCCCAGCAGGGCGTTTACACCAGTGTCAACACCAGTCAGGTCGTGTTGGGGGGCTCTATTGTTCTGACGCTGATTGTGATCACCGCAGTCATTGCGTTCTTGAAAGCCTGTCTAAAAATCTGTAAACCCAATGAGATTTTGATTATCTCAGGCCGGAAGTACAAGCAGCAAGATGGCCGAGAGGTCGGCTATCGAGTCGTCTTTGGCGGGCGAGCCTTTGTGATTCCTATCATTGAGCAGGTGGAGAAGATGGATATGACCACCATGCCCATTCCTGTAGAGGTGAACAATTCCTATGCGAAGGGGGGAACGCCGCTGAATATTCAGGCGATCGCAAACGTCAAGGTCTCTAGCAAACGCAACATTGTCGGCAACGCCATTGAGCGCTTCTTGGGCCGCAACCGCTCTGAAATTCGCCGAGTCGTTCGCGAAACTCTAGAAGGAAACCTGCGCGGCGTCGTTGCCAATCTCACCCCAGAGCAGGTGAACGAAGATCGACTAAACTTTGCCGAGCGGATTGCTGAAGACGTGGCCCGCGATCTTAACAAGCTGGGCCTACAGCTCGACACGCTCAAAGTCCAAAGCGTCACCGATGACATGGGTTATCTCAGCTCTATCGGTCGTCGGCAGATCGCTAAAATTGTCCGCGATGCCGAAATTGCCGAAGCGGAAGCGCTCGGTCAGGCAGAGCGAATTGAAGCGGACTGTCAAAAGCGAGCTGAAATGTTCAAGTCTCAGGCGCTAACCATTACGCAACAAAAGCAAAACGAGCTGCGTAAGATCAAAGCCGAACTCGACCAGCGCTCCAAGTCAGAAGAAGAACGTACCGCCGCTGCCGCAAAAGAAGCTAGAGCTAGAGCCGAACAGCAGCTACAGACAGTCAGAGCCAAGCTAGAAAGACTGCGTCTGCAAGCTGAGCAGGTGCTTCCAGCCGAAGCCCGCCGAGAAGCACAGGCGCTCCATGCCAAAGGTGCCGCTGCTGATACAGCGGAAAATGCAAAAGCAGCAGCAGCAGTCAACCAAATGCTGGCCGAAGTGTGGCAAGAGACCGGGACAAGCGCTAGCCAGATCTTCTTGCTGCAGCAAATTGAGATGATCTTAAAAGAAGCCTCTGCGATTCCTCACCGGATGCAGCTGCAAAATATCAACGTGATCGACAATGGCGATGGAAAGGCGATCGCATCGCTAGCCAACGTCTATCCCGAAATCGTCAGACAGTTTCTAGATCAGGTTAAGCAGACGCTCGGTATTGACGTAATCGGTACGCTCAATGCCAACAGCCTCTCAAACAGCCTCTCGCAATCGCACAGCCAGTCCAAAGTTATGGACGAGCACTAACAGCTAGAACCAGATTTCAACGACAGTCTTTAATTCATTTATTAGGAGAGTAAACCGATGGGAGGACTATTAATCATCCTTCTCGTAGCTGCTGGACTTGGTTCTTTTTCAATCAAGAACCTGTACTACATCTGTCAGCCCAACGAAGTGCTGATCTTTGCAGGCAGCAGTCGCAAGATGGGCAATGGCAAAGTTGGCTATCGCCTGGTCAAAGGTGGTAGCAGCATTCGCGCGCCTCTGCTCGAAAAGGTAATGCGAATGAATCTTACTAACATGATTATTGAGCTGAAAGTGTCTAACGCCTATTCCAAAGGTGGCATTCCTTTACATGTTTCGGGCGTCGCCAATATCAAGATTGCGGGCGAAGAGCCAACCATTCACAATGCGATCGAGCGGCTGCTGGGTAAGCCTCGCAAAGAAATTGAGACGATGGCTAAGGAAACGCTAGAGGGCAATCTGCGAGGCGTGCTGGCTAGCTTGACCCCCGAGCAGGTAAACGAAGACAAGATTGCCTTTGCCAAAAGTCTGCTAGATGAGGCTGAAGAAGATCTCGAAAAGCTAGGTCTGGTGCTAGATACCTTACAGATTCAAAACATTTCCGACGATGTGCGCTACCTCGACTCGATTGGCCGCAAGCAGCAGGCGGATTTGCAGCGAGATGCGCGGATTGCAGAGGCCGAAGCCAAGGCAGAGTCAGAAGTCCAAACCGCTGAAAATGAGAAAATCACTAAAATCCGTCGCCTAGAGCGCGATATCGGTATTGCCCAAGCCGCTGCCGAACAGCGTACGCAGGATGCTTTAACCATGCGAGCGGCTGTGATCGCGGAAGCAGAGGCGGAAATTGCCGCTGAGCTAGCTAGAATCCAGGCAGATGTGCCCGTGCAGCAAGAGCGGATCAAGCAGGTGATGGAGCAGCTAAAGGCGGACGTGATTGCTCCGGCAGAGGCAGATTGTAAGCGGGCGATCGCACAGGCCAAAGGTAATGCTTCTACCATCATCGAAGAAGGCAAAGCCCAAGCCGAAGGTACTCGCAGCCTAGCCGAATCCTGGCTGGCCGCTGGCGACAGTGCCCGCGACATTTTCCTATTGCAAAAGTTAGAAGGTCTGCTCAAGACGCTAACGTCAACTGTGCCTGATGTTGCCGTGCAGAATGTCACCGTCATCGACACTCAATCTGGCAATCTAGCGACCCAGGCGGCTGCGTTTATGACTCAGCTCAAGCAAACCTCAGGGGTCGATCTAGCCAGTGCAATTAACAACATCTCTAATAACAGCTCGTCCAACGGTAGCGCTTTGCCCAAAGATCCTTTTGGCAACAACCCGTCTAGCGGCAGTGGATCGCTTCCCCCATCCAAGTAAAATCAGATAGAAACCGCCTCTTCCCTATCCTTCTCCCTATATTTCTATGAGACTCTCTCCCGCTGGGCAACGCTTCTACCAAGAGGTCCAGAAACCTGACGGACGAATTAACTTGGCGGCAGCAGCGCTCTACATCGCGCAAGAAGAGTACTGGGATATGGACCCAACCTTTTATCTAGAGAAGATAGATCAGATGGCGGCAGCGGTGCGACCTCGCCTGCCTAGAGGCCGATATCCTCTGAAGGTAATTCAGGTAATCAATGACTATCTGTTTGAAGAGCTCAGATTCTCAGGTAATCAGGTTGAATACTACGATCCAGACAACAGCCATCTAAATTGCGTACTCGATCGAAAGCTGGGCATTCCGATCTCGCTGTCGCTAGTGTATTTAGAGATTGCCCGCCGTCTGAGATTTCCAATGGTGGGCGTGGGGATGCCAGGGCACTTTTTGATCCGTCCTGTCGTTGAAGATATGGAGGTGTTTGTCGATCCGTTTCATCAGGGTGAAGTTCTGTTTGTTGCTGATTGCGAGCAGCGGTTTGGACAGCTATTTCCCCAATCGCAGTGGCAGCCCGAATTTTTGAGCGGGGTGATGCCAAAGGCGTTTCTAGCCAGAATATTAATGAACTTGAAGGGCGCTTATCTACAGGTAGAAGCGTTTAAGCAGGCGATCGCAGCGATAGACAAACTGCTGCTGCTACGGCCACTAGACTTTCAGCAGATGCGCGATCGCGGCCTCTTGCACTATCAGCTTCAAAATGACAAACTGGCCAGACGCGATCTGGAGAATTATTTGCGATCGCACCCCAATCCACCCGACAGCCTCAGAATCCAAAAAATCCTCGCCAGCCTTCCTACGTAGGAGATTGACAAGGATTTAATTTAACAAAATCGGCAGCTCTACCAGAGATATAGCAGGATAAAGAGAATAATCCAAATTACATCTACGAAGTGCCAGTAGAGTTCGACAGCTTCGATGCCAAAGTGACTTTCGCTAGAGTAGTGCTGCGGATCGCGAGCACGCCAGAGGACAGCCACCATCAGCAAGAGTCCAACGAATACGTGTAGACCGTGAAAGCCGGTTAGAACGTAGAAAGTACTGGCAAATAGATTGTCCCGCAGGCCAAACTCTAGGTTGGCATACTCATAGCCTTGACCTAGCAAGAAGATCGCGCCCATGGCGATGGTGACGGCAAACCAGGTTTTCACGCCGCCTACGTCGTTTTTCTTGACCGCAGTGTCGGCTTTATGAATCACAAAGCTACTGGAAATCAGGATCAAAGAGTTGATACCGGGTAGCAAAACCTCTAATTCTGGCGTTCCGGCTGGGGGCCACTCTGTCGCGACTAGGCGGAAAGTGATGTAGGCGATGAACAAACCCATGAACAGCATACTTTCAGCGCAGAGAAAGACGAGTACGCCGAACAGACGATGATCGGGATGCTCTTCGTGGTGGCTGACAGCAGCATTTTCTTGGGCGAGATTGAGGGTGCCTTCGGCGGTGTTGATGGAGCCTTGCATGGTTGAGTTGGAGTAGGTTGGTGGGTTTGGGCTTCGACTGCGCTCAGCCCGCGATCAGTGCTGGCATCAAGCAGCGTTGGGTGGTGGCACTGAAGCAATTGAAGGTAACAGCATCTGTTGTTCCAAGACTGCAACCGAGGGCTGAGCGTAGCCGAAGCCCGGCATCTGCTCACCCCCGAGCTGCTCACCTCAAGCAGCAGGCGCTGGAACTGCGTGTGCATAAAGCTCTTCAGGATCTTTTTCAGCCGTATAACCTAGACCGTAATCATAAGGCCCTGTAATCAGCTCGGGCAGCTCCTCAAAGTTCTCAATATGCGGTGGAGAGAGCGTTTGCCATTCTAGAGTCAGCGCCCGCCAAGGGTTAGCAGGTGCCTTTTCGCCATAGCGCCAGCTCCAGACCGCATTGATTAGGAACGGAATGGTAGAAACCGCCATGATGTAAGCACCGACTGTGGCGATAACGTTCAAATCGGTGAACTGAGGATCATAGAGGGCGATGCGTCGGTTCATTCCTCTTAAGCCCAGCTCATGCATGGGCATGAAGGTGAGATTCATACCAACAAAAGAGAGCGCGAAGTGAACTTTGCCCCAAAATTCGTTCATCATGCGCCCAGTCATCTTGGGGAACCAGTGATAGACCGCCATGAATATGCCGAAGACAGACGCGCCAAAGAGCACATAGTGGAAGTGGGCGACCACAAAGTAGGTGTCATGAACGTGAATGTCGAAGGGAACGGCTGCGAGCATGACGCCGCTGATACCGCCAATCAAAAACAGAGAAATAAAGCCTAGGGCGAACAGCATGGCGCTAGTAAAAGCAATCTTGCCGCGCCAGAGCGTAGCGACCCAGCCGAAAACTTTGATACCGGTGGGTACAGCAATCACCATCGTGGTGATCATGAAGAACATGCGTAGCCACGGGGGGGTGCCGCTGGTGAACATGTGGTGCGCCCAGACAATCAGACCCAGGAAGCTGATGACGATAGAGGAGTATGCGATCGCCCGATAGCCAAAAATCGGCTTACGCGCATGCACAGATATCACCTCGCTAATCGCCCCAAACAGCGGCAGCACAAAGATATACACCGCCGGGTGCGAGTAGAACCAGAACATGTGTTGATAAACAACCGGATTACCGCCACCGCTGGGATTGAAGAAAGCAGTGCCCGCAATCAGGTCAAATGCCAGCAAGATTAGTGCCCCCGCCAACACTGGCGTGCTGATCAAAATCAGCAGAGAGGTAGCAATCATTGCCCAGCAGAATAGCGGCATCTTGGTCAGCGGCATACTCGGCACGCGCATCTTGAGGATGGTGACCAGAAAATTCAGCCCGCCCAAAATAGAAGCCGTTCCTCCTAGCAGCAGGCTCATAATCCAGATACCTTCTCCCAACATGCCAGTTGTCAAACTTAGCGGTGGGTAGGAGGTCCAGCCTGCCTGGGGCGGCTCGTAGAAAAAGCTGCTGATCAGCAGTAGGCCAGAGGGGGGAATTAGCCAGAATGCGATCGCATTCAACCTCGGAAAGGCCATGTCCCGCGCCCCGATCATCAGCGGAATCAGATAGTTCGCCAGCCCCGCGCCCGCAGGCACAATCCACAAAAACAGCATCACCGTGCCGTGCAGTGTCAGTAAACCGTTATACACATCCGGCGTCACGAGGTCCGGCGCTGGGGTCGCTAGCTCTGTGCGCATCGCCGTCGCTAGCGCTCCGCCAATCAGATAGAAGAAGAAAGCTGTTACGAGGTATTGAATACCAATCACCTTATGATCGGTGCAAAAGGTAAAGTAGTCGGTCCACTTGCGCTCGTTTCCCAGCAGCATCGGGACATCTGAGCTGAGTGCTTTGGGTTCAGAAGTAATAGTCATACAAGTCTTGAGTCGCTATGTTTTCTGCTTAATACAGTTGAAGTGAAAAAGATTGAGAAGAGTCTGACAGATGTTCTGCCGGTGAACACAGACCGGTGAACACAGACCGGTGAACACAGTTCAGTGAACGCGCACTAATGAACGTGATGGTGCTCAAGGTGGTGTTCGTCACGGAGCGCCGCCAGACTTTCAGGCGCAACGGCTAGCTTCAACGGCTCTACAAAAGTCTCTAGATAACCGGCGTCTGTTTTCTCGGCGGCTGGCATTGGCAGACTTGCGATCGCCTCGCCGTTATCCAAAGCCGCTACTCCTTCCGATTCCCAGGCGGCATAGTCTTCAGCCGAATGAACAATCAGCTGAGTGCGCATCCCGCCGTGATAAGGGCCACAGAGCTCAGCGCAGACTACGGGATACGTCCCTTCTTTAATAGCGTTGATGACCAATCGATTCTGCTGTCCTGGAATCATATCTTGCTTAACTCGAAACTCTGGCAGCCAGAACGCATGTAAAACATCTTGCGCATTCAGCTTCAGCTCTACAGGCTGACCAATTGGAATATGCAGCTCGCCGTCCACAATCCCATTGGGATAGTTGAAGATAAAGGCATACTGCAAGCCCTGCACATCGATTGACAGCACTTCGTCCATCTCCTCTAGTGGCACGCCCAGCCCGGCCTCACTGAGCAAATCACCCTCCAAAGGCAGCTCACCCAGCCCTGACGTTGAACTACCGGACACGGCGTCAGCGGCATAGGCTACCTCAACTGACTTTCTAGCCCCACCGCCCATGTCGTGATTCATCAGCTCCAGTCCACCCATCCTGGTATAGACATCAAAGCTGTAGATAGAGATACCCAAGACAACAATCGCCGGGATCGCTGTCCAAACAATCTCCAGGGGAATATTTCCCTCTAAATGTTCACCGTCGCCTTCATCACCGTCCTTGCGGCGAAAGCGAAAAACGGCGACCAGTAGCGCGCCCTCTACCAGTAGAAACAGGCCAAAGCCGATGGTCATCATCGTGTCAAATAGCCCATCAACCAGTTCAGCCTCTTTAGAGGCGGCCACTGGCATCAGACCATGATTTTGGCCATACCAAAGACTGGCAATGGTGACAAAAATACCGACTAACAAGGTCAAAATAGGACTTGGAATATTCACAGTGATGATTCGCGGACTTGAGCTAGCCCGGCTGATGGAGTTTTGAGTCGAATTGGCTTGCGAAAGGTCTTGTCTATCAGTTTTCTCGCCTCACACAAGGTAGCGCTATTTTTAGCGGTGTGAGCGTTTTGTTAAACGAATGTTTTGCGCTTTAATTTTTTCTCTATAATTCTTTTTTTGAAATCTTCGAGGTGCTTCTTTGTCGTTTTTGCGTAGAGGCAAAAAAGTGCGCAAAAGAGACTGGGCGAGACGCTGGTTTCAATAGCATTAGGCTAATTTATATTTCGTATTTGTGCAGACGCTGTGTGGGTTGACACATTTTCGGTTGCAACATCCAAAACGCTGTAGCTCAAGGCGTCCGAGACGCGCGGGGAGGTGCATGGCCGAATCGGAAGTGGACACAATAGATCACAATATTAAGCAATATTAAGCGTTTGAAGGCAGATCTGAAGGAAAATGTCTACGTTCAGAGAATATTCGATTTGTCGCGTTATATTTTCAACCGGTGGCTCTAGAAGTATCAAAAGATCTTCAATAGCACATAGCGAAAATGAGCCCCAAAACAAAATGCGAAACAAACCTTAAGAACGGGTCGAAAGTAGCCGCACTTCGGAGTGTGAACCACTAGAATTCATCCAGTTGTTCGTTAAGGTCGAAATCTGAATCAAGGCATTAGTCAATTGTTTCTTTAGATATTTTTCATGGCTAACCCCAGCTCTTTCAACAGCTTCTCTCATTCTGACTGGTCGAAAGCCACACCAGACCCAACGACTTTAGACCCAGCGGCTTTAGACCCAGCGGCTTTAGATAGCCGGGCAAGTAACGCCGATAGCTACCGCCTAGACTCAGCGGAAGTAACGTTTATCCGGCGCTGGGTATGGAAGATGGCGATCGCAACTTTGGCGCTGATGGCAGTAGGCAGTGCCACGCGGGTTATGAATGCCGGACTCGCCTGTCCTGACTGGCCTTTGTGCTACGGACAGCTAGTACCAACGGCCCAGATGAACCTACAGGTTTTTCTAGAGTGGTTTCACCGCTTGGACGCCTCGTTGATCGGGCTGATGGCGATTGGGCTGGTGGGGCTGTGCGCGTGGTATCGCCGATCGCTGCCGACTTGGCTGCCTTGGGCGGCGGTGGGCGCTCTATTTTTGATTGTGGTGCAGGGTATTTTGGGTGGTTTGACGGTGATTGAGCTGCTGCGATTCGACATTGTGACGGCTCACTTGGGGACGGCGCTGCTGTTCTTTTGCGTTTTGCTGGCGATCGCGCTCTCCCTATTGCCCTACCGGCCTTCCGGCAACACTGGCAAACTGCCCTGGCTAGGGCTATCTGCCGCCGGACTAGTCTACGCTCAAAGCATTATCGGTGGCCTGGTCGCCTCCCGCTGGGCAGCGCATCAGTGCTTCGGTCTATCTGAGCTATGCAACATCATGAACACACACATTGCTGGCGTTGTTCCCCCGACGCTAGCAGTGCTGCTTTTGGTAGTTAGTGTTTGGCGAACACCCGCGCTGAACAGCCATCTACGGATATTGGCAAATGTCGCAGGCGCATTAGTTGTCTTGCAAATCTTGCTCGGGATTGCCACGCTCAAACTGCACTTACAGGTAGAGCCGCTGACCGTTTGCCATCAGACCATCGGTGCGGCGCTACTAGGTACGCTAGTTGGGTTTTCGGTTTTATCCCTGCGTGATCGGACAAAATCACAGACAAAGCTTCAGAAGGTTGCGCCCGAGCGGGAAACAGCTACTCCCGCTTCTTCAGTAGCTTTATAGATTCCGTCTGAAAGATTGGCGCTGAACTCTCTGTGCAAACCTTCTACACAAGACACGTCGGACACATCGGATATATTTCATCAGCTTTTCCGAATTTATTGAGACAGGACTTTCCTCGAACTATGCAGACTTCGATTTGGACCGCAAGACGCCACGACAGCTCCTGGCAGGTCATCCAAAGCTACTGGCAGCTGACAAAGCCCCGCATTATTCCGCTGCTGCTGATTGAAACGGCTGCAGGTATGTGGGTGGCCGGAGAAGGCCGGGTTGGTCCTGTCCTGCTGCTGATTACACTGCTCAGTGGCACGCTGGCTGCGGCGTCAGCTCAAACGATCAACTGTGTCTATGACCGCGATATTGACTACGACATGGAGCGGACTCGCCATCGCCCGATTCCGTCCGGTCGAATTCAGCCTAGAGACGCAATGCTGTTCGCACTGGTAATGGCAGTGATGTCTTTTTCGCTGCTGGTGACCTTTGCCAACCTGCTCAGCGCCAGTTTGGCGATGCTGGGGATTGCGGTTTATGTAGGCGTTTATACTTTTTGGCTAAAGCGATCCTCGCCGCAGAATATTGTGATTGGCGGTGCAGCCGGTGCGATTCCACCGCTTGTAGGGTGGGCTGCGGTCACAGGCGAACTGAGTCTGGCGGCCTGGGTGTTCTTTGCGATTGTGTTTGTCTGGACGCCGCCCCACTTTTGGGCGCTGGCGATGCTGATCAAAGACGACTACGCCAAGGTGAATGTGCCAATGCTGCCGGTTGTGGTCGGCAATCAGGAGACGGCCAAGCAAATCTGGCGCTACACAGTTGGTCTGGTACCGCTGACGCTGGTGATGACGTACCCGCTGGGGGCGTGCGGCGTCGTTTACGGATTAGGAGCTGCATTGCTCGGTAGTCTTTTCCTGAAAAAAGCCTGGCAGCTACGCAACAACTTTGACGATCGTGACCTGGCCAGAGGCACTTTCAAATACTCGATTTTCTATATGATGCTGCTCGCGGTCGTGATGATCGTTGACTCGCTACCGATCACCCGCTTTGGCATCAGCAGTCTGGCCAATGGGTTGCAGGGAATCTATCACGCTATTCCCATCGTTAGTACCCTTACCGGTCATATATTGGGATAATGTTCGTGATACGTGTGGACTGGTTGAAAACCGGCCCCTATCCCCCACCCCCTATCCCCCATGCCTCCCGCAGTCTTAGTCAAAAACCTGAAGAAATCCTACGGCGACGTAGAAGCTGTCAAGGACGTTTCCTTTACCATTGAGCCGGGTGAGATTTTTGGACTGCTGGGGCCGAACGGCGCGGGGAAGACAACGACTATCCGCTGTCTCTGTACGTTGATTACGCCAGATGCGGGCAGTTTGGAACTCATGGGCATTTCGGTATTGGAAGACCCTCGAAGCGCTAGGCAACTGCTGGGATATATTGCGCAAGAGGTTGCTTTAGATCCGGTTTTGACCGGGCGAGAGCTGCTGGAACTGCAGGCGGCGATCTATCATTTGCCGAGGGCGCAGATGCGATCGCGTATCGACAAAATGCTAGAACTGCTGGAAATTTCAGACATTGCCAACAAACAGACAAAAACCTACTCCGGTGGTCAGAAAAAACGGCTGGATTTAGCGGCGGGGCTATTACATCAGCCTGCGGTTCTGGTACTAGATGAGCCGACAGTGGGCCTAGACATCGAGAGTCGATCTGCGGTGTGGCGATTTTTGCGGCAGCTGCGCGAGCAAGGCACCACGATTCTGCTAACCAGTCACTACCTAGAAGAAGTAGATGCCCTAGCGGGCCGGGTGGCGATTATCGATCGGGGCAAGGTGATTTCGACCGGGACGCCTGCGGCGTTGAAAGCTGAGGTGGGAGGCGATCGCATTACCCTACGCATTCGAGAATTTACCGATGATGCCGAGGCTGAGAGCGCTCGCACTTTGCTAGCCGATCTGCCGGTTGTGCAAGATGTGATTATTAACAGTGCGCAGGGCAACTCCTTAAATATGGTCGTAGATAAGGGGGGAGAGGCCCTGCCTGCCGTCCAGTCCGCTTTGAAGGCGGCTGGCATGCCGACTTTTGGGATTGCGCAGTCTCAGCCGAGTTTGGATGATGTCTATCTATCGGCAACCGGACGGACGCTAATGGATGCAGAGATAGCAGCGACAGGCCAGCGAGATCTGAAAAAAGAGCGAAAGCAAAGCATGAAGTAAAACCGGCTATTGAGTACGTTCATTTCAGTACGTTCATTTCAGTACGTTTATCTAGTCTGGTGATCTGGCCTACTATCTGGCCTACTATCTGGCCTGTTCATTTAACACGATGCTTTGCCCCAGTAGCTTGCTGCTTTGCCCCGGTAGCTTGCTGCTTTGATTGAGCAGATTGTTGTCTCTCGCTGTCGGGTTGCTCGGCATAAACCTCTTCACGATAGGCAGTATGGCGCAGCCATTTGATGTGCATGAGCAGCGCGTAGATAAAGGCAACTAGCCCAAACATTTCCGCTGATTCCTCCATCCCGTTCAGCAAAGCCAGGATTGCTCGATTGTCTAGGCCGTAGCGATCGATGTAGTAGCCGCTGATCATTTCCATGCCTAGTGCGCCAGCTACATACAGCCGCCCGGCGAGCCAGATTCGACGCCGCGTCGGGGGCGACAGTCGTCGCAAAAAGCGAGCATAAATCCGCCAAGTCATCAGCACGAACAAACTACCGGGAATTACCCAGTCGTAGTAGAAAAGTCCCGTTGTCGAGAAGCGGGCGTCGAGAAACTCATTTAGTCGCTCGTGCAGCAGCCACCACTCATCCGCTGCCATTCCTACAAACAAAAGGCTGAGCGATCGCCAGTACGATACGAATCGATCCATCCGCCGCAGCCGCGAAATCTGCCACAGCAGCAGTGCGCAGGCTAGCAGCAGCAGTACCGAAAACGCCGTTGCGAAGTTTTCCTCTTGGTTTACATCTAATAGCTGTGACCAAGTGGAATCGGCTGGCAGCATGAAATAGCCTCCAGCATTGGCCATCAACAGTCCGATAACGATTCCAGATAGCAGCATTGCTACTGTCTTAGGACCTAGCTCGTCTAGTAGAACTTCGATTAATGCTATTAGCACATCTTTATGCTCCCTATAGGACTAAGTATCCGAAGCGAGCTAGGTCGAATCCGGACTCGTATATAAATTCGTCCGGACAGGAAAAATTGTGAAGCGATTGGGTTATTGATTGCGCTGGCTGTCTCTGGTCGCGTTGGCCAGTCGCACTAGATAATCACATTGGCCAAAAGCCTTGTAAAACAACGAACGGCACAACAAACAAGAGAAAAATGAGCCTCTTCCTTTGCTAGATCTGCGTTAGCCTATGTGTAAGCCTAGAAAGCGCATTAACTAACGTTTGCGAATAGCATAATGAGCCAGTCTGTCGCCTCTGCTCCTCTTACTGATAGCCCTAACAGCCCTGACACTGCTGAGCTGCGATTCTCTCCTGGAGGGACTCCGCCAACGCTAGGGACTAAGGAATTTTTGCAAGAAACTGGCGCATTGACTCGCCGCCTCTTCATTCAGCTACAGAGGCGACCTACCACATTGGTAGCTGGGGTCATTCAGCCGCTAATGTGGCTAATTTTATTCGGCGCACTTTTTCAAAACGTCCCCAGCGGGCTCTTTGGGGAAAGCCAAAATTACGGTCAGTTTCTCGGTGCTGGCATTATTGTCTTTACCGCCTTTGCCGGTGCGCTTAATGCTGGCCTGCCAGTCATGTTTGATCGCGAATTTGGCTTTCTCAATCGCTTGCTCGTAGCTCCGCTGGCCTCACGCTTTTCGATTGTGGTGGCTTCGGCTTTGTTTATCGCTACGATGAGCCTGGTTCAAACTACTGCCATCGTAGGACTAAGCGCGGTTTTGGGGGCTGGTTTGCCAGGGCCATCTGGTCTATTGCTCATGACCCTGATTGTGCTAATGCTAGTCTTTGGTGTAACGGCGCTGAGTTTGGGGCTAGCTTTTGCGCTACCAGGTCATATTGAGCTGCTGGCGGTGATTTTCATTACTAACCTGCCGCTGCTATTTGCGAGTACGGCGCTGGTGCCTTTGTCTTTTATGCCGCCTTGGTTGCAGGTGGTTGCGAGTCTCAATCCGCTGAGCTATGCGATTGAGCCGATTCGGTATATCTATCTGCATCCGGACTGGCAATTTAACAGCACGGTGATGCAGGCTCCGTTTGGGGACATTAGTTTGGGGCTAGCGGTTGGGCTGCTGCTGGCGTTCAGCGTTGCGGCTTTGGCGACAATTCGTCCTTTGATTAGCCGCCGGATTAACTAGAGACCGCCCTGAAGACCGGCACAAAATTTCTAGCGGTAGCAGATACAGTTGATAGACTAGTGACAGCTTTTTAAGAAATACTTTTGGAGGATGAGAAAATGCGTAAGGCTTTGGCTGGACTAGTAGGTTTGGGTTTGATGCTGGGTTTGGGCGTCAGTGTGGGTACGCAGGGTGCGATCGCCCAAGACTCTGGCGTTGCTAACACAGCTGAAGACTTCAAATCGGCTGACAGCAACGACGGATTGCTGGGATCTGATGTAGATATTTGGGACATTTTTCATCGCTCTTCTACCCTTTCTGGTACGGGTGTGACTGACGAAGGGTTTTACCGTAGCCAGAGCCGCCGAATCAACCGTGAAGCCGAGTCCTTGCGTGAGCGTCAGCGCATCCTGATAGAGCAGCAGAACAGCCCGACCGCGCCCGAAGCCGTCACCGAGTAGTCATTTTTTGCATTTCAACTTATCAGCGGCCAGTTCGATCGGGCTACTGAATGGATGAGCATTCAAATCACTGCTACCATTTAGCTTGATTACCCTTGCCCATCCCCCCGCAATGACTGCCACCACCCCTACGCTCGCTAGCCAATACGATCCCACTACTACCGAAACCAAGTGGCAAGACTATTGGCAGGAAAAAGAGGTCTTTAAAGCTGACCCCAGCAAGGGTGGCGAACCGTTCTGCGTGATGATTCCACCGCCAAACGTCACTGGAAGTCTGCATATCGGTCATGCCTTTGAGCAAACGCTGATTGATACAGTGGTCCGCTATCAGCGGATGAAGGGCAAAAATACGCTGTATCTGCCGGGAACTGACCATGCCAGCATCGCTGTACAAACGATTTTAGAACAGCAGTTTGCCGAGGAAGGGCAAACCCGTGAATCGGTTGGCAGAGAGAAATTTTTGGAGCGGGCCTGGGAGTGGAAAGCTGAGTCGGGTGGAACAATCGTCGGCCAGCTGCTGAAGCTGGGCGTGTCGGCGGACTGGTCGCGCGAGCGGTTCACGATGGACGAAGGGCTTTCTACTGCGGTACTGACGGCGTTCAATCAGCTTTACGAAGAAGGGCTGATCTATCGCGGCAGCTACATGGTGAACTGGTGTCCGGCTAGTCAGTCGGCAGTCTCTGATCTGGAGGTTGAGAACAAGGAAGTCGATGGCCATCTGTGGCACTTTCGCTATCCGCTGGTTGGCGAGGAAGGTGAATTAGAAGTTGCTACGACTAGGCCGGAGACCATGCTGGGTGATACGGCGGTAGCGGTGAATCCAAATGACGAACGCTATCAGCATCTGATTGGCAAAAAAGTATGGCTGCCGATCGCCAATCGAGAAATTCCGATTATTGGCGATGAGTTTGTGGATGCTGAGTTTGGGACTGGCTGTGTGAAGGTGACGCCTGCGCACGATCCGAATGACTTTGAGATGGGCAAGCGTCACAATTTGCCGGTGATTAATATTTTGAACAAAGACGGCACGCTGAATGAAAATGCGGGCCAAGAATTCGTGGGAATCGATCGCTTCTTAGCGCGTGAGTGGGTGATTGAAAAGCTGAAGGCGGAAGGCCGGATGGGAGAAATTGAGGAGTATCGGCATTCTGTTCCTTTTAGCGATCGCGGCAAAGTCCCGATCGAGCCGCTAATTTCTACCCAGTGGTTTGTCAAAATCAAGCCGCTAGCCGATCAAGCCCTAGCTGCATTAGATAATCAGCAAGATCCACAGTTTGTGCCGGAGCGCTGGACAAAGGTCTATCGCGACTGGCTAGTGAATCTAAAGGACTGGTGTATTTCTCGTCAGCTATGGTGGGGTCACCAGATTCCGGCCTGGTATGTAATCACGGCAACAGACGGTGAAATTCGTGATAACACCCCCTTCATCGTTGCTGAGAACGAGGCTACAGCCTGGGAAATCGCCAAGGCGAAATACGGCGACGATATTCAGCTTGAACAAGATCCAGACGTACTCGATACCTGGTTCTCCTCAGGTCTGTGGCCCATGTCTACTTTAGGATGGCCAAATACCGAAACGCCAGACTACCAGTTTTACTATCCGACTCAAACGCTTGTAACTGGGTTTGACATTATCTTTTTCTGGGTGGCGAGGATGACGCTGATGGCGGGCCACTTCACCGGGAAGATGCCGTTCGACACCGTGTATATTCACGGACTGGTACGCGATGAAAACAATCAGAAGATGTCGAAGTCGAAGGGCAACGGCATCGATCCGCTGGTGCTGATTGACAAATATGGAACAGATGCGCTGCGCTATACCCTGATTCGTGAGGTCGCAGGTGCAGGTCAGGATATTCGCCTGGACTATAACCGTGAGAATGATGAATCTTCGGCGGTAGAGGCTTCTCGTAATTTCACGAATAAGCTGTGGAATGCCTCTCGCTTTGTGATGATGAACCTAGGCGGGCAGTCGCCTGCTGAGCTAGGGATGCCGGGTACGGCGGGTGAGCTGGAGCTGGCGGATGAGTGGATTTTGTCGAGGTTTCATCAGACGGTGGAGCGATCGCGCACTTACCTAGACCAGTACGGCATGGGCGAAGCGGCCAAAGAGCTGTACGAATTCACCCGAGGAGACTTTTGTGATTGGTATATCGAGCTAGTCAAGCCTCGACTGTATGACGAAGGCGCTGCGAAGAGAACTGCGCAGCAGACGCTGGCCTACGTATTGGAAGGGATTCTAAAGCTGTTGCATCCGCTGATGCCGCATATTACAGAGGAACTGTGGCATACGCTTACTGGAGTTGGTGAAGAAGATTGTCTAGCATTGCAGGACTATCCAGAATCAGAATTAGAAAAGATCAATAGTGAGCTAGAGCAACAGTTTTCTCTGCTTTTTGACGTAATCAGAACTATCCGAAATCTACGCGCAGAAGCAGGCGTGAAGCCCTCTGCCAAAATTGAAGCTATTCTCAAAACAGACAGCGACGAAGAGCTATCGGTGCTTCAGTCTACGCAAACTTATATCCAAGCGATGGCGCGGGTAGAAACGCTGACCATTCAGAATACTGACCTTGCTCCAGAGTCAGAAACAACAGCACAGACGCTCTCTATTTCTGATGCGACAGAGATTGTTGAAACAGCAGCACCTGGAACTGTCAATTCTACCCTTGAGCGCTCTGCGTAGGCGACAGAAACAGACGCAACGGTCTGGGAGAGAACTGTGGATGCGGTTCTACAGTTCTTGGATAGGCCGACTGAGTATTTTCAGGTTTTCTTTAGCGACTACAAACGACCAGCGCTGTCTCTGGCAGTGATTCTGGGCGTGGTGATGACCTATCGCGTGCTCGATTCTATGCTAGATGCGATTGATGAGGTCGGGCTTAGAGGTCTGTTTCAGCTAGTTGGACTGTTTTACACGGTGCGCTTCCTGGTAGAAGAGTCTTCATTGCTGAGAGGCGCGATCGCGTCATCTACGAATTCAAGATGATCTGGGCGGAGATTGTAGGCGATCGCACCTCAAAAGCCACTAAGAAAGTCGCGAAACCCGCAGCCGCAGCTACCAGCAAACCCGCCGAAGCTTATCTCGAAGAAGGAACCACTTCCAAAGACAGCTCAGCAGAGACCCCACAGAGTGACCAGACATCTGTGGAAATTACGCCTGCACCCGCAGGTGTGTCTCAGGCCGATCTGATTCGAGCCACTTCTGGATCTATGTCGGTGCGATCGCCCCAGCCAGAAGATCAGCGCAAGATGTTTGCGGGCGTGACTGGCACGGTGCAGGTGCTGATTCCGCTGACGGGTGTGGTGGATGTTGATGCGCTGCGAGCGAAGCTAGAAAAGGACCTGGCTAAAGCAGAAGGAGAGATGAAGTCTCTGAGCGGACGGCTAGGCAATCAGGGCTTTGTCGATCAGGCTCCGGCGGAAGTGGTGCAGGGTGCTAGGGACGCGCTAGCTGAAGCAGAGAAGCAGGCAACGTTGGTGAAAGAGCGATTGGCGATGCTGTAGAAGTGACTACGGTGCGCTGGCTGCTGCGCGACAGAGCCCAAAACGATAATGACGAACAACTCCGCGATTGGGCCACCCAGCAGCTCTCACAGTCAAGCGCAAAATCTTGAGCAGGAAAGTATCTTCTAACAGCTATAGACTGCTCAGTGCGGTTGCCCTTAGGAATGAAGATTTAATAAAAGCCGCTTTCGCGGACTGGTGGGTTTTGGCTTCGACTGCGCTCAGCCATCGTAAGTTGCCGTTACCGAACCCTGAGCGTAGTCGAAGGGTGGCCGGGTAGAGATCAGCAGGTTATTTAATCCTCGATCCTTAGATCGGCGCAAAGCAGCGATCGCCCTCCGCAGATACCAGCACTTAGCAAGGCTGAAATAGGCAAAATATCAGTAATTCCTCCGATCCGTAAGCCATCAGAAAGGCGTGTCAAGCTTGCAGAAGCTTGTGATCTAAGTGCAGAAGCTTATGATCTAAATGCAGAAGCTTGTGATCTAAATGCAGAAGCTTGTGATCTAAATGCAGAAGCTTGTGATCTAAATGCAGAAGCTTATGATCTAAATGCAGAAGCTTATGATCTAAGTACAAAAGCTTTTGTCCAGCTTGCAGGACATGCTGTATCAAGTTCAGTTTGAACGTCGCAATGTCCGTCAGCTATCTTCCGTCAGCTATTGATGGCGATCACCACTTTGCTCCGCATATTTACCATCAAATTTCTACCATCAAATTGCAACAGTTAAATTTCAGACAATCGTGAAGCGTTTGGTCAGGATATCGCTCTACTACTGAGCTGAATAGGCGCAGCTAGCAGCACATCCAAGAAAACAAAAACCGTGCGAGGCAGCACAGCATTTTCTAGAATGGCGACCCCAACAACTCTTTCTAGCGGCTCTGGTAGAGATTTCACCCGGACGCCGGGTGGAATAGGTTCGGCCTCCAGCCGTGAGACAACTGCCGCACCGGTTCGACCGCGCAGTAGCAAGACAATACCTAGCTCGGTTTCTAGGGTTGCGATCGCATGGCTAACGGTAGACTGCGCCAAATCTAGCTGCAAGGCCGCCGCACTAAAGCTGCCATAGTCAGCAACCGCGACCAGCGCAGTAAGCTGTGAAATTTTGAGTTGCGCTGCGTTTGCCATGCGTCTGTTCTGCGGTTGGAGAGGCAAAGATGCCCGCCTTCCTAGTAGAAACTAGTGCGATCGCTTGCGCCATCGTTTTTATCGATACAAGCCATCATCTTTGCTCCTTGCTGTAGGTAGGCGATCGTCACTACTCTAAATCAGGTCCGAACCAAGTGCCTACAGCTTGGTCCATCGCTCAGATCTGACAACAAAGGCGACAGAGTACAGCAACCATGAACCAGTCCAAAAATCTCGATTTGATGGTTGTTCTTTCACTTTCCTTTTGCCTGCTAGTGGGTAGCGCTTCGGCTGGAATCTTCATCGCTTATGCGCTGGCTGTCTCACTCTTGCTCTTTGTTTTAGTGCTGAATCGTCGAGGGTTTGCGCTTTCCGCTTTGCTACGCATGGGATTAGCGGGGGCGCGTCAGTCTTTGCCAGTGGTTCAGGTGCTGTTGCTAATTGGGATGGTGACGGCGGTGTGGATGGCGGCGGGGACGGTGCCCGCACTGGTGTATTACGGTACCCGGTTGATTTCGGCGCAGTTTTTTGTGCTGTGGTCATTTTTACTGGCGTCGGCAGTTTCTATTTTGATCGGGACTTCGTTTGGCACGGTCGGCACGATTGGGATCGCACTGATGGTGATTGCTAGAGGAAGTGATGTAGATGTCAATCCGGTAGCGGGAGCAATTATTGCCGGGGCGTTTGTGGGTGATAGATGCTCGCCGATGTCTTCTAGTGCGCATCTAGTAGCAAGCGTGACTCGCACGAATCTGTATGGCAACTTGCGCAATATGATGGCGAGCAGTCTGTGGCCTTTGGCGCTGTCTGTTGTTTTTTATACAGGACTCTCGCTGTTGTATCCGGTGCAGCTGTCGGAACTGTCGATTATGGCAGAGCTATCGCAGGTATTTGATCTTTCTAGTGTCGTGTTATTGCCAGCGATCGCGGTCCTTCTGCTTGCGGTGCTGCGGGTGGATGTAAAGTGGGCGATGGGGGTGAGTATTGGGATTGGGGGTGCGATCGCCCACAGCCTGCAACACTATTCTTTTGCCGCCCTGTTTCAATTCCTGCTTTTTGGCTATCAGCTAAACCAGGACAGCCCCTTGCAAGCGATTCTGCTGGGCGGCGGCCTGTTGCCCATGCTCAAAGCTACGCTAGTTGTTCTACTATCTACAGCCTTTGCCGGTATCTTTTCGGGCAGTCGCGTTCTTAGTTTCTTAGATGGCTGGCTGGGTCGCATTCGTAGTATCAGGCAGTTGGGACGAGCAACTGTCTTGGTAAGTATCGTAGCCAATCTATTCGGCTGCACACAAACGATCGCAATCCTACTGACAGAACAGATTGTGCGTCCTTGCTATCAGAGGCAGTTTTCTAAGCAGGACTGCCCAGAACAGCTAGCGTTGGCCTTGGAAGATACGGCAGTTGTGATTGCGCCACTGATTCCCTGGAACATCGCCGGACTGATTCCGGCAACTATACTAACCGTCGGTCCAGGCTTCATTCCCTACGCGGTTTATCTACTGCTGCTGCCGCTGTTCGTAATTTTTCGGCGGAGCGATCGCAAAAAGTTCAGCTTTGCGGCAAAAATTTCTCCCTTTAGATACTTCCGTAATGATGATTTTCCCTTTAGCTTCAGAGGTAACTAAATGGCCGACCCTCTACACAAACGCTCGAAACAATGAACAATCAGCAGATCTCAGACTCCTTCGCGCAGGCTTTCTCGACCGCAGAGCAATTGGGCGGTTTGGTATCGGCTGTGGGCACTCAAATATTTAACAAGGTCTCTGCGTCTGCGATGGACACGACAACGCGAGTCAGCGAGGTCGCCACAGAGTCAGCTCATTCTGTACTAGAGCAAACGACTGAAAGCGTAGGTAAGACGCTAGAGCCGATTGCTGAAAGTCCGGCGGTTGACTATGTTGCGAAGGTGCCAGGATTTAGCTGGCTGACCAGTGCGCTAGGCCGAGTGGACAAGGACAAGGCTGTTGCCGATGTAGTGAAGCTAAAAGCAGAGCATCCGTATGAATCCGATGAAGAAATTGCGCATCGAATTATCGTAGATACCACTATCAAAGCGGGCGGAGTTGGCTTTGCGACGAACATTATTCCCCCGGTAGCGCTGGGGCTGTTTGCGATTGATTTAGCGGCAGTCGCAGCCCTGCAATCCGAAATGCTGTATCGAGTAGCAGCAGCGTATGAGTTCGATGCCAACGATCCGGCTCGAAAAGGTGAGGCGCTAACAATCTTTGCGCTCTCGTTGGGCACTTCGAGTGCGCTCAAAAGCGGACTGAGTGTGGTGGAGCTGATTCCGATCGTGGGCGCGGCAATAGGAGCGGGCAGCAATGCTGGTATTTTGTATAGCTTTGGCTTAGCGTCATCTCAGTTTTACAAGCGAAAGCAGAGCCGGTTACCGAAAGGTTGAAGAGATTCTTTGGGTTTGGCTAATGTATGGATATGAGCATGTGCAGCGAGTGGGCGCGTTCAGCATGAGTTGCCGACCCACCCCACCCTGCGGGCACCCCTCCCAAGAGGGGATCTACTTCAGGCAGTGAGGTCAAGGTGATCTGCCTCGACTCTCGAATGCCACACAGCCGAGACAAATCCCCTCCGAGGAGGGGTGGCACGCAGTGACGGGGTGGGTCGGCACCTAAGTCCACTAGCCAATATTCAACAATCTACAGATAACACCAAACGCTGAACTACCGAACGCATCCAAAGCTGGGCTACAGCTTCTCGCCTCGAATAGAGAGATCCAACAGTTCCATAGGATGCTTCAGCTTCACTTTTTTTCCCTGTTTCTCCAAAGACTGTTTAATCTGCAAAGAACAGCCTGGATTCGCCGATGCGATCAAAGTCGCGCCCGTTTTAACCAGGTTTGTTGCTTTCATTTGTCCCAGTTCTTCAGCGATTTCAGGCTGCAGCATGTTGTAGACACCTGCACTGCCGCAACAAAGAGCAGCGTCTAAGGGCTCTCGCAACGTCAGCCCTGGAATCTGTTGCAATATTTCTCTGGGCTGACGGCTGATTTTTTGACCGTGCAACAAATGGCAGGCATCCTGATAGACGGTTACGAGCGGCTGGTCTTGCAAAGGATGAAGCTTTGCAGTGAGACCAACCTCAGCCAAGAATTCTTGAACATCGCGAACTTTGGCAGCAAAGGCCTTAGCGCGATCTGCGTAGGCTGGATCGTCTGCTAGGATATGGCCGTATTCTTTGAGGGTGTGACCGCATCCGGCAGCGTTGATGATGATGTAGTCTACGTTTGATTCTGCAAAGCTGTCGATCATTTGGCGGGCTAGGGCTTGAGCCTGGGCAGTCTCGCCTTGGTGTTCTGGAAGGGCAGAGCAGCAGCCTTGGCTTCTGGGTATGAAAATTTCGCAGCCGTTAGCTGTCAGGACTCTGGCGGTGGCTGCGTTCACACCCGAAAAGAAGACTCTTTGGACGCAGCCGAGAATCATGCCAACCCGGTAGCGTTTTGTGGTTGTTGACGGTATCTCTTCGGGGAGATTGTCGGAAAAGCAGCTGGTGGTGACGGGCGGTAGCAGGCTTTCCATTGCCGCAAGGTTTGGAGAGATTTTTTTGAGCAGACCTGTTTTTTGTAGGAGTTTTGAGATGCCTAGCTTTTGATAGACGGCGAGAGGGGCTAGCAGCAGGCGGATACGATCTGGGTAGGGGAAAAGAGAGAAGATTAGCTGGCGGATGGCCTGTTGTTTGAGCGGGCGAGAGTGGTTTCGCTGGATCTGAGGGCGGACGCTGGAGATTAGCTTGTCGTATTGCACACCGGAAGGACAGGCGGTTGTGCAGGCGAGACAGCCCAAGCAAGTGTCGAAATGGCCGACAGAGGTGGGCGAAAGGGGCGCTTCTCCTTTATTGATGGCGTCCATTAGATAGATGCGGCCACGGGGAGAGTCGGTTTCTTTGCCAAGGACACGGTAGCTGGGGCAAGTAGGCAGGCAAAATCCACAGTGAACGCAGGCGTCGATTAGGCTTTGCTGAGGTGGGGCGCTGCTGTCAAAGCTGAGCGATTCGCTAGGTGTCGGCTCATTTGTAGGAAGGCTGGTGTCTAGCTTTAGCGGGCTGTCTGTGGTTGGCATGTTGGCTACTGGCGCGATCGCTGAGGTTCCCTTTGTTTTAGCTTAGCGTGTTTGCGGAATGCGATCGCCCACGCCTGTAGCACCCTAAACCAGGGAGCGTTATTCCAATCACCAGACAGGAGCGTTCAACCACCATGACTCAAGACTCTTTAAAAGTTAGACCCAAAGGCCGTAGCTCGAACCATTTCTCGGTATTGATTCGACTGCTGCGCGATCGCCGCACCTTTTTAGAAGAGGTCCGCAGCGAAACCAAGCTAGAGAGCAAAATCGGCTCTTTGCTGATTGCTAGCACCTTCTTCTTTGCCATCTACGGCGGCATTGTGGGCTCATATGGCGGCGGCTTACAGATTATTTCTTCAGCGATCAAGCTGCCCGCGCTGTACCTGCTTACCTTGCTAATCTGTGTACCAACGCTTTACTTCTTCGACATCTTATTTGGCTCCAAGCTCAGCTTCAAACAATACGTCACGATGGCGCTGACCTCTGTTTCTGTTATCAGCGTCTTACTCTTCAGCTTTGCGCCAGTCGTTCTGTTCTTTTTGATTTCAGTTAGGGGCTATGACTTCTTCTTACTGCTGAACGTACTGGTGATGACTATTACCGGCTGTGTGGGGGTAAGGCTGTTCTATAAAGGAATGGTCGATATAGCTGGGCCAGATGGATTTGACCAAAAGCTGCGTCTAAAGCTGTTGCAAGGTTGGGTGGTGCTGTATGGATTAGTGGGTTCTCAGCTAGGCTGGACGCTGCGACCTTTTGTCGGATCTAGCGATCGCACCTTCCAAATCTTCAGACCCGAGATTGAAGGCAACTTCTATTCTCAAGTTTTCAAAACAATCGGTTATATGCTCGGTCTGTATTAGGTGAGAAGGGGGCAGAAAAAGGAAAAAATTCAGTCATGAAAAATCTAGATAATCTAAGAGTGACTCAGCGGGAGCTAGACGAGATTACGGGGCTAGATATAGGCGATGTCACAATCGGCTGGGCCTATCGTCAGACGGCTTTTCTGCCGGAGCATCGGCTGTCACTGCTGAGTGAACTGGGACTGCTGTTGGTGGTGGGACTAATCTTCTGTCTGCCTTTGACGCTGATGCTGGCGCGGTCAATCAGTGATGACAATGCGCAGGTGGTCTGGGGCGTTCTGCCCTTTGGGGCGGTGGGTGCGATCGCGCTCACCGCTGCCTGCATCTACTACCGCTGGCGCGAAGGCAGACGCCTGCTCACCCTTAGCCATCTGCTCGACGAAATTGACCGCTTCAATGAAATGGTCTCAGCCGTCGAAATTCTCGAAGAGCTAGGCGAGGCAAAAAGCAGCAGACTTAGCTTAGAAAATAGAGAAGAGGTGATCGAAGCGCTGCATCTGACTAGGGAAAGTCTAATCTGTGGACTGATGACCGAAAAAGTCATGCGAAAACATCAGCAGTTCATGGCTAGACGACAAGAGATGTTTTCCAGCATCGAGAGAAACCTAGCCACACTACAGCTACTGCAGGTTAGCGACGAAGCTAGCGACTATGGCCGACTGCTGAATGAAGCGATTCAGATTGGCACAATTGTTCATAGAGAGCTGAGTCAGGAGCTGAGTCAGGAGCTGAGTCAGGAGCTGGGGAAAGAAGGACTGTCGCGGCAGCGGGTGGCCTGATTTCTAATAAACGAGATAATTAGAACAAAACGCCATAAAAGACTCGCTCCAGAAATAGAATACATAACAGGTAAGGCTGAAACCGAGGCCTGAGCGCAGTCGAAGGCCGGATGGAATGGGCCTTTATTCAAGGGCACTTCCCTCACAGCTAAGTCTACTCTTCTTACCACTTACCCTCCTCTAACGCTCTTTATCCGCATCTTTGTGAACAGCTAACGATTGACAGTCAATTTTGCTGACCCCTACTGGGTCTAGCCCGGACGAAGATATTTCTGCCTCGAATTCAGGATATGCCTCAAACAAAATCCTCTCTTTTGAAAAGACAATGCGCTCAAACTGACACTGCTCACCATTGAGCACTCGAATATTTTGAACGTTCTGGGTGCTATTCGTGTAGTAACAAAGTATTTGATCGGAGCTTCGAGTGGGCAGCTTAGCTGAGAGGAGAGAATGTAGGTAAGTCATTTTTCTATAGAGTGATTTAAACAGATTTCATTGGCAACAAAGAAGAAGCGTTCGCAAAGCTTTAGAGAAGCGGCGAATATATGCTTCTCAATTCCCACCGTTCTTGCGCGACAAGGGATTGAGTATTTACGATCAATTTTTCAGTGTTGGGTAGGTTGCAATCTCCCGCATTCTTTCATAAGGATGGTTAAGATCATGTTTGAAGAAACGTTGGATTTGCGTGATCTGCATCGAATCGATGAGCTAAAAGACATGCGGCATCTTCAATTTGGCTCGATCCCTTATTCGATAGGTTTAACAAGCAGAAGCGACGGGAACACTGCTGGGCTGTTTAGAAAGATTGATTAATTGCAGAGCTGTATCGATTAAGTGATTGACATCGAAGGGCTTGAGCAAGTAGGCCTCGACCTGTATCTTCGGTCGTTGAGCTAGTAGCGCGGCTGGATAAGCGGAGGTAACCAACACAGGAATTGGCTTGCAACACATGAACGCTAGCCACCTTACCTTTTGGATCAAGGGATAAACGTTTTCACCAGGAAATCTGATCTCACAGATCAGCAGATCGGGAATATATTTGTCTAAAAAAGACAGTGCGCCCTTGACTGAATCAATCGCTGTGATCTTTGTACTATGACCTTCTAATAGCAGCGCGCACAAGTACAGACTGTCATCATGGCTATCAACTACCAGGATATGCGTATCTTTAGGAAACTCAGAATCTAAAAGCCGTGTGTCAACTATCGACATTTTGATAGCTCTGCTGAGGTAAGGACTTGTAAGAGAAGCTGTAAAAATATCCGGCTTATGAAACATTTCCGAATGAGCCAAAGATACTCCGAAAGTATGAGGAAATTGTGATCTTGAACTCAATTAGGCAAAAGCATTGCTCAATCTCAGTTATTCAATAGCAGATAAATACACTTTTATTTGAGTCCCCTGACCTACCTTGCTGGAGACTCTCAGAAAACCGCCTGCTTTTTGGACAATGCCTAAGACCGTGGCCAAGCCTAATCCCGTGCCCTGATTGGGCGGCTTGGTTGTGAAGAATGGATCGAAGATGCGATCGCACAGCTCAGGCGAAATTCCTATCCCGGTATCGGCAACGGTCACCACCACATAGTGGCCTACTGACATATCCAAGTTATGACTAGCCATAGCGGCATCTACAAAAACGTTGTCTACCGAGAGCGTTAGCGTGCCGCCTTGTGGCATTGCATCACGAGCATTGATGCACAGATTCATAAACACCTGATGCAAATGAGTAGAATCAGCAGATACTTTTGGGCGCGATCGCTTCGGTCCGTCTGCCTGAGAACCGTCTGCCTGGAGGCTAGCTTCGTGAATAGCAATAGAGTTAGGAAATCCCTGTTTGGCCACAGCAACCACTTCCTGTAAGAGCACCACAATATCCACCGTGGTTTCACTTTCAGGGCTACCCTGGGCAAACGTAAGAATTTGCCTGACCATTTCGGTGCCTCTTTTGGCACAGGATTCCAAAATGTCTATCCGTTCCTGGGTAGAGGCGTCGGCGTCTTTTTGAGTGAGACGAAGTATCTGCGCAACGCCCAAGATAGGCGTCAAAACATTGCCAAGATCGTGGGCAATACCACTGGCTAATTCACCCAGGCTCGCCAGCCGCTGAGCCTGATAAACCTGAGCTTCTAGCCGTTTTTGATTGGTGATGTTGGTATTGACCACTAAAAAAGACTGAGGACGCTCAGAGGCATCTTTAATCAATGTCCATCGGCTAGCAACCAGGATGCTATCTCCAGCCTTCGTGCTCTGCGCAAGTTCGCCTTGCCAAAAGCCCTGCTGCATCGTTGCGCTCAGCGCTGCTTCGAGCTTATCAGCACTCTTTTCTAAACGCTGATGGGCAAGCGTGCCCATGACTTCGTCGGGGCTCCAGCCGTACAGGCTGACCGCACCCTGATTCCAAAACACGATTCGACCATCCAAATTGCGAACAAAAATCGCATCGGTGGCCACGTCAATCAAGGCGGCCTGTTCACGCGCTTTGCGGTACAGCTCTGCCTGCTGAATCGCAATACTCAGCTGGGTTGCAACCTGCTGCAATAGCTCCGTACTCTCCGGCTTCCAATGGCGAGGCGCACAGCAGTGATGCGCAATCAGCAGACCCCAAAGATTTTCATCTTGCAGTATGGGCACTACCAGATTTGCCCGCACTTGAAGATCGCTCAAGAGTTCTCTGTGGTACAGGTCAATATCTGCCGTATGGATATTTGAAATAGTGCTGACTCGTCCCTGCTGGTAGCTTTGAGCGTAAATCTTGCCCAAGCAATCATCTCGAATCTTCATGCCCAGTGTTTTGATCCACTTGGGTGCAACTGATTCAGCCTCCACCACCCCTTTCCAATCTGTGTCAAATCGAAGCACAATCACCCGATCGGTTTGCAAAAGAGCCCTCACCTGATCGACGGCGGACTGCAAAATTTTCTCTAGATCTAGCGTTCGGCGAATAGAATTGGTGAGCTTGTTGATCAGCTGTTCCCGCTTTAGCTGCCTTTGGAGCTTGGCTTCCGCTTGGTTTGAATTTATATCATTGAGACCCTTAGCAGTCTTGGGCTTCTCTACTACCCCGAAGTCCTTATTAGTCGCAAAAGGATTAGTCGCAAGAGGATTAGTCGCAAGAGGCCGTGCCATATCTTTGCTCGAACGTCGATCTAAACCTCGATCGGTATCTTGACTAAACGCGATGATAATAGGACGGGTTGAATATCGCGATCGCAACGGCACAGCAGACACCAGAAACCTATTTGTACCTATGCATAACGATTTGTTCAGACATTGACTGTGCCGGATAATGTCTTTAGCAACCCACGCTCTATAGGCCAGAGAATCGGCCAGAGAATCGGCCAGAGAATCGGCCAGAGAATCGGTAGAAACATCTGCTGCAAAGCCATCTGCTGCAAAGCCAGATCGTCGAAACCTTGGGTATAAAAGCGCTTTATCGCTTTCATCGATAACCTGTAACCATCGCCTGTCAATTGCTTCAATATCGCCTAGCGACAGCCACTGAGAACGCTTTAGCCTGTCTAAATCTTGAATAAGAAGTTCTAACAGTTGATTGCGCCCCTGATCACCACCCAAGACTTCAGCCAAATCCTGCTTTTGGGCTATAGCACTGGCCACGCCATATGAAATGACGGGATCATGTATAAATTCTCCATTCTTCTGCATCTTTAAGGGCCTCTGCCTTCATTCGTAGATCAATAGCCCGCAGATGATGTAGCAATTCTAACGGTGATGATCTGATCCTGGTTTTGAGGAGAAATCGTATACAAAAAAATGACTATGACATGACTATGACAGCCTGATGTTTGAAAACAGGGTGGATTTGTTGCTTGAAATTTTTATTTGAGAGAAATCTCACAAAATTGCTGTCAAGAATATTGCGAGTGGCTCGTAATCAAACAACTGACTGCTTGGCTGCCATCATCAGTTCATCTAGGCATCGCCCGTGAGAACACAATCGGTATTGATCAAGTAGGCGTTGCTGAAGGTTAAAACCGCGAAAAGCTTCTTATCGCTTTGCTGTGTGTGCATTCGTAAGCTTTTCTTTCTCTTGATGTTGCTAACGCCACAAACTCACAAACACCTCCTATCTTCTGAGAATCACTTCATAATCAACGCTCTTCCAAGCTGCGAGGATCGAGCGCATCTCTGAGGCCATCGCCCAGCAGATTGAAACAAAGAACAACAATTACAATCAGCGCGGCAGGTGGCCAAACCAGCCAGGGATTGAGCACTAAGATAGAAGCGTCCGTACCCGCAGAGAGCATATTTCCCCAGGACGGATCGGGCTCGGTGATGCCCAGGCCAATCAAACTAAGGACGGCTTCAGACACGATATAGCTAGGGATAGACAGCGTCGCCGCAATAATCACATAGGTGGCAGTCTGCGGCAGAATATGGCGAGTGATAATGTGTAGGCTGCGTCCACCCATCGATCGCGACGCCTGCACGAACGTTCTCTCTTTGAGCGATAGCACTTCGCCGCGAATCACTCTAGCGAGTCCGGCCCAGCCAATGAAAGAGATAATCAAAACAATTAGCAAGAATCGCTGCGCACTATCGAGCTGAGGCGGCAAAATCACGCCTAGTGCCACTAGCAAATAGATAGAGGGAATAGTCATAATTACCTCAACTAATCGCATCAGCACAGAATCAACCACGCCGCCAAAGTAGCCAGAAATCCCGCCTACCAGCAGGCCCAACGGAAAAGAGATAGAAATACCAACTAGCCCAATGCCAAGGCTAATGCGTCCGCCGTAGACCAACCGGCTAAAGACATCCCTGGCAGATTTATCGGTTCCAAAGATGTTGAAATAGGCAGGCGTTGTGGCAACGGGGCTGTCATCTAAATTTTCGGTCGATGCGGGTTCTGTTGATTCTAGAGAGTCACTATCTGACTCTCTAACTGGTTGTACGGACTCTGTTGCCGAAATAGGCGGGGGCGCTGCGGCTCCGACTGGGCCAAATAGATGTAGGTCGCCGGGAATACCTGGAAAAATGGGAATTTCTGTCAGAGTAATGTTGTCTTCAAACGAGAACCCGGTGATCAGCGGCAGCGTGAACTCAAAGAGCCGATACTGGTCCCCGCGCACAAACAGACGCAGCGGGGCCGGACGGCTAAAGTCTACCTCTCTTTCGCTGAGACCTGTTTCTAGATCGATTGGCCCTTGAATAGTCGGGTAGATATGAGGCCCAATAAACTTACCGGTTTCCTGATTGGCCCAGTAGATCTGAGTCGGTGGCAGCAGCGAGCCGTTTGGCTGCTGAGCGAGCGGATTGTAGGGAGCTACAAAGTCAGCAAAAATGACTGCGATATAAAAAATGATCAGCACTATCGCACCGAAGCGAGCGAGTGGATTGCGCTTGAGTTTTTGCCACCAGGATCTTGTTTTCATTGCTGCTCTTTTGGGTACTGCTGAGCTGAGCTGCTGAGCTGATGGAGTATAGGGTAACAGGTTTGGACCTGTTTTTTTGCTGGCTCGTCATCTCCCGCAAAAGAGGGATGGTGCGTAATAATGAGAATATTAAACTTTTGTAAACACTCTGCTGGCAAACACGTATACCTGTGACCTACCAAGAAATTCAGGACAATCAAGACAGTGAGAATAGCCTTCCAGATCTGAAGATGACTCCTGCCTTGAGTTCGAGCAGCGGCTTAAACGGGGTTGCTGAGCGCAAAGAGAAAGAGCGTAGCGGAAAGAAAAGACGGCCTTGGAACATCGCCGATTGGATTAGCGGTCCCAAAGGACTATTGCTGGGATTGGGGCTGGGATTGGGATTGGCTCTAGTTGGCCAGCAGCTGCTGTCGAGTAGCTCTGAGGGAAGTGCGCCGCTAGCTGAGACAGAGGCGGTGGCTAGTGCGACGGTGACTACGGTGCGATCGCAATCCATCCCCATCTCCCAAACCATCACCACCAACGGCACCGTCGAAGCCTTTGACCTGCTCTCCGTCTCACCGAGATCTAGCGGCTTGCAGATTCAGTCGGTGAACGTGCGAGAGGGCGATCGCGTCGCTGCCGGACAGGTATTAGCGGTGCTTGACGATTCCGTGCTGCGTAGCCAAATCGATCAGGCCAACGCTCAGGTGAGCGCAGCGATCGCCACCGTTGAGCAAAGAAGAGCCGAAGCCGCCCAGGCCGAAGCCGCCTTATCATCTGCTAGAGAAAGTTTTGAACGCTATAGCTCGCTGTTTAGTCAGGGGGCGATCAGCGCCGAAACCCTGACTAGCCGTAGAACAGAAGTAGCCACCGCCGAGCAGACTGTCGGCGCTGAACGTGCTTCTATTACCAGCGCTGAAGCCTCGGTTCGTAGCGCTCAAGCCGAGGTGAGTCGGCTAGAGACTCAGCTAGATCAGACCCTAGTTGTCGCCCCTAGTGACGGGGTGATTGCTGAAAAGACAGCGACGGTAGGTGATACGGCCAGCGCGGGTACACCGTTGTTCAAGCTAATTAGCGGCGATCAGCTAGAGCTGGCGGTCAAGATTCCACAGGCGCAGCTAGCCAAGGTGAGCGTCGGCACGCCGGTTCAGATTCGATCGGAGTCGGATGCGAACTTGCAGCTTCAGGGTTCTGTGCGCTCGATTGATCCGACGGTTGATCCGCAGACTCGTCAGGCGACGGTAAAAGTGGGGCTGCCGGGAAGCGATCGCATTCGTCCTGGCATGTTTTTACAGGCGGCGATTGTGACGGGCACCCGTGAAGGCGTGGCGGTCCCAGCAGAGTCTGTGCTGCCTCAGAGTAGCGGCGGCTTTGTGGTGTATCAGCTGAATGCGGATGGGACGGCGCGATCGCAGACGGTGGAAGTTGGCAATCGGATTCCAGCTAGCGGTGGTGAGCCTGCGCAAATTGAGATTGTGTCTGGTTTGCAGGCCAACGTGCCGATTGTTCTAGAAGGCGCTAGCTACGTACAAGATGGCGATCTGGTAAAGGTGGTCTCTACGGATAGCTTCGTAAATAGCTCAGGAAGCAACAACTAACGATATGTTCAATATTTCTGAATGGTCCATTCGGCGTCCGGTGCCGACGATTGTTTTGTTTTTGGTGCTGACTATTACAGGGTTAGTGGCCTTTGGTAATCTGGGTATCGACGCGAATCCGAATATCGACGTGCCAGCGGTATTGGTGCAGGTGAATCAGACGGGCGCAGGCCCCGAAGAGATGGAAACCCAAATCACCAAGAAGATAGAAGACGCGGTGGCGGGTCTTGGCAATATCGATTCGCTGACCTCGACTGTCAGTGACGGTGCGTCTGAAACGGTGATCGAATTCAATCTAGGGGTCGACACCGATCAGGCTACGAATGACGTTCGCGATGCGGTGACCCGGATTCGTCAGGATTTTCCAGACGATGCACAAGATCCAATCGTGCAGCGCCTAGACTTCTCGGGCGGTGGTCCGGTTGTGATCTATACCGTGGGCTCAGATCGGCGCTCGGTAGAAGAAATTAGCGATCTAGTTGATCGAGAGATTAGCCGTAAGCTGCTAGCGGCAGAGGGCGTCTCTAGAGTAGACCGAGTGGGCGGTGTGGATAGAGAGATTCGGGTGGACCTCGATCCGCAGCAGCTGAATGCGTTAGGGATTACGGCGACCGATGTGAACGACCAAGTTCGCCAGTTCAATATCAATTTGCCGGGTGGCCGCAGTGATATTTCGGGGGTAGAGCAGGGAATTCGGACGCTGGGCAGTGCGGCGACGGTGGAAGAGCTACAGTCGCTCGGCATTGTGTTGCCCTCTGGTGGGACTGCGCCGCTTGACTCGCTCGGCTCGGTCGAAGACGACTTTGCTGAGGTGCGTCAGTCGGCCTATCTAGACGGACAGCCGGTGGTGGGCTTTCGGGTCTATCGCAGTCGCGGCAGTGTAGTGGTGACGGTTGAGAATGCGGTAGAAGCTGCGATCGCAGACCTCAAAGAAACGCTGCCAGAAGACATCACTTTTGAGCTGACCTACACCAGTGCCACTGATATTCGAGACTCTTATCAGGCGTCTGTCGATGCGCTAATTTTGGGCTGCATTCTGGCGGTAATCGTGGTCGGCCTTTTCCTAAGAAACTGGCGGACGACTTTGATTACAGCTACCGCACTGCCGCTGTCGATTATTCCGACTTTCTTGGTTTTGCAGGTGCTAGGCTACACGCTCAACAGCATGTCTTTACTGGCGCTGACGCTGGCGGTTGGCAACCTAGTGGATGACGCGATCGTAGAAATCGAGAATACAGAGCGCCATATTCAGATGGGCAAGCCGCCCTTTCGAGCCGCGATCGACTCGACGGCGGAAGTGGGCCTAGCGGTCGTTACCACGACGGCGACGATTGTGGCTGTGTTTATTCCGGTAGCCTTTATGGGTGGTATACCGGGTCAGTTCTTCAAGCCGTTTGGGGTGACGGTAGCGGTGGCGACCATGTTTTCTACGCTGGTAGCTAGGCTAGTGACACCGATGATGGCAGCTTACCTACTCAAACCAGCGGTCAAGAGCGATCAGGAAAATACAGTCGTTGCCGCTGATGGGCTGCGGGTGCCGCGCTACCTTTTGCCCTATCACAAGCTGTTGAACACTGCCTTAAATCACCGGCTAGTGACAATTGTATTAGCGCTGCTGTTCTTTATTGGCAGCATGAACCTGGCGCAGTTCTTGCCGACTAGCTTGTTTGATGCGGGCAATACGGGCCGTACGTCTGTGAGTATTTCTCTACCGCCGGGAACGACGCTGGAGAAGACTGAACTGGTGAGCGATCGTATCACCAATCTCTTGCTCGCTAGACCAGCCACAGAAAACGTCTTTATGACCAACACACCAGGCGAAGCTTCTGCCTCCGTGCAGCTAAAGCCTAAGAATGAACGGATAGAACGCAAGGACTACGAAGAGGCACTACGCGAAGAATTTCGAGACATTCCAGGCACCAGAATCAACTTTGTCAGTCAGGGTGCAGGCGGCGGTGGCGGCAAAGACTATGAGCTGGTTCTAACTGGCGAAAATCCCGATCTGCTGACTCAAACCGCTCAAGATCTGGCCCAGCAAATGCGGCAGATTCCAGGCCTAGTCGAAGTGAATTCTACGGCCTCACTCGTACAGCCCGAAGTCTTGATTAGACCCGACCCGGCTAGAGCCGCAGATTTAGGCGTGTCAGTTAGCAGCATTGCCCGGACGGCGGCACTGGCGACGCTAGGGGATTCTGACTCAAACCTGGCTGACTTCGATATCGGCGATCGCCAAATTCCCATCCGCGTGCGCCTCAATCCAGAGACCACAGACAACCTCAGCACGCTAGAAAACTTACAGGTGCCGGGGCAAAACGGTCAGATGGTGCCCCTAGTCGCCGTTGCCAATATCGAGTTTGGCAGCGGTCCTGCCCAGATCGATCGCTACAACCGCTCTCGCCAAGTCACCGTCGGTGCCAACTTGCAAGGTCTCACTCTGGGGCAAGCCGTTGAAGCGGTCGCCGAGCTGCCGGTGATGCAGAATCTGCCTGACGGGGTGAGAGAACAGGCCACAGGCGACGCTGAAATTCAACAGGAAGTATTCAGCCGGTTTGGGCTAGCGCTGGGTACAGCAATCTTGATGATTTATGCGGTGCTGGTGCTGTTGTACAACGACTTCTTGTATCCCTTTGCAGTGATGGTTGCTCTGCCGCTGTGCGTAGGCGGAGCGCTGATGGGACTGTTGGTTACGCAGAAGCCGATGGGACTGTTTGCCCTAATTGGCATCGTGCTGTTGATTGGTCTGGTGACGAAGAACTCGATTTTGCTGGTGGACTACGCCCTGATTGCGGTGAGAGAAGGCAAGTCGCGGCGACAGGCGGTGATCGAAGCGGGCATTACCCGGCTGCGTCCGATTTTGATGACCTCGATTTCGACGGTGGCCGGAATGGTGCCGATCGCGTTGGAGATTGGGGCAGGTGGAGAGACCCGCAGTCCGATGGCGATCGCGGTGATTGGCGGCTTTTCGACCTCTACGCTGCTGACCCTAGTTGTTGTACCCGTGTTCTTTACCTACATCAGCGGGGCGAGAAGTCGAAGTGCAAGAGTGTTGAGCAGAGCGACCGGAATTGGTAGAGCTGAGAAGGCCACTCAAACTACAGCAGTGTCTTAGGGGGATATCGTCTGTCCTAGCTAATCTCTTCTAGTTCCGGTACATATTTAGTTTCATAGCTTTCGATCAGGGTACCAATAACATCCATCATCGAGGCTAAAGGATGAGACTCATCCTCACCGACTTGATCGATCAAGCTATTCAACATCTCGACCAGGCGATCGTATTCCTGTTCGCTATGAGGGACAAATACCGCCTCAGATACAGAAGTCCAAGCTGAAATTGTTTCCTTAAAATCAAGACTTAACATTATCTTTTCCACTTCTGTTCGTCATATTGTTTGTGTGTCAAAACGGCTCGAACATAAACTGTATGGAGATGACTATCTTACAGTGCTCAAAATATTACCTACCTGCCTTTGTGTTTGCGGTTCGACACCTGCCATCTCAAGAATCTGCGGAATCAAATCTTCCCTTCTCACGGCCATCATATGCACACCCTGGCAGAGCTGACTGGCGGCTTGCACCTGTTCGGCGGCGATTTTCATGCCTTCGTGAAGGGGATCTTTGGCGGCGGCGAGTCGGTCAATCAAATGTTGAGGAATATTGACGCCAGGGACGCAGCGGTTGATAAAGGCGGCGTTCTTGGCAGATTTGAGTAGGAAGATACCGGCGAGGATGGGGCGATCGCACCCCACCGCAATCTGATCCATAAACTTCTCTAGCTTGTCAAAATCAGAAATTAGCTGACTTTGAAAAAACTGTGCCCCCGACGCCAGCTTTTTTTCAAATCGGCTCTGTAGACCTGACCAGCTAGTCGACTGCGGATCGACCGCTGCTCCCGGAAAAATGTCTAGGGCACCGTCGCTCATGGCTTTCTCGTTGTAGTCAGTGCCTTCGTTGAGCTGTCGAATCAGTCGCAAAAGGCGAATGGAGTCTAACTCATGGACAGCTTTAGCTTTGGGATGATCGCCAGCTTTGAGCGGATCGCCCGTGAGTGCAAGGACATTACGAATGCCGAGAGCATGGGCTCCCATCAGGTCGGCTTGGAGGGCAATGGCATTGCGATCGCGCCCCGTCATCTGACAAATCGGCTCAATTCCTGACTGGTTTAACAGCGCTGCGCAGGCCAAAGAAGACATCCGTAGGACCGCTCTGCTGCCGTCCGTCACATTCACCGCATGGACCCAATCTTTTAGATAGCCTGCCATCTCTAGCATGTGGCGCGGGTCGCCGCCCTTTGGTGGCATCACTTCGGCTGTCACGACGAATTCTTTGGATCTGATGGCCGTACGAAACCGGTTTGATACTGCATCCATAAGTTCGGTTCAGCTTCTTGATACTGATTTCTTTAATGATTTTCTTAGTTGCTATTCTATCGAGCCGACGCATCAAAACCCGTCATGCCCTGCGATTGAAACCAGTCATGGTTGCTGCAAAGTGCCTAAAGCCAGTGCCTAGCTGCCTAATGTAAATCCCATCGCGGTTTTGACTTTGGCTAGCGTTGGGGATGCGATCGCCTGTGCCTTCGACTTTCCTTCAGCCAAAACAGACAAAAGATAGGTCCGATCGTCCATCAGCTCGGCGTATTTTTCCTGGATCGGGCGCAGCGCTTCTACTGTTGTTTCGGCTAACAAAGGCTTAAACTCTCCCCAGCCCATGTCCTGACATTCAGCTATCACCGCTGCTTTTGTCTGGCCAGATAGGAGCTGATAGAGTCCTAGCAAATTGTTGCATTCTGGTCGCTCAGGATTGTCAAATTCCAGTCCCCGTTCTAGGTCTGTTTTTGCCCGCTTAATTTTCTTCGTAATCGCCTGTGGCGTGTCGCTCAGATCAATTCGACTCTGGTCCGAAGGGTCAGATTTAGACATCTTTTTGGTCCCGTCGGTCAGGCTCATCACTCGCGCTCCAGTTTCACGAATGAGCGGTTCAGGCACCTTTAGCACCGGCTTTTTCTTCGTACCAAACTGATGGTTGAGCCTGCCAGCAATGTCCCGAGTCAGCTCCAGGTGCTGTTTTTGGTCCTCCCCAACCGGCACCAAGTCAGGTTCATAGAGCAGAATATCGGCAGCTTGTAGCACCGGATAGTCCATCAGACCAACGCTGACATTTTCCCCCTGCTTCAGCGCTTTCTCCTTGAACTGAATCATCCGCTCTAGCCAGTTGAGCGGTGTGATGCAGTTGAACAACCAGGCCAGTTCACTGTGCTCAGGTAGATGAGACTGCACAAAGATGGTGGACTGGTCAGGGTCGATGCCGCAAGCGATGTAGGTAGCCGCTAGTTTGAGCGTGTTTTCAGCCAGCGTCTTTGGATCTTGGGGGACGGTGATCGCATGCAGGTCCGCCATGAACAAAAAGCAGTCGTACTGCGCCTGCAAGTCGACCCAGTTCCGAATTGCACCGAGATAGTTGCCCAGGTGCATGTTGCCGGTGGTTTGGATGCCTGAGAGGATGCGGGGCTGGGGCATAGGAGAGGAAGGGAAGGGGCTGTTTAATTTTAGGTGAGGGGGGGAGAGAGGGGAAGGGACTTCGGCTGCGCTCAGCCGCCGAAGAGAGGGGATGGGGATTACTCGACTTCGGCTTGGATGACAGACTTGTCTTGTGGGCCTAGGGTTAGCTGTAGGGGGCGGTCCTTTTCGGCGGCTTTGACCGCTTGTCGATAAACGTCGTAGTCGGTGGGTAGTGTCTTTTCTTCGCCCGCTTGATTGAAGCTGAGTTGGTAGGCAGTGGATTTGATGATTTCGGGGGAGCGAGGGTTTTCGCCGGGACGGAGGCGGGCTTCGATATCCTCTACGGTAGGTTCGGGTGGGAGGACGGGCCACCAGAGGCCTTTGCTATCAGGGCCAGAACCAGCGGCGTCGGGGCGGATGCCGTTGGTGGTGGCGAGGGTGGTGGACTCGAATTTCTCTAGGCGGCGATCGTTGGGCCTGTCTTGGGTGACGCTGCGGGGAATGTACTCGACTTGCCAGGTATAGGTGGTAGTGGCAGTGCCCTGAAAGTCGGCGGTGGCTTCTGAGGCGTTGGTCTGGACCTCGGTGCAGCCGAGGGTGGTCACAGAGAGGACTAGGGCGGCTACTAGGGGAGTCGCCACTGTCCACGGACGGCGATTGAAGGGGCTAAGCATTCTCAAGGGTGCCTCTTTTGAGGTCTTCTATTCAGCGGTCTTAGCTTAGCGCCACCTGGGGTTTTTGGTCCCTTTCTTGTGGCAGACTCTGAAGCGGTATGAATTTTGAAGGGTCGGGGCTATTATCCCGCCGCCTGGTCGATCAGGTCGACGCGATCGCGCGTCGAGCAGACGAAAGTATAGAAGCTCTCGCTAGATGTCAGAGGGCTCTGGAAGTTTGTATAGATGCACCGAAGTACTCAAGCACTTCTCTCACGAGGCCGCTTTTGCCGTGACAGCTGACGCGAATGGAGCCACCCGCTAGCATCTGGGCGTCTTTTAGCTGCTTGACGCATTTGGCGACGGAGTGGTCGACGTAGCTAGTGATGGTGACGACTAGATCGCAGTTGCTGATTTTGTCTTTGATTTGGTTGCGGCTGTTGCTGGCGATGCTGTGAGGTGGCACATGCACACAGCGTTTGAGGCCGTATTGCTTGAGGACTTCTGTGACTTCTCGGTAGGTGGTTTCGTGGCCGCCGACTAGGGCAATAGATAGGTTGGAAAGGTCGATCAGCTGGTCATAAAACGGAAGGGTATCGTCTGAGTCGTGCTCTGGGTTGAGAAAGGATTTTTCACCGTCAGCACGCGGTGCTGGATCAAGGCTGTCTTGTTGATAGGTGCGGATGTTGAGCTGTTGCTCTAAGAAAGCGACTCTGCCGAGGAGAGAGCCGTTTCTTTCTTGAAGGGCGGCTTTCTCAGTTTCGCTCTGCCTGAGCCTGAGCTGTAAGTCTTCGTTGGCAAGGACTAAGGAGTCGACTTCACTGTCGGCAATATTCAGCAGCTCGTCTGTATCGGTTTTGTTTCGGCTCAGGCGAGTGGTGAGATCGGTTTGCTTTTGCTGAAGGCGTTTGTAGTTTTGTTCTAGTGTGGTATTGTCTGCCTGCAGCTGATCATAGGCGAGCTGCATCCTTAGCAGGTGTTCGGATAGGTAATGTTTAGCTTGACGATCTTTTCCAGTGGCTCCTTTGAGGAATAACTGGACAGCATGAAGCACCGGTTTGAGCATTATGGCCCTCGGCAAAAGATGGTTATATTACACAATAGCGGGTTGTTAGAAAGTGGGCCCCTCTTTGAGGTAATCTCTCAGGAACTTCTCAGCATTACTTTAGAAAAATTCATCCATAACAATCTGGAAAGTCATCCTTTGGTGTGAAGGGCTTACTCCAGGTTTGTATTGTTCTTTTGGCTACTGTCCTTCTTCTCAATATCAGTTTCTGGGATGCCGGTTTCTGCTATGAAGCTGCGGATGATGTCCTCGAAGGCGCGATCGCACTCAAACCCCAGTGCGATCGCCCGCTCCACATCAAACTGACTCGGCCAGCTCGCCACAATCTTTGAAATAGCTGGATCGGCCTGATAGTGAATTCGATCGGCGGTGGCCTTGCCCGCGACCGCTGCCAAAGCATCGATCATAGATTGCACGGTCACGGTGATTCCCGGTAGGTTGAGCGTACGGCTATAGGTAAACTGTTCGGCTTTTAGCGTCAGCGCATGGGCCAGATTCTCGACTACCGCATTCGGGCTAGAGAGCCATAGAGAAAGGGCAGGATCTACAGGACAAATAGCCGTTTCCTCCTGTAGCGGTTCACGAATGATGCCGCTGGCAAACGAAGATGCGGCAGCGTTTGGCTTGCCAGGACGAACGCAGACAGTGGGCAAGCGCAGAATCCGCCCGTCAATGAAACCTTTACGGCTGTAGTCATTAATCCACAGTTCGCAAATGGCCTTTTGGGTGCCGTAAGAGGACTGAGGCTGAACAGCAGTGTCATCTGCAATCACAGGCGGCAGCTCGCCGCCAAACACGGCGAGGGAACTGGCGAAGATCAACTGTGCGCCAGGAGACTGATGACGAACGGCTTCTAACAGGTGGCGAGTGCCATCACAATTGACCTTCATGCCTAGATCAAAATTGGCCTCTGCTTGTCCGCTGACGACAGCAGCCAGATGATAAACCGCCGTGATGTCTTGGCTAACTAAGGCTTTACTAGCGCTAGGATCGCTTAGATCGGCAGCTAGGCAGGTGACTATAGAATTTTGGCTAGATGTGTTATCCGGCGAAGGCGGCGGCGTTAGATCTGTAAGGGTAAGGCGCTTGAGTTCAGGATTTTCGAGGAGGCGACGGGCGAGGCGCTGGCCGAGGAAACCAGCTGCGCCAGTGATGAGAACATGCATGGGCAGTTTGGGCTAACGCCTTTAAGGAAGGTTTACGAACGACTCTGCTTAGCCGATAGGTCAGAGTCGCACTCAGACAATATTACGGCGGACGCTGCGGTAGTGGTTGGTCCGAATTTTGTCCATCGTATCGCCATGCTGATCGTCGATTTGGCCGAGGGTGGCGAGCAGGTGCGTGCAGAGAGTGAGAGCCGCTTCAAATTCGGGCTGGACGACTTCTTGGGCACCGAGCTGGCTGAGCTGGTCGAGTTCGCGGGTGGTGTGGGCCCGGGCGATGATGTCGAGTTTGGGTGCGATCGCCCGCGCCCGCTTCAGCAGCAGCCGAGTACTCATCGGGTCGGGCAAGGCAATCACCAGCGCCTTGGCCTCAGTCAGGTTAGCCTTGGCCAGAATTAATTCAGCATCAGCATCGCCCATCACAAAAGGAATGCCCTGACGCCGTAGGGATTGGACAGCCGCTTCGCTGTTTTCTAGGACCAGCACCGGATAATTTCGCTGATGCAGCAGCTCGACGATGACGCCACCGACTCGGCCATAGCCAGCGACCACGACGTGATTTGCGATCGCCTCTTCCCCCATACTTGGCTGCGGCGACTCTAGCCGATTCAAAAAGCTCATTAGCCGAGACTGACTGTGTATCCACTGCGTCAAAGGTGAAGCAAGCTGAAAAAACGTAGGCGTCAGCACCAAAGTGATGGCAGTAGTTCCTAGCAACAACAAATAGGTTTCCTGCGTGATTAGCTCATTTTCTAGACCAACAATCGCCAGCACAAAAGAGAATTCTCCGATCTGATTAATGCCACAGCTAGTGAGCACCGCCGTCTTCAGTGAATAGCCAAACAACAGCACAATCGGCAAGATCACCAGCGCCTTTCCCACCATCACCAGACTGACCAAACCCAGAATCCGGCCAATGTTTTGGACTAGCACCTCCGGATCGATCAGCATCCCAATTGAAACAAAGAACAGACTGGCAAACGTATCGCGCAGCGGCAGCACCTTGCCCAGCGCCTGATCGGCGTAGTCCACTTCAGCGATCATCAGCCCAGCCACAAACGCCCCAATCTCGATAGAAAGGCCCAGCCGCGCCGTGATAATTGCCACGCCCAAACACAGCGCAATCAGCGTCAGCAAAAAGAGTTCGCTGCTTTCTGTGAGCGCCACCTGCCGAATCACCACCGGAATCACAAAGCGCCCGACCAGCACCGCCGCGACCAGAAAGCTAATCACTTTGAGCAGCACTAGGCCAATCACTTGCCACAGCGGACCGGGCTGATTGACAGCAGGAACAATCGCCAGCATCAGGCCCAATGCCAGGTCTTGCGCAATCAAAATCGCCAGCATGATCTGGCCGTGCCGGGTGTTGGTTTCGCCGCGTTCGCTCAGCGTCTTAAGAACGACCGCCGTAGAAGAAAGAGAGAGCAGCGCGCCCCAGAACAATCCTTGTCCGAGCGTATCCACCCAGCCAAAAGAGAGCGTAATGGCGGTAACCAGTCCAGTAGTGATACCAATTTGAAACAGACTGCCTTGGAGAGCAATATTGCGCACGCGGCTGAGTTCTTCTAGTGAAAACTGAACCCCAAGGGCAAAGAGTAAAAAAGCAACGCCAATTTCAGCGAGTTCTTGAATATTGCCTGTATCGCGAATCAGGTTGAGCCCCAGCGGACCGATGACTAGGCCACTACTCAGATATCCTAGCAAGACCGGCTGACCCAGTCGGCTGACAATATAGCCACCTGTTGCCGCTGCGCCCAAGACGAGCATAAGGTCAATTGTAAAACCAAGCTCTGAAGCCATTTTTATACCTGAGCAAAGCAGCTGAAGCTACATCTTAGGAGGGATTCGGAAACTGGCCAAACAATCTGTCTTTTGTAGATTGGTAAAAAATTGGGTTTAAGAATTAGAAATCGGACCGGGGAGCGTTGGCAGGGTGATGGTGAAGATAGTTCCCTGTTCTGGCGTGCTGACGAAGTCGATGTGGCCTTTTAGCTTTTGGGTGACTAGGTTGTAGACCAGATGAAGGCCGAGTCCGCTGCCGCCGCTGCTGCGAGCAGTGGTGAAGAAGGGTTCGAAGATGCGGGTTTGGTGGACGGGGCTGATGCCACAGCCGTCATCGCTATAGCGCAGTTGAATGCTCGTCGGCTGGTGCGCTGGCTGGTCGTCGGCTGGCTGGTCGGCTGGATGGGGATGGATGGAGAGCTGTAGGCAGCCGCTGTTCCCACTAGGGTAGGCATGGGTGAGTGAGTTGACGATTAAGTTGGTGATGATTTGGGCGATCGCACCTGGATAGCTACAGATAGTAATAGTGTCGTCGCCGACTAGAGCAATACGATGAGGGGTCTGCCTTAGCTTAGGACCGAGATTACTGATGACTTCTTGCAGATAGGGCTTGAGTGCAAACGTTCGCTTTTGTAGGCTGCTTTGATCGACCGCAACCTGTTTGAAGCTGTGGATTAACTGACCAGCTCGCTGCAAGTTGCTGACAATGAGACGGCTGCATTCAGCAGCAATTTCTAGATAGGAACTCAGAGAAGAGCGTTTGAGGTTTTCCTGCTCGACTTCTGCCATGAGCTTGTAGCTGGCATTCTCTAACGTAGAAGCAGTCATGATTGCTGTGCCTACAGGCGTGTTGATTTCGTGAGCAACGCCTGCAACCAGATTGCCCAAAGCAGCCATTTTTGCAGTGCGAATTAGCTCCTGCTGGGTAGATTTTAAAGTCTCCAATGTTTTTGAGAGCTGTTGAGTCTGTTCCTCTAGCTGAAGCTCTGCCTTTTTTCGCTCGGTGATATCGATGTTGGTGCCAATTATTCTGATAATATCGCCCTGCTGGTTACGAACCGGGGAGTTTGTAACCAGCAGCCACAAGGTCCTATCTTTGAAACTTAAAAATTCTTCGTTAGTAATAGAGATGCCTTGTTTTATACAGGCGATCTGGTTTCTTTCAATCACATCAGCCGGTAGTACTTTGTACAAGTCGACGCCTTCTAGCTCCTTGCGCGTCATGCCAGAACACTTCAACGCGGTCTGGTTGACAGCGTCAATTCTCAGCCGACCGTCTGCCAATACGTCTATTACTGAGATAGACGCTTCGACACTATCGTAGATATTTCTCAGAAACTGTTTTTGTTGAATGAGCTGCTTTTGAAGCGATCGCCTCTGTAGGTGATTCTCTAAACGGCTGAGCAATTCGCCTCGTCGTACTGGCTTAGTAATGTAATCAACGCCACCTAGCTCAAAGCCTTTAACAATATCTACAACATCGTCTAGCACCGTCAAGAAAATGATTGGAACATCTTGAGTACGCCGGTCAGCCTTTAGCTGTCTGCACACTTCATAGCCGTCCATATCTGGCATTTTGATATCTAGTAAAATTAAATCTGGTGATTCTAGCTGCGCAGCGGCAACGGCCTGAGCACCTTGCATACTGGGCCTAACCCGGTATCCTTCCTGGGTCAATAGAGCAATCAACAGCCGTAGATTGTCTGGGTTGTCATCAACAAGCAGAATGCTAGCAGGCAAAGTATGAGCAGTAGGTGGGATCATTGCGGAACCTATGGGCTGGAAGCTGCGCCTTTGTTGTATCTCTAGCATACTGCGACTGACCAAGTACAGAACTCCCATTGTTTGATTGACAGGTAGAGGACTTCTTGATGACGTTTTGGGAGTGGTTTCTAGAGAAATTAATAGAACGGTCTTTGAAGTAAGTATTAGCGCGATTGTCGAGGGGGTTGTCGATAAAATCGTTTGGATGCCGAGAGGTTTCGGCTATCCCTTTAAAGTGAGAGGGAAAATCTGATGCTGTAAATACAGTCTGGTCGATTATCTCAAAGCTGAAAACTGCAAAGCTGAGATGGTGGTAGGTCAAATAAGTGTCTCTGAGTTCATAGCAGTGTTCTATCCAGGCAAATACGTCGTCTGCCGCAGAGGGTAGCGCGCAAAGTGCGTCAATACTCTCAATGAGGATAACAAACGGCATCGCGCAAATTTCGTTTAAGAAAAGATCGCTAGCAAAGGCAGTCAGTCGGTCTCTATGCGAGAGATGAGCGGTTGTCTCTAACCACCGGGATAACCGGGTATCCGTGGAGTGGAGGCTGTGCCAGATTGCTTGAATGAATTTTTGATCCCAATTGTCTTGACTGTTGTGGGGATTATCGGTGACGATTGATTGCGCCTGGATGACAATGCTGCGATAGCCTCGGTTTTCCATTTCTACACTGGTTCGTTTGCACAGTGAAAGATTTTCTGTAGAATTGCTCGAGTCTAGGGGCTGGGCAACATAGCAAAACTTTCCCTGCTGCAAGGAGTAGCAGAGAGTCGTTTCGACGAGATACGTCATAGTTGCAGACCTCCAGGAATATTAGAAAACTGTGCCTCACTATTTACATAGCTTGAGTACTCTGTAGTGTGCCTAATATTCGCTCTGGTGACGTGCTGCTTTAGCAGGTGTTGGCTAGCAACGATCGGATAGTATGCACTACCCAACTGGGTAGGTATCAGAGTCTTTTTCTGTGGTCTTGACAGCTCGGACACTCTCTACAACTTGGCCATAGCGAAAATTCTCTACGGCCTGATTGACCCTATCTGCCAAGGATTCATCTAGGGCACGAATCGCTTCGATTTGGGTGAGCAGCTGATCCCACTGAAGGCGTAAGGCAGCAGATTCTAAGGCTTCTAGAATGTGTTCTGGCAGCGTTGCCAGTCCGCTAATATGCTGTTCTCCGCTTTGTTTTTTGAGCTGTGATTCCTCGGCAAACATTGCTTTATCCGACACTTCTTTATCCGACACTTCTTTATCCGACACTTCTTTGAGGAATGTTTGTTCAAGCAGGGAGCTAGCTGAATCGTCAGGTGAACTGTTTTGCTGTTGAGGGCTTTCTGTCTGTTTAGAGCTTTCTCTGTAGGTGTATCGAGTATCCAGCTGCTGTGCGATCGCACCAAAAAGCGCATTTTCCTTAAAGGGTTTACGAATAAAATCATCACATCCAGCGGCGATCGCATCGGTATGCTCTGACTGAACGCTGCTGGCAGAAAGCGCGATAATTTTGGGCTGGGAATGCTCTACTCCTGACGACTCGTCAGCTGCGAGCTGCCTGATCTCTCGAATAGCTTCAATCCCATCTAGCACCGACATTCTCAAGTCCATTAAGATCAAATCCGGCTGCCAGCTTCGCGCCATTTCAACCGCCATCTGACCATTGTTCGCTGCTTGCAATTCAAAGCCTACAGGCTCTAAAAGTTTGAATAGCAGCTGACGGTTTACTGCTTTGTCATCGACAATCAAGAGTTTGAAACGGGGTTGGTCAGCCGCTAGCGACCAGACGTGCTGTTCTTTTTTGTTGAGTACCGACCGGTTGGTCAACGCTGGCTGAGTCACCGTCGCCTGAATATAGAATCTGACAGTCGTTCCCTGATTGAGCTGACTGGTAATCGAGATATCTCCTCCCATCATCTGTACAAACTTGCGACAAATCGCTAGACCTAGACCTGTTCCTTCCTGAGATACTAGACCGGAGTGGGTTTGAACGAAAGGTTGAAAAAGCCGATCGAGATCTGCTGGATCGATACCAATCCCGGTGTCAGTGATGGAGAAGCAGAGGTTTTGACTATTTTGACTATGCCCAACCGCCGGATGGGGAGACGGGGAAATGGTGAATGGAGGGATAGGAGACGGGGAAACGGGAGATAGTTGGGCTTGAATGGTGATGCTACCGGTGTGGGTGAATTTTATAGCGTTGCCTAGCAGATTAATTAGCACCTGGCGAAGCTTGGACTGATCGGTGTGGATATTCTGAGGAAGCGTAGGAGATTTTCGGAGAATTATTTCAAGCTGTTTTTCTTTGGCTCTGAGCTTGAACAGGCTGTGAAGCTCATCTAAGAGACTGTGGAGATTGAAGTCAGAAGCGGTAAAAGCGATATGGCCTGATTCAATTTTTGCCATGTCGAGGATGTCGTTAATCAAGCTCAAAAGGAATTCGCCGCTGCGGTTGATGATTTTGACATCTTCCTGATGGTCTGCTGGCAGGATATCGCTGCGGGACAAAACCTGGGAAAATCCGAGAATGGCGTTGAGTGGCGATCGCAATTCGTGACTCATGTTGGCTAGGAATTGGCTCTTAGCTTGATTGGCAACTTCGGCTTTCTGTCTGGCCTGGATGATTTCGGCCTCGTCTCGTTTGCGCAGCGTTATGTCTCTGATGACAGCTTGAATGACGCGATCGCCTTTCAACGCCCCTCCTAATTCCATAGCAGTGAGCCACACCTCAGCCGGGAAAAGAGTGCCGTCTAAGCGTCGATGACACCATTCAAACTTGCAGGTGCCTGTTCTTAGCGCAGTGGCGATAGTGGTTCTAAGCGCCCGCCTCGAATTACGACCGTCGGGCTGAGTCTCTGGCGAAAAGTCTGCGGGTGACTTGTTGCAAAAGTCTTCTTTTTTCTCACAGCCAAACATCTTTAAGGTGGCCGGATTACAGTCTATGAAATAATGCCGATTGAGCAGCATAACGGCGTCTTGAGTGCTCTCGTTGAGAGTGCGGTATTTTTCTTCAGAGATCTGTAGCTGCGCTTCGGCTCGTTTGCGCTGGCTGATATCTAGGGTACTCACGAGGACGCTGCTCCAGTCTTGTTCGTGTCCAGGTGCAACGAATTCTTTGAAAATTAGATGCCTAGTCTTACCAGTAAGGGTATATCTAACAATCTCTGACTCATAGTCGTCTCGGCCTTCGCATAGCGCAGTGATTTCTTGCTTGAACCCTTCAATCGCGTCTAAGTCTCGTTGGTACTCTATGACAGATAACAGGTCTCGTTTTTCCTTCGCTTCAAACAAATCAAGCGCAGCCTGATTGGCATCTAAGATTCGAATGCGCGCTACGCACTCACGGACTATCTGGGGATGGGCATCAAAGTAAGCTTCAAAGTCTTGAATATTGCTTTTAGCGCTATCGTCATATCTAGTTTCGGCACCAGCTTCCGCTTTAGGACTGCTCGTCAAAACACCCAGTTCCTTTAAATATCGATTGACCTCGGAAAAGTCTTCTTCCAAAAGGGCAATGGGGGCGTCTTCAAACAAGCTTCGGTAGTGCTGTTCACTGATTTTTACTTTGGCTTCTGCTTTTTTCAGTGGCGTGCTATCTAACATCACACCGTCTAAGTAGAGAAGCCTGCCTGCCTCATCAAAAACGCCTCTACCTCTATCGTATACATAGCGAAAGCTGCCGTCGGCATGCAAAATTTGATACTCTATGACGTAGGGCTGGCGCTGATCGATTGCCTTTCGAACGATTTCTCCTAAACGGATGTCTTCTGAAAAGACAACAATATCAGCAAAGCTTCTGACTCGGTTGTTGATAAAATCGGCAGCCGGATAGCCGCAAAGATCGAAGATAGCTCTGCTGAGGAACTTCATAGTCCAGTGTTCGTCTAAGTGGCAGCGGTAAACAGCGCCCGGAACGTTGGAGACAAGGGTTTGGAAGGTGGCTTCACTGCGGAGGCGATCGCGCATTTCTTGCTCTAGCGCCTGGGTTCTCTCTCGAACCTTAACTTCCAACAACTTTGAATGGCTCTCTAGCTGTCTGTAAGAATTCCTTAGCTGATGACTCATATTGTTGAAAGCTTTAGCCGTAGCGTTGAGTTCTCGAATTTTGAAACCCGAGATACGGTGATCCAAATCTCTCTAGCAACAGACTGACTAGCTGAGCTAATTCGTAGCACGCTGCGACTGAGCCAGCTAGCAATAAACGCCGTCAACAAAAACATCCCTGCTAGAATAGCCGAAGAGAAAACTAGCGTTTCGCGAGCGTTGTCTTTAATAGTGCCGATAAAGTCAGATTCTGGAAGGACCACAACCACGAACCAATTCAAACCGTACCGATCAGAGTAGGGAGAAACTTGAAGAATATTTCTGGTTTTTCCGTCTTCAAATCGAAGCGTTCGCGGCTGCGTAACGCTTTTTAGATCGACAACCTGCGAGAGTAGAAAGGTTTTCGTTGACTCAACCAGTCTTTGATTGGATTGTTCACCAGCTGATGTTGACCCGCCGCTGAGCGAGCAAGCGGCAATCGAGCTTGCAATCGTTTGTCCATCGCTATCGAGAATAAACGCCTCTCCAGAATCGCTAATGTCTAAGCTAGATAGAAATCTATCGATCTGTGCAAGTGTAAAATCTGCACCGATGACACCTACAGGCTGTTCTTCGTTCTGGGTACCGTTCTGGGTACCGTTTTGAGCACCGTTCTGAGCACCGTTCTGAAGATAATAGGGTCGCACGAAACTTATACCCATAGTAGGTGAGCGCCGTCCATAGCGCTCTGAGCTAACGCCATCTAGGATGAATTTGTAGGGTTCTGTCCAAGTAGGTGCTTCTGCTGCGAGAGCACTTGTATACCAAGGTCGCTTTCTTGGATTGAATGGTTTGGTGGTCTTTTGAGTAGAGACGCGTCCACTCAAGTTTACGTAAGATTGATGGATCAGAGCGGGCTGATTCCCCTTTCTAAAGTTGATTTTATCTAGATTGCTATCACCTTGGTAAATCTCTACGTAGTCGCCTTGCTGGTTGCCAAAGTAAAGAAAGGCAAGGTCGTCGAAGAAAACGCTTTGGTCTGTTAGATAAGCTTCCCAAGCCGACAGATTGTCGGGATCTAAATCACCCCTCTCAATAGCGAGGGCCATAGTGGCTGTCGCCCTTTGAGGAATTTCCGTCAGGGTGACGATACGTTCTTGAATGCGATCGCCTACTTGCGCCTGTAGCTGTCCGACTAGCTGCTCTATGGCTTTTTGTTCATTTTTCCAGGCTAGATACTGAACTAAAACGGCAGAGCCAATTAGCGGCAGAATGAATAGGACAATCAGGATCTGTAGGAGCGTAGGTTTCCAGGAGCCAGATTGTCTATTAGGGCGATGCATGAAAGAGAAAGGGGGCAGAGGACATAAGGCAATGGGGAACAGGGAAGTTGAAACTTAGCTGGCCAGTTGACTGGCAGGCAGCGTAAACCAGAATTCTGTGCCGCTTGAGTGGTTCGGAGTCGGACTGTTCACGCCAATAGTACCGCTGTGGGCCTGGATGATGCACCGGCAGATGTAGAGTCCTAGTCCTAAGCCCTGACTATGGGTTTTTGCGTGACCTCTCTGGTAGAGCTTGAATAGCGATTTGGTTTGCTGCGGTGGAATGTCAGTGCCGTTATCTTGGACGGCGCAGCGAATAAAGGCGCTTTTTGAATTTGTATTTAAGTTATTTATATCTGAGCTGTTCGTGTTTGAGTCATCTGTATTTGAGTCATCTGTATTTGAGTCATCTGTGTGAAGCGTGAGTTGTAGGGTCAGGGTGATGCCTGGGGGGTTGTATTTGAGGGCATTGTCGATTAGGTTTTCGAAGACTCGCCATAGCTGGGTGCGATCGCCATCTACAGGCGGCAAGTCGTCTGGAATATGTGTCACCACTTTGACGCGCTTTCTATCTAGCCTGATCTGCCAGTCGGCTAATATTTCTCGGACCAGCGCGCGAAGCTCGAAGGGCTGCCGGTCTAGGGAAACACCCCAGATGTTGATGTCTTGAGTTTCTAGCAGAGAACCGATCATTTTGAGCTGGCGATCGCAGCCCTCTTTCATTCTAGAAAGGACCGAGATGGGAATTTGCGCTTTGGGCGGATCGCCACTGGTCTGTCGGCTGAGTAGAGCCTCTAGGACGGTGCTCATACCTGTGACAGGATTACGCAGGTCGTGCGTGAGAGCGTAAATGTAGAGTCTAAGGGCTGCTTCGGCTTTTTCTCTTTCTTGGACTTCGTAAGTGAGCGCCCAGGTACGGTCACAAACTCTTTGCTCTAGACTATGGTTTAAGCTAGCTAGTTCGCTGTTGGCTTTGGCTAGGGCAGTCTGACTTTCAGAGAGCGTAATCAGATCGCAGTAGGCGCGAATGCTAGAGACAATCGTGGTAAATAGCTTCTCCTGGGTAAGCTCTAACTTAGTTTTGTAGTCATTGATGTCGTAGTTGACGACTACCGATTCTTCGGGCACCTGACCGGGCTGACCCGTTCTAAGAACGATGCGCACGATGTTGTTGCGTAGCTCTTCGCGAATATATTTCGCTACTTCGAGCCCTGCATCTTGAGTATGCATAATCACATCGAGCAGTATCAGCACCGTGTCTGGATTACGGGCTATAAGCCTTTTTGCTTCTTCGGCGCAGTAGGCAGAGACAAAGCTGAGCGATCGCCCCTTAAATGTAAAAAACTTTAGAGCGATCTTCGTCGCCTGATGAACAGAGGGCTCATCATCTACCAGCATAATTTTCCACGTCTGCTGGCTACTGGACGCGGCGGTCTCTCCTGTGTGTATTCCCTCCGTAGTCGTCTCTTCTACAAAGCGCAGCTGGTCGTTGTCTGTTGGAGCAGTTGAAGGCGGCATAATAAAGAAGAAGTGAAAACTTGCGCATAACTTCTGTCGTGTAGCTTGTAAAAGTTACGGCGTCTGCAACCCCTGACAAGACAGTGGGTAGCAGCGCGAAGTAGGCGCTAAGCACAGACAAAAGAGGGACTCCTTTGCTATAGCTAGCTATTTTAGCGACCATGTAGCGATCGGTAGCCGCAAACAATCCAATTGTTTACACTGCGCAGGTACACCGTGCCTCATTTATACTAGGCCCGCTCTTAGCGCTTTTACGGCAACTTGTACTCGGTCGTTGGCGGCTAACTTATTCATCAGGCCACGCATATGAGCTTTGACAGTGTTCGTGCTGATATATAGCCTCTTAGCAATTTCTGGGTTGCTTAGACCTTCCACCAGCAGCTCCAAAACTTCTTGTTCGCGTACAGATAGCTCGCTAAAAGCCGCCTGGCTATCTGGCTTAGGTATTGCACTTTGCCTAAAGCTTTGTAAGGCGATGTGAGCAACTTTTTTATCCATATAGACACCGTTTTGACTGACAGTTGCGATCGCGCTCAGCAGTCCATCAATGCTACCGCCTTTGATGCAATAGGCATCCGCACCACTCGAAAAAGCCGCTAGAACCTCGGTCTCGGTCGTATGAGAGGTGAGCATTACCACCTTCGTCTCCGGCAGCTTCTCTTTAATTCTGCGAGTCGTCTCGATCCCATCGATTCCAGGCAGTCCGATGTCCATCAAAACTAGATCCGGCTGGTGCTTCAGCGCGGATTCCACTGCCAGATAGCCATCGTCCACCGTTTCTACAATCGATAGCTGGGCAAAGTCTAATAGCGCCTGCTCAATGCCTAGCTGCACCAGCGGATCGTCTTCAATGATTAACACTTGCCAAGCCGGTAGCTGAATCGGAAAAATCATAAAGTAGTGAAACCAGAAACTGTCTACATCAAGGATTTAGAATACAGCTTAATTTGCCTTAGAAAGATAGCGCTACAAACTAAAAGGCGTGCAGAAGTTACGGCTTTTCTAAATCAAAGATAATCGAATAATGCTAACGAGATTCGCTGAAGATTTCACATTCTGTTGAATCCCTTTCGTTTTATTGATTGTTCTAATTGGGTTTTCTCCATCATTCTGCGTCCACTTGAAAACAGAAAAAACTATAGCTATAGCTGCGAAATCGAGTCCGAGGCGATCGCTTTGAGTCTTAGACTCTCAATTTTCTGGCTACACGAAAACTCCAAAAACGAAATTACAATTCCGTAATAAAGAGCCTAAGTAAATTCCGAATTTTGCCTCTACAATGGGCACAACAGTTACTGACGCCCTGAGAACAACACCTATAATCGCGCCTCGTGTTGTTTACCTTCATTCAAAGGACCATCAAACTGAAAACAATCGCACTGAACAATTGCACTGACATAAAACAAGAAATTCGACTCAACTTAATTCACCCACATTTCTAAGGAGAACTATGCGTTTTTCCAAATTGACGATGCCTTTCAACCGATTGGCTGGCCTTGCTGCGGCCCTGCTGATTTTGCCTGTAGCTGTTGCCTGCGATCAGCCGTCATCCAATGAGACTGCCGAGGCCCCTGGCGAGATGACAGAAGAGCCAATGGCAGATAGTGCCGCAGGAAGCGGAACAATTTTAGAGGTTGCTGTTGACAGCGGCTCTTTTGATACGCTGATTGCGGCTGTTGAAGCTGCCGGATTGGAGGGAGCACTTAGCAGCGAAGGGCCTTATACGGTGTTTGCACCGACTGATGAAGCCTTTGCCGCACTGCCGCCTGGAACGCTAGAAGAGCTGCTTTTGCCTGAAAACAAAGGCGTCCTCACACAGGTTCTGGCTTACCACGTGGTTCCAGGAACGATTACTTCTGATCAAATAGAGACTGGAACGGTCGCTAGTGTTGAAGAAGAAGAGCTAGCCCTGGTTTCTGATGGAACGGGCGTGACGGTTAACGGCGCTAATGTTGTCGGAGCAGATATGCTCACCAGCAATGGTGTGATCCACGCTATCGACGCGGTGCTTTTGCCACCTTCGCTAGCGGCTGGGGAGGCTCCTTCTGAGGATGTACCTGCTGAAGCAATGCCAGAAAAAATGCCAGAAGCAATGCCAGAAGCAATGCCAGAAGAGATGCCTACTGAAACGCCACAGTAGACACAACGCCTAGCTCACTAGCTCTTTGAACCAATCGTCGCTCCAGATTTCTTCAAAGATCTCGTCGGCGAGGGCTTCTTGCTTGTAGCTAGGTTCTAAACGAACGGCCTGCTGTAGATTTTCTAGAGCCAGGTCGTTCTCTCTTTGGAGCGCGTAGCAGAGGGCTCTGTTGTAGTAGGCTTTGGCGTAGTTGGGATTGGTGGCGATCGCCTTGTCAAAACTCTTGAGCGCGTCTCGATCTCGTCCTAGCCGCATCAGGACATATCCCCGATTGTCCCAGGCTTTTGCCAGCCCAGGATTAAACCGCGTTGCCTTTTCAAAAGAGGCCACCGCTTCTTCATACCGTTCTAGCTCGGTAAGTGCTAGTCCTCGGTTGAGCCATGCCACTGCATCGTTGGCTTGTAGGGTAACAGCCTGATCGAAAGATTCAAAAGCTTTGTCATGCATCTGTAAGATACCGAAGGCCACGCCTCGATTTACCCAGGCTTCGTGATAGTCAGGATTGAGGTCTAGAGCATGGTCAAAAGCTGCGATCGCCTCTTCCCTTTTGCGCAGCCGACTCAGCACCATGCCTTTATTCAGCCAGGCTTTGGCATCAACGGGATCTTGTTCTATCACCTGCTCAAATTCGTCTAGAGCCGCCTGATACTGTCGTAATTCTCTTAACAACAGCCCTTTCTGATAGCGGGCTTCGCTGTTCTGAGGGGCCAGCTTCGTGACTTCACTGAGGGCGGCTAGCGCGTCTTCTTTCTGCTCTAGTGCTAAGAGAACTTGGCTACGGCTAAGCCACAGCTCGGCGTTAGAAGGCTGCACTTCCAAAGCTCGATCATAGGCGCTCAGGGCCGCTTCGTATTGTTTGTTCGCTAGCTGTTTATCACCTTCTTCTACAAATTCATCGGCTGTCAAGAACAGCTCGGGGCGGTTGCCCTGCAGCCGGTTCATTTGCTCTGTGAGTTCGCCTAGTTGCTTTTGAGAGGTGCTCATGAACGAGTCAGCGATGTAGTCTGGGGCGAGTCTACCCAGCTCTTTCATAATCTGTTGCTTTTCGGCCTCCGCTTCTGCTTTGATCTCAGTTAGCTTTGATTGAATTTCTGCTTTTACCTTCAGAATCTCGTCAACCGCCTGCGCCTGTCGATCATTCATCCCGCTTTGCAAGGCTTCTAGATTTTCACCGAATTTCTCTTCTATCTGTCCTAATCTTTCTTCGGCAGACTGCTGACGATTGGCGGCAGATTCGGCTAGCTCTCCAATCTGTTCGCCTAGGCGAACGTCAAAACTGTTGAGCTTGTTGATAATCACGTCGCGTCTGCCAAATACCGCACTGCGAACGCCAGACAGTTCGCCGTTAAAGCTGGTTTCTACTTCCAAGAGCGATCGCATCAGCTGCTCTTTCTCACGGCTGATGCCCGATTGCAGCGCGTCCATCTCTTTTGTAAACTCTTGCTGTAGCTGCTGTACAATTTCAAGCGTCTGACTCCGCTCCTCGCCCAGATCAGACTGAAGCTCGCTGAGCTGGCTAGCAAAAGCGCGGGCGGTTTCAGAGAGATCATTATAGAGCTGTGACTTGCGAGTGGACAGATCGCCTTCCATATTGGCCAGCTGAGCGCGGAAGCCATCGGCGGTAGATTGCAACTGCATGATGGTATGCTGACGCTCTTCGCTGACGCCTGACTGTAGCTCGGATATCTGAGATTGAAAGTCGTTAGCGACTCGATCCATATCTCCTAGCAACGTGCCTTTGCGCCCCTCTACGTCGGCTTTGAGCGTAGCAAACTGAGTCAGGAAGCCGTCAGCAGACTGGCGGAAGCTCTGCATCATGTCAGCTTTGCGAGCTTCTACTTCATTGCGGATGTTGTTGAACTGCTGCTGCAATTCTTCGGTGGAGCGCTGAATGTTTTGCAGGGCCAGATCTTTGCGGCCAAGAGCGCTGGCCTGAATTTCTTCTAAGCTTTCTACGGTGCTGGCTTCGGATGTCTTGAGCTGTTCAATGGAGAGATCCCGCTGCTCTTCTATTTTGGTTTTGGCGGCGGCTTCTACTTCTGATAGTTTGGGTCCAAAGTCGCTGCTGGCCTGAGCGAGCGAGGCTAGTATCCGGTCTTGTTCGGCTAATGTTTGGGCCTGGACGCTGCCCATCTGATCAGATAGAACAGACTCTTTGCGATCGAGTTCGTCAAAGAAGGCAGTTTTGCGACGCTGGGTTTCTTCTTTGATCACGCCGACATGACGAGAAAACTCGGCTTCGGAAGTGGTGAAGCGTTGGAGAATGCGCTGGCCTTCCACTTCGGTTTGGGTTTGCAGTCCTTCTAGCTTTTGTTTGGCCTGGTTTCGCAAAGAAACCGCAACCTGGTCAAAATCTGTTGCTGTTGCTTCTAGCTTGCCGTTGATATCTTCTAGCTGCTTTTCCCAGTTCTTAGCTGTTTGTGTCTTAAAGGCAGTCAGCTCTTCGACTAGCGCATACAAAATGTCTCTTTGCTCAGCGATTTCCCTTTGAAAATTACTAGAGCGGCCCTGTAACTCTCCTGACAAATCGTCGGCTTCCGACAGGACCCGGTTGAGGCTACGAGTGGCGTTGTGGACTTTGTTTTCTAGCTCGGTCATTTCATTGAGCTGAGTGCGCACGACGGTGGCAACTTCGTTGACGACTGAGCGCCGCAGCAGCCACAGCGTCAGCACACCACCACCCAGAACGATCACCAGTGCGCCGATGGTGATGGAAAGCAGGGTGTAGGCACGGTTGAGGGTGTTTTCTGCTTCGCGCTGCTGTGCGAGGGTGAGTGTACTGGCAGAGGGCTCCGAAACAGGCGCAGGCGCGACAGGATTAGGGGCGGGCGCGACCGGCGCGACCGGCGCGGGAGTTTGGGCGCGTAGAGTTTGGGCGTGTAGAGTTTGGGCGTGTAGAGGGCTAGGTGCGATCGCCCACCAAACCGGCGAAATTCCTGCCGCCATCAACCAGCCGACTAGCCAACGACTACTCGATATCATCAACCGTCCTGTTTTTTGATTCCCCTGCATGGGCGACCTCTTATGGACTCAGCCAATGGCTTGCGGTTCTAGCTTGCCTGCCGTTTTACTAGCATCTTACCTGAATCGTCAGGGTAGCAGATTCTTTGACTGCTGTATTCGGCTGCGCGGCTCCTTATCTGTGCGGGTCTACAGTGATTTTGACACTGAGTGGAAGCGGACAAGCGGACTAAACCCGTTACAATTAGCTGAATTAGCCGCCACCCAAACCGCCGACATGGTAGATGTCTCCATCGCCCAGCACTATCATCAAAGGACAAAATACGACCCCGAAACGCTCGCGGCGAAAAGTCAAAGCGACGGTCTTGATTGGTCGCAGCAGCCAGTCCCCTACAAAGATTACAAAATCGGGCATAGCGTTGATCTCAAACCATACCTAGAAAAAGAACCTGCGGGGGCAGATGATGCCTGGCGCTGGTGGCAAAGGCTCTCGCGGCTGCTAATCGACAGCTATGGCCTGACGGCAAAGGTGGTAACCGTCTCGGGCGAGCCGATGTATCTGCGCTCTGCGCCTTCGGCAGGAGGGCTATACCCCGCCGAGCTGTATCTAGTATCGAGAGGAACGTCGCTGCTACCGCCTGGCCTGTACAACTATCAGGTACGTACGCATTCTCTGTGGCGCTTTTGGGATGCGCACCCCTGGCAAGATTTGCAGACGGCTTGCTTTTGGCACCCGTCGCTAGAAACTACGCAGCTGGCGCTGGTAGTAACCGCCATTTTTCAGCGGTCGGCCTGGCGCTATCAGGACCGGGCCTACCGCCGCGTGTTTTTGGATTCGGGTCATCTGCTTGGCAATCTAGAAATTGCCGGGACGCTCTGCGACTACCGGCCTCATCTGATTGGTGGCTTTGCTGATGAGCTGGTAAACCAGCTGCTGTATTTGAATACGGAAGAAGAGAGTGCGATCGCACTGCTAGCCCTTGCCGATCTCTTCCAGGTAGAACAAAACCTGCCCCCTGCTCGCTGCGCTCTGCCCAGCCCTATTCATACAGATATTCCAGCGCTTCTCGACGGCCAGCTGTTGCACTATTTGCATCAAAACACCCTGATCTCAGTCGATTCTGGCTTTGGTCAGCAGCAGCAAAAAGACATCAGCACCCCTATTTTTCCGGTCGGTCCTGACTCAGCGGCGATCGCGCTGGACACCGCTCTAGCCGACGCCGAGAAATTAGATGCAGATAAGTCAGATCCAGATAAGTCAGATCCAGATAAACCAGATGAGCCGTCTAACGACGATCTTTCTACTGCAAAGACACCAGCTAACAGTGCGCCTGGTGATAAGTACAATTTCCCTTTTGGCATCACCGCTTCTACCAAGTCACTACCGATTCCCTGGGGCGATCGCCTAGCCGATTTGGAGCAAGCCTTGCTGACTCGCCGCTCAACTCGCCGCTATGCTCAAGCACCTATCCAAAAAGCCGATCTCTTTGCTCTGCTTGACTTTACCTACCACCCAGAACATTATCAGCTACAGGAATTCGACGCTCACCCCGATTACTTCGACCTCAGCTTGATAGAGACCTTCGTAGCGATTTCCAACGTGGATGGCTTAGAACCCGGCTGCTATTACTACGCCCCCGAGTCCGAAGAGCTGCGCCAGATTCGCTTTAATCAGGTTCATAAAGATCTTCACTACCTATGTCTGGGGCAGAACTTGGGTAGAGATGCCGGAGCGGTGATTTTTCATACGGCAGATTTGAGGCGGGCGATCGCAAAATACGGCGACAGAGCCTACCGCTATCTGCATATGGATGCCGGACACCTCGGGCAAAGGTTGAACCTAGCCGCCACCCGACGGCAGATTGGCGTCAGCGGCATCGCTGGCTTCTTTGACGACCAGGTCAACGAGCTGCTGAGCATTCCAGCAGAAGAGGCCGTTTTATACATCACCACCATTGGTAAAAAACCGACCCGGTAGAAACAGAGCTACTCGATGGCCCCCATGCTTCTGACCGTCCGCGCTATGGCAGAGATATCCTCATCACCGTAGCCCTGCGCCATCAGGCCAGTCTCGATCTGTTCTACATAGGCCGCCATCGGCAGGGGCAGTCCCAATTCACGCGCTGCCGCTAGCGCAATCTCCAGATCCTTCTGGTGCAGCCGCACTCGAAAGCCCAGCGGATACTCGTTGTCGATCATATTGCCGGAGCGGTTGGTCAATCCCCACGATCCTGCTGCGCCGCTGCCAACCGCCTGGACGACCTTGTCCATGTCTAGACCTGCTTTTAGCCCGAGCGCCATCCCTTCTGCAATAGACCAATAGGTTCCGGCCACAATGATTTGATTGATGGCTTTGGTGGTTTGACCGGCCCCAATCGCCCCGACATGCGTGATCGTACTGCCCATCGCTGACAAGACGGGCCTAGCCTTTTCTACGTCCTCAGCCGCGCCGCCAATCATGATCGAAAGGGTGCCTTTCTGAGCGCCTTCTGAGCCACCAGAGACCGGGGCATCTAGCATGTGAATATCTTTTTGGGCAAGCTGAGCGGCAATGCTGCGGGTGACGCTGGGGCTGATGGTGGACATATCGATTACCAAAGCGCCGGGCTGGGCTCCGTGGATAATACCGGCTTCACCCAGGATGACGGCTTCTACATCGGGGGTGTCGCTGACGCAGGTGATAATGATGTCGGCAGCGGCAGCCGCAGATTGGGGAGTGGGGGATGCGATCGCGCCCGCCGCTACCAAAGCCTGCTCCTTTTCTCGGGTGCGATTATGCACAGTAACCGCATGACCCGCCTTTAGTAGATTAAGCGCCATCGGTGCGCCCATCGTTCCCAAACCGACAAATGCAATGTTCATGGTTCCCTCAATTCTTTTTACGATTCCTTCGGCAAAGCACAAAAAATCCCTGGCTTAGAGCCAGGGATTCCATCAACAATGATCACGCTGACTGATCGGTTCGCTCTACGCAGCACCGTATCTGTAGCCTTGACCAATTCGCTCCATGTTTTCTAGCTGCAGGCCCTATGCCTTCTAGCTACAGAGCCTATGCAGCGACGAATAGAGTAGACTCGCAAACAGCAGAGCATAGAGATTACTCAGGCTTAGCAGCACAAGGGTCTGCCTCATCAGTCATCGCATCAGGACTCGCTGGCTCGCTCATCGCATCAGGACTGGTTTCTTCAGTAGCAGCAGGCTCTTCAGTATCGACAGTTGTGTCGGGTGCGCAGCTAGTGAGCGTACCAAGGCCAAGAACAGAAGCAGCAGCTACAGCGGCTAGATATTGAACTTTCATTTTGAAAACTCCTAAAAGTGGGTAGTAGATTGTTTAGAATTGCGGTAAATTCATTTGGCAGGAGTCAGCTTCCACTGAGGGCAGTACGTTGTATCTGTCGAGTTGAAGTCTGAGAAAGTGCTGAGGATAAAGGAATTAAGAGCAGAGAATTTTATTACTAATTTGTAATTTGTCCCTACTGCCTCACCTCTGCGCCTCATCTCATGCAGATCTGCGAAGACCAGATCTGTAAAGATCAGATCTGCGAAGACCAGAGCGGGAAGATACGAATACCTAATCTACCTGACTAGAGCTATTCAGCAGCATCCTCGACATCTTCGACAGCACCCTCGACAGCGTCGTCTGTTGTTTCAGCAGCGCCATCAACAGCTTCACCAGCATCATCAATGGCCTCATCTGTTGCGTCAGCCGCATCGTCGATAGCCTCGCCAGTATCTTCAACAGCGCCATCGACAGCTTCAGGTACCTGAGTGTTACAGCCGCTCAATGCGGTTAGACCGAGCATAGAAGCAGCCACCAAAGCTGCCATATACCTAAATCTCATTCCGTAATTCCTCCTGGTTTTGTAAAACTGTACTCAACGAAACTCTGTGAAACTGTGTTCTGCGAGACCGTGTTCTGTGAAACTGTGTTCTGTGAAACTGTGTTCTGTGAAACCAAACCCCATGAAAATTTGTTTTTCTGCCAGCCTGCCTACAGCGTAGCTAATATAAAGTCAGCCCATTTGCGGCAGGACTCGGTAGAAGAACAATCTCACCACAATCTTCCATAAGTTAAATCTTGTTGCTGTAGGTGTCAAGCAGCCAAAGAACAACAAAACTCCTACAGCCTTTTATTTGGAATGCTCAGAGAGAATTATTACCCTTTAGTCATTTTCCTGGCATTGCATTTTCTGGCACTGCTTAGGAATGAAGATTTAATAAAAGCCGCTTTCGCGGACTGGTGGGTTTTGGCTTCGACTGCGCTCAGCCATCGTAAGTTGCCGTTACCGAACCCTGAGCGTAGTCGAAGGGTGGCCGGGTAGAGATCAGCAGGTTATTTAATCCTCGATCCTTAGTGGCTATCTTTGTTGCAAATCCCTCTCTTCCTTTAGATAGAGATTCGGGCTTTGTCAGTATTTCTCTACTTCCTTTTAGTTAACGGGTTTTCTTCTTTTTCCGCTTGCGGCGGCTGATTTGACTGCCAAAGGTATCGCTAATAGAATGGCTGATCGATCCAAGCTCTAGGCCGATGACGATGGCTAGCCATTCAGACAGATATCTTCTAAACAGAATCCGGAACGGCTCTCTCAGTGTCTGCCAGGTTAGCTGAGCGTCCCACACTACATTCAAAAAAGTCATACCAACGAGCGCAAACAGCGATAGCCACACCGCCAGATAAGCTACCCGCAAAACGGTGCCGATGATTGGCCCATGAGAAAGCTGAGAGCGGTGCTTGATGGCAACCTGATAAGGCAACCAAATCCAACGCAGAGGTCCCCAGCGAACGTACTGAATGGAGCGGATGTCTAAATCGGGGCCAAGCATGAAGCCACCGACCAGGAAGGCAAGCGAGACAATCAGCGTCAGCGGCAGACTGTACGTAAATCCAAAGGCGCTGATGGTTACCAAAGGGAGACACCAAAGCGTGATCCGATCGTGGATGCGACCTGCTGGCATAGCGATTGCGTGATAAGGGATGTATATCCAATACTCTACAGAGTAGTACAAAGGGTAATACAAATGAATTGATCTCTGTCAACAGGTGAACAGAGGAAAGGGGGAAATTTCCGATAATTTTCTTAGCGATTGTGGTCCTTGACCTGTTATCATCTAAATCCTGAAGTGCAGTCATGCTGTTGACGGCTTCGGAACACGCTTCGGGCGATTAGCTCAGTTGGTAGAGCGCCTCCCTTACAAGGAGGATGTCACAGGTTCGAGTCCTGTATCGCCCATTCCTTTCAATCACTGGCTTTGCAGGTTGGCTTTGCGCTTCCGCTTTGCAAGCTGGCTTTATGTCTAGCGGGTGAGCCTAAAACTTTGAAGCTGCCAGCGTTCCTGCTTCATACTTGTATCGGCGGCTGTAGTCAGTCACGCCATATAGATTAAACGAGATAGTGGGCTCATCCCCTATCGGCGCGACCTGATGCACTGCGTTACTGGTAAAGCCAATAATGTCGCCTGGATAGAGAATTTGTTCGCCGACTGCTGAAATCTCTTTCGGGTCCGATTGACTCTGCTGCCAAAACGTATTTTTCTCCTGCCCGCCGACCATCGCCACAATTCCCCAAGTGGCGTGGTTATGAATGGTCGACTTTGTCCCCGGAGCCCACGTCACCATTTGCACAGTCAGTGGATATTCATGCTCCCGATAGAGAAAGTTCACCGCCCAACCTGTTTTTTCGCTGGGTGCTTTGTGCTCCATCTGTAGCCAGTAAGAGCTGATCAGCAGCTTGCGCACTAAGGGGACGATCGCTTGAATCCGTTTGGCATCATCGGACTCGCGCTCTAGAATATCTTCCATCTCTGTCAAGAAGCGATACATCCGATAGGTGCGTTCTGGCGGCTCGGCTTCAATAGTGCCAAAGTTGGTGCAAGCGCCGTCGTCAGTGACTAGCCAGTTTTCCATAGGAGTGTAAAACGGTAGGGGTTATCAAAATCTTGTCACGATACGAAGAGAGACTGCAGCCAATTTGACTGCAACCAATTTGACTGCGACCAATCTACAGAGCGTCCGCGCGTTTTTGTAGATCAGTAGCTGCCCAGTGTTCCTTGGCGTTTGGCTTGGCCTTCTGCCCAGCGAAAAAGCAAAGTGCCGATTGTGAAGTAAACGACGCCGTTGAGCAGCGCGATCGCCCATTCGTCCCAATTCAATCCCTGATTACGCGCCATCAAGTCTCTTAGCAGTCCTGTACTCGGTAGAATCGGCAGCAAGTTGGCCACTATCCGAGCAGGACCAGTCCAGTCCTCAGTCGGCGTCGCCAGTAAGAAGAACAGAACAAACTGAAACATACTCAGAACTTGCTGCACTTTTTTGAGCACCAGCGCAAACGAGCCAATGAAAAAGGCTAGGCCGTAGGCACTGAGCAGCAGCGTGACCAGCGGTAGCAGCAAAATCGGTGGAAAAGCTATCTGGCTACCGGTGATTGCAATGATGATCGCAAGGACAGCCAGAATCAAAAAGAAGCGTAGGGTAAGGCTGGCGATCGCCCGTGCTAAAAAGACCCGTGGTGCCCCAAATGGCGAGAGAAACACCTGCTCTAGCGTGCCGGTTCGTGCCTCCATCTGTAGGTTCGTAGCAATGTCATTGACAATGTAGACCACCAGTGTCCAAATTACGTAGCCAACGACTACAGAATCCAGCCGGTCCCCAAACGTACTGTTGCCCCCAGCCATGTACTGCGCACCAATAAAGATGCCATAGAACACAGCAGTCAAAATCACTACGCCACCAATCACTTCTGAAGGGTAGCGCAGCGTCTGCACCCAGGTGCGCTTGAGCTCACCAATGAATAGATCGATCATGAATTTTGTCCTATTTTTGGACCAGCTGTAGAAAAATATCCGTGAGGTTGGCTCGCTCTTGTCGAATCTCTACTAGAGGCAGCGGGTCTAAAATGCTGAGAATTTTGTAGAGCGTAGCTGAAGCCAGCAGTTTGTCATTCGGGTAGTTGTCATTCGGGTAGTAGTGAATGTAGCTATCGCCGACGGTGGCTCCTAGCGCTGCGATCGCCTCTTTCCTCCCTGCTTCTAGCCGCCCCTCAACCTCAATGTAATAGCCCGCCCCCTTAGAGAACTGACGAATCAGCTCGCGAGTCGTTTGCTCGGCAACAATCGTCCCCTCACGGATAATGGCAACTCTATTTGAAAGCGCTTCGGCAACGTTGAGCTGATGAGTAGTCAGCAGAATCGCGCAGCCGCCAGCAGCGACCTGTCGGATTAGCTGTTTTACGGTTTCGCCTGCTTCTACGTCTAGGCCAAGCGTCGGTTCGTCTAGCAAGAGCAGATGCGGCTGATGGATTAGGGCTACTGCGATCGCAATCTTCTGCTGCATGCCCCGCGACAGCTTTTGCACTGGGACGTTGCGCTTTTCTAGCAGATCGAAAGTTTTGAGCAGCTCCACAGCCCGCGATCTAGCCAGTTTCCTCGGCATCCGTCGCAGCACGCCAAAGTATTCCAAATTTTCAAAAGGCGTCAGCCGCCAGTACAAATTCCGATTGCCTTCTAGCACCGCGCCTACTCCCTGAAGCGCCTGCGGATCCCTGTGGGGGTCTTTGCCAGCGATTTCTACCTTGCCAGCATCCGGACGAATCAGTCCCGCGATCATCTTAATAGTCGTCGTCTTTCCCGCTCCATTGGGACCTAAGAAAGCCAGTACCTCACCTGGTGCAATCCTAAGCGAGACATCGCGCACCGCCTCAAACCGCTGCTTTCCCCGACCGTAACTTTTTTTGAGCGCTTTGGATTCTAGGGCAAATTTCGGCAGGAGAGACTGACTGCTGTCTCTCTCAGATGGCATAGCGAAAAAATCAGAAGACATCTCAAAAGACTCATTGGCCGGACCAGTATGTTAACGCGCACGGACGAAAAATTTCTCTGTGCGTAGAAATACAGATGACCGAACCTTACACAATATTAATAATCTGTTAACATTTATTCACAAACCAGGAAATCTTGCGTAGATGCCTTGACCGCCACCCAATGAAGCGGCAGCGAAGAAGCAGAGCGACAAGACAACCGAGCCGTCAGCAGGACCCAAACCATCAGTATGACTTCTTTCGATTTTCGCGACACCATAGAGACCCACGAAAATGAGTCTTTGGGGGTCCAAGATCTAGGCGGACTACTAAACATCCGTTTCCAGCCCTACTTCAAGCTAAAGGCTCAGAACTGGCTCAGCTTTCATTTCTCATCTATCGACCAGGCTTTCTTAGTGTGGGGAGGACTGACGCTAATTATTTTTCTGACCGGTCAGTTCTCTTCGATGAGCTGGATGACTCAGGCCACGCTTGATGCTGCCTTGACAGGCACTGGAATTGCCTGGGCCTCTGGTCTAACCTGGACCCTAATCGATGATAAGAGGCTGAACTGGGTGATCTTTTTATGGGCTGGGCTGATGACATTGGGGATGTCTGTCACAGCCTACGGCATATATGGCTGCGTCAGCGGGATTATGGTGAGTCTATGCCCGCTCTGGATGGGGCTATGTGCGCTGGGCTACGGAGCAATGGCAGCGGGTATGCGATCGCACGCTTTCACAGCCGCTTGTCTCGTTCATACCTTGGCCATTCCGGTGCTATATCACCAGCCTAGCTGGCAGTATTTGACCACCGGCCTAGTTATTTCATTGACTCTTTTGTTCTTTTCTATAGTTCCTTGGGATATGCAGATAGAGCAAAATGTATGATGCACTGTATGTATGACGCACTGCGTGTTTTGCCAAGCACCTCGTTTTGCTTGAGGTCTCGTTTTGCCATCAAAGGGCCGCTCAAAGAGGGCTGTGGCTTTCGATCATGCTGAAAGCAAAGCGTCAGAAGCTATCGCTGAATGAGTTTCTGTATCTTGCCTTGCTCTATTAGCCGGTCGATTTGCTCAGTGGTGAGCGGACGGCTAAACCAGTAGCCCTGAGCATAGTCGCAGCCCATATCAGTGAGTACCGTCATTTGCGCTGGCGTCTCGATGCCTTCTGCTAGCACCTTGAAGTTTAGACCCTTAGCTAAAGCAATGATGGTGGACGCGATCGCCGCGTCGCTAGGGCTTTCCACCAGGTCTCGGACGAAAGACCGATCGATTTTGATAGTATCTAGCGGAAAATGCTTGAGTACGCTCAGGGAAGAATAGCCAGTGCCAAAGTCATCCATCGCAATTTGGATACCGATATGGGAAAGCTTTTTGAGTATTGTGATCGCCGCACCAATATCTTGCATGGCGGCGCTTTCTGTAACCTCTAGCTCTAGATAGCGCGGATCAAAATCGGTCGCTCGCAGCACTTCCGCTACAGAGCGAACCAGCCTAGAGCGCAGAAACTGCTGGGGTGACAAGTTCACAGCTAGCCGCAGAGGAAAAAGGCCAAGCTGATGCCACTGGCGGTATTGCTGGCAAGCCGTTTTTAGCACCCAATATCCAATCGCTTCGATCAGTCCAGTTTCCTCCGCAATCGGGATAAACCTCTCTGGTGAAACCAGACCCAGCGTTGGATGCTGCCATCGAACCAGCGCCTCCATCCCAATCCACTGGCCCGTGCGCAGATCTACTTGAGGCTGATAGCACAAGAACAGCTCTTCGTTGGCGATGGCCTTGCGCAGATCTGTTTCCAGATTGAGCTGAATTAAAGCATCAGCATTAATTTCTTCAAAATAGATCTGATAGTTGTTGCGACCTTTAGCTTTAGCCTGATACATAGCGGCATCAGCGTTGCTTAGTAGGGTTTGTTCGCTCTCGCCATCGTAAGGGGCCAGAGCAATACCCAAGCTAGCAGTAATAAAAAGCTCTTCGCCATGGATGTGGAAAGGGGCCGCTAGCCTGCGGAGGATGCGTTCGGCGATAGAGGTCACATCCTCTGGCGCTTGCAAGTCGCACAGCAGCAGCGTGAATTCGTCGCCGCCCCAACGGGCGATCACATCCGAGCCTCTCAAACAGCCCTGTAGCCGTTCGGCCACCTGCTGGAGCAGGCAATCGCCCGCCGCATGTCCTAGCGTGTCATTGATATTCTTGAATCGGTCCAGGTCTAGAAAGGCAACTCCCGTCATGACATCTCGTTCGATAGAGCGGGCGATCGCGTCGGTGAGCTGCTGGCTAAACAGCACTCGATCTGGGAGTTTGGTTAGCCGGTCGCCAGTGGTGAGCGGGCGAAACGAGCGATCTACTCGGGCGCGGGCGATCGCCAGAAATATCTGAGCGCCTACCGATTCTATGTCTCTAGCCTCTGCCGCTGACCAGGCCAAGGCGCTCGCAGGTCGCAATAGCATTAATACACCGATACAATCTTGCTCATAGCGAAGCGGCAGCAGTGCCAGGTGTCGCCCCTCGCACGGGCCAAATATCTGTGCGATCGCCTCCGTCCAATTAGCCTCAGCGTAGAGCAAGGCCCGGTCCAATCGAAAATCCCCATCTACAACTAATTCGGCCAGCTGTTCTTGCAATTCTGTCACCTGCGACTGCCCTGACACAGTAGTAGATCGAACAGACGGCAGGTTTAGATGCTGCCACAGACGTTCTCTAGTCTGTATATCAGATGTGATCGTCTCTTCACGGGTTTCTCCCTCGGCTGCTCTCCTGGTCTCGCTACTGGCCTCATTACTGGTCTCGCTTTTGGCTTCACTACAGTGGCATGCTTCTGTCATTACTGAAGACGTTGACCAAAACAGCTGAGCCTTAGAACAGTCCAACGCTGTCGTCAGCCGCTGGAGAAGCTGCGTCCAAAGCTGTGGCGTGTCGATCGGACAGTGAAGTAGACAGGCTATCTGGCCAAGCAAACTAACAGAGTGCGGTTCGCCCTGCTGCTGGCTACCCCAGCAGTCAGCCTGTACAAAAGAAGAGTAAGTCACCCTGAATAGGTCTCATATGAATGAGATCTTACGAAGTTTCAATATTGATGCCCTCAATGTTCCCGCATACGGCGCTTATTGCCCGACTTATGAGCCGACCTGCTACCGGCTAGAGAGGGCTGCGCCTTTGGCCGCTTAGCCAGTTGTTCAGGCATCTGTAGGACATAGCGATCGCCATCAAAAACTAAGATAGGCTGCTGTGAGGCTGGCCGTGCCTGTGCGCCTAAAGATTCTAGGACAGAGCCCGCAGCAATCTCCTCGGGAACCCGCGAGCTTGATCTATAGGCGGGTGTTGGCCTAGCTGCTGAGCTGGAAGCTTCAACGCTAGCTGTAGAGAAGCTTGCGGACTGCTCAGGGACGATAGTGCTGGCTCTACTGATGGCAGTTCCTAATGGCTCTAATACCCTAGCGACTTCAGTCTGCTGCGCCAAGGAATCAGTCGACGAAACCAGCGTCCCTAATCCATTGATCAACTCACGGACCTGACGGCGCAATTCTGGATCGCCTGTCAATTCATCGACATCGGCCATCACCTTTTGGGCGCTAGATAGCGCATCTCTAGCAGATTCCAGCGTCTGCTGAATCAGCACTAGATTAGCCGGAGAATTCAGCGAAGCAGTAATCGTTCCTAGATCCTCAGAAGCTTGAGCCGCATTGAGCAGCAGCGCCTCTAGATTTCCGATCAGCTCTCCGCTTTGAATCGTGGGCCCTAGAACATCCACCGCGCTACGTAGCTGTAGGCTAGTTGCCTGCAAATTCCCTAGGGTATCGACCAAAACGACGCGGTTCTCACCAATCAAGCCGTTGATATCACCCGCAGTCAGAGAAAATTGCTCAGCCGTATTCTGGATTTGGAATACCGTACCTAATGCCGCATCGGTCGCAGCTCGAGCAGAGGTTAGCAGCGGCGTTAATTCTGTGCCTACAGACTGGGTGAGCTGCGTAGCTTCTGCTGCTAAATCTCCCGCCTCGGCTGTAGCCACAGACACATTTTCTAGAACAACCTTCATTTGCTCCAGGATTTGTGGATCAGCGTAGAGATCCATCAGGCTAGTCGTTGAGCGCAGCAGTGCCTCATAGCTCGGTCCTAGCTCACCCTGTAGCCGCGCCCCATCGCAAAGAATAACGCCGCTATCACACGCTTCCCCACGAGGTGAAATATCCGCTGCGGCTTCAGAAAGCTCGACGAGCGGCGTAATCTCTACAGAGACTTCTCCAATCAGACCCGATTCTACCGTTTCGACTAGCACTTCACTGGGAATACGCAAGTCTTTGTCCGTGATCTCTAAGCCCAATTCTACGGAATTAGACTGTGGCGTAATCGACATCACTCGACCTATGGGCACACCTCTATACATTACCGGTGTGCCGATCTGTACGCCCATCGTATCGTCGAATTCTGCAATCAGTTGATAAGGGCGATTTGCCGGGTTGAAACCACGCAGCCACAGTACTAGCCCACCAAACAGACCAATTCCTAGCAAAATTAGCAGTCCCACAGAGCCTTCTCGAATTGTTCGTGCCCGCATGAATTGATTATCCTCCTACGTGGATTGGCCCCTGTACCTGAGCGCTGAAAAACTGGCGCACAAATGGATTGTCTGTAGTGTCGATTTCCTTGATGTCCCCGCTCCACTGTACATGTCCACCGTGTAGAAAAATAACGCGATCGGCGGTGCGACGAATCGTGCTTTCCTGATGGGTAACGATCATGTACGCCTGGCAGGTTTTCTCTGCGTGAAGCTCTCGGATGAGATCTTCAATAACAGTAGATGCAATCGGGTCAAGGCCTGCTGTCGGCTCATCGTACAGCAAAAGGCCAGGGCTATCTGCCGGGTTCTTTGGATTGGCCATCACCGCTCTAGCAAAGCTGACTCGTTTACGCATACCGCCTGAAAGTTCAGCTGGGTAGCGATCGGCAATATCAGGCAGACCCACCACGCTCAGCGCTCTATTGACGAGCGATTTAATCTCACGGCGAGAGAGATTGGAATGCTGATACAGCAAAAAGCCGACATTTTCTCTCACGGTCAGTGAGTCAAACAGGGCAGCCTGTTGAAAGACCATGCCAATAGTAAATGGATCGGAGGCATCCTCTATCAAACCTGTGCGCTTTTCCCCGCCGACCCAGATGTCGCCTTGGTCTGCCTCCAGCAGACCGGCTACGATCCGCAAGATGGTCGATTTCCCTGTGCCTGAAGGGCCAATAATAGCGACCGCTTCTCCCGGCTGTAGGTCGATACTGACACCGTCTAGGACTTTGTTGTTCCCAAACTGCTTGGCAATCCCTTTGACTCTGACGAGCGGATCTGGGCCACAGGGCAGGGAGTTGGGAGCGGTTTCGTCAGCAGGTGAAAATGGATTGGACATAGACGAGAAAGTGAGAGGAAGGGACAGGGCCTTTGACTATTCTGTATCAACTTTTCATAATATTGAGCGGAAAAGAGAAGAATAGAGTAGAAGCTCTAGTTTGGGGACGCTTCCTATTACTGTATAAACCTAGTGCAGTATGATTCCAACTGCGATTCCAACTGCCGTTTGCACTCGCTATGCGCCCAACTCGTAGAAAGCTATATGCAACGCCTCGGCGCTGGGCGAGGTGGCTGAAGCCGGGACTATTCGTAAAGCGCTGGCTTTTTTTGAGTACGGTGGGGATAGTAGCAATTGGCCTAGGGGTGATGGTTTGGCTAAAGCTGACGCCAGTATTCTACACAGTAAAGTTTGTCGGTAATTTACTCAACCTAATCACTCGCCTAGTGCCTAACTATGTCAGCGGTCCGCTAGCGATTGTAGGTGGGCTGCTGCTGTTAGTTTGGGGACAAACTCGGACATTTAGCACCATTATCGAAGTGCTGCTGCCTGCGAATGGTGAGGATAATCTGTGGGATGCGATCGCCGCCCATCGCCGCCTCAACCGAGGGCCGCGCATTGTCGTCGTCGGTGGGGGGACCGGGCTCTCTACGCTGCTGCGGGGGCTGAAGCATTACAGCGCGAATATTACGGCAATCGTGACGGTGGCAGACGATGGTGGCTCATCAGGCCGACTGCGGCGGGAGATGGGCGGGATTCCACCGGGGGATATTCGCAACTGTCTGACGGCGCTAGCCGATGAGGAAAAGCTGCTGACAGAGCTATTTCAGTACCGGTTTGCAAATGGAACGGGGCTGAGTGGTCATAGCTTTGGCAATTTGTTCTTGTCGGCAATGAATGAAATTACCGGGGACTGGGAGCAGGCGATCGCAGCTAGCTCTCAGGTGCTCGCGATTCGGGGCCGAGTGCTGCCTGCGACTCTCAGTGATGTCAGTCTGTGGGCGACTTTGAGCGACGGGCGCTACATAGAGGGCGAATCGAATATTACCAAGGCAGGCGGCAGCATTGATGAAATTGGCTGTCTGCCCAAAAATCCACCGGCACTGCCTCAGGCAGTCGAAGCAATCAATGAGGCAGACTACATCATTGTTGGGCCAGGCAGCTTGTATACCAGCATTATTCCAAACTTTTTGGTGCCAGAACTAGTCGAGGCGATCGCAGCTCGCAAGGTACCCAGAATCTATATCTGCAACATCATGAGCGAGCCCGGTGAAACCCAGGGCTACACGGTCTCTAAGCACATTGAAGCCATTGATAGAGCCTGCGGGCGCTACCTATTTGATGCGGTGCTAGTGCAGAAGCGACTGCCGTCAGAAAAAGCTATCGATCGATATTTGAAAGAAGGCTCAACGCCGGTAATTTTGGACCGGAAGGCAGTAATTGACTCGGGCCGCCGGATTGTGATTGCCAACGTGATGAGCGAGCAAGACCACACGGTGCGGCATGACCCGGCGCGACTAGCAAAGGTGCTGGTGAAGTGGTATGAGCGGACTAGGTAGGAGCGTTGGTGAGGCTCTGATGACTCTGGAGCTACTCTGGAGCTACTCTGGCTTGGGCAGGAATTTCCGACTCACCCAGCTCGATAGGCCGCTGACTAGTGCTCCCGCCATCAGGATGCCGATAGCTGGCATAAACAGCAAATCCCAAAGGCTGTACCACAGATCAAACCCTAGATTGATATTGGCTGCGCGGCCAATGAGCGCGATCGCAAACCAGCCAAAGCTCAGCAAAACAAAAAACAAGTTGAACATCAGCGCCGTATTGAGGAAATTAATCAGGCGATCTTTCATAAAAGGCAAAGCTCAAACTAACCGTTAGTCATCTTATCGTCTAGACAACTCTGCTCAGCCGTTTTCTATCTTTGCTAGAGCATTTGTCACTTGATGTCACACACAGCTAGCGTTGTATGTACCTGTTTAGCTACCTATCTCTGCGCTCGGCAACTCTAAGCTTTGCGGAACGCGATCGCGCATTCCCCGCCACCTCTTCATCCGTCGCTACCAGCGGCTTTTTCGTCACAATCTGCAACCGCTCATCCCCCCGGTACGCATACTTCACAATCCGATCTTCCAAGCTGTGAAAGCTAATAATCGCCAGCCGCCCACCCGGATTCAGCCAGTCAGGAGCCTTACTCAGCAGTTCTTTGAGCACGTCTAGCTCACCGTTGACCGCAATCCGCAGCGCCTGAAACGTCCGCGTGGCTGGATGAATGCGCCCGTGACGAGCTTTGGCCGGATACGCGCCCGCCACTTCCCAAGCCAGTTCCGTCGTGGTGCTAAATGGCCTTTTATCAACGATGCGTCTGGCAATTCGTCTCGATAGTCGCTCTTCTCCATATTCGTAAATGGTGTCTGCGATCGCCTTCTCATCCCAATAGTTCACAATCTCCTCAGCCGTCAGCGACTGCGTGCTATCCATCCGCATATCCAGTGGCGCTTCGGCGCGAAAGCTAAAGCCACGCTGAGCTTGATCCAGTTGGGTGGAGCTGACGCCGATGTCTGCTAGGATGCCGTCAAATTTTAGAGCGCCGGGTTCGTATCGGGAGAAGTTTGTGTGGATGAAAGAGACGCGATCGCCCCACCCCTGTAGCCTCTCTTTCGCCGCTGCCAGCGCCTGCAAATCTTGATCGAGCGCCACTAGCTCAACATTCTGTGCGGCTTTTAGAATCAGTTCGCTATGTCCCGCGCCGCCCACCGTCGCATCTAGATACCGCCCACCATCTTTTACCTGTAGCTCTTCTAACACCTGCTGGCTGAGTACAGGAACATGAAAAAAAGGCTGAGCTGTACTGTCTTCAGACATATTCGGCAACACGTAAGATGGGCACTGTCCTATAATCAAGGCAAATTCGTGCCTTTGAACGTTGAATCTTTAAAGTAAACGTACGACAATAAGGCCATAGAAGAAACACGCACAAGGACGCCCCCTAAGCAATGGCAACGCTGCAAACCAAAACCGAACCCATGGTCATCAACATGGGACCCCATCACCCTTCTATGCACGGGGTGCTCCGGCTCATCGTTACCCTCGACGGCGAAGATGTCATTGACGTTGAACCGGTAATTGGCTACCTGCACCGTGGCATGGAAAAAATCGCCGAGAACCGGACGAACGTCATGTTTGTGCCTTACGTCAGTCGGTGGGACTATGCCGCAGGCATGTTCAACGAAGCCATCACCGTCAACGCGCCTGAAAAGCTAGCCAACATCGAAGTACCCAAGCGTGCCAGCTACATCCGCATGATCATGCTGGAGCTGAACCGCATCGCCAACCATCTCCTTTGGCTTGGCCCATTCATGGCCGACTGCGGAGCAACCACTCCCTTCTTCTACATCTTCCGCGAACGCGAGCTGATCTATGACCTGTGGGAAGCCGCTTCTGGCGCTCGTCTAATCAATAACAACTACTTCCGCATTGGCGGCGTTGCAGCCGACCTTCCCTACGGCTGGACCGAAAAGTGCGAAGACTTTTGCGATTACTTCATGCCCAAGGTGGACGAGTACGAAAAGCTGATCACCGACAACCCGATCTTCCGTCGCCGCGTAGAAGGCGTTGGCACCATGTCCCGCGAGGACGCCATCAACTGGGGCTGCTCTGGTCCGATGCTTCGCGCCTCTGGTGTGAAATGGGATCTGCGCAAGGTTGATCACTATGAGCGCTATGACGAGCTTGACTGGGATATCCAGTGGGCTACCGAGGGCGACTGCTTTGCCCGCTATATCGTACGCATTAACGAAATGCGCGAATCGGTAAAAATCATTCGTCAGGCAATCAAACAGCTACCCGGCGGTCCGTTTGAGAACCTAGAAGCCAAGCGGATGGCAGGCGGTCCAAAGTCTGAATGGAATGATTTTGACTATCAGTTTGCTGGCAAGAAAATTGCACCTACCTTCAAGATTCCTGAAGGCGAGCACTATGTGCGTGTAGAAACCGGCAAGGGTGAAGTAGGCGTCTACATCATCGGCGAAGACAACGTCTTTCCCTGGCGCTGGAAAATTCGCGCTGCGGACTTCAACAACCTACAGATTCTGCCTAACTTGCTCAAGGGTGTAAAGCTAGCAGACATCATGCCGATCCTTGGCAGCGTTGATATCATTATGGGCTCCGTAGACCGCTAGCGACAGACGGCTAACGTCAGCCCTCAGCGGCAGACTAGTAGCGGATCGAAAGACAGTTTCAAATAAAGCAGAGGCATGGCTCATCTAAATCGTGAGTCATGCCTTTTCTCTTTCATAGAACTCACACGTCGTCAAATTCAGACTTAGCTTTGTCAAATGCAACCTGAAGCTCTTTCCATGCAGACTCTACGCCGGTTTTCATTTGTTCCCAGGCGTTCCCTGCTGATCCCTTCATCGATTCTAGTTTGTCAGTGAGTTCCGTCTGCTTAGCTTGCAGAGTGCCTAGCTGCTCTTGATACTTTACTTTTGCATCGGCTTTGGCCACGTTTGCTTTCGCCTTTAGCGTCTCGATCTGGGCTGATAATTCTTGAACTCTAGCTTCGACTGCCTCTTGGTAGGCCGCTTTTTCTGATTTGTCAGACATAGGAAATTACCTCAAAGTGAGAATCAATTTCTAAGCGTATCAACTTTTGTAAAGGAACTTTTATAATTTCCTTCTAAAACAGATATTTATCTCGAAAGAAAGAGAAAGAAGAAAAGAATATCTCTCTTAAGTTGTAGAGACATTTTTACTCTCTTGCCTGTCTATCGAAAACATTGAACAATCTTCGGAGTATAAGTAGTCTAAAACACAGTGAGAACAAGACTCTGTTTGTACGCTTTGGGCAGAAGCATTGTTATCGGGAAAAACTGCTCATGGCTACCCTCTTATCTTCGCCCGCTGCTGACCAGTCTAGTGAGCTACTCGCTTCGCTTGATATCACGCCCCCTTCTGAAGATGAGCTGAGGAAAATAGATGCTTACTGGCGGGCCTGCAATTACCTAGCAGTCGGCATGATCTATCTACGCCACAACCCACTGCTCAAGCAACCGCTAGTCAAGGAACACGTAAAGCACAGGCTGCTAGGCCACTGGGGGGCATCTCCAGCGCTGAGCTTCACCTACGTTCACTGCAATCGACTGATTAACAAATACGATCTGGATATGATCTTTGTAGCGGGGCCGGGTCATGGTGCCCCAGGCGTGCTGGGCCCTGTGTATCTAGAAGGCACGTATTCAGAGACCTACCCAGATAAAAGTGAAGATGAAGAGGGCATGCAGCGCTTTTTCAAGCAGTTCTCTTTTCCGGGAGACATTGGTAGCCACGTCACCCCAGAGACACCAGGCTCGATTCATGAGGGTGGAGAATTGGGATATAGTCTCTCTCACGCCTACGGCTCGATTCTAGATAATCCCGATTTGATTACCTGCGTTGTTGTTGGCGATGGAGAAGCTGAAACCGGACCGCTGGCAACTGCATGGCACTCTAACAAGTTTATCAATCCCGCTCGCGATGGGGCTGTTCTGCCCGTTTTGAACCTAAACGGATACAAGATCGCAAACCCCACAATCCTTGCCAGAATCTCTCATGAGGAGCTGGAGTATTTGTTTAAAGGCTACGGATATACTCCTTATTTTGTAGAGGGGAAAGATCCGGCTGAGATGCATCAGAAAATGGCCAAGGCGATGGAAGCCTGTGTTGTCAAGATCAGGGAAGTGCAGCGGGAGGCGCGGGTCAATGGCAATGTTGAGCGTCCGCGCTGGCCGATGATTGTATTGCGATCGCCCAAGGGATGGACTGGTCCTGCGGAAGTCGATGGCAAGAAAGTGGAGGATTTTTGGCGATCGCACCAAGTCCCCATGGGCGGCATGCACAGCAACGAAGACCATCTGCGCAAACTGGCAGAATGGATGCGCGGCTACAAACCCGAAGAACTCTTCGATGAAAACGGCACCCTCGTTCCAGAACTCAAAGAGCTAGCACCAAAGGGGAAACGCCGTATGAGCGCCAATCCCCGTGCTAACGGCGGATCGCTGCGTCGCGCCTTGAAGATGCCCCGATTCCAAGACTACGCCATTGAAATGGAACAGCACGGCGTAGAGGAATACGAGAATACGAAAGTGCTAGGCCAGCTCATGCGAGACATCTTCAAAGAGAATCCTAATAACTTTCGTTTGATGGGGCCAGATGAAACTGCTTCCAACAGACTGCAAGATGTTTACGACGCCACCAAGAAAGTATGGATGGCTGAAATGTACCCCGAGGACGCAGACGGTGGGCAGCTAGCCCAAGACGGACGAGTAATGGAAATGCTTAGCGAGCACACGCTACAGGGCTGGCTAGAAGGCTACTTGCTCACTGGTAGACATGGACTGTTCCATACTTATGAAGCCTTTGTCCATATTGTAGATTCTATGTTCAACCAGCATGCCAAGTGGCTGGATATCTGCAAGAATCACGTGCCCTGGCGTCAGTCGATCTCGTCTCTAAATATTCTGCTTTCCTCTCTAGTATGGCGACAGGATCACAATGGCTTTAGCCATCAAGATCCGGGCTACGTCGATCTAGTGACAAACAAGAATCCAGATGTTGTTCGAGTGTACTTTCCCCCCGATGCGAACTGTCTGCTGTCGGTCGCGGACCACTGTTTTCGCAGCGTAGACTATATCAATATCATCATTTCTGACAAGCAAAAGCATTTACAGTACCTGCCGATGAAGGAGGCGATTGAGCACTGCACTAAAGGCTTGGGAATTTGGAGCTGGGCCAGCAACGACGACTGTGGCACCGATCCTGATATTCCCGATGTGGTGATGGCCTGCTGCGGCGATGTTCCGACGATGGAATCTTTAGCGGCTACAGCGATTTTACGAGAAGAGTTTCCGAATCTAAAAGTCCGCTTTGTGAATGTTGTCGATCTATTCAAGCTGGTCTCAGCAAGTGAGCACCCTCATGGCTTATCCGATCGAGACTTCGATTCTCTTTTCACACCAGACAAGCCGGTGATCTTTAACTTCCACGGCTATCCCTGGCTAATTCACAAGCTAGTGTACCGTCGCTCTAATCAGGACCGTATTCACGTACGCGGCTACAAGGAAGAGGGCAATATCAACACGCCTTTGGAGCTGGCAATCAACAATCAGATTGACCGATTTAATCTGGTGATCGATGTGATCGACAGAGTACCTTCCCTAGGCTCTGCAGCTGGACACGTGAAAGAACGAATGAAAAACAAGATTCTAGAGTGCTTGAGCTATGCGCACGAACATGGCATGGACCAGGAAGAAACGACAAACTGGAAGTGGCCCTACTAGTTTCGGATTTTATCAGATTATTCTCAGCATAGCTGGCTCATTCCTAGCTATGCTGAGGCTGCGATATTAACGAAGCAACGGACTTCTTTTAATGAGTTTACATCTCTACCTTCTGCGTCACGGAGAAACCACTCACAGCCAAACGGGTGGTTTTTGTGGCTTTCTCGATCCAGAGCTGACAGCGTCGGGAAAGCAGATGGCACAAGCTTTTGCCGATACTTATAAACAGGAACCGTGGGAAGCTGTTTTCTGTAGTCCGATGAAGCGGACGATCGCGACTGCCGAGCCGTTGTGTGAGGCGCTGGGGATAGAGCCACAGCTAAGGGATGGACTCAAGGAAATCAATTATGGGAAATGGGAGGATCGCACTCAAGTAGAAGTCAGTGAACAGTACGCTGAGGAATATATGCGCTGGCAAAGAGAGCCCGCGTGGAATCCGCCGACGGACGGTGAAACTACGATTCAAATCGCTAGTAGAGCTTCTTTGGTGATTGCGGAGATAGAAGAGAAGTATACGAGCGGGAATGTTTTGGTGGTTTCTCACAAGGCGACGATTCGGATTATTCTTTGCAATTTGTTAGGAATTGATTTGGGGCGATATCGCGATCGCATCGATATGCCTGTCGCCACCGTCAGCGTCGTCAAATTCGACACCCACGGGCCAATGCTGCAGAGATTGGGCGATCGTAATCATTTGCCAAAGCAGCTGCGCGATCGCAAAGGCACCTAACCCAATTCACAGGCGTCTGCCATGATGATACTTGTTCTCAACGCCGGTTCTAGCAGCCAGAAAAGCGCCCTATACGACGTTTCCCCTGAGGCTTTACCAGATCAGCCACCCGCTCCTCTCTGGGAAGGACAGTTAGACTGGTCACAAAAGGACGTGGCTCAGCTGACTGTCAAGACCCATACAGGCAAAGAACACTCAGAGAGTATAGAAAAATCTTCTTGCAAGGAGAGTCTTCTTTATCTGTTGAATCTTCTACATCAAGAACCTACCAAAGTAATTTCAGAACTTTCGGATGTTGATGTTATTGGTCATCGGGTGGTACATGGCGGAGCGGACTACCAGTCCAGCGTCATCATTACACCCAATGTCAAACAGACTATCAACCAGCTGATTGCGCTAGCCCCTAACCATAATCCGGTCAACCTAGAAGGCATTGAACTAGCGGAGCAACTGCTACCAGATACACCTCAAGTCGCCGTCTTTGACACTGCTTTCCATAGTCAAATGCCTTTGGTTGCCAGCACCTACCCCGGTCCTTACGATTGGGTTGAGCAGGGCATTCGCCGCTATGGGTTTCACGGCATCAGTCATCAATACTGCGCTCATAGAGCCGCTCAGATACTGAACCGAGACTTGAAAACTTTGCGGCTGATCACCTGTCATCTGGGTAATGGTGGATCGCTCGCAGCGGTCAAAAATGGCAAAAGCGTCGACACCACAATGGGATATACGCCGCTAGACGGTCTGATGATGGGAACGCGATCAGGCGCTGTCGATCCGGGTATTTTGATTCATTTGATGCGTCAGGGAATGACTGGCGATCAGCTTGACCAGCTATTGAATAAGGAATCTGGCGTACTAGGAATTTCCGGCATATCGCATGACTTTAGGGTGGTCAAAGAAGCGATAGAACACAATAACGAACGAGCGCAGCTAGCCAAAGATCTATATTTATATCGGTTAAAAGCTTGCATAGGATCAATGCTGATGGCGCTAGGTGGAGCAGATGCGATTGTATTTGCAGGCGGCGTTGGTGCAAATTCAGACTGGTTGAGGCTGTCAGTCTGCGAGTCGATGGCGTTTTTGGGTTTGAAGCTGAATTTAGAAAAGAATAGCAGTTCACCTGTGGATGTAGACATTGCTACCCATGATTCTACGGTGCGGGTGCTTGTGATTAAGACCGAAGAGGATTGGGCGATCGCACAAGAATGCTGGCATACTTTGAAGAGAAATCATTAAGGTGAAATAGGGATACGCGTTTAAACATGGATTTGACTGCTTCAGTGACTGCTGACGTAGCCATACAAATCTCAATGGCAAGATAGGTTTAGCTTATCTTAGACAGAGTGATAGTGATTTGGAAAAGCCTGGGCATCGTCGTCTATCAATCGTCGTCTATCATCTGATGAGTTGCAGTAGGCAGGCCAGCCCCAGCTAGCCCATGGATTGTTCTAGCCGCGCGATTCTCCAAAGCAGAGGCTTCGCCATCGCCGTCTCCATCCTCAGACGGCACAAATACAACAAACAAAGGACGCGGCTCCATCGTGCCCTCTGCCAGCAAATGCCTGTATTTTCTCGGCATTAGCCACTCTACACCTTGACCCAGCTCAATCTGCGTCTCTCGCCACCGCCGCAGCAAATCAGAGAATTCTTCTCCTGGACGCTGAATAAATAGAACAATCTCGATACCTGTTTTAATCTTCCACTCTGGATCGCAAATCATTAGAGCAATCTCACAAGGGACGGGTCGAATGCGATGGCGTAGCCTCTCCCTCGGAGAATCGCGCGCATCAATCTTCCCACCCACTTCCGAAATCTCCCGACTGCGAACATTTGGTAGCGGGATAATCACCATACTTTCCTGCAGCCGTCGAATGCTAGGCAGCGCCTCAAAATACGGTCTGTGCTGCGTCAGAACTGAGAGAATACCGTCGTAATGACAGCAGCTGGCTAACAGCTCTTCGTAAGCGAGGCGTTCCTTATCCTGAGGCTGACATCCATTATTTTTGCTGTCGGTCATTAACTGCTCGACTTAGAAACGCCCTATAATCTAGTCTGCCCATCCGCAGTTTGTAGAGACGACTCTAGATTATCGAGATCGATAGCCTTCTCGCATAGCGATCGTTTCTTTCTGTCAGTTAGAGATTGCTGAAAACTTCTCCTAACTCTATTCGACTACCATTCGCAAAATCCCAGCCGGACAGAGATCTCTTTCCAGCCGGTTTCACTTCCAGCAGTAGTAAATGTCCTGTTCCAGTTTGTACAACAGGGCCATAGTTTTTGAGAACCGCAACAATCGTTCCAGGTACTGCGTCTTGGTTAGTCTTTGCAGACTCATACAGAGATTGAACCGTGGCTAGTTCAGTCGGAAATTGAGCCCAGTATTCGCTACCGAGTGGGAGTGTAGCAATTACTTTTAGGTTGTTCTCTCGAAACTGTGTTGTGCAGCTTGGATAAAAGCCTCGGACTTTGTCGTGAATGGCTTTGGCACTGGTTGACCAGTCTAGAAGAAAGTCTTCTTTCTGAATTAGAGGTGCGTAAGTAGCTCGACTATCTTCTTGCGGAATGGGGCGAATCAGCTGCTGATTCAGCTTTTGCAAGGTAGAAGCTAGCAAATCTGCGCTGAGGGCAGATAGCTTTTCTGCCAGCTCCCAGGCGTTGTCAGTTAGCCCAATGGAAACGGTTTCTTTTAGCAGCATCGGGCCAGTATCCATGTCTGCATCCATCAGCATCGTCGTCACGCCTGTCTTGAGTTCACCGTTGTGCAGACACCACTGAATCGGCGCGGCCCCTCGATACGCTGGCAGGATTGAGCCGTGGGCGTTGATACAGCCCAGACGTGGCATGTCTAAAATCGTCTGCGACAGAATCTGACCGTAGGCGATCACTACAAAGGCATCTGCGCCCAGATTTTCTAGCTGAGCTAATGTTTTAGAATCCTTTTTGATGCGAGTAGGTTGCCAAATGGGACAGCCCGCCTCTAAGGCTGCCGCTTTGACCGGAGAAGGCGTGACTTTTCCCCCGCGACCTCTGCGTTTGTCTGGCTGGGTGATTATGGCAACGACTTCAAAGTCTGAGTGGTTGAGCAGGCGAGTTAGGCTAGGAACGGCGAACTGGGGGGTACCAAAGAAGGCGATTTTCATGCAGTTATCTCTAAATCAGGACCCTTATCGGGTATCTACCAAAATTTCGATGCGGCGGTTGCGCTGGCGCTCGGGCGGGGTGTCATTGGCGGTGACGGGTTGGGCTTGGCCGCTGCCGATAGTGACCCAGCGATGGGCGGTGGGAAGAGCAGCCTGGAGGTAGGTGGCGATCGCATTTGCCTGAGCCAGCGTATAGTCGCGAGCGGCGATCGCATCTGCTCGATCGTCGCTATAGCTACGAATCAACACAGTAGACTCAGGATAGTTCACTAGCTGATCTAGTACCTGAGAGAGTAAAGCGTCATCTTTTAGACTGCTTTGACCAGGTTCAAAGAGGGCATCGCTAGGCAGTGTCATCTTCAGCCGGGCCACCTCCAGCAGCGTGCCAGATGGACCGACTGGTGTGGGCTTGTAAGTGGGCTCTATTTCTGGGCGAATAGGTGGGTCGATAGCATTCCTCAGCGTATTGACCCTAGTATCGATATCAGCGCCTTCGTACGACGGGCTACCGAGCCGCTTTTCCAAGGCCTGAACGCGGCGATCGAGCGTGAGAATTTCGGTTTCGATCGAATTGAGCTCATCGATCAAGGGCTGCCGCTCGATCGGCGTGAGCGCTATGGATTTAGCGACTGGTGCGGTGCTAGGAATAGGAACCGCCTCGATACGAACTTCGGCTGTGGGCGTCCGCCAAAGCTGGTTAAAATGCCACAGTCGACTAGACAAGCGACTCGTTTTTCTTAGCAGGCTTTCTTGAAGGGGAGGCGTTTTGATATCCCCAGGGATGAGCTGTGCGATCAAGATGCCAAACAGCCAGCCAGCTACAAGAGTTCCACTCATTGCTAGAAGATGTGCGATCGCAACATAAGGCTGCTTTTGCCAAATTCGCGGCGTAGGGACAAGCGGACGGTCTAGAGGAGCGCCAAACTCATGGGCGACATCGCGGTCAAATTCACGCGCCGGAGGACGGCCTATCTCACCGACTGTACCGCGACGTGAGGGATAGTGGAACTCGAGATTGATGCCGTTATCTGCTGGCGGAGCCGTAGATGGCGGTGGTGGTACGGGCGGCGTCGGCCCAGGCAGTGGATACGCAAAAAGATCAGATTCACGATTGGTTGAATCTTGAGTGTGGGTGCGATTTGGCCTGGATTCATCTGCCACCAACCAACCTCCTGTGCGATCGCCTAAATCTCATCAGCCGCCGTTCATGCCTTTCAACTACTTGGTCTCAACTGCGTGCTCAATTGCAATAGTCCTTTAATTGTAGAAGTTCCAACCCCACCATGGACTGACTTCTACAACGCCTCGCTCAGTAAACACGACCCGATAGTCCACTGCCGAATTCTCTGCTGGAGCATCTTCTACCAGCGCTGGCAGCGGCGTTTCATCTATAGACGACCTGGCTTTTGAGTCTTCAGGCTGGTAGCCCAGAATCTTACCGTCATCATCCACTCGCACTCGGTAGGTAAGTGGCTCACCAAATCTGGGCTGCTCACGATTTTCAACAATGGTTTGCTTCAGCTGCTGGTTCAGCATTTCTACTTCAGAAAAGGACCGAGTCGCTGCTGGGGGACTATTTTCAAACGTCGTTGGCTCGGCGGCTGCGACAGTCTCCGAAAATGGCTCTGAATTGGGGGTGTCTACTTCCGTAGGAGATTCAAAGACGCCCTCTTCAGCTTCCGTGACGGACTCAGAAGCTGCGACTACTGATGCATCGTCTAGCGTTTCGTTCGATTCACTAGGCGGATCGCTAGCTGCGTCTTCAGCTCCGGCTGGTGCGTCCTTTCTAGCTGCACTACTACCATCGGACGCATCGTTGACCTTAGCCACTTCTGCCGATTCCTCTGGGCGACGGGCATCGAGGGCAGGATCTCTCATCTTAGGAATCGATATCAGTCCTAGAGCCATGGTTGCCGCGACTAAACCGCCAATTCCCAAAGCCGCTGGCAGGGCGCGATCGCTCAAAGGAGCCTCCGATCGCACGAACCGACGAGCCAAAGGTGACAGGGCCGGTTCTAGCTCAGGCAGCGTTTGCATATCGTCGAAAAACTGATCGACCGCCTCGGTCAAATCAAATAGCTGCACAGACGACAGCTTAATATCAATGGCTCTACCGTCTCCGGCATCACCCAAATCGGCAATCTCTGGCTGCACCACCAAATGGTGGTAAGGGCCATCGCCCGGATTGATATGTACTAGCAGCGGCTCACCTTCTGTTACCTGCGGATGGGCATAGCCGCTGAGTACCTCTTGCCCGTACTGGCTAACCGCGCGTACTAGCGCCGCAAAAAAATTGTATCCCCCATTCAGCGAACGGCTCAGTCCGCTGATCCGACACTCCGCATTCACCAGCAGAGACATCACCTCCTCGTTGCCCGGCGTTGGATCAATACTCAATCCATCTAAAACCAGGCTACAGTTTGGCAGCTGATACTGGCGTCGAATCGTCATTGCACTTCTCCATCAAACAAACTAACCCAAAGACGATTCGCACCATCTGTACCTGTACAGAACAAAAGCTTCGTTAGCAGCTCAATTGCCAGCTCATTGAGACTTTCGTCAGTGCTGTAGGCAATCACAGCTGCCCGGTTGGCATTCATCCGCGCCCTGAAATGCGAGCGGAAGCGCGCGAGATAGTCAGATAGCCGAAAGTGATGCTCAAAAGACAAACCCTGATCGCTTAGCTGCTGATACCCCAACAGCAGCTGACGAATCAACACCGTCAGGCGCTTTGCCAGAAAACAGGTAATCAGCACCAGCGCTTTGCCCTCTGCTAAAGACATCGGCTGTCGCTGGCTAAACCGACGCAGCGGATTGCTACTACGCAGTAGCCAAAGGTTGACCCGGCCTCGAACAATATCTTCTAAGCTCAATTCTTTAGCAGAGGCCAGCATTGCCTCTGCGCCGCCTAGATCCAAAGCTTCTATGGCTAACAATAGCAAGTCGATTTGTGTCTTAGCGCGTCTAGAGCACTCATTGGGCAGCCCGGCAGGGAGGCTGAGCTGGTCAATTGGCCTAGGACTCTGCTCTGTGTCGGGGGCGGGACTCTGTACTTGCATACGATAACGACTATTCACTCAGAGATTTTATCAAAGCATATCTACGAAAACACAAAACAGTATCTATTGAAAGACTATCTGTACTATCCAAACTGGTTAGGGATACTGAGGTGGCCATCTGGTAAATGCTTGCCTGGTCAGATGATGTGAAAGAAATCTTGGCTACGGGCTATGGAACCTGACTATGGAACCTAGCTATAGAACCTGGATATGGAACCTAGCTATGGAAAGAGTAGCGGGAGTCAAAAATCACGGCTAGAGGATACTGATTACCCCAAAGAAGTTGCCCCAAATGACGCGACAACGCAACAATTGTTCTTGATGTTGACAATAACTGTTATCACACAACGTTCGCAAATACGTCCCGTTTCAACGCTCTGATACAGAGTAGACGGTTGAAGAGTTAGCGCCAAGCTCATCACTCTACCCTGGCCGATGCAATCAGCCAGCGATCGCCCTCACGGACCAGCTCATAGTTCACTGTTACTGGGTCATTGGTATAAGAGAACTGCTCGCTCCTAGTACCATTATCGTAGACGGTACGCGATTCGACGACTCTAGCACTCACCTCTAGCGACTCAGCATCGGTTGCATCTTCTGGCTCTACCGATAGGATCTCGACTGCGTCATGCTCATAGTCTATGTACCAGTTCTCAGCTTTCGAAGCTTCTACATCGTTGAGTGTGCCTCTTAGCGTTTCGCCGGTTAAAACGTTTTCTAAGCTGCTAGTGTCTTTATCTTCGGCGTAGGCTGCCCTCTTTGCATCTAGCCAAGCGGTGATAGTTGCTTCAGCGATCCCCGCCGCGTTATCTGGTGATACGCCAGCGGCTGTGCCCGACTCTTCTATGTCAAAAACGGGCTCGTTGATGCCAATGTCCAAAGGTTCGCCGGTCACTGCTGGCTCGCCGTCCCCCCCGGTCAAAAAGCTCACCACGCGAGATAGCACAAACAGAGAAAGCCCAAGGCACAAGGCACCTGCCAGGATCAGTAGCGCAATCCGGTCCCATTTCGGGACAACCCGGCGACCACGGCGATCGCGTAAAACGGATAGATCGCTAGAACCTTCTCTAGGCTCCTCCCCGCCTAGCTGACCGAGGGGTGACATCTTTGAAATCTTGTCTACCATACTGGTGGTACCGGCAAACCCAGCCGCGCCCGCTGCGCTGGCCTGGCTGGTGGTGCCAACGCGCCCCGTCAGAATTGACTTGTTTTGCTCGGTCGGTGTGTACGACGATTGACCTGCGGGCACTGCCGCTGCTAAGGAACCTGCCGCGATCGCACCGCCCTCAGCGCCTGAGCCTTCCGGCGCACCGCTTCTCTTAGCACTGCCAGTCCCCAATGCCTTGACCTGACTACTAATTGCTGCTTGGCGGTTGCTGCGCTCATTGTCCAGCGGCAGATTTTCCAAATACGACTGCACAGCGCTATCAGAAAAATAGTCCTTTAGCGTCGCCGTCTCTTGATCTAGATCGCGAAAGAACGGAAAGACCTCTTGCTGTAGCCAGTTCTCGGCATACAGACACAGGCCCGGCAGCAAATCCGGCGAACCCTGCGAATGCTCCCGAATAAAAGTAAGCGGCTCATACTCCTGAGACAGCTCCAAGGCGCGGCTAGCTTCTTCGGTTTGGCCCAGCAGCACCGCACAAACCGCCTGCTCCAAATGTACGTCCTGACGACCGCTCAGCCGGAGCAGCATTTGTTTTGCCCGCCGGATCAGCGATGGCTGATGCTGAGCGAAGCCTCTAGCTAGTAGCGCATACACAGCTAGATACGTCCCCACCGCCGATGGTCTTTGCGCCTCCGCTTCAAAAACTTCCTGCTGTTCTAACGCCGTCAGGTAGCCCCGCAGCTGCTGAACAAACCGCAGAAAATCATCGACGCCCAGACCTGATAAATCATCCTCTGCGCCGTCAATGCCCCCTCGATCTTGCAGCATGCCGCGCAGCAAATTGATCCCTTCTTTTCGAGGCTGCTGCTGCTCTAGCGGGCGGGCAATCAGCTCCAGTGCCCGGTAGGGCCTCAGCTTGTACAGATCTGACTGAATCTCGGCGCGTAAAACCGGAAATAGCTCCTCTTTCAGGAGCAGCTCGCGGCCTGTTTCTAGCGACTCAGCCGCATGCTCGTAGTTGTTTTGCTGCCACTCTTCGCGGCCTAGCTCTAAGCAGGCGACTGCTAGGGTCAAGATAATGTCAGGCAGCTCAGGTTGGGCTTTGAGCGCTTGACCTTCTGGCGCATTGACATCGCGCTTCAGATACGGGCGACCTAGTCGCAGCACCAGTTCATATTCGCCCAGCTCTAGCAAAATCAGCAGTGCGCCAACTAGCAGATGGTTCTCGATTTCAATAGTAGGGACGCTAGCGTCGGGATTGAGCGCATCGTCGACCGGTTCTCCAGCGGCCTTGGATTTAGCCAAAAAATCCTGGTCGTACTCTGCCCGTTGAGCGCTATTGCCCAGTACATCGTAGGCGATGTCGATTAGCTGACGACGCGCATCAATGGCCAGCTCTGAATATTCACGCCGGGGATCTTGAAGCGTGCGATCGCGATGCGACTGCTTTAGCTGCTCAGTCGTCGCCTGAATCGGCAGACCCAAAATTCGATAGTAGTCTAGCGGAATTCGCACTTTTGTATCCCCAGCCATTGCGTCAATCTTTTCACTTGAACCAATATGTAATCAATTGCATCAGTAGCTATTGCATTAGAAGCCATTGCATTAGCAGCCATTGAGCACATCTACACTGAGCACATCCGAAATAATGCTACGCATACACTACCGCTATATCAGTCATTCTATTCTTCGCAGCTATTTTTCTTCGCAGCTACCAACCATTTGTTCGTAGCCAAGCATGCGATTTTGAGCGTCACAATAGCATTGTTTCCCAAAAAACTCTAGAGAAAGCGAGATCCTTACAGTTTGAAGCGCTAGGTTTGAAGCGTCAGGTTCACAGGCAGTGACAAATGTTGAGTGGCCAGCTAGTCACCCTAGTCAGTCAGGATAACCTCAGCTAGATGGATAGATTGATTTCTGTATTTGCGTAAGAAGCAAGTATGATAAAACCCAGATTGTAACAAGACTGTTAAGCACCTAGCGCAGCTATGGACATTTACGTCTGTATATCCTCACGCTGACAATTTCGCTATGTATGGCCGCTAGACCTGGCCGCTGAGTTTTGCCGCTAAGAGTATGGACACAACCCTATGGTTCAGGAAAGACCACTGCCAACATTTACAGCTACGACTCCTCAAGTCACGAAGGAGGAAGGGCTTACTGTCTACGAAGATATGGTGTTGGGTCGCTATTTTGAAGACAAATGCGCTGAGCTATATCAGCGAGGCAAAGTCAAAGGCTTTGTTCATCTGTACAACGGCCAAGAGGCAGTGGCTTCTGGCATGATCAAGGCCATGCGCTCCGACGACTATGTGTGCAGCACCTATCGCGACCATGTTCACTCACTGAGTGCGGGCGTCCCGGCTAGAGAAGTCATGGCTGAGCTATTCGGTAAGGAAACCGGCTGTAGCAAGGGCAGAGGCGGCTCCATGCATATGTTCTCAAAAGAGCACAATGTATTAGGTGGCTTTGCCTTCATCGGTGAAGGCATTCCAGTCGCCTTGGGCGCAGCGTTTCAAAGCCGCTATCGCAAAGACGCGATGGGAGATGCAAACGCCGACCAGGTGACCGCTGCTTTTTTTGGCGATGGCACGACTAACAACGGTCAGTTTTTTGAGTGCCTTAATATGGCGGCACTTTGGAAGCTGCCGATCATTTTTGTAGTAGAGAATAATAAGTGGGCGATTGGCATGGCTCATGAGAGAGCCTCTAGCCAAACCGAGATATATAAAAAAGCTAGCGTATTTGGTATGCCTGGGTTATGAGGTCGACGGCATGGACGTGCTGGCTGTACGCGCGGCGGCGAAGACGGCAATTGAGCGAGCTAGAGCAGGTGAAGGTCCAACGCTATTAGAGTGCCTGACCTATCGATATCGTGGACATTCGGTCGCTGATCCTGATGAGCTAAGAGATCCAGAAGAGAAGAAGTTTTGGCGCGATCGCGATCCGATCAAACGCTTCGAAGCCTATCTCCTAGAGCAGTCCCTCGCCAGCGAAGCCGAACTCAAAGCCGTCCGCGACAAAATCACCGAAGTCGTAGAAGACTCGTTGACCTTCGCCGAAGAAAGCCCCAATCCCAACCCCGCCGATTTGTACAAATACATCTTTGCCGAAGACTAACCTTATTAGTCACCGATTAGTCACCGATAACTACTATCCAGCCGCCCTTCGACTACGCTCAGGGCTCGGTTTTCGATCACCCCCGTGGGCTGAGCGTAGTCGAAGCCCCAACACATCCATACTCTCAATTTAATGGCTCAAACCTTTCTATTCGACGCCCTGCGTGAAGCTATCGACGAAGAAATGGCCCGCGACCAAACCGTCATGGTCATGGGTGAAGATGTCGGCCAGTACGGCGGCTCTTATAAAGTCACCAAAGACCTATACGAAAAGTACGGCGAACTCCGCGTTCTCGATACCCCCATTGCCGAAAATAGCTTCACTGGCATGGGCATCGGCGCAGCCATGACTGGCCTAAGACCGATCATCGAAGGCATGAACATGGGCTTCTTGCTCCTAGCCTTCAACCAGATTTCTAATAATGCCGGGATGCTGCGCTACACCTCCGGCGGCAACTTCAAAATTCCCGTCGTCATTCGCGGTCCTGGGGGCGTGGGCTCTCAGCTAGGCGCAGAGCACTCCCAGCGGCTAGAAGCGTATTTCCAAGCCGTTCCCGGTCTGAAGATCGTCGCCTGCTCCACGCCTCGCAATGCCAAGGGACTGCTCAAGGCGGCTATTCGCGACGACAATCCGGTGCTGTTTTTTGAGCATGTGCTGCTCTACTTCAATAAAGAAGATCTGCCCGACGACGAGTACATCTTGCCGCTAGATAAAGCCGAGACCGTGCGCACCGGTAAAGACGTGACTATCTTGACCTATTCGCGGATGCGCTATCACGTCATCAAGGCAGTAGAAGCGATGGAGCAAAAGGGCTATGACCCTGAGGTGATCGATTTGATCTCCCTCAAGCCGATCGACTACGAGACAATCGGAGCCTCAATCAAAAAAACTCATCGCGTTGTGATTGTTGAAGAATGTATGCGTACAGGTGGCATCGGCGCAGAGATTATCGCTTCGATCAATGACCGGTTCTTTGATGAGCTAGATGGCCCAGTGATTCGGCTGTCTTCGCAGGATATTCCGACCCCCTACAACAAAGGCTTGGAGGATTTGACGATTGTGCAGCCTGCTCAAATCGAAGAAGCCGTTGATAAGATCATGCAGGGACGCCTGTAGGCCATTTTAGATGGACCTGTTGTCGTAGCTAGTCACATCAAAAATCCTCAACCTTTCTGCCTCAATCACCACGATTGAGGCATTTTGGTATTAGGATACTTAACTGCACTGAGCTGTTATCTGGCTTTATTAAACTGATGGATTCTATGGGTAAGCAACGCTTAATTTTGGCTTCGCTGCTGGGGCTGGTGATTGCGGCAATTGTCTTGATTGTGCAGGTGCCTACTCAGCTAGGCTTGGACCTGCGCGGCGGTACTCAGCTAACCATGCAGGTCAGTCCCACAGAAGCCATTCCCAACATTGGTGAGGCCGAGCTAGCAGCGGTGCAAAGGGTAATTGAAAACCGAGTAAACGGCCTAGGAGTATCGGAAGCAGTGGTGCAAAGCGTGGGCCAAGACCAGCTTTCCATTCAGCTGCCGGGTGTGAGCGATCCTGAGCAGGCCGAGCGGGTGCTAGGAGGAACGGCGCAGCTGGATTTCCGCAGCCAAAAGTCGGGAACAGAAGGTGAATTCGCAGCCTTGCAGCAGATTGTTCAGCAGCAGCTCGCCCAGCAGCAGGTGCTGGCGGCAAGTGGGGATCAAGCGGCGATCGCCGCTAACCAAGCCGCTATCAAAGCGACTCAAGCTGACATCATGAATTTATTCGAGAAATCTCAGCTAACAGGCGATAAGTTGAAAGATGCGATCGCAGGCCCATTACCCAACGGCGGTGGCGCATGGCAGGTTGACATCGCCTTTGATCCAGAAGGCGCAGACCTGTTCGCCCAGCTCACCAGAGACATTGCGGGCACCGGTCGCGGCCTCGGCATCTTCTTAGACGGTCAGCTCCTCAGCGCTCCTAGCGTCAACGTGCAATATGCTGAAAGCGGCATCGTCGGCGGTAACGCCAGCATCTCCGGTCGCTTTGATGCAGAATCTGCTCGCGATCTAGAAATTCAGCTGCGCGGGGGCTCTCTGCCGCTGCCTGTAGAAATTGTCGAGAACCGTACTGTCGGTGCCACCTTGGGCCGAGACAGCGTACAGCGCAGTTTATATGCTGCGCTGTTTGGCCTGTTCTTAGTACTCGTTTTTATGGCTGTGTACTATCGTCTGCCAGGTGTTTTAGCTGATGTGGCGCTAATTGTTTATGCCATTTTGACCTTTGCAGCTTATAACCTGCTGGGGGTGACGCTGACTTTGCCCGGCATTGCAGGATTCATCCTTAGCATTGGTATGGCCGTTGATGCCAACGTGCTGATTTTTGAGCGCACTCGCGAAGAGTTGCGGGCTGGCAAGACGCTTTATCGCTCAGTCGAGTCTGGTTTCTACAGAGCATTTTCTAGCATTCTCGATAGCAATGTCACGACGGTGATTGCCTGTGGTGCGCTGTTCTTCCTAGGTACGGGCCTGGTCCGGGGCTTCGCGCTGACGCTGGCGATCGGCGTACTGATCAGCATGTTTACAGCCGTCACCTGTAGCCGTACGCTGCTCTTTTTTGCGATTGGCTTTCCTCAGTTTCGCAAGCCCTATCTATTCTGCCCTGGTATTGAAACGCTACCTAGGGGCGGTACCTCTTCAGCCGCTCAATAACCAATAGACAAACCACAAGAACCAGCATCGCTCAATCGCCTATCCACTTCACTTCTTCAATGCTGTTTTGAACCTATGAAACTAAATGTCATCAAGCAAAGAACTCTCTGGTGGTCTATCTCTAGCGTTCTGATCCTAGTCGGCATCGTGTCGATGGCTTTGTCATGGCAGCAGTATGGCGCACCGATTAAGCCTAGTCTCGATTTTGTGGGCGGTACTCGACTTCAGCTAGCCCGTGACTGCACTGTGCCAAATAACTGCGCCGAGCCGATTGATATTGCTGATGTGCGACAGGTGTTGGACGACCAAGACTTAGTAGGCAGCAGTATTCAGCTTTTGGGGGAAGATCGGCAGTCGGTTGTCGTGCGAACTCGTAATCTGGATGTGGACCAGCGCGATCGCCTACAGTCTGCCTTGGGCGAAACGATTGGCACTATCGATCCAGCCGCCACCAAAAATGACACCGTCGGTCCGGTTTTAGGCAAGCAGCTACTAACGTCAGGTTTGATGTCGCTGCTGGTGTCTTTCGCATTGATTGCCGCCTATCTCAGCCTACGGTTTAAGCTCGACTATGCCATCTTGGCAATTGTGGCGCTGCTGCACGATGTGCTGATTACAGCAGGGCTATTTTCAATATTGGGCTTAGTAACCGATTACGAAGCTGACAGCTTATTTATCGTGGCGCTACTGACGATTGTCGGTTTCTCGGTAAATGACACAGTGGTGATTTACGATCGCATTCGCGAAACCCTCGATAGAAACCCTGAGGATTCTATCAATGACATCGTTGACAATTCAGTCAATGACACGCTGGGCCGATCAATCAATACGACGTTGACGACGGTCTTAACGCTATTGAGTATCGTATTGTTTGGTGGAGAAACCCTGAAGTTCTTTGCGCTAGCACTGATTACAGGATTCTTGGCTGGCGCTTATTCTAGTATCTTTATTGCGAGTACACTGCTAGCTTGGTGGCGCAGCCGTTCTGAAGGGGACAGCTCTGAAGGCGGTGATTCTGAAGGTGAGGATATTGAAGGGCCAGTGGATACGGCGACGATTTCGCCATAGCGATGCAAGAGGCTAAAAGGGATCACTGGGTGAAAGATAGCAGTCAGTCTGTTGAGCGAGTAGAAGAGCTAGAAGCGCTGCGTCAGGCAATGATGCGAACCTGGTGGCGAATAAGTCTGTTTCTATGGCTAACGGTTGGATTGGGTTGTCTGTGGTGGGTGCGAGGTGACCTGATTGAGATTAGCGAGTATTTTACCTGGGCGGCGGTCCGGGCGATTTTTTTGTACAACCGTCCGGCGGGTATGGGTATTGCGCTATGCATAGGGGTAACGTTTGCTCTGCTAGTGAGTGAGAGTCGGCAAATTCTATGGGGAATGTCGTCGGATGAGCGATCGCGCCTAAGCGCCAAACTAGATAGAATTCATGCACAAGGATCGTCCCATCCCCAGTGGACTTTGATTCAACAGGTCAGAAATCGACAGGCCAAAGAACGAAGTATTGAATAGCGTCCGGGAAGCTGGTATCAGAGGCTTGAAGCTGCCGCCCGATCGATTAATAAAGTTGTCTGAGGTAATCTGCGCAAGATGGTGGCCGGGCAGGTGGGCTCGATCGTGCCAGTCAATAGCCGCTGAACAATGGCTGATTTTTCTTGACCAAATGCCAGACACAATCGGTTGGCGATCGCACCAATAGCGCTCAGCGTCAGGGTAAAAGCATAATCAGGAACGGTACCTATGGTTTCAAAGGCCGTAGTATTCGCCTGCTGCTGGCGGTTTTTTGCATCTAAGCGCACCAGCTTGACCCAGCGCGGATCGTCGAAGTCGGCTACAGCCGGATCGTTGAACGCAAGGTGGCCATTGCTGCCAATTCCGAGAAAGCAGAGATCGAGCGGCTGCGATCGCAATTTCCTTTCATACTGCTCGCAAATCGCCATTGGCAGTAGCCCGTCTCCCTCAATCTTGTGAAACGCTCGCATCGATACTTGACTGGTCAAATGCGTTTTCAGATAGTGCCGAAAGCTAGCAGGATGTTCGGCAGCAATGCCTAGATATTCGTCCAGGTGAAAGCCGGTAATCTTTGCCCAGTCGAGATCATTCTTGGCGGATGAGATGATGCAGGCATTGCTTTTGCGATCGCCCCGTGGCAAAGACTGCGATCGCCTGCTGCCTTTTCTCAATCGCCGCCTGCAAAATTTCAGATGCCTTGGCACTAGCTGCTAACGCCACCGCTTCAGCCGACTGATAAATCTCCACTTTCAGCGCGTCTACCTGGCGTATAAGAACAGGCTCAGGGATGGAATATCTCGACATAGGCTAGCTAGCCAGATCAAAAATTAAAGTTAACAATTTGGGCAATTCTGGTTCTTTGGCTTTATCTGGGTTCATGATCAAGACTATTGCCTCACGCTACAAAGCTATAAAGTCCCTCCTAAAGCCCCACTGTGAATTCCCCCCGCCCCAGCCTTGCCAAAACATCAGGTCGTTCATTCACGTGGTTGTGGTGGCTAGTTGGCATTTTACTGCTGACTATTGCCAGTGCTACCACGCTCATCCATTTACTGACAGAGTACTGGTGGTTTAGTGCAACAGGGTTTGCTGATGTATTCCAGCTCCGCGTAGGCTGGAGTCTGCTCTGCGCGGTGGTGTCTTTTGCTGCATACGGTGTGGTGCTAGCGGCGAACTTTTGGCTAGCGCTTTGGTTAACGCGCGATCGCCCCTTCTACGTACCTAAGAACAGCGAGTGGGCACCTTTCATCCCTAGCCTGATCACTTACGGTGGTCTCTCTTTGATCGTGCTGCTCTCCGTAGGCGCAGCGCAAAGAGGCGCTCAGGCCTGGGAGTCCGTGCTCAAATTCCTTAAGCCCACCGCTTTTAATATCGCCGATCCAATCTATCAGCAGGATATTGGCTTCTACATTTTCAAGATGCCGATCTATCAAGGATTGCAGCGTCAGGGATTAGAGCTACTGATCTGGACTTTGATTGTGATACTGGCGATCTATGCTCTCAGAGGAGAGGTTCGGCTAGAGCGCGGTTGGAAGTATCTGCTCACGGGTCCAGTGAAAACTCATCTGTGTGCGATCTTGAGTGCGATCGCCATCGTGGCTGCTCTAGGCTACTGGCTCGCTCGCTACGACCTGCTTTATTCTGCCAGCGGCGTCGTTTTTGGTGCCGGTTACACAGATGTAAACGCCCGTCTTAACGCTTACACCGTCATGGGTTTTATCACTCTGGTCATGGCTGGGCTGTTCATTATCTCCCTGTGGCGATCTGGCTTTTCCTTGCCCCTAACCGCTGTCGGCATCTATATTACCGTCCTACTGGTTATTGGCGGCATCTATCCCGCACTACAGCAAACCCTCACCGTCGAACCCAACGAGCTAGACAAAGAAGCCCCCTTCATTGCTCACAACCTCGAATTTACCCGTCAAGCCTACGGCCTCACCAACGTCCAAAGAGAAGAATTCACTGTAGAGGACGATTTGGCCGCACCCGCGCTCCAGCAAAACACAGCGACTTTGGACAATATTCGTCTGTGGGGCTATGAAACCCTCCTCAGTACCTACCAAGAATTGCAAAGTCTGCGTCTCTACTATCGCTTTCACGATGTAGACATTGACCGCTACACCCTCAACGGCGACTATCGTCAGGTGATGCTCTCTGCCCGCGAGCTCGACTATGACGCCGTTCCCGAAAAAGCCCAAAACTGGGTGAACAAAAGGCTCAAATACACGCACGGCTACGGCGTCGCCATGAGCCCAGTCAACCAAGTCACCGTCGAAGGCTTACCGGACTTTTTCGTCAAAGATATTCCTCCTGAATCATCTGTAGATCTCGCCATCGATCAACCTCGCATCTATTACGGGGAAGAAACCGATCACCATATCTATACAGGCACTAGCACAGACGAATTCGACTACCCGCTTGGCAATGACAACGCGACTAATCTCTATGACGGTGCAGGCGGAGTCAGCATGGGCTCTATGCTCCGACGGCTGACCTACGCCTTCGAGATTGGCTCACTTAAGCCGCTGATTTCCAACTACTTCACTGCTGATTCTAAGATTCACTATCATCGCGACATTGCAGAAAGGGCGCGGCAGATTGTCCCCTTTTTACAGCTAGACAGCGATCCTTATCTAGCGCTGATTGATGGCCGCTTTCAATGGATCATAGATGGATATACCACAAGCGATCGCTATCCCTACTCCGAACCGCTGGCTCTCTCTCCTGATGCCAGCGAATTCCTCTCTGGCACCACCAAGCTGCAAGATATCGCCCTCAGTAACGCCAACTACATCCGCGACGCTGCCAAAGTCGTGATTGACGCTTACGACGGCACTCTAACCGTCTACGCTGTCGACGAAACCGATCCCGTTTTAGCCACATACGAAAAGATTTTTCCCACTCTCTTCACGCCTTTGAGCGAAGCCTCCGCAGACCTACGCACCCACTTCCGATATCCGCTAAATCTTTTTCAGATTCAGTCGCAGATGTATCGTGCCTATCACATGGAAGACACAGAAGTCTTCTACAACCGAGAAGACCTTTGGCAGCTGCCGCAGCAAACCGGCGGCGACAACAACTCCGAACAGATGCAGCCCTACTACGTGATCATGCGGCTGCCTAATATCGAAGGCGAAGAGTTTCTCCAGATTCTTCCCTTCACCCCGTCAAAAAAAGACAATATGGTCGCGTGGATGGCCGCTCGCAGCGACGGTGATAATTACGGCCAGCTCGTTCTCTACGAATTTCCCAAACAGGTTCTTGTCTACGGCCCTCAGCAGATAGAAGCCCGCATCGACCAAAATCCCGATATCTCAGAGCAGCTCACACTTTGGAATCAGCAGGGCTCTAGCGTCATTCGCGGCAATCTACTGGTAATTCCCATCGATCAATCTCTGCTCTACTTTGAGCCCGTTTATCTGCAAGCTGACAAAGGCGCACTCCCTGAGCTAAAGCGAGTCATTGTCGCTTTCAAGAACACCATCATCATGCGCCAAACGCTACCAGAAGCACTAGACGCTATCTTTGGCACTCAGACTGCCGCCGCCGAGCCCGCTAGCCCTCCAACTGCATCTACAGCGCCATCAGCCGCAGGAGCTGATACAGCTACAGTTCCTACCTCGCAGCGCGAACAGGTTGAAGCCGCTATCGAAGCGTACGAACAAGGACAAGCGGCTTTACAAAAAGGTGATTGGGCCGCTTATGGTCAGTCTCAAAAGCGTTTGGGTGCGCTGTTGGAAGAGCTTAATGGTGAGGAAAGTACGAATCCATAAGCTTGTAGCATTCAAGAATGATAGTGCTTGACTCAGTTGCGGATTTATCTGAGTGAAGTTTCAGACTGTAGCGCCTATGAGTCTCGAAACTTTACTCAGCTCGCAGGCTGTCAATTCTTCGATAGTTGCCTTTGGAGCCTGGTAGCGCCGCTGTAAAGTTTGATTTGTTCCTGCGCAGATATCGAAACAGCAGTTCCCAAAGGGATAGACTCAAATGCGGTAATGGCAGCCCGTAGTTTCGTACTCATTTGCTTAAGTACTGGCAAATCTTCTGGTTCTGCTTTAGTTGCTTACAGCCAGACTGCTCGCTGCTACTGGCTGAGTTGCTGCTGTGTGTGGCCGCTGTTGTAGGCTAGCTGCCTTCTGATTACCTATTACTGATTTAGATCGGAGCGAGCAAAATCTGACGCGATCGCAACAGCCGCAGGCTGCAAACGTGCATCGCTGGCATTGTCTCTAACGACGCCTTTGAGCAGCATTTCATAAGTATTGAGCGCTTTGTCAAAGGAGTAGTTCTCGATAGCGAACTGTCTGGCTCTCTTTCCGAAGGCTATGACTGCTTTGGGGTCTTCGTAGAGACCTTGGATGGCGTCTGCTAGAGACGTAGGACATTCGGATTTTGTGACTAGGCCGCTTTGGCTCTGGGCGATCGCCTCAGCCGCAGCGCTATGGGCCGGGACAGACGCGATGATTGGCCGACCGCTAGCCATAATTACCTGAATTTTGGATGGCATATTAAAGCCGACTACATTGCGCTTTTGCATAACTAGCGATACGTCTGCTGCGGCTAGCATCTCCGGCAGATTCTCTCGGCTGACAAATGGCAGCAGCAGCAAGTTTTGAACACCCAGCTCAATGCGCAACTGATCGAGCTCACTGAGCTGACTTTTCTCTCCCACGATGACGAACTGTACGTCCGGGTTGGACTGCATCTGCGCCGCCGCTCGAATAATCGTACGCACTCCCTGAGTACGGGCAATGTTGCCAGAATATAGAACGACAAACTTGCCGCAAAGACCATAGGCTCTGCGGAAGGCATTGTCCTCTTTGCGCATAGGTGCAACGAAGCCTACGTCTACCCAGTTAGAGATGCATTCGATTTTTTCAGAAGGTACCGCTTTCTCGAGCAGATTTTGAGTGAAAGAAGGGCTGATGACGCCAATTTTTGTAGCATTGGCATAGGCAAACTTTTCTAGGCTCTCGAAGACTTTGATCGCTAGCGAATTGGTCAATAGACCAGTTTGAACGGCGGCTTCGGGTAAAATGTCTTGTAGGCTAAGAACGCTGGGACAGCGGTGAAACGCTTTAGCAATCGCGACAGGCAGACAGGCCGTTAGGGACGGACTAGTTGAGAGGATCACATCTGGTCGCCAGCCGCTAATGGCTTTGACGACGCTGAGCACTGAAAAACTGCTTTCTAAGAGGGCACGGCAAAGCAGTCCAGGCTTGGGACGGATCGCGACGAAGCAGCGTTCAATCTTGACGCCATTGCGGTATTCGTTTTTGTAGAGCCTGCCTTCGTAGCCAGGATAGATTTTGCGTTCTGGATAGTTGGGCATAGCCGTAACGACCCGCACTTGATGCCCTCTTTTGACTAGCCCTTCTGCAAGCTCTGTCATAAGAGGGGCGATACCGATCGGCTCTGGGTAGTAATTGTAGGAATAGACAAGGATACGCATATCAGTAGCTCTAGAGGCAAACACTGCTTGCAATGAGACAACGCATTAGTAGAAACAGTAGGTAGCCAGTGAAGGGTGCGATGGCGAAGCCTTTTCTTGGAGAAATTGCACCAACTCGCACAATTAGATGCGAGCACTCACGGCAAGACAAAATAAAAGAGCTAGGTACATATCAAGTAATATTTGTTACACTCTTTCTCTCTTATCAATTCCCAAAACCAGCGATAAAAGTGCAGATCTATGCCAGAGACATCACCTAAAAATCGAACCCAATGGGATGTGACAAGATTCCTACAAACGCTGAATAATTTCGGCGAAATCCCTTTTCTCGGTAGCTTTCGCTGGCTACAGCAGTGGCTGGGTCAAGCCAAAATCTTTCCAGGAAAAACGTTTGATGCCACCGTTAGAAAAGCGGCTGTGCTCGGCGATTTGCCGTTCGAGAAACTCGATTCATTCCGTCAGCAGATGTCGCCGATTACACAGCTAGAGATGTGCTCTGAAAGCAGCCTTCAAGCGGCAAGCTCAAGCGATGAGAAAAGAAATCGACTAATAGCGCAACTGATGGCGGCAGATACAGTGGTTGTGAGTAGCGAAATTGCAGCAGCATCAGCGACACTTCCAGCCATACTCGATCAGATAGAAAAAGATAGAAGAGGACAGGTCGTGGAGCTGGTGTTTGACTTTTCTGAGCCTGGTTGTGACCTGTCTGCCTGGGGGGAACTAGACGATGTGGTGATGGGCGGGGTCAGTCAGGGGCGGTTGTACTTAGCTAACCCAAATCAGGCGGACCAGCAGGCAGTCTTTGCGGGTGTGGTCTCGACAGACAACTCTGGTGGGTTTTCGTCGGTTAGAACACAAAACTTTGAGCCCCCTTTCAACTTTTCTGGCTGGCTGGGGATGCGACTAGAGGTGAAGGGGGATGGCCAGCGCTACAAGTTTATTTTGCGTAATAGCGCGAGTTGGGATAGTCCGGCCTACGTCTATGGTTTTGACACCACAGCTGGCGAGTGGATCAGTATGGATGTGCCGTTTGCTGAATTAGTGCCGACGTTTCGGGCGCGATCGATGCCTGATGCGTCTCTCTTCGATCCGGCCAAGACCGTTTCATTTCAGCTGATGTTGAGCAAGTTTGAATACGACAAAAGATTGAATCCTAACTTTACGGCAGGACCGTTTGAGCTAGCTATCAAAGGAATAGCTGTGTATCGACCTCGGCAAGGAGAAGCTATTGTGCGACTGTGAGACTGATCTTGAGGTAAATCTAAAAAGGAGTGACGGACCTTTTGTCCATCACTCCTTTCGTCTCTAGCTTGGTTTTCTTCAGTCTGGGTGAAATTAATAGGTTGGGCGAGGCTCTCGGCTGCCTTGAACCTGCTGTTTGGCACGGTTGGCACTCTTTTTGAGGGCTTCGAGTCGACGGATAAAGCGATCGCGCTGCTTTTTCTTCGGCGTCTGCTCGATCAAAGTTTTGAGCGCACTGCCCAAGCTCTTGTACGCGTTTGGCAGCGTGTAACCAAATCGAGTCGCAATTGAAATGGCCTTTTCATCTGCGACGATCGCTTCTTGCAATGTCCTTTGACCGTTGTTGCGCTTGTACAGTCGCCACCCAGATACGCTGCAAAGACCCAGAGCCAATAACAGCAGCAGTCCGTCTTGGACCCATAGCTCACCGACTGCGCCTCCTAGACCAATCGCTAACGCTGCCATCTCCCAGCCGTCACGAGGAATGGTGTCGCTCTGGACGCGGGCAACTTCGTGCCAAAACAGCAGATTGCGCTGATCGATGGCAAGCTGTTCCCACTTCGTCAGGTCGATCTGGATTTCTATCTGGTCGCGTCCGAGCTCTTCGCAGGTGATCATCGGCGGGGCAACGTCTGTAGCGGGTTCTACCGTGACCCAGCTCTGTAGCTCGGGCGGTAGCAAACTCCTCAAACGACGCAATTCACCAATGTCTGCACGAGGCGAACTATAGCTTGCGTAGGAGGTCATAGGTTTTTAGAGGTATTCGGCACTTAGATATTGGTTATAGCACGCTTGCGCACTCAGCATCCTTGGGGTAAAACCGTCCATTCTATAACTTTACAGTTTTCTTGTTTTTAAGGTTTAGCTAAGCTGAAGAATCGCCTGGTCGATTAGGTCGCAGCCCGCTTCTACAGAGTCTATTCGGCAGAGGCGATCGCGCAAATCAGCGGCTCCTGCAAAGTCTTTGGCATACCAGGCCATATGCTTTCGAGCCTGCCTGATGCCTCGAAGCCCTTTATATTCCCACAGCATGATCAGATGTTCGCGGGCACAGATTAACCTTTCTACTGGGCTAGGTACAGGTCTCACTTCTCCGGTCTTAATGAAGTGATCAATCTCGCCGACTAGGAAGGGATAGCCCAGCGTCCCGCGAGAACACATGATGCCATCGGCTTTGGTTTCTATCAAACAGCGCAGCGCTGACTCGATTGAGAAGATGTCGCCATTGGCAATCACAGGAATTGTTAAAGCCGCCTTGACTCTAGCGATCCAGTCCCAGCGAGCAGTGCCAGTGTAGCCCTGAGCGCGGGTGCGTCCATGCAGCGTCAGCATCTGTGCGCCCGCAGCTTCCATCCGACGAGCGAACTCTACCGCGTTAATGTCCTCGTCTGACCAGCCAATTCGGGTTTTGACAGTCACTGGAACGTCAACTGCTTTGCAAACTGCCTCGACAATCCGAACAGCCGTATCAGGATCGCGTAGCAGTGAAGAGCCACCGCCGTTCTTTGTGATTTTGTTGACTGGACAGCCCATGTTGATATCGATCGTATCCGCGCCTTGACCGATGGCTTTGCGAGCGGCTTCGGCCAGAAAATCGGGGCGACAGTCAAACAGTTGAATGCTAATCGGTCGCTCACCTGGGTCGATGTCCATCAGTATCGGGAGACGGCGAAGGTGGTGCAGTTCGGCAGCGCTGACCATCTCTGTATACATCATCGACTGCGGTGCGTAGCGGCGGACCAAGCGACGAAAAACCTTGTCGGTCACGCCAGAGAGAGGAGACTGCAAAACACGGCTGTGAACCGTGACGTTACCAATTTGCAGGGGAGACTGTAGCCGAAGTCTCAGTTCGCTAGGCAATGTGGGAGAAGTCTCTGCCGCTGGTGTGGTGGATTGGATGAGTTGTGTAGGAGCGACGATATTCATGCGGGTATCGGTAGTCTAGAGTCTTATTCTAGAGGTCTGACGACCATGATTCTGCGAGGACGGTTTTGCGACGGCGGTTTTGCGATTGAGTTTTGGTAACAGCGGGTTAGCGGTTGAGGCGTGGTGTGGATGATGTCGATTAGCGGCGGTGCGTTTGTGGGGGAGGGCGCGGCGCTGCTGGCGGCCTTTCTGTGGGCGGCGGCAACGTTGATGTTTGGCAGGATGGGTCGGCAGCTGTCGCCCTTAGTGCTGAATCTGGTGAAGGGTGTCTTCGCCTTAGCGATGCTGCTGCTGACGATATTAATTCAGACTGGCGTTTCAGGGGCACCTGATTTACCGCTGGTTTCTGTGGCTCTGTTAGTTCTAAGTGGAGGATTGGGAATTGGGCTGGGTGACACGGCGTACTTTTCGGCTATTAATGCGTTGGGTGCGCGAAAGGCACTGCTGCTAGAGACGCTGGCTCCGCCGATGAGTACGGTTCTAGCTTGGGTCTTTCTATCGGAGCGTTTACCGCTGAGCGCGATCGCAGGTATCGTCATCACTCTTTTGGGGATCGCCTGGGTGATTAGTGAACGGGTGCCGGGCGATCCTGTGCCAGCCACGAAAGCGGGGCTACAGGTTGCACTGCTGGCAACATTTTGTCAGGCGGCGGGCGCAGTCCTTTCTAGAGCCGCACTAGCCGAAACGACGGTATCGCCTCTGTGGAGCAGTTTGATTCGCTTAGCGGCGGGTCTAGTCTTCATGACTGGTTTGGTGATGGCTAGGCCGCAGTACCTGGAGGTAAAATCGACGGCCATAAGTCAGGTTTCAAAGGCTCCACAGATTTTGAAGACTCCGCAGGTCTCAAAGACTTTACAGAATAGATGGCGTTTTGTGATGGTGACGCTAAAGTCGCCTCGGCTGTTGGGCGGGGTGGCGATCGCGTCCTTCTTTGCTACCTATCTAGGTATCTGGCTACAGCAAATCGCCCTAAAATACACAGCAGCAGGCATTGCCCAAGCGCTTTTGGCCACTAGTCCACTTTTTGTATTGCCAATAGCGGCGCTGCTGGGCGAAAAAATTAGTCAACGCGCCATTCTAGGTGTCGCTATTACCCTTAGCGGTGTGTGGCTACTGCTATATGGCAGCGCCTAGTCTCAACTCGACGCCGTGGCGATGAGGAGACTGATAGAGCGGGATGATCTGGGGAAGGTAGAGACTTTTCTTCTTCGCGCAAGATTCCATCGGGCAGCGGATTGTCTATGTATCTCACTTTCCACCGACCAGAGATGGGATCTCGATAGCTTTCGAACGGATTAGGCGTAAGTGGCTTGCTACAAGGCTGTGGCACAACAATCTTCCTATAACTGTGCATCTTCTAGCAGTCGTTTTTTCCAAGGCTACAAAGGAGCTGTTCAGAAAAAACATAGGGCCTGCTCTGTGTACGTAGAACTATGGTAGGCATAGCTTCTTATACTCATGCGGCCTATATCTCCCCGGAAACTCTATGAATATTATATGAAGTCTATTGGCAGATTGTATAAATTCATCTACTTCTCCAGGAATTTCTCATCAAAATCACTGAATGAGTGATACCAGTATCTTCTCCGTAAAATATTTATTCTTTGAGCAGCAGATAATACAAAGTACCGGTGCTATTGATTAGCCCTGCTACTTCTCCTGCTTCTGTGCCGGTCCCTACAAATAGATCCACGCGGCCAGCGCCTTTGATTGCGCCCCCGGTATCTTGGTCTAGTACCAATCGACTAGTTCTTAAGCTTTCTACCTGGCCTGCGTCTATCTGGCCGACTTCTGCTCGCTCACTATCGACTTGATTCGACTGAGGTAAGGGCAGATTGATCAGAGCCAGCGCGCCTGGCGGCATTACCGTTTTGTCTGTTGCGATAGATCGCCCTGCCGTCACTGGGTAGCCAAGGCTGCCAGTAGCGGGTGCGCCGTTTGTTTCTCTAAAGAAAACAAAGCGATTGTTACGAGGAATGTAGCTATCTAACGCTTCTGGATTTCGCTCGAAATACTCCATCAGAACTGGTAGCGTCAGCTCGTCTGCTGAAATGATGCCATCGTCAATCAGAGCGCGGCCAATGCTGGTGTATGGATAGTTGGTGCGGCCATCGTAGCCGACCGAAAAAGTGCTGCCGTCTGTCATTTCTAGTCGAGCCGAGCCCTGAACTTGAATTAGAAATGCTTCTAAACGAGAGGGTAGCCAGGCGAGCTCTAACCCTTTGAGCGGCCCCTGCTGCGATCGCAAACCATCAGCACCTTCTAACTGGGCGCGGGTGGGATGTGGCTCAGACCACTGGTCTAGCGTTGGGGGGCGCTTGTAAATAGGGTAGCGATAGGTTTCATTTGGCGTGAGGCTGGCTTGATAGGTTGGTTCAAAGTAGCCGGTAAAGGCGACTGTACCGGCTTCGCCTTGGCCGATTGACTGATAGAAGTCAAATTCTGCGGCTACAGCTCGCTGTAGTTCTGCGACGGAATGGCTGGAGGCAATTAGGGTGCGAAAACGCTGAAGGCTGCGACGAACGCGATTGTGGGTGATGCCCGGAACAGCATAGTCCTGATAATCACTGACAGAACCGGGCGTGCGTAGGTAGGCCAGACTGTGGTCAATTGCGCCCAAAATTGCGGCGCGATCTGTTGCAAGTAGCGCGATGTCTTGCCTAATTAGCTCTGCTGCTTGCTGCTCGGCTCGGCCTTGCAGTCGCATGAGTGGAGCTGGATCTTCTGGTGCGAGATTCCTCAGGTGCTGATTCCTCAGGTGCTGATTCCTCAGGTGCTAGGTCTTCTCGCGCTGCGGCTTCTTTTCCTATGGCCTCTTCTGAAGGATTGTCTGCATGGCCAATGGCGCTGGTAAGCGCGATCGCAGCAGCTAAGACAAACGTTTTCAAAAAGACCGTCACAGAAGTTCTCAAAGCAGATACCCAAAACTTGTTCTCCGAATTTTACAGGCTTGGATTAGCTTCAATCTTGTGACCTTGAGACGGCTTAGGAATTGGCAGAGTCGCACTTGTGAGAGGGCTAAGGCGCAGCCCTGTATTTTGTGCTACTTAACTTTTGAGACGGTGCTTGGAAAATGTACTGCTAGTTAGATGACTTCGATCAAAGATGCGTCACAGTATTGATTTGCAGTGGATCATTCGGGCATCACTAAAACTACTTTGGGCTTTTTAGAACGTGGACTTTTTAGATCGGATCGTTGATGTCATTTCGCTTTTTGGCTACTGGGGCATTGCTTTCCTGATGCTGCTAGAAAATGTGATACCGCCAATTCCTTCTGAGCTGATTATGCCGCTGGCCGGATTTGCGGTGGCTAAGGGCGAAATGAATATGACGCTTGCGATCGCAGCTGGAACCATTGGTTCTGTGCTCGGCGGGCTGGCCTGGTACTATGTTGGCAAAATTTTGGGCATAGACAGAATCTGCACGCTTGCTGATAAGTACGGAAAGTGGCTAGGCATCTCCAGTAAGGATGTGATAGCAACTCAGAAATGGTTCTCCAAGCGGGGCTATTGGGCAATTGCACTAGGTCGTTTGGTCCCTGGTATTCGCACCTACATCTCCGTACCCGCAGGCATCGCCAATATGCCGATGTTTCAGTTTTTGGTCTACTCTACGATTGGCTCCTTAGCCTGGATTAGCCTGCTGACGGTGGCTGGTTTCTGGCTAGGTGAGAGCTATGAGAAAGTAGGAGAGTTTCTCGGCCCAATTAGCAAAATTGTTCTGATTTCGATCGTGGTCTTTGTGGTAGTTAGAATCTTGTCTCAGCTAACAAAAAACAAAGCTAACCCGCGTCGGTAGCCCGAATTACCTCAGGAAGTACACAGCGTCCCATTGAGAGATCAAACAGGTGCAGACCGTATTTGAGAGAAAGTTCCTCAAATACTCGAAGTCCTCTAACGCTGTTGCCATTTTTATCAATTGGCGGTGAGAAGGTAGCAATGCCGGCCTTGCCTGGAACGACGGCCATGATTCCACCTGACACGCCGCTCTTGGCCGGGATGCCGACTCGGTAGGCCCATTCGCCTGCGCGGTTGTACATACCGCAGGTGTACATAACGCTGAGGATATCTCGGATGTAGTCAGGATTAACGGCCTGCTTTTGAGTGATAGGCTGTTTGCCTATATTCGCCAAAGTGGCGGCCATCACGGCTAGGTCTTGACAAGTCACCATGACGGAGCATTGCTGAAAATAGAGATCGAGAGCCGAGCCGATGTCGTGGTCGATCATGTCAAAATGCAGCATCAGGTGGGCCATGGCTCTGTTGCGATGTCCGGTAGATCGTTCGGACATGAAGGTGGGCATGTCGATAAATACTTCGTGACCCAGATATCTTTCAAACATGCTGAGAAGATTGTTTAGTTTGCTGGTCGGATCAGCGCCTTTGATCAAGCTGGTGGTTGCGATCGCGCCCGCATTAATCATCGGGTTAAAAGGCCGCTTAGAATCCTCATCTAGCCGAATTAACGAATTAAAAGGATCTCCTGTCGGTTCCACACCCACCTTTTCTAAAACCGCTTCCCTTCCCTGACTTTCTAGCGCTAGGCCAAAGGCAAACACCTTAGATATAGACTGAATCGTAAACTTCTGCTGCACGTCTCCAGCGCTAAAAATCTGTCCATCTGTGGTGACTACAGTAATTCCGAACCAGTTGGGATCAGCTTTCGTTAGTTCAGGAATGTAGCTTGCCACGTTGCCATCGCCTAGCGAGCGATAGCGGTCGTGAAGCTCATTGAGGAAGTCTTGAAGTAGGGCCATTAGATCGCGCTGTCTTCTGAACGTTCTTGGTGCTGGAGCACTGGTTCTTGTAATGAAGAGAACCAATCTGCATACGGCGTATTCTTTGCCAAGTAGCGGTTGTAGTCTGGCGCACCATCGGTCCACCAAACCGGACCGCGCTCGCCCAATGCTACTTTCGCTTGATCTACCTCAGTGCGAGCTGCTGCCAGGCTAGTTAAATCTTCCTGCCTCTTGGCCTGCTTAACCTGATTTCTCGCTTTCATTAGATCTTTGACCAAACGCTGTCGAGTTTGCTCACCTAAATCAGGATTTGTAGAACGCCACAAGCGTCCTCTAACAACAAAATAGCGACCGTCCGGCGTCTGAGGATACTTCAAAGCAGTAATTCTTCTGAGCGTCTGTTTGCTGCAAGACAGCTTGGTAAAAGGGGGTTCAGTGACAAAAAGAGATGTGTAAAAGAAAGAACAGACACGTTGTTCTCTCTTTTACGTATCTTTTATTCTGCTGTTGATTCTGCTTCTGGTGCGCGAACAACGGATTCAAACTCTATCTTTCGGTGGGTGCCGCTGCAAAAAGGTTGTGTCGTCGAAGCGCCGCACCGACAGAGAGCGACCATTTCTTTATCGATAGTAAAGTCGCTGCCTTCTGCGTCGGTAAGCGTAAAGGGGCCTTTGACTAAGAAAGGACCACTGTCTTTGATCGTGATTTGAGTGCTATCAGCCATAGGAAGTCCTCTGTTAAGGCGTTGTCTGTTAGGAAATTGATAGTGTGTTGAGTTGGAACACACCAGTTAAATCATGCATAAGTTAAACCATGCACAAGTTAAACCATGCACAAGTTAAACCATGCATAAGTTGAACATGTGGGCTTTTTGCTCGAGTGAGCTAGAGCGTCACTGTACATACAGTTATCACACCGCTGCCTCTTTGGTCTGTATAGCGTGGCTACAATAATTTGACTGTGGAGTGCCCTCAAAGATCTCACTATTGATTGCGTTGATTGTTTCTCTTGATGGAAGCGTGGACGCGGTTGGCCGCACTACCTTATGGAAGACGAAACAATACAACGTATGACTATTCAAGAATCAACAGCCGCAGATTTAACCGTAGACGCGGGCCAAGCCGAAACAGGTAGCATGGGACAGAAGCTGCTGATTAGTGGCAACGCGATCGCCATGAGACTGTGGGATGAACAGCCTGGCGATGGCAAACAGAAAGCCGCTGTTGCCCGTAACTATGAGACGGTTGGCTACGTGCTAAGTGGGCGCGCTGAGCTAACGGTAGAAGGCAAAACTATTACGCTTGAACCTGGCACATCCTGGACAGTACCAGAAGGCGCAGAGCATTCGTACAAGATAGTAGAAGCTTTCCGCGCAGTAGAAGCCACCCATCCTTCAGCTAGAGGCGACGGGTAAATACAGCAGGCAAACGGCGAAGGAAAGACAAGGAAATAAGAATATACACATGACCATAGATACATTTTCGAAGGCAGAGATTCAGGCCCTAAATAGCGCCCAAGGGTCGCCTTGTGTGTCCATATACCTACCAACTCATGAGGTAGGTCGGGAGATCAGGCAGGACCCTATTAGGCTGAAAAATCAGCTCTCAGAAGCTGAGAAGCAGCTGAGCGCGCTAGATGACAGCATAGATGCAGATAAGCTATTGCAGCCAGCCGCAGATTTACTAGAAGACCAGAACTTCTGGCAGCATCAGCAGGCGGGACTTGCGCTATTTCTATCGCCGGATTCGTTCTACTACTACCGGCTACCTCTAGCGTTCGAATCTTTCACCTTGGTCGGAGAGAATTTTTATACGCAGCCGTTAATGCCGCTATTGAGCGAAGACGGCCAGTTTTATGTGCTAGCTGCCAGCCAAAATCAAGTAGCGCTATACCAGGCAACTCATCGTCAGGTTCGACTTGTCGATCTAGGTGATACCCCAAAGAGTCTGGATGTCGCACTACGCTATGACGATCCTGAGGAGTCCTTCCAGGGACATGGAACTGGTCGCGGTGGCAGCCGCCAGGTATTTCATGGGCAGGGCAGTGGTAAAGACAGCGAGAACACCGACATTCTCCGGTTCTTTCAGATAGTTGCTGACGGCGTAGAGAAAGTACTGGCAGGGCAGACCGTACCAGTAGTATTTGTTGGGGTAGACTTTTTGTTCCCGATTTATCAGCAGGCTAATAAATATCCTCACCTAATGAAAGACGCGGTTGATCATCAGCCGGACCAGTTAAGTGCTGAGGAAATTCGTGACCGTGCCCTAGAGATTGTAGAACCTTACTTCGCCATCAATCGAAAGCAGGCTATAGAAAAGTACGGCAGTCTCTTGGACAAGAACCAAGCCACTCACGATGTAGAACAGGTTCTGAATGCTGCTGCTAACGGTCAGGCAGAAACGCTAATGGTCGCCGAAAATACGCACCTGTGGGGAACATTCGATATAACCACCCGCAAGGCTACTTACCATAGCGATCGCCAAACGGATAGCCAAGACCTGATCGACTGGGCTGTTACTCGGGCACTGCAAACGGACGCCGAAGTATACGTCATGCCACGCAACGAACTCCCAGCAGATGCAGACATCGTGGCAACGCTTCGCTATCCGATTATGCAGGAAACCGGAGCTGTTCCAGCATAATCTGCGATAGTCTTCGGCATTTGGACTGAACATGATAATCTCATGCCGACTTATCAGACACCGCCTATAGCTAGGCGGTGTCTTTTTGGTTTTCTATTTGAGAACGGCAGCAGTTAAAGATAGGGTATAGACAGCACCTGCGTACGTGGGGACTGCGGTCTCTAAATACGTCACACTTTCTTGAACGCTGTGAAATCTAGCCTTACAAAATCTGGTCCCTTAACGCTTATCCTCCTGCTGTCAACTTTTTTGCTAATGTCTTGCTGGGTAATGCCTGCTCAAGCTACAGCTAGTCGGAGCTTCTATCAACAACAAATTGATAGGCTTAGCTACTTGGCAGACGACTATCCAAAAGTGAGGGTGTACCCTGAGCCGACTCAACCTCCAGCTTTTGAGGAAGTACTGACAGAACAAAATTCACAAATGTCACAGCGCGAAAGCAGAGTTGTTCTTTTACTACCAACAAAGGTATCTCGCACCGATCCTTACGAAATCTTGGCAGCAGCAGGACATACAGGCCGCCTTTCAAAAGTCCATAGAAGCTCTCGAAGGTCAGGAATACTGCCTACTATCATGCAGCTGCCGACGCAGATTGCTCAGCTAAAGACGCAAATTGTAGCAACTGCCAACCGGCAATCTGAGCGCTTTGGGATGATCCTAACAAGTAAAAAAGACCAGCTACAGCGGCTTTCTTCAGAACAGGTTGAGCGTAGGCGTCACGATCTAGACGGCTTTCTAGAATATGCTATCAAAGCACCCTTAAGAAACGCTTTTCAAACAATAGAAGTGCTGTCACATCGCGCCGCAAAGCAGCTTCGTTGACTAGTGCGTACTAATACTTCTCGAGGAGCTAGAGATAAAGCTGCAAGACAACCATACACATATTGAAGCTCTCTCTTTGGAGTAATAGGAAAGCTTTCTTTGGAAGGAGATCTACTTTGTCAGGCACCTCTATGCTTAATTGTAACGTATTACACAAGAGAGTATTACACGATGATTGCCTTATTAAGCTCATTTATTCGGTTGGCCGAATCTATCAAATGCGCTGTCAGCCAGCGTTTTAGTACTGGTAAGTCGTTAGCGATCGCGGGTTTAGCTAGCGTTCTTCTAATGGGCATGAGTACGCCTGCGCAGGCGGCAGACGTTGACTATTCTAAGAACTCGCAAGGTGGAATTCAGTCTACTCAGCGCTATGGCAAAATTCAGTCTGAGTCAGGCGGAATGAACAACTTTGACGCGATGGACCCTCGTCGAAGCACGGCTGAAACAAGCGCAAAAGCGCAGACGCTGAGCGACGTGGCCAAGCGTAGAAAGTTGGAAGCATCAGATCCCTTTGAACCAATAAGAGAAGTCGCTGAAGATGTAAAAAATAGGGTTACTGGTGCCGTTGAAGAAGCGGATCCTGTAGAGTCAGTCAAGGATGCTGCTAGAGATGTAAAGAACAGGGTTGGCAACGCTGTTCCAGGAGCGGGCGTTGGCTATGACCAGAACTCGCAGGGTGGAATTCAGTCTACTCAGCGCTATGGCAAAATTCAGTCTGAGTCAGGCGGAATGAATAATTACAGTGCGGTTGACCCTCGTCGAAATATAACCGAAGCGGGCACAAAGGCGCAGACACTAAGTGACGTTGCCGAGCGTAGAAAGTTGGAAGCAACAGATCCTCTAGCTCCGGTTAGAGAAGCTGTCGACGAAGTCAAAAGCAAGATCGCTGGTACCGCAGATGCAGTTACCGACAACCTGAAGTAAAAGGTTCACTTCAGAGCGTTTACTCAGTAGAAGGCGACACTAGTTCTAGATTCAACGGGAAACCGTTTGCGTCTAGAGGTGTCGTCTCTGTTGTATCTAGAGGTGCTCCAGGGTCTGAGCGCCTTTCGGACTGACTGGTACTTTCTTTCCAGGCTCTGATCCTGACCTGCGCTGACTCGTAAGCCTCTGACTGAGAAGGAATTTGACTGGCAAAACTAACTGCTCTTTGAAAGTCTAACGAGTTGGCTGACTCTTCTGCTTCACGTAATAGATCCCAGCTCCAGCTATTGATCTGCCTGTCGGCGCTGAACTTACTATCACTTTGAGCGGGAACCTGTTGCGCTAGGCCAATCGCTTCTAAGAGAGCTTCGGCGGTGCCTCTAGCTGAGGCGCGAGTAGCCTCGGCTAGACGCTGACGGCCTGTTTCTTGAGCCTGCCAGCGGTCAATGTCTGAGCGGGCAGTGCTATAGAGCGCGCGGTCTTTGCCGATTTGAGAGGCAGCGGCGATCGCACCCGACAAATCGCCAGCGCTAGCCCTACGTCTGGCCTGATCTAGCAGAGGCTGATCCTCAATCTTTTCAATGCGATCGCGCCAGGTTCCAATCCGTTCGGCAGCTTCATCTCCTAGCGTCCTTTTTGCAGAAATCTTACTCGCCTCTTGAATTGCTGCTCGCAAGTTATCAGGCGAGCCTCCCGCAGCAAGCCGATCGGCTCGCTCTAATATCGGGCGATCTTGAACGGTTTCTACGCGCGATCGCCATTCGCTAATTCTTTTTGCCGCCTCTTCCCACTGAGGCGAATTGCGAGAGATTTGATTAGCGATTTCGATTGCCGCCGTCAAATCTGCTGTGCTCCCCCGCGTGGCTCTTTCACTGGCTTGAGACAGCAGCGAAATCTCCCTGAGCTCCTGCTGCCACTGAGCAATCAACCGCTGACCTTTACCATAGGAGGGCCGACTCTTCCCTAACCGTCTCATCTGATTGATAGCTTCTTCTAGACCGCCTATATTACCGAGCCAGGCCTGCTGGTAAGCCGCTGCAAAAATCTGAAAATCTGCAATTTCCTCCTTCAGTCCGGTATCTTGAGGAATTGCGTTCAACATTGCCCTAGCTGCGGTTAACTGGCGATCGGCCAATAGCTGTTCCGCTGCTAACAGCATCTTATTGGCAATATTTTTTCTTTCTTTCTGCGCTTCGTCATAGAAAACGCTCTCTTCACTAATTTCCTCTAGCTGATCCAAGGCAGCTAAGAAACCTTTGAGCGTCCCTGCTTTGGCTGAGCCTAGCGCTTTAGAAAGCTTACGACTGTCGTCTCTAGCGAGGCTGATTAATTTAGTTAGTTCGGTATACTTTTCGGTCGCCCAGTATTTGTTATTGACATCTAATAAAGCAACAGAAAGCGTGAAAGCAGCCTGAAAGTCTTTCTCTTTTAATTTATCGGTAGCGCTGTTAAAGAGATCCGATCCCTCTTTCCAGATTTTTTTCCAGCGAACAATTCTCTCTTCTACAGCTTTTGAGGCTGCTGTTTGCGATGGAATCTTTCTCGCATTGCCGATCGCGCCTTCGATATCTCCTTCCTCAAAGGAACGTTCGGCTAGGTCCAGCAGCAGGTTGGCCCAGTCCTCAATCCGCGCGTTGATAATATCGTGGCGTAGCGGGTGGTCTTCGGGCAGTTTATCAACCAGGTTAATGGCTGCTAGCAGGCTTTTTACGTCGCCTCCTTCAGCGTAGGTCTCGGCGCACTGCAGGCGCAAAGCAGCAGACGCAGTCGGCCAAAAGATAGTCCGACAGTTGGGGGTACCGGGCATATGAAACAAGCTGAAGACAGCCGTCGTGCCAACCGTACCCAAAAAGCCAAAGATCACCAGCATCACCATCGGCCAGCTGCGCAGCCAGCTCATTCCTAGCAAGGTACTGCTAAGCGATCGCTTGGTGGGCAGCGGCAGTTCCCTGTCGTGAGGAACTGCCTTCCAGCCTTCGGTCTTATGAGGAGACGCCGATGGACGCGCTTTTGGAGCATCTTTATCGTCGTACTTAAAGGTCATAGATGTCCTAGCGATCGCACGCCTTCAAAAGACAGTTCAAAAGTCAGCTTGCATTTGGTTGGCCTGCACCCAGTCTGCCTGGCCAGTCTACTTAGACAATCTGCCTGTTCAGATCATCAGCATCAGTTGATTGTAACAATTCATCGGGTCTTCACTGCAAATCATCGAATTTTCAGTACTCTCACGGGCGATCCGGTATCTATTTTTGTCTCCCCTTGAGGCACTACGCCCAATCCGCTCGTATTGACTAGGTTCACTAAATTCCCCGAATTATGACCGCCTTTCATCCGTTCAAAGCAGTAGCCAGCATTGTCCACACTAAGCTGTCCCCATAGATAAGTTTCACGTCCGCCCCCTGCCGTCAGCGTAGCTGTCGCTCTCGCTGTCACAAACTCAGGTGCCCAGGGCTCTTGTCTGCCTGAGAGCTTGGCGATTGCAGGCTCGACAAACCGCCAAAACCCTACCATCGCCGAAGCCGGATTTCCCGGCAGTCCAAAGTAGACCTGGTTGCCCACGCTCGCCACCGTCAGCGGTTTCCCTGGCTTCACCGCCACCGATCGAATATGCAGCGTCGCTCCTAGCTCTTCTAAGACCCGATCGACATAGTCGTAGTCGCCGACAGACACGCCGCCTGTCGAAAGCACCATGTCGGCTTGGGCAAATGCGGACGCGATCGCAGCTTTCACACTGCCTCGATCATCTTGGACAATTCCCATCGGCACCGGCACCGCCCCGGTTTTTGCCACCAACGCTGTCAGCGCGTACTGATTGGAGTCCACAATTTGCCCAGCGGCCAGCGGCTGATCGGGCCGGACCAGCTCACTGCCGGTCGAAAGAATCGCCACGCGAGGTCGTCGGTACAGGCTAATTTGAGTCTGCTGAGCTGCTGCCAGTAGCGCGATTTCTGGAGGGGCGATCGCCACACCTGCCTCCAGAATCCGCACACCTGCTGGTGCAAAACTTCCTCGCCTGCGCACAAAAGCCCCTGCTTGCGAGGCGCTCAGAATCGTAACGCGATCGCCCGTGCGTTCAGTTTCCTCCTGCATCACCACCGTATCGGCACCCTGTGGTAGCATCGCCCCAGTCAAAATTCTAGCCGCCTGCCCTGGTCCTACCCTCTTCTGTGGCGATCGCCCCGCTGGAATTTCTTCAATCACGCTCAGCTGTACCGGCACAGCGCCTACGTCTGCCGCCCGCACCGCGTAGCCATCCATCGCCGAATTGTCCCAGTGAGGAAAATCCAGCCTACTCGCAACCGGCTGCGCTAGTACCCGTCCCAAGCTTGCCGCAGCTTCCTCTGGCGTAGTCAGAGACAGTGTTTCTACCGTCTCAATCGGTGAAACCAACGTAAAGATTAACCGTTCCGCCTCAGCCGCTGGCAACATATATAGAGAAGATAGCAACAACAAGCAAAGTATCATAACCCATGCAAACCGCGTCCGACCGCACCGCTCAAGATCGCGCTCAATCGACTCAATCCGCTGCATCCCAAAGCGTACCTTCGCTGGCAAATACATTGCGATCGCGCCGCCGCCGCCTATCCAAACTAATCAACTTCCCGGTCTTGCTCTGGTCAGGTAGCGCCAAACCGCGCAACTTTGCTGCCAACGTCTACCCTTTTCGCGCCAGCAGTCACTTTCTTTACTTTGCGGGTCTTCCGCTACAAAATGCCGCCATTCTGTTAGAAGGCGACCAGCTCACCCTATTTGTCGATGACGGCACCCCAGACGATGCTCTCTGGCACGGCCCTACCCCTAGCCGCGACGAGATTGCCCAGCAGATTGGGGCATCGCAGGCGCAGGCGCTCAGTGAGCTAGCGAATTTTGCCCAAGGTGCAGCCACCCTCGGCGAACGCGATGAAACCGTCAGGGCAATGGACCAAACCCTTTTGAACAGAGGCATCGTGTTACAGCGCCACCAGCCCTCTGGCAACCAAAAGCTGGAAAGGGCACTGGTCAGAGTTCGGATGATTCAAGATGAGGGTGCGATCGCCGCCATCCGCAGCGCCCTTGCCGTCACCATCCGCGCTCACAAAGCAGGCATGGCTGCCACGCCCAGTGCCAGAACAGAAGCCCAAATCCGCGCCGCCATGGAATCAGTCATTATTGGCCAAAACATGACCTGCGCCTATGGCAGCATCGTCACCATCGCTGGAGAAGTCCTGCACAACCATCACTATCACAACGCGCTAGGTCCAAGCGATCTGCTGCTCGCCGACGTTGGCGCAGAAACCATCGACGGCTGGGCCTCTGATATCACTCGCACCTGGCCAGTAGGCGGTAAGTTTTCCTCCACGCAGCGAGATTTATACGAAGTCGTTCTCGCGGCTCATGATTTCTGCATAGAAAAAGCGATCAAAGGCACAGAATACAAACAGATTCACATGATTGCTTGCCACATGCTCGCGGCGGGTCTAGTCGAGCTTGGCATTCTCAAAGGCGATCCAGAAGATCTCGTCGATCAGGACGCTCACGCACTGTTTTTCCCTCACGGCGTTGGCCATCTAATGGGGCTAGACGTACACGATATGGAAGATCTAGGAGATTTATCCGGCTATGCAGAAGGAAGAGAAAGAAGCGATCGCTTTGGCCTAGCCTTTCTCCGACTCAATCGGCCCCTAGAAGCAGGAATGGCCGTTACGATCGAACCGGGATTCTATCAGGTGCCTGCTATTTTGAACAATCCGGAGAATCGCGATCGCTACGCTGATATGGTCAACTGGGAAAAACTAGAACAGTTCAAAGACGTGCGAGGCATCCGCATAGAAGACGACATCCTAATCACCCCCACAGGCAACGAAATCCTCAGCAAAAATCTCCCTACCGCCATCCAAGACATCGAAAACCTAGTCCACCCACACTAACTTTCTCTTCTCCTTTATCTGAAGAAAGTTTTACATTAGGACTAGAGAAAAACGCTACAGTGCTAAGGCTTTGCGCTCGTAGATAAGGTACGGAGGCAGCCTAAACGGTCGCGGCGATCGCAGCTTTAGCCTTTACCTCAGCCTCTCTGGTGGCAATCACTTCATCAATCTGCGCCTCAATTTGATCTTTTACAATCTGGCGATACTCTAAGAAGTGCTCGATTTGTGCGCAGACTGTGAGGTAGCTAGCCACGCCGCCCCGGTTGTGTTTGAACATCTCCCACAGATAAATCCAAAAGGTAGAGCGAGTTTTTCTCTCTACGCCCTGCTTCCAACAAACGATCGCCAGCGCTTTGAGTAAGTGCCAGTTGAACGGCTCTTTGGCAGATTTGGGCTTGGGTGGACGTTTGTTTTCGTTGTGGCAGGGCGCTTCGCCCAAAATTCGATAGTGGCGGTAGCAGCGGTCTAGATACTTTTGAGGATCGTATAGGTTCCAGAAGGCATCTACATATTCCTGGGCGACTTCTTCTACCGGGCGGGTCGGTACGAAGTTCATTAGCGTGGTCTGGTGAATGTTGGCCGTTTCTTTGCCAGCTAGCAGCCTGCCTTCTTTCTCTAAGCGAATCCAGAGGGCGGTGTCTGGCAAAGCCTGAAGCATACTGAAAAGCGCTGTAGGAACAGAGCACTTTTCAACAAATTGGACAATGCGATCGCCCGCTCCCTTCTTCTCGCCATCAAAGCCAATGATGAAGCCTGCCATCACCCGAATGCCGGTACTGGCAATCTTATCAATCGACTCGCTAAGCGGATCGCGATTGTTCTGAAACTTTTGCGTCAGCGCTAGACTTGCCTCGTCTGGCGTTTCTACACCGAGGAACACCGCCCCAAAATTACAGGCTGTCATCAGGTCCATCAGCTCTTGGTCTTGCGCTAGATCCACCGACGCCTCAGTCGAGAACGTAAACGGATAGCCCTTTTCTTTCATCCAGGGCACCAGCGCCTGTAGCATCAGCTTGACGTTGCGCTTGTTGCCAATGAAGTTGTCATCCACCATAAAGATGCTGCGCCGCCATCCTAGTTTGTAGAGCATCTCCAGCTCTGCAATTAGCTGCTCAGGGCTTTTTGTTCGAGGCTTACGCCCATACAGCACGATAATGTCGCAAAATTCGCACTGGAACGGACATCCTCGCGAAAACTGAATTGCCATCTCTGAGTATGCATCCAGCTTTAGTAAGTCAAAGCGTGGCACTGGGCTTGTACTTACATCGGGCCGCTCTAGCGCTCGAAACGTTCCTTCTGTCTCACCTTTTTCGATGGCCTCTACCAGCATAGGCAAGGTGATTTCGCCTTCATCTAGCACGCGAAAGTCAGCGCCTGCTTCTATCACCTCATGCGATAGCGCAGTCGCGTACGGACCGCCTACGGCTACAGACTTACCTCGGCGTTTAGCTTCTCGGATCTGGGCGAGCATATCGGGCTTCTGCACAATCATGCCCGAAAAAATTACCAGCTCGGCCCAGTTCCAATCGTCCTCGGTCAATTCTTCTACATTGCGATCTACCAGCCGCAGATCCCACTCGTCTGGCAAAATGCCCGCCACTGTCACCAATCCTAACGGCGGCAAGATCGCTTTGCGGCCTGCCAGCGCGATCGCCTTGTCAAACGACCAAAAGCTTTTGGGAAAGAGAGGATAAATCAGCAAAGCTCTCATAGAAAATGCCCGTAAAGGAGGATTGTGAAAGAAGTTTGTGAAACGGTGCTGCCTGCTCACTACAGCCAACTATGCTTTTGCTATCTGAGTTACATAATTTAAACATTCATCTTGCCACTCTACCCCATTGCCAGTCCTGCTGCTGGTAGCGCCGCTAGCTCAGTCATGGTAACAAGGCGCTAAAGCTCTCTACAGAAGGCCTTCGGGGATTCGCCACATTATTAAGGAAATAAACAGCAGAAATTTTTGCAGCTCTCTTAGTATTTTCTACTAGATAGTTTCCACCAATCTCAAAGGCAGCTACGTAGAAATACTTAAGGTTTTGGTTGATTTAATACATTTCAAGAAAACTCGATGGACCCCTGTATGCCTTGCCTGCACAGACATACAGACCGACCCGATAAGGAGCTTTTTCTCAGCTTTAAGCATCAGTCTCGAATAGCTCTGTTTGCTTCATGTCTCTAACACATAAGCCTTAGTCAAATTTAGCGAGATCCGTCCGTAGCTTTACGCAGCGCTCACCCAATCTAGAATCCCAGAAGCCACAATCTACGTATAAACCGACACATTACATAGGTTACTTACATGCGTATTAAAACTGCTCTGGCGCTGACCGCTCTTTCTGTTCTCTGTGCGATCGCTCCTGCTGAAGCCGCCACTTTCGTTTATAAAGACAGTATCGGCCAGCAGACTCCTAAAATCAACGTCAATAACCGAGTTGGTAAGTACACCAACATAACCGCTAAATTCGACGATGAGACAAACATCTTGGATTGGTCCTCTACGTTTACTCGTAATTCAGCAGATAGGCTTGCTGATGGTGCATGGCTAGTCCTGAGCGATGGCGAGAACCCCAAAGAAAACGTAAATGAGTACGCTATTCTCTATCTAGATAGCACTGCTAATAAAGTCTCTATCTACAACTACGATGGTAAAAACGGCCCCAGTAGCTACCTACAGAACGACTACCTGGGCTCTACTGCACTCAACGTTGTCAAAAACGGTAATGACGAAGTGACCTTTGAGTTCAGCCTAGATGCAACTGCTATCAACAGCCAAACTGGTAAGTACGGCTCAGAGTGGGACGGTATTGCCTTTGGAAAAGAAATCGGCATCTGGTTCCACAGCGTTGATGAGCTCGAGACTACTTACGATAGCAGTCACAAGCTACTCGCCTTTAACTACAAGCGCAGGGGCTATTACGACACTAAGATGGCGGTTGACACTAAAAAGGTTCCTGAGCCCGGCAGCCTAGCTGCGCTGGGGATCTTTGGCGCTGTGGCCGCGACTAAGCTACGCAAGCAGATTGGCTAATCGATCAGCTGTTGGTTGTTTCCTCTAGGTTGCGTTTGCAGTATTTGAAGCGCCTATATAGCGGTTCCCGGATGCATACTCGAAGAGAAGGCTACGCCTGCGGGGACCGCGAGTCACTTTGCCCATTGTCGTATCAGGCTTTCAGCCAGTGTGCTGTACCTCAGCAAAATGACAAACGCTATAGCGTTCAGGTGCAATCCTCAGAGAAGTGATGTTCTCTGAGGATTTTTTGATTTTCATAGCCGTATGGGCCGCAGCCTGTGCAAGCCTTTATTAGCTCCAGTCCTCTCCTTTCTTCAGCCAGGTAGGTTTGAACACGGATTCTGTTTGATGGATCGCTCTCGTCTGCTCGAACAGTTCTTCTTCACTCAAACCTAGTTTCACTAGCATTTTGTTCAAATCGTTTTGAATATCACGAGCGCCCTGAAATCCGTCGTAGCGAATCCGCAGCCGAGCCAGCTCTGCTAGGCTAAGGCTGTCTGCCGGACCAGCCATGATGGAATTGAGAGTCTCGCGGTCTTTTTTGTACTGGGGGTGGAGATAGTCTTTGGCGTTTGTCATAAATAGCTATTGGGAAGCTGCTAGAAGGTGGATCAGTTGGAATGCAAAATGCTGGCATGGTGCTGAATATGATCGCCCATGAAGGTTGAAATGAAGTAATAGCTGTGATCGTATCCTGGTTGTCGTCGCAGGCTTATGGGTTGATTGACTTGCTGACAGGCATTTTCAAACACTTCAGGCAACAGCTGCCCGGCAGCTAGAAACTGGTCAGCCTCACCTTGATCTATCAGGATAGGTGCGTGCTTACTTTCCCCTTTTTCTTTGACAATCTCCGCCGCATCATAAGCCGCCCATTGGCCGGTGTCTTCTCCTAGATACCCGGTGAAAGCCTTCTTTCCCCACGGACATTGAGAGGGAGCCGCAATCGGAGCGAATGCAGAAATCGAAGCATATTGGTCTGGGTTTTTGAGGCCGCAGATCAAAGCGCCATGTCCTCCCATCGAGTGGCCAAAAATGCCTGCTCGCCCCGAACGAACCGGTAGCGCCTCTGCAATCAGCGCTGGCAGCTCTATCGTCACATAGTCGTACATCTGATAGTGCTGTGCCCAAGGCTCTACCGTTGCGTTGAGATAAAACCCTGCTCCCGAACCAAAATCCCAACTGTCTGCTTCGCCTGGAAGATCAACGCCTCGAGGACTGGTATCAGGAGCGACTAGAATCAGCCCATGCTCGGCAGCATAGCGCTGGGCACCTGCTTTTTCGATAAAGTTCTTCTCTGTACAGGTCAGCCCAGACAGGTAGTAGAGCACGGGTACCGGACCGGCTGCTGCCTGCGGCGGCACGTACACCGCTAGATTCATGTCGCAATCACACACTTCTGAACGGTGGGTGTAGAACCGCGTTGTTCCGCCAAAGCTCTGAGCGCGTGATTTTTCTTCTAGGCTCACAGACACACTGTTTCCTTATTACTTCTTAAGGGCTTTCTCAATCGTACAAAACAACGCTGCGAATAGATTCGCCGCGATGCATTAGATCGAAGGCGTCGTTGATCTTTTCTAAAGGCATAGTGTGGGTGATCAAATCATCGATGTTGATTTTGCCATCCATATACCAGTCCACAATCTTGGGAACATCGGTTCGGCCTCTAGCACCGCCAAACGCACTGCCTTTCCATACTCGCCCAGTAACTAGCTGAAAAGGTCGGGTGCTAATTTCTGCGCCTGCTTCAGCCACGCCAATGATTGTACAGACGCCCCACCCTTTGTGGCAGCATTCTAGGGCCTGACGCATTACGTTGACGTTGCCGATACATTCAAACGAATAGTCTGCGCCGCCATCGGTTAGCTCTACCAAATGACTGACTAGATCGCCGTCTATTTCCTTGGGGTTGACGAAGTGGGTCATGCCAAATTTTTCTGCGATCGCGCGCTTCCCAGAATTCAAATCCACCCCAACAATCTTGTCAGCGCCCACCATCTTCGCACCCTGGATCACATTCAATCCGATCCCGCCTAGGCCAAAGACCACTACATTCGCACCCGCCTCCACCTTCGCGGTGAAAAGGACCGCGCCAATTCCCGTTGTCACCCCGCACCCGATATAGCAAACCTTGTCAAACGGGGCATCCGAGCGGATTTTGGCCAGCGAAATCTCAGGGACCACCGTATAGTTTGCAAACGTAGAAGTGCCCATATAGTGATAAATCGGCTCGCCTTTAAATGAGAACCGGCTGGTGCCGTCTGGCATCAGTCCCTTGCCCTGGGTGGCTCTGACGGCCTGACAAAGGTTCGTCTTCTGGCTCAGGCAGTAGGCGCACTGCCGACACTCCGCCGTGTATAGCGGAATCACGTGATCTCCAGGCTTCAGACTTTTGACCTCTGGCCCGACCTCGCGCACGATCCCTGCCCCTTCATGGCCCAGAATTGATGGAAAGATCCCTTCTGAATCTTTGCCCGACAGCGTATAGGCATCGGTGTGACAAATTCCAGTCGCCTTGATTTCGACTAGCACCTCTCCTGCCTTTGGCCCTTCTAGCTGAACGGTTTCAAGGGTCAAAGGCTGATTGGCTTCAAAGGCAATAGCGGCTTTCACGTCCATAGGAATCTACTCAACTTCTGTTTGAATCATTATTGAGCAAAAGCTTGTCAGCGCGACTGTTTTGAGACATAAGTCAAAGCAGCTTTTTACTTCTTCTCTTGGTTTGCTGGCGCTTTGCAAAGGCGATCGATTGTCTCTTTAATCTGTTGCAGCTTCTCTTTCACCGTGCCGTTTTGTAGGATTGATTGCGCCAGCTCAAACCCTTTGTCCATACTGTCTACTCGGCTGGCACGCCAGAGATAAAAGCCGCTGTTCCAGATTGCCGAAATGCTGATCTCGTTAGACTTTCCGACTAGGGCGGTTTGATAGGCTGCGCGGAGTTCTTCGAGCGAGGATAGGGTGGGATCGCTCCCTTCAAAGCCATAGTCTCTAGGGTGAAGCAAAAGCCTTTCGGCGTTGAGCACACCGTTTTCTAGCTGGTTGAGACTGATGATGGCGGTGCGATCGCGTGCAATATCACAGCTGCCTTCTAATCCCTTGACCGTTGTAAAAAAATCAATTCCCCGCTCAGTGAAAGCTATCTGAGTTCTCTCTTCTGTGGGCGGATGGACATAGCCACTCACTACGTTCCGGCGGCCAGTGTAGGGCGACCACATAATCTCAACGGTAGCCAGCGTGGGGCGTTTGCCAATCTGCTCGCGATAGTCAACTAGCGCTTCAGCCAGGGGAAACAGAACCGGTTGATAGACAAATCCTAGTCCCGTTTTTTCAAGGACGGTTTGTATCTGTTCAAGGCTGGTAAGAGACTCCCAGTTCAGGCCAAGAGATTGGAAGACTTTGATTAGAGGAAGTCCGTGCTTGGTTGGCATTTGCCCACTGCCGTGAAGAATGACGGGAGCATTGGCTGCCGCCAAAATGAGCGCGGTGAGTGGATTGATCGGGGCGGTGCGCGATCGCCCGTCGTAGGGATTGCAAAAAACAGTGACTGGATACGGACTATCGATCTCGCTCAGCCTGGGTCCGAGCGCGTCATAGGTGTCCAGCATACCTGCTAGCTCAGTCGGCGTCGGTCGCTTGATCCGCTGGGCAATCATAAACGCGCCGATCTGCGCTGGAGTGGCGGTTTGCCGCAGCATCATTTCAGTCGCGATCGCCGCTTCTTCTCGGCTGAGAGACTTGGATGTGTGAGCGCCGCTGCCTACTTTTTTGAGCAGATCTCTAAACAGAATATGCTGTTCGTTGGTCAGTCGGTTGCTCATAGGCGAAAAAACGCTGGGAAGGTGGCTAAGACGGTAGCTGCGAGAGCAGGCGATCGCCTCCAGGCATCCTAACGTTACTCCTACTGTTAGTCAGGGCTGGTTGCTTTAGCTCAAGAAGATCAGTATTGGTAAGATCCGTCAGCGAGGTCAGGCTGCCCATCTGAGCAAAACAGTCAGCGGCCTGTAGCTTGACTAGATCGCAAAACTGTTGAATCGGTGGAATCATCAGCCGGTCGTGCGTAGTCACCATGACTACTTTGCGCAGTAGAGCGGGTTCTCCGATCGGACGCACTACTAGACCTGAGTCGCGGCGGCTGTCGGTCAGCGCCGACTGGGGCAATAACGCGATTAGATGCCCCTGACGCACGATGCCTCGAAAAGCATCTAGCGTGTTCAGCTCAAGGGCAACTTTTAGCTCTTGGCCATGTTCTCGAAACTGATTTTGCACGACGCGCTGCATGCCATAGCCATCTTTGAAGACGACCTGCGGGAAACGAGCGATCTCCGACCAGGGCACTACGTCATGTTCGGACAGGGGATGTCCGGCTGCCATCAGCAGCTCTACAGGCTCTTCGTATAGCGGAGTGACCACCATTTCCTGGTTGCTCGTCAGCAGCGGATTGTGCATGACGATAGAGATATCGACAAGGCCGTCTCGCAGTACTTTGAGGGCGCGATCGCTCCCCAACGCGGTCACCCGCAGCTGCACATTCGGATGGCTCTGACAAAACTGGGTGACAATCGGCGGCAGCAAATAGGCGCAAACAGAGTGAATGCCTGAAACGCACAGCTCAGTCTGCTTACCGTTGATCAGATCTTCAATTTCTTGTTGAGCCTGCGTCCATTCTTTGCAAATGCGCATTGCCCTAGTCTTTAAACTATTGCCCGCTAGCGTTAGCTTGGCCTGCCCGGTCCGATGAAATAAGGGCACGCCCAAATCGTCTTCTATCGAGCGCACCTGACGACTGATGGTTGATTGGGTCACGCCACATTGACGGGCGGCAGACTGGAAGCTGCCCGTATCAGCGACCGCCAAAAAAGCCTGCAACTGTTCTAAACGCATAGGGCAAATGAGGGAATGAACGTTGCGCAACTCTGTAGAAGGGTCAAAAACTCTGACTCATCGCACAAACCGCATGTTCCAATGTAAAACATGCAACTCAATTGTTTTGTAGGGGTTGTTACCTACAGAAAAAACAATCGCTTGGGACTTAGCTCTGCATACATCCACGGTTTAAGCGGCTAGAAAGAAATATGCGCGGCCAAGTGGCTAGAGCTACACTGACCAAGCTTTGAGACTTTCCTTCACTTCGTCTCTCAGCTTGGCAGGATGGTTCTGATTGGTCAGGTAGTCGCAAAGCTGAGCTTTAGCTGCTTCGGAATCAATCTGGTGTAGGGCGCTGAGCACATGCATTTTAATCCGCGAATCTGGGTCTGCCAGCAAAGGAATAAGCGCTGCGATCGCGGTTGTTTCGCCTAGTCTAGCTAAGGCTGAGACAACAGCTTGTTTAAGTGCTGGTTCGGCTGAGCTATCGGGGGAAAGGGGCTCTGTCGCTGCCCGTAGCCAAACAGTTAGCGGCTCGGCGGCCTGTGGCTTGAGAGCGAGACTGCGGGTTTGACCAAGCGCCCTGGCAATCTCTGGTTTGAGCGCAGGCATGATCAGCGGCGCGCTTTGATTGAATGCGATCGCCAGTGACTGAACGGCTGCGGCACTATCTATCCAGCCCAGGGCGCGGACGATGGCGGATTTCACTTCGGTAGCAATCGGCTGTAGCAGGGCTTTTCCCAGGGCAATTGCCGCATCTTGAGTGCTCAATCTGCCAAGGGCGATCGCGCTTTCCTTCGCAATTTGACGATGCTCACGCAGCAAGCAGCGCTGAAGCGGCTCTACCAAATCGGTATGCGGTAGCAAATCGCTGCGGCGACCAAGGGTGCGGATAGCCTCTATGCAGATAGCGACACTGGTTTCAGCGGCTTCAGCTTCAGTGACATCGGCTTCTAAAGCGGCAAGCAAGATAGGCGTGATGCGCGGGTCGTGGAAGCTGCCGAGGGCTTCGGTGGCGATCGCCCGAATCTCCGGGCTGTCATCTTTGGCGATACTCAGCAACGGCTCTATGGTCGCAGTGCGGCGAATATACGCCAGCACCCGAGCCGCCAAAATGCGTCGCTCTATCGGATTGTCCTGACTCAGCAGACCACTGACGGGCTCGATCGCGCTGCTGCCAATGCGGGTGAGCGCCTTACGAGCTTCTATCTGGAGATCTTCATTTTGGGTCGTGGCAAGTAGCTGGGCGATCGCTTCAATCACCTCAATTTGATCAAACTGGCTGAGCAGGCGAACCAGGAACCACTGAATATCGGGTTCGGTGGCGGTTTTCAGATGATCGAGCAAGTGAGGAACCGCGCGATCGCCCCACTGGGTCAACTGCTGAGAAATTTGCTTAGAACGTTCCCACTGACTGTGAAAGTCATCTGCTTCTAGGGATGCGATCGCCTGATCGACCGCCTCTGCGACAGTATCCGCAGTATCTACAGAGGTGGTCGAACTTTCAGAAACAGCGTTCTCGGTCAAAGAGACTGGTTTCGCAGGCAGCATAGTTTGTAATGATCCTTTCAAGAAAGCATAGAACGGCATTCGTTACAGCCACAGTCGTGATCAGCTCGTCGTTCTATCTCGTAGAACAGCGCTACGTACGTATATGCTCAAACTTCTACGCCCAAGCTTCGCATCGATCTTAGAATTGCATACTTAGAATTGCATACTTAGAATTGCATAGCGACAGCCTTTATGACTAGCAGTGACAAACGCATACGAGTTATGCAAAAAGCGCAGAAAAGCCCGGTAAGTGATAGCAAACCGTAGTGGATAATACAAAACGAGGCAAAGGATTTCCATATGTTGGTTTCAACTCAACAGCAAATGAGTTAGACAAAACCCTAAAACGGTTCCTTATAAGCGTGGTGGGTAGGCATATTGATTGTCTTAGTAGTGATTAGTATGTCTACCACTTTCTTGATGGCATCAGTTCGGTTGTTCACCGCAATGGCGTCAGCTTTAATAGGTTTTAGAGACTAATTTCGTGCAGTTGAAAATGTTTCTTGGTATTAAGGTACTTTCTAGCTGATCAGCCTTGTTTTCTTTTTGAAAGGGGCATTTGAAAAAGATTTAGAGGGCGTAAGGCAGAGATAGAACGTCGTAGATTTCAGCACTCGATCTTTAGTATTTGTATTTTAGGGAAAGCATGGTTACGTCACCAAGCGTTTTAAAGACAGAAGAAAAGAAGAATAAGTTTGAAAAGTACAAGGCTGAAAAAGATGGCCTAGCTGTCAAAGATGAGCTAGATAAGTTTGCGCAGATGGGTTGGGAAGCGATTGATAAAACCGACCTGACTGGCAGACTTAAATGGCTAGGCGTCTTCTACCGAGAGGTTACCCCTGGCAAGTTCATGCTGCGGATGCGAATGCCCCACGGTGTTCTCTCTAGCCACAAAATGCGCGTGCTGGCCGAAATTGTTCAACGCTATGGCGACGATGGCTGCGCTGACATTACGACCCGTCAAAACCTACAGCTGCGCGGCGTTCGTCTAGAAGACATTCCAGATATTTTCAAGCGCTTTGAGCAGGCTGGACTGACCTCTATCCAGTCGGGTATGGACAATGTGCGCAACATTACCGGATCGCCAGTCGCGGGCATTGCCGCCAACGAACTGCTCGATACGCAAGGACTCGTGATCAAGGTCCAAGACATGATCACCAACAACGGAGAAGGCAACTACGACTTCACCAATCTGCCTCGCAAGTTCAATATCGCGATTGAAGGCAGCCGCGAAGATTCTATCCACTCCGAGATTAACGACATTGCCTTCATCCCCGCCTTTAAAGATGGCGATGAAAGCAGCGAGCTAGGCTTTAACGTTTTGGTCGGTGGGTTTTTCTCAGCGCGTCGCTGTGAGTCTGCAATTCCGCTGAATGCCTGGGTACCTGCCGACGATACGGTAGTTGAAATCTGCCGGGCCATTCTGACCGTGTTCAGAGATCAGGGCTCTCGTGGGAACCGTCAGCAGACTCGGCTGTGGTGGCTCATGGAAGAAATGGGTCTAGAGACTTTTCGCACCGCCGTAGAAAAGCAGATGGGCATGACGCTTGCGCCAGCCGCCCCAAAAGATGCCATTACCGAAGAAGGCAAAAGCGATCATCTCGGCGTACATGCGCAAAAGCAGTCCGGCTTGAACTATGTAGGTTTGCATGTGCCAGTGGGTCATATCTATGCCGACGATATGTTTGAACTCGCTCGTCTAGCTGAAGTCTATGGCAACGGCGAGATCCGGCTAACGGTTGAGCAGAATGCCATTATTCCAAACATTCCAGATTCTCGCCTGGATGCGTTTTTACAAGAAGCACCCGTGAAAAAGTTTTCAATCGACCCTACGCCGCTTTCGAGATCGTTGGTTTCTTGTACGGGATCTCGTTTCTGCAATTTTGCCATTGTTGAGACCAAACAAAGAGCACAGGCGCTGACTGAAAAGCTCGATTCACTGCTGACGGTAGATCAGCCGGTGCGAATGCACTGGACGGGCTGCCCGAACTCTTGCGGACAGCCTCAGGTCGCCGATATAGGCTTCTTGGGCACCAAAGCTCGCAAGGACGGCAAATCTGTCGAGGCAGTAGACATCTACATGGGTGGCAAGGTGGGCAAACATGCTCAGCTCGGTGAGCGAGTGATGAAGGCGGTCCCTTGTGAAGATTTGGAAACGGTTCTCACGGAACTGCTGACAGAAAAGTTTGGTGCTGTTGCCAAATAGTTTGGCTGAGTAGATCAGCCAAACAAATCCCCGGTGCAATCATTTCCTGGCCTGACATCTGTTATCAGCATGTCGGGCCACAAAAAGAAGCCTATGGGCGGCAACCCACAGGCTTCGGCTTATCTGTTTTGCTTTGGATTTTTTCAAAACAAAACGTCTTTATATACATAGGAGCATAGCGCAAGATGATCGGAGAGTTGTTTACGAAAGCAACTCAGGGCAGGTATAAGATTCTTCACCTGACCTGGTTTGCCTTCTTTTTATCGTTTGTTGTTTGGTTTAATTTTCCGCCGTTTGCAACCACTATTGTTCAAGAGTTTGGCTTAACGCCTGCTCAAGCTGGCACTATCGGCTTATGTAACGTGGCCTTAACGGTCCCGGCTCGTATCATTATTGGAATGCTGTTAGACAAGTATGGTCCGCGTTTGACCTATACTGCTTTGCTGATTTATGCGGCTATTCCCTGTTTGATTTTTGCGACGGCAACTAGCTTCAATCAGCTGGTAATTGGTCGTTTGCTGATGGGTATTGTCGGTGCCGGATTCGTTATCGGCATCCGCATGACCGCAGAGTGGTTCCCGCCTAAAGATGTGGGCACTGCTGAAGGTATCTACGGTGGCTGGGGTAATTTTGGCTCCGCCTTCTCTGCCTTTACGATGGTTCTGTTTGCGATGGCTTTGAGCTTTTTGCCCGGTTCATTTGACTTTGGTACGCCTCAAACTTTTGATGTCTTGGGTCTGTCTTTTGACAGTGAGGTACTGAATTGGAGAGCTGCGATCGCAGGCTCCGGTATCATCGCTGCCCTGTACGGCATCTTCTACTACTTCAACGTTACTGACACGCCACCCGGCAAAGTCTATGTCAAGCCGCAGAGCGCTCGCGGCATCGAAGTAACTACCGTACGGGACTTCTGGTTCTTGATGGTGATGAACATTCCGCTGACGTTAATTTTGATGGTAATTGTCTGGCGCTTGCAGAAGGTGGCCTTTCTTTCTACCGGCTGGATGTATATTCTCTGGGTGGCTTTACTCGGACTCTATGCCTTCCAAGCGTACAACTGCTGGAGCGTCAACCAAGATTTACTCGCCGGGCGCAAGCGCTACACCGCCGAAGATCGCTACCGGTTTAAGCAGGTCGCGCTGCTAGAACTGACCTACATCGTGAACTTTGGCTCCGAGCTAGCGGTTGTCACCATGCTACCTGCTTTCTTTGAAGGCACCTTTAGCTTGCCTAAAGCAATTGCCGGTATGATTGCTGCTAGCTACGCCTTTATGAACCTGGTGTCTCGTCCCGGTGGCGGCATTATCTCCGACTCTGTGGGCAGCCGTAAGTGGACGATGACCGTTCTGCTAATCGGAATGGGTGTGGGCTACTTGCTCTTCAGCACGGTGGGCAGCTCTTGGCCGCTGGCGGCTGCGGTGCTACTGGTGATGGCTTGTTCGTTCTTTGTGCAAGCAGCCGAAGGGGCAACCTTTGCGATGGTGCCCTTGGTGAAGCCTCGCATCACAGGTCAGGTTGCTGGCAATGTGGGTGCGTATGGCAACGTGGGTGCGATCGCCTACCTCACTATCCTGCTACTGCTCAGTCAAGCCTCTTGTCCCAGCGGGCGATGGGGTCGACCCGGCATTGATAGCAGCAGGAACCGCTAGAGCCAACTCTGCTTTCTTCCAAGTGCTAGGCGTAGCCGGTTTAGTCGTTGGCTTCCTGTGCGCATTCTTCTTAGACGAACCCAAGAATTCCTTTGCGGATGCTCACGAGGGTGAACAATTTGAAGAAGAAGTGGTTCCATCCTCGTCTTCCCTAATGGGCTAGCGGTTGATGGGTTTCTAACCTGATAAGGTTGTTTCTTCTACAGGGACTAGTGCCCGCCATACCAAAAAGGGGAGCCGCTAAAATAGTCGTTCCCCTTTTTGGCCTTTGGATATTTTCACATCTAGATATTTAGACCCTTGTATACTCCGGCCTTTGGATACTTCGTTCTTTGAACATTCTGACTATGTATCAATCTTGTCTGCTAGTGGTGTTTGTGGAATGTCACGCTAAAGAGTCCGGTTAAAGGAGAGTAAAAGGTGCCCCGCTTTAATAATTCACCCTCTAAAAAACCCTTATCTACCAAAACGCTTTGTCCATACTGCGGCGTTGGCTGCGGACTAGAAGTGTTTCCTCCGGCTAGGCCAGGCCGCAAAATCACCCGCGATAGCCAGGGTCGCCCGATCTGGCAAGCCGTAGGTAACAAGGCCCATCCCTCTAGCAAGGGACAGGTATGTATAAAGGGCGCGTCGATTGGCGAATCGCTCGATAAAGACCGGCTCAAAATGCCGATGATGCGCGACTCACTCGAACAACCTTTTGAACCGGTCAGTTGGGACGATGCCTTTAGTCGAATTACTTCAGAAATTCAACAAGCGATCGCCCAGCGGGGCCCCGATTCCATTTGCATGTATGGCTCTGGTCAGTTTCAAACAGAAGACTACTACATCGCTCAAAAGCTAATCAAAGGCTGCATTGGTACCAACAACTTTGATGCTAATTCGCGGCTGTGTATGTCCTCTGCGGTATCTGGCTACATCCAAAGCTTTGGTTCAGACGGTCCGCCCTGCTGCTATGACGATCTAGAGGCAACAGACTGCGCGTTTCTGATTGGCACGAATACAGCCGAATGCCACCCAATCATTTTTAATCGGCTCAAAAAGCACCACAAGAAAAACAAGCATGTCAAGCTGATCGTGGTGGACCCGCGTCGGACCGATACGGCAAAAGATGCGGATTTGCACCTGGCCATCAAGCCCGGATCTGACATCGCGCTGCTCAATGGGATTGCCTATCTACTGATTCGCGCAGGCAGGCACGACCCAGTTTTTATTGACTACTGCACGGACGGCTTTACTGACTATGCGCAGGTCGCAAGTCACTATCCGCCAGAGCGAGTTGCCCGGCTGTGCGGCATTACAGAAGATGAAGTCAAGCTAGCGGCTAAGCTGTGGGGCGAGTCGAAGAATGTGCTTTCGCTGTGGTCGATGGGCGTGAATCAGTCGAGCGAAGGGACCGCAAAAGTGCGGACGATTATCAATCTGCATCTGATGACTGGCAACATTGGCCGGGCAGGGGCAGGGCCATTCTCTCTGACAGGTCAGCCCAATGCGATGGGCGGACGAGAAGCTGGTGGCCTAGCTCATATTTTGCCAGGATACCGACTGGTAAAAAATCCGGCTCACCGCCGAGTGGTAGAAAAAGCCTGGCAGCTACCGGCAGGGAGCATTTCTCCTGAGCCTGGACTGGCGACTTGGGACATGATGCTGGGGCTGGAGCGCGAGGAAATCGGGGTGATGTGGATTGCCGCGACCAATCCGGCGGTGAGTATGCCAGATATCAAACGGACGCAGGCAGCGCTGCTAAAGTCTCCGTTTACGATTTGTCAGGATGCCTATTATCCGACTGAGACGGCGGCTTATGCCCATGTGGTGCTACCGGCGGCGCAGTGGGGTGAGGCGTCTGGGGTGATGACTAATTCTGAGCGGGTAGTGACGTTCTGTCCGGCGTTTCGCGATCCGGTGGGCAAAGCGAAGGCGGACTGGGAGATTTTTGCTGAGGTCGGGCGGCGGCTGGGATTTGAGCAGCAGTTTGACTTTGCTGATAGCGCGGCGGTGTATGACGAGTTTGTGGCGCTAACCGCAGACCGGCTGTGTGATATGAGCGGGCTTAGCCACAAGCGACTAGCTGCGGCTGGGCCGATTCAATGGCCTGCGCCGATCTTTGAAACGGATGAGACAGCAGCGGATAAGTTTGATAAGCGGCTGTATGCCGACCTTCGCTTTTTGACAGAAAACAGCCGGGCGAAGTTCGCGGCGTTTCATATGCAGGGTTTGGCAGAGCCGCCGGATGAGCAGTTTCCGATGGTGCTGACGACGGGGCGTTTGCTGGGGCACTGGCATACACAAACGCGCACGGGCAGAATTGAGAAAATTGTGGAGAAGCATCCGCATCCTGTACTAGAGATAAATCCGAGGGATGCGCAGAAGATGCAGGTGCAGTCGGGAGATTGGGTCGAGGTGCGATCGCGCCGCAGCGCCGCCAAACTCCCCATCCTCGTCACTCAAAACATCCGCCGGGGCACCGTATTCATGCCTATGCACTGGGGCTTTCTCTGGGCCAAAGATGCCGAAGTCAATGCGCTCACCCATCCAGCGGTCTGTCCCATCTCGCTTCAGCCTGAGCTAAAAGCCTGCGCCGTGCAGCTCGTGCCGATTAACGCGCCAGCAGAACAGTCCCCACCCGAGACAGCGATGCAGCTATTAGCGATGGTGCAGCCGCCTCAATCAACGACAAAGCAAGCCGTAGGTGCCGGACAGCTTTGAGCTTTTGCAGATGAGACATTGATACTTTCATCAGCCTGTAATATGAGCAGGTAGGCTCTGTGGTGGCATCAGCTTGGCTTTGAAAAAGTTTGTTCGCAAGCATTTTAGTGACGAAGGTTTCATGCAAAACATCGGGCGATTTGAGGGCTGGGTTTCTAAGCTGCTCTCGATTGCGATGGTGCTGGTGATAATCGTGATTATCATCGATCTGTTCGTGTACCTGTTTAAGTCTTTAGGTACGGAAATTCTAGATCCCACAGCGAGAGAGGCTGATATTTTTTTTGGTCGTACGCTACTAGATATTTTTGGGCTGTTCTTGAGCGTTCTGATCGCGCTAGAAATCTTGGAAAATATTACTGCCTACCTGAAAAAGCATGTAGTGCAGGTAGAGCTGGTGATTGTGACTTCGCTGACAGCAGTGGCTCGCAAGATTATTATTTTGGATTTGAAAGAGGTTTCGGGCGTGAGCTTGATCGGGCTTGCGATCGCAATTCTCGCCCTCTCTATCAGCTACTTCATCGTCAAAAACGTTCATGCCGACGAAGCTCGATAGAAAGTGCGATAAGTTTTATGAGAATTAGAGATATCTGTTTACAAAAACTGCACTACTATTAATAAATAGTAAAGAAAGCAGGTTAGTCAATGAAACATATGGCTTTGCAGTCGATCAGAAGCGCTTTTGTCAGTGCTTTCCTTAAGATGACCGTCACGGCAACGGTTGTGCTTGGTTTGGTGTTTACCAGCTTTGTTGGCAATGCTATGGCCTATAACATTGACTATGGTATGGACCAGGCTCGTGGCGAGAAAACTATCGAGTATTATGGTGAGCCCCTGCGCGAGATTGTTGAACAGACAATGCAGAACAACGTCAATCATCCTCAGCCAAAGTCAACCTCCCAGAACTCTTATAAAAGAGAGAGTAAGCTCAACAATCTGTTGCCTGAAAGACGAGGCAAAGCTTTTTCTCTAGAGAGATTTCTATCTATGAGACAGACAAGCAATCCTAATAAGTAGGAACGAAGGCGAATCGGTCAGCCGCATGAGTTGCCGCCCCACCCCGCCCTGAAGGCCCCCGTTCTCGGAGGTATAGGGATGGGCCTCCAAGGACGGGGGCAGCTCGCCGAACTTGCTATCCCACGCTCACTCGCTTGGTCAATATCGCCATCACTTCGTCAGGGCGACCCGTAGACATGGGCAGGCTCCAGTCATTCGGTTCGGCGTAGCCGTGCATGTGAATTTGCTTGATGGTTGTCTGCACGGCGGGAAGAGTGCCGAATAGCATATGGCGCACGGGTTCTGTATGAGTGACGGGCGCTGTTGGCGGCGGGGTGGGTGGAACGGTAGAGGGAGCAGTTTTTGGTGGAATGTTGGTAGGTGGGACTGTGGGCGACTGATCGCCTGGAGTAGAAAGGGTAAACATAGTGGTCTTCTGGGTTCCGTGTGTAGTTGGGTCAGGAAACCCAGAACCCTCGAATCTTTAGCCGCCCCAAAGAAAATGCAAAAGAGGCAGCTAAAGGGTACATTTACCCTTAGCGACCGGGATTGCTGTTGAATCCTGGGAGTTAGTGATTGGTGGGTGTCCTACCACCTGCCAATCGCGCTAAGTCATGTTGAGTTCTGAGCAAAGCTGCGATAGGCACCGCAACCTTAGAAAAGATAGTAAACGCATTTCTACGTAGAATCAAGTAGGTCAGTCTTTCAACCTTGAAAGATTAGAATGAACTTAATTGGCAGAACTAGCAAACGCTTTGACTGGCGTTTGAAGCTATGACATCCTTTCAAATCACCTCTAAAATTGATCTTGACCAGCTAATTCTGGGATTAGCTCAGCTCGAAACGTCAGAGATTGAAACTTGTATAGAACAGGTGAGCTTACTTCTAGCCCAGCGCAAGGCACCGAGTCTTTCTGGCGAAGAAACTAGTCTGCTAAAACAAATAAACCGTACTCTGCCGAGTGAGATAGAAGAACGACACAGTGCATTGCAAGAGAAGGTACATGAAGAGAGCATTACACCTACCGAATACGAAGAGCTAATGGCGCTGATTCCCGTGGTGGAACAAGCCGACGTAGAAAGGCTAGAAGCACTGCTGGCGCTCTCTGAGATCCGTCAAGTCTCTTTGCCAGATCTTATGGAACAGTTAGGCATCAAACCGCCGCCTATTCATGCCTAGAGAATATATTTCTGTAGAAACAAGACGCCGGGTTGATCTGCGTGCCTATCACTGCTGCGAATACTGCAAAAGCTCTAGAAACTATTTCATCCTCGACAGCAAGAATGGAATAGACACTTCGCCTGGAGCGCAGACTTTTTAGAGATAATCGGTACAACTCCTACGGGTAGAGCTACTGTAGAAACGCTCAAGCTGAACAGACAGGAAGTGGTCAATCTACGACGAGCACTACGAAAAGTTGGTATACATCCGTTTAAGACGGAAGAATGAACATTAATGAGTTTTCTCGATTGCTGACGATCGCAATCTTACCTTATGCAGCCTGCGTAGCTTCGGCGTAGTGCCAGTGGGTGACGTTGTTGGTAGTGTCAGAGACGATGAGGCCGAACCATTCGAGGCGTTCTAGGTTTTCGCTGATGGCATCCAACCTCTTCTTTGTAATGTTGCCTTTGAACTGGGCGGCGATTTGTTTGGTTGTCCATTCGCCGGGAGTGGTGCGCAGCAGGTCGCGGATGGCGGCGAGCTGGTCTTTAGGCTTGGCGGGCCATTTTTGCTGTTCGACGGGTTCGATGATGGGTTCTTCTTGGGTGAGATACTTCGAGGGTGGTTGTTGAGTTTGAGATTTCTTCGGGGGCCTGCCCTGGATTTTGATAGTCGGGGCGGAGCCAGCGGATGAGGCCGTTGCGTTCTTCTTCGGCGCGTTCGGCGTTGAGGGCGACGAGATTTTCGAGTATTTGTTCGTCGGTGATGTCGTGAGGCCAGCCGTAGGCGTCTAGGACGGCGCGGTCTAGGTCGTCGTGGATTTGTTGTAGGGTGGAGACGAGGGCTTTGTTGTTGTAGTCGCGATCTTTGTCGGTGAAGGGTTCGCCTGCGCGGAGTTTTTCGAGCAGGTTGTACATGCCGGTGATGGTGATTTCGGGGTGGGTGGTTTGGACTTGTTTGCGATGGGTATCGAGGCGATCGCCTCCGTCAGTCAATCATCCAGTTTAGACAACGGCTGATTAGAAGCTCTTTCTTCTCAGCATGATGCGTATTTTTCATGGCTACAGTTTTCATAGAAAACCCTCTTTTCGCACCCATCTCTCGAACTTCGTTTGCATTGTCGTAGGTCATCAAGAATTGTCCCTGTAGTTTTTTTGATACATCGAACAACTTTTCATGATCGAGATCGCTATAGCGATATAAACGTCGGCCAGCTTTTATATAGGGCGGATCTATAAAGTAAACGGCATCTCTACGATCTGAGTTTTCTGCACAAATGTCAAAAGCATCTCCTTCAATAAAAGTTATCTTGTCTCTTATTTCTGCGATCTTAAGAATTCGCTTTCTAAGTGTTTCGGGATACCAACGTGAAGTAATGCCCTTTCCTTTCTCGCCGCTTTTGATGAAGCTAGCGCCCTTTGCTAGTATGCCACCGCGATTAGCGCGATTTTTTATAATCGTTGCGAAAGCCCTAGCCTCTAGTGATTCTGTTGCGTTGTTGATAGCCTCCCTAGCGGTTTCTGGCGTAAAATCAAATGCTACAATTTGGCTAGCAAGCCATTCACCTCCACCGTTTAAAATGAGCTGCCACACGGCTGCGACATCTTCATCCTTCTCTACCATCGTCACATGACCTACAAGATTCTCGCAAGCAGCAGTCAAGCTGACAATTCCGCCGCCAGCAAAAGGTTCTATTAATTCCTTATCTGAACCACCGTAGGCGGACAACCACGAACGAACTTTAGGAACTAGCCAAGTTTTTCCACCAGCATATCGAAATGGACTGCGCTGTGGCACACTGGCAACATTTACAACTTTAGAAACTTGAGTATTGATATTTGTTATAGCTGGTTCAAAGAGTTCAATTTGAGACATAAGTCAATCGCTCTACTGTAGAGGGATGTCGAGAATTGTATGATTATCTGGTGGGTTGTCCAGCTTACTGTCTAACTTCTGCTGCAAGATTCCAAGAAAATCTTCTAGCTTGCCAGGGTTCGGCGTTGATATCTTGTTGATGGCTGCCCAATACTCCGTATACACAATGCTGTCCAAAACCAGATGGAATTGGCCATCAACCAAATTAAGATCGTACAAATACCAAGCAACTTCAGCATCTTGAGACTCAACAGTAGGAAGCTGTGGCAACGTGTTGAAGAAACTACGCTGTACTGAAATGACCTGTTTCTTCTCCCAAGCTCTCAAAATAGATCCTTTATACAAAAGTTGAGGAATTAAACGCTTACGCGAAGAAGATAGATAGTCTGGATGAGGATAATAACTGGCTAGCTTAGACCAGTCAACATCCTCCCAGCCTTCAGGATCGTTCATATAGTGTTTGAAAGGGTCTCTGACGTTTCCAGAGATATATACAGCTTGTATCTCTATAGATCCAAAGTTAACAACATTTCCGCGCTCGTCATACGATACGAGCACAATATCAATATTTCCAGCGGAACGCCCATCAACGTCCTTCAGACGAATTTCTGTCAAAGATGTCCAAGTTGCGCTTTCACCAAAGAAAAACTCGGCTGCTTGTTCTGCCACTAGCCAGCCTTGCCGAAATCGTACTGGGCATGTAATAACTGGGCTTTCCTTGTGATAGATGCTACAAACACCTAATGGATCGCTTGCCTTATCTTTAGTGCAACTTGGCACCTTGTTATTATAGGGACACAGCCTACTGCGACGATATCTCTGTGCTTCCTCAGAGAAATTGTCTGTTGGAAATCCGAAGACTTCAGCCAAAGGGTTGCTTGCCATATTGCCACGCTAAAGTATGCATCCTATGAGATGAAGTCAGGGGCAGGGAATAGCCTCCAATAGAAAGCTATGCGGTCCCTCTTTTATTGAGGAGATTCCAGCATATCCTTCAGCAGTTAATCAATACAACTATCTTAGCTGCTCGCTTGCCTCCCCCAACAAACCGTAGTTTTGTAACCCATTAAGCGAAGTGCATTGCCATAGGCAGCTCTCGGGTTACCCTCGCCCGCAGCTTCTCCGGATTCAACGCCTGCGGCTCCGTGAATATTTTCACAAAGCGATCGAACTCTTCCGGCTGCACCAAATCCTTTAGATTCAATCGCCGCCTAGCACCGTAGCTCCCATACTCGCCGCTAAAGCCCTCCCACACCTCAAAATGCGAACCAATATCGCAGCTCATCAAAAACGGCGGCCTCGCCGTCAGCATTCCAGCATAAGCCCGCGCCTGATTAAACACCTTCTGCATCACATCGCGATACGCCTTTGTCCCTCGCTTGCCATGCCCCTTGCTAGAACTCTCGCTCCCCTGCTTCGCCTCAATCAGAAAGCAGCCTTCCTTATAAAAGTCGGCAAAGCGCGTCGTCGGGGCTGTCTTTTTACTGCTGTAAAACTTGATGTCTTTGTCAAAGCAGTACGGATCATCTTCACTGATACCCTTGGGTAAAGGCTTCTCTACCCCTAGTGCATCACACAGATCTAAGAAAAAGCCCTGATAGTTCGCCCGCTCATTTCCTTCCGAGCCCAGCCACTTACTCAAAAACTGATTGACCCTTTCCCTATCTACCTGATTCATTCAAGTCCTAAATATAATCAGTTAGCGCTCTGTCATCAGCAAAGCGCTGTCGTCTTAATATCAACAAGTATTTGTATACTACCCACCTTTGTCTGTCTACCCGGACATCTCGTAACCTTTGTGCCTGCCTCGGTGCCGTTTGTTACCGCAGGCGATCGCATTTTCCGACGCGCGATCGCCCACCACCCCACCGAGCCCAGCCTCTTCCCACACAAGCTTCGGCTACTCCCATACAAGCTTTACTTCTCCCGCACAAGCTTTCACTTCTCCCGCACGAGCTTCGGCTTCTCCCGCACAAAGCTGCACTTCTCCCACACAAGCTTCGGCTACTCCCGCACAAAGCTATACTTCTCCCGCACAAGCTTTCACTTCTCCCGCACGAGCTTCGGCTTCTCCCGCACAAGCTTCCACTTCTCCCGCACAGAGCTACGCTTCTCCCGCACAAGCCTTCACTTCTCCCGCACAAGGTAACGCTTTTGCCGTACGAGCTAGGGCTTCTCCGAAAGCTCTAAACATAGCTACAGTCCTGCTCGCAAAGCCATCTGTAGACGCGATCGCAAAACCACCGCACAACCACTAAACTATAATCAAAGTCTCGCAACCTCTGGTTTCGCCATGACGACTCCTGCCGCCGTACCTAGCACATCGCCACCCGCGTTAGTCGATTCGCCAGCACCAGCGGATGTTACTTGGCCACCGAGCGATCTCTACAGCGACGAACCCCCCTTGGAAACGACTCTTCACTTGCAGCAGATGATGCTGCTCTTAAACTGCATCGACTGGCTTTGGAAAGATCGCAACGACTATTTTGCAGGTGGTAACTTAACCGTCTACTACAGTCCTCGTCGGCGCAAAAGCGAAGACTTTCGAGGTCCAGACTTCTTCGTCGTTCTAGACACCCAACCGCATCCGCGCAAAAGCTGGATGGTCTGGGAAGAAGACGGCAAATACCCCAACGTCATCATCGAACTCCTATCCGACTCTACAGCCGACGTAGATCGCAATCTCAAAAAGCGCCTGTATGCCGAAACCTTTCGCACTCCAGAATACTTCTGGTTCGATCCAGAAACTCAGGAGTTTCAAGGCTTTGCCCTAGTGAGGGGACGCTACCAGCCCATCGAAGCCAACGCCGCAGGCCACCTGTGGAGCGAACAGCTTCAGCTTTATCTAGGAATTCACAGCAGTCAGCTACGCTTTTTTGATCCCGAAGGCGGGCTAGTCCCCACCCCAGCAGAAGCCGCTACTGTAGCAGAACAGGCACTGTCCTCTAACGAACAGGCACTGGTCTCTGCCGAACAGGCACTGACCTCAGAGCGATCGCACTCCGCAAAGCTAGCCGACAAACTGCGCGAGCTAGGCATTGATCCTGAAGCGGTTTAGTCATTAGAGACTCTATCTCCCTACCGTATAATGCCGTTGGGTTCAAACCGTTGAACCCGACAGCAATTATCTATCCTCGGTAAGGATCTTTCATCTATGGGACTTTTTGATCAGGTTATGAAGGCGGTTGCAGACCCTAGCAAGCAGGCCAGCATAGGACAGCTCACTCAGATTTTGGGCTCGGCCAAGCAGATTGCTAATGAGAACAACGCCGATGCCGACACCATGCAGCAGGCAATGTCTGTGATTGGTGGCTTCGTCCGCTCATCGCTCAAAGACACTCGCAAAGCGCAAGGCGATGACGCTGCCCAAGCGCTGATCGAAGAAGGCTCAAACAACGGCGCAGCGGTTATTTCTAAACTGTTTAACAATGCTCAGCTAGCAGAAATGATCTCTGCGGTTGCCCAAAGAACCAATCTGAATTCGAGTCAGGTTCAGCAAATTCTACCAGTGGCCCTGCCGCTAGTGATGAAGTTTCTGAGTTCGGGTAATGCCAAAGGCGGCGCAGCCAAAACCAGTAGCAACCCAGTCTTGACCGCCTTCCTAGACGGCGACGGCGATGGCGATGTCGATATGGGCGATCTCTTGGGGATGGCTGGCAAGTTTATGTAAGACGCACCTATCAGTTTCAGTATCAGCCGGTGTTGCGCATACCGGCTGCGACACCGTTGATAGTCAAGAGTGCGCCGCGTAGCAGTTCGCCTTTGCTGTAGCGCGATCGCACCCTTCCAGTCACCGCATCATTGCCATACTCACGCAGCCGCTTCAGCAACGCCACCTGCAAAAAGCTCAGCGGGACAATCGTGCCGTTACGCAATTGAACAGACTTCTGCAAACTAGGATCGCCATCTAGCAAATTAGTGTGATTGGTGATAGTAAGCACCACTTCCCTAGTCAGATAGAATTCAGCCGCAATCTGATCAAACATCTTCTGAAAATCTTCGCGCTTTTCATCGCTGCTGAGCTGACTGACGTAGTGCTGTGCAATCTGCAAATCCACCTTGGCCAGCGTCATCTCTACTTTAGAGATCACCATCTTGAAGAAAGGCCATTTTGCATAGAAATAGCGTAGCTGCTTCACATGCTCTGTCGGCTCCGCGTCAATAAATTCCTTCAGCGCGGTCCCTACGCCATACCAGGATGGCAACAGGAAACGAGTTTGCGTCCAGCTAAAGACCCACGGAATCGCCCGCAGCCCGTCTAGGTTTTTCTTGCCGCCCCGGCGGGCCGGACGAGAGCTGATCTGTAGCTGGCTGATTTCTTGAATCGGGGTGACCTGATGGAAGAATTCGACTAGATCGGGCTGTTCGTAGATTAGGGCGCGGTAGTGCTGACGCGATCGCACCGACAGCTCTTCCATAATCTCATTCCAAGACTCGATCCCATCAAAGCTGCTGCCCAGCACGCTGCCCTGAATCACCGCCGTCGTCACAGTTTCCAGGTTATACAGTGCCAAATCAGGCAGATTGTACTTAGACGCCAGCACTTCCCCCTGCTCAGTAATCTTGATCCGACCGTCAACGCTCCGACCCGGCTGCGCCAAAATCGCCTCGTACGCAGGGCCACCGCCTCTCCCTACCGACCCACCGCGCCCGTGAAAGATCCGCAGCGCCACCTGGTAATTCTCAGCTAACGTCTGCAACGCCCGCTGCGCCTTATGAATTTCCCAGTTGCTGCTGAGAAACCCTGAGTCCTTATTGCTGTCAGAATAGCCCAGCATCACCTCTTGCAAAGCCGTCTCTGCTTCCTCTGGCTTCACCTTGGCTGCATCCATTGCCTCGTATCCACCCTGGAGCATAGCGCGATAGAGCGGCAGTTCCCATAGCTGCTTCATCACCTTTGGCGCACGCCGCAAGTCTTCTACCGTTTCAAACAGCGGTACGATTTTAATCGCGCCGACGCCAGTTGATGGATCGAACAGTCCTGCTTCTTTAGCCAGCAGCGCTACTTCCAGCAGGTCGCTAGCGGTATGGCTCATACTGATGATGTAGCTTTGACAAATGCCCGGACCAAACTCTTGATGCAGCTTGCGAACCATCCGAAAAGTCGCAATGGTTTCACTAGCTTTCTCCGAGAAGGGCAATTCTCCTGGAATCAGCGGACGGCGGGTGCTCAGTTCACCGATCAGCCAGGCTGTTTTATCCGCTTCGCTAAGATCGTTGTATGGCTGATCTAATAAGCCTAGATAGTCGGTGATTTCGGTAATGGTGTCAGAGTGGCGCGTACTCTCTTGGCGGATGTCTAGCTGAGCGAGGTTGAAGCCATAGATTTCGACCTGCGCAATCAGCTCTTCTAGCTGTTTGCAGACCATGTTGGTCTCTTGCAGATTGGTTTGGATCAGCTTGAGTTCGTAGAGGAAATCTTCTCCAGAGCGGTAGAGACGACCGCTAGAGAGCTGACTATCTAGATTAGTTTCTCTCTCTTGTAAATAGTCGCCGTTGTACAGCTTCTTGGATCTTTCTAGAGTGTTGAGCAGGCGCTGTTCGATGTAGGCTAGCTTCAGACGGTAAGGTTCTTGACGATAGCGGATAGCCAGCTCTTCATAGATTTCTGGCATTTGGGTCTGGTCTTTTTCTAGCGATTCGAGCAGTTCAGAGAGAATCTCGCTCCAGTGCAGGGAAAGGCTCAGTCGCTCAGTGAGGTTTTGGACAGAGGCAATATACTTGCCAAGGACCATATTGCGCTGGTAGTTGGCCGTTTTCCAGGTCACCTGCGGCGTGACAGAGGGGTTGCCATCGCGATCGCTGCCCACCCATGAGCCAAACCGACAGAAGCCATGCTTTGGCGGCTTCAGCGTAGGAAAAGTGCCTTCTAACGCCCGACAGATCCTTTGATAGAGCTGCGGCAACGTATCAAAGAGCACCACATCAAAGTAATGCAGCGTAAACTCTACTTCGTCTAAGACCGAAGGCTTGAACTGATGAAGCTCGTCTGTACGCCACCACAGGCGAATTTCTTCAACTAGCTGCTTTTGGAGCGCTCTGACTTCCCAAGAAGATACTAAGCTAAGCGATCGCGCCCCTTCTTCTTCTCGATCTAGCTGGCGCAAAATTTCTGAAATTCGACGCTGTTTATCACGAATGGTGTGGCGCACGATCTCTGTCGGGTGTGCGGTGAAGACCAGACGCACATCTAATTGATCCAACAGACGCTGGATCATTTTAGGAGGAACGTTCAGCCGTTTGAGCGTTGGGAACAGCCAGTAAAAAGTGCCAATATCTCTGAGACCGTCGGGGGTGCGATCGGTTTTGTCGGCAGTCTTGTCGGCAGTGGTCTGCCCATTGAAGCCGTTAGTTGACGGACCATGCGACTGGCCAGTCTCCATAGAGCGACCCGCTGCAATCTCGGCTTCCTCATAGGCAGCGCGATACTGCTGCTGCTGTCCGCGCTGCTCGTAGTGCTGTTCGACGATGTTAATTAGCTGAAAGTAAAGTGCGAAAGCCCTAGCCATCTTGATCGCATCGCTCAGCTCTAGCTCTTCGATCAGCTGTAGAACTGGAGAGGCATCCGCAGCATTAGCCTGACCGTCGGGGGCGCACAGCTGACGCAAACGGGTCAACAAAGCCACTAGGTTAGGTCCACATTCGTCTTCCAAAACAGCCGCCCAGGTTTCTTCGACGCTTTTGAGTCGATGGCGTAGAAGCCAGTCATGGGTGGCCACATCTGGAATAAAGTCGAGGTCTGATGCGTTTTCTAACGTCGTGGGCATTTGTTCTTGCTGGATATCTACCATCGAAGATAGGGGCCATTTGAATGAGCGCGAGCACTCGAGATGATTGTATGAGTTTTAGGGACGCTGCGGGAGGAAGTTTGCTGGCAGGATGTTGTGACTTGACCATTTATTTCTAGGCCCCGTCCATTTAGCGCTGTCAATAATATTCGTTGAGCTTGCTAGGCACCAACGACTAGAGATCAAGAATGAACAGTCAAAATGATGCCTGATATATCAGTAGACCTTTGTATCTTTAAGTCAGTTAGGTCAGTAATGGCAGGGTAGGCAGACGGCTGCCTCGAAAAAGCTCTTCGCTGCTGCTGCCTAATTCGCTGAGTGTGCGAATGGCCGCTTGACTGGAGACTAGGGCTGCTAGCAATGGCAGCATGGCCAAGCTAATGACAATGTCAGTCGGTAGCGGTAAAGCGATCGCAAGATCAGAACTTTCCACGCTGTCTGTTGTCTGAGAGGGCAGTTGATGGGAGTGTCGATCGAACTGAGTGTAGTCGCTCATATACCTACGTAGATTAGGGTGGTTGGCTGTTGAAAGTTTACTCAATGATCACATAAAATCTACTCGTGCAAAGTAAACAGGGGTGCTTTAGAATGCAGCGAGCGATGCGGCGGTCCAATTTGTGCGGCTTCCTGTTTCTGTAGCTATGTATGTTAGGTGATCTCACTCAAAACTCAGCTGATACGGACCCGTCTGTATTGATTCCTTGGCTTAAGAAAAGCCTCCTTAGTGATAAGGATACTTTTGAGACGGCGATTCGGATAAAGCTGCGAGGAAATATTTTGCACGTTCTGTGCGATTCGGCAAAGCAGAGGCACGTTCGTGAGGTGCTGGCACTGCGACTGGTGCGATCGCTGCTACAGCCAAGCGCCAAGGCCCGCTTCGAGTCAGACTTTTCGCACATCTATCAGATCTATCTTTACAGCCGAGAATCATCATCAGCCAAACCCGCCTGGAGCGTTCCGATCTATTTAAATAGACTAGAGCGCCATCTAGAGCGATTGGAGCAGCGGGCAGAGCAGCGGGCAGAGCAGCGGGAGAAAAACCAGGTAGGCAAACCGACAGAAGCTGATCTTGCGATCGCTCAAAGCGACAAATCCGTTCGCAATCAATCGCCAGAACAAGCGTCACCAAAACAAACGCAGCCAGAACAAACGCAGCCAAAACCAGCACCATCAGAACAATTGCCGTCGGTGTCAATCTTGACCCTGGCGCGTCAGGGGGATTCGGATGCGATCGCTCAGTACCTAGGAGAAGCCCTCAGCGCCTTGAACGTAGGCGTGAAAGTCAGCGCCAGAGTGCTCTCTGACAAAGCGGATGAGTTTGATACTGACGAGCAAGCGGAACCGTCCGAAGTCGATCAGCCGCTCGCGCAGCGACTCTGGATACTCTGCGAAGCCAGCTACAGCCCCGATCCTCTCATCATTGCAGAACCCCTTGCCCAAAGGCTCAGACAGCTACGGCTGCGACAGTTTCAAGATGCGGTGATCACCATTCAGGTGACTGGCGAGGCCGCCTCAGACTGGCGGCTGCGGGTCGATTTGACCCCCCCCGAAGAAATGCTGAACCTGTGGGGACGGTGGGGCGATCTTCCCGCCATCTCTCGCCTGGTCAACCAGCTTTCAAAGTCGTACGGCCTGAAGCTAATTGCAGAGGTCAAAAAAGACACGCTGCATCTAATCAGCTATCCGGTCAGTCCGGTTGATGGCAAAACCGGCACGCCGCTGGCCCCCTCGGCAGATGAGTATCGTCAAGAGATTGATGTAGATGGTTTGGTCACAGCTATTGGCGATCGGCTGCGGGCGATCGCCCCCCAGGGCTTGCAGCGAGCCATGCTCTACGGCCCCTCTACTGATGACATCAGCCCAGAGTGGCTAAAAAGCATCGACCTGCCTGCCCTCAATCGCCTAGAACTGCAAAAGACGGCCAGGGGGCTAGCGACCGAAGGCGATATCGAAGCCCTCTCCTACTGCTTGACTAGAGCTCTCAACTTAGATATTCGTGAGCAGCTCGCCACGGGCGGCATTCGAGTACAGGTATTAAACAAAGATAAGCTGCTACATATCATGGCGGATGGACCGATCTGCCCGCCCAAGGCTGTGATCGTGCCCCTGATCAATCAGCTGCTAAAGCAGATACGACCCGCCGATCTAGACGGCGTGCGGCTCTATGGTCGCAGAGCAGGGCAAAAGCAGCCGATCTGGAGCTATGGACACGACTACAGGGTTCGCGAACGGCTAGTGCCCGAGGCAACCGCAGAATTTGCCGCCTCAGACGCCTACGCAGGCGAGCTAATCACCTCTGTTAGTGATGAGAGCCTAGGAGAGGATACAGCGGCTGTAGACGAGGCAGATATCAAGTTTGGTTCAGTCATCAAGCGGGCGGTGCAGCGCCTGCTGCTGAAAAGTCAGGTATTTACGCCGCTAGATGAGGGGGATAATCTGCCGGTGAATTTGCCGAGCGCGTTTCAGTCAGATGGCGGCAAAATGGCGCTGTTCTGGGGAGCGGCAGGTTTGCTACTAGCCGCGCAGTTCGACTTCCTAGTCGGCCAGGCACTTCAGCAGGCGGCAGCACCAATCAGCGCGGCAGAAAGCCAGGCAGCAGGAGACGTAGGACGTGTTCGGCCTAGTGAGTTTGACGATGAGCTCAGCCGCTTGAACTGGCAGCGTAGCTCTGAGGCTGGCGAGCAGTGGAACCGTCAAACCAGTGAGGGCTTTTTTGGCAGTAGCCGTGTGGGTGGTAGCGACTTCACCTCGTCTGCAATCGATGATAGTGAGTTGCTCTACAGCCCCAAACAGTCGGTGGTGGAGTCAGAATCGCTGTTGGCAAGCTCGGCGCTGCCGTCTTTTCGCAGCCGACAGCTCGATGAAAAGCTAGCGCTCTATCGCCGGATAGTCGAGCAGTCTGGGCCGCCAGATGTGCTAGTAATTGGCAGCTCTAGAGCTTTACGCGGAATTGATCCAGTCGCCTTGCAGAAGTCTCTAGACGCTTCTGGCCACAAGAATCTGAGCGTTTTCAACTTCGGGGTGAATGGCGCGACTGCCCAGGTGGTCGATCTAGTCGTGCAGCGTCTGATTGCACCCAACCAGCTGCCACAGGTGATCATTTGGGCAGATGGGGCACGGGCTTTCAATAGCGGTCGGACGGATGTGACTTTTAATGCGATCGCGGTTTCTGAGGGCTATCATCAGCTCGAAGCGAGCGATCCGGTCAACGGCGTAGACGGACTGGCCGCAGGCAGCCTAGCAGACCAGCTCACCGTACGCGCGACAGAGACCGACCGCGAGCTGAGCGAAACCTTTGGGCAGGTGTCTTCTGCCTATCTCAACCGAGACAAAGTGCGATCGGCGCTAGGCCAGGGACTCGGCGCTATTTTTCCTCGAGAAGGCTTTTCGCTGACAGAACCTTTTCGTTCAGCGACTGCAACAGAGCCTTCAGAGCGCTCTGATTTAGAGCTAGCCGATTCAGAATTTGTCGACCAGAACGACGCAGGCGACAGCTCTAGGCTTACCAAAGAAACCAGCCTAATCGACTACGACGGCTTTCTTCCGCTCCCCAATCGGTTCAACCCAGCTACCTACTACCAGGATCATCCCCGCGTAGCGGGTGACTACGACGGCGACTACGAAGCCTTTCGCTTGGACGGCGAGCAGTCCGACGCCCTCAGAAATATGCTGCGCTTCACCGCCGAAAAAGAAATCCCCGTCATCTTCGTCAACACCCCCCTAACCGACGAATACTTGGACAGCTACCGCGATCGCGCCGAAGACACCTTCACCCAGTACATGCTGCAAGTCGCCGAGCGCTACCCCGACTTCACCTTTCGCGATCTAGGTCAGCTGTGGCCTCAGCAGTACGACTATTTCTCTGATCCGAGCCATCTCAACCGCTATGGCGCGTACCAGGTTTCTCAACGCCTGTCTCAAGACCCGCTAATTCCCTGGCCCCAGGCTTCTGCATCCACCTCATCCTTGCTTTCCCGATAGCCACGTCTTAGCTATGACACAGCCGTCTATTCTCTACGGTCTATTTCTGGCCGTCCTGTTTCTGGTTTACTGGCTGCTCCCTACTCGGGGCCCTCATCCAGCTCAGACAATCAGCCAGCCGCCGCCAACCGAGGCCCGTCCGCAACCGCTTAGGCTCTGGCTAATTCTCATAGCGAGCCTATTTTTCTACGCTTCTCTACCGACAGCAGAGTATATTCCTTTGCTGCTGGTTTTGATCGCCATGAATTTCTTCATCGGCAAAATGCTATCCGCGCCGCTAGACTGGCGCATTCCCAACGAGGCATGGCAATACGCACAGGTAGACTGGGCAGAGCGCAAAGCGCAGTTGCTAGGACTAGGCATAACGCTCAACGTGCTGCTGCTACTGGGCTTTAAGTACATCTCACCAGGCTTATCGGCATTTGGGTTTGAAGCGTTAGCAGCCGGGCCTGTCGCCCTGCTGGCGATGCCTTTGGGACTCAGCTTCTTCACCTTTGAATGTATTGCCTATTTAGTAGATGTTTACCGGGGCTCGCCTGCTTGTGAAAGCTGGCTAGAATTTGCCGCCTACAAACTCTTCTTCCCAAAGCTGATTTCCGGACCGATTACTCGCTTTCACAGCTTTTCAGGCCAGCTTAGAAATCTTTCTTTTCCCTCTCTCGATCGCAATGTAGAAGGGCTGTGGCTGATTGCCTCTGGCGCAGTCAAAAAGCTGATCATCGCGGATAACATCGGCCAGCTAGTAGACATCAGCGCCGAAAGTCTACCTAGAGCGGGCAGTGGTGATATTTGGCTGCTGGCTTTCGCCTACGGGCTCCAGCTCTACTTCGACTTTAGCGGCTATGTCGATGTTGCCAGAGGTAGCGCCCTACTGCTGGGCTTCAACCTGCCGCAGAACTTCAACTTCCCCTATTTCGCCGTTAGCATTGCCGACTTTTGGCGACGCTGGCATATGACCTTGGGCGAGTGGCTACGCAACTATCTTTATTTTCCGCTGGGCGGATCTCGCCGAGATCTCGCTCGCACCTGCGTCAACTTGATGCTGGTGATGCTGATTGCTGGGGTTTGGCACGGCGATCGCTGGGGATTTGTCGTCTGGGGTGCGATTCATGGTCTAGCACTGATCGTCCATCGGCTAAACGGAGCCGTCTGTGAGCAAGCCTCCATCCTTCAGAGGTTTTGGGAGAGCAGACCCGGACTGGTAATCGCCTGGGCCATCACCCAGGTCACCGTTTTCTTCAGCTGGATATTTTTCCGACTGCCCAACCTCAATGACGCTAGTCTGGCCATACAGCACCTGTTCGGCCACCGCGCAGACATTCAATTTGCGCAAAAGGTCTACCTAGATGCTACCGGTCTCAGTCGCCCGCAGCTACTGCTGGTGCTCATTTCGATAGTTGCCAGCATGGGCGTCATCTACCTGGTGCAACAAGGACTCAAGCTTCAGATTAGCTGGCCGATCAAAGTACTGCTGCTTCCCCTCTGCTGCTTCCTAGCTTGGGTACTGGCCCCTGATATGGCCTCACCCTTTATCTACTTCGACTTTTAGCAGTCCTTATCTATGCACAGAAGTCCTGACGCTCTTCCATTAGCTAACCATCCCTTTGCCAACCTTTGCCAACCTTTGCCAACCATAGAGAAATAAATGGCGAGGAGATAAATTAAAGTTTGCAACATTCCGTTACATAGGTTATAGTAAGTACATCGGTTGAGAAACACCTCACTCACCTGCCCAGTTAAACGGGCTTCGGTGAACGGGCCGCTTTCTTTTTTGAAGCGCTCAGCCCATACGTACCTAACTACTCGGAATAATAACAATGACTACTACTCTACAAACACGCCAAAGCGCGTCGCTGTGGGAGCAGTTCTGTCAGTGGGTTACAAGTACTGAGAACCGCCTCTATGTAGGTTGGTTCGGCGTCTTGATGATCCCGACACTACTCGCTGCTACCGCATGTTTCGTAATTGCCTTCATCGCTGCTCCTCCCGTCGACATCGACGGCATCCGCGAGCCCGTTGCTGGTTCTCTGATGTACGGCAACAACATCATCTCTGGTGCGGTTGTTCCTTCTTCTAACGCAATTGGCCTTCACTTCTACCCCATCTGGGAAGCTGCCTCACTCGATGAGTGGCTTTACAATGGCGGTCCTTACCAGCTGGTAATCTTCCACTTCCTCATCGGCGTCTTCTGCTACATGGGTCGTGAGTGGGAGCTATCCTACCGTCTCGGTATGCGTCCTTGGATCTGTGTTGCTTACTCTGCTCCTGTAGCAGCAGCAACCGCAGTCTTCTTGATCTACCCGTTGGGTCAAGGTTCATTCTCTGACGGGATGCCTTTGGGTATCTCTGGTACCTTCAACTTCATGTTGGTCTTCCAGGCAGAGCACAACATCTTGATGCACCCCTTCCACATGTTGGGAGTCGCTGGTGTATTCGGTGGCGCTTTGTTCTCAGCGATGCACGGTTCACTCGTTACCTCTTCATTGGTACGTGAGACCACAGAAACTGAGTCGCAGAACTACGGTTACAAGTTTGGTCAAGAGGAAGAGACTTACAACATCGTTGCAGCCCACGGCTACTTCGGTCGTCTCATCTTCCAGTATGCTTCGTTCAACAACAGCCGTAGCCTCCACTTCTTGTTGGGTGCATGGCCTGTCGTCGGCATCTGGTTCACTGCGCTTGGTATTTCTACCATGGCGTTCAACCTGAACGGTTTCAACTTCAACCAGTCCATCATCGACTCACAGGGTCGCGTGATTGGTTCTTGGGCAGATGTATTGAACCGTGCCAACCTGGGTATGGAAGTAATGCACGAGCGCAATGCTCACAACTTCCCGCTAGACTTGGCCGCTGGCGAAGCAGCTCCAGTTGCTTTAACTGCTCCTTCTATCAACGCATAGTCATTTGATTATTCTGTGATACGACAGCTTAATAGTTGACAAAAAGCCCCCCGCACCGCTTCGCAAAAAGCATGTGCGGGGGGCTTTTGTTGGTTTGTATACACTGCGTCTCAGTAATTCTGTTGCACTCCGTTTGTCGAATATCAATAGGGCGGCTCTGCTGGCCCTTCGTATCCACACATGCCAACTCGGGGTGAGTTGAATAGCTCGACAGGATCGCCGTAGCTGGTGTGCGGATGGGTTTCGGCATGTTCGTCACACAGCGTGCCCCAGGTTTCCTCTTCGTACATGCATTCCATGCATAGATGAGTAGCTGGCTTGCCGCAGTCTATGCAGGTTTCTGGGGGCAGGTTGTTGCGGGCCATCAGCACGATTGGCTTGGTCGAGAGAGGTTTGCCTTTGCGGACGGTGACTTTTTTGACTATGGTTTCTGAAGAGGTGCCAAAGTCGTAGATGTGGGTGATTTGATCAAAGTCGCCAAATACGACATCAATGGTTCGACTCATGGCTACCGTGTCTTGAAATCTGCTCAGAGAGAATTCACTGAGGTGACCACAGCATTCTAGCCAGATGTATCTAAGGTAGCTGTCGAGGTCTGTTAGCTTTTTTGACCCTCGCATTTCTAGATTGAGCCAGAATTCTGGACGGTAGGCATCTTGCACGCGCAGATGGTAGAGCGTTTCTTCTTTTCCTTTTTTCTCGGCAAATTGCCCAATGGTGCCTTGCCGGGCCTTGCAGCTGGCAAGATGTTTTGACATCCCCCCTTTCGAAAGCTCTTTCTGACAGAAGCAGCAGCTTCCTTTCGATTGCTTTTTAGCAGCCATGAACGTCCTCCAAATTTACGCTCGGTACAGTTAGGACTGTAGCGCGGGTTACAGCTTTAGCTTCCTCACCTTTCGATTACGTCCATCAGAGGTAGTAGTTTTACACTGCCTCTCCTCACTCGGATGGATGTTGGGTTTCATACTTCTAATAATACTTAAGGATACTAACCGCTGGGTAATTTGCTGCGATCGCTTTTCACGAGCCGTTCAACCAGATTACTCAGCTAGATTATCCAACCGAACACTTTGTTAAAAAAGCAGTAGTGAAAGCCGTCGATTTGCTTTTTATCACGTCATTCTAGCGGGTTTTCTACACCTTCCAAACAAAATAGTTCTGGCATTCTAAAAGAGTCAAGCAAAGGAGACAAACATCACATGAACAAACTCATTCGTTACATTCTAGGTATCTTTCTACCCCCCCTCGGCGTTTTTCTGACTTATGGCATTAGCCCAGCATTTTTCATTAATCTAGGTCTGACATTTCTGGGCTATATACCCGGCTGCATTCACGGAGTATGGGCGATTTCCAAGCATTATGAGAAAGTTGCCGAGCTGCCCGCAGATTCAACCAGCCCTACCTAAAAGTAGAACTTCTCTGAACACGCTTTCAATTATTCACCCTTAAAAAGAAGAGCAAAAAATATGTTGGGATTTTTCGTAACTACGCTAATCACTGCCCTGAGCATCCTGGTTGTTGACCTGATTGTTCCAGGCGTCGGTATCGCCACCTTCACTGCCGCGCTCCTCGCGGCGGTCTCCCTTGGTGTTGTCAACGGTTCTATCAAGCCCGTCTTGAAGACGCTGTCATTGCCAGTCACCTTTCTCACACTGGGCGCATTCTCTCTAGTTGTTAATGGCTTGTGCTTCTGGCTCGCCTCTGTACTGGTTCCGGGTTTCACCGTGAATGGTCTGATTGGCTTTATCTTTGGTCCGATTGTGCTATCTGCTGTTAGCACCTTTCTCTCTGGCTACTTTGCCAAGAACGATGTGGAATCCAAGATTGCTGGCGTTGGCGAAAAGCTAAAGCTAAACAAATCAGAAAGCGCTCGCATTGAGACTGTTAAAGAACAAGAGAAGCTAGAAGGTACAAAACTCTCTTAGTCTATTGTTCTTAATTCTGTTGAATTAGTTTACTCGGACTTTCATTTCAATAAAGCCTCTGTTGCTCTCTTGAGCAGTGGAGGCTTTTTACGTTTGTGGGCGATCGCACCAATTCAAAATCACTGCTGGGACACGCCCCCTCTCGGCAGCAGTGCGAAAAGCGTGTTGAGGCATAAGACAGGGGTAGCTGTTTAGCGCTACACACCGAGGCCCACCCCGTCACTACGTGCTACCCCTCCCGAAAGGGGACTCACTTCAGGCAATGAGGCCAAGGTGATCTGTCTCGACTTTCAGATGCCACGCAGCCGGAACAAATCCCCTCCACAGGAGGGGTGCCCGCAGGGTGGGGTGGGCCCTGCCCATCAACCCTGTTTGTTATATAGATACGCTGGGCAAACTGCATTGCCAGCGATTTTTCACTCTAAAACAGCGCTACCCCCGTCGCCTTCTCTCCTAAAAGCAACAGCAAATTTCATCTGTAATCTCACCGACAAAGCCCGCCACGGCAAGTGTAGAACTACTCAATCCTACCGGAGATGAATGTAATTTTCTTGTTAGAACTTGGGCAATCTAGGGTCGAAATTCGGATATAAATCTAGGCGAAGTCGTGAACAGACTCAAGTCATTATTTTCCAAAAAATCGTCAGGGGTCGGTATCGAACTTACGCCTGAGCGCATCAATATAGTGCGTCTCAAAAAGCAAGGACAAAAGCTGAAGCTGCAAACCTTTGCCACTGCCGAAGTTCCTGAAGGTGTGTTTGAAGAAGGTCAGATTGTCGATAGTCCTACCATGGCCGAAATCATTCAAGAAACCCTGGCCGAAAACAAAATAAAAGTCACTCAGGCTACCAGCGCCATTCCCGGTCGCGCCGTGACTCGGGTCATTCTGGTCCCTTCCGAACTCGACGACAACGAGCTGCGCGAAATGGTCCTCAATCAGGAAGCCAGCCTGTACCTGCCTTTCCCTAGAGACGAAGCCGACGTAGATTACCAAAAAGTTGGCTACGTTGTGGATGACGACGGGATTGAAAAAGTCAGAGTCCTACTCGTCGCTGTCAAAAGAGAGATTACCGACAGCTATACCGAAACGTTTGCCCAGGCGGGGCTGACTCTCAACGTCCTAGAAACCAGCAGCTTTGCCTTGATCCGCACCATCCGCGAGCAGCTGCGACAGTTCACTTCTCAAGAAGCCGTCGCGATCGTCGATATTCAGTTCGAGAGCACCGAAATCTCGATCGTGGTAGACGGCACGCCTCACTTTTCACGCACCGTTCCGCTTGGCACTTTTCAAATTCAGAGCGCTCTTAGCCGAGCGATGAACCTGCCGCCCTCTCGCAATGCCGATTTGCTTCAGGGTATGTCTATCCCGGCAGGCCCAATCTCTGGCGCTCCTAGAGGCGGTATGAACCCTGGCACGGCAGCAATTTTGCGCGTTGTCGGCGAACTTTCTGACGAACTGCGCCGCTCAATCGACTTTTATCTCAATCAAGGAGAAGACATGGAGGTAGCACAGCTGCTGCTAGCGGGTCCTGGTGGGGCTATTAGCAATCTAGACGAATTTTTCTCGCAGCGGCTAGGACTGCCCGCTAGCGTGATTGATCCCGTAGAGGCGCTGGCAATCGAAACCGATGAAGAAATTTCACAGACTCAGCGCTCAGGTCTAGCGACAGCGTTTGGACTCGGACTAAGGGAGGTTTGAGGCTATGTACGGAATTGATATTAATTTCTTAAACGATCGCGTCGATAGACCCGTTGATGCCATTGTTACCGTCGGCCCAGCGGCAACTAAACCGTCTTTCGCTAGAAAGCTGCCGCTCTTGGTTGGCCTGATGGTTGCACTCAGTGCCCTCGGCGGTGTTGGCAGCTACTGGATGGTGCTAGAAAACCAAAAGAAAGGACTTATCGCCCGGTCTTCTGGCCTGGATTCGCAGCTGGCTGAACTTCAGCAAAAGATTGCTCAGATAGATACCGTCAAACAGCAGACTGCTGCTATCAACTCAGAAATTCAGGCACTAGCAGGCGTATTTGAACGCATTCGTCCCTGGTCGGCGATTGTCCGCGATGTGCAGGGCCGAATTCCTACCCGCACTCAAATTTTGCGCCTGGTGCAAACAGCGGCAGTTGAAGGCGGCTCAGCCGCAGGCGGTATTGAGATAGGTGGAAATGCCTGTTCTTTTAGCGATGTCAATGACTTTTCGCTGACGCTCAAAAGTTCGCCTTTTCTCGTGAGCGACTCGATTGAGATTACGACTGCCAGTCTGGGCGCAGAAGTACCAGGCCGCTGTCCGGGTGAGGCCGCGACGGAAGAATCTGCTGAGCTAGTCACCTACGCCATCACCGGCGAGATCAAGAGTATTCCGGCAACGGCACTGCTCGATGAGTTAAATCGACAGCAGGAGTCTACCGGGCTGGCTGCTCGCATTCGCGCCCTTCAAGCAACAGGAGCAATAGAGTAATGGCTGCACTAGGAGATTTTGTTTCACCGGATGAGGCTGGTTTTATTGATGAACCGACTAATCCGGTTATCTTTGGCCTAGAAATTACGCCGACGATTTTGGGTGTTTTGATTGCGCTGGTGGGCGTCGGTGGCGCTGGCTATCTGTACAAAGAAAAGGTGATGCCCGTCGCCGCAGGTAACACTGCGCTACGCACGGAAATTGCGACGAAAGAGGGGCAGCTGGTTTCGCAGGCCCAAGAACTAGAAAATATTGCCAAAGTCGAGGCCGAGCTAGCCGTGGCGATGCAAAAACGGCGAAATGTCTACTCGCTCTTTGCTAGTGAAAAGACGATGGACACGCTGCTTTTTGATATCAATCAACGGGTTGAGAGCAGCAATGCCACGCTCAATGGCATTCGCAATCAGGTCAGGGCTAGGGGCATTCCGCCTATTTTATTAGAGGCTCAGATGAAGACGTTTTCTCCGGGAGAGAAAGTTGTTGTCGCCGATGGCTCTTTGGGCGAAGGGGTCAACAACAAGCTGAAGCGTGAAACCTACACCGTCAGCTTCTCTGCTGACTATGCCCAGACCCAGTCAATCTTGAGGAATCTAGAAAGATTGGAACCCCTGCTGCTGGTACGAAACTTCAGCATCAACAGCGCTCAGATAGTAGAAGAGACCATTATCGGTAGCGATGGCCAGGTGATTAGCAGCCCCAAGGCTCAGCTAGATACGTCCTTTGAGATTGATGCGCTGATTCCAACTGCTGATGCGGATGTTCCGCCAGAGGTTGCGCCGCCTGCTGAGGCGGAAGCTGCTGAGGCTGCGCCTGCTAGTCCATAAGCCCGGTCTAGCAGATTCGCTCGGCGAATCTATCTATATCCAACCCTATTCAAATCCTTTCATCTCAACTTTGCCTTACATACCGCTAGATTCGACTCAAGGAGTACTTTTTGTGAAACGTCGTCTAAATTTTAGAAGCCTAATGCTAGGGGGCGCTTTAGCTGCATTGACTGGCCCTTTGGCTGCTCAATCTGCTATCGGCGCGACGACCGTAGAAGGTATTGCCCTGAAGCAAACCGCTGCCGGGCTCACGCTGAGGCTGAAAACTACGGGAGATTCTCCTCAGGTGGTGACGGCTAGTCTAGGAAAAACGCTACAGGCGGACATTGCTCATGCGCAGCTACAGCTAGCTGAGGGCAAAAGCTTTGTTCAAAGCAATCCTGCGCCTGGTATCGATTCTGTCAGGTTAGAAGCGGTGACGCCGGACCGAGTCAGGGTAACGGTCACAGGTAAGCAGAAAGCGCCGATCAGCGAGATTAAAAAGTCGGCAGGTAATACGTTTGTGCTGGCTTTGGATATGCGATCGCAAGCCAAGTCCAATCCATCAAAGCTACCAGATTCCTTAGTCACCGTTCCCGGCAAGGCTAGTTCCGCTGAGACTAGTCCGGCTGAGACTCGTTTAGCCCAGGCCGCCCAGCCCGAATCTATTGAAATCATTCAAACGCCGCCGCCAATTCTTCCTCAGATTACACAGAGCGACGAGACCCCTGAAATCCTGGTGCCAAATCCAGGCGTCATTATTGACGGTACTCCTGTTACCTCGCCGACTTTGAACGGTGCGCCGCCTTTTCTGCCACGGGCGATCGCCCCACCAGTCGGTGACCTGTCTGTCTCTGATATCGACTCCACGCTAGATGAAATTGACCTAGGCACCGCAGAACGAGTGCCCAGACTGGTCTTGAGAGATGCCTCAGCTCGCGAAGTGCTCTCATTGCTAGCGAGAGCCGCTGGCTTGAATCTGGCTTTCTCTGATAATGAGGAAGCAGGTGCAGAAGCCTTCGACGCCAAAGTATCGCTCGATATTGAAAACGAGCCGGTCCAAAACGTATTCAACTACGTACTACAGCTCTCTGGACTAGAAGCCAACAAAGTGGGTCGAACTATCTTCGTCGCGCCCCGTTTGCCCAACAGCGCCCGCAATGTCCTCGTCCGCAGCATCCGTCTGAACCAGATTGATGTCAACAGCGCCGTTAACTTTCTAGTCTCAATGGGTGCTGAAAGCGCGGTCAGTAGCGAAAGCTCAGTGACAAGTGTGAACGCTGTAGAAGTCGGTGACGGCACAGACGTGACTGAATCAACGACCACTCAGTCATCCTTGACCAATCAGAGAGTTGACTTTGCCGATGCCGATCCGCTGCTGCGAGGACTGCAAATTATTGGTGACGAGCGCACTAATTCTTTGACGCTCATTGGCACTCCCCGTCAGATTGAGATTGCCTCCGCTCAGATGATACAGCTAGACATTCGCCGTCGTCAGGTCGCTGTGAATCTAAGAGTGATCGATGTGAACTTGAATGACTCTGACTCTTTTGGATCTCGCTTCTCTTTTGGCTTGGGCGATACAACGGTCACTCAGAACAGTGGACTCGGTATTATCAACTTTGGCGCAGCGGGTGGGGCTTTAGGTATTGCCAGACAGTTTCTGGCGCAGCTTGAAGCCTCTATCCAGAGCAGCAATGCCAAAATTGTGACCGATCCGACGCTGGTGATTCAAGAAGGCCAAACCGCCGCAGTTCAGCTCACTCAAGAAGTTGTCACTAATATCACGACGGACATTGAAACCACAGAAGTCGGTTTTCTTAGAACGGTAACGTTTGAAAAAGAAGACGCCGGGTTAAACCTTCAAGTCCAAATAGACCGAATTGACGACAATGGCTTTGTGACGTTGGCTGTAGCGCCTTCTATTTCCGCGCCTACAGACAGCTTCAACGTAGAAGGTAACGAAGCTGTGCTGCTAGCCAACCGTCAGCTCACCTCTGGTCAGATCAGGGTAAGAGATGGGCAAACGCTCGTCCTCTCTGGAATTATCCAAGAATCTGATCGGACCACTGCTAGCAAAGTGCCGATTCTAGGCGATATTCCGCTATTGGGCGCACTCTTTAGAAGCACCGATCGAGAAAACATTCGTCGTGAGCTGATCGTGCTGCTGACTCCACAGGTGATGAATGACTCTGACGAAAGCGTCTATGGCTACAGCTACACACCTGGAGAGGATGTTCAGCAGCTTCTAGAGAACAAGCCCTAGAGAGCGAGCCACCGAAAATTCATCTGGCGATCGCACAAGGCTAAATCCTAGATAGTCGCAAAAGCTGATGCTCCTTTTCGAGGGAAGCATCGGCTTTTTTGTCAAGATTAACGGTATCTTTCTTCCCTAAGAACGGTAAATTTTGTTAAAAAAACCCTCAAATGCATACAAATTCAAGGTTTCCTCTGTTCAGATGGCACGGGTACCCCTTAGAATGGTGCAGTAAAATTCATGAGGTTTCGCGGGTTTCAGCGATTGCTGTCAATGGCTGACATTTTTCTCATTTTTGGAGCCTCATCCAAACTTTACACTTTGCCTCCGGCGAACATTAGCTAGCTGCCCTTTGGCGAACATTAGCTAGTTGCCCCTTGGCAAACATCAGCTAGTTGCCCTTTGGCAAACAATTAGTCAGGTGCCGACAGGCGAACATTAGTCAGCGATTTAGATCAGATCAACTCAGTTCAAATCAACCCAATCATCCTCCGAGGAGATAAGCATGAATAAAGGTGAACTCGTCGATACAGTTGCAGATAAGACTTCGTTAACTAAGAAGCAGGCTGATGCCGTGATTTCAGCGGCTGTAGAGTCCATTATGGAAGCCGTGTCAAAAGGTGAAAAGGTCACTCTAGTGGGCTTTGGCTCGTTTGAGCCACGGGCTCGCAAAGAGCGTGAGGGCCGCAATCCCAAGACTGGCGATACGATGGTGATTCCGGCAACTACCGTGCCTGCATTTTCGGCAGGTAAGCAATTTAAGGAGATGGTAGCTGGTAAGAAAAAGTGATCGCTTTCTCTTTTTCGTGCTGCTTAGCTATACAGAATTGATGTCTAGACCGGTTCACGGTGGAAATTTGGCTTGGGCCGCTAGCCTTGCACAGTGTCTACCTACTGAACTTCTAGATTTTTCAGCTAGTATCAGTCCGCTTGGACCGCCTGCTTCTGTTCAAAGGGCGATTCAGGCGGCTTTTTCGCTTGTGAGAGCATATCCCGATCCAGATTATGGGGATTTGCGCAGGGCGATCGCACACCACCACCGCCTTTCGACCGACTATATTCTCCCTGGCAACGGCGCAGCAGAATTACTCACCTACGCTGCTCGCGATCTTGCCTTACTACAGCGGCCAACGCTGCGGTTAAGTCCTGGATTTAGTGACTATGATCGAGCCTTGAAATCGTTTGACGCCGAGACGTTGAGTATTTGTTTACTGAGCGCGGACGGCTGGCAGTTTGATGGTTGGGATGCTAGCTTTCCCATTCCTGAAGGCATTGCGTTGAGTGACTGTGGCCTGCTGCTGAACAATCCTCATAATCCAACCGGGGCTGTCTTTTCTAGAGAAAGAGTGCGATCGCATCTCTCAAAATTCGCTCTAGTTGTTGTCGATGAAGCCTTTATGGACTTTTTACCACCTGGGCAAGACCAGAGCGTGATTGACTATATTCACAAATTTCCTAATTTGATTGTCATTCGCTCTTTGACGAAGTTCTACAGTATGCCGGGCGTGCGGCTAGGCTATGCGATCGCCCATCCCGACACCATCAGTCGCTGGCAGCAGTGGCGCGATCCGTGGTCGGTGAACACCTTTGCCGCCGCCGCAGGCGTCGCCGCACTCCAAGACACTGCCTTCCAGCGTCAAACTTGGGACTGGTTGAAATCAGCCAATGAACAGCTCTACCAGGGATTGACAGCGCTGACTGGATTGACTCCGCTGCCTAGCAGTGTCAATTTCTTGCTGGTTGCTTGCGATATGTCGGCAACGGCATTACAGGAACGGCTGCTCCGACATCACAAAATTTACATTCGCGACTGTATGAGCTTTTCAGAATTAGGCGATCGCTATTTTCGAGTAGCGGTCAAGTCCGAAGCGGAAAATCAGCAGTTGCTAGCGGCCCTGACTGACGTGTTGCCTAGCTTGACAGAAGGATGACGTGCTGTGGCAGCTGACTATGATTTAGTGATTTTGGGCGGGACGCTAGCGGGGCGTATGGCCGCAGTCCAGGCTGCTGGCTGCGGCGCAAGAGTGGCCTTAGTCGAGCCGCCGGGTTTGTTTTTACTCAATCAGCGACATCGATACCTGTTGCAGGTGCTTCAGCAGGTACCGAAAGGCCAGCAGGCGCAGGCTGTCAGTCAGTGGTTCAAAAGTCGGTGGTCTGAGACTGCGAGTCGCGGACGGACGGCGTGGAACTGGGATGCCTTTTTGGAATGGAGTGCGATCGCCACTGAGACCCAAGACGCCGAACTGTCAGTAGCGGCAATGAGCGCCAAAGGCGTGGACGTTGTTCTAGAGATGCCGGAGCGACTGTCCCAAAAAAATGTCGTTACTACGCGCAGCAGGCAGATCAAAGCGCGAGCCGTCTTAGCAGCGTTTGGACTGTCGCCAGATGTGTTCAAGCCACTGACAACGGCGACGCAAATACCTAAAACGGTGATGGTTTGGGGGGGCGAGGTGCGATCGCTGCTATGGGCTGAAGCGCTAAGCCAGATAGGTGCGGCAGTGGTACTGCAAACGGTGGAGGTGTTGCCGGGATGGGATGAAGGGGTGCAGATGTTGGTGCGATCGCAGCTCACAAAAGCAGGCGTCACTTTTCTCGATCCGGCGGATAAGCGGGCGATTAACGTCAAAGCAGACTGCATACTGCCTTTTGGTACCGAGCAGCCAGCGCTGACTTTACCCAAGTTTGCCTACCGGCAGCGAGAGAGTGCTCCTTATCTAACAGTTAATCAAAAATTGCAGGCAGGGAGCCCCCGACTATTCGCCTGCGGTGCGATCATCGAGGGAAATGAAGATGCGATCGCCCCTGGTCAAGACGTTTCAATCGCCATCAAAAATGCACTATTTTTGCCCGCTTACCGAATCAACCCCGATCGAAAGATAAAAGCAGGCAGCCGATATGCCATGGTCGGGCTCACCTACGCTCAGGCCAAGCAGCGCTACGGCGCTAGAGTTCGAGTATGGGAAGCCACTCAGTCAAACAGCACGGATTTATCTCAAGTCACACCATCACCTAGCTATTGCCAGCTGGTCTGTGTCGATCGGCTTTTGGTCGGGGTGCATTTGGTGGGCGATCGCGCCGCCGACTACATTTCACCCCTAGCCACTTCTCTAGGCCAACCCATCGCCAAACTCTCCAACAGAGTCTCACCTACAACATCACCGGACCTTTGGAATCTCGTCCATGCGGCGACCAGTCAATATCACCAAACTCAGTGGAAAATCGGCCATTGGAAACGCGACTGGTCCGAAAACTGGTTCAACTGGCGACGCAGTCGACGGTGATTGCTACTGAACAAAAGCCGCTGCATATGAGGAGCAATTTCCATGTTTCTGAATAAAATTGTGCTTACATCAATCTTTTATTTGAGAGCTACAGGAGGTAAATTTTCCTTCGTAATCCTTGCGAGAAATCGTAACGCCTCATTTACAGCCTCAGCATTTGGAAATAGCTGCGCTACATCTGGATCTAGACGCACCGCATAGCTACCAAAAATTTTTCGTTCAGGCCCCAATTTTCTGACCTTTAGACTATTCAAATCATATTCCGGACGTAAAGTGTCCTCAAAATCTAAGTCACCCTTCTTCATAAGCTTCCTTCTCGGCTCTTGTTGCAAGCCTGGCACTGATAAGACGAATCGAATCGAATCTCTCTATGTAAGCAGCTATTAATAGACGGCTTTGATTGGATTCTCCAATGATTAGATAGCGCGCTTCGTCATTAAAATGATCTGGATCGTAGAACTAGACATAAAACGGATCGTTGAAGACTGTTTTCGCCTCTTCAAAAGAAACTTTATGTTTTGACAAGTTTTTAGCAGCCTTGTTTTCGTCCCAGTCAAATTTCATTCCTTTAGTTCTAGCGCGACCTTTTACAACAGGCGAAGGGCTCTAAATGCGAGCAATGGTAACTGCTTCGGGTTGATCCTGATATTTCCCTTTTCTAGCGTCGTAGCTGACCTGACAGGGTTCGCCTTCTAGGAACAAAAGCTGCACGACGCCTTCATTGGCGTAGATGCGGCAGTCGGCGCTAGAGGAGTTGGAGAATTCTAGGGTCAAGTAGCCGCGCCAGCCAGCTTCGGCGGGGGTGAGGTTGGCAATGATGCCGCAGCGGGCATAGGTGCTTTTGCCGATGCAGATGGTGGTGATGTTGTTGGGCATCTTCAATCTTTCTAGGGCGACGCCTAGGCCGTAGGAATGGGCTGGCAAGATGAAGTAGCTGCCGTTTTGGTCTTCTTTGAGGGTGGTGGGTTCTAGATTTTCGGGATTGAAGTTTTTGGGGTCGATGACGGTGCCAGGGACGTGGCGGAAGATGCGAAATTCGTTGGGAGAAAGGCGGATATCGTAGCCGTAGGAAGATAGGCCGTAGCTGATCACTGGAGTTTCGTGCGAATGCGTAGATAGCTGAGTTCTGCGGATCAGTGATGGCTCAAAGGGTTGAATCATGCCTTCGCTGGCAGCTGTCTTGATCCACGCATCGTTCTTAATCATTGTTTTTTCGGTTTGAGTAACTGGTCTGTCCTTAAAAAGCTTGGCCGCGACTACGCCTGCATAACCACGCCTAAACAATGTAGTTTCGGCGAAATTCTGTGATCTGGTCAGCGACGGATAGCAGCGATTCTGGCATCTGTGGTCCTGTCAAAATGATCTCTACGTGGGATGGTCGCTCTTTCAAAAGGGTGAGGACTTCGTTCTCTTGAATTAAACCAAAGTCGATGGCTAGGCTCAGTTCGTCCAAAACAATCAGGCCGTAGTTCCCTTGTCTAATCTGCGCTTGGGTATGCGTCCACAGAGATTGCACCGCCTGTCGGGTTTCGTCGAGGACCTCTGGACTTTTGATGCAATCTAGGGTTTCACATCGAATCCAGTCGAGGTTTTGTCCCATACTCACCGGGTGCGTCGGCCCTTGACCGATGCCACCTTTTAAAAACTGCGCAACTAGAACCGGTAGTCCTTGTTCAGCAAGGCGCAGGGCCTGTACCATCACGTTCGTAAAAAAGGTACGATGCTGCGAGGTGAACACCTGGACAGTCCCTTCGACAGCGCGAAGCATCGGATGATGACGGACGGCAGGCAGCGCAATGGGAGTACCGGGAATTGTTCTAAGCTGTGAAACCATAGAGTCTGAGATTCGGCTATGACCAACTAAATATAGCGTAGCTGGTGCTTTTGAATAGAAACAATACGCTATATGTCGAAAATGGAGCTCATCGCGGAGTATGATTTACGCGCATCGCGCTTATGCTATTTCTTACTGATCTAACTCTTTATCCCTACGTAATCACTTATGTCCTGGCAGCGCCCCGACCAACGACAGCCCGATCAGCTTCGCCCGTTCAAGTTTGAACGGCAGTTTACAAACTATTCAGCCGGATCGGTGCTGGCCCACTGTGGCAATACCCGGGTGCTGTGTACGGCCTCTATTGAATCGAGCGTACCGCGCTTTCTAAAAAATTCTGGACAAGGCTGGCTGACGGCAGAGTATCGGATGCTGCCGGGTTCGACCCAGACGCGCAAATCGCGTGAGTTTATGAAGCTCTCTGGGCGAACGCAGGAGATTCAGCGGCTGATCGGACGCAGTCTGCGAGCAGCGTTAGATATGGATGCTTTAGGAGAGCGGACGATTACAATCGATGCGGATGTGTTGCAGGCCGACGGGGGGACTAGGACGACCTCTATTACGGGGGCGTATGTGGCTTTAGAAGATGCGATCGCTTACCTGATCAAAACCGGAGAACTCACTACCTCTCCGCTACGGCACCAGATTGCCGCCGTTTCAGTTGGACTGCTAGAGGGCGAGCCGTTTCTAGATCTTAACTACCCTGAAGATTTTGCTGCTGACGTTGACTTCAATGTTGTTATGAATGAAAAGCACGAGTTTATTGAAGTGCAGGGCACTGCCGAGGCGGGGAGTTTTGTGCGATCGCAGCTCAACGCCATGCTCGACTACGCCGAAACCGGAATTGCGCAGCTCATGCAGCTACAAAAAGAGACTTTGGCTAAAAACTAGTGAAAATGCTTAGAGGTTAACTCACTCTTAACACTTTCATAAACCAGTGACTTCTCGCCCTTAAACTGAACTACGTAAATTGCTCCTTGGCTCATTTTTTGACCTTAGGAGTTTCAACATGGCGACGAGCGTAAAGAAGTTTTTTACTAGCTTCAAAGTTTTAGGTGCAACAGCACTAGTAGCAACTGTCAGTTTCACCTCCGCTGTAGATGCGCAAAGCAATCTGATTGCCATCGATGGATCGAGTACTGTTTTCCCCATCACCGAAGCAATGGCCGAAGAGTTCACCACCAGTGTTGATCCTAGTGTCAACATCACAGTGGGTGTTTCGGGTACCGGTGGCGGCTTCAAAAAGTTCTGCGCGGGTGAGACTGTCATATCTGATGCTTCTAGACCGATCAAGCAGTCCGAAATCGAGCTTTGCGAAGCTAACGGCATCAATTACGAGCAGATCCCTGTCGCCGTAGACGCAATCACTATAGTCATCAACCCTGAAAACGATTGGGCAACTGAACTATCGACCGATCAGCTCAAAGAGATCTGGGACAGCGCTTCCGAAGGGACAGTCACCAACTGGAATCAAATCGACTCCAGCTTTCCTACCGCGCCCTTGAACCTGTACGGGCCTGGTTCAGACTCTGGTACGTTTGACTATTTTAACGAAGAAATCTTGGGTGAGGGCGGTGCTAGCCGCGCTGACTACACCGCTAGTGAAGATGACAACGTCCTAGTGACTGGCGTTTCTCGCGATCGGAACGCGCTTGGCTACTTCGGCATGTCTTACTACCTAGAGAACGCAGACATTCTTCAAGCTGTTGGCATCTCCAGCGAAGCAACTGGCGGCGAGGCGGTAATTCCTTCTCCCGAAACTATTGACGAGTACAAGCCTTTAGCCCGCGAAATTTTCATCTACGTCAACACAGACGCGATGGCTAGCCGCCCTGAAGTCAAGTCCTTCGTGGAGTACTATCTCACTAGAGCTGCTGAGACAGAAGACAACATCATTAGCGAAGTCGGCTATGTGCCTTTAGACCCCGCTGACTATCTTGCTTCTCAAGGTATGCTCTAGTTTGACAGCATATTTGACAGCATAGTCAAACCATACTCTATCGGCCCGCTAGTGCCATGTGTTCGGCTGTCTTAGCGGGCATCACTCCTTAATCATCCGCCTTGGAATGCGCTGGGTTGTCTGATCGTCTGACGGTGCAGATGCATTCTGGGGCTTTCTCTGTAACCAGTTTTCGCCGCTTGATAATCTTCTATGGCTGCTGATAGTCCGAAGCGCCGCCTAACGCTGAAAAAGATTTTGTATCATCCTCTCGCTTGGGTAGCGGTAGGTGCGCATATCTTGCTGTTAGTGGTTCCTTTCGATTCCAGTTCGTCTGAAGCTATAGAAGATACGTCAGAGCAGCCAGAAGAATTAGAGTCTATACCAGTAGACATCTTGAACCTTTCTGAAATTGCGACTTCAGAGCCGCCACCGCCCAACCCTCCAGCCTCGCTGCCACCGAGTGCGCCTGCACCTGCTAGTGCGATCGCACCCCAACCGGCCCCCTTGCCAGTCGATACCACTTCATCTGATGTAGACCCAGGCCAAGAAGGCCAACTTGAAGCACAAGTGAGCGCCGATCTATCATCCGCCCAGCAGACGACATCAGAACAGCTATCAGCCTACGATGCAAGCGGAGATCAGCGCCAGTTTATCCAGAACTTGGACGGACTCGGCTTAGGCGGATATACGAATGCAAATGGCGAAAGATCCCTACCCGGTGCCAATAGCTTCCGCAAGAATGTCGATCCGTCTTACTTTATAACTGAAACAGGCACTAGGCCCAATACCGTTGTCAGTCCTGTGGCAGGTGCTAGAGATGCTAGATGGCTAGACAAAGAGCCAGCGAATGCGCTTACTGACTTGCAAGCTACTTATTCAACCGTAGGCGTTAGCTTTACCCAGCTAGAAGACTACGGCGGGGAGCCCCTGTACGAACTGACTACAGCGAACGGCGACGCTTTTATGCATATCAGTCTAGTCAAGCTGATAGGGTCTACCTTGCTCGTCGTTTGGCAAGCAGATCCTCGAGTTCAATAACTGTGAACATATAGCTGGCGTCGGATGCATCTGCGCGCTATCTAGCCATTTAGCTCTACATGCATCAACGATCTAACCGATTGGAAAGGTGCAGAGCTAAGTAGCCAAAGCTGTATACAGAATTGAGGACAACCGAAATAGTGTTCCTCTGCACTGCTAAATAAGGAGTGTTCTCGCTATTCTTATCGTTACGCCCAGACCCTTTTCTTATGAAGCTTGTCCAACTCGTTCGTCCTCTTTTTTTGATGGCTCTTGGCCTACATGCGCTGGTACTGTTTTTACCTGTAGGCGATGAATTAGAGGCAGTTGTCGTAGAAGATGTGGATTTCTCTGACAAGTCTGGCCCATCACAATTTCCGTCAAAGAATTTGTCAGAAGGCGCATCGAGAAACCAGGGCCAACTGCCGGTTGCCGATCCTAATGCGCTAGCGGCTGTCAGCAAAAAAACAGCGCCAAAGCTAGCTGCACTCCCTCCAGCAGCAGTCGCTGTTCGTCCTGCCCCATCCCGCAGCGCGACCACTCCAGCTACCGCTCGCCGCCCAAATCCGTCTGCTAGTAGTTCTACTGGTAGTGTTCCTAATCTAACCGTCAGTGACGCCGAGTCATCAGCCAATAATTCGCAGACTGATAGTACTCCGCCTGCTGCCTCGACTGCTGCTTCTATATCCAGTCGCCCTTCCACTAGCAACATCCCTGATTTAACTAGCAGACCTGCTAGTCAGACCACCACGGCAGCTGACGCAGAGACTTCACCCTCGATTGAAACACTGCTAGCGAAGCTGACTAGATCGGTATCAAAATCACTGCTGGCACAGATACAAGATCTGTCTAAATCGCTTGCGTACAGCGAGGCAGACACAGATGACAGCAGCACCAACCAAAACCGAGCCGACTGGAAGGCCGATATTCAGAGGCAAGCCAATATTGGGACAGTAGAGAGCATAGCGCCGACCGAGATCTCGGATCTAACCGAGATTTCTTATCCGATTGAGTCTCCCAAACAGGCCGATATGAAAGCGCGATCGCTCAGTCTCTGCCTCGAAAAAGAACCTCACAGCGCCGAAGTAGGTGTTCTATTCGATGCGCAGGGCAACGTGGCAGACAAGCCAGCTCTGATTCGCAGCACCGGCTACGACGCGCTCAATAACGAAATTATCGCCACCGTCCTAGACTACAAAGACTTTCCACCCAACCGCAATTCCAAAGCCTATCTTCTAGAATTTGAGATTAATTACAACGCTGAAACCTGCGTCAGCCTTGAAGAGTTGAAAGAATAAGAAGACGGATCAGATCCGACGCACCAGCTCTAACGCATCAGATCTTAGTACGGTCAGTCAAAATCTCATAGCCGCTATCAGTCACCAGCACTGTATGCTCCCACTGCGCTGACCAAGCGCGATCTAAAGTGACCACTGTCCAGCGATCGCTCAGCGTTCGGGTATGCTGACTCCCCGCATTCAAAATCGGCTCAATCGCCAGCGTCATTCCTGCCTGTAGTGTCACATTGGGCACTTCCTTGGTGCGGAAGTTAAACACCGCTGGCTCCTCATGCAAGTTGCGGCCTACCCCATGTCCGGTGAACTCTTCTACCACGCTAAACCGATTCGACTTCACCGAATCCTCAATCGCCCCGGCAATATCTAGCAGCGTATTTCCTGGCTTCACCTGTTCGATGCCTGCATACAGCGCCTCCTGAGCCGCCGCCGCTAGCCGCTGCGCTTCCGGCTTCACCTGATCGACCGAAATGGTGATACAAGAGTCTCCATGAAATCCATCGAAATAGGCACCAGTATCGATTTTTACCAGGTCGCCGCTGTTAATTTTCTTCCGCTTGCGAGGAATGCCGTGTACCACCTCATTATTCACACTCGCGCAGATAGACGCCGGAAAGCCGTGATAGCCCTTGAAACTAGGCGTTGCGCCCATTTCGCGAATTCGCTTCTCCGCGTAATTATCCAAGTCAGCAGTGGTCATTCCCGCTTCAGTCAGCTCATTGATTTCCTTGAGTACCGTCGCCACGATTTTGGACGCGATTCGCATCGTCTCGATTTCCATATCCGACTTCAACTCAATGCGTCTGCCAGATATTCCTTGCAGCGCAGGCGGAAAAGATATTTTTGGCAGCAGGTTAGTCAGAAAATTCATGGAAGCAATCGGTTTAAAGAGAACTCAAAGATATATCGTAACGGTTTCAAACGCTGAAAACACAGCTTCCCCATTCCCCATTTCCCCCTCCTCTCACTCAAAAAAGTTTTCAATCTCTCCATCTGTGCTATATCATTAAAGACTGTGCGCTTTTACAAAGGCTGAGATGAACGCTGAAGCAATAATCCGCTCTATTGAAGCGGAACAAATCAAAGACGACTTGCCCAAGATCTACGTTGGGGATACGATTCGCGTCGGTGTGCGCATCGTGGAGGGCGGCAAGGAGCGCGTCCAGCCCTACGAAGGGACTGTCATTGCTATGCGCAATGGTGGCATTAATGAGACCATCACCGTTCGGCGGGTTTTTCAGGGCGTAGGCGTAGAGCGAGTATTTTTGCTCCATGCTCCAAGAGTTGCTAGTATTAATGTGATTCGTCGGGGTAAGGCGCGTCGAGCCAAGCTATACTACTTGCGCGATCGCATTGGTAAAGCAACTCGCCTGAAGCAGCGCTTTGATCGCTCCCTCTAAACCAAGCCCTGTCTGACTTAATTGGTTCTGACTTAATTGGTTGGGTGCGACCCGTAGCCAACCGACGTATGCGTCCTTAGTTCAGTTGGTAGAACGTCGGTCTCCAAAACCGAATGTCGGGGGTTCGAGTCCCTCAGGGCGTGTTTTTCTATACTTCGCGTATTGTCCGTACTTTAATTAGTTAAAGTAACCAGAGTACTTAAGTTAAGTGCCTTACTGCTGTGTGTTAGGCAAGGAATCATAACCAGTGGCTAAAAAAGATACCAAGCAGGCCGACAAGAAAGAAAAGGTTGCCAAAGAGAGGGTAGACAAAAAAGCGGCTGAGCTAGAAACCACTGACGGCTTCAACGCTAGCGCCTTCGCCCAGGGCACCCGCGAAGAGCTAGCCAAAGTGATGTGGCCATCGCGCCAGCAGCTAATCAGTGAGTCCGCTGCTGTAATTTTGATGGTCAGCCTCTCAGCGACAATAATCTATTTTGTAGACAAGCTGTTTGGCTGGGCTTCCCGCCTGATTTTCTAGGCTTTGCTCATAGCTTCCGGCTTGCAGCAGTACTCTTGCACCATATTATTTACGCTTCACAATATTATTCAGGTTTTTAGCGAACTTTGAGCGAGTTTGATTATGGCTTCCGACGATTCTAACTACGACGAGTCTCAGGTCCTTGAGGAAACGGACTCTGATTCACAGACAGAAGAAACAGTCACCGTGCGCACCCAAAAACCTCGCTGGTATGCAGTACAGGTAGCTTCCGGGTGCGAGAAAAAGGTAAAGCTGACCCTAGAGCAGCGGGTTAAGACCTTCGATCTGTCTAATGCGATATTGGAAGTAGAAATTCCCCAGACGCCCGCTGTCAAAATGCGAAAAGACGGTAGCCGTCATAGCATTGATGAGAAAGTTTTTCCAGGCTATGTACTCATTCGCATGGCTTTAGACGATGATGCGTGGCAGGTGGTGAAGAACACCCCGCACGTTATCAACTTCGTCGGTGCAGAACAGCGAAGAGCGCAAGGGCGCGGCAGAGGTCACGTGAAACCGATGCCTTTAAGCGCAGGCGAAGTCAAGAGAATCTTTAAGCAGACCCAAGAGCAAGCGCCCGTCGTCAAAATCGACATGGCAGCAGGTGATAAAATCACGGTGCTTTCGGGTCCGTTCAAGGACTTTGAGGGTGAGGTGATCGATGTGAGCCCAGAGCGCAGCAAGCTGAAAGCTCTGCTTTCCATCTTCGGTCGCGATACCCCTGTCGAGCTTGAGTTTAATCAAGTCGAAAAAGAGAAATGATCTAAAGAGCTGATTTTTGGATTGTTTTTTGAGATTGTGGCTGCGGCTGCGCTCAGTCACCGGGTCAGGTTCGATATGGTTGAGCGTGGCCCCGATAACTGAGCGCAGTCGAAGTCAATTTCCTAAAAGTTAAGTAAGTAAGAGTTAATCAATGGCAAAAAAGGTAGTTGCGCTCATTAAGCTGGCGATTCCCGCTGGCAAGGCGAACCCTGCCCCACCGATTGGCCCCGCATTGGGTCAGCACGGTGTGAATATCATGGCGTTCTGTAAGGACTACAACTCCAGAACGGCTGAGAAGGCAGGACTCATTGTACCGGTTGAAATTTCTGTTTTTGAAGATAGAAGCTTCACCTTTATTCTCAAAACCCCCCCGGCCTCGGTCTTGATCAAGAAAGCGGCTAAGATTGAGAAGGGCTCTGGTAATCCCAGGACTGAAAAAGTGGGATCAATCACCCGCGCTCAGCTGAAAGAAATTGCCGAAATGAAGATGCCCGATCTCAACGCCAACGACGTTGAGATGGCGATGAACATCATCGAAGGCACTGCGCGGAACATGGGTGTTGATATTTCAGGTTAGATCCATTTAGCTAAAGCATTTTTGATTAAGCATTAAGTAAACACTATCGGGGAAGAGGTCGTTACCTCGCTACTCACCCCAACAGGGAAAAATGACAAAGATCTCAAAGCGTATGCAGGCGCTGTACGAAAAGGTAGACAGCGAGCGTGACTATCAGCCGCTAGATGCTGTCGCCCTGCTCAAGGACACGGCTACCGCAAAATTCACCGAAACCGCAGAAGCCCATATCCGACTAGGCATCGATCCCAAATACACCGACCAGCAGCTAAGAACAACGGTTGCGCTGCCAAAGGGCACTGGTCAAGACGTTCGTGTAGCCGTTGTTGCTCGCGGTGAGAAGGTGAATGAGGCCAGTGAAGCTGGCGCGACCATCGCAGGCTCCGAAGAGCTAATTGAAGACATTAGTAAAGGCATGATGGACTTTGACGTGCTGGTCGCTACGCCAGACATGATGCCCAAAGTTGCCAAGCTAGGTCGGGTATTAGGTCCACGTGGCCTGATGCCTTCACCTAAAGGTGGCACGGTCACTTTCGAGCTTGCTAGCGCGATTCAAGCATTCAAAGCGGGTAAGTTAGAGTTTCGCGCTGACAAAACCGGCATCGTTCATGTTAAATTTGGTAAGGTTGATTTTCCAGCAGAGGATCTGCTAGAAAACTTAAAAGCATTGCAAGAGACGATTGATCGCAACCGTCCTTCTGGTGCAAAGGGTCGCTTCTGGCGGTCAGTATCTGTTTCATCAACGATGGGTCCGTCTATCTCTGTGGATATTCAGGCACTACGTGATTTGAAGCTGAATGAGGTGCTAGCGAGCGATGCCAGCGCTTGAGCGAACATATCGCTAGATCACGCACGGACAAGCAATTTAGCCTAGAGCTCACTACGGGTTCTAATAGCATATAGATCACAATCGCCAACAATCGAATATAGCGACCAGAGACAGTAGGTGCCGCCAGTTTTTAACTATTCCGTTATTTCGGCTGAAGGCTTAATTTCTACCGAGGTTTGCGATTGATGGCTGAGCCTTGCGCAACATTGCTTCGATACGTATGCCCCGATCTGGTTCTTAGGTCGGGGTTTGTTGTTTGTAATATATGCGCAAAGAACAAGTGCGTGAAAGGCTAAGGGCGCGGAAAATCTAAACAAAAAGGAGGTGAAATAGAATGGGAAGAACTCTAGCCGATAAGCAGGCGCTTGTCGCTGAGATGAAAGATCTCTTGAGTCAATCAGAGTCAGCTTTTGTGATCGACTACAAAGGTCTGTCTGTGGCACAAATTGGTGATTTGCGCAATCGACTGCGTGAATCTGGTGCGGTGTGCAAAATCTCTAAGAACACACTGCTCAAGCGGGCAATCTCGGGTCAAGACCAGTGGCAAGAGCTGGAATCTTTACTAACCGGTACGTCTGCGATTTTGCTGACCCAAGAAGACATTGGTTCTGCGGTTAAAGCGTACAAAAAGTTTCAGAAAGATACTAAGAAAACTGAACTGCGCGGTGCTGTCTTAGAAGGCAAACTACTCAGCCAGCAGGACGCTGAAGCACTAGCTGACCTGCCAACCAAGGACGAGCTTTACGCGAAAATTGCGGTCGGTATCAACGCCGTGGCGACAAAGCTGGCTTTGGGAATCAAAGAAGTTCCGGCTTCGATTGGTCGTGGTATCAAGGCTTACGCCGAGAAAGAATAGTCTCAAAGAAGACATGCAACAGAACACATCAACTAACTATCACATCAACTAACTACAAGGAGAGACATTCATGTCTACTGCAACTGACGAAATTTTGGAAAAGCTAAAAACCCTATCTTTGCTAGAAGCCTCTGAGCTGGTTTCTCAGATTGAAGAAGCTTTTGGCGTAAGCGCGGCTGCACCGGTTGCGGTTGCTGGCGGTGGCGGCGTCGCTGCTGCGGCTGAAGAAGTCGAAGAGAAGACTGAGTTCGATGTTGTCTTGGATGAAGTTCCTGGCGATAAGAAAATTGCGATTCTGAAAGCGGTTCGCTCGATGACGGGTCTGGGTCTAAAAGAAGCGAAAGGTATGGTAGAGTCTGCGCCAGTGACCGTCAAGGAAGCTGTGGCCAAAGATGCTGCCGAAGAAGCCAAGAAGACCTTAGAAGATGCCGGTGCAAAAGTTACTGTCAAATAGGCCAGTAAAGGAGGCCGCTCAAGTATGCTGGCTAAGTAGAAAGAGAAAGTAGAGCGACTAGCTGAAACGCTAGCAACAACTACGATTCAAGGGAGACGGCGACGCTGTCTCCCTTTTTTGCGTCTTGAAACGCTTGTTCAACAAATTCGGTAAACGACTCAAATTCGACAAAGTCTTGCTTTAGATCCGGCCATTCTCGATAGATTAGCTGGCAGCCCAGAGTCTTTCTCATATCTCTGCGCCAGACGTTCCAAATTGAGTCATCGAGATATTTCTGATAAGCGAGATAGTCTACAGCTTGAATAACAAACAGATATCGACGCACGGCTGCGGTCAGTTCTAGGCTGCGTGGGGGTAGTTTGCTATCGTCAAAACGACTGTAGAAGGCGTTATCGGGAAAGCTTCCTACAGCATCCTGGTGCCGCTCGAAATAGAGGTTGAACGTATCGACGTTCCATTGCCTTTTGCTGAGTCTGGTGTTGGAACGAATGGAAACAGCGGCAAAGATAACGGAGACAACGCCAGCAATTTGTGAGAGTTGGGCAGTTGTCTCTAGCCAGTCCATCGTCAACTCTTTCACCGTCAGCTCTCTTACTATAGCGTCTACTATAGCGTCGATTGTTTGGGCAAATTACAGTATTACGAACAGGTGAAGTCTTTATATGATGCTGGGCTGAGCGACTTGCGATGTACGCGATCGCAAGTATCTTTACTGTTAAGGCTTCAAAGTCGATGCATCTTCGGATAACCACTTACGGCTAAAAGTCGCTGGTTTCTGAGTATTTCTATGGAGACTTTACCTATTCATTACAGAGCTAGCGTAGCGGGGATATATAAATCAGGGTTGGTGTAGAGTCTTTACCAATATGTTGATGCTGTTATTCCATGTTGGAGAAGAGTGCTGGGCGATCGCCGCCAGTGACATCAAAAATCTTATTTCTCGAGTAGCACTTCAGCCAGTTTCCAGAAGCGGACAGCAAGTCGCTGGACTGCTGAACTACTACGGAGATCCTTTGCTAACTTTCGATGTCTCGGTCATTTTGGGAGCTCGACCTGCGCCTGATGCCTTGAGCGCACGCATAGCTATTGTTGAGGCTGATACCGAGATCACGGCGGGTCTGATTTTAGATTGTGCTTGTGAAATAGCTGATTTATCTGAAGCTGTGACGACTTTACCCGAGGACTTGCCCGGCTGTCAGAGTGCTTACGTTCGAGCAGTCTAGAAAGGAACCGATGGCGGTATCGTTCGGCAGTTAGCGATCGCGCCTTTCCTAACTGCTCAGCTGACTGGCCAGTCTTCTGGCCAAAAAACTACTATCCAGCTAGAGAATAAATGCCCTCAGTCTGTCCAAGCGAGGGATCGATAAAACGAGGGATCGTGACGAAACTATACAGTGTGAAATAGAAGCTCTGCTGCGTCGAAGGATAGGACTCAATCCTCAGTCAGTTGGCTCGGGCACTATCTCACGAGCGGTCGAAAAAGGTATGTGTTTGAGTGGTACACAAACGCTTTCAGACTACTTGAGCTTGCCCTGCTCGACTGGGGAAGAACCCTACTCAGTGGCGATCACGCTGCTTGAGGAAGGACTGTCGATGAACGACTTTCATATCGATGGCGTTGATATTAGCTTCCTAGCTCTGACAAAAGCAAAGCAGGGTGTTTATAGTCCTTATTCCTTTAGAAGGCAAGGGTATCGTAGTGACAATAAGTACTTTAACTTAGGTATGCCTAGAGAGAGCGGGCAGACAAAGCAGACAGCTCGTCGCTATTTTTTAGTCGACGCTGTTCGCGAAAAGGTCAGTTTTTGTCAAGGCAACATTCTCGACCCACAGCTATTGTCAGATCAGTCGCTCTACGACGTGATTTTCTGTCGAAATTTGTTGATTTACTTCGACCAAAGGGCCCGCGATCGCACCTTTACCAAACTCGGCTCACTACTGCGCTCAGATGGGCTGTTGTTTCTGGGCCATACAGAAACCAGTCTGCTCAATAGCTATCAATATCAGCCTGTGCCCTACCCTGACACTTTTGCCTATTTCAAGCGTTGTCAAAAACAGCATTTCCACCAGACCCATGCGCAGCCTGAGACAAGCGATTCTGCCAGCTTTGGTTTGGCCGCTAGCCTTTGAAAGGCTGACTGCGATAGGTTCGACCTTTCCAAGCGCTGCCGCCACCTGTCCAGTATTGCCAGGCTGAATCAATGGTCATCAGCGTGTACAGCAGCGCGATGATAGGAAGCGCAAACGCCATCCAGGGAGGGCTTTTGTACAGGCGTAGTGTCGGCCAGTAGGCCCATGCCATTAGCAGCCAGCCGGTCAGTCCTAGACAGGCGATCGCACCTTCCCCTGTGCTCACGCCCGCCATAAATCCCAGCAGCGGCACCCAATACACCAGCGCCATCCCAATCACGGTTCCTACCAGCAGTAAAGGAGAATAGTTCAGCTGCGTATAGGCACTGCGCGCCACCATTTGCCAGAGACTTTTCAGGTCAGGATAAGGGCGTAGACTCTTTACCTCACTACTCAGGCCTAGCCAGATAGGACCGCCTGCCTTGACCGCCGCGCCCAATGCACAGTCATCGATTAGCGCTTTGCGGATGGCCTGAAGTCCGCCAATGCGTGTGAGCGCATCGAACCGGAGCAAGACGCATCCACCTGCTGCTGCTGCCGTTTTCTTATTCGGATCGTTTACCCAGGGAAACGGATAAAGCAGCTGAAAGAAAAAGATAAAGGCCGGAATCAACAGCTTTTCCCAGAAGCTTTGGGTTCGTAGCTGCACCATAAGAGAAACTAGATCTAGCTTTTGGCTTTCGGCCTTGGTCACTAGCTGCTGCAAACTGTTGGCTGAATGCTCGATATCCGCATCGGTAAACAATACGTAATCTGGTGGGTCGGAGCGTTGTTTTAGCTGTTGAAAGCCCTGTTCCATTGCCCAGAGCTTGCCGGTCCAACCAGCGGGCAGTGCCGTTCCTGAGAGAATAGTGAGAGTTTCTGTTTTATCTAGTGCTTTTGCGGTTTGAGTCGCGATCTGCGCGGTGCTGTCTGTGCTTTTGTCGTCGACTAAGAGAATAGATAGCTGACCGGGATAGGCTTGAGTTAGGTGCGATCGCACTGCTCTCCCAATCAAATCTGCCTCATTCCTCGCTGGAATTACCACCGCTACCGATGGCCAGATGTCTGGAAAAGCCGTTTGGTCTACCATCTCTGAGTCTAGCTGCTGGTCTGCCCGCCAGAATTGTCCCCACAGCAGCAGCAGTCCTGTCCAGACAATCGCGGCCACAGCCGTCAGCCAAAATAACGCACTTTCCATCTTTTCCTCAAAGGATTTGCATTATGCTATCTCAGTAGCGCTCTCCTAATGCCGACTCAGCTAGAAACTCCATGTCGATGCAAACGCCCTTGCAAGCTCCCGTTTCCCAAATATCTCTTCCTAAAGATTTAGCGCAAACTATCGAAGCCGCGCAGCAATATTTATTATCTATCCAAAAGCCCGAAGGCTACTGGTGGGCCGATCTAGAATCGAACGCCAGCATCACTGCTGAAGTTGTTCTACTGTATAAAATTTGGGGAATTGCGGATAGCAAACCTCTGGCAAAGCTGGAAAACTATTTGCGATCGCAGCAAAGCACACACGGGGGATGGGAGCTTTTTTGGGACGATGGTGGCGATCTGAGCACTTCTGTAGAAGCCTACATGGGCCTGAGATTGCTAGGCGTTCCTGCAAGCGATCCGGCCATGATCAAGGCAAAGCAATTTATCTTGCATCGCGGCGGCATTAGTCAAACTCGCATCTTTACCAAATTTCACCTGGCGCTGATCGGCTGCTACCGCTGGGAAGGTCTCCCTTCTCTACCTGCCTGGGTAATGCAGCTAGAGCCTCCGTTTCCCTTTAGCATTTATGAACTCTCTAGCTGGGCGAGAGGCAGCACCGTACCGTTACTAGTCGTCTTCGATAAAAAGCCAATCTATTCTGTTCAACCTGCTGTGAATCTGAATGAGCTGTATACAGAAGGCTTTGAAAATGTCCGCTGGGAGCTGTCTGAAAAGGGAGACTGGAGCGACGCCTTTCTTTGGTTGGACAAAGCGTTTAAGCTGGCGGAATCTGTTGATCTGATTCCTTTGAGAAAAGAGAGTATTCAAAAAGCGGAAAAGTGGATTCTCGAACGACAGGAAGCGTCTGGCGACTGGGGCGGGATTATTCCGGCCATGTTGAATTCGATGCTAGCACTGCGATCGCTGGGCTACGGTGTCAATGATCCAGTGGTAAAGCGAGGATTTCAGGCAATAGATAATTTTATGGTAGAGACCGAGGAAAACTGCTGGGTGCAGCCTTGTGTTTCGCCGGTATGGGATACGGCTTTGGTGATGCGATCGCTCACCGACTCCGGCCTTTCTCCAGATCATTCTGCCCTGGTCAAAGCTGGCGAATGGCTGCTAGAGAAACAAATTTTGGGCTATGGCGACTGGGCAATCAAAAATCCTCAGGGCAAGCCAGGTGGCTGGGCGTTTGAATTTGAGAATCGCTTTTACCCAGATGTAGACGATACGGCGGTTGTGGCCATGGCGCTGCACGATGTGACCTTGCCTGATGAGCAGGTGAAAAAGCGTGCGATCGCCCGCGCCGTCTGTTGGATCGCCACTATGCAGTGCAAAAACGGCGGCTGGGCAGCCTTCGACATCAACAACGATCAAGACTGGCTTAACGACATTCCCTACGGCGATCTCAAAGCAATGATCGATCCTAGCACTGCTGACATTACGGCCCGTGTCCTAGAAATGCACGGTCGATTTTCCACCGATTCCGAACTCGTCAGCAGCTACGCAGCCGACCTTACCCCCTACCGACTCTCCAGAGGTCTTAAGTATCTAATTCATGAACAAGAATCCGACGGTAGCTGGTTCGGTCGCTGGGGTGTCAACTACATCTACGGCACCAGCGAAGCACTATCGGCCCTTTCTCTAATCGCCACCGATCGCTATCGCAGCCAGATAGAGCGAGGTGTCGCCTGGTTAGTCAGCGTCCAAAACGCTAATGGCGGCTGGGGCGAAACCTGCCAAAGCTATAAAGACAAAACCCTCAAAGGCAAAGGCATTAGCACCGCCTCTCAAACAGCCTGGGCGCTTTTAGGCTTGCTTGATGCCAGCTTCTGCCTGAGCCTGGCTGCCAAAACTGCTGTAGAAAAAGGCATACAGTATCTAGTCGATATGCAAGAGAACGGCACCTGGCAGGAGGAAGCCTTTACCGGTACGGGGTTTCCACAGCACTTTTACCTGCGCTATCGCCTGTACTGCCACTATTTTCCGCTGATGGCCCTAGGTCGATATCAGCAGCAGACCCAGGGCTCAGTTATCGTCTAAAGCGAGTCTAGAGTGTCCTCAGGGGAAGACTCCGTCAACGCACCAGCAAGCTCATCGCCGCCCCCTGCTGCGGCGTAATCACCACGTCACTATTCACCGCCACTATTGGCGTCCACAGCAAGGACTCCACATAGTTCAAAACATGGAGCTGATGAATCGTCTGTCGGATGGCCTCCGGGCTACCTAGCAGAATGTGTCGCAGCACCTCTTTCTCTCTCACTTGCCCGGCGTCGTAGGCGGTTTGCAGCGCCGTAGCTGTCTCCTGCGATGTCGTAGGCAGATCTTTTTCAATACAAATAGTCATTTTCACGATTTCTCCGATGAAGTTTAGGAAGAAAGCGCGAAAATTTAGCCACCCCAACTTGCACTAAGTCAGGGTGGCTGTGGCATCATGGTCCACAACCGCTTGACTGTTCACGGCAGTTAAGGGGCGAGCGGGCGGTGATTGGGCTCAATCAATCATCGTCTGCGTTGGCTAAATTTTCGTGCAGTAGAGCTGAAGCCACCTTGCGGGCAGACAACAGCCGTAGAAGTAAGCGTATCAGTGTTTTTTAAATGGTGTCAACTCTTTTTGACAGAGCTTACTGACTTTATCTTTATCTCACTCGCTGCCTAGACAGGCACTATCTAACCCACCGCTTTATGGATTGTCCCAAAATCCCAATGTCCTTTGACGAGTTCGATACGATTGAACGTCTTCTCGGATGGAAGACGGAGTACTGGGACGGGTATGCGCATCTCACTCCTCGCGGCATGGGCGTCAAAACTCGCCTAGATTTTGAATCAGTCTCTGTATTAAAAGCTATCTCAAAAGACATCGGCCATCCAGAATTCACGTTCATCACGCCAACTCCTGACCATACTCAGCAGATGATAGATGGCTATATTGCGTCCTTCATTAACTCTGTTGAATTTTGCGGCTGGCCTATCGCCGATATCTTTGAAGAAGCCCACCGCGATATCTCTCTATACTTTGAAGGCAAACGGGGAAAGCCGCTTTCTGCTAGTGCGATCGCGCTAGATCCCAAAACCCAACAGGTCATCGCCCTCTCCCTAATTTCAGAGAAGCAACAAAGCGCTCGTCTAGAACTTCTCTACGTGCGTCCTCTCTATCAAAGGCAAGGAATTGGGACCGATCTGATACATCACAGCGTTCGCGCTCTTCGTCAGCAAGGCTACTCGCAGCTCACTAGTCGCTACCATATTTGCAACCATCACAGTTGCGAGTTTTATCACAAGCTTGGATTTCGGGATGTGTGCGATCGCTACTATCTACGTATCTACACTAGCTGGCTCAGAAACGAAATTCACAGAAGAGAAAGTCTCAGAATGCTCAGTGGAATAGAAGAAATGAAGCAAGAACAAAAGCAGCTAGAGAACAAACTTGAGACACTAGAAGAAGAATTCACACACAGTATTCGCGAAGCGGCGCGTTAGGATATCCGCAGCGTTCTGTGAGAATGTTTTTATTGGCTAGCGGGTAATTGCGCCGTCATTTTTGGTTTGCGATCGCTGCTAAGCCTGATTAACCAAACTCGCCTCTGATCTAGATAGAACGACTCTAGATAGAACGACAGAGTGTCATCACCGTGGAGCTGCCTGAAGCCTCTAGCCTTGGTCCCTATCGCCGCTGTCAGGTTTTATTCAAATTCTAATTCCCACAGCAGCGCTCTATGCCCAAACTATCTAGCAACAGATCGCCAACTGCATTCGCTACGGCGAACTCGCTGTAGAAACTCTTGGAAAAATCATAGCCCTGCATCTCAGTCAGAATAGCCAGCACCAGAGCATTCAAATTGTTCTCACCTTCCATGCGCTGCCGGACAAACACCTGAGAGGCCCGCGCAGCGATATGTTCATTCACAATTTCTGGCAGAAACTCTTCATCTAGCCACTTGTGCAAAGTCACCTTGAGCCACTGCCCTTCTTTAACAGCGTCTTCGGGCGGGGGAAGCTCGACAGACTCAATAGGCGCAGTAGAGTCAGAATCAGTTGAGTCAGACATATCTGGTATGCTCAAAATCGGTTTGCCAACGGTTGGCTAGCTATGTTTAAAGGCTAGAGGCTCAGGGCGAATAGTGGCGTAAAAAAGGAGCATTACGTTACGTACCTTTACTATTATCAGGTTAGATAGCTTCGTATGATGACCATAGGTGATGACTAAAGAGGCACTACAAGAGTCGCAGCCCCTTCTCCATAAGCTATGGTTTATTCCGTTCCCCAAGTTCTGCAATGCTACGCCCAGGGATATTTCTTGATGGCCGAGGCAGATGGCAAAACCCTCAGCTGGTACTCCAGCAACCAGCGAGCGATTATGCCGCTCGATCACCGCTTTCGCTATCCCAAATCTTTACGAAGGGTTTTGAACCAAAAGCGGTTTACGCCGACTATCAATCGCAGCTTTGAAGCTGTGGTCGATGGCTGCGCCGATCGAGAGACTACCTGGATTTCGCCTCAGCTAAAGGAAATCTATATGCGTTTGCACAGAGCAGGCTATGCTCACAGTTTTGAAACCTGGCAGGGAAATGAGCTAGCGGGCGGATTTCTAGGCATTTGCCTGGGTGGGGTGTTTATCGGAGAATCGATGTTTTATCGCATTCCTGAAGGGTCCAAGGCAGGGATGGTACTATTAGTCGACCATTTGCGATCGCGCAAGTTCGCCCTCTTCGATGTCCAGATTCTCAATCCACACCTGGCCCGGTTCGGAGCCTTTGAAATTGATAAGTCTGTGTATGAAGCTACGCTGTACGACGCAATTCAGCATTCCTGTCAATTCAACTAATTTTCTATACCCTAATCCTCTGTCCTCTAATCCTCTACTCTGGTCAGCAGGACAGGACAGTTCGCATATACTCGAATGTAATCAGACAGGGAGCCGCCGAGCAACCGATCCAAGTCGGGCAGCCCTTTGGCAATCGTTGGACGGCGCTCGGGCGAACCTAGAACCAGCAGGTTGATATTGAGCTGGTCGACTAGTTCGCAGATACGCACGCCCGGTTTTCCGGCTGGGGCAAGACAGCGATACTTGATACCCATACGACGCACTTTGGAAACGGCCTCTGCCAGAACCGGGTCAGTTTCAGGGCGCTCTTTGAGCACGTCTTCGAGCTTGCCGCTGAGCTTAGAAATAGTGTGTACCAGGATGATTTCGCTGCCTTCGATATCACGAGCAAGATCGATGGCAACGTCCAAACTAGCTTTAGCCGAATCAGATTGGTCAAGAGCGACCAATATCCGCCTGATCGATTTGATCGCGTATAGATCGTCTTTGACTAGCAGCATTGGCCGCGTTGACAGCTGAAAGACATACTGACTGACTGAATTGCCAATGATGGCCTGTAGCCCCTGTAGTCCTCTAGAGCCCATAATAATCAAATCGGCATCGATTTCGTCGGCCACGATGCCGACAACGTCTTTGGGCTCGCCTTCACGCAAAATCGCATTCACGTTAGACGGGTTGAGTCCGAGGCTATTGACTGCTTCTGCCAAGACTCTACCGCCTTCTTCCCAGCGCTCGGTCATAGCGGTGGCGGACGATTGGGATGGCACAACGTGGAGGATGGTAAGACGCGATCGTTCGATTCTGGGAATCTGCATCAGCACTTTCATCATCTCTCGGGTATTGCCGACACCCGAGTCGGCCAGCAAGATATTTTGGATCATGGATTTAGCCTAGTCGTTTTAAGTCTTAATTATCTCTGCTTCCAAGGGATACTGACTCAGGTAGTAAACAACTTTTGATGATTGAGATAACCGGTTCGAGGACCAGGTCGATGACTAGTTCTAGGTGGTTCGAGTATCCAGTCAGGGTGCAGCCTCATCACACAGACTATGGCGGGGTCGTCTGGCACGGCACCTATATCACCTGGCTAGAGTCAGCGCGAGTAGAGTGTTTGCGAGCAGCCGGGGTACCCTTCGAGCAGCTCACGAGCATCGGCTACGATCTGCCAGTCGTAGCGCTAGAAGTGCGCTACCGACAGCCGCTGAGTCTGGGAATGGCAGCCGTGGTCAAAACTCGACTGGCTCCGATGGAAGGACTGCGGCTGAACTGGCTGTATGAGGTGGTGACGGCTGACGTGACTGGTGCCTCTCAGGTGTGTCTGACTGCGCAGGTGACGTTGGTAACGGTGGGAATACGCGATCGCAAAGTCGTCCGTCGCCTACCAGATTCAGTTGTAGAAATCATCAGCCAGATAGCCAAATACTTCGATTAGTCGTGTAGTCAGCCACGCAGCTAGAGTGAATACCTCAAACAGCTACACAGTCGCTGTGATAGACGCTACAGAAATTAAAAGCCGACTTTGAAAGCAGCAATAATGTTATTAGCCCCGCAAATTTACAATTCTTAGCATTCTGGGGCGTTTCTCCACAGGCTTTCCACAGGTTTTCCCCAAAATGCCTGCGGGTTTTCCACAGGCTTAAACGAGAATAGGTGATTTCACTCCAATTTGTGGAATACGTCACCCACAGAATTAATGTTCTGGATCACGAAGAGAGTGTAAACTTGCGTGACAAAAAACGGGCTGAAATCCACCTTTTCAAAAATTTTAATAAATTGTTAAATTTGATGGAATCAATTTGTCCATTGCTATTTCTAGATCGATGCTCCACAATTGACGGACACATTAACCGATCGCTTCGTTTCACTTAGTTTCTTTGTTCTATAACGAGAGGCTAAAGGGTAGCAGAGCGTGGCGTTTTTTGGTCTAAACAATCCAGTGGAAGGAGATTTTTAGTGCAGCAAACAGTTAGTTTGTCGGTGGAGATTCCAGAAGAATTACACACCTCAATTCAACAGTATTTGGACGTGCATTCTGGTTGGAGTCAGGACCGTTTGTTCTGTGCGGCGCTGTCGCTCTTCTTGATGCAAAATGGCGTCACACATCGTCAGGTTAGTCGGATCTATCTAGACAGCCTCTTCGGTCAGCAACCCGAGAGCAATAAAGAAATGATCCAGTCAAATGTCTAGCGTGTATAGGGTTCTCTTGTCTTCCTCTCGTAGCCGATCATCGTTTACCAAAGTCATCGGTCGGTTATTGAGATGTCGCTTGAGTCCATGTGAGAGCATACTCATAGCATCTATCGTCACGTTCTTAACTGACTTTTATAGTCGGGCTTTGATCAATATTCAGAAACATCAAGCTCTAGTCATCTGCCATGACAGCTAGTTAGGAATAGGATGTGAGACAATCTGCGCGTTGATTGTTGCAGCATAGATAGGCAGATCGTAGACAAATGGAGTATGGGAAAATAGAGTATTTCGCCAAACCACCAAAAATATAAAATCAATAGCCGCTGAACAATTGCAAAAAAGCAACTATAGCTTCTGACACTTTGCTATACGTTCAACGGCTATTTTGTACTCGTTTCTGATTAGAAAGGCTGCCCTGTGAAAAGTGCGATCGCCTACTTTCCGATCGCCTTAACCAGTCCGATCCCACCAAAGTAAAGAAACAGCACCGCACCGCCTAGCAAACTCTGCGTCACCGGGTCGGTCGAAGGCGTTAGCACCGCCCCTAAAATCGCCGCTCCTAGCAGCACATAGCGCCAGCCCGCCAGCATTTGCTTCGAGCCAACGATTCCTAGCAAGCCTAGCAAGAGCTGGATCACCGGAATTTGAAACGCCAGGCCCGTACTAAACAGCAGCAGCAGCACAAACTCAAAATAGCGATCAATCGACCACATCTGCTCAACTACATCCGCACCGTAGTTGATAAAGAAATTCAGCGCGGCAGGCACCAGCGCAACGTAGGCAAATCCCAGGCCCGCAAAAAATAAGACGCTAGACCCTAGCACTACTGGCCCAATCAATCGCCGCTCTCGGCGAGTCAGCCCCGGCAGCACAAACTGAATTATTTGATAGAGAATAAACGGACTAGCGATCAAAATACCGCTGTAGCCCGCTACTTTGATCGAGACAAAGAAATACTCGCCCGGCGATAGCTGTAAGAACTTCGCCCCTTGAGCAGGTACCTCAAGCAGTTCAACAATTTGCCGAACGCCCGCAAAGCAGCCGACAACGCCAACTAGAACCGCAATCAGCGCATAAAAGATCCGCGTTCTAAGCTCATCGAGATGATCAAATAAAGACATCTCAACATCGCCTGGAACTTCGTCTAAGAGGGCTTCGCGACTAGGCTCATCTAGCACTGAGAGTTTAGCAGAAGGCGCTGTCTCAAGGTCAGAAGGAGGCGTCATAGAAGTACGAAGCTAACAAAGTTGGTCAATATCTATTGTATCGGTTGTGCCGCAGTGTTGCGCCCGGTATTGCGCCCGGTATTGCGCTCAGCAGAAGCACTACTGAACAGAGTAGTCTTTCCCGGAGGGAATCCCATTCTCTCCTAGCGGCTCTGCGGGCTGACCATTTTGCGAAATCTTTAGCCCACCAGGGTTGCCTGAGAAGACGTTGATGCTGTTTTGAGCCTCCCAAACCTCGCGATCGCCCGGGTTGAGCGTCCCTTCAAACAACCGCTCGCCCCCGTCGGCGACAACAGTGGTCCAGGCTGGGGCAGTCACTTCTACTTCTAGAAACAGAGGCGCATCGCTTACTGGAGGGGCAGGCTCTGGTTCTGGCGCTGGCAGCGTGGGTAGGGCGGATTCTGCTTCTGTAGGCTCTACAGACTCTATGGAGTTGGCAGAGTTGGCAACGGTTGGGGAGCGATCGCCGCCTAACACATTCGCCAAAACCACAATGCCAGCTGTCAGCGCCGCAATAATCACAGCTCCAATCGCGAAGGGCTTCAAATTCGGCGTATCTACGTGACTGGTTTCTGAACTTAGCGGACTAGAGCTTGTATAGCTGATGGGCGAGGTAGTGAGCTCTCTATTTGTAGACGTTTTCTTCGCCAGCGGCAGATCGCTCACGAAGGGCAAGGATTCGTTCTCAGATGGTTCACTCACAGATGCCTCAAGTTCGGCATTGGCCCTCTCAAATACTGGCAGCTGGCCCAAGCCGCTGTTAGCTGAAGCGTTCTCAGCTGAGGTATTTTCCGTCAATCCGTTCTGGGTTGAGCCATTCTCGGCTAGACCACTAGCATCCGATCTAGAAAGACCCGATTCGGAAAAGACAGCATCCGAATCGCCCGTAAAGTCAAAGATGTTTAAGTCATCTGCTGGCGCTCTGTTATCTGCTGGCGCTCTGTCATCTGCTAGCACTCTGTCATCTGCTGGCGCTCTGTCATCTGCGGCAAAAACTGGCACCTCATCGACGGTAGCAGAATCATAGGTGGGATTAGCAGCGGGCGTGGGAGCTACAGGCGTAAGGGCAGTATTAGCGCCTGGCTGCCGGGGCGTTAGCTTCGACGTGAGGCGAGTCAGCCGGGTAGTAGAGCTATCTTCGGGTTCTGACGCTTTAGCCGGTCTAGGGGTAGAAGGAATAGAGTCAACGGTGAACTGCTGAGAAAGCTCAACGCCTTTTAGTCCAAGAGTTTCGGCATAGCGACGGATAAAGCCTTGGACAAAGACCGGTTCTGGCAACAAATCGGGATCGCCAGTTTCGATGCCGCTTAGCAACTGCGGCCTGATGTAAGTACTGACGGCAATATCTTGCAGAGACTTTCCTTGCTGCTCTCGCTTTTCACGCAAGAAAGCACCAATTTGCGCTAGTTGACTTTGCTGTGAGCCACTAAATTTAGTCACAATACTCCATAAAACCAACGACTGCTGATGGTCCGTCCGCGTAGATTTACCGGTCTACGCGTATCAATCAACTGACCCTTGCTAAAGTTTATCGTATCAATGATCTGACTAATGATCTGACTAGATAGTGAGTAAAGCCTGATGGATGGATTTGGGTAGAGTTCTGAGGATGAAGGATTCAGATAGGAGATTGGGATTGAGGGATGCGTTTACAGGGCGGCGATTTTAGCAGCGATTTCGGGGTTGTAGATTCTTAGGTAGTTCCAGTAGCCGCCGAAGACTGATTCTACGTAGCCTTTGGTCTCGGGGTAGGGGATGATGTCAACGAATTCGTCAGCGTTGGCAAATTCTTTTTCGGCAATCCAGCTAGAGACTGCGCCGGGTCCGGCATTGTAGCTAGCAACAGCGAATAGAGAGTTGTCGGCAAACTCACGGTGAGTGTAGTCGAGATACCAGGTGCCAAATTTTACATTGTCTTGTGGTTTGGACAGGGTGTAGTCGGTTTGATTAATCTGCTGGCTGATCCATTCGCCGGTAGCGGGCATGACTTGCATCAGGCCGACCGCGCCTACCACTGATTTGATGTCGGGTTCAAATCTGGATTCTTGACGGACTAGGGCGGTGACTAGGATTGGATTGAGGTTGTTATCTTCAGCGCGACCTAGGATCAAATCGGAAAAGGGGAAGGGGTAGATTGACTGGCTGTAGGTGGAGGTTTGCTTTAGGCGCTGGTATTCGACGATTTCTTCGGGGCGATCGCGCCATCGCAGACTAGACACCATAAAAATGCCGTCCAGATTATCGCCAATCCCCAAGCGTAAAACGCCATCGGCGAACTGCTCAGCAACCGTCGGCATCTGCTGGTTTTCAAACTCGCTCTGCCATTGGTTCCAGGCCGTTTGGCTGTGTCCGATTAAATACAGCTCCTGCAAGGCGGCAGAACCAGCGGGCAGCCGCTGCCGACTGCTGGGTAAGACGACATCAGGGCGGAAAGTACGCACCGTATCAAAATCGCCTACGTTCCAGTCTAGATGCACCGCTGAGCGCCAGGCATAGTAGGACTCAGAATGGTTAATAATGACATTTTCAAACGCCTCTCTAGCCTGATCTGGCTGATTTTGACGGTAGTACCATTTCCCCAGCCAATAACCAGCTTCAGCAGCAAGGTCATCTTTGGGGGCCGCATCGACTAGCTGTTGCGCCCAGCTAATAGCGGCTGAAAAATCACCTTTTCTAGCGTTTTCCTCGGCCTGCTTCAGGCGAATCTCAGCCGCCGACTCGGAGCTCGAATACTGAGACAGAACAGAGGCTCGAGCTTGTTTGGCCGACTCGGCGCTGCCCAGATTTTCTAACCGGTCGGCGCGCATAGCAATGGCTTCAGCCGCACGATCGGGAAAACGGGCGACTACTTTATCTAAACTCTCTAAGGCAAATTTGCTTTCCTGGAGTCCGGCCAGCTTCAGCAGACCATCGGCGGTCTCGGGCTCGTTTGGAAAAGTCTTGTCTAACAGCTGATAGATGACGGCAGCTTCTGTGCCCTTTGTACCAAGCTGCTTGCCACGGGCGGCGCGATACAGATTGAGCGGGGTCCAGGTCGCTTTGGCGTAGGCGTCTCCGGCCTGCCCGTAGTTTTGGGTCTCCCAGTAGCCAAAGCCAATAGCTTGCCAGTCTTCAGCGCTCAGAGCGCTACCGTATTCGCTGGTCAGCCGATCGAGAACAGCCGTGTACTCGGGATGCTGATGACCGTAGTAGGCAATTAGCCTTAGTAAAGAAAGAGTGTCGAGGAGAGGAGAGGCAGCAGTGGCTGTCTTAGTAGAAGAGGCGGCGACTTTCTGGGCAGCAAGCTGCTGAAAAGCGACGGTAGTGCTGAGCGGATGGGCTGGAAACTGAGTGAGGAGGGTGTTCCAGTAGGTTGATGGTGAATTGCCTGCGCTAGGTTGCCCTAATAGCCCTAATAGATAGAGAGCTTCGGCGGTGGCGGTGCTCTCGGGATGTCTCTTAGTCAGGCGGGTCCAAGTGGCGATCGCACCCTCGTCGTCCCCTACAGCCGCCTGAGCCTGACCGCGTCTGAGCAGCACGTAGGGCGCTAGAACCTCATAGCTTTTTTCTAGATTTTCTAGCAGTGGCAGGGCCTGATCCGCCTGCTGCTGGTTGATCAAATCGGTGGCGAGCATGTAGCGGGCGCGATCGCGATCTAATCCCGCTTCCCCCTTCGCCATCACCGCCAGATCAACCGCTCTTTCTGCAGGCGGCAGCAGTGCCAAATTCAGCGCCGAAGAGGTCTCTACCGAGTTAACTACCTCTAAGGTGTCGGTCTGACTAGCGCTCTGACCATCGCTCTGGCCAGTCCGGGGATCAAAAGCTTCGGTTGTCTTGAGCAGCGCTACCAACAAGCCTACAGACAAGGTGCTAACAGCCGCTAATGCAATCAGTGGCCATTTACTCTTCAGCGTTTTCAGCATAATTTTTAGTCAGTGAGCCAGTGAGAAAGTACTTTTTGCAGACGTTCTTGTGAAGTTCTACCAAAAAAACCTGATAAATGTGAAGTGGGGCTTCTTCCAGCTGATTTTTGATATCTTCTCGCAATACTCTGCAAAGACTACTCTAAAGAAAGTCACCATGAAGTGACCAAGGCTACGCTGTCTGCTGTGCGTGCAATTCTACGGCTTGCGCAATCTCATCTAGCAGCAAAATATCTGAGGGTCTCTGCAAATGGTAGAAAAGCGTACTTTGAGCTAGAGACATGCACTGTAAAAAATGCGCACCTTCACCGCGCACCTTCACCATGTTGGAGCAATTCCTTGCTATGCAAAATTTTCTTGAAATAGGTGCTGCCTTTTCCCCATATGTGGTAATAGCTTGCCCTTTTGCTATAGATAGCGCTGTAGCAAGGTCGTTATGAACTTGCTGTTATTTAAACCTGTGAGAAGATTGTTGTATCGCCATCGAATCCATCTAGCATTACTCGCACATTTTGACGCCGAGCAGCATTATACAGCCCATGATGCAGGAATAGATTAGGCGCATAGAAGGCTTCATCTTGATGTCCGAGAATTTGCTCTAGGTCTATCAAGGGGCTAATTTTATTAGCCTGTATGTAGTGCGGCTCGATATCTCCTTGTTCTACGACAGATTGGATATGGTCGCGTTCATCACACTGAAGAAGATCAAGGCGGAAGGTCAAGGCGGTAATCGCACGATTCCTTCGTAGAAGGTATTCGTAGAAGGTAATAGCCTTATCTTCGAAGATAGAAGCCAGGTATTTAGCAGCCTTTACCTTGTCTAATTGACGTGGCAATTCTAGTAGACGTAGCAGCGTTTCAATCTCTGTTGAAAAAGCAAACAAATACTGGTCGCAATAGTAGCAAAGCGGCTTGATGCCAAAATGGCCTCTTGCTAGAAATAGACGCTATCGTCGATCGTCCCAGATGGCAAAGGCAAAGTATCCTAGCAGATACTTGGGAGTGCGATCGCCCCGAAAAAATTTGTTCGCATGAGCCTACAGCGTAGATTTAATTGACTAATGTTTGCTGCTCGCTATTTAAAGTGCTGAAAACGAGCGCCTATATCAGAACGCACCGGAAAAATGAACCTTAGGAATGAAGATTTAATAAAAGCTGCTTTCGCAGACCGGTGGGTTTTGGCTTCGACTACGCTCAGCCATCGTAAGTTGCCGTTACCGAACCCTGAGCGTAGTCGAAGGGTGGCCAGTTAGAGATCAGCAGGTTATTCAATCCTCGATCCTTAGCAAGTCTTCTGAAATTTGCTCGTTGATCCGATCTTTTTCCTAAGATGGGTTGTTTTGCGGTGGCCTATGCTTTGGGTCGAAGTAAAAACCCCCTTTTCTAAACCTCTCTCTTTGCTGTTCTGACTCAAAATTAAAACAACTGAGGTTGTTATATCACCTGTACAAGTAAGATGTCCGTGTATTTGCAGACTACATTCATAAAGCTTCGGTGAAGAAGCAATCTAGAAGATAGGTTCACCACAGCGCCTATGAACAAATGGCCGATTAACCATATCTTCATCTCCTGGGCTACTGCCTTCTAGATTGGTTAAACTATTGCCGTTAGTTGATGATTGTTGCGAGTAGGACCGTTGTTCTTACTGTCATCTGTAATAATGGAAGTAATATGGTGAATCTAGCTCAGCTCTCATCAATGCCGGTTTTTTCAAATGCCTGTCTAGAAACTCAGCTTTTGCTACAGTGCGCTCGAAGCCGGATTGATGTACAGACGGCTGACCGGATCAAAAAGCTCTCCTCGGCGGCAATCGACTGGTCACTCCTGGTTCGTCTAGGACATCATCAAAAGGTCATACCGCTTCTTTACCAAAGCTTAAAGAGCGTATGTTCTGAAACTGTTCCCGCCATTGTGCTCTCTCAACTACAGAACAGGGTCCGCGCGAATACCCTGTGGAATCTTTTTCTGGCCAAAGAATTAGTCGCTGTACTAGGGATGCTCGAAGAAAACGGTATTAAAGCAATCCCCTTCAAAGGGCCTACTTTAGCCATGACCGCCTATGGAGATTTAGGCTTACGGCGCTTTGGCGACTTGGATATCCTAGTTCAAAAGCAAGACTTTATAAAAGCTAAGAAACTGATTATTTCCCAGAAATATCAACTGGCAGTCACAGATTTGCAAGAGCTTTTGATTTTCAAGCATGCCTTTCAGTCTCCATTCCGGCATCACAGCAGTCGGTTCACCATAGACCTGCACTGGGGACTGTCTCCCAAAAGACCTGGACGTCGTCATCGGTTTGACTGCCTGTGGAGCAATCTTGGTTCTATATCGTTGCTAGGACAGTCAGTTCCGACCTTGTCTCCAGAATCTACATTGGTGGTTCAATGCATAAATGCAGTTAAAGAACCCGCCGATCAATCGCTGAAGCAAATTTGCGACATCGCCGAAGTCATAAAGACCTACCCCAATCTCTCTTGGAAGACAGCCTTTTCTATCGCTCAACAGCTCGGCTGCGAGCGTTTGTTCTTGATTGGACTTAACCTATCTCATCAGCTGTACGGAACGGTTCTTCCTGAAGAAGCATCCCAAAAAATATCATCTATACCCATTGTGCAGAAATACACTAGAGCTTTTGAGGAACGTTTTTTTCAGCTGGATGCCAACAAAGTAGAAGAAAGTCCTGTAGAAAGGGGTCTTTGGGGGAAAGGGCTTGACGTAGATCAGTCAATCAATCAATATGCTTTTGAAACCACCGATTTGACAGACAGGCCGCTCTACACTCTAGATAAGTTGGTTTCGCCCAATTTTAACGACGCCACAGCTATTCCTTTATCTCCATCACTCTACGGCCTCTATTACTTCATACGACCGGTTCGGCTGTGTGCAAGTCTTGTGGAAAAACGGATTCTGATGCTGAAGTCTGGGTAAACCTGTGGGGCTCTGTCTCCACTGATCGGAGGTTGTGATTGAAGGTTAGAATTTCCCATCGCGATTGAAAGCGATCGCCTCCACCAAGACGACAGCCAAAATCAAATAAGTTGACCAAACCAGGAAAAATCACCAGATTCAGTAGATACTATAAGACTGGAACTTACAGAAGCGAACAGGGAATGGATTTTATAGCGTCAGGTAAATCTTGCTTGGAATGGCAGGGAGATTGTCTGGTTGTCGGGCTTTTAGAAGAATCGCTGCCGTTAGCGGGCATCCTGTCGGATCTAAACGATCAGGTAGACGGCTTGCTGCAAACGCTAATCGACGAAGAGTCCTTCGAAGGAAAAGCAGGCACGACTGCAATCACCCGACTCGGTTTGAAATCAACCGTCAAGAAGATCGGTGTGGTCGGTTTGGGTAGCTCTGACTCAATGGGCCTAGAGAACCTACGCAAAGGAGCCGCCACCGCTGCTCGCCTGGCTGAAAAAGCCAAATGCTCTACGCTTGGCATCAGCTTTCCGGTCTGGAACAACAGCCCCGCCCTAACCGCGCAGGCGCTGACCGAAGGCGCAACCCTAGCACTCAACCAGGACAACCGCTTCAAGTCCGAGAAAGATCCCAAAAAAAACCAGCTATCAGCCATTCACCTATTGGCCTTTGAAGGCCAAGAAGCTGCCCTTGAGACGGCCAAAATGATCTGCGATGGCGTGATTCTAGCTCGAGAGCTGGTTGCTGCCCCGCCCAATGTTGTCACTCCCGAGAAGCTAGCGGATACAGCGACCGACATCGCTCGTGACTACGGCCTCAAGCTAGAAATTTTAGAGCGCGCAGACTGCGAAGCTTTGGGCATGGGTGCATACCTAGGTGTGGCCCAAGCGTCTGATCTACCGCCCAAGTTTATTCACCTCACCTATGCGCCGGAAAATCCCAAACGCAAGCTGGCTATCATCGGCAAAGGGCTGACGTTTGACTCCGGTGGACTGAACCTAAAGCCTGGCGGCTCAGGCATTGAGATGATGAAAATTGATATGGGTGGAGCGGCGGCTGTGCTGGGTGCGGCGAAGGCGATCGCGCAGCTAAAACCTGACGTAGAAGTTCACTTCATCAGTGCCGCTGCCGAAAATATGGTCAGCGGTCACGCCATGCGCCCTGGTGATATCCTAACTGCTAGTAACGGCAAGACCATCGAAGTCAACAACACCGATGCAGAGGGCCGTCTTACCCTAGCCGATGCGCTGATCTTTGCAGATAAACTCGGCGTCGATGCCATGATTGATCTAGCTACCCTTACCGGAGCCTGCATCGTCGCGCTAGGTGATGACATTGCTGCTATCTTCAGCCCCGATGAACAGCTCGCTCAATCTCTTTGCGCTGCGGCTGAGCTATCTGGCGAGAAGCTGTGGCGGATGCCGATGGAAGACAAGTATTTTGAAGGGCTAAAATCTGTTGTGGCCGATATGAAAAACACCGGACCTAGAGCGGGCGGGTCGATCACAGCGGCCCTCTTCTTAAAGCAGTTTGTCAAAGAGACGCCTTGGGCACACATCGACCTTGCCGGACCGGTTTGGACTGACAAAGAAGATGGCTACAACAGCGCGGGCGCAACCGGGTACGGCGTGCGGATGCTAGTGCAGTGGGTGAGCGGCTAATTTAAACTAGTCTCAGGACCTGAGAGCGCTCTAAAGCTAGACGGTTTTGAGCTGGACTGTCTTGAGGCCGATTTCCTTAGCGCGGGTGGCCTGAGGACAGGAAAGTCCTGCCGACAAGAGGGACAAAACCAGCAAAGTTCATGCTGTCGAAAATGCCTTAGCAGCCTGTCGTTGCAGATCGTACACCGATGTGGAGCAGTGGAGATATCTTTGGAATGGACCATAAATGTATTGTTATCTTTACTTTTATGATAACAATCATTCCGACTCGGTCCATGGTGAGTAATTACTGTAACTCGCAGGTGATTACCATCTAGTCAATCCAGCTTTTTGCTCTTTCTACCGCTTTTTTCCAGGTAGTGAAATCAGACTGTGCCTTTTCAGCGTTGGCTGACGGCTCAAAAACGCGGTCAATCTGACGGCTGTTGACCAGGGTGTGATAGTCATCCCAGAAACCGACGGCTAGACCTGCGGCAAAAGCAGCACCTTGGGCGGTAGCATCCAGTACAGCCGGGCGCTCTACCGGAATTCCTAACACGTCAGCCTGATACTGCATCAGAAAATCATTATTACAAGCGCCGCCATCTACCTTGAGCTGCTTGATCGGCGTGCCAGCATCTTGATTGATCGCTTCGACGACTTCTCTGGCCTGATTTGCGATCGCCTCCAACACAGCCCGCACCATATGCGCCTTTGTCGCTCCCCGGGTCAGTCCCAAGAACGCACCGCGAGCGCCCATATCCCAGTGCGGCGCACCCAGCCCGCTGAGCGCTGGCACGAAATACACACCGCCATTGTCTTCGACTTGGGTGGCTAGATCGGCAGTTTCAGCCGCATCGTCAATGATATTCAAGCCGTCTCGCAGCCATTGAACGCAGGCACCAGCCGTGAACATGCTGCCTTCTAGCGCATAACCTGTATCGTAGCTGTTGCTATTAGGATCGCTATCAGCGTGAGCACTAGTCCAAGCAACGGTAGAGAGGAGCTGGTTCTGCGATCGCTCCCTTTTATTACCGGTATGCACCACCAGAAAACAGCCCGTACCGTATGTGCATTTGAGCAGACCGGGGCGATCGCACCCATGCGCAAACAGCGCCGACTGCTGATCGCCTAGAATCGCAGCAATCGGCACTTCTACACCTAGCAGATCAGGATCGCTATAGCCAAATATCCCCTGACTGGGCTTGATCTCTGGCAAGATCCGAGCCGGAATGCCAAACAGCTCTAGCATGGACTTATCCCACTGCTGAGTGTCTAAATTCATGAGCATCGTCCGGCTAGCGTTACTGTGATCCGTCGCATGGACCTTGCCGCCCGTCAGATTCCACAGCGCCCAGCTGTCGATCGTGCCAGCCAGCACATTGTCCAAATCGACATCGCCCACCTGATCTAGCAGCCAGTTAATTTTAGTTGCAGAAAAATACGCATCCAAAAACAGACCCGTCTTCTCATAAATCTCTTGGCGAGAAGGCTCCAGCATCTTGCAAAGATCTGCTGTCCGCCGATCCTGCCAAACGATCGCCTTATGTAAAGGCTTACCCGTTGTTCTATCCCACAGCAAGCAAGTCTCTCTTTGCACGGTCAGCCCGATCGCGGCTAGATCCTTCGCCTCAATCTCAGCTTTTTTGAGCGCTGCGCCAATTGCCCATTTCACCGCTTCCCAAATCTCGGTGGCGTCGTGTTCTACCCAGCCCGGCTGTGGGTAGTACTGCGTTAGCTCTCGATAAGCCTGGCCGACGATACTGCCAGTCTGGTCGAAAACGATGGCGCGGTTGCCAGTGGTGCCAAGATCGAGAGAGAGGATGTAAGGCATGAAGAGTGAAGTAGGGATGGGGGGATGGGGGAGAAAGATCACATCATCGATTCAAACAGACCGATCAAAGTGCCTGCCGGATCTCTGAAGTAGGCCACCTTGAGCGAAAACTCATTATTTTGCGTGGGGGGTTCAGCAAACGCAACGCCTGCTTTGCGAAGCTCGTGATAGATATCGTCTAGATTTTGGACATGAAGAATCAGGCCAACGTCGTCTTGTGCATTATCGGCGACGGGGCGATCGCTAGTGCGCAAAATTTCAGCCATCTCCCGCCGACTAAAGAGTGAAATACGCATATTGGCAATTTCAAACTCGGCGTAGCCTTTTTCTACTTGCAGCGCGATTGGCTTGAACTTCAGCACATCTTGATAGAACTGAGCGCAGGCAGCAATATCGTTGACAAATAGACGAGTGTGAGCGGATCGAACTTCCATGTCGCTTGAGCTTGCTTTCAAAAGGTTGCCTTGATTATTTCTTGATTCCGAGGCGCTAAGGCCCTGAGTTTGAGGAACTTAATATAGACCGCGTTGACACAGTTCGTTTGATACGTCGGAATTTAGACGCCAGACGGCTGTAGTCATCTCTAGCGCAACCCCACTAAAGTTAGAACCACTCAATCCTATGCCTAACTCCACGCCACCTCATCAGAGAGCCCATCAGATAGCTCAAAGTCAGACCGCGAAATCTCTTCCGGTTCCTCTGGCAGTTCCTCTGGCAGTTCCTCTGGCAGTCTCTCAGGCAGTCCCTCTGGTAACTCGCCCGTCGATAGCAATGATTGTTTTATCGACTGTCTACTGCGCGTTTTTCCTAGCTATGCTAGCAGCCGCGTATACCGGACATTTACCGATCACAGAAATTTCAAAAATTCACAGCTTCGATAAAATCGGACATCTCGTTTTGTACTGCATCCCGACGTATCTGGGGCACCGCCTGTGTCGGGGTAAGCATTCCAAGAAAGTCATACCCCTATTTCCCGGTCTGTTTGCCCTCTTTACGATTGCCGAAGAGCTGGTTCAAGGACTGTCACCGAACCGAACGCTGGACGCAGGAGATATGCTGTGCAGCCTGCTAGGGATTGGTGTGGGCTGTTGGATAGCCCAGCGTCAAATCACAAAACAGGCAATGCGATCGCAACTATAGTGCGTCTATCCTCTGCCGAAGAAACGCTTCAGCGGATTTGATGCGATCTGTCCTACCGAGCGAGACATCTTCTTTTTAGCGGCTTGAACTGGATCTGCATCTGTAAAAATTTGAGCTGCTCGTTCAGTGATATCAGTGCTGCGCTCTCGCCCAGTCGAAGAAACGAGTGTTGCTTTTGGTTCACTATCTCCTGTTTGTACATCAGATAGGGCCGTTTGATAGGCTTGGTTCAGGCTGGGGATGCTAGCTGCGATCGCAGTCAACTCCATCACCCGACCCTCTAGATTCTGACCGATAGCACTGAGCTGCGCCTGTAATCCAGCTGGTAAAGACTCGTCTTGCTCGCTTAGCGCACTCAAAAAAGCGGTCAGACTTTTTTCTTGTTGCTCGTTAATAGCCATGTCTTAAAATCTCTCAACAAAGATAGGAAGCAGCCGGGAAACACCAAGAATTGAAAGTGTTTATAGGTCTACTCATCTTCTAATAGTAGGGAACCACACAGTCGTTGAGCCCAAATCGCATCAAGATCTCTCTTTTGACATAGTTGCTTAGCTGGAATAGTGGCCTAGCTGACATAGTGGCCTAGCTGACATAGTGGCCTAGCTAACATAGTGGCTTAGCGATACCATTCTCTTTCTTGAAAGCTTCTCAGCGGCGGTAGTGATTGAATCGGTGGAATCACGTGGCGGTTGACGATGGCTTTGTTGCTTTCTTGCTGGGTAGCCATATCGATTGCGATCGCAGCAATCTGCACGTCCAAACAGTCCATCGGCACCAGCAGCTCAGTACTGCTTTGCAAGTCGCCCAAAGCATCAGGTCTTAGATCAGTTAGCAGCTTTGGTTCACCCACGACACTGCGGCTCTGACGATCAATCATCCACAGTTTAATAAATGGTTTGAAAACCGAAGGTCGAGTACGAACCGTGATGGTCACGCGATCGCCAGCAACCAAATCTCCCATAGGGACACTAATAATCGGCAGCACCATGTCTGGCAGCTCATCACTCACACTGGGTCGGTGAACGAGAGCGCTAGACGAACCCGAAGCTATTGGCGGCTGGGCGGACGGTTCCGCTGGGAGCAATTGTTCATCGCGCGCAGCTCTAGCTTCCTGCCGCTGGCGCAGTCTTTCTAGACGCAGCTGTCTATTTCTATCTGAGTCAGAGAGCGATGTCGTTGGCACATTCACAGGGGAGTGAGGCATCAGACGCTGGCTTGAAATATTGCTTTGAGGTGGGCTTGAAATATTGTCGGATTGAATCTCGACGCTTGAAGGCTGAGCGTAAAGTTGACTTTGGCGCTGGTCCTGACGGTGGCTTTGGTGCTGACGGCGAGACTTGGCAAGAGGCGTCGGCAAAGGCGGCATTGGGACAGAAGGCATTGGTACAGAAGGCATTGGTACAGAAGACGTTGGCCCTGAAGGAACTGGCCCTGAAGAAACTGGCCCTGAAGGAACTGGCTCAGAAGGTATAGGTCCAGAAGACACTGTCGGGATATCTTCGACAGCAGCCGACGGTTCGTCAAAGATAACTACTTCGTTATTAGCCGGAGCATCGGAGCGGGTAAATGCCTGTGAACCATCCGAGCTGACGCCAGCCGCCTGCAAATCTTCTGCGAACTTAGTACCCTGGTTGATCTCATCATGAGTCAAGTTAGAGAGGCGCTGCATGAAATGGTCTTTCAGCTTTAGCGTGCTAAAAGCAGCCTTTGCGGACGCCTGCTGTTGCACTCGCCTGTGATAAGGATTATCAGGTTTAGTGGAGGACTCTGCTTCTGCTGCTGTGCCTAGCGGCTCGTCAGCTATTTCTGGCGTAGTCGATAGAAAGCTACTAGTACGCGAGGCAGCCATGGGTTCAGACGGTGGAGCGATAGTCTCTAAATCACTGTTAATGTCTTCTAACAAAGCGGCGATTTGAGCCGTTTCAAGATCGTCATCTTCGATGCTAGTGTTCATAAACTGAGCAGGCTTGGCTACCATTGGCGGCAGTTTGACAGCGGTTGTCTCGCTCGATGCTGGTGCCACAGTATCTTGATCAGAGGGCGAATCCGCAATTGATTCTGATTCCGCAGGAGTTCTGTCTAGAGGAAGCCGAGCTTTCGGCGGATCGCTGACAATTAAAGGATTTGAAGATAAAAAGCTGGGCAGATCGATTCGGCCAGTCGAGCCTGTACCGGCTGTCGGCCCCGCTGTGTGATAGAGCCGAGGAGGTAGAACAACACCGACTGCGGGCGAAACGCTATGAACATTGGTCTCCAAGGGGGGTACTGCTGACGGTAGCAGGCTATTTTCTGGCGAGATCTCGTTGGCATAGTCGGCACTACCCAGCGTGGACAATACCGTCCCTCTATCCTCAAATTCATTTAGGTCTGCATTTGCGATCGCCTCTAACAGATGAGCAATTCCAGCTGTGATTGTGAAAGCAGTAGAGCAAAGCAAAGTACTTGAAGCCTTTGCCTTTGCAGTCTTCGTCTTTGAAGCTTCAGTCTTTGAAGTCTCCACCTCTGACGCCTGAGTCTCTGATGGAGCAGAACGCAAAGAAACCTCCCCAAAAACCATGTGCGTGGTCACGTGGGCAGGCAGCTGAATTTTTACTTTAAAGTCTGCAGGTAGCCGGGCCAAATTGATGGGTCGATGTGCCTCCATGATTACCTGTGCGGTTTCTGGATTTTGCAAACGTAGCCACAGATGACTTTCGCCCCGATCAGTGAACAGATCAGTAGGCAGATTGGCCAGTGCCTGCACCTGTCCCACGATCACCATAGGCCGATCGGCTTGAGCTAAAAACGCATACTGCCGCAGAAAAATTTTGTATCCGGCTTCTATCTCTACACTTCGGCTGTTGCTAGTGTCGTTGTGAGGATCGCCTTGAGATGAACTATGCAGACTGTTTTGAGCATTTTGTAGAGAAAGCTGTGCCTGAGTCAAAGGCAGATCTAGATTGGCAGGCGCTGAAGGTTCCAATTGACTTGAGCCGCCTACAGCCACTGTTTCTGCTGCCGCTGCATCCGTTTCAGCCTTTTCTGGCATTGGCCAGTCAGCAGACCAGCTTCCTTCATCTAGCGCAAAGACCTGTAGCTGCACAGCGTATTGCCAGATATCTGGATCGGTGGCGGCATTTTGGCTGCTGCAAGTCAGCTCCCATTGACCCGGCTTCAAGTGAACGTAGGGAATAACGACAACTAGGCCAGCATCATTAGTCTGGCTGGTACGGATGCGAACCCGTTGACGCGGTGGCCCCTCTGTCAAGCCCATCTGACTACTGACCCGAATATCAACGGGCGTATTGGTCCGGTCGGTGTGAGCAACGACTCGATAGCGACCTTCCAAGACTTCTACCTGGTGAGTTTCCAGCGGTAGCCAGCTTTCATCACCTTCTTTCTGAATTAGAAATTCCCAATATTTCATGTTACTTGCGTCAGAGGGCCTTGGATGCACAAAACAAATCCGTAGGTAGATATATCAAATACACATACGATCCCGTAGGATATTTCGCTACCGTACTGCTTTCAAATTAAGTAGTTTTTTAAATTAGTTTTGTTTGATGCTTTTAGCCTTCCCAAAATCAATTCAGCTTGATAGGTCCGCTACCGACGACTGTATCGGCATCGCTTTTTGCAGAGCGATATCAGACCTCGATGGCGGACTGGCTGCTGATGCTGCGGTCAATTTAAGAGTATGTATTAAGACTATGTATTAAAACTATGTAATCACGGTCGGCTGGTCGCGGCCTGTTAGCTCCTGAAGTTTGGAGACTTGGTCAGCGATGACAATTAGAGGCTGAAGCGCTTCTTGGGGGTCGACGTTGTGTTTGGCAGCGTCGGGTTCGTAGCTCTCTAGATAGAGTCTAACGGTTGCGCCTTGTGTCCCTGTTCCTGATAGGCGAAAGACCATACGGGAGCCATCGGTAAAACCGATGCGGATGCCTTGCTTTTGACTGACGCTGCCGTCAATCGGATCGGTATAGCTGAAGTCGTCGGCGTAGTCGACGGTGTAGTCGCCAAGGGTGCTGCCGGGGAGGGTGGAGAACTGCGATCGCAATCCCTCCATCAGCTCATTCGCCTTTGCACTATCCACGCCTTCATAGTCATGACGTGAGTAGAAATTACGACCATATGTCTGCCAGTGGTCGATCACGATATCTTCTACAGATTGCTGCCGCTCCGCCAAAATATTCAGCCAGAACAGCACTGCCCACAGGCCGTCTTTTTCGCGGACGTGGTTGGACCCAGTGCCAAAGCTTTCTTCGCCGCAGATGGTGATCTTGTCTGCATCTAGCAAGTTGCCAAAGAATTTCCAGCCAGTAGGGGTTTCGTAGCAGTCGATGCCTAGCTTTTCGGCCACGCGATCGGCAGCTTGACTAGTGGGCATAGAGCGGGCAATTCCCGAAAGGCCGTCTTTGTAGCCGGGGATTAACGTGGCGTTTGCGGCGATCAAAGCTAGGCTGTCGCTGGGATTGACGAAGAAGTTGTTGCCCAAGATCATGTTGCGATCGCCATCCCCATCCGAAGCCGCTCCGAAATCAGGCGCATCGTCAGCAAACATCGTCTCTACCAAATCATGCGCATAAACCAGATTCGGGTCCGGATGCCCACCGCCAAAATCTTCTAGCGGCTCGCCATTGGTCACTGTACCCGCCTTTGCTCCTAGCGCCTGCTCAAAAATCTGCTTGGCATAGGGACCGGTCACCGCATGTAGCGAATCCATACACATGCTAAAGTCGCCCTTCAGCAGGGTACTAATCTTGTCAAAGTCGAACAGCTTTTTCATTAGCTCGACGTAGTCCGCCACTGAATCAACCACCTCGACGCTCATCCCTTCAATCTCGCTGGTGCCGAGGCTGTCAAGATCGATATCTTCGGTATCAGCTATCTTGTATTCGCTAATGGACTTGCTGTTTTCAAAGATGGCGCTAGTCACTTTCTCCGGGGCGGGGCCACCGTTAGAGACATTGTATTTAACGCCAAAGTCGCCTTCGGGTCCGCCGGGATTGTGGCTAGCTGAGAGGATAATGCCGCCGATCGCGTCGTATTTGCGAATCAGGCACGAGGCCGCAGGCGTGGAGAGGATACCGCCTTGGCCGACCAGGACTTTGCCAATGCCATTAGCGGCGGCCATCTTTAAGATGATCTGAATCGCGGGGCGATTGTAGTAGCGACCGTCACCGCCAACAACGAGAGTTTTGCCCTGATAGTCTTCGAGGCTATCGAAGGTCGATTGAATGAAGTTCTCTAGATAGTTGGGCTTCTGGAAAGTAGGGACTTGCTTGCGCAGGCCGGAAGTACCGGGCTTTTGGTCGTCAAAAGGAGTAGTGGAAACCGTTTTGATAGCCATTTCAATACAGGGATGTCTCAGTAATTGCCCTTTATGATCTCACAATAGCGGTCGTTGTCTCTGTGTTGCTGCTTACTCGTTTACGACTTTGCCCTGTTCTCCGCTTGCCAGATTGAGGAAAACGTCTTAGCATCAAGTCATCAACTGCATGATTGCTTGATGTATGCGCACAACCATAACTCTAGATGATGATGTTGCGGCTAGCTTAAAGCAGCTGAAAGGATTCTCTAGCTTTAAAGAAGCCGTCAATGCAACTTTACGGGCCGGACTCAACACGCTACAATCACCTTCTCGTAAGACTCAAACTCCCTACAGGGTCAAGCCTGTAAAGTTAGGAATCAAAGTAAAAAACGTCGATAACATCGCCGAGATTTTAGAGCTTATTGAGGGAGACTAGTTTGATTTTGTTAGACGCCAACTTATTGCTTTATGCAAAGGTAGAAGACTATCCGCAGCATGAAGCGTCGCGGGTTTGGTTTGAACAACAGATAGACGCACCTGTTCGCATCGGACTACCTTGGCCTAGCTTACTGGCCTTCCTCAGAATCAGCACCCATCCACGAGTCTACCAGTCTCCTTTGAGCATTGATGACGCTTGGCGGCAAGTTGACGAGTGGCTAGCGTTGCAGAACACCTGGATTCCACAGCCGACCGAGCGGCATCAGCTTGTCTTGAACCAGTTACTACAGGAAACTCAGGCGTCGGCGAACCTGATTCCAGATGCACATTTAGCAGCACTAGCAATAGAACATGGCTTAGAAGTTTGTACGACAGACACTGACTTTGCCAAATTTCCAAAATGTAAGTGGCGTAATCCACTTCAAGACTAGTGAATCCTTCAGTCTTGTCTATTTCTTGTTTATTTGTCTATTTACTGATGACTTCGATGGCAGCTCCGATGCGCAGTGTAGTGCTAGGGGTGCCGTTCTGAACCTGAATGCAGTTTTGACCGAACCAGATGCCTTTGTCCCAATAGCGGTAGGTCGATAGGGTTTTGGCGGGTTCTTTGCCGCGTTGGCCGTGCCTATCCTTCGGATAATCGCCCGTCACCGGATTTACATTAGGAATTGAGCAGCGAGCGCACAGCTTCGGCAGGTCCAACACGACCTCACCCACCTGAATTTGCTGCCAGTCATCTTCCTCGTGAGGCGCAGCGCAGCCTTTCACAACTAAGTTAGGCCGAAATCGTGCCATCGTTACGGGCGTTTTTCCTTGTGCCAAGAGCTTTTCATTCAGTCCGGCTAAAGAAGCTTCAGAAATCAAAAGATACGGATAGGCATCGGCAAAGCTCACTAGCCGATCAGCGCCAAACTGTCCGTGATCGGTGGGTCGGTGCGATCGCTCCGGCATATACACGAGCTGACAGTCAATGCCGATAAACTCGCTAAACCACCGGGCGCTGTCAGTGCCAAGCGCGACTGCTTCAGTGCGATCGCCCCACACCTCCACCGTCAGCCGATCAAACGGCTCATTGCGCCCTCCCGAATCCAACCCTAAGCAATCATCCATGCGTACAGAAAAATCAGGCATTCCCGGCGCAGTAATCTGCAAGTGCTGATCGGCCATGCCGACGCCAATTAGCGCCATTCGAGGAAAGCGCCGCTGGCTCATAAACTTGCCCTGTCCGTCTACCACCATCCATCGCCGGTCATACTGCAAGCCGCGCGAAGTCATTTGCGCTTCATTCACCGCAATCCCCGCCGCTGACTTAATTGGATAGATATACAGCCCGCTAAGCGTCAGTGTCGTCAATGGTCAACCTCCAATCACAGTCGCTGTTTGCAAAGCCGTCTCGAAGTTGCTTTTATCTTAATGTCTTGCAGCACAGGTCTTAATCAATTTCTACTTGAAAGCGCAGATTTCCAAAAGAATCTGTCGGCTCACCCGCTGCTGTTGCCGGTGGTAAGTCACCTAAATCAACAACGACTGCACCATTGTCGTTGGCTCCGCCGCATTTAATATCGGGAAACAGGGTGCTAGGTTCTATACCTGCGGGAAAGTAGTAGCCCCTATCGCCATCTTCCGCGCCGGTCAGCGCGACTTCACTACCGTCAAAGGATAGAGCGATACCGAGCGGGTTGGGCTGCGTGCTTAGCAGGTCTGCGGCGATCGCACCAGTATACGAGTCGGGTAGAAAGCGGGTGTGTTGAGGAATGCGATCGCATATCCACACATTTTTGGCGGCAGCACCACCAGCAGAGAGAAAATAAATCGTATATTCCAAACTATCACCGGCAGCGGGCAAAACAGTACCGCCATCAATCGCACCGACTAGATAGCTGTCGGGCCAGTAGGGATGATCGTCTGAGGGAGTATCGATACCGTCGTTCAGCACAGCGTTGAGGGGCGTCTCGTCATGAGGATTTCGTAGCGAATTGTTGTTGATAGCGGTAATGCGTTTTACTAGCAACAGACCAGGCGAGCTGCTGGTAGCAGCCAAGGTTGCACCGATGAAGCTCATTCGCTCTGAATAACCATCATCGCCCGTATCATCGTCACCCACAACGACCACCATTTTGGCGACGCGAGCGAGTGGGTCCACAAAGCCAATCCAGCGGGTAGTACTGTTTCCACAGCCGGTGATATCGCTGCTACTCAATCCACCACAGTCACTTTGAGTGGAAAAAAAGCTCGAATCAGGTTCAATAATTTGGTCAGTGCCAATTGGGTTGCCATTAACGTCTATCAGCCTAAGAATGGCAGGGACACCACCGTCGGTGCGGGTCTCTAGATCACCAAACCAAGCACCGAAGGCTCCTACCGGTGAGGAAAATTCAAATAGAACACCGTTTCGACTCGTACCATCGCCGCCCGCCTGGGACCAGAAGCGAGGCTGAGCTGCCGAATCATACAAATCGGGTTGTGAATCGGCGCTCGTCGCATCAGGGCGCGGCGCGCCATCTTGAAGGGTGCTACTATCTGAGAGCTGAAGCGCTGAGGTAGTCACGGTGCCCAAGCAGCTATCCATGTCGAGCATATCGAGTGAGGAAACTGAGACATCCACGCTCGCCCCGGTGGCTGTGCTTAGCAGCTGATAAGGACTGGTAATAGAGAGATCTAAACCAATCTCTATCCAGGTTTGAAAACGGCCAAAGCCGGATGCACTAGCGGCTAGCCGCCAATCGTCGTCTAAGCTGATGGCAGCGTTCCGACTGCTGACGCTATCTGGGCCAACTTCTGCGCTGATATAAGGCACAACACCTGCGGCGTCGGTAAAGCCGCCAGTTGCGCTTTTGCAGTATTGAGCAGGAGAAGCGATCGCAATTCGATAATCTTCTACTTCACCATTATTCACTTCCCCGTTGCTAGTGCTGATAGCCACTGTTGTCGCCGATTCGACAATTTCTTGAACGCTGCCCAAGCGAAAGCGGGCATAGGTATCTCCCGGCGTCACCCCCGCCGGAATCGTAAAAGCGACATCAAACGTTCTAGGTGCGCCCGTCGTATCTAGAGTCAGGCTGTTAGAAGTAATCGTCAGCAGATCGGAAGGAACAGTAACCGTCGCGGATCTTTCTCCTGGATCATCAAAATCGCCATCGCGGTTAAAGTCGATATAGCCGACCAAGAACGCATTTAGCAGCGGAACGTTGTTTCTAACAGTGACAGATACCGTATAAGTTTGACCGGCTGTCGTAGGTATAGGTGGAAAGCTACTCACGCCATCTTCATCATCTAGGCCCAGATCAACGTTGTTAAGAATGGTGCTGAGCAAGTCAACATCTCTGGTATCCACATCATCTGCATCCGCATTGCTATTTTGCAGGCTGCCCTCATCTCCGTCTATATTGTTGCCTAAGCTTAAATGCAACAATCCCAAGGGGTCTTTTATCACTACATGCGTCGGTCCGCGATCGCTCTCAGTAGTCTGATAGTTACCGGGGCCAGTTCCGGTTCCGGTATCGGGCGCATCGCCATAGTCATAAAGTGGCACAGCAACAGAGACGGGATAATCTTCAACTTCACCATTTGTTGCACTTCCTAAAGCCCGCTCGTCGATACCCAGGTTAAGGACATCAAGTAGACCTGTCTTATCCACTAAGGTGTCACTAGTAAGGCGAAAGCGAGCGTGAGTATCGCCAATAAAAGTCGTAAGCGGAAAGTTCAATAGATCTAAAAAGCCTATGATGCCGTCCATATCCCAGTCTAGGCTGACAGTGGTTTGCCCAGGGCTAACGGTCGCCATTTGATGTTCTTGCGCTTCAAATTTGCCGTCTTGGTTAAAGTCAATCCAGGCGTGTAGCGTCGCATTGCTGCCGGTAGTATTTGTTACCGGCACCGTGAGATGATAGTTCCTGCCCACTGAAAGACTGGTGACTGTCGGATCGACTAAAGGAACGTTGGGTAAAACAAAGAATGCATCTTCGTCGTCGTTGCCATCGTCATCATCTCCGGCAGAGGCAGCGCTAGTAAGCTGAGTATCGGCTTCGCCATCAGGAGCGACGTTGCCTAGATAAAGATTGGGAAAAGCGGCTAGATCATGACTAGCATCGCCATAGGAATCGGGGGCATCGCCGTAGTCAGAGGGTTCTAAGTTTTCGCCGTCGGTCGCTTCGGTCACAACAATCTTATAATCTTCAATTTCTCCATTGTTGATTTCTCCGGTGCTGCTACTGACGGAGGCTCCTGTTGCAGATTCAACAATTGCCTGAATACTGCCCAGGCGAAAGCGGGCATAGGTTTCACCCGGCACGATACCGGCAGGCGTTGTAAACGCAACATTAACGGTTCTCAGCTCGTCATTAAAAAAGCCAGCCCCTAACCTCAAAGGCGAAACTGTGACAGTCACTGATTTCTCGCCAGCATCGTCAAAATCGCCATCTTGATTGAAATCGATATAGCCGACCAAAAACGCATTCAACAGTGGAATATTGTTGCGAACCGTGACCGGTACGGTGTAGGTCTGTCCGGGCGTAGCCGTTAGCTCAGGCAAACTGCTGACATCAACACCATCTTCATCGTTAAGGCCCGTATCGCCGCCAGTCAGCAGGGTATTGAGCACATCGACGCTGGTCCCATCGACATCATCCGCATCGGCATTGACGTTTTGCAGACTGCCATCATCACCATCTATGTTGTTGCCCAAGCTTAAATTCAGGCCAATGGTATCAACAACGATGTGACTCGGCCCGCCGTCGCTCTGGGTGGTTTGATAGTCTCCAGGTTCTGTGCCGCTATTGGCGTCGGGCGCATCCCCATAGTCGTAAAGCGGCACAGCAACAGAAACAGGATAGTCTTCGACTTCTCCATTGGTAGCATTGCCATAGGCGCGCTCATCAATGCCCAACAGTCCAACAGAATCAAGCAGGTTTGTTTTATCAGTTAAGGTATTGCTGGTGAGGCGAAAGCGAGCATGAGTATCACCCACAAAAGTCGTGAGCGGCAAATTTAACAAATTTAAAAAGCCCAAAATGCCCTGCATATCCCAGCTTATGCTGACGCTGGTTTGGCCGGGGCTAACGGTGGCCATTTGATGCTCTTGCGCTTCAAATTTGCCGTTTTGGTTAAAGTCGATCCAGGCGTGTAGCGTTGCGTTGCTGCTAGTGGTATTTGTCACTGGCACAGTGAGATAATAATTTCTCCCGACTGAAAGGCTAGTCGCTGACGGATCGACTAGGGGGACATTGGGTAAAACAATAAAAGCATCTTCGTCATCATTGCCGTCGTCATCATCGCCTGCGGAGGGAGAACTGGTGAGCCGAGTGCTGGCTTCGCTATCTGGAGCGATCGCACCCAAATAAAGCTTAGGAGAAGCTGATATGTTGTGACTGGCATCCCGGTAAGAAGCTGGCGCGTCTCCGTAGTCAGCAGGTGGGGTAGTAAGTTGAGCGATCGCATCAGAGCCACTCAAGACAAAAGTAGTTCCAATAGCAGTTAGAAAAGCCACTGTGTTGACAATCACGGGTTTATTCACTGCTTGATAGTAATGATTATTCAAAAGTTGCCAAGAGCAAGCTAACGGTCTGGGTCTAGTCGATCTGGACTCTGAAACGAATGAAGCCATACGAGTTTGTAGGCGTTCCCTCGCCAGTGGCGTTAGGAATGTCGCTGAGATCAACTACAATCAGACCATTATCATTGCTGCTATTATTGCTGCCGCAGTTGATATTAGGAAACAGCGTACTGGGCTCTGTGCCAGCAGGGAAATAGTAACCGCCGATGCCGTTGTTATTGCCACCCGTTTCAGCAATCTCATCACCATCATTAGCATTGGTCAGTGCAACTTCATTGCCATTGAAGTCAACGAGTATGCCACGGACTCCAGCACCAGGGCTAGCGGGGGTGATGCTGTTGAAAGCATCGCTGACGAAGGTGGTGTTTTGGGGGATGCGATCGCACAACAGCACACTTTTTGCTTCAGCATTGCCTGCCGAGAGAAAATAAATCGTGTATTCTACAGTATCTGCTGGATCATTACTCACAGGTTTCGCACTACCACCATTGATCGCACCGAGAAGATAGCTGCTAGGCCAATTGGCGTCATTGTCGTCATCCGACTGTGGGCTAACCGTATCATCAACAAATTGGTTTAGTGCAGTGCCATCGTTGGGGTTTTGAGTGCGATCGCCGTTGATAGCCGTAATCCGCTTTACCAGCAATACATTGGGATCGCTGGCCACAGGAACCGTGTCAAATCCAAAATTAACGGGTAGAGGATTGGCATCGGAAACAGTGATGGAAACATCATTAGGCGTTCCCAACAGCGTACCGTTGGGGATATTGGCATCGTCAGTTTTTACTCTCACTGAGTAGGTGCCGTTCGTCACACTCGTGAATGTATACTGACCACTGCTGTCGGTGATTGTTGTTGCGACCACATCACTCCCGTCTAGTAGCTCAACGGTGATGCCCGCTGGCAAAGTCGATTCGCCATTGTTAAAGCTGTCGCTGCCGTCATCGTCTCTGTATAAAGTTCCGCTGATAGCATAAGCAGTCGTTGCCGTGTTTTGATTGTCGAATTCGATACAGCCGAAGAAAAGGGAATTGAGTCTCTGTGTTGTACTATTGGCTGTATCAATGGCACCGACGCGATAGCGAAACTGAGAAACATTCTCAAAATCGCCGACAGCGATCGCCTGCTTCACGCCAACGCTAATACCGGGTTGAAACTGTGTTGTTGTAGATTCAAAGCGACCAGTCGGTGGCGTATAAGATGCAGTTAGCGTAGTCGGCGTTTCTAATCGGTATGCCGAAAAATTTGTGAGTTCGATATATTCTCTTAGCGAACCCGCTGCACCGCCACCCGCAGCATTTCCATCTCCATCGATGTCCAGTCCGGCTGCTGAAAAACTGCTGATAGCCGCCTGAGCAGTTGTGCCCGCAGCGACAAAGGTTATTTCAAAATCGACGCTAGAGTCTGTATTGGGAGAAGGATCTAGGCTGGGTTGTAGCGCGGATACTTCGCCGCCTGTTCCATCTATTTCGGTGAGAAAAGCACCGTTGTTAAAACTTGTTATTTTGACGAGCGCATCTAAACCAGAAGTCACATTTGGAAACCGATAAACTGCGTTAAGCGCCAGCGCGCTTCCCTCAACTAGGGCTGGATTGTTAAAGAACAAAGGCGTATACGCCTCACCATTGCAGATATCAGGTGGAGAGCCAACGTCGTAGGGAAAATCAAGGCCGGTCGCAACAGAAGCCCCGCTAACGTCAGCATTACGAGGGTTGTTAAGTGGATTGTTAGGAGTGTTGGTGACTCCACCATATGGGCGGTTGCCCAGTGAGCTGTCGGCACTGTCCACTAGCACTAAGTAATTGCCGTCAGCTACGTTGAACCCGTACTTCCCATCAAAATCAGTGACAGTGATAGCGACACTATCGCTGCTATCTATGCTGCCATCGGCGTTAGTATCGTCACTGCTGTTTAGACTGCCGTCATTGTTGAGATCTTGAAAGAGGCTAACGGTGACGCTCTGCAACCCAAATTCTGAGCCGTTTTGTATATTGTTGCCATCGAAATCCTCAAAAACAGTACCGGCAATGTTGATTGTATCGAATGGGAAATCGACGACAACAGATGTGCTAGCAACTGTAATCGAATTGTTGTTAGTACTGCCGAGTAGATAGCCTGCCGGGACAGTTGCAGCATCCACCCGAACTACATAACTGCCGTTGGCTACATTAGGAAAATTATACTGACCGCTGGCATTTACGGTCGTAGCTGCAATTTCGATGTCTGGATCGTTTCCATCAAGCAGGCGGACTACAACCCCTGCTGGCAGCCCAGGTTCGCCACCACTCAACAAATCGTCTCTGTTTCTATCTTCAAACAGCGTGCCGGAGACACTGTTTGGTAGTGAGATCGCAACCTGATAATCTTCTACTTCACCGTTAGAGGCTTGCCCGGTTGGGTTCGTGACTTCAGCAGCGATGCTGGCTGTTCGAAATCGAGCATAGGTATTGCCCGCAGTCAGGCCGCTTAAGCCCGTCCAGTTGAGCGTTGCTGTGCTGCCATTACAGGTACCTGAGGCTTTTTCTGTTGTGTTTTCAAAGGCACCATTTTTATTAAAGTCTATCCAGCCAGTAACAGATGCGTTATTTCCTGCGCAGAGCACGTTGAGCGAATAGCTAGTAGCAGTGGTCAATAATGTTGGAAAACTGGCAACACCATCTTCGTCGTCTATCCCGGTGATATCGTCACCATTCGCACTAGCAGTATAGTTTGGGCCATCATCACCTTCTACTGCGGCACCCAGAAAGACAGAGGGAGACGGCGGGACGGGATGATAGGCATCACCATAACCAATAGGTGCATCACCAAAATCAAGCCTCTGCACATCTGCGACATTAAATGTCCAAGAGTTTTGGCGATCACATCCAGTATTATTGAGAGTACAGCCCGTTGAACCCGTAATGTTTCCGCCAATGACAGAGAATTCGCTGACGGAGGTTCCTAGGAAGCTATAGAATTCATATCTATCATCAGTACCGATCCCAGGTTGAACATTTTGGGAGGTTATTTGTTCGTAGCCAATGCCACCTGCAACAGGCGGTGTGGCCATTCGTTGCAAAAGTGTTGGGTTGGCAATGTATGAGGTAGTCGCACCAATCGTTTCTACAAATTCGCGAATCGTATTGGTGCCTGAATTACCGTCTACATCCTGAGCGCTAAAATACACATTGGTTGCCGTTGCCGCTGGCGCAGCCGCGAACGAGGTTCCACCGGGAGTTGAAGATGGCGTCAGCTTAAAGTTGAATCTAACGTAAGATGTAGCGTTTGTCAGCGACGTGGCTGAAGGGGCAATCGTGGGCTGAAAGCGGCCAGGAAAGGTTGAATTATCATCGATTACTTTCAACTGGGCGTTTTGTATCGTTGCAACCTGCACCAATGCATCGACACCGGGCGCTACATTCGCAAAGCGATAGACAGCCCCCTGCGTTCGAACTGTCTCCACTGACTAAGGTCGGAGTGTTGTTAAATGAGAGCGTCGTGGTAGCGGCCATACTTGGTTTAGCACTGCCAAAAAAACTCAATGAAAATGCTAGCCCTGCGATCGCTGTTCTGGTAGCAACTCTAGAAAATAACCAAGGGCGTTGAGGCGATCGCTGTTGAATTGATTGAATACGTCGCAGAAAGGATGTCATGAATATTTTTGGGATGTTGAGAAAGAGAAATATTACAGATGAACGACCCTATGGCTCAATCTGTAGGTCGCTTTCTTGATTAACAAACGTGATCTCTGCACCTCGCACTTCGCTAAAGACAAATTCCACCCGGCGATTGCGCGCATAGTTCAATCGATCCGTTTCCTCCACTCGCAGCTGAGTTTCTCCAAAAGAGCGAATCGTCATCCGCTCCGGCGCTACACCTACCTGCATTAGATATCGCCGCGCATTTTCAGCTCGCCGCCGAGCCAAATCCTGGTTGTACTCCACACTCGCTCTCGAATCAGTATGCCCATGCAAATCAATAACTATTGATGGATACTGCTTTAGGACCGCTGCAATTTGGTCTAATATCACCGCGCTATCGAGGTTGATAAAGTCTTCGTCGAGGCCGTAGTGAATGTTGCGCGGCACCTCTAGGCGAATCTCTTCAGGAATGGGCGGTTCTGGTGGTGCAGGCGGCGGTGGCTGCAGAGGTAACAGGTGGCGGTGGCGCAGTGGTGCATTGTGGCATGGCTCACCGGACTGATCGGCGGTCGGTAGATGCGCTGCCGTCTAGCGATCGCACCACAGTATTAACAGCAGGTTCAGATGTGCCATAGCGCGGGTCGGTTGCGATCGCGCTCAACACCTCACCGCCCACAACGTCATCCAACACAAACACAAACTCACCGTTATCATCTGCTGTTGTTGTTGCCATAGGCAACGTCAGCGGGCCGTATTCGTTCTCTCTGCCAGCAGAACGATAAAGCTGAACCTCATTGTTAGCATCAGCCTGTCCTTGCACAACCGCTGTACCGCCAATTATGAAGAACTCAGCGCTCGCAAACAAAGGTGCATTGACTGCACTATTGCCTGTATCCTGACGACGATTATGAGAGTCGCGTCTAGGGTTTGGCCCATCGCCTTTTTGAAAGTCTTGCAGTCTGCGCCCTCGCCGAACGTTTAGATCAATACTTAATCCTTCCAGCATTCCAAAGCTGTTGCTAGTAATGACATTCCCCTGACTTTGCGTATCAGGCCCCTGTCCAAAGGCCGTAACCACGACGCCGCTACCCTTTTGGTCCGTGATCCTGTTGTTCACGATCTGATGGTTGTCTCCCATCACATACACTGCCGCACGCCGCAGCCGCTGACCGTTGTAGCGAATGTCATTTTCAGAAACCGTCACCGCCCCCTCCGGCTTGAACAAGAAAATTCCGCTGCCGTCATTTCCACAAATGAGATTGCCAGACACCAGACCACTCACCGTTCCATCTATCCGAATCGCATCTGGCATACCTGCTAGGCCATTTCTGACCACAATGTTGTTCAGGACTTGGAGATTGTCGGCCTGTCGCCCGGTAATGATGCCGCTGCCGTTGTGATAGGCAATATAATTCTCTCGTATCGTTGTCCCCACACTGTCGAATACAGACACGCCAAATCCGGATGGCTCTGCTGGCAGCACTTCTTCTAACGTTAACCCTAGCCAGTTTTGTTCAACTGATAATTCCTGTTGGGGGCTGGTTCTTTGCCGTATCGTAGCCGACTGCTGGCAGGGGCGTTTCTCGATTCAGTGGCGCTGGCCGATGGGTGATGAAAATATCAGCAGGGGGCGTTGACTGGGTGACTTGGCTAGGTGAATTAAACCCGTATAGGTTGAGGCCACGCACGGTGATATTGTCGGCGGAAAGGGTGAGTCCTCTGAAAATCTCTTGTCCAGGTTCAGGGCGAATTGTGACGACTGGCGTGGGAATCTCAATCTCGGTAGCGGCAAAGCGGTTCTCATCATAACCGGGTTGAGTGGTGCCGTCGATTGTGGTATTGGAGCGGGCGATCGCAGGCAGGATTGAATTTAGCGCGATCGCATTCTCTCCATCCGGCAAATCAAACCGAATCACATATCCAGTCGTAGCAGGCACAACCAACTGTTGTTCTTCAGTGCTTAACGCTGTCAAAGGCAGCGTCCCGTTCACAATCTCAATTGCTTCTCGCAGCGTCAATAGGGTGTCGGCCTGGATCGGACCATCCGCTGGGCTGTTGACGCTCACCTGTAGCGGTGATTCTGCTGTAGGTTGTTGCGATCGCTGAGCAAGGCCAGCCGCCGAATAGAAACTGCTGAGCAATCCACTGAGCAGACTGGCAGCAATAAGTTGGCGGCGATATTTGAGCGGGTGTCGATAAGCCATCTGTTGGGCCAGTAAATAAAGCGAATAAACGTCAAATTAATTTATAGAAGTTGCCTTTTAGCAGCCTGGCTGTGAGGACCAGCGACTTTAACAGTGGCTTACAAATTTTCTTCTGTGTCTAGAAGAACTGGCCGCAAATCAAGAGAATCATCGACTTGCAAGTTACTTTCTTCCAAATCATTGCTCTCAGAAACAATCGCTGATTCTTGTTGCTGACGCGGACCATTCGGCTGAGTGCCAAATCCATCTAACAAACCGCTAAGCTTCGCCGTCGCTCCAAAGTAAAATCCGCCGTTGCTACGGTTCTCTCCAAAGTCAGTATCATTTGCACCGCCGCTGTAGCCCGCCGAAATGCGCAGATCCGGCAGTGGATAGTAGCCCGCTTCAACAGAAAATCCGGTTTCGCTATAGCCACCGCCTCCTAGCCAGCGCAGTTCGCCCACCGTATCCCAGCGATAGCCCAGTCGATAGGTCGCTCTCGCCTGGGCGAGCTGAGAGGTGCTGCCACTAGAAAAACTGTTGCCAGCGCCGCTAAAGGCAGTACGACTGTTGCGCAAGGCATATTTTCCATACAGCTCCCAGCGCCAGTTAGGAGCATAGATTGCTTCTGCCGAAAACAGATGTTCTTGAGCTTCGGTAGAAGAGCCCAAACTGGCACTAGTCGGAATGCTATTTGGATTCATCCGATGTTCATAACGCAACAGCGCATTGAAGCGATCGTTCTTGGGATTGCGATAGGCCATGCCCAGCTTTAACAGGCTAGTTCTACCTAACCCAGTCAGGTTTTGGTTGGCAGTATGCGCCATTCGATAGTCTCCTAACAGAGTCAGCGCGGGCGTAATCCGGCCTAGTGCCGACACCGTAAAGACAGTATTGCTAGACCCTCGGCGCGAAGCCCGGTGCTCGAACCGGGTACTAGCTTGAAAGTCGGGATTATCGGTATAGGAGAGACCGACGCTGTAGCTTTCCCCTCCCGCCAAACCGATAGAAGCAGCGCTTTGACCGGGCGCAAACGGCTGACCAAACTGGGTACTTGCCGCCGTGTCGCGCCCCAGAGTCGAAAAGACTTTCTCGAATCCCAAATCAAGATCTAGTCCGGGTGCTAGGTTGATGCCTTGTTCGAGGCCGATCGTGCCGCCAAGCTGTCGCCCGTTGATAGTAGAGAATCGACCGTGAATAGTTGTATCAGACGCGAAAGTATGTTCGCCAGTGACATCAATGGTGGTAGCACTGTTTCTGTCTCCTCCATAGAAAAGCTGATTGACACCCACGTTTAGCCCATTCATCACTTCCCAATTGAGTCCGATTAGGGTGCGGCTAGGATAAATCGGGTCTTCGCCAGAAGAGAGATTCAGTTCGTTCTGTGCAACAACCGTCAGCCGGTCGGTAATGGGGGTGGTGAACCGGGTTCTGAGCTGGTCGGAGCTGACGCTGCTGTCGGGGTTGAGGCGATCGGTGCGATCGCGATGCAGCCAATCCACTTCCGCCGTACTGCGACCAAACCGCTGACTCACCCCTAGAGCATACGTTGTCAAAGAATTGTCTAGCTCTCGACCAGGCTGACTCTCGGTATTAGAGAGCAAATCGGCTAGGTCTGTAATCACAAGCGGGGCTCTGCCTGTATTGTCTTCACGATCAACTCTCGCTCGCAGCGTAGTGTTTTTACTAACGCGGCCAGCCAGCTGAGCGCCGTAGCGGGTCTGCCCAGGGACAAAGCTGGTCGTACTAGCATTGCTAAAGCTCGAATCCGTAGATCGAAAGTAGGCCCGACCATCGAGCCAGTCGCCCAGGCTGCTATCTACTTCCAATCGATAGGCATTGCCGCTGACTTTATCTGAAGTGTCAAAATCGTTGGTAGAGCGGGCAATCTCCGCCGTTAGCTGAGTGCTCTCCCCAATCGAAACCTGAGCATCTACGCCATACAGCGAAAAATCTCGGCTGCCTCTATCTTCGTTTAGATAGCTGGTACCAACCCACGATTCTTGTCCCTGCTGCTGGCTAAAGCTGTACTGCAAGCGGCCAGCAAGGATGTTGGTATTTTCACCGTTTTCATGCTGGTAGGTAGTGACAATTCGACGTACTAGCAACAGGCCAAACTCGTCTACCTGCGTGCGAGCAACCGGATCGTTAAACAGCAGCGTGCCTCGATCGTAGTCAATGTCGTAGTCAGCGCCCCGGGTCAAGGCTATCCGCTCTAGCACGGTGCCAGGTCGCTCTAATTCTTCTAATTCCAGATAGACGCGCTCGCTGCCAGGTACCAGGTTTCTTTGCGAAGTAAAGTAAAAGCCGCTGGTGCCGTCTGGAGCAATCGTGTCTCGTTGAAAGCCTTCTACGTTGTTAGCATATAGACCGGTCAGCGCTAGATTGCCAAAGTTGTAGTTGGCCTTGAAGCCGTGGAGCTGACGATTAGTAGCAGTAAATAGTTGAGAAGGAGCAGAGAATTCTTCGGTGTTGTAGTCCCCCCACATGACGTAGTCGGTGCCTGCTTCTGCACTGGGTGAAGTCCGCTCGAAGCGCAGGAAAACGCTGTCTAGCGAGGGCGTGACCACGTTTGAATACGAGTCGTCACCGTAGGTAGCGTAGGTACTTTCGCAGTTGCTGCTATTGGCGCGAAAGAGACGAGTGTCGCCGTTGCAGTCTTGGTTGAGCGTGCGATCGCTATTATAAGCGCCGGTATACAGCCACTCACCAATATTGCCCGTCGCAAAAACAGCCGCATCGACATCTAGGCCATAGTCGTTATCTCCGTCAAGCGGCAAAAAGTCACGATAGCTGCCGTAATAGTCTGTCCCTTGTGCCCCAAAGCGTAAATCAATAACGCCCGATATCAGGCTAGACTCTTTGCGGTGTAACAAACTGAATCTGGCTAAAGGCCTCAAATCCACCTGCTGTGCACGTAGCTGCACTAGCTGAGACTCTAACGAGGACTGTAGCTCAGCCGCGAACTCTCCTGCCTGTGTTCGCACCTGAAAACCTGGCGCATCTGGATTTGCATCAACACCCAAGAACTGACCATCACTAGACTGCAAAGTGACTATCGATTCCCAACGCGAAATATTACCGGATTCGTCCAGACAGCTGGCCACGAATCTGGCTAGTCGATCGACCATCTGCTGGAATGGCTCGTGGAGATAGCAGCACTAGTTCGAAAGGGCTCCCCGAACGGTTACTAGCTGGCTTTTCAGAACTTGGCCAGTTTCTGTTGAGACAATTTCTAAGGTGTTTTCACCAGTAGATAGGGTGACGCCATACCAGGTCTGAATACGTAGCTGAGTTTCAGAATCGGTTTCTGTTCTACCTATCTGATCGGTATCGACCGTTCGGCTATTGACTAGTAGCGCAATTTTAGCCCCTACAGGAAACTGTAGTACTACAGACGTTGCAGGCGTATTGAGAAAGGCATTAGGCGCTGGACTAAGAATGTCTACCTGGCTAGCATTGACTACCACTTCACTTCAGCCACACCGCCAGCTAAGTAGGCGGGTGTGATCGAGCCTTGAGGCAGGTCGTCTAATGTCGTATACGGTGACGCTGCTATCGATTGAGCGAATTGCAATAGCGTTTGGATTAGCAGTTAAATCGGCTTCTAAATCAATTGCTGGATCGGCAGCTAATTCGGTAGCGGCTGATGGCAATGGATTTGCTGGTGATACACCCAGTTCCTCACAAAAAATAGATACCCAGTTGGCAGAGCGTTTGGGAATATTTCTTTGGGGCAGGACTGTGATTAAGCTTTCATCAGATCTGTTCTCTGGCTTCAGCAGCGGTACGCGATCGCGCCAACAAATTAGCCGCCGTGCCTTCTTCTTCCTCTGCTGCACGAAGTGCGTGCCAACCAAGGGGTTTCTGGCTTTTGCGATCGCGAACCATCTACTGCTGAAAGATTTAGAGAAATCTCATTGTCAGCCGCGCTATCTGGTTCAGATGGATTGAGCGATCGCGCTAGCCAGGGCGCTTTCTCTCTGTGAGCCACGATCGCTAGTTGGCGTAATGCCTGCCCGTGCCAATAACAATCGTTCTCTTTCAGCTTCTTCAGCCTCTCTCAGCCAAAGCTAGACGCTTTTCCTCTGCCTCTTCAGCAACTGTTACAAAGGCCAACTGCTGAACAAATCGACCTCTCGACTTCTAACCACAACATTTGGATTGTCGTTATCAATTTCAGTCCTGACATCTTCATCAGCCTCTCTCTATCGTCGCTTTTCTGTTCTTCGTTAGCAACAGAGTCGACGAGTACTTGGGCTTTGACATCACTAGAAGTCAATTGAAAGAACACTAATGAAGTAGAGAAAACGGTGGCAAAGAGGAGGCTAAAGCGAAATTTCCATGCACTCTGTGATCTACCTTTTGATCTACTGTTGAAGTCATAATTGTTCACCCTCTTCAAAAGTGGGCGTTACCCCAAAGTTCATACGCACCAGTCCACCGGGCGCAAGCTTTACCAAACGAGAGCGGCTGTTTCGTTCGTTGAAATATAGGTTGGGTGCTAGCGTGTAGCCGGGTAGGCTTTCTAGATCCAGCGTGCCTGTCCGATGGCCAGGCAGCATCTTCTGTACGGAGAAAAGACCATCAGCATCTGTAACCACCCGATTTCCATCATCTAAGAAGATGACAGCATTCGGAATACCCGCTTCTCCATTTTGCTGTTCACCATCGAAGTTTTTGTCTTCAAACACTCGACCAATCAGCGTGCCGCAGTCCGATAAAATACCCGGCTCTAGGTTAATTCGATGAATACTCGGACCATCTTGAATGTCAAAGCCGTTGTCTGTTCTAGTGGCTGTGACAATCGCGCTATTCTCGCCCGATCCTCTCAGCGCATCAGGCGTTAGCCTTGTCGCATAGACAAGGTTCAGCGTTTGCTTAGGCGACAATAGCTCAGACACGCTAAATCCAATGCTGTTGTCGTCGATCTGAGTCGTCACCCAACTGGCATATCATCAATCTGCCGAGACAGAACCTGGAGACCAGCTCAAAGCCAACTGGCAAGGTATCAATTGCCACAATAGAATCTACATCCACCGTGGCGAGGCTACGAATCAGTGAGTCGATAGATCACGGTATCGCCAGGTTGCGCCGCAGAGCGATCTGCGGACTTTGTCGATATCAACTTGTTGGGCTTCGCAGATAATGCTTTCTATCCCAAACTCAAAGAACGTCAGCGACTGAATGGCCGCATTGCTAATGGCAACTGTGTTGACGAAGGTAAGCGCGCCATCAACAGAGATCGGATTGCCGTCTAGAGAAGTGGCTCTGTAGCTGAGTACTGAGTTTCTATTAGTGGTAATTACTCCTAGCATTTCAATCAGAACTCGCCGTTCGCTATATCCTGAGTCGTCAGGCGGATTAATGACTAAAACGTATTGAGCATTGGTATCTGTTTGCGATCGCCCTGCATTGATCGGACTCTCCAATCTTTCGTCAGCATCTAAAAGAAAGTTGTAGCGACCCTCGTTAACAGAAAGCGCAAAGGGATTGACGTTTGAGATCGTTAGGCGCAATGCCGTTACCGCTAGCCGTAGGCGTCAGCGAGACCAAGTTGCCAATATCTAACCCTGAGGCATCCGGCTCATAGAGCGCCATCGAAAAGCCAGCATAGCTGTCTAAAGGTTGACCGTCGCAGCCGAGCAGATTGCCACCCGGATCAATTAGTTCACTATCACTAGGGGTAACAGTGAGCGTGTTAGAGGTTCCTTGAATGAGGGTGCCAGCAGCAGTAACATAGTTAGCTGTTGCTGTGTTCAATAGCTGTTCAGCCGATTTAGAGTCTGTTGTTTGGGCCAGTGCAGCGGCTGAAGGATGACTGAGCAGACCAATCAAAAACAGTATCAGTAGCTGTTTGTATCGGCGACGATACCGTAGGAAAGTAGGAGATGAAAAGATTGGCATTGTAAAAATATCGGATATTTTTATGACCTCTTACCGCTGACATGACTTACCGCTGACATGCACAGAGTTTTAGAGACAACAGTCTGACACCTCAATGGACAGCGCGATCGCCTTGCCGACAAGAAAAGGGATTTCTTCCTGCTGTAGCTGCGGACGGATCGCTCTATGAAGGTTTTTCTATGGAGATTCTCTAGAAATGGCGATCGCAAGCCCAGTCAAAAGAAAAGCCTGCGATCGCCTACTCTACCTACTTGACAACCACTTCGTGAGAAACATTGACCACAACAGAACTGCTCGAGATCTTCGCTAAACGTCCACTTCACATGCGTGTACGCTTCAGCCGGTGCAGGCTGCATCTCTATAGTGCCATCGGGCAGCGTCACTTCCACCATCGGCTCCACCACAAAGGTCTCACCCTTATCAATGCTGTAGGTAGCTGTAGCGGCTGTATTGCCTTTTTCAGAGCTGATAACATAGGTCATCGCTGCGGGAATTGGCTGAGTAATCACCAAATTCTTCGCCGCCATCTCACCTTCATTAGAAGAAGCCACCACATAGCGCAGCACATCACCCGGCTGGACAGTCGCCTCGCCATCCAGCGTTTCCCAGACTAGCTTAGGCTGACCGTTTTCATCCAAAACAGTCACCTGCTTTTCAGCGCCCATCTCCAGCTTCACCTCAGGCTGTAGAAGCTGCTGAACAATTGCTTCACCTGCTTCTTGCAAGTTAGCAAATACGGGCGTTGACATTGCGAAAGGAGCGGTTGCAGCCAGTGCTGCAATTCCCATACCAAACAAAAAATTGCGTTTCATTCTAGATAGAATCCTTTGACTGTACAAAATGTGTAATGAGAGGAGCGAGGCGGCTGTGAAACTGACGACAGCCACCTCTAATTAGTCAGCGATTAAAGGTTATTTATCACTGTTGCACTAGGTGTTAGACCTGCATCAGTCACTTCACGGCGGAAGGAGAAAGAACCATCAGCCAATTTATCGCCATCCGGTACAACTGTGCCAACTGTATTGGTATAGATATCTACCCTCACGCCGTCAGCAGGCTCGTTCGTGTAGTCAGGATTAGAGCCAGTCGTCGCATCGTCATAGGTGATTACACCGCGACTTCGCTGAGCACCAGTTTTGTGAGTGGTGGTGCTTCCCCAGTTATTACTACCGGCTGCGCCATCCTCAGTAATAACAAAGTTGTTGGCACTTAGAGCGACATTACCAGTGCCTGTATCTGGTGTAGAGATATTACGATACTCAATCCGATACTCAATGATCTCTCCAGGAGCCGCCTTTTCTGTGCCAAAAGCATCTACAAAAGGCTCAGAGGCACCAGCATCGGGGAAACGCGGACTTCCATCAGCAGCCAAGATCCGCGCTGTCTTCACAAGTTCAATGAAACCTGTATAGACACGATTGATGGTGATATTGTTTGTTGTTTCTCCTGTGTATCCAGCGGAGGTCGCAGGGTTGTCATCGGGGAAAGCGATGATTGGAATCGAAACCGCACTTAGTACGGCGGTACCGTTCGGGAGGGTGACTTCAACGTCATAGTCGATCGGAGCCGCACCCGGCAGAATATTCCCTACTGTAATAGGTTTAAAGACTCCACCAGCGGTTACTGTGCTATCTGTCAGTACAAATGGATCGGCATTCGGATCGGCAGGGTTAGCTAGTGTGCTGTTGTATGTGTATGTCGCTGTCTGACCATTGAATGTGATTTTGACGATGGTACCGTCTGGAATATCGCCGTTAGCGCCATACTGAGTGTCTGTCGGAGCAGAAATACCATCTGCTACTAGGGCTTGACTAGGTGCAATTGGCTCAATTGTGACATTGGAGAGCGTACCTGCTGTTGGGTTTGAAATGGTGTTAGTAAAGGAAACAGGACCATAGGTAAGAGGATTGCCGTCAGCATCGGTAGTAGCCCCTTCTATTAGACCAGCCGCGACGGGAGTAGAGTCGTTCGTAAAATCGTCGTTTTCATCTGTTGGACCTACCGCGTCAGGTGATCCCTGAGGGCCGTTCAAAATCTGATCGATAGCTGGCGAGATAATGACTTGGTTCACTTCACCATTATTGTCAGTATCATCACCTGTATTGTTGTTACCGGTATCGATGCCGTCGACAGCTGGGTCGGCAACACCATTGTCGTTTAGATTTGGATCGTAGTTGCTGCCGTCAGGAATACCATCGGCACCAAGAGGAACGTCCGGCGTACCGTCGTTGCTAGGAGCAGTATTGTTGTTGGGCGATTGGTCACCTGATTCGTCATAGATAATTGCGTCTGGAACACCTAATGTCTCACCAAACACCTGGGCAATGTTATCAACCTGACCGCGCCCACTAGCATTTGCACTCAGGGACGTTGTGACAACCGTGAACCTTAGTCCGGTGACTTCTGAGCCAGCTGCCAGAGTCCCTGATCTGACAAAACCGATTCTCTCTACCTGCGCGAGATTTGTCGGTGCGGTTCTTGACCAGGAAGTGGTAGTGTTTAACGGAGCATTAGTAGGAGTAACAATAGAGTAGATGACTTGCCACCCAGTAGGCAGTGGTGTAGAGACTGACTCAAAAACCGTTCCTTCTGGAATTGCATCCGAGACCAAGATTAAATCTTCGCTATTACCATCTACTTCGATCGCTGTTCCGGTTAACGCTGCTGGCTGATAGATATTAGTTGGATCGTTTGATTCTACTCGAACACCCAAATTGTATGTGATTTGATCGTCTGTAATGATAGCGGGATTGTTTGTCGTTAAGGCTGCTGTCTTTAGCCCTGTAACAAATGCCAGTGGATTTACGGCGGATGCAAATGCAATATCCTGCTGCGCGCTAGCCTCTCGCTCTGTCGCTACCTCGTCATCTGGATCGTCAGTGTAGAGATCGTCGTTGTTGCCATTTGCATCGGCTGCGTACAGCTGGTTTTGCGTGTTGGCCGAGTTGTCATTGGCTGTTTGCTCTGGAGTAACATCACCCAAAGTTACGCTGACTAGCTCGCCTGCAATCGTACCAGCATCAGGGGTACCCGTAACCCTAACGGTAAAGGTTTCATCAGCATCGACACCTGTATAGGCAGTGCCATCTAGATTAGTTGTTTCGTCTGCGCCAGTCGCAGGATCGTCTGCCTGCGAGATCAAGGTGACAATGCCATTCGAATCAATTACTTCGACTTTAGTCACAGTGAAGTTATCAGTTGTATTGGCATTGAGACCGTTAACACCAGGAATAAAGATGTCGGTTGTGAAGTTACCGGTGTTCGTGACTTCAAAAGTGTATTCCAGGATATCGCCAGCTTCTACTGATCCATCATCTACGTCGTTGATGCCTACCGGAACCGCTGTTATGCCCGTTACCTTTGCAACCACGATGTCAACGGTGTTGGAGGTCGCATTGATGACATCGCCGTTGTCATCCTCGTAGGTTGCTGTCGCAGTGTTGCTGATGGTTTCGCCAGCGGCTGTTCCTTCTGCGATCGCAATGCTCATCATGTTGAAAACGCCTGCAACTGCCAGAGCAGCCGCGAGAAGAGGCTTATACACCTGCTGACGGAATGTTTTCTGCTGTTCTATTTTTGCCATGTTTGTAGTAGCTAATTTTTGAGAGGGAAAGCGAAACTTGCAAGCTTGGATTGAATTAGACGCTCAAACATACCGATGAGCGTCACCATCAGACGCAAACAAGCTAATGGGAGTGTTCTCGCAGACGCCTGTTATGCAAGCAAAGGTCGAAACCTGCTGAACGACTGAGACATAGCGTTCACGCTGGCAAGAGCCTGGTTAAGAGAGAAATAATTTTCTCGATTTAGCCAATCTTGAATAATGCGCGTTTGGACCTTCGAGTTCAGCAGTTCTGTTGGAATCTGAACGAGTCTATCTTGCCCACTCATCAGGTTCCCTGTATACGTCAATTTACCTAAAAAATGTTTATATAAACTTTGAAAAAAGTCCTGACAGTGTGCTACACAGAGTTTCAGTAGATAAATACTTACGTACTTAGGTGAAAACGGCCAAAACAAATTTCAACAAAGCCGCTATTCTGCGAGTAGCTTGCCTCGAATAAATGCACTGCGATCGCACCTATTCACATCTTGCAGCGCGCCTAATCAATCGTCAGCAGGGAACATTGCTACTTATCTCCATCCAGTCGCTAGCCCACTGCATCATCTACCGGCAAAGACGGCAGCGTAATCACATAGCGATAGCCAGAGGCCCCAGATCCTTGAACCGCAGCCTCCCCGCCGTGCATCTCAGTCAAATACTTACTGAGTAATAGCCCTAGCTCTTGCCTGGAAGCGTCCACTTTCTTGGCGACGCTTAGTGCCTCGAATATTTCTGCGCTGTCTGTTTTCAAATTCGCTGGGACAAGCGGGTCCAAAATCGTGTTTGGGAAATCATCCTCTTGCGAAGCACTGCCATCCGCTGGCTGCCGCTGGCTCCAGGCGATCACGGCTTGAGGCAAATCTTCACCTAGCCAAGGATTAGAAACCCATAGCGCGATCATAAGCGCAACCTTAGCACTGCCCTCTCTGCGCGAAAGATGCAGTCGAATTGTGCTGCCCGCCGTAGACATTTTGATCAGACTAAAGACCAGGTGGTAGATTAGCTGCTTTGTCAGCTGCTTGTCTAGATTCCAAATTCGAGAGCCCGGCTCTACTGTCAGCTTTATTTTTAGATCCTGCTGCATAGCAGTCTTTTGCAATGCTGCGATCGCCTGATGCCCAACCATTTCAACATCAGTCGCCACCACAGAAAGCTGATAGCCATCTTCTTGCAAATCACCAATCTCAACAATCTCGTCCACCATTGTCAGCAGCTGTTGGGAGCTACTCAGCACAATTCTGGCGTATTCCTGTTGCTTCTCACTCAGCGGACCGTAAATTTCTCGGCTTAGCATACTAGCCATACCCGTTACAGACGTGAGCGGATTGCGCAAATCATGAGTCAGTTGAACAATTAGCTCGAAACGAACTTTGTTGATCTGATCGAGCAGCGAATGCTCAGATGCCTCGCTCACGACTGCTGATTGATCCGCCGAGTGAAAGACAGGCAATCTACCCTGATGCTGGCTTTGCAGCAGATACTGCTTCTCAAACTCGCTAATGCTCCAGCGAGCGCTCAGTTCTAGGAAGGCGATCTCCTGCTGCGTAAACTGATGAGGGAGCAAATCCATAACTGCTAGCGTACCGATACAGCAGCCTTCTGTTGTAATTAACGGGACACCCAGGTAAGAGTGAATGCCGTAGTGCTGGACTAGCAAACTACGAGAAAACGCAGGATGAGCAGTGGTATCGGCCAAGGCAAAAGTTTTGCCACTATCTACAACATGGATGCAAAAGGATTCTTCGCGAGGAAGGCTACGAGCTGCGGCTAGCTGGTTCATCAGCCCTAGACTAGAGAGCCCGACTACCGATTTGAAGCTCTGCACGTCCGTATCCATAATGCTGAGTATGCAGATCGGCATAGCTAGCAGCCGAGAGATATTTTGCGTGGCTTCGTCAAAGATAGGAACACTGTCATTGCTCAGTAAGTTCAGACGCGAAAGAATTTCGGCGCGGTGGCGATCGCGCTGTGCTGGCGTCATCCCTTCTAGCTGACAGGAAAGCCGAGACTGCAGCGCACCTTCTACGCCCAAGCCTTTACCGTCAAAACTGCTATCCTCAAAACTGCCAACCTCAAAACTGTCAACCTCAAAATTACCGCCCTCTAAACCACCGCCCAAGCTCGCACTTGGATCGGAGGTTTTGTCGCTATCAGAGGTGCCGTAAGTCATGTGCTGCGCACTAAAAGAAAAGAGATCGAGCTAATCATTCCCCAAGAAGCTCCGTGATTTAACCCCGTAAGTTCACAGAGGCTTTGGCCTGTATGAATTTAACGCCTATAGCAGTACGAGCGCACTCTATAGGTTTTGTCATATTTCCTAGTGTCACGCTAAAAACGTACAAGCCAAAAACATGCAGTAGACTGATGCAGGGCTCCTTTTGTAGGCACCACAATATCGTCCTTGATACGCTTCTCGTTTTTACCCGCTTTTAACTATGCAAACTGCGATCGCTGTTGGCACACTTCTTCAAAATCACTACAGAATCGTCAAGCTATTAGGGCAGGGCGGCTTTGGCCGCACCTACCTAGCCGAAGACGAGGGGCGATTTAACGAGCGCTGCGCCATCAAAGAATTTGTCCCTATAAAAGGACAAGACCGCTTCTCTGACAAAGCCACCCAGCTCTTTCAAAGAGAAGCTTCCGTGCTCTATCAAATCATCCATCCGCAGATTCCCAAGTTCCGAGCCACCTTCGAAGAGCAAGAGCGATTGTTCCTGGTCCAAGACTACGTCGAAGGCCCCACCTATCACGAAGTCCTCAACCAGCGCAAACTAGAGGGCCAGCACTTCTCGGAAGCCGAAGTCAAACAGTTTCTTCAGCAGTTACTGCCCGTACTCGCCCACATTCATGCCAAAGGCATCATCCACCGCGACATCAGCCCAGACAACATCATTCAGCGTCAGTCCGATCAGCTTCCTGTCCTGATCGACTTTGGTGTGGTCAAAGAAGTTGTCACTCGTATGCAGATGGGGGCCACCGAAGCCGCAGACGGCGTTAGCCAGGCGACTACTGTCGGCAAAGCCGGTTACGCACCTAGCGAACAAATGCAAACCGGCAGAGCCTATCCCAGCAGCGATCTCTACGCCCTAGCTGTCACTGCCATTGTGCTCTTAACCGGCAGAGAACCCCAGGCCCTCTTCGACGATGTCAACTTCGCCTGGAACTGGCAGCCCCTAGTCAGCGTCACCCCCGGCTTTGCCGCTGTTTTAGACAAAGCCCTGCAATATCGACCGAGCGATCGCTACCAGTCCGTCAGCCAAATGGCCCAGGCCCTCCAAGCTAGCAGCAATCCATCCTCCCCCACTCCCCCACTCCCCCACTCCCCCACTCCCCCACCCCTATCTCAAATTCAAACCGTCGCTGTCGGTCGCCCCAACCCGGGCACCGGTACCAGCGTCGCCCCTACCGTCAACAGGAATGCTTCCAACCGGCCAAACCCCCGCCCAATCAACACTCCTCCCACCACTAGCCAGTCCAGCACTCGCTTGCAGATGCCCTCCGAACGAGAGCGCTCACCGTCATTCCTCGAAAATCCTTTTGCCGTCGGTGCCTTAGCCGCTGGGCTAGTCACCGTAGCCGGGTTTGGCGGCTGGGCCACCGTCAGGTATCTGAGCTCGCCGACTACGCCCGAGCCGACTATCACGTCACTACCGCCCCTCGGTAGTGAAACCCCATCGCCCACGCCAACAGCGACTCCTAGCCCCCAGCCAGCAGAGTATACTCAGCCGCTCAGCCTGGTGCCGGGCGTCGCTGAGACCGTCGAAGGCAATCTGCTAGGCGGTGACACGATCAACTATCTGCTACCCGCCGAACCCGGGCAGCAGCTCACCGTTGCTGTCGCCCCAGAAGGCGTTCTATTCAGCGTTTTGGGTCCAGACGATCGGCCCGTTGCTCGCAACGCCAACCGAGTCGCGCAGTGGCAGGGCACCCTCAAAGAATTTGGCGAATACAAAATTCAGCTCAGCCCAGTACGGGGCATACCCAACAGCGACTACCAGCTCAAGGTTACGTTGGGTCCAGTGCCCGCGCCCCCACCCGAAACCCAACCCCCGCTAGAACCCACCGATCCACCGACGGACCCTGGTACCCGTCCAAATCCCCCGTCCAATCCGCCACCCACTCAGCTAGACATACAAACGCAAAGAATCAGCTTTCCCAACGGTTCACAAGGCATCAGAGTGGCTAACAGCGTCGGGCCTAGTCAGCTAAGACGCTATGTCGTCAATGCTAAGCAGGGCCAGATTCTAACAGTTAGCGCGCTCTCATCCGATCGGCCAGTGTCTTTTGAGCTGTTGATGCCAGATGGTACGGTTCTGCCTGATGCCTCTCAGTTAGAGAGATGGCAAGGGTTTTTGCCCCTGGGCGGCGACTACAGTATTGATGTAACCGCGCCTGATCCTTCACAGTTTACGCTGGAAATTCAGCTTAGTGCAGAGGTTCCGCAGAGCCAATAGACGGCTCAAGGAAAACAGCTTACAAAAGAATACAACTGGAACGATCGAGAGGGTGAAGTCAGCTTGGCAGCGTTGTTGATTACGGGAACAGATACAGATAGTGGAAAAACGGTGTTGACATCGGCACTTATAGCCTATTGGCAGCGGTACTGCTGGACCTATCGTTTGGGCGTGTGTAAACCAGTGCAGTCCGGAGAGGGCGATCGCGAACTCTACAGCCGACTTTTCGATTTAGACCAAACCCTAGGTCAGACGCTAGAGCAACTCAACCCGCTTTACTACAAAGCGCCGATCGCCCCGCCGCTGGCTGCAGCGCTAGAAGGCAAACGAGTCGATCTCGCCAAAGCCTGGCAAGTGATCTCACAGCTCCAGGCCGAACGAGACTGGGTCTTGATCGAAGGTGCGGGCGGACTAGGTTCGCCGATTACCGATGAGCTGACCGTGGCAGATCTCGCCTATCAATGGCGGCTACCGGCTGTGCTAGTTGCACCTGTCAAGCTAGGGTCAATTGCCGCTATCGTTGCCAACGTCGCCCTTGCTGAACAGAAAAAAGTCAATCTGTGCGGCATTGTCCTCAGCTGCACAGAATCGCGGACAGCGCAGCAGCTAGAGCAGTGGACACCGATTCAGATGATCGAGTCTTTGACCCGCACGCCGGTACTGGGTGTCTTGCCTCATCTCAGACAGGTCAAGAACTTGGAGACATTAGCGAGTGCCGCTGCCCATTTGGATTTAGAGAGATTGATGCCAAAGGCGTTCTGGGCATAAAAAAATCTGACAGAATAAGGCAAACTCTACAGAATCTCTATGCTGACTCTCTCTCGACCTTTGCAGACTGATTTTTCAGCACTGCGCCCTGATGTTCAGGCATTGCAGGCTGATCTAGTAACCTGGCGTCGCCAGATTCATCAGCGTCCGGAGCTGGGGTTTCAAGAAAAGATCACGGCTCAGTTTATCTGCGATCGCCTCACAGAGTGGGGAATCAATTACAAGAGCGGTATTGCAAAAACTGGAATCGTTGCAATTCTAGAGGGCGAGGAGGGCAGATCGTCAGAGACGCCTGTGTTAGGGATTCGAGCAGATATGGATGCGCTGCCGGTTCAAGAACTCAATGAGGTTCCCTACTGCTCTGTGCATGATGGCAAAATGCACGCCTGTGGTCATGATGGCCATGTGGCGATCGCCCTTGGCACCGCCAAATACTTAAAGGAACATCCCAACACCTTTAGCGGCCTCGTCAAAATCATCTTCCAGCCAGCAGAAGAAGGCCCCGGCGGCGCGAAGCCCATGATCGAGGCCAGTGTCCTGAAAGACCCTGATGTTGACGCGCTAGTGGGGCTGCACCTTTGGAACAACCTGCCGCTTGGCACCTTGGGCGTTTGCAGTGGGCCAATGATGGCAGCGACAGAATTTTTTCACTGCACTATTCAGGGTAGGGGTGGACATGGCGCGATTCCACAGCAGACAGTCGACGCGGTTGTAGTCGGTGCGCAGGTGGTGATGGCCTTGCAGACGCTGGTTTCTCGCAATATCGATCCGCTCAAGTCAGCAGTGGTCTCGGTGGGCGAATTCAAGGCCGGAACAGCGGTGAATGTAATTGCTGACACTGCTTTTCTGGGTGGGACGGTGCGCTACTTTGACCCGGATTATGCAGAGCTGATACCGCAGCGGCTAGAGCAGATTATTGCAGGGGTGTGTGCAGCGCATGGAGCGAGCTATCAGCTAGACTATCACCGCCTGTACCCCCCGGTGATCAATGATGAGGCGATCGCAGATCTGGTCCGCTCTGTTGCGCTTTCCGTCGTCGAAACCCCCGCAGGCGTTGTACCCAAATGTCAGACCATGGGCGGTGAGGATGTCTCCTTCTTTCTTCAAAAAGTTCCCGGCTGTTACTTCTTTCTGGGAGCTGCTAATGTCGAGAAAGACCTGGCCTATCCTCACCACCATCCTCGATTCAACTTCGATGAAACGGCCCTAGGCGTCGGCGTCGAAACTTTTGTGCGAATCGTTGAGAAATTTTGCCCGGTGGGTACAGGTGCTGATGCGAAGATGCCAATAGCCGCAGATGATATAAACTAGACAACTCCGGCTAGACAGCATTTTTCATGAGCGATTCTTCCACACCTGACTCTTACGACGGAGCATTAGCAGCGACCATCCGAACCGAGGTGCTAGGTGCGATCGCCGAAAAGCTGAATGAATACGCCTTTCCTGATATTGCCAGCAAAATCCAAGCCGATATTGCCTCCCGTCTAACGGCAGACGGCTATCAAGACATCAACAGTGGCTTGCAGCTTGCCGAAACCGTTACCGCCCAGCTACAGGCTCTCAGCGCCGATCAGCAGCTCAAGGTCTACTACAGCCCGGCTGTTCTTCCTCACCTGGACCCTCAAACCGAAATTCCCGCCGAAGAAATTGCTCGTCAGCGCCAGCTCAGCCAGCTACGCAACTTCGACTTCAACCGAGTCGAACGGCTGCGCGGCAACATCGGCTATCTAGAGCTGTTTAGCTTCGAGCCACCAGAATTTGCGGGAGATGTGGCCGCTGCTGCCATGCAATTTCTGGCTAACACCAGCGCGCTTATCATCGACTTGCGCTACAACCGAGGCGGCTCGGCCAGTATGGTAGCCCTACTCACCAGCTACCTAGTTCCGGCCTACCCGACGATTCATCTCACCGACCTACACTGGCAGAACGAAAATCGTACCCAGCAGTCATGGACCCTGCCTCACGTGCCTGGCCCTCGCTATTTAGACAAACCGGTATACGTGCTGATTGGACCTGAAACATTTTCAGCCGCTGAAGAATTCGCCTACAACCTCAAACACCTCAATCGAGCTGTCCTCGTCGGTGAGACTACCGCAGGTGGCGCAAATCCCGGCACTGGCTTTAGACTGCATGACCACTTTTGGATGTTTATTCCTACGGGTAGAGCTGTCAGCCTAATTACCGATGAAAGCTGGGAAGGAACCGGCGTTCTGCCAAATTTCAAGGTGCCAGTTGAGCTTTCTTTTAAGACGGGTCAGCTCCTTGCCTTTAAAAAGCTGTTGAGAGATGACGCAGAGGGCCAAAACCCCGGACAAAAAAACCCGGAACCGCTAGAGAGCAGCCTACGCCGCGAGCTAGAAGATTCGATGGCACTGATAGAAGCCGATCTCGATCGAATGCAGCAGGATTTAGTTAGCCGAATGAGCAAAATTCGGTAGAGGTTAGCGAAAACTTCACGGGATCAAACGAAGTCAGGATGGATACTGTATAGCAAGTTACTCATTAGCAACCTCCAAAGGTTGGAAATGAGAGCCGATAGATAATCGTTACTTTTTAGTTGGGTAGTTTTCAATGAAATCGAGGCAGGTATGGAGTCAAATGGCCGGTATCGCTCTAGGCTCAGCGGCGCTGATAGTAGCTATAGCTGGCGCGGCGTACGCCCAAGAGTCCAGCCAGACGGTTGATCAAAGAAATGCGATCGCATCCCCACCACTACCGACATCCATTTCTACGCCTTTCTATCCAGAGCTATCCGGCATCCTCAATCTCTACAGCGACACTGACGCCATTCCTAGCGTTGGTCACCTCCGCCCTCGCTACGTAGAAGGACTTGTAGGCGATAGCGTCAACTGGCTGACCTCTGTATCATTACCGCTGTACAGCTCTCCTGGTGGGCCGCACTGGGGGTGGATTCATCATGGCTACCTGATTCAGGGCGAGTCTGCTTTTGCCATTGGTCGTGACGCTGGCTTTGCCATGGTCAAGCCCTACCAAAACCTGTACACCTTTCCTGTACTAGCCATTCGGGATGATGGCTGGTTTCAGGTGCAGTACACTACTGACGGTAGCGCCTGGGCCCACACCTCGCAGCTAGAGGTAGGCGATATGCCGCTGGCAATCGAGCGCTGGGAGCTGCTGTTGGGCTCTCAGCCAGCGCTGTATTTTTTGGAGCGATCTGAGGCACAGGCACTGCGATCGCAGCCTCAAGAAGCCACCAACATGCTCAGCTTCGTCGCGTCAGATAGTCTGATCGAACCCATCAGCATTGTCGGCGACTGGATGCGCGTCAAAGTCACTCGTCCCACTGCCCAATGTCAGCCCCTGACTGGCGCGACCGTCACCGAAGGCTGGATGCGCTGGCGTGACGAGGCTAATGAATCCTTGGTCTGGTACAACCCAGACGGCAGCTGTCAGCAAACTGGCTAACCTCCTAGTCAATCTTTTGGGTTCATGCTCATCTTCATCTAGTGTGGAGCTTCAGTCTGCTGAAAATACCAGAGGCTGCTGTAGAGATGGAAGACCAGATCCCAGTCACTAGGTGCGCGGCGATCTAGATCCAGATTTGGAGAGATTGCTGGGAGCAAAGGAACAAATTCTAAGGCACTCTTGCCAAATTTGCCGAAGTCGCTGTGATGCGGGACTTTGACGGCTTTGATGAGTTGCGATCGCAGCTCATTCCACTGAATACGACTATTGAGTTCAGCTTTCTGGCTGAGGGCGACACCTTTTTGATATTGGTAAGTGCGATCGCATACCCGCAGCACAATCTGCCTTCCTGGCAGATGCAAGTCCAGCACCTGCGCATAGTCCTGCACCTTTTCTTTGTGAACCGTTCTGCCCCAGTTGCCCAGATCCACGACCTGCTCGAAAATGGGGAGCTGACCGCTGACTATTTGAGAGACTTCTGCTGGCGCAAAGCTAATTTTGCCAAGCTGGCCGTCTGCATTTTTGCAGATAAGAGTTGGACTGGGCGAAAGGATTTCAAAGTAGACAACTTGAAATGTCTGAAGAGATTTGATCTGGCTGATTTTGGTGCAGAAGGTAGGCGTGGCTAGCTGCTGAGCGTAGTGTTGAGTTTCGCCCCAAGCACCGATGCGGTGAATGCGAAAGCCGCTGCTCGGGAGTTTGAGCCGAGCGGTGTAGGGATCGAGGTTGAAGACTTTGGCAATGCTGTCGATGGCGGCTTGCCGGGTGGCTGTTTGGCTAGATGGTGGGAGAGATGCGATCGCCAAAATTGCTAGCTCTGTGCCCCCCGATATTTTTGCATCCGCTAGTGCCTTCGCTTTTGCCGCTTGTTGCGCGTCTTCTATCCGCTGCAGTCCAGCTCTGGCCTGACTGGCTACCTTTGCATTACCAGATTGTTTGAGCAGGGCTAGATAATGCTTTTTTGCGGTTTCGAGTCGATTGGTTTGCTCTTGCAGCTTGGCTGCGTACAGTCTGAGTAGAGGGCTTGCAGGTTCTTTGGCGTGCCACTGCTTTAACAGCAGGGTGGCCTGCTTAAAATCACGAACCTCTAGGGCGGCGGCAACGTTGGTTTCCATGGCTGCGGGTAAAAGTTGGAGACTGAACCACTGTTAGATTGCCCATATTTCCATACCTTTGATTTTCATTAATCCCAGCTATCTTCTGCTTCTTCCCGCTTTTTCTCTAGCTGAGAAATGGCCAGGCGAAAGACGGGCTGAAGGGTGCTGTCCGGTTCGCTGGCTAAGGCGGTTTTGAGGGGGGCGATCGCACCGCTGTCCCCAATCTTCATCAGAGCCATCGCCGCTGTCTTTCTGACATCGCTGTCTCTATCTGTCAGTACCGTTGTCAAATGCGGCACCATATCTGAATTACTCAGCTTGCCAAGCGCGGCGGCAGATTCAGAGCGAACCATCGCAGAAGAATCGCTCAAACTGCTGATAATCAATCCGATTGCCTCTTGATCGTCATTGTCTTGGGCAAGGCTAGTGAGTGCGCCCACCACGGCGCTGCGGACTTCTTCATGCTCAGAATCGATCGCTTTGTACAAATGCTGCGCGCCTGCTGTGCCAATAAAGGACAGTCCCCAGGTTGCCAGTCCTTTTGAGCTGTCGGGATAGTCGGGCGAGGCGATGATATCGAGCAGGATAGGGGCAGCGGCCTCTCCCATCACAGCCAGGGCACCGACGGCTGATCCTCTGACGACGGTGTCATCGTCATGCAGCAGCGAATGGACCAGCGTTGGAATAGTTGTAGGGTCAGCAATTAAAGTCATGGTTTTGGCGCAGGCCCGTCTGACGGTGGGATTTTCGTGGTGCGCTAGACCGTCTATAAGGGCGGGTGTGGCTGACTTGCCGACTTTGCCTAAAATTTCCGCGAAGGCCAGACGCTTCATTCCACGGGTGTCGTTGAATCCTTCGACTAGCTGCTCTATTAGCTGTGTGTCATTGGCGTCGAAGGTACCTGTGTTCTGCTGAGTCTGAACCTCTACTATGAGCGCGTCAGCTTCTGCATGTGAAAGGAGAGTGGGCTGGCTAGGGCTAGTCATGAGCGTTTGATTATAGATACGGCAGGTGTTTTTTGGAGCTGTGCTTTTTAGTTGATTTTTTTGATCTGTTTTTTTTGATTTGGGCGCTCTCTAATGCGATCCTATAGACAGTAAACAGTTTTGCAGGCCGCTTTCAACCGGTTTTTTTAAGTGCTATGGCTAATCGGTTTTCCGGTCTGTTTAATCTAAGTGAAGCGCAAGCCATTGAGATTTTAGACGGGCCTGCGGACGATTCGGATGAGGCATCGAGTCGGTATATCGCGGCGTCTCATTTGGTAAATTTTAATACGGAGCGGGCGATCGCATCCTTAATGAGAGCAGCCACCAATACGGCGTCTGACCTAGACAATCGCATCGTTCGGCGCAAGGCAGTCGAGAGTCTGGGTCGACTAAAGGTGACAGCAGCGCTGCCCGCAATTAAAGCCTGCCTGGATGACGAAGACCAGTATCTGGTCGAAAATGCAGCCTGGGCACTGGGCGAGATTGGCGCTGATAACTCAGCCACGCTAGAAAAATTGGCCCAGCAGCTAGAGCGCCCCGAACAAAGCTATCGAACCATCATCCACGCTTTGGCAAAGCTAGGCTATGAACCGGCTGTCGAACGGATTCGACCTTTTACTAGCAGCGAAAGCGGACCGATTGCAAGTGCGGCGCTATCGGCCCTCTATCAGCTGACGAACGACGAAAGTATGATGCCGAAGATACTGGGCTATTTACAAAATACGAATGTGAATGCGCGACGTGGCAGTATTCAAGATTTAATCGATGCTCGCTATTTTAAGGCGATTCCAAATATTGCGCAGTGTCCGGTGTCGATGGTGTTTCGGCTGCGGGGAATTAAGCTGTTGGCAGAGGCGGGAATTGAGGCAGGTGCGATCGCCTTTCATCAAGTCCAACCCTGGCTAGAAAAAGCGCTACGCGATCATCCCAACAACGTCAGGCTAGTTCATTCCTACAGCTCGCCGCCTGCGATTGAGAGCCTGATCCAAGAGCTATATGGCACAGACTTTGGCCGCTGCTATCTAGGTACTAAAACGCTGATAGAGCACTATGCAGACGAAGCACCCACAGCGCTGATCGAAAGCTATAAAACTGGGGGCTACAACGACTACGGTGCGCACTATCACATCATGCGGCTATTCGGCTGGTTAAAGGTGAACGAAGCCTACGATCTGCTAGTGGAAGCGCTGCATAACAAGGCTCCGCAGTTTCAGAAGTCGCGGGTGGCGGCTGCGATCGCCCTCGCTGAACTCGGAGATCTGGCGGCAGTTGACGAACTCAAAACAGCAACGGCTGTACCAATCTGGGATTTGCAATATGCGACGATTTTGGCACTGACTCAGCTAGGCGTTCCAACTGGCGAGCTAGACATAGAGTCTGCCGATTGGCTGGTTCAAGAAAAGCTAGGTTCTCTGTAACCTGGAAACATTCAGCAGAAAATTTCTGAGGACACATGCTATGTCAGCGCTTGCGATTTTTCATCAGTTTTTTGATAGCTGCGTTGGGGGCTGGGATTCTGAGCGGACCTATCATTATTTGAGTGAAGGGGCGATAGAGCGATCGCACACAGAATTCCAGGTTCAGCCGTTGACTACCGACAAAAAAGCCAAAGTCCTCTCGGACAATAGATTTACCGAAGGCGCGGATCTAAACTACTGTCCTGGCTTTCACCTGGTTTTTCACACCGTTTCCGAAGCAGGCGTCATCAAAGACCAGTCCCTGAATCTGGCCTTTGTTCCCAATGATGAGACGATCGGCAACGACTACGTTCTAGAAGGGGCTTATCTACGCGACAGAGCTTACGAAGAAGATCGCCCCATCATCTCCGACTTCCGCTTCGACGCCCGCACCCGCGAGCTCCTAATGACCACCCGCTACACCCGCATCATCTCCGTCGATTCCATCACGCTGGTCAATCCTCAAATGCGCATCCGCCGCATCTTCAACTACATCCGCCCACCCGAAGGTCAGCCGCTAGAGAAGCTAGCCCTCGTCGGTTTTGGCGTCGAGCAAAAGCAGCTAGTTTGAAGGGACGTTGAGATATCATCGAATCATGCACTACGCCAGAGGTGACGAATTAATTAGCTCTATGCTATTCCCAGAGCTAAAAGTTTCTGCAAAGGCGCTATTGGACTCCGATCAATGTCAAGCGTTGAGATACGTTCAGCAAACACTGATGATTTGCCCGGTTTAGAGGATGTGCGACAGGCTGCGTTTGCACCTATTTTTGACTCATTCCGATCGATTTTGGGAGAAGAAATCTACAGCCTGGCGCAGGCAAACGAAGACAATGCGCAAGGTGACTACCTCGTCTCTTTATTCGCACCAGAGTCTAGTTGGCTGGTTTATGCTGCTGAGGTGAATGCTATCGCTGTCGGGTTTGTTTCGATTCAGCTAAACTCAGAGACGCGAGTAGGCGAAATTGGGCTCAATGCAGTTCATCCAGACTACTCAGGGAAGGGCATCGGGACAAAAATGTATGACTTTGCGATCGCAAAAATGAAGACAGCCGGTATGAAAGTTGCGACCGTCAGTACTGGCGGCGATCCCAGTCATGCTCCAGCGCGTCGGGCCTACGAGAAAGCTGGGTTTACGGTACAAGTTCCAAGCGTCTGGCTATGTCAAGCGCTGTGAGACTGGCCCCCAGTCCTCTAACAATATTCACTGATTCAGCAGAACCCCAACCAAATTTCAGCCTTCCTGTGGCATAATTGGAAACTGCATTGACACAAAGTTCTTCGTTCTTCCAGCAATCATGGCAAAAGGCGTCCGTCTCGTAATCACACTCGAATGTACCGAGTGCCGCACTAATCCCGACAAGCGCTCTAATGGGGTTTCGCGCTACACCACCCAAAAGAACCGTCGCAACACGACTGGTCGCATGGAGCTAAAGAAATTTTGCACGCACTGCAACAAGCACGTCGTCCACAAAGAAATTAAGTAAATAGTAGAACCGCTAAAGGGAATAGAGAATAAAGGTTATGGCTTACTTCCGTCGTCGGGTTTCTCCGATTAAACCAGAGGAAAAAATTGACTATAAAGATGTAGATTTGCTCCGCAAGTTCGTCACTGAGCGCGGCAAAATCTTGCCTCGTCGTATCACTGGTCTGACATCAAAGCAGCAGCGCGATTTGACCAAGGCGATCAAGCGGGCTCGCATTGTCGCTTTGCTGCCGTATGTAAACGAAGACGGCTAACTTCTGTAACAGGCTTAGTCTGCTATGACTTTGTGTCGAACAAACAAAGTCGGATTAATCAATAAGTATCAAGCTATCTGCATTAGGCAAAGACTCGTTTCTTTTGTCTGCTACTTTGACTAGTAGTGTGGGTAGCTTTTTTGCTAACTTGCCGCCAGTCGTCGCTTTTTGGAATCCGTGGAAAAGGGAACGCTCGTAGAATTCAAGCTAAAGGGCTCGCCCCATCTAGCCGTCGCCGATAGACCAGAAGGCAAAAAGAACTGGATCTTGATTGACCAGGCGGGACAGTCACACACGATTCATCCCCGGCAAATTATCTACGAAGTGAGCAAAGCTAGCTACGAGCCCACAGAGATTGAAGGCTTTGTAGCAGAGGCTGAAGGCTACCTCGATCCGGATAGCTTGGAGGTAGCGTGGGAGCTGTTGCTAGAGCTAGAAGAATCGGCAACCCCGGCTTCTCTAGCGCAGCTTTTGTTTTCAGATCAGAGCCCGCCACTGTGCTACGCGGCGCATCGAATGCTGAGCGAAGATAAAATATTTTTCAAGCAAAAAGGGGATAGCTACGAGCCCCGTCCCGCTAGCCAGGTTGAAGAGCTTCAGCACAAGATCGAGCGAGAAGCGGCTAAGCAGAAAGAACGAGAGGGATTCTTGGCGCGGATTCAGGCTGGGCTGGCTGGAGAGGCGGTGGAATGGGAGAAGAGCGATCGCCCACAGCTAGAAATCGTCGAGCGCTACGCTCTGCTAGGCGATGAATCCAGTCAGAAAAACGCTGCCCAAGAGCTTCTGAGTGATTTAAATCAAGACAAATCTCCCGAGGCCGCTTTTGACTTTTTAGTAGCCCTTGGCCTTTGGGATCAGCATGAAAACTTAGCCCTGCGTCGTCGACAGATTCCCACTGAGTTTCCCGCAGAGGTTAGCGAACGAGTAGCGCAGATTATCGAGTCGCCGCCCGCTGAAGACGATTCTGCTTCAGACCAGCAGGGTCAGCGCATCGATCTTACCCATCTAAAGCTTTACACCGTAGACGACGAGAGCACCCGCGAAATTGACGACGGCCTCAGTTGTGAAACTTTACCCGATGGTCGCTACAAGCTATGGATTCATATTGCTGATCCCACTCGCTGGATCAATCATGGCGATATTTTAGAAACAGAAGCTCGCAGACGCTGCACCACCGTGTATCTGCCGACTGGCGTGATTCCCATGTTTCCTTTCGAGCTGGCGGCTGGTCCGATGAGCCTAGTCCAAGGGCAAGCCTGCAATGCGCTCAGCTTTGGCATTGTATTAGCAGAAGATGGTAGCGTCGCCGAGTACAGCATTCAGCCCAGCCTAGTGAAGCCCACCTACCGCCTCACCTACGAAGACGCCGACGAAATGATTGAGCTAGGCATACAGGCTGAAAGCGAACTATTAGCACTTTTCGAAGCTTCAAAACAGCGTTTGGCCTGGCGCAAATCTCAGGGCGCAATCAACATTCATCTACCCGAATCCGTCATCAAAGTCGCTGACGACACTATCACCATAGACATCCTAGAGTCCTCAAATTCTCGTGAAATGGTGGCCGAAATGATGATTCTGACTGGAGAAGTCGCTGCCCGCTACGGTGAAGATAACGAAATTCCGCTGCCCTTCCGCAGCCAGCCACAGCCCGAACTTCCCCCAGAAGAAGAACTTATGCAGCTAGAAGCCGGATGGGTTCGCGACTCTGCTATTCGCCGCTGCATGACCCGCAGCGAAATGAGCCTTACCCCCGCTCGCCATGCCACCCTTGCCCTAGACCGCTACTGCCAGGTCACCTCTCCTATCCGTCGCTACACCGACCTAATGGGACACTTTCAGATCAAGGCCCATTTGCGAGGAGCCGAACTTCCCTTCACGCCTACAGAAATGCCTGAGATTATTGCCAGCGCCTCTAATGCCGCCTACGACGCCGTGATGGTAGAGCGCCAGACGAAGAAATATTGGGCGATTGAATATCTCAAGCGACAGGAAGAATCAAATCCAGGACAGCCTTGGGAGGTCGTCATGGTGCGCTGGCTGCGAGAGCATGAAGGTTTAGGCCTGATTATCTTCGAGGACTTGGGCTTAGAATTTGTCATGCGCTTCGATCGGGCTGTAGAAGTCGGCGAGCGGCTGACGATCCAGGTGAGCTACGCTGACCCTCGCCAGGAGATGATTCGCTTCAAAGAAGTGATCATGGCAACAGATCAAGAAGAAGCCGTCGAAGACTCAGCGAGCTAATTCTGTTCTACCTTTCATCGATTAGCTCATGCTCTAGCTTCATTCTCGCTCAATTAGCGTCTAATCACGCTGATGGACTAAGATCTAATATTCACTATCCGACGTGCTTTCTCTCCTTAGTCGACCTTTCTATGAGCAATCAACCTCATCTGCCGAACTATGTAGAGGGTATGCCTTTGCTGGGGGGACGCTACCAGATTACAGGTCAGTTGGGAGCTGGTGGGTTTGGACAAACTTTCCTAGCACAAGATCGTCACAGGCCCGGTCATCCCGAGTGCGTTGTCAAGCAGCTCAAGCCTCAAGTTAGCAGTGCCGAAGAGCTGCGAGTTGCCAGACGACTGTTTGAAACAGAGGCCAGAGTGCTCTCTCAGCTTGGCGACCATCCCCAGATTCCCCGCTTATTAGCTCATTTTGAGGAGAATGAAGAGTTTTATCTGGTGCAGGATTTGGTCCGAGGCCGCTCATTAGAATCTGAGTTGAATTTGGCCGCAGCAGCGGCGACCCGCTGGTCAGAGGCCCAAACGGTTAGCTTTTTAGGCGATCTGCTAAGTACATTAGAATTTGTGCACGAGCAGCGAGTGATCCATCGCGATATCAAACCTTCTAATCTGGTGCGTCGCGATCGCGACAACCATCTAGTGCTAATTGATTTTGGCGCGGTCAAGAAGGTGACTACTCAGATCGTGCAGGCGCAGTCAAGCTTAGGTAGAACCATTTCTATTGGGACTCAAGGCTACATGCCCAGTGAGCAGGTCGCGGGGCGTCCTCACTTTAGCAGCGATATCTACGCCGTTGGCATGATTGCAATCCAAGGGTTGACCCAGCTCCATCCCAGTACGCTTTCAATCGATTCCGAAACTGGAGAAATTAGCTGGTGGGCGACCATACCTTACATTCACCCCGCGCTTAAAACGTTCTTAGACACTATGGTGCGCTATGACTTTCGCACCCGTTTTCCAACCGCTTCAGTTGCGCTCAGCGCTCTGAACTGTCTACCCGCCGAACTTAGCCAGTTCATTACGCTAGCAGCTAGCGAGCATACTCGCCCTGAGTCGAATAGTTCGGACAGCTATCGTCCTCTTGACCCTACCCAGACGCTACCGTCGCAGACCACAGCCAAAACTGTAGCCATATCACCGCAGGTCAACGGATCGCAGAATGACTTATCACAAGCTAACGGATCACAAAATGATTCATTGCAGGCTAAACCGCAGCAGACCAATATACCCGCGTCGCCCCCAAACCCTCCTAGTCGAAACTTTCTATTGCCTTTTGGCCTAGGCGTTTTGGTCCTACTCGGCGCTGGCTTACTAGCTTGGAACAACAACACATCAGATAGAGCTGTGTCAGAGCCGAGTAGATCAGTTCAAACAGACATTTCAGAGAATGTAGACCAGCCTTCAGAGCAGCCTCCTTCAGAACAGCCTCCAATTGAGGAAGACTCTGCAACTATACCTGAATCCATACCTACGCCTACGCCCGAGCCCACACCCAAGGCCACACCCGGTCCTACGGTGGGGGCCGCGCCCGCGCCTGGAGAGGCGATCGCACTCATCGAAACTTTCTATAGCGATATCTCCAACCAATCTTGGGACAATGCTGTTGCTGTCTTCTCAGAAGAACTTGCCCCCAGCTTTAGTCGAGAGTTCTTTGAAAAGTTTGATCGCGTCACCGTAGAGAATCTTACGATTACCAATCAAACCGAGGAAACACTTACACTTACCGGACAGAACACTTACGTTTATCCCAACGATGATATTCAGCGAGAAGAGCGAACTTTCACACTAGAAACAATCGACGGTCAACTTCGCATTGTTGATTCTCAGTTTGTGCGTGTCATCAAGGGTAGAAACGATTGAAACACCCTTTGCACCGTGATTCGTAAAAGCAAACGATGTTGGCTAGTTAAGTAGTAGTAGAATCAGTTTGGGAATCGGTTTGAATAGTGCGCTTGTTTAGGCGTTGCAGGGGACGATTGTTGTTGTTTAAGATCTTTCTATAGTAAGAGAGTTGTTCCGGTGGAAGAGCAACTGGCTCTGTCATGATCAGCCAGTAAACAGACTCGGTGCAGGGAGGCGTAGTCAGTGAACCGCTATATCGATAGGTTGTGGTTTGCTCAGGTAGAAGCAGTCGAGCGTTGATAGTTTTATTGGTCCTGATTTTGTCGCCGAATTTTTGAGGGAGATCGGTGGTAATTGGATAAGCGCTGCTAGCTTCAGTCAGGCTGGGCTGTAGAAGAACAGCAACGACGGCAATCTCTCCGTCGTCGCTTTTATGAACGAGGTGGAGTTCAGCGGAGGCCGGTTTGCTATCTATGGTGTGTTCGCTAGGGCTGTGGAAGTGTAGCTGTAAAAGGTTGTAGGCTTTGCCATCTAGCGTTAGATAGCTGCCAGGTGCGTAGGGGAGCTGTATGGTATGTCCGTTGTTGAGTAGGTTCAGCGGAACGGATTCGTAGTGAAAAGCTAGGTCAGGTAGGTCTAGACCTGGTGTGCCAACAAGGTTAATAGGAGATTGGGCTTGGCCAGTGGTACAGGCGGCAAAGCTACTGTCGAGTTCTGCCCAATGGTCCGGTCCGCTACGGTCTTGATAAGTCCAATAGATTTCGGGAGAGCTAGCTGCCGATTGGGGTGAGAGAAAGAAGGAAAGGCCGCTGATGAACAACAAGAGAGTCAGTAAACGGAGCGCTGAAGAGATGACAGCCCTGATAGTTTCCATAAAAGCAGGCGCAAAAAAAAGGCGCGGAATACCGGATCTAAGTTCAGTAATCCCAGTAGAGTAGGCAGTTGATATAGAGCTGCCATCAGACGAATTCGCCAGCCTATCTCAGGAGAAGGTATCGCACTGGTCCACGTCGCCAGAGGAAAAGCCGCGACGAAACCACTTGACTCTTTGGGCAGCGCTGCCGTGGGTGAAGGAGTCGGGGGTAACGTAACCGCGCTGCTTTTGTTGAAGTTTGTCGTCTCCGATCTGGCTAGCGGCGTTGAGGGCTTCGTCTACGTCGCCTTCTTCTAGGAGGCCGCGCTGGTTGGTGTGATAGGCCCAGACGCCAGCGAAGCAGTCGGCCTGTAGCTCTTGGCGGACGGAGAGCTGGTTGGCTTCGGTTTGGCTGACACGGCTTTGGGCGGCGCGGACTTGTTTGGAGACGCCCAGCAAGTTTTGAACGTGGTGACCAACTTCATGAGCGATAACGTAGGCTTGAGCAAAGTCGCCAGGTGCGCCGAGCTTGTATTGCAGATCTTGGTAGAAGCTGAGGTCGATATAGACTTGCTGGTCACCAGGGCAGTAGAAGGGGCCGACAGCGGATTGCGCAGTACCACAGGCGGATTGGACGGCATCGGTGAAGAGGACCAGGGTGGGTTCTTGGTAGCTGCCACCAAATTCGCGGGGGAAAATGCTGTTCCAGGTGTCTTCGGTATCGGCGAGGACAACGGAGACAAATTCTGCCTGGGCGTCTTCTTCGGGCGAGGTTTCGACAGAAGGGCTGTTGTAGGGATCTCGGTTTTGCTGAGTGGGAGCCGCTGCATCTAGCAGTATGGTTGGATCTCCACCTAGCAGCGCGATAACGATCGCAACAACGACCATGCCGAGCCCACCGCCACCAATAGCGATCGGGCTGCCGCCGCCCATTCCTCTGCCGCCCATTCCTCTGCGGTCTTGCACGTTTTGACTTCGACGGCCCGTTTTCCAGCGCATAGCTGTATACAAATGAATTTATCAGTAGGTTAGCATTCTACAGCTTTAGCCACTACAGCTTTAGCTGCTCTGGTGCAGGCGCTTTCAGTCAATAGAATCCTGACGCTTAGAGAATAAAGCGGCTAGCGGCTAGGAGCATCTACAAATAGGAAGGGGTACATAGGGTCAAGGTTGGTTTAACTGTGATGCAGCCGGGAGAATGCCTCAGCTTTGGTCGCAGGGTAGAGTCGGTAGCTGCCTTTGTGAAACGTTAGAAGAGAACGATCGCGCAACGAGCTAAGAATTTGCCGATGCCGCCTGGTCGGAATATCCCACATCAGCGCCATGATCGAATTCGCGCTGATGTGAGGCTGAGCTGAGACGCGATCGCACCCCAACCGACAAAACACCAGGTACGCCTCTAGATCTGAGTCACGCAAGCGATCGATCTGACTAGCAATCAGATTTTTGAGATCAATACTGCCCAACAGATTGTTTTTATGCTCTTGCCAGTAGGCGCTCGGATCGCCCTCAAAATCTTCTATAACCGCTGCGCACAATATTTCCATCGCTCTAGTATTGCCACCGTAGGCATGATGCATGGTTTCTAGGATAGTAGTGTGCAATTCGGCCTCCTCACTGTCTTTCTGTTGAGGGTGCGTCTGTTTAATAGTTGCTTTTTGAATCTGTGCTTGAAAGAACCGCTGCCAAGTAGATGCGGATAGGCAAGAGAGCCGGTAGTGGTGGACTTTTAGACTGGGTTCGCAGAGGCGATCGCGGCTAGTAATAATTGTTTTTGTTTTTGTCGTCAGCAAGACGCGCAGCAGCTCTACGTACTGCCTGAATCTACCTGTGAATTGACCATCGCTTGATAGCACAGACTCTAGATTATCGATTAAAACAACACTATTTCTCTGCTGTTCTAAATGAGATTTCAACCGGCTCAGCGTAATCCCAAACTCTTTGCCAGGGTCTGCGTTGAAGTGCTGTCGTAGCCATTCTTCTACAATGCTTTCTAGAGACGTGATTTGCCCAACTTCTCTAGCTACCATCAGCTCTAGTACCTGTTCAAACTGATGGCAATATTGCCGCGCCAGTACTGTTTTCCCGAGCCCAGCTTCTCCATGGACAACGACAATATGATGTTGTTGGCAAAGAGTATGAAGTCTTGAGAAAGCTTGCTCTCGGCCAATGAAATCTGAAGAGGCTGCTGTAGGTGGCTCTGTCAAAAAGCTAGCAGGCGTTGCTTTTTTGAGGGTGCGTTTGATGCGGTTAATAAGACGCGATCGCAAGTTCCCTTTCGTAATCCGCTCTCCTAGCGCCTTGGAAAGTAGCCTCCATAGCTGAGAAGCTACATCCTTTACGTGGCCCTCGCTGTAGCCTGCCAAGCTGGCGACTTGACCGTAGGTTCTGCCCTGCCAGCTTTCCTGAATGATATAGCTTTGCAAATCGCTTAGATGCCTCCCTGTCTGGTCATACAGCAGCTGATCTGCATATTCAATCGCTTGGTTCATCCTCATGGTCTCAATCTAAAGCCCCGTTTGCACAGTAAACTACCGCCTCCGAGGCAGATGTTCCGAACGAACAAAAAACAATTGCCCTGATATGCCTAATTTATGACCGACTTTTTCCGACTGACAGTGAACCGATGTATCCGATAGGCTGAGGCCGATGTTGCTTGGCTAACAATGCTCGGCTTGCTCAGCTAGAGATAGCCACTGTAGAGATAGCTACTGTAGAGATAGCTACTGTAGGGGAACTACCCGCTAGCTTCCGTAAAACAGCGGGAATTCTGACAGCATCTAATGTTCATTTATACGACCAAATCATATGCACCAATATTCTGTTCTTCCTGCTGATATCAATCCCTTGTGTGTGCCCAAGCATGTGGCCGTAATTATGGATGGCAACGGTCGCTGGGCAAATCAGCGAGGGTTGCCCAGAGTTGCTGGACACAGGCAGGGAGCGAGGACGCTCAAGGATTTGCTGCGGTGCTGCAAGGATTGGGGAATTGGGGCGCTGACCGCCTATGCATTTTCGACGGAGAACTGGAGCCGCCCTACAACAGAAGTCGATTTTCTGATGGTGCTGTTTGAAAAGATGCTGAAAAAAGAGCTGATGGCAATGCACCGAGAAGGCGTCCGCATTCACTTTGTCGGAGATTTATCGGCACTGTCTCCGGCGCTAAAAAGAGAGATGAGCCGGGCAATGGAAGAAACCGCTGAGAATACGGAAATTGATTTTAATGTGGCGGTGAACTATGGCAGCCGCAGTGAGATTAAGGCGGCATGTCAGCAGATAGCTGCAAAGGTAGAGAAAGGAGAGTTGACTGCTCGTGACGTGACTGAAGAGACGATTTCCAGGCACCTATACACCCGAGGATGCGATCCTGACTTGCTTATTCGCACCAGCGGGGAACAAAGGCTGAGTAATTTTCTGCTGTGGCAGCTAGCCTATACCGAGATGGTGTTTACGGATGTGTTTTGGCCGGACTTTGACCGGGCGCAGTTTCATCAGGCGCTATTGACCTATCAGGGGCGCGATCGCAGATTCGGCAATGCAAGGGACGCGGTTGCCGCCCTGCAACAAAATGACGAGAAGGCAGCCTTGATAGCCTAGATTTAGGGATTTGGACAGGATTTATGACATGTTTTGGAGCAGCCGAGTATTTATCGTTGTAGGGGCATAGCATGCTATGCCCCTACAACGTATTACTAGGTGATCGCATTACCGCGCGATCGCACTCGTAGACAGCTTATCCAAGGCACCTGCAATCTCTCGAATATTGCCAATGCCACAGCCGCCTATCTGGTGGCGTCCACCTATGTAGCGCGGGTCGTTGTAGGCAATATTCACCTGATCTGTTTCATCTTGCCAGATTAATAGCTTCTGGGGCAGGTCGATTGCTAGGCTTTGATCGCACTGCATTAGGGGCGTGCCGAGTTTTGGATTGCCAAAGATGACCACTCGCGTCGGTCGCAGCTCTAGTCCTGCGCCTTTGGCATTTTGAGCATGATCTATCGTGACAAATGTATTGAGCCCTTTTGAATCAAGGATTTCAAGGAATCTTTTTTCTGTTTCTTCTACGCTGTAAGGACTCTGTTTGACAACCAGTCCGTAGCTGGTCGGGATAGGCAGCGTTTTTCCTGGACTAGTGCCTAGCGCGATCGCCATTCCGAACGCCAAAAGCACAATGCTCAATCCCAGAATTTGCCTTCTCAGCAATCTCAATAGTTTCATTGTTTTACTATATGTAGAAATTTCCAACTAATTCATCGTCCAGACAGCACCGTCTAGACAGAACTGTTTTTATGGATCTGTTGCATCTTTCGCAGCCGGATTGATCGCGCTGTAGATAGCAGAGTAGTCTTCGTTTGCTAAGCCCTGGGCGATCGCATTTTTGGCTACCTGGCTAACCCCTGCTGCTACTGTTGCATCGATTCCTTGCGCTTGCGCCGCTTTTACAAACAAGTTCATATCTTTCAGCAGGTGCTTGGTTGGAAAATTGGGGTTAGAGAAATTGCGATCGCGCATCCGCTCCAACTTTTTATCAAAGGTTGGGGCATACAGAGCGCTCTCACGCACAATCGACATAAATTTCTCGATATCTAGCCCCTCTTTTTCAGCTAATCCCAAACTCATGGAAAAAGCGGCAGTCAGGCTACCAATTAGCTGATTCATGGCCAGCTTGGTAGCAGCGGCGGTGCCTACCGGACCCATCAGCTCAGGGCTGGGGCCCAAGCATTTAAGTACCGACTGCCAGCGCTCGAACTGTTCTGGAGTCGCGCCGACCATGAGGATGAGTGAGCCGGATTTTACCTGGGGAATGCTGCCGAGCACGGGTGATTCTAGATAGTCGCCGCCTGCGGCCTGGACTTCAGCGTGGAGTTCACGACTTTCGTCGGGGGCAATGGTGCCCATTTGCAAGATGGTATGACCCGCCAGAGCAGTAGAATCCTTGAAAAGGGCAGATTGGACGGCGGTAGCGTCACTGAGCATAGTAATTGTAAGTTCTGTCGATGCGATCGCCTCGGCTGCGCTCCCAACCGTCCGAATCTCAGCTTCTTTTAGCGGTATCAGCTTCTGCGGGCTGCGGTTCCAGGCGACCACTTCAAAGCCTGACCGCTGAAGCTGCAAGGCCATCGGTGCGCCCATCAGCCCTGTGCCCAGTAGTCCTATCTTCATACGCGGCTCGCTCGACGACGATCAACTACAACATCATAAAATCACAGTGACCCATATCACAATCATTAAGAGCACTTAAACATTAAGAGCACTTAAAGAAGGCGTCTGTTTTCTGAACCGTCTCTTAACCTAAGGAGATAGACTGTAAGCTTTTGAATCAACTTTAAGTCATGAATACTTAACATACTTCTCTTTGTGCAAGTCCCCTACTCAAGCAAAAACTAATGGTAAAAAAGAAATCCAGCTCGGTTCCGGTAGCCGCTGATGTCGACGAATCCAAGGCTTCTAAGACTTCTAAGACTTCTAAGGTAGAAAATTCTACAGCTCAGAAGCCAGTAGCAGACGAAAAAAAGAAAGAGAGTAAGAAGTCGAAAAAGAAGACATCTGCGAATAGCGAAAAGCCAGAGAAGCTAAGCAAGAAGGTTTACAAGAAAGAATTGCTTCGGCTGCAGACAGAATTAGTCAAGCTGCAGTACTGGGTGAAAGAAAAGGGTCTGAAAGTTGTTGTTTTATTTGAAGGGAGGGATGCTGCTGGGAAGGGTGGGGCGATCAAGCGAATTTCTGAGTGTATGAATCCTCGTATCTGTCGGGTAGTCGCACTAGGGACGCCGACCGAGAAGGAAAAAAGCCAGTGGTACTTTCAGCGATACGTGGCAGAGCTGCCCTCTGCTGGAGAGATCGCGCTGTTTGATCGGAGCTGGTACAACCGGGCTGGGGTTGAGCGAGTGATGGGATTTTGTACGCATCAGGAATATGTTGAGTTTTTGCGCTCCTGCCCGGAGTTTGAGCATATGCTGCAAAGAGCTGGCGTTGTGCTGGTGAAGTACTGGTTTTCGGTAAGCGATGCCGAACAGGAAAAGCGCTTTCAAGATCGGTTGAACAATCCGATGAAGCGATGGAAGCTGAGCCCGATGGATCTAGAGGCGCGAGCCAAGTGGGTGGAATATTCTAAGGCCAAGGACGATATGTTTGGAGCGACTGATACGACCAGATCGCCCTGGAATGTAGTAGAAGCCGATGACAAAAAACGGGCTCGGCTCAACTGTATCAGCCACTTGCTACAGCAGATCGACTACGAAGATTTGACCCCACCGCCGCTAAAACTGCCGAAACGACAGCAGAACATTGACTACGAGCGTCCACCTATGGCAACTCAGCATTTCGTCCCCGACAAGTTCTAGTCAAAGGTTCTAGCTCAGTTGAAGCTTCCGACGCTGCTACCCAAGTCGTTCAACACCCGTAGAACAGTACTCACAGAAGGTTCAAAGGTGATTGCTTCGGTCATCGTTTGCACATTAGCTGGCGTAATCTCGAGCGAGATAGGCGTCTCCGGCTGTGGTGACATGACGGGCTCGCCGACTAGCTCACCCGCTAACTCACCCGCTGGCTTTGGGACAGCACAATCCGGATTGCCCGCGCACTGATTTTTGAAGGTCTGATTTTTGAAGGTCTGATTTTTGAAGGTCTGATCCTTAGCGATCGCGGGTGCGGATACTAGTACCATCAGGATTGATGCTGTTACAAAGGGGCGATTCTAGCAGAATAATTCCGTTTCATTTGCGCTGTCCGTCGTGCGTCTGTTTTTTTGATTAGATGGGTGGCGATGGCTCATTTGCCGCATTTTTATCATTGTATTTTTTCTAGCCTCCATAGCGCTGACCGTTTTGATTCACACAATTTTAATCGATGAAGTCATTCAAGAACGCAACCTCAGCCGACGGTATCTAGTTGAGGCTGTCGTCTAGCTGCCGACTGTAACGTTTAGCGGCGAGTTCGTTGCCCAGTTTTGTGTAGGTAGACGCTATTAGATGTAGGGCCTGTATTTCCAATTCGCGATCGCCCACCTCACGACTAAGCGAAAGTGCCTTTTGCAGGTACCCTGTTGCCAATTCAAACTCAGCCAGTTCGCTGTAGATCAGGCCGACCATGAACAGAGCGCCTGCCTCAAGTTCAAACTCTCCTATATTGCGGCTGATAGAAATCGCCTGCTGAAGAGACACTAGCGCCGCCTCCAGCTCATCTAGAGCATAGTGAACAGAGCCCATAGCCCTCAAGTTCAGGGCTTCTAAAAGTTGTTTGCTATGAGCCACAGGTAATGCTCTCTCAAGAGATGCTAAAGTCATTTCTTTTTCCTCGGCGATCAAAGTGTGAAATACGACTGTATCTTTCTGCTTTTCTATAGTTGTTAATCAAGTTGTTAATCAAGTTGTTGATCAACGTCCACGCTGTCTTACATTTTCTAGCAGACGCCGAGCTTCACTTAGGCTCACGCCAGTGGTATTAGGGCCAAAGTAGTAATAGAGCGCGCTGCGACTGCTGTTTAGATGTCGGCTGAGACTTGAGAGTGTCTGTCGTACGGAATTTAGCCCAGAACTATCAACAATCAGGCTTTCTTCGCTGGTGATTAAGATACCAACAATGCAATAGGTATCGTCTGTTGGAGTCTGTTGGGGTTCTACAGGTCGTCGATCCTGCTGAATAGAGGGTTGATTGGGAGGGGCTACGTTGGTGACCAGGTTTTGAATTTCTGCGGCTGATTTTTGCGATTGCCACAGCCTCTCTATGCTGCTTGAGCGAATAGTGCGAACAAACCCTTCCACAACATCTTCAGGGTGTATCGCGTTTGTTAATTGACTAAGAAAAGCGCGCCGATCGCTAAAGGTTTTGAAGTTAGCCTGTAGCGTCAGATGATTGATAGCCGATACGTAGCTAGCCCCATCGCGCAGGATGAGCACTGCATTGATTACTTTTTGCCGACTAATCGTGCTACTAGCTGCACTGTGCTGTCTAGATGTTGTTTCGCTGTCTGATTTAGCGAGAAAAGAAAACAGGTAAATCAGCGCAAGTATTGCTATCCATACTATCCAGTTGTCGCCACCTCCACTGCTGTAGCTGTCATTGTCATAGCTGCTGTAGCCTCCATAGCTGCCGCCTCCGTAGCTGCCGCCGCCACTACTGCCACCTCTGCTGCCGCCACCGCCCCCACCCCCCCCGCCGCCTTGCGCGATCGCAGCACCAGCCATCACCATGAGCACACCCAGCGCGTTCAGTAGCACAAAGCTGTAGCGCTTCACTTTTGAAGGGCGTATCAGAAATCTGGTTGAAACGTTGAATGGGGAAACCATGAACAAAAGCAGCTAGTAGCTACCTCTAACTTTCTTGAGATTAGGTCACGGGTTATATGCCTGCTGCCTTACTAGGCTTATGAAAGTGGTTATGAAGTGGTTTGTATGCGATCGCTATTCGGTAGAATCGGGGTACATCAAAGCATCTTTCTCAGTAGTGGCCCCCTATGTATCCTCTCTTTGAACAGGCAGAAGAACAGTGGGATCTAGACCGTCTCTACGCTGATCTATCACTGGCAAAAAACCAGGTTGCCCCTCACAAACGAGCTGAACTCACCGAAGTAGAGCGCACCTACCTGCGCGGCCTGCTGCTAGAACTAAGCCCAACTGAAATAGCAAAAGAGAGATACACCGCTACTAAAACGGTAGAAGTGGCCTTGAGTCAGGGAATTTATCGCTACGCCGAGGTGCTCACAGAGCGCGACCACAGCGCCCTAGAAAGCTGGCGCGATATTGCTAGCTGGCTAGATGAAGCAGGCTATCGGCTGGTCTGGGTCTCTATTAACCAAGCGCAAATGCCAGAAGTTCCCATCCTCTACGGACGGCAAGCAGAGCTCGACCAGCTAGAAACATGGGCTCTAAAGGAGTCCACCTGTCGACTGATTGCAATCAACGGTCCTGCTGGTATTGGTAAAACGTCTTTAGCAGTCGCCTTTGCCAGACAAGTTAAGCCACACTTTGATGGACTTATCTGGCAGTCGTTGAGATACAAACCATCGCTAGAGAACCTGCTAAATCATTGGGTTTCACAGCTTCCCATCGAGTCGCTAGGATACTCTAAAAAAACGTATCAGAACGCGCCTTGGTACGATCAGCTCAGCGGCGTAATGGCTTATTTCAGAAAACACCGCTGTCTGATAGTGCTCGACAACTTTGAAACCATCCTCAGCAGCGGCAGCATCCTGGGCGGCTACGAAGCGGGATTTGAAGCCTATGAAGAACTGCTCAAACGAATTAACGAAGAGGCACATCAAAGCTGCGTTGTGGTCACGAGCCGCGAGAGTAACCGCGATACTCGCCATCCTCGCGCCGCTAAGCGTCTAGAATTAACCGGACTAGGACAAGAAGCCGCTAATCTAATTCTAGAAGCTGAAAATTTATTAGAGAAACCCTATTGGAAAAAGCTAGTTCAACAATATCGAGGCAATCCGCTGATGCTCCAGATTGTTTCAGGCACTATTCGAGATCTTTTCGATGGTAATGTTGGCGCTTTCTTGAAACAAGGAAAAACGCTGATTAGCGATATGAGATATGTGCTCGATCAGCAGTACCAGCGGTTTTCTGGAGAAGAAAAGGCTGTCTTTTGTCTATTAGCGCAGCAAACCGGACCCGTCCCGATAGAACAGATCGATCATCCTCAAAACTTGCAGGCCATCAGCGCATTACTGCTACAGCGCTTCTTCGTAGAAAAAAGTGAGGCTGGATTCGCTTTAAGACCGCTAGCGATGGAGTATGCTCGTCAGGTGTGTCCGTCCATTACATCTAGAGCCACTCGCTGAGAATTGGTTACTGTGTGCTACTGCATCAATCCCTGGTGCTCCAACCGGGAAAATTCAGATACCGCAGCGTACTGCAACCAGTGTGGCACCCCGCTACTTGTGCAAGATCGCTATCGCCTAGTTCGACCTCTGCGTCAGTTAGACGAATGGGAGCCTTCAGAAATTTTTGAAATAGTCGATGGTGAGCAGACCAAGGTCCTTAAAGCTCTAAAGCAAGAAAGCTTCCACATTCAGTTTGAGCAGGAAGTAAAGACGCTTCAGCACTTGAAGCATCCTGGTATTCCCAGTGTTGAAGCCGACGGCTACTTTACCCTACAGCTACCACAGCAGCGACAGCTACGTTGCTTTGTGATGGAGCATATCAAAGGCGTTAATTTGAGCACCTGGCTACAGCAGCACGGTAGCCTCGACTGGGAGACGGCTGCAGACTGGCTGCGTCAGTTGGCAGAAGTGTTGAACGAGCTTCATGCCGAAAAGCTTTTTCACCGCGATATCAAACTCTCCAACATCATGCTGCGGCCTAGCGGACAGATGGCGCTGATTGACTTTGGAACCGCTCGCATCATGACCAGCACCTACTTTGCCAAGGTTGCTAGCAAATACGACATTACTAGCATTGTTTCACCTGGCTACACGCCGCTAGAACAGCTCAACGGCAGAGCGATTCCGCAGTCTGACTTCTACGCTTTGGGCCGCTCAATGGTGCATTTGCTGACCGGCGAACATCCGATAGACCTGCCCGAAGACGAAAGTACGGGCAGACTGAACTGGTTGGACAAGGCGGCACAGCCTGTGCCGCTTTGGTTTGTCCAGCTGCTGAACGATATGATGGCTCCTTTTCCTGGTCAGCGCCCGCTAAATGCTCAGGCGCTGATCGAACGATTAGAACAGAAGAAGGCAGTGCGATCGCCCAAACAGACTAGTAGTGAAACTGGCCGTAAAACCAGCAGAGAAAACAGCAGATTCGCTCGTTGGCTAATCATCGCCAACCTAATTGTTCTACTGATGCAGCTATTTCTAATACCCGCGCTAACGAGCCTACGTTCTCACTATATCCAACAGAACCGCACAGACTCTGATCTACGAGCGAAGTAGCGCCTCTGTCTCGGCCTGAGCCGCGTCCATAGTGGCTTCTATCGATATAGAATCGCTGACCAAAATCCTACTTAGGGCATCCTGTAGAATTTCTGAAGCAGCTTGATACTGAGGGATCGTGGGCCGAAACGTATCAGAGCTTTCTAAGTAGCCCAGCAGCTCGCTGATCAGTGGAAATTCTTCGACAATTTCTGGATCTTCAAAGAGCGATCGCCGAGTAGGCAGCAGATTTGAAGCGAGCACGAATCTTTTCTGAGCAGGCTCGCTGGTGAGATATTTGATCGCTTCCCAGGCTTCTGCCTTATACCGTGAGTTTTTGGGAATGCCAAAGCCCCAGCCGCCCCGACAGCCCATAGCGGGGGCTGAACCAAAAGAAAACGGAGGCGCGATCGCAATCTGGTCGCCTTGAAATTGCGCCTCCAAAGACTGCAAAAAACCGGGCCATCCTCTCAAGAAAGCGCCCTGCCCTGCCTCCAACGCCTGTAAAGAGTCTTGTTCTGTGTAGGAGGTCACCGTAGGCGGCGACACGCTATCTCTGATTAACTCCCGCATCAGACTAGCCGCTTGTTTTGCCGCAGGCTCGCTTAGCCCAACACTTGGTCCAACACTTTCATCTTTGATCCAATATCCGCCAAAGCTGCTGAGCACTTCCAAAAAGTTGACAACCAGTCCCTCATACGACTCACCCTGCCACAGGTAGCTCGCATCCACGCTGCTGTTTGTTTCAATATTGGCGATGGCCCTGGTCAAATTATCCAGGGTTGAAGGTAGCGCCGCCTCGTCAGTCAAATCTTTGCGATAAAACAAAAGCCCAACGTCAGCATACATCGGCATTCTGTAGAGCTTCTGCTTATATGTCCCTACCTCAACTTCGCTGTCCAAAAAGTCAGAAAGCGCTATGTTGTCCCGTTTGACTAGCTCACCAAGATCAACAAGATCATCAGCAAAAGGCGCTGTCCAAGTGACATCCATTAGCACCAGATCATAGGTAGCAGTCTCATTTCCCAGATCCGCTTTGTAGACCGCTAGGCGGTCATCAGGTGTAGAGAATGGCAGATTAGCCGTCTGCAATTGTGTCGGTGACTGATTAGTGCCAGTGGCCTCTGAGTCTACTAGCCCAATGCGAATTTTTAAATGCTCGGCTTCAAACGGTGTGACCACGCTTTGCCAGGCGGCGATCTCATTATTCGGAACGACCATCAGCAGCTTGACTGGCGCTCTAGCGACTCTCCACAGCAGCAGCACCAACTGCAGCACTAGCAGCGCCGTTAGCAGGTTTCGCAGCGACAGCCGACGGCTTTTGGAGAGCATGTTTTGAATAATGCATATGCAAATTGCTGATGGCCATTATAAAACGGCGCTGGGGTACTAGGATCTTTGAATTGAATAAGTTTCATATTTGTATCTACTCATCTATCACTAAGGAAGAACAGTATGGCTAAGCAATATGAGCAAATCACGCCACACCTTCAGACGTTTATAGAGCAACAGAAAGTTTTCTTTGTCGGGACTGCTGGCAGAGAGGGGCGGGTGAATGTGTCACCAAAGGGAATGGATAGCTTGAGGGTGCTAGGGCCGAACCGGGTGGTGTGGCTGAGTGTGACGGGTAGCGGCAATGAGACGGCGGCGCATATAGCTGAGAATAGTGCTGAAGAGGGTGCTGAGAATGGAAACGGGACTGGGCGGATGACGGTGATGTTCTGCGCTTTTGAAGGTGCGCCGACGATTTTAAGGCTATATGGTGCGGCTAGGGCGGTGTATCCGCGCGATGATAGCTGGGCGACGTTGAGCGAGCACTTTACCTTACTGCCGGGAACTAGACAGCTATTTGATTTGACGGTGGAGTTGGTGCAGACCTCTTGCGGGATGGCGGTGCCGATGTACGACTATCAGGGCGATCGCGATCGCCTCAACAAATGGGCGCAAAAAAAAGGGCCAGCAGGCATTGAAGCCTACCAGCGCGAAAAGAATCAGGTGAGCATTGACGGTCTGCCCACCTATATTTTCTCTGACTAGCAATCTAGTTAGACGGCTCTAGTTTGACAGCTCTAGTTAGACGGCTCTAGTTGGATAGATTAACAGGGACATACTGCCCGGTTAATTTGCCTAGCTGCTGAACCAGCAGACTGAGGAACAAACCGACATCGGTGACCACACCAGTAGATTCAACAGAACCGCGATCGCTCAGCTTGGTCACTACGGCGGGATTAATATCCACGCAGACCATCTTCACGCCCGAAGGAGTCATGTTGCCGACACCAATAGAATGCAGCATGGTTGAAAGCATCAGAATGAGATCTGCGCCCTCAATTAATTTGGCATAGTCTGCCTGAGCTTCTAACAGATCCATTTTGGTATCAGGCAGAGGCCCGTCATCACGGATGGACCCAGCCAGAGAAAATGGTACGTTGTTCTTTACGCATTCATACATTACGCCGCTAGTGAGTTCGCCAGCTTCTACGGTTTTAGCAATGCTGCCGTGGCGACGAACGGTGTTGATCGCCTTCAGGTGATGCCGGTGCCCGCCGTGGACCGAGGTCCCGCGCTTCATATCCATGCCTAGCGAGGTGCCCATCATGGCCTGCTCGATATCGTGAACCGCGATCGCATTCCCCCCCAGCAGCGCATGCACATAGCCCCCGCGAATTAGCTGCTTCAGATGCTCACTGCCGCCGGTATGAATCACGACCGGGCCAGCCGTTACTACGACTTTGCCACCGCGATCGCGAATCCGTCTGAGATCCCAAGCAATCTGCTCCACCACCAGCTCTACCCGGCGCTCACTAGAAACACCAGCGCCCATAAAGCTAAACTCGTCTGTCTTCTGCTTGAGCGAAGACTGCTCCCTGATGGTATGGATGCCTCTGCTGCCAACGACAACCGATTCGCCTATTTTCAGATCGCGCAATAGTTTGCAGCTAGCGACCGGGCCGCTGCTAGTTTGAGAGATTGCGATCGCGCCATCCATCCGCTGACCCTTCACCCGAAACCAGTGATCGCCAATCAGCACCTCAGTCGGATAAATCGTCGTCACATAAAAGTCATCCGGCGCGACCCCATCTTGAACCACGGGCTCTAGCTCAGCAGGCTTGGCCTCACGCGGCAGGCTGACCGCACCCAGGTCAATTAGCTGCCCCATAATGTCATCCATAACGGTGACATCTGGGGCGATTACCTTCACCTCTGCGACCGAGCTATCCTGCCGCTGCTTACCCAGATCAAAGTTCAAAACCTGAAAGCTGCCGCCGCCGCTGACAATCGTATCTAGCGTCCGGTTGACTAGCCCCGAATCGAGCAGATGCCCCTCTAGATGAATCACCCGGTTTTGTACCGTAGAAGTTTGTGCTTCTACCAGGCGAGGCTCGCTCATTTTTAGCGTCAGGCATTTGGCCGCGCCGCCCGCCTTCAGAAATTCAGTCAGCGGCGTCTCGACGACTGTAAAGCCTAGATCGCTTAGCTGCTGCTTCAGGCTATCGGAGGCTTTATTCATCACCACCGTCTGACCAATATTGACTGTGTTGCAGGCAAAGTTGACGGCATCGACTTCGTTGATCGCAATCCGCTTTTCGGCAGGAATCCGCATTTCAATCAGGCGATTGGAATAGGCGTCAAAGGCACCTGGATAGTAGAGCAGGTAGCCGCCTTCGAGCGGACAAAAGCAGGTATCTAGGTGGTAGAACCGGCTGTCAACCAGGCGTAAAGATAAAACTTCTACATCTAGCCACCTTGCTAAATAAGGATGAGAATCTAGCTCTGAGCGAAAGCCATAGCCTGCCCACAGCCAGCCGCCACCTCGATCAAAAAGGGCATCGCCTGCCCCTTCAAACGGCGATCCTTCTGGCAGCACATAGACGGTGTAGCCCTTGTCCTCGAACCATTTTTGAAAGTAAGGCTCCTCGCCCTGGCGCTCCTTGTGAAAAAATCGGCTGAGGACAACGCGATCGCCCAGCACCAAACCCGCATTGGCGGTAAAGACCATATCAGGCCAACCCTTCTGAGGCTCAACTAGATCCACCGCAGCGTGCTCTTTCAACACATCGTGGAGCTTTTGCCACTGAGCCTCTGCCTGATCGCGCGACGAGCGGTGAATATTTCCCTCCATCCAGGGATTGATCACGTAGTCCACATCGTAATGATGGGGCGCGCACATCAAAATTTGAATCGTCTCTGTTGAGGCTGTTTTATCCGTCATTGTCTCAGTCATAAAAAAATCTCCTTTGAAGTGTTCGGTACCGCGAACTAATTACTAGACTTGAATTATTAGATCCAAAGCGCTGCTATCACTGTTGTGGCTATCGACATTGCGCTCATCAACATCGGGGCTGTCGGTGAGAGTCCTCACCTTATAAGGACTCTCATCTATTTTTTATCGCTTCTAATTTTTTATCGCTCTTGTCGCTAACGTGACCTTCAAAGAAATAACCATTGAAAAAGCGGCTAGCAACCGGGTTCGGCAAGCCGCTTTTATGAGTTATTGTCTACAACAGAAATAGCAGTCCCCTAAGATCTCTTCGTCGGTATTGCCAGAGAGCAAATCAGCGCAAAACGAATTTTGCTGAGAAAGCAAGCCTAGCACAGCTAAATCATATCAGCGCTGAGCGCATTGAGTATCAGGTTTTGCGTCAGTTTTCAGCGTCGTACAAAATATTATGAAGCTATAACTATTGAGACATCTCCCAGCCAAAAGTGTGATGTACAATACAGGAATTCTGGTCAACAAGAAATAGTTCGATTAACTTTCGTATAATAGCGGCAGCTTGATAGGCTTCATCATACTTGCCCTGCAAGATTGTTTAATCTATCCGCCAGATCTGTGAGTTGGATGCACAAGCTATGTTTACACAACAAATGTATAAGTCCGCACAGCAGACAAGCGCAATTGTTAATCAAAGCTTAAGTTAATTTAACCCTGTCAAAACAAGCTTTAAACATCTCACCTAGTCAACTGATCCAGAATAAAATTAGAAAGCTAAAGCATTCAAAACAGCGTTTGACAGTAGCGCCAAACTTAGGCTTACTATAACCATATTTTTTTGATATCGCCCCCCTTTAGAGAGATTCTCTACCTTAGCAAGCGTCAAAGCAGCCGCTAGAACAAGCAATTTAAGGGCGCATTCCGAGCGAACCTTCAGTTATCGTGAACTATCTTTAGAAGGACATCTACCATGCTTCAAACATGCCGTCAGTATTCTATATATTCTGTCCAAGATGAAGTCAGAGCCCTGGTCGATAGGGGTTCGGTTAACAGAAACGCTCAGCTTTACTCACTTGCTAGATTTTTTGGAGACAAAGACTGGAACGCTGTGGAGGAGCTCTTAGAAGACAATGAGTATTTATTGCGTGATCCCGTATGCGATCTAATTGGTCATGAGTCTTGGATGAATGACTAGCCTCTAACTCTCACCTCTAACTCTCATCCCCAACTCTCATCTCCAACTCTCACCTCTAACTCTCAATGGCTAGTAGCTAGTCGAGTGACCAAACCCTAACATAGTCAAATTCTTCAGTTGTTATTTTTCACAACTTGTGGGTTTATATTTTCACTGGGTTTGGATCTGTAAAAGCACAAGATTAAAAAACCAAGTCTCAAACGATAGGACTAACTTCTGTTGTTTGAGGTTTTTTATTAGCTGCGGTTAGCTATTCACTGACTTTGGCAGAAGGTTTGCTGGCATTGGACTCGCCGACTAAATAAGTGATTTCGTAGGGATTATCCACTCGAATAGAAGCTTTTCTCAGTTCTAAGCCGATGATTTTGCCATCTTCATCGTAGTCTGCGACTAGGCCAGGGGCAATTTGCGTGGTTTCTTCGACCATCGCCTGATTAAAAGAAAGTTGTAGTATGTCCTTATCTGAGTCATAAACTATTTTCATAGGACTTGGAAATTTTTCGGGCTGCACGGTTTATGTACTTTAAAGTAGTACCTTTTGGTGCTTAAAGGCATGTTCAGTTAGTCTAATTTCTAGAGCATGTTTTTATTTTGAATAGGTGTCATTAGTGCGACCCATACAGCATTCAACAGTTCGGCCCATTGGGGTATATTTTTTGTCAGGTCTGACGACCGCTCAGCAGCGTTTGCTGGCGGTTGATGCGGTTCGAGGATATCTAGTTGAAATCGATCCAGTCACGGACAATACGGTTGTTCTAAATCCTGGGCAGGTCACAGACTGGCTGGGCGTAACCGGGCTATCTATCTGGGAAAACACTCTGTGGTATGCCAAGGATCAGACCGTCTTCAGCTGCGATAGAGAAGCGTTGATTCCTAAAGCGTTTGCGCGGTTGGCCTACGAAGTGGATGGTGTGGCGGTCTGGCAAGATAAGGTGTATGCCACCTGCCAGAAATCAGGCTACATTCATGTGTTTGATAAAGCGACTGGCCGACCGGTGACCAAGCTCGCTCAGCCGGGGGTCGGCGCTGAAAATATCTCAGCAACTGAGTCGGGATTGTGGGTATGCGATCGCACCGAACAAACCGTCTACTGCCTAGATAAAGCGACAGGCGCTATTCAGTTCAGCGCCCTCACGCCCTTTGCTTCGCCGACAGGCATCACCTTTTTCGATCCAGCAGATGGCTCAGATCCGATTTGCTATCTCGCCTACGCCGACGAAGAGCCCTACATCCGCGATGATCCCAATGCCGAATCGCCCTTTCAGCTAACTTTTCGCGATCGCACCTTTATCCATCCGCTCCATATCTACCAGCCCAAAGGCGAATCCTACAGCCTATCGACAGGCTACCTGGTCGAAATTTCTTATGTTGAGGAGTTTCTGCCCTTAGAAGAGGTAAAGCTAGACGCGGTGGAATGGCGGATTGCGCTGCCCTCCGATACGCTGCGCCAAAAAGTCCGCAAAGTAGAAGCCGTCGGCCATCCATTTACAGAAGAAATTCAGGAAGGGCAGCGGGTAGCCGTCTTCAAGTTTGACACCTTAGAACCCAACCAGGCTGGATTAATCGGCTGGAAAGCTACCGTCGAAATGTATGGCCTGAAGTACTTTTTATCGCCTGACCAGATCGAAGCGACTGAGCCGCTTCCAGATGAATTTCAGCAGAAGTATCTGGTCGATGATGATGAACTGTCAATGGAGTCAGCCATCATTAAAGCCGCTGCCAAAGAGTCTGCAGGTAGTGAAACCAACGTGTTGCGAAAGATGCTGAAGATTCGCAATTATGTCTACGACCAGCTCTCCTATGGCATCCAGCCGAAGATCGATACGCCTGACGTAGCCTTAGCTAGAGGCACTGGGTCCTGTGGCGAATACGTCGGCGTGCTGCTAGCGCTGGCTCGGCTAAATGGTATCGCCTGCCGGACAATTGGCCGATACAAGTGTCCAGCCAAGCCCGAGCAAAAGAACGTCCCTTTAGAGCCAGACTTCAACCATGTGTGGTTAGAGTTTTATGTGCCGGGTAGGGGCTGGCTACCAATGGAATCTAATGTGGATGACGTGATCGAAAAGGGGCCCTATCCGACCAGGTTTTTTATGGGGCTCTCTTGGTTCCATACTGAGATCGGCAAGGGCATCTCTTTTGAAAAGATGAAGGCAGCGAATAAACCAGACGGTCTTTCTATTGGCGATCTGGCCATCAACCACGTCCGCTTTACGATTCTAGAAGAGCTGACACCAGGTCAGACCGAAGACTAGGCAAGCCACTCTCAAAAACCACTCTCCAAAAACCACTCTCAAAAACACACTATGACAGCGCAATCTTATTCTCTCATTATTCACGGTGGGGCAGGTGCTCTAGAAGATCTCAAGTACGAAGCGAGCGAATCCGAATTTAAAGAGAGTGTTTTAGAGATTCTAGCCGCTGGCCGAAAGCGTCTAGAGTCAGGAGCGGCAGCACTGGATGTGGTGGAGTACTGCGTCAACTTATTGGAGAACAATCCGCTCTATAACGCTGGAAAAGGATCTGTTCTAAATGAGAATGGCGAAGTGGAAATGGACGCGGCGCTAATGAGTGGAGAAGATTTGAGGGCGGGTGCGATCGCCTGTGTGAAGCGAGTTAAGAATCCAATCTCTCTGGCTAGACAGGTGCTAGAGCAAGGCGATCACGTGATGCTAGCGGCTGAAGGCGCACTTGAGTTTGCCAAGTTCTGCAAGGCTGAGCTTTGTGACGACGAGTATTTCATCACTAATGCTCGAATCGAGCAGTTAAAAGAGGCGCAGGCCGCAGGGCGAATGATGCTCGATCACGAGAAAGTAAAGCCAGCGCAAAAGCTAGGCACGGTGGGCGCAGTCTGTATGGACAGCAAAGGAAACCTGGCAGCGGCGACTTCGACGGGTGGACTGGTGAACAAGCGCTGGGGCAGAGTGGGCGATACGCCTGTGGTTGGAGCGGGCGTGTTTGCTGATAATGAGACTTGCGCGGTGTCGGCGACGGGATACGGTGAACAGTTTTTGCGGACGGTGTTTGCCAAGACAGTGTCTGACTATGTGCAGTTCAAGGATCTAGACGCAGCAGGGGCGGCGACGGCAGGAATTGAGTATCTGGTGAGAAAGGTAAAGGGCGAGGGCGGCGTGATCGTGGTAGATCGCAAGGGGAAGTGTGCAGCGGCTCAGTCTACTTCTGGGCTGATTCACGGGTGGATTGAGCTGGGGGGGGAAGCGGTGTGTAAGTTGGGATAGGCTTCGGCTACGCTCAGCCATCGTAAGTTGCTGTCACCGAACCCTGAGCGTAGTCGTAGGGTGGCCGGTTGGAGAGCAGCAGGTTATTTGAGCCTCGATCCTTACCAAGGGAGTTCTTCGCCGTTGGAGTGCCAGAATGTGCCTGTGTTTTCTAGCGTTAGCGCGTCGATAATCTTCAGTAGCCCTTTGACAGACTGCTCGGGGGAGATGCCGTTGCTGTTGAAGTTTGTCATGTCTGTGCTGACTAGGCCGGGGTGGAGGATGGCGACGGCGATGCCTTTGGACTTGAGGTCGTGGGAGAGGGATTTTCCGGCCATGGAGACGGCGGTTTTGGACATGCGATAGCCGTAGGTGCCGCCGGAGGTGTTGTCTTCAATCGAGCCCATGCGGCTGGTCATGATGGCGACTTTAGCGTTGGTAGTGGCGTCGCTGGCACTGTTGGCAAGATTGGGAAGTAGGGCTTGGGTGACGGCTAGGGGCGCGATCGCGTTCACTTCAAACTGCTCTCTGATGCCGTCAATATTCAGCTTGTCTAAGCTCGACTGGCGATAGATTCCAGCGTTGTTGATCAGCACGTCAATAGGTCTGTTAGCTAAGGTTTTTGTCAACGTTGCGATCGCCTGCTCGTCAGCAACATCAATTCCTCTGACGATTTCCAAATCCAAATCCATCAGCTCCGGCGAAGGTTCACGACACACTGCAATCACATCGTCTCCACGCTCTATTAGCTGCTTGCAATACTCGTAGCCAATCCCGCGATTTGCCCCTGTGACTAAGTAAGTTGTCATTATCGTTATTACCCTGTTTAATATCTTCTCTAATTGATATCTTCTCTAAACAATCTCAACTAGCTCTAGTTCAAAGGTCAAATCTTGACCTGCTAAAGGATGATTGCCATCAAGCGTTACCGTATCGCCTTGAATGTCTGTAATCGTAACCGCCATCGCATCGCCGCCGGGCACCTGCATTTCTAACCGCTGACCGACTTCCAATTCAAAATCTGCTGGAATATTCGCCCGCTCGATCTCCGCGACCATCTCTTGTTGGTAAGGACCATAAGCTTTGTCTACCGGAATTTTGGCAGTAATAGATTCGCCAGGCGACAGCCCGGTTACCGCAACGTCAAAGCCCGCGATCACCATGCCAGTGCCTAGCGTAAATTCCAAGGGATCGCGATCTTTGGAGGAGTCAAACACCTGACCGTTGTTGAGTGTGCCAGTGTAGTGAACCCTAACGGTATCGCCTGATTGTGCCTGAGTCATAAGAGTCGTCTATGTTCCCTTTCTGCTTTTTTGACGGTCAAAGAGCTTGTCATTAGCAACTATATCGCTTCGTTATCGCTTTGCTTACGCTCTTTGATATGACGCTTTGAGGAAGGCATGAATACGCTAAAAGTGTAAAGACCTTCAATAATTATTTTTCAATACATTTTGCAATGCCCTGACAGAACAATCTTAAAACGAGCTAGAAGCTGGTAAATAGCTGTATTTACTGATACAATTCAATGAAAAGAAAGCATTGTAATAGTCAATCTACAGCACAGGAAAAAGCACGGAGAACAGCATAGGAAAAAGCACGGAGATGTGTTAAATAAATGTGTTCATTCGTAGCTGTATTTCTGTTCTTAGCGTACTCTATGCGTATGTCTACGGTCCCGGATACTGTCGTCGCGAATGTTGTCATAGTCGCTGCTACCTCCATTTCTACACGCTACTAGCGCTGTTTTTGTTTATTTTTGGCGCTGTCGACCGTTGATCCATACCTGTTTTGTGCGGTAGAGCATGAGCATCTACATGTTTTCTCGATTTCTAGCCCAATCTCATTTTCTGTTTAAGTGTCTTATCGTCCCCGCTCTGAAAAATCTAAACCCATCTGGCTTCGTGCTGCCTGTATAGTGTCGCTAACTGCGGTGCTCTACAGTCTTCAAGAGCTAGATCAGTCCTCTTTTGTCGCTATAGAAGTCGATTCAAAAGAGATCAATTTATCTGATTTAAAGGAAGCCGATCTCCCTCAATTTCTTCTGAGCATGAGTGAAGCTGCTTTTAATCGAGGCGAATAATTCAGCAGCTAGCGATTAGCACTCAACAATTAGCGGCCAACAATCAGACGCGAAGTAAACGCTAGGGATTAGACTCTAGAACAAGCGTTGAATTTGGCGGTGGCTTGATTCGGCGTACAACGCTGGAGAGTGAAGCTAATGCTAATGCGACTCAAACCGTGGCGGGTGGCCGTTTTGATTGCGCCGATTGCCGTCATTGTGACATTTTTGCTGGTGGCAGCGGGACAGCAGATCAGGGCCTGGCACCTGAACTGGATATGGGCAGTATTTATTTTTGTGCTGGCTGGCTGGCGATGGTTAGTGGTGCGGTGGACGCGACCTGCGATCGCACAGGCAGAGGCCATCGTCTCAGAAATGAACGCCGAGCTAGCAGAAGCCAATGCAGAAGCTAGTGCAGAAGCCGCCGTTAGTCTAGCCCGTAGTGAGGACATGCTGGGCGATCGCGCTACACCCGTCGCCAAAATTGAAGCAGCCCTATCCGACATCTTGCAAACAGCCAAAGACGATCCGCCCGTGTGGGAAGATTGGGAGCTGTTTTGGCAGCACTGTCTGGCACTGGTCACCGTGATTGCCCAGACCTATCACCCAGAAGTAAAGCGGCCTTTGTTAACTATCTACGTGCCTGAAGCCTATGGTTTGATTCGAGGCACCGTGGATGATACAGATCGGATGATGCAGAAGCTGTCGCCCGTACTGAGCCAAGTTTCAATCGGACAGATGGTCGAAGGGGTAGAGCTGTATCGCAGGCTAGAACCTTCAGCTAGAAAGATTGTAAAAGCGTTCAACTGGGCGCAGTGGGCGCTCAATCCGGCAGCCGCGATCGCCCGCCAGATCAGCGCCAGGAACATGAGCCAGGCCAACCAGCAGATCGTGCTCAATCTCAGCACTATGCTCAGAGAGACCGCGCTGCGAAACTTGGCACAGCAGGCGATCGCCCTCTACGGCGACGAAGCTAGCGCCAAACTAGAAACGGCTCTAACCGAAGCACCCGCGCTACCAAAGGCAGAAACCGCAACTTTAAAGGAGATTTTAGAGAGGGCAGAGCCGACTGAGGACGTTGCTCAAAAACCCGCGAGTATCCTATTAGTAGGACGTACTGGAGCCGGGAAGAGCAGCGTAATTAATACGCTCTTTCAGGCTGAACGAGCAGCGGTGGATGTGCTGCCTAGTACAGACAAAATTCAGAGCTATCGCTGGTCTGCTAACAACGCAGCGAGTAACCCAAAAGAGACGCTGACGCTGTGGGATACCCCTGGCTATGAGCAGGTCGCCAGAGCCGATCTGCGCGAGCAGGTGATCGACTATGCCAGCGAGGCAGACGTACTGCTGCTGGTCACACCCGCACTGGACCCGGCTTTGCAAATGGATGCCGATTTTTTAGCAGAGATGCGAGCTGAGGTGTCAGATCTGCCTGCGATCGCCATCGTCACCCAGGTAGACAGGCTGCGGCCCGTGCGCGAGTGGAGTCCGCCCTACCACTGGCAAACCGGCTCTTGGCCCAAGGAAAAAGCGATCAGAGAGGCAGTGGGCTACCGGGCTGAAAAGCTAGCAGACTATTGTCAGCAGGTGCTGCCTCTAGTGACAAGCGACAAGACGCAAGGACGAGTAGCCTGGGGAGATGAGGCGCTGTCGTTGGCCTTGATCGATGCGATCGCACCCGCCAAGCAGCTACGCCTAGCCCGATTCCTGCGCAGCCAAGAGGCCCGCGCTCAGGCCGCCGCCAAAATCATCGACCGCATCACCTTTCAAATGTCCACCGCTGAAGGGTTAACCAGACTGCTAAAGAGTCCAATCCTGCAATTTATTGCCACGATGACAACCGGCACCCCCGCTCTCGGCGCACTGCTAATCGAAAAGATTCCTGTAGAAGAAGGCCCGATTGTTCTAGGCAAACTACAAATGGCCTACGAGCTATTTTCACTGCTAGCAGCCGGAAACGTGGGCGCTAGCAATTTCGACTTATTAGCGCTTTGGCCTATTTTGACGAAAAGCAGCGACCAGTATCCTGCTAGTCGCAGAGCCTGGGCCTTTGGCCATGCCCTGACAGAATACTGGACACAAAACATTCCCATTAGCCAGCTAGAGGAACGCATAGACTTCTACCTGACGAGTTCTAGCTGACGAGCTCTAGCTGACAGGTTTGCTATGTCCTATGTTCTGTACTGATTTGCGGCTATGTGACCTGGGGTGATATCTTCTACAGCTATGACACTAAACAGGTACTACTATCACCTACCGCCCTTTTGAAAATTGGTTAGACAGGTAAAAAGATTTGGTTCTCTCGCTTCTTTCTCTCCTTTCCCTCGCAAACACTCCGAATCAAAGTCTTCTCTCTCAACCAGACTTTCTCTCCCCACCTATACAATCTCACCAAATTGCTCAGAACCAGAGCGACATCATCACGCTCGAGCAAGCGGTAAGACCGCTGCCGGGAGGTTTGGACAGGGTGCCGGTTTTCAACAGCAATAGTCCTGAGATTATTGAGTCGGACGGCATTTTGCTCTCAACCTTTCCTCCCGACGGCAAGAGCGCACCCTCGGCCCATCTCAACTATTCTCTGAGCGGGCGCTTCGATATCTTTTCGCATCACGTCGCACGAGGGCAAGACGACCGGGATGACCGGACGATATATGAGGGGATTATTGTTCACAATCCGGGCGATCGCCCGATCACGCTAGCTATCCGCGAAGGGGCCTCATACATCAGTCAAGAGTCCCCCTGGAATAAAATTGACTCTGGCAGCTCTAACCTATACAGCAACAATTTCTCTGGCCCTGGTAGCCGGGTGGTGAATGATGTACTGCGCGATCGCCGTCATTCTGCTTTCCCTGCCCAGGTAACCATTGCCCCTCGCACCTCTCATCTACTGCTCAATGCACCTATTCCGCTTCGCCGTCTGAACGTACCCACCGACGGAACGCATCCGGCTAGCAGCCCACTCACCCCACCGCCTAGAAACGTCAGCTCTGGTGAAGGCCCTCGTCTCAACGGTCGCTCCACGCTAGTTCGAGTAGAGAGCAGCGGTCCAGTCTACGTAGCTAGCATGGCCATGCACGCTCCCCAAGTTAACGGCAACGAACAAGTGCCCACCCTCGATGATTGGAAATACCTACTCTTCAGTGGCCAGCTATCTAATCCTCGTGACCAGCCCCCTAGCAGACCAGGCAGCCGCGCTAATCCATTTCGCTACGGTCGTGTCTCTGGAATTGTCCAGGGCTCTCAGTGGCGAGCGACGCTGGCTGACCGGAATCAGGACCAGTTGACAATTCCCAACCCAGGAGAACAGCTATCCTACGGCCTTAGTACCTTGGAGCGTAATACCCTGGGCACTGGGCAGATTCAGAGTGCGCCGATTCTGGCTCGCTACCAGGACACGGCCTATCGTTCTAATGGTAACTATGGCGTCGAATACAATCTGACTTTACCGCTCCACAACAATACGCAGAGCCCTAAAACGGTAACGCTATCCATGCAAACGCCCATTAAAAATGACAGCCTCAAAGACGCGCTTCAGTTCTATGAGCGGCCAGAAGACCGGGTCTTTTTTCGAGGGACGGTGCTGTTTGTCTACAAGGAAGATGACGGCAGATCTCGGGCTGCTTTTATGTATGTAGAACAAAGTCAGGGTCAGCAGGGTCAGCCGCTGGTGACTCTGACGCTAGCACCCGGTGAGCAAAGAGATGTCAACGTTCAGTTTCTGTATCCGCCAGATGCGACGCCGCCCCAGGTGCTGACCGTTAGCACCCTAGAATAGGATTCACACTGGGGAATTTACGCTGGGGATTCACAAAGTGGAAGATTCTGTTCTGGCAATTATCCCTGCGCTCAATGAGGCGGAAACGATTTCGGGGGTGATTTTGGAACTACAGACTCAGGGAATTTCGCAGATCTGTGTGGTGGATAATGGGAGTGGCGATCGCACCCCAACTATCGCCGCTCAATCCGGTGCCAATGTGATTACAGAACCGCGTCAGGGCTATGGTCAAGCCTGCTGGAGCGGACTACAAACGGCGGCGGCTAAGCGAGCTGACTGGATTCTGTTTTGCGACGGGGATGGCAGTGATGATTTATCGCAGTTAGGAGAGCTACTGGCGCTGCGGGCTGGACATGATTTGATTTTGGGGAATCGGCGGGGGAGTGCGATGGGGCGATCGCACCTTACCCCAGTACAAAATTTCGGTAACTGGCTGGCCACCTGGCTAATCTGGCTGGGATGGGGCTACAGATATGAAGATCTCGGTCCACTGCGGTTGATTCGCCGAGCAGCCATTGATCGCTTGAATATGACCGATCGAGGCTTTGGCTGGACGGTAGAGATGCAGGCCAAAGCAGTTGAACAGGGACTAAGAATTTGCGAACGGCCTGTGAATTATTTGCCACGGCAGGGGGGCCGCTCGAAGATTTCGGGGACGTTGGCAGGCAGTGTTAAGGCAGGGCAGGTGATTCTGTTGACGCTGGCTAGGCTGTATGGGCAAAAGCTGGTGAAGATTGGTCGCCAGACAGGTTTTCAGCGGGGACTGCTATGGGCGATCGCCTGTCTGATGCTCTTGGGCAGTGCGATCGCCATGCCGCACGGCGACTTTCTCAATCAGCCCGATGCAGTCCCGCTTTTCTGGCGCGGTATGGGTCTGATGAGCCTGGGATTTGTTTTGTCTTGGGGGCTGACCAGGGTGGGCGGCGGCTGGTTTTGGCTGCTGGCGATCGCACCGCGTCTGGTACTGCTAGCGATGTATCCCGGCGACGATATTTGGCGCTATCTCTGGGAGGGTCATATCCAAAATCTGGGCTTTAATCCCTATCTGCTGCCGCCAAATGCCGATGTTTTGTTGCCCTTTCGCTTTAGCTGGTGGGGAGAAATTAATCATCCAGAGCTAGGGGCAATTTATCCGCCGATTGCGCAGCTTTGGTTTCGACTGCTAGCTGCGATCGCGCCCTCAGTACTGCTGTTCAAATCCACATTTGTCGCGGCGGATCTAGCCATTTGCTGGCTGCTCAGCCGTCGGTTTGGCTATCTAGATACGCTGATCTATGCCTGGAATCCGCTGGTTATCTACAGCTTTGCAGGAGGTGGACACTATGACAGCTTATTCTTATTGCCGCTGGTTGCCGCATGGTTGGTCGCTTCTGATTCGGCAAAGCCAAAGGCAAGCGTCAGCGCGCTACTTGTCGGCGTGAGTATTGCAATCAAATGGATGTCGCTCCCAGTGCTCGCACTAGTTGCGTGGCGCAGAAGATGGCGCGGACGCTTGCTACTGCTGCTGGGACTGCTGCCGATGGCGATCGCCACACTGCCGTTTTGTACTCAGGCAGGCTGCCTGGTAGTTCCACTCTCTTCTCCCTTTGTGGCCTACGGACGGAGCGCGGCGCTGATTCCGCAGATAGTCGGCGAGGTGTGGCCCGCCTCGATCCGGGCCAACTGGATTTATGCGCTGCCGCTGGCAGCTGTGGTGCTGTGGGGAGGAGTGCGATCGCTGCCCATGGGCAAATTCACAGAGCGATATTTCATAGCGCTGATGCTGCTTTCTCCTGTGATTCACGCCTGGTATTTCACCTGGCTAGCGCCGTTTGCTGTAGCTAGCCGCAGCTGGGGCACTAAACTGGTGAGCCTGTCAGCCTTTATTTACTTTGCGTTGCCGTATGGTTTGGCAACAGGCTCACAAAGTTGGATGCTCAGCGGATTGCAGCGCTGCGGGTTATGGGGTCCGTTTATTTTAGGCTTGGTCATTGCCGCTAGAGGCGATCGCATCCCTGGTCTTAATGAGTTCAAAACAGGCAGAACTTAGCGCCTTCTCAGCAATATTTCAGAATGAGACTAATTTCAGCGCGTATGCTGGCGATAATTTCCATCCTTTGCTGTCAACCCTTTGCTGTCAACCTTTGCTGCTGTAGCTATCTAAACTATCATGTCAAAAAAATTACTAGAGAAGCCGTTGAGAAAGTCTGCCAAGACCTATCTATTAGGCGCACTCGTCCCAACTTTACTACTACTAGGTAGCTGCTCTGTCACGTCTGCTTTCCAATCAGATGACACCAGTGCAATCGCGCAGGAAAATGCTGTCAACACAGTTGAAGCCGCCAATACACCAGCGCTAGCGACTGTCTTAGAGAGCTACGTTGATGACCAAGGGCTCGTAGACTACGACAGATTGCAGGCCGACCGCCAGCAGCTAGATATCTACAATGCGTCTATTCAACTGCTCGATCAAGAGACCTACGACAGTTGGAATGACAGCGAGAAAATTGCCTTTTTAATCAACGCCTACAATTCGCTGACGCTAAAGTCGATTATTGACGAGTCCCCCATCAAGAGCAGTATCAAAGATATTGATGGCGTATGGCGATTCAAAAAGCACGGCCTTTTGCGTTCAGAGAAAACGCTCAACAATATCGAACACGATATTCTGCGTGCTGATTTTAATGAGCCTCGTATTCATGCCGCTCTAGTTTGCGCGGCGGTGAGCTGTCCTTATCTGCGCCAAGAACCGTTTGCTGGCGAGAGCCTAGACGCACAGCTCGACGACCAGGTACGGATTTTTCTAGCTCAACCTGAAGTCCTAGAGATTGATCGAGAACAGGGTGAAGTTCGACTGTCTGCCATTTTTGACTGGTTTGGAGAAGACTGGGTGACTAGTTTTGGCACAGATGAAGGGTTTGCAGGTAATGAAAATCAGCGGGCGGTGCTGAATTTTATCAGCGGGTATCTGGAGGAGGGCGATCGCGCTTATCTAAAAGCGGGCGGCTACAATATCAGCTACAGCGACTATGACTGGGCGCTGAATGAGCAGCCCTAACGAGACCAAATGTCATCCTCCCACCGTCTGCTGTTATTTCTACGCTACCCTCAGCCGGGGCATACCAAAACCAGACTAATTCCCGCTCTAGGCGCGGTCGGAGCAGCGGAGCTTCAGCGTCAGATGGCTGAATATCTTCTGGCTAAAATCAGCCATCCGAGCTGGGAAACACAGATTTATTTCACAGGAGCCAGCCAGCTAGACATGCAGTCCTGGCTGGGAGTACAACAAACCTATCGAGTCCAGAGCCAGGGCGATTTAGGCGAAAGACTGTGGTCTGGCTTCCAGTCGGCGTTTGCAGAAGGTGAAACCCCATCACCGCAGCTAAACCGGGTGATTGCAGTAGGCGCAGACTGTCCAGATTTAAGCGTACGGCATATTCGACAAGCCTTCGAGCAGCTAGATCGTCATGATGTCGTGCTTGGCCCAGCCAAAGACGGCGGCTACTATCTAATCGGATTGCGTCAGTCTGCTCTAGGCAAAAAGCCTCCTCAAAAATCGCTCTTCACAGACATTAGCTGGAGCACTGATGCCGTATTACAACAGACCATAGAAAAAGCTCAAAAGTTAAATCTTTCGACAGTACAGCTAGAGACCCTATCCGACATCGATCGCCCACAAGACCTGGCAATTTGGCACAGACTACAGACCGCAGCCTAAAAAGCCGATCCATCGCAACAATAGTCCCTAACTCCCATCCCCATCCCCTATTCTCCATTCTCTCTCTCACCAAAGCGCTAGTGCTCAACCGTAGTGCCCTACGTCCCCTATGGAAATCTCTCTTACCCAGTCGCTGCTAACTCTGACACCAATTGTTTATCTCAGCATATTAATAATCATTTCGCTGTACGGTTTCCACAAAGTGCTGATGATCTGGCGCTTTTACAAGCACAAATCGACGGCAATCAAAGCTACGCAGCCATTCGATCGCAACAGCTTGCCCGTTGTTACCGTACAGCTACCGATCTTTAACGAGCTGTATGTGGTGGAGCGGCTATTAGATGCGATCGCACAGCTCGACTATCCCCTAGACAGACTAGAGATTCAGGTATTAGACGATTCGACTGACGAAACCCAGCAGCTCTGCCATCAAAAGGTGGAAGCGCTAAAGCAACAGAATTTCGACATTGAGCACATTCGGCGATCGCACCGCAAAGGCTTCAAAGCAGGCGCACTTGCCTACGGCTTGCAGCAGGCCGCAGGCGAGCTGATCCTGATTTTTGACGCAGACTTTGTCCCCAGACCAGACACCTTGTTGCAGATGGTGGACTATTTTGCCGATCCGACGGTAGGCATGGTGCAGGCTCGCTGGTCCCATATCAACCGGCAGTATTCTCTGCTGACGCAGATTCAGGCGCTGATGCTAGACGGCCATTTTGTGATTGAGCAAACCGCTCGAAATCGGTCCGGCTGCTTTTTCAACTTCAATGGAACGGCGGGCATTTGGCGAGCGAGTGCGATCGCCGATGCAGGCGGCTGGCAGCACACCACCGTCACCGAAGATCTAGATCTCTCCTACAGAGTCCAGCTCAAAGGCTGGCGGTGTATCTATCTACCTCACCTTTCCATCCCCGCTGAACTCCCAGTAGAAATGAACTCATTCAAGTCGCAGCAGTTTCGCTGGGCAAAAGGAGCCAGTCAGGTAGCCAGGAAAATGCTAGGCACTGTCTGCCAGGCAAAACTGCCGCTTTATGTAAAATTTGAAGCCTTTCTCCATCTAACCAACAACTTCAACTATCTGTTGCTAATGGTGCTGCTGCTGCTATCGCTGCCCTATCAAATCTACATTTCAGAGCATCAGTGGGAACATGGTCTACTCATTTATCTACCGATCTTTGTCGTTACCACGCTGAACCTGTTGGGGTTCTACTGGGTTTCGCAAAGAGAACAATTTGAAAAGCTCTCGATCTGGCAGTTTGGCGGTCAGATTTTCTTACTGCTAAGCACTGGCATTGGCATGAGCTTGAATCAATCTGTTGCTGTCTGCGATGGATTGTTGCGAACGGGCACGGACTTTGTGAGGACGCCAAAGCACGGCGTGGTCAGGAATACAGAAGCCTGGTCAACCAAAAAGTATCGAGGCGCAAAGACCTGGGTGCTATGTCTAGAGTTTTTAATGCTGGTATACCTGGCCATTACGATCGCCTTTGCCGCGCAGCATACTCACTACCTATCGTTACCCTTCCTGCTGATGTTCTTTACAGGCTATTCCTATGTTTTAGGTCTAGGTCTATTCCAAAAGCGATAGCTGCTTGCGTATCAGAAGATCGTTCGCACCTAGGTAGGAGGTAATCACAAACAAACTTGTGTTGAGCTGTGATGCGTTGGTTTTACAAACAAGGTCTGTAAACTATGAGCGACTATACCCCTGTGAGCTGCGAGCTATACGACAAACTAGAGGCGATCGCAACTCTCCACCGCATCAGCCAAGTCACCTACCAAAGCGAGACAGGCGAAAGTGTCGATGTCGAAACCAAAATCGTCGATGTCTATGCCAAAGACGGTGCAGACTACTGCAAGTTTGACAACGGCATCATCGTCCGTTTAGACAGGCTTCAGGCGATCGCAGCGGGCGGTGAAAAAGTCTTGTAGGCTTGCAGCAGGCTCAGCTCATCTACTCCTGTGGCTGATCGACCAACACTTTTGGATCGACCGGAACGCGCCACTCGCTAGCCGTGCCTAGCTCTTGAATAGTTTCCTGGTGTGCCGCATATAGACTAGCTACAATCTCGTTGAGCTGCTCTTCTGAGCAAACATCCATCAGCACGCCCAGCACCTCAGCAGCATTTGCCGCCCCCTGGCCCAGGAATGGGCTTAGACCCCAGACATCTTCTACCCAGTCCTTGGCGCTTTCACTCTCAAACATGAAATCGTAGAGGAGCTTCTTGGCGGTTTTGCTGCTGACGGTCATTGGCGCTATCGGTGTATCTGTGGACGATTGTGTCCTAGCCTACCAATAAGCGAGCAACCTCAGCCGAACCCTCAGCCGAATCCTTCGCCGAACCCCTAGCCAAACAGTGGGACGGGGTCTAGCTGGTTCCAGCGAGCAGCGGTGTCTACTAGTGCGATCACCCCATCAGCTAGCCCGTCCAGTGCCTGCGAATAAGCCTGAGCGAACTGAGTGCGATCATCGCTATTGCCCAGAACCACCCGTTCAATATTAAAGAGTTCAATCTCATTTTCGCCTACCGAAAGCTGGAAACGCTGCTCCGCGCGGAACCCTTCAAGGCTAAACTGAGCTAGCTCAAACTCAGCGCTGCCGACTTCAAGGAACAGGCTATCGAACCCTAGCCCACCCCGGATAATATCAACAGCGGGCGCAGCCTCAATCTTTTGAATAAACAAGTCGTCACCAGCACCGCCAACCGCCTCATCGCTGCCATCCCCACCCAGCAAGATATCGCTCCCCCTACGTCCGCGCAGACTATCATTACCATCTGATCCAGCAATGATGTCAGCGCCCAAGTTTCCTATGAGAAGATCATCGCCAGCACCGCCCACGACAATATCTTGGCCCGCATTGCCCTCTAGCACATCGCTCCCTAATCCACCAAAGATCACATCATTAGCATCTTCACCCGCTACCATGTCGTCTCCGGCTTTAGCGAAAAATAGATCCTCCTGCTTTGTGCCAACAGCAGCATCTGCTGCCGCCGTCAAAAAGCTAACTTCCTGTGTCAGAGACGCTGTGTAAAAGTTAGCAATTACATCGTGAGTCGCCGCAGAGGGATGCAGCCCGTCAAAAAAGAGAATCTCATCGAGATCAAATTCCAATGATTCCGCATCAGTTGCAACAAAGATGTCGTCTTCACTATCACCGTTGATGTCAGTAGAAAGAAAAGGGAAAGGCAGATCGAGAATCTCATTGGTAATTGGATCGACGCCAATATCAGGGATGTCATTGTTGTTGAGATCTTGAAACGGCAGAGCGTCTGCACCATTTGGCAAAATGCGACTGCCGTCAAACTCAAATCTAAAGCCAGACAGATCGGCCTGCACTTCCTCAGTTAGCTGGGCGAGATCAATAATTTTTACCGCCGTGTCAAACTGCTGTCCTAGAGCCTGAAAGCCCGCTGAGGCTTGCTGATTTTGAATGCCGACTAGCTGATCGAGCTGAGCTAACGCTGCGATCGCAACTGCCTCTGGCAAGCCTTGTTCGATCAAGCCAGCGACAAACTGTTCACTAATAGGCGCAAATGAAAGCAGAGGCTGCGTGACATAGATGAGAGTGTCAGCTCCAGCAGCGGCGACTTGCGCAGCATTACCAAGAATAGCGGTAACTAGATCGGTAATGAACGCCTGTGGATCTTGACCAGGCGCCAAGTCGCTGTAATCATTCGCGCCAATCAAAAAAGACGCCGCTGTGCCACTGCTAAACTGTCCCTGCACTGAGGCTAATGCATTGGTGACCTGTCCAGTTAGATTCAGGTTGTTGGCAGCAGATAGCTTGTCAAGCACGTCGCTGCCTGCCAACACAGACTGCGCCGCTTGCCCCAGCGATACATCGGCAAAGTCGTCTAGGTCAACGCCTGGTCTTAACAGAGGAGGGTCCACATCTCCAGGCCGAAAGATGCTCTCAACAGTCGCAGCACCTAGAGCACGAGCGGCACCAAAGGCGAAGTTATGGACATTGGCGAGTCCCAACAGATCAGCTACCTCCTGAGTCCACATGGCTCCGTTGCCATCGACTTCAGCATTAGTAAAGTTTTGGTTGTAACCAAAGCCGTCAGGGGGCAAGCCTATCAGCAGCAGCTCGGAAGTAAGCTCGTATAAGTTGCCGCTATCAGAGAGAGAATCACCGAAGAAGAAAAGCTGGTCGAATGAAATTTCGGATACTGCACTTGTATTCATGGCTAGCGAAGTTCTCTTTTTCCAACAAGCTCAGTGTATATGGCCTGCAAATGGAGGGCTCATGCTCATATCGCTGCGTCTAATAACTCAACATTTGATAACATAACTATGTGCTTGGCTATCCTGATCACCTAGTCAACGCTCTGTTGGCGCTGATAGCTCTAGCGACCAGCGACTAGCAATCGGCATCCGCCAGCCCATACCAAAGGCGCGATCGGTCACTTTCAAGACTGGGGGCGTCTGTCTACGCTTAAACTCCGAGCGAGTGACGAGTCGAATAACTTTTTCGACAATTGCGGCTGAATGTCCAGCGGCAATGATGTCATCAGCAGATTGTTGCTTTTGAACCAGGCGTTCTAGAATATCGTCTAAAATCTCGTAGTCCGGGAGCGAATCTTGGTCCACCTGACCGGGCTTTAGTTCGGCACTAGGTGGCTTAGTAATAATGTTATCAGGAATAATTTCTCGATCGCGATTTAACCAACGACAGATCGAATAAACGCGGGTTTTTGGTACGTCTGCAATCACTGCCAAACCACCGTTCATATCGCCATAGAGCGTGCAATAGCCGACGGCCATTTCAGATTTATTGCCTGTAGTTAGCAGCAAATGGCCAAACTTGTTGCTGACGGCCATCAACAGATTGCCACGAATGCGAGACTGCAAGTTCTCTTCAGTGATGCCGCTTTCTGTGCCGTGAAACAAGTCATCTAGCGTCGCATCGTAGCCAGACATCAGCTTACCGATTGGAATAGTTTCAGTAGGGATGCCAATATTCTTCGCTAGCTGTTCGGCGTCGCTAATGGAATGGTCGGAGCTGTGGGGGGAAGGCATGAGGATGCCGAGTATATTCTGGGGACCGAGGGCTTCGGCTGCGATCGCACTCACCAGCGCAGAATCCACCCCACCACTGAGTCCAATTACCGCCTTGAGGAATCCACACTTTCGTGCATAGTCCCGCACGCCTAGCACTAGCGCTGCCCATATCTCAGCATCAGCCGTTGGCGGCACTGCCTTTACAGTCGCCGCCTGAAGATCTTGACTACTGGTATCAAAATGAACTATCTGTAAATCTGTCGAAAAAGCAGCCGCACGGCTGACTAGCTCTCCTTGCCGGTTGAAAGCAACACTTTGTCCATCAAAGATTAAATCGTCGTTGCCCCCAACCTGATTGACATACACAATCGCCCTTTCGTACTGTCTGGCTTCATGGGCGATCATACTTTCTCGAAGTTCTTGCTTGCCGCACACATAGGGAGACGCCGATAGGTTGACCACAAGATCAACACCTCTTTCAACTAATTCTTGCGTTGGATTAATCGAATAAGATCGCTTCCCCCAAAAAGTCTCATTGTTCCAAAGATCTTCGCAGATAGTCACGCCCACATGAACAGATTTATCATCCACTTGCAGCACAAAGCTACTAGCCTCAGACCCTGATTCAAAGTAGCGATCTTCGTCAAACACGTCATAAGTTGGCAGTAATCGCTTGTGAAAAATCTCTTTTACCTGTCCATTATGTAAAAGCGCCATGCTGTTGAAGATTGGTTTTTCTCCCTTCTTGTCCGCGCTCAAATTATCTTCAGCAATGCCTACGAGTGCCCACAACGCTGGCGGTAGCGCTTTCGCTAATTCTTCTACCTGCGCCTTCATTTTGCTAATAAAGCTCGGGCGCATGAGTAAATCTCTAGGCGGATAGCCACATAGAGAAAGTTCGGGCGTCAGCAGTAAATCTGCACCCAGATCAGCAGCCTGATTGGCAGCAATAAGAAGGCGTTGGGCGTTGCCGGTAAGATCGCCGACGGTGGGATTGATTTGTGCGATCGCAATTTTCATAAGAAATCTAGATTAGGAACAATCTACAAAAACACCATTGGCTTGTCCTTTAAAGGCTCAAAAGCCTCCGCGTCAAACTGATAGAGGCTAGCAGGTCGCCCCGCTCCCCGAGAAGTTTTAATACCTGTATCTTTTAGCACTCTCAGCTTCAGCAACCTCGTCCGAAAGTTTGAATAGTCAGAAAAGTCTTCTCCCAACACCGTTGCATAGAGCTGATAAACGTCGCCTAGTGTGAACATCTCCGGCAATACGTCAAACGCCACGGGACTATATTCGAGCTTGTTACGCAGCCGCTGATAGCCATAGGTCAAAATCTGATTGTGATCGAAAGCCAGCTGCGGCACTCTGTTCAGCGGATACCAGGCAATACCGCTAACGCCATCGGCAATCAGCGCCGTATCTTCAAAGCGAACTAGCGCAAAGTGACTGACTGAGAGATAGCGCACGTTGTAGGCATCTTCCGATTCACGCGGATCTCTGTTCGGTCCGCCGAAAGTAAAAAGCTGTTCTAAGTAGAGATTGTTGACCCGAATCTTTTCTGTAAGCACGCGATCGGCGGCGTTCTCTAGTGATTCTCCTTCTCTCACTAGCGTACCGGGCAAGCTCCAATAGTCGCTAAAAGGAGCTTGATGCCGCATCACTAACAGCACTAACAGACGGTGCTGCACCGTATCTACTGAAAAGATTACAGTATCTACTCCAACTTTGAAGTCAGCCAGCTTGGGCGATTTTATCGGCTGCTGGGCGGACGAGTCAGTCGATACTAGCGACCTGTCGAGATTTTGGCTGTGGTGGTTTGTTGTAGGCATGAGTAGAGATCGTGCTCTGTGATGTAATCGCGGATGACAGGAGGGAGGGAGCCGAAGGAGTGAGTCGGTCGTCTGTCTTTGTCGCAGCGAGTTTGGCGGTAGGTGCTAGACGACACATCATACTGCGCGGGTGGGTGGGCGATCTCGACAGTCGCTAGCTGTCGCAGGTTGTCGAGTGGCGTTTGATCGAGGGGATACCCAGGCCGGGGAAAAACCAGGATCTTGACTTGTTTGAAAATATCTTGAGCCTGATACCACTGGGGTAGCTGGGCGAGCAGGTCTGCGCCTACGACAAAGCTAAAGTCGGCTTTTGGCCAGATCTGGCGAGCGCAGGTTATGGAATTAATAGAATAGCGATCGCTCAGCTGTTGCTCAACGCTGATGTTGCTGGTTGATTCGGAGGTATGCAGCGTGTCGATCAAGAGCCGGAGCATCTGAGCGCGATCGCCAATCGGAGACTGTCTCTCTTTATAGGGATTGTCCGCCGCCCAAACGACTACATGGTCAAACTGTTCTGATAGCCAGAGCAAGATACTCTGATGTCCTAGATGTGGCGGATCGGCGCTAGTGCCGAAGAGGGCAATGCGAGGAGATTTTGAAAGGAAGGGCATGGAAAGAGGATAGGGATGGGGGACGGGTGGCGGGATTATCTTCGGGTGGTTTCTGTAAGGCTTTCTAGTCCGTGTGAGATCTCGACAGGTAGGGACTCGGGATTTTGTAGGCGGCGAACGGAGTCGGGAAGAGATTGAACGGTTTCGGCGGTGCGCTGGGCGATCGCATCTAGGCTTTCGGGCTCGGCAATCTGGGTGCCCTTGCGCATGACTCTTTTTAGCAGAGGGATTTCGTTTTGCTGTGTGCTTTCTAGGGAGAGGGCTAGGCGATCGCTGACTATTTGCCCATCTTTGTAGTGGCGAAAGATTTGCTTGCGTCCGGGATAGGTTAATTTGCCGCTAGATTCCTTCATCACAGGAATGCTGTCGATCTCGACCAGTTTATAGACGCCGTTGACGGGTGTGCCGGTCACTAGCTTGGTGCCGAGTCCGTAGCCGTCGATGCAGGCATTTTCAGCCCGGAGCTGCTCGATGGCGTATTCGTCCAGATCGCCGCTGGCAAAAATAGGCGTGTCAGGGAGATGCGATCGCACTTGCCTAGACACTTCGACCAAATCACCCGAATCTATCCGCACCCCACTCAGCGACAGCCCATTGGCTACTCTCTCTCCCAGTCGCTGTGCGGCTTTCGCCGTATCGTACGTATCTATCAATAGCGGTGCGCCGGGGAAGTAGCGATGAAACGCCGCAAACGCCTCGTCTTCATCGCCTGCTAATGCCGAAACTGCCATGACGAGTGAATGGGCCATCGTGCCGACAGGCTTGCGGCCTAGCTTCAGCGCGGCCAGCACGTTAGAGGTCGCATCTAGACCGCCTGCGATCGCCGCTCTTGCCGCCCAGACCGACGCCTGCGGACTGAATGCCCGTCGCGTCCCAAATTCATACAGCTTTGCGTCTGGTCCCGCCGCCTGACGCAGCCTCGCCGCCCGCGTCCCGATCAGCGTCTGATAGTTCAGCGTATTAAGTAAATAAGTCTCCACAATCTGTGCCTGCCATAGTGGAGCCTCAATCCTCAGCATTGGCTCGTTGGCAAAAATCGCCGTCCCTTCTGGCACAGCCCACACATCCCCCTCAAAGCGAAAACTTTCCAGCAGCCCCCAGAAGCGATCCGGCGCATCGCCAAAGATATCCGTCTTCTGTAGCGCCAAGATCTGCTGGGGACTAAAGCTCAAACTCTGTAGATATTCCAGCCCTTGCGCCAGACCCATCGCAATCAGATAGCCATACCCTGCGGGTAATCTGCGCGTAGACAATTCAAAGCTAGCGGGCTTATCTGCAATCTCCTCGCCGACGTAGCAGGCCGACATCGTTAGCTGATACAGATCGCTCAACAGTCCATATTCATCTGGCGAGACCGTCAGCGGTTGCCCTGGCAGACTTATAGAGTGCGATCGCGCCAGCCTCGCATCAGCTTCTGTCTCAGCTATTATTTCAGCCTTAATTTCAGCCTTCAAAGCAGCGGCCTCTGAAGAAACGGCTTTTGAAGAACCATCTTGAAGAAAACCCATTTGTCTTCGCTAACGTAAACGCTAACCCGAGACGACTTATGGTCATTTTAACCATAATTTTCTTAGAAGCGCTACCCATTCCATGAATAAATCATGATTTCATCAGATCCTTTTTCGGTGTCAAGTCCAGTTTTTGGAGATTAGAACGAACAAAGTCCTAATTTCACCCAGCATCTATTTAGTAAGAAAGACCAAAATAAGAATATGCCCCAAGTGCCAACTAACTTCCTTCAGACACCACGAAAGAACTAAAGTATCGTGAAAGCTGGTCTCTTTCCTCTTATACCAACGCCTCCGTCTATGAAACCCGCCGCTCAAACAGCTCCTCAGAAAGATCCCACAAACCCGTCCTCTAAATCCATCTGGAAAGCAATCATCAGCCTACTCAGATGGGACAAACCCGAGGGCCGTTTGATCCTAATGATTCCAGCGCTGTGGGCCATTTTCTTAGCCGAGCGTGGCCTGCCAGATCTTCCCCTGATTGGCGTCATCATTCTCGGCACCCTCGCCACCAGTGCTGGTGGCTGCGTCGTCAATGATCTCTGGGATCGCGACATCGACCCTCAGGTAGAACGCACCCGCAACCGTCCTCTAGCGGCCAAAGCACTCTCTGTCAAAGTAGGCATCGCCGTTGCCCTAGTCTCTTTCTTCTGCGCCTGGGCCCTCTCTTTCTACCTCACTCCCCTCAGCTTTTGGCTCTGCGTTGCTGCCCTGCCAGTGATCGTGCTCTATCCACTAGCCAAACGAGTCTTTCCAGTCCCTCAGCTTGTGCTGTCGATCGCTTGGGGCTTTGCCGTGCTGATTAGTTGGAGCGCCGTTACCGGCAGCCTTGAATTTGCGACCTGGCTGCTGTGGGCCGCCACCGTCTTCTGGACTTTAGGCTTTGACACCGTTTACGCTATCCCAGATCGCGAATTTGACCGCCAGCTTGGCATCAACTCCAGCGCCCTATTCTTCGGCCCCCGCGCCCCTCAAGCTGTCGGACTCTTCTACCTCGGCACAGTCTTGATGCTGCTGTGGCTGGGCCTCACCATGCCCCTCGGCATCTTCTACTGGCTGTCCCTCACCCTCTCTACATATCTCTGGTACCGCCAGTACCGTCAGCTCGCCCGCATCCCCAAATCTACTCAAGTTTTCGGCAATTTGTTTCGCCAAAACGTCACCATCGGCTTCATCCTACTAGCAGGCATGGCCCTCTCCGTCCTCTAATTCAGCAACCTTTTTCCTATACTCCATTTCCCCTTACCACATGTGGTTCTTCTTCGCCTCGCTCACCGCTTTCTTCGAGGCCTGCAAAGACGCCACCGGCAAGCAAAGCCTCAAAACGCTAGACGAATACTCCGTTCTGTTCAGCTTCATGGCCGTAGGCGTTCTGCTAATGCTGCCAATCCTCTGGCTTTCAGGTGGGATTCCTACGATTAAGCCTAATTTTTGGTGGGCGCTTCTAATTGGTGGCAGCCTCAACATTCTGGCCTTTACCCTTTACGTCCGCGCTATCAAGATCGCCGATCTTTCCCTCACCGTTCCCCTAGTCACCCTTACTCCCCTCTTCCTCCTGGTCACCTCTCCGCTCATCGTCCACGAACAGCCCACCCCAGCCGATGCCATCGGCGTCATTCTCTTAGTCATTGGCTCCTACGTCTTGAATCTGAAGACGCCTACGCTTCAGTCGCCAACTTCACAAGGGCCACTTGGTCCCCTCCTTGCTATGGCGCGAAACCCCGGCAGCCGACTCATGCTCTGCGTCGCTTTTATCTGGAGCATCACCTCCAACTTCGACAAGATCGGCGTTGTCAATTCCTCGCCTCTGTTTTGGGCCCTGTCTTTGTTCACCGTTATCGCGGGTGGAATGATTCCCTTTGTGTTCTGGCGTAGGTCCAGCGGTGGGATCGAGCCTTTGCTGTTGCAGTGGCGGCTGTTGGGGGTGACGGGTGGATTTAATGCGATCGCAATTACTTTCCAGATGCTAGCGCTGACAATGGCACCAGTCGCCCAGGTGATTGCCGTCAAACGCATGAGCGCACTGCTGTCCGTCTTATTCGGTCATTTTTTCTTCAAAGAAAAAGGGCTTGAAGCCCGCCTATTAGGCGCTGGCATCATGGTTAGCGGCGTTGTGATCATGTCCTTGAGCTAGGTAAAATGAGCCAAAGTTAGCAATTTGTGACGATATTTGACACTGTATCTGTGATCTATCCTCTGATTAGATATAAGATAAGAATGAAGAACTCGATATCGGCTACAGGTTTGCTTTTCTGTTTAAAGGGATTTTCCTCAATTTTTACAGGCTTCCGTCCGACTTATCATTCTCAATACCCTGTTTAATTTTTGGAGACTACTTGTATGGGCGTTTATGTAGGAAACCTTTCCTATGATGTCACCCAAGACGACCTTAACTCTGTTTTTGGAGAGTACGGTACCGTCAAGCGTGTAACCCTACCCACAGATCGCGAAACTGGTCGTGTACGAGGCTTTGCCTTTGTCGACTTGGCATCTGACGAAGAAGAGCAAGCTGCCGTCGAAGCCCTAGATGGTGCTGAGTGGATGGGTCGTGATTTGCGCGTAAACAAAGCCAAACCACGTGAGCCGCGTCGTTAAGAATTTTCATGCCTAGCGAATACTTTAGTAACTGAGAGAGAAGCCTTGAGCTCTAGTGAGTTCAAGGCCTGTTGTCTTTCGTATCTATTTATCTATCTGTTCTTTCTGCATAGTGTAGTGCGTTTGATCTCGCTCAAAGATCTACAGCTATTCAACAGCTTTTTCACTTTCCGTTTTTCCGTTTACTTTTTTTTGGAGCTTAAGATTATGGGCGTTTATGTAGGGAACCTTTCCTATGATGTCACCCAAGATGACCTCAGTGGCGTTTTTGGTGAGTATGGCACTGTCAAACGTGTGACATTGCCAACTGACCGTGAAACTGGCCGCGTTCGTGGATTTGCATTCGTCGACCTCGGCTCTGACGCCGAAGAAGATGCCGCCATCGAAGCACTAGACGGTGCTGAGTGGATGGGCCGCGATCTACGTGTAAACAAAGCAAAGCCTCGCGAACCTCGCCGCTAAGCTTTGTTACAAGCTTTTGAAAGCAAGAGATTGCTTAACTAGCTAAATTAGTTCAATCTAAGCCCTGAATTCCTGTAGAGTTCAGGGCTTACTGCATGAAGCTTGCTGCATGGAGTTAGACTGCGTAGATGTATGAGTCGTCCCCAATCATTGGCAGCATCCTCAGCTGCTGTTTTTGCAAGTCAGGTTCTATTCCCAATGCTTCCATTGGTAGAACCCCTAGTAATGCAACGTCCAACTCCGTGAGTTCGAGGCAATCAAAAGTACTTCGGCGTCCGTTGATTTCTAGATTGGCTTCACGAAAAACTCTAGCAGGCACGAGCCCTTTGGCTGTCTTTACTTCAGTCGAGCCACTGACAGGTAGCCCTAACTTTTCCACAACGGCTGTCGGCAGGCTAAGTAAAGTTGCTCCAGTATCCACAAGTACATTGTCCAAAGTGACAGCACGTACTTCGCTTTCGAGAATGAAGCCGCGCTCTGCCAGAATTTGATCAATATGGTTAATGACGGTAATCGTCGCAGTAACTTGACCCACCTGGTTCCTTTCAAAGGTTGGTATGTTTAACTTTCCCGTCCGCATGACACTATCCAAGTTTCTATAGGACTATCATAGCGAGAGCCCACTCTTCAAAGGCTTAGCACTCTGAAATATTGCTTTTAGCCCAGTTGCACATATGTATGGACCAAACGCTAGCTGCAAACATCCGATGGAAGGTTTTCAACAGATTTGTTTTATCAAGAACACAGTGTCGAATCCTAACATCGTTGTTGGCGACTACACATATTATGACGATCCAGAAGACTCAGAGAATTTTGAGCGAAATGTTCTTTATCATTTTCCTTTCATTGATGACAAGCTGATTATTGGTAAGTTTTGCGCCATTGCCCGCAATCCGAAGTTCATTATGAACGGCGCAAACCACAAGCTAGATGGATTTTCTACCTATCCTTTTTATATCTTTGGCAACGGCTGGGAAGAAGCCGCACCAAAAGCAGGAGAACTGCCATACAAAGGAGATACGGTGATTGGCAGTGACGTGTGGATTGGCTACGAGGCAACCATTATGCCAGGAGTAAAGATAGGCGACGGTGCAATTGTGGCAGCCAAGTCTGTTGTTGTCAGCGATGTTGAACCCTATACGATTGTGGGTGGAAATCCGGCAAAGTGTGTGCGGCGGCGATTTGATGAGGAAACGGTGCGATCGCTTCTACAAATCGCTTGGTGGAACTGGGATATCGAAAAAGTCACACGCAACTTAGAACAAATCGTACAGGCAGATATTGCAGCACTAGCAGCGTGTGAATAAGGACGCTATTTTAAGTCTAATCGGAATGGCCCGATAGCCACTCCTGCACTTCAGCCGTATTTGAGAAATCAAGCAGTGCTTCGCCTAATTCTTCTAGTGTAGTCAACGGCAGTTCTGAAACTGTTAGCTGGAAATCTTCTGGTAGCTCACCAAAGCGCTTTGCTAATTGACGAACAATAAGGCTAGCCGCTTCTTCTTGGCGTCCTTCTTGGCGTCCTTCTTGGCGTCCTTCTTGGCGTCCTTCTTGGCGTCCTTCTCGAAGCCCCTCCCGGAGTCCCTCACGCATTCCTTCGAGCATTCCTTCTCGGAGCCCTTCTCTCATGGCTTCTTCTTTGACTTCTTGGTAGACTCTTGTTTCCTCGAAGGTGATATCCAGCATTTTTTCTACTTCCTGACGAGTAATTTGCCCAAAACGATAAGAAATAATGGTCACGACCATATCTATAATGACACGGCTCTCGGCAGGCGGCACTTCCTGACGCGACCGACTCAGTAATTCTTTGGCTTCTGTAGGTGCTTGGTCCTCGTTGACGGTAGTCAGCACCATCAGGCTGACCCAAAGGGGTAGCTGCCGAATATCTCCTAACTCGTCAAGATACACTCGGTGAGTTTGACCGCCGTTTAGAAAGCTACGATGCGCAAAGAGGTCGCTTTGCTCTGTACTCCGCGATGGATAGATGACGATAACCTGCCAGTCGGTAAAGCGATCGCGACTGCGGTAAAAATAAAGCGCTGCTTCGGCAAAAATGCGTTCATACAGCCGTTCATCCTTTTGAAACTGGACCTCTACAAAGAAAACAGCGCCTGTTTCTCCTTCAGGAGGCAGAAAAACTCCATCTATCTCGAACCTGGGCTCTTTGACAGCTACTGAATCAAATCGGTAGCCATCTGCATTGGCGGGAGGATCAGGAACGAGTTGGAATAGGAGAGCAGGAGCCTGTCGAAACAGATAGTAGAAGATTGAGTCTCTACGCATACACGCTATCACGATAGGAGTTAACTACGGTGTCACCAGCTTCAGCGCTGCCTTCTCTCTTGGAACAGTTTGACGTACGGGTTGAGGCTGAGGCTCGCCGACTAATACCACCGAACCGGACAGCTTTTGTAGTAGGGGTGTGGTCTTTGCACCAACTGTAAGACCATTACCACTTCGACGACGCTGCGATCGCACCACAATCAGGTCATACTGTTTCGCCGCCTTGGCAATCGCCAGTACCACATTCTCTCTCGCCAACAGCTCAATCTCAATTGAACAATCAGCAGGAGGAAGCCGATCCAACAGAATTTCCATCTGTTTCTTGAGCCGAGCCTGACTAGTTTTTGGCGTACGCGGACTGTACACATGGAGCAAAGTGATCTTGGCCTGATTGGCAACCGCCAGTACCTGCGCAAATCGCAGCACTCGCAGCGTCATCACCGAAGGATTCTCAATCGGTATCAAAATAGTTTTGATCGTAGAAACTGGCTCAAGCAGCCGCGCGACGACTACCGGACAGTGGGACGTTTGCATCACCTCATCTTGAATATTGCTGAACAATCGTTTGCCACCAAGCTTGGTGCGCTTGTCCATTCCTAGCACTATCAAGTTGGCACTCGTCTCTCTTCCCACATGCGCAATCGTCTGAGCGATGTTGTAGCCAATTCTCAGCTCTGGTTCGGTGATTGCCTCGAATTCCTCGCTGACGACCTGCGCATCCTCTAATAGCTGACGGCTGCGAGTCAGGGCTTTGGTCAACTGGGGGGAGTCCATCTGTGGCTGAGCTAGCGCCACGGCCAGCGGAATCAGTCGACCATTAGCATACTGGGCAACTGCGGCGGCCAGTTCGATCAGCGATCGCTCATTTTCCGGGTTGTACACTGGCACCACCACAGAAAACGAATCAGGAACATCGCTTGGCGGGGGCAGCCAGTCGAGCTCATCAGTTTCATCAAAGCCCTTTTGCAAAGACAAACTCTTCGCCGCGCTAGTAGTCACCAGCGGACCCACAACAGCCGTCACTAGCATCAGTAAAATGATGCTGTTGAACACTTCTGAATTGATGATCTCTGCCTGATAGCCCACCAGAGCCGCCGCCAGAGTAGCCGCTACTTGAGGAACTGACAAAGACCACATAGTGATGCCCTGGGTCCAGCTATAGCCGTAGGTCTGCTTAGCAATGAGCGCTGCAATCAGCTTAGTTAGCAGCAGCGCGCCCACAATGGACAGAGGCAGGCCAATCGAGGCCAAGATATCGCCAAACGCATTGAGATCTAGCAGCAGTCCCATATTCACGAAGAACATCGGAATAAAGATGACGCTGCCCATAAATTCGATTTTTTCTTTGACTGGGCCTTCACCCATGATGCTGTTGATCGCCAGACCTGCTAGGAAAGCACCAATAATGTCCTCTACGCCAATCAAACGGGCAACAATTGCCGATAGAAAAACACCTAGCAAAACAAACAGCACTCGGTTGCCTTCGTCTTTGCCCACCTTGCGAAAGAAGAGTTTGCCGAGCCGCTTTAGGCCAACAAGAACAGCAAAGGCATACAAGCCCAAAGAACCCAGCAGCGTCAGCAGCTTGAGCGCTGAGAAATCGCCTTTGCTAATCCCTAGACAAACGGCTAATACAGTCAGTGAAGCGATGTCGGTGAAAATAGTCGCGCCCACCGTGACGGTCACTGCCTCGTCATCTAGGACGCCTAGCCGCTGAATAATGGGATACGCCAGCAGCGTATGCGAAGCTAACAGCGATCCAATTAATACGGCGGCTAACCAGCCAAACCCAAAGTAAAGGCCTACGGCGATACCACCTAGTAAAGGGATGGCAAACGTCATGAAGCCAAAGCCCATAGAGCGGCTGCGCGTCTTTTGAAACAGGATAAGATCTATTTCAAGTCCAGCGACAAACATCAAGTAGATTTTGCCGATATCTGAAAATAGCTTCATCGTGTCATCTTTAGAGTCTAGCCAGCCTAGCCCGCTGCTCCCAAACAGGACACCAGCGGCAATTAGTCCGATCAGGCCCGGTAGCTTGAACCGTTCAAAGATTGGCGGCACTGCCAGCACAATCGCCAGAAGCAGTACAAAAGTGGTAACCGGCGCTTGCAAGGCTTCAGAAGCGGGCTCCACCAAAAATAAGAACATAGCTGCTTTCCTTAGAGGTTAGTAAGTAAGAAGATGGCCAGAAACAAGGGTCTCTGGCCGTAGGTGTATCCGAATTATTTTTCTTACAAAAGGCTGGAATGGCTACGTATTCTCTAACTTTTCCTAAAATTTTTTCTCTATCCCTAGAAAGAGTTCAGCTTTGCAGGTCGCAAATTTATGGATATTATCTGGCTACTACTTCGATCTTCTCGGCTCAGTGTGGCGGTGGCAACTGTCTGTGGCCTAGTTAGCGGGATTGGCAGTGCGTCACTGATTGCACTGATCAATATGGCTATAGAGCAGGAGACACCGCGATCGCTCATCCTCCCCTTTACTGGCCTAGCGCTACTCGCCCTTGTCACTGGTGCCTTCTCACAGTTCTTGCTAATCAATCTCGCCCAAGACTCTGTCTATCAGCTACGAATGCGGCTCAGTCAGCGAATTCTTTCCTCACCCTTACAGCAGCTAGAGACGCTTGGACCTAGCAAGCTACTTGCCGTTCTGACCAAAGACGTGCAGTCTATCTCAGATTCTGTCTTCGTTCTTCCTTTTCTCTGCATTGATATTGCCGTCATCTGTGGCTGTCTGTTGTATCTAGGAACACTTTCCGGGTGGGGGGTAACTATTGTAATTGCCTTCTTTATGGTTGCAGTTGCCCTGGTTCAAATTCTGATCGCTGCGGCATACCGCTACATCGCGCTAGCTAGAAAAGAGATCGATCGCTTATTCAAAAACTTTCGCGGCATTACTGAAGGGACCAAAGAGCTTAAGCTCAACACGCTCAGGCAGCAACGTTTTTTGGATGAAGACTTGCAGGTAAATGCTGCGATCGCCCGCGACTACAACAAAACCGCTTTCAAGCTAGCCGCTTTATCGACAGGCAGCGGCCAGCTGTTGTTCTTTATGCTCATCGGCATCATGCTGTTTTGGGTGCCGCAGGTGATTCCTACTATTCGGCCTGTCCTACCTGCCTACATTCTGACGCTGACCTATGTCATCAGCTATATAGAAGGATTGCTTCGGCGATTGCCCAACCTGCTCAACGCCAATGTCTCCATCCGCAAAGTGACTGAAATGGGTCTTACCCTCTCGCAGCAAGCTGAAATCAGTTCTCCAAGCAAGAACAATCACTTACCCAGTTGGCAGACCCTTAGGCTCGAAAGCGTAGTCCACACTTACCGTAGTGAAGAGGCAGACAGCACGTTTTCGGTTGGACCTATCGACCTTACGCTGAGAGCAAATGAGCTAATCTTTATTGTCGGTGGCAACGGCAGCGGTAAGTCCACTCTCGCCAAGCTTATTACAGGGCTCTACATTCCTGAGTCAGGTAGGCTTTTGCTGGACGAAGATCCGATCGTAGATAGCAATAGAGAAGCGTATCGCCAGCTTTTTTCAGCCGTCTTTTCGGACTATTATCTATTCGAGCGGCTGATCAGTACAGAAGAAATCACGCTAGAAGCTACCGCTCAAGCCTATCTAAAGAAACTGCGGCTAGAACAAAAAGTCTCTATAAAAAATGGACAGCTTTCTACAACCGCTCTTTCGCAAGGTCAAAGAAAGCGGCTAGCACTATTAAGTGCCTATCTAGAAGACAGATCCATCTATTTGTTCGACGAATGGGCCGCAGATCAAGACCCTGTCTTTCGAGAAATTTTCTACAAGCAGCTGTTGAATGAACTCAAGGCGCGTGGAAAAACAGTAATTGTAATTAGCCACGACGACCATTACTTTCATATTGCCGATCGCATCATCAGACTAGACTATGGTCGAATTGAATCGGATGAAACGCCGATCGCATAGCCCTATTGTCTACTTACACTTTTGGGCTATGGCTAGTGTGCTCCCATTGTGAATAGCTTTACTCTCACCAAGTGATGAGCATCTTTGTAAACGGGGGCTGCATTATCATGTACGTCGGTATCGACTAAAACTAATTCTTTGCGAGAGCTGCGTGCTGCTTCAAACAATCGTTCGCCCATCTCAACCGGAATTAGGGGATCTCCTTTTGCATGAATGAGCAACATCGGCACTTGCAGCCGACTTACTTTTTGGAGTGATTCAAATCGTTGGGTGAGCATCCACTGTACGGGAAACCAGCGAGCGTAGATGGAGCGGGCCACCATTTCGGACATGGAGGTGAACGAGTTGTGAATAATTAGCCCGGCCAAGTTTGGATGATGGCTGGCTAAATCAATTGCGATCGCACCCCCCAAAGAATGTCCATACACATAAATGGTGCTCTCCTCAATCTGTCTTTCCTGTGTCAAATAGGTCAGTGCCGTTTCAGCATCTTGATACAGTGAAGCTTCTGTGGGAAAGCGCCTTTCACTCAGTCCATAGCCCCGATACTCCATCAGCAGTACATTAAACCCCGACTGCCGCAGCCAAAAAGCCTGAGTGACATTGAAGCCGATGTTGAGCCCTGCCCCATGAAAGTAGATAAGCGTCCCGATGGCATGGTTAGATTGGGGAATCCACCATCCGTGGAGCTTTCCGGTCGTTGAAGTGCCGGTGGTGGACACCACCCAAATATCTTCGTAGGCGAGATTGTGTGAGGCTGGCGTGGTTTGAAGAACGTGGGTGGGGTAATACATCAGCCGTGGCTGCATCGCGCAGAGCAAGCCATACGTGGCCAGGTAAGTCAAAAAAACTGCGATCGCCAGTCGCTTGAGCGGTTTTCCCCACCGTTGCCTGAAGCGACGGTGCAGAGACAACTTCAGCACCAGAAAAATCACAATTGCTGGCAGCCACCAGCAAACGGTACTACCGATAGCAAGGAAAAGGGGCGCGACAGCCGATAAAAGGTCTTGAATCGCCGTATGCATGGGGAGCTACAAAATCTGCTCCTTACATCTTCCCACTCATCTGCGGTACGCGGCAGCAGTTGCAGAATCGTTTTTGCTAGCTGGTATGCAGTCTAGTCCTGTCCGCTTTGAGAACTTTGCTCACGCGCTCGACGGCAAGCTCCCTAGCTGTTTTAACTTGACTGGTTGTTTTGAGCTTATCTACTTCTTCAGCGCTCATCCGTTTTGGAGAAGCTTTGCCTGCAGTAGACGGCTTTTCTGCAATGTCCTCTTGCCCAGCAAGCATATCTGCATCGACTACTGGTCTATCACCAAGTAGAGTAATCGCGCTTTTGTCTTCGACATGGGTACAAAAAGAATCTAGGAGACTACTGCCTGTCGAAGCGGTAGAACAGAAAACAGACGCTGATTCTTCGACGCTCATATTAGTATTTTTTATGGGTGATTTATACATAACTCTGCTCTTTCTGTGAGCATCTGTAAGATGACACCACCGGAGATTACTTCAGTGGCTGCGGTGTATGACATATTTGTAAGTATGTATACTGAATAACTAAGTATGTTCCGGATATTTTCAGTAAGAAATATTACTGCAAAAAGCACAAGATATTACTGTGAAGTGTGACGTTCATCACAGCATTTGTGCTGGATTATCTAGCCGCCCAAGTCCGATTTTATAAACTTCGATTGCGAGCTCTGACTACAGATTCTGATTGCGAATATCAAGAAACGTTAGCTGTTGCTGTAGCATTGTTGTGCTGGGAACAGCCACACCTACCCTAAGAGCTGCATGAATGGGATTGCTTAGAATGGCTGTGATTTCTAGCGGACGCCTCTCGTCATAGTCGATCTTCATACTGGTGCGATAGGGTGTCATTTCTTCTGTATGGGACAGCATGTTATCCACGATGCCGGAGGGAAGGCTACGATGAGTGCCTGGGGAGGTGGCTTCGCCCCAAGCGTTTGCTGCGGCGACGACTTCTTGCATGAGGGTAGTGATGAGCGATCGCACCCCTCTATCTGCCATCATTTCCGCTGTCGTCGCATTCAATACCACCGACAGCCCGTTGTACGGCACATTCCAAACTAGCTTTTGCCACCTGAGCATCGGCAAATCATCGGTTGCTTCTGCCTGTACATTGGCCTTAGTAAAGTCAGCTACAATCCTTTCTAACAAGGGCGTCGGTACGCATCGTTGATTCTGTTGATCGTACACACCTAATACGATTCGTCCATAGTCTAGATGGCGAAAATAGCCTGGTGCTATTTGGTTAGAGCAAATGAAACAGAGCCCGCCTAAAATGGACGGCACTGGCGTGTTGTTCTTTTCTAACGTTTGCGCGATCGCAGCTTCTATGCCAAACCCATTTTGCAAAGAGAGAATTGCGCCGCCCTCTTTCAGCGCTGGCAGAAGCTCATGGAGCCTGACATTCTGCGTAGTCTTTAGCGCCACAATAGCAACATCAACTGGAGGAATATCTGCTGGGTTGTTGTACGCCTTGACATGAGGGAGCACAAAATCGCCGTCAATCGACTCTATCTGTAGGCCATGTGCTTTGACCTGCTCGTAGCTGCTGCGCAGCAGGAAGTGAACCTCACTCCCAGCCTGTTGAAGCCTTGCGCCATAGTAGCCACCAATTGCTCCGGTTCCAATAATTGCATAGCGAAGAGACATGGAAAAGGATGAAGGATGAGTGATGAAGGATGAATGAAACAGAAAAGTGGTTCAGTGCTGTTCGAGAAGCTGAATTTGGGAGAGCGCCCACTGGGCACGGGCCTGTACTGCTAGGGTATCGTCTTTTTTGATGCGATCGCTCAGCCCACCTACAATCGGATCGGCTAACGCAACAAATCCCTCTTGCGCGGCGGCTATTGCCACTCCCTCCAATCCCACCACAGCGCCATACCGAACCACCCACTCAACATCTTCGAGCACAGTTATCAGCGACTGTATGACTCTTGACTGTTCCTGCTCTCGTCTCTCTTTGGGCAGCTTTTCCCACTGAATTGCCCCCAGCCCTCGCGCGGCAGCTCGCCTTACGCTCAGCGAAAAATCTTTTACAGCCGTCTCCAGGATCAAATCTAGTCCACGCGGGTCACCAATTCCAGAGAGCACCCTCAGCGCCCAGGACGCGAGCGCCGTAGTTGTATCCATCAATCTGAGTAAGCAGGGCCGAAGCTGCTGGCGTTCCAATTTTGATCAGGCCGTCGACCGCCGCTACTGCCGCCCCCGGATTGTTGTATCCCAACACTCGAATGAGCGTATCTACCGCGCCCTCATCAGCTAACGCGGCGAGTGCCTCGACCGAATCGAGCAGTCCCTGCGCAGAATCAGCCGCCTCGACCGCCTGGAGCCTTTGTTGAAGTAATAAATTAGACTCTGACATGAGCAGATAAATCAAAAGCGGTAGAAGACAGGATCACAACAATGAATCCATCAGTTCCATAACACCGCAAGTCTTGCTCGAGACCAGATGATTAGCAACAGAAATTTCTTTCTCTAACAGTCCTCTTCAACGCAATGAGCTTAATACTATTTTCCGCTAGCGTTTCAGCAATCGCCGCTGCCGCTGGCAGATATCCAATCTCACCCAAATCCAACAGCGCCGAGCGCCGTAGCTGCAAATCATCGCATTGTAGCGTTTCGACTAGCCTTTCGGCATAGCTGCCCTGCCCTGTGAGCTGATACATCGCTCTAGCTGCCGCGTTCTTGACCTGAACCGTATCATGAGTCAAAAAAGGCTCAATAACTGGCACAATTTCAGCGTCACCCGAGGCCACCTAGCGCTTCCAAGATGGCATTGTAAGGCTGAACCAGATGAGGCTTACCAGGAACTTCGAGCGCAGCTTCGACACCCCCTAGCTAAAAGAGAGACTAGCTTTTCTACACTTTCTGTTGCATTTAGCGCACTTAGAGACTGCGCAGCGGCTTCGCGTACATAGTAGTCCGAACAGTCTAGCGACACTATTAGGGCAGGAATAACTGACGGATTACCTACTTTTCCTAAAGCTCTAGCAGCGTTACGGCGCAAGGGAAAGCCACCATCAGGCGCACGATCTTGGTTGTCTTCTAGAGCGACTAGCAGCAGATCAATAACTTCGGGTTCTCCTGTGCCAAATCGACCTAGCCACCAAGCGGCATAGTAGCGATCGCCAATGTCTTCTGTTTGTCTCAGGTTTGCGATCGCCTGCTCAAACGTGATCTGTGGCGCACTCTCCTTAAATTCTGACTCGTTAGCCACAGCCCTGTTCTCTCTCAAAAGTCTCGTACACATAGCAAACCCAGAGAAACAAACAATCACTAGACACTTCCAGTAATCGCATATCTCTCTGGGTAAAAAATTGAAGCCTAACCGCCTGCTTTGTCAACTAGAGGCCAGTAGAAAGAGGCCAGTGAACCAGAGGCTAGCGCGTCAATTCGGCTAATTAGCTAAGGGCGTTGATAGCGTAGCTGATGTAGGTATTTGCTTCAGTAGCAGCATCACCAGACAAACCGTGGTTCGCTTTGATGTGCTTGAGCGCTTCAATGTACCAGCTAGGTGCCAAGTCAAAAGTCTTGTTGATTTCAGCAAGACCAGAAACTAGATAGTCATCCATGGGACCAGTACCGCCAACAATTAGGCAGTAGGTGATCATCCGCAGGTAGTAGCCGATGTCACGAACACACTTGTCCTTACCACGCTGGTCAGCAGCATACTGAGGACCCTGCATCTGAGTTGTGTAAGGAAACTTGCTGTAAACAGCTTGAGCCGCACCGGACGATAGGCTATCGGCCTTCTGAGTCAAACCGCGAGCAGCTTCGAGGCTAGCTTTCGCTTGACTAAAACGACCAAATGCAACCTGCATTTCAGTCGAGCTAAGGAAACGACCTTGAGAATCAGCAGCGGATACTGCTTCAGTCAAAGGAGTTTTCATCTTTAAAGATCTCCCAATTGAGTTTTAGACGGTTTAATTATTCGTTGGTGCGCTTCAGGCACAAAATCTTGTGCGTAAAACACAGCCACAGTCACACTAGACTTAGAGTCAAGCGATACTAAGCAACAGCAGAAGCTGCACGATCAAAGTAACCGCCAAGCTCAGATATCAAGCTGCTGCAGTCGCCGTTAGTGACGTTGCTGTTGTCGCCTACGATCGCAAGTGCAGCAGCTTTCATCTTTTGGACGCCAGTAGCAACAGAGCCACCAGGAGTACCTAGAGCAATATAAGTCTCACGCAGACCGTTTAGGCAACGATCGTCTAGAACGCTGGCATCGCCAGAGAACATAGCGTAAGTGACATAGCGCAAGATGATTTCCATATCGCGCAGGCAAGCAGCCATACGACGAGAAGTGTAAGCGTTACCACCGGGCTGGATTAGCTGGGGCTGCTCAGCGAATAGCGAGCGAGCGGCATTGGCAACAATAGCAGACGCATTGTTAGTAATACCGTTGACAGCGTCCATTCTTTTGTTGCCATCAGCAACCATGGCGTCTAGCGCATCTAGCTGAGACGCACTGATGAACTCACCGCGTGTGTCAGCTTGTGAAACGACTTTAGCAAAGGCATCAAGCATAGATCCTAATTCTCCTTATATCTGGCTAGAAACGGGGTTTCTAGCCGGGTTCTTGTTTTTGGAAAGCCCGTTACGTCCCTGTCTTCTTTTAGACAGTTTCGATCGGGTTGAGCAATGACTCAGGTAATATTTTAGAGCCTTTGAGAAATGATTTACACCTTTCCCGAAGAGATCTAAAAGAGATATTGACCGTTAGCAACTTGCTGCTCCCGTAATAAAAGATTAGGACGGATACGGCGTGAATCTGAGAAAGTTCAAGAAAGTTCATAAACAGCCTATCTGTCTCAACAGCAGACGCAGCAAGTGTTTCCGCCCTGCGATCGCATCCTCAACGTGATCTATCACAAGCATTAGTTCAACGCTTTGTCTCTCACAATCTAGATTTCGTTACAAAAATGCACTTCAAAAGAAAGTGAGGCTATCCATCCTATTCTCGGGGACGCTTAGGCGGCTATTCGAGCGTCTTTTTCTAAGTCGAACAAGAAACCGTGAATATAAGCTTCGGTCCATTCTGGGCCATAGAACCGGGTCAGCATACCTCTGGCCGGATCTTTTTCAGCGCGGTAGCGAGCGTAGCGTAGCTGTGACGCTTTAATCGCGTTCAACCGTTCTAGATCGGTAACTGGCTCAGCCGCCTGCACAAATTTTATATAAGCCGTTAGATAGTCAGAAAAGGCGTCGAATACAGTGGTCTCTACAGCCTGGGCCTGGGCGGGCCGAGTCCATAGAAATGCCGGAGAAAAGAATGCCTGCGCTTCTTCTGGAAAGTCTCCACCCCAAGGCAAGTCGGCCTGGTAGCGATGGAAGGTTTCCATCATAGGCTGAGCATACTTAGCCTGATACTCCTCAGTCTGGAACAGCGGCTGCATATCGATGGCAATTAGATGTCCGCCCGGCAGGGTGACTAGGTCTGCGCCGAAGAAGGGCAGATCGTAGTTTAGCTCTGGGAAAATAACAAAGTTGAGAACCTGGAGGGCTGCGCCACCTTGCACATGGGCAGCGCGAATTTGTCTGAGCTTGGGCGATTTAGCGCCGTAGCTTGTGGTAGTGACGGTGGCTTCGCGCTTGCCTTTGCCAGTGACGGCGCTTTTAGATTCAAACCCAGCAGGAATAGGATAGGGACTAATTTCCAGGCTGTCTTCTAGCAGTGCGATCGCCTTCGCTAAAAATGGTTCGTATATTGTCCCTTCAGGATTAGACATTACTTACTGGCACTTACTTACTGGCACTTACTTACTGGCACTGACAGGCGCGGGGCTAGCAGTCGCGACATTGGCAGTTGTAACCTTGGCAGCTGATGGCACAGCATCTTCAAATAAGAAACCGTAGAGAAACCGTTCAGACCACTCATGGCCAAAGTAGCTGCCAAATAGTCCGGAGGCCGGATCTCTCTCGGCGCTGTACTGATCGTAATCTCGCTGCGCTTTGGCAATCCGGGCGATCGCTGCGCTGTCCGTATTGGGGGCAGCCGCATCTAGCATCTGCCAATAGAGCTGAAGATAGTCCTTAAAGGCTTCTAGCACTCTAGTTTTAACCGTATCCGGATCGGTTTTGGCAAAGAGCAGATATTTAGAGAAATACTGATTGGCATCATAGAACTTCATTTCTAGATTCTGCGCCAGGTCTGGATACTTGTCGTGCAGCACTTGCAAAGGTGCGATGTACTTTTGCTGATAGGCTTCATCTTGAAACAGCGGCTGGAAGTCCATGACAATCAGATTTTTGACTGAGCCGAATGAGAGGAAGTCAATGCCCAAAAGCGGCAGATCGTACTGGTGCGCAGGATAGATGACGCTGTTAAAAATCTGAGCGCTGGTGCCAGCATCGATATAGGTGTAGCGAGCCTTGCGCAACTGATCGCACTGATAGCACCAGCTTTGAATCGTGGCTGGATTGCGTCCCCTTTCACTGATATTGCATTCTAGGCCTTCTGGAATGGCTCGTTTGGTCAGGTTAAACCGGTTTGAGAGAGAACTCTTTAAATGCTCTAGAAAAGGGCGATACATTATCCAGCCGTGTTTTATATAAGGACGCTATGCCCTCTCACAATACGAGATCGCAGTCAGCGGCTACCTAATTATGAAAGACAAATATACATTCCTTAACGGGAGAAAAGTATCGTGAGTGGATAGAAGTTTTACCGCAAATGTCTTGCAGCTAGAGCCGTTACGTCCTCGGGTGTGACAAATCGCGTCTCTGAGCAGTAGGTCATGAGATTGACGCCGTCCATCATCCGAGCAGTGCTGACTCTGACCCTAAAGTCATCAGTTAGAAACCAGCAGCGTTCCTGTCCCTGATTGGTTTCGTAGTCGGTGTCGATGGTGAGGATGCCGTCTTGGCCAAACCAGTAGCGGCTGACAACGGAAATGGTTTCTACGTAGCCGCGATCGCGCACCAGTTTCCCAGAACGCCCGCTCTCATCATCCGGCACATCCACTAGCACCGCCGCCGAAGAGCTAGGCGCACTATCTGACAGATTCGCCTGCCAGGCAAAGCTCGCCCCACCCGCCGCCAACTTTGGATCAATTTTTTGAGACTTGCAGATATCGATCACGCGCTGATCGTCAGCGGCAACAACCCCCACAATCAAATTTGACTCCCCCGATTCATCCGCCACCACATCAAAATGATGCACCGTACGCTGCGTAAACCACACGCCCTCGCTCTTACGAAAGAACGCCATCATAGACATAGGAGGATTTAGAAGCATGAGCCTCGAACAAAAATAGTCGACAACAAGTGATCTAATCTTTATCACGATAGACATCTTTGCGATTTCGGCATTGCAAAATTCTGATGACGGCTTGGTCGTCATTGATGTCATACCTTATCCGGTAGCTGCCGACTCGAATGCGGTATTCGCTATCGTAGCCCTTCAGCTTTTTGATACCTTCAGGCCGAGGATTAGTCTTTAGCAGTTGGATTTCTTCGTCTACACGAGATTGAATATCCCCGGTAGTTTATTGATTTGCTTCTGTACGGCCCTGACAACGATGATTTGATACTTCATTCAGACTGCTAAACCTTATGTTGGGTTAGATTCTGCCTGATTTTATGGCGAGCCGTTTCTATGATGAGGTAGCCTGATCTTAGCTTGTCGGCTTTCTGCTGTCGATTTTCTACGTAGACATCGTAGATATCATAGTCACCCGCCTCATAATCGGCTTTAACAGCATTAATTTCTGCTCTAGTCTCCTCATCTTCCTCATAGCTATCTTCTTCTGCTTCAAATATTTGCTGCTCTAGAATGTCTAGCAGCTTTTGTTTATCAGCAAGGGGCAGGATACTGATAGCTTGAACCAGAGACTCGACTGAATTGGATGAATCAACCGTTGTTGTCATGGCTGGAAGGTTTAATGAGCGTTATTTCTTCGATGATAGGTGAGTTGATGATAGGTGAGTTGCCGTCCACTTTTTAGCGTAAAGATTTTGATCACATCGGATTTGTAACTGGATGGAAAACTTTAGTTGTGTGCAGGCTATCGAGGCTGTAATGCTAGTAGGTAATCGTTTTTCTCTTGATGTAATCCATGACGGTGTCTAACCCAGCGGACTCGCTTCAGATCTCACCTAGGGCCAATCTCGCCAATGCCAACCTGTCCGGCGTTGATCTGTCTGAAAAAGATCTCTACAAAGCGAACCTTTCAGGCGCAAACCTTTCAGGCGCAAACCTTCAGGGAACTGCGCTGGTTGGCGCGAACTTGACAGGCGTAGATTTAACAGACGCAAACTTACAGTTGGCGGACCTGCGGGGGGCGACTTTGCGAGGCGCAAACCTGACAAATGCAAATTTGACTGGCTCCTATCTGTATCGCAGCGATTTACAAGGCGCGACCCTAACAGGTGCGACGCTGTCAGACTCGGCGCTGAAGCTAGCACTTTACGACCAAAAGACTCGGTGGCCGGAGGGATTTCGATATAAAAGCAGCGGCGCGGTTGGACCAGGCGCTGCTCTCAATGGGGCGTATTTGAATACCGCAAATCTGAAGGATGCCGATCTGAGCGGTGCGATGCTGCTAGGAGCCTATTTAAGTGGAGCAAATCTCAGCGGCGCAGACCTGTCGGGTGCAGGCTTAGCGGGGGCAAATTTGCAAAAGGCTTTTCTAACTGGCGCGAATTTAGCCGGGGCTAGTTTGGCAGGGGCCGAGCTACAGCGTTCCGATTTTCGAGCGACGAATCTAACAGGTGTCGATATGACGGGCGTTGGCAGTATCGCAGGAGCGGACTTTAGCGGCGCAGTCGGACTGACGGCAACTGGCCGCTCAAAGCTGCTTAGCCATAGCTCGGCAGAGCTAAATGAGTGGAACGCCTATACGCGGAAGACAACTTTGCAAAGTCTAGAAGCACTAGATCCGCTTCTCTAGGTATTGACCAATCATGATTTCCTCACCCGCGCGGGAGATAATTGTCTGCCGGGTTCGGTAGTTATCACCGATTAGTTTTAGCTCTTCTTCGAAAGTGGAGCCGCCGTATTCGGTATGCAGAACCATGGTGCGATCGCCCGTAAATCGATACTGAGCAGTCACCGGTTTGGGCGTGGCAAAGCCGCGATCGCGATACATCACATCCCCGCGAATGCCGAAAACGGTCTCGCCAACAGAAGGCTTTTTACTAGGACTGATATAAGTGCTCTCCCAAATAACTTTTGCACCACAAATCATAGGCATCTCAAGATCGTGACGCTGACCCAGCTCAATTAGTTCTGCGTGGTCAGCTTCTAGAAAAGAAATGCTCAGATCGCTCACGACTTCTTGAGTCTGGTCGTTGGCGAGTGTGTAGTAGCGGCGACGCGACTGCCAGCTACCGACTGAGTGCTGGAAGAATGCGATCGCCCGCGCTTCTTGCTCACTGACCTGCGCGGTGACCACTGCTGTCTGACCATCGCTCAAAATAGTAGCCTGCTGCATAGGCGGTTGCACGGGCTGTCGCGTAGAGATTGCCATCAAAATCTTTCCTCAAGTTTTGTGCCTGCATATACAGGCTTAATGACAAACAAATATTTACATTTATTCATCATCAATAGAGTAAGCGATCTGATATCAAAGCAGCAATCATCTAAAGGAAGGCTTCAAAGGTGACTAAACAGCAGGAATCAGGCATCAGGAATTAGATCAGCCCGGTAGCAGCGCTTCTAGGGCCGCAGCGACGACTTTGTGGTGGCTGTCTTGGCGGAGCTGGATCAGAGCCTCTCTAGCCGCTGGCTGCTCAAATGATTTGAGGGCATAGGCTAGGGTCAAGCGCGATCGCCAGCTTTTGGCCTGTAGCGTCGGCAGCATCGCCTCTAGCGCCTGCTGGGACTGAGCAGAATCTGACAGCTGTCCTAGCGTTACGATGCCCGCTTGCGAAATCGTTTCGTCTTTGTCTTCTAAGGCAAGAATAGCAATCTCAAGCAGCTGCTCAGGGCATTCCATCTCCGGCATAATCGCCAAAATGCTGCGGCGTACCAGCCAGTTATCAGTCGATCTAAACAACTGAGCCAAGCAGCCGACAGCCCGATTGCCGTATAGCCCTAAAGAGTTGGCAATTTCCGCTTTTACATTGTGATCGGGTTCAACCGGCAGCATTTCTAATAGGGTGGCGTAGGCCGATTCAGTGCGTTTGCGACCTAGCCCCATCGCCACAAAGGACCGCACTAAAAAAGCCTCGTCTTGGCGCTGGCTAATTAGCAAAGGGACGGCGACTTCAGCATCGAAATCCTTGAGTGCAACCAGCGCACGTAATCTCAGCTGAAGATCTTCGTTAGCAAGCAGAGTTTTGATTTCAGAAATTTCCATTGAAACGCGCAGGGCAATTTGATTTACGCTATCTAGAAGAAGGCCCGAGACGGTTTGATCAATGGACCTGGCATGTCAGCATGTACGCTCATCATATATCGATAGCCAGTCCGATGCCGTAGGTTGGATAATTCGGCTGATAGATGATGAGCCCAGGCTATCCACTCGCGCCCTGTTCACAAAACATTGTTAGAGAAGTAAAAATCGAGAGGTCACTTGCTGTGTCAGAAACAACCCAGATAAGCAAACAAACCGATAAGTTAGATACCCCGATGGCAGCGCATGAACAAGAGGTAGCCGATGTGATTGCGCAATTAGAACAGTACAAAGCTCGCTTGATCGAAGACTTTACGGCGACAGCAAAGAAGGCCAAGCTGCCAAAGTCAATGACAATAGCGCAGCTAAAAAGTCATCCAGAAATCTTGAAGATTGACGCTTCGCTTGCCCAACTGCGCGGGGAAGACCCTGCTGATTCCCACAGCTGAATTCTTGTAGCTGATTCCCATAGCTATAAAGCTTCTAATGAATTCGCCTTTTTCCTTTCAACTCTCACAAACAAAGCTATGGACTCTGGCCAAAACTCGTTAAACGATTTGACCAATCTCAATAGTCAAAAGAATAGTCAGGCCCAAACAGATGAGCTGATTGCCTATGTCAATGAGCAAATCGAGCTACTGGCGTTTGACGAACCCGATCCGCAGCTACTTCGGCAGATGATTCAAGGATTAAGCGATCCAAGAAGAGCGGTGCGGCTGAGCTTGATCAATGCATTTAGTGAAATTGGAGAGCCTGCGACGCCGTTTTTGTTAGAAGGATTGGCGACTCATCCAGACCCGATAGTGCGGCGAGCCTGCTGCAATGCGATGACAAATCTAGGAGATGAGACGGCAGTGTCGGGACTCGTAATGGCGCTGGCGCAGGACCAAGAGATGAGCGTGAAGAGCGCAGCAGCAGGGGCTCTGGCCAAAATCGGTGCGCCTGCATTCGAGTCCGTGCGGGAAATATTGGCGTCAACGTCGGCAGATGAAAGCGCCAAGGGACACGCGGCTTGGGCGATCGCAACCATGAGCGCAGAGGTACGCGAACAGCTCTACCAGAGTCGCAGCGATCCTTCGCCCAGCGTCAGAGTAGCGGTTGTGGGTGCGATCGCTCAATTGGCCCAAGCTCAATTAGCACAAGCTCAACTGGCCCAAACCCAATTGGCCCAAGCTCAATGCGATCTATCTAATCAGCTTGGCGAAGAGCAGCACGCCGAGGATCAGCCTAGCGAAGATAATCTCCGCTTTCTGCTCGAAGCACTTCAAGATCCAGCCCCTGACGTTCGCATCGAAGCGATCGCCCACCTTGCCCGTCTCAACTATCAGCCTGCCTATCAACCATTGCTAGCCTGCTTGCAAGATGCAGAGGCAGACGTTCGCAAAGCGGCTATTTTAGCTTTAGGCAAACTAAGCAGGCGCAACACAATCGACGCGATTGCCCCACTGCAGCAAGATTTGAACCCAGCTGTTCAGCGAGTGGCAGCGCTTGTGATCAAACAGCTTCAGGCACAAGCGTCAAAGGCGATTTAAACTAGAGAAGCCGAACTCAGCCGAAGTCAAACTCGACGCTATACCTTTAGAACTATGAATGGACTAAGCGATCGCGCCAAAGCGCTCATCCCTAAAGCGAGAATCATCAGCTTTGCTGGATGGACTGAGGTCGATAGAGAGGCGATCGCCTGCTTTCAAACAGCCGACGATGAGAACCGCTACCTCACGGACGAAGAGCTAAGCAAGATCAAGTCTTTAGCTGGCGCTTCTGATCTATCCCTATCAGCAGTTGGGCTCAGCGCGACCGAAGTGGCGAAGACTCTGCGGTTACAGGCTCACGATATTGTCGACGAAGCTAGAGCTGTGGTGCTCACGACCTTTCCCGATATCCTGGAGCCAGGCGGCGGGCTCTTCCCTCCACAGCGGGCAGACGCCTGCTGGCGAGATTTTTGGCAGTTTTTGCGCTGTATTACCTACGGCATTGCCGGACAGCAGCACCACTATACGGATACAGATGGGCTAGCCGCGATGGAGCAGCTTTACGAAGAATTGCAGGTGCCTCTCCCGGCGATGGTGGCCGGTCTGATTGGCGTCAAACGAGCCAGCTTACGGCGATTCCCGATAGAAACCTACCCGGCTCTATCACCTTATTTCGACCATCTGATTGCGAGACTTTCAACCTTTGTCAAAGTAGAAGCTGAGGTATAGGTTCAGCGATGAACTCGGAAGAGGCAATGATTCGAGCCTGTATCGCGGGCGATCGCACCAAGGTCGCAACCCTGCTCTCTACAGGCACTGAGCCAAACGCTCGCTGGCAAAGCAGCACCGGGCTGATGTGGTCTGCCATGGAAAACCACGCCGATACAGGGCTATATCTAGCCGCTGATAACGGCCATGCTCATACGGTCGCTAGCCTGATTCGAGCGGGCGGCAGCGTCAATACCTCTAATATCGGCGGCTGGACACCGCTGATGATGGCCTCAGCACGCGGCGATCTAGATACAATCACGCTGCTGCTGGAGCAGGGCGCAGATGTCACACCTGTGAATCGCTGGGGACAGACTGCGCTCAGTGAAGCCAAAAAATCTTTTCGGGCTAGAGATGCGATCGCCCTTCTCACCAAAGCGGGCGCAGCCGAATAGCCATTTGTAACGAAAGATGACAAAAGAATAGGGTGGCATCTACACAGCTAATACTTTTGAAAAAGCTAAATCAAGAACGGCTACATCCCCTCAGCAGCAAAGATTTTAGCCTTTTCAATCGCAGGATAACTATCTAGTTCATCGTCTTTCCAGTTCACAAAACTTGACAAAGATAGACCCCCTTTGCCGACAAAATGAGAACACGCAATCAACCGATATAAGGAGATAGCATCCATGTCTTTTGGCGCTTTCGGACCAGCAGCACGCTTGGGCGTCAGTCTTTTTGAAGAAACTCCCCCGGTGGAGTGGTTTCCTGGACTGTCCTCCGAGGAATTAGAAGAAATTATCAGTACCGTCTACCGTCAGGTATTAGGCAACGCCTACGTGATGGAAAGCGAGCGTCTCTCCGTCCCCGAATCTCAGTTCAAGCGCGGTGAGTTCACGGTGCGTGAGTTCGTTCGAGCGGTTGCCAAGTCGGATCTATACCGCACTCGTTTCTTTGAAGCTTGCCCCCGCTATCGCTATACAGAGCTAAACTTCCGTCACCTACTAGGCCGTGCGCCCAACGACTACGACGAGATGAAAGCTCATAGCAATATCCTTGACGCAGCGGGTTTTGAAGCTGATATCGACTCCTACATCGACAGCGAAGAGTACCAGAACACATTTGGCGAAAACCTGGTGCCCTACATCCGAGGCTACCAAAGCGAAGCTGCGGATACGATGGTCGGATTTACGCACCTTTTTGAACTAGTTCGCGGAGCCTCTAGCAGCTCGCTCAAGGGCAGCACCTCCGGCAAAGAGCCTCGCTTGAACAAGCTGGTGATCAATGCGATTCCGACTGCTGTCAAAGCACCTTCGGGTGGTTCTGACGGTTGGGCGTTTAGCGAGCCACCTACTTCGGCGGCGACTCGTTCTGGAACTGGTGTGGGCGATCGCGGCAAAGTCTACCGCATCGAAGTCACCTCCATTCGAGCGAACACCGTGCGCAAAGCGTCTTCTCGCTTCCGCAGAGCCAATCAGGTATACATCGTGCCTTACGAGAAGCTCTCTCAGGAATACCAGCGCATTCATAAGTCTGGCGGCGTGATTGCCAGCATTACTGAAGTTAGCTAGATCGTGCAATTAGGGCGAGTGGGGAAAGGGGTGTAATTCCCTTCGACTGCTCGCCTTTGTTTTGTGCGATCGCCCGCCGCCCACTCTTTAGACATTCACTTTTCCAACGCTGTTGTTGACCGTTTTTATCACCCTTTCACAAAATACAATTAGGAGAACCCCATGGCAGACACTTACACTTACGAACTGTGGCCCACTAGTTCCAAAGAAGAGATCCAAACAATCATTCGCGCTGTTTACAAGCAGGTTTTGGGCAATCCCCATGTCATGGAAAGCGAGCGTTTGACCACTGCCGAATCTCAGCTATTTGACGGCGCTAGCTCTGTGCGCGAATTCGTCCGCGCCGTGGCCAAATCCGACTTCTACAAATCTCGCCACTTCGAAAACTGCGGCCCCTACCGCTCCACCGAGCTAAACTTTCAGCACATTCTAGGCCGCGCCCCCCAGTCTCAAGCAGAAGCTTCTGAGCACATTCGTCGCTGCGCCGAAGAAGGCTTCGATGCAGATATCGATTCCTACGTCGACAGCGAAGAGTACCAGCAGGCATTTGGTGAGAACCTCGTTCCATTCCAGCGTGAAAAGAGTGAAGTCGGTCGCAAGCAAGTCGTCTACAACCGCAACTTTGCCGTTAATCGCGGTCCCGCTCAAGTCAGCAGCGCCGTCACAGATTCTCAGCTGGTGTACGCGGTTGCCACCAACAGCGCCAACAAGATCACTACTGCCAAGGCGACAGCTGGTTCTCTCACTGAGAAGCGCTTCAAAATCAAGACAACGGGTGCCAAGTTTGATAGCCCTCGCCGCGTCAGCTTCAACGAGTACATCGTCTCCGCAACCAAGATGACCCCTCAAATTCAGCGCATTCAGCGCACGGGTGCCCAGATCGTCAGCATCACTGAAGTAAAGTAGTCATAAACTGGGTCGTCATCGAAGCAGACCATCCCTTTCGGCCTATCTCCGATCGCTGAAGATAGGCAAAAGAGATGATCACAAAAAGAGCTAAGAGCAAAGCGTCAACGGTCAAAAAAAGAGTGTTTCCCTTACGAGAGATCTCTTTGAACGGCTGTTAATAGCTGAACTTTTAGCTCTTTTTATCTCCGAGACCATAGATTGAGTTTCTTTTAGAAGTTAAACAATTTCTCATCTGCGGGGACAGTTTCCGGTTAGCTGATAGGTAAGAGCCGTGCGGTATACGGCTTTACACTTTATGCCATTACCGGAGAAACCATTATGTCGATTTGGGTAACCAGTCCAGAACCTGTCGAGCTGCGTTCTAACGCCTCAGAAGACGACCTAGAAGTTGTCATTCAAGCTGTGTATAAACAGGTGCTAGGCAATCATCACATTATGGAAAGCCAGCGGCTAGAAACCGGTGAATCCCTCCTGCGCAACGGAGATATCACCGTCCGTGAATTTGTACGCGCCGTAGCGAAATCCGACCTGTACCGCAGCCTGTTTTTCGAGTCTTCTTCTGCCTATACCTTCATCGAAAAGAACTTTCAAAACCTGCTGGGCCGCGCCCCTGAAGATCAGAGCGAAATCTCTGCTCATACTGCTATCTATGCCACCAAAGGCTACGAAGGCGAAATCGACTCCTATCTCGATAGTGACGAATACTGGCAGAGCTTTGGAGAGAACACAGTCCCCTACTTGCGCGGTCAAAACACCGAATCCGGCATGAAAAACGTCCGCTACAACCGGACTCTGGTTCTAGCAGGCGGCAACGCTTCTAACAAGTCCGGGAACAAATCTAGGCTCACTAGCGATCTCGCCTCTAACCTCTCCACCAAGATCAGGTCACCCAAAGGCGTTGGCCTAGGGAAAACTGGCCGAGACGGTCGTTTCCGCATCGTGGTCTCAGGTGCCAACACTGGCGGCAACCGCACCCCTCGCAGTAGCGCTACCTACGAGATTGGCTACGATCAGCTACAGAACAAAATCCGCACGATTCAAAAATTCGGCGGCAAAATTATGAGCATCGATCCTGTATAGCTCTTCATTGAATAGCTCTTCATCGAATAACGCAAAGCCTAAATTCCCAAGAACGAAATGCAAGCGTGATTAGAAACGCAGCAGAAGCGAGCATTAGCCTTTAATCTGTTAATAGGGTCAAAGTTGTATCAATGCTGCGCCTTTGACCCTTATTTTGTGCGAGGACAGCTCCTTCGGCACGGTTGAACTATGGACATAGACACCTTTGTAGCGCGCTCTCTGGGCCAATGGAAATCGCAACGTAGCGCTCACCACTTGGCCTTTGCCCATTTTGAAGAGATTCGCTCGATGATCAAAATTGAGGAATTGGAGAAAAGCGATCCGGCGGTGATTGCGCTGTGTGAGAGTCAGGGCGTTGACCCTGGGAAAATTGCCACGCCGTTCAAGATGAGCTGGGAAGGTGAAACAGACTGGAATGAAGACGAGGTTTTGAAGGGGCAGACGATTCTAGTGCCTGTACCAAATTTGGATGGCACCAACAGCGGCAAGCTCTTGCGCGATCAGGGCTACGCCGAAACGATTCCGGCGGCGGGCCACTATGTGATTCATCCAGATGAGACTTTCGTGCTGACCACTGGATATGATCGCGCCGCTGCGGAGGAAAAAATCTGGTTTGCCAATGACAATCTCCGCTTTCGCGTGTCGTTGATTAAAACGAGTAACGGCAAAGGCGTCACCACAGCCTCTCTCTCTTCAGAAGTTCGCCTGCCTACAAAGCAAGAAAGTCAGTAAGGAAGTCAGTCAGCAATAGCGGCTCTTTAAACCCACGTTATAACTTCTTCTCACCGTTCAGACAGTCTCTTTCTACTTAGCCATTCCCTATGACTGCGCCTATCGCCGTTCCCGCTTCAGTGAGTTCAGATTTGGTCACGCTATCCACCTGGATGGCTGGAGACTTCAGCAATTTTAAGCAGGCCGATGCTGCGCTTGCTGACTTTGCGCACATCCGCATATTCTTTCGCCCGCTGCCTTACGAATTCTTTGAGGGGCTGGGTTTTGCGGGCGGCATTGGATTCTATTCCGAGCAGGTATACGATTACGACCTTTGGAGCCCCTACCGGCAGGGCTTGCACCGAGTCGTTGCCCAAGACGGTCATATCTATATCGAAAACTACGGCTTCAAAGATGGCGTCCCTTATGCAGGATCTGGTCACAACGCCGACATCTTAAAGACTATTCCGCCTGACTGTGCGATTCAGCGCAGAAGGGTGTTCGATGGTTTTTCACCGAGAGGGCAATATGTTCGTTGGCGAGGTAGAACCGGGGAACAACTGTCGAATTCCAAGGAAGGGCAAATGGACTTATCTAGTAAGCCGTGTAGAGCTGACCGATAGCACCTGGGTCAGCCTAGATCAGGGTATGGATATAGACACTGACGAACATGTTTGGGGTTCGACAGAAGGAGCGCTACGCTTTGAGAAGCGAGAGAGCTTTGCTCATGAACTTCCGTTGGGACGGTTGTAATGCTACCGCCGCCCGCGTCTAAAAAAATGAAGGCTTGGATTCGCAGCCGCCATTTAATTTGTTCAGGCAATTTTTTTATTTTTGAGACGGTTGAGGCTTCAACGGTCGATAAGTTTGAAGCCTGCGTAGTAGCGCTAGGAGGCTCTTTGATTTCGGTGGAGCCGCTGAAGAAAATTTGGATCGGGACGCATCGCCGAGTCGTGCTACATCAGGCAAAGGCCAGCTTACACACGCCACATCATGACCTTAACCAGTACTGGATTAAATACGGTAGCTTTCGCACTCGTTTTGATGAAAGAGAGTAACAGTCAAAACTTAGGCTCGATAAGTATAGCAATCGCCGGATGCATTCGACGATTGCTGACCACTTAGCTCTATACGCAGCAAAGGTTTCACCGATTGAAAATGTGTGGAGCTAAGTAGCGAAAGCTATAGCGGTAGCTGTTTGTATTAAAGTAAAACGAGTAGCTTTTCTATAAACATCTCAATAATCCATGACTCACTCTACCGACGTGGCAACCCTGACCCAGTGGATGGCCGCAGACTTCAGCAATCAGGAACAAGCGTTTGAAAATCCGCCCTTTTTTGCCCATATCAAGGTCTGTATGCGCCCACTGCCAAAGGGGTTCCAGTCGGGGGTCAGTCTGTATCTAGAACAGGCTTATAACTTTCAGTTAGACAAGCCTTATCGGGTGCGGGTGCTGCACTTTATCCAGCGCGAAAACGATGTGTTGCTAGAAAACTATAAAGTTAAAGACGAAGAAAAATTTTATGGCGCGGCCCGCGATTTAGATAAGCTATCGACGCTGAGCGCCGATGATTTAGAGCCTATGGGGGGCTGTGACATCTACGTGGAATGGACCGGCGAGAGCTTTCGTGGCAAAGTCGAACCCGGCAAAAAATGCATGGTTGTCCGCAAAGGTGCGACCACCTATCTCGACAATGAGTTCATTGTCACCGAAAGCCACATGACTAGCTACGACAGAGGTCGCGATCCTGAAACGGACAAGCTGGTTTGGGGCTCAGTCGCTGGCCCGTTTGAATTCGATAAGGTAGCTAGGTTCGCACATGAAGTGCAGGTGTAGCAACAAGGACTGCTACCAGCCGAAAGAAGAATACTGTGAGCCCACCGCGAACGCTTCACGAGCCGCCTCATCATCTTTTTCCTTTTCAGGGACTGTCTCTACCCGTGATTCGGCGCAAAAAGAAGCGGTGCTCAGCCCACCAAATCGTTTGACCACACTAGTGCGCATTCTTAGATCGGGGTTGGGAAACCAGAATCGCTCAATCGAACTCATGGTTTCGTATTCAGTGGTCAGGACTAGACCGCTCTCACTGTCCATTTCAAATCGGCCAATGATCGGCACGATCTCCGCATATCCACGCTCTCTGAGCAAATTTCCTTGCTGTGGATTGTCTTCATCAGGTACGAGGGCAAAAACAGTAGATCCCTTGTGATTTTCGTCTTCTTTGTCCCAGGCCATTTCGCCATTCCACTCTACGTAGGCACCGCCAACAGCCTTGTTGGGGTCTACGTCATGCAGTTTGCAGATTTCAATAACCTTTTCGTTATCGGCAGGTAGTGCCTCTACGGAAATGTTAGACCCACCTAGTTCCGCGCGACGAAAGGGAAGATGGTGCGTGGTGCGTTGAGAGAGCCACTGGCCAGCGCTCTGCTGGAAAAACTCCATCACGTTCATAAAAACTTTCTACCTTAAAAATAAGCTTTGAATACCTAATCAATAATATAGCGCTGGAGACGGAGACAAAGCTGATTCTTGGTCCATCTGTCTAAAAGCTGATTCTGAGTCCGTCTGTCTAATGGATAGGTAGAAAATCACTAGAACTAGACTTCTGGATGAACACACCTGTGAATCGGTCCTTTAACATAAGTACATAATTCGCGTCGTGGTCTAACTCCGTCAGTCTATGCGCGAATTTACCGATAGATCTTTTTGCCTGCAAGGTTTTCAGCTCGAGCTTAGGCGTATTTTTCATATGCGCACGTTGGCTGAGAAGCTGGTTAAAAACCTTTAAGAGTTAATTTAGGTAACTCTTGCTACCGAATCTATTTACAATTTGACGATAGTGTGCAGCGAGGTTAGAATTCCATTAATCAAATTTGGTTAGAGCCCCTAACCAAAGGATTAACTTCAGGTCAATTTCTAACTGTTGGTTTGTTCATATGGGTTTTATCTTTGTGACCAAACTCAACAGCGTGTTTCAAAGATCTATCTAATTTAGTCAGATCTATCCAACCTTCTGAGGAGAAGAACAGTTATGAGTACATCAGGTGACACAATGCCGGGCAGCCTCAGCATGGAACAGCAGTTCAAGCTGAAAGTGGTACAAGACCAGGTCAAAGGCTTGAGCTTAGAGCAAGCGCAAGAGTATGTTGTGGAAGTTATGCGGCAAATGATGGTGAAGGACAATCTTGTCAAACACCTGTTAAAGAATGCCTAGAGTTCATTGCCCATCTTCTATTTATCGTGTGAAAGAACTAGAAACACAGACCGAACCAGCTATGTATGCTGGTTCGGCTTTTTTAGTTTTAAGGGCGCTTAGCCGTTGCTGTCGCCACTTTGCTCGGCAAAGGCACTGATGGACTGGCCATGTGTCAGAATGTTAAGCGTGTGGATTACTTCTTCTCTTCAATCGGCTAAGGTGCCGACAAATATAGCGCTAGGAAACTTTGACGGCGTACATTTGGGCCATCGGCAGGTAATGGCTCAGATTTTGGGCGATCGCATTCTTTCCACCACGCGATCGCCCCTGACGCCACAGTCAATTGCTGTCTTACACAACGGCATCATCGCCAAAGGAGAAAGCAGCTGGATCGGCCCAACTGATACCAATTCGGCCAGCCCTACCGATTCCCAACCGCTGGCAACAGTCGTCACCTTTTCACCTCATCCTCAAGAATATTTTTCAGGCATTTCCAGGCCGCTGCTTACCCCGATCGCTGAAAAAACTTGGCAGCTTTCTCAGCTAGGCGTTGAGCAGTTAGTAATGCTGCCGTTCAACCAGGCGCTGTCTGAGCTGAGCCCAGCGGATTTTGTTGAGCAGATTTTGATCAAGGGGCTAGGCGCACGTCAGATCAGTGTAGGCAGCGATTTTCGTTTTGGCAGAGGGCGCAGTGGCAATGCTGACGGATTGAGTGTGATCGCAGCCAGCCACAATATCCCAGTCACACAGGTTTCTCTGAAATACGAACAGGGCGATCGCATCAGCAGCTCCCGCATCCGCGAGGCTCTACAAACCGGCCATCCAGAAATTGCCGCTCAGCTCCTCGGACGACCCTATACGCTCACTGGCAAAGTCATCAAAGGCAAGCAGCTAGGCCGTACCATTGGCTTTCCGACCGCCAATCTACAGGTGCCCAACAACAAATACTTGCCCCGTACAGGCGTCTATAGCGTTCGAGTTTACGGCGCTCAGACCAACCAGTCATTCAATGGTGTGATGAATATCGGCAACCGACCTACCGTCGACGGTCAGTCGCTGAGTATTGAGGTGCATCTGCTGGACTGGAGCGGTGATCTGTACGATCAGATGCTGACGGTAAGTTTAGAAGGATTCGTTCGAGCTGAGCAAAAGTTTGAGTCGCTAGAGCAGCTAAAAAGGCAGATTGCAGAAGACTGTGGGATTGCGATCGCAACGCTTCAGTAGAAGTAACTGTTTAGCCTACGTTTATCTGTTCTTAACCTGGCTTGCGTAATATGCCGGATCAAAGCACTCAACTGTTAGGATGCGTAATATCGCTATGAGTTTGAAACGTCGACAATTTTTGCTATTCATCGGAGCAGCAGCAGGTACTACAGCTCTTGGATCAGTTAGCCAGCGGACCAGTCGGGCCGCAGCGACTAGGACTTTGAGCACGGCAGCAGGTACCGGAACGGCGGATGCGATCGCGGCAACTCAGACAATACCTTTTCAACCACTCAAGAGCCCTCTGCCTTACGGCGCTGTCAAAATCAGCCCTGACAAGCAGCCCGCCGAATACGCACAGTACGCCCTTCAAGATGACCTAGTTCTACCTGATGGCTTCACTTACGACGTGATCGCCTCGTGGGGTGACCCGGTCGGCGACTCGCGGTTTGGCTACAACAACGACTATCTATCCTTTGTCCCCACCGGGCCAGACGAAGGCTATCTCACGGTCAATTTTGAATACATCAGCAGCGATACCTGGGAAGCAACCTACAACACTGTCACCGGCAAGTCGCTGCCGTTTATGGAGGTAAAGCAGGCGCTAGACGGCTTAGAAGACAAAGAAATCGATGCTTTTGCGCTGCCAGACGGCGATACGCTCAAAGCCCAGATCATAGAAATCTCAAAAGAAGCCTTGATCGATCAAGGTATGGGCGTCATCTTTGTCAAACGTGACTCCGAGGGAAAATGGACCCGGATAAGCCACGAGAATGAGCGACGGATTACTGGAATTTCTGGCTTAGAAGACGGCAACTATTTGAAGTCTACGGGACCTGCGATCGCCATCTTCAACAAAGAGAGCGTCAAAGGCTACACCGATGGGCTCGGCGACAAAATCATCGGCACGTTTGGCAACTGCGCAGGCGGGACAACGCCTTGGGGAACCGTGCTCAGCGCCGAAGAAAATATTCAGTCCCAGGTGCCAGAAGCCGTTTACAGCGACGGATCTTCGTTCGAGCCGAGCAAGCAAGCCTTTCTATCTGACTTGGACGGGCAGGGAAATGTATTCGGGCTCTCCGGTAATAAATACGGCTGGATTGTAGAAGTCGATCCGAGCAATCCCAATGACTATGGCACCAAGCATACCTGGATGGGTCGCTATCGACACGAGGCAGTCGGCGTTCGAGCCGAAGCTGGGAAAAAGCTGGCGTTTTATTCGGGATGCGATCGCAGAGGCGGCCACGTTTACAAGTTCATCAGCACGGGCACCATTCAAGATCCTACCGACAAAGCCAACTCTGAATTACTCGCTGATGGCATGCTCTACGCCGCCATTTTCAACCCTGACGGTACCGGTAGCTGGCTGCCGCTTTCTCCTGAGACTGCCGTTAATCCAGTACTACCAAGCAGCGTGGTCGGTGGCATGGTGCCCTTGCCCAGTCGTCCAGAGGGCGGGTTTGTCAAAGTTGAAGAAGATGCGATCGCCAACCAGCTCAAATCCAGCTTCTCCACCCTAGGCGATCTCTATGAAGGCGCTACACCCGCAGAAAAGCAAGGTGCGATTCTAATCGATGCCCACTTCGCCGCCAATGCTGCTGGTGCTACCGCCACTGCCCGCCCCGAAGATACTGACGTGGCCACAGATGGCACCTTGTTTATCGCCTTTACCTCTGGCGCATCCGGCGGTGACGGGGGCCCAGACAAAACCATCTTCGTCGGACCCAACGGCGAAACCGACTACGAAGACGGTTGGATCATGAAACTCATCGAAGACAACAGCGATCCAGCCGCCCTTACCTTTAGCTGGGAAATGATCGCGATCGGCGGCGAACCGGCACAAGGCGGCAGCGGATTTGCCAACCCAGACAACCTGGCCTTTGACGACAAAGGCAACCTCTGGACCGTCACCGATATGTCCACCAGCACCCACAACAAATCCGTTCCCACCAGCCGCAAAGACGAATCCGGCGAACCCATCACCGGCTCAGGGCTGCTAGGCATCTACGGCAACAACTCTCTCTGGCAAATTCCCCTAGCCGAAAATGCCGCTGGAGATACTCCAGGAGAGCCCAAAATGTTTGCCTATGGTCCAATGGAATGCGAGCTTACCGGCCCCTTCTTTACCGAAGACGGCACTACGCTCTTCATTGCGGCTCAGCACCCTGGCGAAAGCAACGGCATCCGCCAGGACATGGCCACCGAGATTCGCGACTTCGCTATGAAAACAACCGACGGCGAACCTTTTTTGCAACAGCGGGTTGTGCCAGTTGGCTCCAACTGGCCAGAAAAGACTGAAAACGCTCCACCAAAGCCTTCCGTCGTCGCCATTCGCAGAGTCGAAGCGGGTGCTAGCCTTGTCTAGTAGTCTGTAGTGAAAGTTCCAACTTTCTACTTCACTGCTATGTCCCTTTCTCAAATTCTTTGGCAAGCTAATCAGGATCTAGCCGAAGCCTCTTTGAACAATCATTTTGTTCAGGGCATCGGCGACGGTTCTCTAGCCAAAGAAAAATTCGCCTACTATGTTGGTCAAGACGCCTTCTTTCTAGAAGCTTTTGCCAGAGCCTATAGCATCGCCGCCGCCAAAGCTCCGGACTGGGAGAGCTTTCAGAGCTTTCACGCTTTGGCCGACGGCGTTTTACAAGAGCTGAACCTACATCAAAGCTACGCACAGTCTTGGAACGTTGATATCAAAACCGTAGAACCTGGCAGCGCGACTCGCCAGTACACAGACTTTTTGCTGTCGACTGCCTGGAGTCAGCCTGTTGGCATCATCGCCGTAGCTATGTCACCCTGCATGCGGCTGTATGCTTACCTCGGTCAAAACTTAGCTAGTCAGCAAGCAAAAAGTGGTGATCCAACCCATGATTACCAGGATTGGATCACCACTTATAGCAGTGACGAATTTGAGCCCTTAGCCAAGCAACTGGAAGAATTAGTTGATCGCTACTCTTCAGATGGTGCGATCGCCCGCTCTACCTATCGATATGCGATGGTCTGCGAGCGAGACTTCTTTCAAGCGGCTTGGCAGAGGTAGCCCTTACTTTTGCAGAACCTACTCTTCAACGTACATTTCAGGCTCTATAGCAAAGTTATTCAAACGACCAGAATCATCGACCACAAAGCCATCAGTTGTCTTTAGATCGCTATCGGCTTCACTTTCTTCTGCTTTAGCAATATCTTCTTCATTACCTTCGACATCACCACCGGGCATTGTTCTTGTGCCCTCTGGCTGAACAGCATCACCTACTGGCTGAGCTACCTGCACGGCCCACTGGTCGCCAGCCGCGCCTTTACCGGGTTCAGCACTCGTTTTTATATCTTCGTTTTCGTTAGTCGCCATAATTCGGCTCCGCTTACTTACTTTGTGACATCATCAAATGTAGATCTAAACAATCCGCTAATAGGTCTGTCGTCAGGTAAGTATTTAACCTCTCGATAGAGCGAAATCGAATAGCACACTAGCGATGAACTTGAGCAGGCGATCGCATCAAAGCAATCGTAGAAAAACACCCATCCCAGAACTAAGGAATCAAGACGCAGGATCTAATCTAATGGCATGGTTTGTCAAAATAGAAAAAGGGATTGTTGACAAGCCCAGATTTGACCAATTTGTCGGTGCGCACGTCGCCTATGTCAAAAGGCTGATCTCCAAGGGGCACCAGGCAAAAAGCGGCTATTGGGCCGAGCGCGGTGGCGGTATGCTGATCTTTACAGCCGACTCGATGTCACAGGCAAAAGCAATCGTCGAGGCCGATCCGCTCATCGCTAACAACTGTGTAAAATACGAACTTCATGAGTGGTGCCTCGTCGCGCAGCCCCCTCAAAGCTAATAAAGACTTATGGCTAAACTAGAAAACCAAACAACTAAAGGCGGCGGCGTCAAAATTATCGCCGATAACCGACAGGCTCGCTACGAATACGAAATCTTAGATAAATACGAAGCGGGCATCGTTTTGACCGGTACAGAGGTAAAGTCCATCCGCGAAGGAAAGGTTAACCTGCGCGACGGATTTGCCAACGTCAAACGCGGCGAAGTGTGGCTACACAACGTGCATATTTCTCCTCACAGCATGACGAACCTCGCCTACAACCACGAACCTCGCCGCGTACGCAAGCTGCTGCTGCATAGGCAGGAAATCCGCAAGCTGATTGGGCAAGTAGAGCAAAAAGGTCTGACGCTCGTGCCGCTCAAAATGTATTTGAAGGGTGGCAAAGTCAAGGTGAGCTTTGCGCTAGGTAGAGGTAAGAAACTGCACGACAAACGCGACAGCCTGAAGAAAAAACAGGACAAGCGTGAGATGGCTAGAGTGATGAAATCGGCCAACCAGTAGAACGCAGATCTCAGCGCGCAGATTTTGAGGTACCGCTTTTCAGACGCAGCGTTCAAACCTCTTGAGTAGCTCTATCAATCGTTGCCACGACCTGTTCATAAATTTCTTCAGCAGCCTTTGGCGTATTACCAATGCAGGTCAGGCCCAGTTTTCCATACTCACTCAGACAGCCCATCAGGTGAAAAACAACGCCTTCGCCATCAATAGAGCTGAAGTGCAGCTGCTCGCCCATGATGATATCCATCAGGTCATTGGGCAAAAGTCCTTTGTAGGCGTCTTTTTGCAAGTTGTCTGAGGCTCGGTAGTATTTGGCCTGGCCATTTTTGGTATAGAACTTGCCGTCGGATAGGTGATACGTTCCGTTAGTCAACAGCTTCAGCGCCATAAAGGGGTGAGTGGTGCCTCCTTTGCGCAGATTGATTTCGATCGCCTGAATGTCCCAAGGCTGCGCTTTATTCTCAGGCTGATGAACGGCGATAAAGTCCACGCTGTAGCGTTCAAGAGCGCCTTTAGCTGCTAAATTTTCGCCTACTTTTCGGCCCATTTCCTGAAGCGCCATTCGGTAAGCGTCATCAGCGGGAAACGTGCAGCCCAGAAAAATTTGACCGTCAGGCCCACCTAGCACCTGATCGTGAGTAGAGAGAATTTCGACCTCGCCTTTGGGCGTAACCCGGCCTTGCACGCTAGGAGAATATTTCTCTTCACCTTCGATAAAGGCTTCTGCGATCGCGCCCAATTCCCCAATCTTCTGCGCAAAAGACGCCCAGCTTTCACTATCGCACTGAAACCCCAAACTAGGCCATGCCGCCTCAATCGCCTCCGCTCGCTCCTCATGACTCGCCTTCCCAGGAGCCACCGCCGCCACTGCATTCAAAGCAAACAGCGCATTTCCTTCTCCGGAAAACCCCTCATTGAGCTTAATCACCATCCGCTTTAGATCGGGCTGACGCTCCCAGAGCTTAGCGGCATCCTTTGCCAGCGTGGTCACACTGTGAGTCAGCTCACTGCCGTCGGGCAGCGGAATGCCGCACTCAGCGAAAATTTGGCGACTGCCCCCCTTCGTTCCCCAGTAGAGCAAGTCTGGATCGACCGCCAGCAGAGGTAGATCCAGTTTTAGCGCCAGTTCCCGCTCACACTCGGTGGAGTTGTAGCAGGTCATATAGGCTTGGTCGCTGTGCAGCTTGTCTTTGATCCGGCGGATGAGACGGGGGCGATCTAAAATTTTTTGCGTCAGCGGTCGCAAGGAAGAATCGTACGTCGAGAACAGGTCTAGGCGATCGCGCGCATGAGAACTCGGAATGCCCGGCAGCAGCTCCAAATAATAATCGACGATGCTGGGATGCAGCGGCTGAGACGTTACGTAGATCAGCCGAGTCTCAGGATTGCGCAGCCGAATCAAAGCGAACAGCAGGCGCTCCTCATAATGATGGACGCCTTTCACTTTCTTCAGCTCAGCCTGATCCAGGCTCAAAGAAGGCACCACTAAGATTTGACGAGGCCGTCGGTCAAACGCATCAATCGACTGCCAGCGATCTGCTAGCTGGGCCTGCAAGCGATGGAAGCGATCGCGCTCATTGCCTTCTACCTCTGACATTCGACTTGGTCCTTTCTCAGATAATCCCACCGCAGCTTCAACAGTACCCATAGCAAACTCCTTAGCCGGTCTGACTCACTCTTCAAAGCTTAATATGCTCCTGTCAGCCCTCACTCTTCTAAAGAAGTAAATAGACAAAAAAATCGATGCAGTCAGCAGTTGACTACATCGATCTGTTTACTTAGGAAATCAACACTTTAGAAATCTAGAACAAGCAGATAAAACGTAGAGAACGCGCTCTCGTGAGCCACTGTCACTGAACTCATCTGTTAGGGATCGGTTTGTAGATTTTGCTGCGGCTGCAAATAAGCAATCATCTGCTCTACGCCCCGCTGGATGCGGCGAGTCACCGTCATTGGGCTCACCCCAATCCGCTCAGCTACTTCCTTACGAGAAAGCCCCTTAAAGAACACAAACTCAATAGCAGAGCGAGTTTTTTCTTCTAGCTGCCCCATCGCCCGCTGAATCTGCTGACGATCCTCTTCCAAAATCTGCAACAGCTGATAGTGAACATCTGGCAGCGTATCGCCCAGCGTGATGCTCGAATCAATCTGATGACAGACCGTCGCATCTAGGCTCAAAGGCATCCGGTTCTTGTTCGCTAGCTTCACCTGACGCCACTCTTGAACAGACACCTCTAGAGCCGCAGCCATTTCAATATCAGATGGCTGACGACCATACTGACGAATCAGCTCAGCCTGACGCTTTTGACCTTCCTTTTGCAGGTCTTGCCAGCGACGGGGAATCTTGACTGTAGTCCCGCGATCGCGCAGAAAATGCAGCATCTCGCCACGAATATAAGGCACCGCAAACGAGCTAAACGCACAGCCCTGACCAGGATCAAAGCGCTCAATCGAACGAATCAAACCGATATAGCCAATTTGCTCAAGATCCTCATAGGGTTCCGCGCATTGATGGCTGACCCGGTGAGCAATCTTGCGAACTAGGCCAGCATTAAGTCTGACCAACTGATTACGAAGCTTAACCGAGCGATCTACTTTGTATTGCATGAGCAATTCCATGCCACGAGATCGAAGTTGTGCAGATTTAGAAGAAGCCATATTTAATGCAGTAATGACTGCGTCGAAGCGAGTTGCGTGAATTGAATTCATTCTCGGAAAGCGCTTCATTTCAAACCATCGTTGAAATACGGTAGTCGTGTAGATAGTTGACAGCAGATATAGGCGAATACACGCAACCAGGCTAAAAGCAAAATTCGTATCAAGCAGGCAAAGCCTCGATACATAAGCGTTTCAGAGCCGTAAAAATTAGCCTACGAAAATATACGCTAATATTTCGCTTTGTGTACTCGGTTATATAAGCTTCCCGGTGTCTTTAGAAACGCACATTCTTCTACCCCGAGTTTGTACGGAAATACTTCATCTTTTTAATCGCTATCGGCTGCGGTGATTACGATATTTCTGCCCAATGAAATAGCAGATCAAACTGTTAGGAAGAAATCCGTAATCGTCAGAATGGGAGTAATTCAGTACACTTTATATATAGAAATTGGGCCTGTAATAGGTCTTGAACAGTATTCACAAACAATCCTTACCTTATGAGCAACACCAGCAACTTCCGTCAGGCCATTCGTGAGGCCAAAAGTCAGTCGATCATCGGACCCAACGTTATTGCCAACGCGCTGCCCTTCGTCGGCGGCGGTCTGATCTTGACAGCGGCTGGAACCTTCGGCGGCATCAACGTCCTCAGAACAAACCCCGGTTTGTTCATGCCCACCTTCTTTGCCGCCATAGTAGCTGAGCTGATTCTGTTTTTCGTCGCTCGCAGCGTCGCTATGAAGGGCAATAACGGCGTTGCCCTGCCTCTACTCGCTACCTACAGCCTGCTGTCTGGCTACACGCTCAGTGGACTGGTCTCACTTGCTTTGCAGAGCAGCGGCGTCGGCATTGCAGGGGTTGGCTTTGCAGCCCTGGCCTGCGGACTGACGTTCATCGCGGCCCGTCCCATCGGCTCCAACCTGTCAGAAGAAGACGGGATGGCGCTGACCAAGACAGTCCAGCTCGGCATTATGGCGCTGCTAGTTGTAATCGTCGGTCAGTTCGCCCTCAGCTTCTTCGGTGTCTACGCACCTAATTTTCTGGAAATAGCGATTTCAGCCATTGGTGTCGTCTTGTTTGTCGGCGCAGCGGTTGTGGACTTCTTCGTTCTGCCCCGCACCTACCGCGATGACCAGGCACTGCCTGCGGCCCTATCGATGTACCTGACATACATCAACCTGTTTGTCTTTATCCTCAGACTGTTGATTGCAATCAACGGCAGAGACTAAACTACCGAAGCCGCCCTCTCATCCTCGTCTCCAACCCTCTGAAACAGAGAAATCTCAAACAGAGCCACGAGACGAGAATGAGAACTCGATTCCATGTCTGTATCTATATGTTTGACACTGTTACCCTCAAGCGAGAGCTAGAAACGCTCTCTGATCGCCTGGGCAAAGCTCAGGAGTACCTTTGACATTCCTGCTCTCAACGCAAAAATTAAAGACTTAGAGCAGCTATCCGCCCAGCCAGATTTCTGGGACGAGCAAGAAAGTGCCCAGAAGGCTCTGCAAGAGCTGAACGACTACAAGGCCAATCTCGACCAGGTAAAAGGTTGGTCTACCAAGCTGGAAGATTCCGAAGCAATTTTAGAACTGCTAGAGCTTGACCAAGATGAATCGCTCCTTTTAGAAGCAGAATCAACTGTCAACAGACTCGGCAAAGAGCTAGACCAGTGGGAGCTACAGCAACTGCTTTCTGGTCCCTATGACAAAGAAGGCGCTGTCCTGTCGATCAATGCGGGCGCGGGTGGGACCGATGCTCAAGATTGGGCTGAGATGCTGCTGCGGATGTATACCCGCTGGAGCGAACAAAACGGCTATCAGTTCAAACTGATCGAAAAGTCAGATGGTGATGAGGCGGGTCTGAAATCTGCCACTATCGAGATCTACGGTCGCTACGCCTATGGCTATCTGAAGGGAGAGAAGGGAACCCACCGCCTGGTGAGAATTTCACCTTTCAATGCCAATGGCAAACGGCAGACGAGCTTTGCCGGTATAGAGGTGATGCCGATTTTGAACCAAAAAGTAGAGCTAGATATTCCTGATAAAGATCTAGAGGTTAAGACATCGCGCTCGGGCGGTGCCGGTGGACAAAATGTGAACAAGGTAGAGACCGCAGTGCGGATCACGCATTTGCCGACGGGCATTTCGGTGCGGTGTACTCAGGAGCGATCGCAGCTCCAAAACAAAGAAAAGGCCATGGCCCTGCTCACCTCAAAGCTACTCGTCATTGCTCAAGAGCAGCGGACTCAGGCGATCGCAGATATCCGTGGCGATATGGTAGAAGCCGCCTGGGGCAACCAGATTCGCAACTACGTCTTTCACCCCTATCAGATGGTCAAAGACCTGCGTACTAATATAGAGACCACCGCCGTCAGCGATGTGATGGACGGCGATCTCGAAGCCTTTACTCAGGCGTATCTGCGTCAGGAAAATCAGCTCTTGCAAGAAGCCACTGTCTAGTCCTACATGTCAGCTAGAGCAGTATAATCACCCGTAAGAATAAAGCCGAAGCCAGTCTCTTTATAAGTACAGATATGAGCGCCGAAAAATCAGCCGTGTCCATCGACCAGCCCCAAAATCAGCTAGACAATGCAGCCCTTAACGAACCTGCGCCTAGTTTTATCAAGCTAGCCATGCGCAACATGGTAAAGAAAGGTGGCACCTCGCTCTACCATTTCTTTTTGTCTTTTGTAGGGCTATTGGGACTGTTTGTCGGCCTTGCCTATCTCACTCGCTAGATGGCGGACTCTATGTCGAAACTCGTGGTGGAGCCGTTAACAGAACCAGCGGTAGAGCCTGGCTATAGCGCTATACAGGTCGAGACTTTTGTCGATGGAAGCGCGTTGGCTGACGCGACTGAGCAGACTGGAATTGCGATCGCCCAAGTTAGCAACTGGTTTCAAACCTGGCTCAGCGATCTAAACCCGCAGATCTCGCCGCTCAACGCCTACGAGGTCAGTCTACGCTTAACCTTTGACGCCGAAATTCAACAGCTCAACAGAGACTTCCGCCAGCAAGACAAATCAACCGATGTTCTCTCTTTTGCGGCGCTAGAGACAGAGATGCCTCAGGCTGATAGCATCTATCAGCAGCAGCCAGTCTATCTAGGCGACATCATTATCTCGATCGAAACAGCAGCTCGTCAGGCAGCCGATGGTCAACATTCTCTTGAAAGAGAACTTGCCTGGCTCTGTGCCCACGGCCTACTTCACCTGCTAGGCTGGGATCATCCAGATGAAGATAGTTTGATACAAATGCTCGCTCAGCAAACCCATCTGTTGAGCCTGGTATTTTGAACGGAGTATTCCAAATCTGACGTTCTGAATCTGACGTTCGCTCAACGTTCATCTGATGTTCTAAACATAGTATCCTGACTCTGATCAAGATCCCTTGATAGAAGGATCAGGACGCACTTATAAAGAAACATCCAAGAACACAGAAGAAGTGCTTCCTATGTAAAGTGGCTGACAGCAAAGCTTATCAAGTTATGTTGATCTAAAACTTGGGCAACGTTGATTGTCTCCATCGTTGTTTTTATCACCCATAAAGACGCCAGCTGGCCCCGTTTACATATGTTTTCACGTGATAGTCAGGCCTCTCGCGATCGCAAGACCTCTCCCGCAAACGTTTTACCACTTAGAACAGAAAAGACCGGCACAGAAAAGACCGGCACAGAAAAAACAAGCACCGAAGCGGCAAATGTCGAAACAGTAAACAACGAAAAGACAGAAACAATCGAGCGATCGCAATCCTGGCAGATTGCACCCAATCTCTTCACTAGCTTTCGATACGCCTGGGCAGGCATCAGCTACGCCTTCCGAACCCAGCGCAACTTCAGAATTCACAGCGGCATCGGCGCTCTAGCGATGTTCCTCTGCTGGACGCTCAAGGTCAGCAACCTAGAGATTGCCGTTGTCTGCCTGACTATTGGCGCAGTCCTAGTGATGGAAATCCTCAACACTGCCTTAGAATCTCTTGTCGATCTCACTGTTGGCCAGAACTACCACGCGCTCGCCAAAGTTGCCAAAGACTGCGCTGCCGGAGCCGTTTTGATGGCAGCAATCGTTGCCTTAATTATTGCCGTCTTAGTTTTTGCCCCACCGCTTTGGGCTATTCTAGGGCCTATGATTCCCTCAGTCTTATCGATATAGCCCACATGCGCTTTCGTTCTAACTGCGATCTCTGACCCATGATCATCGTTATCGATAACTACGACAGCTTCACCTATAACCTAGTTCAATACCTAGGTGAGCTTGGACAGACGCTAGACATTGCCCGTGAGATCGAAGTTTTCCGCAACGATCAGATCACTCTAGAAGAAATCGTTGCCAAGCGGCCAGACGGTATTGTCATTTCTCCCGGTCCTGGCACGCCAGACGATGCGGGTATTTCCTTACAAATAATTGAACAGCTTGGGCCCACACTACCTATCTTAGGCGTATGCCTGGGCCATCAAAGCATTGGCCAGGTTTACGGCGGCAAGATCATCGGCGCACCAGAGCTGATGCATGGTAAAACCTCTCCTGTGCGTCATAACAGCACTGGCGTCTTTGCGGGATTGGCCGACCCGCTCGTCGCTACCCGCTACCATAGCCTCGTCATCGATCCAACCACCTGTCCGCCAGTCCTCGAAGTCACTGCCTGGGTAGAAGATGGCACTATTATGGGCGTTCGTCACCGGGACTATCCTCACATCCAGGGCGTACAGTTCCATCCCGAGAGCATCTTGACAGAGTCGGGCAAAGATCTCCTCAAAAATTTCCTAAAAGACCTCGGCTGAAGCTCGATCACGGACAGCACCACAAACTGTCCTAATTCTTTCGTGCGCAGAGTCACAACATACGGCACGATAGGAAACACTCTGAAAAAATCGATAGGAAAATGATTAATCGTCGCAATTTTCTGAAATACGCAGGCGCAGGCTTGGTGAGCACCGCTGGCCTAGGACTGGCTTCAAAGTATCAATCTTACCAGGCTCAAACCGGGCCGCTAACGATTACAGCGCTTGGCCACACTGCCTTCTTGTTCGCAGGCAGCGGTCATCGTGTTCTAGTCAATCCATTTAAACCAATTGGTTGTACAGCAGGCTACGCCGAGCCCAAAGCGGCTGCCGATTTAGTGCTTATTAGCAGCCTTATGTTTGACGAAGGCTTCTTAAACAGCAGCTACGACAATTCGCAGCTACTAGATGAGCCTGGAGACTATTCGGTTGGCGATTTAGAAGTGCAGGGCATCAGTATGCCTCATGATCGCGTAGGCGGACGGCGCTTCGGCACAAACGTCGCCTGGGCGTGGAATCAAGCTGGGGTCAATGTTGTGCATCTAGGTGGAGCAGCAGCACCCATTGCGATCGAAGATAAAATCTTGCTGGGTCGCCCGGATGTACTGCTACTGCCAGTCGGTGGCGGACCAAAAGCCTATACGCCAGAAGAAGCCGTTGCAGCGGTGCGATCGCTCAATCCCAAAATCATCATTCCGACTCACTACCGCACCCAGGCAGCCGATGCCGACGCTTGTGACATCGTCGGCGTAGAAGACTTTATCGCCTTGATGCCGGAGGTGCCCATCACCCGAGGCGACAACACATTTTCTATAAGCCCCAGCGCTCTACCTAGCAGCGGCATGCGGATCGAGGTTTTGAGCTATGCTTTCTAAAGTTTGCTTAACACTTTAATTTTGCTTAATATTCCAAGACAACGCTCGAAAGCAGAGCGTCACGAATTCATGCAGAGTGAGTATCATCAGCGTCGGCAGGCCGTGCTTAAGACTATTGGTGAGGGCACAGCTATTTTTTGCAGTGCCCCTACAGCTGTTATGCACAATGATGTGGACTATCTATTCCGGCAAGACAGCGATTTTTTCTATCTGACGGGCTTCAACGAACCTGATGCGGTTGCCGTACTTGCGCCCTCTCACGAGAAGCACAAATTCGTACTCTTTGTCAGACCAAAAGACAAGGAAGCAGAAACCTGGAGTGGCTATCGCACAGGCGTAGAGGCAGCCAAGGAGAAATACGGTGCCGATGAGGCTTATTCAATTGCCGAACTAGGAGAAAAGCTGATTGAGTATGTCGAGCAGGCACCTAGACTTTATTACCACTTTGGTAACGACCAGGCTTTTAACAGTCGCATTATTGCTCTGTGGCAGCAACTGCTTAGAAAGATGACGAAAAAAGGCAAAGGTCCGGCTGCGATTGAAGATTCAAAGCTACTCATGCAGCAGTTTCGTCGGGTGAAGACACCGGCTGAGATAGAGCAGATTCGCAAGGCGATCGCTATCAGCGCCGAGGCTCACCAAGTCGCCAAAGACATGGTACGACCTGGCATCTACGAGTACGAAGTCCAAGCGGCGATCGAAAATGTCTTTCGCAGAGAAGGTGCGCTTGGCCCTGCCTACCCGTCGATTGTAGCCGGTGGCGAAAACGCCTGCATCTTGCACTACGTCGAAAACAACAAGGTATTAAAGGACGGTGACTTACTGCTAATTGACGCAGGCTGCGCCTACGACTACTACAACGCGGATATTACCCGCACTTTTCCGGTGGGCGATCGCATCTCCCAAGAACAAAAAATCCTGTATGACCTCGTCCTAGAAGCTCAACTTGCTGCCATCGAGAAAGTCCAGCCAGGCCTGCCTTTCAACGCTTTCCACGACGCCGCCACCAAAGTTATCACTACCGGCCTAGTCGAGCTAGGTCTGCTAGAAGGCAACGTAGATGAGCTGATCGAAGCAAAAAAGCATAAGGCTTTCTTCATGCATGGAACCGGCCATTTCCTAGGCTTAGACGTGCATGACGCGGGCATTTTGCGGAATCCCGATAAAACGTGGAAGCCCTTTGTCCCAGGGAATATTGTCACTGTAGAACCGGGCATCTATATTCCACCCGACTATGAACCCGACAACGAGTCTGATGAAGAAGGAAAAGAAGAAAAGTATCCTCAACCCCGCATTGAAGATCGTTGGAAAGGCATTGGCATCCGGATAGAAGATGATGTATTAGTCACCGAAACTGGCCACGAAGTACTGACCGCAGCGGTTCCCAAGACATTGCCCAGTCAGGTATTAGTGGAACAGATGTCTTAGGTAAGTTTTTTGTCCGAACCGTTGGTTCTAGCAACTTTGTCTGAGCTGCGGGTTTTAGAAAAGCTCTCTTCTAGTTCAAGCGGCGTATGAACTGCACGCAATGAGCTAAGCGGTGAAGTTTGAAGATTGCCATAACCTTTCTGGTAATTGTCTTTACTCGTTGAACTACGCAGTAGGATACGAAAACACTACATTTGCCCTAGGAGTAATCTCGCAGCAGTCGTTCAAAGGAATCACCTACTCGAACAGGTTGACTTGTTATGTGAGCTAGAGAACAGGGCAGCCTAAGACCTGAAACACCGAAGGATTACTGAATTTCATCCAAATTATTAACTGCTTTTTCCGATTCACAAAGTTTTAGATTTACAAAGTGCTGACAAACCTTCACAGTATCTGTAGCTTTGATTGCCGTTCTCGTAATTTAGTCCACAGCTGCGATCGCGTGGCTACCACATCGGCAGCCAACAGCCCAGCCCATAGCAACACCGTCAGTGAATTCATTCGGTATCGAGGATCTAGATTGTGAGATTGAATTGTCTACTACCTGGGCTGTCTCTGATGGGGGCGCTAATGATAGCTCTCCCCTCAGAAGCAGCCAGGCTTCAGTTCTGGCGATTCAGCCCCCAAGAGAACCAGCTAACTTTTACAACAGACGACAGTATTCAGCCGACAGCTCAGCTCCTGTCCAATCCAACCCGCCTGGTAATTGACATGCCAGGGACCACGCTCAGCGAAGCGCAGAGCATGGCTGTAGAAGGTCCTGCCATCAAAGAGGTACGAGCTGTTGAGCTCAATGCAGAAACCGCGCGGCTGATTGTGGAATATGAACCTGGCTATACCATCAGTCCCAGTCAGGTCCAGGTGCGCGGCGAAAGCTCACGCCAGTGGAGAGTCCAGTTACCAGAGGCAACTAAGCTGGCGATCGCCGATTCTGAAACGACCGAACCGGCAGTGCCAGCTAGCAACACAGTCAGCAATCGTCCGGTACAGGGCGCACGTACCCGCTTACAGGGCATTGTTGCGACAGTAGATGGATTTTTCATTCGCACCGCCGGAGAAACGGCTGACATAGCGGTCAGCCGGTTTGAAGAAAGCGACCAGAACTATATAAAGATAGAGCTGGCACAGACGGCTGTCTCGCTTGGACTAACAGCGGCGCGTTTGCCGGTTGATCGCTATAGCATTGATAGGTGGCAAGTTGACCAGATATCGGCCCAGCCAGCCACGGCTACAATCATCTTGGCATTAGGAGAAGGTAGCCCCGACTGGGACATCACCGCCCATGAAGGCGGCATTACCGTATTGCCGAAGGGCCTCGCCATTACCAGCGTGCCAGACAGCGGTAACCAGGCAGGGACTACAGAAGCTTACGCATCAAGCTTAGCAACGGCAAATAGACAGGCAGAACCGGCAGATTCTAATGCACTGCCAACCGTTCCAAATGGACGGTTTACCGTTGTGCTAGACCCGGGTCACGGTGGCCGCGATCCAGGAGCGGTTGGCATCGGTGGATTACAAGAAAAGCAGGTTGTCAACGACATTACGCCACAGGTAGCAGCTATCTTGCGAGAACAAGGGGTGAATGTGGTGATGACTAGAGAGAGCGATTATGAGCTCGATCTGGCTCCTCGAGTACAGATCGCTGAGCGGGCGAACGCCACTATATTCGTCAGTATTCATGCTAATGCGATTAGCATGAGCCGCCCTGATGTGAATGGACTCGAAACATTCTATGCTTCGCCAGCAGGACAGCGCCTGGCGAATACGGTCCATACCAGCGTGCTAGCAGAAATGGGAATGCGCGATCGCCGTGTTCGTAGCGCCAGATTCTATGTGATCCGCAACACTTCCATGCCCGCTATCCTGGTCGAGACAGGGTTTGTGACAGGCGCAGAGGATGCACCGAATCTGGCCGATCCAGTTTGGCGCGATCGCATGTCTGTAGCCATTGCCAGAGGCATCCTGCTCCACCTGCAGCGTGGCCTTTAGGTCGTGGGACTAGTCGCTTGCTTTACAGCTATACCTGGTTGCGGCCTACTTCTTTTCGGGATGTTGCACCGCATCACAAGAGACACCCAATTTGCCAAGATAGCGAATCATTTGATGCAGTCGGCCCTGATTACGCTGGTTGAAATGTAGAGCTAAGCGAGGCAGCGATACCGTCTGGTCGTCCTTCTCAATGGAAAAAGCCGAGACTTCACGAATGGTTCCTTTACTCAAAATATCTTTGAATTCGTCATTTAACCGATCGATACCGCCAGCGCACAGCGGAGCCTTCAGCCGAATCACAAGCTGAGCGTCCACATATCGGCTCGAATGATACATCCGATAGAAGTCTTCAATAGACGCGATCGCATCATCAATACTGTCAGTCAAATGGTACAAGCTGGTATCGTCAGGGCTGATTAATCCCCGGTCGAGCAATCGGTTGCGCAGGTAATAGTCCCAGCTCTTCCAATAGTCACCGCCAGGTCTGTCAATCAGCACTATGGGCAGTGGGCTAGCCTTACCCGTTTGAATTAAAGTAAGCGATTCAAAGGCTTCGTCCTGAGTGCCAAAACCGCCTGGAAAGAGCGCGATCGCATCGCTTTCTTTTAGAAAAAACAGCTTGCGCGTAAAAAAGTATCTAAAATCTATTAGCTTGGCATCGCCGGTAATCGCCGGATTCGCACCTTGCTCAAAAGGGAGTTGAATATTGAGACCGAAAGAGCGATCGCGCCCGGCCCCCTCATTACCCGCCTGCATAATCCCGCCGCCAGCACCCGTCATCACCATAAAACCCTCCTGACTCACCCGGCGGGCGAATTCAGCAGCCATCTGATACTCAGGGCGATCGCTCGGCGTTCTAGCAGAGCCAAAGACGGTCACCTTCCGCGTATGTCTATAAGGATAAAAAGCCTGAAATCCTACCTCCATATCTAATAGAGAACGACTCAAAATCTTCCAATCTAGCCGCTCTGCTTCTTGCTGAGCCATCCGCACCAGCGTCTCAAAGATCTCTTCTATCAACGCCCCGTTTTCTAACTGCGGCAGCCGATCCAAAGTATCTAGAACATCTGAGCGGAGAGTTGAGTCAGGCTGACGGTGATACTTTGAAGAAGAATCGCTCAACCCGTGCGAAAAAGAAGTAGTCATCGATTAACCAAAAAAAGAGGAATAGAACCATCATCAGCTCAAGCCATCATCATCTCGAGCTTCATGAACTAGCCTTTCAGTTATAGCTAGCCTCGAATGCATCCGTACGTCAGCTAACTCCCAAAGGTGTACCCAAAGGTATATAAGTGCGCTTTCAAACCAAAGGTTTCACCTGTCGAAAACGTCTAGAGCAGAGTGGCTAGCGCTACTAGTAAAACCTCCACTAAAAAGAGGTTCTAGCAAATGCCAGAACCTCAACGATGCAAAATTCATCAAACCGAAAATGTTCGGTAATTAATACCTAGAACAAAATACGTTCAGGATAAATCGCTTGAATCGAACCGCTTGAATCAAGCCCCGTAAATCAAATCCTACAGGTCAAACTTAGTAGGCTAGAGGTACTTTTCTAATGTATTGGCCAAAGTTGTCTTCGGCACTGCGCCAACTACCATATCCACTCGCTGTCCGCCCTTGAAAATCATTAGCGTCGGAATACTACGAATACCGTACTGGCTGGCGACACTTGGATTTTCGTCCGTGTTGACCTTTACGACCTTAACTTGACCATCGTACTGTTCAGAAATTTCATCTACAACGGGCGCTACCATTCGGCAAGGACCACACCAGGGGGCCCAAAAGTCCACTAGTACTGGCGTATCGCTTTCCAAAACTTCTTGCTTAAATGTCGAATCTGTTACCTGTGCGGCTGACATTCTTAAAATCCTTAGGCACTCATATTACGACTGATCTTACCATAGCCAAAACCGGTCTCTTTTCGCCTGCTGCAGATTTCTTCCGGATTACCACAGAGAAGTTTCCATACACATTTGTTTCACAAACACAAGAAACCGCCTAAATCCAAGGACCTAGGCGGGGTGTGGTGTGAGGAGTGAACGGAAACTTACGTCTCCGCTTCTCCTTAATTGTAAGAGACTCCTATGGATTTGCGGCCAGAGTTCTGGAATATCAGGGATAAGTCTTAGAACTAGCCCGGTTTTCTCTCTTTTTGGACCATGTTCGTCCGTGATTCTTCGTGGTTTGCCAAGAGATTCTGACTTTAACTATACATTTCACACACCAATTAGCTACTTACCCATTCCCAGCTGCTGAGCTTTTTGATAGACCTTGCCTTCAGTCAACAGGGAAGGGGCAATGACAATTTCTACTTGCTGCATCTCTTTGATGTCTTTTGCCCCCAAAGTGCCCATGCTAGTTTGCAGCGCACCCAAGAAGTTATGGGTGCCATCATCTAGCTGAGCAGGACCGCGCAAAATTTGCTGTAGAGAACCTGTTGTCCCAACCTCAATTCGGGTACCTCGAGGTAAAACTGGGCTCGGCGTCGCCATACCCCAGTGAAAGCCCCGTCCGGGAGCTTCTTGGGCCCTGGCAAACGGTGAGCCAATCATCACTCCATCCGCGCCAGAGGCAATACATTTGCAGATATCACCGCCTGTCACCAAGCCTCCATCCGCAATGACCGGTACATAGCGGCCCGACTCTTTTTGATAATCATCTCTAGCTGCCGCGCAGTCAGATACAGCCGTCGCCTGCGGCACGCCTACACCTAGCACACCTCTAGAGGTACAGGCTGCGCCAGGACCAATGCCCACGAGCACGCCTGCTGCCCCAGCTTTCATCAGCTTGAGAGTAACCTCGTACGTCACACAGTTGCCTAACAGTACTGGAATTGGCATCTCCTCACAGAATTTTGCTAGATCGAGCGGCGTTATCGCCTCGGGCGACAGGTGGTCAGTAGAAACTACCGTCGCCTGCACAAACACAAGATCCGCGCCCGCTTGGGCAACGGTCTTGCCAAACTTGACCGCGCCCGCTGGCGTTAGGCTAACGGCAGCAATACCGTCTTGCGCTTTGATTGATTGAATGCGCTTTTCGATCAAATCAGTGCGCACTGGCTGAGCGTAAAGCTCCTGCATCAGCGGTACGAACTCTGTTTTGCCTACGGAGGCAATCCGATCGAGAATGGGGTTGGGGTCATCGTAGCGAGTCTGGATGCCCTCTAGATTGAGCACACCTAGCGCTCCCAATCTGGAGAGTTCAACGGCCATTTTGACATCAACTACCCCATCCATCGCGCTGGCAATGATAGGGATCTCTCTGGTGATGCCGCCGATTTTCCAGCTGGTGTCAGCGAGCTGTGGATCTAGGGTTTTTGCCCCAGGTACCAAGGCAATTTCATCAATTCCGTATGCGCGACGCGCTGTTTTACCGCGACCAATTTGAATATCCACGTCCGTACTTATCCCTAGGAAGCATCTAGCTAGCCTATCAAAGAAAGAAATGGATTGCGCAAGAGTGTTTGGTGCTTTTGGAAGGTCTGCAATAGTCGAAGCTCTGCAATAGTCACCGAGAGACATGTCCATCAAAGAGGGCGCAGAGAATCGCTAAGCCAGCAGGATAACCCGGTAGAATGCATGAATATTCTTTATTCGCTGTAGCCGTATCCTGTGAATATCTCGTCCCTTAAGTTTTTCAAGAATCTGAGAGCGACCAACCGCCAGTTTGCAGTGATTGGGCTGGGGCGCTTTGGCAGAGCAGTTTGTCTGACGCTGCATGGAATGGGCTACGAAGTCATGGGAATCGACTCGAATGAAAGCCGGGTTGCGCAGGTCTTGACTGATCAAATCGCTGCTCACGCGGTTCAGCTAGACTCCACTCAGCCATCGGCGCTGGTAGAAGCGGGCATTCCTGATTTTGATACGGTCATTATTGCTATTGGCAACTATGTCCAAGAAAGCATTATTACGACGCTCAATGTAAAGGAGGCAGGTGTCCCAAATGTAGTCGCCAAAGCGTCTTCGGAGATTCATGGCAAGCTTTTGCTTAGAGTCGGCGCAGATCACGTGGTCTTTCCAGAGCACGAGATGGGATGCGAGCTGGCGAGATCGCTAACGCGCCCTGGCATTTTGGATCGCTTTGAGCTTGATCCTGACCACAGCATTGTGGAGGTCGTAGTGCCGCAGAGCTTTGACGGCAAAACCATTATGGAAGTGGATCTGCGTAATCACTATGGCCTAACCCTAATGGCGATCAGCAAAGAGGGTGCAAAAGAGGATGACAACGACAAGTTTATGATTAATCCCAGTCCCGTGATGCGACTAAGAGGGGGGAGTCTGATGGTGGTCATCGGTGAAAATTCAGGCATTGATAAGCTACCGATGTAGAGGCCTATCTAGGACGGACGCATGAAGATTATTGGGCTGATGAGCGGCACGTCGGTCGACGGGATCGATGCAGCATTGAGTGAGGTGACGGGGGAGGGCTATGCAATCAAGGCAAGGCTAATTAAAGGCATCACGTATCCATACGCGGATGAGGTGCGATCGCAAATCCTGGCCGTCTGCGCCAACAAACCCGTTACCTTGATGGAGCTAGCTGAGCTGGACGATGCGATCGCCCAGCATTTCATCCAGGCTGTCCAAGCATTAGACGTTGATCTAGCCACTGTCGACTTAATTGGCTCCCATGGTCAGACCCTGTACCACCGACCTCCTACAGCCAGCCAGCTAGGCTATACCCAGCAGCTTGGACGCGGAGATCTGATTGCTCAGGCAACCGGTATCACCACTGTCAGCAACTTTCGCGCAGCCGATATTGCGCTTGGAGGACAAGGTGCACCACTCGTTCCGATAATCGACGCCTGTTTGCTCGCTCAGCCAGCACATGCCATTGCAGTTCAAAACATAGGTGGCATTGGCAACGTGACCTATCTACCGGCATGGAACCCCAAGGCTGCGGCAGAGTTGAGATTTGCCCAGGCAGTATCAAAAAATGTGCCGAATAACGTTAGAGGCTGGGACACCGGGCCAGGAAATGCGCTGATCGACTGGGCAGTTGCGCAGCTCTCTAACGGCGCACAGACCTACGACAAAAACGGAGACTGGGCAGCTCAAGGGAAACCGGACCCATGCCTGATAGAGCAGTGGCTACAGCATCCCTTTTTTCAGGCATCACCTCCCAAGTCTACAGGCCGCGAATTGTTCGGCGCAGCGTACGCAGAGGAGTGTTTGAAGACAGCCAGGAGCCGGGGGTTGACTCCCGAAGATTCGCTAGCAACGCTGACCGACTTTACGGCGGCAACTATTGAGCTGAGCTACCGCCAGTTTTTACCTACTTTGCCCAAAGAAATTCTCATCGGTGGTGGCGGTAGTCGGAATCAATATTTGATGAATTGCCTACAGCGGCGCTTGCCAGAATGCAGGGTGCAATCAACGGATGCAAAGCATATAGACGCGGATTACAAAGAGGCGATCGCATTCGCAGTCTTAGCCTACTGGCGCTGGCACAGCATTCCTGGCAACCTACCTAGCGTCACGGGAGCCACTAGATCCTGCCTCCTTGGCGAAATCTGGACACCTTAATCTCGCTATCCGACTGGGCATCCTAGACTACTGGCGATCGTCAGTGGTTTATCAGCTAATCGTAAGGAACTGCGCTGTGTCCCACAGCTTTTTGCTCGAGCCTGGCCGGTGGAAATTGCAGGGCACTTGGCTCACAAGAGACACTTTGCCCATTCCTGTCAAAGGCAAAATCCTGGTGGCCTGGAAACAGGCAGACTGCTTTATGATAGCCACCAAAATTTCCTTTTTAGACACTGATTTTTTAGAAGAGCCACCCGCCGATATTGTGGTCCAATCACGTGGACGCATAACTACCCAGGATCGACAGTACACCTTTGTCTTACAGCATAGTGAGCTTGGTCAGGCAGAGGGAGAAGGTTGGATAGCGCCAGAATCAATTGTGCAGCGCTACTGGGGAGTCAGCGACAGGCACCGCCGCACAGGCTTTGAGACCCTGCGGCAAATCAGCTCGAACAAGTATCACTTTTCGAGCGGGGTGATGTCGGGGCACTACCTCAGCAGCACCATGGAGGCAGAACTCATTCGCCAGTCGTCATGATTGATCCCAACATCAAACGCAAAGTCTGCGATCGCTACGAACTGATAGAAACTATTGGTCAAGGCTCAATGGGCAAGGTCTACTTAGCAGGCGATTCGCTGCTAGGCGGTGTTCCTGTAGCCGTAAAATTTCTATCGCAAACGTTGCTTAACGAAAACATGCGCGAGCGATTCTTACAAGAGGCAACAACCTGCGCACAGCTAGGCCAAAAGAGCATCCACGTGGTCCGAGTGACCGACTATGGCGTCAACGAAGACGAGGTGCCCTTCTATGTAATGGAGTATTTAAAGGGCGACAACGTCGGTCAGATGGTCCAGAAAAAGCCTTTGCCCGTGCCGCGTTTTTTAGGGTTAATTCGCCAGGTCTTACTGGGTTTAAAGACAGCACACAATGGCATTCTAGTCGATGGCAAGATCGTACCTATTATCCATCGCGATATTAAACCCAGCAATATGCTAGTCACTGTCGATCCATCAGTGGGTGAGCTGGTAAAGATTCTAGATTTTGGCATCGCTAAACTGCTGCAAGAGGGTGGCGAACAGACCAGCACGTTCATGGGAACATTGGCCTACGCCTCGCCAGAACAGATGGAAGGCCGAGAGCTAGACAACCGCTCAGATATTTACAGTCTGGGGGTGATGATGTATCAAATGCTATCTGGCAATCTACCGGTCAAACCAGCTAACAACACATTTGGCAGCTGGTACAAAGCCCACAGGCTAGTAGAGCCGCAGTCCCTGGTCAGAAAGTACAAAGTACCAAAGGAACTGAATGATGTGGTGATGGCCTGCCTCTCGAAACAGCGAGAACAAAGGCCCTCGACGGTGAGCGATATTATCGAAGCGATCGCCCCTCTAGAAAAAAGATTCGGCTCCGGCTTTCAAATCTCTCAGCGAATCAGCACTACGCTCTTCAAGCTTCCAGTCGTCCAAGCAGTCAGCCCCCCTGCTTTTCCCGACGGGACCGTCGCGGTACTACACTCTCAGCTCGAAGCAGACCCAATTGGCGTAAACGTTCCCCCAGAAAAAACAGAAGCATCAAATCAACCATCAGAAATCGCGTCTGCAAACGAACCAGAAGCGGCATCCGAGAACGCTTTGGAAGTCGTGCCAAAAGCTGAGCTAGAAGTTTCACCAAAAGAACAATTCTATTTGTCTCAGAAGTGGCCCGCCGAGATGCCAATCGCACAAATCGTCTTCCCCCGCCTGTTAACGCAGCCATGCGAGACTGAGCCCACCCTGTGGGCAATGCTACCCAATGCCGAAATCGAAAAGCGGATTCGTAATACTCGCTACAACAACTTCATGTGTACTATGGCCCCTCATCCGATGGTGCTATGGCTGACGGCGTTCTATAACAGAGACGACGGTCCTCGTTGGATGCCCTGCTACCTAGATCTTAAAAATGCCGATTCTCAAGCGATTTTATGGCAGCTTACCCAAACTCGGCAGTATCGAATTCTGTTCTTTACTAGGGAAGCACCACATCACTGCTCCCGGGTAAAAACGCTCAATGTCGCCGCCACCCAGCTCAAGCTGCTGCGAGAATGGGCGATAAACGCCCGTCACGCGCCCGAGCTCGGAAGCCCACAAGAGAGCAAAGCACTATTGAAGCGCGAGCTAGATAACAACCTCAAGCCTAAAATCACTATGAATTTCGAGGCTATCCACTCAGAGAATCAGCCCTCTATGGACGCCTCCTTGAGCTTTCTAAAGTGAGCTTTCTAGAGTAGGCCAACCAATAGCGTTGAATACGTTTCTATAGCCAAGCCGTATCCGAGCCTATATCAGGCAGAGTAGCGGGGAAAGTGAATAATTGGGTGCCAAGAGGCTCGCAGCATAGCGCTGGTAAAGCTAGGCACGGTCAGCTTCAGTAATCCCTTGCTTTGACCAGTACAGACTGCGATCGCGCTAATATCATGCGTCTCGCCTGACTTCAAAATTTCCTCGACCGGATCGCCTTCGCGGACTTCAGTCTCAATCTGGCTACCTGATCCATCTAACTGAGCTTTCACCTTATTGAGTTTGGCTTGCGCTTCCCTTGCCAGATCACTGCTAGAGAGCCGTCCACCACCATCTATTACCCAGCTCAGCAGGCATGTTTCTAGAGCGCACTCTGGATCGGCTTTAATTCTAGTCTTGATCTCGTTGACTAAATGAGCCGCGCTCTCGCTACCGTCATAGGGCACCAGCAAGTAGTCGAACATATTCTGACAGCGTTGAGCCAGCTCAGCTTCGCGATAGGTAGATACCAGCTGAGGACGCAAAATCAGCAGGGGAATACTGGTTTTTTCGGCTAGCGCCATCGTCGTACTGCCAAACAAGCGCTCATTTAACACCGAGCGCGTTGGCATCCCAGAAAAAATAATGTCAGGCTGGTGATCTTTAACCGCTCTCATGATATTGTCAGACGCCCGTCCTGAGACCACTTCGATCTCAACTGTCGTTCCTTCTGGCACAGCAGATTGAGCTACCGCCAGGCGTTCACGAGCCTCACTGACTCGCTCTTCGTCTACACAGGGAATTTCTCGAGAGGTCATCAACGGGACATTGTGAAAGAACACAAGATGAGTCATGCCGCCTTTTGCCAAGTCCGGCACAAAATTGGCAAAGCGCTGAAGACTATCTGAGAAATCAGTACAAATGAGCGCACGCTTGAACATATAACCGCACCGATAAAACGTCTTGAATAAAATGCCTGGCAAAATCCTTAAGACAGAGATCACCCTTTCCAAGGATAAACCCCATCCTACTCAAACTTTAATCCCTCTAACCTCTTATCTTTCCTAACATCCCTTCTCTCAATTTCTGAACCGCCTAATCTCTATCTTCCGATTGAGGAGACGTTTCGGTTGAAATTATCGCGCTGTCGCCTCTATCGCTGTAGGCTCTGTCGCTGCAACCACAATGGCCGTAATATTATCGCGACCGCCCTGCACTTTCGCCGCTTCGATCAAGTTAGCCGCGACTGTCTCACAAGTGTAGTTAGACTGTAGGTAGGCAGTAATAGCGTCGTCGGATAGCTCTTCGGTCAGGCCATCGCTACACAACAAGAGGCGATCGCCAGGTGCGACATCTAGCTGCTGGGTCTCCACTCTTGCGAGATCTTCACGGCCCACGCACTGAGATAGGACGTGCCGCCAAGGATGAGTAGCTATTTCTTCGTGAGTTAATTCCCCTAGTAGCAGGGCCCGTGCTACCCAGGTATGATCTTTTGTAATCTGAGTTAGTCTGTTCTCTCTGAGCAGGTACAGTCGCGAGTCGCCAACGTGGGCACACCAAAGATGATGATCGCGCAGCATCGCTATCACGATAGTTGTGCCCATGTCTGCGCGGTCTGGGTGCTGGCGTTGGTCAGCTAAGACGGCTGAATTAGCAGCGGCTACGGCTTGCTGCAGTAGTGCAGGCGATGGTATGCCGCTGCCCTTGCGCCTAGTTAGGTAGTCTTGAATGACAGCAGTCGAGAGGCGGCTAGCTTCCTGTCCGCCCACGTGTCCACCCATTCCATCAGCGACAATAAACAGATCGCCCTGGGGTGAAATGTAATAGCTGTCCTGATTAGCTGTCCGGTGTAAGCCGACATCTGTGAGGCCAGCAAAGGTGAACTCAGTTGGAGAGTAGGTCATAGAGCGGCGAAAGACTTTCTGAGACCGAATCTAAGGCATTCTGTCAGCTTTCGCAATTCGCATTAGCAAACGAATCAAGGCAATGCCAGAAAAGGCGGCGATCGCACCCATCATCACAGCGGCCCAAATGAATTCAAAAATCAGCAGCAGAGTCGCCGATAGCGTAAATGCACCTACTAGCAGAGTGTAGCTGTTGGCCAAAGACAGATTGCTATTACGGCGAAGGATGCGATCGCTCTCGATAGAACGCACCCGCACTCGGATATCGCCTCGATCTAGACGGTCGAGCGTGTCTTCTATGCGTCTAGGCAAACTGAGCGCAGAGCTGCCCACCTGCGCCGCCTGCCGACTAATTTCACCTAAAAGACCGTTGGGTTCACCAGGCATACCATTTGTCATAAGTTCGCTCGCGTAAGGTTTAGCCGCCTCCATAAAATTAAACTCTGGGTCAAGCCCCTTACCGACCCCTTCTAGGGTCGAAAAAGCCCGCATCACAAACGTGAACGTCGCTGGGAAGCGAAACGGCTGATCGTAAGCAACCGCATACAGATCGTCGCTGATTGCCGTCACCGACTGCTCCTCAAACGGCTTGTCCATCATATTGTCTAAGATGTACTGGATCGAGCGGCGGACCGGACCCATATCATCAATCTCAGCTAAAGCACCGAGCGCCACCAGCGACTTCATCACCTGGCCAGCATTGCGCTGAGCAATGCCTACAAACGTGTCCATCAGCCGAGTCCGAGTGACCGCCTGAATCTGACCCATCATGCCAAAATCGTAAAAAATTAGCGAGCCATCTGTATCGACCGCAATATTGCCAGGATGAGGATCAGCATGAAAAAAGCCATCCGTCAGCAGCTGACGCAAATAGGCCTCGGCCCCCAACCTCGCCAAACGCTTGCGATCTAACCCAGCCGACTCAAGCGCCTCATAATGGCTAATCTTAATGCCTGGCATGTACTCCATCGTCAGCACTCTAGGCGAGGTGTAGCGCCAGTACACGCGCGGCACCTTTACCCAGTCAACACCTCGGAAATTTCGCCGGAACTTATCGCCGTTGCGCCCCTCGTGCAAGAAATCAATTTCCAACCACAGCAACCGGCAGCACTCTCCATAGATGCCCATCCAGTCGCGGCCACGGCCCCACTCCTTGTGATTTTGAAAATATTGAGCGATGCCCTTCAAAATAGAAAGATCAATTTCAAAGAGCCGAAACAGGCCCGGCCTCTGAATTTTGACAACGACCTCTTCACCAGAGTGAAGATGAGCACAATGCACCTGACCCAGGCTAGCAGCAGCAATTGGGACTGGCTCAAAGCTTTTATATAGCTCAGCAAGCGAGCGGCCAAAGTCGTCTTCTATTGTGCTTTTAACCTTTTCGTAGCCGAAGGCAGGCACGCGATCTTGAAGCTTTGATAGCTCCTCGACGTACTCAATCGGGAAAAGGTCAGCTCTAGTAGAGAACAGCTGCCCAATCTTGATAAAAGTCGGACCTAAACTCAAGCAGGTTTCACGAATCCAAACCGCCATATCTTTACGGCGCTGGGTCTGTTTCTCCGGCGTAATTTCTCCACCATAGGACCAAGCCTTTCCATAAAGCCACCGCTTTGCCAGCAGCTTTAGAACAAACGACCAAATATCTATAAACCTTTGAGGCCGTGAATAAGTGCCCTTATTCCAGCGGTAGTCGCTGTCGCTGTAGGTACTGCCGCTGTAGGTCGCCGCTTTTGTAGAGGCCACCTCTTTAGACACCTCTTTTTTGGAGACCTCTTTTGCTAGAACTTCTTTTTTGAGAAGCTCTTCTGTCAGACTGTCTTTTCTAGAAGGTGTGCCGTTGGAAATCGGGACAGACCCAACAATAGGACGCTGGGAGACGATCGCCTCTTCCACGGGAATTTTGCCGTTCGAGATACCTTCAGTATGCGTCTTGTGATGTCCGTTTTGGCTGACATAACCGCTCAGACCATCCAATCCATTGATTTCTCTGCTAGCTGTCTTTGGATTACCAATCAGCTCTGCGTTTACAGAGCCGTTAGTCTCAGAATGTCCATGAACCTCAGCAACAGGCTGATTGGCCTGCCGCAGCTTTGTCTCTCGGCGGGGTTCACTTTCTGGTGGAACGGCAGTCACTCAGTTTTCCTAGGCTAAAAAGAAGTTTAATGGGAGAACGCTTTGTTAAAACTGAATTTAGACCGAGCGGCCCAACTCTGTACTGTTAGAAGCTTGCAGATCTAATCTAACAAATACACTCAAAAAAATCAGTTGTTGGGAATCAATGATGAGAATTCAGTTTTGGCGATACTGCTGAATTGCAGCTCTCGCTTGGGCAATCTCAGCTCTCAAATTATCAATAGTCGCCTGCAGATCCTCAATATCGTCACCGGACGTAGGCGCTGTAGGCGCACCTACGCCACCCGTCTGAGCTGCACCTGCTGCGGCTCTTTCCTGCTCAGCTCTGGTCATTACTTCGTCAGTAAACTGACGAAAGTATTCGCGCTGCTCAGCGTCAAATTTTCCCAGTTTGCTGAGACCATCGCTGACTAAATGTTCGGCCCTTTCACTCACAGCCGCTGCTAGCGCACGTCCTACAAAAAAAGCTTGCAGCATTGATTCACTCAATAAATTAGGTTGTCGGTTCTACAGCAATTATAAACACCCTTGAGTATTTCTCGCAGACGTATGTAAGCAAAATCACTCTTTCAGAAGATAGCAGCAAGAATGATTGTGAAAACCAATAGCCAGCATTTACAGATGCTTTCTATCTTACTTGTCTCTACTGCTCAGATTTATTGTTTATATTCTCTTGGCCATCTTATTTACATACACCTTAGTTCATCTACTGGGCAAAGCGTCTAGACTCGTCGTCCGTATCAAAATAGGGTTCAAAAGCAGGATCTTCGAGCTCTGGAATAGTTGTGTCTGCACCACCAAGGTTGAATCCTCCGGCTCCACGAAGTAGGGGTCCGCTACGCAGTTTTTCTAGAGGGTCTTGGAAAGATTGGGGAGAGCGCTGCGATCTATCGGCAAAATCGTCAAAGCTGCTAGGAGAATCAGCGCTCCTCTGGACAGGCGCAGGATCATTAGTGTCAGCTTGCGGGGTAAGGCTGTCGCTGCCGGACTCGACGGAATCGGAAGTCCGGTTGGATAGGGCAGGAAATGTTTGTAGCGGGCTGAAAAAGCGGGCATCAGATGAATGAGCTAGTGAGAATCGAATAACTACGCCGCTCACTAGCCCGACTAATCCGGCCATACCTGCGGTAATAGTCAGCGCCTGGGAAAGCGTCAGAGGTTGGTCGTTTGGTTTATTGTTTTTGACCGGTTTCTGTCGCGATTTTCGATCGGGCTTAATAGACGATATAGACATAAAAATGTCCTGATAAGAATAGAGTGCATGAGCCTACATTCGCCATGCGTGAACGGTATCTGTATACGGTGCCTGGACAAGCAAACCGCCAGATTTAGAGTTCGGACTTAGAGTATCGAGCAAGAATGTATTGTTCTGCCGATTTTGCAGTGGTAAGTTTACCGTCTAGCTGATGATGATGAATGTCTGTCAAGATCTTCTTGAACTGGGGGCCGGGTGAGTAACCAAGTCGCTTTAGAGTAGCACCGTTGATTAAAGCAGGAATAGCCGCGAGATGAATTATGTAGTGCCAAATTGACGGGCCAAGTGTATGAGGATGGCGATCGGCCATCAATAAAAGTTCAGCGCGTGAATGCGATCGCAGTAGCTCATACACTTCGCTCGGACAAGTCACCTTCTGACTCTGCTCAATTAAATGTGCCTCCCAAACGTGAACATGATGCAGACGATGCTGGCTTTGGACACCGAGATCGAGCCAGTGCGCCACGCGATCGCCTCTATCTGTTTCTAGCTGAGCGAGCACCAGCTCTAACATCAGCAACCACCGGGGCTGGTCTACCTCAAACTTGCGTATCCATCGCTCCATTCGCCGCAGCTGTCGCAACAGTTCAGAGGTAATAGTCAGATGATCGTCTAGACAAATTAATGCCCCAAGATCATTCAGCTGGATCAAAGACTTTTCCCAACCTGTCTCTTCTAACAGGTACTTGAGCTCCGCTTTTAGCCGGGACTGAAGCGCAGGAACCTTTTTGTATTTGGAGCGCGATCGCGCATACACTCCACTGCTCACAGCAGTCCGAATCAACTGCTCTGTCTGAGCCTCAAGCTCAAAACCCAAGCGCACCGAGAACCGCACCGCCCGAAAAATTCGAGTGGGATCGTCAATAAAGCTATCGACATGCAGCACCCGCACGAAGCGCTGTTGCAAATCGAGCTGGCCATTAAACAAATCGAGCAGTTGCCCTGGCTGCGCCCCTGTTAGCGCCAGGGCCATCGCGTTAATCGTGAAATCGCGCCGACAGAGATCCTGATGAATACTGCTAGAATGCACCTCCGGATTCGCCGCTGGATACGGGTAGGACTCCTTCCTAGCAGTAGCAATATCAATCTGCCAAGATTGCCATGTCAGCACAGCTGTCTGAAACTGCCCGTGCACCTGCGTTTCTATTTCTGCATACTCAGCTCGAATGGCTTCTGCCAAGACCACACCGGCTCCTTTTTCGGTTCCTTGCGCAGCATCTTTCACAGCTCCTGCTGAGGGCTCTTCGACAACTAGGTCAATATCAGTCAAAGATTGGGAGTCTCCAAGCAGGTCTAACAGCAGGTCTCGAACTGCGCCGCCTACAATATAGAGAGACCATCCTCTTTGTTCAGCGGCTTTGGCAATCAGCATCAGCACAGGCCAAATCTTCGGCGTGCGCTCCGCTATCTGCTGGTACAGGGTGTCTGCATGGAGACTTAGCCCACCGCGTAATTCAGCCGAATCTGTTCCTGGCCCCACCAAAAATGTATTCGAAGTCATAGCAACATCCTAAACCGTTTGATCCAGCAGCTAGATTGAGTAGTTGAATTGAGCAGTTCTTTCCATTTTTTTGCGTAGGAACTTTCGCAAGAGTCCTGATTTTTGGTAGCTTAGCTATATAGGCTCATCAGCGGCAAGTTCTGTTGATCCCCTTTAAATAGTGTTTTGAGAGTCATAAGATCATGTCTGTTATTTTCCAGCTGGTTTTGTTCGTTTTGGTGCTTTGGTCTTTTGTCATGATTGTCGGCGTACCGGTCGCGTATGCTTCACCAAGCAACTGGGATCAGTCTAAGCGCCTGATCTTTCTGGGTTCTATCGTCTGGGGTGTCCTAGTTGTCTTAGTTGGTGGGCTGAACTACCTTGTCGTTTGATCGATCGCTACACGCTCTAGGTTAGCGACCAGCTAGCGACGTTTTTCCATTTTCTATCTCTAGGAGCTCATGGCAGTTTTCGAAGGCAATTTCACTCAGTCAAGCACGATGAAGTTTGCCTTCGTGATTGGCAGATTCAACGATCTCGTCACAACCAAGCTCTTAGCAGGAGCCCAAGACTGTCTAAAACGGCACGGTGTCAACGTTGATCCACACGGTACTCAGGTGGATTACGTCTGGGCACCTGGATGCTTTGAGCTTCCACCTCTAGCCAAGCAGCTTGCCCTCAGTGGAAGCTACGATGCCATCATTTGTTTAGGGGCTGTCATTCGTGGCAGTACGCCGCACTTTGACTACGTCGCAGCTGAGGTAGCCAAAGGGATTGCGGCAACCAGTTTTCAGACCGGTGTGCCGGTTGTATTTGGTGTGTTGACAACGGACACGATGCAGCAAGCTTTAGAGCGAGCAGGCATTAAAAGCAACCTGGGCTGGAGCTACGCAATGAGCGCTTTGGAAATGGCCAGCCTGATGACACAGGTCAAAAGCGGGCGTCCAGCTACGAATGGCCTGCTGACCGGAGGACAGTCGGCAGCACTGCCAACTGCAGCAGAAGTTAGCTAGCCTCCAAACGATAGAGATCAGTAACGATAGAACTCAAAAATTGAGATAGATCAAAATCGACAAGGATACAGCGGATAGGACCTCCAAAAGGGGTGTGTTTGTAAAAGAGCGGCTGAATCCGCTGACTAATTAAGAAAACAACTTTCTCCAGGGTTGACAAACGCGCTGTAATTTGGGAAGTTAGTAAAAGTCTAAAAAGGCAAATGCGGGTGTAGCTCAGTGGTAGAGCGCAACCTTGCCAAGGTTGATGTCGAGAGTTCGAATCTCTTCACCCGCTTATTAAAGTAATAGTTAAACAATAGTCAAGCTAGAATCAATAATTGAGATAGCTGTGGCCTGCGGCACTCGTTGTGGCTGACTTTGTCGTCTACAGTTCTAGTAGGCTGTAGGCGCAACTATCTACAGCTAATATCTACCCTTCATATAGTCCTCATCTGGTAAGACTGCTAGTGCATTCCAAAGAGATACAGCTGCTAGATCTCAATCAGATCTATCCATGCCCATCTTGTCGGCAGGGTTCGCTGGTGCCAATTACCCTCACCGAAGCTTGGGGATGCGATCGCTGCAAGCAAATCTTCGAGCTGCGCCCCGAGCCCAACACTGTCGAAAAGCTGACTACGCCCTATCCTCGCCAGCAGATCTGGCAGTGGACAGGCAAACACTGGGTGCTTAAGAGCAGCCTATTCAAAGTCATCGCGGCGACTCTGGCGGTTTGGGCCAGGCTGCTGCTGCTGCCCGCTTTATTTTGGATGTGCTGGACGCTGCTGTCGTGGACAGGACTACCGCTTTTAATAAAAGGTGTTTTGATCCTACTGGCTTTGGTAGTAATGTTTTGGTTGGTGTTGCGACGCTAGCTTAATGACCCAGTCTCTCGATCTGACAGCGGCTTTGACAGCTGTTCGGCATTCTACCGAACAGCTAGGTTCTGACGAACAGTGCTCTCGAGCACTCATCGCCATGGGCAATGCCCTCAATGAAGGGCAAGACGATATTCTAGAAGCCAATACCTTAGATTTAGAGATCAGCCGAGATATGGCTGTCCCTGAACTAGTGGCTGAGTGGCTGAAGCTGACGCCAGAGCGAGTCAAGACTGCGGCGAGTATCTGTCACCGCCTAGCCGCTATCGGCGCTGCGCCCGCTGTCTCTACAGAATTTTTTGGCAACAGCAGCTATGGTCAAATTCGACCGCTGGGCATCATTGGTTTTATTTACGAGGCTTTTCCGGATTTGGCTGCGATCGCAGCTAGTCTTTGTATCCGCACTGGCAACGCCATCGTCTTGAGAGGAGGCAGCGAGGCTAGCCGTACCAACCAAATGATTGCTCAAATTCTACAGAGTAGCTTGGCTGAAGTAGGTCTGCCCGAAGCCCTGATTTTTGCAGTCGAACCGACAGACATTTCTCGACTAGAGATGGCTCAGTGCCTGAGTATAGACCTCATTATTCCGCATGGTCGCCCCAGCCTAGTAGAGCAAGTCGTAGAAATGGCGACGGTTCCGGTAGCCCCCTCTAGAATGGGAAACTGCTACCTGTATTGGTCAGCAAGTGGCACGGTTGATCAGGTTTATCACATGATTCTCAGCAGTCATCAAGGAACACCAGATGCGATCAACCGCGTCGAGAAGGTAATATTTCATGAATCGCATAGCACAACTACGCTGAGCCGACTGTGGACCCGGCTTAGGGAAAAAGGATTTGAACTGAAAGCAGAAAAGGCGATCGCACAGGCCCACAATCTATCCGTTGCTGAACCGCTCGACTGGGGCTCCGCTTACCTGAGACGGACTGTCGCCTTTTGTTCGGTCAAGACTACCAAAGAGGCCCTTCACTGGATCAACACTCACAGTAGCGGCCATGCCGATAGCATTGCGACTACCGACTACGCCGATAGTCGCCTCTTCACCGCCCAATGCCGCAGCACAGCCTTGTATATCAACACATCGCCTCAGTTCATTCGCAACACCGAGCATCCGGGCGAAATTGCGCTCGGCATTTCTGATCGAAAAGGAACCACTGGCGGGCTCATCGGCATGAATATGATGAGAGAACGCCAGCGAATCTTTCCAGGTAGGTAACGCTTAGAAAAGCTTTCTACTGTCTAACGTTTACCATTTTACGTCTACTGCTTGACTAGTTTGACCTTGTCAGCTAGACCCACTGCTTGCAAAGCGCGGATGACCATCCAAGTCACATCAATCTCCCACCACTGCAAACCGTGACGAGCAGAGTATTGATAGGCGTGGTGATTGTTGTGCCAGCCTTCGCCAAACGTACAGAGGGCTACCCACCAGCAATTAGTCGAGCGATCGCCAGATTCGTAAGTGCGATAGCCAAACTTGTGAGTGGCGCTATTGACGAACCAGGTGAAGTGATAAACCACAACCAAACGCACAAATATACCCCAAACGACAAAAGACCAGCCGCCCAGGACATAGAGCAACGCACCTAGCGTGATCTGAAAAACCAGGAAGTACTTATCAATCAGAACATAGACAGGGTCGTTGTTGATATCTTGTGTGAACTTACGAATTTCAGCTTTAGCAGGCACATCGTGCAGTAGCCAACCCATGTGGCTCCACCAAAAGCCCCGACCAGAATTGTGGTGGTCAGCTTCTTGGTCAGAAAAAGCATGGTGATGACGGTGTAAACCAATCCATTCAATCGCACCGCTTTGACAAGAAAGCGAGCCGCAGAAAAGGAAGAAATACTCCAGCCACTGAGGCACTTGAAAGCTACGATGGGCAATGAGTCGATGCCATCCCAAAGTGATTCCGAGGCATCCAGTAATGAAGTAGAGTAGGAAGGCTACGCCGATTGCGCTCCAACTGAAGTTAGACGGCAGCAGCGCGAACAGAGCACCGAAGTGAATGGCTACCATAAATAGGATAATGGGCCAATTGAGAGGACGGTCAGAAGAGCTTGCAATAGTCATTTAGAATCTCAACGCAAAAAGTTAGGGCTCAGACGCTATCAAAGCGCTCTAGATTTTGGGACTAGATTTTAGACAACCAAAATATAGATCAAACGGGATCGGTTTTGTCTGAGAGCCCTATGTAACAAAACAGATGAACAACTTGGACGACGCGCAATCACTCACCTTCGATCTGCTAACGCTACAATCAGAGCCAGCTTCGTTGCAAGCATTCTACGAGATTGACACTCAAGTCAAGCAGAACTTAGCAAAGGTGCTAGCTGCATTTAGAGCGCATCGGGTAGGAGCCCATCACTTCGCAAGCGTGTCAGGCTATGGCCATGACGATTTGGGCAGAGATACACTCGATCGGGTATTTGCCCAGATAGTAGGCGCTGAGGCGGCAGCAGTCAGAGTCCAGTTTGTTTCTGGTACTCATGCTATTGCTTGCGCCTTGTTTGGCGTCCTCAGACCTGGAGATGAGATGCTGGCGATCGCAGGAACACCCTATGACACTTTAGAAGAAGTTATTGGCACGCGAGGAAGCGCTCAAGGATCTCTTAAAGAGTTTGGGGTCTGCTACCGGGAACTATCACTGACGCAATCAGGTGAAATAGATTTTGACAGGGTCGCTTCTTCTATCAGTGAAAAAACAAAGCTTGTCCTAATTCAGCGCTCTTGCGGCTATAGCTGGCGTCCTAGTCTTAGCATTCATAATATTCATAAAATTATACATTTAGTTAAGCAACAAAACATTAATACAATTTGTTTTGTTGATAACTGCTACGGAGAATTCACCGATTTGCACGAGCCCACAGCGGTTGGGGCAGATCTAATGGCGGGATCGCTGATTAAAAACCCTGGCGGCACTATAGCTACAACCGGCGGCTATGTTGCGGGCAGATCGGATCTGGTGGAGGCAGCAGCCTGTCGACTGACCGCGCCGGGCATCGGCACTAGCGGCGGGGCAACGTTAGGAGAAGGTCGTCTGATGTATCAAGGATTATTTCTAGCGCCGCAGATGGTAGGAGAAGCAATGAAGGGCAACTACCTAATTGCCAAGACCTTTGAGGCTCTAGGCTATGAAGTGCGCCCGGCTGCGTCGGCTCCGCAGCGCGAGGTGATTCAGGCTATTAGGCTAGGAACAGAGAAAAAGCTAATTGACTTTTGTCAGGCGATTCAAAAACACTCACCGATTGAGTCGTATGTCGCTCCGGTGCCGTCTGAGATGCCGGGATATGAGGATCGCTTAGTGATGGCAGGAGGATCGTTCATCGACGGCAGCACGTCTGAGCTGTCAGCAGACGGTCCTTTACGAGAGCCGTACGTGGTGTACTGTCAGGGGGGTACGCACTGGACGCATGTTGCGATCGCAATTGAGGCCGCTGCCGCCGCCGTTGGACCTGCTCTAGACTAGAGCTAGACTAAGGTAAGAACACCCATGCGACGAAGAGCCAATCGCATAAGGGCACTTTCACAGGGCCAGTTACACAAGGCTAGTCGAACAAAAAGAGGCTAGTCGAACAAAAAGAGGCCAGTCTCTCGACCTAGCCTCCAAAAAAAAGCAACTTATTCTCAATGGGAAAAACCTATTTTGCGATGCAGTTAAAGGTCAATATCGTTGCAGGAAGCGATTTTCTGTGAAATTTGATTGATATTTCAGGAACTCTATTCACTATGTATACGTAGATTGTCAGGGTTTTAGTGTGATTCAGCTCACGACAGTGACTTGCCGACATAGTTCGTTACATCTTCGCTACATTCAAATTCAATCTCGCTAGATTACTTGCGCATCTATGATTACCGTTGCCCTACCAAAAGGCTCTCTTCTAAAGGAAAGCATTCAACTATTAAAAACCGCAGGTTTAGACTTCAGCGGTTTCTTAGAAACGGGAACCCGACAGCTACAGCTAATGGACCGTAGCGCCACGGCCAGAGGACTACTGGTACGAGCAAAGGACGTTCCTGTGTATGTAGAGTATGGTCAAGCGCAGCTAGGCATTGTCGGCTATGACGTGCTCAAAGAGCGTCAGCCTCGGGTCGCTCAGATTGCGGATTTAGGCTTTGGTGGCTGTCATCTGTCGGTGGCGGTCTCTGCTGACAGCGGCTACCAGTCGGCGGTAGATTTGCCGCCCCACTGCCGGGTAGCCTCTACCTTTGTCAACAGCGCCCGCGAATATTTTCAGTCTTTGGATTTGGCCGTAGAAATCGTGCCGCTCTCTGGCTCGGTGGAGCTAGGTCCGATTACGGGCATGTCGGAAGCAATTGTCGACTTGGTATCGACGGGCCGTACGTTAAAAGAGAACAATCTAACTGAGCTAGAAGTGCTCTATCACAGTACAGCTCGGCTAATTGCGCATCCTTTAAGCTACCGTTTAGATCAAGATGGTCTGAGTACGCTTATCGAGCGGCTAAGAAAGACAGCTTTGGCAGGCGTTACCGCTTGAGGTCTACGATTAAGCGTCAGCGCCTCTAGTTCAAAGCCTCGCGGTCAGCAATTTAGCTTCGGGGCTTGAGATTCGCCTGTGAGATCTAACCGGCTATTTAATTTCCCCTGAGAGTTTTCCATGGCGTCTGCTTCTACAAATGGGTCCAATCCTGACGCTACGGTAGGTGATGACGCGGCGGAAAAACGCAGTGTCAAAAGCGACTGGCGGCTGTTTCTACGGCTGGCACCCTACATCAAGCAAAACCGGTCACAGCTAATATTGCCGATGGTGCTGTTAGTACCACTCTCTCTAGCGCAGGCACTTCAGCCGGTATTGATTGGACAGGCAATTTCGCTGATCAAGCAGGAGAATGCGGCCTGGGATATTTTTGCGACAGTGAGCCTGCGGACCGGACTCAACTGGATCATTGGTGGGCTGCTAGTTGCGATCGCAATCCGCCTAGCGCTCGACGGCTGGCAGAGCTACCAGATTCAAAAGGTGGGAGAAAAGATTACCGCCTCTGTCCGCGCCGATCTCTTTGAGCACGTTACCAATCTATCTATGGGCTTCTTTGATCGGACGCCTGTCGGCAGGCTAATTACCCGGCTCACTAGCGATGTCAATGCGCTAGGAGATGTCTTCGCAACTGGTGCAATCGGCATCATTAGCGATCTATTTTTGATTTTGGTGCTGATGGGCACGATGCTGCTGCAAGAATGGCGGCTGGGATTGATGCTAATTACGATGCTGCTGCCGATTACCACGCTGATTATTTATTTTCAGCAGCAGTACCGCAAGGCAAACTACATCGCTAGAGAAGAACTCTCAGCGTTGAACTCTAATCTGCAAGAGAATATTAGCGGCATTGATGTCGTGCAGTTGTTCCGACGTGAGCGGTTTAATAGTGAGCTATTTCGCACAATTAACCAGCGCTACGTCAACGCGGTTGATACGACGATTTTTTATGACTCGGCGGTGTCAGCGACTTTGGAATGGGTGGCTTTAGCTGCGATCGCAGGCGTCCTCGCCCTTGGCGGCTACCTCGTCACTGGCAGCATCATCGAAATCGGCACCCTCACCGCCTTCATCCTCTTTGCCCAAAAGCTATTCGATCCGCTCAGACAGTTCGCCGATAAATTCACCGCTATTCAAGCAGGTCTAACCGCTGTCGAGCGATTGAACGACCTGATGAGCGAACCCATCGCCATTCGCGATGCCAAAAATCCAGTTGAGCTTCCCGCTCAGACGATCAAGAACAGTGATGTTGTCATCCCCGGCGAGATTCGGTTTAAGCGCGTCTCTTTTGGGTACAAAGCGGACGACTACGTACTCAAAGACCTGGATTTCACCATTCGACCGGGCGAAAAAGTGGCGCTGGTAGGACCGACCGGCGCTGGCAAAAGTTCAATTATTCGCTTGCTCTGCCGCCTGTATGAAGTCAGCGATGGACAGATTTTGTTGGATAACGTGGATATTCGTGATATTGCGCAGCAGGATTTGCGCGATCGCATGGCCATCATTCTCCAAGACGGCTTCCTCTTTTCCGGTGATGTCACCCGCAACATCACCCTCGGCGAAGACTACAGCTTCGAGCAAGTCCAGCGCGCCGCCGAGCAAACCAATGTCGCCTCCTTTATTGAGGCGCTACCCCAGGGATACAGCACCGCCCTACGCGAACGCGGCACCAATCTATCCGGCGGTCAAAAGCAGCTCCTTGCCTTCGCCCGCGCCGCCATTCGCAACCCCGGCATCCTCGTCCTAGACGAAGCCACCGCCAATTTAGACGTTGGCACCGAAGCTACCATTCAAACAGCATTAGACAAACTCCTTGAAAATCGCACCGCCATCATCATCGCTCACCGCCTCTCCACCATCCGCAACGTTGATCGCATTTTGGTGCTCAAGCAAGGCCAGCTGATCGAGCAGGGTAGTCATGATGAATTGCTTGCTCAAGACGGTCTCTATGCCAGTCTGTACAAACTTCAAATGCTCGGACAGTGATACGAACCCCTAATCTGTGCAGCTTTCTAGCTGTGTCTGCCACCGAGAGATTAGGTTCGCCATCTTCTGAAAATGCTTCGTATGTTAGTGCATATCGTTAACATCACCTTCTCCAGCGAGTCTTTTCAGCTGTCACCGGATTCCTCCTAAGATAGTGGCAGGAGCAGACAAGGAAGGAGGACTAAGACGATGATGCCTAACACGTTTGAGTACAAAGGCTACATAGGCCGCCTCACCGTTGATGCTGACGGCAATTTAATCTACGCTCTGGTGATAAACGTAGAGAGAGATACCATTACCTTCAAAGGTGAGACACCTGCTGAAACAAAGCAAGACTTCCAAGAGACGATAGATGAGTATCTATCTGATTGTATTGCCGATGGCATAGTGGCCGACGTTCCCAAAGTGCTTGCTACAGCTTAGTTAGTAGGCTGCGATCTTTGATTTAATGAGTGTGTCGGTAAATTTGGAGACGCATTCCTTGGTCAGTACGAAGCATGTTGAATTTAATGGACCGCAGCTGTTACAGCAGCTGATCGAGAAGCGATCGCTCACCCAGGCTCAGGCCGAAGCCCTGATGGATAGCTGGCTAACCGAATCCATCTCTCCTATTCTCTCTAGCGCCATTCTGATCGCTATCCAGAGTAAAGGCGTCACCGGAGACGAGCTCGCAGGCATGGCCCGCGTCCTACAGGGGCAGTCCCTTGGCGGTATGCTCGTAGACCTAGATCTACCTACCCGGCTCATTGACACCTGTGGTACTGGTGGCGATGGGTCTTCTACCTTCAACATTTCCACAGCTGTTGCCTTCGTTGCAGCAGCAGCAGGCATTCCCGTCGCCAAACACGGCAACCGCTCCGCCTCTAGTAAAGTTGGCTCAGCAGACGTTCTCGAAGGTCTAGGTTTAGATCTTGCTGCTTCTAGCGACAAGTCAAAAGCTGCTCTCAAAGAAGTCGGCATTACCTTCCTCTTTGCCCGTGGCTGGCATCCCGCCATGAAGGCTGTCGCTCCCTTACGCGGCGAACTCAAAGTTCGTACCGTCTTCAATTTGCTAGGCCCCTTAGTCAATCCACTGCGGCCTACAGGTCAGATTATCGGTGTCTATCATCCTTCGGTTATTGAGCCGATGGCAGAAGCGCTCAAGCAGCTAGGTATGCAGCAGGCTATGGTTCTCCACGGAAGAGAGACCTTGGACGAAGCCGGTTTAGGCAAGCCCACCGACGTTTCAGTGGTTAGCAATGGCACTGTGACCCAAGAAGTCTTGAATCCTGAAGCGCTTGGGCTGACGGCTGCACCTTTATCAGCTTTGAAGGGGGGTGAGCTGGAGGAGAACACAGCTATTCTGCGCAATGTGCTGCAAGGAAAAGGCACTCAGGCCCAGGCGGACGCTGTAGCCTTGAATGCGGCATTGGCGCTGAAAGTTGGCGGACTAGCTAAGGGTGATACCTTTGAGGCAGCTTGTGCAGATGGTGTTGAGCAAGCTCAGGAAATTCTTAAAAGCGGCACGGCTTGGGAAAAGCTAGAGCAGCTCGTTGCGTTTCTAAGACGCTAGAATCTACATTAAAGATATGAGCAAAGTGACGATACAACTGGCATCAAAACTATGGTTACAACCATTCGAAAACCAGTCATCCAGCAATCTGATCCAGCTGAACCAAGCTCTCTAGAAGAATGGCTGGAGAATCCGTTAGAAGGTACGGAATGGATAGACGATCAGTTAGTCGAAAAAAACGGAATGACGTTAGCACACAGTAAAGTTCAAGGCAACTTGTACTATTGCTGGAGGCGCTATCAAGAAGAAAAGAATCTGGGCGGACAGGTCTACACAGAAGTGCCTTGTCGGACTAACAAACAAGGCCGGAAGCCAGATGTAGCCTACCTTCCACAAGATTTGCTTGAGCAGTACGGTGAACTCAAAAGCTTGCCGCAGAGTTTTCCACTATGCGCAGAGATCGTTTCGCCTACAGACTTGGCCGAAGACTTGTATGCGAAAGCTGACGAGTACCTAGAATCAGGGGGCGAAGAAGTTTGGATAGTTTTTCCAAATAGTCGGCGGGTGATGGTGATTACTGTCCACATCGAGCAGACTTTCAAGTCTGGCGAAATGGCAGAGACGCAGATTTTGCTTCCAGGCTTCAGCATCGCAGTCGATGAGCTTTTGAGCTAGAGCGGCAATGCTGATTGCAGTCAGTACTGTTGTCGATAGGGCAGTGCAATCTCAAACACAGTTCCAACACCTTCCTTGGAAGTGCAGTCTATTGAGCCTCGATGGATATCTACAACAATCTGATGGCAAATGGAAAGACCTAAACCGGCTCCCTGTCCAACGGGTTTAGTTGTAAAAAAAGGATCGAAGATTTTAGACTGAACTGACTTAGGAATGCCACCGCCATTGTCTGAGACCTGGATGACGATCTTGTCTGTGAGGGCTTCAGTCTGAATCACAACTTCTGGGGAATCAACTTGCCTATCTGAAGAATGGATAGCGTAGATGGCATTGTTCAGCAGATGGACAAAGACCTGGTTAAGCTGGCTGGCATGACATTCGAAGAGGGGTAGGGTTCCATAGTTTTTGCGAAGCGCGATCACATTACAATCTGCTCGGGCCGCCAACTGCGACTGTACCATTAGGCAAGAGCTATCAAGACCTGCATGGATATCTACAGCTTTTAGCGCCGCCTCGTCCAGACGAGAAAAAACTCGTAGTGACTTCACAATCTCACGGATACGCTCTGTACCAGCGGACATAGAAGCCATCATCCTAGGAAAATCTTCAGCCACAAAGTCCAGATCGAGCGACTCGATTGCTTCGTCAATAGCTAGCGTAGAATTAGGGTAGGTCTGTTGAAACAAATAGACTAAGCGCAGCAAATCTTCAAAAATCTGCCTCGTTATTTCTATATTTCCGTGGATAAAGCTGACGGGGTTATTGATTTCATGAGCAATTCCGGCCACGGTTTGCCCTAGACTTGCCATCTTTTCTTCATGAATAAGCATCGCTTGCGCCTGTTTCAATTCTCGTAGCGTGTTAGCCAAAACCTGTGACTGCTGACGAAATTCTTCGTTCGACTGATGGAGAGACCGTGCAATTTGCTTACTCCGAGTCACATCGCGAAAAACGATCACTGCTCCGCTGCTTTGGCCTTCGGCTTCAAGCGGTCTAGCATTCATACTGAGCCAGCGGCATTGCGTCTCTAGATAAATTTCTAAACCATCGATAGATTTGCCTGATGCAAATTCCCTCAAAGACAGTTCTTCGGCAGAGGCACAGACTTCATCGGTTGTCTCGGATGCAGGTTCTAGGAAATGTCCAAGGGGGCAGTCTAGAACGTTGGCCTCTAAAAGTTTTTCGGCGGCTGGATTACTAAATAGCGTATGGCCATCGCTCTCTGTAACGAGGACGGCATCACCCATACTATGGAGAATTGCCTTGACCGTTTGCAGGGCTAGTTGAGCGTGCTGAAGCTGAAGCGCTCGCTCTTCTAAGTTACGGAGAGTATCCTGCAAGCGGTTCTCTCGTTCGGTCGCAGACTGCTCATAAACCAGTAATAATTCCTCTAGAGTGGACACCTGATCTTGCAGCTGTTCAATCTCTTCGTCGCGGGGGTCAGCCGTCGTATCGCCAGCGGTCTCTTGCGTCGTGGGGGTCTTTTCCATCCCAGTAATCACAAAAATTATCCTTGAGCGTTTGAGATAAAGAGCTTTAGGCAGGCTGTAGCGTGCCGAAGAGCCGTTTGCGGCTGAAAGGCGTGACAGACATTTTGATGTTAAGCGGCAGTGTCTTGAATAGGTGCGCTGAAGGTTCTGCGATTTTGACTTTTGAAAATAAGATTATGGAGAACAGATTTCCAGAAGGCAGCATCCCACCAAAGCCCAAGACTGATTTGATGCCATAGGGTTCGACAAATTGACGCTGGGCGGGAATAAATTCACTGCCAGCAGCAGTCGGGATATAAAAGACGTTGCAGGTTTGACGTTCCAAAGCCATCAGCAGATTAGGATCTGGCGCTACAACGCAGCTAATGTCTAGGCCGAAGCTTTTAATTAGCTGGGAAATCATTGGAATTTGTCTGACCGAGTGTTCGCTCGTGAGGGGAATTACCTGATGGCCTGTAGACGCAAGGCGATCGCACCATTCCGTCCGATCTCCCATAGTGCCAAACAGGGTTAGGCATTTCAAGTCAGCTGAAATCGACTCTGGCGCTTGCGCGATCGCCTCCTGCACAGAAAATTTCAACCCCGCTGGCAGCGCAGAATAAGGCACGGTCTTAAAGAATCGAACAAGAGCGCAAGCCGACTCTCCTGTCGCTGGGTCTATCAAGTTCTGATAGAGGTGATGCACACACCGACTGGCCACCGATTCCAAGCTATCCGCTGACTTACCAATACCGCGAAGCGTGACCCCTATCTCAGTAATGTCTTGCAGGCTAAGCTGAGTCAAATCATACATACCAGAGTACTCTGAAACACTTGCTTTTCAGAGTTCCCAAATATCACAAACGTATGGCTTGTACAAGCTTTACAACTAATCAATAGAAACGCTTGATAAACACAAAGTTAGAAGCGTAAGACAAAAGACCGCAACTCCAATTCAATCACTCTCAGCAGAATGTCGCTCTGTCCAACCACGCATCTTCCCTGGGTTAAGCAACCCGTACGGATCGACTTTCTCTTTGAATTTGAGTTGATTTTCATCAACGGTTTTACGTCCGCCGTCTTCTAGCACATAGGTATGCGGATTGGCGATAAAAGCGCCGTTATCCTCGTGATAGCGAATGATTTCGGCTAGGCGTTCTGGCGTGCTGTAGCGGACAAGCTGGAGGGCAGCAGGCAGGATTTTGCCTTGCGATCGCAAATACTCCAAATGCATCATTACCTCATCTCCAAAGTGCTCATGCATATGCTGCAAAAGCTTTAGATCCGGGTCGTAGGGAAACACCGTTTGTAGATAGGTCAATGTCTCATCTACATTACGAGCATGTAGCGTTGTGTGGTTCCAAGTGAATTCTGCGATCGCGGCTCCTTTACTCGCAGCCTTTGCATCTTTCTCATAGGTCACCACACCGTTCCAATCTTCAACTAACGCCTTCAAAGCCTCTAAATCGGCTTCAGAAACGATTAGCAACGCAGCCGCTTTTCCATTAGGCAAAAAGTCTTTTAGCGCATTGAAATAGCTAGGAATCGGCCAGGCATGAATGCTAATTAGCTTCTTGATAATGCCATCAGCATCCCCTAGAGCCTGACCAAAACGAGCAGCCGTCATAAACTCGTCAAAGATTACGATCACTTCAGCCCAAGGATAGGCTGGACCAAGCGGAATTTCGAGTTCGGTGATGATGCCGTTTGTACCATAGGCATGACTAACCTGTTGGACAGCGTCGCCGCGCAGTTCAATCACTCGCGGCGACGCTTCCATAGTGACCACTCGCATTGCTTGTATACTGCCTCGATCTGCTAGCTGACCGTACATCACTGAACCAATACCGCCGCTGCCACCCCCCACAAATCCGCCTATCGTCGCCGTTCGATAGGTAGAAGGGGCCATACGAATCTCCCATCCCTGCGGACGCGCTATCCGATCAATAGCAGCAAGCTTGGCACCTGGTTCTACACAAGCTCTACCTGGCTTCACCCATTTCACAGCATTCATCGCACTCAGATCTAGAATGACACCACCAGCTAGCGGAATTGCTTGCCCATAATTGCCAGTGCCAGCACCACGTATGGTTAGAGGAACTCTAGCCTCTACGCAGGCTTTTGCGACCGTTAGTACCTCAGTTTCGTTTCGCGGGCGTACGATCAAGTCGCCGACTTTATCCTTCAGTTGCTCTGCCAGGATGGGGCTGAAGTAGTAATAATCTTTCGATAGCTTGCTGATTGAGGTAGGGTCTAGCAAAGTTTCGATAGTTCCAAGCGCCTGCGCGAATTGCTGCCAGTCAACTGAGCGGGTGTTGGTCAAATCGCATGTGAGGAGAGTTGACCGTAGAGGCGTCTGCAAAGAATCACTGTGAGCTGAGGCAGTCATGAGAGTTATAGGGGCTAGAAGGACCAGTTAGTATAAGTTTAAGAATCATCAGCCTCGGTCGATTTACTCGAAATCGTTTCGTAGGCTTAAAGCAAATTTGTATTTCAAGCGAAAAAAAACTGTCAGAGAAAATTTACGAAGGAAATAAGTAGTGCAGACTAATAAAAACTTTTTTGAGAAGCTGTTTGATCTGTCTTTCTCTTCATTTGTTGCTCCTCAGATTGTAGGGGTTCTCTACGTCTTGGGCTTAATCGGCGGTTCTCTATTCATACTGAGGCTCGTCTTTGCAGCGTTCGAGCTGGCCGGATTCGCCACTGGCGTAGGCACACTTGTGTTTGGACTGATTGGACTGCTGATCTACGCCATTTTTCTAAGAGTATCTTTGGAAAGCTTCGTAGCAATTATTCGCACCGCTGAAAATACGCGCATTCTGGCAGAAGATGTCTTGAACCGAACAACAGGCGATCGCTGAGATATCTAAATGAAATATCAAGTGGAGTGATTATACGGAGTGAAAAGCAGGCATGAATTGCCAACTATTAGTGGGTGAGCGATCGCCTCACCTTTTAGTGAGTCTACCTACGCTTATTCTAAACAGGCTTTTTTCTGAAACCGCTATGACACCTGTTAATCCCAACGCTAAATTTCCAATCTGGCAATACTTGAGCCAGCCTATCGGCCACGCGGACCACACCGTAATTGTGAATCCTCGCAAGTTTTGGCGTCAAAGCAAGCTACGGCATATTGAACGCTGCTGGGTAATATCGTATGTACCTGAAGGTCGAACGATGTAACAGAAGAATTATTCGACTCGAATAGTTTGACTAAGGGTATCTTCAGTTGCTTGCCAGTCCTGGATTGCACTTTCTAGCCACAGCCAGTTTGCACCGAGCGAGCTGGCGTTAAAGTCAGCAGGCGCTTCGCTAATCACCTTTCGGTAAGCGGATACAGCTTGTTCTAGAAGCTGCTCCTTTTGAGCTGGATCGGTGTCGATTTTGGATAGGGATAGCGCCGCGATCGCAATGCCAGCATGAGCATTAAGCGCATACTCTCCGAAGGTTTTATCAGAGAAATAGGCACCCTTCTCTGTAGACTGCCTATCAGCAAGAGTAGCTGCTCGCTGCCAGGAGTCTAGCGCTAGCTGAGTGCGACCTGACGCATATTGAGCGAAACCCAATGCCATCACGATCTCCATCCAGTCAGATTCGCTTTCTAAGGCGGTTGTCCAAGAACGCACGGCATCTTCGATCGAATAGTCGCTGCTACTTTGCTTGACTAGTCCCCACTGCGCTCGCCCCTTCAAAAAAGCCATAATGGCATCCTGCTGCTGCATTTGATCGGCTGATTGCAGAGCAGTAACTGCCTCAGAAAATCGCCCTTCGTCAATTAACGCCCTCACCGCTACCGTTGCTTCATCCAAATCATTTTGCTGTAGGGCAAGCTCTACCCTAGTTGGCAGACTCAACTCACCCACCCTCTCGATGGGAGACGGTGTCGTGAGGCGCGCTCTTTGCAGCCAGGTCGCTGCCGTTACACTAAAAAATGCAATTAGCGCGATCGCCACAGCACCCGGCAGCGTCAAAATCTTCGTATGCAGCGTGTGACTGCGTGGCAGACGCTCACCTACTAGCTCAGGTGTATCATGCCCGGGTAAGTGGGTCAAATTTTGGGGTGAAGCCGTCACAGAAAAATCAGCCGCTGACTTACCATAAAAGCTTGTTAGTTTCCTATCATTTACAGGTATAGACCCGATTCCATCTGGCTCTGACCCATCTGTTGGCGCATCTGTTGGCGCATCTGCTGACGTAGAAACTTCTTTAACTACAGTCTCATTGGGTAGACCTGTTGACGAATCGACTACGTTTCTTGATGCTGACGGATTAGAAGCATCTGTAGTAGACGCATTCACAGAATCAGAAGAAAAACTTGAGCGCATAGCAGTCGCCGTCCCGCCGACAGCCCGAACCTTTTGAGCCGCACGAATCGAGAGATCCGCATCTGAAAGCCCCTGATCAAAGAATATGTCGCCAAAAGGATCACCAGCCGCATCGAGCAAACTAATATCTTCCAAATCGGCCTTTGTCTTGATTAAATAGCCATCAAAGAGAGGATGCATGTAGAGCGTTGGCAGCACCCAATAAAACTGATGGGAACCGTAGGCAGAGATCAGTCCCTGCCGCGTTCGATTCAAACTGAGGTCAATAGCCAGGCCCTTCTTGAGATTCCGATACAGCAGCTGGGTAAAGGTAATCGCCACATGGTCAGGAATGCGCTCGGTCATCGCGATCACCGCAGGCATCCCTCGATTGACCAGCGCCTGAGCTAGATTTCGCTCCTGCCAGCCTTCCTCAGAGCCAGAGCTATAGCCACCCCGACAAGAGTTAAAAACAGCCAGCTTGACGCCATTATTCACTAACAAACCAGCCAAATCTTCACCGCTCAATCGCTCAGTCAAACCCGTCTGACGACTAACTAGATACAAATCGCCACCCGCATTACCCAAGTTGCTATGCCCTGCATAGTGCAGCGCCTGATAGTTGCCCCGCTCTAACTCCTGAGTGAGTTCTGCCCGTCCCGGCTGCTCTAGTATCGTCAGTTGAATATCCACAGACGAATCGGTCGCATCAGCTATCTGAGGGTGGAGTTCTAGCTGCAAATGATGAACTTCCTGCTTCAGCTCTAGGCGCTCTTGGTCATTGGGTGCGGCGATGACCATCAAAATTCGCAGCACCTGACCCGCAGCGCTAGATTGAACTGGCGAGCTGGAATGGACCTGACGACGGTTGAGAATGTAGCGAGAAAAAATAACATCGGTGCCAGTGGCTAAAGGCCTAGTGCCAGCATGAAGAGCTTCCCAAGGAAGCTGCTGAAGCCGGCTGTCTTTAATGCCAATGCGCAAACGTAGAAGATCCTGTCGATTTTGAGCCACGCCTTGAGCAGTGACCCAGCTGTCGTGGAGCTGTCCTCTAAAGAGTTCGTTATGAAGGGTCTGGCCGAGATGTACTAGGGTCGTAAGATTGGCGTCTTCTTCGGCAAGCAAAGGACGGGTACCATCAGGACGAGCGGCGACTACACGATTTTGCTGACCTTTTAATAGACCCAATAGCGGATCGTGCATCAATGACTTCGTCTGCTCTAGCCAGTCTGCTACAGGCCACTGCACCTTTTCTTCGGCCAGCTGTACGCCTTTAGCAACACTCTCAGTGCGCACCCAGTATTGATCGCCACCTACGGCAGTAATAGATAGTCCAAATTCCTGAATCACAACTGCTCTTGTCCCCTGACACTACCGCCAATATTGTCGCCAATGTTTTGTCGCTATGCCTTCATTTTAGGCACTTTAGCGAACTGCTGTGTCTGTGAGAACAAGTAACTAGAAAACAGCATCGATACTTCATAAAATAATCCCGGATGCCTGGAACATTGGCTACTCGAATACTACCCACAGATAAAAAGAATAGTCTTCTCAATCAAGAACTTGTTAGACCAATGCTTACCAACACCGTATCTGGCTAAGTTTGTTTAGCTAAAAGTCGGGTAAGGCCCAAGGCAAAGAGCAAAGGTTTTTAGCGGCGAAAAGTGTCTATTAGCAATAGTTTACACAAGTTGATAAGACTGATTTAAGTTGTGCGAAGCAATAAGTAGGCTCGCAGCCTGGTTTTTGTCTACTGCAAATCGACTAGCTCCGGGTCGCAAAGAAAGCTGCAAAGCCTAGAATCCACTACAATTTGCATGTCCACTCGGACGTTCATTTGTACCATTTCGATCTTTTATGGCTACCGTGCCGTCTATTCCTGCTGACACCGAAGTTGACATTAGAGCAGCAAGAGAACGCCAGATTCAAGCTTTGACTAACAGTCTGCGACCAGGCCAAAGGTCGTTGGCAGAATGGCGCTCGGGTCCGTTGGCGGTTTCCGCAGTCCCTGGATCGGGAAAATCGACTGGCATGGCAGCGGGGGCGGCGATCGCGATCGCCCACCACCAGCTTCACGCCCGCAAGCAGCTCGTCCTCGTTACCTTTACCCGCTCCGCCGCCGCCAACCTCAAAGCCAAGGTACGCAAACACCTCAAAGATCTTTCCTTGCCGCAGAACAGCTTTGTCGTCCATACCCTGCACGGGCTGGCGTTGAACATCGCTAGCCGTCATCCAGAGACCTCTGGCATCAACCTTTCTAGCTTGGATTCGGAAGGAACCACCCTGGTTTCACCGACTCAGAGCCATCGACTCATCCGCATGGCAGTCGAACGATGGATCGAAGACAATCCATCAATGTATCAGCAGCTGGTGGAAGGACAAGGCTTTGACGGGGAAGAAGCTGAACGTCTCAGACGGTTGAGCGTACTGCGCACCGAAGTCTTGCCTAATCTGGCCTACACGGTTATTCACGAAGCAAAAAGTTCTGGGCTACTACCTGAGGCGCTGATGGAGATTGCGCAGGGAATGACCTTTGGGATTGAGGAAGGGGCCACTGACTACGCGGTAGTTGTAATCGCCGCTGGACTCTACGCGCACTATCAAATGCTGCTGTCTGCGCAGGGACTGATCGATTACGACGATATGATTCTAGCGGCGCTAAAAACATTGGCAGAACCGGATATTCGCAGGCTGTGGCAGAGCCGAGTCTTTGCCATCTTTGAAGATGAGGCTCAAGATTCCTCGCCCTTGCAAACGCAGCTTTTAGAAGCCTTGGCAGGCGATCCAGAAGAACCGGCTAAGCCATTGAATTTAGTACGCGTAGGCGATCCGAATCAGGCGATCAACTCAACTTTTACACCGGCTGATCCGGTCTTTTTTAATCAGTTTTGTGACGCTTGCGCTCAGGGGGAGTCGGGCGGAAAGCTGGCGACCATTGAGCAAGCGGGTCGGAGCTGCGATCGCATCATGGACGCAGCCAATTTCACCCTTGAGTGGGTAAACCGCAACAGTCCTAGCAACCCTTTTCGCAACCAAAAAATCCTGCCCGTCGGCCTTGACGATCCGCAGCCCAACGCTAACCCGCCGCAAATCGGCGGCGGCGTTGAGATCGTCCGACCTAAAACAACAATCGAATCGGTCAAGCAGCTTGCCCATCGGCTTGCCGCTGCCTATGCAGAAAATGAAGAAATCAGCATTGGCGTGCTGGTTCGAGAGAGCCGACAGGGAAAGTTTATTCGCGAGATCCTAGAAGATCCTGAGCGGCTAGGGTTTGACTTTGGCGCGACGGGCATTGAAATCTATGACGTGGGGGAGCGCGATCGCAAAAGCCACGTTCCCACTGAAATGCTCACGCTGCTGCAATTCATCGAACGCCCTCACTCCCCAGACAATATCAAAGCCGCCCTCCGCGTTCTGGTTTCTCGCCAGCTCATTCCCACCCAGGACCTCAATCCGCTTGCCACCAATCCCGAACAGTTCCTCTACCCTGGCCCACTGGACGAACCGCCAACAGATTCTGCCGCTCGTCAGGCTCGTCGATACTGCGCTGCCCTTATCCGTGCCAGACTCGAACTACCCGCCTACCACCTCATTCCCTTTCTCGGACTCACCCTACAATACAGCCAAAGCGAACTCGCCACCGCCGACAAGCTTGCCGCCCGCATTGCACAGCAGACTCTTGAAGACAGTACGCTCACCGCTATGCTAGGCGCACTTCAAGAACTCCTCAGCAGCGAAAGATTTCGCGCCGTTGAAGCCGAAAATACCGAATCACAGTACGCTAGGCCCGGGCAGCTAACGATCATGACCATGCACAAAGCCAAAGGGCTCGACTGGGACATCGTTTGCCTCCCCTTTCTGCACAAACGAAATATCCCTGGCGAATCTTGGGTACCGCCTCAGATGCAGTTCCTCGGCCAGTTCTCCCTAGACGAAGTGGCTCGCGCTCAGCTTCGCGCCCATACCCACGCCGTCTATACGCAAGACCGTAAGCCCGCGCCCATTCCTAACATTGAGGACGCCTGGCAGCAGGCCACCAATCTAAAACGAGCTGAAGAATTTCGTCTACTCTACGTCGCTATGACAAGAGCAAAAAATCTCCTGTGGATATCCGCCGCCAAACAAGCACCGTTCACCTGGAGCAAACCTGACAATTTACAGGACGCAGAAATGAGTCCTGTCATTACCGCGTTGTCTTCTCACTGAGCTGTCCTCGCGCTAATCGGCCCCTTGACCAATCGGCTCCTTGACCGATCGGCTTAGTGCAAGGACGAATCTCCAGCGAGCAACTTTCTGTAAGCTTTGTCGCAGCGGTCCGTTTCTACGCCGTCTACTGGCTCATAATCATTCTTTTCATAAAGTTGGACAGCTTCTTTGAGGGCTGTTGCCGTTTCTACCCACACTTCTGAGAATCCTTTTGTGGCCGCAGCTTGTTCTAGCTGCGCTAATAGCCATCGCCCGAGTCCATGTCCTCTAACCTCGGGCAGGAGATACATTTTGCGAATCTCGACAGCGTTCTGACCACGCTCAATCGGATGATAGCCGCCTGTTCCGACAATTTTGCGATCGCACTCTACCACCCAAAACTCACCACCCGTCTGCTGGTAGTACTTTTCGACTTCCACCGCGTCCTGATCGCTACAGCCACTGCAATCGACTTCCCAGCCCAAGCCATATTCTTCGAGTACGGTTTTGACGACATCGGCGGCTTCGATGCGATCGCCCACCTGCCAATCTCGAATCCAAAACTCCTTAAACTTGGCATCCATCAGCTATGCACCCGAGGTTCAGGATACGGCGTACTCAAAATTTCACTTTCTGCTTCAGCCAGCTCCGCTAAGCGCTCGTTAACCAGATCAACATGAAAGTAGGTTGTCGCCAGCAGCCAATAGCTGCCGTAGTGCCGAGCTTCTGAGGCCATCAACGATCGATAAAAAGCCGCTAGCTGCGGATCAGGGCAGTGCTCTCCCAAAAGTCCTAGCCGCTCGTGGCTTCGAGCTTCGATCAAAGCCGACACCAGCAGTAGATCCAGCATCCGATCGGGTTCTTGCCGACGAACGCACTTTTTCAGACCGGCACCATAGGGGGGTGGCGATACGGGCTGCAAAGGAATGCCGCGCTTTTCTAGCCAGTTATTAACCTGGTCGTAGTGGCTGAGTTCTTCTTGAGCGATCGCCGTCAGTTCTCGTACCAGCTCAACGCTCGACGGATAGCGCGACATCATTTGGATCGCAGTTCCAGCAGCTTTGCGCTCACACTGCGCGTGATCGAGCAAGATAGTGTCCATATTTGCGATCGCCTGCTCAAGCCACGCCTGGGAAGTCGGCGTCTTCAAGAACTTAATCTTAGGATGGACCGGGCTAGCAGCAATCATGAATGCCTGGGTATTGAAGCGCTAATGAGCCTATTTTAGCCGTAAATAGTTGACCAAGCCTTCTAGCCCCAAGCGGTAGCTGTCTGCACCAAAACCGCTAATCTGACCGATAGCGACTGGGGCGATGTACGAATGGTGACGAAAGGGTTCGCGTTGATGAATATTGCTGAGGTGGACTTCGACCGTGGGTAGCGCGACGGCTGCGATCGCATCTCGAATCGCCACGCTCGTATGGGTATAAGCGCCTGGATTAATCAAAATGCCTTGGTGAACGTTCAGAGCGGCCTGAATCGTGTCCACCAAGGCACCTTCATGATTTGATTGAAAAAAAGTTAGGACAGCATCCAACGCTTCCGCAGTTTGCTTAAGCCCATAGTTAATATCCTCTAAAGTCTGAGAGCCATAGACTTCCGGCTCTCGCTTTCCTAGCATGTTTAAGTTAGGACCGTTCACTACAAGAATATTCAGCACTATGCATTCAGTACTATGAAGGTAGGCTGTCGAAAGAATTATTCTCGGTAACGGACTCTAGGAACCAACTAATCAAAACTAGCGATGTCTAGGTCTCCGGTCGTCTACCGGGATAGGAATCGGCTCACGCTCAGGCTGAGCTTGCGGGCCGAACAAGGCGTCAATAACCTTATCTACCCATTCTCTGAGCTTATCAAGTGCCTGATCTATATAGTCCATGAGCTAGATTGCTCCCTCTCATCTTCTTAGCAATTCCACTGAACGTGACTAGAGTCACAGACATATTGGAAACAGATGATTGCGAAAACCGCGTGGGGATCGCCTTCGTCTGTGTACTTATGATAACCAATCCTGAGCAATGATCAAGAAGACCAGCGAGTGAATTTACATAATTTCCCTTATTTCTTTAGATGTAGGGTTCGTAGATATCACTACGCTGTTCTGTTTAGCAGCTCCATTCTTAGAAGATTTAGGGCACTGCATGCGCTGCGCTGGCGAATTAGATCGCGCGACGCTTCTGATCCAAACAGGTGCTTCTCTGTCTTGATCCCCTGCGCTGAGGCCAGTCCGATGTAGACCAAACCGACCGGCTTCTCGGCGCTGCCACCACCGGGTCCGGCAATACCGGTAATGCTCAATGCCCAGTCAGTTCCTAAGCGATCGCGCACGCCCGATGCCATCGCCGCCGCTACTTCTGCACTGACCGCGCCACAGCGAATCAATACCGCTTCATCCACGCCTAGTACCTGCTGCTTCACCCGATTGTCATAAGAGATCACACCGCCCCAAAAGTAGCTAGAACTGCCGGGAATTGCTGTAATTAGGCCACCTAAGCTGCCGCCAGTACAAGATTCAGCAACGCTCAAGGTTTGTGATCGCGCTCCCAAAAGCCTACCTACCGCATCTGCCAGCGCTTCATCATCTTGCCCATAGCAAGCATCTCCTGTAAGCTCTCGAATCTGCGTGGCGACAGGATCGATCAGCCCATTCGCAGCTGCTACCGATTCCGCTCTCGCGGAAATTCGCAAGATCACTTTGCCGCCTAGGGCGTAAGGAGCCACCGTCGGATTGTCTGTCGCTAGAAGGGACTCTACTTTCTGTGCCAAAGCCGATTCACCGATCCCCCAAAAATTCAGGGTTCGGCTATGAATAACACCATTCGCCCAGCCATTCGCGCGCAGGTAAGGAGCAGCAGTCATTTCCCACATTGCTTTCATCTCCCAGGGCACCCCTGGGAAAGTCATCACCGTCAGACCGAGTCTAGGCAACCAAATCACACCAGGAGCAGAGCCGACAGGATTCGGCAAAATGTCCGCACCTTCTGGCAGCAGAGCCTGTCGGCGACTGGTTTGAGTTAGCGTTTGACCTCGTTTGGCAAACTTTTCTTCTAGATTGGCGACAATTTCTGGCCGTTCTATGAGCGGGATATCGAAAAATTCAGCTAGGGAAGCCAGGGTGAGATCGTCTGGGGTGGGACCGAGTCCGCCAGTGAGAATGATTAGGTGGGCGCGATCGCAAGCAATCGCCACGGCCTGTTTAATCCGAGTTGGATTGTCCCCCACCACCGTTTGATAGTGATGAGCAATACCCAAACTTGCTAGCTGTTGGGCTAGATATTGAACATTGCTATTCAAAATATCGCCGAGTAGCAGCTCTGTCCCCACACAAATGATCTCAGCGCTCTTGTTCATAATTTTCGTCAGGAGATAAAACGTGAGTGTTCAAAAATGGTTAGATGCGCTCACTAACCTTTGGCTGCTGCTACTTGGCGGCCTGATCTTTCGCAGCATTATCGCCTACTTTTTACCGGCGGGCTTTGATGAAGCCTACTACTTTCTCTATACCGAACATCTAAATTGGAGCTATTTTGATCATCCGCCTGCTGTAGCAATCACGGCTGGACTAGGAATCTGGGCAACAGGAAATGTAACGCCTTTCACCCTACGGCTAGGGGCACTCATACTATTCACGGCGAGCCTGTGGCTACTTTGTGCAACGGGGAAGCGGCTGTTTGGTACACGGGTGGGATTGATTAGCTGTGCGATCGCCTCACTCACGCCGCTCTTTTTCCTCAGCTTCGGCACATTGGCCGCACCAGACAACGCCCTCATATTTTTTTGGAGTATCGCGCTCTATCTCTGCGCTCGCGAATTCTTTCCAAAAGGTTGCTTACACAGCGCCTATAAATATCATCCAACTGCTCGAATTGTTTTTATTTCTCTTGCAATTGGGCTAGCCTGTCTCAGCAAGTATCACGGCTTTGTCCTCGGTCTGAGCCTTGTGGGCTTCTGCCTGGCAAACAAACCCTATAGAGCCGTGTTTAGATCAAAATGGCTGGGATGGGGGCTGTTGACTTTCGGGTTTACGCTATTTCCGCTGCTGTATTGGAATGCTACTCACGACTGGGTTTCGTTTCAGTTTCAGCTAGGCGATCGCTTCACTGAATACGGAGACAGCAGCAACACCTATTCGTTCAATTCACTACTAGGCGTCGTCCTTGCCCAGTTCGGCTACCTATTCCCCAGCATTGCCCTACCGCTCTGGTGGACAAGCGCCAACGCATTGCTTGGCCAGCTATCTAGCAAACTGACCGTTCCAAATCAGCAGACAGCCAATAAAATTAACTTTCTACTCTGGAGCGGGCTGCCTGTTGCCCTCGGCTTCACGCTTGTCGGCGGCGCAACTCACACCTTTCCGGCTTGGCCTGCACCCGGACTGTGGAGTCTGGTGATTTTACTAGGCTATGCCGCCGCAGACTGGCCACCGAAAGCAATGCGTCGCTGGCTGACTATCACAGCTTGGACAATAGTCACATTGATCCTGTTTGCACTGGCTCATATCACACTGGGCACACTGCAAAAGCCCAGCGAGCACGCACTTTTTGGTGGCGTTGTCCCAACAGAGTTAGATCCATCGACAGAGCTGATAGATACGATGCAGCTACGTCATCTGTTTGATCAGTCTGACGAATTCAAAGCAGCTACCGATACCGTTGGCTTTGTAATCACGTCAAAATATTGGCTGAGCGGATATATCGCACTCGCCATGCCAAACGATATCAACCTTCCGGTCACCTGTTTTACGCCCGACCCGCGCGGCTATGCATTTTGGTTCGAGCCGCAGCAATGGATTGGCAAAGATGCACTGTTCATCAGCTTGAACGAGACTACTCGGCGGGAAGAAGTAAGTGCGATCGCCCCCTACTTCTCAGCCATCACCCCACTCACGCAAATCGCCACCAAACGCGGCGGCGAAATCTCCAAAACCTTCTACCTATACAAAGCCAGGAACCTACAGCGGCCCTACCCCTATCCTTACTGACTGACACGATTGACTACTTAGCCAAGTGCGCAGCTTTCCAACCGGTAAAGCTCAACAGCGCCGTCGATGCGAAGACGAAAGGAATGCCCGCTCTCAAACCAGAAAACGCCATCGCCAAACTACCCACCCACAGCGCCAGCACATAGATAAACATCACCGTAAATCGATGAGAGAATCCAGCATTGAGCAAACGATGATGCAGGTGACGCTTATCCGCCACAAAAGGCGATAGGCCCTGACGCAGCCGCAGCAAAATCACCGCAGACATATCCAGAAGCGGCACTGCCAGCGTCAAAGAAGGCAACAGCACAGCCACGGTCGTCACCCCTTTGACCAAGCCAATAACACCTACCCCAGCTAGCGTAAAGCCAATAAAATAAGCGCCGCCATCCCCCATAAATATCTGAGCCGGATTGAAGTTGTAGCGCAAGAAGGCCAAAGACCCCCCCGCCAACGCCGCCGCAATCAATGCCGCCGCTGGCTGACCCATATACAGGCTCACGACCACCATCACCGCAGCAGCAATGCCAGAAACACCTGCCGCTAGACCATCTAAGCCATCAATCCAGTTGATGGCATTGGCCATACCTACCAGCCAAAATATCGTAACTAGCAAGCTCAACCAGGCTGGCAGCTGAGTAATCCCAACAAAAGGAATGGTCAAAAAGCGAATATCAACGCCTACCCACCAGGCAACGGAAGCCACCGCAGATTGCATGATCAAGCGGCTAAGCGGCGATAGCCCAAACAGATCGTCAACAAAACCAATCAAGAAAAAGGCAAGACCACCTAATGTGACGCCCCAAACTGAATATTCGGCAACCCGCTCTAGAGGTTCACCATCGCTGCCCAAAAAGCCGCCAGCAGCCCATACCGACAGCAAAGCCACTAGCACACCGACAAAAATAGACACGCCACCTAAGCGGACCATCGGCTGGCTGTGAACCTTCCGACCGCCGGGCATATCTACCCTACCGCTAGCGAGACCAGCCTTTTTAACAAGCGGCGTCAGACACAAAACAACAACAGCAGAGAGAATAAAAGCAAACAGATGATAAAACGGAAATTCCATCGGAAGGTTGGAATAGGGTGGGCACAGTTAAAAACTTAAGGATAGATGCTCAAGATCAACCCGCTATAGAAGAACTGATACTTTATGTCAATAGTCCAGCGGTATAACAGACTGAACTCAACGTCAATTTCTGTAAATCTATCACCGTTCGGCGACAGTATAACCCTTTACTCACTATCTAAAGTGCGAATAATATCAAGTCCATCGTATATAGACGGTGAAGATAGCCTTGCTGAATATCGTCGTTAGGTTTGCGGATGGGAGTCAATTGGTCGTAGCTATGCGTCTTTTTTCCCTACGCAGAACCCCAGACATACTGAGTAATGCCTGGGGTTCTAAAAGATATTCTTGAGAGACGATATGTGAATCTTCCCTCAGATTTATTTTGTTGGCAAGACTACACGAGCGCTGGCTCTGGCGATCGCAAGTGAGAATACAGCGGAAAGCGATCGCACAAGTCATTTACCCGCTGCCGACAGTCTGACTCCACACCGCTATCATCAGGACTTAGCAGCCGATCCGCGATGATATTTGCAATCTCCATAAATTCAGTTTCACCCATCCCTCGCGTTGTCATCGCTGGCGTGCCTAGACGTAGCCCACTGGTGACGAACGGAGATTCTGGATCAAAAGGAACCGTGTTTTTATTGGCGGTAATGTTCACCTCGCTCACCAAGGCATCGGCGACCTTTCCTGTCATCCCGATAGAGCGCAGATCTACGAGAACCAGGTGATTATCCGTTCCATCAGAAACGACCTTGATGCCTCTTTGCTGAAGCTGAGCCGCCAGCGCCTGGGCGTTTTTGATCACCTGCGCACAGTAGGTACTAAATTCAGGCTTTAGCGCCTCACCAAAAGCAACAGCTTTAGCGGCAACCACATGCTCTAGAGGACCACCCTGGCTACCCGGAAAAACGGCCTTATCAAATTTTTTGCCCAGATCTACGTCGCGAGTCATAATCAATCCGCCCCGAGGTCCACGCAGAGTCTTGTGGGTAGTCGTGGTGACGACATCACAATGAGGTAAAGGGTTAGGGTGGTGACCAGTCGCCACTAATCCAGCGATGTGGGCAATATCGGCCATTAGGTACGCACCGACTTCATCTGCGATCGCCCGAAACTTCTCAAAATTAATCGTCCGGGGATAAGCCGAATACCCACAGATAATCAGCTTGGGCTTATGCTCGAGCGCCACCTTGCGGATTTCATCAAAATCAAGCTGCTCAGTCTCCTGACTGACGCCATACTGGACGACGTTGAACCACTTACCCGAATAGTTCACGGGCGAACCGTGAGTCAAATGCCCACCGTGGGACAAATCCATCCCCATAATCGTGTCACCCGGCTTCAGCAGCGCCAAAAACACGGCAAAATTCGCCTGCGCACCGGAATGAGGCTGTACGTTCGCATGAGCCGCCCCAAACAGCGTCTTCACCCGTTCAATTGCCAAATGCTCCGCCTGGTCAACAAACTCGCAGCCGCCGTAGTAGCGCTTGTTCGGCAAGCCTTCCGCGTACTTGTTCGTCAGCACAGAGCCCTGAGCTGCCATCACCGCCGGAGAGGTGAAATTCTCACTAGCAATCAGCTCTAGATGAGTCTGCTGACGGTTTAATTCCCGCCCAATAATAGCGGCCAGCTCTGGGTCGCTCTGCTGTAAAAAGTCAACGTTAGACTGTCTCATCAATTTCCCTTCAATCCACTCTATTTCTATACCTAGCTATTTCTATACCTAGCATTTACCATTTTGCTCTGTACGTTTTTAACGAATAAAACCTCCGCCCTGTCAGAGCAAGGTGGTCGGCGAGCGTGCATAGGCACAGTCTTCTCTGGCGAGTATGCATCCGAACGCTGGCTACGCAAACTTGAAGTGATTAGTACACTCCACGCAAACCTTGTATTAAAAAGTTTAGCTAACAGCTTCGAAAGGCTTTTATGATAGCTCGACAGCATCACCAAGCAATCAATAATTCTAGAAGAAATTCCATGAAAAAAGAGAATATAAGAAAATGGACAACCTAGATAGGTTGCTTGGCGAATTGCCCTAGGGATAAAGTAAAAAGGGACACCTTGTTTTGTATCTACTGCCAGATTGAAGGCCTCTTACTACAAGAGAAATTAAGGGTCGCCCCAAAATGTAACGCTTTGAAACATATAATAAGGAAATTACGCATTGCCTAGCCATGTAAGGAAACAACGATTTTCTACGGTTTTTGCGATCGCAGGGCGCTCTTGGTTGATTCGTCCAACGACTATTGTTCATTTTTCCAGTTTGAGGCATTGATGCTGCAACTGACCCATCCTTCAACGACCCTTACGCCTAAGTTTGTACCTCTCCAAGAGTCCTACGAACAGTGTCGTCAAATCACGGCAGAGTGCTCTAAGACGTTCTATATGGGAACGTTGCTCATGCCCGAAGCCAAACGCAAAGCAATCTGGGCAATTTACGTCTGGTGCCGTCGAACTGACGAATTGGTAGACGGGCCTCAGGCAAAATTCACAACAGAAAGTACGCTAGACCATTGGGAACTAACGCTAGAAAGCCTATTTTCTGGCAGCCCTAGAGATAATCTAGACGTTGCGATGGTTGATACTCTAGAGCGCTACGACCTAGAGATTCAGCCCTTTAGAGATATGATTTCTGGTCAAAGAATGGACCTGCATCGTTCTCGCTACGAAACCTTTGAAGAGCTAAAGCTATATTGCTATCGAGTAGCTGGCACAGTAGGTCTGATGTCGACAGTAGTGATGGGCATGGATACCGAAATTAACGCTTCGCCTTGGATGCGTTCAAATCCGGCGATTCCTCCCATTCCCGAAGCTGTATCATTGGGGATTGCCAATCAGCTAACAAACATCCTCAGAGATGTTGGCGAAGACGCTAGGAGGGGCCGGATATATCTACCGCTAGAAGATTTAGAACTATTCGACTACACAGAAGAAGACCTGCTGAAAGGCGTGATAGACGATCGCTGGCGGGCACTAATGCGGTTCCAGATTCAAAGAGCGCTGAAATACTACCAGGAGGCAGAGAGTGGAATCAGCCGACTGCACCCTGATGCTCGCTGGCCAGTATGGACAGCGCTAATGCTCTATAGGAAGATTTTAGATGTGATTATCGAGAACGATTACGACGTTTTCAATCGCCGCGCATATGTATCCAAGGCTCGCAAGTTTCTCTATCTGCCTCAGGCACTGGTTCGAGCACAGATCTCGTAAAACACATCTAAGAAAAGACACCAAAAAGAGAAGACAGATCGTATTTGATACGGGTCTGTCTTTTTCTGTCGTCAACTTATTCTGTGATTAGCTCAGTTCTAACCAGCGCTTAGGAAGCAGTTGTTTGAGCAGCTAACATTTCTTTTAGCTTCGCTAGGTCTTGCGCCCAGCGAGGATCTGGACCAGCATCAGCGGTCTGACTTTCTGCTACCACAACGGTGTTGCCACCGCGCTTGCTACTGCCTTTCTTGCTACGACGCTGACCGCTGTTTTCACTGCGGGGAGCTTCGGTCTCTTTTTCAGTCCGAGGCATAGCCTTTTCTACTTTTAAGACAGCATCTTGCAGGGTGAAGCCATTATACTTCTCGACCAGGACATCTGCTGTCGCGTCGTCCTTAGCCGTCACGAAACCAAAGCCGCGACATTTGCCGGTTTTACGATCTGAAATCAGCTTAACTGAAACTAGATTTTCTTTATCTTCAGTGAAAATGGCCTCAAATTCTTCACTCTCAAGATTCCGTGGCAGGTTGCCAAAGTACAAACGAACTGACATGCGAGTATGACCTCTAACTCTTTCTATTTTTTTAAACTCTCAGGAGATAAGCCTTATAGCTGCATATAGACAGAGTTTCTATCTAGAGAATGCGCAAGCAGGCTTAAACCCTGAAAATACGAAAAACTTTTTATCACACTGTTTTCTTATGAAAGGTCGGCAACTTCTCTCATTAGGCGACCTGAAACTTCTATGAAGCCTCTAGGTCCCAACCGCTGTGATGAGCTTACACAAAACGCCTAGACACAGGATGAAGCAACAAGTCTCCACCTACGCAACAACACCGTTTGATCAAAAATAAAACTTGCAAAATCTCTATTTCTGATGTACGCCCGGCGTACAATCTCGTTGCTCATTGCTTGCTTTTCAACAGTTGTTTTTCCAACATCTATTTTTTTGACAGCAGAGTTGGCACGTAAGCTTTGTAGCTAGTTTCTCACTTAGCCACTATTAAAATATCACGATGTCAGGCTCGAACCAATTTATCGACGAAACTTGTAGCCTCGGTCAAACGGGAAGTAGCTGCAAAGCGTGTCTTCTTTTCTCTAAGCACTTTTAGGTCGAAACCTAGGATAAAAATTACTTTTATTTTCATATGGACAGGTAAGAACAATTGCGAAGAGAGTGACGAAGGTCAACTATACCTAAGACGCTACAGCTTCCGTCAGCTTGGTTGTCAATTATTTCGGCTGATTTTTCGTAAAGTGACAGGCAATGTAGCCTGCGGCGTCAGCGTACGTTCATGCTCTGTCGTACCATATCGAAAGCCAAGAAAAAACCAGTCGTAAAAAAACAACTGGCTCAGATGCTGTGTTGAGAGTAGGAGAACCTGATGCCTAACTCTAGATTCGCGCAATCTATAGGTCGCTAACTTACCTAGGCAATAGACAAAAACAAGCTCTTGCGAAAGAATCTAACACTCTTTGCCTAATGCTCGCAATATTTCTTCATATCAACATCACGTCGAAGCTCCGCTGATGTCCACATTGACCCGATGCGCTTCATTCTACAAACCAGTACTTTGCAGCAAAAACCATAGTCCTAATCCACTGGATAACGTGGCAAGTAGAAGTGAATAGAGCGGATGGGCAGCCTGAAGCATGGTGCCATTATTCAGCCGAATTTTATCGACATCGAGATAGGGCTGAGTACCTCGGCGGAACCACCCTAGAATTTGTACCGACTCGCCTTGAATCATACGGGGCGTTCTTGAGCGATTAAATAGATTGCCCAGCGGTCCAATTACAGTAAAAAAGTGTAGTTCTATCAGGCCAAAGGAGGTTTGCAAGCGCAGGTCTTGACCCAGCCAATTAGCAACGCCTGGTCTACCTAACAAAGTCCCTGTAAGCTTTGCTGGCAAGCTGTCCACGGGCAATAGCTGAGAAGAGCAGATCCATTCGGGCACTGTTTGAGAAGGTTGCATAGAGAAAGATAGGTCTGGAGAGAAGCGATTAATTCGCAAGATGGTACCAACTCCAGCTCCTAGCAGCAGACAGCATTGGAAGAGACCGACGTCTTTGTGCATCCAGTCGAGCATAGGCCATTTGAGGGCGTAGGCGATCGCACCCACTCCCCACAACGCTACGCCAACCGCTGCCCCCAATCCCAGTCCGAGATACGGCGTTCCTTGACTAAACAATCTTTTCCACTCGTGCTTTGAGAGTCCACTTTGTCTTCGATTCGGCGTTACGAACGGTATTTCTGGCGTTAGTTTCCAGCGTTTGGCACAGGTGGCAATCGCACAGAGGCGATCGCCCAACGGCGGCTGAGAATCTAAAAAGCTCATCCAGTTTCGCAGTGGGTTCTGGCTATCCCAAGCAAACAGCTCGATAAGTGGCAAATGACCATACAGTTTTTGTCTAGAAAGATCTGCGCAAACGGGCATTAGCGTAGCCAAGCTCTCGACCCAGCTAGGTGTGTATCCCTGTCGCTCTACGCTTGCAGCTAGGCCAAAAGAAAGTTTGGTGAGTCCTCGGATTAGACCATTGGGATTGCCGGTGATCTCGGTGGCGGCGCGATCGCCATGATAAGTCCGCACTCTAGCTACCCACAGCCCCGGCAGTCGCACTAACCAAAAGAGGGTGTAGCTCAAATTAGCAATCGTTCCTGCTAGCCATTTTCAGCGGCTGGCGCTGTTTATTTCCCCACAGCGCCAACTGCCAGTAGAGCTGATGGAACACCTGAAGCATCAGACCGTGAGTAGATAGCAACGGCCAGTACCAGGTTTTCCAATGGGATAGCTCATAGGCGAAGCAAAGCAGCAATTTCATCCTCTTTTAGGTCGCAAAGTAATCCTTCTGAAACCACCAGTCTCGCGTTGCGAGGAAGCCAGCCATAGGAAAAGATCAGCGGTATATCCGTTGGTAGCTTACATAGAGGTAGGAAGGTTCCAGTGGCGATGGTGACAGTAGCGATTGAGCAAACTGGCAGATTCAGGAGAGTGAATGCGTAGCTCGCTGACTGTCAGCTTCTGGCGATCTGCATAGAAACGGAGATATAGATCCCACAGCCATGGGGATATGATTGCGATTGCCAATAAAACAATCAGCAATGCCCAGGTAACATCTCGCAGAGAGTCAGGTAGTGGCCGCACCCAGAAGGGCAGTAGTCCGTCGAAAAAGGATAGACAGCCATTGATAGCGGCAACGGTTTGGTGAATGAGGAAGCGTAGAAGAAAATAGAGAGCGATCGCACTACCTATCTGAGCCATCCGTAGCTGCCCTCGCTTCACCCGTCCTAGCGATCGCCCTTGCTTGAGCCGATCGGCATAAATCCATAGACGGCCTTCATCTGTGGCGCTTGACTTGGTTGCAGAAGTTGATTCAGACGCAGAAGTTGATTCAGTCCCAGGACCGGCCTCGGCGTTTATTTCCTCGATTTCATCGTTGAGATAGGCATAGTGAAATATCGAAATCTGCGGCTTCGGAGTCTGTTCATAGGTAATTTGCGAGTTAGTCTCGATGGGTTGAAAGCCGCTTTTGTTTTCGACGCCAGAAATGGCATCCGAACCACGATCGGACTTCGCTTTGTGATCTTCGATTCTTGCTAGCGTTTCCTTTACCCACTTTTGCGAAGCTGGTATCGAAGTCTTCTTAAAAATTTTGTGGCATAGCTCTTCGGCCTCGGCCCATTGCTTTTGAGCTATGTAGACCTGTACTATGCCCATGCTTGCCTTCAGCCAGTAGGTTCGACTGCCTGCCTTCGTCAGCTGAGTTAATAAAGAGAGCGCCTGCCTGTAGTCACCTTTTTGGTAAGCCGCGATCGCAGCTTTGAACGCTTTTTCCAGATTAATCGCAGAGGTTGTCATAGAGGCATTCGCCAAGCGTAACTCTGTCGCTAGAGTACTCAAATGCTTGAAAGATATAACCTCTACGCGCCGCCCTTCCCCACCTGCTTTTTGTCGAGAAGCGGATTTAATCCTCAGGGTCCAGAATAGTTTCCACTAGCGCGTATAGACTTTCTTCGCCTTCGCCATCCATTTGTCTAGCTTTCAAATCGATCAGGCCATGCGCTAATGCTTCAGCCTGCTTTTTGTAGCGAGCATTAGCTGATAGTAAATCGGTAAAGACTTCTTGCTCTACTTCTAGGCGACTGGCTTCTTCGGAAATATGCGAGATATAACCGTCTTCTTCTACGTCATAGCGCAGTAGAAATATTAAAGCGTTGCAGAGTTCTTGGAGCTGCTTCTGTAGCTGTCGGGTGTCTAGTTCTAGTCGATCAAACCCGACGGTGCCAGTGATACGCAGCTCTACGATCGGCTGCTGGTCAGGGATGATTTTTTTGGACTTGATGGCTGATTGGATGAGTGCGATCGCGCCTTCCCCCACCGATTCGATCGCATCTTGACTACGCAGCTTCTGCTGTAGCCGAACAATGGGTCGCTGTTTATAATCGGTCTTCAGCTCCGCCTTGATTGTCCCTTTTTGATCAATCTCGACCAGATACGCCCCCCGCTCAAACTGGCTCTCCTCGACATTATTCGCCTCAATCGAACCCGGATTAAAAATCCAGTTCTCCTCGCAGTAGCTCTTATGAATATGACCTAACGCCAAATAATCCACACCTGCCTTCTTCAGCGGCAGCACTTCGCCGTAGCGCAAAGCCCCAGAGTAACGAGAAATCTGACCTTCCAACCCATGATGAAAGAGCAAAATGGATGGCCCTTCAGCTTTTGGCAACTCGCCCATAGCCGCCGCAATCTGCTCAATCGCCCTCGGTGCTGCCGCCCCATACCAGCTAGAGCCCAAGACTCTCACGCCACAGTCCAAATCAATATATCCGCCCCGTTGCCGATCCTCATCCCAAGGCGAATAAAAAGGCTCACCCGAATTAGTATCTCCCGGCTCCAGCAGCTTGATCAGTCCCCAATCAGACAGATAGCGCAGCCAGCTCGACTTCGTTCCATAGGGCGCATTATCGTGATTGCCCTCAATCGCCAGCACCGGAATATCGGCATCTTTCAAAATCTGAAAACACAGCTGCGCCTGATTCAAAATTGCAGGCTTAATATTGCGGTGCTCAAACAGATCGCCACCGACAATGACAAAATCCACCTGCTCACCCACTGCATATTTTTCTATAACGTCTTTGAGCGAGTAGAAAAAATCCAGGGTTCGCGGCTTGCTGTCGTAGCGATCGAACCCAAGATGAATATCAGAAATATGTAGAAATTTCGCCATAGCTAAAAAATGGAGTACTCCAACTTAGAGCGTTATTGTAGAACGGTTGAACTGTGCAGTCGAGAAAGCTAGTTTGTTATAGGAATCTGACGATATTATGCTGACTCAATATGGGTGAGATAGATAGATGCCCAAAATCAACGAAGGCATGTTTCGCCTCGAAATTCGACTAGACGACCATCGTCCAGCTCATTGTCATGCTGTCTGTATGGATGGAGAAGTAAAAATAAAATTGACCATCGACGGTGCCATCTTGTACCCAATGAAGACAAAATCTCCTATATCGGGAGCTCTAAGCAGATCTACTGTCAAGAAGGCACTAAAAGCAGCTAAAAAGCATTGAAGAGAACTGCTCCAGCTTTGGAATCAGTATCATAGTGAATAGTAAATCCAGCTTGCTCAACGCTATGAATGTTTCAGAGCTAAATAATATAGACCGTAGTATCGATGATGCCATTGAGCGTTGGAACGAAGAGAAGCGTTACCGCGTTTTCCCAACTGATGTCCGCTATCTTGCGAATGAGAAAAAGGTAGTCATCGCATTTGAAAACGGATCTAGCTATCAGTTCAACCCACTACACGTTCAGGAAGTGACATTAGAGACTGAGCATCCAACTGACGAGCAACTCAGTGATATGGTCATTCGAGCTGGCGGTGAATCTCTTCATTGGCCCCAGCTAGACGCTTCGATCGGTATCGACAATCTTTTACTAGGACGATACGGAACGAACAAATGGATGCAGGAACTCAAAGCAGTGGCCTAATGTTCCGCCTACTACACTGCTTCAGTAGTCGAAGCCGCTAGCTCTTCTAAGCGCTCCTGCTGATCTTGGGAAATACAAGTCTGGACCACGGTCTCGATGTCGCCTTCTAGAATCGCAGGTAGTGAAAAGTTCTGGTTCAATCGGTGGTCGGTGACTCGGTTGTCTTTGTAGTTGTAGGTGCGAATCTTTTCGGAGCGAGAGCCAGAGCCGACTTGAGATTTTCTCATGGAGCTGATTTCGTCTTTTTGCTCTTGCAGCTTCATTTCATATAGTTTGGCTCGCAGAATTTGCATGGCGCGTTCTCGATTTTGGAGCTGCGATCGCTCTTCCGTACAAAACACCCGAATTCCCGTCGGCTTGTGAATCAAGTCAACCGCCGTCTCCACCTTGTTCACATTCTGACCACCCGCACCCCCTGAGCGCGCTGTCGTCATCACAATCTCTTTTGGATCGATATGAATTTCCACATCGTCCACTTCCGGCATCACCGCTACCGTCGCCGTAGACGTATGCACCCGCCCGCCCGATTCCGTCAGCGGCACCCGCTGCACCCGATGCACACCCGACTCAAACTTCAGCTTGCTATAAACCTGGTCGCCCTGGATCTCCATAATGGCTTCCTTCACACCGCCCATATCGGCCCGCGATTCGCTTAATAGATGCGCTTTCCAGCCCTGTCCTTCCGCATATCGGCTATACAAGCGCAGCAGATCTCCTGCCCAGATACCTGCTTCATCACCGCCAGTACCTGCCCGAATTTCCAACATAATGTTCTTGTCATCATTCGGATCGCGAGGCAGCAGCAAAATTTTCAGCCGCTTCTCCAGCGATTCCAAAGACTCTTCTAAGTCAGAAACCTCCATCGCCGCCATTTCTTTCATCTCTGAATCGATAGCAGCTTCCTTGTACACCTCCCGAGCACCTATCAGCTCTTCGTCAGTCTCTTGCCACTGATGATAGGTTTGCACGGTTTCTTCTAACGAAGCTCGCATCTTAGCAATCTTCTGAAACTCATCTGGATCTCTAGCTACATCTGGGTCGGCCATTCGTCGGGTCAGCTCACCAAAAGTCTGTTCCACCGACTCTAATTTTTGCAGTAAGTAAGATTCAGCCATAGCAATCAGCCAGAACGAAGTAAATTTGAAGATAACTCTAGAGTAGATCTAGCAAAAATAGATTTGCAAAAAAATATCCGAGCAGCCCAGACTCAGCACTCAGCTGAGAATCGATCGCTCGGAAATGTAAAAAACTTAAGAACGCTAAGCCTTAGCGTCGCCCTCAGTTGCTTCAGTCGTTTCGGTTGTCTCGGACTCGGTAGACATACCGTACTTACGCAAGAACCGTTCAACTCGGCCCTCGGTATCAATAATCTTTTGAGTACCCGTGTAGAAAGGATGATTACCAGACCACACGTCGATGTTCATCTCAGGCTTAGTAGAGCCAACAGTCATAACTTCTTGACCGTTGCAAAATACTTTTGCTTCGGGGTACCACTTTGGATGGATATCAGCTTTGGGCATTGTTCTAGAGGATTGTTGTTTATAGGAACTTAGGCTGTGGCGAAAAGGCAGAATCTATTAAGACTGATCAGGTGCCTGAGCGGAGTCGAAGGCACACTGCTTTGAAAAAACGTACCGCTCGAAAAAAGTTATCGCTTCGAGAACTGGCCAGCTTTACGCGCTTTCTTCAAACCGTACTTCTTACGCTCTTTCTGGCGAGGATCACGGGTGAGGTAACCTTCAGTCTTTAGAGGCATACGGTTGTCGGGATCAAGCACACACAACGCGCGAGCAACACCGAGCTTAATAGAGTCGGCCTGGCCAGTCAGCCCACCACCGCGTACATTCACCAGGATATCGTACTCACCTTCGAGACCTAGAGTCTCTAGCGGCGCTTTCGCAGCGGTGAGATAGGCGGCGTTTGCCTGCAAATAGTCTTCACCAGGTTTTTTGTTGATAGTTAGGCTGCCGTTGCCAGGAACCAGGCGAACCCTTGCGACTGAGGACTTGCGGCGGCCAGTGCCCCAATATACAGCGCGATCAGATTGGTCTGCCATGGTTTAGTTAGCTCCAGTAGTATTGACGGTTAGGGTTTGTGGGCTCTGAGCAGCGTGGGGATGATCAGGACCAGCATAGACTTTTAATTTTGTGAATAGCTGACGGCCCAAAGCGTTCTTGGGCAGCATGCCTTTGACGGCTTTCTCAACAATGCGCTCAGGAATACGAGCTTGTAATTGATTGAAGGTTTCGGTTTTCATTCCACCAGGACGACCGGAATGGCGACGATACAGCTTTTGCTCGCTCTTCTTGCCAGTCACAACCACTTTATCCGCGTTGACAACGACTACGAAGTCGCCCGTATCCATATGAGGAGCGTAGTTTGGCTTTTTCTTGCCGCGCAGCACTTGTGCAATTTCGGTAGCTAACCGGCCCAAACGCTGATCAGCGGCATCTACCACATACCAGTCACGCTCGATTTCTTTAATAGGAGTAAGGGTAGTTTTCGTGGACATAACATGTACCGTAGGCGTCTTAAGTCGTTAGTAGAGTGATAAAAGTTGCTGATAGTCAGCAAGGAAGTGAAAACCGGGGCTGAGTGTCTACCCAAGCCTCGGATTCAAAGGGAAAATCTCGATAGCCAACTCGTAAAAGGCAAAGACCTTGGGGTGGAGCACTATATTTTACCAAATCGCGGCGCTGGTTTTGCCAGATGTTTGAAAAATCTTCTGGCGATAGCTGTTGCTCGCCCACCTGAACGATCAGGCCCATTACCAGGCGAACCATGCCATACAAAAACCCTTTCGCCTGAAGCTCGATTTGAACAAAGTGGCCTGAGCGGGAGCACTGTGCGTCTTGCAGCTCTACCCAGGAATGTGTCCGGTCGGACCTAGTGCGATGAAACGCGGCCAGGTTATGATAACCCACCATCGGACGGAGTGCGGCCAACATTATGCTTTCGTCTAAGGTTCGGCGGTAATAGTGCCACACATAAGGCTGTACGAACAGATTAGGATATCGACTGGTGTAGAAGGTATATCGATAGCGTCGCCAGTCGGCTGAGAACTGGGCGTGCCAGTCGTTTGCGACGCTTGCTGAGGCTCTGATAACAATATCGCTGCCTAGCCTATTGTTGAGGATGGTGGCCCACCGCTCGGCTGGGATTACGCTTGGTGCTGCAAAGTGGGCAACTTGGGCGGCGGCGTGGACACCTGCGTCTGTTCTACCTGCACCTACTAGGGATGATCTATGACCGATGACAGATGCGATCGCCCCCTCAATCTCACCCTGCACAGTCCGTTGCGAACCAGCCTGCCTCTGCCAGCCGTGAAAGCTAGCTCCCCTGTACTGAATTACCAAAGCTACTCTTTGAGTAGCCTGCTTATCCAGTGGCAAGTCTTGCAACTGCCGAGAAACCTTTAAATCGCAGCTGTTAGCTAAGCCCATGACTTGATATCAAGATTGAAAATCCAAGCCTAGGTCAGCTCAATGATTGCCATCCGAGCATTGTCACCCCGACGGCTAACCGTGCGTACGATTCGGGTATAGCCACCCTCACGGTCGGCGTAGCGATCGGGTGCCTGCTCGAACAAAGCATGTACAAGCTGCTTGTCATACATGTACCCTAGGGCTCTACGGCGGGCGGGCAGAGAGCCGTCTTTGGCCAAAGTGACCATCCGCTCGGCTTCAGAGCGAACGGCTTTAGCTCGTACTTCAGTCGTTTTGATTCGGCCATTGCGGATCAGCTCTGTAGTGAGCGATCGCAAAAGTGCCTTACGCTGGTCAGCAGCCTTACCCAGCTTTGCTACACGGCGACCATGTCGCATTAGTTTTGTCCCTTTCTAAACAGTGAAAAATTAAACTCGATAGAGGGGTTCCAGTCAGTGGAACCCCACGAAACCGCCTAAACAGGCTTAGCCGGTTTCTCTAAAGGCAACATAATGCCCAAATGAATCTGAAGCGCTTCGACAACTTCCTCGGCTGACTTCTGACCAAAGTTCTTGATCTCTAGAAGATCTTCCTGGCTGTAATCAAGCAAGTCGGAAACAGCATTGATTTGTGCCCGCTTTAGACAGTTGTAGGCACGAACTGAAAGCTGCAATTCTTCGATAGGAATCTGATACGTCGGATCTTCTTCCTTAGTATCTTCATCCCGCTTAGGTTCAAGCGTAACGTCCTTGAGTGGGTTGAACATATCAACCAGCAAAGCAGCCGCTTCACTCATTGCCTGCTGAGCCGTCAAACTACCGTTTGTCCAAATTTCCATCATCAGACGGTCTTTTGGAAAGCCTTCGGGATCGATGAAGTTTTCGACGCTGTAATTCACTTTACGAACCGGCATGAAGACGGCATCGATCTGCATGAACTCCACCCCGCCAGTTTCTTCGCGACTGCGGTCAATTGCTTTGTAGCCTTTGCCGCGCTCGATCCGAAACTCCATCTCTAGCTTGTTGCCAGCAGCAACAGAAGCGATATAGCGATCTGTGCTAATCAACTCGACTTCTGATGGCAGGTCAAAGTTCGCCGCCGTCACCTTTGCAGGGCCCTGAACCACCAGACGACCAATTTGTGGCTGCGCTGAATAGCTCTTCAGCACGGTCTCTTTCATATTCAACAAGATATCCAAGACATCCTCACGGACCCCTGGGATGGTTGAAAACTCATGACTAGCACCCGCGATTCGTACAGACGTAACCGCCGTACCTTCTAGATTGGAAAGCAGGACACGGCGAAGCGCATTCCCCACCGTCGTACCTTGACTGCGAGCTAACGGTTCAATCACGAACCGACTAAATTGACTCTGATCGTCTTCAACAATTGACTCTACACAATTGACCTGGAACTGTGCCATTCATAACCTCTGGTGGATTCTCAACAGCCGGACATTGACCTGAACAAACGGGCCTACATATAGTAGTATCTGCGGCTTCTAAATTCGTTAAGCTTAAATATTTCACTCTGTTTGAAACAGTTTTCTGTGTGACTTCCGTTAAAAAGGATTCCAACGAAAATGTCTCAGCAGTGCGTCGTTCTATACGCGACGACGTTTGGGTGGACGACAGCCATTGTGAGGAATAGGCGTTACATCGCGAATCAACGTGATCTCTAACCCCGCACCTTGCAGCGCTCGAATCGCCGTTTCACGGCCTGATCCAGGACCACTCACTTGAACTTCACACTGACGCATCCCTTGATCAATCGCTCGGCGAGCCGCGCCGTCAGCGGCTGTCTGCGCCGCGAATGGGGTTCCTTTTTTAGCGCCTTTGAAGCCGCTAGAACCAGCTGAAGCCCAAGAAACAGCGTTACCGCTTGCGTCCGTGATGGTAACGATCGTGTTGTTAAAAGTCGATTGGATGTGGGCTACTCCGTTGGGAATATTTTTCTTCTGCTTACGGGGCCCGGTCTTGCGGATAGGTTTTGCCATGTTTGGTTAGGTGAGGTGTTCTTAGGAATGAGCAATATGGCAGGAGGTTTGCTAATGAAGCTACAGGGCAGTTTTCACCGTTGAGGCTGATGGTCTAAAACTTTGAATACTTAACCTTTCCAAACTGGTTGAATATTCACCTGTAATTTCACTTTAGAAGCCGGACTAACTATTGCTTTTGGACGAACTGTCCTATAAGGCGGTTAGCACAGAATCACAGCAGCCGTATCCTGACTGAGTTGACTTGCTTTTGTTGATTTACCGACAAGCTCGTTTGTCTGAGCCTATCTGTCTGCTTGACTTACTTACGAGGCGGCTTTTTCTTACCAGCGATTGTCCGCTTGCCAGAACGGCGAGTACGACTGTTCGTACGTGTGCGCTGTCCTCGTACGGGTAAGCCCACACGATGACGACGACCGCGATAGCAGCCAATGTCCATCAATCGCTTGATGTTCATGTTCACCTGACGACGGAGATCACCTTCAATTAGGTAGTCACCCTCGACGGTTTCTCTTAGCTTGATGGTGTCTGCATCAGATAAATCTTTGACTCGAATGTTGGGGTCTACGCCCGTTTTTTCGAGGATTTGTTGAGAGCGGCTGAGACCCACACCATAGATGTAGGTCAATCCGATTTCAATTCGCTTGTCTCTTGGCAGGTCAACGCCCGCAATCCGTGCCACCGATTATTTCTCCCTTATTTACACGTTCACAAGCCCCTTTCTACAAAAGGCTAGAAACGAATCGTACTCAGCAAACTTTGATTGATAAGAATTGATCAATGTAATTTGAACAATCAAAAACCTATCAGCTGATAGCAGCTAATAGATCTGTTAAGTTACCGACCTAGCGTATGACTACAGCAAAGGTTCGGTAGTACCTGTCCAAGTCCTAACCCTGACGCTGCTTATGCTTAGGGTTAGGACAGATGACCATCACCCGACCACGACGGCGGATAACTCGGCACTTTTCACACATTTTTCGAACAGATGCGCGGACTTTCATGTCCCAATTTCTTCATTTACTACAGATTTGCAATCCTACCAGAGAAAACAGCATCCGACAACACACCTAACCACTCCGGGGGTAAGTAAGGTCTTTTGCCAGACATAAAATCTAGAAAAATGGAAAAGCCGAATGCGTCTTGGCCAAGCATAAGTGGCTAGATACATTCGGCAGCATGAACTGAGCTGAATACGAACGCTACTTTCTTAAGCGCCTCTACGCAGCGCAGCTTCTACCTGACGAAACTCCTGCTCTAGTCGATCTTGCAGCTTCTGAGGAACAGGACGATTCGGATAAGAGCTGTAGTGGCCAGCTAGAGCGTTCAAAGCAGTACGCATGGTGGCGAATGAACTCAAGCTAGAGACGGAATCGTTGCGCCGATAGCGGGAGGCAAAGCCGTTAATCTTGGCTTTGGCTTCGTCTTGAAGCTGAATTTTCTCAGGCGCATCTGTGGGTAAAGAAATTGATTCTCTAAGCGTGTCGATTAGTGCGGTAGTGTCTTCGGTGTAGTTGCCTGTTAGGCCGTCACTTGGGCCTACTGCACTACAGCCAGTCAAGCCAATAACGGCTACCAGCATCAAGGCAAATACTCGGGAAAGTAAGTTTCTCATAAGGTTGTTTGGGGATGAGCAGTCACAGCGAGGGAAGGCGATCGCTGACCACACTCGCTGAAAAGATGAACATATGTGACATCTTATCTGATGGGGTGCGGCGGGGATAGTCCTTGCGGAGGAAATGGGGATCAGGCCGGATAGATTCTGAGGCGACGGTTGGGCTCGTCACCAAAGCTCAGCGATTTTAGCCGATAGTGCTCAGCGAGTTCGTGCTGCATTTTGCGGATCTTGGGCGATCGCGGCAATAATTCAACGGGCTGACTCTTAGGGATCACAATCTGCTCTACTGCCAGTCTGGCTTCTTCTAGAGCCTCCAACTCATCATCTACACCACCGTGGGCGAACAAATCAAGATCGATTCCTTCTATCATTTCGCCGTCGTCGTCTAGATCGAGTAGGCGACGGAGCGATCGCGTAATCTGCGGAATGCTATTCGACTTCACTGTATAGACAGGCACCTGACGCGCTTTGGCGACCTGCTTGAGTTTGGAATGATTACGGATGTGCGATCGCAATGCCAGCACCGCATCAGCCGACGCCAATTCCTTGGTAAACTTCACCGGCAAATCCAAAGTTCGCACCACGTGATCTAGCTGCTGACGACTAATACCATAAGCATAGACACGAGTAATGTCATCTTCGTTTTCTTCGTAGAAATCATCTCCAGCAACCTGAGCTAGGCGATCCGAAGGAATGGGTAGCTGCTGCAAAGAATCATCTAGCAGGGATTGAAACCGACGCTTGTCGTCTGCCCAGTCGTCCGTCACTGACTTGGCAGTAGGTGGCGAATAGCTCGCTCGCTTGCCAAAAACGTCAGAGCCCAAGGGCTCAACGGGCGGCATTTTTCCAGTGGTCCGCCAGCCGCTAACGCTAGGCCCGGAACTATGCTGACCCTGTAGACCGCCAGATCTCAGACTGCCAGCCTTCAATCTGCCGCGTCGATCCGACTTCAGCGCCGCCGTTGCCAAAGAGGACTCGCTCGGCAGCTCGTCAGTGACTATCACCTGATTCTCAGCATTGACAGACCTGACCTGCTGTCCAGGCACCCGACCTCGCAAAATAAAATCTACTGTGGTCGCAACCTCCTCATGCACCACCCACCGCTGACGCTCTAGCATCTCTACCGCAATATCAAAGGTGGGTGGAGCCTTACGCTCTAAGACACTCTTTTGACTACCTCGCCGACGCGCTTCGTCATCTCCCAGCGTTACCGACTGAATTCCTCCAACCAGATCGGAGAGCGTCGGGTTTTTAATCAGGTTTTCTAACTGATTGCCGTGAGCCGTGCCTACTAACTGCACGCCTCGTTCTGCAATTGTTCGAGCCGCCAGCGCTTCTAGCTCAGTACCAATCTCATCAATCACAATCACTTCTGGCATGTGGTTTTCCACCGCCTCGATCATCACCTGATGCTGCTTTTCGGGGTGGGATACCTGCATCCGCCGCGCACGGCCAATAGCAGGGTGAGGAATATCTCCATCACCTGCAATCTCATTGGAGGTATCGATAATTACCACTCGCTTCATCAGGTCATCAGCCAAAACACGCGCAATCTCGCGGAGCGCAGTTGTTTTGCCGACGCCTGGTCTACCCAGCATGAGGATCGAATTGCCAGTCTCAACCAAATCGCGAATCATTGCGATCGTGCCAAACACAGCTCTTCCGACCCGACAAGTAAGGCCAATCACGTCGCCCTTACGATTGCGCATAGCACTAATGCGGTGCAGTGTCTTCTCTAAGCCAGCTCGATTGTCACCGCCAAAATGACCCACGCGATCGACGCAGTGCTGCAAGTCAGCTTTTGAAACGGGCGCATCTGACAGATACTGCACTGAATCCGAAAACCGAGCTTCGGGCTGACGGCCCAAGTCTAAAATCACTTCGATTAGCTGGTCACGCCGAGGGTGGTTCTCTAGCTGGTCTCGGATGTATGCAGGTAAAATCTCTAGCAGCTGGGGCAAGTCATCTGTAACAGCCTGCGGCCTTAACGGAGTTGGGTTTGGCTGAATCGGATTGGATAGATTGCTAGCACCATTTTGAGAAAATAGGCTAGCAGGCTCTAGTGATGAACTGCTTTCAAACAAATTATCGTTAAGGCTCGCCATATAGAACTGTTTTCAAACAACAAACGCAGCAACTGGCGAAACGCTCTGAATACATTTCATCAGTAGATGGCCTGACTGGATGTATCAATTAAAACGTCAAACTATTAAGTCTTATGTTGACCGATAGCCGCTTGCTTCAGGGGCACTACCAAAGATTCAGCAAGTGTCACAGCTGTCTGCAATGAACAAGGTGCTTCTTCAAGATAATGGGTTTGCTCTAAAACTGACATCAAAAGCCCTCTAGCAAAGCTGCCGTAGGCGATCCCGGAAACGGTAGAATGAGCAACGGGAACAGCGTTTGGGCCCGACGGCAGCAAACTTAGCTCATGTAGTTTTGTAACTGTGTGCTGATTAGTTCCACCCGCTAACTGCACATGACCCCATAGATCTGCCGCCAGTACTTTTTGGGCAAGTCGAATCGCAGCGTGAGTAGTGCCCCTGCCAATATCTCCGCTCATTGGTCGTCCATCCGTTTGCCAAACCAGGACAGGTTTGGAAGTGTTGGTATCGGCATGCATAATCTGCTGTAGCGCTTGCAAATATGCGATCAGATCCTCTCCATCAGGGCAGCTGATAGAAATTAGCTGAAGGTGGCTAATCCAGGGTTGGATGGTTTGCCAGATGTGAGCGAAAGCATGCTGCTGGCCGACCTGGGTGTGGATTTCTAAGGCGTCTGCTTGACTGAGGACTTGTTGGGCGATCGCATCTAAAGAAGTCGGGTGCGATCGCGCCTCAATCAACCCATACGGACAAATCGGCAGACATCGCCCGCAGCCATAGCAACGTTCGTTGATGACGCCAGACTGCGGGGGAGTGAACGCGATCGCCGCCGCCGGACAAACGCCCTCACAAGGACGCTCACAATCAGCCGGACAAACCGCCGGATCAAACCAAGCCTTGCGAAAGTGCGGGTCTTCACCAGCACTCATACTCACCATCAGCAGAGGTCGTACGTAGCGAGACCTTTGCCATCGACTATCGGGGCTCCTAGCTAACTTTTCGGCAACTACTAAACCTGCCTTCGCTGCTGAGACAACTGCTAAATCAGCCGCAACATCGATACAGTCAGCGCCAGCCAAGGCATAGGCCAAAGCCAAATTTCTAACGGCGGGCAAGTCCTGATAGCTAGCACCACAAATTAGCTTGAACCAGTGGCCAGAAAGCAAAGATTGGACAGGAGAAGCGGCGTTCAGGTTAGGTTCTAGAGTCTTCACTAGCTATGTTAGCGATCGCTGACCTATCTTTCTAGGCAGCAACAGCTTCTTTCAATGGGAACCAGGTCATCTGACGCTCACCGCCTATCTCTAGAACTACTTTCACCCGAGGCTCCAAAGACGGTAGCGTCACCAAAAATTCAATTTCTTCACTAGAAAGGATGTGGCCTTCAATCAGCCAAAGCAGCAGACCTTTCGACTTGGGTGACATAGACTGCAAGCGATAGCTCACAATAGGCGGCAGATAGTAGCGATCGCCCGTTGCCGAATCATCCATATTTTTCTTGCCAAGATGGGGCGGTCTTACACCGTGAACATCCAGCAAAAAGGCCGACAAATCACCTAGTCCTCTAGCCGACATATAAACACACTCATAGCCAGCAGAGCGAACACGCCGACGATAGCGGCCCTCATGTCCACCCTCTAACGGCATCCGCACACCCAACGCACCAGCCTTTTCGAGGTCGCTTGTAAACTTATTGAACGCGATGAGTGCCATAAGGATAAAGTCATACAGAAGTAAGTCACAGACATATTACTTCATAACCCAGTTCAGGAGAATAGCTCCGAAGGCTATATCAACACCTGCCGATTTCTAAACTATCGACTTAGAGTCAGCTCATTAGAATTGGCAGCAAAAGTACCAAAGATTGTATTAGGCACAGACAAGATGTTGCGCTATGATACGGATCGCTTAGCTGACAGATATAGAGATGTAGAGGCCGTATCCCGGTCGCTGTAAAAGATATTTTCTCCGAAAGCGCTAGACATAGCCGAAAAGCGTGTATAGTTAGAAGCTGTCGCCAGATGAAACGGATACTAGAGGAAAGCTACCGCCTACAAAGTAATTTGTACTGATAGCACCTTCAAGACGAAGGTCTTCGTACATTGCTTAAAAGCTGTACTGAACCCTCCAAGTCCAAGGCGAATAGATAGGGTAAGTCAGAGATTCCCAGCTCTTGAAGAATCTCTAGCAAAGAAAAGCCCCATCGATTGTTTTCCAGTGTGGTTGAGCAGATATAGATAACTCAGCTTCGATTTCTGAGCTTTCAGAAGTCCGAGGCTAGTTGTGTGTGCTGCTAAAGCCTGGTTGTGTTGTGTCAACGTGAAGCGGAGACGGGATTAGTGTCTGTCGGTATTCTTGGTACCAAACTTGGTATGACCCAGGTGTTTGATGAGATTGGAAATGCAATTCCAGTGACCGTCATTCAAGCTGGCCCCTGCGTAGTAACGCAGATAAAAACAGAACAGACAGACGGATACTCGTCTGTGCAGATCGGCTACGGAGAGGTCAAAGAGAAGGCGCTAAATCGCCCAAAACTTGGCCATCTGAGTAAATCAGGAGCTTCTCCGGTTCGACACCTGCGAGAGTATCGTGTTAGTGACACAGGTGGAGTTTGAGCTGGGTCAAGCCCTAGCCGCCGATCGATTTGAGGCGGGTCAGCTAATTGACGTTAGCGGTATCAGCATCGGTAAAGGCTTCGCGGGTAACCAAAAGCGTAATAACTTCCGTCGAGGCCCTATGTCCCACGGTTCTAAAAACCACCGGGCTCCTGGTTCGACTGGTGCAGGTACTACGCCTGGTCGTGTCTATCCCGGCAAAAAGATGGCTGGGCGCATGGGGAATGAGAAGGTGACTATTCGCAAACTCAGCGTAGTCAGAGTAGATGGCGATCGCAACCTTCTGCTAGTAAAGGGCGGCGTCCCTGGCAAAGCTGGAACACTGCTCAACATTACTCCCGCAACAATCGTTGGTCAGCAATAGATAAGGCACGGCTCAGAAGACACAGACCGGCAAGGTCGCAGGACTTGAAAGGCTAAAAGGAACATCATGGTTGATTGTGTAATTAAAGATTGGCAAGGCGAAGAGGCAGGCTCAGCCACCCTAGACCTAAAAGTTGCCAACGAAGAAAACGCCTCGCACATCGTCCACCGGGCACTTGTCAGGCAAATTAACAACGGTCGTCAGGGCACTGCTTCTAGTAAAACCCGCGCCGAAGTGCGTGGAGGTGGTCGCAAACCCTGGAGACAAAAAGGAACAGGTCGTGCTCGTGCGGGTTCCATTCGTTCTCCCTTATGGAGAGGCGGCGGCGTCATCTTTGGCCCCAAGCCCCGCGATTACTCAACAAAAATGAATCGCAAGGAGCGACGGCTAGCGCTCCGCACCGCCTTCCAAAGTCGCGCTGAAGAAATGACCGTAGTCAAAGATTTCGGTGCAGAGCTGACACAGCCAAAGACGAAAGAAGCTTTGGCAGCTTTAGACAGATGGGGGATCGATGCTGATGCCAAAATCCTAATGGTCTTCAGCGAAAAGAACGACAGCATCTATCGCTCACTGCGAAATGTGCCAAACGTCCGCATGATCGATGCCACTAACCTAAACATCTACGACATTTTGCATGCGGATAGTTTAGTCGTGACAGAGTCTGCTCTCGAAAAGATTCAGGAGGTATACGGTGAGTAAACGATACGACGAACGCGAAGTTCCGGATATTATTCGGAAGCCTCTGATTACAGAGAAGGCCACTATCGCGCTTGAAAACAACCAGTACACCTTTGAAGTTGCACCCAAAGCGACGAAGCCTCAAATTAAAAGCGCCATCGAACAGCTCTTTGATGTCACGGTGATTGGGATCAGCACCCAGAATCCGCCCCGCAAAAAGCGCCGTGTCGGTCAGTTCATTGGACACCGTGCTTCATACAAAAGAGCCGTAGTGACGCTCGCACCCGACGATACGATTACGCTCTTCCCAGATGTCTAGCTGAGTCAGCATTTGACCGGCTGACGAGAAAGACAACCCGACCACCAGTCCGACTAACAGACTCGTAGACAACGTAAACGCCAACCGCAACAAATTACAGCTATGGGCATTCGCTCCTACCGACCACTCACACCAGGAACGCGCGAGCGTACCGTCTCAGACTTTGCTACTGTCACTGCTGACAGGCCGGAAAAGTCTCTTACATATTCGGTCCATCGTCCCAAAGGGCGCAACAACCGTGGTGTCATTACTTGTCGTCATCGAGGTGGTGGGCACAAACGTCTATATCGAGAAGTCGACTTCAGACGCAACAAATTCAACATCCCAGCAAAAGTTGCAACGGTTGAATACGATCCCAACCGTAACGCCAGGATCTGTCTGCTTCACTACGAAGACGGCGAGAAGCGGTATATTTTGCACCCGATTGGACTCGAAGTGGGGACAACGATTGTCTCTGGCGAAGAGGCACCTTTTGAAGTAGGTAACGCGCTTCCATTACACCGTATTCCTTTAGGAACTACCGTTCACAACGTGGAATTGGTTCCAGGCCGAGGTGGTCAAATGGTCCGCGCGGCTGGCGCAGGTGCTCAGCTAGTGGCGAAAGAGGGTGGCTATGTCACACTCAAGCTGCCTTCCAGTGAAGTTCGCATGGTTCGCCGTGAGTGCTACGCGACCATCGGTCAGGTCGGCAACGTTGAGCATCGCAACCTGTCGCTGGGTAAAGCGGGTCGCAAGCGTTGGGCAGGTCGCCGCCCAGAAGTTCGCGGTAGTGTGATGAACCCAGTGGACCACCCACACGGTGGTGGTGAAGGCCGTGCGCCAATTGGTCGCAGTGGTCCTGTTACCCCGTGGGGCAAGCCAGCACTGGGCTATAAGACTCGGAAGAAGAAAAAAGGTAGCGATGCCTTAATTGTGCGTCGTCGTCGTCGCTCTTCTAAGCGTGGTCGTGGCGGTCGTAACGCATAAATAAAATTCGATTTCTCAGGTAAACAACATGTCTCGTTCCCTCAAGAAGGGGCCATTTGTGGCAGATCACCTTCTTACAAAAATTGAAAAGCTCAACGCAAAAAACGAAAAGCAAGTCGTCAAGACTTGGTCTCGTGCTTCGACCATTATCCCCCAGTTTATTGGTCATACCGTGGCTGTACACAACGGTCGCCAGCATGTACCCGTTTTCATTAACGAGCAAATGGTAGGCCACAAGCTAGGTGAATTCGCACCGACTCGAACTTTTCGGGGCCATGCAAAAAGCGACAAAAAGGCTCGGCGATAAAGCCCCTTCAGACAACAGACACCAGGAGACAGACAAAGGAGATAGGCACAAGCAATGATTGATATTGATTCAGATTCTCAAGTAAAAGCAACGGCTAAGTTCGTTCGGATGTCTCCTCGCAAGGTCCGTCGGGTTCTTGATCAGATTCGGGGGCGCTCCTACCGCGAAGCGCTCATAATGCTCGAATTCATGCCGTACAAGTCTTGTGAGCCTATTCTCAAAGTTTTACGATCGGCAGTCGCGAACGCAGAGCATAACAATGGTCTCGACCCCGTCAGCCTTTACATCAGTGAAGCCTATGCGGATCAAGGTCCAGTGTTGAAAAGGTTTAGACCTCGCGCACAGGGCCGGGCCTATCAGATTCGTAAGCCGACTTGTCACATTGCGATCGCAGTTGCCCCCGGCACTGAGGCATAGCCTCGCAGTTGCCCCCGGCACTGAGGCATAGCCTTAACGCCTAAACCTTTCAGACCTTTCACCCGTTCTTTCTAAGGAGTACATCAGTGGGACAGAAGATTCATCCTATCGGTCTTCGCCTTGGCATCACTCAGGAGCACCGCTCCCGCTGGTATGCCGACAAAAACCGTTATCCAGAGCTTCTTAAAGAAGATCATCAAATTCGCGAATACGTCAGCAAGAACCTAGCCAATGCAGGTATCTCTGATGTTCACATCGAGCGCAAGGCCGACCAGATCGATCTAGAGGTTCGCACCGCACGTCCCGGTGTCGTCGTCGGTAGAGGTGGCGCAGGTATTGAAGCGCTTCGAGTTGGACTGCAAAAGCAGATCAAAGATGACAGTCGCCAAATCCGCATCAACGTAGTGGAAGTTGCCAAGGTTGATGCCGATGCGGGCCTAATCTGCGAGTACATCACACAGCAGCTAGAAAGGCGGGTTTCATTTCGCCGAGTCGTTCGGCAGGCGATTCAAAGAGCTCAAAGAGCGGGCGTTGAAGGAATCAAAATTCAGGTCAGCGGACGACTGAACGGCGCTGAGATCGCTCGAACTGAGTGGACCAGGGAAGGACGAGTTCCTCTACACACGCTGAGAGCAAATATTGATTACGCCTATCGCACCGCCCAGACGACTTACGGAATTCTAGGCGTGAAGACCTGGGTCTTTAAAGGTGAAATCATTCCCGGCCAAGAGAGTCAGCCAGAAGAGTCGAAGGCTCAACCCCGTCGCCGTCAGCCCCGTCGCCGTCAGCAGTTTGAGGATCGCTCCAACGATTCATAGGGTCGATTTGCAGAGTAGATTCATAGAATTCGTAGGCTGAAACTCTTAGACCGAACTCATTAGTGCGATTCGTTATTTTCCAGTGTGACCCATCATGTTAAGCCCAAGAAGAACAAAATTTAGAAAGCAGCATCGCGGCAAGATGCGGGGCATGGCCTACCGAGGCAATGAGATCAACTTTGGTCAATTTGCTTTGCAAGCCACCGAATGCTGCTGGATGACTTCACGTCAGATTGAAGCCGCCAGACGAGCCATGACTCGTTACATCAAGCGGGGCGGCAAAATCTGGATTCGCGTATTCCCTGATAAATCAGTCACTATGCGCGCCGCTGAAACCCGGATGGGTTCTGGTAAAGGTAACCCTGAGTTTTGGGTTGCGGTGATCAAGCCGGGCCGAATTGTTTTTGAAATTGCGGGCGTTTCTGAAGAGATAGCCAGAGAGGCCATGCGATTGGCCGCCTTCAAACTCCCCTTCAAAACTAAGTTCATCGTTAAAGAAGGCGAGGAGGGATAAGCAAAGATGGCACTAGTCAAGATTCAAGAACTACGGGCGCTGAGCGATGAGGAACTCACTTCAGCTATTGCAGATGCAAAGCGCGAACTGTTTGACCTTCGTTTCAAAAAGGCAACCCGCCAGCTAGAAACTGGATTTCATCAGTTCAAGCACAATCGTAGAAAGCTGGCTCAGCTAATGACAATCGAAAGAGAAAGACAGCTGACGGCTATTTCGGCGACAGACCAGACGGCATCAGCTCAGACGGTAGAAGAGGAGGCGTAACGCATCATGGCAGCAAAAGAAAGAATTGGCCTAGTGGTCAGCAACAAGATGGATAAGACCGTGGTGGTCGCGGTGGAAAGCCGGGTCCAGCACAAGAAATACGGCAAGATTATGGTGCGAACCCAGCGCTATAAAGCCCACGATGAGGAAAATAGCTGTAAAGAAGGCGATCGCGTCAAAATCAGCGAGACCCGTCCCATGAGCCGCCACAAACGGTGGATCGTGGCTGACATCCTCAGTTCTTCTGACCTTTAAGTCAGAACCCTATTAACAGCGAGGATAATTCCATGATTCAGCAAGAAACCTATCTCAACGTGGCCGACAACAGCGGCGCTCGTAAGCTCATGTGCATCCGCGTTCTCGGCGGACGCAAGCAATATGCAGGCGTAGGCGACGTGATTGTCGCCGTTGTCAAGGACGCGCTCCCCAACATGGGTGTTAAGAAATCAGACGTGGTTAAAGCCGTCGTTGTTCGTACCCGTAAGGGCATTCGCCGCGCCAGTGGCATGAGCATCCGATTCGACGACAACGCCGCTGTCTTGATCAACCCAGACGGTAACCCCAGGGGCACTCGCGTATTTGGCCCAGTTGCTAGAGAACTGCGCGATAAGAGCTTTACCAAAATTGTTTCGCTAGCCCCGGAGGTACTGTAAATGGTAATCAAAAACAAGAATGCCGGAAAGCGGTTCAAGATGCACGTCCGCACAGGCGATACCGTTCAGGTGATTGCCGGTAAAGACAAAGGCAAGGTTGGCGAAGTGGCTGCCGTCAACCCAAAGACTTCTCAGGTGATTGTGCAGGGCGTAAATATGCGCACCAAACACGTGAAACCTCAAGCAGAAGGTGAATCGGGCCAAATTCTAACCAAAGAGTTTCCGATTCACAGCTCCAACGTCATGCTGTACTCCACCAAGCAAAAGGTGGCCAGCCGCGTAGCTTACACCCTCAACGATGACGGTCGTAAGGTCCGCATGCTGAAAAAAACAGGCGAGGTTTTAGAAAACTAGGTAGGGAAATAGCCAGAGGGTTTAGCTAAGCCAAGCCTTCACTAGATTCGTGCAAAAGTTTTAGAACCAAATTCATCGTCACATACCGTAATTTACGGTTCATAATTCACAGTCCGCAATTCACAGCAGCATGACGCCCTGACAAAGCCCAGGGATACATTTTTTAGAGGATACAATGGCCGACTCACTCAAGACACTCTATTTGGAGAAAGCGGTACCCAAGCTGAAAGAACAGTTTGGATACACCAATCCCCATCAAATTCCCAAGCTTGCCAAAGTCACGGTCAACCGTGGTCTAGGTGAAGCTTCTCAGAATGCGAAAGCATTGGAGTCATCTATCAACGAACTGGCAATGATTACCGGACAGCGTCCTGTGGTCACCAGAGCGAAGAAGGCGATCGCAGGCTTCAAAATTCGAGAAGGTATGCCCGTCGGCGTCAAGGTCACCCTACGCGCCAACCGCATGTATGCCTTCACCAATCGCTTGATCAATCTCACCCTTCCTCGAATCAGAGACTTTAGAGGCGTCAGTCCTCGCAGCTTTGACGGCAGAGGCAACTACACCTTGGGCCTGCGAGAGCAGCTAATTTTCCCAGAGGTTGACTACGACAGCGTTGACCAGATTCGCGGTATGGACATTACCATCGTCACCACCGCGACCTCCGATGAAGAAGGGCGCGCCCTTCTGAAGGAGCTGGGCATGCCCTTCCGAGACAATTGAGGCAGAAGCACAAAAGAGGATTATGGCGTCTAACGACACGATTTCAGATATGCTGACGCGCATTCGGAATGCTACCCTTGCGCGGCACCAAACCGTCGATATCCCATCGACCAAAATGACTCGCAGCATCGCGACCGTACTAAAAGAAGAAGGCTTCATCGCCGACTCTACCGACGGCGGCGAAGGTATCGAGCGCAAGATCACGATTACCTTGAAGTACAAAGGCAAAACTCGCCAGCCTATTATTACTAGGCTTTCACGAGTTAGCAAGCCTGGTTTGCGAGTGTATTCCAACCGCAAAGAGCTACCCCGAGTCCTTGGCGGCATCGGGATTGCCATCATTTCAACCTCTAGCGGCGTCATGACTGACCGTGATGCGCGTCGCCAGGGAATTGGTGGAGAAGTCCTTTGCTACATCTATTGATTCTTTATCCACCTACGCAGCCCTCTAAATAGGAGAAGTGAAATGTCTAGAATTGGCAAACAACCTGTGCCGATCCCCAAAGGAGTGACCATCGCGATTGATGGCCAAACGGTCACGGTAAAAGGTTCTAAAGGCGAGCTTTCTCGCGAGTTTCCTCCTGAAATTGCCTTTGTACAAGAAGGTGAGGAGATTGTGGTTACTCGCGTCAACGAGTCCCGCAATGCGAGACAGCGTCATGGCTTAGTGCGCACTCTGATTGCCAATATGGTAGAAGGCGTTTCTAAAGGCTATGAGAAAAAGCTGGAGATTCAAGGCGTAGGGTATAGAGCCTCACTTCAGGGACAAAAACTGGTGATGGCCCTTGGCTATAGCCACCCGGTTGAGTTCGACCCGCCCAATGGCATCACGTTTGCCGTCGAGAAAAATACGAACCTAACTGTCACTGGAATCGATAAAGAAGTCGTTGGAAATACAGCGGCCAGAGTCCGTGCGGCCCGTCCACCTGAGCCCTACAAAGGTAAAGGCGTTCGCTACGCAGGTGAACAGGTCAGACGCAAAGCTGGTAAAGCTGGTAAATAGGCCCGGCAAATAGACCGGCGTAAGTAGGCACAAGCAGGCACAGACAAAGGTAGTCGCTAGAAGATAAGCACCCATCCCATGAAAACAACTCGTCGAGAATCTACCCGCCGTCGCCACTCGCGCGTCCGCCGCCGGGTGAAAGGAACATCAGAGCGGCCAAGACTCGCTGTCTTCCGCTCTAACCAGCATATTTATGCGCAAATTATTGATGATACGCAGCATCAGACGCTAGCGTCGGCCTCCACATTGGACAAGGATGCTGGTACGACGTCTGGCGCTAATAAGGAAGCTGCGATCGCAGTCGGAAAACTAATCGCAGAGCGCGCGATCGCCAAAGAGATTTCTGAGGTAGTCTTTGACCGAGGCGGGAAGCTCTATCATGGTCGAGTGGCGGCTTTGGCTGATGCGGCTCGTGAAGCAGGGCTGAAATTCTAAAACAGGCTAAAAACATGGCAGACAATAGAGACAGAGACAATCGTCGCAGCAAAAAGAATAAGAGTCGCGAGAAAGAGTCTGAGTGGAAAGAGCGAGTCGTCCAGATTCGACGGGTCACTAAGGTCGTAAAAGGCGGTAAGAAACTCAGCTTCCGAGCCATCGTTGTGGTTGGCAATGAAAAAGGTCAAGTTGGCGTAGGCGTAGGTAAAGCCAGCGACGTGATTGGCGCAGTCAAAAAAGGCGTTGCCGATGGTAAGAAACATCTGGTCGAAGTTCCCTTGAATAAGGCGTACTCTATCCCTCACCCGATGACCGGTCGCGCTGGTGGCGCTCGCGTCTTTATGCGCCCAGCCGCGCCTGGTACTGGTGTAATTGCCGGTGGAGCCGTGCGGATCGTATTAGAGCTTGCAGGCGTTCGCAATATTCTGGCGAAGCAGTTAGGTTCTGACAACCCCCTGAACAATGCTCGGGCTGCGGCGGAAGCAATCAGTTCTCTGAGAACATTATCTAGCGTTGCTGAAGAGCGAGGAATTCCTATTGAGAAGCTTTATGCGTAAAGGCATGTGTTTAGCGTAAGTCGGCTTTAGCGCGAGTTGTCGACCCACCCCGTCACTGCGTGCCACCCCTCCTAGGAGGGGATTTGTCCTGGTTGTGTGGAATTTGAGAGTTGAGCCGGATCGCTTCAATCTCATTGCCTGAAGTAGATCCCCTCTTGGGAGGGGTGCCCATAGGGTGGGGTGGGCCTTGATATGTAACGCTAGACAGACATGCATAAAGCTTCAGAGCTAATCAATCAGCTCGCTATTTTCTAACCAGCAATACTCCCTATCGAACGGACATTACCAAGGAGACTTTTCAAATGAGACTAGATGACGTAAAGCCAAAGGCAGGCTCAAAGAAGCGCCGTAATCGTAAGGGCAGAGGCATTTCGGCGGGCCAGGGCGCTAGCTGCGGCTTCGGCATGCGTGGTCAAAAGTCTCGCTCTGGTAGTGGCACTCGCCCCGGCTTTGAAGGTGGCCAGATGCCTTTGTATCGCCGAGTTCCAAAGCTGAAGCATTTCACAATCGTCAATCAAGATGTATTTACGATTATCAATGTCAAAGGGTTAGCTGATTTGCCTGCGGGCGAGGTAACGCTTGCCTCCCTAATGGAAGCTGGCATCATCACTTCTAATGATGGACCGCTGAAGGTACTGGGTGACGGTGAGATTTCGACTGCCTTGAACGTAAAGGCCGCCGCCTTCACTAAGTCCGCAAAGGCGAAAATAGAGGCTGCGGGCGGTAGCTGCGAAATCGTCTAAACCGTCGAAAAATGAAAGGGAGCGGGACGCGCGGTATAGATAGATGGCAACTTGGCCACCTATTTATTAACCGTTACTTCTTCGCTCCCTTTATTATTAGATATAGATTGCGTGACAGAAAATTTTATTGAGAGCTTGTTGCTTAGACTAAGAGCAGAGTTGATTCTGAACTTTCATCTAAATTTTCTAGTTAGCTTCTTTCGCTTCTTTCTTTTGCTTTTAAAACTATGGTTGTCAGTCAAGGCAGGTCGCCTAGCGCCCAAGAAACGTTTTTACAGATGGCTCAGGCCGCTGGGTTACGCAGTCGCTTGCTCGTAACGATTGGGCTTTTGGTCTTAGTCAGATTGGGCATTTATATTCCAGTTCCGGGAATTGACCGAGCTGCATTCTCAGAGTTCGTCCAGGGTGGCGGGGCTGGGGGTGTCCTTGGCTTTCTAGATATTATCGGTGGTGGTGGCTTATCCCTGGTTGGTATTTTTGCGCTGGGGATTTTGCCGTTTATCAATGCGTCGATCATTATGCAGCTGCTGACGGCGGCGATCCCGGCGCTAGAAGACCTGCAAAAAAACGAAGGTGAGGCCGGTCGTAGAAAGATTTCTCAGGTGACTCGATATGTCGCCTTTGGTTGGACCATTGTGCAGAGCACGATGCTTTCTTCCTTCCTACTGAGAGATTTTGCCTATGACTTTGGCGTGCCGTTTGTAGTGGAGACGGTGCTGGCGCTGACAGCGGGTTCGATGTTTGTGATGTGGGTAGGTGAGCTGATTACCGAGCGAGGTTTGGGTAACGGCGCGTCGCTGCTGATCTTTTTGAATATTGTGTCTTCGCTGCCTCGGGTGCTGGGTGAAACGGTGGACTTGGCACAGACGGGCGATCGCAGCACCATCGGCGGCATCGTCATCTTGTTCCTCGTTTTCATTGCCACTATTATTGGCATCGTTTTCGTACAAGAAGGCACCCGCCGTATTCCTATTGTTTCGGCTAGACGGCAGGTAGGCCGCAAGCTGTACCTAGAAAAGAGCAACTACCTGCCTCTACGCCTAAACCAGGGCGGCGTCATGCCGATTATCTTCGCCTCTTCGATGCTGATTATTCCGATTTCGCTGGTGCAATACATTCCTAGCGAATCTTTTACTAAGTTCATGAACGCGAACTTTAGAGCGACTTCACCGCTGTACATCTTGGTGTATCTGGTGATGATTGTATTCTTCAGCTATTTCTATGCGTCTTTGGTTGTGAACCCTGAAGATATGTCTCGAAACTTGAAAAAGATGGGCGCTAGTATTCCAGGCATCCGTCCAGGCAGAGCAACGACTGACTACATCAGCAAGGTTTTGAACCGATTGACCTTCCTGGGTGCGATTTTCTTAGGACTGGTAGCTGTGGTGCCGAGTTTGGTTGAGAGTGCGACTAGAGTTCAGACTTTTCAAGGCTTTGGTGCGACTTCTTTGCTGATTTTGGTGGGTGTAGCTATTGACACCGCTAAGCAAATTCAGACCTACGTAATCTCTCAGCGCTATGAAGGCATGGTGAAGCAATAATGACACGTTTGATTTTTCTAGGTCCGCCTGGTGCTGGCAAAGGGACTCAGGCGCAGATGCTGTGTCAGTCCTACGAAGTTCCTCACATTTCAACCGGCGATATTTTGCGGGCTGCGGTCAAAGAGAAAACTGAGCTAGGGATTAAGGCTGAAGGGTTTATGAATGCGGGGGAGCTAGTCCCGGATGATTTGATTCTAGGTCTGATTCGAGAGCGGTTAAGCAAGGAAGATGCGGCTAATGGCTGGCTGTTAGATGGATTCCCTCGTAATGTCGAGCAGGCAGAATTCTTGAACGCGCTGCTAGAGGAAATTGGTCAAAGCTGTGATGTTGTGATCAATTTGGAAGTGCCGGATGACGTGCTCGTGGAGCGTTTGCTAGGTCGGGGTCGCGTTGACGATAAAGAAGACGTGATTCGGAATCGGCTGGAGGTATATCGTGAGCAGACCGAGCCTTTGATCGCATTGTACGAAGGAAAAAATCAGCTGAAGTCAGTCAATGGAGATCAGGAGTTAGATCTAGTGACTGATGAACTGAAAAACATCGTGGAGAGCTGATTAGAGAGTCGAGTAGTTAGTTCTAGTCGCTATCTTCCTGATATAAGGTGACTTTGATAGGAATAGCTTTGATAGAAGGGAGTTCTGTAGGGACTCGAAGAGAGGTTCAAAGCGGCATTTCTTTGTTTTTCCTAAGATTTGCTAGGCTTATAGAAGAAATGTAGTCAGTTTTTGCTGACGTTAATTTAGTTGAGGAATTGCTGGTTTGTCTAAACAAGATTTAATTGAAATGGAAGGAACGATCACTGAATCGTTGCCTAATGCGATGTTCCGCGTGGACCTAGATAATGGGTTTAACGTCTTGGCCCATATTTCGGGTAAGATTCGTCGGAACTATATCAAGATTCTGCCGGGCGATCGCGTCAAAGTAGAACTCACCCCCTACGATTTGACCAAAGGTCGGATCACCTACCGCTTAAAGAAGCCTAGGTAGTAGGTAGGAAAAAGGCCAGTCTCTCAAGGCTGAATGGCTGACAGAGTTGTTTTGGATTAATTCGGTTCAGCGATGTGGCTACAGTTAGAGTATGGAGTTTGAGCGGGACTCAGCTAAGCGCATCTCTAATCTAGAAAAGCATGGAATTGATTTCGCAGATGCTTCAAAAGTTTTTGAGAATGTTTCTGTAACTATCGAGGACAGCCGATTCGACTATGGAGAAAGGCGATTTGTAACTTTTGGGTTGCTAAATGAGAGCGTAATTGCTGTTTTCATACAGAACGGGAGAACCGTATTCGTATCATCTCTGCACGAAAGGCGACTAAACATGAACGATCGAACTATCTCAAGAAGATCTGAAACGGACTGGGAAAGGATAGATGCTATGGCAGATGAGGATATAGACCTATCCGACTGCCCAGAAGTTACGTCAGAGATGTTCGAAACTGCGGTTGTTCGGCGTGGCTTAGAACCGCTTGAGGCAAAGGCTCAGGTAGCTCTGGAGATTGATAGTGATGTCTTTGAGTGGTTTAGAGACAGAGAAGAAGCCTATCAACTGAAGATAAATAGTCTGCTGCGAGCATATATGGAAGCGCATGATTGAAGCGATCGCATAGTCTGATCAGGGCTAAATATAGGCTAACCGTCGTCTAAGATCTGTTCGAGTAAGGAAATTCCGCCGAATCGGACAACGTCGGTACAGGGTAGGCTAGTTTCTTGGGAGGCTTGCTTCGATCGCCTTCAAAGCCTCTTCCTCACTCAGCCCGAAAGTATTCAACGCAATCCCTGCAACGGGCGTTTTCGCAAAGGTGCCGCCAGCCCAAACAGCTATCTCATACAACTCTACGACCTGAGAAAGCGAGGGAATTTCAAATTCTGAAAAGTGCTGAATGTGCGTCATTCCAGCTTTGTGAACCAGAATTAGATGAGTCGGTTGAGCGCCTCTCATCAAGGGTAGCGTCGCTGTAGAACCCGGATTTAACAGCGAGCCTTGGCCCTCAATGAATAGAACATCTTGGTCGGGGGCGTTACGAATGACGGCTTGTTCGACTGCTCCAGAGGCGTAGTCTACTCGGATGGCGTCTAGAGCGATGCCGTCTTCGCCTAGCATCAGGCCAGTTTGGCCAGTAGCGATGAGTTTGGCGCGTAGTCCCCTGGCTTTGGCGGCGCGGGTGAGTTCTATGCTGGTGGACATTTTGCCGACGGACATGTCGGTGCCGACGGTGAGGACGCGATCGCATTCCAAAAGCCGCGCCTTTCCTCCCCCAACCTCTAGGCCTTCCGGCTCTTTGCGAATATCCCACACCCACCGACCGGGTTGCACTCGTGATGAAATATCAGGGTCTTGGTTCATCTGAGTGTGCAGACCATTCATCACCGAAAGGCCAGCGCTCACGGCTTGCTTGACTTCGGCGTACCAAGGGTCAGGCAATCTGCCGCCAGAAGGGGCTAGACCAATCGCTAGAACAGTTGGGTTGAATGCTAGCGCGGCCTGCACTGAGGCGACAATAGGCACCTGACGGTCGACGCCCGTTAGCGCTTTGATCGATCCGCCCACGGCAGTTTCATCAATGACAGCTACGATTTCGTTTTGGCTGTAGCGCAGCAGGGAGACGCCAGTTTTGCCTTTGCTTCCTTTGAGGCCATTGTGTAGCAGGATGGCGATGCGATCATCAGGATTGAGCATGACGAGAGAGTCCTAGTCCAGGTCGAGAGTTGGGTGTCAAGACGCCATTGTTTAGCTGTGCGCCGGAGAACGGATCGTCTTTGAGGTTGAAATGGCTGTCTAGATCGAGGTGATCGGCTAGGGGCGAAAGGTGGGAAAGGGCGGTGTTGGCGATCGCACTATCCGAATAGCAGCCAAACATCACCTGAAGCCCGCAGGCTCTAGCCGCATGAATCATCCGCCGCGCCTCACTCAGACCACCAGACTTCATTAGCTTAATATTGATGCCGTCAACGCAGTGTGCAAGCCGATAGATATCGGCGCTGTCAAAACAGCTTTCGTCAACGAATACAGGCAAGGGTGATTGGCTAACTAAGGCAGGGAGTAGTTCATCTTGAGCGACTGGGAGCGGCTGCTCTAGATAGGTCACACCGCGATCGGCCAGCCAGTGTGACATGCTAATGGCATCGGTTAAGCGCCAGCCGCCGTTGGCGTCGACGCTAACTTTTGCCCCTTTAGGCACGTCTGGTAAAAGCGCCTCGAACATTGCTTGGTCGGCGGTGATACCCGCCGGACTACCTAGCTTTATTTTTACAGAGGCGACGGTCTGCTGCTCACACCACTGATGCAATCGCTGCACAGCCTTTTCTGGAGAACTGATACCAACGGTGACAGCAGTAGGCGTGATGTAATCAAGATCCAGTCCCCACATCTGCCACAGCGGTAGATTCACCTTCTTGCCCAACCAGTCGTGTAGCGCCACATCTACCGCAGCTCTCGCCGCAGAGCAGATGGACAGTTCATCAAATACTGATTCAATTGCCTGCTGCTGTAAAGGATGAAACCCTGACAATTTGGCTGCTAGCGTCTGCAAATCGCGAGTGATGACTTCGGTCGTTTGGGGCTTGGCACTAACCGAGAAAGGGGAAGCTTCGCCCCAGCCTTCTATGCCTTCGGCGTCAACTTTGACCCAGAGGTTGGTCGAGCCTGCACTGGTTCCCCGGCTGATGGTGAGCGGCACACGCTTGTGTACGGAAAAGGGCTCGATCTGAATTTGCATAGTGGGGCACTATTCTATGGATTTTGCGATCTCGATGAGGTTATCGTCAGGGTCGCGAATGTATACAGATAGAATAGGGCCAAGCGTTCCTGTTCGCTTACTGAAGCTGAGTTTTGGAGGCAATGCGGGTTTTCTTGCGATCGCTCTCCGACAAATCCTTCCCTTCTTGCAGTTGGGTGGCATTCCTTTGCAGCACCGTTGCCGCATTTTTGTCCCCCATCTGAATCGCCGTATTCGCAGCAGACTGGAGCATGGTTACTGCGCCCGTGCGATCGCCAGACTTCAGCTTGTCTTCGGCAATTTGAGTCTGTCGATATTTCGCCAGCGCTAAAATATGCTGCTGAACAACGGGATTGATATCAGGCGTGTAAGCCGATTGAGCCAGGATATTAATCGTTTGGGTTTCTGTCGCCTGAGCGGTCAGGTCGAAGGCTGGATCGTCATAGGTAACTTGAACTTTAGCAATTGGCACAGAGCCTTCAGCTAGCTGAGGCACGTACATCGTCAGCAGAATCACTCTCGGTTCATCGATCATCAAATCGCCAATTCGGATAACGGCTAGCTCTGCTTGGGTGGTGGCGCTCAGTTCTACGGTTTCAGGCGCAACCTGAGCGACGGGTTTGAGATCCGCTAAGTAAGTGCCAGAAAGCAGCTCTATATTCAAAAAGGCATTGGTCAGGCTGACGGACTGCATGCGGGTAAACAGTCGGCCAAAGGTTGCGATCGCCTCTTCCGCATGTTCGATATAGCTAAGCGATCCGCCGCCCGCATCGGCAATTTGCTCCAGCACGTCTTGATTCCAATGATCGCCAAAGCCCAGCGTATTCACCGTCAGGTTATAGCCAATCGCCACGTCAGCTAGCTTGATGGCTCTAGCGTTGTCACCATGCTCGTTTTCACCGTCGGTCAACAGTAGTAGTTGAGAGATATAACCTTCTTTGCCAGCAGCGAGCTGTTCGATGCCAGCTTTCAAGCCATCGTCAATACAGGTGCCGCCGCCTGCTCGCAGGCCGTTGATTCGTCTTTTGATGGCATCTAGATTGGTTGCTAGTTCGTTGGAGATCAGGACTTCGGCTTTGTGGTCGAAGGCGATGATTGAGATGCGATCGCGCTCCGTCAACCTGTCCACAATTCGACTAGCCGCCTGCTTCACTGTCTGCAAAGGCGTCCCCATCATCGAACCACTGCGGTCGAGCACAAAGCAAACATTCAGCGGCGCAGAGATTCCGCCCCCCTTTGCCGCCACAGATACCGATAGCTGACGCTGACTACTCGCTTGATCAATCGAAAGATGCGAATCACTTAGCGCACACTGTAAATCAACCTTCATACTCTTCTCCTAGCAAACACATCACTCAACCTCAGAATTGACCGAATGACTCAGATAGCATCAACTCCTAGCAGCCTGATTTCGGGACATGCGATCACGCTCCCCACAACCAACCACACTCATCCTTCCTCGTTCATCCTTCATCCTTCCAAAGGTAGGGTTATCCGCCAAAAACCAGAAACCGCCGCCGCCGCACCCCGTTCGCTAGCGAGCTACTATAGTATGCAGATATTTCAGATGTCGAAAAGTAAAAGTTACTGCAAACGCAAGTCCTTATGAGTTCTCCTATCAAGGCCGTTCAAGCTCCCTATGGTGGAGGCAGCGCAGCCTATCGGACCCCCCCACCCGATCTACAGTCTCTGCTGCTGAAAGAACGCATCGTATATTTGGGTACGCCGCTGGTTTCTTCTGACGATTTCAAGCGTCAAATGGGTGTAGATGTCACCAAGCTGATCATCGCTCAGCTACTGTATTTAGAATTTGACGATCCAGAAAAACCCATTTACTTCTACATCAACTCAACGGGCACCTCCTGGTATACCGGCGATGCCGTTGGCTTTGAAACCGAAGCTTTTGCCATCTGCGACACGCTGAAATATATCAGGCCACCGGTACACACCATCTGTCTAGGTCAAGCGATGGGTACTGCCGCTATGATTCTCTCCTCAGGCGCAAAAGGCTCACGGGCCAGTCTGCCCCATGCCACCATCGTGCTGAACCAGACTCGTTCTGGTGCGCAAGGTCAGGCAACAGACATCCAAATTCGCGCAAAAGAAGTCTTGGCAAACAAAGCGGCCCAGCTTGATATTTTGGCTGAGAACACCGGACAGTCTGTCGAAAAGCTAGACAAAGACACCGATCGAATGTTTTATCTGACGCCGGAAGAGGCCAAAGAGTACGGATTGATTGATCGCGTACTTAGCAGCACGAAGGAGCTACCGACGGCAATTCCTGTGGGGGTTGCTTAGGATATGTCCGTTGATGGAATTATGCGAGTTCCTTATAACTTGCCGGGGGGGCGCTCCTGGCAGTGGGTGAACATTTTTACCCGAATGAGCCAAGAGCGCATTCTGTTTCTAAATCAGCCGTTGACTGATGGCGTGGCTAACTCCCTGGTCTCTGCGCTGCTGTATTTGGATTCGGACGATCAGACCAAACCGATTTATCTCTATATCAACTCTATTGGTGACCCAGTCATGTCTGGGCAAGCAGACGAATCAGCAGGCATGATTTCGATTCGAGCGGGTCTGGCGGTCTACGACACGATCGCACACATCAAGTCGGAAGTGCTGACTATCTGTATGGGAACGGCCTACGGTATGGCAGCGGTACTGCTAGCGGCGGGCGTAAAAGGCAAACGGGCCGCGCTGCCTCATACCAGCATTGCGCTAACTCACCCCAATACGCTGACTCGCGGTCAGGCAACTGACATCGCCCTAGAGGCAACTCAGGTATTAGAGAAGCGGAAGCTAATCCAGCAGATTCTGGCAAACAGCACGGGCCAGACGGCTGAGAAGATTGCGAAAGATATGGAACGGATGTTTTATCTTTCTCCGACTGAGGCCAAAGAGTATGGCCTAATCGACCGAGTCATTGAAAATACAGCGCTGAAGGAAGCTTTGGCAAGTTAGCGTCCGTTTCACGTTTGTTTTAGTCCTTTTATTTCATTTTTTTGCTATGCCTATTGGAACTCCTAGCGTCCCCTATCGCCTACCTGGTGGCACTTACGAGCAGTGGATCAGTATCTATGAGCGACTGTTTCGAGAACGAATCATCTTTTTGACTGAAGAGGTAGATGACGGTATTGCTAATGCCATTGTCGCCTACATGCTCTATCTCGATTCTGAAGATCCAACAAAGCCGATCTATCTCTATATCAATTCGCCAGGCGGCTCAGTCACAGCAGGCATGGCGATCTATGACACCATGCAGTACATCAAGTCTGAGGTGGTCACAATTTGCGTCGGTCTAGCGGCAAGTATGGGCGCTTTCTTGCTGAATGCTGGTACTAAAGGCAAACGGCTAGCGCTGCCGCATTCACGGATTATGATTCACCAGCCTTCGGGTGGGGTGGGTCGTCGTCAGGCGACGGATATTGAGATCGAGGCGGTGCGGATTGTGCAGGTGCGCCGGGAGCTGAATGAGCTGATGGCGATGCATTCTGGTCGGACAATGGAAGAGATTGAGCGAGATAGCGATCGCGATAAGTTCATGTCGGCAGCAGAAGCAAAAGAATACGGCTTAATCGATCGAGTGATCGAAGAGCGCCTACCAGCGTAGTGAGATTGTCATCAGTCAACTATGAATCAGCTAGCTATGATTAGCCAATCTGACAAAAGTTGATTACAGTTTGTCTGCTGCCTTTATCGGTTTGGTCTGGAAGCCGACGTTGCTATGAAACTGGCTCATCACTATCGCACGCTGGGCTTAGGTCGTAGCGCCTCTTTCACAGAGATAAAGAGTGCGTATCGGCGGCTGGTGCGACAGTATCACCCCGATCTCAACCCAGATGAGCAGGCGATCGCACAGTTCATCGCCATCAATGAAGCCTACACTGCGCTGTCTGAAGCGCACAAAGTGGCACCGTCTGACAGCGTAGAAACTGGAGACGGTGCCATTTTTCGTAAGAAGGCGGCGGCAGCAGAGCGGTTGAATCTAGATGAGCTTAAGCTGACGTTAGAAAAGCTAGGGCTAGGCAACTTTCAAAAAAAAGTTGAGCCGATTGATGGAGAAGAACTAGCCAGCAAGGTGCCGACAGGTGAGGAAACGGCAATACCTATCTCAACGGTAAACATATCAGAGACACCTTTGTCGTCAATCGACCAGGCACTGAAGCAAGATGCCTATAAGCAATTGAAGGCGCTGCTGGGTCAGCAGAAGTTTCCGAGGGCGATCGCACTCGTAGAAGGGCTATCTAATCGCCTGCCAACCGATCCAGAAATCAGTCAGTGGAGAGCGATTGTCTACCAGCGATGGGGCAGGCAGCTAATCAATGAAGGGCAGCTGCAAAAGGCAAAAATCTATCTAAAAAAAGCTACGCGGGTCGATCCAAACAATGCCGCTCTCAGCTCTGAGATTCAGCAAGACCTAGCGCGACTAGCTATCTTGAAGCGGGCTATCTAGCGTCACGACACCCGACTGTGGTCAAAGCTGTGGCAGAAGCTTTCTACGCCCGACTTGAAAACGTAGATAGCTACAGGCGCAGCGAGCAGGGCTGGGCAGTCGGTCTGTTGGGTGAGATAGTTGACGAGCGTACCAGGTTGATGGGCAGCCAGGGCATCGCGGAACTGCTCTTGGCAGGCGATGTGACGGTAGCGTTTGCTAAAGCTGGCTAGCCATTGATCGTTGGTGTCGGGTTCTTGCCCCGCGCGTAGTGCCAAAGAAATAGCGGCGTCTTCTATGTCGCCATCGCAGTCTGATATTTCCTGGAGAGCCGCGATCGCATCAGGATAGTCCGCCAAACAGGCGGTTAGCTGAGTGATTTCTTCAGAGGTTAGGACAATCATGCCAGGTGCTCATTTTGGCCGTTGGTTAGGGGACCGGAGACTACACTACCAGAAGACGCAGTATCAAGAGACCCAATACCAGAAATTACAGTGCCAGACGACGCAATACCGGAAAGGATTTGATCAAACCACTGCTCGAAGCGCTCGCCCCAGACAGGTAAATCATATAAACGCTCAGCCTGATAGCGACAGTCGGCGCGATTAATCTGATCTATTTTGGCGATCGCATCTACCAATCCCGCCACATTATCCGGCGGCACCAGCCAGCCAGTCTGACCATCACGCACAATTTCGGCGGGTCCTCCCCGCGAGTAGGCAATCACTGGCACCCCGCAAGCCAACGCTTCGATCGCCACTATGCCAAAAGCTTCTATCCACTTCGGCGTCACTAGCAGCGCCCGACAGCGGCCAAGGGCTTTTTGTAGCTCCGATGTCGAGAGGAAACCACCATACTCGATGGAGACGTTTGCCTGAGCGATTTGAGGCTGAAGGCTTTGCCAATAATCTGGATCTTCTAGCTTGCCGAATACTTTGAGAGGTTGCTGAGCGCTGATAGCAGCGGCGATCGCATCTTCCAATCCTTTTTCGGGTGAGATGCGGCCCACCCAGGCGAGAAAATTATCTGGCGAATCGCAATAGTCGTACTGGCTGATATCAATTGCACTGCCTAGAATTTGCCAGCTGCTTTCGGGAATGGGGAAGGTTTTGGTTTGCGATCGCGTGTAAGCGCCCAGCGTGCCTGGAAATCGGCTAGCGGTTTGGGCGATCGCATCGTCCAAGGCATCGTTCAAAGACCCCATACTGACAAAATGAGCCACAGGTATCTCGAAAAAGGGCGCTAGATAAAAAGGCAGCCAGTCATAGGCAAAATTCACCAGCAAGTCATACCTGGACTGATGTTCTTTAGCATAGGCCCAGGCATTCGCTAGCGCTGAACCTACGACCACAGGTGCTAAGCGATCTTGAGTCTGAGCCGTCGGCTGCCATCCGCCCGGTATCTGGATCAGCGCTTTGGCATAATCTGCTTTTGGCAGATGTGAGCCTTCGGGCGCGGCAATGTCAATCGCATGACCTTTCGCACTTAGCGCCTGCGACAAGCCGATCACCGTCAGCTCAACGCCACCGCCTAAACCAGAGCCCAAAGAACCTACCGGCGTCGAGAGGAACAAAATTCTAATAGCTTCTGACCTAAGACTGCAATCGAAGCCTTGAGCCGTTCGCTTCAGAAGCTTCAAATTCTATCGTATTCGCATCCATCGATATCGAGCTACTGTCCGACAAAGCATACAGGCTGGTCTTGAGATCGTGAGGCTGACGGATGCGACCTAGCTGCTCTAGCGCCCACTTTGCCGTCTGGCGCACATCGCTATCATCATCTTCAACCGCGCGGCACAGCAAATGGCTGGCTTGAGCAACCAGATCGTGAATGCGCGAAAGGTCGCGAATGGCGTTTTTGCGAACTTCTGGGTTTTCGTCTTGGAGTGCGATCGCCAGTGCCTGACTCAGTGGCCGCATAGAGCGAATGCCCATTTCGGAAAGCGCAGCTAGAATCAGACTCTTTTCTTTTGAATCGGTTTGAGCCATCAGGTCGACAAGCGGCTGGACCGCTAGAGAGTGGCCTCGCTGTCCTAGCTCCCAGATTAGTTTACGGCGATGCTGTGGACTCGCGGTGTGGAGTGCTTGGATCAGTCCACCGACCATTTCGTTAGGATCGAGCGATCGCATATTGCTAACTTGATCCGGCTGATGACTGTCTCGATTGGGTGAGGCAACGAGCGCACTAGCGGTGACGTGATTAGTAGGAGCTATTGACGGATCTATCGCATCAGATCCAATCTCATCAGGCATGGCAGGCCAGCCAGCCACAGGAGGCAAGTCTGTGCCTTGTTTGCCACGGCTAGCGACGAGAAAACCTACGCCAAAGCTGCCAACAACAGTAGATAGGCCCAGTCCTACCATCAACAGCTTGACAAGTCTAGTTTCCTTTTTGGCCTGGCTGTTCTTATCTTCGTCTGGGATTTCATTAATGACGGTATCGCTCACACCAGAGGCATTCGCAGACGACTCGCTAATGTCGAACTCGCTGACAGAAGCTGAGTTTGATTCTGTGTCACTCTCAGCGGCGGCTAATGCCAGCCGTAGCGCCTGTCTAGTGGTCTCGCCTAATCGACCTGTCGGCTTTATATTGGCTTCCGATTGAAAGGCAAGAAGGGCTGCTTGAGTAGAGAGACCAAAGATACCGTCCTGTGGACCTTCGTATAGACCGCGTTCTTTTAGCTGCTCCTGTAGCGTTCTAACGGCTACGCCGCGTGAGCCGATGTAAAGCTCCGCCTTTGGGGAGGTTTGGGCAATGAGCGCGGATGGGGTTTGGGCGATCGCCTGCCTGCCTTCTGAGCAGATGGACGGTCCTGCTACGAACGTAGCCACACAGGTGAAAAGAATCAGAGTAGAACGCCGAACCATTGCTATTTTTGCCTGCTGGAGCGAGAGGTGAAAAGAGCTAGAGAGTTATTGAGTAACCGGTAATTGCACGAGTTGAAACTAGAGTGCCCGGTTGACTGACACTTCTACTGAAGTTGATGTTTGGTGGTGGTGACAACGCTAAGAGGTTAGGATCGAGGATTAAATAACCTGCTGATCTCAAACTGGCCACCCTTCGACTACGCTCAGGGTTCGGTAACGGCAACTTACGATGGCTGAGCGTAGTCGAAGCCAAAGCCCACCGGTCCGCGAAAGCGGCTTTTATTAAATCTTCATTCCTTAGTCGAGAGGTACAGAAAGAATTAAGGCTCTGAGTTTGGAAGCGATCGCGAAGTCTGCCAAGGCGATCGCGCAGCCTTTCAAACGAATCACGTCATAAAATAAAGCCTGTCATCAATGCGAGTAAAGGTTCGTATTGATGGTGGAAACGATCACGGCCTGCGACTAAAGGTTTTGTATCTGCAACCAAAGGTTTTGTACCGGCAACCAAAGGTTTTGTACCGGCGACTAAAGGTTTTGTACCGGCAACTAAAGGTTTTGTACCGGCAACTAAAGGTTTCGTGCCTGAAACTAAAGGTTCTGTATCTACGACTAAAGGTTTTGTACCGGCAACTAAAGGTCTCACCTGTGCAACTAAAGGTTTTGGGACGGGTAGGAAGCGATCGCGCAGCCTTTCAAGCGAATCGCTAGAACAACAGAAGGCGAGCCAAGATGTTTACACAAAATTCTGGTCACTCTCCTGATTGTTGCTTGCCCGGATAGCTAACGGGAAAGGCTAACTGATCGGATAGATAGGTAGATAGCTGTACCCGCTGGTTGATTAAGTAAATGCTGAGCAGCGTGAGCATGACGCCTGACCACTGCAAAAAGCTAAGGCTCTCGGCGAGTAGCCAGGTGCTAAAAAGCAAGGCAAATACAGGCGTCAGAAAGGTTAAAGCGCTAAGACTTGTCAGATTGCCTTGAGCGGCGATGTAGAAAAAGACACCGTAGGCGATCGCACTGCCAAACACCGTCGCATAGCCAATTTCTAGCCAGCCTGAGAACGAAACGTTTTGCCAGGCAGTGGGTTCATTCAGCGCTGATGCGATCGCCAGTGGAACCCCACCCAAAATCATATGCCAGCCCGTCGCCGCCACCGGATCGGCTGCCTTGGCCACAAACCCAATCAAAATCGTACCAACCGCCATCGACAGCGCCGCCATCAGCATCAGCCACTCACCCTGCTGAAAGAGCACCGTCCAGATCTCTCCTTCTAGCGCGATTCCCACGTTGAACCACTCTCCCTGAAACAGCGACAAAATCCACTCGTCCGGCAAGCCAATAAAGCTAATGCCCAGCAGCCCAACGCTCAGCCCCAGCCAGCCCAACGGCCCAATCCATTCCTTAAACAAAAACCTCGCCATCACCGCCACCGCCAGCGGCTGCGAATCAATCATCACAGAGCCCAACCCAGCTCCGGTACGTTCCAGCCCTTCTGCCAAAAAGCCCTGAAACAGCGTGCCATCAACCAGCGCGAACAAACTAATCCAAAGCCAGGCAGTCCATCCCTTTGGCTGCTCTCTACCCAGCGCCATCGACACTAGAACCACTAAAATGCCTGCTGGAAATAGCCGCACGCTCGCCAAAAACAGCGGACTTGTCTCGACCATCACGCCCTTCATGGCCACCATCGCCGTCCCCCACAGGAAAAAAGGCGAAATCAGCACTAGCGGATTAGTGACCAGACTGGCAGATGGCTGGAGGATGGTCGGGAGGCGTAGCGGTTGACTGGTCTCTAGATTGGTCTCTAGATTAGCTTCGGTGACTTCTGCGGTAGCTTCTTTTGAAGGGGGAGCATCCATGCTTTAAGAGAGGTATAAGAGTAGGGCAGGGCGTATACTTAACTCTAAAGTAATGTAAAGCCCTGCGCACTCAGAGATTTCATGATTTGGCCTTTTCAGCGTCGCTATCGTAAACAAATTGCTCGGATTGAGATTTCCGGGGCGATCGCTGGGGCCACCCGCAAACGAGTCCTCGAAGCGCTCAAAGAAGTTGAAGAAAAGAAATTTCCAGCCCTGCTACTGCGCATCGACAGTCCTGGTGGCACCGTTGGCGACTCTCAGGAAATCTACAGCGCTCTTAGAAAGCTACAGGAAACCGTCAAAATTGTTGCCAGCTACGGCAATATCTCCGCTTCGGGTGGTGTCTACATCGGCGTCGGCGCGCATCACATCGTTTCGAACGCGGGCTGTATCACGGGCTCCATCGGCGTCATCTTGCGCGGCAACAACATAGAGAAACTGCTGGACAAAGTAGGCGTCTCTTTTCAGGTGGTCAAATCAGGTCCGTACAAAGATATTTTGGCCTTTGATCGACCGTTGAGCGCTGAAGAAGAGACTATTTTGCAAGAGCTAATTGACGTGAGCTACGGGCAGTTTGTCCGCACGGTCGCAGAAGGGCGCAATCTGCCTGAAGAGAAAGTGCGCGAGTTCGCCGATGGTCGCGTGTTTACAGGCGAGCAGGCGCTAGCACTCGGCATGGTGGACCGATTAGGCTCAGAAGAAGATGCCCGGCGATGGGCCGCAGAGCTGAGCGGTCTCGACCCCGACAGGGCCGAATGCTACACCTTCGAGGAGAAGAAACCGCTCTTGAGCCGAGTGCTTCCGGGCAATAACGCGCTCTTGAGCTTCCTACCAGAATCCATGCCTGCAACCCTGGCGCGAATAGAGTTTGAAATGGCCACTAGCGGCTTACCCCTGTGGATGTATCAGCCTGCTACGATTCGAGGACCGCTCTCTAGATAGTATGAGCTGCTGATGTCACTAGACGCGGCGACTCACAGATGCAACGACTAATAATGGTTAAATAGTGACGATAGGTAGCAAGGGAAGGTATCGCTGTGGATTGGCAGATACGCGCCATTCGAGGGGCAACCACCGTTTCGGAAAATTCTACAGAAGCGATAGCTGAGGCAGTTAGTGAACTGCTCGATGCTCTAGAGTCACGCAATCCGCTCGATACCAGCAAGATCGTGAGTATGACGTTCTCGGTGACCAAAGATTTGGACGCGGTGTTTCCGGCTGCGATCGCCCGCAAGCGCCCCAGATGGGACAGCGTTCCTCTCTTGGACGTGCAGCAAATGCACGTTGAAGGCAGCCTACCCAAATGCATTCGATTCATGCTGCACATCTATCTACCGGTCCATCAGATCAGTGTCAATCACATCTACTTGCGCGGTGCGCAGAAGCTGCGACCTGATTTGTGCTTAGCGGCTGATTAGATGGGGAATGGGGGATAGGAAATGACAATTTGATACACCGCACTTTTGATGACATCGTACTTTTGAAAGAGCACAGGTAAGAAAAAGTCTCCCTAGAGAGCATTCAAGTCAGTACCGCTGGAGCTTTACGATCGCTTCGTTAACTTAGAAAAGCACAGCAGGAATATTTACATGGTTACTAGCTCTACAGCTACCGGAAGCGGTCAAACAGAGGCTCCTAGCGACATTTCGCAAGAACTCGCCGCCTTTAAAGCGCTTACCACAGACGAACAACTCGGTCTACTCTGGGTCGTATACGAGAATATGGGTGGCTCCATTACCCCCGCAGCTCCCGCAGCTGCTGGCCCTCAGTTCACAGAGTCTCTCTTCAACACTATCAAGGGCATGGAAGAGGCCGATCAGATGGCCTTCATGCGCGATCTAGTCGAAAACAACAAAACAGAAAACACTGAAGCTTATAGCAAGTTTGAAGCGGACAACAAACTATTGTTCTGGTATCAGCTATCAGAAGGAATGGCCGCTGGCGAGGTTATTCCTGTGCCCGACGACTACGAGATGTCTGGTGCAGCCTCACAGGTCTTCAACAAGATAACCGCTCTCGAATTCAATCAACAGATCACGCTCCTACGGCACTGTGTCGTCGACATGGGTGCATAAGTAGCCCTAAAGGTAGTCTCTCTAGAACAATTCAACATAAACCCTAAAGCCCCTGTTGCCGTATACATGACAACAGGGGCTTTAGAGTAAACGAGCCTTCAAAAGGCAACTCCTAGACTCTCTTTCCGCTACTCTTTCTAGTCTTTTTTAGGTTTTGGGTGGAAGCGGATACCCAGAAACAGATCGTACATAAATCCTAGAAAATCTTTTGTCTTCATCAGACCTAGGGACTGAGGCGATCCTTTTTCATCTAGCAGCGGCTTCATCACTTCGTAAGCGGGTTTGTATTTGTACCAAGGAATAGAGGGCCATAGATGATGGACCAAGTGGTAGTTTTGGCCCATAATCAACAGATTTAAAATCTTACTAGGATACACGCGAGCGTTCCGCCAGCGATGTTGCTCTTTGAAGGGGCGATGAGGCAAATAGTCAAAGAACAAGCCCAAAGCCAACCCCACTACCAGCGCAGGCGAGAACCAGTAGTTGAACAGATATCCGATAAATCCAAAATGGCAAGCTGTGTAAATAAATAAGCCGACCGTCAGCCGACTCAAAAGCCATTCGACCAGTTCATTTTTCTTCCATAGCCGCCGCTGAAAGAAATAGATCTCGTGGTAGAAGAAGCGGGCTGCAATCAGCCACAGCGGGCCGCCTGTCGACACGAAATGATCTGGGTCATTTTCTGGGTCGTTCACATGCGCGTGGTGCTGTAGATGCACTCGCATGAACACTGGGAATGTGAACCCTAACATCAGCGCACTACCGTGCCCGAGTGCTGCATTAATCTTTGGATTTTTGTGAGCTGAATTGTGTGAGGCATCGTGAATTACCGTGCCCACAAGATGCAAAGCTAACGTGTTTAATATAAAACAACACCAGTTGGGCCAGTGCCATACGAAATAGCCTGCCGTCGAAAAAATAACCAGAGAAACGGCCCCACAGAAGATGAGAAGATTGGGGCTCACACCGCCATCGGCATCTAGAAACCGCTTAGGGACACGTCGGGTAACCGCTACGGGCACCGCTAGGGGCTCTACTGCCGCCGACACCATACAATTGCTCCTTGACACCACATTTTAGAATTTCCGTCCACCGGTAGTATACGCTACCTCCGATAAACAATAAAGTTTTGTGACATTGTTTTGAGTTGTTCTAAGCCGCTTGAAATGCGCCAGAAATTCACTAAGAATTTAGCCTCTAACAGGCTTGCATGCCGCTAGTGATCTCTATCGCCCTTTAGCCTCAGTTAAACAAAAATTTCATGTAAAACACAGATTTTACGTATTTGACGCTGTTGTTTGTTTGCTACAGCTACTTTTTTGATACAGCACCGAAGCACAGTGGGTTTACGTTGGCTTGTGTGACTACAGCACCAGCTTAAGACTAGGAATAGACGAGTCGATCTGACAACCGACTGTAGGTGGAAATTTCTTTCGCCAAAAATATTTCTGGAGCCTTCATATAGCAAACTGCGCAATGCATTGTGCGGTTTGCTAAGCACTTTGCTTTGTTTGAAAAGGGTTGTAGCTGCTGATTATGCTGGAAGCAAAGTGCCGGAAGCTATATTTTAGCTTTGGAGCAGTGCTTGTTTTTCTGCTGATGGCGATCGCGCCGATACAAAAGCTGAGTAGCTCACTCATAATTGGGTCAGTGATTGCGGAGTTTGATGAGCTTTTACTGCCTTACATCCGACCTCAGAATGGTATCGTTTGAGCAGATATCTGTCCTTGTATTTCCACCAATAAGCGTATGCGATCTCATCTGGGAAAGGCTTTGTCAGTGCGCCCAGCCTTGCGTCGAACCAAAATCGTAGCGACCATTGGCCCGGCCACCCAGTCCCCTGACATGCTCCGCGCAATTATTGAGGCAGGCGCGACCACCCTGCGGCTGAATTTCTCGCATGGTGACAAAGAAACCCACCGCCGAAACATTCAGCTAATTCGTCAGATTTCCTTTGAATTGCAGCAGCCAGTCGGCATTTTGCAAGATCTGCAAGGACCCAAAATTCGCCTAGGCAGATTTGAGGAAGGTTCTATCCGGCTAGAAAAAGGGGATAGTTTTATTCTCACGAGCCGTCCAGTTCCAGGAACGCAAACAGAAAGCTCTGTCACCTATGAGCCGCTAGTCGAAGAGGTGCCAGAAGGCGCGATTATTTTGCTTGATGACGGCAAAGTAGAGATGAAGGTAGTTGGCAAGGACATGGCACAGCGCAACCTAAAGTGCGAGGTCGTCGTTGGTGGGAAGCTATCAAATAGCAAAGGCGTTAACTTTCCGGGTGTCTATCTATCGATCAAGGCGCTAACAGAAAAAGACAAGGAAGATTTACAGTTTGGCCTCAATCAGAATGTGGACTGGGTAGCGCTGAGCTTTGTGCGTAATCCTCAAGATGTCTTAGAAATTAAAGAAATCATTCAAAACTCGACGACTCGCCGGGTGCCGGTAATTGTCAAGATAGAAAAGCACGAAGCCATCGAACAAATGGATGCGATCCTGTCGCTCTCAGACGGGGTGATGGTGGCTCGCGGAGATCTGGGTGTGGAGCTGCCTGCTGAGGACGTGCCGATTTTGCAAAAGCGGCTGATCGCAACGGCAAACCGGTTGGGAATTCCGGTGATTACGGCCACTCAGATGCTAGACAGCATGGTGGAAAGTCCAAGGCCAACTAGAGCAGAGGTCTCGGACGTAGCGAATGCTATCTTCGATGGAACTGACGCGGTGATGCTTTCGAATGAGACGGCTGTAGGGGAGTACCCAGTAGAGGCCGTTGCCACGATGGCGCGGATTGCACTACGTACGGAGCAAGAACTGCGAGAGCGGCCCGCAGACGAATTCAACAAGAGTCATACCATCCCCAATGCGATTAGTCAGGCGGTGGGGCAGATTGCGGCTCAGCTAGGGGCCTCGGCTATTATGACGCTGACGCGCTCTGGAGCGACAGCACGCAACGTGTCGAAGTTCCGGCCAAAAGCGCCGATTCTTGCGGTCACGCCGTTAGTAGATGTGTCTCGGCAGCTTCAAGTGGTGTGGGGAGTAAATCCGCTGTTGGTGGTGGATTTACCTTCTTCGGGGCAGACGTTTCAAGCAGCGATGAATGTAGCCCAAGAGGACGAGCTACTGCATGACGGTGATTTGGTCGTGATGACGGCAGGAACGCTACAGGGCGTTTCTGGCTCTACTGATCTGATCAAGGTTGAGGTGGTGACAGCAGTGATTGGCTCTGGGCGAGGAGTCGGTGAAGGCTCTGTGAGTGGCCGGGCTCGAGTGGCGCACGATACAGCGGCGATTAAGGATTTTAATACGGGCGAGATTCTGGTGGTGCCGCGCACTAGTGCGGACTATGTAGATGCGATTCGTAGGGCTGGTGGCATTATTACAGAGGATGACAGTCTGACTAGCCATGCAGCGGTACTGGGCCTGCGACTGGGGATTCCAGTGATTGTCGGGGTAGAGAGAGCGACAGAGATTATTCGCAATGGCACGATTGTGACGCTAGATGTGAGTAAAGGGGTGGTTTGCTCTGGGACGTTTAATTCGCCACAGGAAGAGGTAGCGCTGGGCTAGGGGCTTCATTGCTCTACGCTCCCCTGATGCGACGCCACAACTTTTAGGCTTGACGCCGCATTAGGGTGCTCTCTAGGTCACTTTCCCACAGCCAGTTTCGTGAGACGCTACATTATCGTAGTTAGAAAGAGCTTTGGGTGGATATGGCTTTTGGCGAATTGGGCGAAACGGATTTACAGCTTGGACTGGTGATTGCGCTGACGGTAGGGGCTTGCGCGATCGCATTCAAAGTCGTCCCATCTCTATCTCGCGTCATATTCAACCAGCTACAGTTCTCGACGGCAATCTACAGAGACGTCATTGAGCCCAATCAGACCCTGCTAGCAATTGCGATCGCGCTTAGCACCGTGGATGTGCTGCTCGATTATCGACTCTCAGCCGCAAAGCTCTATACCTTTGTCGAAGTGCCGCTGAGCCTAGTCATAAGCGGACTGACCGTCTGGCTGATTTTTCGCCTATCTAAGTTTTTCTTCGATATTTATTTGCTCAACGCAGCCGTCCAGGAAAGCCGCAAAGTCAACAGCGAAATCTTGATCTTGGGTAAGGTCACTACTGTCGCTGGCGGCATTGTCATCGTGGCGCTGATCTTCGGTCAAACGCACCAAATCAACGTCGTCGGGCTAGTCGCTAGCCTGGGCGTGGGTGGATTAGCCGTCGCCTTTGCCGCCCAAAAAACGCTCGAACAGGTAATCAGCAGCATCATTCTGTACGTTGATCGCCCCTTTGTGGTCGACGACTACATCGGCTTGCCAGATGGCACCTTTGGCCAAGTTGAGTCTATCGGTCTGCGCTCTACTAAAATTCGCACCTCAGGCAAGGGCACCTTGGTCGTTGTTCCCAACAATATGCTGACTCAAGTAGCCATCGAGAACTTCACCGGGGCCAAAAAAGTGATGTCGATTGTGTATCTGAGGTTTTATCGGGCGATCGCTAGCGATGAAAGGGCCCTCATTCGCCAGGTAATTTTAGAAAGCACTCAAGGCGTCTTTGGCATTGACTACCGCAGCACTGATATTTCTTTCACAGAACCAGAGACCGTGTCGGAAGTTGCAGAAACTAGAGCCCAAATTACCTTCTTCATCTTGGGTTCTGGCGAAGTCTCCATGGAGCTGCGTGGACAGTTGCTAGATGCTGCCAGTCGAAACGTCGCTCAAAAGCTGAAGGAATTTGGCATTGCCTTTGATATCGAATCGCAAAGGATCAACGTCGATTCGCCGATCACTATCTGAGCAGTTGCCAGGCCACCTTCTTTAATCTGTCTCCGACGGCTCATTCCTATCCAAGCTTCTACTTTCTAAACGTCTACATGGACACCTTTCTTTCAGCCTTAAAAGAGATATTTCAGTTTGATCGCGACGCGCAATTGCTCTTGATTCGGCTTGGCATTCAGCTCGGACTGTTTCTCTTTTTTGTGCTGCTATCAGCAATTATCGGCAGATATACCCCTGCTCTAGTTCGACTCTTCTTTCACCGAGTCGCTCCAGATAAAGTTTCTAGCATCTACGACGCACTCATCAAGCCAATTGAGCCTTTATTAAGGACAACTGGCACGCTGATTCTGATTTCGCTGAGCTTGAGTCTACTCCAAGAATATGCAGGACTCTACAGCTTTCTAGGCTTTTTTATCACGCTGGCAACCGTCATCAGTGTGGCTTGGCTAGCATCACGTTTATTTCGCCAGTTCATGCGTATCTATGGCATTGACTTGGCCCGCCGCATGAACTTAGAAGTCGATGAAATGCTGCTGGTAGTAGAAACCTTAGTGAACGTGGGGATTGGCATCGTGGCGGTGGTTGCCTTCGCGCAAAACCAGGGCGTTAGCCTAGTGGGACTGATTGCTGGCTTTGGCATTGGGGGAGCTGCGATCGCCTTCGCCGCCCAGAAAACACTTGAGCAGCTGCTAGGTACAGTCGTGCTCTATCTCGATCGGCCCTTTGTCCCTGGCGATCACATTCGTGTCAGCCTCAACCCTCATGCAGAAGATGTCTATGGCCGGATTGAATCAATCGGGCTGCGCTCGACCAAGCTACGCTCAGCGGCTAAAAGCACGCTGGTGATCATCCCTAATTCAACAATGGCAAATCTGGATATTGAGAACATCACCCGAGGCAAAAAAGTGATGGTGCTGCTCTATCTTGACTTTGTTCGAGTGCTAGAAGAAAGAGAGCGAGCCCTAGTGCAGCAAGTTGTCAAAGAAAGCACAGACACGCTATTTGGCATTGATCCAGGCAGCACCAAAATTAGCCTCTTCGAGCTAGACGATCGACCCGGCTCACGCGCTAGAGTCACCTTTTTCATCTTGGGCTCTAGCGAAAACTCGATTCAGCTACGTAAGCGACTGCTAGAGCTAGCCAACGAAAAAATCTCTGCCAAGCTGCTGGAATACAACATCAAGTTCATCGTTGAAGCGCCGACCGTTTACGTTGATTCTCCGGTCACGATATAGACATAGCAATTGCCGAATGCATCCGGCGGCGGCTATATCGGTAAACGAATAGGATCAGCTACCATCAATACAGATATAGCGTCTGAATCCAAATCATGCTGCGAGAAACCTTAAAACAAGAGATCGACAAGCTTGATGACAGTCAATTGCAGAAAATTGCCGACCTTATCAACCTAGTCAAAGCCCAAGCTCAGCAACTGACGCAGTCTGTACCCTATTGGCAACATGCAACGCCTGCGGAACGGGCGGAAGATTTCCGTACTTGGGTCGCCCAACTGCCTAAAACTAATGTCGATCTAGCTGATGAAGCCTTTGACCGTCGCAATATCTACGAATGATGGCTAGATATTTGCTAGACACTAACGTTGTCCTGCGCTTTAGCAATCCCTCTGACTCTCGACATAGCTTGGTAGTAGACGCTGTCACCGCTCTGCTGGTAGAAGGGGCTGAATGCTATCTCACAGCCCAGGTTTTGATCGAATTATGGGTTGTTGCAACACGTCCAAGGAATGTGAATGGATTGGGATGGTCAGTAGAACAAACAAGCGATGCTATTACTCAATTGTTAGACCGATTTCCAATGGCAGATGAAACTTCTCAGATTTTCCGAACTTGGTTAGATATCGTCACTGACAACCAAGTGAAAGGGAAACGGACTCATGACGCCCGTATTATAGCCGTGATGCTGGCTTCTAATATCAGCCACATCTTAACTCTGAACCCAAGTGATTTTTCGAGCATCTCTGACATTGCAGTCTTGCATCCTCAAGCAGTGTCGGATAAAGCTGATTGAAAACAGTCGTGCATCCTCAATCAGTGTTGGATAAAAGCTACTAGAAACTTAGCTAACTAGTTTTATCGGTTGTAGAAGGCGGGGGAGCCTCGAAAAATGCGATCGCGCTGCCCCTGAGACAGCCGAGAAGATCCGCTCGCTTGATAGGCAACCGGGATGTTCTGAATCTCTTCGTTGGTCGAACTCGATAGCGGCATGAATGAATGATTTGCCCGGTCGTAGGTGAGGACGGTGCCATCGACGATGTTGTAGATCCAGCCGTGAAGCTGGACTTCGCCTCTGTGGAGATGCGATCGCACCGAAGGATACGTTTTCAAATTATCAATCTGCGTCAGCACATTTTCTGCTACCAGCGTCGAGAGCTTCTCAGCCTTTGCCAGATGGCCATAGTGCTCCTCGACTAGCTCACGAGTCGCTTCTGTATGCTTCAGCCAGTTGTAGACCAGCGGCATTTTCGTTTCTAGCTCGCCGATTTGCAGCAGGCCCTTCATCGCTCCGCAAGTCGTATGCCCACAGATCACGATGTGCTGAATATCTAGAGACTTGATCGCGTACTCAATCGTTGCCCCCTCGCCGCCATTGGTTGCACCATAAGGAGGGACGATGTTACCCGCATTGCGAATCACAAACAAATCGCCCAGGTCTGATTGGGTAATCAACTCCGGCTGTACCCGAGAGTCAGAGCAGGTGATAAACAAGACTCGAGGATGCTGACCACGAGCTAACTCTTGCAGCAGTTCCTTATGCTCTGGGACGTAGTTGCTCTGAAATTCGCGCAAGCCCTTGATTAGATCTTTCATCGCCCTTCTCTATCGCGTCTATCTATATTCTCACGGAGCGAGAGATTAATTCACTTTCGATTATCTGAGACTGACGACGTTCTATTAAACGCTGCTTTAGACCGGTCAAATTGTGTTTTTCGCTCAGTTGCTGCCGCCACTGCTGAGCTTGACGTTCTCGTCGTTCTAGATAGTCATCAACTGGCTGGCGATGCGAAAGATAGTACGCAATGGCAGCGTATATCTCTGCGAGAGTTAGGACTGAGTACTGTAGAGCAATTTCTTCAGGCGTAGCACCCATGTGATAAGACGCTAGTACGCTGTCAAGTGTGACTCGGGTTTTGCCAATCCGAATGCCACCCGCTTCGTCCCATCGTAACGGTGGCGCAGTCGCTTTAAATTCAACTTGAGCAGTCATTGGTTCATTCCTGAAGAACTCATCTTTATTCTATTGCGAGTAGACAAAGCACCAACAAGATCGAGAGCGCTATCTCTAAAAGAGCTATAGAACTGGGCGCAAAGCTGGCGTGTTGAAGTCGATGACGGCTTGAGCAGCACGGGCTTCTTCGGCTGCGATCGCCTCATTCGTTTCATCCAATAGTCGCCAAACTGCCTGCAACAGCTCATCCGTACCCTGACGACTCACCGCCGAAATCCGAAACACCTTCTCACCCGTCAATAGAGAAAGCTGAGAGGCAATTTCTTCTGCCTCTTCATCAAGAAGCGCATCTACTTTGTTAATCGCCAGCAGCTGCGGACGACTTGCTAAGTCCTCTGCCGTAGGCAATCAGCTCTTGCTGAATGGTTTGATAGTCAGCGACCGGATCCATCGCCGTACCATCTACCAAGTGCAGCAGCAGCTTCGTCCGCTCAATATGACGCAAAAAGTCGTGGCCCAAGCCCTGCCCTTCATGCGCACCTTCAATTAGCCCAGGAATATCAGCGAAGACAGTCCCATCGCCCGTCGGCTTACGAACAACGCCCAGATTGGGAATAAGCGTTGTAAAAGGATAGTCAGCCACCTTGGGTTTAGCAGCTGACAGCGTTGAAATCAGCGTCGACTTGCCCGCGTTTGGCAGTCCAATAATGCCGACTTCTGCCAGTAGCTTCAGCTCCAGACGCACCCGCCGAATCATGCCGCCGATGCCACGCTGAGACATTTCAGGCGCACGGTTTCGATTGCTCAAGAAATGCTTGTTTCCCAATCCACCTTTGCCACCGGGCGCAATCACTAGCGACTGACCAGGCTCCGTCAAATCGCCAATAACTTCATCCGTGTCCAAGTCGTAGACCAACGTACCGCACGGCACTTCGACAATCAGATCTTCGCCGTTGGCACCCGTTTTATTTTTAGGTCCGCCTCGCTCGCCGTCCTCAGCCTTGAATCGATGGGCATAGCGAAAATCCAGCAGGGTTTGCAGATTAGTATCAGTGGTCAACACCACCGAGCCGCCCTTTCCGCCTGTACCGCCAGAGGGTCCGCCAGCAGGCACGTACTTCTCTCTTCTAAAAGCGGTCAGGCCATCACCACCTGTACCGCCTTCTACTTCAATTTCGGCTTGATCAATAAATTGCATGGGTCAAAGAGAAGGACAGCACTCTAGTCTAACGCGATGCCCGCTAGCAAAACAGTAGCAAGACTAAAAGGCGACTTAAACAGCAGAACTCAACAGCTCCGTCATCCATCTTTCAGAACCTAACTGGCCACGCATCAGACCGGAAATGCTAAAGCACTGCTCAATGTCGGTGAACTCAACAACTTCGCCGTTGTTCCAAATTTCTATGTTCACGAGCTGATGATTCTCCGGCCTTTGAATCGGTCTCCAACCCTGGCTAGTTCGCTCTTTCATCTCCAGTGCATCGACTGGCCAACGATACTTGGAGCCCGTATTGAATTCTATTTCTAGCTCCCGACTATCAGCAATAAAACGACCTTCGATAGGCTTTACACCAGGCTGAATATCTACTCCTAAACTCATCTGTGAATCTCCTCCCAGACTTGCTGTAACTCATATAAGTTTTCTTCGACTAGCCTTATTGCTTTCTTTCGCAGTTTGGAACTCGAAGCTATAGGGAAGCGATCGCATCCTGAATCCGATCTGAAAGTTCCACATCCTCACGATGGGCGGCTGTAATCTGATTGAAGACTTCTGGCGTCAGGTCATTGTCTTCGGCAATCTGACTGGCATTGTTGCAAAAGGCGACTAGCACGGCGCGGAGGTCAACTCTTCCGGCTTTGGGGATGTCTGGCATGTCCGCGAGACGAGTGCTGGTACAGTTGAGCGGCGTCTCGATGATGCTCAGCTCGCTATCAGCGCTGGTCAAGATATCGCTGGCTAACGTATAGGCTTCGCCCCGTTCGGCTTCGATATTGACAATAGCGCGGGCATAATTAGTCACTTCCTCATCGCTATAGGTCTGCGCGTAGGCAGCGGGAATATGCTTTTGGGCTAGCAAAAAGCCGAGCTGAGTCAGGGTCAGTGTACCTAAGGCAAATGCGAACCAGGTTTTGCGGAAACGAAGCTGCGGAAAAGTCATAATGAGTTCATCTCTTATATGTAGATAAGTATCTCAAGTAGCTGTGCTTGTATTCTCGGGCTATAGGCACGCTAGCCACGATATTACAGCGATGTGACTATCTTCAGCCTAAACGCCAAAGCAGCCTGCAATTTCGATCATCTTAGTTTGTAGCGTAATCGCTTCGGATGCGCCGCGCTTTAGACTAAATTCCAGTCCCAGCAGCAGCGACAGGGCTTTTTCTAGCTGCGCTGGAGAGCAACCCCGGACCTGCTTTTGCAAAATATAAACTCGCTTAGGGTTGTTGATTTCTGCGGCCTTGGCGATCGCCTTCACATCCCTCTCCCCCTGCTGCATCATCAGACTCACCCACAGCCACCGCCGAAACTGTCCTACAAGCGTTGCCACTACCTTTAGAGCGGGCTCATTATTCGCCAGCAAATCTGTCACTAGTCCCAGCGCCTGGTCTGTTCGCCCCGCGATCAAGGATTCTGCTAGCTGGAAACTCGTTTGCGTACTGACTGCCACCAATTGAGTAATGACTTCCGGTGGCAGCGGATCTGTTTTTACCTGCCCTTTGGCACTCCAGTACAGGCTCAGCTTCTCTAATTCGTTGTAGAGCCTGCGCGTATCGGCACCCACGGCTTCTGCCAACAGTTCTGCGGCCTCTGGCTTCAGCCGAAGGTGCATTTCTTTAGCGACTCGTTGCACTTGACCAATCAGCTGATCGGTTTGCCAGGGTGCGATCGCAGCAAACTCCCGCACGTCCGCGTACTTCTTCAGCAGCTTTGTCGATTTCAGCCGACCGTCTGGCTTGTTCGCACTCGTTAGCAGCAGCACCGTGGTTTCCGGCACCGACGGCAGCGTTCTCTCTATTTCTGTCATCATCGCCTCCGAGCACCGCTGGCCCAGGGTCGTATCGGCTAGCCAGACGAAGCGCTGGCCCATACCAAAAGGGGGCGTCATGGCCTGGTTCAAACCCTGCACGGCGGCATCGGATACATCAGGGGTAATGCGGTCGTAGTTGAAAGTAGCCCAAGTAGGGTCTAGGGTGCGATCGCGCAAATTCTCCGCTGCCTGCTTCAGCCGAAACTCATCCTCACCCCAAAAAAAGTAAATCGGCATAGGTTTTTGATCTCCTTGTACTTATCTCCCTAATTGACCTGACTACCTAGACGAGACCAGCACCAAAGCGCAGCCTTAGGTAATTTTTCGCACACTCTGTCAAGGGAGAGATACATTTATTAAAAGCTTGCGTTACAATTGTTAACATAAACGCATTGGAGGCATCCACATGATGACCACAATTTTAATCACTCTCATCGTTGCAGGCTGGGTTGCTGTTGCCGTTGTCGGCACTCAAACCTATTTCCTCGGCGAGCAGACTAAGCCCATTCATGAGCGCAACTGGCGTTCTGAATCTTTTGAGGCGATCGCAGTGCCTATCACTGGCCAGCCTACCAACTACGCAGCTCGAACAGCTGTTTACGGCGGAGATGCCTATAGTAGCCGCAGATTATCTAACCGATAAATTCGAGCTGACTAATCAACTGCAATAAAACTCTAATTTTATTACGGTCGAAGCTTGAAACGAAAGCCTAGAAGTCAGGCAAAGCAAAGTATAGAGCCGACAGACCTATCTCAATCTAGACACTGAAATAGCGATATGAGAAAGAGCGTAGTACCTATCACAGGCACACGCTCTTTCTCATGTTTGGCAATTACCATTGAAATTTTCAGTATTACTTCGATTATTTGATAGACTTGCTTCTATGCAGTCTGACACCTACGGACTCCATCGACCTACATCAGGTAGGTCAGCTGACATAGATAGAGGCCATCAAGCTGTGATTCACGCAACACTCCACCAGCTCAAAGTGTTTGAGGCTACGGCCCGCCATGGGAGCTTTACTCGCGCGGCAGAGGAGCTCTATCTGACCCAACCCACTGTTTCTATTCAGGTAAAGCAGCTGACCAAAGCCGTTGGCCTGCCTCTATTTGAGCAAGTCGGCAAGCGGCTCTATCTCACGCAGGCTGGCGAAAAGCTGCTCTCTACCTGCCAAGACATCTTCACAGGTTTAGACCAGTTTGAAATGTCTGTCGCCGATCTCAAAGGCATGAAACAGGGTCAGCTCAAGCTCGCTGTGATCACGACCGCTAAGTATTTCGTTCCCAGAATTCTGGGCCCTTTCTGCAAGCGCTATCCTGGCATCGATATCTCGCTAAAGGTGACTAACCATCAGCGCATACAAGAGAGCATGCTGGCCAACGAAGACGATATATACATCATCAGTCAGTCGCCCACTCAGCCCGATCTCACCATTCATCCTTTCTTAGAAAATCCGCTGATTGTGCTAGCCCCTACTAGCCATCCACTAGCCCGGAAAAAGAATATCCCGATCGCAATGCTCAACGATGAGGCTTTCATTATGAGAGAGCCAGGGTCGGGAACTCGTAAAGCGGTAGAGAAGATATTTGAAGAGAACGATGTGACGGTCCGCGTCAGTTTGGAGCTAGGAAGTAATGAAGCGATTAAGCAGGCGATCGCAGGCGGTCTTGGTATCTCTGTTCTCTCTCAGCACACCATCATCTCAGAAGGGACGACAGGCGAATTCGCCATTCTAGACGTGCAGGGATTTCCGATCGAAAGGGACTGGTATGTCGCCCATTTAGCCGGTAAACAGCTTTCTATCGTCGCCGAAACGTTCCTCAAATTCTTGAAAGAAGAGAGTCCTGCAATGGCCCGCAAGCTCTTGCCAGGGCTAGGAAAAGCTGCGCTTCACGGCAGCGAAAGTAGTGAAAGCCAGAGTAAGAAAAGCAGTAAGACGGCTCTAGACACTGACGAAGAAAGCGAATCTAGAGAGACGGTTGCCGTTTAACGTTTCACTATCAAGCGTTTCACCATCAACCGTTTTCTCTAACAAGCGTTTCTCTAACAAGCGTTTCAGCGTTTGATACTTCGCTGTCAGGTGCCTTGAGGCTATGCCAATAGCCCACCGCTCAATCGCCGAAGCGCTTTTTGCACCATATCAGCATATTTCAGCTCACCCGCAAAGATTCTAGCCATTGCCCAGGTCGCCGAAGGCTGCTGCATAATTGTACGATAGCTGAGATAGGGCGCGGTATAGAACGCTTTTGCTAGCCTGGTGGCAAGCTTCATTTCGCTGCCAATTTCTGCGGCGATGATGTTTGTGTAGTCAGCGAGGGCTGATGAATTGCCTGCGATCGCGCCCTCCACCGCCTCAGCCGCCTTTATCCCTGTAAATATTGATGGCCGAATCCCCTCAGCCGTCAGCGGATCGACCACGCACGCAGCTTCTCCTGCCAGCACCGCATTTTGAGTATGCAGCCGCTGATTGCCATTCCAGATATAGACCGGATGGCCAAACTTTGGCTCCGCATTGCCATCTACCCCAAAGGCCGCTGCATACTCCGCCATCGGCGCAACCAGATCCTTTCCCTTTCGCCGATCCGTGCGGAAGACGCCGCTGCCAATGGAATAGCCGTCTCGCTTCGGGAAGTTCCACACATAGCCATTTTTTAATAGGCCAAACTCAAAATGGACTACGTGGCTGTTTTCGACTGCGCCCTTGGGTTCGATTTCGATGGCACCAGCGATGTTTGGAGTGCGATCGCCAAACCCTAACCATTTCGCCATCGGTCCCCGCCCACCGTCCGCCGCAATCAAATACGTCCCCTCAAAAGTTTCCCCCTCACTCGTCATCACCTTCCAGCGATTTGCTCGACCGTTTGAGACAAACTCAACTCCTACAACCTTCGTCTCGTCGAGCAGCTGCGTCCCCACCTTCTGAGCCTGCTGCACCAGATAATGATCGAACTCATCACGTCGCACCATCCAAATTGGCGCTTTCAAATCAATCTCAATCGCCTCACCCAGCTTCCACGTATACCGAGCCCGAGTCACCTTCTGCGAAATCACCGGCTCGAAATCAAAATCAAACCACTCTGCCACCTGCGGCGAAACCCCACCCCCACAAGGTTTATAGCGGGGCAAAGCAGCTTTTTCTAGCAGCAGTACACTGTGACCGCGTTTACTCAAATGGTACGCAGCACTCGCGCCCGCTGGTCCAGCACCCACAACTATGCAATCGTACAGTGGCATGTTTAAAGCTATGAATTGTTTACTTTCTATCTCGCCATGCCTTTGGATCACGTTTGGCATGAAAGCAAGCTAGAACAACAACTCTACTATCTTCAATAACGTAAAAAACACCGTAAGGAAATCTACGGAGTAAAGCCCTGCGGATCTGCTTATGCACTGTCAGACACCTAGTCGTGCTTTAACCTCTTTCCAGCTTGAAGAATCTTCAGGAGCGGTTTGATGTCTTTCTAGTCGCTCATCTATTGCTTGCTTCTGTGATTCTGTGACAGCTAGGCTTTCTGGATTCTCAAAGATACTATCCCAAAGATCTTCAGCTAGCTGTATTCGCTCTGAGATACTAATTTGTTCAATATCGACGGTTAGCAGAGGTTGCATGTTGATTGCCCGATTATCGGCGCATCTTAATACAAAAATTCTACCGCTTTGTCAAAAAAACTTGTTCGTCGAAAAAAGCCTCTGCTGATCGACGATCGGCAGAGGCTTCCCAGTTCACTCAAAAGCGACTAGCTGAGTAGTGCGATCGCACGAGAGACCACGTTGTCGATTGTGTAGCCGAACTTTTCCATAACGACGCCACCTGGAGCCGAAGCACCGAAGGTATCGACAGAGATCATGTCGCCCTCATCGCCAAAGTACTTGGCCCAGCCGAAGCTGCTCATAGCTTCAACAACCAGGCGCTTCTTCACGGCTTTAGGCAGGACAGACTCTTTGTAAGCTGCATCCTGCTCTTCATAGAGCTTCCAGCAAGGCATGGAAACCACACGCACTTTCTTGCCTTCGCCGCGTAGCTTTTCAGCCGCGTCTTCGCAGAGCTGAACTTCACTACCCGTAGCGATCATGATCAGCTCAGGCGCATTGCCCTCTGAGTTGTCAGACATGATATAAGCGCCCTTAGCCACTGCATCAATTGATGAGCCCGGTAGGTTGCGCAAACCCTGACGGGAGAAGCACATCAGAGTGGGAGCTTTGCGCTTGTTGACTGCAATCTTGTACGCGCCGGAGGTCTCGTTGCCATCAGCAGGGCGGATGACGTAGAGGTTGGGAATCGCTCGCAGGGAAGCGACTGTTTCTACAGGCTGGTGAGTCGGGCCGTCTTCGCCTAGGCCGATGGAGTCGTGAGTCATCACGTAGATGACGCCTGCTTCAGACAGTGCCGAGAGACGGATCGCACCGCGCATGTAGTCAGTGAAGACTAAGAACGTTGCACAGTAGGGAATCAGACCGCCGCCGTGCAGGGCAATACCGTTGCAGATTGCGCCCATTCCATGCTCACGTACGCCGAAGTGGATATTGCGGTTTTCGTAAGCGCCTTTTTGGTAGTCGCCGGAAATCTTCAGCTCGGTGAGGTTGGAATGAGTCAGGTCAGCGGAACCGCCAATCAGTTCAGGAAGGACAGGCGCTAGTGCGTTCAAAGTGGCTTCGGAGTTTTTTCGAGTGGCTAGCGCTTTGTCTTCAGGTGTGTAGGTAGGCAATGCATCTTCCCAACCGTCGGGGAGCTTGCCAGAAAGCAGCCGCTCGAATTCTTTGGCTTCTTCAGCGTACTTGGTGCGGTAGGTGGCGAGAGTCTCATCCCACTCGGCTTCGGCGCTAGCACCTTTGTCAATCGCCTGACGATAGCGGCTGAGCGCATCTTCAGGAATTTCAAAGAAGTCGTACTTCCAGTCGAGGTTTTCGCGGGTGGCAATGGTTTCTTCGTCGCCGAGCATCGCGCCGTGAATGCCGCCTGTGCCAGCGCGGTTGGGTGAACCGTAGCCGATGGTAGTGGTCACCTTGATCATGGTGGGCTTGTCGGTGACTTCTTTGGCCTGTGCGATCGCCTTCTCAATCGAATCCAAATCAGTGTTGCCATCTTCTACATGCAGCACATGCCAGCCATACGCCTCAAAGCGCTTGCTCACGTCTTCAGTAAAGGCAATATCGGTCGAACCATCAATCGAAATATGGTTATCGTCGTACAGCGCAATCAGCTTCCCTAGCCCCAGGTGACCCGCCAAAGAGCAAGCCTCACCCGAAATGCCCTCCATGTTACAGCCGTCGCCCATGATGGTGTAGGTATAGTGGTCTACCACCGTGCAGTCAGGCTTGTTGAACTTGGCGGCTAGGTGCGCTTCAGCCATCGCCAGACCAACCGCGTTACAAATACCCTGACCTAATGGACCGGTCGTAACCTCAACTCCAGGAGTTTCAAAGTTCTCAGGATGTCCAGGTGTGGAAGAGCCCCACTGACGGAACTGCTTGATATCGTCAAGGCTAACGCTGTCGTAGCCAGTGAGATACAGCATGGCGTATTGCAACAGGCAGCCATGCCCCGCAGAAAGCACGAACCGGTCGCGGTTAAACCACCGAGGGTTCTTGGGATTGTGGCGGATAAATTTGTCCCACAGCACAAATGACATGGGCGCTGCGCCCATCGGTAGGCCAGGGTGACCTGACTTGGATTTGTTGACGGCGTCAACCGCCAAAAATCTAATGGAATTTATGCAAAGTGTTTCAAGCGATTGAGTTGCAACGGCCATAGTCTTTTTAGTTGTGAGGTGAACAGTGAGAAGATCAGTGAAAAGAAGGAGCTAGCGAAAACTTAGACCCTGTGTGAAGCGGTAACCGCTAACAGTCAATTTAGCCGTTTGGCCGTCTGAAAGATATTTGCTAGCTCTATTTTTGCTAGCTCTAGTCAGTGTGAGGTTTGCTCTGTAAAGGATGCTTAAAAAGACTTGAGAATTTCAAGCATTATACCGAGGAATCTGTAACATCTGTGACCGTTTAATAAGAACTCGTCAGCATTCGCTCACCAATGTGCTTACCTACACACAGCTGTTTTACTAGCTGTATTTTGCTACTTGTATTTCTTGAAAGCAAGCGTAACGTTGTGACCGCCAAAGCCAAAAGAATTAGAGAGCGCTACCGTTACTTTCTGCGTACGGCTCTGACCAGGAACGTAGTCTAAATCGCAGGCAGGGTCGGGATTCTCTAGATTGATTGTAGGGGGTACTTTGTCATTGGCAACGGCCATCACTGCTGCGACGCCTTCGATACCGCCCGAGCCGCCCAGCAAGTGTCCGGTCATACTCTTGGTTGAGCTCACCGTAATTTCGTAAGCGTGTTTGCCAAGCACGGTTTTGATAGCGGCAGTTTCGTTGGGGTCGTTGACCGGGGTGCTGGTCCCGTGAGCATTAACGTAGCTCACCTCGTCCGGTGACAGATTGCCGTCTTTGAGCGCATGGCGAATGGCTCGAACTGCGCCTTCTCCGCCGGGTGCAATGCCGGTCATGTGGTAGGCGTCACAGCTCATGCCGTAACCAACGATTTCAGCGTAGATGCGGGCACCTCGGCTAAGGGCATGGTCTAGATCTTCGAGGATCAATATGCCCGACCCTTCGCCTAGGACAAAGCCGTCTCTGTCTTTGTCAAAGGGACGGCTAGCGTGAGTAGGATCGTCGTTGCGGGTGGACATAGCCCGCATAGAAGAGAAGCCAGCAAACGTCAGCGGCGTAACCGCAGATTCGGTGCCGCCGCAGATCATGGCTTGGGCATAGCCGTTTTGGACTAGGCGAAAGGCATCGCCAATGGCATTAGAACCGGCGGCGCAGGCGGTGACAGAGCAAGAGTTTGGGCCTTTGGCACCCGTGTGGATCGCGGTCAGGCCAGCGGCCATGTTGGCGATCATCATCGGAATCATGAAGGGACTACAGCGGCTAGGGCCCTTGGTGAGGTAGATTTCTTGCTGCTCTTCCATCACCTGGATGCCGCCAATGCCCGTGCCGATCATCACGCCAATTTGTTCGGCGTTGAGGTCGGTGATGTCTAGTTTGGCGTCGGCAATTGCCTGTTTGCTAGCTGCGATCGCAAAATGAGCAAACCGCGCTGCCCGCTTTACATCCTTTCGATCCATATAGTCAAGCGGATCAAAGCCTTTGACTTCGCCCGCAATCTGGCTAGCGTGCGCTGAGGCGTCAAACGCTGTTACTGGGCCAATGCCATTTTTGCTTTCTAGCAATCCCTGCCAGTAATCGGCCAGAGTATTGCCAATCGGGGTAATAGCACCCATACCGGTAATGACAACGCGCCTTCTTTCTTGCCTTTCTTCGGCTTGCTTTTCTTCGACTTGCTTTTCTTCGACTTGCTTTTCTTCTAGGGGAGCCATAGTTCTAAGGACAACAGAGGTAGATAGCTGATACCAGCCGCCATTCAAATGTCAAATTACGCTGCGAACAAGCCAATACAGATCAGGGCCAATGCAAACAGGACCAAACATCGAAGCTAGCGAGGACAACTCTTGCAAAGGCGTGCCCATCTACATAGCTAAACCGATGGTCTGGTCCTGTTATCAGTCGGCAGTGAAAGGTCATCGCCAATACCCGCAGCCGTCGGCGCTTAGGACTTCGCCTTTTCGATGAAGTCAACTGCCGACTGCACTGTGCTAATGCTTTCAGCCGCTTCGTCAGGGATTTCGATATCGAACTCTTCTTCTAAAGCCATCACCAACTCAACGGTGTCTAGAGAATCAGCGCCAAGATCGTTTGCAAAGCTAGCTTCTGGCTTCACTTCTGCTTCGTCTACGCCGAGCTGTTCAGAAACGATTTTCTGAACTTTTCCTAAAATTTCGTCACTCATTACTGTACTTACCTTCAAACAGTGGCAAAAAAGCAAAAAACCGGTCAAACCCACCGACTCAAGCCCAGCGGCGTCAAGCAGCTTTTTATCGAGCAACCAAACCGTTCTCTAACAAAAAACTTTTTACGTCTGTGGCGGCGACCGTTTCTTAGCAGTCTGCATTTTTAAGCTTCACTATCTTATAGGAAAGCGGGACACCCCGTATTTACTCACCATATATCCTTAGCTGAATATCTTTAGCTGAGCAAAGCTGTAAAAGAAATATTACGTTCCATAAATTTTTACCCACTTCGCTAAGGTATGGCTGATGGCAGCAAGATACACTGCTGATGGGTCGAGGAACCCTTGCTCACAGCCGTCTGGCGACATTGCAACAATAATTTTGGAGTCTCTACTTCATGTCTCATTCAGTTAAAATTTACGATACCTGTATCGGCTGTACGCAGTGCGTCCGTGCCTGCCCTACCGATGTTCTAGAGATGGTGCCCTGGGACGGCTGCCGAGCTGGGCAGATTGCTGCTTCCCCCCGCACAGAAGACTGCGTTGGCTGTAAGCGTTGCGAAACGGCTTGCCCAACTGACTTTTTGAGTATCCGCGTTTATCTAGGTGCGGAAACCAGCCGAAGCATGGGCTTGGCTTACTAGAGACAGCTCACTAAAGACAGCTCACTAAAGACAGCTTACTAAAGACTCGGTTCAGCGAAAATCTCGCCCTGAGACCTTTGCTACCTGTGTTAAATGCTGCCTACAGTATGAATGCTGCATAGGACAAATAGAGCTATTCCTTCGCTGGTTCCTAACTAGCGAAGGTTTTTTATTGACAACTTTTTGCGAAGTTTGCTATCTCATCACCGCAACTTTCTTGACAGCCAGCAAGCTCCCAAGCAGGCCCAGTCCGCTTCCGAGCAGCACTAGCGAAAAAGGTAATAATAGCCACTGCTGAGATGAAAGCTGAAGGCCATCGGCTAGAAACTCGATAAAGGCAGGCTGGCCGCCCCCTGATAGAGACTTTAAGCCTCGTTGGGCAGCGAGCAGAAGACTCCAGGAACTAACCGCACCAGCAATACCAAAGACTGCACCTTGAAGGAGAAAGGGCAGATAGATCCAGCTGCGAGTAGCGCCGACTAGCTGCATTACTTCGATTTCCTGGCGGCGGGCGATCGCAATCAGTCGAATCGTTGTGGTCACCACTGCGATCGCAGTCATACTCAGCAAACTCACTACCACCAGACTCGCCCACTGCAATCCCGCATTGAGATCTCGCAGCTGCTGAATCACCTCGCTCATATACAGCACATCATCAACGCCAGACATATTTTCTAGCGTGGCCGCCAGCTGGGGCACCTGCTGCGCATCTCTGGCCTTTACCTTTAGCTCGTCAACTAGAGGATTACCATTCAGCTGAGACGCCGCGTTTGAAATGTTAGACAGGCCCAGATCTGAAGTTAGCTGCGACCAGGCTTGCTCTTTACTCACCGCTTCTACGCTGACAACACCGGGCAATTGACTCACTTTGTCAGTCAGACTTGCCGCATCGACGCCGCTTTTCAAATACGTCGAAATCACTAGCTGAGAGCCAAACTGATTGAGCATCCCTTCGACCTGCCAGCTCACCTGCAAACTAGTGCCAAACAAAAATAGTAAAACCGTCATTGTGCTGATAGCAGCCCAGTTCATCCAGCCGCCGCGCTGTAACCCTCTGACGGTTTCGTGAAGCAAATAATCGGCTTTGGTTAAAGATTTCAGCACAGTTTGGATTCGGGCCATATCGGCAAAAGGAATCACAGCTAAGATGCCCCGAATCAATCCGAGTTGATACATATCACGCTGCTGGCCGGTAGTCCTAGTAGGAAGTCACTACAGTGAAGTCGATGTGAGTTGTTACAATATGACTAATCAGAACACCGCTTGAACTGGATCTAGTTACCGAAAAGCCCATGGCCGCAGTCATTGAAGTTGAAAAGAAAAAGCTAAAGAAACCGCCCCTGACGATTCATCAGATGGGTGATCGCGTCCTTCGCCAGCCAGCTAAACGAGTTGCCAAGATAGACAACGAGCTGCGTGATTTGGCACGGAAGATGCTGCAAACGATGTACAGCGAAGATGGCATTGGCCTAGCTGCACCTCAAGTCGGCGTAAATAAGCAGCTGCTAGTAGTAGATGCCGATCCAGAAGATGAATCCTCAGCGCCGTTGGTACTAGTCAATCCAAAAATTCTCAGTTACAGCGATGAGCTAGCAGCTGGTCAGGAGGGCTGCTTGAGTATTCCAGGCGTCTATCTAGACGTGATTCGCCCAGCAGCGATAGAAGTCAGCTTTAAAGACGAAAACGGTCGCCCTCGCAAAATGAAGGTAGACGATTTAGTTGCCCGAGTCATTCAGCACGAGATGGATCATCTGAATGGTGTGCTGTTTGTAGACCGAGTAGAGAATACAATTGCACTTAATCAAGAGCTACAAAAGAATGGCTTTGCTGTCAAACACGTCCAGAAGGTGAGATAGAAAAGGTTAGATGGTTTTGTCTGCGGTTGTTCTGACCTTGCTGTTTCTAGTCGTGCTGCACTCTGCCCTGTCTAAATAATTCCAGAAGAATAAGCCTTAAAAAATAAGCTGTAAAAGCAAACTTCAAAAACAAAGGGAAAATCTGTGACTCCAAAAAGTGGTGCGTTGTTGGGTGTAGCCTGTTTGACTGCGATCGCAGCAGTCGGCTCAATGTTTGAACTCTCCTCTGGCGATCCAGACTGGGGCACCGCACCCACCGCCGTCGTTTTGGCGCTCAGCATTCCAGTTGGCATTCTGTCATTCATAGAAGCCGTCAAAGATGCCCGCGCCAACATGTGAGCCTAAAATGTCTATGCATTGCAATAAAGCAATCAATGCCCACTACGACCACGAGCATGAAGCGTTAGTAGTAGGGTTTGCCGATGGCTCTGCCGGTATCTGGCCAGTGCGTCTGCTTGAGATGGTCAGATACGATGGCCATGCTTGGGTACCTGTCGAAGCGAGCGAGACTCAGCTAGAAGCCGTCGAGCTAGGCGGAGAGCATGTCTACTGGGATGAGCTAGGCCAAGACTTTCGCATCTCGGATCTAAAAGCGGGTATCTATGGCCGCGAGCCTTGGATGGCTAAGCTTCAACAACAAAAGGCGATCGCCTCTTAGCTGAATAACCATTTTTTTATAAGAGATGTTCGCAGCACTTCCTGTCCCGAACCTCGAAAACGGTCATTGAAAGCACATTAGTACACACCGTGATCGCACATTTGCTTTGGCACTAAGCAGCTGTTGCCGATTCATTGTCTGCGTACTGCTTAAGCCACGCAATCGAAGTCTGTTCTACTTTCACTTGGCAATCATCGAAGGTCATTGAATCCGGATCGAGAAAATGCGCGATCGCCAACTCAATCACTAGCTCAGAAGGTATCGCTGTCTTTTCTGCATACTCCATTGCCTGACTTTGGAGAACACTTGGCAAGGCTGCTAATAAACTCCTGTCCTCAGCAACACTAACTGATTCGTTACTCAACGTGGCGTCTATTTCTAGAAAGTGCTTCAGCGCACATTCAATCACAGCTTCAGGCCATAGGGCCGACTCGCTAGCATAGGTCAAAATTGCCACACGAATATCATCCGGTAACGATTGTAAGATGCGATTGTCTGCTGTTGAGTCGTGAGGAGTCGTGACCACCCTTAAACCGACCTTTGACACTACCGGACTTGCCAATATAGAGAATCCCTTTAGTCTTGTGTTTAATCGCACAGATACCTAGACTAGGCGGTAGCTCAGCAAATTCTTTAGTCAACGGGCAGCACTCACCGAACGGCATCTCGTCGAGCACCTTAAGAATTCGCAGAGCTTCTGAGTTGAGAGCATCTGTATTATCGTCCATTCAGTTGCAATCAGGGAATAACTTAACCTTATATTGCGGCTGCTGGATTGTACTCAAAGATGCACCTTTGTTTTGAGACAGACAGCTGGCAGATCACGAGCTAGAGTTCAAAAGGATCAATGCGATTAGCAACATGGAATATTAATCGCTGTCGCCCGAATGCGACCACGAGAGCCAGCGCGTTGCGAAAGGGTATGAGACATGTGAACGCAGACGTTTGGGTGCTGACTGAGACGCATGTTGAATTCTCACCCGGCCCTGACTTCTCTCTCCTGACTCATTCTGCTGATGCGCCTGATCGAAACGCAGAGAACGGGGAATGCTGGGTGGCGATCTGGTCGCGATTAGCCGGGAGTTCAATTCAGCTGACAGCGGATTGCGAACGGGTGGCGGCGGCAATGATCAGTGGCTGTGCAGTGATAGGGACAGTACTTCCGTGGTTGTCGGACAGTCGGGAGCCAACATTAAAAGGCGAAACTTTGTTTCGAGCAAGATTATCCGAACAATCAGAAGACTGGCGGCGACTGCGAACGGGTGGCGCTCTTTGTGTGGCTGGCGACTTCAACCAAGATCTATTGCCTGCTGGACACTACTACGGTTCTAAGGGTGGTAGGACTGCTCTGCGTGAGGCGCTGCTGTCATGCGAGCTAGAATGTCTGACCAGTGGCGACGACGATCCACTGTATGCACCAAAGCGAGCGAACATCGACCATATATGCGTCCATAAGATGCGGCCAGTAAACTATCCTCGAAGCTCAGCCTGGCCGCCGATAGGTCAATTGAATGGAATAACAGATCACTACTGTATCTATGCAGATATTGAGCAGACACAACAAATTCATGCAACAAAGCCGCTAAGTCCAAATTTTCTGGAATAGCACATCACTACGCTCGGCTCAGGAATCGACAAAGAAGGGGTAGGGGACTGTAGGTAAAGTCCCCTCGCTTATCGCTAACACCACTGCCGCTCTGAGTTATTTGCGTTACTCGTACAGCCAGGGCTTCATAGCAGGCTCCCAGCTACAGAGGTCGTCGCTAAACCACAGCTTGATTTCGCTTTCTGCGGTTTCGGGCGCATCAGAGCCGTGAATCAGGTTGCGACCAATAGTGATGCCAAAATCGCCTCGAATAGTGCCTGGTTCAGCGTCCAAAGGATTCGTCGCACCGATGATCTTCCGCGCAGACGCGATTACGCCTTCACCTTCCCAAACCATTGCCACAACTGGCGCTGAAATGATGTAGTCGACCAAACCGCTAAAGAAGGGTCGCTCTTTGTGGACTGCGTAATGAGACTCAGCTAGCTCTCGCGATACGGACATCTGCTTCATGCCTATTAGAGTAAAGCCTTTAGTCTCGAATCGGCTGATGATATCGCCTACCAAACCCCGCTGAACGCCATCGGGCTTGATCATAATGAAACTCTTTTCCACGGCTTGTTACTCCTAACTGCTTTTAACCTTTCCTATGCTCAGTAAATGAGGTCGGTTTGTAAAGCCTTTTCTTCTAAATAACATCTGATCAGAGTAAGCAACGTTATTCGTTGACCGCAGAGACATCGATCGTGATGGCGTTTGTGGTAGCACTGTCTACTGGAGAATGACTTCCTGGAAGCCGACGCAAATTTCTGACGTGGGCCGCATTGTCCCAGGCCGCTAGGTCTTTTTGCGATAGTGCTTTTTGCGATAGTAATTGCTCTGCGTAGATGCGCTCTGCGTAGGCCCAGGCGGCAGCAGTTGGCGTGTAGTTTGGCTGCGGGTAGAGGCCAGTGATATTAAAGATATAGATGATATCGCCCTGGACCGTACGCTGAAAACAAGCCCCAAATGCTGCCGCCTGACGATGCAGGTAGCGCTGGGCAGAGTGACCTGTCAATCCAGTATGCATGGCCAAATCTAGAGCGCTGACGTAGCCCTGCTTCTGCTGCAATAGCTGATAAAACTTGCCGTCGAGCCGCTCTTGATGGCGCTGATGCTGCTGAAGCTTTTTCCACTGCTGTCGCCATAGCCAATAGCCCCCCACCCCGATCGCGCAAAGCAAGATCACTGGCCACAGCAGCCGCAGCAGCAAGAAGATGACCAGGCTGAATAGTCCCAGACCCAGCACAAGGCGAGATTGGCTTTCAAATTCAGAACGAGACGGCATGGCACACCCGAAAGCAAGAATTCTTTGTACTCTAGTGCGAAGGGTGACCGTTGGCTAGTGAGTGGCTAGCGATCAGCAGATTAACGGTTGCCCTCGGATTCGATCGGCGCATTGGCAAAGATTTTGTAGGCTGCGATCGCAATCCTTTCCAAATCCTCATCCAGCAGCAGCGGCAGATCCGCCCCAGCCGCCCTGGCTGACTCAAACAAATTACGCCCCTCGTAGGCCACCAGAAACAGACTTTGCGCTAGCAGTCGATCGAGCTGTTCGGCAGACTGTAGCCCGCTATGGATCACCCTGAGCGCAATCAGCAAAGTCGTCACCTGCCCAGGCACAGGCGGATAGCCTCGGCGCAGCCTACCTAAAAACGTGTCGTTGGTTTCGTATTGAGGCAGGGTCTGCCGAATCAACTCCTGACAGGCTGTCTGAAAATCCATCTATACCCAGTGGCTTAAAAACTAAGCGCCTATAAAAGAAATCAATGCGGAGGGGTAAAGAGGCCGAATCGAACGGGCACTCTTTAGCTATCTAATCAAAACTCGTTGAAGTACTTTAGGCAAGTTTGCTGGAAAATTCCAGTCAAATCAGTGCCTTCACGCTGCTCTATGACCTCTTCCTCAGCCCGTCAAACTATTCCCTTTGTCGATTTGTCCTGGCAGCACGGTCCCCTACAGGCGGCTATCTTAGCGGTCATGGCAGCTACGCTCCATCGAGGTGACTATGTATTAGGTCAGGCAGTCTCCGATTTTGAATCGGCGTTTGCCAAGGTCTGTGGGGCTAGCTACGGCGTTGGGGTTGGCTGTGGAACGGATGCGATCGCCCTTGGTCTACGCGCCTGCGGCATTCAAGCGGGTGACGAAGTCATATTGCCAGTCAATACCTTCATCGCGACCCTGATCGGCGTCCTGCAAGTTGGGGCTAAGCCTGTCTTTGTAGACTGCGAAATAGACACGGCGCTGATCGATTTAGCCGCCGCCGAAAGGGCCATCACAGAAAAGACCAAAGCAATTATTGCCGTCCATCTCTACGGTCAGATGGTTTCACCAGCGCACTTACAGGCGCTAGCGCAGCGGCACAACCTGATTATTTTCGAAGACGCAGCCCAGGCACATTTAGCAGAACGCGAAGGCATCAAGGCCGGTTCTATTGGACTAGGCGCGGCGTTTAGCTTTTATCCCAGTAAAAACCTGGGGGCGCTAGGCGACGGTGGCATGGTCACGACGAAAGCAGAATCGATCGCAAATAGAGTGCGATCGCTCAGAAACTACGGCTCTACTCGCAAATATTTTCATACCGAAGCGGGCGGCACCAACAGCCGTCTAGACACCCTACAGGCAGGCGTACTGGGGATAAAGCTACCGCATCTAGACGAATGGAATCGCGATCGCAACCGACTAGCTGCCTACTACGACCAAGCACTAGCACCACTAGCCGAACAGGGCATCATCCCGATCAAAAACGTCAGTGGATCAGGCCACATCTATCACCTATACGTCATCCGAGTTACCACCGCCTGCCGCTTGGATCGAGCAATGTTGCAGCTAGAACTCAGCCATCAAAACATCCAAACTGGCATCCACTACCCTACCCCCTGCCACCTACAGCCCGCCTACCAATCACTCAGCTACAGCGCAGGCGACTTCCCCAACGCCGAACGCCTCAGCCAGGAAATCCTGTCACTCCCCATGTACCCCGGCCTCACAATCAACCAGATAGGCCAGGTAGTATCAGCAATCCAGTCAGCACTAGTTCCAGAAACCGCTCTGGCTTGACCCCTCCGGTGGCTGAGCGCAGCCGAAGTCCCACACCTCATTCCTGAAATGCTAACCAACCGAGCCATCCCCAGAGTCCCCATCGAACCCATCATTCTCACCCTCCTCGGCATCCTCTACACGCCGCTGCTCTGGCACTGGATCGATGGCTGGTTGAACAAATCCATCAGTATTCAGCACGAGTACTTTAGCCACGGGTTGCTAGGAATACCCTTTGCAGGCTATCTGGTTTGGGAAGCGCGATCGCACTGGCAAACCCTCCCCAACCGCACTCACTGGCTAGCTATTCCCTGTCTTCTAGCCGCAGCCCCCTTCTACAACAGCGGCCTGCTAGATCTGATGAATCTCTCGCTGCCTCTACTGCTAGCAGGACTCTTGCTGGCGCTAAAAGGTAGCGCCGGATTTAAACTCTTGCTCTTTCCTTGGATACTCATACTCCTCTCTACGCCCACCCAATTTCCCTATCTAATCGAACCCTACGTTCTTCCGCTACAAAGCTTTATCGCCAGCGTCGCGGGCTTTATCCTGCTCCAGTTCGATGTCAATGTCTTCGTCGATGGCATCTACCTTTATGTCAACGACCAGCTAGTCGAAGTTGCTCCCCACTGCGCCGGGCTCAAAATGCTTTTCACTAGTCTGTATATGGGTTTGATCTTGACCTACTGGACAGGTCTCAACCGATCCAAACTCAGAACTAGCCTCTTCTTTATCGGCATCATCGGTGTCAGCGTCATTGGCAATATTATTCGCAACGCCGCCCTTACCTTCTTTCATGGCGCGCAGATGACAGCCGCCTTTGAATGGCTTCACGAAAGCTGGGGCGGAGATCTCTATTCAGCAGCTGTGCTTAGCTGCCTGATTGTGCTCGTTCGCTTACTGGAGCAACATGTGCCCAAAACGCTCAACGTCGGCACCGCTACTACCGCTCATAGCACCACTATTCATCCTGACAACGCATCTACCAAACGCCCATCCTCCCCAGAACCACAAGCCCGACCAAAGCCTGACTATTTCTAAGTGCTACCCGTTCAAGCCAGTTCCACATCACTACATCTGCTCAATCGCATCTTCTCAACTGCACCGCCTTGACTGTATTTTCTCAAGTCTGAAAACATAGGGTTCTCCGTACTGTGACCTCCTTCCCAACTAATCAATTAGTCAAAAAATCAGTCGTTGCACCCTTGATTGTCTGTGTGGCTCTGGCACTGTTAGTAGCCACCAGCGCTCTACCCAGATACGCCTCTAGCTGGCCCTGGGCGACCCCACCAAAAGTAGCTAACCAGTCAGCGCTCCAAAGTATTCGAGATCAAGGAATCGCTCTTCCCAACTGGTCAAGCGAGGAACAGCTGCGAAGAAAGATAGGCGGTGCTGACTGGTCTATTCAACAGCTATCCCAACCGAAAGCATCTGCTACAGAGCCCAACAGTGCGTTTCTGCTACTGCGTCCGCAAATTTGGGAGGCCGATCAGCCCGAGGTTGAGTGGGTAGATATCAAAGGTTCTCAGCGGTGGAAGACGGATTCTCACGAAAAGCTACCCTTCGTTGTGCCCGCGTACCAGCCGCTAAGCCCCGCTTCACCTCGGTCGCTAGCGATGGAGACCATTCGGGTAAAGCCTAATTTTTTTCGAGCCTGGAATTCAGATCAAACCTACGCGGTATTGCAGTGGTATGCGTGGCCAAGCGGTGGGAGCGCCTCGGTCGCCGAGTGGTTTTGGGCCGACCAACAAATGCAGTGGCAGCAGTATCAGCGCCTGCCCTGGATTGCCGTCAGTCTCTGGCTACCGATTGAACCACTAGGCAATATCGCACCCTATCAGGCCCGCATCAAAGCTCTGGGAGAAGAGGTACATACCGCCCTTTTACAAACCGTATTTTCTGGGAAACAGTCATGAACCTTAGTTACGCTGGATTACAGCATCCACCTATTTGTCGGCTGTCGACTCCCTATCTGATTGGTTTATGCACTTTGCTGTCAGTTGCTGGCGCACCGGCTTACGGCCAATCACAAGCCCTTCCTCGGGCGGAAACGATTCCTAGTCTGCCCCCAGTCAGCGGTCCTGGCTACGACCGTCCGCTCGCTATTCCTGGGGCGATCGCACCTCGCCGAAACCGACAAACAGACCGGCAAACAGACTGGCAGCCAGATTTCAATGCCTATCATCTAGGGCCTGGAGACTCAATTTTTGTCAGCGTGCCGCGTTACCCAGATCTCAATTTTCAAGCCACGCTCGACCTGAATGGAAACATCGTCGTCCCTATCCAAGGTGGCGTTTCTTTTGACGGACTGACTATTACAGAAGCGGAGACGCGCTTACGCAATCTCTACAACCAGTATGTCGAAATTCAAACAGCGCAGGATGTGACTATCACCTTAGTAGCCCGCCGTAGCGTTCAGGTCACTATCCTAGGAGCGGTACAGCGACCTGGGTTCTATCCACTCGCGGACCCAAGCGTTTCAACCGCTCTACTGACCGCAGGCGGCGCTAGAAGAAACTCGGACTTGCGTAGCATCCAGATTCAGCGACAGTTCTACCATCAGGGCCAGTTAATTGAAAGCAGCAGAAATATTGATCTATTTACCCCGCTCAAGGAAGGCGGCTCAGTGCCCAACGTCCGATTGGAAGATGGTGATGTGCTAATCGTGCCGGAGCTAGATCCTAGTGAGCTCGACGATTACGACAGCTTTCTAGTAGCGCGTTCAACTCTCGCTCAGCCCGTAATTAATATTCGCTTTCTAAACTATGCAGGGGGTAGAGGCGGTGTCGGTACGCTCAGTCTCAACAGCGGCAGCTCGTTTGTCGATGCCATATCAACCCTGGGCGTCAATCCCGACAATGCCAACTTAGGAAAAGTCGCACTTATCCGCTTCGATCCCGAGTCTGGAAGAGCAGCAACCGTAACGCTAGATGCCAAGTCTGCCATCTTGGGTGACATTACTCAAAATCCCCCTTTGCAAGATAGCGATGTGATTGTGGTGGGCCGAAACCTGGTTGGCCGCATCTCCTACGCGCTGGGAACCGTAGCTCGCCCGTTTCGAGACATCTTAGGCTTTACCAATTTCTTTGACACCTTTTTTAACAGCAACGGTTTGTTCGAGTAGTCACTGGTTCGAGTAGTCACTGGTTTGAGTAGTCACTGGTTCGAGTAACAATCAATTATCCTTCGTAAATTTCCATGGCTTCCCCCTTCCTAAAACGCTATTTACTTGCGCTGAACCGCTATAAGTGGGCGGGTCTGTTCACATTCCTATCTATTTTGGGCGCGTCGGTGGTGGTAGCGCTTCAGCCGGAGCCCCCTGTCACTTACTCTTCAGAAGGGGTGCTGGTCAATAACTCGCCGCTGGTGGCATTTACAGATACAGGTAGTCAGGTGCAGTCGCAGGGGCTCGGCATTATTAATGAAGAGCTGCTGCTGTCAGACATTTTGCTGGAGGAGGTAGCCAATCAGCTAGCAGATGAGGGTAGTTGACTTCACGCCAGCGCAGCTAGTCGCGAGAACCAAGATAAACGTACAGTCGGCTTCTGTAACAGATGGCGTAGAGGCGACAGGGCAAAAAGTAACCGTGCGCTTTACAGGTAGCAATCCCGAGGTGACTGAGACAGTTTTGCGAACGATGTTTGAGGCGATGGTAGAGCTGAGTGCGGCTACTAATAAGCAGCGGCTGAAGGCGATCGCAACTGAGCTAAACGAACGCCTACCCGAAATCGAAGGCGAACTGCGCCAGGCCGAACAAAGGCTAGAAGCCTATGACCGCAATGAAGGACCAGCTATCCAAGCCTCTATCGACGGTAGCTTGCTAGGCGCAATTTCGGGCAGCCAGCAGCAGCTACGCACCAACGAAATTACACTTGCTGGCATCGAAGCCCAGATGCGCAGCCTCCAGTCGCAGCTAGGGATGAATCCAGTCCAAGCCTACGCCTCTTCTGCGCTCAGCGCCGATCCAATAGTTGCCCAGCTCAGAGCGCAAATCTCTGAAGCGCAGACAGCAATAGCGTTACAGCGGGCGCAAGGGTTACGCGATCAGCATCCAACCCTGGTAGGGCTAAACGAAAGCCTAAACGCCTACCAAGGACTGCTAGCTAGGCGTTCGGCGGAGGTTCTAGGGGGAGACGGCAGCGTTGCCCCAATTCCTAGCGGGACTCAATCCAATTTAGATCCGGCCAGAGCGGCCCTGGCTTCCCAGCTAGTGAGTCTCGATTCTCAACGAGAGGCCATTATCAGCCAGCAAAGAGTGATTTCTGAATCGGCACAGAGGCTGCGCCAAGATTATGCCAGTCTGCCGAACAAAGAGCTAGAAAGAAACCGGCTAGCTCAGCAGGTGGTCCTACGTCGAGCTTTCTATGACCGCATACAGGCTGGTCTGATCGACGCTGAAGCTGCCGAAGCAGAAACCGTCAGCAGTTTGGTAGTCGCTAGTGCGCCCTACACCAAAATCAACGTGACAGAACGGCCTGCCGCGCCGATGATTCTTTTAGCCGGTACGCTGATGGGTCTGATTGTAGGCGGCGGCGTAATCTATTTGCTAGATATGCTTGATGGCACCACTCGCACGACGGAAGAGATTGAAGGCATTCTAGAAGATCAAGAAGTGCCGCTACTGGGGATTATTCCAGCGATCGAGATACAGTCGCTCAGATCGATGCCTGTGTTAATCCAGTCAGAATCTATCTATCACAGCAGTTATGAAAGACTGTTGAGCAGGATCAAGCTATTGGGAATGGAGGATAGCGAAAACGTCAAGGAATACTCGACGGGACCACAGATGATTGTGCTAACCAGCGCACAGGCGAAAGAAGGCAAAAGTTTGAGCGCTTACAACATGGCGATCGCATCTGCTAGGGCCGGACGCCGCACGCTCTTGATCGAAGCTGACTTTAGGAACCCATCCAAAGCAGACGCTGTTGGCATAGACTACGATCCGCAGACCGCTGACGAACCCCTACGCTACTACGGTGGTCAGATTGGCAGCAGCATTCAAATGGTTTTTGATATCGAAAATCTATACGTTTCTCCTTCACCCGGCCTTCAGCGTCAGCCGACCGCCATCATCGAATCTAGTGAAATGCAGCGATTCCTAAAAGATGCTAAAGCCAGGTTCGACATGGTTATTTTAGATACCCCTTCCCTCTCAAGCTGCGATGATGCCTTGCTGCTAGAACCTCAAACAGATGGTCTGGTACTGATCGCCCGGCCCGGTATCACCGCCAAAGCCGACCTTGACAGCACCCTCGAATCGATGGAATTTAGCGAAGACATTCGACTGCTTGGGGTCGTTGTCAACGCCGCTGGCGTTCCTATCAAAGCCAAAGCAGCAGCTACAACAAAGAGCATTGAAGGGTCTCTAGAGCGCTCCCCTGAACCCTGGTCTCCTCGAACAGTCCCCAGCGGACGAATCGATTTTTGATGGGCTATCGTCATAGGCTACTCTAAGCAAGAAGCCACACCGCTCGCTCCCATACTGCTCAACCATGACAACTTATTACTACATAGCCGCCAGTCAGCGCTTTCTACTCGAAGAAGAGCCCTTCGAAGAAGTGCTACAAGAGCGCTATCGCCAGTACCAATCTCAAGAAAAAGAGCCCGATTTTTGGCTGATCAAGCAACCCGCTTTCTTAGACGCACCTGAGCTAGCCGAAGTCAAAGCCAAATGCCCGCAGCCCGCAGCCGCCGTCGTCTCCACGGATAAGACATTCGTCACCTGGCTGAAACTCCGCCTAGAATACGTCGCCAAAGGCGAATTCGAAGCGCCCTCCACCACGATTCCTAACCCTCTCGCCTCCCTAGAAACCGCATCATAAATCCTTTCTTATGAAACCGCTCTACCGTTCGACATTAGCAACCTTACTCTTCGGCGTATCCGCCTTCACCACCCCGTTTCTGCTGTCGACAAGAGCAGCGTCTGCGCAATCGGAGCCACCTGTGTGCCCACCGCCAGCTAGCCAGGAATTTCTGCTACTAGTACGCGGTCAAGACGAGTCTGAACGCGCTGATATTGCATCTATACTGCCGGTCGAGAGCACTGTACTCATCTGCCGGTATTTTGATGAAGTGCTGGTGCGATCAGGCGGCTTTACCAATCTGGAGACTGTCAACGCCTGGGCTAGCTACATGAGCTCCGAAGCGGGCTACGAAAGCTTCGTCATTAGGCCTACTGACCAGCCCACTGCTGTTGATGACATTGCATCGCCTGAGGCAACCGTATCGCCCGAGATAGCAGAAACTAGCACTGCCGCCGCACCCACCAGTGTCACCTTTAATCCTGTACAGCTAGAAACAGGCTACGCAGTCCTAGTCGATTACAACAGTCGACCAGAAATTGCTGCTACAGTCAGCCAGCTAGTTCCCTCGGTAGGGCTAGCGGTTTATCAGCAGCGTCCGTATCTGTTGGCCACATACAGTGAGAGCGAAGAAAGCGCGTCGGCAATTTTACAAAAGCTCAGCGACGCGCAATTAGCCGCTGTGATGGTAGATGCGCAGGATGTAGTTCGACTATCGGAATCAGTAGTTATCTCGACTAACTAGCTTGGCTGCTGATTAATTCGGCTACCAGCTCGACCAAGCTCTTAGCTTAACCAGCCCGGAGTAGAGAGCCAAGCCACTAGTACGCCCAAAAGCGAGCCAGCAATTACCTGTACCGGCGTATGGCCCAGCAGCTCTTTTAGGCGAGCTTCATTGAATTCTGAATGCTCTTGAAACAGCTCGTCTAGAATTTGATTGAGAATCTTGGCCTGCTTGCCTGCAGCCTGTCTTACTCCCGCAGCGTCGTACATCACAATCACAGCGAAAACTGAAGTCACAGCAAAAGCAGGCGTACTCCAGCCAATCGTTTGGCCAACGCCACAAGCGAGCGCTGTGACCAGAGCTGAGTGAGCGCTGGGCATACCGCCAGTTTCGACAAGTACTCTGGGATTGATAGAGCGGTGCTGGGCAAATTCAATGATTAGTTTGAGGGCTTGAGCTGTGATACAGGCGACAAGGGCCACCCAAAGCACGTGATTTTGAAAGATGTCGCTGAAGTCCTGCATGAATCGGGATATTGGCAAATTAAGGAGGGGTGGGCACGGTCTTTTTAAACGATCTTTTAAGACAAGCTGTTGAAATAGTTGAAAGCTAGTGAGTGCGAGCGGTGATGAATTTTGCGATCGCGATCAAAGGCTGAGCCCGCTCATCAAATTCTGAGAGTTCTGCGATCGCATCAGCCACTAGCTGATCGGCCTTCCGCTGAGACTCTTCTAGCCCCCATAGGCTAGGGTAGGTCGCCTTCTGCGCCGCAATATCTTTGCCGATAGATTTGCCCAACGTCTCAGGGGTAGAGGTAATATCCAAGACATCATCCACAATTTGAAAAGCCAGCCCGATGCGCTGAGCATATCGCCTGAGCCGGTCGACTACCGATTCAGACGCCCCTGCCAGCATCGCGCCGCTGATCACCGACACTTCTAGCAGCGCCGCTGTCTTGTGCATATGAATAAAGGTCAATGTCTCTTCATCGACGAGCGTGCCCTCTGAAGCGAGATCGACTACCTGTCCACCGACTAGCCCTTCTGCACCCACGGCTCGACCTAGCTGCGCCACCACTTTTAGGATCTGCTGTGGATCAGCGCCATTGGGACCCTGCGGCGTCTGCGTTGCAATATGTTCAAAAGCATAGGTCAGCAGCGCATCACCGGCTAACACCGCTACTCCTTCCCCATATACTTTGTGGTTGGTCAGCTTGCCTCGGCGATAGTCGTCATTGTCCATCGCTGGCAGATCGTCGTGGATCAGCGACATAGTATGGACCATTTCCAACGCGCAGGCCGTCGGCATAGCGACCTCAACGCTAGCACCGAGCATTTCACAGGTCGCTAAACACAGAATGGGCCGTAATCGCTTGCCGCCAGCCAGCAAAGAATAGCGCATGGCCTCATAAATCTGTTCGGGATAGGCCACTGGTAAGGCAGCATCGATTGCGGATTCCACCTGGCGGGACCGTTCGCTGAGATAGCTTTTGAGATCGAAGGTGCTGGGACTATCGAGATTCGTGGTCGCCATGAGAGGGAATAGGAGAGGGGGTCAAAGAAAAAGTGGGACGCAGTTTTCAAATCTGCTGTTGTGAAAATTGTGAGCCGAAGCAATCAAGCATCTATCAAGAGACGATGGCGATCGCAATAGCTCACAATTGTATTTTCTAACAACATGGTCACGGTCATCGGACCAATACCGCCTGGAACCGGAGTAATCGCTCCTGCAATCGGCTCAACGCTAGCAAAATCTACATCGCCAACTAGCCTATATTTGCCAGTATCCGCGTCATCTACGCGGTTGATTCCCACATCAATCACCGTCGCACCGGGCTTTACCATCTCCTGAGTAATCAGCGCCGGTATCCCGACCGCTGCTACTAGAATATCGGCTGAGCGGGTCAGTTCAGACAAATTTTCTGTCCTTGAATGGGCAAACGTCGGCGTCGTATTCGCCGCTAACAGCATCAGACCAATCGGCTTACCTACCAAAATGCTGCGACCTAAGACAACCGCTCGTTTGCCCACCAAAGGCAGATCGTAAGCTGACAGCAGCCGCATGATACCCGCTGGCGTACAGCTACGAAGTCCCGGTTCACCTCTAACCAATCGGCCCAAATTAATCGGATGCAGTCCATCAGCATCTTTGTCAGGATCGATGAGATTCAGCAAAGTCGATGAATCTAGATGGTCAGGCAGGGGCAACTGTACTAAAATGCCGTCTACATCTGGATTTTCGTTGAGCGCTATAATTTCTCGGGCAACCTCGTTCTGACTGCTTTGCCTGGGGAGGTACTTTCCCAAAGAAGCAATTCCTATCCGTTCACAGGCCCGCTCTTTGTTGCGTACATAGGCCGCACTCGCAGGATGATCGCCGACCATCAGCACGGCTAGTCCCGGCGGTCGACCGACCTGCTTTGTCCAGGCTTGAATATCTGCGACTCGACCTGATTGAATCTGTTTCGCGAGCGCTTTCCCGTCAAGGAGCTGAGCCATAATGTTAAAGTACGCTACCGGCCTTTCTAGCCGGATCGATTTGCTTGCACCAAATTATTGGCATCATTTACTAGCATCAATCTGCTGACATGGGGCCGTCCGCAGTGAAGCCCTCAGACCAGATTACCAAAGCAATGTAGCAGAAGTAACAAGAGTCATCCTCACCTGTTTCATCGAATCTCAGTTTTTGCTAAAGAACCTTTTATGAAAGCACTTGCGATCAGCGTGCCGTCGATTAGATCGGCCAAGTCGGTCCTTACTAGATCGCTTCCTAGGTTGAAGTGGGGATTAGCGTTAGTAGCACTCATTTTGGCCAGCTGTACGGTGGCTGAAACTAGCCCTAGCGCGCCGTCAAGCTCGGAAGTTCCCTTGCCTCCTGTCAGTTCGCCAAGCTTTCGTTTGCCGGGTCAGTCGACGGCAATCAACTCTCTGAGCGCTGAGCGGGCCGAAGACAAGGTCTCTATCTCTGGTAGCGTGACGCAGCGAGTCGCACTTTTAGACGGCTGGCTCTATCAGATACAGGATGACTCAGGCAGTCTGTGGGTTTTGACGAATCGGTCCGAACCAACTGTGGGCGAGATAGCAACGGTGTCAGGAATTGTGAAATACGAAGCGATCGCGGTCGACGCAATCGATGCGAGCGAAGTCTATCTAGAAGAGCAGTCTTACCGCTCGGAGGGCAGCTAATCGGTGCCAGCCTACGGTGAGCATGACATTACCCTAGCTAGCTTTAGGCAAATCGATCGGGAGATGGGGGAGCATCACTTTACACCAGCAGAATATGCGATCGCCCGCCGTGTCATTCACGCAACTGCTGATTTTGACTTTAAACAGCTAATCAAATTTCGCCATCAGCCAGTAGAAGCGGCGATCGCAGCCTTTAAATCTGGCGCACCTGTCATCACCGATGTTTCCATGGTCGCCGCTGGCATCAGCACGGTCGTTCAGCGCACCTGGCAATCCAAAGTCACCGTTGCCGTTCAGCAGGTAGCTAGCTCTATTGATACTGGTCAAACTCGCACCGCTATGGGCCTGCTCAGCTGCACTTCTAGCCATCCGGGCGCAGTTGTAGCCGTCGGCAACGCGCCTACTGCCTTGCTGACGCTGTGTCAGGAAGTAAAAGCCGGACGCTGGCAGCCCGCGCTAGTCATTGGCGCACCAGTCGGCTTTATCAACGTAGTGGAATCAAAGCAGGCGCTATCAGCGCTACAGATTCCTCATATCTTAGTTGAGGGTCGCAAAGGCGGCTCGGCAGTAGCGGCAGCTATCTTGAACGCCGTGATGATTTGGGCATGGGAGCTGTGATTAATTCAGAGGTTCACACTCCAGACTGGAGCTGCATTCAGGTCGTTGGGATCGGACTAGACGGGGTGAACAGCCTGACGCCGGAGATTCTAGAAACTGTCAAATCAGCGACGGTATTGCTAGGAAGCCAGCGGCATCTGAATAGTCTTGAAAATATCGGCAAGTCAGCAGAGAGATGGGCGCTGGGAAATTTTTCTGAGGCGTTTGATCAGCTGCGATCGCACCGCAAAAGCCATCCCGAAGCCCGCATCGTTATCCTGGCCTCGGGCGATCCGCTATTTTTTGGCATTGGGCGACTGCTGCTCGAATCTTTCCCTGCTGACCAGCTGATCTTCCATCCGCAGATCAGCGCCATTCAGCTCGCCTTCAGCCGTCTGAAGATTCCCTGGCAATCGGCTACCTTGATTAGCGTTCACGGTCGAGGAGAAGCGCTGTTGACCAAAGCGCTGAAGCGGGGTGATGCCAAAATTGCGGTGCTTACCGATCCTGTTTTGATGCCGGAGGCGATCGCCCAGATCATCACCGCGCTAGAACTTCCTATTCACTACCAGATCTGGGTCTGCGAAAACTTGGGCGCAAAGACAGAGCGGATTAGCTTATACGACCAAGAAAAAACACGGCACTATTCTCCATTAAATGTCGTGGTTCTCTTGCGAGAGTCCAAATCCGCGCTGATAGTGTCAGAGAACTTACCTTTAATTGGCTTGCCCGATTCAGTCTTCAAAGGATTTGCCGATCGGCCAACGCTGATGACAAAGCGCGAGATTCGGCTGTTGATTTTGGGGGCGATCGCGCCTCTCCCTAATCAGGTCATCTGGGATATCGGCGCAGGTACAGGGTCTGTCAGCGTGGAACTCAGTCGGCTATGCCCGACTGCGCAGATCTACGCAGTCGAGAAGACGGCGATAGGAGCGACTTTGATCGAGCAAAATGCAGCGCGGCTTGCGATCGCTCCCATCAAAATTATTCAAGCCAAAGCTCCCGACGCTCTATCACAACTGCCCACCCCCGATCGAGTCTTCATCGGCGGTAGCAGCGGTCAGCTTAGCAGCATTCTTAACTATCTGTATCAACGTCTCCATCCCCTTATCATCAATCCTCACAGCTCTCCACGAATCGTTATAGCTCTAGCCACCGTAGAAAACGTCGCTGAAGTGATCAACTGGATCAACCAGCCCGCACCAGCCCGCACAGCCGAGCGATCAGCACCTGAAGGCGCTAGCAAAGACAGCGAAGGACACACTTCACATCGCATCTCGCAGACTTGGCAATATCAGCTCACCCAGGCCAATATCTCCCGGTCAGTTCCGATTGGGCCGCTAACTAGATTCTCGCCGCTAAATCCCATCACAATAATGACGCTATCGATGGGCAATCGCCTAGAAATACCCATATGACAGGAGTCTAGTAGTCGCGATCGCTCACATTCAGTCGTTCAACAGCGCCTCATAAAACAAAATCTATCCTTCTACTCCTCGGATTGATCGTCATTATGGCGAGTGATCTGTTCGAGTCGAATGTGCTTATAGCCCAGCTTGATCGCAAATTCATCACCAGGTTTAAGGCCCATAGCCTGCGTATAGGTAGAGCCAATTACAATTTGACCATTCTTATGTACGCTCACCCGATAAGTCGGCTCACGGCCCCGACCGTCTTTAGTACCTTCAGGATTCAGCGAGATCCCCCTAGCTTCTAGCAGAGCGTCGTAAAAGTCCGCCAGGTTGACCTTAGTCTGACCATCTTTAGTTTCGTAATAGCCGCACGCCTGCGCGCTTTCTCGCTTAGATAAATGGCTTAATTCATTAATTTTATGAAGGAGAGCTTTCCCCCTCAACGGTTGATTTTTGTCAGCCATAGCCCGCTCGTCTCTAGCTTGAAAAAATTAGGATATTTATAGAGTTCTATAGTTAATATCTATCGATTGCATAGAGTTGAAAAACAACTCACAGACGGCAATGAAGTAGCTACAGCATGGAATCATAAAGTAAAGTACCAAAGAGAGTCAGTTTATATATCTATTCTTTCTAACGATGATTTTGACAATGATACATTGAAACAACTAAAGCCCAAAGCAAAGAGAACCATATCGACGCCCAACTAGCTATCATAGCATCATCAACGACATATTTTTTCGCCGCTCATTCTATCAGTTTGCTGTTGCATTTTAGCCAGCATAATCAACACTTACCATATGTGCTCATACATCTACAATCGGCTAGGCGCTCTCCATTCCAAACTGGCCATCTCTTCGGTTTCAGCATCTGGTTTCTTGGAAAGCCTTATCTCTGCATCTAGTAGTAGATAATATGTACAAAAGAAGATTCTCAAATAGGCTATTCCGCGATGGTAACACCTCCTCCTAATCCTCAATCCTCCAACAATTCACCGACAGACAAACAGCAGCAGCCAGGATTCGGGTGGACTCAATACGCAGAACAGATCAATGGTCGATTCGCTATGATTGGGTTTGTAGCCCTCCTCATATTAGAGCTGGTCACAAAGCAAGACTTCTTCACCTGGATAGGACTGTGATAAACCGATCAAAGCTGAATAATCCATAAGAGGAATACAGAATCAGGACTTCATCTTATTCACTGTTGAGATAGGCAGTAACAATGAAAAAATGGTCACAAACAAAAAGAAGACTGCACTTTTGTCGTGCAGTCTTCTTTTCGCAGTTTTAGAAATATGCGTTTGACATCTATGCTAAGCCAGTGTTTGCACCCCGTTTGCCCGTAGCCAGCTCTACTTTAACGATGGTACCGCCCATCTTCTGAATGCGCTGTTGCTCTTTGAACCAGTTGTCGTAGGGAACTAGCTTAGTGAAGTAGGTATTCTGAAGCTCGCGCTGAGTTCGAATCCTGGTTTGACTAGGGACGCAGGCAGTGACTCGAAACATTCGCATGGTAATGGCCTCTTGGTTATCTAAATCTAAAGGGTCTAAATCTAAAAGCTTATCGCTGCGTTGGCACCTGCAATGAGGGCAGTAGACCAACTTAAAAAATTGACTCGAATGCTCTAAACTCTCTGAAACAAATTCTTGAAACGCAGAAGAGCTGTATCTCTCAAAATCAATCTATCAAAAATCGAACAAATCTCAAAAAATGGTGCTTTCTAGCGGTTTGACTTGGTTTTTCTCATTCTTTAGAACCCAGCATGCTTATTAAGCTAGGCTAACCAAACGTAACACGCTCAATTGAGTTCCACTATCAGTTGAGTTCCACTATCAGAAGAACTCCTTGGGAAAAGAGCAATCTAGAAGTCTGATTAATCAATGCTATAGACTCGAAGCCTCTCAAACGGTTAACCCATCTCCGAAGAAATAAACTAAGCCCCTTGCTAAGCCTTCAATGCTCTAACACTCACTCCAGACTTCTAGAGAGGAGGGAACTCGTCGAAAGACTAATGAATTAGTCTGCGCGAATTCTTGGATGAACTAGGTTCAGATGAAATAGGTCTAACCAGCGACTAGCTCAAGCCAGAGCAGATGTAGTCGAGATAAACGCCCATTTCTTTACCAGCATCAGCACCCACTAGACTAGCGGTGACTTCTTTGATCGCTTGGATAGCCTGAACGGTTGCACCGACAGGAACACCCAAGGAGTTGTAAGTCTCTTTCAGACCGTTGAGCACGCGCTCATCGAGAATGGAAGGATCGCCAGCGAGCATGGCGTAAGTGGAGTAGCGCAAGTAGTAGTCCAAGTCGCGAATGCAAGCAGCATAGCGACGAGTCGTGTACATGTTGCCACCCGGACGAGTGATGTCAGAGTAGAGCAGAGACTTGGCCACTGCTTCTTTGACAATTTCAGCAGCGTTAGCGCTGATGGAGGTAGCCGCACGAACGCGCAGCTCACCAGTTTGGAAATAAGCCTTGAGCTTATCCATAGAAGACGAATCAAGGTACTTACCTTGGACGTCTGAAGCATTAATTACAGCAGTAATTGCATCTTGCATTGGGTTTGCTTCCTAAAAGTGGACTAAAACAGATATGAACAAGTGAGCAGCCTAATTTTTAGGGACTGACTCATAGATGGCTTACTGCAGGCCGCCGATGACGTAGTCGAAGTAAGACGCAGCTTCAATCGCATCATCACCAGACATCATGGAGCCAGCAACGCTCTTCATGCAACGAATGGAATCAGCCATTGCAGGAATTGAAGTGCCGAGCGAGTTATACATCTCACGAGCACCAACCAAGCCAATTTCTTCGATAGGCGCTACATCGCCTGCAACCACACCGTAAGTGATGAGGCGTAGGTAGTAGTCCATGTCGCGCAAGCAGGTTGCAGTCATTTCTTCACCATAAGCGTTGCCGCCGGGAGAAACAACATCAGGGCGCTTTTGGAAAAGCTGATCGCCAGCAGTTTTGACGATGCGCTCACGAGACTCAGTTAGCACCTGAGCAATGCGAACACGACGCTCACCAGAGGTGACAAACCCCTTAATGCGATCCAATTCGCCGGGGCTGAGGTAGCGGGCCTCAGCGTCAGCATTCACGATTGACTTCGTGACTATACTCATTAATGGATTCCTCCGAAAGAATAAACCAGATGAGTTTCACTGGTTCTGTGTAAAACAGACGAAAAATCAAACAGCTGAGCTTCAGTCTTAGATGATTTTCAACTTAGACCTTGGCGCTGTTCTAAGGCGATCGCGTTGCCACCGCTGCCGGGGCTTTAGTAACAATCAACAGTTGCCTACAACACCATTATGAGACCTGACGAGCAGCCTAAGCTATAACCTTTGTTACTTAATTATCGCTTGCAAACAAACGCTTCGCTTGTGAGCAAACCAAACATCAGTCAAAGGTCATATGCCTTCAGCAGGCTCATTCCGATCTCGCTCAACCGCCTTTTCTGTAAACATTTTCTAGTATTCTGCTTACCTACTCAGAGGTTTAGAAACATTTCGTAACTAAATTCCTCAGTTTTCAGAAAGCAACAGCTTTGAGAATGAAGGCACACTGAGCTAACAACCGTGATTTTCTCCCAGCGGTCAAAAAAGAGCGCATCACAAAAAGAACACACTCTTTTTCTACAGAGAAAGTTAGAAGATGCGGTGGGTGATCTGACAATCTACCCTACAAAACTAGGCTTCAAGCCCATTTCTGCAAGCTCAATCTTCCAGTGCGCCTGCCATCAACGGCAGCTTCTCGGACACCGATGTAGATGGATTCAGAGCCTGAAAGCTTGGAACCACAACGTCGTCACTTTGCTTGGTCAGACGATTGTATAGAATCTCTGTATTCGGGAAGTTTGCGGCTGGCAGTGTGGGGAAGCGACGATAGGGAACCGTATCTTCGCCAAAGTACTGAGCGTATTCTGGCGTGTTGACTAGGGCTTGAATAAAGCCTCGGATGCCTTCTGAAGCCAGAATCTTGTTGTACTTGCGAATTTCTATCTGGTCTTGAGGGGCACGGCCCAAGAAGTGCTTAGTGCCTAGCTCAATCACCTTGGTGTTGGGATAGGGTGCGTAGAACTCTTTGATGTAAAGACTGGAATTTCCCAGACCTTCTACGAATTCCTTGACGTTGATTTCACTGTTGGCTAGCTTGCTTTCTAGCTCAGAGAATTCGCTGCCTTTGACCACATAGGGCGCGATGTCGCGCTCAAATATCTGACGATAAGCCGCTTGAGCAACCGTTAGTACGGCAGTCTTTTCGGTGGTCGTAAGCTTGAAGCGCTTGGTCTGCTCGCGCTGTACGGTTACGCCCTGATTTACCCGCTTTTGAACCTCGGGGATAGGACGATCCGCGCCAACAGAGCCTAGCTCAATGAAGCGAGGCGTGGTCTTCTCTTCTGGGCGAGCCCCTGTATTCTGAATGGTGCCGACTCTGAGCGATCGCATCGCCTGACCCGCAGGCGTCAAATACCGTTCATACGGCACCGTATCTTCGCCGAAGCAATCGGTATATTCCTGAGAATCGATAATGGCATCTACCAGGGCATAGAACCCTTTCTTCGCACAGATATCAAAGTACTTGTTGTTCTCCTGACGCCCATAGGTCGGGCGACCCAGCAGACGACGGTGAATATATTCCACCGCTTTCATCACGTAAAGAGAAGTCCAATAGGTCTTGCGGAAGGCCTCAGATTTTGCCAGGGCTTTGACGAAGTCGCGAACGTTGATTTCTCCAGCGGAAAAACGACTTTCAGCGGCTGATATCTCTTGCCCTGCATAGACGGGGCGGCCAAAGACCTGTCGATAGGCGGCGTCAATGATCACCCTGGTATTACCTGCCGATGCTTTGAACACCTTGGGTCCGAGTGAACCCGGCGCTTTTGGTCTAGCGGCTGGATTGCTGAGCTGGTTATCGATACCGGCACCCTGATGGATCAGAATGCGACGAGTATCTTTGCTGAAGGGGGCAGGACGGTTACTAGGATCGCGAGTCTCCTTGGGGAAAATCGCGCCGAACTGAATTTCTAGCGGGTCATTTCCAGAACCGTAGACATGCTGGTCGGGCAATGGCTGCTCGTAGGATGCAAACAGCGTGATGAACTGAGGAATTTTGCGGTACGGTGCGCTGTAGTTAAACAGATCTTGCTGAGCACCCCAGTTGCGGCATTCTTGAGCTTCTTGACCCAGGCCACGAATATAAGGAACGGTTTCCTCGCCAAAGTAATCGGCATACTCTTGCGAGTCAATTAGAGCGTCGACCAGCTTGGATAAACCACCTTCAGAGACAATCGAGAAGTATTTCTGAACTTCTTCGCGGGAGCTAGGACCACGGCCTAAAATGTGGCGAAACGCTAGCTCTAAAGCTCGACTGTTGATAAAGGGCTCGAAAAATTGCTTTCTATATAAAGGAGACTTGGCCAGGCGGCGAATGAATTCCTTCATGGAAATCTCGCCGTTTCTGACTTTGGACTCTAGGTCAGAGATGGACTGGGAATAGGCGCGGGTGATATCACGCTCAAACACCTGACGGTAGGCGGCTCTAATAGCTTCTTCTTTCTCAAGCCGAGAGAGACCTGGCTTCATGGCGTATTTTGGCCGCCGCTCTGAAGCATTAAAGTAAATCTGAGGAAGCTGTAGCCCTTGCTGATCTTTTGAAGAGCGCTGACGTAGCTTCTTTGAAGGCGTTGGGCCTTTGAACTCGCTCAGCATGATGTCAAAGTACTGTCGCAAAATGTCTTGGGCTTCTTCATCGCCTTTAAAGTAGCCAACTGACGCGCCTCGCATGGTTTGAATCGCGACCAGGGTAGCTGGGGTCGAACAGGCGTTCTCAATGATTTCGCGCAGGCCCCGAACATTCACTTTCAAAATGTTGGGATCGCCAGCGACCACGGCGTAAGTCAGATAGCGCAGGAACCAGCTCATGTCTCTTAGAGACTTTTGCATGTTGCTGGGGCCGTAGCGAGCAACGTTGATTGGCCGAAAGTTAGAGGGCGTAGGACCCACATCGGGGTTATTCACCAGCAGATTGCGAAGGCCGCTGAAGATGCCTCCTTTATTGTTATCGCCATCGCTGTTTGCCGCGACAAAGGTAGCCGTTCCTAGCTTAGAGGCTTCTTTTTGATCGAGGGGAACGCCGCCACGGGTCATTTCCATCGGCGTGTCATCGTCGGACTTTTCTAGGTAGGCCAGGGCAGAGCCGCCGGTAAAGATGCGATTGGCCGCCTGGGAAACGATCAGCTCAGAATAGCGGGTGAGCGTTTGAGCGATCGCAACGCGCTTCATTCCAGAGCTAAAGAAAGTCTTGAGTTCACCAAGTTCGGTGTTCTCCATATAGCGGTCTTTCTGTTCCGCTTGAGAAATCGTGGAAGCGGGCAAGGTTTGGTAAAGTTGGGGCCGTGCTACAGAGCTTCCGCCGCTAGCTGTCACTGTCATGGGTTCTCAAAGACTCCCTATATTAGGTACTTAGGACTCGTTAAAAAAGGTATTTTTCCTGGGTTGTCTTCTCAGATTAAAACGATTTGGAATCGCAGATAACCGATTGTTAAGAACCGTATTGTTTGCCGGGCCAAAAAGTTGAAAAGCGAGGCAGACAACCCATAACAAACGCCTTATTGTTGTCTCTGTTACCGATGTGTATAGCCGATCATAGAAGATTGTCGGCGCTCTCTGAGAAGAGCGTGAACTTTTGTAATGTTTGATTTCGTTCGGCCTTACTAGAAAAGTTCTGCTTAAAGAGGTCTTTTGGATGCTGTCGAATAGGCGATGCTAAAGAAGCGATCGTCTCTTGTCTTTCTCACCTCAAGCCATACTGCCATCTGAAATATGCCGTCCATTCAACCGCCCACCAATCCGCAAACCAACCTGCCGGGACTTTCGTCTGATTCGTCTACAACTGATACCGCAGCTGCCCGTACCGCAGCTGTAAGTTCGGCTGTGGCAAAGCTATACGACGCCTATCCATTCCCGCCTGAGCCGCTTTTAGACGAAGCGCCCCCTGGCTATAACTGGCGCTGGACTTGGCCTGCGGCTTACAGCTTTTGTACTGGGCGATCGCCCGCCACGAACAAAGTGCGAATTCTAGATGCGGGCTGCGGTACCGGAGTGAGTACGGAATATCTGGTGCATTTGAACCCAGAAGCAGAGGTGGTGGGGATTGATCTGAGTGGGGGTGCGATCGCAGTTGCCACAGAACGCTGCCAACGCTCCGGCGCAGACAGAGCGACCTTCCACCACCTCAGCATTTACGACGTTGATCAGCTTCCGGGCGAGTTTGATCTAATTAACTGCGTCGGCGTCTTGCACCACATGCCTGACCCCATTCGGGGCATTCAGGCGCTGGCTAAAAAGCTCAAACCAGGCGGTATTTTTCACATCTTTGTCTACGCTGAGCTAGGCCGGTGGGAGATTCAGCTGACTCAAGAGGCGATCGCACTGCTGCAAGGCGACCAGCGCGGCGATTACAAAGACGGAGTCGCAGTTGGCCGTACTCTTTTCTCCTCACTGCCCGAAGGTAACCGACTGCGAAAACGGGAAGAGACTCGCTGGTCGCTAGAAAATCAGCGCGATGAGTGCTTTGCCGATATGTACGTGCATCCTCAAGAGATTGATTACAACGTCAAAACTCTCTTTGATCTAATAGATGCGTCGGGACTGGACTTCGTTGGCTTTTCCAATCCGCAGTACTGGGATTTGTCTAGACTGATCGGCACAGCGCCTGAGCTGATGGCAAGAGCGGAGGGGATGGACAAGCGCGATCGCTATCGCCTAACAGAAGTGCTCGATCCAGAGCTGACCCACTTCGAATTCTTCCTAAGCCGTCCGCCGCTAGCCTTAACTGACTGGAGCGACGATGAAAAGCTGCTAGCGGCTATTCCCGAACGACATCCTTGTATAGAAGGTTGGCCTAGCCGCAGTTTCTTCAACTACGAATATCAGGTCGTTTCGATTACCGAGGCGGAGTTTGCCTTTATTGAAAAATGCGATCCGGCGCAGGGCAAGTCAGTCGCTGAAATTCTGGGGCAGATGGATGTTGGGGCTGAGACGGAGGCATTGGAGATGGTGCGATCGCTCCAGGAAAGACAGCTGATTATGCTAGCGCTTCTCAAAAAATAAAGCGTCACCGCCTGTTAAATCTTTCTGTAAAGAAGTATTATTGCCATGATATGATTGCCCTTGGTTTTACAGAACTTGGCCCTGTTCTGGGGCGTTGTGCGCGATGGATATTTTCTATTGTGTGATCGCAAAAGACAGGCCATAAAATAGGCAACCGACACCATTTCTAACGTGACTTTTGCGGAAAAAACAGCTGACGTTTCTCTCAATCTCTCGGCGATCGCTGAAGAGAATATTGGTTCGGCTATTGCTGAGCTAGAGATCAACCAAGCAGCCGTAGCTAAAGCCGGTCATCAAGAGGACACAGAAGCAGCGCAAGCAGAAGGCACACGTCCACTGCTGCCGCCCGCTTCAGACACGTCCATGCAAGAGTACTACCAGCTCCAGCAAGACTTGCTCAAGCTGACTCTGGCTTTTACTGTTGTCATCTTTTTGGCCGTTTGGGGCACCTACTCGCTCAATACTGCGCTCAACTATGTGGTGGGAGCAGTCACCGGTATCGTCTACTTCAGAATGCTGGCGAAAAGTATCAGCAACATTGGCCGCGAACAGCAAAAACCAAGCAGCGGCAGGCTAGCCATTTTCATTGGCGTCATGGTGGTTTCCACCCAGTGGGAACAGCTTTCCGTGCTGCCTGTGTTTCTAGGCTTTTTGACCTACAAAGCCGCGCTGATTAGCTTTGTGCTCTGGACAGCTGTAATGCCAAGTAAGGCAGCAGCTCCAGGAGAGATGACCTAACCGGGTTAGCCTGAGCCGTATATATGTCTGACACTTGGTTTGACTCTAGCTTTGATAGCGGAGATAAATGATCTGTCTAACAGAGCAGATACCAATTCAGGTCAGATAGCCTTGTCAATTTCCCCACTGGTTTAATAACTGGTTCAATTCATCGGCGTTGTAGTGCAGATAACAAAGTTTGACTCCAACGTGGCCATACAGAAAATAGAGATTTAAACGGCGATGCTAAACACCTTTCACTTCTTGAACTCTTCGCTTCTAGCCAAATTAGAAGTAGGCGAGCACTATTACTGGAAAATTGGCGGTCTGAACGTTCACGGACAGGTCTTTATCACTTCCTGGTTCGTGGCTGCCGCCCTGATCGGTGTAGCCTTTCTAGCCACTCGCAAAGTAGAGCGCGTACCCTCCGGTCTGCAAAACCTGATGGAATACGCCTTGGACTTCATCCGTGGTCTGGCCAAAGATCAGATTGGCGAGAAAGAGTATCGACCCTGGGTTCCCTTCATTGGCACGCTGTTTCTCTTTATCTTTGTTTCCAACTGGGCAGGGGCGCTGGTCCCTTGGAAACTCATTCATATTCCTTCTGGTGAATTAACTGCGCCGACCAACGATATCAACACGACCGTTGCGCTGGCTCTGCTCACATCACTTGCCTACTTTTACGCTGGTTTTCGCAAGCGCGGCCTGGGGTACTTCAAAAAATATATTGAGCCAACCCCGATCCTGTTGCCGATCAACATCCTTGAAGACTTTACCAAGCCGCTCTCGCTTAGCTTCCGACTATTTGGCAACATCCTGGCAGACGAACTAGCTGTGGGTGTTTTGGTTCTGTTGGTACCTCTTTTTATTCCGCTGCCTTTGATGGTGCTAGGTCTCTTCACTAGTGCAATCCAGGCATTGATTTTCGCTACGCTTGCTGCCGCTTATATCGGCGAGGCGATGGAAGGCCATCACTAGTCTGTCAAGATAGCGACTATAGATTTTGTTCATAGCTGGCGGTTGCTCTCCAACGAGCGTTAGCTAGAACAATCAACCTTGAGAGATGGAGACTCTCGTTAATCTCACTCTGGGCTAGCCGTCCTACTTATGAAAGACATCTACTGGAGAAAAATCGCTCTGGTGTGTTCTAGATAGTAATAAGGCTTTGATACGACACTCTAAACTCACAAGGAAAAACATCATGAATCCTACTGTTGCTAGTGCATCTGTAATTGCGGCTGCTTTGGCTATTGGTCTTGCGGCTATCGGCCCTGGTATTGGTCAGGGTAATGCGGCTGGTCAGGCTGTAGAAGGTATTGCTCGTCAGCCCGAAGCTGAAGGCAAAATCCGTGGCACCTTGCTACTCAGCTTGGCATTTATGGAAGCACTGACCATCTACGGTCTAGTGGTTGCACTTGTTCTATTGTTTGCTAACCCCTTCGCATAAGCCTCCATTGGCTGGGTCCGAGAAAGAAACCCCTTTGTCAAAGTGTCAAAACGTTTGTCAAAACCTGTCTCTTTCCACCCAGCTTTGTTTTGTGCGCCATATTGTCATGCCAGCTGTAGCCAGCTAGATCAGCTAGCTAGCTGCGCGAGCAGGCAGTGTGCCCAAGGTAAAATTACCTGTTGATTCAATTGGGAGTTACTCGCTGGATTCACTTCAGAGAGCATAAATAAAGAACATGTGGATGGGACTGACATTATTAGCTGTTGAAAGCGTTGAAGCAGCTGAGGAAGCGGGTGGGTTATTTGACCTAAACGCGACGCTGCCTTTGATGGCGATTCAGTTTTTGATTTTGATGGCAATACTCAATGCCATTTTATACAAGCCTTTGGGTGAAGCTATTGATGAGCGGGACGCCTACGTGCGCAACGCAAAATCAGGCGCGGCAGAACGGTTGGCCAAGGCTGAAAAGCTCGCCGCTGAATACGAGCAGTCTTTGGCGGATACTCGCCGAGAGGCTCGCAGCGTAATCGAGACTGCACAGGCCGAAGCGCAGCAGATTGCCTCTGAAAAGCAGGCAGTTGCTCAGCAAGAGGCGGCTAGTCAGCGTGAGGCAGTGCAAAAAGAATTGGATGAGCAGAAAGCGGCGGCACTCAGTCAGCTGGAGCAGCAGGTCGATTCTTTGAGCGATCAGATTTTGGGTAAGCTGCTGGGTTCAGCGGCCTGACGCGCCTAACGGCAGATACGAACAAAAGAGACGAAGCAGTATAGGTATCGAAAGTGTTAACGCAAGCGTGGGGGCTGCTGGCCTCTGAAACTAAAGGATTTGGGTTGAATTTCGACATCTTCGAAACCAACATCATCAACCTGGCCATTGTCATTGGCGTCCTTATTTACTTCGGGAAGGGCTTTTTGGGTAGCAAACTCCAAGAGCGTCGAGAAGCGATTGAGACGGCGATCAAGGATGCTGAAGCCCGTCAAAAGCAGGCGGCGTCCGCTTTGGCCGAGCAACAGCAAAAGCTACAGATGGCCAAAAAAGAGGCTGAGCGCATTCGAGCTGAGGCTCAGACTAATGCTGAGGCCGCGCGCGAGGCGGTTCTGGCTCAGTCGGCTAAAGATCTTGAGCGTTTGAAGGCGGCAGCGGCGCAGGATACGTCTTCTCAGCAAGACCGGGCGATGCAGGAACTGCGGCAGCGGGTATCGTCGATGGCGCTGGAGAAGGTGCGATCGCGCCTGCCAGAAATCCTCAATGAAGGCAAGCAGGCTCAGCTAGTCGACCAAAGTATTGCCCAGCTAGGAGAATAAGGAGAAAAACACCATGAGCACTACTACTTCAGAGGTTGCTGCTCCTTATGCGCAGGCGCTTCTCTCTATTGCTCAGTCAAAAGACTCGATCGATGAGATTGCTCAGATCTCAGCCGACTTTCTAAACTTGCTAAAAGAATCAGCAGGTCTTTCGGATTTTTTGGCCAACCCGATTGCTAACAGCGATGCCAAGCGAGGCGTGATCAAAAAAGTATTGGGAGACGATACCAATACCGAGATGAAGAACTTTTTGATGCTGCTAGTCGACAAAGGTCGCATCTATCTAGCAGAACCGATTTTGCAGCAGTTTCAAGCGCAGGTGCGTGAGCTGAAGCAAACGGTTCTAGCGGAAGTCACTTCAGCGGTAGAGCTCAGCGATGAGCAAAAAGAAACCGTTCGTCAAAAAGTGCAGCGCATCACCAGTGCCAATGCCGTCGAGCTAGAAACCAGCATCGATCCCGATTTGATCGGTGGCGTCATTATTCAGATTGGCTCTCAGGTTTTGGATGCTAGCTTGCGCGGTCAGCTTCGCCGCATTGGTTTGCAGCTAGGCGCTTCTTAATGAGCACTCCCTAGAGAGCCGCTCTAAAGGGCAGCTTTTGGCAGACTTTTCCTAGATAATATTTTTTCATTTGTACATATCCGTAGTTAGTAGGGCGACACCTAATGGTAAGCATCAGACCGGACGAAATTAGCAGCATTATTCAGCAGCAGATAGAACAGTACGATCAGGAAGTCAAAGCCGATAGCGTCGGTACCGTTCTACAAGTAGGTGACGGGATTGCCCGCATCTATGGCCTCGACAACACAATGGCAGGTGAGCTGCTGGAATTTGAAGACGGCACCATCGGTATTGCACTCAACCTCGAAGAAGACAACGTGGGTGCGGTAATGATGGGTACAGGCCGCGATGTCCTAGAAGGCAGTACCGTTAAATCGACTGGGAAAATTGCCTCTGTGCCTGTAGGCGAAGCCATGTTGGGCCGGGTGATCGATACCTTGGGTCGTCCGATTGACGGCAAAGGCGACATCAATACCAGCGAAAGTCGCTTAATTGAGTCGATGGCTCCTGGCATCATTGACCGTAAGTCTGTGTACGAGCCTTTGCAGACAGGCATTACCGCGATTGATGCGATGATTCCGATTGGCCGTGGTCAGCGAGAGCTGATTATTGGCGATAGACAGACTGGGAAGACTGCGATCGCGATCGACACTATCCTCAACCAGGCTGACCAAGACGTTATCTGCGTCTACGTTGCCATCGGTCAAAAAGCCTCTTCTGTTGCTCAAGTTATTGGCGTCCTCGAAGAGCGCGGCGCAATGGACTATACCGTCGTCGTTGCTGCCAACGCCAACGATCCCGCTGCACTCCAGTACCTAGCTCCTTATACGGGTGCTTCGATTGCTGAGTACTTCATGTACAAGGGCAAAGCGACCCTAATTATTTACGATGATTTGACCAAGCAAGCTCAGGCTTATCGTCAAATGTCGCTCTTGCTCCGTCGTCCACCCGGTCGTGAAGCGTATCCCGGCGACGTGTTTTTCTTACACTCACGCTTGCTTGAGCGTGCGGCCAAGCTTAGCCCTGAACTGGGCGAAGGCAGCATGACGGCACTGCCAATTATTGAGACTCAGGCGGGTGACGTTTCCGCGTACATCCCAACCAACGTAATTTCGATTACCGATGGTCAGGTCTTCCTCTCATCTGACTTGTTCAACTCTGGCTTGCGCCCTGCAATTAACGCGGGTATTTCGGTATCTCGAGTTGGTTCTGCTGCTCAAACCAAGGCAATCAAGAAAGTAGCCGGTAAGGTGAAGCTTGAGCTAGCTCAGTTTGACGAATTGCAAGCATTTGCCCAGTTTGCTTCTGACCTTGACCCTGCGACTCAAGCGCAGCTAGCTAAGGGTCAGCGCCTGCGTGAGATCCTCAAGCAAAGTCAGTACTCTCCTCGCTCTTTGCCTGAGCAGGTGGCCGTGATTTATGCGGGCGTAAACGATAAGCTGAATGATATTCCCGTCGACAAAGTTTCTGACTACGTCAGTGAGCTGATTGCCTATGTGAATACCAGCAAGAAAGCGTTCGTTGATGAGGTTAACAGCACCAAGAAGCTGACTGATGATGCAGTAAAGCTGTTGGAAGAAGCTATCGAAGAGAGTAAGCAAGCATTTTTGGCCGCGTAGGGAGACGCAACTGTAAGGTCGCTGGACTATTGTTTTATGAACAGCTAGCGACCTTGTGATGAAACGATTATGGCTAATTTAAAATTGATTCGCGATCGCATCAAGTCGGTCAAGAACACACGAAAAATCACCGAAGCAATGCGTTTAGTGGCCGCCGCCAAGGTTCGCCGCGCCCAGGCTCAGGTCAACGCGACCCGTCCATTTGCTGACCGCTTAGCACAGGTGCTCTACGGTTTACAAAGCCGTCTAAAGTTTGAAGACACCACCGATTTGCCCCTGATGCAAACACGCGACGTTGAGAAAGTAGCGCTGCTAGTTATCTCTGGCGACAGAGGTCTGTGTGGTGGCTACAACTCCAACGTCATTCGTCGCGCTGAGAATCGCGCTAAAGAGCTAAAAGCTGAAGGCGTAGAATTTACCTACATCTTGGTTGGTCGCAAGGCAGTTCAATATTTTGAGCGTCGCAGCCAGTCAATTGAAGAAAAGTACACCGGCCTAGAGCAAATTCCAACTGCAGATGAAGCGGCGACAATCGCTGATGAACTGCTGTCTTTGTTCTTATCGGAAAGCGTCGACAGAGTGGAGCTAGTCTATACCAAGTTCATTTCTTTGGTAAGCAACCGCCCGGTTACGCAAACGCTTTTACCTCTAGATCCTCAAGGTTTAGAAGCGAAAGACGACGAGATATTTCGATTGACTAGCCGCGATGGTCGCCTAGCTGTAGAACGCAGCGACGCTCCTGATGTAGAAGTCAGCGAATTTCCAAAAGACATGATCTTTGAACAAGATCCCTCGCAAATTCTAGATGCCCTGTTGCCTCTATATTTGAACAATCAAATTCTAAGAGCGCTGCAAGAATCTGCGGCAAGTGAACTGGCTTCACGAATGACTGCGATGAATAGCGCTAGTGACAACGCTAAAGAGCTGATGAAGTCTCTCACGCTGTCCTACAACAAAGCTCGTCAGGCAGCAATTACTCAAGAGATTCTTGAGGTTGTCGGTGGTGCTGAAGCGCTTGGCTAGATCTGAGTATTTCGAATAGCTTCGAGCTAAAAGCAGGGCCTCGGCTCTGCTTTTTTAGTGGTTTTCCAACCAAGATGTCACTTCCTCGATAGTGCTCAAGTCAAATATCACGTTACTCAAGCTTTCTATAGCCTCTAGACTCAAGGCATTCACATCGCGCTGAATATTAGTAGGTAGTTCACCAAATTGCCTTTCTAGCAACCGTGTCACCAAGCGAATATTGGTTTGTCGTCCTTCCTCACGCCCTTCTTCGCGCCCTTCTTCACGTCCTTCTTCACGTCCCTCCTGTTTGGACGTATTTACAACGTTAGTTAAATCTCGATAGTGCTTCAAGCTCTCAGCATAAGCATTCTGCTCGACGGGCGAATAATTAGCTAGCTCAGCGGCACGAAATAGCCTTTGAAAAGGTTCTTCTTGCAGTGTCTGAGGCGGATCGTCTATAGCTGTTAGATGCCTTAATAAGAACAGCCACTTATCAAAATGAGAGTCTAGCTGGTCAATTGTTTTGGTGAACTTCGGAAGCTCTATGTAGATAAATTTCAGCTTCTTGTAGAAGACTTCGCAGTTTTGATTCTTGAGTTCTACGGTATGAACGATGGTGCTGTCGTCTTTGTGATCGTCGAAGATAAAGTCCAAAACGCCGACAGTATAAACCGGTGACAGCTTAAAATTCCATTCCCCCTGCGGAGCCTGCTCCTGAATCGGAAAGGTTGAATAGTAGACGCTACGATCTTTGAAATAATTTTGCTTGGCTTTCTGAATTTCTACAATGAAGCGTTCACCACTTTTGCTTTGACAGTAGATATCAAAAATGGCTTTGCGATCGACGATAGTATTGCCTATTCTCTCGCTATTTTGAAAGCTTAGGTCGCTAATGGTGTGTTCTGCTGGCAGAATCACGTTTAAGAAATCGATTAAGAGCGCCTTGTTGGGTTCGCTGCCAAACAGACGTTTGAAACCGAAATCGGTAAGCGGATTTATGTATCTAGCTGGACTATATCTATTGATGTACATCTGACTCTACAAATGTAGTAGGTTTCTCTAGCCTAGCGCTGATTGATGGAATATCAATCCACAGCTGAGCTTCTATGAAAATGTCATGTTGTCTAGTTGGGTCAGTTCTCCAAGCCTCACCTGGCATACCGAAGCGCTCAACGCACTCAAGTATCTCACTTAGCGTAAACACTTTTCCGTGATACGCAGGCTGATAAAATGCTTTGTCAGTCTGCGTTCTCAGCCAATAGCTGACCATGCTATCAGGATAAGTGAAGCTGATTTGGTCAGCGGCAACGGATGATAGTGGCAATTGAACTGTTTTGCTTTGCTCGTTGTAGCCTTCTTTTATCCAGAGAGCTGGTCCGACAGAAAAATACTTGGGGTAGGGCAGAATAGGCTGTCCCCCTTTCTTAATGAATTCCTGCCGCAGCCAAGTTTCTGTTGATCGCCTATGACGTAGATATTTCTGAGGATGCTTGAATCTTCGATAGACTTCGCCTGTCTGCTTTCCCATCTGAGTCATCAGCTCAATTGCCTTATGTTCAGGCAGTGCTGAAAGCGTTTGAAAAGGTTTTGTTGCTTGGTGGTAATAGTGGATTAGCAACAAACGATCTACAGACTCGCTAGTCATCGTTATCTCTATCTTTGCATTGGTGTAGATTCAATTATTGCCAGAAGGGCTGGGCGAAGTTCACTAGCCAGTCTTTGACTCTGTAGGTGGCCTGACAGTCGTCTTCGTTGTAGCGAAGGATAGTGTTTAGGTGAGTGCGATCGCCCGTCGACAGCCAGTCATCATACCAACAGATCGACTGCGCTCCATTGGCATCTTCATCCCTCCATTCAAACCCCATCCAGCGGGCTAAATGCTTGAGGGCATAGCTTTCGACCGGCAATACAACAGAATCAACAATGCGTTTGTGAATGTCTACAAATCTGTCCAGCAAAGCGCTTATATCTGTTCCATTCGTACCATAGAGCTGGCCCAAACGAGCAACAGTTTGCGCTTCGTATGGACAGAAGTGATATATTGGCGCGGCAGGGTAGCTATCAACAAGAGAGAGAAAATCAAACCAGGCTTTTTCTTCTTCTTCCGGCTGTTCAGCCAATAGTGCGTGAAAAGTCTGTTGCTGTTTCTCGTTGTCTATCACAAGAACACCATGAAGATAGATCAGGTCTTTGTCTGGCGCAGCTTCGATATCAAAGTAGAGTTCGATATTAGCAGTAGGAACCTGGTGCGCCTCTAACGGAAAGTAGCCAGTGTGGAGCCGAGGAATAGCCGTGTCGTGAGCGGTAGCTTGGGCCTGATAAATCAGCTTTTCGCTGATGTGATGCTCGGTGCCGAGGGCGTTAGTGAGATGACTGGCATTGATATTGGCGAGAGCTTCCACCGTAGTCAGGCCCAGATCTACTAGGGTGGGGTAGCGGGGCAGCGTAACACCCGGCAGCAAAGAGAGATGATTAGTGGCTTTGGCTTCGGCATAGCAGTGGCCTAACCAGGGGCAAAGACTACAGCGACTACGAGATATAAAAACCTCTGGCGCAGTGGAAGCGGCCATCATCTCGTGACAGTCGTCTAGAGCTTCTTGAAGCTTGGGAACGTAGCGCTCTAGGTTAACGCTGTATTGTTTCTCTTTCAGGAAAAGCCAAGCCGTTTCGGGCCAGACGCCCTGAATTTCGGCGAGCAGATAGGCGCTGAAGCTAGCAACAAGCTGATATTCTGGCTTGGGCTTTTTGCCAAGCTTCACGCTGTAAGGAACGTAATACCAGTCGCCTAGCCAGGATTCGCCTTGCTGTTTGACCAGCAAATCGGGTTCGGTACGATAGCGAGTATTGTTCGGACCTTCGGCGATTAGAACGCCACGGTGAATAGAGTCCGCACCTTCTGTCATCAAGCGATAGGTGGCGTCCGCACCGGCTGCCCAGTCATGTCGTTCGTAAAGGGGACGACTGAGCGGTGCGAATTGGTCAAGGATGCTCTGGCGATGGTCGGCGCTGTCTTGGCGGAGTTTGACGAAGTAGTCGCTAGGCGGATCTTTCAGTGAGGCGTCGCCGTAGGTGTCTAGGTAGGTGCGGCGGCGGCAGCGGCGGTATTGAAAAAGCATGTGGTCGGTAAACCACAAAGGTTCGGAAGCAAATTTGTGCTGCGCTATTTCGAGCTGCGCTGTACTGACGGGGTGGGAAGAATCGCGCCGTGCAGTTGACAAACTGACTAAAGACCAGAAACTACTTCACTAGCGTAGCGTATTCAGGGACTTTATATGTTAGGGAGGAATTCTATTAGCTGCGTCGGTAGGCGTCCAACGATGTCGCTGTGGGTGCTAATTTCTATCCTGTCGACTCACGGCAACTAGTCCGGCAATGCCTACTAATCCGCATACCAATAGAAAGATACCCGCCACCGGACTACTGCCGAGGTAGACAAAGCCGAACACAATCAGTCCTGCAAGCATGGGGACTACAATTATGCCTGATAGCTTTCTGAGCTGTTCCCCAATCCGCATTAGGTAACGGCTGTCTTTATTCTGAGGTGGCCGACGCATGTTTGTTCCTTGTAACGCCCTGATTCTATCGAAAGAGGGCGTTTCTTCTGTTGGAATGGGGTGAGCGTTAACTTATCCAGCTGCCTTCAGCGCTGCTAGAACTTTGTCGTGAATCTCGCCATTGCTGACTACAACACCTGTGGTGCTCAGTCTATCCGCTTTGGAGAAGTCTAGCGTCTCGCCGTACATATCGGTGACGCGGCCACCGGCTTCTTCTACGACAATGACACCTGCGGCGTGGTCCCAAATTTTCTCCTGATAGCCAGGATATTTGGGGGAGGGGAGGCGAAGGTAGAGGACCGCATTGCCGGAGGCGACTGCGCCGTATTTGGCTTGGGAATCCATGCGCATAGAGTCAGTGGTGACGCCTGCGGCTTGGGCGATCGCACTCTGCAAGCTCTGATCACCATGCCCAGACTCCACACTCTCCACAAAGCGAAAATGCTCCTTGTCCTCAGAGCTAGTCACCTTGATAGTTTCGGGTGTGCCACCGTCAATCGCTTGCATGGTCGCGCCTTCACCGCGCACCGCTACAAACAAAATGCCGGTCGCAGGGCCGTCTTTGAGTTCCAAGGTCAGTGCTGGGCAGGCCAGCACACCTACTTTAATTTCGCCATCGGCCACCATCGCTAGGGCAACTGCGTACTGATCCTTGCGCAAAAAGCCTTTGGTGCCATCAATCGGATCTAGTGTCCAATAGCGGTTAGCGACTGCGCCATTACCATGGTCAATCCAGCGAGTCACTTCGTCTGGAGAGGCATCAGGAATGACTTCTTGTACGTAGCTAGTCACCTGCTTTAAGCGCTCAGCCATTTCGGGCGTCTTCAGCTCAGCGGCATCTTCTTCACCGACAACAGGATCGTTTGGAAAAGACTCGAGCAGCGATTTGCACACTACTGCTTGTGCGCCAAAATCGGCAACGGTAACCGGGCTTTTGTCTTTCTTTTCAATGGCTTCTGGCACCATAGTTGCGCGGACTTTTTCACAGACGATGGCAGCGGCGGTGGCTGCGGCAACGGCAATCTTTTTCTCTTGTTCAAAAGCCATAGAAGATCTCCCTAATTCACTGTAATAAACTTCATCAGTTTACGAGCCACCAAGCAAACTTCAGAAAAAGGTAGCACTTAGTTTGCTGTTTCTTCATCGTCATCATGCCCAGCCACACGGTAAATTTTCGTCCAGTCACGGGTGCCCCAGTACTGACAGGCCATAGATGCGGTTCGACTGGCCTTGAGCAGCGTCTCTTCAAATGGATGGGTCAGATAAAAATGGCAAAAGGCTCCGTGGAAGATATCGCCAGCGCCCAGCGTATCGACTGCGCGGATTTGCGGCACTTCAAGCTCGCTGATGGTCTCGCCTGACTGGTAGAGAATGGGGGCAGATCCTCGGGTGATGGCGATTTGAAGGCTGTCTGATTTGGAACTGTTCACTTTAGGACCGTCTGCCTTTGATTGAAGCGATCGCACCCACGCCATCACTTCAGCAGCCGTCTCACACCCCGGCGGAAAAAAGTTGGCAGAGGCCACCACCGCATCCGCCAGCGCCAAAACAGTCTCAAAACCTGGCTTCCAGCTACCCGCATCTACCACCACAGGAATTTGCTTCGCCTTGGCCCACTGCGCCACTTCCACCCCCACCGCCATCTGATGCCCGTCGATCAGCACGATATCAACTTTATCTAGGCTATCAGCAGAAAAAACGCCCGCTGCGATCTTGGTATCTTCCGCACTGCGCGAGACCACGGCCCGTTCGCCAGTTGCCGCCGATACGACGATAGAAGACACCGGCGGCGGCGCTAGCCTCTGCGGGTCCAAGTCGGCTAGCGTCACGCCTTGACCCAACAAATCTTCAGTAATCAGTCCGCTCAGAGGATGCGAGCCAATTACAGAAGCCAGCGTCGCTCGGTTGTTGCTACTTAGCTGATTGAAGGCAACGGCTGCGTTGGTTGCAGGTCCGCCCGCTACCATCAGACTTTTGGTGGCGACTACTTTCTCGTTAGCGCTGGGCGGATGATCGGCTTGATAGATACAGTCCAGCGTAGTGACGCCTACAAAAAGCCCATGATTGCCGGGTTGCTTGCCTGTCATAGCTTGTCCGTGATGTATGGTCCGTAATTATGACGGTGGTTGCTGTTAGGCTTTTTACTATAAAGCTTATCTAGGCTCGTCCCAGTGACAGATTTGGAGACAGAAACGAACTCGATTGCCCCTAGCACGCTATATCTGGTCGGTACACCTATTGGCAATTTGGAAGACATTACTTTTCGGGCGCTGCGAGTGCTGAAGCAGGTGGATTTGATCGCAGCGGAAGATACCCGGCATACGGGCAAGCTGCTGCATCATTTTCAAGTGAGCACGCCGCAGATCAGCTATCACGATCACAATACACAGCAGCGAATTCCGCAGCTAGTGAGAAAATTGCGGGACGGGGCTGCGATCGCACTCGTCACCGATGCCGGTATGCCAGGAATTTCTGATCCCGGCTACGAACTAGTCTGCGCTTGCGTGGAAGCTGATATTGCGGTGGTGCCGATTCCAGGACCGTCGGCAGTGGTAACGGCGATCGCTGCTGCTGGACTACCGTGCGATCGCTTCGTCTTTGAAGGCTTCTTGCCAGTCAAAGGCAAAAACCGCGCTGCTCGCCTCGAAGCGCTCAAAACCGAACCCCGCACCGCTGTCTTTTACGAAAGTCCTCACCGCCTGCTGAAGACGCTAGCGGAACTTGATCACTGTTCTAGGCGGCGATCGCCGCGTTGTTCTCGCTCGCGAACTCACCAAACGTTACGAAGAGTTTTGGCGGGGGACGATTGAAGATGCGATCGCCCACTACCAGTCCACCCCTCCAAAAGGAGAATTCACAATCCTCCTTGCACCTACGTCTACGCCTGCTTTCTCGCTTTCAAAAACAGAAATTACAACAGAGCTAAAAAATCTCCTAGCTCAAGGTCAATCTCGTACAGAAGCGAGCCGAAACCTGGCTCAACACAGCGACTTATCTAAAAGAGAAATCTATCAGATCTCACTAGAAATTGATATCTACAGCGTCTTACAAAACAAGAGCGTTTCAGAAGATCTGCCTCTAGATTAATCTCTTTGCGGCTATGATCGCACCAAGTCAAAAAAGATTAGGTTTTCGCTCATGAGTTCTCAGCAGCATCCCAATCGACGACAATTTCTTCGTTATTTTATTGGCAGTAGTGCTGCAATCGTTGCGCTTGACTGGATTCTACCCGATAGGGTTTCTGCTAGCACTGACGATCTAGAAAGGCTTTGCACTAGATACCCTTACAATTCTCGCTGCGAGAATTATTTATCGGGCGTGGCAGCATTAGATGAGAACAACAATCCTTATATCGCATCAGCGGTTTTGGCAACGGCAAGCACAGGCGAGCGGCTGCCTGCAAAAGGCCTGGACAAGCTGGCTTACTTAGTGATTGAGGATGGACCTGCGATCGCAACCTATGCCATCAGCGCTGTCTGTACGCATCTAGGATGCACTGTCGATTGGGATGCTGGTGCGCAGATGTTCGTCTGCCCTTGTCACGGCTCTCGCTACGATCCGGCAGGTCACGTGACCAAAGGCCCAGCCCGTCGCAATCTAGAACTGGTCACTGTCCTTGTCAAAGACGACCAGGTTCGACTAGCTGACCAGGTGCCAGCGCGTGTTGTGTAGCCCTACAAAACTATGGCAATCTGCTATTTGCTACACCGTTAGCGGCTCAAGAACAGGCTTATCTTTCGACAGATTCGTACTATCGAGTAGGGCTTTATGAACGTGGCCGTTCTAGAACCAAAGAACCGCGATAATCTCGCCACTATCCTCAGGAGCGGCCAGAACTTCGGTGTCAAGACAGTTTTTGTGATCGGTGGGTTCATCCGAGAACAATACAGGGGAAATGTTCATAAGTTTAGCCACCAAATGAACACCCAGAGTGCGCTCTGCGAAGTTGCTCTTCTGTACTTTGAGTCTCTCAGTGAGTTCCTCAGACATCTCCCCGCTCAAACAACCCTCGTACTCGTAGAGATGGTCCAAGGAGCGCATCCACTTGAGCGATTCGAGCATCCGTCAAACGCTACGTACCTCTTTGGCCGTGAGACGAAAGGGATAACGAACGCTGATCTCGAACTCATTCGCTCTTATTTCGTGGCGCTTCAGTCAGAGATTCCTGAGCCTTACCGACAAGGGTTCCGAAAGACTGCTCACTTGGTGGAGGTTTGTATTGATGTGCCTAACTCGCTCAACCTCGGCGTTTGTGCATCGATTGTGATGTATGACCGTCATGCGAAGCGTCGGCAAAAAATTGTTTGACAAAGCGACCTTAGATCCGCACAATGGAGATCGCCTAAGCGGGAGAGTTCAAAGCTCTTCTTTAGTCGAGGGCCTGTAGTTCAATTGGTTAGAGCACCGCCCTGTCACGGCGGAAGTTGCGGGTTCGAATCCCGTCAGGCCCGTTTTGCTTTTTTGCATAAGGTTATTAAAAGAAATCCCGTACAGGTTCTAAACCCGTACGGGATTTTAGTCTTTCTTTACTGGCTGCTCTAGACTTTTAACGTGCCGCCGTATTTCACAGGTATCTGAGCCTCATGAGGTAGATTCATCACGTCGCTGTACAGCTTGATGTACTCCACCGCTGATTTTTCCCAGCTAAAGCTTGTTCTCATCGCTCGCTGCTGTAGCGCTGTCCACTGCGGCTTGAAGCGGTAGGCTTCGGAAGCTCTAACCATGCTGGTAAATAAATCTAACGCCTCATAGCGATCGAAGCAATAGCCTGTTCCTGCCTCGTTGATCGGATCGTTGTGGCTGACGGTATCTACCAAGCCGCCGGTTCGGCGCACAATTGGTATACAGCCGTAGCGCATGGCAATCATCTGACTAATGCCGCAGGGCTCAAATCGAGACGGCATCAGGAAAGCATCGCAGCCAGCGTATATTTTGCGGCCCACTGCGTCGCTATACATCAGATAGACAGAGGCACGTCCAGGATAGCGAGCAGCTAGCTCCCACAGCTGGGTTTCGTAGTAGCGATCGCCCGTCCCCAACAGCACAAACTGCGCATCTGAATAGGCCAAAAAGCGGTCCATCGTCTGCAAGATTAGGTCAATCCCCTTTTGCTCTACCAGACGGCTGACCATCCCAATCAAAAACTTATCTGGGTCCACCTCTAGGCCCATCTCCTTCTGCACAACCGCCTTGTTCTTCTCACGAACATCTAGGGTGTCTGCGGTAAAGGTGTAGCCAATTTTCTTATCCTGTGAGGGGTCAAAAGAATCTAGATCAATGCCGTTGACGATGCCGCTGAGCCGTCCGCTGATGAATGAGAGTAAGCCTTCTAACTCCTCGCCATATTCGGCGGTTTGGATCTGCTCAGCGTAGGTAGGTGATACGGTGTTGACGCGATCGGCAAACTGTAGCGCTGCTGCCATCACGTTATGGCCCTGCATGTACCAGGGGCACCAGGCGGTTTTTTCTAGCCACCAGCGCCAGGGGCCTTGGTAGGCCAGGTTGTGAATCGTGAACACAGTACCGATATCAGAGGTCTCGTGCATCCATACCGGAATCATCCCGGTGTGCCAGTCGTGACAGTGAATGATATTGGGCTTCCAGTGGTTCCAGGCGAATTCTGCTGCGCCATTAGAAAAGAAAGTAAAGCGCCAGCCTTCGTCATCGCCGCCGTAGACATTTTCTGAGTCGAAGCAGGGATGTCCAAACAGGTAGAGCGGAACATCGCTATCGGGCAGCTTGGTTTCGTAGACTGCGAATGAGTTGAACATGGCGTAGCCCCACCACACGGGATCGGCAGGCACGTCAATTTGACTGGATATTCCGCCGTAGTAGGGCATGAAGACACGAACATCGTGGCCCATCGCCCGCAAGATTTTGGGCAATGTGCCCACAACATCACCCATGCCGCCAACTTTGGCGAGCGGTGCAGCTTCAGCAGCCACAAATAAAATTTTCATATCAAGCCTTTGGTAAGATCACTGCCTTCATAGGGTCCGTCTACAGCGGAGTGCGAATGTATCTCCACTCCGCTATGTTCTCAAGTTTATATTGAGGTGATCCATCTATAAATAGAGTTCAAAGGCTATCAACTTATTCGCTGATTTCCCGATGGCCTTATTCGGCAGTCACGTCAGCAGGTGGCGCTTTGATGGCAACTTCTTCTTCTAGCTCGTCGAGCAGAATTTCCTTCTTTCCAGGAATATGCGTTTTCATATGATTATGCTGCTGTTCGTTTAGCTCCTTGAGCTGCCGGTCGGCAATGTCGAAAGCCTCGCGAATGATGGACTCTAAAGGCTGATACTGTACGCCTTGATCAGGGCTTTTATCCACGACGATTTCCCGGTCTTCAGGCACCGTAATATCGATACGAACTCGATAGGGAGAGCCGCTTTCGGGATGGTCGTGGACTTTCTCTATAGAAAGATGACAGCTGCTGATTTCGCTGTAGAACTTCTCTAGTCTGGCAATCTTTTCAGCGACTAGGTTTTCTAGAGCCTCGGTTTTTTCGACACCGCGATATGAAATTTCGGGAGGGACTCGCATAGATAAAATGACTAATTTACATTCCTATCACAGTGGGCGATCGCACCCCAAAAAACATCCCCCATAAGTTTGGAATTACTGCTCGCTTCCACTACCTATGCTCGATTCTCAGCATTGATCACATCCAAAATTTCCTGCGCACCCTGCTGACGCAACCGCTTCGCCAGCTCTGTTCCAATACTCTCGGCATCTGTGGGCGTACCGATCACCGTATCTTTGACCAGCTGCTGCCCATCCAGGCTAGCGACAATGCCAACAAGCGTTAAAGTGTCGCCTTCGATCTGAGTATTCACACCAATCGGCACCTGACAGCCGCCTTCTAGCTCTCTGAGAAAGGCGCGTTCGGCGTAGCAGCGCTGAGCGGTGGGCAAATGCTCTAGCACTTTGATGACGGCAGAGAATATCGTCGTCACCGCTGCGGCATTCGATGCCCAGTGCGCCTTGACCGACAGCGTGTAGCGAGATTTCTGGAGGGAGAAGCTGATGGATGCGATCGCTCATATCCAACCGGTTCAGCCCCGCCGCTGCCAGCACAATCGCATCGTATTCACCATCATCTAGCTTGCGTAGACGAGTGTTGACATTGCCGCGAATATCTTTGAACTGGAAATGCGGGAAATGATGACGTAGCTGCGCTAGACGACGCAAGGAAGATGTGCCGATTACCGCTCCTTGCGGAAGGGTATCGAGCTGCTTATCTTTATGCTTTTTATGCACCACCAGGGCATCAGCTGGATCTTCGCGCTCGGTGACACAGCCCAGCATTAGTCCCTCTGGTAGCTGAGTTGGCAAATCCTTGAGCGAATGCACCGCAAAGTCAACTTTGCGGCTGAGCATGTCGTCTTCTAGCTCCTGAGTAAACAGGCCCTTATCGCCAATTTTAGAAAGCGCCACGTCTAAAATTTTGTCGCCCTGGGTTTCCATCGTGCTCACCTCAAAGGTGATGTCGGGAAACGCTTTGCTGAGCTCAGCCTGGACCCAGTGGGTTTGAACCAGGGCTAGCTGGCTTTTGCGAGAACCGATCCGAATGGTCCGAGTGGCAACATTAGAAGACATACTAAAGCGGGCGTTTGCTATGGTGATTTGGCTGCGACATTTTTGCGCAAGATCACCAGAATATCGTAATTGGAGCGCGCTCCCTTGTTAAAGCTGTTAAAGCATAAAGTTCTATAAACAACTGTGAACACTCCCTTTAGAAAAGCGCTGGTACAAAAGGCTTTAGTCTTCAGTGCGCTCTCGGGTGCGGTCTGGATAGGCATACCGCCCAATACCGCACTAGACACCGCACTAGACTTGGCCACGGGCGACTCTAGGCGGACAGCCATCACCACGACAGTTGCCAGAACGGTCATAGAAGCGTTGGGTACTTTACCCGCACAGGCACAGCAGCTCGATCCGCAGCAAAAGCAAGACTTTCTAGCTGACCCCCTAGATCAGCCGCGCGATCCTCTACTGCCAGTTCTGACGGTTGATAGAGCGTTCAGTCCGTTGGAGATGAATAAGCTGGCGACTGATCTGGATGAACTGCAGCGCCGTGCTGAAGCGTTGCTGCAAACTGGAGACACCGAGCAGGCTTTTGATTTGTTGCTGCGAGCGATCAGGCTGAAGCGGTTGTTTGGCCTAGACGCAGAGCTAGAGGCAATTGAGCAGGTAGCGGCTCTGGCCTGGCAGCGTCAGCAGCCGGTGGCCATACAGCTGCTGACGCTGAGGACTCAGGAAATTTGGAATGCGGCAAAAACTTCTTTGGGCGTTGAGCTTGAAGATGTCTTGGGAGGCGTCGATCCAGGCACACCAGCAGACTCACCGATTACCGGTGTGCTCTCAGCAGATGCTGTAGCGCTAGCTCAGCTGGCAAACATATTCCTAACGCTTAGGGATATTGATTCGGCGGTGGAAGTGTATCAGCAGCTGATTGCGCTAAGCGCAGACGATCTCCAGGCAGTCACCGCGCAAAAGATATCGCTAGCAGAGCTGAACTTGGAGTGGTTCAAATTTGCGAATGCGGCGGACGTTTATCTAGAACTGCTGGATCAGGCCCGAAAAAATGGCGATCGCACCCAAGAAATTTTCTATCTACAAAGGCTGGTATACAGCTACCAGCAGGCAAAATCTTTGCCAAACGCGCTGCGGGCACAGACTGATTTGCTCGATCGGTATGTGGCGATAGGTGACGAGGAGAAGCTGCCCGATCTGCTAGTTGCGATCGCCCAAAACTACCAGGCCATAGACCAGCCCAACAACGCCATCACCTACTACCGCTCCGCCTACAGCGCCGCCCAAAAGCTAGAGCAATACAGCTTTTCTGCCAAAGTCCTGCAAGAACTGGGCCAGCTCTACAGAACCGTCAATGATATCAACGAAGCCCTAGTCTCCTACAATCTGCTCATCCTGGTCGAGCGCCAAGCCTACAACAACTACGGCATCATGAATGCCTACGACAACCTCGGCCAACTCTACAGACAGCAAGGCGAGCTGTCCGCCGCGCTCAAAGCCTTTCAACAGGGCCTAGTCTTTGCAGACCAGCTAAATTTACGCACGGCTTACTTCACCGAACAGATTGAAGCTGTCGCCCAAGAACTTTCAGAGCTTGACAATATGAAGGAATGAGATCGTGTAGCTTGCTGCATTGTGCCGGAGAATAGTTTGCCGATGTGACTGATAAACTCCCGTTGGTGAATGAATCATTCCCGAGCGGTGCGCAACCATTCCCGAGCGCTGAGCAACCACTCCCGACCGCGACTGATAAACTCCCGTTGGTGAATGAATCATTCCCGAGCGGTGCGCAACCGTTCCCGACCGCGACTGATAAACTCCCGTTGGTGAATGAATCATTCCCGAGCGATGCGCAACCATTCCCGACCAATGCGCAACCATTCCCGACCGTGACTGATAAACTCCCGTTGATGGATGTATGATTTTTCACAATTGCCAAGTCTTGCTGAGTAGCTACAAATGCCAATTACACAGTCCCTTTTGATAGTCACTGCCCTCGGATTTGTCAGTGGATTCCTGATCAGCCTGCAAGAAGTCGGCCTGGACTATCTGATTAGTAAAGAATGGCTGGGATGGACGGTTACCATCCGCAAGTTCGCTTTTAGTACGCTGAGTCTGGCGGTGCTATTTAGTGTGGGCGGTGCTTTGATTACCAACTGGGAGCCGTTGCGATCGCTCAACATCGCCCCCGAAGGCATCGTTCTTTTCTTCTTCAAAACCGCTATCTTGATTAGCATCGTCACCCCCATCAGCAGCCAGATCAGAAACGCTCTAGCGCAGCGCAAAACCATCTCCGATAGCAGTCAAGAATAAGTTCTATTTTCCTCTAGATGACCACTACAGAGGCGTCTGAATCTCAGGCAGTTCCGTAGCGCGAACGTTGTTGACTAGGGTGCGGCTGAGCATGGGGTGATTGCGATCGCTAAATCCCATATCGCTATCTGGATGAAATACCACCAAGTCTAATCCCTGGCTACCCGTCGTAAACCGATGCTGGTGATCGGGTGAAATGTGAAACAAGGTGCCTGGTGCTAGGTCATAGCAGTTTTTTTGATCGCAGCATTGGCCGCTGCCTTTGATGATGATGCCAATGCGATCGCTCGGATGACTGTGCATCGTCTGATCCACATTCGGCGGCATGTACAGCGCGTGTAAACAAGGATCGCCTACCGCCATCGGCGCGATCAAAAGGCTCGTCGTCCCCCCGTCAATGTAGGGAAAGCGGCCTACCGATTCAATCGGACCGCCGATTAGAAACTGTCCTGAGTGCGTCATCTGGCTGACAACCATTCCCGCCGTATCATGACCGCCAACGGTAGTCGCTTCTGCCGTAGAAAAAAACATCCCCGCAGATAGCGGAAAAGCCGGTGGAAAAGACAGTGCCTGCCCTACCCGTTTTAGCTGCGCGTCCCCTTGCCACACAAAGCCAAAATGCGTTCCCTTTGCCGGTAGCGTCAGTGTTTCATTTCTCCAAAAACTTGTTCGAGTGGGTCGATCTTCCTGGTCAAACTGGTCAAAAAAAGAAGATGACGAAGCGCTCAAAGAACAGATATCAATCGACATTACTCACCGCCGCCGGACTAAACAAACTATCTTCGATCGCCTGTCGACGGTCTGGCCCTAACATGCAGCCATCGCTATAGAGGCAGTCTACTAGCAGCTTCGTCGCTCGGTAATACTGCCTGAGCAGCTGCTTTTCGCTGTCTTCGAATGTCCATTTTTTGCGCATGTGATGCCGATCTTTGGCCACATGGCGAGCTGCGTCAGCCACGTCTTTGATCGCTTCGGCCTTGGCTATCCCTGGCTGAAAGCGTTCAATGTGAAAGCGCTCAACGATATTTTTCAGCTCTTTATCTTCGCGAGGACTCAGCTTTCTAGAATCACGTACAATCTCGATAGCGATCATCATGGCCTCGTTAGCGGACTTGCACTGGGCAATTTGTTTGAGCGGGTCTTGAACTTGCTGGTCATATTCTTTGACGTGGGCGATCGCATCTGCCAACCCCATCCCTTCTAGCATCCGAGTCAAAAAGCTCGCACATACCAACCAATTTGCCCGCCGGTCCAACCGAATTGCCACCGCTCGATTCTCATCAATATTGAAGTCAATATCAAACAAAAAGGCCCGCACCGCCGCTGGCTTAAAGTCCGCAAACTGTGGCTGCTGAGCCTGCTGCGCCACATCTGCTAAAAATGCTTGCAGCTTAGACGATCCAACCAATAGAGAATGCACTTTTGCCGTCAACGGAGACAGCAGTAGATCCGCGTCTCTTAGCAACTCGCTTGTCAGCAAAAAGACTTCTCGCCAGCGTGGCTGTAATGCATACTCATCCGCTAGCTGCGTCATGGTTTCTTTTAGATTGGCACTGTTAGAGACCAGCTCTCTAGCCACAAAATACTCATGAAACGTTAAATGAGAAAAAGAATAACAGCGCTTTGCCCGCTCTACTAGCAGGCCATGCTGCGCCTCAAGAGAATGCAGCACCGTCGTACTGTCCATTTGCAACACTTCTAAGTCATCACTCGCTTCAGGCAAGTTGCGAATATAGTGAGCAATCAGATATTCCAACTCACGCTGACGAAAGAAATACTGCTGCTGTCGAAACGTAGTCAGCGCGATCTGACTGAGCAAATCTTCCTTCCGCTTGGGTGACAGCTTTTTGTATACCTGGTCTCGATGAATCCCCCGTGATGAATCCCATTTCTTTAGCAGCGTTTCAATCCCTTCCTGATACAGCTCACTGCGGCTACTAGGCAGCGCCCCCGACGCCTCAAATGCCAAGCACAGCAGCGTCAACAACAAAGGCGTCACTGCCAACTCTGCTAACCTAGGTCGCCTAGACAAGCTTTGCAAGAACGTCTGTGGCAGCATCGGCTTGTTATCAAACCACCGATAGGCAAACGCTTCTACCTGATCCGCATCAAAGTCAGCGATCTCAACTTCAGTAAATTGCTCGAAAGTATATTCCCAGGCCGCAACCCGACAGGTCATCAAAAAGTGATTGTCATGAAACTCTTCGGACACCACGCGAATTTCGCGCAGCACCCAGTCGTGCGCGTCTTGATTCACCTCGTCTAAACCATCCAACAGCAGCAGCGCTCGACCTGCGCCAAGTACCTGCTTTAGCTGTAACAGATGTTTTTCGATCTCTGCCTCGCTCAAGGCCGTTATCTGACTTTTCAGATGCCGATGGCTCAAAAATGCGAGCAGCCCTAACCGATTTGGATTTTCGGCAAACTGTTTCAAGTTGATAAACAGAGGCAGACGATCCGGTTCAAACTGGCCGTCGATACATTGAATGGCTAGGTGCTTTAGAAACGTCGTTTTACCGGCACCGGGCTTGCCCAATATGATCAGCTTCTTGTGCTGAGCGACTGCCTTCATCACCGGTACGCGCGGCTGTAAAACCTGACCGAATCCTAAGCGATCAAAGTTTCCAGCTTCGGCCTCAGCGAGCAAGGCTTGCAGCGGTCTGCGCTGATGGCTGCTGACCTGTTCGAGGATATTGACGTTGGTGTAGAGGTCGCTGAGTCCGACGGGTTGAGACATATCGAGCACGCGCATGGTGCCGCAGCGTTCGTAGAGGCTTTCGGTGGCGGTTTGACGGAGCGATCGCACCAGTCCATCAATATCTTCTACTGCATCCAGCTCGTTTAGCTCGTCTAGCTTAGGCGTTACTGTGACAGATTCAGGCGTTTGGGCTAGTCCGGCGACGACCTGCCAGTCTAGTGATAGGTGATCGCACAGCCGCAAGAACAGCCCCTGCTCAATCGCCACCCCCTGAAAGAAATTCGTCACCGGCTGTCGACTACAGCCCACCGCACTGCTCAGGCTAGTTTTAGTGAGCCCAGACAGCTTCAGCGACTGCGCCGCCAGCCGCCGCCCTTCCTCTGAAGCCTGCAAAGACGGCTTAGCCATAAGACCCTAAAGTTCAACCTCTCTATCCTATCGCTCATTACTCACTCAACCATTATGTTGACAATACGTTGACAAATCCCAGCCGATAAAATAGTATTTACTCAATCGTTACTTAGACATTACTATTTATTTCTATCCACCGCTTCGAGGAAAGCTCGCATGAAGGAATCGACCATCCAGAAAATCCGTCACTATGCCCTTCAGCAGGAGCTGAGCCACAAAGCGGGTAGACGAACCTTTCTAGCAAGAGACCTCTACACTAAAACGCCTGTCATCATCAAAGTTCTCCAGTTCGGCAGAGCTTTTGAATGGGACGCCCTGAAGCTGTTTCAAAGAGAAGCGCAGATTCTCCAGCATTTAGATCACTCCACCATTCCTCAATACAAAGAGAGTTTTGAAGCTGAAATTGAGGGTATGCATAGCTTTGTGCTAGTGCAAACCTACATTCCGGCCCCCTCGCTTCAAAAGGTGGTTGAAGCTGGCAAGCTGTTTTCTGAAGCGGAAACCATCGCGATCGCCCAAAGGCTGCTGACAACGCTGAGCTATCTACACCAGCAGCTCCCGCCGGTTATTCACCGCGATATCAAACCCAGTAATATTCTGATTAGCGATCCTGCTCTTAGAAAGATTGTTGCACTAGCGGGCTCTGGTCAAAAGGAGGTTTATCTCGTCGATTTCGGCGCGGTGCAAATCACCGCGAGCAAAGGCAGTGGCACAGTCACTATCGTAGGCAGCTATGGCTACATGCCATTAGAGCAATTTTTAGGACAGACCACACCTGCGTCAGATCTCTACAGTTTGGGAATGACGCTGCTTTATTTGGTGACCGGAATGCATCCGGCAGAACTTCCTCAGATCGATGGCCGTATTCAGATCGAAAGTCTGGGTAAAACGGCAGGGCTGAGCGATTGGTTTGTCCACTGGCTATCACAGATGATCGCGCCCTACGCCGATCAGCGCTTTGAATCGGCTGCGATCGCCCACACCGCCCTAAACCGTAAAGGAGACGACTCCAGCTACTTTCCCCATCTACGACCAGAGCCGCACCATCTACACATATCCCGTCGAAAAGACGAGCTCACAATTGTTTCTGGAGTATTGGTTTGGAACGACTACTGGAGTTTTATATTTTTTCTCCTTATGTTGTTATCACTCTTGGTTGTAGCTTCATTTGTAGGGCCATCTGTAGCGCTAGCGATCGCTGTTGTCATCTGGGTTCTGTGGTCTCTCAATTCCAAAAGGGATCAAGAAGCACTAAACCAATACAGAGTAATATGCATCAGTCGTACTTTGGGCATTCGCACAGGAATTGCAAAAGGGCCTTGCCAAAGCAAATTATCTTCTATCAAGCTATCGCGCAAATCTTCTGCATTTAACAGCATCAGACTTTTAACCTACAACCCTGGCTACACTTTCAAGCGCCATTACGTAGCAGGAAAAAAGGCTTCCACCTCCGGCGATATGCTTATCCCTTCTCAACCAATCCTCTATGGAATGGAGTATCCCATCAGAGCAAGGGGCATTGCATCACCTAGCAATATTCGCATACCGCCTAAACTATCAATCCATGCAGGAAAGCAAGAGTATTCCATCCCCTGTACAAACATCTCCGAAGCAGAACAGCATTGGCTCGACAAAGAACTCAATGACTTTCTAGGACTATCTCTACAAAGACTCGACCCTACCGATGCAGACATAGCATCAATCTCAAGGAAAACGAGAGTAGAAAGACAGATCGAGGAAAACGAGCAGAGAAGACAAGGAAACCTACTTAATAGCAATTCTTTTTCCAAAATGTAGAGTAGCGTCACCTGCGCAATACCGACAACATCAGGCGATCGCAACAAAAGCCAAACCCAAGTGCCCTCTTTCAATCAGCTAGAAGAATCTATGAAAATTGCCAGTCGCCAAATGGAACGCTACCGCCTGCACAAAGAACTAAGTACTGAAGGTAAACGAAGGGCCGGTAGGCAGACCTTTCTAGCAGAAGATACCGAGTCTCAAGAATCTGTTGTCGTCAAAATCATCCGATTAGAGCAAGCTATTCATACCGCCGATCAGTGGGTAGAAATCAAGCTATTTGAGAGAGAAAGCGAGATTCTAAAAACGCTTAATCATTCAGCCCTGCCGAAGTACAAAAACGCTTTTGAAACAGATATCGAAGGCGTCCGTAGCTTTGTGCTAGTGCAAAGCTATCTCGAAGCAGACTCTCTAGAAACTTTACTGAAATCGGGTAGACGATTCTCAGAAGCTGAAGTGATAGATATTGCAAAGCAGCTACTCACGACCTTGATCTATCTCCATGTGCAGACGCCGCCAGTGATCCACCGCGATATCAAACCTAGCAACATTTTGATTGATCGCAATCATAAAAAAGAAGATAGCAGCCTTGGTAGTGTCTATCTCATTGATTTTGGCTCGATCCATACGGATCTAACGAAGGAAAGCGGCACTATCACTATTGTTGGCAGCTACGGCTATATTCCATTGGAACAATTTGCTGGACAGGCAGTTCCCGCCTCGGATTTGTATAGCCTAGGAATGACTTTGATCTATCTAATCACCGGTACTCATCCTGCTAATATAGCTCATATCAACGGCAAGATTCAGCTTGCCGCTTACTCACTTCAGCCTAGCTTCGCTCAGTGGCTACAGAGCATGACTCATCCTAATCTGAGCCAGCGATTTGAGTCTGCTGAGCAAGCTATAGAAATGCTGCGCCCAAAAGAACGAGACCAAGGTAGCTATCTACACTTGAAGCCTGAAGGGACAAAGATTGTGCTGGATAGGGAGCGCGATCGCATCCAGATTTTGACAGACGAACCTAGCTACTGCTCACCAGAGTTAGGAGCGGGTAGCATTGCTGCAATCTGTGCGATGATAATCGTCTTTTTCCCGATCTTATTTGCGATCGCACTATTTCTAACGATTATCCTTAGCTGCGCCCTCAAGTCACTCTTCAACTATCTTCTAAAGCGCTCATCGGCATCAAAATGGCAGAGCATAGTTCAAATTGATCGCAAGCGAGGCATCCGTACAGGTGTTTGCAGAAGAGATGGACCGACAGTAGGCTGGAAAAATCAGACTTCTTCCTTCAAAGCTCTCGACTTGTTAGCTTACAGTCCGGGCTATAAGTTCAACAAATATAACGAGGGGAACAAAACTATCAGGCAGAGTGGCGGTGAAGTCCCACCCGAACTATCAGTGCATGCTAGTGACATCTCGTATTCTATTGGCCACGGCCAGCTATCCGCCGCCGAGTGCTGGTGGCTCGCTCAAGAACTCAGCGACTTCTTGGGTCTAGAGCTACAGACTATCTATCCTATGCCCATCGTCACCGTCACCGTCAATGACGACAACAACAGTATTGGTGGCTGCGGCTGCTAGCTGAGCGCTATTGGCCCTTGCTCAATCTACAAGAGTCTCATCCAACATGAACATAACTCCTAAACAAACAATACTGTACAACCGAATTAACCAATTCAAACTTGACCAGCCCGGTGTACTCTGTCCTTTCTCAACCAAGCTCGCTTGGCAATATGGATGGTCAGGCGTTTTCACCTACAGAGCCATTCGCGAATACAAGAAATTCATCTTTCTGATCATGATTTCAGATCAGCGCCTATCACCCGCCACCGTCATCGATCGCGTTTGGCATCAGCACATTCTCTATACCCAGTCCTACTGGATTGACTTTTGTGAAAAACTACTCAAGCGCCAGATTCATCACACCCCAGGACTCGGCGGTGAAGAAGAAGGCATGAAATACTATCGGCAGTGCGATCAGGCACTCACGCTTTACAAACAGTATTTCGGTCAGCCGCCCGCAGACATTTGGAATCCGCCTCAAACCACAGTCGAAAGCCTCGACTATCAATGGATCAATCGCGCCCAAAACTGGGTAATTCCTAAGCCAACGCTTACGCCCGCGCTTAGAGTAGGTCGAGCACTATCGTTGGACTAATCAACTTCATAGCGTTCATTTGCTGAGAGATATATTAGGTATCCGTCGCTTGAGAAATTGCATACCGAGCCGCTGCCAAACTCAGTTTTGACTGTTCAATCGGCGATAGGTCTTCCCATTTCGCCTGTCGCACAGAATTGATCGTCGCCTCTACAAACTCATCAGCACTACTGCCACGCATGGCAAAGGCCATCGGTCTAGCCATTACCTGCAAGTCGGCTTCGGCCACGCTGCTCAATCCATCCTGCACACAGCCAATCATCTGCTTCACCATCGGCTCGCCGCTGCGGACCATTTGCTGTGCTCTCTGCGCTATCATCACCAGCATCTCAGCAGGCAATCGCTCGGCAAACTTCTGCTGAAGCCGAACGAGCAGGCTATTCTCGGCGACGTTCCACAAGCCATCGAGCTGCGCTGATAGTCCCTGCCAGCCTTGCGCAGCTTCCGCATCAGAAAATTCTAAAACCGCTCCAGCCTTTGAAATCTGTTCATCATACTCGGGCGCAGTCTCTGCACTGATCCAAGGTGAGCTTTGCTCTGGGTCCAAGATAGCTTGCAGCAGTTCGGACGCGGTGGTTGATGGCTTCAAACCATCGATTTCCAAATTATCCATATCGTCGGGGGATGAGGATGCTCGGGTCATGTCAACGCTTACCTGATGAAGTGAAATTGTCTTGTGTGACAAAGGAGAGATACAGTGACGGCTTTGGTGGTTCCGCACCGTACGTTTTATTTTCTAGAAAATCTGGATAATGTCGCCGAGCGCACTAAGACTCCAATACAAATTCTAGAAGCTGACCGTCAGACTGACTGCCAAATCGAATCTGGGTACCGGAGCGTAGGGCTACTTCCTGGCGATGAACTTCCTGCCAGCTACCGTCTTGACAATAAAACGTCCCATAGCGCGAATTGTCTCGAAGAAAGTAAGCCATTCCTGATCCGTCGTCAGCCTGCTGTCGGCGGTGAAAAATCTCGGCATGGCTGCTAGACACCCACGGATCAGAAATAACTAGATCATTCAGGTCAGGCTTGCGACCAATCCGTATGACATCGCTGTATATCGGCCAGGTGTTCTTAGGATTGTCGGCATCTCGCAGCATGGCCTGTCGAACGCGCGGGCGGAAAGCGGTGTGCTGATTAATTTGGGTAGTTTCTTCAGAAAGCAGCAGCTCGCCATCAAAGTCAGGATGCATGTAGAGAACGGGCAGCGTCCAGGCGGGCTGATTGAAGTGATAAAGGGTCAGGAGGTGCTGGCGGGCGATCGCAACTGCCTCATCCACCGCCTTCCGCTCTGCCAGCGACTGCGCAAACGCCTGAATAAAGCTGGTTGCCTCCTCATCGGCAATCGAATCACGCATAGCAACCACAGCGGGCAAACCGTGATGTAGCAAGACTTCGGCTAGGCTGCTGCGAGGAAGCGATCGCGCCCGACTCTCCTCCGGCTGTGCCCCCCAGCAGGTATTAAACACCGCCAGCCGTACCTTCGATCTGATCAGCACCTGAGCTAGCTCAGTCCCGCTCAAGGTCGTATCCGACAAAAACAGTAGTCCGCCATCTGGCCCCGGCATCCCATGCCCCGAATAAAAAAAGACGTTATAGCTACCCCTTTCCAGCGCGTCCGATAGCTCAGCCGCACTGGGCTGCACCAGCATATCCACCCGCCGCTTAGCCGTCGGACGCAAATTCAAATGGCTATTCTGCTCCAAAATCTTCTTCAGCAGCGCGGCCTCCTGATCTAGCTTTAGCCGTCCGACTGCCGATTCGTTTTCTGCATCATTTGGGCTGTCTTTTCCCAGCACCAGCAAAATCTTCAGCGCTCGGTCTAACGGTCTCACCTCTAGCGAATCGACATCGCTACTGGTACGACTAAACAAAATTCTGCGCTTCAGCGAGAGCGCTCGGCTACCTGCCTGACTCTGCATGACCTCCCACGGCAGCGAAATCAACTCGGGATCGCGAATTTCTAAGCGTAGCCGCAGCGGTAAATCTTGACCAATTGCAATCCCCTGCGCCCTCTCAAAGCTGCTTTTGACCGGACCTGAAAACAGCCACTGCCAAAGATTCATCCCCAGATGCTGCATATAGCGGCTGCTGTAGCTTGTTGGTTGGGCTGCCAGTTCTGGCTCTGGACTCGATAAATCAACGTTCGACAAATCAGTCTCGCTCAAAAACTGAGGCACGTAGGCCGAAGGAATATGCGGAACGTGAGGTAGACCGCGCAGTGAAAAGACTGACTGCCAGCTCTGCCACGCATCCGCTAGCTGCGGGCTCCAGTCGCAGTCATGGTGGACGTGGCCGCTAGGATGGGGCGATCGCAACACCCAAATGGCAAAGCGATCGCGCTGCACATGCAGGCTATCTACCGCCACCCACAGCCCAAGGGCATGCCGCTGTGCCATCAGCTTTCACAGCTTCCTATCTGAGCAGACTGCAGCCCGGTAATGGGCTCAGCTAAGCCAACCAAATTCGACGACAATGTCCAACCTTTACTACCTGGAGGAAGAAACAGCGGCTGGTTGGTCTCAGTCGATTCTGGCTGATTAAGTGGGCTATCTGATGGATTAGCTGCTGCGTTCGGAACATCTGTTTCAGTCGGCACTTCAGAGAGACTCTCTCCAGACGGAATCGAGCACACTTTTAGCTGCACCAAAGCGGTCTGATTCTCAGCTGTTTGTCTATTCAAAACCCGCGCAATTCCACCTGTTGGAACCGTTCCGGGAATGGCATTTCCATCCGATGAGTCTGCCGACAACGTTGGCTTGGGATATAGCAATAGCTGCGGCGAGTTAGTCGCTGCTACGCCACTACCAGCTGGCACGCTGCGAATACCCACACCATCCGACTGACGAATACGCATATAGTCGCCCACTGCAAAGTCAACGGCTGCGGCTGGCGGCTTTGGTGGGGAGAGCGTAGGCTGATCAGCATCAGTATCTGCATTGCCTACAGACTGTTGCTGATCGGTTGGTTGACTGGTGCCATTAGGCAATAGCTTTTCTCTCAAACCAGGAAATATCGTATAGGCTAGCGCCCCGAAGAGAGCCAGCAGCAAAACAATCAGCCCTATCTTTTGAAGGTTGTTTTGACTACTGGGCTGGCTGTTCGATCGAATCGGCTCGGATGAGATATCAGCAGAAGACGCCTCAGAAGACAAAGGTTGCGTTCCTACCTGGCTAGATTGAGGCTGAGGCGAAACCACTGTCTGGCCCGGTGCAGTCACCACTTGTGGCACCGGACTAGCCAGCGTCTTGGGCACCATTCGCTCAGAAATGCGTAGAACTTGCGCAGCCAGCAGTCCAACCGTCACATTATCGTGCCCGTTGTATTTGTTAGCCAGTGAAACCAGCTGCTGAGCGATCGCATCTACCGGGTTCTTTTGAGTCCCCTCTTTGACTAGCTGCTCTTTAGCTACTAGTGGTTTCAGCACACTGGCCCAAAATTGCTCTACGCGATCGCTATCACTTAGCCCATCCGAACACAGCAAAAAGACACAGCTCTGATCGATTACAAAGCGCTGCACGGTCGGCCTCAGCATCTGCGATGGCCCCATACCTAATGCCTGCACCAGCGACCCGGCCCCCGGCTGAGTTAGCATTTCCCGATACAGACTGCCGCCCAAACGTACCTGCCTAGAAGCCACATCATCGTCTAGCGTTACCTGCTGGCAATTGTGAGCGCTAATTCGATAGGCCCGACTGTCGCCCAGATGAGCAATATAGACCTCTGCACCTCTGACCAGCGCCAAGACCAAAGTTGTGCCCATGCGATCGCGCGCCTGCCGATGAGCCTGGTCATTTTGCACTGCGATCTCATCATTCGCCGCGCAAATCGCCCGCTCAATTGCCAGCATGACCTCGGTTGGGCTCAGCTCAGTACTACTATCGAAAACGACTGGCTCTAGCTGAGCTTTGATAGTTGCGATCGCCAGTTTAGACGCTATATCTCCCCCCTGATGACCGCCAATGCCATCGCACACGATCAGCAACTGCGGCGACTCTTTAGTCTTTTCGCTCGCCAGCGTCAGACTAGTTCCGCTCTTTGGGAAACAAGCATCCTCATTGCGTTTGCGAGTTGGCCCTTGGTCGGTATAGATCGCCAGGTCGTAGGTCACATCCTGCTCTTGAGCGCATACGGATATCGCCAGTCCCAGCTGCTCGCAGAGCTGTTCGGCGTTGATTTGGCTTTGCTCTAGGCGATCGCACAGCTCAGTCAAAAAGGAGCGTATAGACGAGTGGGCTGTCGCCGCTAGCGGCTGCCAGCTAACAGACAAGCTCACTATCGTCGGCGCATTTCGATCTAATGTCGGATCATCTGATAGCGCCAAAAGTCTGATCACAGAGCCATCCACTCGCACCAGATCGCCAGTCAGCAGCGTCACCGCGACCTGCTCGTTTTGAAAGCTCTCCCACATCTGAGCAATTTGCCACAGCCAGCTTAGCTGTCGAAGCGGAGGGGCATCAGCCCAGCACTTCGACAGCATCGGCAAAAGGTTGGGAACTTTTGGCTCAGCGCCCATTACTGTCGCCATTGACAGAGCGCTAGATTCGAGCAGCAGCGTTGGAGCATCACTTTTCCCCGCGTCTAAAACAGCATAGAGCCGAGGCACGTGCAGCGGATACACCGATAGATGCAGGTAGGGCAGCACTGCCGCTGGAATGTCTACGGGCGATTCAGGCAGGAACGCTGGCTTAGTGTCTAGAAAAATGCGATCGCTCTTTAATAAATAGCGATCATTTAGCAACTCCCCTGGTCTCAGCGTAGCCACCCTTTCACCCACGCCCCACAAATAGTAGTGAGGCAGCGCCGAAGAGCAATTCTGACAGGCGGCGGCCCCTTCAGGATTGACAGCATTACAGTTGGGATTGGGGCAATTAATCACTAAACAATCGGCCTAGGCCACAGCATTGGGACAGCAGCTATAACAAATCTAAAACGCAAACAGCTAAAACTCTAGAGCTGGGTTACTTTGCAGTAGGCTCTTACTTCGCAGCGGGCTCTATAGACGCATCTTGGCCAGACGCCGCATCATCCACCACCCTGGGTAATCCCATGCTGTAGTTCAACACGCGACTTTGCAAGTTATAGCTAATCTCGCCAGACTGTAGCAGAGCGCGAACGAAATGCTCCAAATCAGAGCCAATTCGCCGCAGATTGTAGTCCGTCAAGGCTTCTCCAGCATACTCTTCAACCATTCGATCGAATTCTTGGTACACCTTTTTCAAAGCTTCATCGCTCCAGTTGAACTCATTTTCTGGATCGACATCTATAGTTAGCTTCTGATCGCTAGGAACAATTTCGTTGTTTTCAATCGTGGCCGCATAGATCAGAATATGGCGAGTGGTGGATTTTAGCAGCATAAGCAACAGACTCTTCCCTTGGGGTTTATTCTTGAGCAAATAGACTTGAGCAAATCAATACACATCAGACTACTATCAAACAAAAGACCAACCGTGGCGGTCGCAAGCGGTCATCTTTAATAATTGTAGACGCTTGCTTGTCTACTGATCTGTCTATAAAAGACTATATGAAATAGGTCAAACACCACTCTATCAAGCACGTTTTGCTAGATAGAACACGCTTTGCTTAGCCGTTTGTCCCAGTGAATTGTCGCAGTGACCTACCTCAAACTCATCCTCATCCGCCATGCCGAATCCATCGGCAATGTCCAGGGCAAGATGGAAGGGCAAAGCTCCACTGCGCTTTCAGACAAAGGCATTCATCAGGTCCAACAGCTGAGCGCCGCTCTCACCGCCGAGCTTTCAGCCAACGACGTACATCTAGCACGCTCATCCTTTGTTTACAGCAGTTCGCTGCTCAGAGCTACTCAAACCGCAGACATTCTAATCGCGTCTGTTGGCCAGAGCCAATACCAAATTTCTAAAGATCTTCAAGAGATTCATCAAGGCATTTTTCAGAGACTAACTTGGTCAGAAGCGCAGCATCAATATCCTGAGCGCTGCACTCAGCTTCTGAACACCAGACAATGGCAGCCCGTTCCTCAAGCCGAGTCTCCCGCTGCTGCTAGGACCCGAGCCCAGAGCTGGGTCAAGCAAATTTTACACCAGCACCAGCCGGGAGAAACCGTATGGGCTATCTCTCACGCAGGCATCATGCAGCAGATGGTATCGGTGATCTTGGGATGCGATCGCACTTGGAAAATCCCTATTCACCATACCGCCCGCTTCGAATTCTGGCTGTCCCAGACCAGCTGGCAAACCCTCACCACAGACCGCTACAACCCCGAATACTGGATACTCCGCCGCTTCAACGACGATTCACACTTAATCAACTAGGGTCTCGTCTACTCCAATATCAGGTATCCTCATAAAGGCACTAAAATCTTTCACAATTCACCCGCCACTCCCATGAGCAACCCCGCCACTGAGACCTTTGGCCAGGCCCGACAGGGTAGCGTTGCCGCCATTATTCAGGTATTGAACGAACGCCTAGCCAGCTCGGGTATCCGTACTAGAGCCGTTGTCGCTAGCGGTATGCTTCAGCTTTTGTGCGAAGCGGCCTCACCCGATCAGTTAGAAAAGACGGCTGTCGTTGAAAAAGTACGCCAAATATTAGAAAGCATTAGCCCTCAGCACATCAGAAGGGTCAGAATCAATAGCCGCATCGTCAAAGAAGAGCAGCTGCTGTGGCTAGAAGAAATCAACAAAGATCCAGAGAACGCACTGCTGTGGTCTGAGATCATCACGCTGAAACAGCCTTTCTTTATCCAGCGGTGGATTCGCGATCGCAACCTCAAACCCGCAGGCCCACTCTTCAGAGATATCACTGCGCCTGACCCGAATCAAAGCAACCTCTCTGGCAAATTACTTGGTGGCGCAGGGATTGTCGCGCTAGTTTTAGCCACGGGCTGGATATTCAAGGAAGACATCCGCGAAATCCAGCAAGCTCAAACTACCTCAGAACAGGCCGCCTCAGAGCAAGACCTCGATTCAACTAGCCTGCCACTCGTTCCAGAAGCCGCCGACAGAGCCGCTGATACAACACCGCCCACGACCACACCTTCAGCCGATAGCATCACGACTCAGCCAGCATCGTCTGATTCTGATAGTAATAACTCCGGCGATACCGTTGACGCCTTTGCAGAAGCCGTCCGACTTGCAGAGCGAGCCTCCACCGATGGCCAAACAGCGAAGACAACTGCTGAATGGCTAGAGCTAGCCGCCCGTTGGCAAAGAGCCTCTGACCTCATGGCCCAGGTTCCCGAAGGTAATAACCAATATGCGATCGCCAAAGACCGTGTAGGCAGCTATGCAGACAACAGTCAGACCGCTCTCAACAAAGCTGCTGCTCTGTAGCTGGCCAAAATAAGCTGCACAAAATACTTACCTACGCTATTCCAGACTGATACCTCGCAGTGTCTTCGCTTTAGCTTTGGCAGCAACGGGGGCTCGATCTATGGTTTGCGATCGCACCCGACTTCCCGCAAAGTGCTTCTGCCACTCTATTGGCGCGTCCATCGTTTCACCACCGTGCTTCGTCAGCCGCTGCCGCACCTGACACATCACAGGCGTATTCACACAGGCCCCCGAGATAATCACCTGACCTTTCGTCAAAGCAGGCAGCTCTTTTAGCAAGTCGCGACCCGCCGCCTCCACGCCATACTTCAAGCTCTCCTGATCCACCGGATTGACGATTCGCATCAAAAACTGACTCATACACTGCGACAGCACATCCGAATCTAGCTTTCCAGGCCGCTGCGTAATCAGCCCCACGCCCAGACCGAACTTTCTCCCCTCACTCAAGATCGTCCGCAAAATCGCCTTGCACCTAGCCGGTTCCTTCGCAGGCGCAAACCGATGCGCCTCTTCAATCAGCGTAAACACAGGATAGGGCAGATAGTTCTCATCTCCGGGCGCATTCTTCTCTTTGGCCGTATTCATTCGAGCTAGATAACTCTGCCGCAGCACCGCCGCACAAATCACCTGCTGCTCTTCCTGGCTAATCTCATTCATTTGCAGCACCGTCACCCGGCCCGGCTCAAACAGATCCTGCGGCGATAGGTGATTGGTCTGGTGAAAATAGCGCGAATTCGCGAACCGATCGAGCTTCCATTCAATCGCAGGCGCTGACGAGCCTATCTTTAGATTGCCTTCGTCATCTTCAGAGGTATCCGCCTCGTTCACTGCGGCGATCAAATCGTCCACATTCCACCGATAGTCGCCCTTACGATGACGCTTCAAAATCAAAAAAGCCTTATTGAGAATAGCCTGCTGGCGATCGCTCATCTCCGGCAGCAGCGTCAGCACATCGTGATAGTCCAAAGACGAAATCCGAATCGTAATATCGTCCGGCGTCAAAATTCGCACATCCGGCGCATACCCGTCCGCCGCTGCAAACGCAGGATGGCCACGCATTTCAGCTAGCGTACCGTACTCACCGTGCGGATCAAAGATCAGCACCGCCGCCCGGTTATACGGCTGCAAAAACTCTTCAATTAGCACACCAGCGGTATAGCTCTTACCCGAGCCTGTACCCGCCAAGATCGCCATGTGCGTACTTACCAATTCCTTCACGTCCAGCGCCACCGGCACCGCACCACCAGGACGCAAAAGCAAAGAACCCACCTGAGCAGAACCCACCTCACCCGGCTGCTTTTTGTTCACTACCTGTCGCAGGGTGTCGTCGTCGGTAATCGCAACTCTAGATCCTGGGGCAGGCGTCAGGCGCGGGTTGATGAAGCCTAGGGCAGGATTGAAGTAACCGATGACATCGACGGTGACTTCGTAGATTTCGGGGTTGGGATGTGAGAAGCCGATCAGGGCTGCGATCGCATCGGGACTAATCTCGGCATCTGCAAACATGCGATCGGGCAAATGATCGCTCAGGCGACGGTCCGAAATTTTGCCTAATATTTGCAGAGATTTGCCTTGCTCGGAGCCACGCCCAGAACCAACACTATCCGGCGCATCCACCTCGTAATAAACAAACTCACCAATCTTTACCTGGCGACTATCCGACGTAATGAAAACATATTGATTGCCATTCTCACCCGGTCCCTTCACCGTCCCAATCACATTGGATCGCCCTCTCGCCAGAGACTCAACCGTTCTAACCATGACAACCTAATCGAACACAACGTTTCTTTGAATTCTTATATCAGGTATAGCAAGGGCTTGCACGTTTTACAAATACATATTTACTAACTGCCAACACATCAGCTTCCTGCTACCAGTGATTTCGGGTGAAGTGTGGTGTGATTGCTGACGGCAAACCGCCCATGCCAGCAGCTACAATCAGCCTAAGCAAATATGCTTATCAGATATGTTCACTTGCTTTATGTTCACTTGCCTAGAGCACTTTCGTATCCGTCTATGCAGAACCCCAGGTTTTTGCAACGATAGATTAGAAAAGCATATAGAGAAAACACATACAAAGCAGACATCAAACCTTAGAATAAGCAAAAGCCTTATAAGCCTGTGATCAACAACACGCTATCCAACTCCAAGACGCCCGAGACAGACAGGGCTAACGTAGATAGACAGACGGCAGATACGTCCATGCCATCTGTCACAGGCAATAGCGCTATCTCATACCCTTCTACTTCAGCAGTCGTCAATATCTCCACAGAAAAGCGACCTGCCAGAGAACGTAGGATATTAGCATCCGTCATCATCCCTCAGCCTATCGAAAAGGTATGGCAGGTGATCACCGACTACGAAAAGCTCTCTGAATTCATCCCCAGCCTCACCAGCAGCAAGCTCATTCCTAACTCAGAAGGCTGTACCCGCTTAGAGCAAATCGGTGCTCAGTGCTTTTTGAAAGTGAAATTCTGCGCCCGCGTTGTCCTAGACATGACCGAAAGCTTCCCTCACGAAGTAGGCTTCCTGATGAAAGAAGGCGATTTCAAGCGATTTGAAGGTGCATGGAAGCTAGAACCCACTGACCAGGGTACAAAGCTATCCTACGACCTACTGGTCAAGGCCCCTGCTGCCATGCCAGCCCCTCTAATCGAACGTCACCTCCGCAACAACCTCATCTCCAACCTGCTGGCCATTCATCAAAGAACGTTAGACATTGCCACTTAGAGATGAAAGGTGTCGTCTGTCCTGGCTCGCTAATCGTCCGTAAGTCAGCGGGTCACGCTGTCGCCTAATTCGATCTATTTTCATTATTAAGCATCGCTCCAACCGAGGTGAATAGCCGCGTGCAGTGGTCTAGACTGCATGCGGTTTTTAGGTCTCTTCTGAATCGCTCTGTCTGAATCGCTCTGAGTAAAGTCAGAAGGCAATTCTTAGCCCTACGAAATCGAGTAGTTCTAACCAGCTAGGGCCCTGGAAGATAAATAAGTATGACAATGCAATGCTACTAGCGAGTGGGAAAGATTCAGAGCGATGAGTAGGAAAGTCAGCATTACCCTAGATGACGATGTTCTAGCGTTCGTCGATCAGATAGCCAGCAACCGCAGCAGCTTCATCAATCAAATCCTATGGAGAGAAAAGCAAAACCATCTCAAGCAGAAGTTAGAAGCAGCCTATATCGCTCAAAATAACGGCCCTGAATTTCAGGTAGAAGTCACCGCATGGGACATCACTACAGGCGACGGTCTAGATGCCTAGAAGAAGACTGAATCGAACTAGGTTTCGAGCAGGTATTCGGCTAGGGTAGCCGTGGCCAGTCCTCCCGTTTGAGCAAAAGGTCACACACCTGCTGATGGTGTCTCTTGCTGATTCAACGCTGGTAGGTCCGGCTATGCACCTCCAGCGGTCTAACTCCCGCCGACCACCAACCGGGCCTCTCATTCCGCAGCCTTCAGCCCAGCTGGGTTAGCTAGCTGCGAAATGTAGATCCGCTGCTGATAAGGCTTCGTTTTACCGCTACCCTCACGCGGTGGTAGCGTACCGCGTAGATGTAGTCTTCCAGTCAATTGGCCGATAGATATTTTGATGAGCTGCGATTTCAACCGCTCGTTAGTAGCTCTAATCTTTGCCGAAATATCCAAGACTAAAATATGGCCTACAAAACAGGGTGTAATTAAGGTCAATTACGGCCAATCAAGGTTAATTAGACTATTCCGCGCCTTTAAAGAAACAGCGCCCTACAAGCGCAAAAGCCTTGCAGGGCGCGGATTTACTGATATACCCCCAGGGGAATTCGAATCCCCGTCGCCTCCGTGAAAGGGAGGTGTCCTAGGCCTCTAGACGATGGGGGCGCATGTCTTTTGACCTTTATAAAGATACCTGCTGCTTGCACCAAGTGTCAAACACAAAGATAGTGCATTTGTCTTTATGACAGGCGGCTGGAATTGCGCAGGCGAATGAGCTGTCGTCGCATTTCAGGAGAAGCCTGGGCTACGTCTTGAAGCTGCTCAATAGCAACTTGGCTCTCAAGTGTCTCTAAGTATTCGTCGCTGCCGTAGGCAAAGGCATCTACTAGGGTCTCTACCAACTGCTCTTTATTAGTCATGGTCAGCTGTTCCTCAATAATGCGAAATTTTAGACGTACCTCGCACTCGTAGATGCCAACATCACTATCGGGTGGAGGTAGATTTGTCGAACTGTCCATACTTTAAAGTGAGTTCCAAAACTGGGTTAAATCTAGAGAAATCTTTAGCCCGTCAAACTCAGACAGTTTGTGCAGGAAGAAAAGACTTCTCGACTTACACAAATGACCTGGCTGAGTACCTTTTGAATTCCCCTAAGCAGACAGGAGATAACACCTTGATAAGTTGATATGAGAGGCTTTCTTCGATCTTTCTGTGATGTATCAACAAAATCAATTTGGATTAGTATTAGAACAAAACAAAAAGTTTTTATTCGATAGCCGGAACATTTTTATACCCGATTATCTGAATAGTTACGGATACTTTTAGAATGCTAGTTTACGGCTAGATTAAATCAACACAAAAGGAGTAATAGCTGCTCTAAAGGTGTTTCTTGCTAAACGGCAACACGTAGTAAAAGGTCTCAATTTCACTCCTGTGTAATTTGATGTTGTCGTATAGGTTACGCAAAAAAGATTTATCTACTGAGGTTTTCTCTAGCTGGGGTTTTCTCTGGCAGGATAGTAAGATTCAAGGGTATTGACTACACGTATGTGAAGATAGCGTTGAATACCTCTGAAGGCTGTTTGACTCTAGACCACGTGTTCTGCTGCGACAAGAGCTTTGCTTGATTGAAGATGCGTGAAGCGAAGTGGCGAATACTACGAAGCGCTACGGGCGTAGGAGTCGGGTGACTAAATACTCTCCAGAAAATCCGGAAATAGAACCTTTGGGCAGGATTGAGCTATTGGTGGCGATCGCAGCAACAGCGATTGTTTTGCTACTGGTGGCGCGAATTTGGCTCTTGTTTGAAACGTTCCGCTTTCCGCTGATATTGACTTGGCAGGCAGCGGGGCTAGGTGTTGCACTCGGGCTGGGAATCTCTGCCGCCAGTGCGCTGGTCTATAAGCTGTGGCCCAGGTACCAGAAGAGTGCGGATGTCTATCTGGCGTTTGTGCTGGCACCGCTGGTCCTATCTGATGCTGTGTGGATTGGGCTGCTGCCGGGAATGAGTGAAGAGCTTTTGTTTCGAGGGGTGATGCTTCCTGCTATTGGGCTGGATGCGACGGGACTAGTGGTGTCTAGCCTGTGCTTTGGCGTTTTACATATGTCTGGATTACAGCAGTGGCCCTATGCGATATGGGCAACGGTGGTCGGACTGCTGCTAGGTGGCTGTGCGTTAGCCACTGGGAATCTACTGGTGCCGATTGTGGCTCACGTGGTGACTAATTTTGTATCTAGTTTGTTTTGGCAGATTTCGCGTCGCCACTCTTAGCGCTCTGTTATGACCGGTATAGAGGACACGGTATCAGTGAAAGTAGGTAAGGGGGCATCTAGGGCAATCAAGATTGCTCGCAATAGCGCTGCTTCTGATGAGCTGATCTGGCGGTGCCAAACGGGCTCGAAAGTTTGGCAGAAGTCATCAAAGTGCCCAGCCGTCTTGTTTGACTCTGTAGATAATTTGACGCAGCTTGTAGCTTTGATCACTTAGCAAGTTGTGCTGTTGATCGCAAAGCTGATGGAGAGTAGGAAAGCGCAGAATTAGCGATCGCAGTATCCGCCGCCTGCTGATGTTGAACAGCTAGATCCTCAGCAGCTTTGACCGCGTTTAAGGCGTCTATAACGACCTGGATCCCTGCATTAGGCTGACTAGCCCGCATCGTCAGCGTTCTTTTCCAGATGCGGCTGCCTGGAATCCCATAAAAAAGATGCAGCATGTGACGAGTAATGCTGTGCAGCTTTGCGCCTCTCTTGGCGGTCCAATAGTCGATATATGGCAGCATCGCCTGTACCACTTCATACCGGCTCCGGGGCTCAGTGGTATCGCCGAAAATTTCCTGGTCCGCAGATGAGAACATGAAGGGCGTGTCATAAGCAGCGCGACCAACCATTACAGCATCAACTGACTTTAGCTGCGTTTTCACCTGTTCTAACGTCTTGAATCCGCCGTTAATTTCTATCTGCAAGTGAGGAAACTCACCCTTCAACCGATGTACGTCTGAGTAGCGTAGGGGGGGGATATTGCGATTGTCTTTTGGGCTGAGCCCTTGCAGCCAAGCCTTGCGAGCGTGAACGTTGAACCGCTGGCAGCCGGTTGCTGATACAACAGACACGAAGTTAGCCATATCTTCGTAGCGATCTAGCTCATCAATGCCAATTCGGTGTTTTACACTCACTGGTAAGGCAGATGCAGCCATCATTGCCGCTACGCACGCGGCTACCTGCTCAGGCTGTGCCATGAGACAGGCTCCGAAATTGCCGCTTTGGACGCGATCGCTCGGACAGCCCACATTTAAATTGATCTCGCTATAGCCAAACTCAGAGGCTCGCCGCGCACAGTTTGCCAGCAGTGCCGGATCGTCTCCACCGACTTGCAGCACCAGCGGATTTTCATCGCGGGTGAAGCCAATTAGCCGATCGAGATCGCCATGATAAATTGCCTGCGCATTGATCATTTCGGTATAGAGCAAGGTACGCCGAGTGATCTGCCGCATGAAAAAGCGGTAGTGACGATCGGTGCGATCCATCATTGGGGCAATGCTCAACGGCAGCATGGGAGGCAGCATAAACGGCGGCGGGTTATTTCTGGTTCATAAAGTCTAGCGCTTGCTGCGGCTGGCCCCAGAGGACCTGTTCGTGCTTGTAGATGACCATGCCTGGCAGCGCGCCTTTGGGTTTGTAGACGTTTTTGGGCTCGGTGTAGACGACGGGTACCTGGTCCGACTGGCGGGCTCGGCTGTAGTAGGCGGCGAGGCTCGCGGCTAGCTGTAGGGTTTCGTCGGTGGGTACTTCACCGGCATCTAGGCGCAGCAGTACGTGGCTTCCTGGAATTTCTTGGGCGTGGAGCCATAGGTCGTAGTCGCTGGACTGCTTAAAGGTGAGCTGTTCGTTTTGGCTGTTGTTGCGACCGATGAGGATTTCGAGCCCTTGGGGAACGGTGTAGCGTCGGAAGTCTGTGGTGTCTTTTTCTTTGCGGCGACTTTTGGCTTGGGCAGCCTGGGTGGACTGCGATCGCCCGCTAGTATCCCGCAAATATCCCTGTGCAATCAGCTCCAGTTGAGTTTCTTCCAGGGCTTTTAGATCCGCATCGCCTTTATAGGCAGGCACCTGTAGTAGGCTATCTTCTACCTGCTCTAAATAATGAATTTCAGCATTGACCGCAGCTAAGAGCGGCATTACTGCAATCCGCGCTCGCTTTAGCTTTTGATGCTGCTTGTACAAAGCCTGTGCGTTCTGCACCGCATTCTTTTCCGGGTTCAGCGAGATAATAACGGGTTCACCGGAGTCGAAGTCGGCTAGCTCAATTTTGGTCATGCCTATTTGCCATTCTGATAGATGCGCCATCAGCAGATCGGCTAGTCGGCGATGCTCTTCTGCCCGGTCAGATTGCTGCAGCCTGGTGGTGAACGTATTAGCTTTCTGTCTAAGTTTTGCCAGTCGGTTCTTGAGCGTTTGACTGAGCTGATGGTGCAGTCGGCGAAACTCTTCCTGGTTGAACTGATGGCGATAGTAGTCGTCTAGAAGCGTTTGTGCATTTTTGACGGGGTGCAGAGCAACTTGGTCGCTTTGGGTTAATAAGTCTGATAGAACCGTGTAGCCGCCTTTGTCTATGGTTGCTGAAGAGAATGTCTCTGTAGATAGACAGCTTAACCAACGCTGCCATGCGTGAAACAGGCTTTTCCAGCTATCAGTGGTCAGTTCGTCGGTGGCGATATCAATTGATAGGCCAGCGGACCAGATAAGCTGGGTGGCAACAGATGAGCTGACGCCGCTGGAGGCTTTGACGAGCATCTTTTTGAGGTTGCCAGGGATGAGAGAGATGCGATCGCGCCAATCTTCAAACCCTTCGGCTGGCGAGGGCAATTTGCCTCGAATTGCAGGCGGATGGACGTAGGGCCGACCGGTTTGAATCGGTCTGACGCTAGACTGTTGCTCGCTGACCTGGTGAGCGGCGGTCACAATCACGTTGTCTGCGGCAGTTAGAATCACGTTGCTATATTTGCCCATGATTTCTACGTAGAGATGCCATAGCGCCGGTTCATCAGGACGCCGCGCAAACTGTAGGTCTAAAACTCTTTCCCAAGGGGATAAGACGTTTATCTGAGTGAGCGCTAATCCACCTAGCTGATGCTTTAGCTGTTGAGAAAATGTAAAAGTATCCGGCTGCTTTGGTGGGGGAGGTGCTGTGTGGATACGCGCCGCCTGTGGGTGCCAGGAGATTGCCAGCCAGCCTTTCTTCTCAATCGTTCTGAGGGCGATGAAGAGTGTGTACTTATCACGTTGGTAAACCTGCTCACAGCGAGCCGGTAGCCAGCGATCGCGCAGGTCAGCACTCACGGCCAATAGAGTAGTGTAATCAACTGGCTGCACGAAGCACCTCTTGAAGCAAAAATATTGAAACAAACAAAGAAGAAAAAGTTAGCTGTGAAGTTGATGTTCTGTCAAAAATCTATCTATAGACAAAAGTGAAAATGCAGCGATTTAGTTGGAAAAATGCGCTTGTTTACCCCCCATCTAAAGTGACAAGCTGAGTGCAATAATAGTGCTTCAAAACAATCGTTTTTCGCTAGAATCGATAGCCAGCCATAGACGGCCTCTCGATTTGCCTACGCTTTAGCACTTCTGTTGATGTAGGCATTTTTTAGTAGCACTCATTTAACAGCATTCATCAAAAATATTCGCCAATAGTATTCGTCTATAGCACTGCCTTCTGACAGCATTACCAGAAAGTCAGACCGGAAGCATCCTGCTAGTAGGTCTCAACGAAAGACATCGTTCAGCTCGTAGCTAGATCCTTAGTTAATTTCTACGGAACGAGTCCCCTTACAATCTTATAGAGACATGAAGCTTATTAACATCGGGTTTGGAAACATCGTTTCTGCAAACCGAATCGTTGCCATTGTTAGCTCAGAGTCAGCGCCGATCAAACGGATTATTTCAGAGGCGAGGGAGCGCGATCAGCTAGTCGATGCTACCTACGGCAGACGTACCAGAGCCGTTATTATCACCGATTCTAACCATGTCATCCTTTCCGCTATTCAGCCAGAGACTGTTGCCAACCGATTCGTGGGCCAAAAAGACGGCCAAAAGGAAAACAACGGTAAGGAACTGGTGCAATAAGGATTTGGCTGATAGCTGAGCTTGTTCGCGCTATGGTTGAGGCAGATTTGTTAATTCTCGATTCCTTTTTGTATCCTGCATGAGTGCTCCCACCCGCCCCGCCCAGCTCGATAAACTGGTCAAACGATTCGCTCGTATCGACAACCCAAAGCGCCGATACGAGCAGCTGCTCTGGTATGCCAAGAAGCTAGAAGACCTTCCAGCGGAAGAAAAAACGGCTGAGAACAAGGTGCCAGGGTGCGTTTCGCAGGTGTACATTACCGCCAGCCTCGACCAAGAAAATAAGGTGAGCTTTCAGGGCGACTCAGACGCGCAGATTACCAAAGGATTGCTGGCAATGCTGATCTTTGCCCTAGACGGGCTTTCTCCAGTAGAGATCGCAGGACTTTCTCCAGATTTCATCAAGGAGACTCAGCTAGATGTCAGCCTGACGCCGTCTCGGGCCAATGGCTTCTACAACATCTTTAAAACGATGCAAAAAAAAGCGCTATTACTGATTGGGCAAACTGTGGAATGAATCGATGCGGGTAAACAGTCAATCGATTGTTTCAACCTGCGTATAAGGGTTTAGCAGTACAGCCTTCAGCCAGCACTGACCGGTATCTAGACAGCGAGAGGAGAACGGCCATTGCTGCCACTCGGATCGATAAAAGTATCAACAGGCAGCTTACTTACAGGCAAGGCAAGTCACAGGTAGGGCAATCGATATAGATTGTATATCAAAGCTTTATAGAGCTAGCGTCGGACGCAAAGATCACGAGGGCGATCGCTATGGAGCTACTCGCTGGAAGACTTATGGCTGACTCGTCTCGATCAACCGCACTAGCCGTGGGAGGCGTTGCCGCGCTCACCTGGGGACTCACGGGCACCTTTATCAAACTGCTGCCAGCGTTCACAACGATTGAAGTACTCGCTCTCAGAATTATGACGGCGCTGGCCCTGGCGCTGTGCCTTTGCCTCGTTAAGCCTCAGCTATTGACCAAAGCCTACAAGCTAGTTCGTCAGCCACTGGGCATTTTGCTGTCCAGCCTGATGGTGTTTTATTACCTGTTCGCGGTTCGTGCTTTTCAGCTAGCTCCTGTCAGCGATGTGGCGCTCGTCGTTGGGCTCTCGCCTATTCTCGGCCTCACGTTCAAAGCTATTACTGGCAAGCCGTTGAGTAGAGGCGAAACTATTGGCGCGCTGATGGCTTTTATCGGGCTTTTCCTGTTTGTATTGCCTCGGTTGCAGAGTACTACGGGCGATCGCACTACCTATGTCACGGGACTGCTGTTTGCCCTACTTGCAGCCTGCGTTTCGCTGGGCTATGCGACGCTTTTTCGGCAGCAGTCTAGCCGTCATAGCTCTATCGATCCGGTGGTGGTGGCTTTTACAACGTTTGTGGTTGGGACAGTGGTTGTTTTGCCGATTGCGATCGCAACCTCCCCGCTTCTAATGGTCAAAGCCACCGCCGATCTTAGAACGATCGCGATTGTCCTAGGACTGGGAATCATCTCGACTGTAGTGCCGACCTTTTGCTACAGCTATGCGGCTAAGTATCTATCGCCAATTTTGACGACAGCGCTCAATTTGCTGACGCCGATTTTTGCAGCTGCGATCGCCGCCGTTTTCTTAGGCGAGCTGCTACCGGTAGTCAGCATCCTGGGCGCGATCCTGGTTTTCACCGGCATCTTTCTAATTTCAGGGACACCGTAGGGGCCTAGCATGCTAGGCCCCTACAGATGGATACCGCACTCTGTTTTTTCAGTCCCACGCCAGCGGCCTGCTCGCTCATCTTCGCCCGCCATCGTGCGAGTCGTTAGCGGCTGATCGCCAATGCTGGTATAGCCCTGATCGAGCAGCGAATTGTACAGTACGTCATGCTCAAAAACATAGGACCAAAGATCTTTATACGTCCAGTAAGTCAGCGGATTGATCTTTAGTCTGCCTTCATCATCGCGCTCAAAGATTGGCAAGTCTTGGCGGGCTTTAGACTGGTCGCGACGCCGACCGGTGATCCAGGCTACTGTATCCAAATCACTAAAGGCCCTTTGTAAAGGCTCTACTTTCGTCACCTCATAGAACCTATCAATATCTGTATCCCACAGCTTTTCGCCATAGCGAGCGGCAAAAGACTCAGCGGAATCTGCGCCAAGGGCGGTGTAAGTATGCAGATCGAGCTGATAGCGGGTTTTGGCCTTGCGAGCAGTTGCTAACGTTTCAGGAAACAGGTGCAGCGTATCTAAGAAGACAACAGGCACTGGCCGATTCAGCTCTTCGTAAAGCATGTGCGAGATTGCCAAAAAGCTGAAAGACGCGGTTTGGACTAACCCGTTTGGGATGTGGGTTGTACACCAGTCCAAAATTTCTTGCGGGGTTGCTGATGCAAACCGTCGATTGAGTGAGTCTAGATCCAACTGCTGAATGAACCGTTCAATAGATTGCTTGGGGCTATAGGCTGCTACCGCATCAATCACAGATGCATCAACTATAGACAGATCGCTCACAGGTGCCTCCATACACTGAACCATATCGTTTAACCACGGCGCTTAATAGTGGTTGCTCCAAATGTTCTTCACAATCCTACCGCAAGAAACACCCCTATCCCGATCGGAATACCGGACATTACTTTTCTTGACCCATTTCTCAGCTTTTGTATAGCCAGCTGACCCGCAATAAACCGACAATATATAGACCGCGTTATCTACTCAACCGCCTATGAAAACTCTGATTTTGTACAGCAAACCTGGCTGTCATCTCTGCGAAGGACTTCAGGAAAAATTAGAAACGCTGCCTGTTCAGCTAGAAATTAGAGACATCACCCAAAACCAAAGCTGGTTTCAAAAGTATCAGTATGAAATTCCGGTCCTTTGCTATACGGAATCTTCTACAGAAAAACCTTTACCTCGCGCTTCTCCTCGGGCATCCGCAGCGCAAGTAGCAAAAATGATACAGACGCACATTGGTCCCTTTGAGGCATAATTTCAGCATTAATTTGGTGTAGGGGACATTTCATTATGCTGCTCAAAGATCTTTTTGCTGGGCTAGAAGGCTTCCAAATTCCTGAAGAGCTTGCTGAGCATCCTCACTGGTCAAAGGAAGTGACTGGCTTGTCAACCAATTCTCAAGCCGTTGAACCTGGAATGCTGTTTATTGGCATGCCGGGAACTCGGGTGGATGGCAGCAAGTTTTGGCAGGGCGCTATTGAGAAAGGTGCGATCGCAGCCCTAGTTTCCCCTGCCTTCACCACTCAAACAGGCAGCGGTCCGCTAGTCCTTCCCAGCACCGATATCCCCAAGGTATGCGCTGAACTCGCCGCAATTTTCTACGGTCATCCTGCTCAATCTATGAACATGGTCGGCGTGACCGGCACCAACGGCAAAACCACCACCACCCACCTAATCGAATACTTCCTCAACCAGGCTCAGCAGAAAACCGCCATTCTTGGCACGCTTTACACCCGCTGGCCCGGCTATGAAAAGATCGCCGTCCACACTACGCCTTTCTCTATCGATCTGCAAGCAGAACTCGCCAGCGCTCAGCAGGCCAACTGCCAAAACGTCGTTATGGAAACTAGCTCTCATGCCCTCGCTCAGCAGCGAACCTGGGGCATCCCTTTTGAAGTTGCTGTCTTTACCAACCTTACGCAAGACCACCTCGACTACCACGAAAGCTTCGACGACTACTTTGAGGCCAAGGCGCTGCTATTTGGTCCTGACTATCTAAAGGGACGCGCCATCATCAATCAAAAAGACCCGTACGGACAAAAGCTAATTGAACGCATAGGCAAAGATCAGACCTGGACCTACGACGTTACAGATGCCAGCGCCGATCTCTACACCTTTGATCTTAGCTACGGACCGACGGGCGTTAGTGGCACTATCCACACGCCAAAAGGAGAGGCTGGCTTCACCTCGCCGCTCGTAGGCCAGTTCAACCTGGAAAATCTGCTGGCAGCAGCGGGATCGGCACTGCATTTAGGGGTGTCTCTAGAACAGATGGTGACGGCACTGCCTGAATTTGCAGGGGTTCCTGGACGGATGGAGCGAGTGCAGGTTTCGGCAGCAGCTCAGGACGTGGAAGCCCAAGATATTAGTGTGATTGTGGACTACGCCCATACGCCGGACAGCCTGGAAAATGCGCTGAAGGCGGCGCGGCCTTTTATTAACGGACAGCTGATCTGTGTGTTTGGCTGTGGGGGCGATCGCGATCGCACCAAAAGACCGAAAATGGGCCGCATCGCCTACGAACAGTCAGATTTGGCGATCGTCACCTCTGACAATCCGCGCACAGAAGCGCCTGAGCAGATACTAAAAGACGTGGTGGCTGGGATCGAAGGACCGCTGGATGAGAAGCAGGTAATTTGCGATCGCGCCACCGCCATTCGCAGCGCTATTTTGAGCGCCCGGCCAGGAGACGGCATCATCATTGCGGGAAAAGGTCACGAAGACTATCAAATCTTAGGGACTGAAAAAATTCATTTCGACGATAGAGAACACTCTAGAGAAGCGCTGAAAGAGCGTTTACAGATACGCTAAGGGCAAAATTGCTGAACTGATAGCAGAAATCGTCCGCTCGATGGGCATATTCGAGTATATCAACTCAACCCTTTATCTTGTGTTTTCCTGTAGAAGCAAGACGGCTTGATAGGTTTTTGCTGCTATATAAGCTCTTGCGGTATGCGCTCTCGGCTGTTAAACAGCAGAGATATGTCGCTAATCTGATCGAGTATTCGTAAATAAATACGCTATGTCGCCATTGTCTTTACAAGCTCATGTGGTCAGCTTGCCGTCTGCTCCAAGGGCGATCGCAGTTGATCCTAGAGGCTTTAAAACTGCACTCCAGTCCTTTATCCAGTTCCTGATCACGCATCAGGTGCGAGCGACCCTATGGCTAAAGCTGCCTAAAGACGATGCTTGGTGGCAAGACATTTGGCAATATGCCCAGCAGGCTGTAGGCTGCACCATCTACAGTCTGGGCGAGCAAACTGGCAATCCACCCGATACTTTGGCTGCTAGTCTGCGGCCTATTCCGATCGAGCAAACTGCTGAACTCAAACGCGAGTACCTGTGCTTAGCAGTCTGCGATCAGTTTGTAGGTGCGCTCGTAGCAGCTAGGGTCTCACCAAGAACCACTGTTTCTGATAAACGTACACTTCAGCTATATGGTTCAGCGTCACTCAGTACGATTGCGGCCCTATCTACCGGCATCAGGGCGATTATCGAAAGCAATTTGCCGAGCAAAGCACTAGAGTCGCACTCAGCGTCAGAGCTAGCACTAGAATTAGCTGGTGAAAAGGCGATTGCGGGAGCTGCCGCCCTCAGTCAGTGGGACCGATACTTCCCAGCAAGTTTGTGGACTCTAGGCACACTGCCGCTATCAGAGGCTTTTTTAAGCTGGCAGATGCACTCTCAAGAAGAGTTGCGATCGCGCCTGAACGAAACCCACAGCGCTCCTAGCAAAACCCCCAAAGGCGCAGAGAACAATCCTACATCGCATACGATTAGCGCCGACTTTCTCAGGCAGGCTAGAGAAGAACTTCAGTCGCCGCTGACCACGATCAAAACAGCTCTGACGCTTTTAGGCTCACCCACGCTCAAACTGACTCAGCGTCAACGCTATGTGGAGATGATCGCAACTCAGTGCAATCGCCAGAAAGACCTAGTTAACAGCATCATAGAACTCTTGGAGATTCAAACGACTCAGGCACAGCCACCGCACTCGATTGACTTGAGCGAGCTGCTGCCTGGTATTGTCAGCATCTACCAGCCCATCGCCCAAGAACGCGACATCCTGCTAACCTACACAATCTCTGATCAGCTCAGAGCCGTTTTGGGTGTAGAAGCTCAACTCAAGCAGGTTGTCATTCGCCTGATCAAAAACGGCATCCAAAGAACGCACAGAAAAGGTCGGATATGGGTCAGCGCTATGCCTGAAGGCGATCGCTTCGTCGCTCTCACCATCCAAGATTCAGGCAGCTATATCAGCAAGAGCGAAATTAGCAGACTCTTTGAAGCTTTCCACTCGTCTGCTGACAGCGACAAGGCAAACTTAGAACTCACGCTAGCGCAGCAGTTAGTGCAAAGAATGGGCGGGCGTATTGTCGTCGAAAGTTCACTAGAAGACACCCTTTTTAAGATCTTGCTCCCCGTCCAGCCAATGTCCTCGACTCAACCGGTCTCTCCAAGACCAGCTCACAGCATTGGCCACAGCATTGACCGTCTAGAAGGCAGCAGCATCGAAAAAGAAAGAACTACTAACCTTCCATCAACAGGCAGGCAGACGCCAGTCTTTGTCTCATAAAACTCAGAAGTAACGTCGAAGTGAACAGCTCAGCAGTCACGGCTAAATGGAGTCGTCTTCGCCAACTAATGTTTCTATCAGCAGCGAAGCCTGCGTTTGTTTTTCTTGGAGGAAGCGATCGCACTGCTGCAACGCACCTACCGCCTCAGCGAATTGGTCAAATACCTCAGCTAGCGGCAGATCGCCCGCCTCCAACTGCTGAGTAATCGCCTCAATGCGGATCAGGGTGTCTTCGTAGTTCCAATTATCGGGCAGGGGTGGTGTCTTCTGAGTACGAGGCATGGGGAAATGGGGAAGGGGTTTGGCTATTTATTCTCAATCACCGTAGCTTTGATTTGGCCTTTGCTCAACTGAATTTCTATCTCGGTGCCAGGCGAGAGCTGCTCAGCACTGGTTGCGATTTGGCCTTCCCGTTTGACCAGTGCATACCCGCGTTTCAAAACAGCTTCAGGATCTAGCGTAGCGAGTTTTTCCTGCAAAAGCTGATGCTGATGTTGGGCCCGCTGCAATCGCTGGCTGACAGCCGAGATTAGCTGCCGCGTCTGCCACTTCAGCAATTTCTGATGCTGCGCTAGCTGCCGGTCTACCCGCTGACGCTGGAGCCTTGACTCTAGCGATCGCACCTGTTCTTGAGCCATCTGCAATCGTGTGGCCACCACTTGGCCTAGTCGCTGTAGATGATTCACCTGTTCTTGATACAGCTCATCCAAACTAGGCGCAACCTGTTCAGCAGCAGCAGTCGGCGTATGGGCACAGGCATCAGCGACCAGATCGGCTAGCGACTCGTCTCGCTGATGACCGATGCCTGTAACAACAGGAATCGGCGAAGTTGCAATCGCCATTACCACCCGCTCATCGTCAAAGCAAGCCAGATCTTCTACAGCGCCCCCGCCTCTAGCCAGTATCAGCACATCGGCTCGCCCATCTCGGGCAACTCGGGCGATCGCCTTTGCAATAGAAGCCGGTGCCTGCGATCCCTGCACCGTCGCTGGAGAAAGCAGCACTTTCAGGCCAGGGCTACGCTGAGCCAGGGTGCGTTGAATATCACCCCAGGCAGCCGCCTGCGTAGAAGTCACCACTGCCAGCGTCTGAGGGTATGCGGGCAGCGCCCGCTTTCGCGCCCTATCAAACAGTCCCTCAGCCGCAAGCCGAGCCTTTAGCTGACGGTACCGCAACGCCTGCAAGCCTTCACCAGCAGGCAGCACCTGCCAAACCGTCAGCTGATACGATCCCCGCTTCGGATACAGTCGAATCTGGCCTAGCACGCTCACCTGTTCGCCGACCTTCGGCAGCGTGGTCAGACGCGACAGCTGTGACTTCCACACCACACAGCTAATTGCAGCCGATCCATCCGGCTCTCGCAGCGTGAAAAAGCAGCCCTGACGATGGCTGTTAGCACTAGAGACTTCTCCTACCACCCATAGGTGACGTAGCTGGTCGTCGTCTTCTAGCAACAGCTTCAGATAGTCACTCAGACCCGCCACACCAATTGTTAGCTCAGTTGTCGTATTAGCGGTTCGATCTGCCATGCCTTTCGCGACTGTTTCTCCTACCATTTCTCTGGCCGTTTCTCCTACCATTTCTCTGGGATTTCTCAAGACATCTCAAGAGCCTGCTCACAAAAATATATCCTTTCCTACTAGACAGCATCAAGTAAATCAGATACATATTAGTACATGCGTTTCAACTTGAGGCTTGCGAGCTTCGACTCATAGGTCTTCCCGTTTCTTTACAACTCTTACGGCGACTTTTATGGCTTCTCTTTCCGATATCCAGGCAATACCAGCCACAGCAACCACGACAGATCGACAGCAGGCACTGGGCCGCGTGCTGACTCAAATCAAGCGGAGCTGTGGTCAAGGCTCAATTATGCGGTTGGGCGAAACTCAAAAATTGCAGGTGGAAATGATTCCAACTGGAGCCCTGCCGCTGGATGTAGCCTTGGGTGGCGGATTGCCCAGAGGACGAGTGACGGAAATATTTGGCCCAGAGAGTGCGGGCAAAACGACGTTGGCTTTGCATGCGATCGCCTCTATCCAGTCCCAGGGCGGCACGGCTGCATTTATCGACGCCGAACATGCTCTAGACCCCGCTTACGCTGCCGCCATTGGGGTTGACATTGCTAGCCTGCTAGTTGCCCAGCCCGACAGTGGAGAGACTGCCTTAGAAATTGCCGATCAGCTCGTACGCTCCTCGGCAGTCGATATCGTCGTCATTGATTCTGTCGCGGCCTTAGTTCCCCGCGCCGAAATTGAAGGCGAAATGGGCGATAGCCATATGGGTTTGCAGGCGCGGCTCATGAGTCAGGCTCTCAGAAAAATTACCGGGAACATCGGCAAATCCGGCTGCACTGTCATCTTTCTCAATCAGCTCAGACAAAAGATCGGCATTGTCTACGGTACGCCAGAAGTCACGACTGGTGGCAATGCCCTAAAGTTCTATGCTTCAGTCCGGCTAGATATTCGTCGGCTGCAAACGCTCAAACAGGGGAACAACAACTTTGGCATGCGCGTTAGAGTTAACGCCGTAAAAAACAAAGTCGCACCGCCCTTTAGGGTCGCAGAATTCGATATTTTGTTTGGCACTGGGATTTCGACAATAGGCTGCATCGTCGATCTAGCAGAACAAACTGGCGTCATCAACCGCCGAGGCACATGGTACAGCTACCAAAATGAAAACTTTGCTCAAGGAAGGGACAATGCCGTCCGACACCTAACACAGCATCCGTCATTAGCCCAATCCGTAGAAGCAGCCGTGCGTACCAAGATCACCCTCTCAAATACCCAAAAAAGTCCGAGCTAGTGACTAGCTCGGACTTCAAAAATATATTTTTGGTAGCATTTCCGATATCGCCTGTGAGTCGATTGTCTCGTAGCTAGGCCACGACTTCACACTCAGCGGGACTCACTTGATATTTGATTAGGTTTGCAAGCTCTTGAAGCTGATTGATGGCTTCGGCACCTTCAAGCTTCATCAGCTCACGGTCGTCACGCATCTCAGTCCAGGTGATCCCATAGTCAGAAACCAAAAATCGGATCAGATGATCTCCGCCCAGGCTCACCATGAATGAAGCGCTGTTTAGCTCGTCTCCACACGTATAGCAAGAAGCTAGATATCCTCTCTTCTCGAGCACCAGCGCCATTGCCTTCAAGTTCAATACAAGATCTTGAACAAACTGACGGTGTTGATCTGCAAGTCTGACAAACATTGACTGTCTCCTACACCACTAAATAATCTTACACGTTTACTTAATATTTTTTTAACGTTTTGAGAAATGAACAGCTCGATAAGCCAACAGTCCTATATAAAACTACTAGGACCATTTAAGCTTTTCAGGCATTAAATAAATTTCGTAGTTGTCCACCGCTAGATAGTGAACCTTGCCCAAATAGCTGCCTGAAATATCAGCGTCCAGCTATCAACATTCGACTATCAGCACCTAAGCCTAGCAGTTTAAGAAATATTAAGTTGTAGCGCCTGTATCCTAATCTAAAACACTAGGACTTGCAGAGAGACACCCGAATGATCTACCCAAAGACGTACAGATAAGCGCTCTGCAAAAGCTTCTACTTCGTTCTAACGCAATTGAGATTAATTGATGGAATTAGGACCGTAGGGATCAGGAATCATGACAAAACTTGACATAGCCGACACTTTTGTCTATGCCGATTGCATAGATCCTTGGCTGCTATCTATGTCGTGTAGCGGGGTGTCGTGTAGCGGGGTGTCGTATAGCGGGGCATAGAGTCGCATAGCGCTGTCTGTTAGTTCGTGAGTGTCCACCAGCCAAAACCTGGACCAACGAAACGAATCGTCAGCCAGGCTCCAATCATTAAGATGATGCCTGCCCACGCGCCTCGACTGGACCAGGTAATAAATTTAGCAGCGGTTTCTTTGCTGATGGGTATGCCACGTATGATAGGCTCGGGCTTGCCGTACTTATCGCCTAGTTCCTCTTTGCGGCGTCTAGATTCTCCCATGGGTTTGTCGGCTTCTATCAGCTAGTGACTTCGTGGTTTATCATAGCGGTCCCTTTTGTGAAACTTCTAACGGCGTTGGCTAAATTATCATTTGTTTAGAGTAGCTGTTTTGAGCAGTCTGAGCGGGATGTAAACCAGCTGATATCTAGATAGCTACTGCGGGCAGCAGGACTGAGGGCAGCTAGTATCTGTCTGCCATAGCTACGGTGATTGACTCTGTTGTCGAGGATCGCAACCACGCCATTAGCGGCGTCGTTTGCCGGTTCGCAACTCAAAATATTGCTGTCTAAGATGTAACTGTTCGAGGCGTAGCTGTCTGAAGCTTGCGATCGCACTGGAGCCACTGCATGCTGCAATGTACTCAAGGCCTCAGGCAATAGATAGGCTTTGAACCAGTCTTGCTGACGGCGCTTGTACATAGCCACTCGCCCGGCCACCAAAGGATTTTCTAGAGATGGAATCGGCAGCGTTGTCACAATCATCAGGCTTGGCGCTGCAAATTGGGACTGGTGCGATCGCCAATACTCCCAGCCTGTAATCAATACGCCCTGCGAACTGTCCAGCGCAGATTCAACCTGCACTCTAGAGCCAAACTCAGCGGCTAGAACAGAAGCAAACTGCGCCCTCAGCGGCACGTCCCCCACAATCACCACCGTAGGGCCTGCTGCCAAACTTTCATCCATTAGTTGCTTGGCACCTAACAGTCGTCTGATTTCTTCTAAAGCAGCAGCCTTGAAATGGCTGGTATTAGGCATCGGCAAGCGATCGGGCAGATATAGCTGAATCAGATCGTTATGGCGGTCTGGGCCAAAACGCAGGCAGGTCATTTCACCTAGTCCTAGGCGATCGCGATATCGCTCGGCCTGGGTGTCCGAGTCTAGCGCCGCGCCCACTAGGACAACCGGCTGCTGCTGCCAAATTGGAGCTAGCCGGTCATTGATATCAGTCGGCCCACAGCAAATCATGAAGCTACCGAGGTCACGGTTCAGCTGGCTCCAGGCTAACTGACTAGGCTGGGCGAACTGGTGCCAAAAGCTCTGCCAAGCGTCAGGCATGCGATCATATGTGCCATGAGTCACCAACAGATCGCGAAGCTCGTCTAGCAGCACCCGCTCAGGAACATCTATCAGATGACAGCTATAGGGATTCGCCGGATGTTGAAAAATAGTATGAGTTAGGCGTACGCGCAAATCCCGAATCAGTTCGCGATGCCCAGGATAGGCAAGCATCAGCGACTCCCAGTCTTGAGGCGACAGGGCAACACTTAGCTGCGTCCTAATCCACGTTTCTAGATCGCTAGCACCGTCAATAATCGTCGGAATACCGGTAGGAAAATGGTCAGTGCTTTCAGCAACAGGTGAGGCACCCATAGTAAAGAGGCGATCGCGCAACCACGTCTGGGCCGACGTTACCAGCAGCCCTCTAAACGCATCGCCTGGCCATCTATCCCCGGTTTTCACAGGCTTGATCACAGGCAGACTCTGCTGCAAATTGGGAATATCCTGCTGCAAAACCTGCTCCAGCAAACTGTCGGGAAGTGCTAATATCGCAGGCTCGGGCCACAGCAGCGCGGGGATCAAATAGCTCAGCCGATGAGTGCCCTGATAGGCAGCTAGACTGTCTGTCTGTACCAAAGCGCTACGCCCCACTCTCAGCGCTCTAGCCACCAATCGGGCCATGGTTAGATGATGGGGCCACTGGGTATGCCCTTGCTCTCGCAGATATGCCCGAAGGCGCTGGTGGACTTCTGTTTCGATCACAGGCGTACGAGTAGGGTGGCAGTAGTGCAGAGCCGAGTTGGAAAGCGCGTCTTCAGGTGGATTTCATTGTGACACATCGGTTGAGTCGTCGTGTGCAGGTTTGAAGCTAGCCTATCCGGCGGCAGAAAATAGGGGATGGGAAGTGAGAGACAGAACCTAGAGCCGGGGTGGAGCATTGCGTAGATAGAGTGTGCTTTGTGAAAATTGGAATCATATGAAAATTGGAATCATCGGACTAGGTCTGATTGGTGGCTGCCTAGGAATAGATCTAAAGGCGGCTGGCCATCAGGTGTATGGCGTAGCTCGGCGGATAGAAACCTGTCGGCGGGCGGGCGATCTCAATATCGTCAACTCTGCCAGTATTCATCTCGATAGCCTCGACGCTTGCGATGTCGTGTTTATCTGTACACCGATTGCCACAATCGTGCCCACAGTAGTCGCGCTGTCTACTTTGCTTAGACCAGCCACCGTGGTGACAGATGTCGGCTCTGTGAAAGCTGCGGTCGTAGAAACAGCCACAAAACACTGGCCCCGGTTTGTCGGCGGACATCCCATGAGCGGCAAAAGCGAGGCCGGATTAGAGGCCGCAGAAGCGGGCTTGTTTCAGGGCAATTCTTACGTGATTACGCCACTAGACCAGACGGATAGAGAGGCGATCGCCCTGATCGAACAGCTAGCTAGACAGCTCGGCTCACTGATTTATCACTGTGCGCCGACTGCTCATGACCGGGCCGTCGCCTGGATTTCGCATCTACCTGTCATGGTCAGCTCAAGCTTGATCCACTCGGCCTGCAATGAACCTGATTCCACCGTTAGAGAGCTTGCCGAACATCTGGCCAGTTCCGGTTTTAGAGATACTAGTCGAGTCGGTGGAGGCAATCCGGAGCTAGGGCTGATGATGGCTCAGTACAATCGGGATGCGGTGTTGCGATCGCTCATTAGATACCGGCAATCCATCGACCATACTATCCAGGCGCTAGAAACAGAAGACTGGAGTGCGATCGCCAAAAAGCTAGACGAAACCAAACTAGCTAGGCCGCGATACGATCAAACTACGTCGCCCCTAGCTCCATCACTGGCTCCTGATACAAAATCGTCGTGAACGTCACCGTAGATCCTAGACCTTCACCCATACTGATAAACTGCACCTTACCGCCCATTGCCTCGATCAGGCGTTGAGAAATAGCTAGCCCCAGCCCTGTCCCCTCATACTGACGAGTGCGGGTGCTGTCCACCTGGCTAAAAGTCTGAAACAGTCGGTCCTGCTTTTCTAGCGAGACGCCAATCCCCGTATCTTCGACACTAATTTTGACCAGGCCCGGCCAGGTTTGGCCGTCAAACTTGAACGGTTGAGGCTTGATCTCGGCAGTGATCGTAATGCTACCTTCATGCGTAAATTTATTAGCATTGCCGACTAAATTCAGCAGCACCTGCTTCAATCTCTGATAGTTACCGTACAGCTTAATTTCATCCAGGGTCGCTGGTAGAACAATATTGAAAGCTAATCCTCGCCGCTCCACATGAGTCCGCTGAGATTTGTTGACTTCATCCATCAGCTCTTTCAGGCTAACTGCACCTAGCAACAGCTCTATCTTGCCTGCTTCAATTTTGGCAATATCTAGAACATCATTGATCAAGTTCAGCAGATGAATAGCCGAATCGTGTGATTCTTGAATAAATTCGGTGCGCTCTTCCTCATCGTCTGCCATATCGTCTAGCACCAGACGCAAGAAGCCAATCATGCCGTTCAGCGGCGTTCTCAGTTCGTGCGAAGTATTAGCCAAAAAATCGCTTTTCAGGCGGGAGGCTTCTTCAGCTTGGCGCTTGGCTTCTTCTAGCTCTTGGTGCTTGCGGGTAAGCTCTTCATTGGTTTGGCGAAGGGCTCTAGATTTGGTCCGCAGCTCGCGGGTAATCGCTTCGCTTTCGCTGAAGAGTTTGGCATGAGCGATCGCAGTGCCGACTTGATCCGTCAGCTCTCGAACTAGATCAATCTCAAAAGACTGCCAGGGCTGCTGCGGCGGCTGCTGCAAAACCAGAATACTGTTGGGCTGTTCGCGATAGCAGGTTGCGATCGTCAATACCGTGTAGGGCAGATCTCCCTCGCTCTGTTCAAAATCAGAGATCACTGGTTCTAGACTCTGCAGCGTATCTAAGAAGTCTGACTTAACCGCTAGATCAAACGTTTTACCTAAACAGGGGTGCAAGTTGGGCTGATAGTATTCGGCCACCACGGTCACTGTCTGCATTGCCTGCGAATAATCACAGACTAGACAGCGATCGAGCGCTAGTAAATTGCCCAGGCCATTGACCGTCTGCTGCCAGATCGTTTTAAGATCTAGCGTCTTACGAATGTTAGAAGCGACACTCGCTAGCAGCGCATAATAACTGCGATCGCCATTACCAGAAATTGATCTCGTCGCTGTGATTTGAACCGGCTGAGGCTCAATGCGGCGACCAATACCAACTACGCCTGCAACTTCTAAGCCTGCCGATTCCGAGCCATCCATCCTTGAGACATCCGTACCCGATTCATCGCTGCAAGCAGCTGGATTAACAGGCAAAGGACTCAGCAAAAAGTCAAATCCGACCGGCTGCTGACCACAGCGCACAACACACTGAAATTCTTTCGGCGATTGCTGCTCAGCGACCTGTCGGACATGTTCCATGTAGGGCACCACCGCCACTGGCCCAAACAGCACTTCAACCGACTGCTCGACATAGCCTTCACCATCTGCATAGTCAACCGCCTGAGGCCAATGCATAGACAGAATTTTGCCTTCTACCGTATGCACGACGACCAGCGTATTCGACTGCTCAGCCGCTGCTGCTGTTCGAGCTCCTAGTTCGGCCTTAGATACCACGGCCAGATCAGTCGAATTAAGATGAGGACGGGCAGGCCGAGACATTATAGGCAAGGTAAACGCTTAATTTTCAGAGTGTTCTTCAAAAAACGGAAATCAAAGCAATGGTTGGGTTTGTTGAGAATTCGCTTAGCCGTAGACGTTAAATTAGCATTTTGACTTGTAACTCTTCGGCTAAAACGGCCTGCTAACAAAAGATTAGCGCTTATTACCGCTCTAGTTGCGGCAGCTCGGTAATTGTTTGAGGAAACATACGTTTAGAGAGCCCACTCATCAACTTAAACCCTCAACTCAAGCCCCCCGATAAAATCCTTCAGATTGCTTTTCTAGTGAGCCATCCTTGTATCCAGACACTGGCAGTAAGACTTAGTATTAAGTTTAGGCTTGTTCAACTCCTTTCTCGGTTTCTATAACTTTTTCAGTTTCTATATCTGTACCGCTGCTAACTTTTCCTTTTTTGTATAATCTTTCCGTTCTTGTCTAACTTTCTTTATTGGCCCATTCATGACCGACGTACCTGTCTCACGACTGCGCAATTTTTCTATCATCGCCCATATTGACCACGGTAAGTCTACGCTAGCCGACAGGCTGCTGCAGGAGACAGGTACGGTCAGCGCACGCGATATGAAGGCGCAGTTTCTCGATTCTATGGATATCGAGCGAGAGCGCGGTATCACCATCAAGCTACAGGCGGCGCGGATGAACTATACCGCTAAAGACGGCCAGCAGTATGTGCTCAACTTGATCGATACGCCTGGGCACGTAGATTTTACCTACGAAGTTTCTAGATCTCTAGCGGCCTGTGAAGGTGCGCTGCTGGTCGTTGATGCCTCGCAGGGGGTGGAAGCGCAGACGTTGGCCAATGTCTATTTGGCGATGGAAAATGACTTAGAAGTGATTCCAGTTCTAAATAAGGTGGATTTGCCAGGGGCGGACCCAGAAAGAGTAAAACAAGAAATTGAGGAAATTATCGGACTCGACTGTAGCAATGCGGTGATGGCCTCAGCCAAGGAAGGCATCGGCATTGCGGAGATCCTCGAATCGATTACGTACCTGGTACCGCCGCCAGCAGACAACACGGATAAACCCGTGCGAGCACTGATCTTTGATAGCTATTACGACAGCTATCGCGGGGTGATTGTGTATTTTCGGGTGACGGATGGCGTGATTGGAAACCGCGATCGCATCCGCCTAATGGCCTCTGGCAAAGAATACGACATTGACGAACTCGGCGTACTTTCCCCCAATCAGGTCCAAGTAGACGAACTGCACGCAGGCGAAGTCGGCTACATCGCCGCCTCGATTAAGTCAGTAGAAGATGCTCGCGTCGGCGATACCATCACGCTGGTCAAAGCCCCTGCCGCCGAGCCGCTAGCTGGCTATGTCGAAGTCAAACCAATGGTCTTTTGTGGCCTATTTCCTACCGATTCTGATCAGTACGAGGATCTGCGTGAGGCGCTAGACAAACTTCGACTCAACGACGCCGCCCTGCAGTACGAGCCAGAAACGTCCAGCGCGATGGGATTTGGGTTCCGATGTGGATTCTTGGGCCTGCTGCATATGGAAATCGTGCAAGAAAGACTGGAGCGCGAGTACGACCTCGATTTGATCACCACTGCGCCTTCAGTAATCTATAAGGTCTACACGATCCAGGGAGAGGTGATCGAAATCGACAACCCTAGCCTGCTCCCCGACCCGCAGTATCGAGAGAAAATTGAAGAGCCGTATGTACGGGTGGACATCATCACGCCCGAGGAATTTGTCGGCACGCTGATGGAGCTGTGCCAAACGCGCCGGGGAGAGTTTCAAGATATGAAATATCTGACACCGGGACGGACGACGCTGATCTATGAACTGCCCCTAGCCGAGGTGGTGACGGACTTTTTTGATCAGATGAAATCGCGATCGCGCGGCTACGCCAGCATGGAGTACCAGCTCATCGGCTACCGAGAAAACAACCTCGTCAAGCTAGAGGTCAAAATCAACGGTGATAGCGTCGATCCGCTAGCTGCCATTGTCCACCGCGACAAAGCCTACCACGTAGGCCGGGCCCTCACCGAAAAGCTCAAAGAGCTGATCCCACGCCATCAGTTCAAGATCCCAGTTCAGGCCTCCATCGGCAGCCGAATTATCGCCAGCGAGAGCATTCCAGCGCTGCGTAAAGACGTTCTTGCAAAATGCTACGGCGGCGACATCTCCAGAAAGAAAAAGCTGCTTAAGAAACAGGCCAAAGGCAAAAAGCGCCTAAAATCTATCGGCACAGTCGATGTTCCTCAAGAAGCGTTCATGGCCGTATTGAAGCTGACTTAAATCAGGATCAATACTGGCTAGCTTCATATAAAAACATCCTCTCAGTGGTAATACTGGCTTTCCGATCGCCTGCTCAATCGCAGCAGGCAACGCCTTTTTACGGGTTTTTGATCGGCGGAAGGGCTTTTTGGGGATTGATAAAATCAATTGAAGTTTTGGTGAAACCTAAAACTATTGTTAAGTGCCTTTAGCAAATTTTTGATACATTTCTAGGCAGCTTGGCCAACTCATACCAGGCTTCTGGAGCCTTTTATACAAGCTCCTCGCTCTCATTTTGGTATGTATACAACTTATCAGCGTATATAGAGCTACAGCTAGCGTCCTTTAGACATCGAAACCTATGAGAATTTTAGTCACGGGGGGTGCTGGCTTTATCGGCTCCCATCTGATCGACCGACTGATGGCAGCAGACCACGAGGTTATCTGTCTTGACAATTTCTACACCGGTCACAAACGCAACGTCCTGCGCTGGATGGACAACCCCTACTTTGAACTGGTTCGTCACGACATCACCGAACCTATCCGCTTAGAAGTAGACCAGATTTATCACCTGGCCTGTCCCGCTTCACCCGTTCACTATCAATACAACCCAGTCAAAACCGTTAAAACCAACGTACTTGGTACGCTCAACATGCTGGGCCTAGCCAAGCGCGTCAAGGCTCGCTTCTTTCTCGCCTCTACTTCTGAAGTGTATGGCGATCCCGAAGTACATCCACAGCCCGAAGAATATCGTGGTAGCGTCAACCCCATCGGCATTCGCAGCTGCTACGACGAAGGCAAGCGCATGGCCGAGACACTGTCCTTTGACTATCACCGTCAGAACGATGTCGAGATTCGAGTCGTACGCATCTTCAATACCTACGGCCCTCGGATGCTAGAAAATGACGGTCGCGTGGTCAGCAACTTCATCGTTCAGGCATTGAGCGGACAGCCCTTAACGGTCTATGGTGACGGCTCGCAAACCCGCAGTTTCTGCTATGTCTCCGATCTAGTAGAAGGATTTATTCGCCTGATGAACAGCGATCATACAGGTCCAATCAATATCGGTAATCCTGGGGAATACACTATCCTTCAGCTTGCTCAGACCATTCAAAGAATGGTGAATCCAGACGTAGAGGTCCAGTATCGACCCTTGCCGCAGGACGATCCAAAGCGGAGAAAGCCAGATATTACTAAAGCCAAGCAGCTTCTGGGATGGGAACCAACCGTTGCACTAGAAGCTGGTTTAGAAAAAACCATTGCCGACTTTAGAAGTCGGATGGATGCCGCTGGCACTTTGAGCGAGAGTATCAAGACAGCAATATAGAGAGCCTGTTAAAAGAGGGAGCAGTTAGATATAGAAAGTCTATTAATAGGGCTGAGTTCTGATCCAGCCCTATTAGCACTATTTTCAGATTCAGTCAGTTCCCTTAAAAAAAGTCTCTTCAGAGATAGCCCGTGTTACTAATGTGAAATCGTTAGTGGGTTGGTTTGGTCAGTAGACAACCAGTAATTCAGATAACCAGTAATCAAAAGAGTTGTATCATTATGCGTGTTTGTGTCATTGGAACAGGCTATGTAGGGTTGGTGACTGGGGTATGTCTATCCCATATCGGTCACCACGTAATGTGTGTTGACAACAACGAGCAAAAAGTCCAGCTGATGAAGTCTGGGCAATCGCCAATTTATGAGCCGGGTCTGTCCGACTTGATGAAGTCATCGATGGAGTCTGGCAATTTAGAGTTCACCTCTGATCTAAATGCCGGGGTAACCCACGGCGAGATTTTGTTTATCGCAGTAGGTACGCCTGCTCTACCCACGGGAGAGAGCGATACGCGCTACGTAGAAGCAGTGGCTAGGGGCATTGGCGAAAACCTCAACGGTGGCTACAAGGTGATTGTTAACAAATCAACTGTGCCGATTGGCTCGGGCGATTGGGTCCGGATGATCGTGCTTGATGGATTAAACGAGCGACAGAAAGGCGAGGGTGGTGAAGCGGCTTTTGATGTCGTCAGCAACCCTGAATTTTTGCGCGAAGGTTCGGCGGTTTATGACACCTTTAATCCTGATCGGATTGTGCTAGGTAGTAATAGCGAAAAGGCGATTGGCATGATGAAGGAGCTGTATACGCCTTTGGTAGAGCGGCAGTTCTCTGAGGACAGTTCTGAATCACCAGTCCCTGTCGTGGTGACTGACCTTAGCTCTGCGGAGATGGTGAAGTATGCCTCTAATGCCTTCCTGGCGACTAAGATCAGCTTTATTAATGAAGTGGCTAACATTTGCGATCGCGTCGGTGCAGACGTTACTCAGGTTGCCAGCGGCATTGGCCTAGACTCTCGCATCGGCAGCAAATTCTTACAGGCAGGCATCGGCTGGGGCGGCTCTTGCTTCCCTAAAGATGTATCAGCGCTAGTACACACCGCTGATGACTACGGCTATGAGGCCGAGCTGCTAAAAGCCACCATCAACGTGAACACTCGCCAGCGTCTGCTCACTGTAGAGAAGCTTCAGCAAGTGCTGAAAATCTTGAAAGGCAAGACGGTTGGCCTATTGGGTCTGACCTTCAAGCCAGACACAGACGATATGCGCGATGCGCCGTCGTTGATCATGATCGAGAACCTGAACCGTCTGGGCGCTAAGGTAAAAGCATACGACCCAATCGTTTCTCAAAGTGGCGTCAGTCAGGGTCTCTCTGGTGTAATTGTGGAAACTGACCCTGAGCGACTAGCTGATGGTTGCGATGCGCTGGTACTAGTCACTGACTGGGCCAAGTTCAAGGATTTGGACTATGGCAAAATGGCCAGTTTGATGAACGCACCTGTGATGATTGACGGTCGCAACTTCCTCGATCAAAAAGCGCTAGAAGCAGCAGGCTTCCAGTACATCGGCGTCGGTCGGTAGTTAGGGCGTGTGTCTTGTAACAGCTTAGAACTATAGCTCCATGCTTTCTAGAAGAAGCATGGAGCTTTTGAGTTAGGTACACTAGGCGGCTATGACTAAACTCATTATCTATGCGTGTCCGGTTGGAGGGTTAGCCAAGCAAATTGAAGTTTACCTCTCACGAGCTGAGAAACTTTATGGGCCGAATGCTGCGCACGCCTATATGCCTCACTGTACGCTGACGGGATTTTTTGAGGATGAACAGAGTGCGATTCCTAACTATACGCAGACGCTGAGTAGCAGTTTGGATGAGTGTCGCGATCGCATTCCCACCCCACCCGTTCAGATTAAACAGCTCAGATTCCAATCCAATTGGCACGGACTAGAAATAGAGGCAGACTGGCTAAAGCAGCTGATCGCCGACTTTGCTCAGAAGTCTAGCTCACCTACTTGCCACGAAGCTTTGCGACTAAAGGACTGGCTGCACCTCAGCTTGGCCTACGAGTTTGAGGCTGGTCTTGCATTTGGATTAAAGCAGCTTGCAAATGACCTCATCGATATAGCTTCAGAGGTATCTTGGGAACTGAAGTTTTATGAACGGCTTTCTGCCAAAAAGTCCGTATCATCTCAAGCGAGTAGCTGGAAGTGTCACGGCAGATGGGCTTTATCGGGCCGCGAACTACCCGAATAAGAGGCAACCCTGTAGCTGCAAATTTATGGCCAAGTTCAATTACTACGACAAAATCGCGTCTATCTACGATCAGACTCGCTGGATGACGACAGCCGTGGCAGAAGATGTCGCCACCGTCATTCTCAATCTCGTACAGGCCACTCCAACAACCTCTTTTCTAGAGCCGGGGATTGGAACTGGGCTAAATGTTCTCCCGCTGGTACAGCGCGGTTATTCTGTTACGGGTATCGATATTTCTAGCCAAATGCTCGATCAGTTTCGGCAAAAGCTGACCGGAAGTCCTGCAAATCTGACGCTGATCCATGCGGATTCATCTCAATTACCTTTAGCCGATCAGAGCTTTGACGTGGTGCTAACTGTTCATATGGTTCATACCGTCGCGGACTGGAAAGTATTTTTAGATGAGATTGATCGCGTTCTTAAACCGAATGGTTTTTATTTAAACGCCCAGTGGATTACGCCCCCTGCCCGTAAAAAGTTTGAAGAGCAGTTCAAGGCGATCGCATCAAAATACGAGCAGCCAAAGCCCTCAAACCAAAAAGATACTAGCGTGAAGAAGATCGACGTAGAAGCCTACTGTAGAGAAAAGGGCTATCAATCGACCTATCTAGTCGCAAGGGAGTGGATGGTCACTGACACGGTAGATGAATTGATTAAATGCTTCAAATTAAAGCCCTATGGTCTGTGCTGGCGAATGTCGGATGACACCTTTAATCTCGTCATGAGCGAACTAGAGGAATTTTGCCATACACACTACGGCTCGCTCCAATCAGAGCTATCATCTGAAGCGAAGTTTGAAGTGTGGGCATATAGCCGTTAGCGATCGCAAGGACCGCTTCACAGGCCGTCCTACGAAGACCAGCGTTCTAAGGCTCTTTGTCCGCCCCAACGGGCAACAATCTCGTCATCGTAGTCGTCGGCTAAGCGGATGACTGTGGTAACTGAATGCTTCAGCTCGATTTGGTCGCAGGTGGAGCCGACTAAGCTGTGCTCGAAGACGATATCGTTTTCGCCATCTAGGGCAAAGCGGCCAAAGTGAATGCCGTTGTTGGCTCGCAGCAGGTAATAGCTCAGCTCTGGCGTGACGTTGATATCGGTGACGACGAACGAGCGAGTGGTGATCAGGGCATCATTTTCACCCCAGGGAACTAATCGGGTAGAGGCTACTGCTGAACCGATGGTGATGATAAACAGGGGCTCGTCTTCAAACAGGACAGCAGCCTCGCCAAATAAATCCTGCATCCAGGGCACGATTCTGTTGTAGCAGGCCCTTTGAGCAGTACTTTCGAACTCCATGAGGACTCTTATGTGTAGAGAACTACTTTTATTCTCTCACTGTTTAATCAGATCGATCTAGTCAGAGCAATTTGGTCAGAGCAATTTGAATCGCCAGAGAGTCTCTCAAAAGAATCAAGCAGCCGAGGTTTCCTGAAGCTTGGACGGGTTTACCGCCTGCTGAGTTTAGGCCTGTACTTCTATACTTTGAGCTACTAGAGGATCTGTTTTTGGCTATGGATACTTTTGATCAGCTAACCGATGATTTGCGCTACCAGCAGGCGATCGCATCTGTCAAAAAACTCATTGGCTCTCTAGATCTCTCACCTCGTGAAAAAGCAGGCTTAGAAGAGGAAATCGGCCATCTGCACGGCGTACTGCAAAAGCTGGAAAACCAAGTGCTGCACATTGCGGCGTTTGGCATGGTCGGACGCGGCAAGTCTTCCCTGCTGAATGCACTGGTAGGGCAAACAATTTTTCAAACCGGACCTTTACACGGGGTGACGCAGCAGGCGGAAGGGATTACCTGGCAAGTTGAAAAGGATCAGCAGATCTATTCGGCCACTGTTTCCGGTCAAACGGGTGTCGGCCAAACAGCGGCACGAGTAGAGCTGATCGATACGCCAGGAATTGATGAGGTGGAAGGGGACGAGCGCCAGGCGATCGCCCAAAAGATTGCCCGTCAAGCCGATCTGATTCTGTTCGTTATCGCAGGCGATCTGACTCAGCTAGAACACAATGCCCTGATCGAGCTGTACCAAGCGGGTAAACCGGTCTTACTGGTCTTCAACAAAACCGATCAGTATACGAAAATCGATCGCAGTCAAATTCTAGAAAAAATTCAAACCGTTCATCTAGATAACCGTCTACCCGCCGAAAATATTGTCGTTGCTGCCGCCGCTCCACTGACGAGAAAAGCACTCAGAGCGCCAGACGGTCAGCTGAAAACATATATGGACCGTGGACAGGCTGATGTCAGCGCGCTGAAGCTCAGAATCCTGGAGATTTTGCAGCGGGAGGGCAAGGCGCTCGTGGCCCTCAATACGCTGCTGTATGCCGACGATATCAATCAGCAGGTGGTCGCGCAGAAACTGGCTTTGCGCGATCGCGCCGCCGATGACACCATCTGGAGAACCGTTCTGACTAAAGCGGTTGCAGTCGCTCTAAATCCAATAACCGTCATTGACTTGCTCAGCGGCGCAGCGATTGATGTCGCGCTAATTGTGACTCTAGCCAAGCTATATGGTATCGAGATGACGCAGAAAGGAGCAGCTCAACTACTCCAAAAAATTGCCCTTTCACTGGGTGGACTGACCGTTAGTGAGCTAGCCATCACCTTCGGACTCAGTGGGCTGAAAAGCGTTTTGGCAGCGGCAGCGATCCCGACTGGCGGGCTGACGGCGAGTCCATACGTGTCGGTTGCCTTGGCACAGGCGACGGTTTCGGGCGTGTCTACCTATGCGATCGCCCAGGTCACCAAGACCTACCTGGCCAACGGCGCAACCTGGGGGAAAGGCGGACCCAAGGCAGTCGTTACCAAGATGCTCAGCGAGTTGGACGAGGATTCGATCATGCAGCAAATTCGCGGCGAACTAGCGGCAAAGCTAGACCTGCAACATAGATGGACAAAATAGATGGGAAAAGCGATAGAGAATAGGTTTGCAAGCGGCCCTTCGGCTCAAAGCCCCTCCGGAGCCGATAGCGTCCGGCACTGACGCTATCCCTTGGAATTAACAAAATCAGTCGGCCCTTCGTATCTAGAGGCTTCAGCTAGCGTTTGCAGGCTTTGAGCTCCAGAGAGAAATTGGCCGTTCACCTCCCAAGTCGGATAGCCAGTAACTTCTGGAACAGACTGACACAGGGCAGTTTGAGATTTTTTGCCATCCGGGGCGCATTCAACATAGGGAATCTCTGTATAAGCGGTCTTGCCGAAGAGCTGCTTTTGGTCGTGGCAATGGGGGCACCAGTAAGCGCCGTACATTTTCGCCCCGATGTCGGTTAGATGGTTGGCTAGTAAAGTTTCAGCTTCGCCAGACGGGGTTGTCACTGGCGGACCAGCGCCTGGCTCAGAGACGACCGCAGCCTGTGTGCCAGGGCTGAGCGGACCACCGGGCACCGCATAAATTCCTAGCGTCCCAACCAAGGCAACCATGGCGATGATTGCACCGCCAAACAAAAGCTGGCCGCGATCGCCCCAACGGCGACCGAATAACGTTAGCAAGAACATGCTGACCGAGAGTGCAGCCGAGCCGATACAGTAAGGGCAGACCGCCTTGATATCGGTAGCCAGCACGTACATCAAGAATCCGCTAAAAATCATCATCCCTGTCGCGCCGACAAACAGCAGGGGCCAAGTCAGACCTTCCAGCTTTGTGCGCAGCTCTTTGTCTTTCTCGGGATTGACTAGCAGCGGCGAAACAGCCAGTACCAACATCGAGAAGTATGCCAGAGCGCCAAACAGAGTCAGCGGCTGGCCCAAGACAGTTGCCCAGGCGCTAGAGAGCACTTTGCCACAGCCTGTCCCGCAGGCGACAGAGCCATTCGATAGTTTGGTGGCGCTCAAGTAGCCAGTGCCAATAGTGCCAACGGTGGCGATCGCACCAATCAGCGGGCGAGACCACTTGTGAATCCATAGCGTTTCCTGGCGACGACGTCTCATAATGAAGCAGACCTAAAGAATGATGAAGTTCGACAAATCACAAAGCTTTTGATGAGTGGCTTTTGGTTATCAATAATACTTGAATTTTTCGGAAGCGACAGGCGTTAAATTTCGGAAAGAGCTGAGCTGATCACTCAGTCAATTCACTCAATCAACTAAGCAGTCCAACAACCTAATTCAGCACCATAGAGTGATTTCCGGTAGGTTGCTCTAGCGGACGAGCAATTAAGCCTCGCGCCATCGCCGTCACAAACTGTCTGGTCCGAATCGGGTCAACCGGCTGCTCGATTTGGCCCTTTCGTTTTAGAGAACTAGAGACGATGACACCATCGGCAGCAGGAATCAGATGCGCGATATTGTCTATGGTTGCACCGCTGCCGATAAAGACAGGCGCTGCGCCCGCTGCGTCTTGCGCCCGCATCAAGTCTTCTAGGGTCGGAGCATGACCGGTCGCCGTCCCCGAGACAATCACCCCATCAGCCAGACCGCGATGAATCGTGTCTAGCACGGCGGTAGTCACGCTAGGTCGACCCAGAGGCTGCGCATGCTTAACCAAGACATCTGCCAAAATTTTGACATCTGCGCCCAGCTCCCGGCGGTAGCGCATTAGCCGGTGCGCGTCGCCTTCTATCAGGCCCTGATCGGTGGCCATCACGCCCGAAAGTACGTTGACCCGGATGAACTTGGCCTCCGTGCAAGCTGCGATCGCCAGCGCACTGCACGCATCATTGCGCAGTACATTTAACCCAATCGGCAAAGGGACCAGCTGAGATAGCCGCTGGACCACCAGCGTCATCGCACTCACCACCACTGGATCTACCTGCGACTTGGCAAACGGCGCATCGAAAAAATTCTCTACAATCAGACCATGCACGCCTCCCGAGGCCAGCGCCGTCGCCTCCTGCTCAGCGCGAGCAATCACGCTGTGCAAATCTCCCTGCCAGCGAGGAGACGTGGGCAAGGGCAGCAAGTGTACAACGCCAATCGCAGGATTAGCCGTCTTAAAAATTTGGGTTAAGTCCACGGTTCCTTCATCTCGGACTCGGCACGTTCGATGGTCTCATCCAAAAGTGACGCGTCAGCACATCAAAAGATACATCCGCGATTCGCTCGAACACTAGCTATACCTTAACAGTCAATGATAAAAGTTTGAGCTAAGAGTTTGAGACCTAAACTCGTTTAGACAGTTGTTGAGCATCTGCCTTTGAATGCCTAATTTCAGATGTGTTAAATATCTGCTCATCCGAGGTCAGATAGACCGAGTTTAGATTCAGTTGGAACAACTTGTTAAGTCATTAAGAACAGCCAAAGACTGACAGCCAGCAGGGTTCCCTCATCGATTGTGAAGTTATGTTATGATTCGCTAGAAAGCGATTTAATCTCTGCGTATGGATTTGGGGATTTGATCATCTCGTTGATTAGAGAAGCCTCCATGGGACATAAGCCCACCATCGCCATTTCGCATCTAGGATGCGAGAAAAACAGAGTCGATAGCGAGCACATGCTAGGGCTCTTAGCCAAAGCAGGTTACGGCATTGGCGCAAACGAAGAAAACGCCGATTACGTCATCGTTAATACCTGCAGCTTTATTCAAGCCGCCCGCGAAGAGTCAGTCCGCACGCTGGTAGAACTGGCCGAGGCTGACAAAAAGATAGTTATCACTGGCTGTCTAGCTCAGCATTTTCAAGATGAGCTGTTAGACGAAATTCCAGAAGCTGTTGCCCTAGTGGGCACTGGCGACTATCACAAAATTGTCGATGTCATCGAACGGGCTGAAGCAGGCGAGCGCGTCAAAGTCGTCTCGGCAGAACCTACCTATATCGCTGATGAGACGGTGCCTCGCTATCGAACGACCTCCGAAGGTGTGGCCTATGTGCGAATTGCAGAAGGCTGTGATTACAAATGCGCTTTTTGCATCATTCCTCATCTGCGGGGTAAGCAGCGATCGCGCCCGATCGAATCCATCGTCGCCGAAGCCCACCAGCTCTCCGACCAAGGGGTCAAAGAGCTGATCTTAATCTCGCAAATTACTACTAACTACGGCGTTGACCTCTACGGCAAACCAAAGCTGGCCGAGCTGATTAGAGCCTTAGGAGAAGTTGATGTTCCCTGGGTGCGCATGCACTACGCCTACCCAACGGGCCTGACTCCCACCGTGATCTCCGCCATCCAAGACACGCCCAACTTTCTGCCTTACCTGGATCTGCCGCTCCAGCACTCACATCCCCAAATGCTGCGTGCTATGAATCGCCCATGGCAAGGTCAAGTCAACGACGAAATTATCGAAAATCTCAAAGCGGCACTCCCCGAAGCCGTCCTACGCACGACCTTCATTGTCGGCTTCCCAGGTGAGAGCGAAGCACAGTTCAACCACCTCAAAGCCTTCGTCGAGCGACATGAGTTCGACCACGTTGGCGTCTTCACCTTTTCTTCTGAAGCAGGCACTGCCGCCCACGACCTGCCAAATCAGATCGAACAGTCTGTCATGGACACGAGGCGAGAAGCGATCATGCTGACTCAGCAAGAAATCTCTTTCCGCCAGAATCAAAAGCAAATTGGGACCACCGTACAGGTTCTAATCGAACAGGAAAACCCCTCTACTGGCGAACTAATTGGTCGCAGCGCTAGATTCGCTCCTGATGTTGACGGCCTGGTGTATATCAAGGACAGCGTCAAGGGCCAAGCGGCTATGGGACAAATGGCATCCGTCTTGATTGAGGCTGCTGATAGCTATGATCTGTTCGGCTCGCTTGCTGTGTCTAACATTGCTGTGTCTGGTCCTTAGCGTCAAATCCTTAGCCCCTCTTACCCTATTTATGCCGCTATAAAATCCTTTTTAATTATTCACCCTCTGTTGGATATTTGTCTCCTCTACCCCGATACCGTAATGAATTCATTTGCTGATTTAGGACTGTCCTCTACCTGCGTCGAGCATCTCACCCAGATAGGTTTCACTGAACCTACAGCAATTCAAACTCAAGCAATTCCTCAGCTACTCTCAGGGCATGACGTGGTTGGGCTAGCGCAGACAGGGACAGGCAAAACAGCCGCCTTCTCGCTGCCCATGTTGGAGCAGGTGAATGCGGGCAATCGCTATGTGCAGGCGTTGGTCCTGACACCGACTCGCGAGCTGGCAATGCAGGTCAGTCAGGCAATGGAAGGGTTCAATACCAACGAGCGACTGTACGTCACCTCTGTATATGGCGGCCAGTCAATCGAGCGGCAAATGCAGAGGTTAGAGCGAGGCTCACAAATTGTTGTGGGGACTCCGGGACGGGTGATTGACCTGATCGATCGAGGCGGACTCATTCTAGATCGGCTCAGCATTATGGTGCTAGATGAAGCCGACGAAATGTTAAATATGGGCTTCATTCAAGACGTAGAAACTATCTTGTCACATACGCCAGACGAGCGGCAGACAGCTTTCTTCTCCGCCACGATGGAACCCGCAATTCAGAAGCTGTCTACCCGCTTTTTGAAGTCTCCTGTCACGGTCAGTGTCGAAGCCAAGACCTCTTCTACAGCCCGGATCAAGCAGATTGCGTATGCTGTCCCTGCTGGCTGGAGTAAGCCAAGAGCTCTGATGCCGATTTTGGAAATGGAAGATCCTGAGTCGGCCATTATCTTTGTTCGCACTCGTCGCACGGCTGCCGAACTCACTCGTCAGCTACAGGCTGCCGGTCATAGCGCTGACGAATACCATGGCGATCTCACGCAATCGCAGCGAGAGAGGCTGTTGCAGCGATTTAAGCAGCGTCAGGTTCGTTGGGTGGTCGCGACAGACATTGCAGCACGCGGAATTCATGTTGACGATCTCACTCACGTAATTAACTACGAGCTGCCAGATAACCTTGACAGCTACGTTCACCGCATTGGCAGAACTGGCAGAGCTGGCAAGGAAGGCCGTGCGGTCTCCATTGTGATGCCGTTGGAAAAGTACAAACTGACCCGAGTTGAGAAGCGCTTCAAAAAGGCAATTGAATACTGCAAGGTGCCTACCCAAGCCCAGATTGCCGCTCGTCATTTAGAAAAGCTACAGGCTCTTGTGCGCGAAGCAGTCACTAGCGAACGGGTAGCCTCCTTTTTGCCAATCGTCTCTCAGCTGAGTGAAGAGTACGACATCCGAACGATTGCCGCAGCGGCACTACAGATGGCATACGACCAAGCCCGTCCAACCCATCTTAGAAAGGAAGACAATTCTGATAAGAAGCCGAAGTCGAAGTCGAAGCCAAAGCTGCTGCCTTCAAGACAAAAGTCTAAAGAAGATACCGTTGAAAAGACTGCCGTTGAAGAAGGCATCAGAAAGTAGGGCGATCGCACAAAGCTATGTGTAGTGAGCCATACAGATTCTGACAGCGGGTAGTCTAAAATATGACACAAGCTATAGAGAATATTTTGTGTAGCTAGTGCGCGGGTGCATCCTCTGTGTGCGTTGGCCTAGTCCGGGGTAGCGATCGCTATGTTTTCTTAGTTTCGGATGGAGCGGTGAGAGATGCTAGTGATTCTCATAAAAGATCGCATGGTTAAGCCTCAGACTGTCTGCTGTAGCTGCCCGATGGCTAGCCAAAGCGGGTTGCCCAGATGGAATCAGGGGCGGTTGCGCTGTGGGCAGTTGGTCGAAAAGCCTCTAGAAGAGCGTCTGCCGCAGTACGAGTGCACAATGGGATTTCGGGTTGCCCAGCTTTCTGACTGAGCAGACTCTTTGACTGAGTCAGCTTTTTGACTAGAAAGGCGCTCTGATCTCAATACGTTATTATTAGCGAAAGTACGGAGCTAGGTAATGAATGCTCTGTCGATTTATTCTTTGATAGGAGTTTGTTTATGAATGGTTCTGCGCCCGCAAAGGATAGGGCTTTTTCAGCGCTGGCGTATGTCATGCCGTTGGCATCAGTGCTTCAAGCAGGCAGCTATTATTTCCTGCCTTTTCTGAGGGATCAAGCGCCTGCGGTATCAAACTTGCTCAATCTGATACTGCTACCGCTAGGTCCACTACTTGCTATCGAAAACAGCATTTTGGGCCTGGGCGTTTTTATTCTACTGTTCGCGTTTGTGGTGCGTAATCCTGAGATTAACCGGTTCATTCGATTCAATGTGCTTCAGGCGATTATGGTGAGTTTTGTAATCTCCATTTTGGTTTTCTGCATTATGACTTTGGGGATTGGTGGTCTCTTTATCGGCGAAACTCTGCTGAATGTTTTGTGCTTGGGTGGGTTTGCCATTGTGGGCTATTCGGTTGCTCAGTGCGTGCTCGGGCAATATGCGGAGATTCCTACAATCTCAGATGCGATCAATATGCAGCTGCCTTAGAAATTCTGAAGATTTGGTTTTGACTGCGCTCAGCTACTGGGGAAGATACACGATCGATTGAAGCGCCATCTCTTTTAAAGTTGGCGCTTTGTCTTTTGCTCTGACCGTATTTTCTAAAGAGCCGATGCCTTCGATTTCTATACGAATGCGATCGCCTACCCCAACCGGCCCTACCCCTTCCGGTGTCCCCGTCAATACGACATCTCCTGGCAGCAGCGTAATCGCCTGGCTGATGTAGGCCACTAGATACTCTGGTGAGAACACCATGTCAGCAATAGAAGCTGATTGGCTAGGCAGCTCAGCATCGTTCACGAAGGTTTGTAGACGAGCGCCCACCGGAATTTCTTTGACAATCCACGGCCCTAGCGGACAGAAAGAGTCAAATCCTTTTGCCCTGGTCCACTGGCCGTCTCGCTTTTGCAAATCGCGAGCAGTAACGTCGTTAGCGATGGTGTAGCCCCAGATTTTGCTGCGAGCTTCTGCCGGTTCACAGTCTTTGGCGCGATCGCCAATCACCACTGCCAGCTCGCCCTCATAGTCCACACGCTCCGATTGAGTCGGATAGTAAATCGGCGCATCCGCTGCAATCACAGCCGTTGGCGGCTTCATAAACAGCAGCGGCTCTTTGGGGACATCATTCCCGAGTTCAGCGGCGTGCTGGGCATAGTTCCGCCCGACTGCAATCACCTTGGAGGGCGCACAGGGAGCCAGCAGCGTGTACTCTTCTAGGGCCAGCTCACGATCAGTTATCTGTCCCTCTCGCCAGGGAGGCGCGTCGAGTATCTTGACCCCGCGATCGGCTTGAAGCAAGCCATAGTGCAGCTGACCTGATGACGATTGAACTCGAACGTAGCGATGAGCCATATGTTTTGATCGGGTCAGTTGTTGGTATGATTGTAAACCCTTGCTTTTGTCCGCGCTATAGCGAGACGTTGACTCTATAAGGAACTCTTTGAAGAGAGACTCTCACCAGAGAAAAGCGTCAAGCACTACGGTGTGCAAAGTGTGTGCAAAGGCCATGATGACCACAAGGATATCCATTTTAGAGTTATGAGTACGCTTTACGAAACCATGTACATTTTACGGCCCGACCTCGGGGATGAAGCCGTAGACGAAGCCATCAGCCGCTATCAAGACCTGCTCAAAGAAGGTGGCGCTGAGGACATTGAAACTCAGCACCGGGGCAAACGCCGCCTTGCCTACGAAATCAACCGCCATCGCGAGGGCATCTACATTCAGATGAACTACGAAGCGCCCGGCACCGTGATTGCTCCAATGGAGCGAGCAATGCGACTGAGCGAGGACGTGATCAGGTATCTGACGATTGTCTTTGAAGAGCCCGAGGAAGGTAGTGAAAGCGAGAGCGAATTGCCAGAGTCCACAGAATCTGCTGCGCCTCTAGGGTCGTAGATTCAGAGCTCACAAAACTAGGTGCACAGCTTAAACAGGCCGCACGATCAGCAAAGACTGGCCGTGCGGCTTATCGTTTAAATATCGAATGATATCTGCTTCGCTAGGTTATCTGATTGATTTTTTTGGGTGTTATATATCAAGAAGAATCAATATCGATAACTCATCAGTCAGGAGATATGTTGGCCTGTGATCCAGACATCTAGCCCAAACGGTTTGAGTATTCCGTCAGAGGTAGTTCGGCTAAAAGAAGAATTAGAGATGCGAGATCAGCTAGTGCAGCAGCTTTCGCAGGAACTATTTCGACTGGTGAAAGGAAATCAAGATTTTTTGCCGACGCCAGAAGTGTCTGAGCAGCACCAGCAAGAGGTGCGATCGCTCCGCGACCAAATGCACAAATTAGAAGAACAGGCAATCTTCTACCAAACACAGATCGAAGAGCGTGACTCAGAAACTCAGCATCTGCGCCAGACTAACCAAGAGCTAACCGAACGCACCCGAATGCTAGAGCAGGTCGTACAAGAGCTGCCTAGAATCTACAAGGAAAAATTTGCTGAGCGGATGAGTGCTGTCAAAGACCGGGTTGCCAGAATCCAGCAGGAAAACCGCGAGCTACAAGCCGAGCTGCAAAGTACCAGCTATCGTCTGGCTATGCGTAGCCGCCGAGGTTCAAGCAATCTAGACTTACCTACCTTTCCAAGTGAAATGCTAGGTAAAAATTCGATGGCCAGTTTCGCCAAAGCCACGGTCGTCGAACAGAAAGGTTAAGCTTTGGGGGTTGCGGACTGTAGAACCTTCTCATTAAAAGTACTGATAGCCAGCGCAGCGATCGGTAGATTACTTAAGAGACACAGTGCTTGCGGCTAACTCCTTCATCCCAAAATGAAATACCTTTCATGACCGAACTAATCTCATTGGATCTGGTACAAGATATTGCGCGCGAATATGGTTACTGGGCAGTATTCTTCGGAATTTTATTAGAGAATCTGGGAATCCCGCTGCCAGGAGAGACGATTACTTTAGTAGGTGGGTTCCTGGCAGGGAGCGATGAGCTTGATGTGTGGTACGTTTTGGGCGCGGCGACAGCAGGCGCTATTATCGGCGACAGCGGCGGATATTTGCTGGGCTATTACGGTGGCTGGCCACTTTTGCTGAAGGTGGGTGGCTGGTTCAAGGTGCCGGAATCGACCTTGGAAGGATTGCGCGATCGCTTCAGTCAAAGCGCAGGCAAAGCCGTTTTGTTTGGCCGGTTTGTCGCCCTTCTGCGAGTTTTCGCCGGGCCCCTAGCAGGCATCACTCGTATGCCCTATCCAAAATTTTTGCTTTGCAATGCAATCGGTGCAGCTACTTGGGCATCGGCGATGGTTAGCCTTGCTTATTTCCTTGGACAGCTAGTGCCTTTAGCTGTTCTTCTAGAATGGGTAGGGCAATTTACAGGAACTGCCCTGTGTATTGTGATCGGCTGGATGATTACCGTCTGGTGGATAGAGTCGAGACAAACAGCGTCTAAAAATCTCTAACCAGTCATTACGGCTTGACTACATACTGTGAGTCTACGGGCTCCACTACGCCTTCTCTGACAAGTGCCTGATAGATCAGGGCAGAGAGTTCGGCTCGAGTAGTAGGTTCATTAGGCTTGAGCTGAGCAGTGTCTGGATAGTTTACAACCAGGCTACTATCAGTGGCTGCGGCTATCTTTTCGTTGGCCCACTGAGGGATGGCATTAGCGTCGGTATAGCGAGAAAGGGCGGCCTGAATATTTTGAGGGGGTTCGATGCCCAGTCCGGTGACTAGTGTGATTAGCGCCTGAGTGCGGGTAACTGGCAAGTTAGGCTTGAAGGTATCGTCAGGGAACCCAGTCATGAAGCCGCCTCTGACGACTTCTCCGATCGATTCTCTAGCCCAGTAATCAGACTCTACATCCGAAAATTCAAGTATCGCTTTATCAGCAGTCAGATCAAAAGTCCGTGAGACGATGTTGGCGGTCTGAGCACGAGTTACCGGCTGATCGGGTCTGAATGTGCCGTCGTCGTATCCGGAGATTAATCCTCGGCTGCTGAGGGCATCAATATAGGGTTCTGCCCAGTAGCCCGCTGGAACATCTTCAAAGGCGATTGCTTCTGCGGGTTCTGCGGTAGCCGCCTCCGAGGCTCCTACCGTAGGAATGACTTCGGAAGCAGGTTGGTCTATTCCCGCTTCGGCAGAAACGCTGTCAGGAGCCGCCGCAACGCCAGCCGCTGCACCAGCCGCTACCGGTGCAACTCCCCCTATTAGGGGACGCGATCGCTCTCCCGACAGCCGCTCTCTTCTGACAGCCGCTCTAGCAACTAGTTCTTCTCGTGCTGTCATATCGCTAAAATCTACATCATCGGTAGGCTGACCACCCACAGGAGCGACACGGCCTCTGAGCCTCCCGGCAGCGGTGTCGAGCTCTACCGCATCAGGACCGGTTGCGCTAGCGTCGGGGGTAACCACTACGGGGCCAACAGGCAGGTCCGAATCGCTAAAGATAGACATATTGCCGCGAGTAAGTCCCCATACCAAGACACCGCCCAGGGAGAGGAAAGCGATGAACACAGCCACCATCTCGTCGAACCCCATCGGACTACTCGAGTTTGTAGTAGTCGGCGTCGGGGCCGATTCCTCAGGACGATTGGGATCATTGGGGGGTTGCAAAGGGGATTGGGTCACGGAAATGCTCGCTTTTGATTAAAGTTAGGATGACAGGCACAGGGCCGTTCGCTTTGATTTGAATCTCGGTTTGAAACGAAGAAGTAAAATAGCGAACCTGTTAACTCACAAAAATAGAGCATTTCGGGATAAAGATCAGCTTTCTTAGCCAATTGCCTTCATCATTGTTTACTTGCAAGTTATCTATTTCTACAGGCACTATGACTAACCGGCTGAGCGATAGCAGCAGTCTCTATCTACGTAAGCACGCTGAGAACCCTGTGGACTGGTGGCCCTGGTGTGAGGAGGCGCTAGCAACGGCGCAAAGAGAAAACAAGCCGATCTTTTTATCGATCGGCTACTCTAGCTGTCACTGGTGCACGGTGATGGAGGGAGAAGCTTTTTCGGATGAGGCGATCGCAGCCTACCTCAACGCTAATTTCTTACCCATCAAAGTAGATAGAGAAGAGCGCCCAGACATCGATAGCATCTACATGCAGGCACTGCAAATGATCGCTGGGCAAGGTGGGTGGCCGCTCAATATTTTTCTCACGCCGGGCGATCGCGTCCCTTTTTACGGCGGCACTTACTTTCCAGTCGACGCTCGGTATGGTCGCCCTGGTTTCCTACGAGTATTAGAAGCCCTACGAGAGCTTTACGATACCGACCCTGAAAAGATTGGCGCTGTAAAATCTCAAATTCTAGCGGGTCTGTCGCAGTCGTCTGAACTGGCTGCTGGAGAGCTAGACGCTACGTTTTTACCATCAGGCATCCGGGCCTGTGCTCGTGCGCTGATGCCGTTTGATGCAGGCAATCGGTTTCCGATGATTCCATATGTACAGTTAGTGTTGCGGGGCGATCGGCTCCTGCGACTGTCAGAGACAGCCGAGGATGAAGCGCCTGTAGATGGCCTGCACTTGTCAAAGCAAAGAGCGTTGAACTTAGTGACAGGAGGAATTTTTGATCATGTAGCAGGAGGCTTTCATCGCTATACGGTCGATTCAACCTGGACAGTGCCACACTTTGAAAAGATGCTCTATGACAACGGGCTGATTGTGGAATTTTTGGCGGAGTGCTGGCAGTCTGGAGAGCGATCGCCTGCTATTGAAAGAGCGGTTGATAAGACGGTTAGCTGGTTGAAACGGGAGATGCGATCGCCCGCCGGATTCTTCTACGCGGCGCAAGATGCCGATAACTTCACGAGTGAAGAGGCGATTGAACCCGAAGAGGGCGATTTCTATATGTGGTCGCAAGCTGAGCTGGCGTCGATATTGGATGACAATGAGCTGAGCGAGATGGTAGAGACCTTCACCATCAGCGCAGCCGGTAACTTTGAAGGGAAAAATGTTTTACAGCGAAAGGGAACTAGCAAGCTGAGCGAATCGTTAGAAGCTAGCTTGGATAAGCTCTTTCGGGTTCGATACGGAGCGTATGCTGATGAAACGCCTGTTTTTGAGCCAGCGGTGGATGCCCTGATGGCAAAGGGAAAAGTGTGGCCGGGCAAACGGATTCCGCCGGTTACCGATATCAAAATGATTGTGGCGTGGAATGCGCTGATGATTTCGGGACTGGCGAAAGCGGCTGTGGCGTTTGGTCGCAAAGACTACCTCGTGCTGGCGATTGAGGCGGCGGGATACATTCAGCAATATCAGCAGAGCAAGGGCGTTCTATATCGACTGAACTACGACGGTCAGATCGATATCGCCGCTCAATCAGAGGACTATGCGCTGCTGATCAAAGCGCTGATTGATATTCAGCAGGCTGGTTTGAGGTTCCCCGACTACGCTCGGCGGGCGGCGGACTGGTTGGACGCTGCGATCGCACTCCAAACTCAATTCGATCAAACGCTAGGCAGCGAGCAAGGCGGCTATTTCAACGCCAACAGTGACGAGCTGATCGTACAAGAGCGCAGCTATCAAGACAGCGCGATTCCCTCTGCCAACGGCGTCGCAATTACCTCACTGATCCGGCTCTTCCTACTGACCGAAGAGTTAGACTTTTTCAGCCGCGCTGAAACGGCGCTCAAATCGTTTAGCACCGTTCTCCAAAAAGCACCTCGCGCCTGCCCTAGCCTGCTCGGCGCTCTAGATTGGTTCACGCATCCCACTTTGATTCGCATCAGCGCAGAGCAGCTACCATCGATAGCCGATCTGCCGCTAGCTACAGCAGTGCTCAGAATTGACGAGAATTTGCCAGTCGGCGCAGTGGCTATGGTGTGCGAAGGGTTGCTTTGTCGTCGGCCTGCCGTAGACGTAGCGATGATGCGTCAGCAAATTGAGCGTAGTCAGCTGCGCTAAGTCCTGATATTGCGGCACCAAGCTACAGCATCACGAAGATATAGCGCTATTCAACTGAAACTGGGGCGAAGCGAATTTTGAGATAATCGTCTTCCATTCTGGCCCCGGATGGCTGAAGCGCAGCTAGTGCCTGTGGTAGCACCAAGTTGCGGCGATGGTTACCAATACGAATATTTAGCTCATCAGCGGTTTTACTTAGCTCTACTTGGTCTTTCGGAATGCCAGGCAGATACACCTCCAGGCTGTAGTTATTTTCTTCTTGAACAACTCTTAGCGTAGTCTCCTTGTAATAAACCTGCGCCGGATCTTCCTCTCCGTACAGCGTTTCTTTTAATCGATTTAGTGCTGCCATCCCACACATCTCTTCGGAATAAAGCGGCACCTCTTTCACAGGCAGCGGGTGAAAGTTGTCGTGGATTTGTTTTCTGTATTCTGTTTGTTGATCTTTCCAGCGCTGAAAGAACGGATCGCTGACAGTATCTGGAATGATCCGATTAGCAACCACCATATCTGTCCCCACGTTGTACAGGCTGAGGTAGGCATGGGCTCTCAAAGATTCTTTGATCACCATTTTTTCTGGATTGGTGACTAGCCGCACAGAAGTGATTGTCGGATCGGACAGAATTTTCTCTAGCGCTTCTAACTGCTCGTAGAACTCGTACGGCGCGTCCATGACTTCTTTAGTCGGCAAAGAGAAGCCAGCAACAGGACGAAAAAATGGCTCTACTAGAGGGCGCAGCGCAGTAGAAACGGCTTGGAAGGGTTTGTAAAGTTTACGCATATACCAACCGGCGACTTCAGGCAGACTCAGCAGTCGAAGCGCGGTGCCTGTCGGCGCAGAGTCGATGATTAGAACGTCGAATTCTTTCTCGTCGTAGTGGCGCTTCATCCGGACCAGGCTAAAAATTTCGTCCATGCCGGGTAGGATAGCCAGCTCTTCGGCTTCAATCCCCTCTAAGCCCCTGGCCTGTAATACCTGAGTGATATAGCGTTTGACCGCGCCCCAGTTGCCCTCTAGCTCTCTAAGCGCATCTAGTTCTGCGCCCCAGAGATTGGGCTGAATCTCCTTGGGATCGTGGCTGAGTTCGGTATCAAAGCTGTCGGCCAAAGAGTGAGCTGGATCGGTGCTCAGAACTAGGGTTTTGTGGCCAACTTCCGCGCAGCGGAGGCCAGTTGCCGCCGCGACGGAGGTTTTACCAACTCCGCCTTTTCCTGTCATCAAAAGTACGCGCATAGAAAACTGGCCTGTAATTTAAGAAAGTTAACCTTCCTTTACTTTAGCGAGTTTTACATAGCTGATCGAAGTTTCTAGCTAGATAGTCGGCGGACCGGTTGTTAGCAAACCTAGCATCAGCGAACGTTCAGGTATTGCAAGATACCGGCTGTAATCCCGTCGGCGATGGTGTTGACGGCTTGAGGATCTCTGAAGCGAGCCGCGTCTTCACTCCCCGTGACAAAGCCGGTCTCTACTAGGACCGCTGGCATGGAGGTGTTGACCAGGACATAGAAGCGGGCCCGGCGGACACCGCGATCGATTAAATCCGTCCGCTGCGAAACGTTGTTGTGAATAGTCTGCGCTAGGCGAAAACCCGAAGAATAGTAGTAGGTTTCTAGACCGTTGACATCAGGGCGGCTGAGACTAATTGAGTTGGCGTGAATACTGACAAAGATATCGGCATCCGCGCGTTCAGCAATATCTACTCGGGGCTGAAGGTCGATTTCTCGATCATCCGAACGGGTGAGGACCGCGTTGATACCTTTGGCCTGCAAAGAGGCTTGAATGCGTCTGGCCACGGCGATGTTAATATCTTTTTCTCGTAGGCCGCCGATGCCGACTGCGCCAGGGTCATTGCCACCATGACCTGGATCGAGCACGACGGTAAGCTGACCTTGCCTTGCCCGTGGAATGTCGGCAGAAGGGAGGGTGCTAGTCGGCGGAATGCTGGCGACTGGCGCAGATACTTCAACAATGCGGGCGGGGAGACGGGCGGCGGATAGGCGTTGCTGTAGTTGCTCGGCGCGATCGCGTTCCGAAAAGCGCCCTGCCTGAATCACCCGCTGACCATCAACTTGAGTGCGAAAAGCGCCTGGCTCAACAGCACTGACGCGATCGCGTGTATCCGATCCACTCTCTGGCACCACCACCTGATAGAACATCGCTGCCCTCGGCGTTGATCCTGCTATCGAGCCTGGCGTTGAATTGGAGGGCACTGAAGCCCGCTGCCCTTCGACAATTTGACTTTCTAGCCCTTGGCTCAAGAGCTGAGCTACTAGCTGATCGGCCCTAGCTCGCTCTTGGAATAGCCCCGCTTGAATGACCTGATCGCCGTTGACAGTCGTCGTAAAGGCGTCAGAGGCTACCTGCCGCACTCGCAAGCGTACCAGCGTCGAAGAGCTAGGCACGATCACCTGGTAATAGGTATCAGAACCACTTGAGCTCGGCGCAGACGATCCGGGCGTCGCACCAGGTGCAGGCAAAGATCCGCCGCTCAAGATCGGTGGCCCTGATGGAGATGGCAAAGAAGGCGCTGGGGTAGAAGGCGCTGGGGTAGAAGGCACTGAAGTAGAAGGCGCTGAAGTAGAAGGTGCTGGCGCAGCGGGTGATGCAGAAGGGCTCTGAGCACGGGCTTGCGCAACAACGGTATCTACATCCTGAGCGTTCGATAAATAGATATGACCTTGATCTTGTCCATTGAGCGTTCGGCTAGTGAAGCGCCAGCCAGGATCTAGCTCGATCTTCACAAAGTCATTAGCAACCCCGTTGCTGCGACCGATCTCTAAAACGGGTAAATCGCCGCCACGACCTGGCAGGGCACCCGGCAGCGCTACTAAAACCAGACTGTCGCCACGACGAGTGATTTGCAGACGATACTGACGGCTAAGATCTTCATCGCCGATCCGCACAGAGTAGCCATTGCTATCAGAGCTGCGTCCGCAAATGCCTGTAAAAGTGAAGTTCAGCAGCAGTGGATCTACAGTCGTTGGGCTTCCTGGCTTTTCTTCATAGCAGGCTCGGCTATTGCTGAGCTGTTCGATGATTAACAAACGGTAGAACCGGCCATTCGACACTGGCTCAGCAATCGCTACTGCCTGATCGGCAGAGATTGACTGCTCTCCATAGTCCTGAGCAAGGGCGCTGGTAGATGCGATCGCACTTGCCCCCAAAACGGTAGCCGTCAGTGCGGTCAGTGTGGTCAGGCGGCGAATGATAGATTTCATATCTACAGCAGTTAAGCAGTGGAGCGAAGAGTAGTTGCAGGTTCTAAAGCATGTATCAAGCTTTAGCTGACGCTAGCTAATAGGTACCCAAGGATGCCATCCCAGCTACGATTTCAATAAACATTGTTCCTTAGTCAAGAGGAACTATAGCAGGTGGGTTGAAGCTTCTATAGCATTTGCCACATCGCTCCAAACATTTTCAGTGAGTGGAGCCCTTGCTATAGCAGAGCCAGGCAGCTAGCTATAGCAACAAAAGAACCAGCAATGAACCTATTGAGCGGACTTTCCGACCCAACAGGTTGCATTTATGTGACTACTTTTGATTTGTCACATGACCAACTGATTGACACCTGTCTTTTGAGTTCCATCGAATTCATTGAGAGTTCTCATCGCCTTTTCATTCGAGCCATCGAGCCTGTCGTCATAATCAGGAAAACGCACCTTTTTTGGCTCTATTTTGAAATGACTAACCAACAAACCGCTTCTACGTACCGTCCAAAAATCCGTCGCCTAAAACTTCGTAGCCTCATCATGAGCGCCCTTGCCCTTACGCTCGGCCTCTACGCCTGCGCCTCGGCAACCCCTCAAGCTAATCAATCCGCTAGCCCAACCGCGACCACTGCTACCGAGTCATCAGCCAGCAGCGAACCTGCGGTATACACCGAATCAGGCATTGCTATTAGTGGAGCCGACCCAGTCGCTTATTTCAACGACTCCGCCTTTGTCGAAGGCAGCGCTGACTATACCTATGATTGGCAGGGCGTAACCTGGCAGTTTGCCAATACTGAAAACAAAGATCTCTTTGCCAGCAACCCAGAAGCTTATGCACCCCAATACGGCGGCTATTGCGCTTGGGCAGTAGGGGCGAAAAAGGCGCTGGTGCCAACCGATCCAAATGCCTGGAAAGTCGTAGACGGCAAACTGTATCTGAACGCTAACGAAAAAGTTCAAACAACTTGGGTCAAAGACATCCCAGGCAACATTGCTCTAGCGGATACTAACTGGCCCGAGCTATCGACTCAGTAGCTACAGGAAACTCACAGAAGCCGCTAGACTTTATGCCAGAAGCAAATGTCTGTAGCAAAAACGGCAAAAAGAAAGCGTCACTATGATCAAATTGAAAAGCCAGCAGCCCGCACAAATTCGAGAGGCGGTTCAGGAAATCATTCAAAAGCTGCTAGTCGGGTTGAGCGTCGTTGTTCTGATTGGGACAACTGTAGCCTGTGCGCCAACTGATACATCCGCGCTAGCCACAGAAGGGCTACCAGCAGCTACAGATATTAGCACCAGTGTGGATACCTCTCTATCAACAGCCACCTTCGCAGGCGGCTGTTTTTGGTGTATGGAGAAACCTTTTGACGAGCTCTCAGGCGTAGTATCGACGATCTCTGGCTACACAGGTGGTCAGGTCGAAGACCCAACCTACACACAGGTATCTAACGGCGACACAGGACATGTTGAAGCGATGCAGGTGACCTACGACCCCGATCAAGTAGGTTACGCAATCTTGCTCGATACGTTTTGGCACAATATCGATCCACTAGATGATCGAGGTCAGTTTTGCGATAAAGGCAGCCAATATCGCTCGGCTATCTTCTACGAATCTGCCGAACAGCAGCAGCTTGCGGAGGCCGCCAAACAGACCGTAGCCGATCAGCTAGGCGGCCCAGTCGCGACCGATATTCTACCCGCTGCTACGTTCTATCCTGCTGAAGACTATCACCAAAACTATTATCAAACGCATCCTGTTCGCTACAGGGTCTATCGCTTTGGCTGCGGTCGAGACCAGCGATTAAGTGAGGTTTGGGGAGAAGATGCATCTGCTCACGATTAGCAGACTACAGACCCTAAGTCTAATTTTTTCCCTGCTCCTTCTGACAGTATCTCAGTTATGCCTTCTCCAGGGCATCCGGCTTGTGTGCCGCTTCAGCGCCTGTACTTTCGCTTTTGACTAAATACTGAGGCTCAGCTTCCGAAGCTTCAGCGGTATATCCTTTAATGTCAGTGGGTTCTGTCAGCTTTTTCTGAACAGTGCCCGTTGTTTTACCCTGAGAAGTGTTCCATTGGACGCGATCGCCCTCCTGGAAATGACCTGAACTATTCTTTGAACTATTTCCAGACGAACTTTTCGTAGACGATCTACTTCCGGATGACGAACTGTCCGCTTTGGACAATGTATCTGGACGATGGCCCGTTACGGTACCTGTATTGTCGTTTTCAACCAGGTAGCGGGGGTCTTCCTTCGAGGCAGATACCTGATTGCCATCGACGGTTTGGGATTCGGTAATGCGCTTTTGGACAGTGCCCGTAGCGGTGCCTTGCCCCGCAGACCACTGCACGCGATCGCCCTGGTGAAATTCCTGTTTACTGGCCACAAGCAAGCTCCAATTTAAGTCAATATTTTTTCAAGGGACGCTTCTCAAAATACAGAGTTCATCGCGGGTCTGGCGTCTGTCCATATTTGGGTCTTATCCGTTACATGTTTTATCAAATATATATAAATCGACAGAGTGACTATTTTCCTTGCACAAAGAAAATGGAGCCAACAAATAAGCAGTCTGCAAACCGTAAGCTGGTTTACAGTACATAAGAACTATTTTATCTATTATGTAGTCGAGATTTATGGCGCAGCAATTTGTTTTTACCAAGTTTGCCGAGTAAGTCTTTTAGCAGTTCATTAAGTGAGGGCAATTATGAATACTCATTTGCAGCCAGGTAGATTTGTCCGATTGAAAGGTCAACCGGTTGACTTACCAGACTTCGTGCTAGAGCGCTATCTAGGCAGTTTTTGCTGGATTAGGCAGCAGAGCTGGGGCAATCTCGTCCAGTGGAAAGTAGATGTCGCTAGCATCGAAGGGGCCCAGATGGGGTGACGAATGGGCTCTTAGACATGCTCACAGATGGGCTGAAAAAGCTCTAAAGCATGAACTGAAGACCAGTACTGAACCTAAGCGAATGCATTAAAATCTAAACATTCAGACGCCCTCCATTAAAGGACTCTTATGACTGCACTTCAGGTCTCTGCACGCGAACTGGTTCAAGCTGCCTACGAAAATCGCTACACGTGGGACAAAAACTTTCCAGGATATACCACCGACGTGGTGCTGAAGCTGGGCGAAGAAACCTACCGAGGCAGCGCCAAGGTGAACGCAGACCTATCGGCAGAGGTGTTTGGCGTAGACGATGACACTGCGAACAAAATTATCAAGAACCAGCTGTGGGAAGTCGCTATTCACCGCGTCAGTCGCCCTTTTGAAAAGAGTCATGGTGAGAACACCTTCAAAATTGAGGGCGAAGATGAGAAGGGCGCGATGAAGATTGCGGTCGGTGGCAAGGCTGAAGGCGATGCTTACAAGGTGAAAGATAACGAGTTTGTGATGGTCCACCGGCACATTCATGGTGTGGTAGTGACGATCAATACTGAAAGCTCTTATGACACTGGCAGTGGCTACCTTTCACGCACGTACGATTCTGTTTATCACGACCCTAAAACTGGCGAACAAAAGCAGGGCCGCAGCGAGTTTACAGACGACTATACGCAAGTTGGCGACTATACAGTTTTAGCTAAGCGTACCGTTGTGTCAGAAGATGGTCCCACCATGGAAATTTCATTTTCTAATATTGAACTGCTTTCCTGACGCATGGGCACTCCAAAACAAGGGGACCGCAGCTGGCCACTATGGCCGGTTGTCCCGATTTATCCGTACGGGCAAAGGCGGACGCTACGCCGTGAAGTCATCCGCGATCGGCTGTGGACCTTTGATCAGGTTCAGGGGATTTTCTACGTAGTCGTGCCGATTCGGATGACGGTGATTAAGCTAGCAGCAGGCGGGCTAATGGTGTTTTCGCCCGTGGCCCCGACTCGTGAATGCGTACGGCTGGTGCGAGAGCTAGAAGCTGAGCACGGTGAGGTGAAGTACATCATTTTGCCGACGGTGACGGGCGTAGAGCACAAATATTTTGCCGGGCCGTTTGCTCAGAAGTTTAGGCGATCGCAAGTTTACGTGGCACCGAATCAGTGGAGCTTTCCATTGGATCTACCGCTGAGCTGGCTGGGCTTTCCGGCTAAGCGGACGCATATTCTGCCTGCTGATCCGAGCCAGACGCCTTTCTATGACGAGTTTGACTATGCGACGGTCGGACCGATTGATCTAAGTATTAAACCCTACACAGAAGTGGCGGTTTTTCATCGAGGAACGCGATCGCTTCTCGCGGTTGACACGATTTTGTCTATCCCGACCGAGCCACCGGCAGTCGTAGCCCAAGATCCCTTTCCCCTACTATTTCATGCTCGCGATAGTGCCGCCGAGCCGCTGACAGATACTCCTCAGAACCGACGCAAGGGCTGGGCCAGAATTTCTCTGTTTTCTTTTTATTTCCAGCCTGACTGTCTAAATGTCCCAACCACAGGCAGTGTGCTAAAAGCAGCCAGTAAATCGCCCAATCGATCTATCAAGAACTATTTTGGCCTCTATCCTTTTGAGTGGCAGTCTGGCTGGTATCGAGCGTTTGAGCAGCTGCGTCAGGACGGGAAACTAATAGTTGCCCCGATCTTACAAACCCTGATTTTCAATCGTGGACCTCAAGCAGTACTCGCTTGGGCAGACAAGATCGCGCAGTGGGATTTTGAACAGGTGATTCCCTGCCATTTCAGTGCGCCTATCAAAGCGGGACCGGCTGAGTTTCGGCGTGCTTTTGATTTTTTAGAGCGGCCTAATGAGCAGAGCTGGTCCGGGTTCGACCATGATTTACCAATGGTCGATTTGGAGACGCTAGGCCAAATTGATCGACGAATACAGGGAAGCTTCATGCCGCCGCCGAAGGAGTGACTGTAGATTGGTTGTTCAGTCAGGCTTTTCGCGCTTCTCCACTTCGTGAAAGTCTGAGAAATCGATATAGCGAATGACAGCATCAGGATCTTGGACTTCGTCATTCGGGACCGCGTGAATGATGTCTTTAAAGTCGTGGTTCCATAGCAGGTCCGAGGCGTAGTAGGTATGGCGAGTATGGATGGCCTGGGCAACGGTTTGATCGATGCCGCTGACAGAAACGATCAGTGCGATGTTTTTTCGTAGCAAAGCGGCGCGATCGAGGCCGTAGAGAGGGCTATTAACATCGATGTTGTGCAGAGCGGTCCAAGTCAGGAAGAAGCTGGGATTGCGATCGCGCTGTAGCCCCAGCTCGTAAAACCGTCGCATCATCCGGCCCTCAGAGGTCTCATCCATCACCAGATACAGCCGCATTTGCGCCTCTAGGATCTGATTACGGCGCTCGTTAGCTGCTCTAAACATCAGCGTTGGCTCACCCGCAAAATCGCTGATAACTGCCACCTTACTAAACATTACTTGCGCAGTAGGCCGAGAGAAGCGAGCGTAGGCCAGCCCGGTTAGAACGGCAATCCCCATCAGTGAAATAATGGCTTCTAGCGTGACCAAAAGGTGGGCATAGGCGTTGCCTGGAGACATAACGCCATAGCCAATAGAAGCAGACGTTTGAACGCTAAAGAAGAAGGCATCGCTGAATGAGCCGGGCTGGGCATTGGCGATAGTGCCTTCACCACCCAGGAGAAAGAGAAAGGCGGCAACGGCATTGGCGATCGCATACACTACCACCGTAATCAGCACAAATCCCTGCCACGGAATCGTCAGCATTAGATAGTAAGGATCGCGCCAGTAGGAGTACCAGCCACCTAAACCGAAGATGCGCGATCGCCCATCTTGGATATGGATTCGCACCTTGGACAATCGACGGGGCCACCGAGCATCTGTCTTCATTTGCCTTTGATTAAATGATGGGTCTGAACACTGGGTCTAGATACTTGTACTAAACGTCTCATAAATCAGGCTAGACGACTCAATGGAAACTCAGCAGCACAAATATCAGATAGTCACAAAGCTAACCAGCCATTTAGAAGCCTTGTCTAGCCCGCGCGATCCCTATCTAGGTGCAGGCGCTCATCGGATGGCACAGCACTACATTCGAGCCGAGCTAGGCCTATGGGGCGAAGTCTCTAAGCAGGCGCTGAATCAGGGCAGTGGTCGGCACTTCAATTGGCAAACTGTCATTACGGGCAAGCAGCCAGGTCTCGACCCGATATTAGTCGGTGCTCATTACGATACGGTTCCTGGATCGGCTGGCGCGGACGACAATGCCAGCGGTATTGCCGCCATGCTAGTTCTAGCCGAATTGCTAGCAGAAACTAGGCCCAGGCGGTCGATACACTTCATCGCTTTTGACCTAGAAGAATACGGACTAGTCGGCAGTACGGCTTGCGCCCAGCAGTGGAGAGCGCAGGGCAAATCCCTGTACCTGATGCTCTCACTAGAAATGCTGGGTTACTTTTCCAATCAGCCTAATTCACAGCGATACCCGCTAGACATCCTCAGCCGAATTTATCCAGATACTGGCAACTTCATCGCGCTCGTCGGTAATGCCCAGACCCTCTTCCAAATGAGAACGCTCAAACGCCATCTGAGGCAGGCAGGTGCTCCATGCGAATGGCTGCCTGTGATCAACCAAGGCAAGCAGATCCCAGACACTCGAAACAGCGACCATGCGCCGTTTTGGGACGCAGGCTATCCGGCGATGATGGTGACAGATACCGCTCATTTACGCAATCCGCACTATCACACGGCCTCGGATCGGATTGAGACTCTGAACATAGAGATGATGGCAAAAATTACACAGGGATTAGCGACCTATTTGCAAGCAGGCTAGAGTAAATAAGACCTGAGCTGGATTGCGAAAATTAGGCGGATGACGATGAAAGGCCCGATCTCGAGACCCATTCTTCCAAAACTCGCTTCAGCGCTAGGCTTTGGCGTATTAGTAGCTGGGCTTTCGTCTTGTCAGCCGATGGATCAACTCATGTCTTCAGACTTCGGTCAGATGGCAAGCGGGGCGCTTTCCGATGATGTCTATGGAGTTGAAGATAGCGATACGCGCAATATCTACTCAAAAGGTATTGAGGAAGCTAGTATCTATTTTGCCGCTGTGGCGGGTGGCGGAGCGCCTAGCTACAACGAGATAGCTCTAGAAAAGAACGTTCTGTACTTTCAGCGATCGCTTAGAGAACTTGGATTCTCTGTGGACGCAGCGAGTCTATTTTTTGCAAGTGGGAACGACGGTGAAGAGACCGTTCGCTATCTAGACGATAACGGCGATGAACGGTTTAAGGCAGCCGAGATTCCCAACCTGGATGGCGGCGCGACGATCGAGAACACTTATGGCTGGTTTAAAGCCATTGCTGAGGCGAGAAAGCCCTGTCCGGCGTTCTTTTACTTCACAGGTCACGGGGCGTACAACGAGGACAATGCAGACGATAATTCCCTGATCTTGTGGGAAGAAATCTTTGTTTCTGTCCAGGAGTTCGCGAGCTGGCTAGCGCCTCTGCCGGTGGACCAGCCCTTTGTCACGATGATGGCACAGTGCTATTCGGGTGCTTTTGCCAACATGATCTACGAAGATGGCGATCCCGAACAGCCAGTTGCCCTGCAAACCCGCTGCGGATTTTTTGCGACAGTGGCGTCTCGCCCTTCTGTTGGCTGTACCCCAGCAGTAAATGAGGCGGACTACAAGGACTATAGCTCTAGCTTTTTTGCTGGATTGACGGGACGCGATCGCATCGGCAATCCAGTTAGCTCCGCCGACTACAACCAAGACAACAAAGTCTCATACGCAGAAGCCCACGCCTTTGCCAAGGTAGACGAGGAGACGACCGACTGGCCCATTTCGACAGTAGAAACGTGGCTACAGCGACAGGTATCAGAAGCAGAAAGCGAGAAGATGCTGGCGGTGCCGATAGAAGAGATAGGTGCGATCGCCCGCCCAGAACAGCGCTACGTCATCACAGAACTCAGCCAGCTGCTCGGATTTGATCCCAAGCTTTCCTTCACAAACAACTACAGCAGGACTATCGCTCCTGAGCCAGAGACCGTGGACGAAGCCTATCAAATGAGGCTACAGATGGAGCTGATTAATATTGGCGCAGAAAAATTAATCAGAGACAGTCAGAACTCAGCGCAGATAGCCATACTGAACAAAATCTTGCGCTGCGAAGCGGGGAGTTGGAAAGGTTAGAAGCTAGGAACCAATCTTTCCAAGGTCTTTCCTACAGAGTTTCTAAGAAGGACAGCAGATCGGCCATATCTCTTTCGTTTGGCTGAAACTGTGGCATTGGGGGGGTTTGACCGCTGATCACCTGCGTAATCAGTGACGAGCGCGATCGCCGTTCAGAGACATTGTGCAAATCCGGGACCCACTTCACCGGAAGCCTCTAAGCCGTGGCAGGTCGCACAGTTTAGCTGAAAGATATCGTGGCCTCTATCAGCATTACCATCTATGTGCAAAACGCTCTGTACATAAGGGTCGTTAGGCGTTAGAGCGTACACGCCACCTAGCGAAAAGCACAGCATAAACAGCATACCCACCACTACGGTGACCACTCGCCGCGTTACGCCGCCGGGTGAGCGCACCGCACCCTTTTCACTTTCGGTTTGACTATTGACGGGTTGATTCGACACTGTTTGTTTCTGAAAAACTTTTGTCACTAGAACCTTCGTCACTTAGCTCACTACATCAACTGTCGATAGAACCGTTTCACATCGCTAGCCAAGTGACGCGCGAACGTGCAAACGCCTCTGCACGCTCGCCATACCACTCAGCATCTCGCAATAAACCGTTACTTGTATATTAAGATTCTTTGAGAGAATAAGACAACCTATAGGCAGTGGGGATCACAGCGATTTACTAATATTGGGTTTTGAGCAATACAAAACTTGCCGAAATCGGGGGAAAGTACTGGGTTTGGAGATGCGATCGCCCACCCCTCAGCCAAGTAGTAGCTGAGACGGTTAGTAAACTTGAGTATATTTTTTCTATTCAGCTGGCCTATTCACATTAAGATTAGATAAGGGCTAGGCAACCCAAAGCGGTAATCGAAGTGCGGTAATCAGAGTGCGGTAATCGGACTTGCAAACTTGCAAAAGATAACCGGCAGAATAGCTAGCCAAACGAAATTTTCACTCAAATTAGGAGAGTCATTGTGGTAGAGCCTTTACTGTCAGGCATCGTTCTAGGTCTCATTCCCGCTACACTGGCGGGCCTATTCGTCGCAGCCTACATGCAGTACCGCCGGGGCAATCAGCTCGGCGGCTAGACCCGAGTTTCTATACTTTAGATTGCAGATGAGCGTAGCCTCGCTGGACTTATTTAAGTTTGGCGAGGCTTTTAACTTTAGCGCCGCTTAGCCTGGCGAAAGTCTTCTAAACCTGTTAGCGCTAGTTTTGCGGTTCCATAGGCGGCTTCTGTTTGCAGCGCTTTGATCACATTGACGCCCAGGTACTTTTGCCGAATAGCTTGCCATGTCTGGTTTTGGGCACCGCCGCCTGCTGTATAAACCCGCTGAATCTTTGGTGCGCCTAGCGTTTCTAGCTTTTGGTAGCCTTCAGATTCTATGCGGGCGATCGCATCCAAAATCCCATACAAAAAATCAACGTCCTTATCAGGTCTGGGCGTCAGCCGAGGCGAATAGTCTAGATCGTTGATGGGAAAGCGCTCTCCTGGCTGAGTCAGCGGATAGTAAGCCAAATCGCAGGGCTTAGACAGGTTGATTTTGGCGCTGAGCTCGGCAATTTGTTCAGCGGAAAAGTATTGCTTTAGCACTGCGCCGCCTGTGTTAGAAGCGCCTCCCACAAGCCATAGATCGCCCAGCCTGTGGCTGTAGATGCCAAATGTCTGGTTAGAAATGGCAGTCGGGCTCAGCAGCTTGAGTACGAGGGTAGAGCCTAGCGAGGTAACGGCTTCTCCAGGCTGTCTGGCTCCGCTGGCGAGGAAGGCGGCGATGCTGTCGGTGGTACCAACGCAGATTTGGCAGGTAGGCGGCAGGTTGAAACGAGCGGCTAGTTCTGGGCGAATGGGGGCGATCGCGCTTCCCGGCTCTAGCACCGCTGGTAGCCAGTCGGCGATGGGTAAGTTCAGCAACCAGTCAGGGTAAGCCAATTCTTCCACGTCGTAGCCTAGCTTCAGGGCATTGTGATAGTCGCTGATAGGAAGCTGACCGTGAAGTTTAGACGCTATCCAGTCGGACTGATGTGCGATGTGAGCGCCCTTGTATGAGCAAGCGTTTTGGCTGTGCAGCCACATGGCTTTAGCTAGGGTGGAGGTGGCGCTGAGCGCAGGGCTATCAGGTGGGGCGATCGCAGCGAGGGCTGGAAGGATGGGACGGGCGATCGCGTCGTTATACATCAGCGCCCTGGTCAGGGGCTGCCCGCTGTCATCACACAGCAGCATGGTGGCAGAAGTGCCATTGATAGCAATGCGGTAGATTTGAGCGCGGGTTTGGGGTGCGATCGCCTCAATCAATCGCCACAGCACCTGTTCCCAAACCGTCGGAGAAGCGGCCTCCGCTGCATTAAACCGGTAGCTAGACTGATTCACTATCAACCTTTCAGCGCTCTCACCGTCTAGAACAATCGCCCTGGCCCCAGACGTGCCAAAATCAATCCCCAGCGAATACATAGATCGAAACTCGCAAAAACCACAAAGAAAGCCGCACTGAAACAGCACGGCTTTCCTTAAAACATCAAATTAGAGTCGGAGCAGTCGGTTTCAGCAAACCCTAAACGCTAATCTCGCTGACTTCCCTAGAAATAAAATCAAACGGCTGATCGATGAACGAAGTATCTTCAATTCCCATATCGGAAGCCCGGTCTTTGACCATTTCCTTCATGATTTGAATGCCCTTCACCGTGGGCGCAATCGGGACACCCAGAGAGTTATAGGTCTCACGTAGGCCTTGCAGCACTCGCTCCATCAACACGTCGTTATTACCAGCGACGAGGGCATAGCTGCTGTAGCGCAAGTAGTAGTCCATATCGCGCAAGCAGGCAGCGTAGCGACGAGTGGTGTAGGCGTTGCCACTAGGACGAATGAGCTCAGGCTCGACCTCAAACAGCTTTTTCCCCGCTTCTCTGGAGATTTCAGCCGCATTCGCACTGATCATGGCCGCAACCTTGACCCGGTTAGCGCCGCTGTTGAAATACGACTGCAAAGAATCAATGGCATCGCGATCCAGGTAGCGACCGGTGGTGTCGTAGTTGCTAATTAAACTGGTGACCGTATCTCGCATGAAAATCTCCCAACGTTTGGCGACTGCTAGATGAACGCCTCTAAAGTTACGTGCTCGTGGTTACGTGCTTGTAAAGCTTCCAAAAGAAGCCTGCTGCTTCGGGTGCTTTAGCCACAGCCTTTTTGGTGGCTTGTCGCTCGCAAAGCAGGAATATCAGTGGATTTGGCCCTCTGACTATCCATTTTTCAGTCTACCACGCGAGCTAATTGCGCTCACTGGCTCACTCTGTTAGATGAGTGTTATCGAAGGAAAAGTTTACAATTCGACTATTTTAGCTACGCTCAGCTCGCCGCATATAGTCTTTATGTAGACAGCTTCACATGGATAGAGTTTTTGAAAGGATTCGGGCTCGGCGGTGCGTAGAAAGCAGGCTTGACAAAACTTGTTGGATGTTCCGTATAGGCGGATACAAAATCTATCAATAGGTATTCATACGATCGGTATCGTTCTAGATGGCCTTTTTGTAATTTCACGCCTCCATCTCAATAGGCAAATCTGAAAAACTTAGGAAAGACGATATGACTGGAAACGAGCCGCGCACACAAGCAATTTATGAGATCACTAACAGAGAGCCAGTTGAGGCTAAAGCCCCCGAAAAGTTAGAAGATATCTGGGCCTCGCATGTCTTTAGCCTAAGCAAGATGCAGGCAACCCTACCCAAAAATGTCTTCAAGTCGCTCAAAGAGACTATCAAAACCGGCAAAAAGCTAGACCATTCCGTGGCCGATGCCGTAGCTGGCGCTATGCGTGACTGGGCTATGTCAATGGGCGCTATGTACTACGCTCACGTTTTCTACCCACTAACGGGTGGAACTGCCGAGAAGCATGACGGATTCATCTCTCCGCAAAGCGATGGCGGCGTCATTTCTGAATTCTCTGGCAAGCTGCTAATTCAAGGCGAACCCGATGGGTCCTCTTTCCCTAACGGCGGTATTCGCGACACTTTTGAAGCACGCGGCTACACCGGTTGGGATGTGACTAGCCCTGCCTATATTTTAGAAAATGAGATGGGGGCAACGCTTTGCATTCCCACCGTCTTCGTCTCTTGGACAGGCGAAGCCTTAGATAAGAAAACGCCTTTGCTACGCTCTATCGCTGTGGTCGACAAGGCCGCAAACCGCGTGCTGAAGCTCTTGGGCAACACCGATGTTGCAGCCGTAAACTCTAGCTGTGGCGCAGAACAAGAGTACTTCTTGATAGATGCCAACTTCGCCAATGCACGCCCTGACTTGCTGCTAGCAGGCCGTACCCTGTTTGGTAAAGCGCCAGCAAAGGGTCAGCAGTTTGACGACCATTACTTTGGAGCAATTCCACCGCGTGTGCAGGCATACATGCACGACGTTGAAACCCGACTATATAAGCTTGGAATTCCGGCTAAGACTAGTCACAACGAGGTAGCACCCGGTCAGTTTGAGATCGCACCTGTTTTCGAATCTGCCAACGTAGCTAGCGATCATCAGCAGCAAATAATGACCACGCTACGCGATACGGCTGCTGACCATGGCTTCTTGTGCCTGCTGCATGAAAAGCCCTTCGCAGGCATCAACGGCTCTGGTAAGCACGTAAACTGGTCGATTGGTAATTCTACTCAGGGCAACTTGCTAGATCCTGGCGACACGCCCGAAGAGAATCTCCAGTTCCTGGCGTTCTGTGGTGCGGTTATTCGCGGCGTTCATCTCTATGGTCCGCTGATGCGAGCTGTGATTGCCACGGCTAGCAACGATCACCGTTTGGGTGCAAACGAAGCGCCACCAGCGATCATGTCTGTCTATCTGGGTAGCCAGCTAGAGGATATCTTCAATCAGATCAAGGACGGTAAGCTGACTGGCTCTAGTCACAAGGGTGAGATGAATCTAGGGGTGGACGTACTGCCGCCTTTGACGAAGGATGCGGGCGATCGCAACCGAACCTCTCCCTTTGCCTTCACCGGCAACCGCTTTGAATTCCGCGCAGTCGGCTCTAGTCAGTCTGTATCCGGTCCACTAATCGCCTTGAACACAATGATGGCAGATTCTCTCAACTGGATTGCCGACCAGCTAGATGCCAAGATTGGTAGTGACTCCAGCGCCGAAGACATTGGCAGCGCAGTTCAGTCGATTCTCAAAGACGTTATGGATAAGCACGGCGCGGCTGTCTTTGGCGGTAACGGCTACTCCGATGAATGGCACAAAGAAGCGGTTGAACAGCGTGGGCTGTTGAACATTCCGACTACAGCCGATGCGCTTCCCTACCTCAAAGATTCCAGCATCGCCGAGCTGTTCAAGAACACTGGCGTGCTGTCACCTACTGAGCTAGAAAGCCGGTTTGAAGTCTACGCTGAGCAGTACGTTCTCTCAATTGAAGTTGAGGCAAAGCTGGTGATAGACATGGCGAAAACGCTGATCTATCCAGCAGTAATGCGTCACCTCAGTGAAGCAGCTGGCGCGGTAGCCAATCTCAGCGATATTGGCATCGATGTCGACAAGACACCCGTTGAGAAAGTTGCAGGTCTGGCAAAGTCTCTGCTAGACGGCGCTAACGAGCTAGAAGGTGCGATCGCCAAACATGACTTTGGATCTACCGAAGAGCACATGTCCTATTGCGCCGAGACCATTCGCGGCATAATGGATTCCATTCGTGAAACTGCGGACACTCTCGAAGGTGAGATCGCCGACGATCTATGGCCACTGCCGACCTATGAAGAGATGCTCTTCATCAAGTAGATCAAACTAAGCCTGTAAAATCCGAAATCCCAAGTAAAAAAGCCATCTCTTATGAGGTGGCTTTTTTGCTGCTCATACTTTCCCCACTTCTCACCTATTTCTCATTTACCCCCATAGAAACACACACGTTCTGTAACATTCTTTTACAATGGGGATAATCTCTCTATCTAGAAACAGCTTAGCCAGCGCAAGTTCTATGCCAGATACACTTACCAAGACTGCTTATCAGACCCTCCAAGAGGGCAAGAAGTACTTCGGCGTTGCTCACAAAACCCTTAGCACTCAGCTTCTCAACGTCCTTTCAAACACCAAACGAGAAGAGCCGAACCCACCCGATCCACAGCTACTCATGCTAATGCAGAGCAAAATTGATGCTTTGCTAGAAGCTGACTGGCAGGATGCAGAAAACGGGGTCTATCCCAAGCAGGCACTTTTCGACAACCGCTGGGACGATTTCTTTCGCTACTACCCAGAGCTCTGGCTAGACTTACCGGGAATCTGGGACAGAGCCAACAGCAAACGTCACCAAGACTTTAGTGAAGGCATCGACACCAGTGGCTACCCAAGCTACTACGTCCAGAATTTTCACCATCAGACAGACGGCTACTTTAGCGATACCTCTGCCAAGATGTACGATCTGCAAGTTGAAGTGCTATTCAACGGTACTGCTGCGCCTATGCGTCGTCGCATATTGGCACCGCTAAAGCAGCACATCGCTCAAATGGCGATACCGGTTGGCACTACGGCTCAGCCTGTCAAAGTTCTAGATATTGCCTGCGGTACGGGCAACAGCCTAACGCTAATCAACCAGGCAATTCCCGAAGCCTCTTTATACGGTGTGGATCTTTCGCCTGCCTATCTGCGCAAGGCCAATGAGAACCTAGCCAACGTCAAAGGCAGGGTTCCTGCGCAGCTGATTCAGGCTAATGCAGAGACGCTTCCTTTTGTAGATAATTTCTTTGCAGCAACTACCAGTACTTTCCTTTTCCACGAGCTACCGGCTGAGGCGCGTCAGAACGTAATCGACGAAGCTTTCCGGGTGACTAAGCCCGGTGGTGTTTTCGTCATCTGTGACTCTATTCAGAAGATAGACGCACCCGAGTTTGAACCGCTGATGGACAACTTTCCGGCTATGTTTCACGAGCCCTACTACCGTCACTACGTCGGGGATGATTTGGTTGCTCGTCTAGAGTCGGCAGGCTTTAAGGATGTAACGACAACGACTCACTTCATGAGTAAGTATTGGGTCGCGATCAAGCCTGCTGCATAAGCCCGGCGCTATAGGCCTATGGGCCATCATACATAGATTGTGAAAAGGATTGTCTCCACTAGAAGCGGGGCAGTCCTTTTTTGCGCGGTAGTCTCTGAAGGCAGAGCTGATATGCGACCTACTCATAAATAAGATGAATGCTAGTTTTTGTAGCAAACTTTACGGTTGATTAAACTTAATTCAGTTGTGAAATTAAGGAATCGCTACCCATGAAATCTGTATCTACTTACTCGCTGCAAAACAACCAGGCCTATTGGCCTCTGCGCTCAAACAACGCTCAGGAATCAACTCAAAAGCGCTTATCAAGCAGATTCAACGATCTGTTTCGTTCGCTGATCTCTCAGCTCAGCAGTGAGGCCGGTCCTGCTGTATGGCAGACTCACGACGCTGCGGGCCGAGCCGTTTGGAGTGCTGAAGACCGTGCTTCTGGTAGGAGCATTCGCGGTGTGTCGGAAGCAGAGCTGCGCGTTTGGCTAGAAGCACGATATCAGTTCTAGCCGATCGAGTTCTGCTTGATCAACTAGCTAGCTGGTCGAATAACTGACGGACCTTCGACAAGTCTTTGTCACCTGGCGACCTCTCTACTCCGCTAGAGAGGTCGATTCCGTTTGGGGAGAGTTCTGCGATCGCAGTGAGAATATTGGCGGGGGTGAGCCCACCAGCTAAAAACCAGGGTCGACTGGGTGAAAAAGCTCTGAGCGATCGCCAGTCTAAGGTTTTGCCGGTGCCGCCTAGCTGCTCAGGATGATAGGCATCTAGCAGCAGGCGATCGACGTAAGGTTCGTAACTGAGTGCGGTTGCTAAATCTTCGTTGGTGCGAACTCTAACAGCTTTGACAAGCTTCACTGTAGACAAGTCCGCATGGTCTAGGGCATCGCGCAGTAGCTGACAGGTGGCCGGGCTCTCATCGCCGTGAAGCTGAATTACGCTCAGACCCGCTATCCTGGTGACGCTAAGAATTTCTGACAGCGGCGCGTTCGCGAAGACGCCAAAGTGCTCGACATCTGGGGCGGATTTGGCAACAGCGAAGACAATCGGGGCGATGCGCTGGGGGGTGATGTAGCGGGGCGATCGCACCACACAGATATAGCCCAGTGCCGTTGCGCCGAGTCGTGCGATCGCGAGCGCCTGTTCCACCTGAGTAATCCCACAAATCTTCACTTGCAACATCGCGTTCCTTTGCTTCAATCTCTAGACAGTGGATGATAGCAAATAGACGGTTATCCCCAACCGCGCTAGCCCTAGTCAAACCGTCATGTTCAGTACAATAGAAACACATCAAATAGGCTTTATAGCCCTTTTCCAACCGACATTAGGCGACTAACACCGAAGGATAATACCTCTTATGCAGACAGGCTGGCGCGTAGGCTCTCTCTTCAACATCCCATTATTTATTGACAACTCCTGGTTCTTTATCGTGCTCTTCATTACCTTTTCGCAGGGTAGTGATCCGAGTCGAGTCGAGCTACTGGGGACGAGCGGCGCGTGGGCGGTTGGCCTCCTATACGCACTGCTGCTTTTTGGCTCTGTCCTGCTACACGAGCTAGGCCATAGCCTAGTAGCACAGTCCCAAGGAATCAAGGTCAGCTCAATCAAGCTTTTCTTGTTCGGCGGTGTGGCCTCTATCGAGCGCGAATCTAGCACACCCGGCGGCGCATTCAAAGTGGCGGCAGCGGGACCAGCAGTCAGCATTGCTTTATGTGTACTGCTGACTTTACTAGGTGCTACTAGTAGCCTACCGCCAGTGGCGATTGGACTCGTTAGAGAAGTCGCGCAAGTTAATCTAGTGCTTGCCTTGTTCAACCTGTTGCCAGGGCTGCCTTTAGATGGAGGTCAGATCTTTAAGGCCGCCGTTTGGAAGATTACGAACAGCCGGACTACGGGCGTTCGTTGGGCGGCTAAGTCTGGTCAGGTTGTGGGCTGGGGTGGGATTGTTTTAGGTGCTGTTGCCTTCCTCTCTACTGGCAGTGTATTCGCTGCTCTCTGGCCAGTTCTCATCGGTCTATTCATCCTACGCAACGCGGGTGCCTACAACCGCATGAACACGCTGCAAGAAGAGCTCGCCAAACTCAAAACGGGTGACGCAGCCGTACGTGACTTCCGCGTACTTGATGCAAACATGTCATTACGCCAGTTCGCCGATGAATACCTGCTCGAAGACAAAAAAGCAGCCCCTATTTACTTTGCCTCCTCTGACGGTCGCTACCGGGGTATGGTCACTATCGAAGACTTGCGACAGGTCGAACGCAGCGAGTGGGAGTCCCGCAACCTGCACAGCATTGCCCGTCCCTTGCTAGAGATCCCTCATGTCGGCGAAAATACCCCACTGACCGAAGCTATCCAGCTCCTCGAAGACAAGCAGATTCCTCGTCTTACCGTTCTAACGCCAGCTGATGCCGTTGCTGGCACGCTAGATCGCGGTGATATTGTCCGCTCAGTTGCCAGACAGCTCAAGCTACCGATTACTGAACCCATCATTGAGAAAATTAAGCAGGATGGCGTCTACCCAGCAGGCTTACAGCTCGGGGCGATTGTCCAGTCAATTGAGAAAGCCTAAAATGAAAGAGCTTGGAATGGGGATAGCCTTCTGAGGCATTGCATGGAGTTTTACGATGACAGTTGCCACTCAAAAACTTACCTTCGAGGAATACCTGTCGTACGAAGATGGCACCGACACCCGTTATGAACTGGTGAACGGAGAGCTGGTTGCTATGAGCTTAGGCACTGGATTACATGCATTCATTATCGAGTTTTTGGCGGGTCAAATTGCTGCGGTGCTAGCTGATTGGGAGGCAAATTACAAGGTGTTTTCCGGGTCAGTTGGAGTACGCTCACCTAGAGGCGGACGCCTGAATACTTCTAGAATTCCTGATATCACCGTCCTTCCCCTTGAACAGGCAAAGCAGCTACTCAGCCGGGAAGCCGTCATCGGATTTGATGAGCCGCCACCTTTGCTAGTGATTGAAGTCGTCAGTCCTTCAACAAAGAAGGAAGATTACAAGGCTAAGTGGTCTGAGTACAGCGTTCGTGATATTCCAGAGTATTGGATAGTCGATCCGCTCAGTAATATCATCACCGTCGGCGTTTTAGAAGATGGAGCGTGTACGCCGTACGAATTTCAAGGAACAGAACTGATTCAGTCGCCAATGCTACCCAGCTTCGATATGACTGCGGAACGGTTGCTCAGTGCTGGATTATCTTGATTTGCTCGCAGCGCGGACTCGATTTCTGTGGATGAAAGCGGCTCGATCACGAAGTTAGTGCCAAAGTATGAAATAGCGGCCTTTGCCAAAGCATCAATGATCCGTTCCGTATCTTGGACGGTGGACCATTGTTTTGACAGGTCAGGCAGCGGTTCTCCAAAGACCGTTTTAAACAGTTCACTATCTGGCTGCAACCGCATAGAACCATGCTGCAACACGCAGCCCTCTCGGTAGACTTGAGCGCTACCGATGAGCTTGTAGCCATCGTTCGTCACTAGATCGGCAGAGGTAGCAGTGCCAAAACAGTTTGGATTTTTGATATAGCCCCGTCCAGCGTTGCCAAAGCTGAGATCAACGCCTAGCTCCCGCCAGCCTTCGATCAAGAACTGACAGAGCTGGCGATACGTCTCTCGTCGCGAGTCTTTGTAGCCGGAGGTCACTAGGGCATATGTCAGATCGCCCTGATGCAATACGGCTCTGCCACCTGTAGGTCGACGCACGACCTCTACAGCCTGACCTTTGTAGCGCAAATTGTTCCAGTGGTCTGGAAACTGACGCTGATGATAGCCGAGGGAAATGGTGGGCGATCGCCACGTATAAAACCGCAGGCACGACGGCTGCAACCCATTCACATGTTGATCTAGCAGCCAACTGTCGATCGCCATTTGCGCAGCACCCGTCGCGCTCATCAGCGGCATCATTCGCCAGGGATTAGCCACAAGCCTTAGGCGGCGGGATAGTTTTTTAGCAGTTCTTCATCATTGTCATCTGCGATAGAAGCCACAATCGTCATCAGCCGAGAAATCTCACTGGGATTGATATCCATCAGTGTCCGCGCCGAGAACACGACCACGCTGTCATCCAACAGGCCAAAGCAAGCTTCAAACGTGTTACCACAGTTCAGCTCCAGCAGCTTGCGCATCATATCAGACTCGTTTTGCACGGGCAGCTTATGCACTGGCGACCAGACCGTCAGCGTGTCATCGTCAGTCTCACCTGTCAGCTGAACAAATACATCTACCGATCCGTATTTAAACTTCCACAGATGGCCATCGTCAGAATGGTTCACCATCGCCGTTCCTTCCTGCTCCAAGCTAGAAATGACCGTTTCAATCACTTCTAAAGGACTAGAGCCCATAGTGTCTTCCTCATCGGAATTGCTTTGAAGGGCTGTAAGCGTTTCCCCAGCAGGCGCAGTAGTCATATCAATAACTTCAAATACAAACGGCTATCACAACTCTATCGCTGGTCTTCCGAAAAGGAAAGCCATCTCTTTCTTAGTGGTTAGTCTCGGCAATTATCCGTAGTCGCTAGTCTAATAGTTCGCGAATCCGGGCTGATGCCGAATCAAGCTCAAAAACTCTTCGCGGGTCTTGATATCTTCATCGAATACGCCGACCATAGCGCTGGTCACGGTCCACGATCCTGGCTTCTGCACGCCTCGCATAGCCATGCACATATGACTCGCTTCCATTACCACCGCTACACCTAAGGGATCGAGGACTTCCTGAACGGCTTCAGCAATTTGACGATTCAGGCGCTCTTGCACCTGCAATCGGCGAGCATACATTTCGACAATGCGGGCTAGCTTACTCAGGCCAACTACGCGCTGGTTGGGAATATAGGCAACATGGGCGCGGCCCATGAAAGGCAGCATATGATGCTCGCACAGACTAAAAAAGCTGATGTCACGAACTAGCACCATCTCGTTGTGACCTTCGTCAAAGATAGCATCGTTAACAATGGTTTCTAGCGACTGCGAATAGCCCTGAGTCAAAAAGCGCATGGCTTCGGCAACGCGGTGAGGCGTTTTGAGTAGACCTTCGCGTTCAGGATCTTCACCGACAGCGAGTAGCATCGTGCGCACGGCGTCCATCATTGGACCGTTGTCTTCTTCGGGGCTGATTGTAGAAGGGCGAGGAATTTTTTTGCCATGCTTGGTTTGACGATCGGGACGAACTTGATGGCTAGAGATCTGACTGGCGCTATTGCCAAGTACGCTTTCGCTAAGGTCGCGACCATGGGTGCCTGGAATCCCGTCGGAGATAGTCATAGAAAAGGTCCTCTTTAAACCCGAAGTGAAATCAAGTAGTGAAATTTAACAGTTGAATATGAAGCTAGTTTGGAAGACCGGTGCTGAAGACTGGTGCTGAGACTGGCACTAGTGAACAAGTCACTACATTGTCCCTGCACTCGGCATGATCGTCAGATGAGAAATGACTGCGCTAGAAGGTAGCAGGGCAATATGCAGAATGGTTTGGGCAACGGTCTCTGGAGTAAGCATGGCAGAACGGTCAAAGTCGGCCTGAACAGTGTCGGTATCCCAGATAGGGGTGTCGACAGCACCGGGTGAAACTGTGGTAACCCGAATACCGTTGGCGGATTCTTCAGCCGCGATCGCAGCCGACAGCTGCACCAGTGCCGCCTTACTCACGCCATACGCTCCCCAGTTCGGAAAAGCTTGCCGCGCTGCAATCGAGGCAATATTAATAATCAACCCACTAGAACGAGCCCGCATTTGTGGGAGTACTGCCTGCACCACTTGAAAAACGCTGGTCACATTCAGCGTCATCACCTGCTGCCAATCAGCCAAGGGCATCTCACCAATCGGACCGGTATAGCCGATGCCCGCACTGTTCACCAGGATGTCAATCGGGCCAAAGCGTGCGATCGCCCTTTCCACCTGCCTCTTCACTTGCTCACAGTCAGCCAAGTCAATCACCGCTATCTCAGCGTTCACGCCGAATACAGTCAGTTCCTGGATCAGGGCAGATAGCCTAGCCTCAGACCGAGCCACCAGCAGCAGATCAAACCCTGCTTGGGCGAATGCTCTGGCTGTCGCTTCACCAATTCCGGAGCTAGCCCCAGTGATCAGCGCACTACCGACCGGTCGATCTAGTGTTCGATCTTGCAAAAAGGCGGTTGAATCAGCTGGCATAGTCTACAAAACTGACCGATCGCCTTCTCAGCGATTAGCCGCAAAAGATGAGAAAAGTCGCTGCCGCCGTTAATAAATGTTAACCGGTATTCGACCAGAGTGGAGACTCAAAACGTCAGCTAGGGAATCAGACGAGGAGTCAGCTAAGGCATCAGCTAGAGGGTCAGCTAGAGAACACGCCAATCTGACGGAACTTGTCGTATCGATGATTACGACGCTGTTCTGAACTCATTTCTAGAAGAACGTTTAGGTTCTGGGCTAGAGCCTGCTGCAGAGTATTTGCAGCTTCAATCGGCGCTGCGTGGGCTCCGCCAATCGGCTCAGGCAGCAACTGATCTAGGATGCCAAGTTTTTTTAGATCCCAAGCGGTGACCTTTAACGCGTCAGCGGCTTGAGGCGATCGCGCCGCATCTTTCCACAGGATAGACGCGCAGGCCTCCGGGCTCGCCACGTAATAAACCGAATGCTCAAACATCATCAGGCGATCGCCCACACCGATACCTAAGGCCCCACCGGAGCCGCCTTCTCCGATTACAGTGCAGATAATCGGCACGTCTAGGCGAAACATCTCGCGCAGGTTGTACGCGATCGCCTCCCCCTGACCCATCTCTTCCGCCTCAAACCCTGGCCATGCTCCCGGCGTATCAATAAAGCTAAAAATTGGCATCCCAAAGCGATCGGCATGTTCCATCAGCCGCATCGCCTTGCGATAGCCGCCTGGCACTGGCATGCCAAAATTACGCGCCACGTTGTCTTTGGTATCGCGCCCTTTCTGGTGACCGATCATCATTACCGGACGACCCTGAAAGCGAGCAATGCCGCCGACTAGCGCTAAATCGTCTTTGCCGGATCTGCGATCGCCATGCAGCTCTACCCACTCATCGCTAATCGCCTGGATATAGTCCAACGTGCTTGGTCTGCGTGGATGGCGTGCCACCTGGATGCGCTGAGCGGGGGAGAGACTCGTAAAAATCTCCTGACGTAGCTGCTGAGCCCTTGACTCTAACTGGTGAATCTGGTCGGAGACATCGACATCATTTTCCTCAGCCAGCTCACGAATCTGAGTAATCCGCGACTCCAACTCAGCTAGCGGCTTCTCAAAGTCCAGTAAAATCGGCCTGCGTTCAGTCATTACCATGGGGGTTAAGGGCTCGATGAAGGGTTCAGTCAACAGCTGAACCAAGCGCTCAGCTAATCCTGTAGATCTAGTAACAGTAGATCTAGCGTATCGCATTTGTAGCGACCACTACACTGCGTCAACAGCTCCAGGTGAACAGCGCTAGGTCAGCAGCGGCTTAAACCCATGTCGCTTAGACGCCTCACCGATCAGATCCATCTTCTCTAGCGTGATTTGATTGCGGCCCCAAGAGAAATTAGTATGCAGCTTTTCAAACTCCAGCAGCATCGACTCCGCAAAGCAGGCAAACAGCTGACGACCCGGCACGTCCATGTTCACGATATTCATAATGTGCCAGTCGATATCTAGCATATGCTCTACAATGCCACCTTTTAGCACCGTGATACCCGGATGAGCAAACGTTACGTCCATGTTCTTAGGATATCCGCCGTCCACCATCAAACACGGTTGCTTCAGCGCGTCTAGATCCACCTCTACCCCTTTGGGCATACTGGCAACCCAGACCACGACATCCGCTTGAGGGAGTGCTTCGTTCAGGGTCTGGACCCGGCCAAACTTCAGCTCTGCTTGCAAATTTTCTAAGCGCTCTTGATTGCGCGCCACTAGCAGCAGATCTTTTACACCTGTTCTAGCCGTCAGCCAGCGACAAACAGCGCTACCAATGTCACCTGTTGCACCGCACACGGCAACCGTTGCTCGCGTTAGATCGATACCGAGCTGGGGAGCGACTTCTTCCACCTGCTTGCAGATCACATAGGCAGTATGCGTATTACCAGTGGTGAACTTGCTGAAGTCCAGATCCAAATTGCGCACGCGCCTGATCTGCTCTAGCTTGAAGTTTTCAAAAATAATAGACGAAAAGCCACCCAAGGCCGTGATGTTAATTCCCTCTTTTTGGGCATGGGCCATCGCGTTGAGGATTTTGCGAGTAGCCGCTTTAATTCGTCTGTTTGCCAGCATCTCGGGTAAGAAGCAGGACTCGACGTATTTTCCTTCGATTGTCTGCCCGGTAGCGCTGACTACTTTGAAATGATCCACAGTCTGCGGCGGGGCGCTACACCAAAAATCTAAGTCCTGCTCTGCGTATTCGGGATAGCCAAGCTTGTGCGCAACGGACTTAGCGTGTTCTAGGCTGGTGAGATGACCAATTAAACCAAACATTCAGGAGTTACTAACGTCTTGTGCGTTAAAAGAAAAAGGATACTTCGTTGTGTGCATCCCAATTTGATTCCATCCCGCTGGTTAGAAGCTTTGGACATAAAGAGCGCAGCCTCGGAAGGAAAGCAAAGGAAAGCGATGCTAGAGATCAGTTCTAGAGATAGTGTTAGTAGCAAGCAAACTGTCAGCGAACAAGCTAAGAGCTGGCAAGAGACCTCATTGCTGAAGTCGCCTGCCAGCACCTATGCAGGCGCTAAGCTGTAGGAACTAGGCTACAGAAGCTAAACCTTGAGCAGACAGCCTCATCACATCACGAGCGCTAAAACCGATGTTAGAAAGCGCCTCACCGTAAGTGATCATAAAGTCCTCAATCAGGGCGTCTTTCTCCATTCCTAGAACAGCCGCATCGTCTTCTACCTGGTTCAGCATCTTCCAGATCAGCGGCAAGTTAGCGCGGTTTGCAGTTTCTAGCTCAGCTTTTGATTCCTCAAAGTTCGCTTTCAGCCACTCTTCGCCAAAGTTCAGGTGCATGTACTCGTCTTTGACAACGCCTTCGGTGATTTTGCGAGCAAAATCATCGGCTACTGGGATGTAGATGTTGTAGGCAGAGATAGCAAAGGTCTCGATGATCAAAGACTGAATCAGCAGGCAAGTAACGATTTTGTCTTCAGCTAGGGCTGTTTGAAAATTGTCATGGAGCTGAGCGAAGAACTCTTTGGCAAAGGGCATGTCTGGAGTGACATTGAGGTTTTTGCCGCAAGCTTGAAACCCCTTCATGTGGCGATTTTCCATACGAGCTAGCTTGAGTAGCTCTTCCTTTGAGTCGCCAAGATGCTCTGATAGGTGCTTGTAGTTGTTATTCGCTTCTAGCTCACCCTCGATTACAATTGCGTTGATGCGACTGTAAGCATCTTTATAGGTCTCACTTTGGAAATCCATTACTGGGCTAATTTCAAGGGTTTGCATAGCTGTATTGTCCTGGGTTGCATTAAATTTAGTCTGAATCTATTAGATCCCTGATTGCGATCATTCAAGGGTTCTTAATAGTTCTTACCAATTTGTGTTTCTACTAGCCTATCAGAATCATCCTAGATAAGGAGTAGCCCAGGGTAGGAAATCTGGTATGAGAATCATTGATTAATTGTGATTACTACGCAAAATAGCAGTCGTTTGGCTCAGAGATGATGTTTTGTTGACTAACACTTAAGCCGTTGACACTGACTCTACCGTTATTTCTCCTGTCGCTATTTCATCAACCGTCATCTCGTCGGAAAGCATTTTCAGCCTGATCTGTCTAGCGGTGGTGCTATTAGTCTCACCTAGCTGCACTTCGATGAGGTCGCTGCACAGGGGGCTTAGCGCTGCTAGCAGCGATCGCAAATTCGGCGTACTTTCACCACTGTCGACATACACCCGGTCCGAGAGTTTGTTCATCCGCTTCCAGGCGGTGTATAGCCTAACGGCGGCTTGCTCTAGCTGAGTTGCCTGATTCACAAGATCAGCTGTGGAGTTTAGACAGCCGACTCTTAGCGCCTCGTCCAACGCTAGCTCTAGGTTCACCTGCTCAGGGTCTAGGCTCTGCACCTGCCCGGCTGCTTCGATGTAGCGAGACAGGTATTTAGCCTCGGCGGTGACTTGCTTGAGGGTGTCGACGTTGGGATTTTCGTCAATCTCGTTTTTGAGGGACTGCTGATGGCTGGGCGGTAGCTTTTGCATTTCCCGGACCATCGGGGTCAGATAGCGAGTCGGGATGGTTTGATCGGAGACTTTTTCGCGGACGGAGTCGGGCACCAGGTCCGATGTCATGGCGGTCCATTCATCGGTTAGGTCGCGAACTTCTTTACGGGTGATCTGATCGCCTCGGCGGGCAGCTTCGCTGACAATTTGCTGGACTTCTGGGGAGGCCTGGGCGGTCTCGATGAAGGCGCGTTTGCTAAATCGGTTGACATCTTGAGTTTCGATCAGGCCGTCTTCTAGCATCTGATCAGCGCTGTTTGCCAGATCGATTAATACATAGGCTTGGCTTTTGCTAACGTCTCTGTCTTTTAGCCAGTTGAGGAAGCCAGACCCGCCGCCTTTTGACTTCAAAGCTTTGGTATCGGTGTCGCCGCTAGAAGCACTGTTGGTGCTTTTGGGACCGCCTATTTTTTCGCGATCGCGCACCGCCCGCAAAATTCGCCCGCGCCAGATATCAGTTTGCAGATCGAACCGGTCACACACCTGCCAAGCTACTTCTACCCGCTGATGAAACTCATAGTCAGACAGATCGCTATCCGCCGCTGGTACCGCAATCCCCAAATCTACCGACTGGTCTGATTCAGAAATATCTACGGTAAATTGCTCGGCGGTTGTCATCGAAATACCTTAGCGGGAAAAGAAGCGACCAGAATAGAGAGTCGCTCAGTCAAAAAGAAGTCGAATTATTATGACACAGTGCTACCGGCCTATCGAAGCATCACTACCTATCGAAACAGTAGCGCCACCAGCTGAGTAACGACCCATACAGACAGCGCGGCCATACTAATAACCAGCGCGACGAGTCCTGCAATCACCAGAATCGAAAATGCTTTATCCGCCGCCCGACTGGGCGTAGGTGCAGCCACATGCTTTTCTATCAGTGCCACATTCTGACTGTTCGCCTTCCACCCGACATCGAATATATCGCCTAGTACTGGCACCGTCCCACTCAGCACATCAAGCAAAATATTAAAGCCCATACGCCCTAAGGTTGGCGCAGGCAGTCCCATTTTTGCTGCCTCAAACACGATATAAACAGAGAGTAGACCAGTCACCACGTCTCCGCCGCCAGGCAGCAATCCCAAAATCGGATCGAGGCCCACTCGAATATCTGATCCAGGAATTGCGATCGCTTTATCTAAAACATGGCTCATCCGCTGCAAGCGCTTGAGCGAAGCGGGCGCTGTACCGGGCTGTTTGTAAGGCTTATCTAGACGCGAAGACATAGCAAATCAGTTTTAGTATGAGCTGTTAGCTTCGCACAATAGCGTAGCGGACCTTTGTAAATCGTCACTCAGAAGAGAGGCAATGTTAAAGCCATGTACAAAGTTCTTAAATTATGGTTTAGCCTCCGTTTGCTACGCTAGACGACAAATCATTTTATCCGCATCATGGCAGACCCTACTACTCAAACATGTCCCATTTGCAGCGTCAAAATTATGGTTGGCGCAGCAGGGGGCGATCGCGTCATCTTCTCCACCGGACCCCAAGGCAGCCGAGCCAAATTATGGGCTAGAGTCTGTCAATACAACAAAAAATCTGGATGCATCAACGAGCAGGGGAAGAATGAAACCATCAGCACTAATGATTACTATAAAGACGCTCCTTCTACTCCCACTTAACTTCTCATTAAATTCTGGCTCCTAGCAAAATTAGCCGTAACTACTGTCAACTTGATCTAACGCTATTCAGCTAAATTCTATGAAACCAAATAAATTCTTAGCGATCGCAGTTCCGGCTTTCCTATTCACCACCGCTTTTGGCACAGGTAAAGCTTCTGCCGAACTCTATAACCCACCTACCCTAGGCGGACAAGAAGTCAACGATACCCTCTCCACTAGCGACATTCCCACCGGTCTTGGTGGCTTTGCCAAGGACTACGTTGTCGATTTAGAAGCTGGCGATCAAATTACCGTCGACGCTATCTCAGAAGAATTTGACACCCTAGTGATGCTGATGGACGCTAACGGCATCACCGTTAGTGAAAACGACGACGGCCCTGACGGCAGCACCAATTCACTCCTATTCGCCCGTATCAGTGAAGGTGGCAAGTACACCATCCGCGTTCGCTCCTATGCAGGAGAGGGTTCTGGCCCTTTCTCCATCAAAGTCGCCCGTCTACGTCCAGTTGAAGGCTTCTAAACAAAATCAAATCGCTCAAATGGGTTGACAATAAAGACATTTCAAGGGGTGTACTCTCAACAAAGATGTAGTCGAACACCCCTAAAAAATGCCTTGCTACCGTTACCCTATTTTGTTAACTTAGATAGGCGCAAAACGCGCAAGCCGGGATAGCTCAGCTGGTAGAGCAGTGGATTGAAAATCCTCGTGTCGGCGGTTCAAGTCCGCCTCCTGGCATCTCAAATATGGAAAGTACCCCCAAACCTTGACTGGTTGGGGATTTATTTTCTAAAGGGTGCTTTGTTGGGGGTAAGCCTGTCAAGTCCACTAAAATACAAATACGGCTGAGCCCTCAAAGTTGGATAACAAGGATTAGTTGAGAGAACCTATGGCGTCTCCTTTTCCAGGAATGGATCCATATTTGGAGCAATCTGCTTTTTGGTCTTCTTTTCATACGAGGCTGATTGTTGCTCTTGCGGACACTCTCGCGCCAATGATTCGCCCGCAGTACTACGTCGAGGTGGAGACTCGCACGTATAGAGACACGCCTGAAGGGGAGATTCTAGTCGGGATTCCAGATGCAGTTGTTTTGGGCGATGCGCGAGCAGCAGAGTCGATAAAATCGGTAGCGCCAGAAAGCAGGGCCGTTGCGCTAGAGAGCCTGCCTGTAGCCGTGACTTTGCCAATGCCGGTAGAGGCGAAAGAACGATATTTAGAAATCAGGGCTGCGCGTGACGATCGCGTGATCACCGTGATAGAACTACTTTCGCCTGCGAATAAGCGTCCTGGCAAAGGCCGAGAAACCTATGAAGCGAAGCGTTTGGATATTTTGGGAAGTGCTTCTCATTTAGTAGAAATTGACTTATTGCGAGGCAATCCGCCGCTACCTATCAACAGCGCTCATGGACCTTCGGATTATTACATTCTAGTCAGCATTGCGAGTCAGCGGCCAATGGCTCAGCTCTACCCGTTCAATCTCAGAGAGACTTTCCCCACTTTTTTGATGCCATTGCAACAGGCCGACGAGTCCGTATCGGTGAATATGCAGCCTATTTTTGAAGGGATTATGGAACGGGCTAGCTACGACTCACGGATTGATTACACTCGACCGATACCGGCACCTAACCTGTCGATAGAAGACCAAAGTTGGGCGGTAGCTCTATTGCAAGAATTAAGGAGGAGTTGAAAATCCTTGCGTCAGCGGATCGAAGTGAACTGATAAGTTTCCTATGGAAGAGCTTTGAGGGTCACGCCCAACTGCTGTGAGATCCAGAATTCGGTACTGCGTAAGAGATTTCTAGGATCTTTTGAGTTGGGTTCTAGCATGGGTGCAACCAGGATAGTGAATAAGCCCAGTCGATTGCCTGCTAGTACGTCTGTGAATAGGCGATCGCCCACCATCGCAATCTGCTCAAACGGTAGGTCCATTGCGCTTGCTGCTGTGCGGAGCTTACGGCGAGAAGGTTTGCCTGCACTAGCGACGAACGGCACCTGCAAGCTGTCAGCAATTTGACGAATGCGTACCTGACCGGTGTTATTGCTTACCAGGGCCAAAGGCACGGTTTCTTTGATGCTTTGCGCCCAGTCAAGAACATCGGCGTCTAGCAGCTTTTTACCGATGGGCACGATGGTTTCGTCTACATCTAGTACTAATCCTTTCAACCCTTGTTGCTGGAGAAGTTCAGGGGTGATGCCCAGTACAGACTGTTCTAAAACTAAGTCTGGCTGCAAAAGTTCAATCCAGCTCATAGCGGTGTTTTTACCAGGTGGTTTGAAGGTTGATTAGTCGGATTCGGATTCGACGCGATCGCGAATCTGATCTTGCGCCCGCAGATGCTCGTCAATCGTACGACTGAACACATGGGTGCCATCGTAGCGAGCCACAAAGTATAGGAAATCGGTCGGCGCAGGATCAAGCGAGGCGGTTAGACTGGCCGCGCCTGGACTCGCAATCGGGGTCGGCGTCAGTCCAGGATTGATATAGGTATTGTAAGGATCTGGCGTTTCTACCTGGGCAAAGGTGAGGGGGGTTTCTGGCGTTTGAATGATGTTGAACGCATACTCTACCGTCGGGTCAGAGCCGAAAGGAATGCCTTCTTCTAAGCGGCGAGCAAAGACACTGGCAATCTGATCGCGCTCATCGGCAACGACGGCCTCTTTCTCGACAATGCTGGCCAAGGTCACCCAGTCTAAGAGGCTATAGTCGCTGGGCTCCGAGTCGTATATCGGCAGCGCTACAGCTTCAAACTGGCTGAGCATAGCGTCTACCAGACTTTCGGCGGTAATGATATCGCTGCCGATTTGATAAGTATCTGGATAGAGAAAGCCTTCTAGATGCGGAATCCCGTCTGGTAGCCAAGGATATTTTTCGTAAGGGATGTTCTCGGTCGCGGCCAGGAATTCTTCGGCGGTAGTGAAGCCTCTAGCTTCAAAGCGCTCGGCCATCTGGGTACGCCGCCAGCCTTCTGGAATCGTAAAGCTGACTTGAACAACGTCGCCGTCCCAAATGGTGTTGGCGATATCGTTCAGGCTCTGAGTCGGTGAAATGATGTAGCTGCCCGCCTGGAAGCCGCCTTCTTTGCCTCGAAACGACTTCCATCTGGCAAGCAGTTTCCAGGCGGTAGTGGATTTGATCAGGCCAGCGGCTTCTAGATCCTGACCAATTTGGTTAGAGGCCGTGCCGGGCGGAATCTGGACCTGCATGAAGCTTTCTTCAGCAGCTGCCCCTTCGGTTTTTAATACAGGAGACTTAGCCCAGCTCCACCAAAGCCAGCTCTGACTAGCCGCTCCTGCTGCTAGGGCGATCAGTACAATTGGAAATAGACGACGCTTTAAGCCGGGCATATCAAGAGGGGCGTATCATATGGTGGGTAGGGGTATAGCATGCTATGCCCCTACTTTTGCACTAGGATTTTGCACTAGGAAGGGCAAAACGTCTAGTCCAAACGTCTACAGCAAAGCGTCTAGTCCAAAACGTCGAAGAGTTTGTCTTCTAGCTGCGATCGCATTTTCTGAAAGTCTTCTGGCTCAACCAGTTCGACCGAACCATCGCTGCTTCGCTGAGCAAAGAACAGCAGCGGATCGAGCGGCGTACACAATGTGTACTGAGCATCTTCATGGAAGAAAGTCGCCAGCATCTGAAACTCTTCTGTCACCGGATTCGGATCGCCTTCTTCGCTGATGTCTAGAGAAAAGCAGTCATCCTCATCAGCCTCTGGCAAATCACCCGCCGCCGTTAGAGTATGCGCAGAGCGTTCCAAAATCAAGTCGAGTTCAGCCAACACCGCCCTTGCTGAAGGAAATAGAGCGTCAATCGCCTCATCTTCGACATCGACAAGGATTTCAGTGGCGTCTTCACCATCTGCCTCATCGTCTGGTTCCCAGACAAAAATCTCAATCGGCAAATTGACAGGCAGCAGCAGCAAAAATTCTGAGCCTTCTACCTCAATACTTTTCTCCACGTAGCAAGCCAGCTGTCGCCCGTCTTCATCTTTGAGGCTGATGACTGGATATTCAGTGGGATCATCCAGCATATTAGAATCGATAGCCACAGTCTTTCCTCCTAAGTTTGTTGTCGCGTAGTTGCCTGCTTGATCACCGCTTTGAGCTACTTACTTCACCGTTTGCTTAAAGCTGCTCACTTCAAGACTACTCACTCCAAGGCTATTCGCTTCAAGCTACTCTAGGTGAGCAGGTTATGGGTTCGCCTTTCGTCTAGCCACTGCTGCAAAATAATGGCAGCCGCTTTTCGATCGATCAGTTCTTTGTGTTTAGAGAGCGATCGCCTCTGCGCTAGCAGCATCTGCTCAGCTTCAACAGAAGTCATCCGTTCGTCTACAAATTCCACCGGTAGCCCTAGTGATTGTGACAGCCTGTGGGCAAACTTCTGAATCTTTCTGGCCTGAAAGCCAATCTGCCCCTCCATAGTGTACGGCAGTCCGACCACCAAAATTTCGACCGATCGCTCTTGAATGAGCGCTTTGAGCGGATCGAGAATACTTTCAAAACTGGTCTTGTGAAGGGTGGTTAGACCCGTGGCGATTAGACCGGTGCGATCGCAGCCAGCCACCCCAATTCGCTTCGCCCCCAAATCCAATCCCAGCGCAGAAACCATAGTCTCATCAACAGTTTCATCAACAAGAGTCGTCTCAAAAGATCTAATGCCGCTCTGCCTTTCTTTTCTAGCTTTTTCCTCTAGCCTTCTTTTCTTTTATCCAAGCCGTCTGCATCGGACTCAGCCGACCGATGATCGGCTGATAGCCGCGACATCTTCTCCAGAGAGAATCGGTCCCAGGCCAATCCATCCCAGGTCAATCCATCGCTAGAAGGCTCCTCAATCGCTGGACCCAAATTCGCTCCCCGCCAAGAAAACCGGCCTGGCAAAGGTGACCCCGTCGGCTGCAATCCCGGCAGGACATCCGGCATCTTCAATCCTTCCAAAGCTCCGGCCTTGGACTCGCGCACCTTATGCCACACAGAACGGGACATCATCAGCGTATGGTCAATTTCTAGCGCTCCGATCTGACGCAAATACGCTTCGCGCTCTGTCTGGTAGTCCAGAGACAAAATTCGCAGCGGCTGATTCGGGAACTTCTGGACGACACCCGCCATCTGCGCCATCAGCTCCGGGTAGAGCCATGTATAGGCCGGATGCACCGTCAGCTTCGCACTATGGGCTTCCATACCGTCTCGGCATAGCTTCAGCTCAAAATAGCCAATTGCCGTCTTTCGCTGCGGTTCAAATACATAGGCAGACACCGTTTCTTTCTGGTACATCCAGCGCACAAATCGTTTCTTTAGTTTGCTAGAAAGCGTCGTCTTAAAGTCGTGAATCTGGTAGTCCAGCACCTGACGCACGAGCGGCGGAATTGAAACAGTCTCTAGCTGATAGATCAGCTGAGCGTCGGCATTGCTGACTGGCAATAAGTTGGGCAGATCGGGATCGTGCTCTGACAAACTAGCTAGCTGCTCAGGCTGAATAGACCAATAGGTCGTTTTGGCTAGGGGCTGAAAGCCATTCTGACGGTACAGCGCTAGACCAAACTGGTCATTCACATCCGTTTCGCTAATCCAGTACTGCGCCTCGCGAATATGCTCAAAGCAGTAGCGCAGTAGCTGTGAGCCCACATCCATCGCCAAATGTAGCTTTGGCTCGCCGTCTGCGAGTTCTTCCTTAGCCGCTTTTGCCTTGTTCTTTGCTGATTTGTTCTTTGCTAGCTTGTCCTTCGCTAGATTCACCAGAATTCGATCAACCTTCCAGGTGCTTAGAGTTTGGTTGAACGGAGACACCTGAATCATGCCCTGAGGGGAACCGTTTGCCTCTGCCACAAAAGCGGAGAACAGGTGCTTCAAGGGGTTAGGAAACAGCGTCAGCGCCTTCATCGGCCCGTACCAGCGGCGCATCTGCTGAACGTATTCTTCTACAGCCTGTGTGTTCGTATCATGAGAGCCCACCTCCGTAGAGCCTTCGCTCACGAAAGTGTCTAAATCACGCAGATGCACGGAGCGGATGGAGAGCTCTGTGTTTTGAGAGTTACTGCGAGCCATGATGAACCTAGTGGAAGACGTGGGGTTGAAGGTGTGGGAGGTGGGATGAGAGGGGTGAAAGAGTGGGGATAGGGAATGGGGGCAGAAGTTTGCGGAGGGGCTGTATCAAGCTTTGGGTCGAATCAGGACAACAGGGGTCTGCTCGTCGGCGTTACCTGCTGGATTGTCAATTAGTGCCTGAATCAGCAGCTGCTCGTCTGTATTTGCGCTCTTGGCTAATATTTTAACCGCTTTTAAATCGTTGACATCAACGATGGCGGCTTTGAGTCCGGTTTCCTGAAAAATTTGGTCGACTAGCTGCTGAGAATGACTGGGGCCGAGCACAATAAATTGGTCAAATGGGGGCAGGGTGCCAGTAACGTCGTCAATCAATCTAGCCTGCTCGCCAGCCAAGCGATAGAACATGCCTGGACTGCCGAAGATTTTGGCGATCGCACCCAAAACAAAAGCACCCCCCACCTGCCACGGCCCCGACACATCAATCAAAGTTTGCATCCCACAGGCCGTCGCCAGACTCGATGTCGGCATGAAGTAGTAGCACAGTCGCTTGGCCAGCCAGCCTGGTTTTACCGTGGTGGGGTGTCGCAGGCGATTCTGCATAATCGCAACGGGGGTTTCGCCAATGGTGACAATATCGCCGGGTTTGGCACAAGGAGCAACGTACTTTTTAACGACTTCTACGGTGTCATCCAGGTTAGTGAGCAGATGCGTTGGGATAGGCAGAACATGAGCGACGCTATTTTCTCGCCAGTGGGTAGCGTCTTCTGGATTAGGAAACTTTAGCGGGGCGATTAGGTGGCCCGTCTTGGGAATGCGACCTTCGGGGCCATAGGTGAGATAGTTTACCTTTAGCCACAGAGATTTAAGCTGGCTGAGGTTGGCACCGGTAATATCTACTTTGATTTTGGCCTGGGTCGCTTTGCCCACTTTGACAATGTAGGCAAACCAGTAGTTATCATCTCGGGCAGGAAAATCTGTATGCGCTGGCGTGATCTCTGTTTTGACGGTGATGCCGTCTAGACTGCTGCTAGAGAGTAGTTCGTAGTCAAGGCTGACTTCTGGAATGAAGATTTCGAGCGCGGGGGTGCGATTGGTGAAAACGGTGTCGAAAGAGAGAACATAATGATCGCTCTCATAGGTATCAAATCGCCAGTCGGTAGCGCTGAGCGCTAGGTCATTACCGGGGCGCTGACGGTATTGCCACTCTATAAGTAAGTAGCCAACGATGCTGAACATCACCAGCAATAGCACTAACGAACCTAATAGCTCCATGTAACCTCTGCGTCCCAACTAGCTGAACAAACCGAATTCCTTACGCCCCAGATTGTATAGCAAAGTCCAGCACCTACCGCTAGCTGAGCGCAGCCGCCTTTCGACTACGCTCAAGGCTCGGTTGCCGACACTACCGCTAGCTGAGCGCAGCCGCCTTTCGACTACGCTCAAGGCTCGGTTGCCGACACTGCCGCTAGCTGAGCGCAGCCGAAGCTACAGCAAACCAAACAGTCCGTCATCGAGTTCGTAGCCCAGCATCTGAGTCATAAACTTTAGCCGAGAGCGGCTATCAATGCCGTTTTGCTTGAGCCAATGGTCGAGAACGAAGACCTTTCCCATCACGAAAATCTCTAGAGCCTCAGGATTGTAGCGGATGCCGTCGATCGGGCTGAACTGGTGCGGCACTAGCATGGCAGTGTAGCGGCTCAGCTCGCCAGATTCCCAGTCCAAGTACAGCGGTAGCCAAGGATAGAGCGTGTCTAGGCGGATGAACCACAGGCGAATTTCTGGGATTTCAGAAAGTTCGCGGGGGTCGCTGGCTTCGCGGGGAAAGTCGATCTCGAAGCTGAAGCTGAATTTGGGATCGCGCAGGCGGGTTTGGTCGGGGGCGATCGCATCAATCACTACTTGAGCAGGGGTAAGATCTAGCGTTTGGAAATGGACGGGGCTGAGGGCGATCGCAGGCTTCATTGGGTCTGTTAGTTGATCAGGCATAAGGCAAAATCTTTATCTGGGTTCTAACGGGGCTATTAGATAATGGCGAAGCTGACAATAGCAAACTTCGCCTACTGTCGAAGAATGACAGCGAAGAGACAGGCTATTGTGAATTATCCCGTCTTTTTCCTTCAGGTTTTGTCCTCCGATCGCTATGGTTGATTCTTCAGCTTTTTCCTCAGACGCCCCTTTGCGCATCTGCATCACGCTAGGCACTCGCCCTGAAGCCATCAAACTCGCCCCCGTCATTCAAACCTTCCAAAAGCTCCCCCAGTTTGACACCAAAGTTGTCCTGACCGGACAGCATCGCGAGATGGTGGCTCAGGTGATGTCCCTGTTCGATCTAAAAGCTGACCACAACCTAGACATCATGCAGCCCAAGCAGACCCTAGGCGATATTACCTGCCGCAGCCTTCAGGGACTAGAAAAACTGTTCGTTGCTATGAAGCCTGACCTGGTCATCTCTCAGGGCGACACCACCACTGCCTTCGCTGCGGCGCTCGCTGCCTTCTACCAGCAAATTCCTGTCGGCCATGTCGAAGCTGGACTGCGCACCGACAATATCTTGGACCCTTTCCCCGAAGAAGCCAATCGCCGCCTAGTCTCCCAGATTGCGACTCTCCATTTTGCGCCTACAGAAACCTCAGTAGCCAATCTCAAAGCCTCTGGCGTCACAACCGGCATTCATCAAACTGGCAATACCGTCATCGACGCGCTGCTAAGGGTTGCAGATCGATCGCCCGACTGCGATATCCCCGGTCTAGACTGGTCCAAACATCGCGTTATTCTCTCCACCGTTCACCGTCGAGAGAATTGGGGCTCGCCGCTGCAAGACATTGCTCAAAGCTTTTTACAGATCTTAGACAAGTTTCCAGATACTGCTCTATTGCTGCCGCTGCACCGCAATCCGACCGTACGAGAACCGCTCAAAGCACTGCTAGACGAGCATCCTCGGACCTTCTTAGTCGAACCTTTAGACTACGCGCAGTTAGTTGGAGCGATGAAACGAGCTTACCTACTGCTGACTGATTCGGGCGGGCTCCAAGAAGAAGCCCCTGGTCTGGGCAAACCGGTACTAGTATTGAGGGAGACGACGGAACGCCCTGAAGCTGTCACCGCAGGTACTGCCAAATTAGTCGGGACTAATCCAGCCCGTGTAGTCGCTGCTGCCTCAGAGCTGTTAGGAGATAGCGCAGCTTATACAGCGATGGCAAAGGCAGTCAATCCGTTTGGCGATGGTCATGCTTCCGAACGCATCGCTCGCATTGTCACAGACTATTTGACGCCCTCTGCCTGATGACTGTTTCCGAATTAACGGCTTCCAAATCAACGGCGAAAACCGCTACTCGTCCTCTTTTTTCTTGACCAAATTTTTCTTCGACGCCTTCAGCTCTTTCCACAGCTTTTTGATGTCTTCATAAGCTTCAGCGCTGCTGACTTTCCCCCCGGTTTCTAGTCCACAGATCAGAGACACCCGCTGGGCGAATTCCTGTAAATTGGCATTGAAAGCCAAATTCTGCGGCGTAAAATCGCCGTGGTATTTGCTGCGTGGCGTTAAAAAGTTATTTAACTGCTCTTTATTGTCTTTCTTGGGCATCAGCTGCATTCCTGAATTTTGAATAGTGAGAGCATGTTTCCTCAAGGCTATCTTAAATTTTAGGCTCACGGGCTTCGACTTGTCGTGATCAGAACATAGGTAAGCGGGTGGCTGACTGTGGCGCTAGTAGCAATTGTCATGGACTGCTCAGTTAATGATGGAGTGAATGGGTAAGATATTAGTATCAAATCTTTTTTGTGCATGTCTTTCTTTGCGTGATCTATGCACATGAAGCTGTGCGAGTGCGTTTCGCTTAGGTATGTTTTGCCCAGGTGCGCTTCTTTTTTAAACAAGCCGTCGTTTATCTTTCCTGTACTCATGAGTTTTAGCCAGAAGATGCGATTACGGGCGGCCTGTTTGGGGTTGGGACTGCTGACGCTAGCAGCGACCCCCGGTGTGGCCGCAGAAAGAGTGCGTATCCGACTAGGACCGTTGAGTCAGTCAATCGAGCTTAGCGATTTAGAAACTTTTGCTGAAACCGGGGAAGTTCCCGACCGGCTCAAGCTTTATCAGCGGTTTTTATCGCCTTCTTTGCGGCAGTCTTTGCGACAGGAGCTGGATCTTGATCCACGGATGAGCGATCGCATCATCGATGACGTTCTCGCCTCGTCCAATGGCGAGCTGCTGCTGAGCACTCTGGCTCAAGTTGCGCCCAATGTGACAATTCCGCAGATTCAGGCGGCTATTCGTCTGGCGGCTAGTCAGGCAGATGGGCTCAATATGTTGGACATTTTGAGAGCCATTCCTCAGGAAACGCTAGAAGTAGATGTCACTCAGGCGATCGCACTTGCCTCTCAGCTCAATCTCTCTAATCTAGAAAGTCGCTCACTCAGCGGCGTTTTAGACCAGGAGCTGCGGGTCGACAATCCAACGCCTATTCTCAGCGACTTAAAGCCCGAAGAAACCGGTGAGGAAACCGTTTTTCAGCAGGCTGTTAGCTTTGAGGATCGTGAACGCGATCGCACCATCCCCGTAGAGCTGTACTGGACGGGCAAAACCCAAGGTCCACTCGTCGTTCTCTCACATGGCTTTGGGGCAGACCGGTATTTTCTTGACTACATCGGCAAACATCTAGCGTCCCACGGTCTCACGGTTGTCTCTGTCGAGCACCCCGGCAGCAATCTGAGCGCCCTAGTCGATCTTCCCGTCGACCCAGATATTGCCGAGCATCCCAGCCGCATTCTACCCGCTCAAGAATTTCTCGATCGTCCCCGAGATGTCAGCTTTGTACTTGACCAGCTAGACAAGCTGAACGAGCGTAGTGTCTTCTACAGGGAACGATTCGATACCGAAGAAGTCACTATTATCGGCCATTCGCTAGGTGGCTACACTGGACTGGCACTTGCGGGCGCAAAGCTGGACTTGCGATCGCTCAAAAACTTCTGTCAAAACATTCAGCCGCTAGGCGTTTCTCCCGCCGACTGGCTTCAGTGCGCCGCCGTAGATTTAGAAGAACAGCAGGCCGATCTAACCGATAGCCGCATCAAACAAGTCATCGCCATGAACACGCTGACCGGTCAGCTCTTTGGCGAAGCGGGCCTCTCTGAAGTCACGGTACCGACGCTGCTGCTAACCGGCACCAAAGACAGCGTTACCCCGACCCTAGATCAGCAGCTCAACGCCTTTGACCAGCTCGCTGGTGAAAAATACCTGCTGGCTGTGATTGGCGGCACTCATCTCAGCGTCGGCGATCCGGGCAATGTCAATCCCGCCTTGACCGAGCTGCCGTTTATGGCGGAACTTAAAGTCGAAGAAACGGCTAATTTGCGATCGCTTCTCAAAGGCATTTCCCTGAGCTTTATCAAACAGCAGACAGACGAAGCCGCCGACTACAAACCTTTTTTGAGCTCAGCCTACGCCCAGTCTTTCTCCACAGCGGACCTTCCACTGCGCCTGGTCGAAACCCTACCCGACAGCGTTCGTAGCTGGCTTACTTTCAGCGAGCGGATCTCGGCTCACACCGCCTCACCAACGTTTACCAGCAGGCTAATGGCGCTAGGCTACTTGAGTTCGCTGGATCAAAAAGAAGACTGGCAAAGGGCTATGGTTGCCCAGCTACAGGCTAACCAGATTGTGACGGTGCTGCGATCGCCCCTCCCCTTCTTGACTGGTTGGTAAGTAAGCACGTCCCTGCCACTGCTCGCATGCGGAGGATGTTCTAAAACGGCTCAGCGCTGTCAATAGAGCATTACAAAAATCGAATTTTATTTGATTGATCTTGCCTGTAGCGTCGGTTGTTCTGCCAGAATGGAAACCTGCTATACCAAGGTACCTGTTAGCGCTGTACACCGAGACCCACCCCGTCACTGCGTGCCACCCCTCCAAGGGAGGGTGCCCGATAGGGTGGGGTGGGTCGGTAACTTGTACTGACAATCGGTTTACGCTAAACACGTATATACCAAGTTTCCAATGGAGAAGATCGAATGCCGGATAATCGCAAAAGTCAGGTAGTCACCCAAGGCGTACAGCGGGCTCCCAACCGAGCGATGCTAAGAGCTGTCGGCTTTCAAGATGACGATTTCAAAAAGCCAATTGTCGGCCTAGCCAACGGCTACAGCACCATCACGCCCTGCAATATGGGCATCAACACTCTCGCTATCCGAGGCGAAGCGGCGCTCAGAGAAGCGGGCGCAATGCCAGCGATGTTTGGCACGATCACCATCAGTGACGGCATTTCGATGGGCACCGAAGGGATGAAATATTCCCTGGTTTCTCGTGAGGTAATTGCGGACTCGATCGAGACAGCCTGCACGGGTCAAAGTATGGATGCGGTGCTGGCGATCGGTGGCTGTGATAAAAATATGCCAGGGGCAGTGATTGCGATCGCGCGCATGAATATCCCCGCCATCTTCGTCTACGGTGGCACCATCAAACCCGGCCATCTCGACGGCGAAGACCTCACCGTGGTCAGCGCCTTTGAAGCCGTCGGCCAGTACAGCGCTGGGAAAATCAGCAAAGAGCGACTTGACGCTGTAGAGCGGCATTCCTGCCCAGGCGTGGGATCGTGCGGCGGCATGTTCACTGCCAACACGATGTCTTCTGCGATTGAAGCGATGGGATTGAGCCTGCCCGGTTCTTCGACAATGGCGGCTGAAGATGAAGAGAAAGCGGTCAGTACTGAGAAATCTGCTTTTGCGCTGGTAGAAGCCGTGCAGAAGCAGATTTTGCCCAAAGATATCTTGACGCGCGAGGCGTTCGAGAATGCGATCGCGGTAATCATGGCCGTCGGCGGTTCGACCAATTCGGTACTGCATTTGCTTGCGATCGCCCACACCATCGGCGTCGATCTCACCATCGAAGACTTCGAGACCATCCGCAACAAAGTCCCCGTCTTCTGCGACCTCAAACCCTCAGGCCGCTACGTCGCCACCGACCTCCACAAAGCAGGCGGCATCCCCCAAGTCATGAAAATGCTGCTCAACGAAGGACTCCTCCACGGTGACGCCCTCACCATCAGCGGCCAAACCATCGCCGAAACCCTAGCCGACATCCCCGATCAGCCCTCGTCAGACCAAGACGTAATCCGCCCCTTCAGCCAGCCCATGTATCCCCAAGGACACCTCGGCATCCTCAAAGGCAACCTCGCCCCCGAAGGCGCAGTCGCCAAACTCACCGGCATCAAAAACCGCAGCATCACTGGCCCCGCCCGCGTCTTTGAATCGGAAGAAGATTGTCTAGACGCGATTCTGGCAGGCAAAATCAAGGCAGGCGATGTGATTGTCGTCCGCTACGAAGGTCCGAAAGGTGGCCCTGGAATGCGCGAAATGCTCGCTCCTACTTCGGCAATCATCGGCGCAGGCTTAGGCGACTCAGTTGGCTTAATTACTGACGGCAGATTTTCCGGCGGCACCTACGGTATGGTCGTCGGACACGTCGCCCCCGAAGCCGCAGTCGGTGGAACGATTGGCCTTGTCAAAGAAGGCGACACCATTACCATTGACGCTGACAAACTGTTGCTGCAAGTCAATGTCTCTGACGATGAGCTAGCAGAACGTAAAACTCAGTGGAGTCCACCAAAGCCCCGCTACGAGCGCGGCGTATTGGCTAAGTATGCCAAGCTGGTCTCTTCGAGCAGCAAAGGTGCGGTAACTGATCGAGATCTGTTCTAGAAAGTTACAATCATTTACGAGCTAGCTAGGACTATCAACGGATTTCTCTAGCTAGCTGTTTATAAGTTACTAGGCAACAGATACTAACGAATCAGCCATGTCAGTTAGCTCAGAAACTATCAAGCGGGATATCGATTTACTCACCAGCGATCAGCTCCGGCAGATTGCTGATTTTATTGCTTTTTTGAGGTTTCGAGATCAGCGTCAACGCGCCGTCTTAGATCCTGAACAGCTAGCTTTGCTAGAGACTGAGTTTGCTGATGAGGATAGAGCGATCGCTGAAGAAGGCATGGATGACTATGCTGCGATGCTCTCTCAAGAAGATCTGTTGTGAAAGGGCAGCTGAAGCGAGGCGAAGTTTGGCTAGCTGCTTTAAACCCTTCTCAAGGTTCCGAGCAAGTGGGTATACATCCCATTATCAGATTCATGTTCCAGATACGAACAATTGACAGGACTCGGCTGGAAAAAGGCTTGGTACTCTCAAGGAGGAGACAATCTCTCAACTAGAAGAAATGATTAGAGTGACTTTTGATTCCAACGTTTGGGAGCAAGCGATCTCAACAGAATCAGACGAACCAATACAGTACAGAAAACTACGGCAGGAGATACAAGAACGCAAAATAGAACCGTACATTTGTGAGATAGCTTTGACTCTCGACTCGTCTATTCCCAAGAAGAATAGACCAGCCTTTTGGCAGTCTTACCAACCCAAAATGAAAACGAACATTCTGTCTATCTACAATAACGAGCTGTCTGTAGAGCTATCGATAGCACCTGATAACTTGAAACATCCAGGCATTCATCCAAAACTGCAACCAAAGCTCATTGAAGCCAAAAAACTCGGGTTCAAAGCTCTCAGAATGACAAATATAGGGACTGTTAGGTGCTTAGAAATTCCAACTGATATGTTGGTACCTTCAGACGAGATGCTGCAACCAAACGAAGAGAAAGAATTTCACAAATACTTTGAAAGAGTCGGCGGATGCTCAGAATTCATCACTAACAAAGGGTGGGGGTTCGCTCACTATAGAAACTTTCGGGATAGGTACAATTTGATGGGTGTGTCGGTATATGATGCCCCAAGCAAAATACCATCTGAAAAACACAGAGCTTTTTCTGAGTCAATTGCCGAGTGGGTAGATGGAGATGCGCTCGCAGCTCACTTCGGCTATCAGAATGATTATTTCTGTACTGAAGATAGAGGGCGTAATGCTGGTCCTCAATCAGTCTTTTATCCTGAAAACAAAACCGAAGTTGAGAATGCATTTGGTTTAAAAATCCTTTCTGTTTCTGAACTGCTTGCAGTGCTATGAGTACAAAATCGAGCTGCTGCGGTGAAATTGAAGTAGTGCAAACTATAGGGGAATATCACGCTGTTCCTACAACTAGTCTGTGGAGAACGCGCTAAAGCATAACAATTTCTGGACTCGTGGGTAAATCTGATGCTTTTCTTAGCTAGAGTTCTTGTAAGAAGGAGAATTTTTACACCAGATGACTACCTATGGCTACTTCTATATCGCCTGTCATTCATAGTGATCCCAACGTCTTAGGAGGAACCTCCGTTTTCGTAGGTACTCGTGTTCCTGTGAAAATCTTATTTGATTATCTTGAATCTGGAGACTCACTCAGCGAGTTTTTAGATCATTTTCCTAGTGTTAGCCATGAACAAGCCATCGCAGTCCTTGAACTAGCAAAGGAGATGTTGACTGCCTATGCGTATCCTGCTTGATGAGTGCGTTCCGCGACCACTAAAGCGTGAACTCGCTGGATACGATGTCCGGACAGTTGTGGAAATGGGCTGGGCTGGAACAAAAAATGGTGCGTTACTTGAGCGAATGTCCGCTGAAGGATTTACCATTTTGCTAACCGCTGATCAGAATTTGCGCTATGAGCAAAACCTGAAACAGGCAAATGTGGCGGTAGTTGTGTTGGTCGCACCTAGCAATCGGCTGTCTGATTTAGTTCCATTGATGGCCGAGGCTCGCAAGGTATTGAGTAATATTGCACCGGGCGAAGTTATCGAGGTCTGAGTTTTCTCCGCCTATTCAACTTCACGAATCAATTACGCAGATTAATTAGTTGACGCCTTCAAAAGCATACTGATAGGGTAATTTCTATGGCTGTTGCAATGCTCACTAGCAGCAACAGCCCAAACGCCCGAAAAATTTAGCCGCTACCGGCATTGGCTGGCACCAACACCGATAGCTCGCCCCTAACACTGATCAGACCAGTGAGAGAGGTTGTGGTCATGATCACAGCCCCCCTGACTTTTGGCAAGTTAGGGGGGCTAAGTTTTTCTGGGTTTTCCTGCCCCGTTAAACAAAGGAAAAACCATGAAAACGACCATGTTTATGACCGCTCAGCCTCTATCAGAGAGCGCTGAGCCAAAAAGTGCCCAGACAAACGCGCTGCTCCTACCGACTTCTGCGCTGCCAACTGGCCCTAATCCAAATAGCCTAGTACCCGGCGAGACAGTAAGGCATATTTTGCTAGGCTCGCCCGGTGCGATTCGGCAGACAATCTATCTGCTGCATACGCTGCGCTATTCGGAAACGGTGCTGTGGAGCCCGGTGCTGCAAGTGGAAGAACCGCTGGTGATCACGCCTGAGCAAGGGGAGGCGATGAGCTTGTTGCGAAGGATAGTGTAGGCATTGGCTCAATTCCCTTCAGAGAGAGACTAGGGGCGGGTTTTGGTGGGTCGGCAGCTGCGCCACACACCAAAACCCTAAAGTCAGAGTCACGCTTGAGTGATCATCCCCTTGCTTCAATAGTCTTTCCCCAAACGCGCCTTACAGCCATCTAGCCGTCTCTTCCAATCCTCTTAAATCTTGTGAAAAGTCAGCGCAAAACGCCCGTCCACCGCTTATCCTACAGACTTGAGCTAAACGCTTCCTCCGGCGGCGAACATCCCACATGAGCACCGCTCGCAAAGTCCAAATCTACGACACCACCCTCAGAGACGGCATCCAACGCCACGGCATCTCCTGCACCCTCGAAGACAAAATCAAAATTATCCAGCGACTCGACCAGCTCGGCATTCCCTTCATCGAAGGCGGCTGGCCCGGAGCCAACACCGTCGACACCCAGCTCTTCGACCACCTTCAAAAAACACCCCTAGCCAACGCTCAAGTCGTCGCCTTTGGTTCCACCCGCCGCCCTCACCAAGCCGCCTCAGAAAATTCGACACTCAAAGCACTACTAGCCGCTAATACCCAGTGGATCACCATCTTCGGCAAATCCTGGGATCTGCACGTCACCGATGCGCTCAAAGTCAGCCTGGGTGAAAACCTCGCAATGATTCAAGACTCTGTTGAATTCCTGCGAGCCAACGGCAGACACGTCATCTATGACGCAGAGCACTGGTTTGACGGCTACAAAGCCAATCCCCAATACGCCCTCAAGACGCTCAACGCGGCGGTACTAGGCGGCGCTGACTGGCTAGTGCTATGCGACACCAATGGCGGCATCTTGCCAAAAGAAGTTGAAGCTATCGTCACCGACGTTCAAGCTTGGCTACAGGAAAACCACTCAGACTTAACAGACCTGCCGCAAATCGGCATTCATACTCACAACGATAGCGGTACAGCAGTAGCCAGCGCCTTATCCGCAGTGGATGCGGGCGCTAGTATGGTTCACGGCACGATTAATGGCTATGGAGAGCGGTGCGGCAACGCTGATCTGTGCAGCGTAATTCCAGATCTTCAGCTCAAAATGGACTACGAATGCCTTACTTCCAGCCAGCTCAAAACCCTCACTGAGACCAGCCGATTCATTAGCGAAATCGTCAACCTCGCCGCCGACGATCACGCCCCCTACGTAGGCCGCTCTGCCTTTGCTCACAAGGGCGGCATTCACATCAGCGCGGTAGAACGCAATCCTAAGACTTACGAACACGTAGAACCTGACGCGGTTGGCAACAATCGGCATATTGTCGTCTCTAGTTCTTCAGGCGCTAGCACAGTGCTTTCTAGAGCCAAAAGCTACAACATCGACCTCAAAAAAGACGATCCGGTCACGCGCAGAATTATCGATCGCGTCAAAGAGTTAGAAGGCAAGGGCTATCAGTTTGAAGCAGCCGAAGCCAGTTTTGAATTGCTGATGCTGACAGAACTGGGTCGGCACCAGCCGATGTTTCAACTACGCGGCTTTGAAGTGAATTACAACGTGATTCAGTCAGATGTGCAGTGCAATATCGGCGCTCGCGCGATGATTAAAGCTGTCGTGCAAGGACAAGAGGTTTTAGAGGTAGCTGAATGTATGGGACCGGTTTCCGCACTTGATAAGGCGTTGCATAAAGCGCTAGTCCGCTTTTTCCCAGCAGTGGAAACGTTCCACCTTACTGACTACAAGGTTCGCATTCTCAATAGTGAAGCTGGGACCGCAGCGAAGGTACGAGTCTTGGTGGAAACTAGTAATGGAGAGCGGCGATGGTCCACGATTGGGGTATCGGTCAATATTCTAGAAGCGTCTTATCGGGCGGTGGCGGCTGGAATCGAATACGGACTGTACCGAGCGGCTAAAAACCGACCAGCAAAAACAAGCACAGAGACACTGCCTGTATAAGTGGCGATATCTCAAAGGCAGTATTCTGGCATCGGCTTGGACTGACAGTGCATAAAAAAAGAGAGCATAGTGCCCTCTTCCGCTCGATGCGTTCGTTATACTGCCCAGTTCCTAACTAGGCCAATTAGTCTGGACCAATTAGTCTGGGCCAGTCAGTCTAGGTAGCCCATCAACGTACCAGGATCTTCATCAATATCGTTGCTGGCAATGGGTCTGTGACCAGGCAGCGAATCAATGTCAGAAAAATCTATAGTATCGACAGCAACAGGGCGGTGACCGGGTAACGAATCAATAGTTGAAATCTCAAATGCACCGGACATCACCGGGCGAATACCCGCAGAGGACAATGAATCGACGACCTCTACACTACTCAGTTCAATCGGACGGTGATTAGGCAACGAATCAGACTCGAACACGCGGGAATGATCCGACAGTTCCATCACCTCGTGCTGAGGCGCTTTGACCAGACCACCCTTACTAGCAGTTTTGTCCTTTGTCGATTCAGATTTGGATTCAGCAGTCATAGCTACTTTTTTACCAGTGCTTTTACTGCTGGCAGCACTTTTAGTAGTGCCGTTCTCGTCGGAGGTGCTCATGTCGTTGACCTTGTTTTCTTATGATTGGAGACCTGCTGAGCCCATTGACTTTGGAGCTTCAGAATGGGCCAAGTGCGGAGGTTTGCAGATGAATAACTATGAGACGCTATTCACTAAACTTAAGAAAATATTATAGGTGAAAACCAGACCAATTCAGTTTACGAAAGGTGATGACGCGCATAAAAAGGGCTAGCTCTGTGTGCAGCTATACAGTGTCAGCGCTATAATGATTATCCACATGGGGCTGAAACGGTTTCGACGTTTTAACGAAAGTCGCAGTGTGATTCAGGTCAAGAGTGAGTCAACTCTTGTAAATAAAGGCTCAAACTTAAAGATACATGCAAACAACATCGTACCTTTTGCTCGTAAGCAAGCTCTTGTAGCTGTCGCCTAACAACCTCTTATAGGTTCGAGCGTCCGAACTGTGACTCCGTTAATCAGTAAGGACTAAACCCCCAACGGGTGCTCTGGCAAACTTCCTTCGGTGGGTGCGCCAGCTAAGACTTTCATCGAAGCATCCTGTTTCCGGGACAATGGAAAACTCCCGCCTTGAGGATTAGAGAGGCTATACCTGTGAATGAGCGATGCGTGATTACTTAGAGCGGACACGGGTTCGACTCCCGTCAGCTCCATTGAGAAAGGCTCAGCCATAATCGGTTGAGCCTTTTTTGTGTATACCTTTCTGCGTGGCGCTTGGTTCTGTGGATGATCGTCGTCGTAGGGGTCTAACTTAGCGAAGGGTACCGATTGCCACTGACGCTAGAATTGCGCTGATAGCATAGAAAACGCCGACCACTTGCAGCTCTGACCAGCCGGAAAGCTCGAAGTGATGATGCAAGGGGGCCATTCTAAACAGGCGCTTGCCTTTGCCGTCGGGGCCTTTGGTTGCTTTGTAATAACCCACTTGCAGAAGGACGGACAGGGTTTCGGCAAAAAATAGCAGAGTGACTATTAGTAGGCCAAAAAGGTTGTGGCTGAGAATGCCGACGGCTGCAAGTGCGCCGCCTAGGGCCAAAGAGCCAGTGTCACCCATAAATACTTTGGCCGGGTTGCGGTTGTGAGCAAGAAAGCCGAGGCACGAACCGCTGAGTGCAGCGCAGAAGACCATCAGATCGGGATGGGTAGGTCCAACGAGTGCGCCGAGACCGAAGAGCGCGATCGCACCCGCCCCGCCCATCAATCCATCGACACCATCCGTCAAGTTAGTCGCATTACTTTCAGCGACCAGTACAAAGCCAGCGAGGGGCCAGAAGAGCAGACCTAGAGGAATCGCAATTCCAAAAGGCAGGGCCACGGTCGTGATTTCTACCGGTTGGGTTGCGACTGCCCAAAGACAGAATGCGATCGCAAACCCAATTTGCAGAATAAGCTTCGCCTTCGGAGAAATACCTTTATTAGAACGCTTGCGCATCACCTGCCAATCATCTATCCAGCCGATCAGACCATAGGCCAGCGTAATTACACTCACCGCCACCGTCAAAGGAGAAAACCCAGTCCACACCAGCGCAGTCAAAATAGCAACCGGGACAAAAAAGATGCCGCCCATAGTAGGCGTACCCGCTTTCTTTAAATGAGCGCTTGGTCCATCTTCTCTAATAAACTGACCCGCTTTTACCTGCTTCAAAATGGGCAGAGCGATTCCACCTGCCAGCACCGATAGCACCGCACCTACAACTAAGGGCCCAGTCAATTGAGCCCCCCAGTTCGCAGCATCTAGACCAAACGTTCGGCCCGCAGACAAATCCAAACCCACTGAGGAAACCAGAAGGCATCCCGCCAGTAAAATCGAAAGCTTTACCCCAGATAGACCTACAGACTTCGACGAAAACCTTGCATCCACGACATTAATTCCTCCACTTACCACACACCTTTCCCAATTCCTACCGAAACTTGACGCACCGCGTGAATCTATTGATAGCAACACTACAGCCATCGTTATTCCAGCTTTTAGGTGAGCTGAGAGCACTCACCACTGCATCGTTATATATGTGAAGATCGCTAGCCTGCACAAAACTCGTGCGCAGCTAGGGTGAAGCTCCGCACGCAACCTTTCAAGCGCTGACGGTTCGCTGACGATCCAAAGCGAACAACAAGAAAAGGTCAGACCATTACGTATAGACCGCCTAATCTTGCTAAAACGCCTCGACTGTCAGCTCAGAGATCGACTAGTCAAAAGACTAGTCATCATCTAACGACATCTCGTCATCGTCGTCGTCGTCATCATCAGGCGCGACGGCGTCGTCGTCGTCATCTTTGTCCTCTGTGCCCATGAGATCCGCCAGTTCTTCGGGCTCAGGCTCATCGCCTATGCTGTCAACAGGTTCGCGCGGGATCAAACGACCGGTTCCTTCCAGCCAATTTAGAATGGAAGAATCTCTTTGAAGTGGGATCACTTCAGCGGTGTCTTTGCGGGGAATTTGACGAACGGACGGATTGTAATTGCTCATTAAGCGACGTCAACTAAAACGGATGAGTAAATAAATAAGAAGTTGTCTACAGCTGATCAGCCACTGGTTTTTCCCAAGCGCCGCGTTCAGTGGTTGAAGCCCGGCAAGCTGGCTATAGAAAAGCAACATAATTACTTTACCACCGCATTAATTACATCTAATGGTGAATGATGTCAATCGCTGAAGTATATTTCTTCGTATAAGCAGGCTGAACAAACATGTTGAATAAGACTGATCTGAGAAACGCGATCGCCAAAACCAACCGAGGCATCTCTACGACAGACAGCGACCGTCAGGCGATCGCTAGCATCGTCGCCCGTGTAGAAGATCTCAACCCCACCCCAGATCCTCTCTCCGCGCCCGATCTATTAGCAGGCGACTGGCGACTGCTCTATACCACCAGCCAAGAGCTGCTAGGTCTCGATCGCATTCCCTTCGCGACGCTCCGCAATATCTATCAGTGCGTACGCCCAGAAATATCGCGGATCTATAACATCGCGGAAGTCGATAGCCTGCCTTTCTGTGAGGGTCTTGTCTCAGTAGTCGCCGACTTTGCTCCAGCGCCCTTAGAAGAATCAGCCCCTACCAAAGACTCCGTAGCCGTCGCTACCAGAACTCTGTCTCAGCGCCGCGTCAACGTCAAATTCAATCGAGCCGTGTTTGGATTACAGCGTGCATTGGGCTATCAATCACCTGCGCAATACATCAAGCAGCTACAGTCCACCGAAAAGTTCACGCTCTTGCAAGGTGTAGATTTCGCCATCAATTCAGACAGACAGCAAGGCTGGCTAGAAGTCACCTACCTAGACAAAGACCTGCGCATCGGGCGGGGCAACCAAGGAAGTCTGTTTGTATTGACCAGGGACAGTTGAGAGTCAATAACTAAGACGCGAAGCAGCCGTTCATCCTTCTGACTTACCTATGCTCCCTCTTTCCCAGAGTCATCTCACCATCTTTGGAGTCTGTCCTCGAAGGTATCAGCATGTCTTCTTTGACGCGCTGTCTACACCTTCGACCTACGAGCAGCATACAAAGACTCAGTGGGGAAGTCAGTTTCACCTGCTGATGCAGCAAAAGGCGTTGAATTTACCCATTCAATCGGTTTCGAGCGCTGACGTGGAAATGGCAGCAAGTTTGGATGCCCTAGCAAAAGCAGCTCCTGAGGTGTTTGACTATCTGCCGACGCTGCAATCGCCGTTCAGCCAAAGCGAGCACCGCCGGACGCTAGCGTTCAATGACTACCTGCTGACGGTGGTTTATGACCTGGTAGTGTTTCGAGAGCGGCAAGATCAGGGGCAAAGAAAAGGGCAGATATTCGACTGGAAGACGCACCAGAGCCCGCCACCAAAAGCGCAACTGGCGACAGATTGGCAAACGCGGCTCTATCAATACGTGCTGTGCGAAACGACTGAGCTAGCGCCTGAGCAGATTTCTATGACCTATTGGTTCGTGCGATTAAATGCATCTGAGCGCCTAGATCTTGAGCGCCCAGATGCGGATTTACCGGCAGAACCTAGCTCATATCGGTTCGACTACGATCTGGCAAAACACGATCAAACTCGCCGGGATCTGCTGGCGATAACGGATGAGCTAACGAAAATGCAGCGGACACAGACCTTTCCGAAGGTAGATATTGAGAAGGGTGTGTGCGATCGCTGCCCTTTTGCCGTGAGATGCGATCGCCTCCCGCTCACAGCACCGCAGCCCAAAACCACCCAGCAGTTCCTCAAAGCGGCTAGTCAGCTGACTGCCGACAGCGTCGCAGAAGTTCCTCTGTGAAGATCTCATGTCCGCAGCAGCATACGAATATGCCGAGGCTCGCAGAGGTTCGCTTAAGGCGCTATGCTTGATGATCTGGCGGTAACCCGATAATGGAAGCATCCTTCGAAATCACGCTGCAAATCGTTCTGACCGTCCTAGCAGGCATCGCTGCTCAGGTAGTTGCAGCCTATCTAAAGGTTCCTAGCATCATTCTGCTGCTGGTTTTCGGGATCGCATTGGGGACAGATGGCCTGAGCTGGATTGCGCCACAGACATTAGGCGTTGGTTTGGAGGTGATTGTCTCACTCTGCGTAGCGCTAATCCTCTTCGAGGGCGGCCTGAACTTAGAGCTCAAAGAAATTGGCAAGGTATCAGGCAGTCTACGAAATCTGATCACCATTGGTACATTCATTACGCTAGTTGGCGGAGGAATGGCGGCCCACTGGCTAGCAGAGTTTCCCTGGTCAATTGCGTTTTTATACGCCTCGTTGATCGTTGTCACTGGACCGACAGTCATCACCCCCCTGCTCAAGCAGGTCGGCGCAGAGCGCAAGGTCGCCACGCTGTTAGAAGGCGAAGGTGTCTTAATCGACCCAGTAGGGGCTATTCTAGCGGTCGTCGTCCTCGATATTATTCTCAATGGAGACGCTGATCCCGTAGCTGTGCTAGGCGGACTGCTGGCCAGGCTCGGAATTGGGATTTTCATTGGCGGCGGCGGCGCGGCGCTGATGGCGCTGTTTTTGCGCACTGCGGACTTCTTGTCAGAAGAATTGCGTAACCTGGTTGTCTTGGCAGGGATATGGGGGCTGTATGGCCTAGCTCAAAGCGTTAGGGGAGAGTCAGGGCTGATGGCAGCAGTAGCAGCAGGCATTGTGGTCCGAGCGATCTCGATTCCCGAAGAGCGATTGCTCAGACGATTCAAAGGTCAGCTGACTATCTTTTCGGTGTCGGTGCTGTTTATTTTACTGGCAGCAGATTTGTCGATTGCCAGTGTGTTTGAGCTGGGTTCGGGATCGGTCGCGACAGTGCTGGTGCTAATGCTTGTCGTGCGCCCCATCAATATTTGGGCCTGTACGCTCAATAGCGATCTCAACTGGCGACAGAAGGTGTTTATGAGCTGGATTTCACCGCGAGGCATCGTCTCGGCTTCGGTGGCTTCTCTATTCGCAATTTTGCTGACAGAGCGAGGGATCAACGGTGGCGACTCGATCAAGGCGCTGGTTTTTTTGACGATTATTATGACCGTTTTTGCTCAGGGCCTGACGGCGCGTAGTTTGGCACAGGCACTGGGTGTGACTTCTAGCAGCGCGACGGGCGTGGTGATTGTAGGCTGCAATCCTCTAGGTCTGAAGATCGGGCGATTGTTTAAAGATAGAGGCGAATCGGTGGTCATCATTGATACCGATAAGGCTGCCTGTGACAAAGCTAAAGAAGAAGGCTTTGAAGTCTTTGTAGGCTCAGCTATGAATGAAGAAATCTTGGAAGAGGCGGGCCTGAGCTCTATTGGTACTTTCCTGGCAGTGACCAGCAATGGTGAGGTGAATTCCGTGATCGCAGAACGAGCACGAGAGGAGTTTCAGCCGCCCAGGGTGTTTGCAGTACTGCCTCGGAGCAAGACCGGAGATGCCGCCACTCAGAACCGAGGAGAGATCAAAACGCCCCGGCTACCCGTTAAAAAGTGGAACACATATATTGCTGACGATGCAGTGCAGATGGGGACATACGACTTTACAGAAGATGCGATCGCCCCGCAAAGAGAGCAAGTCAACAAGCTGATCGCCGAGGGTGACGTGATCCCGCTTGTGATTGAACAAGCCGAAAAACTGGAAGTCGCGCTAGGCGAAACCGACTGGCCATCCGGTAGCCAGCTCACTTATCTAATCCACGATCCCACCCCCCAGCTACTCAAGCGCCTCTCCGGTACGCGCAAGCCCTCACGCCAAATTATCAAACCGATACCAGAAGATCCTAAAGAAGCTCCTAAGTCAGAAGCTCCTAAGTCAGAAGCCCCCAAATCGGGCACCGTCAAAAAGCCATCTGCGCAATCAGCCAGCAAATCATCCGCCCCAAAGGTCTCAGACAGCGAAAGCCCCAAACCCGACCAGCTCGAGCAAACGCCGTCCAAACCCGGAAATACACCCAAACCCGAAAATACAGCCCTACCTAAGCTCGACAACTCGATCGAGGAGCCATAACCGTGGCAAACTCGTTCAAACGCCAGCCGATCATTCCATCAGTTCCAAAAACAGGTACGCTTTACGGACTTGGCGTCGGTCCCGGAGATCCAGAACTGATCACTCTTAAGGCGCTCAACTGCTTGCGTTCAGCACCTGTAGTCGCGTTCCCAGCGGGATTGCATGGTCAACCTGGCGTTGCGGAAAGAATTGTAAAATCGTGGCTGTCGGCAGAACAAATAAGGCTGCCTTTGCAATTTCCCTATGTGCAGGATTTGGATCACCTGAGTATCGCCTGGCAGCGGGCGGCTGAAGAAGTCTGGCCCTATTTACAGACGGGAGACGTGGCCTTTGCCTGCGAGGGTGATATCAGTTTTTACAGTACGTTTACCTATCTAGCGCAAAGCTTACAGCAGCTGCATCCTGAGGTAATGGTGAGGGCGATCGCAGGCATCTCTTCTCCGATGGCTGCCGCCGCAGCGCTTGGCATACCGCTCACCTACCAACACCAAAGGCTGGCCGTCTTGCCTGCACTCTACAGCGTCCAGCAGCTAGAAACCGCACTCCACTCGGCAGAAGTTATCGTCTTGATGAAAGTCAGCAGCGTCTATAGCCAAGTGTGGAAAATACTAGCTGATCATCAGTTGCTAGGTCGCAGCCATATCGTCCAAAATGCTACTAGAAAAGATCAGGTTATCTACTCTGATTTACAGCATCGTCCCGATCTGAAGCTGCCCTATTTTTCGATCATGATTGTGCAGAACGATCGTCCGAGCTAGCCAGCCTATCGTGTTACCCAGCTTTTTCAATAGATTTGAAATGCTGGCCGAAGCGTTGACTAGCAGCCTAGAACTGGCAGCCGACATCGCAAAATTGGCATATACCCGAGATCAGCTTTTTACTCAGATCGCATACGCTAGATTCAGGCACACATAAATTTAGTCCTAGAGCTTAATCAAGAGCACGTATGTAGACAAACATACATACATATAGATAAACATCATCATTATTGCCTGGAAGCTATGGCCTTTTCGTCTCGACTAAAATCAGCTGTTCGCCCTTTCTATCAAACAGCCAAATTTGTTAGTCCCACAGCTGTTGGCGTCTTACTCTCTTTGGGTGTTCACGCTATCTTTTTTGCATTCGGTCCCCGCACCAGTTTTTCCTTTGCGGCTCTCAGCGCAGTCGCTCAGCAAGAAGAAGCCGAAGAGACTATTGTCCCTATTTTGCAGTTGACCGCCGCCGAGCGCAGTCGCCTGCCTGCCTTTGCCCAACCTCGGGTTCTGCCACCTAGTCCGACCGGACTCAGCGGTGGATTAGGACTGCCCTTCAATCTCTCCTCGCCTAACAGCAGCCAACTTCAGCGCAGCTCCATTCCTGCCGGTCGGTTACCTTCTCCCACTTTCCGGACCAGCCGACCCGCACCGACCTCCACGCTCCGGGGACCTAGAGCCACCACCCTTCCCCCCTCTATATTCAGAACTTTGCCTGCGCCCTCGGTTACCCAGAGACCTACAGTTTCTGTGTTGCCGCTACCAACAACGCAGCTTCCTAATGGGACCGATGGAAACCTATCGATCAATCCAGGCAGCGGCACTCCAGATACTCAATCCATCCCGGATCTATCAGGAACTCAGTCGACACCTTCTGCGGCAGATTTACAAACGTCATCGCGCTCTATTGGAGATGCCCTAGACACGGCTGAAAACAACCAGCCTTCAAACAGCGCATCATCAGAAGGTACGAGATCGCCCAGCGAAACCGATAGCGCCGATTCACAGACGAGCGCACAAACCGGCGCATCGCAGCCAGCGACGATCGCAGTTCAGCCACCAGATCTCATCAATGTAGCGCCAGCCCAAGGCAATTCTAGCCGTCTACTAGAAGGGTTCGTCTACGACCCAACCGATGTCTCACAAGCAGAGGCCGACGAAAACATCCAGGCATGGGTAGCAGCAACCGCCGAGAACAAAAGCGAAATAGACGCTCAGAAAGCCGACATTACTATTGATTCCAACTTCAAAGTCTGCACAGACAACCCACCAGCAGACGGCCTGATTGGAGTCGTCGTCAATCCCGATGGCACCCAAGAATCGGCCAAAGTGCTCAAAAGTATCGGCTATGACTTGCTTAATCGTCAGGCGCTAGACGCGGTGGAGCGTAGGGACTTTGGTCAGCCGGTTACGCCTACCCAATATCAGGTTGCGGTAGAAGTCCTCTACCAACCTGCTGGCTGTATAGAAGAGCTACCAGCCGCATCTGAAGACATTGACGGATAGATGTCGACCGAATCTATCGCCAGCGCCAAAGCTAGCCAGTATTAAAGGCGTTTGGTCAAGACCCTGCCGTGCGTATCCGTTCCACAGCTGCTGAGCAAGCTCAATTCTTCGGCAAGCGCTGCGACTCGCTCAGTTTTACCGGGGCTAGGTCGCCAAACTTTGGGATTGTCATAAGCGTAATAGGTCTCAACACCGTCAATACCAAGCTTGACGGCGGCACGAATCAGGGTTTCTTCGTCAGTACGGTAACGCACTGGATGGGCAAGTACAGCAATACCGCCTGCGGCATGGATAGCTCGAATGACATTCACAGCTTCGCGAGCCTGGCCTTTTGGAGCAGCGCCTTTTAGATAAGGTCGGATGGCTTCGTCTGCAGGCTTGAATGCGTAACCGAGAATATGAACGTCTGTATTGGCTAGTAAGGAAGTGATCTCGACGCCAGTCCAGACTTTTGGCAGGGTTTTGACGCCGGGTTTGCGATCGCGTTTCCAGGTAGAAGGATTGTGCCAGAGCCAGTCTTCCATCCACGCCCGCGCCTGACGATACCCCTTGATCGTATGGTGATCTGTAATGGCGATCCCACGCAGACCAATTTTGACAGCCTGCTCCATCAGCTCTGAAGGCGCTAGCTTGCCGTCAGAGCAGAGAGTATGCATATGAAAGTTGTACGTTTTCGGGCAGCTATGCGCACTAATACTCTGTAATACTTCTCTGAGTAGCAAAGAATCCTGCGTCGCTGTCCGAGGGGTCACCTGATTAGCAGATGCCCGATCAGCAGGACTTGCAGACATGAGGTGTCTAGCACTTGTGAGACGACTTAACCTACTATACCCAAATTGTCAAAATCTGGGGGAATCTACCGGGTGACTGTAGACATACTCTCACCTAGCGAATAGAAGGCGTCATCGTCTGAAGAGCACTTTGGAAAGTGCTTCAGCTGGTTTTAACGAGTCAGCATTGAGCAGCTGAGGCAGTGTCATTGCTTGATTTTGGGGTCCCACTAGAGATGCCCTAATTCTTAAGTTTGACGCTGCACTAGCCTTGATAGACAACTTCCTAGTGAGCGTAACCAAACAAGGTATCTAGATAAATGCGCGAGGGGGTGCGATCGCCTTCTTTCTGGCCATTCTGTAGTAAGAACAGAGACAACGCCGCAGCATACATCCTGTCTTGGTCCCAAGTTGGGTGGGTTTCAAGGAAGCTCTTTAAAGCGTTGTGAAGATCTTCGGGAATTTCTGCCAAAACACTGATATTTAGCTGCATGAGAACCTCTTTGTAACGCCTGTTTTTCTCAACAGGTTGTCGAATCATTCTGCGGATGAAGCTAGGCTTTGTCAATGATAGAAAAGCCAGTAGGCGCTTTTGCAAGACATTTCTCCCGAACGAGAAATCAGGGCTTTGAGCGGTTTTTCATTACAAAAGTTCACGGCTCTCATCAATTTTCTCATTTTTAACCTCCTGATTCAACGTAATCCCAAGAAATCCTTGAACCCACTGATTTAGGGTAAAAACCTGTGGAAAACTTTCCAGAACCTGTGGAAAACTTTTGGGCAATCGGTGGAAAACTCTCGAAAGGCTCTCTGCAAAGATAAAAAATCGACTAATTTCAGACATCTTTAAAAAACTGAGCTTTACGATTTTAGCTATTGCGCGAATGGGCAGTTGCCTCTACACTGACGCGCTCAATCCCATGCTTGGCAACACTTTGCAGCTAGCACATTTGCAGAAGAAAATCATCTGGCTCCAGATACTTAACAGAATCTAGTTCGACTTAAGTGCTAAAGAACAATATTTTTGCCTCTCTCCAACTTGCTTTTTCATCAATTCTTTAGTGGTTGAACTAAGATTGCACCCTGGGGAAAACTTCTTGCTTACGACCGCTGAAACTTGCTATCCTCGTGACCCTGGTTTAACGAAGTAACTGTTGAGTGTTTTTGGTCAGATGACATATTCCCGACGCTACCGAAGACGTTCTTTGCTACTGGCCTGCTGTAGTCTGCTGCTGTCAGCATCTATCAGCTGGAGCTGTGCGCCTGAGCAAGTCCCCGCGAACCCAGAACAGGGACAAGGGGATACGGATTCAGCGCAGACATTGACTGTCGGTGCGATCCCCGATCAAGACCCTGAAAAGTTGCAGCGACTGTACGGCATTTTGTCCGAATATTTGAGCAGTGAGCTTGGTGTGCCGGTCACCTATCGAGCTGTGACAGACTACGCTGCGGCTGTTACCGCATTCAAGGTTGGAGACTTAGACCTAGTTTGGTTTGGGGGGCTTACGGGTGTGCAGGCCCGCCTTCAGGTGCCAGCGGCAGCGGCGATCGCCCAAAGAGACATTGACGCCGAATTCCACACTATCTTCATCGCCAACACCGCTAGCGGCCTCGCACCTATCGGAGATCCCGCAGAGCTGACCGAGCTGAAGGGTAAAACCATCACCTTCGGCTCAGAATCTTCTACCTCTGGTCGTCTGATGCCTCAATATTTCTTGGCGGAATCAGGCGTGCAGCTGTCTGACTTTAAGAGCGAACCGGGCTTTTCAGGCTCTCACGATGCCACTATCAAGCTAGTAGAGGCGGGAACCTACGACGTGGGCGCTCTGAACGAGCAGGTGTGGCTAGATCGGTTGGCCGCAGGTGAAGTCGATGAGAGTAAAGTTCAAGCGATTTGGCAAACCCCCGCCTATTACGACTATCACTGGGTCGTCAATAGTGAAAAAGTGGACGAAGAATTTGGCGAAGGGTTTACAGAAAAAATCCAGGCGGCGCTGCTGAAGCTGGACAAGAGCAATCCTGATCAGGCGGCGATTCTAGAGCTGTTCGGGGCCGATAAATTTATTGAAACAACGAACGAAAATTACGCTCAAATTGAAGCGGTCGGTCGTGAGATTGGCAAGATCAACTAGCGGACGGATAATAGCAAATGGAGGGTGCTGTACTGCAATTGGAGTCAGTGAGCTGCCGGTTTGGACCGGTGGTGGCTTTGCAGTCGGTGAGTATAGCGATCGCACCCGGTGAAAAAGTTGCCCTCGTTGGCCCTAGCGGTGCGGGCAAAAGCACGCTACTCAGCTTGTTCAATGGTTCGCTCAGCCCGGATCAAGGCTCAGTACACGTCCTCGGAAAAGCGATAAACAAAATACATGGCTATCCGCGTAGAAAGCTGCAAAGGCAGGTTGGAACCGTCTATCAACAGCATCAGCTGATTGAAAATCTGTCAGTAGTTCACAACGTCAATGCAGGGCATTTGGGCCGATGGCCGCTGTGGAGAGCGCTGTGGTCTCTGATCTGGCCCCAGCAGGTCAGCATGGCTCAACAGGCGCTGGCTCAGTTGGGGATCGCTGACAAGCTCTATGCACGGACCGATCGGCTGTCGGGTGGGCAGCAGCAGCGGGTGGCGCTGGCACGGGTGCTGGTTCAAGATCCGGAGATTGTGCTGGCTGATGAACCAGTAGCCAGCGTAGATCCGGCGCGATCGCACGACATGATGGCTCTACTTGCTCAGCTAGGAGAAAACAGAACGCTGGTGGTGAGTCTGCATGATGTGGCCCTAGCGCAGACTTATTGCGATCGCATTATCGGTCTCAGACAGGGGCGCGTTTTATTCGATTTACCGAGCGAAAAGGTGAGTTCCGAGCAGCTAGCAGCTCTGTATGATCTAGAGGGCAGCGCGGTATAGAGATCTTTATTGAAAAACCTTTCTACTAATCTTGTTTCTGATTTTTCTGGTGAGCGATCGCATCAGCCAATATCAAGCAAAAACAAAGTCAGTCGACAGAAGCTCTTCGCGCTCTTTCTATGGCTGGTGCTGACAGTCTGGGCGCTGTGGATATCAGGTACCCCTGAGCTGAACTGGGGCGGACGCGATTCGATCTATCAGTTTCTATCAGCTAGCCTTCGTCCTGCTCTAGAATCGGCCTTTCTTGGGGTGATGGCAAAGGCGACGCTCACGACCTTTGCCTTTGCGGTCTGTGGAACGACGCTAAGTCTGATCATAGGACTGATTTTGGGGATTGTCTGTTCACAGGTTTGGTGGCAAATCTTTTGGCCTGGGGCCGCTGGTCGAGGGCTATGGATGGCACTGCGGGGCGGACTAGCAGTGCCTCGGGCAATTCATGAGGTGATCTGGGGATTGCTGCTGCTGAATGTGTTGGGGCTAGACCCGATTGTGGGAGTGTGCGCGATCGCCATTCCCTTTGGATCAATTACTGCCAAAGTCTTTTCCGAGATTCTAGATGAAACGCCTATCGGACCTTTGAAAGCCCTGGTCAACAGCGGCGTTAATCCGGCGACGGCCTTCTTGTACGCTCACCTGCCGCAGGCACTGCCCAACCTAATGTCTTACGGGTTTTATCGGTTTGAGTGTTCGCTGCGGGCGGCGGCAGTGTTGGGCATCATCGGTGCGGGCGGGCTGGGTGAGCAAATTTTTCTGAGCTGGCAGTCGTTGAAATATGCGCAAGTGTGGACGGGCTTCTATGCGCTGATATTGCTGAATGGACTGGTTGATGCTTGGAGTGCAAAGCTGCGGCGGCAGATGGGCTTTGTCAGCCGGATGGATTTAGTGAGCCAAACGGACAGGAGCATGGTCCAGGATGTAGCTGATCGGAATCGGTTGTTTGTTTGGGGCTCTGGAGTTGCGATCGCGCTTTCCATCCCTCTATGTTTCGCCTATCTCGACATCGACTGGTCTCGTATCAGCCGATCTCCCCCCTTCCTAATGGACCTAGCCAGCCAGATCACGCCAGACCAGGTTCTACCGGCGCTTTCATTTTCCCTCCTACCGCTGGTGCTCCAAACTATCGCCATGTCCGTTCTGGCAATTACTCTGGCTGGATTGGGTGGCGTTCTATTTTCTTTTCCGGCTGCTCAGAACTTTTTCTTGCCAGGTGGCCTATTACAAAGCATCGGGACATCTGGGCGCTGGAGCCTTGGTCATGGCATTCTTTCGCTCTCGCGGCTGATCCTGCTAGCGGCAAGAGCGATTCCAGCTCCGATACTGGCGCTGATTATTATCTTTGGCATGTATCCAGGCATCTGGCCGGGTGCCTTGGCGCTGGCTATTCATAATTTTGGGATTTTGGGTCGGCTGATGGCGGAGGTGAATGAGAATTTGCCAGATGGGCCGCTGCGGGCGTTGCGATCGCTTGGAGCCTCGGGCGGCGGCATTGTGTTCTACGGCATTTTGCCTGCTAATCTCTCTCGTTTTTTGGCCTATATTCTCTACCGCTGGGAAGTCTGCCTGCGGGAAACTGTCATCGTTGGTCTAGTCGGCGTCGGTGGACTGGGACGGCTAATGACAGAACAGCTCAGCAGCTTTGACTATGGCAGCTTAGCTGCAACTCTTCTTGTTTTTATTGGCTTAACTATCATCATCGATACGATTAGTGGATGGATGAGAACGGCGGTTCGCTGATATAGTGCTGGTTCAAGATTTTCACAGAATAGGGTCCGCAGTGCGGATGCATCTGATGATGGCTTTTGTGAGGGATTATTTTGGGTAAGCGATCGCTAGCCGGAATTGCCGGGATTGTGGCGGCGGCGACGCTGCTGAGTAAGGTGTTTGGGCTGCTGAGAGAGACTGCGATCGCAGCCGCTTTTGGTACGGGGCCAGTCACCGATGCCTACAGCATTTCGTATGTCATTCCTGGATTTTTGCTGATTTTGCTCGGCGGCATCAATGGCCCGTTTCACAGCGCGATTGTCAGCGTCGTTGCCAAACGCAAGAAAGAAGAGATTGCGCCGCTGGTGGAAACGGTGACTACCCTAATTGCGATTGTGCTGGCGGTGGTGACCGTGGCGCTGATTGTGTTTGCCGAGCCGATTATTGGCTTTATTGGGCAGGGCTTTAGTGCGACGGAGGTAGGGCTGGAGAGTCGGGCGATCGCGATTACCCAGCTCCGTATCATGGCCCCGATCACGCTCTTTGCCGGATTTATCGGCATCGGCTTTGGCACCCTCAACGCTGCCGATCAGTACTGGCTGCCCTCTATCAGTCCACTGCTCTCTAGTTCGGCAGTAATGGTCAGTCTCGGGATTTTGTGGCTAGTGCTCGGTGGCGATATCAGCGACCCAAGCAACCTGATGATTGGGGGAATAGTGCTGGCGGTAGGGTCACTGGTCGGCGCTGTATTGCAGTGGCTGATTCAGGTTCCAGCCCTGTGGAAGTCTGGACTGGGTCGCCCACAGCCAGGATTCAGGTTCAAAGACCAAGGCGTTCGTGATGTGCTCAAAGTGCTAGCACCCGCGACGTTCTCTTCTGGCAGCTTGCAAATCAACGTTTACACCGACCTGTATTTTGCCGCTAGAGTCCCCGGCACCCTGTCATCTTTGAACTTTGCTAACCTGCTAATTCAAGCTCCGCTAGGCATTATTTCCAACATTGTCCTAGTCCCTTTCTTGCCAATTTTTTCTCGCCTCACCTCGCCCGATCAGTGGCCCGAACTCAAGCAGCGCATTCGCCAGAGTCTGATCCTGGTGGCGCTGACGATGCTGCCGCTGAGTGCTCTGATTGTGACGTTGGCAAGGCCGATTGTCAGCGTGGTTTACGAGCGGGGTGCGTTTGATCAGGAGGCTGTTGAGCTGGTGACAGCGATGCTGATTGCCTATGGTGCGGGCATGTTTGTCTACCTGGCTAGGGATGTGATGGTGCGGGTGTTTTATGCGCTAGGCGATGGTCAGACGCCGTTTAACATCAGCCTTGCCAACATCATTACCAACGCAGTTTTGGACTATGTATTTTTTAATCTGATTGGTCCGCCGGGATTAGTGGTGGCGACGATTGGGGTCAACGTGGTTTCGCTAATTGCGATGACCGCATTGCTAGGTCGCAAGATCGATGGATTACCGGTAGCGGACTGGGCTCGCAGCATTGCGATGATTACTGGCGCAAGTTTTCTCAGTGGCGTTTCTTGCTGGCTGACGCGGGGCGGACTGGCCAGCATTATTGGCTCGGAAGGCTTTCTGGCGAATTTGATTCAGATGTGCGTGGCTGGGGGGATTGGGCTGGTGACCTTTGCGCTATTGACGATTGTGCTGAAAATTCCTGAAGCGGATTTACTAGCGCAGCGGATTCGGCAAAAGCTGGGTCGATAAAACCACCAAGCCTATCAAACCCAAAACAGTTGCATTTTACTGACGTGTTACCTCACTCAGTGCGGCTTGAATGACTTCATCACCAACGCCGCGACGTTTCAGACTATCGATCAACGCTAAAACCGTGTCATTGTCTATACGCTCAAGATCGGCGCGAAGACCCTGGCCAATATATGCACGGGCTAGCGGCTGGTAGCCCGAAAATCCAAGGGCAGGGGCTACTCGCTTTAAATCCTCTATGACATCTTCGGGCATCCGAATTGTCACTGTGGTCATCGGACGAGTGCGACTTAATCGTTTTTTCAAGGCTTCAGGCTTCATATGCTTCACGCTCCTTGCGAGTAGCTTTGCGGGCGGAGATAATCCGAATGCTGTCGTTTTCACGCTCGATGTAGACAACGAATAGCAAGCTCCAGCGCTTGTCCAATCCGATTACGGCATCTCTGGCTTCGTCATTACGACTCGTGTCTACAACCACCAGCAAGGGATCGAAAAAGGCTTCCGCTGCTTGCTGGAAAGTCACCCCATCGTGCTTGATTGGGTTGAGCTGCGCCTTTGCCTCATTCCAAACGAAGGTAATCCCGTTTAGTGAAAAATACACATCCATCGTTTTAGTTTAGAGATAACGTATTTACATCGTCAATACGTTATGCTTCTTTCCTAAATCTCGCTCTGGTTGCTTCAGATCGTTTCCCGCTGCCAGATAGAGATCACTTCGTCGGTGCTGGCGGTAATTAGCGTTTGGCTGTTTGGGGAAAATGCGATCGCCTCCATCCCCCAGTCGTGAGCCAGCTTCGCAACGCAGTCACCTGTTTCCATGTCCCAAAGGGTCAGGTTGCGATCTTCACTGCCTACGGCAAGATAGCCGTTTTGACTGAGTGCGATCGCGCTAATCGAATACCTGGAGCGATAGAGCGTGACGGGTGCAGCAGGTTCTAACTGTTCATCGAGGCTGTACAAGAGCACTTCGCTAGCGGTCGCCACGATCAGCCGATGACCTACTCCGAGAGAAGTTTGGTCAGACGATCGACTAGAAGCTGCGCTGAAAGTTTGTAGGGTGAGGGCGATCGCACCCACCGGTTTGCCGTCTTGCGGCTGCACCACAGACAAACTTTTCGCTAGTTGAAACCGCCATTTCCCTTCCACTCTCTGGCGTTTCCACAGCTTCACCGTCCCGTCATCGCTGGCACTCACTAGCAAATCACCTGGTTGAGAGATCGCCACCGCGCTCACCCGCTTTTGATGCTGAGTCAACCGCTCAGACGGTAGCAGCGTCTCGATATCCCAAACCACAATTTGGCCATCGCTGTTAGGACTGATTAGCTGAGTCCCGTCGGGCGTCACTAGCAAATCCGTCGGCGTCCAGCCAGCGGTCGGCATCGTATTGAGCAAACAGCGCTGCGTACTATCCCATTCCTTCATCGTGCCGTCTTCGCTAGCACTGTAGAGCGCTCGGCCATCTGGATGAAAGGCCAAAGCAGTGACCGCCGCCGCGTGTCCTGTGCCCACCAGTAGCCGACGGGCAAAAGAATGCACAAGCTGGCCAGTCGACAGTTGCCACAGCCGCACAGCACCATCTACACCGCCGCTAACAAAGATCTGGCCCGCCGAACTGACCGAGAGCGACTTTACCAGTCCGATGTCTGGAGCCAGCCGATGCTGCCGCTGCCAAGTCTGAGAACGAGTCACCATAGCTGGCGAGATAGTCGCCTTAGAAAAGGCTTCGGAGAAACGCCTTGAAAAGCGCCCCGAAAAGCGACTTTGTCCCTCAGACCACAGGCGTTTTAGAGCGGTACTGCCTTCTGAAATAAGAATATTTTTGAGACCGGGAACGGACTCTTTAGCGCGAGTGATAATTTCTTGAGAGCCTTTGACCAGCAGATTCTGAGAGAACTGCAAGTCGAGAGCAACCTGTTCCATGCTGCTGTAGCGCTGCTGCAAAGATCGCGCCACCATTTGGTTTAGCACCTGCGCAAATCGACTATCTACCGGCGTCGGCAGATAGTCTTGCCACACCCACCGATCTTCGACGGCAGAGTACAGCTCAAAAGGATGCAGTCCCGTCAATAAATACAGGCAGGTTAACCCCAGGCTGTACACGTCGCTGGCAAAGGTTGCTTGCCCCATCGACTGTTCTGGAGCCGCATAGCCAGCGCTGCCGATCACGGTTTTGGCTTCACTGTGGCGAACGGACTTGGCCGCGCCAAAATCGACCAGCATCGGTGACGGTGCGCTTTCACGGCGGTCTTTATCATGAGCCAGACCGCTGCGGCTTACGATGTTGGCAGGCTTGATATCGCGATGAATAATTTGAAAGCTGTGAACATATTGCAGTACGTTGAGCAGCGATTTGAGCAGCGATCGCACTCGATCCTCAGCCCACGGACCATCGGCGTCTACCTGCTGCTGCAAGTTCTGACCCGGCGCATATTCCTGCACTAGAAAATGACCTTGTTCGGACGCGATCGCCTCTAGCAGTCGCGGAATCTGAGGATGTTCGCCTAGTTTGCGCAACCGTCCAGCCTCTGCATTAAAGCTGGAGTCGAAGCTAGAACTTGAGCCACCAGACTGCAACCGGGGCGAACTTTGATAGATCTGCTTAATCACGCATAGAGAAGCTTGCCTTTGGTCCGCTTGGGCATCACTGGTCAGCCTCGTGGCCAAAAAAGTCCGACCAAATCCACCCTGACCTAAAAGTGAGGTCAGCCGGTAGCGATCGCCCACCGTCAGCAAGCTTCCACAAGCCTGACAAAAGCTGGCAGCGGCAGGATTTTGAGGATTAGGGCAAACAGGATTAGGACAGTAAATCATAGCCCTACCAGCATCCCATGTATCTTCGTGAGCGTGCCCTTTATCCTGTCCGCGATTAGGTTGGAACGGCTTCACCGGGCCGCAGCCTGGCCCATTTCCCCATATCTTTGGCAAAGCTATCGCAGCCTACAACGTCGTACTCAAAGCCAAACTCACTGTCCTGGATGAATTGCTCGCCCTTCACTTCCACCTTTGGCAGGGTGATATTGGCGTTGATCGTCGGATTATTCGGCTCAAAGCTGGGTAGCTCACTCAGATGCGGCTGCTGGTGATTGGTTTCCACCGCATGGTAGGTAATGCAGCTATCAACGTACTGACAGTTAACGCATATACACATAGGCCTAGCCCTCTGATCGCTTTGTTTTACTGTAGCGTAAGATTTTTAGAGGTGACCGATAGAGATGTTTTGATAATGCGACCAAAGCTGCCCAAACTATCTGCGCCAGTAGGATATCGAGTGCAGGCGGTGGATGTCTCTGTGGAGGCGGATTTGCTGGACTTTTATCTGCTGAGGCAGCGGTCTGTGACGGAGCGGATTGCGATCGCAGCTAGCCTGATCAACAGCGCCAAAGAATTTTCTCTGCACTGTCTTAGCCAGCAGTTCGCTGATCTATCAGCTAGAGAGTTTGCCAGGAAGATAGCAGAAGCCTGGCTGCAAGAAGACTGTCCACCGGCCTACATTCCCAGCGGCTCACCGATGACTTGGATTCAGAACTCCATTGAACTCGCCACTCAGCTTCACGGGTTGTTTGAAGATTCAGGCATTCCGTATTACGTAACGGGTGGGGTGGCTGCGATCGCATACGGAGATCCCCGCACCACCAGAGACTTGGACGTTGTGATCCAGATACCGCTTGCCGAAGTCTCCAAACTAGCTCAAACTTTGGAGGCAGCGGGTTTCTATGTCGCAGGCATTGACGATGTTGCTACCGGTCGGATGCAAACGCTGCAAATCACTCACACAGAAACCATTTCACGAGCCGATCTGATCGTTTCAGACAACAGCGACTATGCGCAGCAGCAGCTTGAGAGAAGGACGCGCTACGCTTTCCCAAGCGGAACAGAAGTCTATCTAGCCTCGGCTGAAGATACGATCATCAGCAAGTTGAGATGGGGGCTAACAAGTGAGTCAGAAAAACAGCAGCGGGACGTGCTAGCCATCCTTAAAGTGCAGCAAGACAGGTTGGACTATTCATACATGCATCGCTGGGCTGACTCGTTTGGCCTCTTGCCCTCGTTAAAAGAGCTAGAAATAGCCGCAGGTATTCAGTTGGATACACTGTCCTAATCAATCGCCGCTTTGCAGAGCTCTCGTACTCTTGAATGTCTCTTTTTCTTCCTATCAGCTGGCCCTTTTCTATTGAGAAGCTGCCGAAAACAGCTTATCTCGTCGGCGGCAGCGTGCGAGATCAGCTACTACAGAGACGTTCTAGCCATCTCGATTTGGATTTTGTACTGCCGGATTGCGCTGTTGAAACTGCCTCAGAAATCGCCGCTGCTTACAATGTGGGCTTTGTGGTTCTAGATGAGGCGCGGCAGATTGCGCGCGTAGTCTTTGAGCAGGTGACGGTTGATTTTGCGCAGCAGCAGGGCGATCGCATTGAAGACGACTTGCGGCGACGCGATTTTACGATCAACGCGATCGCCTTCCACCCCCACAGCCAAACCCTGATCGATCCACTCAAAGGTCAAGCCGATCTCGCCGCCAAAATCATCCGCATGGTCAGCTACCAAAACCTAGCCGACGATCCGCTGCGGCTGATGAGAGCCTACCGTCAGGCGGCGCAGCTAAACTTCGCCTTAGAAAAAGAAACTCAAATTGCCATTGGAGATCTAGCACCCAAGCTTCAGCAGATATCGATGGAGCGGATTCGTAGTGAGCTAGACGCTTTGCTTAGTAGCGCCGCTGGTAGCACTCAGCTTGACTCTATTCGGCATAATCAGCTGTTGGCATTTTGCCTACCTCAGTTCAACCAAGAAAGTGTCGAACGGATTAAAGCGATTGATGATGCGATCGCCCAGATCCAATCTACCTATCCAACCTATGCCCAAACCCTGTGTGGCTGGACCCAACCGGTTCCCTCGAGCTGCTACCGAAGCTGGATCAAAGCAACCAAACTTAGCTGTTTGCTTAGCTCAAACGTCGCTACTGCCACCCAAGAACTCACCCGGCTCAAATACAGCCGCTCCGAAGCACAAGTCGTTCTCAAGCTAATTAAGGCACAGTTTGCCATTGACGAAATGCGCAACGGCCCGCCGGACCGAGCTGAGCAATTTTTTCTGTTCAAGGCGGTAGGTAGCGCTTTTCTGGCGCTGGCGCTGTTGGCCTTAGCGCTGGGCGTAAAGATGTCGGTGCTAAAACCGATGATTGAGCGGTTTCTAGATCCAGAGGATGCGATCGCCCACGCCCACCCCTTACTCAGCGGCACTCTCTTGATGCAGCAGCTAGATATTTCACCTGGGCCAGAAATTGGCCAATTATTGGCCGCTGTCGAGCAGGCTCAAGCAGAAGGCAAAATTAAGACCCAGACGGATGCGATCGCCTGGGTCAAGAAACAGTATTCCAGAGGTGGTTCCAGACCAATCAGCCCCTACATCGCCGAGCGGTGACGTACGTCCATCTGATGCGCCAAGCTACCTTCGCGCCAGTCCAAGGCATGGGATTCATTAGCTGGCACAACACTTACCACCGAAGGCAAAGCCACCGACTGATGGCCGATTGAATGCCGTCGTCGACTAGCCGCTCGAATTGCGCCTTTTCTGAATCGGGTCTGAGCCTGCACGCCAGAACGTACCGCTGTTGCTCGAGAGGCTAATACCTTGCCACTAGCTGCCGCCGTTCGCACCGGGGGAACAACTTTAGAACGCTGTCGCCGCTTCTTAGCACGAAGCTCAGGAGGTTTGTTGCGAAGCTCAGAAGTGAGCCTGCGGACCGGTGCTTTTCTAACCGGACGGACAGAGTCAGCGGTGTTGACAGGTTTACGAGCGCTAACAGCCTTACGACCGTTGGCTTTAGTGCCGCTCGCTTTACTACCGTTGGCTTTAGTGCCGCTCACCTTGGTGCCACTCGCCTTGAGACTGGCAGCTGTACTTCTGGCAGTTGCATGGATAGTCAGACCGCCGCGAGCTTTACGAACCCGCGCCCTAGCCGCCGCCATCTTCATCGCCCGCCGCCGCGAAATGACAAAGCAGCCCACCGCACAGGCGCTCACTACCAAGAACATCGGCAGGGCTAGAGGCAGCCCACTGCCATTTGCTGTGGCAGTGGTTGCTGCACCAGTAGTGGTCTCGTCAGCATTTTCTACGGCTGTGCCTTCGCCAGATTCACCGTCATCAGCTGTAATGAGCGTGTTGGCTGACTGACTAGAACTGGCTACCGTTGTGTCAACAGCAGATTCTGGCAGCGCCGTAGTCAGTTTTCTGGGGCTCAGCATTCCGCCTAGTGCCAGTGTGCCAATCCCCATCGAAAATATCCAGAAGCCCAGCACCAGTACCCAAGGGCGAACCAACAGCAGCGTCAGCGCTATTCGAGACGCGCTCTTGTCTTGCTGGACGCGGGCAAGCTTTTGGGTGCGGGCAAGGCGAGCCTTTTCCAAAGAAGACAGCTTTTTAGCAATTTCTTTGAAAGGGTTGAGGCTCTGAAGCTTCACAGAGCTGATTTTGGCTATTGGAAGCTTCATACTTTTCAATCTCTTTAGCTGCCAGGTCATCGTATAAAGAGTTCCTAATCAAGAGCCTCTTTTCCAAAAGTTATCGGAATTGTAGAGGCATATTGAACGATTGGCTAGCTTTATACGGGGTTTTCTTTGGAATAACATCAAAACTCATCAAAACCGCTCCGTGAAATTAACGGAGTTCCAACGCTGGCAGGTAGTCCCCTGGGTTTTGAGCAACCCAACCGGAAGGTGAGTTTCGACGGACCTCGAAATATAGATAGGTGGGGTCGCTATTTCCGACTTTTCCCACTGTCACCCCGGCTGACACGCGCTGTCCTACAGAAACCGAAATCTCACTCAGATTGGCGTATCTCGTCTGCAAGCCCTGTTCGTGGTTGATCACCAGTAGCCGTCCGTAGCCTTCTCGTTCTCCGACAAAGGCCACGATACCTGCACCTACTGCCTTTACTTCGGTAGGTGCGGGCACCGCAAACGCCAGACCGCTGTTGAAGACAACTTCGTCTCGGCTAGGATGGGGCTGCCAACCGTAGCTCAGCTGAATAGTAGCAGGCTGTGCTAAGGGATATCCCGGCAGTTGGGGCGCGATCGCACTGCTATCAGCGGCTACAGCAAAGCTGCTGGCACCCGGAATAAAGACACGGCTAGGGACCTCCGCCGTGCAGCCATTCACCTCAAATAAAAGGTCTGCCCGGCTGCTGTGTCGCTCGGCGAGGGTCTGCCAGCTATCTCCAGGAACGGCGGCGACCACTTGACCATCAAACGGAGGAATGACCACCTCAGAGCCAGCAGGCACAGCGGCACTCGCGGATGGATTCAGCCCGCTGTTGAACCGGGTCAGGGTGTCCGGGCGCAGGTTGTAGCGGGTAGCAATAGTTTCTAGCGTTTCACCAGAAGTCGCCTGATGACGCTGTAATTGGGAAAGCGCTGCCGGACAGCTAGCCGCCATCACAGGCGAGGCAATCAGCGAAATAGCCAGCTGCGCAATCGAAGCCAAAGAGAGAGTAGACAAAGAGAGAGTAGACAGAGAAATAGCAGGGAGATGCCGCATAAACAGTTCAGTCAAACGCTAGTGATCAACATAGACAATTTCTTTTTGATGGTGGCCAATCCGATTCAGTGAATGGGATTTTAGCAAAGTTAGCTAGTCACTGAGCGCTAATAGGGCCCGTCAAAAAATAGTTCACTTCCATTTTTCGCCCGACAGTCGTCAATATCAGGAAGCGTCGGCAAGAAATCTAGACTACCTAAGGGCGCTCAAAGGCAGCAGAACTCGTTAAAGTAGTAATAGAGGTAGAGGTGCCTTTAAACTTTTGGCAGTCATCGTCTTTTATTTAAGGCTTGAATATGGGGATTTCTCCTAAACAATTAGGGCTCGGTGGAATCCTGGTATTGCTGGGTACAGGTGTAGGCTGGGCAAGCCATAGCTACGTCAAGGGTACAGGGCCGCTCCCGGTTCAGCTCAGCGAGCGATCGCAGCCGCCCACTGCCATTCAAACGGCTCAAGAGACTATTACACCAGCCCCCCTACCGGCTGGTGTTTTACCATTTGAATCCAACTTCATCGCTAGCGCTGTCAACCGCGTTGGGCCTAGCGTAGTCCGCATTGATGCGTCGCGGTCGGTTAGCAGCCTTGGCGATCCTTTTGAGCGTCGTCTATTCAAACGATTCTTTGGCGAAGAAGGAGACGGTAATTCTCAGGCCCCCCGCAGCCCACAACTCCCGGAACGACTAGAACAGGGAACGGGCTCTGGCTTTATTTTGAGCGCAGATGGCAAGCTATTGACCAATGCTCATGTGATTGAAGATGCTGACAAGGTAGAAGTCACGCTCAAGGATGGCCGCACGTTTATCGGAGAGGTTGTGGGTGCTGATCCGGTCACAGATGTGGCAGTGATCAAAATTGACGCAGAGAACCTGCCGATTGCACCTTTGGGGACGACGGACAATCTGTCGCCAGGACAGTGGGCGATCGCAATCGGCAATCCGCTCGGCCTAGACAATACGGTCACCGCTGGCATCATCAGCGCCCTAGACCGCTCAAGTACTCAAGTCGGCATTGCTGACAAGCGGGTTCAATTTATTCAGACCGACGCGGCAATTAATCCTGGCAACTCTGGCGGTCCACTACTCAATGCTAGTGGCGAAGTCATCGGGATGAACACAGCGATTCGAGCAAATGCGCAGGGACTGGGCTTTGCCATTCCAATAGAAACGGCCAAGCGAATTTCAGACCAGCTGTTTGAAACCGGTGAGGTACAGCATCCTTATCTGGGGATTCAGATGGTGGATTTGAATGAGGAAATGCGCGATCGCCTCAACCAGGACGAAGAATTAGACATCAATGTTGGCGAAGACCAAGGTGTCGTGATTGTGCGAGTGCTGCCTGGTACGCCAGCCGAAACTGCTGGATTGAAGCAAGGCGATCTGATCACGAAAATTGGTGGCAATGTCGTAGAAAACGTCACTGACGTTCAGTCTCAAGTCGAAAGTGGTGGCATTGATAAAGAGCTAGAGGTCAGCATTATTCGCGCCGGAAAGCCACAGAACATCAGCGTTAAGCCCACTGCTCTACCGGCAGATTTACAATAAGAAAATCGCTTCAATTCAGATGCACTGCTCACGCATGTCTTCAGCACTGGTCATTCAGCACTGGTCATTCAGCACTGGCCGCCAATATTAGGATCGGTTAGAAGTCTCAGTACCGACATATCTACGCCTGAGCGATCGTCTACTCGGTCTAGTCTCCGCTCTTGTCCATCGTATCCAAATCCAGGCCCTGAGAACCAGATAGATTGGTTTCTAGCTCCATCCGCTGCTCCATCTGCCGTAAGAAATAGCCCGTCATCATCGCCGAAGCTAGCAGACCGGCCAGATTTTCCTTGTCAGTGCTGACTTGTACATTGAACCCGTCCGCAGGCAGCACGCCCACCAATCCTTGAACGTTGTGAGAAATGATTTGCCTAATCTCACCGCTGACAGACTGCGCCACTCTGCTGAGCACTTCGGGCGGCTGATGCTGTAGGTAATCAAGCAGTTCGTTCGTTTTGCTATCTTCTGAGTTGAGGTTAGTGAAGTCTGCGCTTTCAGGGTTGAAAACCATAGAGATGAGGAATAACTGACCTTAGCTTAGCCATGGGAACCGTTCTTAGGACTGGTATGTTCCCCCACAAAGGCGTCTTTTGTCAGAGTTTCTGTAAATTATTAAGAAAATCTGTGTTTGTGGACTAACTACAGATAGCTTAGCGAATAACGCTGCGTATCGACAGCCTCTCAAACTTCTGTGGTGATCTGTTCGACGCCTATTCCTTCTGTAGGCGTAGCTTCTAACTCAGCTTCTAGCTCAGCTTCTGACGGGATGTCGCTGCCACTCCCAACGACATTGTTACCAGCGTATTCGTTGGCCTCTTCACTGGCCGCTCTACTGGCCGCTCTACTGGCCGCTTCATCGGTATTAACCGCTTCACTGGTTTTCTGCTTTGGCAGTCGCAGCGTAGAAATCTGAGGCAGTTTATCAATTTCAAAGTGCTGATAGAATTTTTCGCTCACTTGTAGCCAGGAAGATCGGCCATCTGCCTGACGCCTTTTTTTAACAAAGCCCTGATCGACTAAATCCGGGACGTGCTGATACACGCCTGAGCCCCGGAGATCGACGAGTTCGCTTTGGGCAATCGGTCCGCGCAGGGCGATCGCAGCTAGCGTCCGCAGCGCTCCTAGTCCAATATCTAGAGGCACAATCGTGTCTACCAACGGCTTGTACACTTCCCGTAGCTGTAGCGCATAGCCCTCCTCGGTTTCTGCGATTTCTAAAGCCCCTTCACGATGGGCATATTCGCTCATCAGTGCGATTAAGCCTTCTTCTGCGGTCTCGCGATCGCAGTGAGCAAACTCCGCAATCTGACTAATTTTCAAAGGCTGAGCCTTTAGGTACAAAATTGCCTCGATCGTATTGGCTAGCTGAGACATTGCGCTTCCTCTTCTACTTTTCTCGGGCTCTGATTTCCCGATGACAGGGCCCTTTGGTTCAAGCTCTCTCAGTCTAAATTTCGCCCGGTTAGCTCTACAAAAATGTCTTCTAGGTTGGCGGGCCGCGTCATCATGCCTGTCTTATCTAGCTGCTGATCGAGATATTGGTTCGCTTTAGCTAGCGTTGGGAAAAACAGATACTCCCATCTATCGCCCTTTTGCTTCATGACAATCCCTTCGCCGTGCTTCTGCCGCAGCTCAGCTAACGTACCGCTTTCGATCAGCGTTCCCTTGTCCATGATGCCAATGCGATCGCACAAATATTCCACCTCTTCCATATAGTGCGTTGTCAGCAGCATCGTCATCTTATGCTCACGATTTAGCTCTAGAATGATTTCCCACAGCCGTCGCCGAGTCTGCGGATCTAGCCCTACCGTCGGCTCATCCAAAAACAGGATGCTAGGCTGATGCAGCAGCGCCCGCGCAATTTGCAGCCGACGCTTCATGCCGCCAGAGAGCGTTTTGACTTTGTCGTTAGTGCGATCGCTCAGGCTCATATACGCCAGCCAGCGCCGAATGGCTTCCTGCCGCTGAGTCGCCGGGATATGGTGCATTCGCCCGTGGAACTCCATATTCTCCCAGACCGTCATATCAGCATCGACACTGACCTGCTGCAAGACCACGCCGATTTGGCGACGTACCTGCGCAGACTGACGGCTGACATCGTAGCCTGCTACCACAATGTCGCCCTGCGTTTGCTGTGCTAGCGTCGTCAGCATCCGAATCGTCGTTGATTTGCCCGCTCCGTTTGGTCCCAACAGCCCAAAAATCTCTCCTGGCTGAATCGCCAAAGACAAATCATTGACCACGCAAATATTGTTATAAACTTTGTGAACGTTTTGCAGAGAAACTGCCGCGACCATTGGTTTGACATCCAATCAACTTATCTACTCTTCAGCCTATATCAATCCACAGACTTTACCCTGTCTCCCGATGGCTGAGCAGCTACAGGCGTTTCGTCTTCTCTTCGACTAATTTACTCCCCACTTTTCCTTCTCATCCATATAGTCCCATGCGAGCCCGAATAGAAAACGGCGTCCTCTTTGTGCGCAATGAAGATGCCCCTCCCTATAAAAAAAACGGGCCGATGGTCCGCAACAGCTACTTTTGGGCGCTCAAGTCCATCGCCGATCGAGCGCCGTTTCAAAAAGATTGGGAATTCGAAGAGCGGGTTTGGATCGCACTGACGCGGATGCTCACCTCGTTCGCGGAGTCGGGATATTTGGGCCTAAAAGAAACTCAGTTGGAGTTCGACCCAGGCGATGAAATTCCCAGTGAGCTGAGAACCATGTCAGCTTGGCTAGGTCCCAATGACTATGAAGAAGCGGAGACAGATGAAGATCTGCCTTGGCCTTATAACAAATCGTAGGCAGCTTCCAAGATGCTGGATCACGAGCAAACGGCTCAGCAAGGAGTAGGCCAGAAGGAGCAGGCCAGTAAAAAAGGGGACTCGCAAAAGATTGCGAACCCCCTTTATTCTTTATAACTATCCACTGTATCTAATGTGACGCACTAGCACCTACATCAGGCCGAGCTGGCCCAAGATACCTTTGCCAGTCAGGTACTCAACTGCGATCGCAGAGATAAACCCAATCATTGCCAAGCGACCGTTCCAGGTCTCAGCAAATTCTGTAAAACCTAACTTAGCGGGAGCGTCTGTAGTGGGTGAATTTTCCATTGTTTATTTCCTCAATTGGTCGTTTTCTTTGCCTCAAGACCTGGAGCAGTAGCACCAAATCCTTAAGCAATGTAAACGTATATTAACGAATCCAACAAATCCTGACTGTATCTTTCGATATATTTCAACGCTGTCCTTCAAATCTGCTCAAGACATCTGCTCAGAGATAGCCAGATCGGCCACTTCCCGCTCCTTGTCTAATCGACGTTTTCGTGCATACAGCTGAATTGTAATCACAAAGGACAAAACCAAACCTGCAATCAGCCAAGTAGTTGCATTTGTTGGGAAACTGTTCTGGAAAACAACCAGCATCACTATTGTCACCAGCAGCAGTGTCGGCCCCTCATTGAGCGCTCGTAGCTGCTTTGGCCCCCAGCTACAGTCACCAGCCGCCAGCTGCTTTCGGAGCTTCGCGCAATACATGTGATACGCCATCAGCAGCGCCACAAACCCCAACTTAGCGTGCATCCAGCCTTCCTGTAGGACTGCTGGTCGCTGCCACAGCAGTCCACCTGCCATTGCCAGCGTCAGCAGCATACCCGGCGTCGTAATGATCTTCAGCAGCCGCGTTTCCATCACCGCGTACTGCTTCTTCAAAATGCTGCGAGCAGGTTCCGGCTCAGCTTCTGCCTCGACGTGGTAGATAAACAGGCGCACCAGATAGAACAAGCCCGCAAACCAAACCACTACGCCAACGATATGAAATGCCTTGAACCAGTAATAAGCCATTGAATTCCTTTGCCCGTTTCATCTTTCTTCGATGTCCTATCCTTTATTTTCCGCTAGCAGCTTATATTTTGATCGCCTAGCTCATAGGTTCTTAACGTTATTACTCATTTGGACCTCGCCTCATGCCCGGACCCACGCCCCACCCGCAGCCTGTCACCTGGCACGCCGTCAACACCTACGAAGACATCCAGTATCACAAAGCTGATGGCATCGCCAAAATCACCATCAATCGGCCCCATAAGCGCAACGCCTTTCGACCTAAGACAGTGGTTGAAATGTACGATGCGTTTCGCAATGCTAGGGAGGACACTAGTATCGGCGTCGTTCTGTTAACCGGTATGGGGCCGCATACCGATGGCAAATACGCCTTTTGTTCTGGCGGTGACCAAAGCGTTCGCTCGGGGGCAGGCTACGTTGGAGAAGATGGCGTGCCCAGGCTAAACGTCCTTGATTTACAAAGACTTATCCGATCTATGCCCAAGGTGGTGATCGCGCTAGTGGCGGGCTACGCCATCGGTGGTGGACACGTACTGCATCTAGTCTGCGATCTCAGCATCGCAGCCGATAACGCCATCTTTGGACAGACCGGGCCAAAGGTTGGCAGCTTTGATGGTGGATTTGGCGCTAGCTATCTAGCTAGGGTAGTCGGCCAGAAAAAAGCTCGCGAAATTTGGTTCCTTTGCCGTCAGTACGACGCTCAGCAGGCTCTAGAGATGGGACTAGTGAATACCGTTGTGCCAATCGATCGGCTAGAAGCAGAAGGCATTCAGTGGGCTCAAGAGATCTTGCAGAAAAGCCCTATTGCCATTCGATGCCTAAAGTCAGCATTTAACGCTGACTGCGATGGACAAGCAGGACTACAAGAGCTAGCAGGAAATGCAACGCTGCTTTATTACCTCAGTGAAGAAGGTGCGGAAGGTAAGCAGGCATTCTTAGAAAAAAGGCAGCCGGACTTCAAAAAGTACCCCTGGCTACCATAGGCGGCGCTCTTCAAAAAGCGGTTTTCAAACCAGCAGCGATCGCCACAAAGACCTCTGGCAGATCGGTTCATAAATCAATCTCAAAACAAAAACGTCCATGCCTCTCTCTATATACAGCGTAGACGGCATAGACGTTTTTCCGTAAGTGCTCATTTGCGAGTGCTCACTTGCGAGTATTTATTATCGATTCTCAACTGCTCAAGCAACAGGAATTGAGTCTGGGGATCAATAGTAAAAACTAATTGGCGATCGCTGAGCAGACGACCTTCTGAGAAGAATTCACTGGCATCATCCGTGGGGCAATACGCTTAGGCATTGCATCCCACTTAGCGATCCCTGACGCTGGTTGTGGCTTGGCCGGAAAGGGCGTATCCGATAGGCAGCAGGCAGTCCAGCTAGCGCTCACAGGGACGCTCAGCTGACTACAGTGTCCGCCCCGTCTTCCCTCGTGATTGTAGAACCGACATAGACCACAACGAGTTATCTCGCAATTTGAAGTAGCCATAATTAAGTTTCTTAAGTGATAGTCTTAGACACCATCATGGCCTAGTCAAAGAGATAGGTTTCTAACATCAAATAACCTGGATCTATTGCTATCAAGAGTGAATCCTTGAGAAAGGTGCTTGTTTTATGTTTACATTTTCTTCATATTTCAGTTAAGAAGTGAAACAGGTTTACCTGCGGGCGTTTTAGCCTCTAGGAAAAAAAATCACGCCTGGGGATCATCTATTCGGGATCGCTGTTTGAGTCGCCAACGTTCCATTAATGAGAAAAAACCGCAATCTTTCTTGACAAGAGAATAGCTACCCCAAAAGTCAGCAGAAAACATACCTATTTACAGAGGTTTTTTAGATTTTTTATTTGCTTAGAAGCCTTGTAAATACAGAGGCTGTTTTGCTAGAAGCGTGCATAATACCTTTCTTGAATATCCCAGCTTTATTGCCACCGTTTGCTCGCGCACAGCGCACAGACAGACCACCGATCCAATTCCCCTTGTGGGCATCGGCACTGGCACTCCAAACATAAGGCCTGGCTGCTCTGCATCTGTTGAATCGTATGGGCCCACTGCTCAAAAGCTGCTGAAGGGGTTGCAGGCACGTGTGTGTGGGGTTGAGGCGTTTGTCCTGTGTAGCTAGGATGCTGGCTACGCGCACGGTTGAGTGTGCTCGATCGATCAAACTGCTTTGTAGGCAGAGCCCATTGCGCTGTGGAAAATCGAATGTTTTTAAGGGGTTTGGGCTGGTACCGGTTCAGCTTTTTCAGGATCTTGAATCGTTCGTAGGTCAGTGTCTGAGCCCATACCGGCGTAGCAGTGGCTACGTAGAGCTCTGCCTGGTGGATGCTAACGGGCCTGGTTTGTCTAGCCACGGCAAAACCGACTGCTTTTGGCCAGTGCTGTAGCACCAGGCGAAGCTGCCGCTGAGCCTGCCAGCTATCTTGATTTTCTAACCCTTTGATTAGGCTGCTTATTCCTTCTAATCCCATGGTTACGCGAGTTTTCGATTGGGTTTCAGTTCTGATACATCAACATATGATGTTGTTTTGCCAAATCAAACAGGGCACCTTTTGGTAACTATTGCCGACTGAAGGAGTCTGTTATGGCAGAGCAGCAAACTGCTCACGGTTTGTCCCCTCAATTGGGGGCTGTACTTGGCAGTCTCAATATTAGTTTAGAGGCTGAGCTAAACCGCTATCGTCGTAATTGTCGGCTTGGTGGCTTGGTTAGTGCGGACATCTTTACCGATATAGAGAGCGACCCTTCTTTTGATATTGAGCCGGTGGAGGCGGACTTGGGCATGACTTTACCACCCGTTCCACCCAATAAAAAGCTGCTAGCTCTCCAGCCTCATCGCTCTGATTTACCAGTTTTGAGTCCGCTCGCGCTTCCTCCCTCAGAGCGGATAGTGCCGGACGAGCTGGCCAGCGAGCCCATCAGTGACCAGCCCGGTAGCCTCCTCCAAACAACAAATGGTGAGCAAACTGGTGCCAAACAGGTAAATAGTAAACAGACAAACAGTGATCTGCCAGATACGTCTATATCGGCTTTGCTAGGTCCGATGATGAAATCGACTGGAGACAAAACTACTGCTAGTGGGACAGCGCCTGCCGCGATCGCACCTAACAGCTACCTCGCCTCCTCCGAAAAGCTAATCGAGAGCCTAGAAAACGCCCCTTCACGGCCAGCCTCCACTAAGAGCGCAGGCCCCAGGCCCAAACGTAGAACCGTTTCACTCGTAGCAGGCGCACTCTTGGGCTGTTTCGGATTAGCTGCCGGACTCGGTGCCAGCTACCTGATGTCTAACCCGCTTGTCGCCCAGCGTTTAACAGACGGGCTTCAAGGCGATCGCGCAGATGTGGTGACCATACCCAGAGCCTTCGATCCCCCCGGACCAGATCTGTCGAGCGCTGAATTCGTCGAACTCGAAATCAATAATCTCAGCTCACTCCAAATGCCTCAGAACGCCCTCATCAACCCTGGCGATCTGCCACCGACCCCAGCGGTTCCATCAGGGTTAGACGCTTCGTCAGTGCCAGATAATAGCCCTGTCCCCCAGACTAATATCCCGGCTCCAGCTTCGCCATCGATCGGCACGCAGGCCGTTGTCTTACCGGTTGGGCTCACCTATTACGTCACTGTGCCCTTTACCTCCGAAGGAGACCTTTCGCGAATCCGGGAAAGCATTAGCGAAGCGTTTGTCCGCCAGTTCTCAGACGGTAATCGGATTCAGGTAGCGGCCTTTGACAATGCTGAGTCGGCGCAGCAATTTATTGAAGAATTGAAAGGGAAAAATATTAGAGCTGAGGTGTACGGCCCGACTACAGAGTAGATAAGCTTGCTATGCTGCTAGATAAGTAACCTTAGTAGCGGCTCTACCGATGGGACTACTAGATCGCATTTCTCGCCTGGTTCGATCAAACGTCAATACGCTAGTGAACGGCGCTGAAGATCCTGAGAAGATCTTGGAGCAAACGGTGCTGGAGATGCAGCAAGATTTGGTCTCTATGCGTCAGGCTGTGGCACAGGCGATCGCAACTCAAAAAAGAACCGAAAGGCAGTGCCAGCAGGCCGAGCGGACCGCCCAAGAATGGTACAACAGAGCCCAGCTAGCGCTCCAAAAAAGCGACGATGCCTTAGCTAGAGAAGCGCTTGAACGGCGGCAAACATACAGTCAAACCACCCAAACACTCCAGCCTCAGATCGCTCAGCAAAAGGAAATCGTTCAGCAGCTCAAGTCCAATATGGGCCTGTTAGAGCGCAAAATTTCTGAGGCCCGCACCAAGAAAGACATGTACATCGCTAGAGCTAGAGCCGCTCAGTCAAGCGCTCGGCTGCATGAAATGCTGATGAGCAATTCGCCAGGTGCTATAGGCGCATTCGAAAAAATGGAATCGCGGGTTCTAGAGCTAGAGGCGCAGGCAGAAGTTGCCGGAACGCTGGGCACGGACGATGTCGAAAGGCAGTTTGCCCAGCTAGAAGGGCAGGGCAACATAGACGCGCAGCTAGCCGAGATGAAGGTAAAAATGATTGAAGGTAGCTGACGATATGTTAGCCGGTAATATGCTGGCTGGTAATACCCCGGTAAACCGGCAGCGTAAAGTGAAAACAGCTACCCTCGCCGCGTTTTGAATCTACCCAGATTTGGCCATAGTGAGCTTTGACTACTTGCTGGCAAAGGGCCAGGCCCAGACCATATCCATCCTTGGCGCGATCGCGCTGTAGCCGAAAGCTCTCTTCAAAAATGCTCTTTTGATTATCCCGAGGAATCCCCGGTCCGTTGTCCCGGATGCTGATTTGCACCTTCTCTGTTGTCCGGTGCAGCGCGGCAATGCCAATCCTCCCGTTCGCAGGCGTGTACTTAATTGCATTGTCTATCAAGTTGCTGAGCACTCGCTGCACCTGGTCACCGTCCGCATAGACATGTGGCAGATCTTGTGGCAGGTCTGTCTCGATTGTTTGCTTTTTAGCCGACAGCTTGGGAGAAAAAGACGCTATCACTCTCTCGCACAGCTCTCTTAGATCCAAGTCCTGCGGCGTCACCTCCAAATTGGCACTTGAGCCTTTGGCAGCCTGCAAGATCTCAGTGATCATGCTGTTGACTGTTCGAATTTGAGTCTTCGTACTATTGAGCAGGTGAGCAATCAGCTCTGGCGTAAACTTATCTACTTTCGTACCGTCCGGCTCGAAAGCCATTTCCAAAGTTTCTATCGCAATCGAGGCTGCCGTCAGCGGATTTCGCAAATCATGAGCCATCATCGCAATAATGCGATCTTTGAATTCAAGCTGAGAAGACAGCGTTTCCTTTTCTTGCTCTAGTCGAAAAATATCGTCAGCAAGCCTGATAACTTCCGTAGATTGATCGACTGCGTTTACCTTAATCCCATCAGAGCCGCTACCGTCAGAGCCGTTACTATCAGAGGCGGCAGAGGATGACGATAAGAAGGCCGTTTGCTCGCTTTTGCGATCTGCTTGATTCCATCTTGTCCACCAGTGCGCAAGCTGGGTCGCTACATCACTACCCGCCAGAACCTGATAGCTATCCGCTGAGACCTTTATCAGCGCAGGCGTGGCCACCAGCTTGAATCGCTCTGCTAGATAGGGTTGATTGTTGACATCGACAATCTCTAAGCTGACCGTATCTTGAACGCTAAGCGCTTTTACTTGAGCGCGAACCTGGCGAATTTGTTCGGCTGAGTTTGGCCGTTTATCGACAAAGAACAATAGTTTGAAGGGTTTACTGGCCTCTCTTCCACTGGCCTCTCTTCCACTGGCCTCTCTCCCACTGGCTCTCATCCTACTGGTTTCGGGTAAAACTGGAGTGCGCCCCTCCATTCAGTCTCCTATATCACAATGTGTTTGGACGAGTCTATATAATACATTCCATAAATTCACTCTACAAGGAGTGATTTGTAAAGGTCTAGGCAGGTCACGAACTGGCAATGACTCGATTTCACTTCATAAGTGACTCGCGAATATTTGGCCGTTACAATAAATGAACTGAATTCAGTGAGGTGGTGTGAACGCAGCCGAACAAGCATCAACAATTGAGTTTGCCAGCAAAATTGCAGCGACGATTGGACTCTTCAAATCTGAGCTGCCCGACTTGAAGGCGGACCTCAAACCCTGGCTGAACGACCCCACGACTAAGGATTTGATCGATCCAGATTCGGTGGATATTGGCTTTCACTTTCCAGGGGTCAGTCAGCTGTTTCAGTGTCGCAGTTTGCTGATCCAAATTCGTCTCCACCAAGATGCTGAGAGCAATCAGCGCCGCGCCATCGGGCTAGAAGTGGGAGGATTTGATCACCAGGGGCAACGATGGCGGCTATCTACTATCAATGACTGGCGATTTGAAGGCGCAATTGTCCCCGAGCCAACGTCAGGAGAGTCCTTGAGAAACTGCTGCCGTCAGGTGTTTAAAGTTTTCAATCAGGAACTACCGGCAGCTGGAGTCTAGTGATGTGATTGGCTAGGCCGGGCCTGGAGGGGTCGCTGCCAAGCGCAATCGTTAGCGTCATGATCTGAGCGTCGATCGATCGACTTTCTTGGGCAGGTGCGCCCGTACCGGGATTGACCCAAAAGGCAGGATAGCAGGCAGCGCTGAGACTCAGGCGCAAGGACTCTCCCGGAAAAAGACTGAAGCAAGTTGGATGCAGTGACAGAGAGATGAGGCTGTCTTTTGAGTACTGAAAACGGCCATATCCTTGAGTGAGATTGTAGATCGTGCCGTTGGCGACTCTAGAGAGGACGGCACACAGATCGTAGCTAGCAGTTGAAGCGGCGATCGCACCGACGACTTTTGGCACCCCCACCACCCGAAGCTCCTCAGCAAACGGCGCTGACGTATAGGTCAATACATCTCCCCTGGCATCCACCGCCGTGCGATCAAACACCCCAGCCGGAATTGAGCTATGGCCGCCCAGCGCCGGACAGGGATTCCACGGATCGTGTACGAGCGTATCCGACGGCTGCGTTTTGACTGCGGAGTTAGAGAGCAGGCCGCTGTCCTCACGGATATTTGCTAGCCCGTCGCTACAGAGAAAATAAGTGTTCGGACTGTCTTCTACACTGGTCTCGGACGGCCATGCGTTGAGCGATCGCCATTGATTTCGCCCCATCTCAAAGAGATGAACTGGCATAGACTGATGCAGCTCAGACAACCCTTTACCTTTCAAAATCCCATCGAACCACTGGATCTGTAGCCGATCTATGGGGCTGAGGGCAGCAGGCCCGAAGTCGATCGCACCGACCTTTCGACTCCAGGGAATATGCGCCCACGGACCCACCCAAAAATGCTGCAAGTGTTGACTGCGCGCCGCCATCTCCCGATACAGCCGCAAGTCTCCGCGCAGATAAGGATCAAACCAGCCGCCGATATGCAGCATCGGCAGATCGACTAGATCCAACTGCGGCGTCAGTTGCTGCCAGTAGCGATCGCCCTGCGGCCTATTTACCCAGTCATGAAAAAAGGTCTCAACCTCCGCCAAGACTTCTGGGCAAGCCGGTATTGCATCAGCGAGCGGAAGCTTTCGAGCTGCCCTAGCCAGCTTCTGATAGATATGAATATTGCCCTCAATCCGAGCGGTTTCCGCCGCTAGCTGCACCGCCCACATCAGTCCTAGCTGAAAACATAGCGCTCCATTCTCATAGGCCCAATCCTCGTAGAGATGGTAGCCGGTCATGGCTGGCACGATCGTCTTGAGTGCTTGGGGTTTGGCCTGCGCCGCCTGTAGCTGAGTCATCCCCTGGTAGGAAAACCCATACATTGCCACCTGCCCGTCGCTGCCTGGAAGCTGCCCGGCCCACTGCACAGCATCTTCTCCATCTGCGACTTCGTGGGCAAACAGCGAGAACGTGCCTTCAGAAGTGCCTCTACCACGGACATCTTGAATCACGACGATATAGCCGTGAGCGGCATACCAGCGAGGATGGGCATAGACAATAGTGGATGCGATCGCCCGTCCATACGGCTGACGCATCAATAAAACCGGGAATGGCCCCACTCCGACCGGACGATAAACATCCGCATCGAGGCGAACCCCATCGCGAGTCACCATAGAAAGGGTCTGCTGTGCCTGAATAGAAAGCATAGTTTGGGGTATGGTTTTGAATATCGACGAGATAAGGGGGTAAGAAAAGGGACTGCATGGAACCCATTTTGATTATTAGCAATTTGGTACTCGTCGGACTCACGGGAACCTATGCCTGGCTAACCAACAAGAATCTTAAACAGCTAACGCAAGAGAGCACCTACTATCGCAACGTCGTAGAAAAGCAGCTCCGACTCACTGCCTTGCCCCATCTTTACTGGGACTTGCAGCCAGCTACCGACCCAGATGGGCACAATAGTCTAGCCCTCGAAGTCTTCAATATCAGCAATGTCCCTGCCTACGACGTTCACGTTAGCCTGATTGGGGCCTACACAGAAGAAGGGCTAGGTATTGCCACTTTCATGCGCACACACGTCCAGCCTCGCCACCGCAAGTATCCGCTCCAGTCAGACAAAGTCGGCTACTATGGGGTTCGTAATGCCGTACGTCTCTCTCTGCTGCCAACCCAGCAAAAGATCACCCTCTCGCTGCCCTTTCCTATCCAGCCTGCCGATGTATACACCCTGGTGCAATACCGTGAGCTTTCAGGCGGGAATTACTATCAGGTGTGCTGCTTTAGTGCCATCGATGAATCGGGAGCTTATCGGGCCAACATCCTAGAGCCCGCCGAAATCCAAACTATAGAGCGGCTGCACCTATTTGACCTAGAAGACTTTGCTATTCCCGAAAGAAAAGAAGATAGCCTAGAAGATCTGCCCTACTACTTGATCGACTTCGTTGATTTGTGGAACCATTCGATCTCCAGCCGTCTTATTTTAGAGGCTCCTCATACCCCGCCTAGCTCGTCGGAAGAGGACATTCCTGTCCAAGCCGCCTATGACTTCTAATGCATCGTTCACACCATATCTCAAGCTAGGATCGTCAGCCCGTCGAGGACTGATCGCTCAACCAGTCACTTTGACCGATATTCTAGTGATCGACGACGACCCCTTCATATTGCAGAGTCTGCGGCGGCTGTTGCAGAAGTACGGCTACCGCGTGGAGACGGCGGATGATGCAGATAGCGGCGTTCACAAAGCGCTGCATCTAGCCCCTTCCGTGATTATTTGCGATCTGCTTTTGCCCGATGGCTGTAGCGGAATTGATATCTGCTCTCAAATCAAACAAGATCCTCAGCTAGCCACCACTGCATTTTTGATCATGACTAGCCATACCGATCTGGCTAATCGGGTCGAAGCGTTAGAGGCGGGTGCAGACGATTTGCTAATCAAGCCAATTGATACTGCTGAACTAGTCGCTAGGGTCAATTCTGGGCTGCGGCTTCATAAGCTGACGCAGGCGCTCAAAGCCCAAACGCGCAGGCTAGAAAATGAGCTTGCAGAAGCAGCTACCTACGTTACCTCGCTGCTGCCAAAGGACACGCCAGAAGACGCCAAAAACTGCATCTCAATTGCCTCTCGCTTTATTTCTTCTCAGGAGCTGGGCGGCGATTGCTTTGACCACTATTGGCTCGATCCTGACTGTTTAGTCATGTACTTGCTAGATGTGTCGGGCCATGGTTTGGGGGCAGCTTTACTATCGACATCAGTGCTGAATGTCTTGCGATCGCAGTCTCTCCCTGGTGCCAACTTCTACCGCCCCGAAACCGTTCTCAAGGGGCTCAACGACGCCTTCCAAATGACCGAGCAGAATGATAAATACTTCACTATTTGGTACGGCGTCTATAACCGAGTCACTCATCAGCTCGTCTACGCCAGCGCTGGACATCCCCCGGCGCTGCTAGTGGCACCCCCTCCTGCCAGCCATAGAGAAACAAACCGAGCACAGACAGGCCAGTCAAAAGCAAGCCAGTCGAAAGCAAGCCAGAAGACGGCAGGCCAAACAGCGGCAAGCCAAACAACAGCAAGCCAAACAGCAGCAAACCAGAAAACTTCTAGATCAAAAAGTCTGACTGCCAACAGCTCGAGCGCTACCGTCAAATTGCGGCAGCTAAGAACTCCCGGCATGCCCATTGGGATGATGACTGACAGTCAGTACAGGTCAGAAAAGTGCGTCATTGCAACCGGCAGCCGTCTGTATATTTTTAGCGATGGTATCTACGAGATTTACCCTACAGAGCCACCTATAGATGCCGCCAATCCACAGCTAGGGCTCACGGGTCTTGTCACTATCTTGACTGAGCTAGAAACGCAGCGGCGGCTCACCATCGGCACGCTGATTGAGCGAGTTGGCAGCTTCGGCGGAAATCACTTTGAAGATGATTTGTCTCTACTAGAAATCAACTTTCAAACCTAAAAAGCTGATTTCTAGTCGTCTTAATCAGCTCAGGCTCATTAGCCCTAGATCTGCAAACCTAGTTCAGACATCGAGACGGGCTGAAGCGTTAGCTCAAATACTTGTTCAAACTGTTCGATCAGAGTTTGTTGAACTTTACTCAAGCTGATAGTTGGAATGAACTGCGCGATCGCCCCCACAGACTTTCCCTCTAGCCCGCAAGGAACAATCCGTCCAAACCCACTCATGTCCGGACACACGTTCAGCGCAAAGCCATGCATGGTAATCCAGCGGCTGACCTTGATGCCGATCGCCGCAACCTTGTAGCCATCTACCCACACGCCGGTCATGCCTTCGATGCGATCGCCCCTCAATCCATACTCAGCTAGCGTCAGAACAATCACGTCCTCAAGCCGTCTTAGATACCAGTGCAAATCCACACGGTGCTCTCTCAAATTCAAAATGGGATAGCCTACCACCTGACCGGGTGCATGGTAGGTGACTTCACCGCCGCGCTCTACCCGGTGAAGTTCGTAGTCCTCAGACTCAGGATCGAATTTCAAAAACTTTAGATCAGCGCTTTGACCCAGCGTATAGACAGGCGGATGCTGAAGCAGTATCAACGTATCTCGGATGCTGCAGCTATCGACGCTTTTGTATCTGCCTGCTTGGGATCTGCCTTCCTGGGAGCTACTTTTCTCGTATCTACTTTTGTATCTATCAACTAGCTGCTGCTGCCATCGCCAAGCGAGCCTATAGGGGACTACCGCCTCTGGTGAAAACACGTAGCCTGACCGGTCAACCGACTGTTCGCCCAACTGTTCCATTAAGCCTTTTTCCGAGACCATTATCCGAACTAGACTCTGTGTGCTTTCCATTCAGTAACATTGTTTTCACAGCTTGGAACCTGAGATTAAGTCAAGATTTATCAACGGATGCTTAAATTTTTGACAGCTTACGAGCCAACCAAAGTACCGGTGCTAGGGTTATAGAGTATAAACCTAAACCGCCACAGGGGAGGCTGCTTCATGAAGCTAGTAATCCAAGGGAAAAACATCGAGATCACAGATGCGATCCGTAGTCATGTACACCAGAAAATTGAAAAGGCCGTCGCTCACTTCCAGACGCTGATCAATAAGGTAGATGTCTGCCTATCTATTGAAAACAACCCTAGAATTGCCCCTAAACAGACCGCAGAGGTCACCATATTCCTCAACAACGTTGTTGTTCGCGCGGAAGAAAGCAGCGAGAGCCTGTATGCCAGCATCGATATGGTGACCGATAAGCTTACCCGCCAGCTCAGAAAGTACAAAGAGAAGCGCCGTGAGCAGAACCATGCCTCCGTGCGCCCGATTGATGTCGATGCCATCCTCAATGCACCCGATATCACCTCTGAAGCAAACGCCGATATTAGCGAAGTCCTCAACCACGAGCCGAAGCTACCTGACGCCGTTGTGCGCAGCAAATACTTTGCAATGCCGCCCATGACTGTGCAGACCGCCCTGGAAAATCTGGAGCTGGTCGGCCATGACTTTTACATGTTTCGCAATGTAGAAACCGGAGAGATCAACGTTATTTACGAGCGTAATCACAAGGGCTACGGTTTGCTACAGCCCCGGCAGAATCAGGATAAAGTGGCTAAAAATGGCCATAGAGAAACCAGTCATAGAGATGACGAACTAGGCGCGATCGCACCACTTGCGAAAGCAGCCTCATGACCTGTAGCCGAGACATCAGGGACATGCGCTTTAATAATGACTAGACTCGTAAGGTGCAAGCGGTAGCACGTTTAGCTCTGCGCGGGCTTCTCGCCAGGTGGGATAGTGGGTGTCGAGTATTGCTGTAAAGCGATCGCTGTGATTGGCTTCTAGCAGGTGAGCCATTTCGTGAACGATCACATATTCGAGCAGATCTTTTGGTTTCTTGACTAGTTCGGTGTTGAGGCGGATGTTTTTGGCTTTGACGTTGCAGCTACCCCACTTTGTTTTCATGCACTGAAGGTAGTAGTTGGAGACTTTTACGCCGAGCTTTTTCTTCCATTTCTCGATCAGTAGAGGAATGGCTTCGTGAAGTAGAGATTTGTGCCAGGTGTGGAAGAGAGCGGCGCGTTTGAGTACAGTCGTTTCTTGGGTGATGTGGGGGATGGCGTCGCTGTATACAACAGAAAGGAGATAGCGGCGACCCCAGATGTAGTGGCTCTCTCGGGGGATGAAGTGGCGAGGAGATTCGCGGGCCTGGTTGTTGAACTGTTGTTGTTGTTTTATCCAGGCGAGCTGGCTGATGGCGTAGGCGCGGGCGACTTCTGGGCGGGTGGTGGGGGCGACTAGGGTGACGTGACCGTGAGGTGGGTGGACGGAGAGGTGAACGTTTTTAACGTCCTTGAGGGTGATTTCTATGGGAATTTCGCCTAGCTGGATGGTTTCTGTTTGGATGGGTTTTGGTTGGGTAGTGCGAGGCATGGCTTGTTATTTGTACAACGCCCTTCGACTACGCTCAGGGCTCGTCGACAGCATCCGAGGGGTGAGCGTAGTCGAACCCCGGCAAATATCGAGAGATAGTATTAGTTTTTCTTACTCATCTAATAGGCGGATTGCGCTTTGATGATGTCGAAGATGGCTTGGGTGGCGGTTTTATCTTTGTTCATTATAGGGAAGATCGCGTTGAGGACTTCGTCCTCCCGGATTTTGTCACCTTTCCAGTTGGCGGGGGCGTGGTTGAGCATGGCAGTGTGTAGAGCGAGGGCGATCGCACTCCTTTGAGCATGGTAGGAACATCTGCCGTCGTTTCTTTGCGATTTTGCTTGCGAATGGCGTCTTCGGCGGCGCTTAGGAAGATTTGGTAAGACTGGGTAGTATCTTTCTTTTACGCGATCAGATCATCTAGCAGTTTGGACATTTCTTCGTAAAATTTGGGGTCGGTGAGCTGATCGCGGATGATGGTTTTGCGAATGTTGTTGTTGATGGTTTCGGCGATCGCACTATTGGACAGTTTTTTGTGGTTGAGCTTTTGCGCGATCGCATCATGAATGCCTGTATCGATGATGGCGGCAGTCAATGAGACATCGCTCAGGTTGCCGATATTTTCGGTGCCATCGGCCTGAATGTAGGCGTTGATCGCCCCTACCCGAACCTACAGTTCGCCATCTCCTGACATCAGCCCTGCTGAACTTGACGACAGCAAGAAATCGTCCTATCTTCAGATCTAAGCTGTAATGTTAATTGCAGTGTCTCAGAACTCAATTTCACTTGGCGCTATCGGCAGGTGCTACTAACACCGACCGACAGCTAACCCCCCGGATTCACTAGCAATCCCGGAAGCTAGGGTTACTTTACCTTAGCCACCCCGACTTGCTCTACCTCTTCGCGGGGTGGCTAGGTTTAGTTGGGTTCTGGTTTCCTCCCAAACGTATACTCGGAGACCAGATCTCATGTTTATCCCTTCCATCACAGGCGCACCCGCGCCCACAGTTTCACCTGCTGACCATTCATCTGACCATTCAACGGCTAGCAGCGCCGCCACCGCAGCCAGCACATTGGCCGACCCACCGCCACCGCCCACCAGCGACCAAGAACCCGTCCGCCACATGCTATTCGGCAGCCTCAGCGCCGTCCAGTCCACCATCCGCCTGCTGTACAAACTCAACTACGCCGAACCCAACGACTGGAGCCAGCCTACTTCTACCGGCAGACCCAACGAAGTCATGGCCATCTTGACCAAGCGAGTCAGGCTAGAGCGTTAGCTTTAGACAATAGCTTTAGACAATCTCGACTGCTACAGGAGCTGCTTGTGCATCGGCTCCTGTAGTGACATTCCCCATCATCTATGCTTTTGCAAAAGTACTTTCGAGCTAGCTAGCCCTCACGCTGTATTCGGTTGAGTCGTATCCAATCGCCGTGTGAACGAGGACGCAAAGATCGCCTGAAATCGCATAAACAGCTTGAACAACTGATTACAGATGTTTTGCAATCTTCATCCCGCAGCTTCGACAATCCTTTTGCTACCTGGTGTATTGCGCTTGCTTGTGCATCTACAGGAGCAAGGTAATCTAAGAAATCATCGCTAGGTGGCGCTGCATGGGTAGGGGCAAACAGACTTCTGAAGTACAGGTAAATAGAGTACAGATGAACTTAGAGTGCTAATGCTTCAGGCCACTATTTGGGCTAGAGATAATGAGTCGCTTGACTGCTTGGATTCGTAGATTTATAAGAGGTGAAACTATGATCGACCAGCACACTATGAGAGAGGAACTAGGGGACTTTAACAGTATTATCTGTTTTAGAGCGCTAATTACCGGTATAGAAGATGCATTAGGACCACGAGCCGCCATGATCGCATTGCTCTCAGCCGGTAGAGCACGCGGCAGGAATCTGGCAAAAGAGCTAGGACTTTCTGACGCATCCGCTAACTACAACGAGATTAGCGACCTGATGAATAGCGTTCTGGGTGTGCAGGGTACTCGGCTCTGTATCATCGACAAAATCGAATCCCCCGAAGCGAACGTGCTGCTGGTTTATTGCAGAGAAACTGTTTGTTCTGCTAACGAAGAGCCAGGATCGAATCGAGAGCTTTCTTATACGATGGGCGCTGTCCAAGGCGTGCTAGAAGAAGTGACCGGAAAGAGACTGCGCGGCAAGCAAGTTTCTTCGGTCTTACGAGGGGGGACCCACGATGTCATACAGCTAACGCCTTTAAGGTAGCAGCCTGTAGATTGGCTTTTCAGATTGGCCTTTCAGACCAAGCCTCCTGAACGGACTATCTACAGACCATTTTTGCCAGCCAGTGACAACAGCATCTATCTCATAATTCTGTGTGCAATTCCAGCCAAAATTTAGTCAGAAAAAATTAAGGAGTTACTTTCCCATGATCCCAGATACTCAGAAGATACAGATGCTCTTGCAAGGTCTAGTCGCCAACAGCCCTGAAATCGAAGGCGCTAGCCTAGTTACCCTAGATGGGTTGCCACTAGCCTCCACACTACCTAGCAATATGGATGAAGAAAGGGTCTCAGCGATGGCAGCAACTATGCTCTCCATTGGCGAGAGAATTGGCGAAGAGCTCAATAAGGGCAACGTTGGCCGCATTTTTGTAGAGAGCGATCAGGGGTATTGTATGCTCACTAACTGTGGAGAAGATGCTGTTTTGCTGGTGATGGCAAGTGCTGCGGCCAAGCAAGGACTGCTGCAGCTAGCAATCAAACGATCTGTGGCAGAACTCAAAGTAGCACTTGGATAGGGTTTAAGCTCAAAAGCATGGAAATTATGAGGTTGGTGGTGGCTGGACCGGTAGGGGCTGGCAAGTCTACATTTGTCCGAGCGGTTAGCGAGATTGAGGTGGTAGACACCGATCGTCGAGCTACTGATGAAACGGCTGATCTAAAGGAGAAGACAACGGTAGGCTTTGACTTTGGCAGACTCCAGTTTGGTCCAGACATGGCCCTTCATCTGTACGGTACGCCCGGGCAAGATCGATTCGACTTTATGTGGGAAGAGCTGATTACTAAGGCCCATGCCTATATCCTGCTGGTGCCTGCCAACAGACCGGCGACTTTTCGCAAGGCTCAGCTGATCTATGAGTTCATGAGCGATCGCGTGGCCCTACCCATGATTGTGGGCCTGACCCATTTGGATTGTGACGAGGCATGGACTAGTGAGAATGTTGCGATCGCAATGGGCTTTGCCAACGCCGATCAGCGCCCTATATTCGTCGCCCTGAACGCCACCGAACCTGGTTCCGTCATTCAGGCGCTTAGCGTCCTAGTCCAGCAATACGTCCTAGCTGCAAGCAGCGCGTAGCTGACTACACAGCCGCCGTCAAGGCAGCTCCCACAAAAGTCGACTCATAAAAGGCAGGTCAAAAGGCAGGTTCTTCGCTCGAAGGATCTGCCTTTTGCTATAGGAATACCGCAAAACAAATATGTAGAACTGTCACGATATACGTGAGTGACTGCTTCTCTTTTTTCCTGAGCAGACACAGTTCTTTACGTATATTAATTCATCTTATGGTTTGTTCATGCTGCTAATTGTTCTGTAGAATGCACGTGAGTAGCAATACTCAGTGAGGCAGCAAGGCTCATTTTTCTGGTCGCATCTATCTCAAAAACACCATGAACGCTGTCGCGAATCATTGCAAAACTTCATAAAAGGCATTTTGGGATTTATGTTACTTCAAGGCCAGACTTCCGAATATTCTCTGCCTGAGCTGTTCAAATTTTTGAAAGACAGCCAGCAAACAGGGCGCTTATCGTTAAAGGCTTTATTTGGGAAAAACTTTGAGGGAGACATCCACTACCTCTGGTTCGACAAGGGCGATCTGGTCGCCACATCGAGACGCCTAGACGGACTTGGCCTGTTAAAGTTTCTTCAACAAAGATGCTTAGTTCAAAGTGTGACGCTACCTCGACTGCTGCGACAGTGCCCGCCCAAAGTAGCCTTGGGCGCGTTCCTAAAGTCGCAGGCTCTGCTGACAATTAGACAGCTACAGTCACTGTTCTCTTCTCAGGTCTTGGCCAGCACCTGTAGCCTGATCCAATCACCCGACGTTAGGTTTGCCTTTTATCCTGACTACCCTTTTCCCTACCTAGAAATGACCGGGGTCAGAATTCAAGCAACGGACATTGCCCTGCCTAGCCTGCGAATGATCAAATCTTGGAGCACGCTGATCGAAAAGCTGCCAGAACTGACCTCTGGGCTCAAAGCGACTGAGGGCAACGTTCCTAGCTACCGGCTAAACTCACAAGAGAAAACGGTCCTGAGCCTGGCAGACTCGGGCAAGTCACTAGCTGACATTGCTAAAGAAATGAACATGCCTAAGCTAGACGTTCAAAAAGTTGGATTTCGCTTAGTTTTCGTTGGCCTTGCTAGAGAAGTGCCCATGATTCATCTGATTCGGGCCAAAGCCACAGCCAAACAGTCCGCCCCTGCCAAAGTCAGTGAAGCTTTCCTCGATAAGCTATCTACCTACCTACAAAAAACGTCCGAATCAGCCAGGCAGCCTGTCCCAATTTCCTCTCATTTAGAGCCCGCGATCGCAGCTAGAAACCCCCAGCCCGGTCCTACAAACAAACCCAAACTGACAGCCTTGGCAGGTAGATAGGAAAACACAGCTATCCGAGCCACCCTTGAGAGCGCTCACTGTGTCACCTTGCAAACGTAGTGGTTATAGGCAAAAGAGCCCTTATTTCCTCTAATTGGCTCGCTACAGCCTACGGATTCCAGCGCAGGCGAATGTCCCAACAGCCACAGATCGAACGGTTCGACCTCAGCTCGTACCAGGTCTCTTAACTGTGCTTCAGGATCGTTTTGCGCGATCAAATCTTGTTTTAATAAAACAAACCGAGGTTCGCTTTTCCATTCTGAGCGCCCCTCTGGAGTTTTCTCCAGCTGCTGCTGAATTTCCCATGCTGCGGACATCAGCTCAATACCGTAGACGCTCGGCTGATCGCCGACTATTGACTGGGCCCCTAGCACAACCGGATAAGCTGATTCTGCCTGCAAGAAATCAACAAACCGATTTGCCTGATAAAACTTTAGATGCGTCCGATCTAGAACAATCACCTGCGATCCTAAAAAGCTAACCGCTAGAACCGTAAGCACAAAAGCCCGCCCGCTGATAAATCGCTTGACTAACGGTAGTTTGACCTGGTTAAACAGAGGAGAATTTGCCTGTTGCCAAAAGGGTGCCAGCATCGCCCCTACTAAGATCACAATACTGGGATAAAAGACAAAGCTATATCGATGGCCTCTAGTAATGTCGAATCCGGTGATATAGCAGATCGCTAGAAAGACCAGGTTTCCCATGATGAAAAACCCACCGATCGCCAGCAGTCCTGGATATCGATCGGCCTGCTGCCACTGTAACTTGAGCGATCGCACCCCCAGCCGCACAAACCACGGCACATAGCCAAACAGCAGCACCACGCAAGAAACAACAATCGTCGTCACCGCCACGGGTCCATAGCCACTGGTCACTGGCGCTAAAATCGCATAGAGCCAGCCAGCCACCGACTGCCCGATCGGCCCTAGCCAAAAGCCGAGCCCCCCAGCGCCTGTGATGTACGTCGTCTGCGGACTGCCGTAAAAGTTCAACAGAATCGGCAGCCACAGCAGAGCGCCCGCTACAGTGCCGATCGCTACAATATAAATTCGTATCCAGTGCGATCGCCTCCAAGCCCATTTATCTTGCACACAGTTTTGCACCAGCAGGCACAGCAGCACCAACCCTTCAATCAGATAAGTAATGCCGCAAAAGTAATGCACTGCAACGCCCAGCGCATTCACCACTACCCAGCCCAGCACCGTCGGCCAGCCGAACTTTCGCCGTTCTCTCACTGCCCCTACCGCCAGCACAAAACATCCCAAAGACCCCATCACCATCAAAATCGCCAGCGTATAGTGACGGGCCTCTTGAGAGAGAAAGACAGAGAAAGGAGAGACTGCCATCAGCGCCGCACACAGTAGCGCCGTTGTGCGATCGCGAAAGCTCACCTGGCCCACCCAATAGCTCACCGGTACCGCCACCGCGCCGAAAAAAGCAGGCAGCGCTCTAGCCGCCCACACAGACGCATAGCCATCTGGATCGCCCACTAATCGGTGGCAAAATATCATCCACCAGTGCGCCAAGACAAAATAAGCAGGCGGATGATTGTCCTCTGCTAGAAGGTAAGTGACCGTGTCTTTCGCCGTTGCCCCCGGCGTGAGGTGTAAGGGCCGAATCATTTGTTCTAACGTGATGATCTGATCGGTTGGAACCCACCTAGAAGAATTGCCCAGGCTAAAGAGAATGGTCGCAATTTCGTCCATCCACGCTGGTTTAGCCGCTAGGCACGTTAGGCGGATTAGAAGTGCGATCGCAAACAACCCCACCAGCCACCAGCCGACATGCCGAATCTCCGCCGCAGGCTGCTTGTTTGCCGGATAGCGCTCTTCATCAGGAAGAAACGACAGGCTGATTCGTCGGGTCAGTCATAGAGAGTATTCACATGCGACAATTCAAAGCTATCTTATCCGGCTAGACTGAAGGCGCAGGATGATTGTGGAGGAATTTATGCCGTACAGTCAGTTCAGTATTGAAAGCATTCAGAATGATCTAGGCATTCGAGTGCAAGATCGCTCTAACTTATTTGCCGATGTTTCAACTGTTCCCTACAGTGACTTCTTTGCCCAGAGCCTTGAAGAATACAGCCCTCTCGCTATTGCGATTGGCACAGAAAAGTCCCGATCAGAATTCATTATTGCGCCTATTTTGTTCGAGCTTAGAAAACAGCTGGCCAATCAAATCAGCCTATTTTCTGGGAAAGAATTCAACGTAGAACCAACCAGAGGGCTATCCGGCTTCTGCGACTTTTTGATTAGCCGCTCGCCCGAGCAGCTATTCATCAAATCGCCCGTGGTGGCCATCGTCGAAGCTAAGAACGATAATATTTTGTCTGGGATTGGCCAATGCATTGCAGAGATGGTCGCCGCGCAAATTTTTAACGAACGGCATCAAAATTCTATCTCTACTATCTATGGCGTAGTGACGACCGGTAGCCTTTGGAAATTTTTGCGATTAGAAGGCACTGTGGTGGAGGTTGATCTAGACGAGTACTATTTGAGCGACGTTGGCAAATTACTCGGCATCTTGCGTCACTGCGCAGCCTGAAGCATCGCAAGGCTGTAGTAGTCTTATAAAAAACACGGCATGGAGCTGGATGGAGATGAGTGGCACTCGCGATATTCATATTGGTGGCAACGTAGACGGCGGTATGATCATCATGGGCGATCGCAATACCGTCAGCAGTCAACCGCTTTCGCAACCTAGCGACACTCCGTCCAAAAGAAAGCTCCTGATCCTAGCCGCCAATCCCAAAGGGTCCTCTCGTCTGCGCCTAGACGAAGAAGTACGAGACATCAGCGAAGGACTAAAACGAGCCGAACACAGAGACAAATTTGAGATCGCCCAGCGCTGGGCCGTACGTCCTAGAGACTTTCAACGAGCGATGCTAGAAGAGCTGCCACAGATTGTTCATTTCTCAGGGCATGGCAAAGGCGAAGCCGGACTTTACTTCGAAGACGAAGCTGGCGCACCCAAGCTAGTATCAGGCTCCGCTCTAGCTTCCTTATTCAAACTCTTTTCTCGCAAAGCCAATATCGAATGCGTGGTTCTAAACGGTTGTTATTCGACCGTGCAGGCAGCGGCAATCACACAGCATATCCCCTACGCGATCGGGATGAATCAGGCCGTTGGAGACAAAGCAGCTATTGAGTTTGTGGTGGGATTTTATGATGCGCTTGGCAATGGAGAATCAGTGGAGTTTGCCTTTGAGTCTGGCAAAGTATCAATGGAACTAAGTGGAACAGGTTACGAAAGTTTGCCCGTACTTTTGGTGAGTTCTCCCGCATAATTTTTTTGGCTGACGACGCGCAGCGATGCTTGGCGATCGCGCACTTCCAAAAACACCAGCAGCGCATTCACATCCGCCGGATTCACCCCACCAATCCGCGTGGCCTGCCCCACCGTCAGCGGCTTCACTTTGTTCAACTTTTCTCGTGACTCCATCGACAGCGTTTCGACCGTCATATAGTCCAAATCTTGCGGCAGCGATCGATTCGTCTGACGAGAGACCAGATCAATCTGTTTTTGCTGGCGTTGAATGTATCCCGAATATTTGATATCGATCTCGGCACCTTCTTTCTCAGCTTGGGCCAAGTCCGCATTGCCCAGTCCATAGCTTTCTAGATTCTCATAGTGGAACTTGGGCCGACGAATTAACTCGGCTAGCGTGACTGAGCCTTTGATTTTCTGTTGGGTATCCGCGTAAATCTGTTTGCCAACCGAGTCTTGTTCTTTCACCCTTTCGGTATGCAGCCGCTCTTTCTCAGCGACGATATTCTCTTGCTTTTGCTGATATAGCCGCCAGCGGCGATCGTCAATTAGCCCAATCTCACGACCTAGCGGCGTCAGTCTTTGGTCGGCATTGTCCGAACGTAGAATCAGCCGATACTCTGATCGCGAGGTCAGCACGCGGTACGGTTCGCGCAAATCCTTAGTACACAAGTCATCAATCAACGTCCCTAGATAGCTGCCCTCACGCGGAAAGACAATCATCTCTTTTTCCTGGACTAGACGAGCCGCGTTGATACCGGCGACCAGTCCCTGCCCAGCAGCTTCTTCGTATCCAGTGGTGCCGTTGATTTGGCCCGCACAAAAGAGCCCTTCAACTTTCTTAGTCATCAGAGTCGGAAAGCATTGAGTGGCAGGCAGATAGTCGTAATCCACTGCGTAGGCAGGGCGCAGCATTGTGCAGTTCTCTAGCCCTGGCAGCGTTTGCAGCATCTCGACTTGCAGGTTCTCAGGCAGACCCGTCGAGAAACCTTGAATATATAGCTCTGGGTAGTCGCGGCCTTCGGGCTCGATGAAAATTTGGTGACTTTCTTTATCAGCAAATCGAACGATTTTGTCTTCTATGCAGGGGCAGTAGCGCGGGCCTTTGGCTTCGACCCAGCCGCCGTAGACGGGCGAAAGGTGAAGATTGTCGCGGACTAGCTGATGGGTGGCGGCAGTAGTGCGGGTCATGTAGCAGGGAATCTGATCACGCTCTTGCCAAGCTTCTGGGTCGAAGCTGAACCAGCGAACGTCCACGTCACCTGGCTGCTCTTCAAGCTTGCTGTAGTCGACGGAGCGCTTGTCTACGCGAGCGGGTGTGCCGGTTTTGAGCCTGCCCGTTTCAAAGCCGAGGCGGTTAAGGGTCTCGCTCATGCCGATGGCGGCGGGTTCTCCAGCGCGGCCAGCGGAGAGAGATTTTTTGCCGACCCAGATGGTGCCGTTGAGAAAAGTTCCGGTGGTGAGAATGATTGCTCTACAGCCGAAGGTCATGCCGAAGTGGGTTTCGAGGCCGATGATTTCGCCCTGGTCGCCCAGCACTAAATCAGTCGCCATACCTTCGCGCAGGGTCAGGTTCTCCTGATTTTCCACTACGGACTTCATCACAGCGGCATATTCGCGTTTGTCTGTCTGCGCTCGCAGTGCCCAGACTGCGGGACCGCGTGAGCTGTTGAGGATACGCTTTTGCAAATAGGTGCGGTCGGCAATTTTGCCGATTTCACCGCCGAGGGCATCAACTTCGTGAGCCAGCTGTGATTTGGCTGGACCACCGACGGCAGGATTGCAGGGTTGCCAGGCAATGCGGTCTAGATTCATGGTCAGCAGCAGCGTCCGACATCCCAGACGAGCGGCAGCGAGGGCAGCTTCGCACCCGGCATGGCCAGCACCGACGACGATGACATCGAATTGATCTGAAAAGGAAACGCTCATACTGGCGGGCGGTGATGTTTGGAGTTTTCTTGAGAAAGAGGTATCTGGAAAATCTTCTAAGCTTATTCTAACGATTGACGGGTATGCCTAACTGATATTGACAAGAGATGACCTAGTGAGGAAGGAAGTCTGCTAATTTGCAGATATACATAAATTTTTCCTTAAGAATTAGGACGTATTAGAGGTGGATTTTGGTCAGCTGCTGGTAAAACAGAAGAGCGCCATTGTTGATGTCTAGATGGCGAAAGTTTGTGAAGATGGATGGATCGAAAGCACTCAGGGGCTAACCTATGAGGCGGTCTTGAATAGTTTGCCAGCGCTACTTGACGCGATCGCGCACCTCCTCTCTGATCCTGCACCCTCAGACATCCATACCGCCATCGACAAAGCCAACGTCCACGGCGAACTGCAAGCCAACCAAGGCTACAACGCGGGCGAGATTGTCCGTGAGTATAGCGTTCTGCGCAACGTCATCTTTGACGCGCTAGAAGAAAAGCTGTTGGCCACCCTGCTATTATCAGGGGGACGCGGGGCAAAAGCTGGAAAGCAGTACGGGATTAGGGCTGGCGATCGCCCGCCAGATGATAAAACTTGCTCCAGGGCAGCATTCACCTCACCTCTGAACCAGACGTAGGCTCAACGTTCACCATCGTCTTGCCGCTTCACTATCAGCCAGAACCTCAGTTAGAGTCCCAACCAGAACCTCAGTCAGAATCTGCCAACACTCTTCAAACCGCATAAACTACAGGCAAGCTTAGTATGAACCCGCCCGCCTTAATCGCATTCGACTTTGATGGCGTAATCTGCGATGGCCTAATCGAATATTTTGAGACGGCTTGGCAGGCGTATTGTCAGCTGTTCGAGCCAGAAGAGACCACGCCGCCAGATGGATTAGCAGAGAGATTCTATCCGCTGCGTCCGGTGATTGAAACGGGTTGGGAGATGCCGGTATTGGTAGAAGCCTTGATGCAAGGAGCCAAAGATCAACAGATTGTTGACGAGTGGCCGGAGATGGCGCTGCCGTATCTAGAAGCGGCGAATCTGACTAAAACGCAGTCCGTACAGATGCTAGATGGTGTGCGCGATCAAAAGATTCAGTCAGACTTGCAGAGCTGGCTAGACCTGCATCGCTTTTATCCGGGGATAGTTGACCGGCTGAAAACACTGTTAGATAGCGACCTGCTGATATACATTGTCAGTACAAAAGAAGGGAGATTTATTCAGGCGCTGCTGGCCCAAAGCGGAGTGGATTTGCCGGGCGATCGCATCCTAGGCAAAGAAGTCAAGCGGCCAAAATACGAGACATTGCGCCTGTTAAAAGAGCAGCACGAAGTAGAAAACATCTGGTTTATTGAAGATCGCCTGCCCGCGCTCAAAGCAGTTGCCGAGCAGAACGACCTAAGCGCAGTGCAGTTGTTTTTGGCAGATTGGGGCTATAACCTGGAGAGCGATCGCCAGTTCGCAAGACAAGACGACAGAATTCATCTATTATCGTTGCAGCAAGTAGTACAGCCGTTCGACAAATGGCTATAGGCAACCGATGCTCGATCTTTCCAAACTCGCCCGTCAGATGCAGGGCATCAGCGATCACCTTTCCAAAGAAGCCGAATTCGCTCAGGCGTCGAGTGGAGATTGCTCAGAACCTGATGACGACAGTCAATCGCAAATCAATCGCCGCTGACTCAGCAGTTGGAGACATACCGCGATCGCCTGCTTTTCGCCGCTGCCGAACCCATCGAACCGCTAGGAACAAAAATTGCCCTACAAAAAGCACCAGAAGCTCACACCGTCATCTCTTCTGACGGCTCTCAAATCTCTCCTAGCCACCATGAGATTGCCTACTGCTATCTGTTGAACATCAGCCGAGTCATCATTCACTACGGTCAGAGCCGGTATCCCTTACTCGATAGCTTACCAGAAGTCATCTACCGCGCTGAAGACCTCTATGCCTCTCGTCAGTGGGGCATCAGCACAGAAGAATGGATGAGCTACAAGCGAACTGCCGCCGAAGCGATTATGCTATCTGAACTAGGAGAAACTGGACTAGGAGAGACTGGGCTAGTCCCGAGCCTAGCGATGACAGATGGATCTTTGATCTACTGGTTTTTAGAACAGATTCCTGCTGCTGCTCGTGATGAAATCTTGTTGCCGGTGCTAGCTGCCTGGAAGCAACTACGAGAAAAGAGAATTCCGGTGATGGGCTATATCAGCTCATCTCGCAGCGGAGAAGCGCTCAACTTTCTCAGGCTGCAAGCCTGCCCCTACGAAGAGCCAGACTGTCGTACCCACTGCGAAGATCAGCGCTCGCAGATGCCCTGTCAGGTCTTTTCACCATTACGTGATGTGACCCTGTGGGCGACGACGCTAGCGCCGGGTGAGCGAGGCCCGCTGTGGAAGAGTTCGGCAGATATTTTGAGCTGCTACGGCGAGCATACGGTGTATTTTTGCTATGTGCATGTGGGTGCCGAGGTAGCGAGAATAGAGTTTCCGCAGTGGGTGGTAGAAGATAGTGAGTTGCTTGATTCGGCGCTGAGTTTGATGCTGGCGCAGGTGCAAAAGGGGTTTGGCTATCCGGTGGCGCTAGCAGAAGCACATAATCAGGCGGTTGTGAGAGGGGGCGATCGCACCCGATTCTTCACCCTCCTAGAACAACAAATGATCCGCGCCGGACTCAAAAACGTCGGCACCTCATTCAAGGAAGCGCGTAAACGAGGCAGCATTGCTTAAGCGTCAATCTGCTGAAATAATACCACCCACTTTTTCTCAGCTACCGCTATCAAGGCTCACTGACCTAAATTTTGGCTTTAAATTCATCGACTCCTATATTGTTGCCAATCGACTATTCCGACTTTGGAGTGATCTCGAACTCTAGTTTTGATCGATAAAAACAGATGTCGAATTCCATGAAGAAGTTGGTTTGACCAAGAATCAGTGGAACGTTTTCACTTCTAGCCCACGCAAAAGCTAACTGGGCAGAGCCACATCCTTCAACTTCTGCTATGGCAAAAAACGGTACGGCTGGCTGACTACCTAGATTGCCTGCTAGTTGAATGACGGCTTGCCGATCGCTCCAAGTTGCACCTAGCTCAATCCCGATCTCATAGGGTAGAACATTAACTGTAGCCCCACTATCCACTAGTCCAACAACTTCTATGATGCGATTTTGATGTCGAAGAATTAGAGGAACGCGAGCTAAGCTATCAAACTCGTTTTGAGATGAGCCAGTTGTTGAATACTTGAAGCGCATGATTTGATCACCTATTGCATTCAATCAGTAGTAGGCATAGCCTGCATGAGAATAGCACCTGCACCGAAGGTGCCATAGGGTGTTGGCAAAAAATACGTCTTGAAGGGTTTGAAGGGTGAAATATCTTCAGCATCATGTAGCTCGGATGACAGCAGGCGAATGAGCTCAAGCTTTTCGTTCTCCGGCAGCTGCCGAACGGCAGGAAGCAAATCTGCTAAACGCATAGGCCGACCTATTCCATTACTAACTATTCTCAATATAACGTAGCTACCGACATGATAAATCCACTGAAATGATGTACCAGAAGAACGTTTGGAGACCGACCGAAGGCAGCGGAAATTATCTAACTGACCAGATTGATCGATAGTCCTCTACGTTTGATAGCTTGCTGGATGTGGTTGAAGGTGACGGTTTTGGCATGTTTGGACTGGGCGATCGCAACCGCCGCCTGCGCGATCGCACTCAACTCCCCACCGCTCAGCTTCATCTGCGCTGCCAGACTCTCCCAATCGATCTGATCGCTACAGACAACCCCGCTAAAAGCCTGCCGCAACAGCATCTTGCGAGCCATCTTGTGGGGTAGAGGTAATGTGGTAATCATCGTCATCTGCTGTCGCCAGCTTGCCTTCACCGTATGTAAATAGCGAGTGCTAAACAGCGTCAAACTCGGCTCGTGTTGTCTTTGCTGTAGCCATTGCAGTAAAGCAGCCGTTGGCAGCTCAGCGTGTCGCCCGAACCAGGCAGGCGCTGATTTGATCAGCAAAACCGGGTAGCGGATAGCATCGAGAGTAAGCAGTACAGAAAAAGCATCGTCGGGATGAACCTGTTGGAGGTCTAGTTCGCATAGGGGTTGGCGAAGGGAGGTGGCGATCGCCCCTGCCGCCATTGTCTTTCCTGTCCCCATCACGCCAACTAATAGCGCGGTATGTCCCACTTGAGTCCGGGTGAGCAAGCTAGCAGATGCCTGCTGACAAAGCGTTTGCAGTTGTGAAACGACTGGCGTCGGTAAAATCAGCTGATCCCAAGACACTTCTGGCTGACGAATTTTGACTGCACGAGTAGCCGCCGTCGGGGCGGGCAGCGCCAAAACGGGCTTCGGTGCGGGTGTTGCTAGCCGCTCAAATAGCACCTGCTGATCGGGTTGCTCTGCGAGTAAATAGTCCACCCACTCCTCGGTTAGCTGTAGGTAGCTGCTGAGCCGAGTAGTCGCAAACGGCGACACATAGCGAAGAATGCGCCTTTCAATCAGTGACTGCGGTCCCATCAAACTCGCCCTAGCGCGACGACGTTCCAAATCGTTGCGACACAGCAACCGCAGCGCCAGATCCATCATCGGTAGAGCAGACGCGCTCTTACTATCTTCGCCAGTCTGCAAAAAGTGATAGAGCTGGCCGTAGCGCCGGTTTACCTCAGGCGCGAGTGCCATCAAAATCAAATTCTTCTCAAACAGCGTCAGATTTAGATAGTGACGCAAAGACGGTAGCGCCAGCACAACACTCTCTTGGGCGGTTAGCTTGACCCTATTCTCTAACTGATTTTGATAGCCTGCCGTCTTGGGCGGGCGCGGTGTGGGAACTACGTGGCAGTCGTCATAGCTTGGATTCGGTACTATGATCACGCCTTTCCACCAGTGGCTGCTGACGGTATCAGCGCGGGTTGCTGCCACTTTACGAACTTCTTTGGTTTCTTTTTTTTGACGGGCGATCGCTAGCATCAGCAGTCTATCCAACCAGGCTAGCTCTGTTTTTAGATACGCCCAGTTGTCTGCAAATGGCATCCCATCAACGCCCATTCTCAATCCGCCGAATAAATTCCAAGGGCAGCCCGTCTGTATCCGCGATGAAGGTGACCTCGTAGATGCGATCGCCAATTTGCTGCTGCTGCGGCTCAAGTAAAACGCTGAGCCGTCCGCCAGTTGCCTGGGCCTGTTTACGTAGGCTCCCCAACCAAACCGGCAAACTCTCAATCTGCCCGGTCAAATCGAAAGATAGGTGATAATAGCCGGTATAGTGCTCATCGACAAACGCATCGAATGCGGGTCTTGGTTCTGGTACCTGAATTAGCTCAATTCGACCGCCTAGACCGGTCATCCAGCAGGCTAGCGTGATCCCTGCGGTGAACTGGGTTTCCATTGCAAAGCCTAGCCGTTCGTAGAATGCGATCGCCTGATGAATATCCGCCGTTTTAATCGAAGCGTGATGCATAGGAAATGCGAAGGATGAAGTAGAGACTAATCAAACATCTTCAAATAGCGATACTGAGTCGGTACGCCCGGTTCCTTTTCCAAATCAAAATTCACCACTGCCCACTGTGGCCTCACCGCAGCCGGTTCACTAAAGATCACTGGCAATCCATACAGCTTTGGGCTCTTTTCGTGGCCTGGACTCTGCCAAGGTGCGCCATGCTCTAAGTAGGGACTCATCAGCTGCTGGTAGCGCTCGGCAATAATTACCCGAGTCGCCCGAAAGCCCTGCGTATACAGCCGGTCTAGCTCCTCATGAATCTCAAATCGAATTCCGTCAGGATGAGTGTGCTGCCGATACCATCTATCCTCCCAGCGTCGCCAGTGCCGCCCCGACTGTACATGCACCAGCTCTTCAGTCTTAGGGTTAGCCTCAAATGCGCCGTGACGAGAGCATAAATAACTGTCCGTCAGCACTAAAGCTGGAATGACCTGACGGCAGTGGGGACAACGTACTTCCGGGCCGAATATGGGATATTGAGAGGCGGAGCCTAGCATCAAAAGTCTCTATAGCTGGTTGATTGGGTGATGTGATTGGTGGTAATACCCCAAAGATATATATTAGTCGACTTATCCTAGCTAGCGGGGAGTTCCCGTGAATTCAGCATGTCCTTGTCAGAGCCTTCTGTTATTTTGTCTATCAATTCATCTAGTTCACCTTTAAAGCAGCCAGATCTCAGCTCAGCCGCTTTTGTTGCGGCTAATGCCACCGTGATTGGTCAAGTAGACATTAGCAAAGGGGCCAGTATCTGGTACAGCGCCGTCATTCGAGGTGATGTCGAAAGTATCCAGATCGGTGAGCATACTAATATCCAAGACGGCGCAGTGCTACACGGCGATCCTGGTCAGCCTACGGTTTTAGAAGCCTATGTCACAGTCGGTCATCGCGCCGTTATTCATAGCGCTCATATTGAAGCGGGCTGTCTGATTGGGATTGGTGCAATTGTTTTGAATGGCGTTCGCGTTGGCAGTGGCAGTATCGTAGGTGCGGGTGCAGTAGTCAGCAAAGATGTGCCACCGCGATCGCTTGTCGTCGGCATCCCTGCCAAAGTCCGTCGCCCGGTCTCGGATACAGAGGCTACAGACCTGATCGAACATGCCAAAAAATATGAAAAGCTCGCTCTGGTTCATGCTGGCAAAAGCGAAGATTTAGGCTTCGTCTAATTAAGTCTTTGAGCTCATTATTCAGACTTCCTTATTTAGACTTCTCTTCAATGCCTGCAAAATTCTTTACGCCCAGTCCAACTCTCCAAACCCAGCTCGACCAGATTCTCGACACCGTTTGGGAAACTTACCCCCACCTCGCCCAAAACCAGATTGCCGTTACCTGGATTGCCTACGATCCCCCCTACCGCATCAACACAGGTGGAGCCCTCAGCGCCGAGGAGTTCTGGAAGTATCAGCCTGCTGGTGCCAGCTACAGAGGCGTAGAACTAATCGATCCAGGCGACCTAGCACATCTGTTTTATCTGGTTGCTGTTCATGTTTGGCTAGAGCAAGGCATGGTTCAGCCCGCTGCTGATACCGAACGGGCACTAGCTAGCATGATCCAGCAAGGCAGTCACGATGCTGCTAGCTACTTAGTTGATATGCTCAGCGGGGTCTCTAGCGGTTCCGTGCTGCCAGAGGGCCCAATGGCAACCTGGAAATACCAGCGCGATATCGTCAATCGGTATTTCGTACAGCTAGGTTGGCCAGAGCTGCGATCTATCAATATCAATCAGAAAACTTGGCAGGACGGTCCCTACGGCAGAGAGCGGGCGTTCTTTGGCAAGACGTTTGAGCATCGAAATCAGCTGACTACCGAGGCGATCGCACGGCTGCTGCACAGCATCATCGGCGGCGTATCGGTAAGTAGCGTCAGATCGCGGTCCATGATGACTCTGCTGAAGGTTCGACCAGAATCAGCTCCTATTGGCCTTCCTCCTACTGCTAACAGCTGGCGAATAGCTGCTAGTAACGCCCAAATTAGTCATAGCGCTGCCTACGTAGAGAAGTTAGGCATTCATCCCTATCTACTAACGGTCTTGACTGAAAAGACGGCAGATATCCCTAACGTTGATATCTATGGCCAGGAAGTAATTGCTCTGGTTAATCGGCTAGTTTTTGAGCGATCGCAGCTTAACTTCAAGATCTAGCAAACGCCTTACACATCACTCATCCGGGTCGTCATCATCGTCTAACCGCCCTGGCAGCGCCTGCATCTCGGCTTTCACCGCCCGCGCCGCCGCCAAAATATCCTGTTCAGCACCCCCCAAATAGAGTCTGCCGAAGCTACCAATCGCAGAAATTTGCAGAATGTTGATAAAAGCAGCTTTTTCGGCTTCATTCGCAGCGAGCGCGGCGTAGGCAGCGGGCTGACATTCCATCACGTACAGCGTCTCGCCCGCCAGAATCATGTTGCCCCGGCGAGTGCGGTTGATCAGCTGTACGTGGTGCGGATCGAGGTTACGAATTACCTGATTAGAGAGCAGTTCCGGCTTTAGAGCGTCTTTCTGCGCCAGGCCCAAATAGGACAAGATTGCTCGTCCAGCTGCCTTGACCTCGCCCTGACTGCCGTGAATTTCTAAGACGCCATACAGCCGTTCTACAACCTGCACGCCAGGACGCACTACAGCGGATTTCAGAGCTACGTCAGTAATCCGGTTAATTTCGATACCCGGCGATACCTCAATCCAGAGCGACGCATCCCCCGGTAAAGGTAGAAAACCGATAGAAACCGTACCAATATAGGCAGCATGCTGAGGCTGAAGATTGTCTAAATATACGTAGCTACGAAGTTCTACACCCAAGGCCCGTGCCGAAATAGTTAAGTCATTAGGCCGAGGTCTCTTCAGCCAATTGACGCAATTTTGCGCCAACATGCCTTAATCATAGGCTTTTACCGCCTAAGTTCTATATTTTTATACAAAGCAGGCGGCAGTTGCTAGCACTGTCCGTACCCTTACTGACTGAACCGCCTTTATTTGTAAAGGAATGATGAAGTAAAATCGTCATTCTGGCTGAAATCTTGAAGGAATCACTTTCTTGAGCTCTTCGGCTCTTCTCGTAAAAAGTACTCAATCGGCCTAGCGTAGAGCGATCCCCGTGACAGCAACTCTGCTAATCTAGGGCGATCGCACTCGCAAGAAAAGTTCCCTACTTATACCCTCACAGGATTTCAGCAAGATCCGGAAAAATAAAATAGAATTCCAGCAATTTGTTACTTAACTAATCCAACCTCATGTATATGTTGAAGAAAGCTGAGTCCATCAGCGCTGTGGTAGAGCGCGTTGATCCCGATCGCTCTGCCGAATTTGCTCTCTCTAATAAGTCTGATGATCGTCCCGATCGCGACCTCATGTATCTAGTCTTTGACGATGGCACGACAACGACGATCCAACCTGACTCTATCGACCACTAGCTTTGCTGGGTATGAACATGCTAGGCATTGCTCGTCAGATGAGTCGGTCCACGATGAGGACGGGACTCAGCTTTTTTTTGGGTCAGCGGTGTGCGGTGTGCGATCGCCAGCAGCAGCAGCCTTTCTGCCTGGACTGCCAAGGGCAAATACAGGACTTGGTCGGCCATTACGAAGGATGGCAGCGAGATCTTGACCATCCCCTGCTAGTTGGTGCGTTTGCTCCCTACAGCGGACCGATTAGGCAGGCATTGCGAGCTCTAAAGTATGATTACAGGCCGGAGGTTGGCCAAGTGTTGGGCGCGGCTTTGGGTAAGCGGTGGCTACAGCGGCGGGCGACGCTAGAGGGCTCTAAAGCTAGCTCCGTCGTAGATTCTGCGGACGGCGTGCCGATCTATGTACTGCCGATTCCCCTGCATCGACATCGACAGGCGCAGCGAGGCTACAACCAGGCGGAAGTCATTGCTCGTAGCTTTTGTCAGGCCAGTGGGCTGCCGCTGCTAGCAAACGGATTGACCCGCATAGAGGATACGCTGCCCCAATATCAGCTAGGACTGAAAGCGCGGAAAGAAAATTTGAAGGATGCTTTTCAAGTCGGGCAGTCGCTACACCGGGTTGGTCGGCGGCTAGGCGCTATGCCTAGGGTGCTGCTGGTGGATGATATCTATACCACTGGGACTACGGCAAAGAGTGCAGCGGATGTGTTGATGCGATCGCATGTTCCTGTAATGGGGATGGTTGCTGTCGCTAGAGCCGTCAGTGACTAGGCTCCGGCGGTAGACTCTGTTGCTGTCGGAGCAGTCTGAAACTGAATCTCTTCTAAGGAGGCAAAAGCAACCTCGGGATCAAGCCCAGTGATCTGATAGAACTGGCTGTGCGTTAGGGGGATGCTTTCTAGACCTTGCTGCCACTGTTTAATTTGCTCGTGGGCAGCGGTTAGGAAAGGGACCCCTTTTTGCATGGGAATAGTTAGCCAACTCTCGATTAAGGTGTCTACTAGAGCCAGCTCAACTAGACCATATGGGTATCGCCTGAGTAATTCATGGAGATAGGTTCTAAAAGGTTCGGCTTCGTTGTCTTCGAGGAGATAGCTGTCGACGATGTGCTGGACGCGCTGGACGCTAATGCGCTGCTGTAGATCTTGCTTTGGTTCCTGCTGTCGTTCCATAAGTGTGGCCAAGCTATGGTGTGAGGCACCTGGAGTCGCGCGACGGGGGACGACGTTACTCAATACATCCCTATCAAAAGATTTTATACTTTCGGTAGGTTTAGGTTTGGTTTGCTTTACATAGCGCAAACTGAACGACTATCGCTAGTAATGCAATAAAGCTTCAGATTCTATTAGGAGGCCGTTTTCTGTGGATGCAACTTTGGTGCTACGGCAGGGGCGACTGACGGATGGCTCTGTGGTGGATATTGCGATCGCTCATGACCAGATTATTGCGATCGACACCGATCTGCCGATTACGGCGGCCAATGAAATAGATATCGAAGGCCGACTGGTCAGCCCACCGTTTGTGGAGTCGCATGTTCACCTAGATTCGGCTCTGACGGCTGGCGAGCCTAGATGGAATGAGAGCGGGACGCTGTTTGAAGGGATTGATATTTGGCGAGAAAGAAAGGCGAGCCTGACGGTAGAAGATGTCAAAAGAAGGGCGATTGAGACGCTGAAAAAGCAGGCGAGCTATGGGGTTTTGTTTGTGCGCTCTCATGCGGATGTGAGTGAGCCTGGGCTGGTTGCTCTGAAGGGTCTGCTGGCGGTGCGGGAGGCGGTGAAGGACTGGATGACGTTGCAGGTGGTGGCGTTTCCCCAAGATGGACTGTATGGAAGTCCGGAAAATGAAGGCTTGATGGAGGAGGCGCTGCGGTTGGGGGCGGATGTGGTTGGGGGGATTCCGCATTATGAGCTGACGAGGGAAGATGGGGTGCGCTCTGTCCACAGGATTTTTGAGCTGGCGCAGCAGTATGACCGGCTAGTTGATGTTCACTGTGATGAGATTGATGATCCGCAGTCGCGGTTTCTGGAGGTGATGGCGGGTGATTGTATTCGCAGTGGGATGAGCCGGGAGGTGACGGCGAGTCATACGACGGCGTTTGGCTCGTATGACGATGCCTATGCGCTGAAGCTGATGGGGGTTTTGAAGCGGGCTAGGCTAAATTTCATTGCGAATCCGCTGATCAATATCACTTTGCAGGGGCGGACAGATACTTATCCGAAGCGGCGGGGGGTGACTCGGGTGAAGGAGCTTTGGCAGGGGGGGCTGAATGTGAGTTTGGGGCATGACTGTATTCAAGATCCTTGGTACAGCCTGGGGACGGGGAATTTGCTGTCGGTGGCGGAGATGGCGGTGCATGTGTGTCAGATGACGGGGCGCTCGGAGATGGATGCTTGTTTTGATATGGTGACGGTGGGTGGGGCGAGGACGCTGGGTTTGGGTGAGGGGTATGGGATTGCGGTGGGGCGGCCTGCGAATTTGGTGGTGTTGGATGCGCAAAGTCGGTATGAGGCGCTTTTGCATCGGGCGACGGTGAGGAGTGTGATTTCGCGGGGGAGGGTTTTGGTGGAGACGGTGCCGCCGGTGGTGCGTTGGTCGGGCGACGAGGACTGAGCGTAGTCGAAGTCCGGTGTTGGATAAAGAATTAAATCTGAGAGGCAAGGCGACAAGGCGGCAAGAGTTGGGGATTTCCTCCCCAAACCCCCTCCTCTGCTTGGAGACCTAAGATCCCGCTTGGGGGCCCAAGCTCCCCCAAACCCCCCGAAAGGGTTTCCTGGAAAGGAATTGATAGAAATCGTTTTAGTGTAGAGATCGCTTTTTTCTATGTTTGCTGCATTGGGGAGACAAAGTTTAGTCTTGTCTTGGTGGTCTATTATGAAGAAATATTTTTGCGGGTTTTTGCGTAGGCGAGACCTTGCCTGAATCTCTCAATACTGCACCCTAAATGCCTTCATCTAAAAAGACCGATACGAAGAAGACTGACGCGAAGAAGACTGACGCGAAGAAAGCTGAGACTAAGAAAACTGGGGCGGTGAGGAAGGGAAGAAAGGTTGCACCTGTATCGAATGTGCATGAGCCGGTTGATCTTTCTGATACTAAGAATCTGATTCGGATTAGTGGGGCTAGGCAGCATAATCTCAAGAATATCAGTCTCGATTTGCCGCGAGATAAGATGGTGGTCTTTACTGGGGTTTCGGGCTCGGGGAAGTCTTCGCTGGCGTTTGATACGATTTTTGCGGAGGGGCAGCGGCGGTATGTGGAGTCGCTCAGTGCCTATGCTCGACAGTTCTTGGGGCAGGTGGATAAGCCGGATGTGGATGCGATTGAGGGGCTGAGTCCGGCGATTTCGATTGACCAGAAGTCTACGTCGCATAACCCGCGCTCTACGGTGGGGACGGTGACTGAGATTTATGACTATCTCAGGTTGTTGTACGGACGGGCGGGGCAGCCGCATTGTCCGCAGTGCGACAGATCGATTTCGCCGCAGAGTATTGACCAGATGGTGGATCAAGTGATGGAGCTGCCGGATAAGACGCGGTTTCAATTGCTGGCTCCGGTGGTGCGTGGGAAGAAGGGAACGCATCAGAAGCTGCTGTCGGCGCTGGCGGCTGAGGGGTTTGTGAGGGTTCGCGTGAATGGTGAGCTGCGTGAGCTAGGTGACAATATTGAGCTGGATAAGAATAAGAAGCACGATATTGAGGTTGTTGTTGATCGTTTGGTTAAAAAGGACGATTTGCAGGAGAGGTTGGTGGATTCTCTGTCGACGGCGCTGAAGCGCTCGGAGGGGATTGCAATTATTGATGTGCTGCCGGAGAGAAAGTCGGAGGAAGAAGCGAAGGGGAAAACAGCAGATTCGACGCCGGATGAGATTGTTTTTTCTGAGAATTTTGCCTGTCCGGAGCATGGCGCGGTGATGGATGAGCTATCGCCTCGGCTGTTCTCTTTTAATTCGCCGTATGGGGCCTGTCCGAATTGTCATGGATTGGGTAGTTTGCAGCGGTTCTCGGAGGATCTGGTGGTGCCTGATCCAGGAGTGCCGGTTTATGCTGCGATCGCACCCTGGTCAGAAAAAGACAACACCTACTATTTCTCCCTGCTCTACAGCGTCGGTCAGGCGTTTGGCTTCGAGCTACAGTCTAGCTGGGGCAGCCTGGAAGAGTCTCAAAAAGAAGTAATCTTGCACGGCTCAAAAGAGAAAATCTATATAGAAACAGATTCTCGCTATAGCACCAACAAGGGCTATCATCGTCGCTATGAAGGCGTATTACCAATGCTCCAGCGCCAATATCAAGAAGCCTCTTCCGAAACTTACAAGCAGAAGCTAGAGAAGTATTTGGTCGATCAGCCCTGCGAAGTGTGCAATGGCGCTAGGCTCAAGCCGGAATCGATTGCGGTGCGAATTGGACCGTACAACATTAAAGATTTTACGAGCGTTTCGGTGCGAGAGTGCCGTGACAGAGTGTATGAACTCGTCGGTGAAAATGGTGAAGCTCCTAAGCTGACCGATCGTCAAATTGCTATTGGCGAGCTGGTGCTCAAGGAGATTAAAGCCCGTCTCACCTTCTTGCTAGACGTGGGCCTTGACTATCTCACGCTTGATCGCACTGCCCGCAGTCTTTCTGGTGGTGAGGCGCAGCGAATTCGACTCGCTACCCAAATTGGCGCAGGTCTTAGCGGTGTGCTCTATGTCCTCGATGAACCTAGCATCGGCCTCCACCAGAGAGACAATGACAGATTGTTGAACACGCTGCAAAGACTCAAGGGATTAGGCAACACCTTAATTGTGGTAGAACACGACGAAGACACCATGCGAGCTGCCGACTACATTGTAGACATTGGTCCTGGCGCAGGCGTTCACGGCGGTCAAATTGTTGCTAAAGGCCAGATAGAAGATATTCTCAACTGCGAAGAATCGCTCACTGGCGCGTACCTATCTGGTCGCAAAAAGATCGATACGCCCACAGAGCGCAGACCCGGCAACGGGCGCAGTATCCAAATTCGCGATGCCCATCTCAACAACCTTTGCAACATCGACGTAGATATTCCTTTAGGCAACTTCGTCTGCATAACAGGCGTCTCTGGCTCTGGAAAATCTACCTTAATCAATGAACTGTTGCACCCAGCCATTCGCCACTACTTCGGCAGTAAAATCCCTCAACCCAAGGCGATGGACCCGATTAAGGGGCTAAAGGCTTTAGATAAAGCAATCGTAATCGATCAGTCTCCTATTGGTCGTACGCCACGGTCGAACCCTGCAACCTATACAGGCATTTTCGACGTGGTTCGCGATCTGTACACGGAAACGATTGAGGCGAAAGCGCGAGGATACAAGCGAGGGCAATTCTCTTTTAATGTGAAAGGGGGGCGCTGTGAGGCTTGCGGCGGGCAGGGTGTGAACGTGATTGAGATGAACTTTTTGCCGGACGTGTATGTGGTGTGTGATGTGTGCAAGGGGGCTCGCTATAACAGAGAGACTTTGCAGGTGAAGTACAAGGGCAAGAATATTTCTGACGTGCTGGAAACTACGGCAGAAGAAGGGCTGAAGTTCTTTGAGAATATTCCGAAGGCGGCGAGTCGATTGCAGACAATGGTGGATGTGGGCCTCGGCTATGTGAGGCTGGGGCAGAAGGCTCCGACGCTGTCAGGTGGGGAGGCGCAAAGGATGAAGCTGGCGAGTGAGCTAGCGCGTAGGTCGACGGGTAAGACGCTGTATCTGATTGACGAGCCGACGACGGGGCTGTCTTTTTATGATGTGCATAAGCTGTTGGATGTGGTGCAGCGGCTGGTGGATAAGGGTAATTCGGTGATTATGATTGAGCATAATCTGGATGTGATTCGCTGCTGTGACTGGGTGATCGATCTGGGGCCGGAAGGGGGCGATCGCGGTGGTCAAATCATCGCCCAAGGCACCCCCGAAGACATCGCTGCTACAAAGGGATCATATACAGGTAAATACCTAAAGGAAGTGCTCGCACAGCATCCGCCCCAAAGAGGTTGATTACAGCTCAAATCCTGTCTTCGCAAGATAAGTCCTGACCTTGTTCTGAAGCTCCATCGTATTCAGGTGTGACACTATGATTGCAATTCCTCAGCCTCGCCGCATGACCGCGAAAGAGTATCTAGAATGGGAGTCTCAGCAAGAGATTCGTCATGAGTACTGCGACGGCGAAGTGTTTGCCATGGCGGGTGGAACAAAAGGACACAACAGAGCTGCCCTAAATTTGTATAGCGAGCTAGTGAACCGAGTAGATGCAGACGGGTGCGAAATCAATACCTCCGATGTCAAGGTCAAAGTAAACGAAGGTCTTTCGTATCGCTATCCCGATTTGGTCGTGAGCTGTGATGAATGTGATAAGAGCGAAGTAGAGTTTTATCAATTTCCAAAGCTGATTGTAGAGGTGCTTTCCTCTAGTAATGAAGCTGTAGATCGCGACGAGAAGTTTCAGGAATATATTCAGATTCCGACGCTTGAAGAATATGTGCTGATCAGTGCTAAGCGGATTCAGGTGGAGTGTTTTCGTCGCGGGGAAGGGCGAATGTGGCTATATCTTCCGTACAGGGAAGGCGAGACGGTTGAGATTGCGAGTGTGGGCGTTGAGCTGCCGATTGAGCAGATTTATCGGAATGTTCGATTGGATACTGCGGAAGCAGAACAGGCTTTGTAGCTAGCAATAGGGCATTGCGGTATGCTGCGGCTATAGCTTTAACCGTATGTCGATATGACTGGCTCTGAATTCTTGATAGAATCTGCGGCAGAGGGCATCGCGGCCCTGATTAGCGATACGACGAAGGCGGGTAGCGGTAGTGTCATCACAAATACGATTAAAGGCGTTAAAGGATAAGAGCAAGCAGGCGATTTTCAATGCGTCTCGTAAGTATATCGAGACGTATCAGAAGCGGCACTGTCAGCTAAAGGTGCTGGGAATGCGGGAGCCAGTGGATTTGGCTTCTGTGTATACGGGGGTAAAGCTGCTGGATAGTCGAGATATCTTGCAGTTTGACCCGGAGGCTTTGGAAGAGACTTTTCGGCAGACTCGTTTGCGTGGGTATAGCAGTCGAGGACGTGAAGAAGAGAAACAATCGGGTATCACAATCGCGAATCAAAAGCAGTATTTGATGGTGCTGGGTGGACCGGGCGCGGGGAAGAGTACTTTCCTCAGAAAGGTCGGGTTAGAGGCGCTGCGGACTTTTTACTACGAGAATGCGATGTATAGGCCGCGAGTGATTCCGGTACTGCTGGAGCTGAAGCGGTTTGAGACAAGCGATGTGGATATTGCTAAGTTCATTGCGGCTGAGTTTGAGACCTGTGGGTTTCCAGAGGCGGAGGCGTTTATGCAGAATGCGCTGATGCAGGGGAATTTGCTAATCATGCTTGATGGCTTGGATGAGGTACCTAGTGCCAATCTTGGACAATGTGCTGAAGACAATTCGAGACTTTGTGGATCGCTATGATCGCAATCGCTTTATTGCGTCTTGTCGGGTGGCGGCGTCTGGCTATCGCGGCAGTGCGTTTGTGCGATTTAGCAATGTGACGATGGCTGACTTTGATGATGAACAGATTCAGCAGTTTATCAGTAATTGGTTTGGCAGTGAGCAGGATAGAGAACGCGAAACTGCGCAGAAGTGTTGGGAAGTGTTGCAAAAGCCGGAGAATAAAGCCTCGAAGGAGCTGGCGCATACGCCGCTGCTGCTGACCTATCTGTGTTTGGTGTATGACCTTTCTCAGCGCTTTCCGAATAATCGCAGCAGTCTGTACAAGAAGGCGCTGCGGATATTGTTAGAAGAGTGGGCGGCTGAGAAGCGGATTTTGCGTGATGATATTTATGAAGGGCTCAGCATCGAACAAGAAGAGATTTTACTCTCTGAGATTGCCTATGACGGGATGGAAGACGATCAGCTCTTTTTTGATAAGCGATGGCTGTCTACTCAAATTAGGAATTTCCTGGCTGGCAACCTGAATGCGCCGAAGGGATCTGGATAGTGAGAAGGTGCTGAATGCGATAGAGGTGCAGCAAGGCATTTTGGTAGAGCGAATGGAGGATCAGTATTCTTTCTCTCATCTGACGCTGCAAGAGTATTTGACTGCTCAGTATCTGGTCGATAACAACGAGTGGAAGGCGCTGGTACAAGCAGCATATTACTGATAATCGCTGGCGTGAAATTTTTCTGCTACTGCCTGGATTGATGTCGGGGCGAGCGGGCGCGGATGATTTGTTGCTGGCGATGAAAGAACAGGCTGATGACTATATCAATACGCCCCGACTAAAGGCATTAATGCAATGGGCAGAGACCGCTATTGATAAATCCGAAGAAAAATCGAAGCCTGCGGCTAAAAGATCTGTTGCTATCTTTCTTATCTCTCGCCCATTGCCCACGCCCTCGCCCCCACCTCGCCCTGCCCACGCCCTCGACCACGACCCTCATCACGCCTCGATCTCCCTACGCCCTTGACTTCCACCTCGACCTGAGCTTCGCTCTCGACCTTCGACCTCGCACCATGACTCTCGACCTTGCTCGCGCCCTCGCCCTGACCGCGTCCCTGCGCCCTCGACCTCGACCGCGTCCTCGCACCTCTCCTGCGCTTTTGCAATGCGGTCAAATGATATTTCACATGTGGATTTTGCGAATTGAGTGCAATCGCTCGAAGGAGAACAGAACAACAGACCCATTGCGAGAAAGCGAGCCGTGAGAAAAAAGAAAAGTTTATCTAGAATCTATCTATGGCCTCTGGTGTTCTGCACTTGGTATAGATCCGGAAACAGACCCAGCTGTCTACAGACGAATCCAAAGACTTTGCTGATTATCTTCTACATCTGCGAGCTGATGATCCGCTGCAAAGAGAGCGCGACCAGAGTATCGCCCGACGTGTGGGAAGGCATCGAATCTCGCATTCTGACCGTGCCAACCGCAGACGAGTCATCGGCAGACTAAGCTGATGTCCACGCTAGAATACGGTCACAGATCTAAAATGAGGTTAGATAAATGTCACTTCCTCAACTCCGCTACAGCAAGGAAGAACATGCAAAGCGGGGTACCGAGATCTACGAGTCTCAGATCCGCCCGAAAGTAGAAGAAGGTAATCGCGGCAAGATTGTTGCCATCGATATAGATTCAGGCGCTTTTGAAGTGGACAAGAGCACGATGATCGCCGCTGACAAACTAATTGAGCGCTATCCCGATGCACAGATCTGGTGCGTTCGGATAGGTCATGAAGGTGTTCATCGATTCGGTCTTGGTCGGTTGCCGTCAAGCTGATGATGCAAGGCATTGTTGATCAGAACTGCGAAGCTACAATTCGGCTGGCAGTCGGTAATCGCAACGGGCAAAGACAAATGATTGACGCTGTGATTGATACTGGGTTTTCCGGCTTTCTAACGTTGCCGTCTACCATTCTCGAAGCCTTGGGTCTGCAAGCATACAGACGTGAAGTTGGCACGCTGGGAGATGGAAGCAATTGTGTTTTCGATGTTCATCGCGGCCTCGTCATTTGGGACGGCGTATTGCGTTCTATTGATATCAATGAGTCGGAGACAGCACCGTTGGTTGGGATGGGCTTGCTCTATGGCTATCAAATACAGATTGATGTTGTTGAGAGCGGCCTGGTCATAATTTCCGAGCTGCCTCGTTAGCGCGAGAGTGTTGTCAGTATGTTTAGTCGTTCATAAGATCGAGTAATCAACTGCGCTTTATCAGTCGCGCTCTGCGATCATTCATCCACCAACGGGACTTTATTAGTCGCAGTGTGCGATCGCCCCCAACCCACGAGCAATCCTCCCGCCCCCTTCAGCAATCGTTCACCACCGCGCTGCATCAGTTCCCGACCGCTGCAAACTCATTCCCGACCGCCGAGCGATCGCTCACGACCACCGAGCAGTTGATGCCGACCACCGAGCAGTCGTTCCCGACTACAGAGCAGTTGACGCCGACCGCCGAGCATCAATTCCCGTTCATATGGATATCGCTTACAGACCAAAAACGCATCGTAGAATGAGGACATGTCCAGAGATAGCGCTGTATCTAACAATGTCTACAGTCGAAAAAATCACAGCCGAAATTCTAAAGTTGTCCTCAGAAGAGTTCAGCCAACTAACTAGCTGGCCATTAGAACTAGATGAACAGCGCTGGGACGAGCAGATAGCAAAAGATGTAGCCGCAGGAAAGCCAGACTTCTCGGCAAAAGAAGCCTTAGAAGAATATCGTTTCAGTCAAAGACACTTTCGAGACAAGGTTGCCTTTTAATCAAGGAAGGAGCAGTAACCGAGGGGTGAGCGTAGTCGAACCCCGGCTATGTTGTGGCTTCGGCTACGCTCAGCCAGCGTGAAGTATTGGCAACTGGGCCACGATACACCACCTAGCATCAGTTTTGCCTCAACCCAATGCCTTTGCGATCGCTCCCACCACTCGGCTGATAGCTCTTTGTCACCCGCCCAAAACATCGCAGCAAATCAAAATAGCCCTGACTAATCGGATCGCTTAGATCAACAATTGAATCAATCCCAATCCCGTTCCGGCCCTTGTCCTTGCCAGAGCTATGAATGTAGCGCCCGTCTCCTAGATAAACCGCGACATGCGTAGTCCTCACTGGCGTACCAAAAAATATCAGATCCCCTGGCTGTAGCGCTTCCTGGGTGACTCGCTCAGTAAAATCTTCCTGCTGATAAGAATCGCGAGGGAGCTGAATGCCCGCAGCGCAAAAGGCCGACTGCACCAAGCCAGAACAGTCATAGTTCGGCGCAGTGGAGCCGCCCCATAGATATTCATTGGGTTTGTCCATCGCTGCTTTGGCAAACGCGATCGCATCCCCAACCCGCCCCCGAATCTCCGTCGCACTCAGCACCGGAGCCCGATAAGGCTGCCCGGCAGGCGTCAAATCATTCATATGAGCGCCCGCTATCCAACCCGGATAGTCGTCCTTGCAGCTACACACGCGAAAGACGCTCTCGTCCTTGGACACTTCCAAAATGCGCAGATGATCGCCCACGTCTACCTGCGTTACCAGTCCCTGACAAGACGGCGATTGATAGAGATTGATAGCCTGGTCGCACACATACTGCTGAACAGCGCCTAAATAAATGCCCTCTTGCAACGCCTCAAGCGTAACCATAGGCCCCAACTTCAACCCCGCATCTAATGACGATAAGCTACCTCACCCCCAGCTTTCGCGCAATCGCTAGTGTCTTCTAATCAAAACATCCGCCAGACATCTCCTAGACATCTCCCTAGACATCTCTACGAGTCAGAGGCTGACAAGGCGATCGCACACCACCCAACACGGTAGTCTAGGTTACAGATTCCCATCTTTTATTTGCCAATTCCATCAGTCGCCATCCCAAGGCACAAGCTTTCTATGACTACTACCCTTTCGCTCAAAACGCCCGCCATCGACAATACTCACCTCAAGTCGCTCAGCAAGCTAGACATCCCCGCCCGTCTATTACTAGGCCCTGGCCCATCTAACGCCGACCCCACCGTCCTAGCTGCCATGAACCGCCAGCCGATCGGCCACCTCGATCCTGCCTATCTGCATCTGATGGACGAAGTGCAAGAACTGATGCGCTACGCCTGGCAGACTGACAACCGCATGACCCTCCCCGTCAGCGGCACCGGATCAGCCGCAATGGAAGCCACCATTGCCAACTCGATCGAACCCGGCGACAAAATCTTGATTGGCATCAACGGCTACTTTGGCCACCGTTTAGTCGACATGGCCGGTCGCTACGGAGCCGAGATTAGCACCCTCAATCGCCCCTGGGGAGAAGTCTTTACGCTGTCCGAACTGCGCAGCGCGATGGAGACATATCGCCCGCAAATTCTGGCACTCGTCCACGCAGAAACCTCCACCGGAGCGCGTCAGCCGCTAGAAGGCATTGGCGATCTGTGCCGCGAGTTTGACTGCCTGCTCCTGCTTGATACCGTGACTAGCCTGGGTGGCGTCCCCGTATTTTTGGACAAGTGGGGCGTGGATTTGGCCTATAGCTGTAGCCAAAAAGGACTGAGCTGCCCGCCGGGAAGTTCGCCCTTTACGATGAGCGATCGCGCCCTCACCAAACTCAACAACCGCAAAGGCAAAGTCGCCAACTGGTACCTCGATATGTCCCTACTCAGCAACTACTGGGGCAAAGGCCGCACCTACCACCACACCGCCCCCGTCAACATGACCTACGCCATCCGCGAAGCTCTCCGTCTGCTCGCCGAAGAAGGCTTAGAAGCCCGCTGGACCAGGCACCAAGAGACCGCCGAATACCTGTGGGACGGCCTAGAAGAGATGGGCCTGAGCTGCCATGTCGAGCGCGAATATCGACTGCCGACACTAACGACTGTCCGCGTTCCTGAAGGGGTAAATGCCAAAGCGGTAACGACTCGGCTAATTGACGAGCACAACCTAGAGCTAGGCGGCGGGCTAGGTGATTTGGCGGGTCAGGTCTGGCGCATCGGTTTAATGGGCTACAACGCCGAAAAGCAAAACGTAGACACGCTTCTAGCAGCGCTAAAGCAAGCGATGAACTAGGACAGCGTCAAAGATGAGCGCGACCTGTTACTTCGTCTGTTTTTTAGGGATTCATGAGCTCATCCTTTTCAATAACGACATTTTTTGATACATCAATCTTGCCGTTAATAGCGCTATGACTCCTCAGCCCCTTCAGAAGCTACAGGTCTACCTTCATCTAGTTCCAGTCTTCGGCATCATTCTTTCTTTGTGGTCTCTGTACGGAAAACCAAGTTCAACTGTTGAAGATCCTGAAGAGGCTATGGTCAAAGCAGCCAGTCGGCTGTCGGTAATACTTGGCTTGGTCTGTGTGGGTGCGATCGCCTCTCTCGGTGCAGGTGCCCACAGCCAAACTAGCCAAATTAACCAACTCCGCTTTCTCTTTGCCAGCAGTTTTGTCGGCTCAGGCTACTTTTTACTGAGCCTTACGCTGATGTTTCGAGTCGCCAAAGATCAGTCCATTCGGCTACCCGGCCTCAGCCAGCTCAGCCGTCGACTGCCCTAAAGCTTTAACTTAGAAGCTGCTAGAGGACAGCTAGCGCAGGACGCACAAAGAAGGACATCTAAAGCGTGCCTGCTATAGTCTTTTACAGAGCAATCATCTACAGGTGCTACTGTGCTAACCCACCCGAGCGTTCAACCTGTAACCGACACACTCTTCACAGAAAATGTTACGCCCATCTGATAAAACAAAAATCTAGTTCATACAGTGCAGCTACCCGCTTTGCTCCCTGGCGCTCAGACCCAAAGCTCAGATCACCACGCTCAAACCGCTACTCAACTCACATCTCATTGAGGTTCATCTTGTCGTTCATGAACTTTTCGCCCAAGAAGAAACTGTCCGACTCATCGGCTCCACATCAATCAAAAGAGCCTAAAAAGCAGCTTCGAATTCCTCGTTGGGTTGGCGTTAGTGTCTTATTAGGCGGTGTGACCAGTCTTTCTATGGCGGCAGGCGCGTTGCTAGCTATCTCTTTAGAAACCACGCCTTTACAACAGAGCAGTCTTTCTGCGGAAGAGGCAGCTATCTTTACAGGCGGCGAACCGATCTCAACGGGTAATAGTTTGCGCCTGCCACGCTTGACTCGTCCGGTCAACATTTTACTCTTGGGCATCAAAGTCACTAGCTCCGATCTCAACGACTACGATGCGATTGATCGAGATGGCTACGATGCCCTAGTCAATTCTTTTGATGGCCTATCCGATTCGATGCTGTTGCTGCGGTTCGACCCTGCCGCCGAAAGTGTGTCTGTGCTTTCGATTCCGCGCGACACTCGTACAGAGGTCGGTGGCGTCGTGACCAAAATTAATGAGGCCAACCGGCAAGGTGGGCCAGCGCTCAGCGCTGAGTCTGTCAGCAGTTTGCTAGGCGGCGTGGGCATCGATCGCTACGTGCGAATCAACGTGCAGGGAGTGGAAAAGCTGATCGACGCGCTAGGCGGCGTGGAGGTAGATGTCCCCAAAGATATGAAATACCAGGACGATAGCCAGCACCTGTATATCAATTTGAAAGCAGGTAAGCAGAGATTAGATGGCGATCAGGCCATGCAGTTTTTGCGGTTTCGCTACGATGACAACGGTGACATTGGCCGGGTGCAAAGGCAGCAGATACTGATGCGAGCGTTCACCCAGCAAGCCCTCAACCCCACCACCATCAGCCGCCTCCCGAAAATTCTCTCCGTCATCCAATCCAACGTAGACACCAACCTATCAGTCGAAGAACTGGTCGCCCTCGTCGGCTATACCGCCCAGACCGACCGCTCCAGCGTCCAAATGCTAATGCTCCCCGGCAGCTTCAGCAGCTACGAAGACTACGAACTGAGCTACTGGCTGCCGAACTACTCAGAAATTGATGTCATGGCCCAAAAGTACTTAGGACTTTCCAACACCTATGGCATTTCCGGACAAATCAATCCGTCTTACCTGCGCATCTCCATTCAAGACAGTACCTATGACGATGTGGCCGTTCAGTCGCTAGCGAACAACCTGTACGACACAGGCTATACCAATGTTGCAGTTGGCCGATCGCTACGCGAACCCCTTGGACAGACCAGGATAGTTGCCCAGCGTGGCGATGTAGATAGTGCCAAAGAGCTTCAGCGTCTTCTAGGGATGGGAGAAGTCTTGGTAGAAAGCACTGGCGATCTAGAGTCAGATATCACCATTCAGCTCGGTGAAGACTGGCTGAACGCACATGGCGAGGCGCTTTAGTATTAGGCTTAAAGCCGAGGCACACAAAGCCGGGGAAATGACCTTGCCAACAGCCTATCAGCTCAAAATCACGTTGACAGACAGCGCCCCAGAAGTTTGGCGGCGCGTGATCGTTCCAGCAAAAGTAACGCTAGCAGATCTGCACAGCATCATTCAGCAGGCAATGGGCTGGGAAAATTTGCACACCTACCAGTTTCGACTAGGTTTAGGACCAGACAAAACGCTCTCATCAATAGAACAACCTTTAGCGCAAATTCTATCCGGCGACGCCGCACTCAACCAGCCGCTGTACTACAGTTACGATGCCAAAAGCGGCTGGCTACATCGAATCGAGCTAGAAGCACTAGACGTAAACATAGAACAGAACTCTCCTCTTCCAGTCTGCACCGATGGCGTGTCAGCCTGTCCCCCAGAAGGCGCAGGCGGCGTGTGGGGATACGACGAGCTACTGGCCAGATTAGAAGACTCAGAAGACTCAGACTATCTAGAGCTAATCGATCAATACGGAGACTTCGACCCAGACGCCTTCAAGGTATCCGAGGCCAATGCCCGCCTATCTAAAAACGCACCCGTCTGAAAACCCTTTCCCTATTCCCATCCCCTACTCGCCCTCATCCGCCTTCACTCTTAACAACAACACCATACCCACCCCAGAAAGCGCTGCGATCGCACCCCAGGCCACCGCCAGCCCAATCACTTCGCTGACAAATAAATCACTGATCGCCCGCAGTCCGCCACCGACCACCCAGCCGAGTGCGATCGCCAGCGCCCAAATCACCCCACTTATCGGCACCCATCGCCACGCCATCGTCACCTGTCGTCGCATCGCCAGCCACTGCCCAACCCCCAGGCCCAGACCTACATAGGCACCCTGTAGAAATCCAAACCCGCCTCGCAGCGTCAGATTCAGCGTCGCCGGAGCCATCCATCCCAGCGCCCCAACATGAAATAGCGTCAGTGCGCCCCAGCTCACAAAACTAGCCACCAGCCATCGATAGGCTCCTGGCAGATACGGTCGTAGCACCAGATACTGTGCCAGTCCGACCAGTCCACCCCCAATCAGCCCTTCGCCGACCGACAGATCTACCCGCTCGCCCACTTCTACAAACAGCAAACTACTCAAGAAAGCCAGCCAGGTGAGCCCTGTCCAGCCGAGCCACAGCGTCAGTTCATTCCCTCGCAGGGCAGTCCTTTTCCTGATAGCGCGTCTTTCTAGCGATCGCCGCTCCACCGACCATTTCTCTGCGACCCACTCTTTCATCGGCACCATCTTGGCTAACTAGCCTCCTGCAGTAATTCGCGAAAGTTGCGTCGCCGCTGCTGAGGTGGCTCAGGCGTAAAGTAGCTCCACAGCGTGTCCCAATAGAAAAACGACACGCCTGAAAAGTGGTGATCGCGGCTGCTGATCACCTGCTGTCTGATCTGCTCAAAGGCGATTGGGCGTCCCCAGGTTCCGGTGAGTATACCGATACTGACTGGGATGCGATCGCTCGCCGACTGCAGCGTATTTTTGGCTAGCTCCGCTGCAAACTGGTCGAGATCGTCCCGATACACCTGCACCACTAGCTCATCTAGCCAATCATTCTCCACCCAAGTCCGCCAGTCTTGCAAATAATACTGATAGGCATAGCTCGCCGGATTCGGAGACAGCGAGAACACACAGCTCGGGCACTTTTCTTTCACCCGCTCGTGCAAAATCCTCACAAAATTACTCAGCTTTCCGGCCCGCCACCGCACCCAATCTTCATCTGCTGGGTTCAACGGTGGCAGCCGGCCCTCATGCTCTTTTTCATACAGCGCCACGGTGAACGCATCATAGCCAAACTCCATCGGCAAACTAAAGTGATCGTCAAACTGAATGCCGTCTACGTCGTATTCACTCACAACCTCTTCGACGAGATCTAGTATCAGCGTTTGCACACTAGGATGTAGTGGGTTGAGCCAGCCCAGCTCTGTTGGCGCACCGCTCTTCAGCAGACGATTAACCCCTTTTGTTTTGGCTACTGCGCTTTCTGGTTCTGTTGTTTCTCCTATCAGCTCACTGGTCAGCTCACTGGCAAAAGCATCTTCTCTTAGCCGTAGCGTGCCATTTTGCCTGGTCGTCAGCCAATCGGGATGCGCCTTGGCCAGCCGCGACTGTAGCGGCACCATGAAGCCATATTCAAACCAGGGAATCACGCGCAGCCCTTTCTGATGGCCTCGCCTCACCATTTCTGCTAGCGGATCTTCTTTCGGGTGCATCAGTCCCATGAGTGGAGAGATCTCTCGCTGAGTAATCTTGCTGATGCTGCCGCTGTGATAAAAGGTCTGTCCTCGATTCCAGACCACCGGATACACCGTATTGAAACGCATATCGGCTAGCTGCTCGACTGCCCGTGCAATTCCCCACGGCGCAAACAAAACGCTGCTAGCCACGTTGGTAATCCAGACCCCACGAATTTCTGACGCTAGCGGCGGTGATGGCTGCGATGCAGTTAGCTGGGTTGTGACCGTCGTTGAGTCTGTCAGCTACCGGTGATGCAGAAGGTGATCCTAATGGGCTCAGTGCCAAAAAGATGACAAACACGACCGTGCAGAAAATGCCGGTTCGTTTGATTAGAGAAAGAAGCGATCGCACCAGCGCCGATCTGTCAGTTCGCATGAAATCTTAGCAAAAATGGCATTGTCACCTATTTCGTCCACAATCATCACATGTTTTAGCAAATCAGTTCCCAAAAACCAGAGCATCCCATCGATGATCAGCTAGATTTCATCCGGATCAATGCCCAGCTCTCTCAACTTCTGAGCCAGTCGATCGGCACGTAGGCTTTCTTGCTCAGCTCGCAGAGTTTCCCGCTCAGCGCGTTCTTCGCTAGAAGGTAGTATCTGCCCATGCCTATCCCACCAGCGTAACCAGGACTGCTCTTCTGGCAGTACGTATTGACCTTCCCACACGCCCAGCTCTACACCCAGCGAGTTGATTTCGTATCGACCATGAGCATTCGGCTCTAATTTTCTATAAGCCGTATTTTCGAGGTGATAGACCTCTAACCTGGCGCTGCTAATTTCGTAGATAGCGTAATAAGGAATCTGAATCACCGTCTCATACACCCAGAATTTTCCGGGCCTAGTGACTTCTCCACCGTTATTGCTTGAGTCAGTTCTTCTCAGCGGCGTGCGATCTCTTTCTTCACTCCCGTTGCCGCTGGCAAACTCCATGGCGATTAAAGGGGGGATATGCTCTTTCCACATGACGTAAGAGCGCCGAATCTTCCCGTTCAAAAGTGGGGGAACGCCCGGCACGTAAAACCAATCTGGTGCCTCCGCGCCTTTCTCTAGCGGCTCAGCTAGCCGCCAGTAGATACCACAGTCTTGGCCAATGGCGTAGTGTCCGTCCGGATGCCGCTGGTCCAACAGGGGCTGAATAGCGCTGGTCAGCAGCATACTCTGCGGATGTTCTTGAAAGTTTTTCACGAACGTACCGTCGGACTCAGGTAGCTGAGTATGGTCTGGTAAGAGCGCTTCGGAAAGGTCCGTAAACTGAACGGCTGCATCTGCCATGGTGATATGAGGGGTTTTGCGACCAAATTTGTAGTTAACACGTACTAGATTGTCAGTCTTTGTTCAAATTATAGGATGTTTTCTTAGTCCCTCTGAAAGGCTTCGGCTATAGCCAGTCCCGAAAGGTAGGCGGCATCGATGTTCTTTGGATTCTCTGGCAATGGAGAACACCAGTCGCCTCCAGCAATTAGTGATTCAGCAATGGGCAAAGCCGTTCCTGAGTATGGCTTTTTGACCTGGGCATAGCGCCACTGGTGAATCTGGAACCAGTCTGGCTGGGCAATCCAGTCGCAGAATTTGCGGGCGCTGGCTCGAAGCAAGACTGAAGCGGCTGGCTGCAAATCGCCAGTCTTTAAATAGCGTTCTGCAAAAGCTGGTTTGCTGTGAATGACAATGACCGTTTCTGCTGCGCGGCCTCTCTTGCTGCTGTCGAGCCCTACCCAGTCAGTCGAGCTGCCCACGGTATCGGTTACCATCCAGCCGTCGGGGTTGAGTTTCCCCATGTCTGTTTGACTGCCGTAGCCTGCGATTACTGTCAGACAAGGGTTGTATTCGACGGCCTTGAGCTGGGATAGAGCATTCGGTAGTGAAGTCTCGAAGGTATTTTCCAATTGGGCTTCGAGCAAGTCAGCAGCTTGGGGCGCGGGAATGGCGATCGCACACCGCCGCGCCATCACAATTTTCCTTTCCTCGCACTCAATCCGCCAGCCGCCAGCCTCAGGTATTAGCCCAGTGGCGCGATGGTTCGTCAACAGGCTTTCTTCTGGGACTAGACCGCTGGCCATATGTTTTGCGATCGCACTTATCCCCGCCCTCGCTACATAGACCGCCTGCTTTCCCACCGGCTCTAAGACATCATGCTGACGCAGCTCATAGGCACTCACGTCCCACCTTTGCAGCACGCCTGCTGCCATCAATTCGTCTGTCAGCGGCTTGATCGCCTCAGATGGTTGCCAATAGCGCAATCCGTGATCCGCTCGTACCTGTTGACGAATTGAGTTGCCTACCCGCCGCGTCGCCATGCGGCCTCCTAGTCCTCGCGACTTGTCAAGTACACAGACTGCCAAACCTGCCGATCTTAGCTGCCGCGCACAGGTCAGCCCAGTCAGACCGGCTCCAACGATGGCTACATCCCACATAATTCACCGACCTCTTATACTTATTAAAATAAAAGGTATGTCAAAAACACAGCAGGCAAAGCGAGTGGATGAATTAAGAAGCGGCCTAGAGCTCGCCACGGATGATGAATTACATGCCATGTCCCAACTGCTCTTCCAGCCTAAGTTCAACCCGTTAGATTATCTGTATACACCGCAGCCAGTCGATATCAGCAAGCGCGATCGCCCAGGCCAAATTGATCTCCTCGAACGCCGCTTTCGCTACCTTGCCGCCGATGGTCTCACCGTTTTACAAAACCGTACTCAGCAATTCAGCTATCGTCAGGCGCTACTACAGGTATGTCGCTATCTAAAGATGCGTCGCTATGAAAATCTGCTCACTACAGAACTAGAATCCGAAGTTTTCTTAGTCTTACTAGAGAAGACCTGGCAGCGCCTGCCCCAAAGGGAACAGCGCCAAGTCACTCAAAGCTTACGCAGCGCCATCGTTAACACCGCAGAGTTCGAGCGTCTGCCAGATACCCTCCAGAACAATCCTCTCGCTTTGCTTGCCAAAGGCGGCGGTGCCCTGGCTGTAAGTACGCTAGTGCGACCCTGGCTGCTAAAGCAAATCGCTCAGCAGTTTGCCCTACACCTGGCTCGCTACCAAATCGCCAAACAAACCCTCGTAAAAGGTGGACTCACCGCTGCCGCTCAGGTGCAGTCTAGAGTCGCCACCCACATCGCCGCCCGTGGCATGCTCACGACTTCCGCTCGTTACGGTGCCACCCGAGGACTCCTTTCTTTTCTGGGTCCTGCGCTCTGGACCTGGTTCCTGGCTGACATAGGCTGGCGTGCGGTCGCGACCAATTACAGTCGGGTGATTCCGGTCGTTTTTGCGATCGCCCAAATTCGCCTTACTCGCACTCACTGCGATCTCGCCCAAGCATAAGCAAATCGACCCGCTCAACAGTAATGTCAGACCCCACCCCGCACTCCCACTACGACCTTCTCGGCCTCAGGCCCAATGCCTCCGTTCAGGAAATCCGCCGTGCCTACCGCGATCTCAGCAAGCTTTATCATCCTGATACGACGGCGCTAGAGAGTGCGATCGCCACCCAAAAATTCCAAGCGCTCAACGAAGCTTATGCCATCCTCAGCAGCCCCGAAAAGCGCCTCAGATACGACTACCAGCGCGGCTACTCTCGCATTTCTGTCATGCAGCCGCTCAGTGCCAACGCTCCCAGCGGTACACCTTCCAAGCCCTACGATCCCACAGCTAGCGCCTACCTAGATCCTACCGATCGCCCCCTCTCAGCCGGTGAACTCTTCGCCCTTTTCATCCTCGGCGTCACCTTTATCGGCTGCCTTGTTCTCGTCATCACCATGGGCCTTACTCAAAGCAGCCCAAAGCTCTAAATTCATCCCCTATCCTTGATAAATGCCTCCCTCCACTGCTCCTCTTTACAACCATCCTCTCCCCGACATTGAAACTTGGCTAACTGCCCAAGGATGTCACCGTGACAGCGATAACATCAGCCAGTGGCGATTCTCTAGTACCGGCTGGACCGCTGAGCTGGTGTTGGATACGGACTCAATCGTGGTTTACTACGCCAGCAGCAACGGTAAGTCTGTGCAGCGCAGCTTCAAATATTCCCTTAGTCGTAGTGACTTAGAAAAAGTAATCTTTTCAGGCCCTTGATTTCTTTTTCCTGTTAGGCTCCGTCTTTAGAAGTATTTCTCACAGCTTTCTTCGGTGCAAGCTGCATAGTCTGAGGCGTAAGTGGTGTCCCTTTTGCCAAAGAGTTTGTAGCGATTGTCTCTGACGAATTCGTAGGTGCGATCGCCCCCCAGCTTCATTCCAGGCAGCGCCCGATACGCATTTACAAACACCTCACCCATCGGCAGCAAGCGTCCAATCTCCTCAGCGGCCTCGCTCCCCTGCCAGCGCTGTCCGGTTGATTCGCCCTCGGCTAGCGAGATCAATATCATCCCCATTTCACAGTCAGCCGCCGTCACATCGAATCTCGCCAGCGTCTTCTCTTCCTGCATAGGTACGTAGCTAAACTGTTGGCCCTTATCCAGTTTTTCTAGCAGCTGTACCAGCGTCACGCATAGGTTACAGTTACCGTCGTAAATCACAACATACATAGCGTAGCTATCCCAAATGAATAAAATATTTTCCGAAAAGTATTTCTGGATACGTAGAAGAATGACAAAGATGTAATTCTTTATGAAACTTTCCTTAACCTACCCTTTACTTTCGATCGGTAGCTTTCAGTCAGAATGCGACTGTGTATTTGACTAATAGCAATGACCCAGTGCGCACAGACAGTGAGCATTTCTCAATCGGTATCAAAGGAGTTATAGGTTCCATGCAAAGTTTGGCCCAAAAAATTAAATCCGTAGCGAGCCCAGCCCGTCTCGCTTATTCTCTTTCTATTCTAGCGCTCGGTGCTAGCCTGACGGCCTGTGGTGGTGGAACAGCTACTACAGAAGAGCCTGCTACCGATGCTGGCGCAGCTGATGCTGGCTCTGACGTCTCTGGAGAGATTCAAATTGACGGTTCTAGTACCGTATTTCCTATCTCTGAAGCGATGGCAGAAGAGTTTCAAATTGCTAACCCTGATACTCGCGTTACTGTAGGTGTCTCTGGTTCTGGCGGTGGCTTCAAGAAGTTTTGCGGGGCGAGACTGACGTCTCAAATGCCTCACGTCCCAATTAAAGACGAAGAGGTTGCGCTATGTGATGAAGCAGGTATCGAATTTATCGAGGTTCCTATTGCTTACGACGGTATTACGCTAGTCACTAACTCTGAGAATGACTGGGCTCAGTGTCTTGACTGTTGAGCAGCTCAACACTATGTGGTCTCCCGAGGCAGAAGGCTCTGTCGATAACTGGACTCAGGTAGATGCTTCGTTCCCTGACGAGGCTTTGGAACTGTTCGGTCCAGGTACAGATTCTGGTACGTTCGACTACTTCACTGAAGAAGTCAACGGTGAAGAAGGCGCTAGCCGTGGTGACTACACAGCTAGTGAAGATGACAACGTGATTGTAACGGGTGTCGAATCTTCAAGAGGCGGTATGGGCTACTTGGGCTTTGCATACTACGAAGAGAACCAGGACCAGCTGAAGTCTGTAGAGATTGAAAACGAAGCGGGCGAATGTACCGCAGCTTCTCGTGAGAGCGATTGCAGACGGTTCTTACAACCCGATGTCTCGTCCTCTGTTCTTCTATGTGAAGAAGGAAGCTTATGATAGCAAGCCCCAGGTTAAAGCTTTTGTTGACTACCAGCTGAGATCCTGCCAATGGTGAACTGGTACAAGAAGCGGGCTACATTACACTGCCTGACGATGCCATAGCTGCCTCTAAAGCACGGGTAGATGAAGGCAAAATAGGTAAAGACCCTAGCTAGCTTTTAGCTTGAGCGAAATAGTCGGATAGAGAGCGCTTCTCTATCCGACTGTCTATTTGTTTATTTCAGTTGACGCAAAGTCTGAGGTTTCTTCAATGACGGCCAATCTGACAGGAGATATCGCACCGGGCAGCTGGAACCCGAAGCGCGATCGCGCCAAAATAGTCCAGACCATCGTCAAAATCATCTTTGGCTCATTCGCCGCCATCTCAATCTTCACCACCATTGGCATCCTCGGCACCCTGATTTTTGAGACGATCGCCTTCTTTCAAGACGTCTCAATTATCCGATTCCTGACCGAAACTCGGTGGACACCGCTATTTGCAAGTCAGCAGTTTGGTATCTTTGTGCTCGTCAGCGCTACCATTATGATTGCGGTGATTTCTATCCTGGTTGCGTTGCCATTCGGTCTGTTTTCCGCCATCTGTTTGAGTGAATACGCAACTCCTGGTTTGCGGAAAATCCTCAAACCTATTCTAGAGATTTTGGCGGGCGTTCCTACTGTTGTGTACGGCTACTTTGCTCTGCTAACGGTCACGCCCTTCCTACAGACATTCCTACCAGGTTTGCAAGGCTTCAACGCACTGAGTGCAGGTCTGGTACTGGGCGTGATGATCACTCCCCTAGTCGCTTCCTTGAGCGAAGACGCGCTCTACTCTGTTCCTCGCAGTCTCAAAGACGGTTCCTATGCTTTGGGTGCAACCAAAAGAGAAACGGTTGTTTCGGTAATTTTACCAGCGGCGCTCTCAGGCATCGTTTCTTCTTTGATTCTGGCGGTATCACGCGCAGTGGGTGAAACCATGATTGTGACACTTGCAGCCGGTGCGAATCCGACTCTAGGATTCAATCCTTTCGTCCCGTGATGACTATGACAGCATTTATTGTACAGATTACTGCAGGCGATGCCCCTCACGGAACAACCGCATACAAGACGCTGTTTGCGGTTGGAATGACTTTGTTCTTAATGACTTTTGCCTTAAACATCTTTAGCTTCTGGTTTGTTCGTCGCTTCCGCGAGAAGTACGATTAAGAGCTTTGCTTTTCTCGACTAGAGAAACAAGCGCTATAAAACAAAAATAACTAGATGCCGCACCCAGGTTGTTGACATGGAAACAAATATCTCCTCTCGTCCAGAAGATCCCACCACAAATGGCCCAAACACACAAGAGGCAGAAAAAAGCAAATTTAAAGCTGACCTAGGCAAACGCTATACCATTGATCGAATATTCAAAGCCATCGCCTGGGGGGCAACCATTGTTTCAGTCGTTATTTTAGCTTGGCTCTTGTTAACTATTTTGATTGATGGCTTAGGTACTTTGAACTGGGGATTTATCACCAGCTATCCCTCTCGAAAAGCTGAAAGAGCCGGTATTATTGCCGCTCTGTCTGGCACGGCCTGGTTAATGGGTCTGGTTACCCTTTTCTCTTTTCCAATCGGAGTAGGTGCTGGTATATTTTTAGAGGAGTTTGCTGAAGACAACTGGTTTAGTCGTTTAGTGGAGATAAACATTGGTAATCTAGCCGGTGTTCCCTCCATTATCTACGGCCTGCTTGGCCTAGCGGTCTTTGTCAGAATTATGGAGCCTATTACCGGCGGACGTAGTGTGCTCTCCGGTTCTTTAACGGTTTCTCTGCTGATTTTACCCGTTATCATTGTGGCGACTAGAGAAGCTTTAAGAGCTGTTCCGGACAGTATGCGCTTAGCTGGGTATGCCTTGGGGGCTACTCGCTGGCAGGTACTGTCGAGTCATGTGTTACCGGCAGCGATGCCAGGTATTCTCACTGGCGTGATCTTGGCGCTTTCTCGAGCAATCGGTGAAACGGCCTCATTGATTGCCGTTGGAGCAGCGGTATTTATCTCATTTTTACCAGAAGGGTTGACAAGTCAGTTTACGGCGATGCCTATCCAAATCTACAACTGGATCAGTCGCCCCCAAGACGAGTTTCACTATATTGCAGCTTCTGGCATTATTGTGCTGATGTCAGCTTTACTGCTGATGAATGGAGTTGCAATTTATCTACGAAATCGGTTCCAACAGTCGAAGATCTAGAGAGAGCTAGGCTGTGATATGCCTACAGTTTTCTCTCCCTAAATTTCTCTAGTATTGGCCGTTTAATTTCTTTATTTGTCTCTCTCACTTCGGTTCTTATTATGGCTTCTCCTACACCAACTAGTTCAATCTCAGCTGTCGCTGAGTCCAAAAAAATTGCGCTTCAAGCTGAAAAGGTCTCTGTCTACTACGGCAGTAATCTAGCGGTTAAGGATGTCTATCTTGATATACCAGAACACGAGATTGTGGCATTTATCGGGCCTTCTGGCTGTGGTAAAAGCACTATCTTGCGCTGTTTCAATCGAATGAATGATCTAATTCCTATCGCCCGAGTAGAGGGCCGAATTCTATTTGATGGTGAGGAAATTAGCGGTAAGCGAGTAGACCCTGTGGAACTTCGTCGCCGGGTCGGGATGGTGTTTCAAAAGCCTAATCCTTTTCCTAAGTCTATCTACGACAACATTACTTTTGGTGCTAGGATTAATGGCTATCAGGGCGATTATGATGAGCTAGTAGAGCGCTCTTTGCGCGGTGCGGCGCTATGGGACGAAGTTAAAGATAAGCTCAAGGAAAGTGGTTTGGGTCTTTCAGGTGGTCAGCAGCAGCGACTTTGTATTGCGCGGGCGATCGCAATCGAACCCGAAGTCATCTTGATGGACGAACCCTGCTCGGCGCTAGATCCTATCTCTACTATCAAAGTTGAAGAGCTCATGCATGAGCTGAAGCAGAGATACACAATCGTAATCGTGACGCACAACATGCAGCAGGCTTCTCGCGTGTCTGATCGCACCGCCTTCTTCAACGCTGTCGCCACCGACCAAGGCGGTAAGATGGGCTATCTCGTAGAGTACGACAAGACCGAAGCTATCTTCAGCAATCCTAAGGAAGAATACACCCGTGATTATGTTTCCGGTCGCTTCGGTTAGGTTGCAAAGCTGGAATCAAATGTTCAAAGGGCGCAAAAACTCGTGCCCTTTTTTGGTCTCGATCAAACGCTTAGGCTTGCCGTCTGAGTGTAGCTTCTGGCCGTTTGCTATGGCACTTTGCGTTATGGAACAAGGGGTGTAGCCTTTCGTGGTGTAGTAAGCAAAGTGCGGAAAGCTATGGCACTTTGCGTTATGGAACAAGGAGTGTAGCCTTTCGTGGTGTAGTAAGCAAAGTGCGGAAAGCTATAGCTTAGCGCTGCAAAAACAAGAACCCTGCTTGAAAGCTTCCAATCACAAATCCCAATATTCCACCCAGGTTTACAATCGCCTGCAGCTCGTTGCGCACAATATTTTGAATCGCGCCCTCTAGCTCCTTTGGCGACGTTGCATTTACTCGATCGATGATCACCTGATCGATATTTAGAATTGGAATGATTTGTACGACAATCGACTCCAAATCTCTCTCCAGATAGCGCTCCAATATCAAGGCCAGCTCCTGACTTACCAGTCCTAGAGAGCTCGTCATTACCGCAGAAGACTGCAGTCGGTTGATCAGCTGAAGCGCCAGATTTTCCCAGTTGATAGAAGTACTTAGCGACTGCAAAAGGTCACTGCCATTTTCCTTGAGATAGGTCTTAATGGTCTGTCGCAGCGTTCGTCTGAGCTGTCTGACCGTAGCCACAGGTAGCTCTTGCAAAGAAAATTGCTGAAGCCATCTCTGCAAACGCACTTTGACGCCTAGAGCAGCCACGAGTTCAGCAATTCGCGCATTGCTCTTGATAGGTTCTTCTACGCAGACTGTACGCAGTCGAGTAAGTGCGTTACGAACGCCGAAAATATTAGCGACAACCCAATAGGTCCCACTAGTCTTGGCGCGTAGGGTTTCGTCAATCACCTGAATGTTGTAATCAGTCAGAAAATCTACTAGCAGCTGGCGGACTTTATCAGGCGGCAATACTCCATTGACCAGCCAGTCCGAAACCTGAGCAGCCTGCGCTTCTGCTAGCTGGAAGTCGAGCAGCACCTGATCAAAGATTTGGTTGATCTGCACTTCTAAAAAATCGTCGCGCCTAGACCAAACCCGCAGGAGTCTGGGCAGAGACTGGCCCACCATGTCTTGCAGAATATTGCCGACAATTTTGGCGGTTTTGGTTTGTGTGCTGCCTTGCACCTGCTCTAGGGCTAGTTGTAGCAGCCAGTAGATAGCCTTTTCGGTTCTTTCAGTTTGTAGCAGGCGGCGAGCTAGCCGCTGTAATTCTTCTGGGGTGAGGAGCGATCGCATGATCAAATCCGACACCTTTTTCGCCAGCCTTTGCTGATTGCTGGGAATCAAGCCCGGTGTGAATGGCAACCGCTGGCCAAACAGATACTTCGCTCCGTACGGGCGAAACAGCATCTTAATTGCAATATCGTTCGTGAAATAGCCAATCACCCCGCCCAATACAGGCGGCAGCAGCACTATCCACAGATTCACCCCAGCCATACGTTTCTTGTATCCTCAGGAGACCGCTTATTTCTCCAGTGTTGTAATGCTCTATCGACTAATGTTTTATCGACTAATGTTTTATCGGGTAGCGACTAGAACTCCCATCATTCCACCCGCGATGGGATAGTGTACCGCATGGGCAAAACCAGCAATCTTTGCTAGCTTTATCTGCTCAGGTCCTAGCGGAAAGCGATCGACACTAGGCCCAATATAAGCATACTCCTCCTTCATCCCCAATCGCTCTGCCGCCGGAACGACAATCGTTGCTAGATACCACTTCTGAAACTGAATCACCAGCGGATTAGTCGGTGAATGAAAGTCTAAGATTGCTGCCGTAGCACCTGGCTTTAAGACTCGATACAGCTCCTCAAGTCCTTTGGGAATATCGGTGAGGTTGCGCAGGCCATAGGCCATTGTAACGGCATCAAAGCTGCTGTCTGCAAAAGGAAGCGATAGAGCATCGGCTTCTACCCAAGTTAAACGATCTTGCAGGTGGGGAGCTTTTTTAGCTGCGATCGCCAGCTGCTGCGCCGCAAAGTCCGCTCCCGTCACCTGCCCGCTCTGTTTCACCTGCCTAGCTAGCAGCAGAGCCAGATCGCCACTGCCACAGCACACATCCAGACAGTGCATACCCTCGGCAGCTCCACTCCACCGCACCGCCATCTGCTTCCAAATCCGATGTAGCCCCAGGCTCATAGCCTGATTCATCTGATCATACTGCGGTGCAATGCGATCAAACAGCTGCTGAATCCGCTCTGCCTCAGGCTGAGTCGACGCAGCCAACGATGCAGGCCGCAAATTATTATCTGTCATCTACAAAAGTCTTTTCTCCAAAGCACCAGACATCAGGTCTTCTTTTAGGATAGGTGCTTTTGCTGATACGTCCACCAAGCACAGTAGCTATAAAACGGCAGCTATAAAACAGCTGCTTTGAGGCTAAGTGCGACTTGCGGCACAATTGGCTTTAGCAGTTGAACCACGTCGTCTAAGGTTTTGTAAGGCGTTTTCCACTGAAAGGAAAATGTGCCTAGTGTTTTGCCCTGGTAGACAATGGGTACGACTAAATGGCATTGAGTGCCGTCTTTGTAAAGGCTGCTATCAGCCAGGCTTTCGTCTGACTGGATACTGATGGCAGATTGGCTGTCCTGAGAGGCGATCGCGCCCATCATCAGTTGACTGGCACTAAGCTTTTCAACATCCGCAAGACCATAGCTGCCGGCAGTATTTTCGTCTCTCAAGATCAGCGCACAGGTATCCGCATCCAGAATTTCACCAAATCCTTTTGCCAAGTACTGTAAAGCTTCTTCCTTCTGCATTGACTGAGCCGCTATCTGGCCCACCGTCATCATCATCTTGGACTGCTTTTCAGCTTTGTGCAGTTCAGCACTTTGCCCTTTTAACAAGTCGTACGTTTCTGAGGCTTTGCCAACGACAAACTTCAGCTCATCAGGGTCCCAAGGCTTTGTGATATACCGATAGACCTGTCCAGCGTTGATTGCCTCGACTAGATCTTCTACATCTGTAAATCCAGTCAGAATAATCCGAACCGTATCTGGAAAGTCAGGAACCGTTTTACTCAAGAACTCTGTCCCTTTCATTTCTGGCATTCTCTGATCAGAAATGATTACTGCGACTTCACCGTCATCCGCCAAAATTTCGAGAGCTTCTACTCCGCTTTCTGCCTTCAGCACCTTAAAGTCGCGACGAAAAGTCCGAAAAAGCAGATCCAGATTGTCTGGCTCATCGTCTACAACTAGCATACGAGGCTTCTTCGAATGCTGATTACTAGCCAGGGTCAATGGGCTCAAGATGCTCATAAGTAGGGTCTCGCCTGTTGAAAAAATTTTCAGCTGATTGCGATACGGGGCAAACAGGTTGATCTTTTCTCAGTAAGCCCAGTGTCTAAATAGAAGTAACCAGATTCGTCTCCTGCATACACGCGTTATGGCTTTACTTCTAGGAGTTCTACGACATTCCCATCTGGATCTTTGACAAACAGTGCCGCTCTACCTGATGAGCTCATTTGAAAAGGAATTGCTTGGCCAATTAGCGATTGTTTGATAGCGCTTAGATCTGCGATCGCAAAAGTCACGTGAGGATGCCGCCCCCACTTTTCTTCCCTAGCTGGATTAGCTGCCCACTCGCTCACAATCAGGTGCAATTGAAAGTTGCCAATCTGATACCAGCTACCCGGAAAGCTCAGCTGTCTGTCTATCTTTTCTAATCCGACTATCTCCGTATAGAATCGGTCGGATGCGGCCAGATCGCTGACCTGCACAGCAACGTGCAACGGATACAAAATATCAACCATTTTCTTTCCCAATAACTCACTCGTTTATTATCTACGGGGTTATTGATACTGACTATGCATTTGATTCACTCTGAGACTAAACAGCTATGAGGATATGGATATCAGTTGTTGGCATAATCGCTGCTGCAGCGTTGATCGAAATTACCTTGCGCCTCGGCTTTGGCTTTGGTCGCCCGCCGCTTTACGTGGCCGATCCGTCTATGGGCTATAGGCTCGCGCCAAACCAAAATATTCGTCGATTCGGCAACCGAATTCTGATCAATCAGTACTCTATGCGAGCTGGTGAAATTTCACCTATACCCACGCCAAACCATTTTCGACTGTTTCTACTCGGTGATTCTCTTGCCAACGGCAACTGGTGGACCGATCAGGAAGATATTCTCTCTGCACTAATCGCCCGCGACCTACAGCCAATTCTGTCAGAGCAATACACCGTAGTAGAGCCGCTCAATGCATCCGCTAATTCCTGGGGACCTCGTAACCAGACAGCCTACCTTCAGCGCTACGGAACCTTTGGTGCGAGTGTGCTAGTGCTTTTACTCAATACTGATGATTTGTTCGGGACGCAGCCGACTGATTTACAGGTGGGACGCGATCGCAACTACCCAGATCGCAACCCACCGTTTGCTCTGGCCGAACTGTTCAGCCGACTGCTCGACCGTCTGTTCAAAATGAATTCGTCGATTCCTGGACTAGAAGATATTCAAAACGAAGGGGGCGATCGCGTCCGCAAAAACCTCAGCGCTATCGATCTCATCTACCGGCAAACAAGCGCTGAAAACGCAAAGTTTCTACTGGTGCTCTCCCCTCTAAAGCGAGAAATCCCTGGACCTAGAGACTACGAAATCGCTGCTCGCCAGAGATTACAAGACTGGGCACTAGAAAACAAAATCTCATATGTAGATCTCCTGCCTACTTTCCAGAAACATCCGAATACAGACACCTTGTACAGAGACCACATCCACCTCAGTCCCCTAGGAAATCAGCTTGTTAGCAGCATCATTACAGCAAGTATCGTCTCGTGTCTGCCTTCTTCCACCGCTAATGACCCATAGCAAATAGCTTACCTAGTGGCCCGCTGCAATAGGCGTCAAAGGCTCTAGAGCCATCCTCAAATCAGCCGAAGATTGCCAAACTTTTCCATCCAATGCCATCTGTTCAATCAAGCTCGCCAATCGCAGCGCCTTCAGCGCCTGCTTCCCACCAACAGAAGGTTGATAGCCTCCTCTCACACAGTGGACAAAATGCTCTAATTCAGCGTGTAGAGGCTCCGTGTTACTGGTATACACCTGTTCAATCAATCCATCTTGACGATACAGAACCTGTCCATAGTCCGCCATACAGTTTTCTGTTGTTTGGCGATGAATCTCTATTTTGTTGTTGAGAAAGTCCGCCTCTGTTAAAGACTGACGACAGTGAGCAGAAATCTTTCTTATTTTTCGGTGAGTCACCTTGCTAGCCGTCACTGTTGCCACAATGCCATTGGCAAATCCCAAAGTTGCCGTCACGTAGTCTAGATAAGGCGAACTCGCACCTTTGCTACCGCTGGCAGTCAGCTGTACGACCGTCGAATTAGCCAGCTCCAAAATCAAATCAATATCGTGAATCATCAAGTCGAGCACAACAGAGACATCATTGGCTCGTTTAGAATACGGACTCATTCTCCGCGCTTCAATAGCCAGTACTTCTTCGGTTTTCAGAACATTGTGCAGTTCTTTAAAGGCTGGATTGAAGCGTTCAATATGGCCCACTTGCAGAATGCAGTTAAGATCTGCCGCCGCATTGACTAGAGACTCTGCTTCACTGATACTGGCAGCGATTGGCTTTTCGATTAAGACGTGGACCCCCGCTCTCAAACACGCCATACCTACTGAATGATGCAGCCGAGTAGGAACCGCCACACAGACAGCATCTACATGCGGCAGCAGCTTGTGGTAATCGTCAAAATAATTGATCTGATATTTGCTAGCGGTTTCGATCCCTAGCTCAGCGTTAATATCTGAAATGCCCACCAGCTGAACGTCTTTGATCATTGAGAGCACCCGAACGTGGTGCTGTCCCATATTGCCAATGCCGATTACCCCAACCTTGATAGGTTCAGCTCGATTGCGACTGTAGGGTCTAGCGTCTGCAAGGGACAATAACTGACTGTGCATGGCCTGCGCCTATTAACAATGGTGGCAATTGTTCTAGTGCAAAGGAACACTACTCAGAACTATCCACATTGTAAACATTACTATAGAAGTACTTACTAAGATGTCTTTCGCTGGACAGTTCATTAGCCGACTTATAGCGATCGCAACCTACAAAGTCCACCACTTTGATCCCGCATTTCCAGTGAGCGAACCCTTTATCACGAGGTAGCATTCACTTTTCTGTGGATTTATCTATGGGCCTCTTGGTGGCTTTTAGAACGGTAGCAGGTGCTCCCAAATTACTCAGAACGAGCGCTTTCCCAAGTCGACGAATTTTTATCTGTGTAAGCTTTGGCCCCTCTGCGGCGACTACTGTCAGCTCCAAGTCTTGGTAAATCAGCTGCTCGTCAACCTGCGGTATCTTTTGCAGCTCGAAGATCACAAAGCCTCCTAGCGTCAGATAATTGTCGCTAGTGGGTAAAGATAGAGAAAGCCTTTCGTTCACCTCTTCTATATCAGTCTGGGCTGGGAAGATAACAGTGTGACTGTCTTTGTAAATAATTTGACCGCTAGAACCTGTATCCGCAGCGTCGCCAATGATTTTGGCCGTCAAATCTCGAAAAGTAACCAGACCAGCGGTCCCACCATACTCATCAACCACAATCACCATTTCTCGCGCTGACTGCTGCATCTGCGTGAGCAGGTCATTGAGCGGCAGCGTTTCAGGCACCACTTTGGCAGGCATAATCCAGGGCTCAAGTGAAGAGTGTGACAGCAAATCTCCGCTCGAAAGGGGTAGCGCTAGATCGTGAAAATCAACCATGCCTAGGATGTTGTCTAGAGACTCGCCGGTCACTGGGTATTGAGAGTGCCCAGAGCGCACAATTTCATCTAGCAAGTCTTGAAAGGTTGCTTCTCGATGGAGTGCTGCAATTTGGGTTCGGGGCACCATGATTTCTTCCACAATGGCTCCCCGAAACTCAAAGACGTTGCTTAGAATCTCACGTTCGGCTTTCTTTAACGCAGGCACTTCTGTAGAAGTGTTGATCAGTAGCCTGAGCTCTTCGGGGGTAACACCAACGTATCGTCCAATGCTGTTTTCTTTGATACCCAAGACAGAGAGCAAAAAAGCGGTAGAGCTATTGAGCAGCCATACAAAGGGGTTAAGTAAGCGAGCGATGGTCAGACTAGGCGGCCCTAAGAAACGGGCAATTTGCTCGGGATAGGTAAGGGCGACTGATTTTGGACAAAGCTCCCCCAGGACGATCTGCAAGTAGGCTAGCAGCAAAAAGGCCAGAGGCAGGGCAATAGAGTGAGAAAGAAACTGAGTGAGTCTGTTTGGAATAGGTAGCCGGGTAAGCCAGTGAATGATCAAAGCGGCCATCGTGTGCTCGCCTATCCAGCCTAAAGCCAAACTAGACAGGGTAATGCCTAACTGAGTGGTGGAGAGCAAGCTATTAAGTTTTTTTTGGAGTCTTTGGACAGTTCGCGCAGGCATATCTCCGGCGGCGGCGAGCTGGTTGATACGCGATCGCCTAGCCGACACGATAGAAAACTCTACTGTCACAAAAAAAGCATTGAGCAAAATTAGAGCTACCACCGATAGCAACCGAACAGCAATATCTGTCCAAGTCAATAACGGTTGAATCTGAAGCAGCACGACAAAAGGCAAGGCGATTAGCTCGCGATCAAAACAGCAAAAGAAAGCCAATGCAAACGAACCTGTTCAATCATGTCTATCCAGACATGATTGAACACTAATTGCTCCCGTCAGTCATGCGAGTGTTCACATCGCTAATAATTTTATCTTCATCTAGCAAGACCAGTTCATGCTTTTGGTCGCCGCTACGATTAGCAGTGACGGCATTGGAGGGTCTAGTTTCTGGCTGACGAACTCCCGACAAGGCTTGGCGGCCAATTGCATAGCCCCAAGAAGAGCTGACAATACCAGAGCCAAACATCAGCGTCAGTAAGATCAAGGTAAAGGCAACGGCTGGATTAATCTTCATAAGAATCTGGACTTGGTAATTCTGCGATACGTCTTGCGGCAGTACTGCTGCAAGACTTTGGGAGTCTATCCGATCTCGACCGGTTTCAAGCTGCTTTCTCGGAGGCTACTTTCTAAGGAGAGTCCTATCGAAGATGTGCCCTATCAAAGATGTTAAGTGTATCAGCATTTTTTCCAAGCGAGAATGCTGATTGTTGATAGCCAAGATAGTATATTTAGACAACGACCAGGGTTGGCCGAGCGGATTAGGCAGCGAACTCATAATTCGCCCCAGGCAGGTTCAACTCCTGCACCCTGGATGTTTTGCAAAGCAAGCACCCCCTGTACTTTGTGTCAGTAGAGGGGGTGCTTTTTAGGTAGCTATAGCAAGGCTGAACTATTGGCGGAAGCAAATATCTATCCCAAATACCTATCTACGGGGAAGTGGTTCAAAGTTAAGTTCGCTGCCGACAACGCGACTATCGAACTGAGAGGCAGGCAGCAGTTGCACTGAAGTAGTGTATGGATTGGGCAAGTCAGGTACGCGTAGCGTTGGCGTGTTCTGGGTTTGCAAGATCGATAATTCGTCATATGCACCGGATATTGACTCAGCATCTCGGCGTATTCTATTTTCCGAAAATCCGCCTAGCCCAGTAATAAAGCTGGTCTGTCCTAATATGGAGCGATTGCGAAAGTAGTTGCCGGAGCGGTTTTCTGCAATCTCTTCTAGGCTCTCTAATACAGTTCGGGGCTCTTGAGCGTTGGCATTAGGGGCTAGCATTGCGAACGTGACAAAGGTGCTGACTGCCAAGGTGCCGCTAACCAAACCTGAACAGCTTCCACAGACGGTTTTGAATAAATTCAGCTGTCTACACGCCATAATCGTCGTTTCCTTTTGTGTCTTCTGTTTATTGTCTTTTTGAATGTTTGTAGAGCGGCCCGATTTCTAGGCCGTAAACATTTATCTCAGGGTTCCCGGCTCCAATAAGATCTTGATACCCGATACACTAATCAAGCACTTTATCTAGAAAACAAGTGCTCCGAAAACAAGCTATGTCTATCCTATCTGCTGACGTATCCGCCGAGATTTCCACTACTGACTTGACCACGCTGCGCCAGATGCTGCTTGAGCTGATTTGTCAGGTTGCCTACAAAGAAGGTGATTTCACCCTTTCTTCCGGCAAAAAGAGCGACTACTACATCAATGGCAAGCAAGTGACGCTACATGCCCAAGGCGGGCTGATGGTGGCCCGAATCCTGCTAGACATGCTGCCTGAAGGCACTGTCGGCGTCGGCGGATTAACACTGGGTGCGGACCCTATGGTCAGCGCGGTGAGTATTGCGGGCGCTTATGAAGGCAAGCCCGTAACGCCGCTGATTATTAGAAAGGAAGCGAAGGGGCACGGGACGCAAGCCTACATCGAGGGTCCAACGCTGCCGAAAGGAAGTGCGGTTGTCATTTTAGAAGATGTGGTGACGACGGGGGCTTCGGCGATGAAAGCTGTCGACAGGTTGCGAGCGGCAGGATATGTTGTGAATGAGATTTTGTCTCTAGTCGACCGACAGCAGGGGGGGCGGGCGCTGTATGAGGGGGCCGGGCTGAGCTTTCGACCTGTTTTCACGATTGACCAGATTAAGGATTATTGGCGATCGCGTTAACTAAATACCTCCGCAAAAATACAAAGCAAAACCCCAAAAGCAAAGGTATCTAATGCTTCTGAGGTTTCTAAACTATCGTACGGGTTGCTATCGTGCGGCAACCTTCGCCCGAGCGCCTTTCATCGCTTCAACTAGGCTACGGACGGTTGCGATCATCGCCAGCGGATTGTTGAGTTTGTTAACAGCTGAACCGACGCCAATACCGGATGCGCCTGCTGCGATCGCCATCGGTGCAGTCACATCAGACAGCCCAGATGCACACAGAACCGGTACTGACACAGCATGAGAAATCGCATGGGCTGCTGCTAGAGTAGGCGCGGCCTTTTCGATTAGGCCCAACGTACCGCTATGAGTCGGTGCGCTGCTAGTGCCGCCCTCGGTCTGGATGATATCTGCACCAGCCTCGACTAAAGCTTCTGCAAGAACTACTTGCGCGTCTAATGTCAGGATATGGGGAACAGTGACCGACAGCAGGGTATCTGGCAAGAGCGATCGCGTCTCTTTTGTCAGTGCCAGCACTTCAGCCGCTTCAAACCGTCGACCCTCAGCATAAAAGGCGTCAAAATTACCGATTTCAATCAGGTCTGCGCCTGCGGCAACCGCCGATACAAAACGCTCAGGCTCCACCGCCGATACGCAGATAGGCAGCTCAATCAGACTGCGAACTAGCCGGACTATGTCCGCATCGGCAGCAATATCTACAAAAGTCGCCCCACCTTTTTGAGCGGCTAGGGCGACATCAGCAACGTTACGATGGTCTAAATTTGTCAGCCCGCTGATGATCTTGAGAGCGGAAGCTGTCTCCAAAGCATGCTGAAGCTGGTTCCTCGGGTTCCACTGTTGATTGGAAATGGTCATATGAATGCTCTAAAGATAAAGGTTCGAGAAGGGATTTGAATTCATATTCTGCCAGACACCCAGCCACTAGACAAAGAGTGTAGTACTATTAAAGACTGCGAAACAGAAGTTAACTTCTGAGTAGCCTGCTGAACTGAAGTTATATTCAATTATCATGCCTAAGCTAAAAACTCGTCGCGCGGCAGCAAAGCGTTTTCGCCGTAGCGGCAGTGGTAAAATAATGCGCCGCAAAGCATACAAAAGCCACTTGCTAGAGCGCAAAAACCAAGACCGCAAGCGCAAACTCTCTAAGATAACGACTGTACACGAAACCGATGTACAGAACGTAGAACTGATGATGCCTTATTTGTAAAGGCCATCAAAGTCATGACGATTACGACTTAAAGCACTCAGTCTCAGGTATTACAGTCTTAGGTACTACAGTCTTAGGTACTACAGTCTTGAGCACTAGGGTTGCGAACGTGAAAGTCATGGACATCAGAGAACAGCTCAACTTCAACCTATATATCCAATAGGACTCAACCCAATAGGAAAACTAGACCATGGCACGTGTTAAGCGCGGTAATGTAGCTCGCAAACGCCGCAAAAAAGTTCTTAAACTTGCAAAGGGCTTCCGAGGCTCCCACTCAAAGTTATTCCGTATCGCCAATCAGCAGGTGATGAAGGCCCTGCGGAATGCCTATCGTGATCGCCGTCGTCGTAAGCGCGACTTTCGTCGTCTGTGGATTGCTCGCATTAATGCAGCCGCTAGACTCAATGGAACGACATATAGCCGCTTAATTGGCAATATGAAGAAAGCAGATATTCAAATCAATCGCAAAATGCTAGCTCAGCTAGCAGTTCTAGATCCTGGCAGCTTTACCAAAGTAGTGGAAACTGCGACTAGCAAGTAAGGACTGCAACCAATGCTGCGCAAGCTGCTAGCTGGGGTCGGATTGCTGATGGGGGCGCAGTTGCTGTTGCCCCCTGATTTTGTGTGGGCTCCTATTGCATTACCCCATAGTTTGGCGGCAGAGCTGTCGGAAATTCGTGATCGCGGCTACCTCATCGTTGCTGTCAAAGACAACCGCCCACCAATGGGATTCCTCGATGCAGACAATCAGCTTAGCGGATTTGAGATCGATATCGCCCGCCGCCTCGCTGTAGATTTGCTTGGGGATGCGAATGCGGTAAAGCTAGTCCCTACTCGCAACGTCGATAGGCTAAATGCTGTGATAGAAGATCGCGTCGATATTGCGATCGCCGCCCTCACCATCACCGAGTCCCGCCGCCGGATCATCAACTTTAGCGATCCATACTATTTAGACGGGACAGCCTTCATCACTCGGCTATCAACCGCTGACTTGCCCGCAGTTCGATCCTTACAAGCTCTACAGCTAGGCACCATCGCGGTTCTCGACAGATCGAGCACAGTCGCTCAAGTGAGATACGTTCTGCCCTCGGCGCAGCTCATCGGTGTCAGCACATATCAAGAGGGACAGGCATTAGTAGAAAGGGGAGCAGTAGATGCTTTCGCTGGTGATGCCTCTGTGCTGGCTGGGTGGGCTAGACCTAATGGCGCACTGGTGAACCATTCAATTTTGTCTGAGGTGATTTCAGCGGAGCCTCTAGCAGTTGCTATTCCAAAGGGCCAACGATACAGCCCTTTGCAAGTAGCGGTGAATCAAGCAATTCAGCGCTGGTACGCAGAAGAGTGGTTGCAGGATAGAGCGAAATTCTGGGGACTACCGGAGGGCGTGCTGCCTTCTGTGCTAACGGGTGAAGCTAACAACGAAGCTAGCTGATGAAGAACCCTAACCATCAGCCGGTTGGTTAGGTAAATTGCTCTAAAATGCCAACAGAGTAAAAAGATTTTTGATAGCTGTTTTTAATAGCTGAGTGATCCCATGGAAAATGGCAACTACCTGGTTGTTTACTTAGGAATTTTGCTAGCGCTTCTCAGCGTAGCGGCCTTTTTTGTTGTTCGACAGGTTTGGATTACTCGCCGGGTAGAAACCACCCTGTCCGATCTGCAATCTAAACTGACAAAAGAGAAAGGCACCGCCCTGGAATATTACGAGTTGGGAAGCCTTTTATTAGACAAAAAGCTCTATGCACAGGCGGTTGTCTACCTGAAAAAGGCATTGAAAGAGCTGTCTGAAGAAGAGTCGGAAAATGCGGTTTTGGTCCATAATGCGCTCGGCTATTCCTACTTTGCTCAAGACCAGTTTGATCTGGCTATTCGTCAATACAACGAAGCGCTGAAAATTCGGCCAGACTATGTGACCGCGCTCAATAATTTGGGCCATACCTACGAGCGTAAACAGCTGATGCCGCAAGCGCTGGAGGCTTACGAAAAGTCATTAGCCAATGAGCCTGCTAATGAAACCGCTAAGCGTAGGGCAGATTCTCTACGTAAGCGGTTGGCCTAATTGCGTGAACCGTTTTTTGACCTGGACAAAAGTAGTGCCTCAGCTAACAGCAGAGCGGATGAAAGCAGACTGGCTGTCGCTGCTGAGCACCTACCGGGCGATCGCAATCATCAGAGCCGAAACTGTAAATCAGGGACTCTCGATGGCGAAAGCAGCAGCAGCAGGCGGTTTTCGTTTGATTGAGGTGGCCTGGGCCAACAACGCTGAACCAGCCATGATGGTGGCAGCGATTCAGAAAGCACTGCCGGATTGTGTGGTTGGGGTAGGCTCGGTGCTGGGTTTGGACGATTTGAATGCGGCGATCTCAGCTAAAGCCCAGTTTTGCTTCACCCCTCATGTTGCTGGCGATCTCATCGAGCAGTCCATAGTAAATCAGATCCCTCTCGTCGCCGGGGCAATGACCCCTACAGAAGTCATCAATGCATGGCGGGCGGGCGCATCTAGCGTGAAGGTGTTCCCAATTTCGGCGCTGGGCAATGCCGCTTATATTCGTAGTTTGCTAGGGCCTTTAGGACCGATTCCGCTGGTGCCGACAGGTGGCGTAACCAGTGAAAGCGCACCAGCTTTAATCGCAGCAGGCGCGATCGCAGTGGGCCTATCAACTGCCCTGTTTCCTTCAGATGAGGTGCTGCAGGGGGATTGGGAGGCGATCGAGGCGCGATCGCGCTATTTATTAACCTCAATCATCTGAGCCGATTGATCTTACTCGGGAGCTGTCCAATTTTGACTTTGGCAATAGGCGGGCGCTAACTGCCTAGCTTGAAAGCTTCGACAAATAGGCCATAGACCATGCCGAGCTTAAAAGCATTGAGGCATTCCGCTAGGGTAGAGCGCGATCGCACTGGTCCTAAATCTAGCCCCACATCTACAGAGACCGAACTAGCAACACCAGCCTCGGCAGGTAGGCGAGTGGGACTAGCGACTGGCCTTGAAACACTCTTCCGACGCGGCGCATAGCGATAATAGATCCAGCTAATAACCTCTACGATAATCACCAAGATTGCTGAAATCGTAACGTCTAGCTTGGCCGCCTGTCCCGCCGTAGCTGAAATAGCCGTCGCAAAAAAATTGCCAAAAAGCAGGCTAATCACAATCACAGCTAGCCGCCGCCAGGGATTAAAAACCCACTGCCGGAACTGCAGCACGCTCTGGTCCACCAGGGTGTTTAATCGAGTCCTTTGCATATTTCCACACCATTTCGCTAACTGTCACAGCTTTTCATGCCAAGGCCGACCGCCTAAAGCTACCATTTCAATATAAATGCGTATCAGAGATTACGTTACAGCCAGAAAGGTCAGCCCCTCGATTGAATCATCGGCCTTAGCGACTAGTGCAATTTTTGATGTTCGTGCATACCAGGTTTGTCACAGGAGTTCCTATGCGTCTTTCTCCTCTTTTCCTCGCTTTAGTTGCGACACTGTCAATGGGTTCTGCAGTCAGCGCTCAGCAGGTTGCGCGTACTCCTCTATCTAGTCCTCTAGAGCTGACAGGTCAAACGGGGGGGCCAGAAGCCTCTGCCTGCGGCAACATTGACCCTCGCGCTAATCAAACTATTCAGGTAACCGAAACTTTTACATCACTAAGTTTTCAGGTAGAAAGTGAGGGTGACTTTACCCTGCTGATTACCGGGCCCGATGGCTTTCGCGAATGTGTACTGGCGAACAACTCCGACGGTGGCGGTATCGAGGCACCAGGGTTGCTAACCCGAGGTGAGTATCAGGTGTTTGTGGGCGATCGCAAAGGCGAAAGGCACCCCTACACGCTCTCAATTACTCAGTAATCTATAGCAATCTGCACTTAGCTTACAGCATGCTCAAATGCTATAGTCCTTCCCCTATAAAGCTAAGCACCCTGCGAATCCAAAGCCTTCATCCAACATCATTGAGGGCTGATCGCACAGCTTGTTACTGAGAGTCAGACAATGATTCAGGCAGCCGCTGTACCTCCACATCAATTGTGGTGGTTGCGGCTGTTTCTGTATCCGGAGCTGCTGTAGCTGAAGGCTGGATATCGACAGCCTGTATATCAATCACGCCGTCTGCTGCCACTCTTTCTAGCCCATCGTCAGTGGCGGTAACCTCCGTCGCGCAGTTGGGGCAGATAGTCTTGGATTGCCTGATGCAGACTAGAGACTGTTCACAAACCGGGCAATTACCAGTCACTAAATTTCGCTTCAGCCAGAACCGCACCGCAATCGAGAGCAAAACCGGTGCAAGAATCAAAAATAGAACTACGGCAAAAATAGATTTTAGAATGCCCGTGATGCCAATCGCACCTATCACCCAGATAGCGATAAAAGCAAATAGCCAGCATCCGAGCCCTGGAAAACGGACCTGAAGTTGGTTAAATCGTTGATTCACGATGGCACTCTCTTACGGCCGATTCAGCCGACTAGTTCAGCAAACCCACAAGGTGAGTTTTCTCCTCGGGTCTGTCTATATCCTAGTGCCTATCGAGAAGCGCACTGAGTCTTGTAACAAGAGCCTTAGCACTGAAACATTCCAGCGTCTGCGATCGCAGCCATTCTCCATCGGTTCGCTGGTCTTTACCCGAAAGTGCCTCAATGCAGGCTGCCGCCACCGCTTCTGGATCTCTATGCGGTACCTGCCAGCCCACTTTCCCATCTTGAAGTGGATCGGCAGAGCCATCATCATCTCCGGCAACAACCGGAATGCCGCAGGCCATCGCTTCTAGATACACAATGCCAAACCCTTCCTTCGAAGGCATAACGTAAACATCTGCCAGGCGATAATGGTCTATCAACTCATCATCTAGAACAAATCCCGCAAAGACCACCTGCTGAGCAACTTCCAAATCCTCGGCCAATTTCGCCAAACGAGGCTGATCGTCGCCGCGGCCAATCACAACGTATTTCAACGCTGGGAAAGCCTGCAAAATCTTTGGCAGTGCTCGAATCGTCACATCGACGCCTTTGTAAATATCGCCAGACCAAAGACGGGCAACGGTCATCAGTACTTTGTCATCTTGCAGATGATATCGCTCAATCAAATGAGTCGGCGCATGATTGGGTGTAAAGACATCGCCATCAACGACACAAGGGAGCATCTCAAATTTTGACTTAGGAATTTGATTGGCGCTATGAGCTAGATCTCGGCTGTATCGGCTGATGGTCCATATTTTATGAGCCAGATTTAGAGCCTGCCGATCTTTACTGGGCAGCTCATACCAAACTTCCTTGCCGTAGGTAAGGACGGTGTAAGAAATATTGAGCAGTCGACATAGCTGACTAACCATAGCTGCTAGCTTAATGTGCCCACAGAAGACATGGTTGGGGCGCTGACGAATTAGGTAGACTGCAAATGCAACAGTCAATCTGATTCGCTCTAAGAAAGGTCGCCCGCTCTTAAAGTAGCGGTAGCTAAAGGGAGGATGCTGTAGAGGCTGTTCGTTTTCGGCGTCTCTAAGCAAAAAGATATCAGCGGTGTCGCCAGACTGATCGGCAATCTGACTATAGGCTCCCAACACATCTCGAATATAAGACTGAATACCCCCTTCACAGCCAAATACTTCAATAAAAACAAATGCGTGTTTCATGGCGCTATACCGCCCCAGCAGGGACTAAGACACCAGCCTCTAAAGATTTGAGGTCAGCTTGCACCATAGTGTTTATTAGCTGCTCAAAGCTGACTTTGGGTTCCCAGCCAAGCTCTCGCTTTGCTTTGCTAGGATCAGCGACTAGCTGAAAGTGCTCGTCACTTCTGACGAGATTGGGATCGGTTTCGACGTACTTTTCCCAGTCCAAATTAACGCAGTCAAAGGCGGTGGCAACTAGGTCTTTGACCGTGTGCAGTGAGCCAGTGCCGATCACGTAGTCTTCTGGCGTGTCAGCTTGGAGCATACGCCACATGGCTTCTACATGATCGCCCGCAAAGCCCCAGTCTCGTTTGGCATTCAGGTTGCCGATTGAGAGGCGATCGCGCAGACCCAGCTTAATTGCCGCCGCTGCCAGCGAAATCTTCCGAGTGACAAATTGAGGCGGACGACGGGGCGATTCATGATTGTACAAAATGCCGCTACAGGCAAACAGACCATAGCGCTCCCGGTGATGCACCATTGTCCAGTGAGCATGCAGCTTAGCCGCGCCATAGGGATTCGTGGGACGGAAAGCGGTCTCAGCAGTTTGGGGAGAAGAGCGAACCTGCCCAAAAATCTCTGAAGAGCTGGCCTGATAAAACCGGGTTTGTAAACCAAGCTGACGGGTTGCTTCTAGCATCCGAGTCGCCGTTCCGGTAATTAGGTCTAGCGTACCGAGCGGATCTTTCCACGAGTCCGGGACGAAGCTAGGAGCAGCCAGATTGTAAATTTCGTCAGGCTGTAAAACATCCATCGCCTGAGTAATCGCATCTGCACGGGTTAGATCAACCAGGTAAGTCGTGAGCTGATCCGCAATCTCATCTAGCTTAGCTAGGCTGCGCCGTCTCTGGGGAGGCACTAGTCCAATCACTCGATAGCCCTTCTCTAGCAGTAAGCGACTAAGATAATAGCCATCTTGTCCAGTGATGCCGGTTATCAGCGCAGTTTTGGCCATCGAAATCCCTAACTCATCGCAAGAATACGAGCAGCCTCAGCTGTCTCAGCCTAAGAGTTCACAGAATTGGATGGATTTTCACACAAGATAGCTTTTACGTGGTGGTGCCAATTTGGTGCCGCTGATTGAGCAGAGTGGCTATGAAGCACAGCCCTTAACTATACGCAGGCAGTTACGCCAGCGGCTATTCGGCGAAAGCGACTGTGAGGCGAGCTGGTTAGACATTGGGGAGTAGGTAACTTGGTCGGCTAATCGACGCAACAAAAACCAGCCGTATCCACCTTCTCGCAGAGCTCCTGGCTTTGGTTCACCAATGCTGTTCGGATCAAAAGGCTGGCCTTGGTCAAAAATAAAAATTTCGATCTTGTCAGCTTGCAGCACTAGCTCGATATCAATAGGCGTAGTCCCAGGCAAATCGGCATGCGCATGACGAACTGCGTTTGTAAAACCTTCTGCCAGTGCCAAGTTCAGCTTGTCAAACTGGTCGTTTATCCAAGGGGCTTCAGCAGAAAAGCGGGCAACAAGCGAACGAAACCACTGTTGTACTACCGCAAGTTCTTCCAAGTGGCTATCAACTGTGAGATGTGCTTTCTCCGACATTTTTTGAGTAGCCTTCGCCCTACGACCGAAACTTAAAAATCTTTGCAAGGGATCATCGTACGAATCATTTCTTAAAATCTACCACCTCATAACGGAATCGTATGAGAGTGTACATTTCACTTTATAATTACGACTTTTCTCAAGCCGTTTTGGTTTTCAGCTGTTCTTTGAGAGGTGAAGCCATAAAAGCTAGACGCAAGCTACGCAGCACAAATAATAAAGAGCAGGAGCAAAGTCACCAGCTTAAAATCGCCCAGGTCTCTAGTGAGAATCTGGGCGACTTACTTTTTAATCTTGTAGAAATTCGAGCCAAAAGCAGCAAGCTCCTTGCAATGCAAAGAGCTCAGAGAGCAGAAAGTCCTAGAACAGACCTAAAGTCAATGACGTGTCGATCGGCAAAGTCGCGCCGATGCCCAACCAGAGAGTAACAGCTGTACCAAAAAGGAAGACGGCTGTAGCAACCGGACGGCGAAACGGATTTTGAAACTTGTTAACGTTCTCGATGAAAGGAACAAGAATCAGGCCCAAAGGGATAGCGGTCATCGCAGCAATACCCAACAGCTTGTTGGGTAGAACGCGCAGCATTTGGAAAGTGGGGTAGAGATACCACTCAGGCAAAATCTCTAGAGGTGTCGCGAACGGGTTGGCGGGCTCGCCGATGAGGGCGGGATCGAGAACAGCCAAAGCAACACAGCAGGCAATGGTTCCCATAATGACGATCGGAAACACGTAAAGAAGGTCGTTAGGCCAAGCGGGTTCACCATAGTAGTTGTGACCCATGCCTTTTTTGAGCTTCTCTCTCAGCATCGGATCGCTGAGATCTGGCTTTTTAAGAATTGACATCGTTTATCTTCCTGAAATAATGATACCGGTAGCCGCTTACTAGCATATCTTGGTTTGCCTCTTCATTCCATGGCTCTAGGAAGTATTCCTAAAGCTATAAAATACAAGGGCGACACCAGTTCAATCTAGGCGTAGAGGTGTAGGTTGATCTTTTAGAACGAAGAGTTGCAAAGTCGAAAGCTAGCGATGAGGCGCGGTGGCCAAAACCGGGCTTTCGGCAATTATTTTGGTCGTTTACAAGGGTCCGGAGATGCCCTGCTTACGAATCATAATGAAGTGGAGCAGCATGAAGACTGCAATGAACCACGGCAACACGAAGGTGTGTAGGCTGTAGAAGCGAGTCAAAGTTGCTTGACCGACACTTTCGCCGCCGCGCATGAGCTCGACAATAGTGGTTCCTACAACAGGAATCGCGCTAGGTACGCCAGATACGATCTTGACTGCCCAGTAGCCAACCTGATCCCAAGGGAGAGAATAACCAGTTACGCCAAAGGAAACTGTGATAACGGCGAGGATGACGCCTGTCACCCAGGTCAGTTCACGAGGCTTCTTGAATCCGCCAGTGAGGTAGACACGAAAAGTGTGAAGGATCATGACTAGAACCATCATGCTAGCGGACCAGCGATGGACAGAGCGAATCAGCCAACCGAAGTTGACATCTGTCATCAGATACTGAACTGAGGCAAAGGCATCAGTCACAGTGGGTCTGTAATAGAAGGTCATTGCAAACCCAGTTGCGAACTGGATGATGAAGCAAACGAGCGTGATTCCCCCGAGACAGTAGAAAATGTTCACATGGGGAGGAACGTACTTGCTGGAGATGTCGTCGGCGAGTGCCTGAATTTCTAGCCGCTCATCGAACCACTTGTAAGGCTGGGAGTCGGTGACTTGCTTAGTAAACATGAAGCAAAAAAGGGTGTGTCTTAGGGTTATGTACCAATACTAAAAAATGTAACACAGTAGGAGGATTGAGGGGTTTGCTTTTTGAGCAAGTTCTGCTGATTTTGACAGTGTCATGCAGTTTGACTGGGAGGAAATCATATAGCAACTGGGCTTTGTACAACGCCATTTGTGTTTAGAGCCTGTACAAACGACTGAAACTTTAAGAAAACCTCTATAATTATTGATGTTTACATAAGTTTACGTTTTTGTTCTGATTGATTCGAGATGAGTGCTCGTTTGCCTGCTGTGACAGGGTTTGGTACTGAGAGCAGGCTGTATCTCGTTTATGAGAGCTTTATTAGGTGATAGGGAAACGGATGGGAAGGCGGATTTTTCGGATTGGGCTGGCGATCGCACTATCAATCACGGTATGGCTAGGCGCTATCGGTTCAGAGCAGGGAAGCGTTGGACTCGGAAAGATGCCAGTCGCTGCCGCCTTTACCAATCAACAGCAGCTGGTCATGGAAGTATGGCGAATCGTCAACCGCAGCTATCTAGATGAGACGTTCAACCACCAGAACTGGTGGTTCATGCGTCAAAAGGTGTTGCGTCAGTCTCTGCCAACTTGGAAAGAAACCTACACTGCAATTTCAGAAATGCTGGCAGTGCTAGACGATCCCTACACCCGGTTTTTACCACCTCAGCAGTACCAAAGCCTGCAAACCAACACCAACGGAGAGCTATTGGGCGTAGGCTTGCAGATTGCCAAAGACGATGAGGCCAGTCCACTGCGGGTAATTGCGCCGATTGAGGGCTCTCCCGCTGAAGCAGCAGGGCTGCAGCCTCTAGATACGATTCTGGCAATCAATGGAACGCTGACGAAGTCGCTGAGCCTAGATGAGGCGGCGGCTCGGATGCGGGGAGCAATTGGAACGCAGGTAACGTTGACGGTGGGGCGCGAGCAGGTAGCCCCTTTTGATGTGAATGTGCAGCGCGATCGCATTACCCTCAATCCTGTTTCGTCCGAGCTCCGCACTGAGCCCGGCCTACCAAAAACGGGATATCTACGATTAGGTCAGTTCAACGGTAACGCTGCGGCTGAGCTGAAGAGCTCACTACAAGCGTTAGAAGATCAGGGCGCGGACGCTTATATTCTAGATTTGCGGAACAATCCAGGTGGTCTATTGCAGGCGGGTATCGAAATTGCTCGGATGTGGATAGATGAAGGCACGGTGGTATACACGGTGAACCGTCAGGGCTCGCTTGGCAGTTACGATGCCAACGGTAAAGCAATTACCTCCGATCCTCTGGTCGTACTGGTTAATAAAGGGACGGCTAGTGCTAGTGAAATTCTGGCGGGCGCGCTCCAGGACAATGGTCGAGCTCAGTTAGTAGGAGAGACTACTTTTGGTAAGGGGCTAATTCAGTCTCTATTCGATTTGCCACACGGTGCAGGATTGGCCGTTACAATCGCGAAGTACGAGACACCTAGCCATCGAGATATCAACAAGCTGGGAATAGATCCTGACCAGGTGGTAACTAGTTCCGTTGAGCGCCGTCAGCAGTTTGGTTCAAAAGAAGATACCCAATATAAGGCGGCAGTGGCGCTGTTAGCTCAATCGTTTGCGACGGCTCAAAAGTAGGTTAAGTCGGCTTAATGGACGCAAGAATACGGACCCAAAAATACCGATCTATCCTCCATTGAGAGGCTGTGTATTGAAGATATGTCTAAAAGCATGCGCACATATCACGATCCGTTACACGGCGCGATCACGCTAGATGGAGAAGATGAAGTCGAGGCGCTGCTGAAGGCTTTGATTGATACGCCAGAGTTTCAGCGGCTGCGACGGATTCGACAGCTAGGGCCAGCGAGCTTGACCTTCCACGGTGCGGAAATGTCGCGCTTCACCCATTCGCTGGGGGTAATGGCGGTAGCACGGCGGGCTTTTGATCGGCTCGCGGCACTACACGAAGAGTTGAGAGCGCATCGTGCCGCAGTTCTTTGCGCGGCGCTGCTGCATGACATTGGACATGGCCCTTTTAGCCATACTGCGGAGGAAGTTTTTGGTTCTCATCACGAGCAGTGGACGATGGCTATTGTCGAGCATTCGTCTGCTATACGACAGCGTCTCGACGCCTTTCATCCACAGCTGTGGCAAGCGATCACGCAGGTTTATACGCATACACATCCGATTCCATGTGTGTGGCAGCTAGTCTCTAGTCAGCTGGATTGCGATCGCATCGACTATCTAATGCGAGACAGCTACTTTACCGGCGCAGCTTACGGGCAACTAGATCTCGATCGGATTGTCCTAGCGCTCAACTACGACCCCGCCAGCCAGCAGCTGATCGTCGAGAAAAAAGGACTCGCTGCCATTGAGCACTATTTAGTCGTCCGCTCCTTTATGTACGCCCAGATCTACAACCACTCTAAGAATCTTTCTGCCACCTGGATTTTGGAGCAAGCGTTTGATCGAGCCCGAGAGCTGTTAGTCAAGGGCGAGCTGATTGCTGACGAGATAGTAACCGCCTGGTTGATAGGTCCAGCCGATCGGCTTTCTCTGGACAGCTATCTGGCTGGAGATGATGTGGTTTTTACCTATCACCTCCAGCGTTGGCAGCAGCATTCTGATCCAGCACTTTCTGACCTTTGTCAGCGCTTTTTGAACCGTAGGCTGTTGAAGGTTTTGGAGGTGACTTATGCAACGTTAGCAGAGCGCGACAGTCTGCTAGAGAGTGTGCAGCAGCAGCTTTTGTCAGAAGGAGTAGAAGCACATCGATATAGTGGTCTAAGGCATACGTGGAGTAAGGGATACAGCGTTTATCAGCGTGGGATAAAGATTCAAACGCCGCGAGGGCTCAAGGATATCAAGCAGCTTTCGGCGCTGGTCCAAACGCTATCGGAGCCAGCGCAGCGGACATGGCTGATCTATCCTAGAGAGGTTCAGGTGGACGTGTGCCCGCTGCCGGATGATGAGCAGGTGAACAGTGATTTCGTTATGGCTAAATCGCTGGTTTAGTGGCTGCTAAAGATTGCCAGTCGAGAGACTGTAGCTGCTGGTAGGCGTCATCGATTTTCTTCTCTCCCCGTAGATAGCCGGTACTAGCACCCGGACAAATGTAGCTGAGGTCATCTGCTGTGAAGTTGGTGAGTAGCTGCTGAGCGTGGCGTAGCTGACGAGGCCAGTGAAAGGTTTTAGAAAGTCTAAGCGGAACAGGTGCGCCGTTTCGATCGGGTAAAAGGTGCCTGCCGGTGAAGAGAATGCCGCCGTAGTTGCTGTGGTAGAGACTGGCTGAACCGGGTGAATGACCTGGATTCCAGAGGACTTTGCTGGTGGGGGAGAGGGTGCGATCGCGATGAAATACTTCGGTTTCAATTCCTGGCAGCAAATAGGCTTCCTGCTCTTGAATCAGCACTTGGGCATTGAATTCTTTCTGGAATTCTTTAACCTGTGCCATACCGCCGCGATGCGTAACGAACAGCGTTTGCACGCCACCTTTAGAATGGATAAATTCCCTATGGAAATCTGTGAGGGCTGGACAGTCAACCAGGATATTGGCGCTTTCGACTGTGCATTGATCAGCCGCTGCCGGTTCTAAAACAAGATAGGCCGTTCCTCCTAGCGTTTCGCGATTGGGTGCAAAAGCGAAGATGGTATCAAAGACAGTCTGAGGCTGTTTATCTTTTGTGGAAGTAGACGGAACCATCAAGGCAAGACTCTGGAAAGTAAACGAAAGAAAGTAAACAAAATAACGAATTTAGGACGCTGAATTACAATGGAAAGTGCAGCTTTGATTGTCTTGGCTACTTGCTTTCCTTTTGCCCCTCGTGAATGCCGCCTTTCATCAAAGCACATTTGTTCCATCATATTCGCGCTTAGCTGTATCCATGCCCCTTGTCTTACTCACGCTGCTTCTGGGTCTGATGACCTACTGGGTCATTAGCAACCGTCTTTCTAAGATCAAAACGCCTGTTCCGCTATGGCTGATGTGGGTAGTGATGATGGCCCCTGTTTTGGTTTTTACGCTGTGGATGACCGTTGGCAATGGCGAGCCCCCGCCAGCCATATTGCTATACGGGCTGATGGCTGCATCAACGCTATTCCTATACACAACGCTAGTTGTGTCGAGCGCGAAGGCCAAACAGCAGGTAATGGACGCGGCAGAGAAGTCGGAGGGCCAGCCAAAAGCAGACCTGGTCAAACCAGCTAAGGAGCCAGCTAAACCACTGAGCCGCGACGAAGAAACGCTGCTTCAGCGGTGTTTTCCCTGGTCAACTTACTATTTACAAAATATTGAGTATTTGCCACAGGCGATGATCTGCAAGGGCAAGCTCAAGACCTCACCTGGAGAAGCCTACCAAACGGTACAGCAAAATATTGAGAGTAGCTTTGGTGACCGCTTTCTAGTGCTTTTGCAAGAAGGACTCAATGGGACGCCCTTTTTTGCGCTAGTGCCTAATCCGCAGGCGAAGAATTTTGTAAAAACGCTACCGGCTTCGGCCACTACTGCCCAGATAGCTCGCATCAAAAAGTTTAACCAAAGAAAGATTACTCGGCCCGTGCTGGCAGCGGTGCTAGCTTTGGCAACTTTGATGACGACGACCTTGGTCGGTAGCGTGCTGATTGGTGGGATTGAAGATCCTGCTGCGTTGCAAGATAACCCAGCGCTATTGCTACCAGGATTGGCCTACGGCCTGTCTTTGATGTTTATTTTGGGTGTTCATGAGACGGGGCATTACCTGGCAACGCGCTATCACCGGCTGAAGGCTACGCTGCCTTACTTTATTCCGATTCCTTTTTTCTTAGGGACTTTGGGGGCGTTTATCCAGATGCGATCGCCCATGCCCAACCGCCGCGCTCTGTTTGATGTTGGCATTTCTGGCCCGCTCTCTGGGCTGGTTGTCAGTTTGCCTATTCTGGCTTGGGGCTTGGCCCATTCCAATGTTGTTCCGTTGAGTGAGGCTTCAGAGCTGTTAAACTTTGAATCGCTCGATCCCAGCCGCTCTATAGCTTTGCTGGTTATGAGCAAACTCGCACTCGGTTCAGCTTTGCAGGCAGGTAGTGCTCTCAATCTGCATCCTTTTGCGATTTCTGGCTGCTTAGGACTGATTGTGACTGCTCTCAACTTGATGCCAGTGGGCCAGCTGGACGGTGGTCATATTGTCCATGCCATGTACGGACAGCGGACCGCAATCATCGTCAGCCATGTAGCTAGGGCGCTGATGCTAGTTTTGGCCTTTAACTATCAAGAGTTTTTGCTCTGGGCTCTCTTTTTGCTGTTCGTGCCCGCTGCACAGCCAGCTCTGAATGACGTGAGCGAACTCAATAGCCCACGGGATTTTTTAGGACTGCTTTCCTTGGCACTGCTGGTCGTCATTATTTTGCCTGCCCCCGCTTCACTACAAGGACTGCTACTGTGAGGTTTTTAGCGCAATGACCCAATCGAATGCGGCTCAATGGTTAGCAGAAGTTCAGGCTTTGCAACGCCAGATTGGCGAATTACAACAGGAGCGAGAGCGGGCCTACGAAAGTGCAGATAACTGGCGCAAGCTCTACGATTCAGAAGCGCAGCAGCGACGCAGAGATAGTGCGATCGCGACTGGCAAAATCGAGCGCCTACAAAAAGACCTCAGCGACCTACGTGCGGTGAGTACACCCAATACACAAACGAATACTCGGAGCGATCGCGCCGCAGCAGTTGACTTGGACAACCCTGATGCTCAAGCGACTCAAGTAACGCAGCTCCAATTTGAGCTGTCGACTGCTAGAGAGGAATGCGAACGGCTTCAAGCGCAGTTAGAAACTGAGCGAGCAGACCATACACAAACGCGAAACAGCCTGACAGCGGCCCTAAGCGATGCTGTCGATTTGCTCTCTAAAGAGCGAGCTGCTGCAAATCCAGAAAAACAAGCCTAAAATCCCATTACCTGAGCCAGACTGTCCGCATCTGGAGCAAGGCCTGCCTTGAACTGATTGCCGCTGCGCTCAATCGCTGCCTCAGGATCTTTCAAACCATTCCCAGTCAGAATACAGACGACTCTGGCACCTTCAGGCACCTGGTCTTTGACCTTTAGTAGTCCAGCTACAGACGCGGCGCTAGCCGGTTCACAGAAAATACCTTCCTCCCCAGCTAGCAAGCTGTAAGCTTCTGCAATCTCATCATCTGTAACCGCGTTGAAGGCACCACCGCTCTCGTCTCTAGCGGCAACTGCCTTGTCCCAACTGGCCGGATTGCCGATCCGAATGGCTGTTGCAAAGGTATCTGGTGCCTCAATCGGATGCCCTGCGATCAAAGGCGCTGCGCCTGCTGCTTGAAAGCCCATCATCTGCGGCAGATGCCTGCACTGACCCGCTTCTTTGTATTCTTTGAATCCCTTCCAATAGGCAGTGATATTACCCGCATTGCCAACCGGAATGCAGAGCCAATCAGGTGCGTCGCCTAAAGCATCTACCAGCTCAAAGGCCCCTGTTTTCTGCCCTTCAATCCGGTAGGGATTGACAGAGTTAACCAGAGTGATTGGATAGCGATCGGCAACGGCTCTGACAGAGGCTAGTGCCTGATCAAAATTTCCCTTGATGGCCAAAATCTCTGCACCGTATAGAAGCGCCTGGGCAAGTTTACCCATCGCTACATAGCCGTCGGGAATAACAACATAGGCTCGCAGTCCACCTCGTCTTGCATAGGCAGCAGCAGCAGCAGACGTATTGCCCGTACTGGCGCAGATGACAGCCTCGGCGCCAGCTTCTTTGGCTTTGGTGACAGCCATAGTCATGCCTCTATCTTTGAAGCTACCGGTAGGATTGAGCCCGTCGTATTTGATAAAGACTTGAACGGATTTACCAATACGCTCAGCAATTGAGGGGACTGAGATCAAAGGCGTGTTGCCTTCGTGCAGAGTAACAACAGGAGTAGAGTCGCTAACCGGTAGGTGCTGGCGATAGGTTTCAATTAACCCAGGCCAGCCCCTATGGAGGGTAGTAGGCCGCTTGGGCTGGCTGTCAGTGGCTACAGTCGAGGTGGGAGGAGTGTTGAGGCTGAGAGTCACAATATTTTCCAGCTACCGGTATCATCTATGAGCCTAATCTATACAGATGCTGATCTGTACGCGGCTTGGGTAATGTTGCTCAAGTTTACCGCGAGAGAGCCTCAAGGAGATAAACCGAAAACGTAAAAATAGACCTGATGATTTCTTGAGCAACGGCCTGTTAAACGAAGGTAGCTTGCACCGCAGAGATGAACCTATGAACAGTCAATACAGCAACCGGATAGCGAATTGACACCTTCTGACAAGACAGTTCAGTCTGTGGCTAGCTAGCATCAATTCACGTCATTTAGGTTACAATGCGTCTTGCTTCTAATAAGTATAAATTACTAGTCAGCAACGGACTATGGTTATATAGATTTGATCAAGCTAAAGTTGAGCAGACTTCAGCTGCTAATCGACTCTAACCACATTCTCGACTGTGATTGATTCTCTACTTATCATTAGTTTTGGTGACGGTGTGCAAACTGTATAGCGTATTTGTTGACCAGAGAAAAATGACTGTTCAGTGTGCTGCGAGTAAGTAAATGAGTAAGATTATGCCTTTAACCCAACAATCGCCTACGGATTCTTTTTCTGGTGGACGTGCGAAAGGCAGCCAGCCAGCTAGCGATAGCGATAAGGTTTGCTGGATCGAGGTGCAGCGCTATCCTTATCACCCCGATCATCAGGTCGAACTATTGCATTTGCAGGCAGAAGCAGACGCATTGATCATCAAGCTACAGGCTAGTGAAAGAAGGAATGCTCAGTGCAATAGCCAGTAGCTGAGATAGCCAGTAGATGAGATAGCCAGTAGCTAAGCAGTACGATCAAATAGACTGAGTGGCTAGATAGATATTGCTGCCTGTTAAGAATTTGTTGGCGAAGTGCAAGTCTAGTTTTTGTCAGATTATCTTTAGAGAGGAAAACCGAGACGAGGTGCCAGTGAAGCCTCAACCGGTACTGAGCCCGTAGACAATTAGAGAATGACGAAAAAAAGCGGCTACACCTCCTTGAACCCAGGATCTTTGAACTACACTTCGTTGAACTATAGTTCGACCTATCGCTGTCCGGCCTGTGCAAGCGGAGAGCTGAATGCGATCGCACTCATGGACGTATTCGCTTGTGATTTCTGTCGGCATATGTTCACCGTCAATCTAGACTTACAGTCTGTGCAGCTAGCTGACACTGTCCGCTCTAGGATTTGGCACTGGAACGGCTGGCGCTGGCGGACAGAACAGCAACGTGACACAGCTGCTGTCCTAGTGTGGGCTTTTTCGGCTGGGCTGACTATTGTCCCGGTCGCACTGATAGCCCTGTCCAACTATATTTTTCCACCACTAGAAACTTCCAGCTTTCCGCTGATGTGGATAGAGCTGACCTTAATAGCTCATGGCGCGATGTCTGGTTGGCTACTGGCGGAATATCATCATTGGCCCTGGTATATTTCCGGTCAGATTCGATTGAAGCGCCTGCGAGAGCACTGGTTTCCTGGTCAGGGGTAGCTTCCGATAAGGCGTTTTTTGATTGCAGATAGTCTACAGGCTAGCTAGACCCGCCTTCTGTCCCTTTCACTTTTGCTGGTGAATGAGACCGTTTTTCTTTGCCAAATACTGCTGATGATCGTCAGTGGCTAGCCAATAGTCGCCCGCAGGTTTAATCTCGGTGACGATCGCCTTGGCATATTTGCTGGAGGCATCAAGCTGTGCCTTGGATCGCCTAGCGATAAGAGCCTGGTCAGGAGTGTGCCAAAAGATAACAGATCGGTATTGTTCGCCCCGATCTGGTCCCTGCCGGTTGAACTCTGTCGGATCGTGACACTTCCAGAACACGTCCAGCAGATTTTGGTAGCTGATGCGCTCTAGATCGTACTGTACCTGCGCAACTTCCGCATGGCCCGTAATACGAGAAAGCACGTCCAAGTAGCTAGGGCTGGCAAAGTGACCACCCATATAGCCAACTGATGTCTTTAGGACAGCCGGACACTGGCGAAAGGTTTCTTCTACATGCCAAAAGCAGCCTGCACCAAAAGTAGCGACGCCTTGGTTGCTCGATAGAGTCACTTAGCTTGAGATCCTCGATAGTACGACAAACTGAGAGAAGAATCGAAAGATGGCTTCTTTGTTTTTTTGGTTTTCTGGCTGAAGTAGAATACTTTGTGGTAAATAATACATCAATTTTTCTAGTTACGTAGATGTAAGGATCGATACATCGCCTTGAAACAGGCGGTTACATCCGCCTGACTAGTGTGAAGTTTGAGTGTTTTCTGTCCTCTGGATGTATCAATAATGAGGCCGCAATCAACATAACCTCGGATGGCTCCTCATTTTCTGAAGCATTAGATTACGTAGTGTAATCGTCAGGATAAAGGTATCTTCACAGAACCGAACCCCTTACTACCACTCTTCTGCGTGAGACTGTTTTTCCTAGGAGTATTTGAATGAGATGGACTACCTTGTTGAGTCTTGTAGTAATTGGATTGGTGGCAACAGGCTGTGGTAGCGGCAGTGAAGAATCGGCTCAAAACACTAATAAACAACCTACCCCTAAGGCTCAACCTGCTCTAAAGGTATCCAACAGCTGTGCGCCTCTCAGTAGTTTCTTCTCAGAGCTACTAAATTTTACCAATCAGGCTCGCGCCGAAGTAGACGCAGATCCGCTGAGCTTTTCTTTTCAGCTAGGGCGGTCAGCTCAAGCCTATGCCGAAGATTTGGCAACCCAAAATTTCTTTTCTCACAGTGGTAAGGACGGTTCAACTTTTAGGTCACGAATTGCCGCTACAGGCTATGACTTTGAAAACGCCGGAGAGAACCTAGTGGCAGGCAGCAATTACACGGCAGAAAATGCCTTTAATGCGTGGATGAACAGCAGTGAAGGGCATCGAGAAAATCTACTGAGTAAGTCGTTTACAGAGGTGGGATTCGGCCTGTTCGACGCGACAGGGAGCTCTACTTATGGTCGCTACTGGGTACAGCATTTGGGGACGCCTGAGTCTGGGCAAAGTAAAGGAGGCGTTTATATTCCAGATGACTGCGGCTTGGTAACCGCTAATGCATCAGTGGTCGACGGAGCCAGTGCTGTGGCAGGACGTTCCATATTTGGCAATCAAGGAAACAGTACATCTGGAACCATGCCGGTAAATCTTCTAGCTTCTAAGGTGGAGAGGATAGTACCCCAGCACAGTAATGGTGCTGAAGATGTTCCAGAACCTGGTCTGATGATGGGATTAGGCGTTTTAGGCATGGCGCTATGGCGCACGGAGAGATGGCGCACGGAGAGATGGCGCACGGAGAGATAGCGCACGGGGAGATAGCGCACGGAGAGATAGCGTGCAAAAAAATTATCGTCTCAGTAGTTCCTCACAGTCGACGACTTTGGCATGTTGAGCTGTGTTTTGTAGCTAAAACTAGTTGATCACAGCTGTTTCTCTTGGATGAGCATGCGTTTGTAGGACAGCCAGCCAACAGCGACCATAGCTATAGAGAAACTGAATAGAATCCAAAAGTGCTGACCGCCGTCTTCGCCAAAAGGATGTTCAGGGTTGAGGAGAGCGTCGGTGAGGGCTTCGGTCATATGGTAGATCGGGTTGAATTTAGCGATCTGTAGCAGCGATTCTGGAAATAGGGAAATCGGTAGAAAGGCACCGCCTAAGACCATTAGCGGTACGCCGAAAGCTGCGATTAGAGCGCTGACATCTTCTGTGCGACGGGCGAACTGAGTGCCGAGCATAAAGCCTAGTCCGACGTAAGCTAGGATGCTGAGCCAGATGATCAGCACTGCCAGGGGCCAGGCGGCATTGGTGAAGTTGGCACCAGCTGCTAGTGCGATCGCAAAAATCACCAAAGACTGCCCTACTCCAATCACGCTATGAGCCAGGAATATCCCTAGAAAGTAAGAAACTCCGCTTAAGGGTGATAAGAACAAGCGCTTCAGCGTCTGCTGCTCGCGTTCAGAGACCACTGTAGCGACGCCACCACCCAAACAGCTAAAAAACAGCGCGGCTCCAACCAACGTTGGTGGCGCTGCGATCTCAAAAGCTGTACTGACCGTCGTATCGGCACGTTCTGCGGTGATGAAGCCATTCAGCATCAGAATCAGTGCCGGAAAAATCAGCCATGAAATTAGACTGCGGCCCCGCCTGAACAGCTCCGTCAAAATGCGACGGGCCACCGCCCAGCTTTCCCGCCAGTACTTTCTTAAGCTGAAGGCAGTCATGAAAAAATTCTAGCTCGCGCGTTATAAACTTGGAATAGACCTTCAACTATCATGTTATGACGCTCCGCCGTACAGTTTTGGTCACATGCTTTAGCTTTGTCTTTAGTCTGATGGCTGCCTTTAACCCACCTGTAGCCTACGCGATGGGAGGCACACAGCCAGCTATTGATCGCCCCGCCCCTACATTTACGCTGCCGAGCAATAGCGGCGACGGTGAGGTCGCTCTCAACGATTATCTAGGCCAGTGGGTGGTTTTATACTTTTATCCACGAGACTTTACGCCAGGTTGCACCCTAGAAGCGCGTCGATTTCAGCAAGATTTGCCAAAGTATCAGGAACGAAACGCGCAGATTCTAGGCGTCAGTGCAGATGATGTCGAATCGCACGCTGATTTTTGCGACTCAGAATCTTTAGTGTTTCCACTACTTTCCGATCCAGATGGTGCCGTTAGCCGAGCTTATGGCTCTTGGATGAAGCCAATGTCGATGCGCCACACTTACTTGATTGACCCAGAAGGCAGGTTGAAAGAACGTTTTCTCGGCGTGCGGCCTGCCATACACAGCCAGGAAGTCTTGGCTAGACTGGATGAACTTACCGCTAGCTAGTCAGCAAACCCGCTAGACTAGAAGCATCTTTGATATAGACGGAGAAAATACAGCATGGCAACTTTAGCTTTGACCGAGCCCAATGTCGAGAAGGTTTTGGATGAGCTGCGTCCTTATCTGATGGCAGACGGCGGTAACGTAGAACTCGTAGAGCTAGACGGTCCGATTGTAAAGCTGCGTTTGCAGGGTGCCTGCGGTAGCTGCCCTAGTTCGGCGATGACACTGCGGATGGGTATCGAGCGCCGACTGCGCGAGTTTATCCCTGAGATTGCTGAGATTGAACAGGTGTTTTAGCTACCCCAAGTTCAACAATCTACTTGATTCAATCTTTACTTTAGGATTGATTTGGGACGGTAAGGCGATGACCTTTACCGTCCCTTTCGCTGTTACCCTCTTTAAAGAAAACCAGCCGAACAAAAACGCCTAAGAATACGCAGGTACAAGACCGTGCTCGACATTAAGCAGATTCGCAATCAGACCGAACAAGTAAAGGCTGCACTAGACAAACGGAACAGCTATGATCTTCAGCCTTTACTTGAGCTGGACACTCAGCAGCGTGAGCTAGAGAAGCTACGTTCTGATTTGCAGGCTCGCAGCAACGAAGTAGGCAAGTCGGTCGGTCAAAAAATTCGAGAAGGCGCAGATCCAAAAGGGAATGAGGTCAAGGCGCTACGCGACGAAGGCAATCAGGTTAAGCAAGAGATCGGAGAACTTGAACCGAAGGAAAAAGAGCTAAAGGCTCAGATTGAGTCGATTCTGCTGACGCTACCTAACTTGCCTAGCGATTCCACGCCTGTTGGAAAGAATGAAGATGACAATGTAGAGGTTCGTCGCTGGGGCGATGAATTAATTCCGACCGACGGTGAGAAGAGGCTGCCACACTACGAGATCGGCGAAAATCTCGGCATTATGAACTTTGAGCGGTCGGTCAAGATCGCTCAGAGCCGATTTGTGACGCTAACTGGGGCGGGGGCAGCACTAGAGCGAGCGCTGATCTCTTTCATGCTAGATCGACACACGGGTGTGGGCTACACCGAGGTGCTGCCGCCGATTTTGGTGAATTCGGATTCGATGCAGGGCTCGGGCCAGCTGCCGAAGTTTGCTGAGGATGGGTTTAAGTGCGATCGCGACGATCTCTGGCTCACCCCCACCGCCGAAGTCCCCTTGACCAACCTGCACCGCGACGAAGTCTTAACCTCGGACCAGCTCCCGATCAACTACTGCGCCTACACCCCCTGCTTTCGTCGCGAAGCCGGTAGCTATGGGCGAGACACCCGAGGACTCATCCGCCTCCATCAATTCAACAAAGTCGAAATGTACAAATTTGTCCATCCCGATACCTCCTTTGATGAGTTAGAAAAACTCACCGCCGATGCCGAAGACATTTTGCAGCAGCTCAAGCTACCGTACCGAGTGCTGGAGCTATGTACCGGCGATCTCGGCTTCGGCGCGACCAAAACCTACGATCTAGAAGTTTGGCTACCTTCTGCTGGTAAGTATCGAGAAATCTCCAGCTGCTCGAACTGCGTCGACTTCCAAGGGCGTAGAGCCAACATTCGCTTCAAAGAGTCTGGCAAAAAGGGCACCGAATACGTTCACACGCTCAACGGTTCTGGTCTGGCTGTCGGTAGAACCATGGCCGCCATTCTAGAAAACTATCAAAAGCCGGACGGCAGTGTAGAGATCCCCGAAGTGCTGCAAAAGTATATGGGCACACACGCCATAAGCTAGCGCTGTACAATAGCATCTGTGACAACAACAAAAGTTAACCTAACGCAGCGCTTCTATGACCGTACTGGCCGTAATTGGAGTTTTAGCCCTCCTCATTTTTGTTCATGAGCTTGGCCACTTTATGGCCGCTCGCTTGCAGGGCATTCACGTCAATCGTTTCTCTATCGGCTTTGGTCCGATCCTGTGGAAATATCAGGGTCCGCAGACCGAGTATGCGCTGCGGGCAATTCCCCTCGGTGGCTTTGTCGGATTCCCGGATGAAGATCCTGAGAGTGTGATTCCACCCAATGATCCCGATTTGTTGGGTAATCGCCCTGTCTTGGACAGAGCAATTGTGATCAGTGCTGGCGTGATTGCCAACATGGTTTTCGCCTACCTAGTATTTGTTGTTCAGTTTGGCAGTATTGGTGTGCCTGATAGCTTCAACCTGAAGCCTGGGGTGTTTATTCCTGAAGTGATGCAGGGAACGCCAGCTGAAGTTGCTGGGATCAAAGCAGGTGATGTAATTTTAGCTGTGAATGGCGATCGCCTCAGCAGCGAAGTAGAGGGTGAAGACAGCGCCCAAAGAAAGCTCATTCGCATCATCCAAGCTAGTGAGAGCCAGCCTGTAGATCTGACCTTGCAGCGGTTCGACAAAGAGCTAGCCGTGACTGTGACTCCCGAAGTCAGTCAGCCCGGTGGAGACGCAGTGATCGGCGTTGCCTTGCAGCCAAACGGCTCGGTTCAATACCGCCCTGCTAGCGGTCCGACAGAAGTGCTGACTGCTGCTGCTAAAGAATTTCAGGACAAGACGGCCCTAGTCGCAAACGGTATGCTCTCTTTGATCACCGATTTTTCTTCTATGGCTGGTCAGGTTGGTAGCCCTGTCAAGATTGTTGAGCAAGGAGCCGGACTAGCTAAAGCAGACGGACGCAGCCTGTTTCCCTTCGCCGCAATCATCAGCATCAACCTAGCAATTATCAACATCCTGCCTTTACCTGCGCTAGACGGGGGCCAGCTGGCCTTCTTACTTATTGAAGCGCTGCGCGGCAAGCCGCTGCCCGTCCGCCTACAAGAAAGCGTAATGCAGACCGGTATTTTCCTTTTGCTGGGGTTAGGGGTCTTCTTGATTATTCGTGATACTACCCAGCTTGAAGTTCTACAAAATCTCAGGCAGTGAACGCTCTAGCCACATCAAATCCACTACCTAGTAAGGAGAACGGCTACGTAGCTATTCCACAGTCTCTGCCTGGTTTGCCTCCCCCAATGCTTCGCCCAGCTCAAAAGCTGCGGAAAAAGGAGAGAGCGTTAGAGCTGCTGGCGCGACTGAAGGTAATTTATCCACAAGCACCCTGCTCTTTGGATTATGAGACGCCTGTGCAGCTGATGGTAGCCACTATGCTGGCGGCTCAGTGTACGGATGCTCGGGTCAATTTGGTAACGCCCGCTCTGTTCGAGCGCTTTCCTAACGCAGAGGCTATGGCGGAGGCAGAGGTAACTGAGCTAGAAGCGCTGGTTCGCTCCACTGGCTTTTATCGAAATAAGGCGAAGAATATTCAGGCGGCCTGTCAAAAGATTGTCACTGACTTCGATGGGGTGGTACCAAACTCTATGGAAGCGCTGACAGGTTTGCCTGGGGTTGCACGGAAGACGGCTAACGTGGTTCTAGCACATGCTTTTGGCATTCACGAAGGCGTGACGGTAGATACCCATGTGAAACGCATCTCAAGGCTGTTTGGTCTGACGAAGCAGACGGAGCCTGTGAAAATCGAGCAGGATTTGATGAAGCTACTGCCTCGGCCTGACTGGGAGAACTGGTCAATTCGACTGGTCTATCACGGACGAGCGGTATGCAGTGCTAGGAGCCCGAGCTGTTCTCGCTGTGAGCTGTTAGACATTTGTCCCGGTGCTATCAAGATTCGCAAAGCTGCCGAGAAAGCTGCAAAAGCGACTGAACGGGCAAAGGCGAAGAAGAAGGCGTAGGCGATCGCGCACATTGCAAACTTCAGTGTCTTAAAGCCTCAGAATCTCAGAATCGGAAGCTTACAAAAAACGCTAGCTGCTGGTATAATCGTAAACTGTGTAATAGAAATATAAGTAACTCCGCCTCATGGCCAAGAAAAGCATGGTTGCGCGCCAAAAGAAGCGCGAGAAATTAGTCGCAAAGTACGCAGATAAGCGTCAAGCTTTGCTCAAAGAATTTGAGGAAGCGCCTAATCAGGCTCAGAAGCTGGCCATTCATCGCCAGATTCAGCAGCTGCCTAAGAACAGCGCCCCTACCCGACTGAACAACCGCTGCTGGAAGACAGGTCGTCCTCGTGGCTACTACCGCGACTTTGGCCTTTGCCGTAACGCACTGCGTGAGATGGCGCACCAAGGTCTGCTACCTGGTGTGGTGAAGTCCAGCTGGTAAGGCTGTAGTTAGACTTCCGCTGACAAATTTTTAATTAAGAAGGGCTTTCACTTTCAAAGTGAAAGCCCTTTTTTGATGCTGTTAGCTCTCTCGAGTCCTCAGTGGTGGAAAGGGATGGTGAGCAGAGGAGTAAGCGATAAAGATACGGCTAGCCAATGTTCTGGCAAAATCCTGAGTGATTTGATGTCTTCGGCGAGTAATGCATCAACTCTTTGGTTGAGACGGCTCTGAGGGGTCGGCCAGCTGAATCCAGGGCAGATTGATTCTGTCGTCGTTAGGGGCGCCTGGATGACGTTGAGCAATGACTCCGCCAGAACGAGGGCATCCACGCTGCGAACGGCCCAGCGGTCAGCTCGAATTTCTCGAAGTAGCATCAGCTCTTGCCATAGCTTCTCGGTGTAGGGTAGCCAGCGAGTGAGACGGCGGAGCCCTCCTAGCCAGAAGAACCAAAAGGTATCGCGGTAGTGGGCATGTCCGGCTTCGTGGGCGATGACTGCGTGAAGATGTTCTTCGTCTAGGCAGTCGAGTAAGCCTTTACTAAGGATTAGCTCGGACGGCCATAGGCCGACGCTGGCACAGTAGACGGTTGTAGAGTCTATGAGTCTGCTGGTCGCAGTGCCCTCAGCGGTTTGAATGGTGTGGACGGGATAGCTCTGGACGGTGCGCTTCATTTTGAGCGCTATTCGGCTAAGGTTGATCCATAGGATGAGGGCCGTCAAGACGAAGCCAAGAGAAAAGAGATAGCTGAGCCAGCCGTCTAGATGGTAGGTACTATCGAAACCCATGACGATAATAGCGATCGCAGTCGTCAATAGCAGCAATGGCGGTGCGACAAACGCAGTCAGGGTGCGGGTCCACCTAGAAGACCACTGATGGGCAGGTGCCAGGAGAAACTGGCTGAGGATGCGAGTGGTGAGCGCGATCGCCATCGACAGCCCAATCATCTGCAAGTGCATCATGACTGCTGGCCTCGCTGCTGGTCTTGCTGCTTCTGATCCCTAGCAGCGCGAGCGGTTTTGACTTTCTGAGCGATCGCATCCAATTGATCTAAGCTGTCATCATCTAGCGTGTCAGCAAACGCAGCAACAATTTCTGGACTGCCAACCGCTAGAAATTGATGCAGCTGCTGGTGGGCCTTGAGGATGTCTGCGCTGTGACGAGAGACTAGTGCCTTCCAAATGTGGATACGGTTTTTGCGATCGCAGCTCACCCAGCCCTTTTTGACCAATCGCTTCAGCACAGTCGACACAGAAGAGTACGTCAGCTCTCGCTCGATATCTTCCAAAATGTACTGATGAACAGCCGTGGCTGATGTCGGCCCGATCAGCCACAAGATCTCAATAATCTCAGCCTCAAGCGGCCCTAGCGACAGGTTTTTAGGCTGATACGACGGGAAGGGAGTCATTTACAATACTGCCGTAGCATTTTGGCCTCTAAAGCCTACCATCTGAGGCAATATTGATAGTTGACAGCCCGTCGTAGAGGCTTCTCGTGTGCTGATGACTACACACTCACAGCTACACACCTACAGCTTCTCGCTTAGACACAGCCGCTTTTAACTCTGCGACCTTGTCGGTTTTCTCCCAAGGCAAATCGAGATCGTCTCGGCCAAAGTGACCATAGGCAGCCACATCCTGATAGAAGCGACCACCCCGCTCAGAGGGCAGATGACACAGGTTGAAGGTGTCTATAATGCCCGCAGGGCGCAGCTCAAAGTGATCCGTAATCAGCTTGAGCAGCTTGTCGTCTGAGACAGTACCCGTGCCGAAGGTTTCGACAAAAATGCTAGTCGGCCTAGCGACACCAATGGCATAGCTGAGCTGTACCTCACACTTGTCTGCTAGACCTGCGGCCACAATATTTTTGGCAACGTACCGGCAGGCATACGCCGCACTACGGTCAACCTTAGTAGGATCTTTGCCTGAAAATGCACCGCCACCGTGTCTAGAGTAGCCGCCGTAGGTATCGACAATGATTTTGCGTCCAGTCAGGCCAGAATCACCTTGAGGTCCGCCAATGACAAACTTACCCGTCGGATTCACCAAAAATTTGGTCTTTTCCGTTGGTTGGATCTCTAATCCTGAAAATGAAGGCAGTACAACCGTTTTCCACAAATCTGTCTTGATCCGAGCTTGCACATCCTTGTTACTGCTCAGCTCACCGATAGTTTCTTTATGCTGGGTAGAGACCAAGATTGTATCGATGCCAACCGGCTTGCCGTCCTCATATTCCACAGTGACTTGGGTCTTCCCATCTGGACCCAGGTAGTCTAGCCGTCCGCTCTTTCTAACAGCTGCTAGCTCCCGAGAAATTCTATGAGCGAGGCTGATAGGCAAAGGCATCAGCTCTGGCGTTTCATTGCAGGCAAATCCAAACATGATGCCCTGATCGCCTGCACCGATAGCATCCCAGCGTTCATCACTGGTCTGTTCACGGGTTTCTTGGGCCTGGTCGACGCCCTGAGCAATGTCCGCTGACTGCTCGTCCAAGGCAATTAGGACAGAGCAGCTATCCGCTGAAAAGCCGTTATTTTTGGGATCGATATAGCCAATGTCGGCAATCTTCTTTCGGACAATCTTGACAAAGTTAGCAGAGGCCTTAGAGGAAATCTCCCCAGTGACAACGACCAGCCCTGTATTGACGACGACCTCAGCAGCTACTCGGCTGCTAGGGTCCAAGGCGAGCATTGTATCTAGAATGGTGTCTGAAATCTGATCACAGATTTTATCGGGATGTCCCTCTGTGACCGACTCGGACGTAAACAGATAGCGACGAGACAATAGCTAATTCTCCTTAACCTGAGATTCGAAGCCTTTTAATATAGCTTTGGTCACTTTGCTTGACGATGCCGTTTGGTGATGTCGCTTCATGATTTTTCCAAAGCGACAGTGAACAAATGCGACAGCCAACAAGAGCTACAACTCCTGCTTTTTGTAAAGTGACTCGCAAAACACACAGCACTCTGTGCATCTTGCTTTACTTAATATCCAAAGTACCTTGTTATGCGTATCACTCTGGGTGTCTGTATACCAATCGAAAGCACTAATAGGCTTCTAGCTGAAACATTCAACGTGATGCCTTCTAGTCGCACAGGCTCCGGCAGTCTAGATATTTTTGTGATCGCATAGATATTTTTGTGATCGCATAGAGAGAGGTAAGCTAGCGAATATAGAAAAATAGTAAGCAAAGGGCAGAAAAAATGCCTCAGCAACCCTCTTCTCAAGGTATTTCTTCGCGAGATATCGAAATAGCTAGCTCTGAATTCTCTGTTCAGACCGAATCACCTCAAGCAGAGCACTGTAATCGGTGGGCGATTATCGTGGGTATTTCAAAGTACCAGGATGCCAGCCTCAACTTGAGATACGCCGACCGCGATGCTGAAGCACTCTATCAACTATTGATTACATCCGGTGGTGGTCATTTTCAACCAGAGTTTATTTGTAAGCTGACTAATAAACGCGCAACGACTGGCAAGATTACGCAAGCGCTGAGAGCCTTTTTAAAGAAGCCTGCTAGAGAAGATCTGGTCCTGATTTACTTTGCCTGTCATGGCGCACCTGATCCTGACCGTCCTGGGAATGTATATCTTCTTACTCATGACACCGATTCCGAAGATATCGCTGGAACTGGCCTGCCCATGGGAGATATCAACCGGGCGCTAAAAGATACGTTACTTGCAGAAAAGGTGATCATACTGGCTGATACTTGTCATAGCGCGGCGATTGGAGGGGGTATTCGCAGCCGAGGAGTGGACGAAAGCGCTGCTTTAATCAATCGTTATTTGCAAGATATCAGTATTGCGAAAGGGGGAACGGCCCTACTGACATCGGCAGAAGCCAACGAAGTCTCTTTTGAAGATGAAAAATGGGGCGGCGGGCACGGCGTGTTTACCTACTACCTGTTGAGAGGGCTAAAGGGTGAAGCCGATGTCAATTGCAACGGGTTTGTCACGGTTGGCGAGCTATTTGAATATGTTCGCATGCAGGTGAAAGAGGCCACTAATCACAAACAGCATCCTAGTATTGGCACCAATCCTTTTGATCGAAATTTGCCTCTGGCGATCGCCCGATCGCAGTCCCATCCCTCGATGGATACTTTGTTGACTAGCAGCACCCTTTTGCTCTCGTCTCCAACTCAAAAAAAAATACGTCTTTCAACTCGGGTCCTAGGACTATTCTTGGGGGCGGCGTTGCTCAGTCTGGCTGGATTGATCTTAACTGACACCATAAACTGGCCTAGCACCCTGAATCCTGACGAAACCGATCGCATCACCAATGATGTGAACGAGCCCAGTACAAATCAAGATGCCTATCAAAATGCTCAGAGCCAACGAGAGCGAAGCATTGTCATCGCTTCTGAAAAAGCGGATCGCTTCGAGCGCTTAGCGATGGACCAGTTTGCAGTCGAAAAGCTGACCTATAACAACTTGAATCAGGCCAGTGATAACTGGCAAAAGGCTATTGATGTCATGCACGAAGTGGATTTGGCGTACAGCTTATCCCCCTTCTCTAAAGAGAGTAGAAAGCAGCAGGAATATCAGAACCGGCTTTTGTATACCGAAGCGCTCAAGCATGGCCTAGTTGCTGCAGAACTAATTGTCAAAGCAGAGATCACTTCGGAAGATTGTCAGAAAGTTGAAACTCTTTGGGGGAAGGCGATTTCAACACTAGAAGAAATCCCACGAACTGACCTGCACTACACTAAAACAGTTGATCCCAAAATAGATGAATACCAAAAAAACGCAGGTTACGCTAGAAACTTGCGGGCCGTTGCTGATTTTCGTCTAGCAGTGAAGAAAGCAACGCAGGCGACAGAAGACGGACAGAGGGCAGCCTCTCCTGATAGCTGGCTTGATGCAGCTGTTCTGTGGGACGAAGCTTTGCAATTGATGCATAAAGTGCCTGATGAGCCCAAAGCTAATCGTGATATTGCTAACGATCGGATTTCGACTTATCAAAAGAATCATGAGATCGCCTTGGAAAGAGCCTCTAATCCATAGGACTTCTAAGAATGATCTGCGACAGGTGAGTAAAGGTTTTGACACTTGGCGCAATCATAGGCGATTCCGTCCATCCACCCACCATTCCTAAGAAATCAGCAGCTCCCTGTTTTGCTAGAGATAGATCAGAAGCAGAATCACCAATGACTAAAGTTTTGGTTGATAAGACTGATAGAGACTGACAAGCGAACTTTAGAAAGCCAGGATGCGTTTTAGGCGGAATATTCTGAGAAGCGCCGCAGTACCAGTCAATGCCGGGAAGCTGGTAGAACTTTATGAAGGCGGCTACCTCTGAATGAAGATCAGAAGAGACGATACCCAGTTTAATGCCCGCCCTTGATAGCTGAGACAGCATCGGGATAGCGCCTTCTAGTGGCGGCGTCTTTTCAACTTTGGGCGCGAGGGCAAAATCGGCTTGGTCAAAGGCAGTTTGCGCGATCGCACAAGCCTCAACCCATCCTTTGCCGGTAGCGGCAAGGCAGGCCGCAGCGGCAATTTTGTCTTCCTGGCGGCTGGCGACTGCAATGAGGCCAGCAGGGTCGATGCTGCGCTCTGTGAGGCCAAAGGTCGCTAGTAAATTGGCGTAGAAGGCGGGCGTTTGGTTTGGAACTGCTTGCGATCGCGCCATCCCTAGCTTCCACAAATACGCCTCAACGTTTGCCAGCGTCCCATCCTTGTCAAACAAAACAGCCTGAATCGACTCAAACTTATGCTCCCGGCAGTAGATAGTCGCCATTGCTTTCCCTCGGAATCAGGCCGGTTTGGATCACGTTCAAATGCCAGAACAAAAAAGGAAAGGCCAGCTGACCTTTCCTTCTAAAGCTATGAAATTAAGCTATGAGACTAAAACTAGATCAAGCTGTGATGCCTATTCTTCAGTGTCTGAATCTGGACTTTGCTCTTCCACGCTGTAATCTTCATCGTCAGAGATAGCTTCTCCAGACTCGCCTAGCGCCTTTTGACGTAGCTGCTCACGATAGCGCTCAGCCATCTCTTCAGCCTTGTCGTACACCAGGTCAGGGTTCTTCACCATGTCACCCGGCTCAGGCTCTAGCTGCTTGGTCGAAAGCGAAATCCGTCCGCGCTCAGCATCGAGATCAATAATCATCACCTTGATCTCGTCATTCACGTTCAATACGGAGTTGGGCGTATCGATGTGGTCGTGAGAAATTTCGGAGATGTGCAGCAGGCCGCTGACGCCGCCGATGTCGATAAACGCACCGTATGGCTTGAGACCTCGTACCGTACCCAGCACCACTTCGCTAACCTGAAGACCGTTCATCTTCCGCTCAACCAGCGCTCGACGATGGCTCAGTACCAGACGGTTGCGCTCTTCGTCTACTTCCAAAAACTTTAGCGGCAGCTCTTCGCCAACCAAATCTTCCTTGGGCTTGCGAGTGCTGATGTGCGAACCTGGAATAAATCCCCGCAGCCCTTCGATGCGAACGAGCGCACCACCTCGGTTGGTCGCAAACACCAGTGAACGAACGGTGGCATCTTCCTGCTGGAGCTGGCGGACGCGCTCCCAGGCTCGCATATACTCGATGCGGCGGATAGAAAGCGTCAGCTGACCGTCTTCGTTGTCGTCAGTCAGAATAAAGAATTCGCGAGTCTCGTTCGACTGTAGAACTTCTTCAGCACCCTCAACTCGGTTGATGGACATCTCCTGTATAGGGAGATAAGCAGCGGTCTTGGCACCGATATCGATTAAAGCGCCCCGAGGTTCGATGCTAAATACAGTTCCAGGAACAATATCACCGGGGTTGAAGTTGTAATCGTACTGGTCTAAAAGTGCTGCAAAATCATCGTGTGTAAAACCAATGTCTGCTTTTTGAGTGTCCGAGTTGGCCATGCTAGATTTTTCCTACAGTTATTCTGTCTCCGCGAACGAGTGAACACCTCGCGATCGCAATCCTAAGAAATCTCTACGATTTCTGTCGCTAGTCTTGCGTGTCGCTGATAAATCTTACTAAGGTTTTCAGTTACTAAGGTTTTCAGTTAGAAAAGGCAGCTAATGCCTTCGAGGTCTCCTGTCACAAGGATATCTATCATAGAACACGGAGGAGACAAAAAGCCATCAATTTTACCAGGTGTTCTGGTCTCTTAGTAAGGCGTTTTAGTTAGGACGTTTTGAGCGTCTGTCAGGCGTTGCTGGGCAGGGAAACCAAATCTTCAGCTTTCTCTTGATCAGTAGATTTGGCAGCCGGTTCAACGGTGCGGACAGACTCGGTGCTGACTGAGTGGTAAGCGTCGTTTTTTTCTTTCAGATGATTGTCTTTGAGGTGATTCAAGGCTTCTGCAAAATCGCGAATGCCTTGGAATTGGCGATAGACCGAAGCAAACCGGACATAGGCAACTTCGCTGACCTCTTTGAGATGGATCAAGACCAGCTCACCGATTTCTTCGCTGGTGACTTCGCGGATGGCTTTTTGCTGAAGCCCGGCCTCAATATCGTCGACAATGCGATCCATACTGTGAGCGGTGACGCCAGTTTTTCCGCAGGCCGTGATGATGCCTCGCAGCAGTTTGGAGCGATCAAAAGATTCGCGATCGCCCCCCTGCTTGATTACCGTAATCGGCACGTATTCAATTCTTTCGTAGGTGGTGAATCGCCGCTCGCACTCTAGGCACTCCCGACGGCGGCGAATGCTGCGGTCAGATTCTGCCGATCTCGACTCTAGAACACGATTATTCGGATGCTGGCAAAATGGACACTGCATGAGAATCAGACCTCCAAAAGGCCATCTTTCTGTAGGGTTCCCCTGATGCAACGTTACGACAAAACGACTCGAATCAACACTATTGCCCAAAAAATCTATCTAAAAACCTATTCAACAAACCAGAAAGCTGGTGCTTGCTCAACCTTCAAGAAGGGAAATCAAGCACCAGCTTTGCGATCTGTCTTAAGCTGCCTTAGCAAGACCAAGGCAGCAAACACGATGACTTGCATCACTTAGTCTTTAGTGATTTTGGGGGGTTCGCGGAATGCGATCGCAAAAAACAAAGTTCCAATGATACAAGCGAAAATCAAAATGTAAGCAACAGCTTCCATGACTCATTCTCTAAATAAACGACACGTTATCTGGATCAAAACAGGCTCCACTTCATTGTAGAACCTGTTTTGACTTGACGACCTACTCAGAAACCTTAGTCGAAAGGTCACCTACCTTCTGGTAGAAGCCCCACTCAACTTGCTGAGGCGAGAGGTCGGGGTCAACACCCGCAAATACGTCTCTAAACAGCGTACGAGCACCGTGCCAGATATGCCCGAAGAAGAACAACAGCGCAAAGACAGCATGGCCGTAAGTAAACCAGCCGCGAGGACTAGAGCGGAATACACCGTCAGAATCCAACGTTTCACGGTCAAACTCAAAAGGCTCACCCAGCTGAGCTTTACGGGCATAGCGCTTAACCGCTGCTGAATCGGTGACATGCTGACCGTCTAGCCGCCCACCGTAGAAGTCAACTACAACACCAGTCTGCTCGAAGCTGTACTTCGATTCAGCCCGACGGAACGGAATATCAGCACGTAAGTTGTCGTCTTTATCAACAAGGACAACCGGGAACGTCTCAAAGAAGTTAGGCAAGCGGCGAACCGTTAGCTCACGACCATCGCCGTCGTGGAAGACGGGGTGACCTAGCCAAGCAGTCGCAATTCCATCACCGGAGTCCATCGGACCCACTCGGAACAGACCGCCTTTTGCAGGGCTGTTGCCGACATAGTCATAGAACGCTAGCTTCTCAGGAATAGCAGCATAGGCGTCTTCTAAAGATGCGCCACTGGCAACGCTACGCTGTATGCGCCGATCGATTTCTTCGGCGAAGAAGCTGCCGTCCCACTGATAGCGAGTCGGGCCAAACAGCTCGATTGGCGTAGTTGCAGAGCCGTACCACATGGTGCCAGCCACGATAAAGGCCGCGAAGAACACAGCTGCAATCGAACTGGACAGCACCGTCTCGATATTACCCATGCGCAGTGCCTTGTACAGACGCTGAGGTGGGCGCACCGTGAGGTGGAACAAACCAGCCACAATCCCGACGATACCCGCTGCAATATGGTGAGCGACGACGCCACCTGGGTTAAACGGGTTAAACCCAGCCGGTCCCCATTCAGGAGCAACCCCTTGAACGTGACCGGTTAAACCATACGGATCAGAAACCCACATGCCAGGCCCCCAAAGACCCGTTAGATGAAACGCTCCGAAACCGAAGCACAGTAGACCAGAGAGAAATAGGTGGATGCCAAACATCTTCGGCAAGTCCAAAGCAGGCTCACCTGTACGGGGATCGCGAAAAAGCTCTAAATCCCAATACACCCAGTGCCAGCAAGCTGCCAAGAACAGCAAACCAGACAGCACGATGTGAGCGAGTGCCACACCTTCAAAAGACCAGAAACCAGGGCTCACGCCCGTTGCGCCCGTCACGTCCCAGCCGCCCCAAGATCCCGTTACGCCCAATCGGGTCATAAAAGGAAGCACGAACATGCCCTGCCGCCACATGGGGTTAAGTACTGGATCGCTCGGATCAAAAGTGGCTAGCTCGAACAGGGCCATAGAACCCGCCCAGCCTGCCACGAGTGCCGTATGCATTAAATGTACAGAAATCAGACGACCTGGGTCATTCAGGACGACGGTGTGTACTCGGTACCAAGGTAGACCCATTGACTACGCTCCTCCTTGTATTTACTAAAAACATTGCAGATTGCCTACTCAGACTCTGATGACCAAACTTTGATAAACATCAAATCTGAGCTTGAGCCTAAGCTTTTGTAAAGCTAAAGACCGATTAATAAAAATTTGACGCCCTGTGAAAAGACTTCAGATATTACTAAGGCTACCAGATATAGAACCTCTCCAAACCTGTAAAGTGGCGACTATTAGGCGATCATCTCTTCCTTTCGTCGAAGAGAAAGTAAGAAATTGGACCCGTCTGCCCAGGTTTGTACACAAAAGTGTAAAAATGAAGGTGTATAAAGAAGTGTAACTATTCCTCAATCTTCGGGGCAAGCAGCATGGCCTAATTACGAATGGCTCAATCAGCGACGGTGCGGCAGAAAACAGGTGGAACATAGCTCATGGTTAGTATTAAGTTTGTTAAAGAAAATAAGGAGATCGATGCGGCCTCCGGCTCAAACCTGAGATTCAAGGCGCAGGAAAACAACATTGATATCTACACCTTTATGGGGAAGCTCACCCAGTGCGGTGGCTACGGTCAGTGCGGCACCTGTGTCGTGGATGTTGTAGAGGGAAGCCACAATCTGTCTCCTCGGAGTGCGGTGGAAGAGCGCATGCTCAAGAAGCGTCCTTCTACCTGCCGGTTGGCCTGTCAAACGATTGTGAACGGTCCAATTAGCGTAGTGACGAAGCCTGACAAGAAAGAAAGTCTGAAGAAGCTGAAGGCAGAAAGGGAGGCCAGTCAGGCTGTTCAGACTCTTCAAAGTACAGCAGACAAAGACATCTCCTCTGATAGGACGGCTGCTTCAGTTGATTAGGACTCCATAGCTGCTCTATCTAGATTTGCACAACTGGTGATGGGTTTGCTAATGGAGCAGGTGAGATAGAAAGCATATCGATAGAGCTTGGAATGCTATGCTGAAATTATCGGTTTAGTAGATATTTAGAAGTAGGTAAGCTCTCATGGAAACTAACAAACTGGGCTTCATAGCCAGTGTTTTGTTTGTCTTTGTTCCAACGGTATTTTTGTTGATTCTATACATTCAAACTGCGAGCAAGAAAACAGGCACGTAGGCTAACTGTACGCGCACAGGCGTAAGTGTCGAACGAGACAATTTGCAAACCGAAGGAAGCTCTTCAGGTACTTTTTTATCTGAAGAGCTTTGCTATTCGTTCATATTTTTGTAGGTGGCGACAGCCGACGGGGAAATACGGTTGAGATACCGGAAGATCCAGTATTTGAAGACGGTGTCGAGGATGACCGGAAAAGTGGCAATAAAAAGGAAGATGAAGTTGCGGTTGGCGGGCAACCCTAAGTGATCGGCCATGCCTTCTAGTAAAACTTCCCAGCCGTGAGGAGAGTGGAAGCCAACGAAGGTATCGGTGAAGAGGATGATAATAAAGGCTTTGGCGCTGTCGCTCAGACCGTAGACAATTTCGTCAATGAAGGCTTTGAGCGTGGCTACTTGTTCGCGGCAGTTGGCCAGCAGCAGAGAGAAGCTAAGGACGGCGATGACATCGGCAAAGACGTTTTCTACGGCATCAGCGCTGCGATCGCGATATTCTTCTTCGATTTGAAACGCTTTCTGTCTGACCCGCTCCTCGATTTCTAGCTCGGTAAGCTCCGGAGCTTTACCAATCAGGACTTCAAATCGAAAACGCTCTTCGTACTGCTGGAGTTCGTGAAGAGCTTCTTCTTCCATCTCTACGTTGAGGAAGACTTCTGCCTGGGTGGTGTCGCGGGTGTATTCAACGAGGGGCGCGACTAGAAAGTTTTTACTGAGGTACTGGGCGAGCAGCGGCACGATAATCAGCTGCAAGACAAAGGTAATCGCGATGGTGGTTTGAGTCTTAGAGCTGCGAAAGTTGCGGACGACTTCGACCTCGGCGTCGGGATCGAGGTCTTGTTTGATACGGTCGACGGTGCGCAGAATGGAGCGGGGGAGAACACTGTTGGTGCGGCTGAGCGCTTCGTTTTGGGTGTCGTCTTTGGCGGCTGAGCCGTTACTGAGGTTCTGGCCAGAAAGCTTGCCAGAAAGCTTATTAGAAGAGCGCGGCGAGAGTGAATTGGACGCGGTGGCTTGGAGCTGGTCGAGGGAGAAACGCGAGGACTTTTCGTACCGCTCTAGAACGTCGTCGATGAGCTGGAGTTTCTTGAAAAAGATGGCGGGGCCGTTGATCTGATCGAGGGGAAGATCGTCGGGAAGTGGGGTGGAGAGAGGACCAATACTAGAAAGCTGGAGCGCATCGCTGCTGCTGCGGAATTCTGCCATGCGCCGCCGAATGATGGAGAGATACTTGCGGCGATCTTTTTGCAGGAGACGATAGGAGCTGGCGCTATAAGCCCCATTGTCTGGAGAGATAGATTTGCCGTCAAAGTAGTTTTCTTCGATCTGGCGAATTTTGAGCGCAGCTTCGTAGGCTTGATCAAGAGATCTATCAGGGGTGCCAAAGAACCACTGTCGAAGTTGGCCGATGAGTCCAAGCCGCTGCGAAGAGTTTGTCATTGCGGTCCTAAGCTGCAACCCGTGAATAATGAGTCACTCTATATATTACGAGGATGGCTGACTATCTTAGTTTATTGTGGACAAAATTAGCACTAATCACTGCTTTGTATGGGTGAGGCTGTTCGGGTTTGGCGCATTCCACTGCTGGTATCGGATGAGGTAGTGGCAAGGTACGTGAATTGTTTGTCTGAAGATGAGAGGACCAGGGCAGACCGGTTTCGGTTTGAGGCGGATCGCCGGAAGTTTGTAGTAGCAAGGGGAACGCTACGGCATTTGCTGGGTGAACGGTTTGGCTGCGCGGCGGGTGCGATCGCATTCTGCTACGGCCAATACGGCAAACCTGAAACGAGTGCTTCACCGGACGGTGCTAGTCACTTTCACTTCAACCTGTCTCACTCTGGTGAAATGGCCCTGTGTGCGCTGGGGGGCGATCGCAACGTAGGCGTCGACATAGAAAGAGTAAAACCCATCCAAAGGCTCGACAGCATGATGGATCGTTGCTTGGTCGAGGAGGAAAAATCGCAAGTCACCGCCCAGCCAGGAGACAAGCAGTCCCGCGCATTCTTGCAGTACTGGACCTGTAAAGAAGCCTACTTAAAAGCCATTGGCTTAGGTCTTGCGCAATCAATGACGACTGTAGAAGTAGATTTAAGTGCGCCCAAACTGCTCACCGCTCCGAAGCCTTGCGCAGAAGAATGGCAGCTATACAAACTAGACTTGACTGAGAGTTATGTCGGGGCCTTAGTCGTCGCAGGGAAGTCCGCTATAGAGATAGATTGCTGGCAGCATTAGTCGTCTAGAAAGCTAGTTGCCCAGAAGAATGACGGACTTAACGGGGCGTCGGATTGGGTCACCCTCAGCATCTGACTGGCCAAAGTAGGTCTGGTCTGTGGCGATAAATAGAGAAGACGAGCTGCCACCGTCGAGATTTAATAGCTTGGTAATTCCTATAGAAGCGGCAAAGTCGGCTAGTTCAGACAGGGTAAGTCCAGTTGAAGCTTCATTTTTTTCGATCATGATTAGGGCGATCGCCCCTTCTGGATAAAGGCCAATCGCACTGCGAGCATTGGGCTGCAGGCTCCCAATCGCATCCCGGATCAAGGTGCCGCTATCGTAATCAGTAAAGCCTTCAATCTCAGAAGTGTCAACGGGTAGAAGCTGTGGACCTGCGCCCAGGGCGGTGTCTATTTCGCAGCCATCCGGGGGTGAGGCATCGTGGAAGGTAATGTCATAAATAGGCGTATCCGAAGTAGATGTATCCGAGCCGTGGCAGCGATAGACTCGAAACTCTGAACGGTTGAAAATCTGGGCCATGTATTGACTCAGATCGGGATTGCCCGTGAGTCGTTCGTTGTTGGTAGGATCGCCGATGGTTTGGCCTTGAGAGATCAAGTAAGAGGTGGTTTTGCCGTTGTTGGGATCGAAGAAACCGCCGTTGATGATGTAGCTGGCGTTCGTTTGTTCGGCAAAAGTGTCTATGGTGGCCAGCTCTGCGGCGACTGCGATGGAGACGTTGGTGTCTGGGGGCTGCGTGATGACGTGGGCGATCGCACCGCCTACAGCATATGTTTTATGGCCATAGATTCTAGACGGTACTGTCCTATCTATATCAGCCGCTTCAGTGATGAGCAGCTTCAGTCTTAGCAGCTTCAGTCTTAGCAGCTTCAGTCTGCGTAGCTTCAGTCTGCGTGGCTTCAGTAATTGACCGCTCGCTGGGCACAGCCGCTCTAGTCAATAGCCAAGCGCTTCCTAATCCCAAGCTCAGCAATAGCCCCAATCCTGTCCATGAATTAAGCGGTGGCATTTCTCACTTTCTCGCTGTAGTCTTTGGCACGGAGCTGTCGGAAGCCTGTAAAGACAATCTGTCTGGCCCACGCTGGTAAGTACGATAGCATCTGGCCTGCTTTTGCTCGATTTGAAAGTGCGCCTGCTTTTTTTAGTTCAGCAATCAGGCTTCTGCCTCGCTGCGTTTCTCCGTTTTCAATTAGTCGCATGGCCAGAACCTGCTTTAGGTTTTGGAGGCTGCTAAGTCGAAACTGCTCCAGCTCTGGGCGATTGGGAAAGGAATAGCCTGCTAGACAAAAAGACTTGGCGGTGAGGAAATGGATATCTTGCCTGAGGCTAGTTTGACCGCCGTGAAAACGATATTCCATCAGGCGTTCGGGGAGGAAGTAGGCGGTTTGATGGGCGATCGCACACCGCACCAGCAGATCAAAATCCTCACAGCCATCCGCCTCGAACCGCATAAAGTCCACAGCCTCCAGACTGCGTTTACGAAATAGCGAAGAACCCACCTGCAAACTCTGTTTTACCAGCGTTTCATAGAGCAAGTCATCGATCGCGCCATTGAGCCGATCCTTTCCCCACTTAGCGGAATTTGCTGCGGTTGCTGCTTCATCTCGTTCATTTGAGGCATTGATGATCCAGTGGTCTGAGCAGGCAAAATCTACTTCGGGATGCGTATCAAGCACGGCTACGGCTTTTTCTAAGAAAGTTGGCGTCAGGGCATCGTCATCGTCGAACTTGATGAAATACTCGCCTTTTGCGGCCTCATAGCCTGATCTCATGTTGCGGCTGCGCTGGATATTTTGAGAATGCTGGATGTAGCGAATGCGCGAATCGGACCATCGGCTGACCACTTCGGCGGTGCTGTCTGTTGACGCATCGTCGCAGATAATTAGCTCGAAGTCTGTATACGTTTGCCTCAAGACGCTTTCAACGGCGTAGGGCAAGATGCTGGCGCGGCTGTAGGTGGGGATGCAGATGCTGACTCTAGGTTGGATAGAAGAATCGTTGCTCACAAGATTACGAAGGAAGGTGGGCGGGAAGACTGATAAATGTATTGACTATTTTTGTTGAATAGCTTTTTTGAGTAGGGTTGTGGCCGTGTCGTACAGCGAGGATGCTTCTCCATATTGCCCACGGGTCTCGGTCATTGTGCCTGTCTACAATGGCGAGCAGGATTTGCCGGGGCTGCTGAACGGCTTGATGTCGCAGACGTATCCGGCGGACCGGGTTGAGTTTTTGCTGGTGGATAATGGTAGCTGCGATCGCACCCCGCAACTGCTCGATGCTGCCGCTACCGACTTTGCTGCCAAGAACCTGACATTCAAAGTCCTGAGTGAAACCGATATCCAAAGCGCTTATGCTGCGCGCAACACCGGTATCCGTGCGGCCACGGGCGAAATTTTGGCCTTTACTGACGCTGACTGTTATCCTCATCCGCGCTGGCTATCTGAGCTAGTGAAGCCGTTTGAAGAGGCTGAGGTTGGCCTGGTCGCGGGTGAAATTTCAGCGCTGCCAGGGAAAAACTGGCTCGAAACCTATGCTGAGCGCAAAGCGTTTATGAGTCAGCAGCACACGCTAGACCATCCGTTTTGTCCATATGGTCAGACGGCGAATTTGGGTATTCGGGTGCGATCGCTACGCACTGTCGGTTTATTTCGCCCTTATCTAACGACAGGAGGCGATGCGGATATCTGCTGGCGAATCCAAAAAGAAGGCGGGTGGAAAATTCAGGCTGCGCCCAAAGCACTGGTTCAGCATCGACACCGGCAAACCTTAAAAGAACTCAGCAGCCAATGGTATCGCTATGGCAAATCCAATCGATACCTGCACGAGCTACATGGCATTGAGCTGACCTGGCCGCTACCGAACAAAGAGCGAAACCGTAGCCTACTGCGCTGGCTGCTAAAAGATCTGCCTAGCGCACTAGCTGGCTTTATCTGTAGCCAAGAGTCTGCAATCGAGGCGGTCATTGTTCCGCTGGATATCTACTGCGCTCGTGCTCGCGACCTGGGCCAGAAGGAAGCAAAACTACATGACGCCGCCCGAGAGATAGCCCCTTTTGAAATGACTCCTTCTCCCCTCGCCGTCGAATGAATATCTTAATGCTGTCGGCTACGTTTCCCTATCCGCCTACGCGAGGTGGCACGTCGGTTAGAACCTTTAATTTGCTGAAATATCTAAAGCTGCAAGGCCATCGGATTGCCTTGGGCACGCTGCGAGCAGCTGATGTGACTTCTGATCAGATCGAGGCTTTGGCGGATTGGGTAGATGAGCTGGCTGTGTTCGACCGTCTTGATGATCCTCAGTTCCAAAGTGCTGTTACGAAGGCGCAGCGGCTAATGAATTTCGCACTTAGCGGCGTACCGCCCAGTGTCAGTACGACTCATTCTGTTGAAATGCAGTCTTGGGTCAATCAGCAGATTGCTAGTAGGCAGTTCGATGTGATCACCTGCGAGCACTGTGTGAACGAGGCGTATGTGCCAGCGGATATTTTGCAGCGAATTCCGGTAGCAGTTGTGAATATCCATAGCTCTGTGTATGGTACCTGTGCGCATCAGCTAGCGGGTGGAATGGCTGAGAAGCCTTGGCGCGATCGCATCAACCTCCCCTTGCTAAAGCGCTACGAACATCACTACTGCCAAAAGTTCTCTCACCTAGTAGTCACTACCACCGAAGACCAAAAACAGATTCGACTCCTCAGCGGTAAAAATAATATCCCAGTCATTCCCAACGGTGTCGATCTCGAAGCCTTTCCCTATCGGGATCGCGATCCGGGTGGGCAGCGTCTGGTATTTATCGGCGCAATGGACAACCTGCCCAATATCGATGCGGTTACCTTTTTGGCCACGGAAATATTTCCACTAGTTAGCGAGCGATATCCTGAGGCAACTCTGTCACTTGTTGGCGCTCGCCCTACCCCAGCCGTTCAGGCTCTAGGCGAGCTGCCGAACGTAATCGTGACTGGCAAAGTGCCGGAGATGACGCCTTATCTGCATCAGTCTACGGTGTGTGTGGTGCCAATGCGTACGGGCTACGGTATCAAGAATAAGACGCTGGAGGCGATGGCGGCGGGGATTCCGGTGGTGGCTAGCGATCGCGGTTTGGAAGGTTTGGAGGTTGATGGCGATCGAGTGGATGTGCGATCGCTGCGAGCGAATACCGCCGAGGAATTTGCTAATGCGATTCAGCGACTGTTCGAGTCTGCGGAGCTAAGACAGGCGCTGTCAAGCAGTGGTAGAACGATGATTGAGGAAGAATTTACCTGGGCGATCGCCGGACAAAAATACGAACAGGTTCTTTGCGCCTCATAATTACCTATTGGCCAATCAAAGTATTCCGCACTGAAACCCCACCACCCTTCGACTACGCTCAGGGTTCAATACCCAGCGTTTCCGCTGGCTGAGCGTAGTCGAAGCCACAACCGACCAGTCTACAAAGCGACTGTATCTAATCCTTAATAAGCATCCTGAAGCTCGTAAAAATCAGGAGAAATATAGTCCTTGCGCAAGGGCCACCCCTCCCAGTCTTCTGGCATTAGCAAACGCTTCAAGTTGGGATGCCCTTCATAGACAATTCCAAACAGGTCATAGCACTCGCGCTCTTGCCAATCAGCCGCCTTCCAGATCCAATACACCGAAGGAATTCGAGGATTTTCTCTAGGTAGAAAGCATTTGATCCGCACTTCAGCCGGAGCATCCGCATCGTCACTTAGCTTCGTCAGGTCATAGACACTGACCAAATCCTGACCAGGACCAGAATCGTAAGCACACTGACAGCGCAGATAGTTGAAGCCGTACGCATAAAGTGCAGTCGCAAACGGTAGCAAGAACTCAGGCTCAACCTTGAGAACTTCGAGGCCCGCGTGATCGCGCTCCATTACCTCATGGCCAAACCCCTGCTCAGTTAGCCATGTAGAAACCTCGCCAGCTTCGACAATTGCGGAATCAGAGGACTCTTCTGATTCTTCAGCCGTTTCCTTGGCCGCATCTTTATTTTCTGTATCTGCCATTTACCTCACGCCTTTTCCTTGTTAACGTCTGCACCATCAACCTCTGCGCCTTCTAGCTTGGTCTCAGCCGCCGATTTCTCGACTGGCATCCCCATAGCTTCCATCAGCTCTTTCGGCGGCATATCCCGCGTATCCGAAGCCAAATACTCACCCGTCAGGATGGGCGCAACCACCTTCATCTCATGAGAACGGGTATAGAAGCGATGCGTCTCTTGAAACTCCGCGCGCTCCTGCATAGACTCATTCGCAATCTTCTTGCGCAGCTTGATTACCGCATCAAAAATCGCCTCAGGTCTAGGCGGACAGCCAGGAATGTACACATCAACCGGAATGATCTTGTCCACACCGCGCAAAGCCGTCGGTGAATCAGAGCTGAACATCCCACCAGTGATAGTACATGCGCCCATCGCCATCACATAGGCAGGCTTAGGCATTTGCTCATATAGACGTACCAGCGCGGGAGCCATCTTCATCGTGACTGTCCCCGCCACAATGATCAAATCAGCCTGACGGGGGCTGGCTCGAGGTGCTAGGCCAAACCGGTCGAAGTCAAACCGAGAACCCAGCAGCGCCGCGAACTCAATAAAACAGCAGGCCGTACCGTACAACAGTGGAAACAGACTCGAAAGCCTAGTCCAGTTATAAAGGTCATCAACCGTCGTCAAAATAATGTTTTCGGATAAATCCTGGGTAATGCCCATGTTGGCACCAGGGTTCATAATCCGTTCGCCCGGATTCACCAGGGGGTTCTGCATATCTGCTCGCATACCTTTTCCTATGACCATTCCAAAGCTCCCTTACGCCAGGCGTAGACTAAACCAACCAACAAGATAGCGATAAAAATCAATGCTTCTACAAAAGCTAAAAGTCCCAATGTGTGAAAGGCAACCGCCCAGGGATACAAAAAGACAGTTTCCACATCAAAAATCACAAAGACCAGCGCAAACATGTAGTAGCGAATGTTGAACTGAATCCATGCGCCACCAATAGGCTCACAGCCTGACTCGTAGGTTGTTCGACTAGCAGGGCCAGCGTTCGCTGGTCGCAATAGCTTAGAAGCGCTCAAGGCCACTACTGGTACTAGACTGCTGATAATCAAGAAGCCTAGAAAGTACTCGTATCCACTTAAAACAAACACAGCGTATGCCTTAAACCATTGACAAATCTTTTTTATTGTAGCGGGCTAAGCATACAGCAGCGGCTTACTTTGGCACTGTATGCAAAATTTATCTCCAATAGGTAGAAACGACAGGAATCTATGCAAATAGCCTGTTCACAAAGCCGCTACCAGAGAGAAAATACCGCGAAAGCAAGGTGAGGATCAATCGCTTGTTGACATCACATCTTTACTGAGAGAAAACCACTCTATGCAATAATAGTTTACAAATATTTCATATTTTCAGTTCGCCGCACCAGGCAAGTGTTTAATCCCATGACTACTGAGCCGACCACTAATCCTGATTCGGAATCACCTCCAGTCGAGGAGACCATTCCGCTGGTAAAGCCTGAAGGTTCTGAAGAAGAAAAGCAGCTGGAGGAAAAGCAGCCACCTACCCCTGAGGAAATGGATCGGTTTGAATGCCGCTCTTGCGGTTATACCTACGAACCGACAAAGGGAGATAGCCGCAGCGAAACGCCTCGCGGCGTTCCGTTTAAAGAATTGCCTTCGGACTGGCGCTGTAGCGTTTGCGGCTCTAGCAAGTCGCAATTTAGCAATATCGGACCAGCAGGTACCGCCTCTGGCTTTAAAGAAAATTTGAGCTACGGATTTGGTGTAAACACGCTCACCCCTGGGCAAAAGAACGTGCTGATTTTCGGTGCTTTGGGATTGGCTGTACTGTTCTTTTTGAGTCTTTATGGATTGCGATAATGATTTGACCTGCGCGGGGGCTTAATAGTCCATCTATTGGTCATATGTTCTATCTACCTGCAACTGGTTGGCTATTTTCTATGAATAGCAGTCAATTACTAATGTGCGACTATGTTTTTTCGGATTGATTTTTTGCTGGAGTTGTCATGCGAACGGTTTTAATATCCTTTTTTCTGCCTGCCTTTAAAGCTGTAAAAGGAGCCCTGCGAAAAGGGATGATGTTGGCGCTGGTTGCGGTGCTCGCGACTAGCTGTAGCAATCTGTTTCTGTCGGGGACAGAGACTAATCCTTGGGATGTGATTGCCCTACCCACTCAGGCATCGCTTTCAGATGTAGCCTTTGCTGGCGACGGTGAGCATGGTTGGCTAGTAGGTAGTCGCACGACGCTTCTAGAATCGACAGACGCGGGCAAAACTTGGGACCCACGCATTCTAGAGCTGGGCGAGCAAAACTACACTTTTACTTCGATTGACTTTGAAGGGGATGAAGGTTGGCTGGTGGGTCAGCCTAACATCATGCTCCATACTACGGATGGCGGCAATTCTTGGTCTAACATTCCGCTTGACCCAAAGCTGCCGGGTCAGCCGCTGCTGGTGACTGCGACCGGTCGGAATTCGGCTGAGCTAGCGACGGATATTGGCGCTATCTACGTGACTAAAGATGGCGGTCAGCAGTGGAAAGGCCTAGTGCAGTCTGCGGTTGGCGTGGTTAGAAACATGACTAGAAACTCAGACGGTCGCTATGTGGCGGTGTCTTCTAGGGGCAACTTCTATTCGACCTGGCTACCTGGACAGGAAGCTTGGCAGCCGCACAACCGCGAGAACTCGAAGCGGTTGCAGAATATGGGCTTTAATAAGGACGGCCTGCTTTGGCTAATCGCTAGAGGCGGTCAGCTCCAGTTTGGGACTGAGCAGGTTGAGTATGAAGAGTGGACGGAGCCAGTTAATCCAGAATTTGCTTCTAGCTGGGGTTTGCTGGATGCTGCCTACCGTACGCCTGAAGAGCTGTGGGTGACTGGCGGTAGCGGCAATTTGCTAGTCAGTGCGGATGGTGGCAAGACTTGGGCCAAGGACAAGGCCGTTGAGAATGTACCTACGAACTTCTATAGAGTGAAGTTTCTAGGCTCTGATCGGGGCTATATCCTGGGCCAGCGAGGCTATCTATTGCGCTACGTCGGTAGTGAGCTACCCGCAGCGGTGCTGTAGGCCCCTGGATGCATAGTTAGGGCGAGACTTTGGTGTTGGATGCGAACGGTGTTGGATGCGAGCGATGGGCGCAAAAAACAGATTCTTTTGCATTTTTCCAATTCTTGCTTGTGAGGATGGCTGAGAGTTTCGTATGATTAAGTACACATACCGAACATTTTTCAAAAAGACTAGTTAGGAGATATAGATATGGCTGGCGTTACCGGCGAAAGACCTTTTGGTGACATTGTTACTAGTGTCCGCTATTGGATTATTCACAGCATCACAATTCCGGCTTTGTTCATTGCGGGCTGGCTGTTCGTTTCAACAGGGCTGGCCTATGACGCATTTGGCACGCCTCGTCCTAATGAGTACTACCCCAGCAACCAGATGGAATTACCCATCGTAGACGATCGCTACAACCCTGACCGTACGCTGAAGTACCAAGACTAGTTCGCTGAATAGCATTCTTTTTAATACGATTATTTTTGGAGACTTTCGATGACAAGTGGCAACCCCAACGAACCTATCACTTACCCAATTTTCACCGTGCGCTGGCTGTCTGTACATGCTTTGGCTGTCCCTTCAGTCTTCTTTCTAGGCGCGATCGCAGCTATGCAGTTCATTCAACGCTAGGCCCCAAAAGGAGCTAAACACACTATGGCAGATAGACCCACTAATCCGAACAAGCAGCCCGTAGAGCTAAACCGAACGTCTTTGTTTTTAGGTTTGCTCGTTGTCTTTGTGACCGGCCTGCTATTTTCTAGCTACTTCTTTAACTAAGTTTCTAACTAGATTCAAAAGCTAGGTATCTAAGAAGTTAGGTACCTGCAAACATTCTCTTTGTTGTGAGTAGGACTAAGTTCCATGTTTCAAAACGGTAAGATTCCTCTTTGGATCGTAGCGACTGTCGCTGGCATTGGCGTTCTAGGCGTCGTTGGCATCTTCTTCTACGGCTCCTATGTGGGCACTGGTTCTGCTGTCTAAGAAGGCAGTCTGAACGTTCTGAGGCTGTGCTACGCCGCTTGTCCCTGTGTTCACTACATCCCTGTGTTCACTACATCAGTAGTCACTGAAATCTTGATGCTGTAGCAGCAAAGTGAATGCCAGTGCGAATGCAGATGACGTTAGCTGTACCTCAAACAATTTCATTGCTCAGCATAACCAGTCAAGTTCAAAAGAAAAAAAGGGACACCAAGTCAATTGACTAGGTGTCCCTTTTTCAATGCTTCATCGTGATGCCTTGTCAGAGACTAAACCATCAGTTATCTCCGACAGATTACACTACATCTTTCTGACTATCTTCAGACACTTGACCCCAGGGTGCGTTCTCGCCACCTGTTGTTGCTTGACCACGCTCTATGTAAAGAAAGAGAGCCGCCATTGCGATCGCAGGAAACACTAGACCAACAGTAGGTACCAAAATAGAGGGTAGAAAAGAAGCCGACATGTCCATAGTTCTTATCCTAAAACTAACTAAACACCATTACCTTACTCTGAATCTGGTCCCTGATACTTTTTCCTTAGCCGAAGTTAAAAATCAATTTCTGAGGTGCCGCTGACGCTAACCTAACCAATGCTGAACCCAATCAATATCGATTGATTCTAGGACATCCGCTAAAAGATAGACCCTACTTCCTCCTTCCGGGAGGCAGGAAATATCTCGAATCGCGATATTGTGATAAGCACAAGGGGAAGACCATTGTAAATCCCCTGTAGTCACTCACTGGAGATTTTTATTATGGGCATTCTTGCTTGGGTTGTTTTAGGTTTATTGGCTGGTGCGATCGCTCGTGCCATCTATCCTGGCCATCAGGGTCTTGGTATTATCGGAACCATGGTCCTAGGTATTATTGGTGCGGTTGTTGGTGGCTTTATTGCTAATGCAGTGATCGGTGTAGGAGCAGGCTTATCCATACCTGGCGTCATCGTTGCGGTACTAGGCGCTATCATCACGCTGTTTATTTACTACGCCGTAACAAAGCGCACTGCATAATCGACGGACATCGGAGATAAAGGGAAGCAAGACGAAAGCTTTCCCCTTGTGATATAGATTTAGAAAGGGTCAATCGGACAGCTGTCCGGTTGGCCTTTTTGGCTTTAGAATACCTTCGTTCCTACAAACAGCCTACCGTCAATGGAAAAAACTCAATCCGCCACCCGTTCAGCAAAGGAGCCGCAGCAGTGGGTAGATAATCTTCAAACCTATCCCAAGCTCAAAGAACAGGTTGTCGATTTCGTTTTTGACGCAGAAGACGAGCTAGCCGTTTCGCTAGAGCGGTTTTCTGCAAAGCAGCTTTCCCGCTGGGCCACTCCGAAGCTAGTTGGCCTCGATCGCACAGAACTAGCGACCGATATGTTTATCACCGAGGGGCAGGTAAAAGGTCAATCCGTGATTCAGCTGTTTTTAGCAGATTATCCTGACCAACCGACTCAGACTCAAATTTGTCTGAATCGGTGGCTGAGTAGCTTTACAGGGCTATTTGAAGTGAGTGCCATTGATGAGGAGAATTCAAGCGTTCGCTATCAGCTCACAAACTGGCTGACTGAGAAAACCTACAGCGTGCGTCCAAACAGCTTGCAGTCGGCTGAGATGCTAAAGCGGATGCAAACTCGTGAGATTGTTCTAGCTAGGCTAGTCCCCCTCACAGAAGATGAATGGACATTCTCAGGATCTATAACGCTGCTGGGAAAGCTGGGAAAGCCCAAGCTAGCGGTCGCTATCGGTAACTTTAAGAAATGGTTTCCAGAGCAGCTCTATGGCGACGCGCCTGAGCTTAAAGAGGCCGCCTGGGAGTCGGTTAGACAGCAGTACGATGACTTTAATAGCATCTTCGGATCAACGCCTGTGACTTTGTCGGGCAAGGCACTGAATGAAAAGCTACAAACCTATCAGCAAGACTCTACGGATAAGCAGCTAGCGGCAGCCGGTATCGACAGCAACAAATCTTTTTCGGAGATGGCGAAGGCGCAGAATCTTTCTGAAGCAGAGATTGATGAGGCGATCGCGGCAGTAGGAGAGGAAAACAAAGCGGCAAAGGCTTTGTTGACCAGTAAGCAGTCGCTAAAGATGGTGATGCCAAAGGTAGAGCTGCCTGACAACTTGCGGCAGGCGAAGGCCGTTACGGTGTTTTCCCATCCTCGCTGGGGTCAGACGTTTTTGCCGGACTATCATAGGTTAGAGACTTTGTTGAATATGGAGGAGGGCGATCGCACCGAAGACGACACCGCCAGCCTCCGAGTTCTTTTGCTCAAATACCTAGAAGACGAGCAGGCCAACGCCCATGTTTGGCAGCACATACAACAGAACTTTGGCGATACTGTTGGACCGTTAGTCCGAGAGTTTATGGCATCGCCTGAACTAGACATTCAAACAGACTTTGAAAAGATGCTAGCTTTCTACGACAAACCGCTACTGCCCACGCTGCCAGAGAGCGCCAGCGTCCCCATTCATCTACATAACCTTTTCCAGGAAGCGTTGAAAAAGGTTGGAAAAAGTGCGAGCCAAGATAAGTCCGCTAAAAAGAAATCAGCTAAAAAGAAAAAATCAGGGTTTGGCTAACTTCTTCAAGCATTTTTCTGAGCCTTGTATCTTTCTTTGAAAATGGCCTGTTGCTCTTTGTGATCAACAACTTTACAGGGGTAGCCTGTGCCTTCTAACTCCTCTGGCTCAATCTCTCCACTGACGAGGGCTCCAGTATCAAGATGACGGATTTCTGGTAGCCACTGACGGATATATTCAGCCTCTGGGTCGTATTTCTTGGCCTGACTGGCTGGATTGAAAATTCTCAGCGGCTTGGGGTCCATCCCACTCGAAGCACTCCACTGCCAGCCACCGTTGTTAGAAGAGAGATCGCCGTCAAACAGACGCTGCATAAAGTATTTCTCTCCCCAGCGCCAGTCAATGATTAGATCTTTGGTCAGGAAGCTGGCGACTATCATCCGGCAGCGGTTGTGCATCCAGCCAATTTCGTTGAGCTGTCGCATCGCGGCGTCCACAATCGGATAGCCAGTTTTGCCTTCGCACCAGGCTTGAAAGAGCTCTTCATCGTTGTCCCAGGGGAAGTCTTTGAGCGGGTCGCGGTAGGGGCCTTCGGCCAGCTCGGGAAAGGTGTACATGACGCTTTGATAAAACTCTCTCCAGGCAATCTCTTGCTGCCAGGTTCGAATATTGCTGTGAGTTTCTTCGCTGCGAGCGCGGCTGTAGGCATCGCTGGCGACTTCCCAAACGGTGCGAATGCCAATAGTGCCAAATTTTAGGGCAGCGCTGAGTGTAGAAGTGCCGGGAATAGCCGGATAGTCTCGCTGTTCGTCATACTCAGCGATCGCCCTTTTGTCGTCGCAGAACTTTTCTAACTGTGCGATCGCAGCAGCTTCTCCAGGCTCTAGTAAGAGTTCGTTTTCCCATTCGTAGCCGAGTTCCTTTGCCGTAGGTAGGTCAATATTTCCGGCTTTGTTAGCCAGCGATTTTTCGTGCGGACTTAGACCCGTGGCGTCGGCAAGGGCTGGCGCAGGTGGCTGCTTTTCTTGTTTGATCCATTTGCGCCAGAAGGGAGTGTATACCTTGTAAGGTTCGCCTGCTCCAGTTTTGAGGGCATCGGGCGGATGGAGCAGCTGGTCCCAGTACTGGGTTGATCTTTCGATGTCTTTGTCTTTTAGAGCGCTGGCGACTTTGGCATCGCGGTCTCTAGAGTAGGGCTCTACGTCACGATTCCAATAAACTGCGGTGGCGCTCAATGCGGTGGCTAGTTTGGGTATGGCCTCTTCGGGTTTGCCTTTGAGAATCAGCAGTTCGCTGCCTGCGGATTTGTAGCTATCTTGAAGTTCAGCCAGAGATCCGATCATATAGGTAACGCGAGCTGGGGCAATGTCGTCACCGTCGAGGATGCCAGGATCTAGGCAGAAGATGCCGATGACTTTTGGGGTGCGATCGCGCGCCGCCGCCAAACCCAAATTATCTCGAATCCGCAAATCCCGACGATGCCAAAATAGCACCAGCTCATCCGCCATAGTTCACCTTTTTTCCAATGCCTATCAGAACCATATCGGGCCTTGGTATAACGATCTTCTCTCTAAGGGATAGCGCTGTAGGACAACCAGCAGAAACAATGAGCTAGTTGCTATGACAGCTTTGCCCGTGCCATATAAAACGCGGCAATCGTTTTGGCGTCCACCGGCACCCCATTCAAGATTGCCTGCTCTAGCTCGTGGGCGTCCATCAATATGACCTCAAGATCTTCGTCTTCTTCTAGCTTCGGCCCTTCTGGCAGTTTCTCTAGTTCCGTCGCGAGGTAGGCGTAGATAATCTCATCCGAGTAACCCGGCGCATTGGGAAACTGGCCAAGCGTCTGCCATTTTGCCGCCCGGTAGCCTGTTTCTTCTTCTATCTCTCGCTGAATAGTCGCGAGGGGGTCTTCACCCACTTCCACCGTTCCCGCCGGAAACTCCAGCAGTCGGCCCTGCATCGCAAATCGATATTGACGGACAAGGACAAACTCCCCTGCTGCCGTCACCGGGACAGCCATCGAGCCCCCTGGATGACGAATCCACTCCCAGTCTCCGACAGACTGATTGGGCAGGCGAAACCGTGAAACTTCAAAGTTGAACTTTTTGCCTTCGTAAAACAGGCGGTGCTTAATCAGTTCTGGTGGTTCTTGCCCAAGCGTCATGATGATTCAAAGCTGAGGGGATAGACGTGTGGCATCATCTTACACAGTTTGAGATTCGTAGCTCATCATTTGCTCTACGCCTGCGAGTGAAACTCGTTCCGCGAGCTGAGTAAAGAGCTGCTCAACAGTTTTATTGAATATAGGATGCGGCCACTGCGCGGCAATATCCATGAGGGGGACTAAGACAAAGGGGCGCTCGTGCAGTCGAGGATGTGGCACGCTGAGCTGGGGCGCTTCGACGATGCGATCGCCATACAAAAGCAAATCTAAATCCAGTGACCTAGGCCCCCACTTTTCCTTACGAACCCGGCCAAACTGATTTTCGATCGCTAGCAGTCGATGCAACAAGGCGCGAGGGGAAAGGCTAGTGCTAATCGTGATGCAGGCGTTGATATAGTCGGGCTGTGGGGGACCGACTGCTGCGGTTTTGTAGAAGTGCGATCGCGCCACAACAGCAGTATGCGCAGTGCTGCCAATCACCTTAATTGCCGCCGACAGGATCTGCTCAGAATTCCCTAGATTGCCGCCTAGTGCAATGGCTGCTGGTATCCAAGTAGTGCGATCGCTGTCGGCTTTAGACGGGTGGCTCATCGGGATCAGCTAAGCGTCTCCGTTGAGAACGCCTCTGACTCGGCTGATCAGCTGATCTGCGGTCAAGACACCTTCAATCCGATCTAAAGGCTGACCTCCTTTGAACAGTACCAACGTTGGCAGCGCATGAATATTGTGCTGAGATGCAATCTGAGGATACTTTTCAGTATCAATCTTGGCGATCTTGACCTCGCCCTTCATCTGCGCACCGACATCAACTAGAATCTTTGCCATCATCTGGCAGGGACCACACCAGTCTGCATAGAAATCAACTAAGACAGGCTGCTCAGCGCTACCTACTAGATCTTCAAAACTCTTGAATTCCTGTTTGACTGCCATAGACTTAAAGAAAATTGGGAAAAGAACTTCTCTATGCTAAATGCTACTTTAGCGGCTGTGTCTTTGTAACGAAATAATTTAAGACTCCACCACGAATGCGTGAGTACTGCTCGAAGAATTTTTCTCTGATGATTCTTGAACAGTAGCTCGAACACAGGGGAGTAAATCAAGAGCGCTCAAGGACGATTGCCTCGCTTGCCCCGAAAAGCTTACAGTAATCGGGCTGAATGCACGCAATTAAAAAGGAAGTGAAACCATCATGGCTGGAGCGCTAGACGGGAAGGTTGCCGTTATTACAGGCTCATCTAGAGGGATTGGCAAGGCGGCGGCTTTGGCATTAGCTGAGCAGGGTGGCAAGATTGTGGTGAACTATGCGCGATCTGGTGAGGCGGCTGATGCGGTGGTGGCGCAGATTGAAGCGATGGGGGGAGAGGCGATCGCACTCCAAGCCGATGTCTCCAAAGCCGACGAAGTCGACGCTCTGGTCAAAGCCACCATGGACAAGTTTGGCCGCATTGACGTACTGGTCAACAACGCTGGCATCACCCGCGACACCTTGCTTTTGCGTATGAAGCCCGAAGACTGGCAGGCCGTCATCGATCTGAACCTCACAGGCGTATTCCTATGCACCCGCGCCGTCAGCAAAATCATGCTCAAGCAGCGCTCAGGCCGGATCGTCAATATTTCCTCTGTAGCTGGCCTGATGGGTAACCCTGGCCAAGCGAACTACAGCGCCGCCAAAGCAGGCGTTATCGGCTTTACTAAAACCGTTGCCAAAGAACTCGCCCCACGCGGTGTAACCGCTAACGTAGTTGCTCCTGGCTTTATCGCTACTGATATGACAGATGATCTCAAAAACACCGAAGAAATCCTCAAATATATTCCCCTGGCTCGCTACGGCCAGCCCGAGGAAGTCGCAGGTCTGATTCGCTTCCTCGCGACTGATCCAGCTGCTGCTTATATCACCGGTCAGGTCATGAACGTCGATGGCGGCATGGTGATGCAATAGCCGTAGATATCTACCCTTTACTCATCGCTGCTTTGACGGCGGCTCTCTGGTCGCGGCGGGTGATCCAGCGGTGATAGGTGCGGTTGTGGACAGCGACGGAGTGGCCCATCATCCGGGCGGAGACGGTGTCGGGAAGACCGACGCCGATGGTGCGAATGGCCCAGGCGTGGCGAAGGTCGTAAGGTGAGAACGGGATTTCGTAGCGTTTGAACTGTTTGGAAACTAGCTGGCCGACGAGCTGGAGCGTGGTGGTGTTCAGATCGGTGTTGACCTTGGGTAATCGGATATCGCGCAGGTTAAAGGCGTCTACCCATTCGAGATGGAAGGGCCAAACGTCGTGTTGGCCGGTTTTGGTGGATTCTAGGACTTCGATGGCGGCTTCTTCGTCACCGCTAGCTAGCAGGCTGTAGTCGCTGAAGAAGACTTCGTGGTTGCGCAGGCCGTAGGTGGCCATGACGCCGTAGACAAACTGCCAGGTGGGATTTTTGATTTTTTCGTAGGTGCTGAGGATGTCGGCATCGGTGGGGAGCTGACGCATCTGGGTTTTGCTGTTACCGTAGTTGCCCCAGTAGGCTTTGAGTTCGGTGGGAAGGGAGATGTTGAGGAAGGTGGCTAGGGTGTCTAGGGCCGTGCAGCAGATCTGACGACTGCGAGAGTTAGCCTTTGTGCTTTGGACGGTGGCGTAGATGGCTTCGGGCAAAGAGTAGCTGGGGTGTTGGGCGGCGATCGCCTGAAGCTTGTTGAGATAGGGCACGTAGGCTTTGGCCCAGGTGGTGCGGAGCGAGGAGGGTTTGGCGGTGGGCGATCGCGATTGAAAAAAGTAGACCTCGAAGGCAGCAATTTGGGTGGCAAGGTCTGCGCCTGTGCGCTTTAATCCGGCGATGAGACCGAGGTAGTCTTGCCAGCTGAAGGTGTTTTCGATCAGCTGAGCGGCGATGACTTTGGCTGTCTTCTCGATCTGCTTGAGTCCCGCTTTGGTGGCAGGCAGGCCGAGCGGAATGCGCTGCTGGTAGGGCTTGAGCTTGGGACTGTCTGGGCGGGGAGGAAGAGTGCCGCGCAGGCTGAGCTTGTCGCCACGCCGCTCAATTTTGAGGCCAAGCTGGGCTGCCTTTAGCCTTTGGTTGACCTGAGTGAGTGGTGCATCTATCGGGTGTAGCGTTGTTTCTGTGGCAATTTCCGCTGAAGGGAATGTTTCAGGCATAACGTTAGTTGTTACGATAGGCAAAGATCATTAAAACATTAAGCGTCAGGGTACGCGATTCACTATGAGCCGTGTGGGAGTTTTGCTACTGAATTTGGGTGGACCAGAGAAGCCGGAGGACGTGCGGCCCTTTCTGTTTAACCTGTTTTCAGACCCTGAGATTATTCGGATTCCTTTTCCCATTTTACAGAAGCCCCTGGCCTGGTTTATTTCCAGTCGGCGAGCCCAGACCTCGCAGGAAAACTATCAGCAGATTGGCGGGGGTTCTCCGCTGCGGCGGATTACTGAAGAGCAAGGATCGGCGCTGAAAGAGGCGCTAAAAGAAAAGGGAAAGGATGCTGAAGTGTATGTGGGGATGCGCTACTGGCATCCGTTTACCGAAGAGGCGATCGCGCGCATCAAAAAAGACGGGATCGAACAGCTCGTTGTCTTACCCCTCTACCCACAGTATTCCATCAGTACCAGCGGTTCCAGCTTTCGTCTATTAGAGCAGCTTTGGCAAGAAGATCCGTTGCTTACCCCAATTGACTACACCCTAATTGAGTCTTGGTACGCTCGGCCTGGCTACGTGAATGCGATGGCCGATCTAATTCGCACAGAGCTAGACAAACTACCCAATCCCGACGAGGCCCATATTTTCTTCAGCGCCCACGGGGTACCAGTGAGCTATGTAGAAGAGTTTGGCGATCCATATCAAAAAGAAATTGAGCACTGTACTGATTTGATCATGCAGGCTCTGGGTCGGCCTAACAATCACACGCTGGCGTACCAAAGCCGGGTAGGTCCGATCGAATGGCTACAGCCTTATACTGAAGACGCCATTGAAGACCTGGCCCACAGGGGCATCAAAGATTTGGTCGTCGTCCCGATTAGCTTTGTCTCTGAGCATATCGAGACGCTACAGGAAATTGATATTGAGTATCGCGAAATAGCCGAGGAGCAGGGCATCGAGGGCTTTCATCGGGTGCCTGCGCTAGATACGTATCCTCGCTTTATTGCTGATCTAGCGGATATGGTTGAGGAGGCTTTGGCTGGCAAGCCGGTGCATTTTTCTGATTTGGCGAAGCCGCAGAAGAAGGTGCGAATTTATCCACAAGATAAGTCTGCCTGGGGGATGACGCCAGTGGCCGAGGTGTGGAACGGGCGACTAGCGATGCTGGGATTCTTAGCGCTGCTGGCGGAAATTATCACCGGACAGGGACCGCTGCATCTGATCGGCTTACTGTAACTGGGCTGCTGTAGTTGCTAACATTTCATTAGTGTTTTTGTTGGCTTTCTATGGTTGGTAAGTTTCGGCGACAGATCAGAATTTTGTTAAGCGTTGTCGTCTTGCTATGGGCGATAGAGATTGTCGATCAGCTGGTCTTTCGCGGGGCGCTGAATAATTTTGGGATTCGTCCGCGATCGCTCCCCGGCCTCTCTGGCATTTTCTTTGCTCCTTTTCTGCATGGCAACTTTGCTCATCTATTGGCCAATACGCTGCCGCTGGTAAGCTTGGGCTGGCTGATTATGCTGCGAAACACCGAAGATTTTTTCTGGGTGAGCATTATTTCAGCGCTAGTCAGCGGTCTGGGTACCTGGCTAATCGCTGCGCCTGGTTCGGTTCACATCGGTGCGAGCGGCGTTATTTTTGGCTACTTTGGCTTCTTACTGCTGCGCGGCTACTTTGAGCGGAGCGCTACGGCGATCGCCTTTTCTCTTTTGGTTACGTTTCTGTACGGCGGCATTATCTGGGGCGTGTTGCCGACTCAACCCGGTGTCTCCTGGGAAGGTCATCTATTTGGCTTTATCGGCGGCGTTCTAGCGGCCAAATTACTAGCAAAGCCCAAACAAACCTCAAGCGATTTTGAGATTTAGGCGATTTTGAGGCCCGGTGCGAGACTTCTTAAAGTCGAACCTGTTCATGTAGGCTATGCCTTCTGCTTATGCCTCTGGTTATGCCTCTACGCTGCCTGCAAAAGCTGCTGACACTGCATCCGTTAAATAATTCGCGGCGGCACCCACCGCCGCCACCGCGTTCTCATACAGCATTCTAGTGGGTCCCAACACGCCCAAGCTGCCTGTTGGCCCCGGTGCCCGGCCATACTGGGTCGCTACTAGCGCACAAGAACGCATTGGCTCTAACGGATTTTCAGCGCCAATCCAAATTCTGATGCCCTGCTGGGCTGATAGCGAGTCTCCTGGCTTTGCGCCTAGTTTTGTTCCGAGCAGCATGGGATCGCTAATCAAAGGCCACAGCTGGTCTCGACCGTCTTCTAGCAGCTGGACGATGCTGCGAATCTGCTCACGCTCGGCAAATTCTGGCTGGTCTAGCGCCTCGGCGACGCCACTGATCAAAATCTGAGTGGTTGGCAGCGTGCGTGATTTTCTAGAGAGATCTGCGATCGCCCGCTGCAATATCGTCGCATATCCCTGAAACACCTGGCCCAAATTGGACCAGTCCAGATCCGCATCATGCAGCGATCGCCCTCTCAACTGCTCTGTCAAAAAGTTAGAAAGCACCTGTAGCTCTGCGTCAATATCTTCGTGCTTGCCAGCGATGGGGAGCAAGCACGAATGATTGTTGTAAATATCGATAACGATTAAAAGGATATGGCTGTCGCTAACGGGCACCAGCTTTAGCTGCTTGATTACAGACGCATCCATATGCGGCAAGGTCACCAAAGCGATATGACCGCTCAATCGCGAGAGCACTTGGGCCGACTCTTTTAGCAGCACCTCCATGGCCTGGCTATCCCAATCTAGCTGGCTCCAATCCAATTTGCTGCTGAGCGCCGTTTCCATCTGACGGGTCAGCGGCTCTGATAGCATCATCAGCTTATCGACATACATGCGATAGCCAGAGTCAGAAGGAATTCGACCTGCGGACGTATGCGGCTGATATAGCAATCCTGATCCTTCTAATGCGCTCATCACATTGCGGATAGTCGCCGAGCTTACCTGTAGGTCATACCCCTTGGCCAAAGACTTGGAACCCACTGGCTCTGCCGTATTGACATAGTGACGCACCGTAGCACGAAGAATATTTTGCTGCCTAGAGTTGAGCTTCATAAATCTACGGTGCCATTCTGGGGTGTCATCCTGGTAGAACGCTTCGCGGCCAGTATCTCTAAAGCATAGAGGATCGCTTCGGACTCTTGCCGTTCGCTATGCGCATTTTCTGTAAGGTTTGTCGTTTGCGATCCCCAATTTTGATAAGGATGGCTCTAGCCGAACAGCCAATCTGCGGTAATCACCCCAATACCTGGTAAATTCAGAGAGTCACCGCGATAGTTTTTGGTTTTAGCTGTAGCTGCGTTTTTCCCTTCACTGGACTCCTGAGTCGTCAGGTTACGCCACCCATGTCTGATCTTCCCTTCACTCTTGACCAGCTTCGTATCTTGAAAGCGATCGCCGCTGAGGGTAGCTTCAAGCGTGCCGCTGACAGCCTGTATGTCTCTCAGCCTGCCGTTAGCTTGCAGGTGCAAAACCTGGAGCGGCAGCTAGACGTGCCGCTGTTCGATCGCGGTGGAAGAAGAGCGCAGCTGACCGAAGCGGGACATTTGCTGTTGGAATATGGCGATCGCATCCTCAGCCTGTGCCAAGAAACCTGCCGCGCCATCGAAGACTTACAGAACTTGCAGGGCGGAACCCTGATCATCGGCGCTAGCCAGACTACGGGCACCTATCTGTTGCCCCGTATGATTGGCCAGTTTCGCCAGCGATACCCAGAAGTTGCCGTTCAGCTACACGTGCATTCTACCCGCCGCACCTCGTGGAGTGTCGCCAACGGTCAGATCGATCTGGCCATCATCGGCGGCGAAGTGCCCCCGGAGCTACAGGACTCTTTAGAGATTGCCTCCTATGCAGAAGATGAACTGGCGCTAATTATGCCGGTTTTTCACCCCTTGGCAACCAATGAAATGATCGCCCGCAACGACCTTTACAAGCTGAAGTTCATCACGCTGGATTCTCAATCCACTATTCGTAAAGTGATCGATCAGGTGCTGACCCGCAGCGGTATCGAAACCCGCCGGCTGCGCATAGAAATGGAGCTAAACACGATAGAAGCCATTAAAAATGCTGTGCAGTCTGGGCTAGGCGTTGCCTTTGTCTCAACTTCTGCTATCGAGAAAGAGCTGCAGATGGGCGTAATCCACCGAGCGAGGATTGAATCTGTCGAGATCAAGCGCACGCTCTCTGTCATCTTTAACCCCAATCGCTATCGGTCAAAAGCAGCCGAGGCCTTTACCAAAGAAATTTTGCCGCAGTTTACCAACCGAGCGCTGGAGTTTAAGAAGGCCAACCTCAAATCCAATGGCAAAGTCAACGGTAAGACTAGCCCAGACGAAAAATCCGTAGAGTCTTCTTCAGAGACATCTGCTACAGTGCCTGATAAGGCCAAAGCCGCAGTCGATGCTGAGGCCGGTCGCTAGTGGCCTGGAGTTTCTTGTAACTTCCCTTATGCAACTGCACTGCACTCGCCCCAAATGTCCGTCTCCGATCAATCATTTCTCTGATCTTGACAATCCCAATCTACCGCATCCCCTAGCTCAAAAGTATTGCAGTGCCTGCCGTATGGAGCTGATTTTGCGCGGTCGCTACTTGCCAGTGAGTCTGCTAGGAAAGGGTGGATTTGGCACTGCTTTTTTGGCACGCGATTTTGATTCGCCAACGCAACGGCCTTGTGTGGTGAAGCTGTTTCAGCCGCCTGTTACATTGACGCCATCACAGCTCGCGACCGCGCAGAGACTGTTCAACCAAGAAGCGATCGTGCTAGAGCGTCTAGGTTTGCAGCATTCCAAGATTCCAAACCTGTATGCCTATTTCCCACTGCTGGTCAAAAATCCGCTGAACAACCAGTCAGAGGAGCTATTCTACCTCGTTCAAGAATATGTCGAGGGTGAGGATCTAGAGAAGCTGCTCGACCGCCAGGGTAAGTTTTCTGAACCCGATATCAGGCAAGTGTTGACGGCAATGCTGGATGTGCTGGACTTTGTCCATAATAATGGGGCGATTCACCGCGATGTTAAACCCTCCAACATTATTCGAGGTAGCGACGGCAAGCTGTCTCTGTTAGATTTTGGTGCGGTAAAGGAAGTGACTGCGCCGACGGTAGGACAGCGGGGACCGACAACGATTTGCTCGCCTGAGTTCGCGCCGCCGGAGCAGATTATGAATGGCGCGGTCGATCAGACATCTGACCTGTATGCGCTGGCGGCTACCTGTGTAGTGCTACTAACTAACAAGGAGTCGAATCAGCTGCGCGATAGTGCGTCGAATCGGTGGAACTGGCAGTCGCACGCTCAGGTATCTACGGGGCTAGCGCAGGTACTAAACCGAATGCTACAGCCAAACCCTAGCGATCGCTTTCCAACAGCGGCAGCGGTAGTGGAGGCGCTGGTCAAAAGTGGGCAATCGACGGTGAACCGCCAGGGCGTGTCGGCTGTTGGTTCGCCTTCTCAACCCGTAGTGTCAAGTTCTTCACCCCAATCTCAGTCCACAGCGGCCAGTCCGGCGGCCAGTCCGGCGGCCAGTCCGGCGGCTAGATCAGTTCCGCGATCGCCATCAGCTTCGGGCCCTGTTAGTGCGCCCGCCCAGCCACTGTCTCTACCTCGCTTCTTGGGAAATGCGGCGTTTGCGGGTGTAGAAGGGGGGCTGCTGGCGATCGCCTGTCTCAGTACCTTGGGCACCACGCTAATCGGTGGTGGTGCTTGGATCGCAATGCTAGCAGTGCTGATTGCATTTCAGTTCCGACGGATGATCGAAGGTACAGACCTGATCATTATTGCAGGTCTCACCTTGGCGATTGTTGTTTTTTTCAGGCCGCTGCATTCTATTTTGGACGGGGGTGGCTGGGTGCCGATTGCAGTGGTGGCGCTGATGGCAGGAGGGGCAATGGTGGTGATTGCGATTGTCTTTCGACTAATTTATAGCTTGCTTTCCCGTATTATGTGAGGAATCGAATCTCCTTCTTCAGTAGATAGCGCGAATAGTCACATGGCTAAAAAGAACGAACTTCCGGCTCTACTTGCTGCCCTAGTTTTTACGGTGGCGCTGCTGGGTGGTGGTGCCTGGTGGCTAATGAATCAATTCTCTGATGAGGATGGACCTACGCCTGGTCAGGGTCAGCCTGGGTCAGTGACTTCCAACGGTGATCGGCCCAGTCAGGATCGACCACCGGGGGCCACGTCCGATACTGCTGGCGCTGATGGGTCATCTGGACAATCAATCCTCCCCGGTTCGATGTCTGCGGCTAAGCAGAGGGGACTAGATGCATTTGCCGGGCGGGATTTTCAGACAGCGCAGAGCGAGTTTTCAGCGGCGCTACAAGCAGATCGAAATGACCCAGAGTCTTTGATCTATCTGAATAATGCCAAGATTGGCGATGCCTCGGCACATGCGATCGCAGTTGTGGTGCCTGCAAGTGATGCGCGGGATGCTGCGCTAGAGATCATGCGTGGGATCGCACAGGCGCAAACAGAAATCAATAAGGGCAGTGGTCCGACTCCCTTGAAGGTGCTGCTGCTAGACGATCAAGGAGATCCAGAAACTGCGGCTGAAGTGGCTGCGAGCCTGGTGGAAGATAAGTCAGTCTTGGCAGTGGTAGGTCACTACTCTAGCGGTGCGACTTTGGCTGCTGCTGCGGTATATGAAGCGGGCGGCCTGCCCATGATTTCGCCGACCAGTACAGCAGTGAGTATCTCGAATGCAGGCGAGTATATCTTTCGCACGGTGCCAAGCGATCGCTTGGCAGCTGCAACGCTAGCTCGCTATATGCTCAATGATATTGGCAAACAGCAAGCGGCTGTTTTCTTTGATCAAAGCAGTGCCTACAGCCAGTCTATAAAAACGGAGTTCACGACTGAACTGCTAAGCAACGGCGGCAGTGTCGTAGCTGATTTTGATATTAGTACACCAGGATTTAGCACTGGACGGGCGCTTCAATCGGCAAAAGAGGCAGGCGCTCAAGTCATTGTGCTCGCGCTAACGGCTGACACCAATGATATTGCTCTACAGATCATTTCGGTCAACCAGAAGGAGCTACCGATGATCGGTGGCGATGACATGTATAACTTCAATATTTTGGACGTGGGGCGAGCGAATGCAGAAGGTTTAGTCGTTGCTGTGCCCTGGCATATTTTGAGCTACGAGCAGAGTCGGTTTGTGAGCGAGTCGCGCCGTCTGTGGGGTGGCGATGTGAACTGGCGGACGGTGATGGCCTATGACGCGGTGGCGGCTTTGATTAAGGCGATCGACCAGAATCCGACTAGAGAAGGGATTGCGACTGTCTTGGCGGAGCCTAATTTTAGTGCGGATGGCGCGACGGAGATGGTGAAGTTTTTACCGTCGGGCGATCGCAATCAGCCCTCGCAGCTAGTAGAAGTGGTACCAGGCAGTCGATCGGGTACTGGGTTCGACTATGTGCCTGTGAAGTAGACGTGGCAGAGTTCCATATTGCCTACAGTAGAAAATAGGAAGTGAAGGACAAGAAAATTTATGAGTGCCTTTTGGTAACCGAGAGCTTCTAGCTACGTAATAGCCTTTTAACAGTTGACCCCCGACAAGATCGCTCTTCTCGGGGGTCAGCTATCGAGGCTCAGCGAATTCAACTGAACCGGTTCAGTTGAATTCACAGCTCAGTAAACAGTTAGACAGCAGCAGCCGTCTTGACTTTTGCATCGAGTTCACCAGCTTCGTACTTAGCTGCAAACACTTCAACGCCAACCTGCTTGATCTTAGAAGCATTGCCAGCAGTGCCAAAGGCTTCATAGCGATCGGTACAAACCTGCTTCATGTACTTGATAGAAGGCTTGAGGAAGTGACGCGGATCGAAGTTCTTTGGATCAGCGTCAGCCGCTTCGCGAATGGCAGCAGTAATTGCCAAGCGGTTGTCGGTGTCGATGTTCACTTTGCGAACGCCGTTCTTGATGCCTTTCTGAATCTCTTCGACGGGTACGCCGTAAGTCTCAGGAATAGCGCCACCGTGGGCGTTGATAATCTCTAGCCATTTCTGAGGTACAGAAGAAGAGCCGTGCATCACCAGGTGAGTGTTTGGCAGGCGCTTGTGAATTTCAGCAATCCTGTCAATCGCGAGAATTTCGCCAGTAGGCTTGCGAGTGAACTTGTACGCGCCGTGGCTAGTACCAATTGCAACTGCAAGGGCGTCTACTTGAGTCGCCTCTACAAATTGAGCAGCTTCTTCGGGGTCAGTCAATAGCTGATCCTTGTCGAGCTTACCTTCAAAGCCGTGGCCGTCTTCTGCTTCGCCTTGTCCAGTTTCGAGTGAGCCTAGACAGCCTAGCTCCCCTTCTACACTGGCACCGATTGCGTGAGCGACCTTGACCACTTCGCGAGTGACGTTGACGTTGTACTCGAAGCTTGCAGGTGTCTTAGCATCTTCTTCGAGTGAGCCGTCCATCATCACGCTAGTAAAGCCGTTGCGAATTGCTGAGTAGCAAGTGGCAGGGCCGTTGCCGTGGTCTTGGTGCATGACGACAGGGATATGAGGATAGGTCTCAACCGCTGCCATGACTAGATGACGCAAGAAGTTTTCGCCTGCGTACTGCCGTGCGCCACGTGAAGCTTGCAAAATAACTGGGCTATCTGTTTCGTCAGCAGCCTGCATAATTGCCAGGATCTGCTCTAAGTTGTTTACGTTGAATGCAGGAATTCCGTAACCGTTTTCAGCTGCATGATCAAGCATCAGCCGCATTGGTACCAGCGCCATTCCATATCCTCCTAATTTTGTTGCGAGATGGTCAACCCACCTGCTTCTCTAAAGTGTTACCTAAAGTTGCGATAGGTGTAGGTTCTTATCAATTTAATAGTATGTCAAAACATAAACCTCTGGCGATCTGTTTTGCTCCGTGGGGCCGGTTTTGGCTGAGCACGACGAGCGATAGATCGCAAGAACGCTGCGTGGATAAAGGCGGCACAGCGTTCTGGGTGATGAACGGTGATTTTCCCTTTGTCGTAGGTATTTTCGGTTTGCGATACTCACAGAGCATCTCTTCTAAGAGATTCTTTGAATTTTTAGAAAAATGGGTCGCCTGGGATTCGAACCCAGGACCAGTCGGTTAAAAGCCGAATGCTCTACCACTGAGCTAGCGACCCGTGTTTTTCGAGGCTGGGAACCTGCTGTGTGGTGTTTGCAGCAGTTTTTTGTTCGCCCCGCACGGGTTCTAAATGTAGCACATGGACTGAACGCTATCGTAAGTTTTTTGAAAAGTGGTTTGAGTTATTTGTCTATGGTGATTCGGAGTCGGTTGAGGAATCGATGGGCTCAATGTATTGGGCGTCGATTAGAAACTTGCCCCGGTCAAAGCGAACGCCAAGATAGCCGCCGGGTTTGCGACTAAGTATGGTGCCTTCTTCGCCGATCTCAACCAGATCGGGAGGACGGAGCATGGGCATGTTGTCGTCGCTTTTGAGGTAGGGGGGGCGGGTGTGGAGGCGGATGCGATCGCCGACTTTGAAGGAGGTCATGGGGGATGGGGGATGGGGGATAGGGGTTACGGGACTTGCCAGATGCGCTGGTGGTATTTTTCGGGCTGGGCGTAGGGATCGGGAGTGGATTCGCCGTGGCTGTGGTGGTCGTGGCCGTGATGATCGTGGCTGTGGTGGCCGTGGCCGTGATGGCCGTGGCTTGTGTCACCTTTGGCGGCGAGGCGGAATTTGCACAGCTCGCAGTTCATGGCGACTTGACCGAGCTGGGTTTCGATTTCTCTGTCGCGCAAGACTTGCAATAGCTGTGGGTGGATGCCCATTTCGGGGAGGGTGACGATCTCGACGTGGGGGGTGAGGGTTTGCTGCTGGTAGGCGATCGCGCCAATTTTTTCCATCAGCACGCCGGTAAACATGAAGTAAGGGAGGACGATGATGCGCTTGGGGGTGTAGAGGTGCGATCGCCTGAAGCCTTCTTCTAGTCTAGGGTGCGTAATTCCAATAAAGCAGGTCTCGACGGTGTGATAGCCGCTGCCTTCCCAGATCATGCGAGCGAGTTTGTAGACATCGCCGTTGGCATCGGGGTCACTAGAGCCCCGGCCAATGAAGAGGAGCGTGGTGTCTTCGCGAGCAATGCCGTTGGGATTGTGTTCAGGGGTGTCTAGCAGGTCGAGGCGAGCTTTCCACAAATCGAAGATGGCAGGGGTGATGCCAAAGTGACGACCGTAGTGGAAGGTTAAACCAGGGTGACGTTCTCTGGCTTTGTCTAGCTCATTGGTAACGTCAAACTTGTTGTGGCGAGCGGCGAAGAGCAAGATTGGCAGGACCGAGATATCCGTATAGCCTTGATCGATGCACTGGTCTACGCCTGCTTGAATACTGGGCTCGGTCAGTTCTAGAAAGCAGGGAATAACAGGCCGAGAGGGATCTAAGCTGTGGTAGATATTGGCAAAATCAACCAGGTCCTGGCGTCCTTTGGGATTGCGGGTACCGTGGCCTACCATTAGCAGCGGGCGTTGAATAGGGAGCGGCGGGAGCTGGACTGGCAAAATCGGGTTGCTATTGTCTAGACCACTATGATCCAAGCCGCTGCTAGCCGTAGGTTTAGACTCGGCAGATGGGGTTGATAGCGATAAAGACTTAGTAGTTAGCGTGTCAGATGTTTGGATAAAAGCCATATAGATTTGCTCGGGTGATTTGCTCGGGTGCCGCGCAAGTTCCTGGTATTGATAGACTCAGTAATTTTATCGCCTGCGAAAAAAAATCGGATAGGCTCGCTACATGACTTTACGAGAGCAGGTCAGAGAGGTCATTGAGGGGAAAGGATCGACAGCTAGTCTGGTGGTGAATGGCGCGATCGCACTTCTAATCTTGATATCTTCTGCCCTCTTTGCGATCGAAACCTATCCTCTGCCAGAGGCTATGCAGCTTGGCGTCAATATTGCCGACCAGATCATTCTGACGCTGTTTACCGTCGAATATCTGGTGCGATTCTGGTCTGCCGAAAGGCCCATCCGCTTTTTGTTTAGTCTATATGGCCTGATTGATTTGCTCGCTATTTTGCCGTTTTTGCTAGGAGCGCTAGATATTCGTTTTTTGCGGTTGGTGCGATCGCTACGCATTCTGCGGCTAGTTCGATTCTTTGAACAAAAGACTTGGTTCAACCGGCTCAGCGGCTACGAAGGACTAATTTTTGGCCGCATCCTATTTACCCTATTCTCGATCATCTTTATCTACTCAGGCGCAATTTACCAAGCAGAGCACGAGGCGAATGGCGACAGCTTTGCCACCTTTTTAGACGCGGTGTACTTTGCCGTAGTCACCATGACCACCGTCGGCTTTGGCGATATCACCCCCACATCAGAGCTAGGGCGTGGATTGACCATCATGATGATCATGACCGGCATTGCCCTGATTCCCACCCAGGTCGGCAACTTCATTCAACAGTTCACCAAAGTGCGAAACTCGCTGCGCGTTACCTGCACCAGCTGCGGACTACTTGGACATGAAGAAGATGCTCAGTACTGTCGTCGCTGCGGCACAGCGCTACCGGAGAATGCACAGAAGATAGAAGCACTCAACTAAAGCGCCCAATGCTCACACTATTAGAAAAGCGATTGAAACCGTGTTGAACGACTCAACTGGCGGTTCGTCAATGCGTTCACAGAATTCTATAGAACAACAGATTTTTGGCGATCGCAGATTGCTGTTGTCACATAACTTTTTTATAGCGAGCCCTCTCAATACAACACTTCATGAAACGGACGATAGGCTTGAATGTCTTGTTTAAATTTTTGATGAAGCTACTGCGATCCGGTCTGAGAAAGGTCTCCGAGATAGCAAAGGCCGAAAGCTAGCGTTCGTACTCGCTGCGCTTTATCAAAATTTCATAGGCGTAGACCGTAGATATACTGACATCTGACTCGCTGCGATGATATAAACAACGTGTCGGTGAGGGCAACACCTTCGCTATGACTCGACAATCAAGACGGGTGCTGGTACGAGATAGCTTATTCAACACGGAAGATAGGTCAACAGGCGCGTTCGACGAGTTCTTTCAAATATTTATAATCAACACGCTTTAGAGTGTGTCTTGAAAAGTGTGTTTTCTGATAGGCAAGCTGCGTCTATTGGGAGTTTTTCCTCTATATTTTCTTGCGCTAATTACAAAAATTATCATGTTTTTTCACTGAATTGATAGGCTCACGCAGATTGCGTGAGCGAGTTTTTGGCAGCCGAGAAATCAACGCAGCAGATTGAAATCGTCTGTACTGGTTTGACACCCATTTTTATGGGTGCTTGCCGATATATTCCAGTGTTCTCAGAGGTTTGAACAGCCTGAGGCTATCTCGTACTGTTCCAATCGATCTGTGTCAGAGCATCACCATTCTCTCTTATGTATGTTCTTCTACATGTGTTCTATATGGACGTAACTTCGGGGTTTAGCAACGCAAAACGCCGGATGCGACATTCTATTTAGCTGCTGAACGTGTATAAGCGATCAAACTCAGAAAAACGTACGTAAGCGATTAGATTCAGAACAACTATTTTTTAAGAGATAATTATGGATACTTTTGAATTGTTGCTAGATTCCCTTTCAGCCATTGACGAGAACGGTATTGCCTCTATCACAGGTAGTATTGTTGGGCTAGGCGTTCCCGGTAGTGATGTTAGCCTTTCAATCGACTTTGGCGATCTTTCCACACCAGCACCAGCACAGCTATTCACCGTAAGTGACGACGGCACAGGGGCTGATCAAGTAGCTAATGATGGCATCATTGAGTTTGACATTCCGAATCTGTACTTCGACGATGACCCTTCTAATACCCCTTTTGACACCTACACTGTCGATGCTACTGCGACAGAACAGATTTTATCAGGAACAGATGCCGTTTTTGTTATCGATAGGTCTGGTAGCACTTTTAGCAGTTCTTTGATTGACGTAGATGGTGACGGTTTCTCAGACAGCATTCTAGAGGCTGAAGTTGCCGCGTTTAAGGCGCTGAATCAGAACCTGATTGATCGGGGACTAGGAGATATTTCTAAGGTCTCAATCTCAGCTTATAGCAGCTCTGGAGTGCTGCTGGATTTGGACCCTGTTGCTGACGGTGTACAGACGTTCACAACGCCGAATGCAGACGCAGACAACAATGGCGTCCTAGATGTAGATCAGGCTTTAGATTCGCTCTTTAGTGGTGGCGGCACTAACTTTGGTGCTGGTTTGCAGCAGGCAATCACGGCTATCGGAAATGCTGGAACTGCTCCCGGCAGTGGCAGTGTTATTTTCTTATCGGATGGGTTTGGCTCTGGTGGTGTTCTAGAAAGTGAGACCATCACAGACGCACTTGGTCAGAATCTTAGAGCATTCGGAGTTGGACCAGGATCTTCTCTAACTCAGCTACAGCTTTTAGACCCTGATGCCGAGCAGTTTGACGATATTCAAGACTTGCTAGATCTATTCACAGGTGCAGGCTCGAACGTTAATCAAGATTCTGACTCTACTACTATTAGAATCAACAATGTCGCACCAGGTGTTGAACTTGACCAGCCAGACAGCATTGACGAGAACAGTACGCTGACGTTGACTGGAATGTTCACCGATCCAGGGATGTTGGATACATACACAACAACTATTGATTGGGGTGATGGTACTAGCGCTGACTTTGCTTTGTCTGCTATCGGCGACTTGAGCGTAGGCGATTCTATCTCTTCTACTAGTGACGGCAGCGAGTTCACTGTGACTGCGGTCGATGCAACGACAGGCGAAGTTAGCTTCAGCGTTGATCATCTATATGCTGAAGATGGTCTAGTGACTGTTTCTGCTTCTGTTACCGATGACGATACAGATTCAGATACAGATACCGTACAGCTCTCTGTACTGCCTATCGATGGCACAAATCAGGCTCCTGACGCGGTAGACGATCTGTTCAATACTAATGAGAATGTTGCTGTTAGCGGTAATGTGCTCGACAACGACAACGACATTAATGGCGATACGCTCTCTGCGACATTATTAACGGATGTGAGCAATGGCGTACTTGCTTTAGAGTCCGACGGTTCATTTACCTATACGCCTAATGCAGACTTCGACGGTAGCGATACCTTTGAATATACAGTCAGCGATGGTGAACTGACTGATACAGCCGAAGTAAAGATCACTGTCAATCCTGATGTTATTACTACTGATCCAGTCATTAGCGTCGAGAAGCTGGTGGATGCCGATGGCGATGGCATTTTCAGCAGTCAAGAGAGCCTGACTGGAGACGCTGCTACCTTTCAAATTGAAATTACTAATGCAGGTGAGGTAGATGTTACGGTAGATAGCATCAGCGACAGTGCGGCTACTTCTGTACTTAATTCGTTGATTGGAACGGTGCTAGCACCAGGGGAATCGGTAGTCGGCACCTATGATGTTCCGCTGTTTGCATCAGAGGCGACGACAGTAGGAACGGCTGGTGATGATACCTTGCTCGGCGAACAGGTGGAGACGATTAACCTTGTTTCTGTCAGTGGATCTAATACAAGTGGCGCTGTAGCCGTAGCGGATAGCTCAGCTTCGGTACTAGTCGATGCTAACGATTTGATTGCAGGCGGCTTGGGCAAGGATATTATTCGTGGTCTGGGTGGCGATGATGTGTTGCGCGGTGATCTGAACCTGAGAAGTTCGCAGGTTGGCATTGGTAATGATGACATAATCTATGGTGGGGCTGGGCGCGATCGCATTGGCGGCAAAGGCGGCAACGACATCCTCTTTGGCGGCGATGACGACGACCAGATCTGGGGTGACGATGGCGACGACATCATTCGAGGCGGCAGAGGTAACGACAGGCTCACAGGGGACGACTTCTCCGGTGGACAAGGCGCGGATACTTTCGTGCTAGCTGATGGCGAAGGTACTGATACTATTGTGGACTTCGAGATCGATCGTGACTTCATCGGTTTAGCTGATGGTCTGACGCTAGGCTCGCTCTCCTTCGGGGGTGAAACTATTTCACTAGGTGAGCAGACGCTGGCTATCTTGACAGGCGTGGACACTACCACGCTGACAGCAGACAGGTTCGTCACAGCTCCGTTCTAGTAGCAAATTCTCAAATAGGGTAAATCCCAACGCTGCTGCACCTGCATGGACCATTAAATGCAGATGCAGCACTGCTCGCCATCTATAGCTTTGACAGTATGTGGATATCAGATGAGATCGTCTGACGCTTCAAATTCAAAAATTTCCACCCGGTAGCGGCGGTGCATTTATCGGGGGGCGGTTTACCTGTGTGGCCTGCTCAAAGGCATAAGCTCCGGCCAAAAGCTCAGGTTCACTGTAGGCCGGAGCAAAGAAAGAGAGTCCAACGGGAAGACCTGCTTTTGTAAATCCGGCAGGGACGGCGATATCCGGAAAACCCGTCAAGTTTGCTAAGGATCGAGGATTAAATAACCTGCTGATCTCTACCCGGCCACCCTTCGACTACGCTCAGGGTTCGGTAACGGCAACTTACGATGGCTGAGCGCAGTCGAAGCCAAAACACACCGGTCCGCGAAAGCGGCTTTTATTAAATCTTCATTCCTAAGGCAGTCGCAAATAAGTAGAGTACCGCTTATGTAGGAACAATAGTGATGTCCCACTTGAGCAGTTGTTCAGAACGCAGCCATTGTTGTTCGTAAGGTTCTAGCTCATCTTTAGGCACCTTTACTTTCTTCGCATAGATGCCTTCGATGAGGTGAACTAAGGGCTCGAATCCATGCCAAGTCATCTTGGCTGCCCATTGCAGTGCATCCTCAATAGTGTTGAGTATCGCTCCGTTCCAAGAGTTCTCTAACGCTGCCCAACACCGCTCAAGATGAGCTTGCCACCAAGCGGCCAAGCAGTCGACGATAAAGTCATTCGTTGCAGCTGAGTGCCCGAAGTAGATCCATAGCTAGGCGTTCACCACATCGAAAATGCCAAAAGGCACTTAAACAGCTTCCCGATGGGCGTCGTGATCATTTGGAAGCTGGGCTTCAGCTATTGCTTCAGTCTCTTCCTCATCTAAACCTAGCTCTATCGCTTCTTGTAAAGCTTGAATAGCCTGCTGCGCATCGCGTTTGGTCGCGAGTAATCGAATGCGATCGCCCTGACGCACCCCTAGCTGCAACGCAACATCAGCCGCTTTCCGTCGGCACGTCGCCCGCTGTGTTCTACTTGAATATCCGCGTCAGTCGCAAAACCGCCTGTAACAGTTGAATACAGCAAAGAAGGACAGCTTCAAATGAAAAGTATCAATTCTCCTACGGATCTCCCACCCGATTCCTCTACAGCGGCACTCTATGGTTCTCCTGCGAAGCCAGGCCCTGAACGCATTGCCTGGCTAGAATCAGTTACTAATCAGGACGTAGCGCGGGTGGGTGGTAAAAATGCGTCGCTAGGCGAACTCATAAGTCAGCTAACTCAGGCGGGCATTCGAGTGCCGGGCGGCTTTGCTATTACCGCTGATGCCTATAGAGAGTTTGTCGAAGCCAATCTGCTAACGCCTCAAATTCAGGCTCAGCTAGCCGACTGGGAGCGGGGTACACAGTCTCTTGAAGTGACTGGCAAGGCTATTCGCAGACTGATTAGGAGAGCGCCGTTTCCACCAGAGCTAACTAGCGCTATCAAACGGGCTTATCGAGAACTTAGCCAGCGCCACGGCTCTGATGAAACAGACGTAGCGGTGCGCAGTAGTGCCACCGCAGAAGACCTGCCGGATGCTAGCTTCGCCGGTCAGCAGGAAACCTTTTTGAACATCAGCGGCGAGATAGAGCTGCTAGAGGCTTGCCATAAGTGCTTTGCTTCGCTGTTTACCAATCGGGCTATTAGCTATCGTCAGGAAAAAGACTTTGACCATCTAGGTGTAGCGCTCTCGATTGGCGTTCAAAAAATGGTGCGCTCTGACAAAGCCTGCGCCGGGGTGATGTTCTCTATTGATACAGAAACCGGATTTCCAGATGCCGTTTTACTAACGGGCGCTTGGGGACTAGGTGAAACTGTCGTTCAGGGCAGCGTGACGCCTGACCAGTTCACTATCTTTAAGCCGCTGCTGAAGAACGCAGCGCTGCGCCCCATTATCGAAAAGAAAAAGGGCACAAAAGCGAAAAAAATGATCTACGCCACCGAAGGTATTAAAACCACGGTGACAACGGTGAACGCTAGCGGTAAGGAGCGTGACGCATTCGTACTCAGTGACGATGAGATCCTGGGTCTGGCTCGCTGGGCGGTGCTGATTGAGGAGCACTATGGCTGCCCGATGGATATGGAATGGGCAAAAGATGGCGATACGGGCGAGCTGTTTATTGTGCAGGCAAGGCCCGAGACGGTGCAGTCTCAAGCTTCGGGCAAGCTGTTGAAAACTTATAAATTAAAAGAGAGTGGGACTGTACTTTCTACTGGGCTGAGTATTGGCGGTGCGATCGCATCAGGAAAAGTCTGCCGAGTCCTCAGCGCCAAAGATATTGACCAGGTGGAAGAAGGCAGCATTCTGGTCACCGAAATGACTGACCCTGACTGGGTGCCCGTGATGAAAAAAGTGGCCGGGATCGTCACCGACTACGGCGGACGCACCTGCCACGCAGCGATTGTCAGCCGGGAGCTAGGCATTCCCGCCGTGATTGGCACAGGGGATGGCAGTCGCGTTTTACAAGACGGACAGGAAGTCACCCTTTCTTGTGCGGAGGGAGATCAGGGCTACATTTACGAGGGACTGCTTGACTTTGAAGTGGCCGACGTTGACTTGAGCGATATGCCCGAAACGCGCACTCAGATCATGCTGAACATTGCCAGCCCAGGAGCAGCGTTCGACTGGTGGCAGCTTCCGGCCAAAGGAATTGGGCTAGCGCGAATGGAATTTATTATCAACAACCTGATAAAAATTCACCCAATGGCGTTAATTCACTACGACAGCTTGAAAGATCGCAAAGCTTGGCAGACGATTCGCGATATGACTAAAGGCTTTGACGACAAGCGCGACTACTTTGTAGAGAACTTGTCTCAGGGCATTGGCAAGATTGCGGCCTCTCAGTATCCGCATCCGGTAATCGTGCGGCTGAGCGACTTTAAAACAAATGAGTATGCTGATTTGATTGGTGGCAAAGACTTTGAGCCGGAAGAGTCTAACCCGATGCTGGGGTTTAGAGGAGCGGCACGATATTACAGCGATCGCTATCGAGCTGGATTTCTGTTGGAGTGCCAGGCGCTGAAAAAAGTGCGAGAAGAAATGGGCTTTGACAATGTTGTCATTATGGTGCCGTTCTGTCGCCGATTAGAAGAAGCTGATAAGGTGCTGAAGATTCTCGCAGAGAACGGATTAGAACGAGGCAAAGATGGCCTGCAAATCTACGTAATGTGCGAGATTCCCTCTAACGTATTTCTGGCTGACAAGTTCGCCGAGCGCTTTGACGGCTTTTCGATTGGCAGCAACGATCTGACTCAGCTAATTCTTGGGGTAGACCGTGATTCGGCGGCGCTAGCCGATCTGTTCGACGAGCAGGATGAGGCAGTGAAGATAGCCATCAGGCACGTAATCAAGCAGGCTCATGCCGCAGGGCGCAAAGTAGGAATCTGCGGTCAAGGCCCTAGCGACTACCCTGAGTTTGCTCAGTTTTTGGTAGAAGCCGGTATCGATTCGATGTCGCTGAACCCCGACAGCGTGGTGCAAGTCAAGCGATATGTTGCTGAGCAAGAAAGCTCGCAGCACTCATAGAGTCCTCAACATGTCCGATTACCATCAAGGTGACAGCTGATATGACGAAAGAGGTGCAGCGATGTCAACTACAGGCGCGAGGTTTTTCCCAGGTGCTGCGAGTCATGCTACCTGCACTGCGCGATCGCCCAAAGTCTCGATGGGTGGAGTAGAAGATATGTTCGTAGCTGACGCTATTCGAGTCGGCGACAGCTTTCCGCTAGGGGCAACCGTGCGAGAAGGCGGCATTAACTTTTGCCTCTATGCACCGAGTGCGATCGCCGTTGAACTGCTCCTATTCGACCCGTCACAATCTTCTCAATCGCAGGCAACCATCTCCCTAGATCCAGTTGAAAACCGCACTGCCCACTACTGGCACATTTTCGTTGCCGGTCTGCGCACCGGGCAGGAATATGCCTACAGAGTAGATGGCCCTTTCGATCCTAGTAGCGGCCTGCGCTTCAACCGCAACAAAGTGCTATTAGACCCCTATGCTCGCACCGTCGTCGGCTGGCAAACCTATGATCGCGTCGCCGCCATCGATGCGTCTGATAACTGCGCCCAGGCGCTCAGAGGGGTCGCTATCGATATGCAGCGCTACGACTGGGAAGACGAGTCTCCCCCCAAAATCCCCTACTCTAAAACGGTAATTTACGAGCTGCATGTGGGCGGATTTACTCAGCACTCCAGCTCCGGCCTACCGATAGAAAAACGAGGCACCTACGCAGGGCTGATCGAAAAGATTCCATACCTGAAGTCTCTCGGAATTACCGCCGTAGAGCTGATGCCCGTTCAGCAGTTCGACCCAGGCGACGCGCCCGGCGACTCAATCAACTACTGGGGCTACAGCCCGATTGCGTTTTTTGCGCCACATCAAGCCTACAGTTCGCGCTCGGACAGTTTGGGGCCAGTCGATGAATTTAGAGACATGGTAAAGGCGCTGCACAAGGCGGGTATTGAAGTCATTTTAGACGTGGTTTTTAACCATACCGCCGAGGGCGACCACAAAGGGCCAACGCTTTCGCTCAAAGGACTCGCCAACAACGATTACTACATCTTGGATGAAGACAAGGCTCTTTATAAAAACTACAGCGGCTGCGGCAATACGATTAGAACTTCTGCGATTAGCGGCTATCTAATCTTTGACTGTCTGCGCTACTGGGTGTCAGAAATGCACGTTGATGGCTTCCGCTTTGATCTGGCCTCGGTACTCTCTCGCGACACAAAAGGCGAACCGTCCGAAGAATCTCCTATTTTATGGATGATCAACACCGACCCGGTGCTAGCACGCATCAAGATTATTGCTGAAGCCTGGGACGCGGCGGGGCTGTATCAGGTGGGTAATTTTGCAGGCGATCGCTTCTCGGAATGGAATGGCCCTTACCGAGACGAAATGCGACAGTTTCTTCGGAGCGATCGCAACAGCGTTAAATCACTTGCTCATAGACTTATCGGCAGCCCCGATCTATACCCGCACCTAAACCGGGGGCCAAACTACAGCATTCACTTTCTCACCTGTCACGACGGTTTTACGCTGTACGACCTGTTCAGCTACAATCAAAAGCACAATGAGGCCAATGGCGAAAACAATCGCGACGGCGCTGGTGAGAACTATAGCTGGAACTGCGGCGTAGAAGGCCCAACTGATGACCCGGAAGTGCGGGCGCTGCGGCTAAAGCAGGCCAAAAACGCGCTGACGCTGTGGGCAGTTTCGCAGGGAACGCCGATGCTGCTAATGGGCGATGAGGTATTGCGATCGCAACAGGGAAACAACAACGCCTACGTTCAAAACAACGAGATTAGCTGGTTCGACTGGAACGCTCTAGCTGAGCAAAAAGACTTTCTGCGCTTTGTCCGACAGCTCATTTCTCTAAGCCAAAATCTGCATGTATTCTCTCACGATCATCCGCTTATCGTTACCCACCAGTCCATTATAGAACCCGCTATCTCCTGGCACGGCGTCCAGCTCGGCCAGCCCGACTGGAGCGAAGACTCTCACAGCATTGCCTTCACGCTGCGCTACGGCCAATACCACGAACAGCTACATATTATCTTCAACGCCTACTGGAAGCCACTGACTTTCGGACTTCCCCCCCTCGATCGCGGCCAGCACTGGAAGCGCATCATAAACACCGCCGTGGCCTCACCCGAAGACTTTTACCCGATTGAAGCTGCGCCTACCGTTGAACAGTCCTTTTATCAGGTCGCACCTCGCTCTTCAGTCATTCTTATCTGCGACAGTTGAGCCATTCCGGTTTTACATCCCAGTCCCAAATGCCATCTTGGGTACTTTGCAGCACTAACTCCAAACGCTCTCCACTCATCTGAAGCGCTGACGGAGTCTGAGCAGCTAGAGCTTCTTAACCTATGTAAAGAAGCTGATCTGCGCTCAAGGCCCAAGTGGTTATTCCAACAGCGCTGACAGCTACCCTGTTTGGCTCAGAGATAAAGATGCATTGTTAAGGTTCTGCTTCTAACTTTTTTTCAAAGCAGTTGCTCAAGGACTAAAGGACGAATTTTTGATACACATTTAAGATTAGAATTTCTAGATGAGATGAGATTTTCCTTTCTCCTACATTTAGAGAATTGGGGTGAGCACAAGCATTTCTAAGTTGCAAACATTGCTCCAGCTCTTGCTTCACATTTTTCCCGATGATAGAAACGGCTTGAATTATTTGCAGAAATTCATACTCCTTAAGTGTTGCTAAATCATCTGTCGACTTTATCTGTTTTTTCTTAGGATATCTCTTTTTTAGTTCAGCGTTGAAGTTACTCAAATGATTTAAAAGAACTTCATCGTACAGGATAGAGATCGCTCCGACCCACGATAGAATTGTTGCTGATCTGAGTAAGCCTGTTTCTAAAGCAAGAATACATTCCTCAAGGAAAGCTTTCGTATCACCTGAAGTGACGACCGCAGCAATTTTTCTTAAGTCGTTTTGATATTGTCTGGCTGGAGACACAGATGTCAATCCTTGCTCTAAAAGAAAACAAGTGCCGATTTCTGTGATCTCCCAACCTTTAGGTAGGCGAACAACCATATCGGATGCCGCGTTCAGTATTTGTGAAACATTCCATTTTCTGACTTCTCGCAGTCCGTGTGCTTCAGCTATAGATTTAATTTTCAGAAACCGTTTTGCAGTTTTTCTCATCAATCGAAAGAACAGAAAGAATTTTAATTCTTCTTGAGGTATCTTGCCTCGCAAGCGGAATACAGGTGCTAGTCGTAGATGTTGATATAGAAAAATACCGAGTTCTGTCACTAAGTAAGCTGATTCTGGCCCTTCAATGCTGATCTCGCTCACGTTACTAGGACACACTCGACACCACCAATTTTCATCAATGTCTTGAAAGATTGTTGTACAACATTGGGCGCAAACACTATTTGAAAGCACCCAGGAAACGCCTTCAAAGTGATGGGAGAATTCTTCTGCGGCCTCCTGCTCTGAACCGCACTCTACCGATAGACTAAATACCCATGCCATCTTTTTCTACCTTATTCCAATAGTTCTGAGTGTTTGCCAGGGCTTTTTCATACCGCTCTAAAAGCATTGTAACTTTTGGCATAATGCTAACGTGAGTAGCACTGTCCTGAACGGCCTCTAAATCTCCGCTGATATGCTCACTTGCGATCTGCCATAGAGCATCTTTGCCTGTGCCCCCAAAAGCCACAGGCTTTCGAAAGGAGGGTAGTCCTTCAATAGATAGCGATGTGGACATTCCTTTCGTATTTCTAACGACGGTCTCTAGCTTTACGCCTACATCATCTTGCTCGGATTCAGGGCGTAAATAGCCTAGGTCATTTATCCATCCCTACGACATCAGCAATACATCGACATCAACTCCGGGTCTAACGCCTAAAAGACGAGCGCTACGCCCTAGTTTCGGCTTGCCGTTTTTCTCTGCCATGCCTCGGTAGTAAAGCCGCACCATCGTAGTCTTATCTATAAATTGCCTGACTACGATACCAGCCAGAATAAATCATGACAAACTTGAAGCTTTGAAGATGGGGATGCGCATATTCAAACCTATTGGCATAGATTCTTGTACTGAAATACATTTAGATGCGCTGAAAACGTTGCTTCATCACCAAGCTGATCAGAGCAAGCCCTGCTAGCCCAACGACTGCCCAAGGTCCATAGAACCCTACACCGCCGTATTCCGGATACCTGCACGATGGCCGCGCCCGCACCGTCGAAGAAGCGATTTTTTGGCACGGTGGCGAAGCTGAAACCGCAAAGCAGGCTTTTGTGATGGCGAATAAAGGCGACCGGCAGGCCATGCTGAAGCTTTTGAATTCACTGTAGGTGTTGGGTTGCCTTTACCACAGCTATGCGATTTGCAGCCCGATGTTGAAGGTGCCTGTGTAGCCTGTTTCATCTGGGGTGAGCTGAAGGGTGAGCTGCTCGCCACCGTCTTGGTAAATGCGATCGCGCTCATTCCGCATATCCCGCTGCCCTCTAGTATTATAAGGAACCTGAGTATAGACCTCATCAGTCAACGCATCATCAAAATAAAGCTGTGAAGTGAACTCATAGCCCTGGGGGTCGGTACTGCTGCGAACCTTAAAGTGAGTATGAAGAGTAAATAAACAACAGATTGAAAGCAGAGAACGCGCTGGCAAAGCCGTCTTTCAAAAAAGCCTATCTTTGCCAGCGAGATAAAGGAAGCCTATTGAGCGGCTTGGGAGTCACCTCGGTTTCCACCGCGCTCTGGCAGCTGCTGGCGCTGTTCGTCAGTTAGCACCGCATTGATTTGCTCGTGAGAGGCCTCGTGAATGGCTCGCATCTGTTCGCGCTGTTCGTCAGTCAAGTCGAGCGATCGCCAAGCTCTACGACCCAATTCACCATCGCCCAATGTCGCCTGCTGCTCAGCCGTTAGAAGCGCTGCCTGCTGACTTTTCTCTTCTGCTCGAATCGCCTCAATTTGGGCTGACTGTTCATCGCTCAAGTTGAGATTTTCAATGTAGCCGCCTCTTCCACCTCTGCCGTGCCCTCTGCCTTCACGACGCGAAGCCGCTAGCGTCTGGCGCTGCTCGTCGGTGAGAATAGCGTTGATTTGCTCGCGGGAGCCTTCTTTGAGCGTGCGGATTTGGCTGCGCTGTTCGTCTGTGAGATCGAGTCCGCGCAGTCCACCCCGCTCAGACTCACTGTTTTCCAAAGCCGTCCGCTGCTCGGGCGTCAGCACAGTCTCAATTTGGCTGCGAGTCTCAGTGCGAATTGCTTCAATCTGAGAAGTTTGCGCCTCGCTCAGGTCGAGCTGCTCAAACTTTGCGCCATGGCGATCGCCACCGTCATCTGCATCCGCAGCCTTCATTAGCGCGACCGGAGCGGCCAGGAGTGCCGCTGCTAAAACGCCGAAGGAAATAGTCTTTAAGTTGAGTTTCATAGAGTTGTTCAAGGGGATAAATTCAATGGGACAAATCAGAGCTACTAGCGTTGTGATTATTTGCTACAAACTGGCTCTTTTTTGGACTCCTTTAGTTTAGGTAAAGCCTTCTGTCTTGAGAGCTATCGAAGGTCACGACGATACCCATGACTTTAGTCACGATCTCTTCTGATCGTCAAAGGTAGTCAGCATGAGAATTTTAATTGCGAGATAGTGCTGGCTACTAGAAGATAGTGGTCTTTGACGATGAGGATTTTAAGCATTTTGGATTAACTGAGGAACAGGTAGGCTTACTTGTAGTTTGGTGCCTTGGAGGGTGTTGCAAAGCTGACTTGCGGTGGCTGAGCTAGTGATTGAGAAGGTGCCACCTGTGGCTTCGGCGCGATCGCGCATACTCTGCAAGCCAAATCCCGTACGGGCCTGCTCGGGGTTGAATCCGCTGCCGTTATCTTCTAGCACGAGAGTAACGGCAGTTGGCGAGCTGACGAGCTGTAGATAGATGCGGCTGGCGTCTGCATGTTTGATGATGTTGGTGAGACCCTCTTGAACAATTCGATAGAGAATGGCGTTTAGGTTGGCGGGTAGTGAGTGGGTAAGGCGAATCTCTTTGGTAATGGTGAAGTGGGTTGAGGCGTCTTGAGCATTCTGGAGGAGCTGGGCGATCGCGCCTTCTAAGCTATTGCCTGCCAGCGGATCTTGCCGGAGCGTCGCCACCGAATGACGAACATCTTGAAGCGACTGGCTTCCCAAACGTTTGGCATTACCTAAAAACTGTTGTGCCCTGGTGGGGTCTTTATCCCATAGCTTCACAGCGCTCTCTAGCTGAATATTCAAGGCCGTGAGCGAATGACCCAAAGTGTCATGAATATCCCGAGCAATGCGGCTGCGTTCTTGATCCATCGCCAGTTTTTCGATCTCTTGAGAAGACCGTCTCAGCTCGCGGTTAGCCTGCTGCAAGCGCTGTTGGCTCTGCCTCTCGGTAAGGAGCGCATTGATCAAGAGTACGACCAACAAAAGCGAAAGGGCAAAGAGTACGATGAAGTTGAGCTGGAAGCTCATGATGAGTTCTTGTAGCTGATATTGAACCCGTTCGGGCAGGCGACGACCGATACCGGAGAGCGATCGCAGCCGAAACTGTAGCCCTGACAAAAACAGCACAAATGCAATGCCAGTCATCGTCAGCCGACCCGCAAGCCCAAACATTAAGCAGCTGCGGATAACCAGTACAAGATAGACAGCCGGAAAAGTTCGCCCGCTATTAAAGACAGCAACCGAAGCTAGCAAAATAAGCAAAATTTGGACTAGCGTATGGCCCAGCTTGGGCAGCTTCCTCATCGGTAAATACAGACCCATCAGCCCAAACAGAATCAGCAGAACGACGGCTATCAGTGGCCCGTGCGCCCATGCCAGTGGAAACGGGGGTGGCCCGCCCTCCCAACCCGGTAGAAATGGAGGTGGCCCGCCTTGATCGAAGTCTGGCCTAAAGCCATGTTTAAGTCCCTGCTCAAGTCCATGTCTGGCCCTACGCCCGCGCGGTGTTTCCAATGCGCTCACAATAGCGACGGCCAAAAGCCCCCATTCTAGATAGAGCAGGAAGCGAAAGGGATGATTTTTAAGTTGGATAGCTTGGCTCATATTGCGTTAGGCCAGTGCAGGATCACATGACCAAACTATCGCTTACAAGTGCGGTCTCCGACTAGGGGATGAATAAGAACTATGGCCGAAGTCGTAGGTATAGTCGTTGCGAGCAATGGAGTTTCATCGATCCTGTTCAATATCGATCCTGTTCAATATCGATCCTGTTCAATACATATGTGGCGCGATTTTTGCCTAGCAGCTTCGACGCAGCTCGTCTAGTGCTGGTTGGTTCGCTCATCGTCCTACCAAACTTCCTACCAATTTTATAACAACCCCTATGATTGATGGGAATACGAATTTCTTACCAGTAGTGAACGTTTCTCAGCTACTCACGCTTGACAAAACTTTTTTGACTGAGGCGAGTGGGCTCACTACCTACACACTTGCAAGAAGACGTAGATGAAGGATTGAGAACAGCCTTATATCTACAGGAGTAAAGGCGCTAATAACTAGGCCGAACAGGAGCTTAGATTTAAGGATCAAACAATATGCACTATTCCAGAGCCTACTCTGCGAGAAAAGCCAGCTCTACATCCCCAACCCTTCTCCCCAAGCTAATTTTGCAGGGGTTTTGTAGCGCTTGACGAAAGAAGCCACCCTCGCCTTGGCTAAACTAGTTGGTCTAGTCGGCTTTGCACTCTCTAAGAAACAGCCCTTGCCCGGTGTCAAAGTCCTAGCAACGGCGATTGAACGCTTCTTCTTTATCAAGATCGGCGCTAATGCTTCTTCTAAACCCCCACAAGATTAGCCTTTAGCGAGGGGGCTAGGGTGAGAGTCCGACGACTTCGCCTCCGCACCTTCCCAAGCCTCCATCACTCGCACCGACGGATACCGACACACCTCTACCAAGAACGGCAGATCTAATCGCTGGATCAACAATGCTGTAGGTCTTTCTAGAATCAGGTGCCTCAGCAATGACCAGGCTTTGTTGAGCTTAGGGAATATCTACGTTTCCAGCCTTTAATGAGACTTTCGCTGTTCGACGCTGTTGACGCTGCTTCTTGGCGGTAAGTCTGGCCTGTCGTCACTCGGCCTGCCCTGCAAACCGCCCAGTCGAAATTTTGCCTTTATGTCCGGACCCAAACAGCCATGAGCCGTCTAGCAAAAGCCCAGTAACGTTGGTGGCAAAACCATAGGCGCTAGAAAAAGAGCTTCTAGCAGCGATCGCTAACGGTCTTTGTAGCAATGCATAGAGTAGGCGGCGCTAGTGCTAAGCGCACCCGCAGTTGTGGTTGCGATCGCCGTGATCCGTACAGATGTCCACAATGGAGAAAGAGCGATCACTTCTAAAAGTTATAGAGCTATATAGCCTGCCCCGGATGCATACTCTACGAGGACGCTGCCAAACACAAATTTAGCCTGTCTCGATCTGCTACAGGCTCCCAGTAAAAAGGAAAAACGAAAGAGGAAAACAATCCCACTAGAGATATCCCATCAATTGACGACGCTTCGTGACTTTTTGGAGATGATATCTATCAGCATAATTGAAACCCTCAAAATTTTTCGCCCAAAGATAAACATCCTTGAACTTATATGTCTAGTTCTTTAGAAAATGAACCGTGTAAGTTCAACCACTCTTATCTTTGATGAAAGAAAGCAAGTAGAAATACCTATCAATTGTTTCAATTCATGGTGTAGAAAAAACGGCTCGTCTATAGGCAATCTAAGCGAAAGCTAGAAAATTGCAAAGGCGTATAAATTCAATCATAGCAATAGTTTGCGAGGCTAGTGGCTTTGCAAATGAAGATATAGAAGCGTTGTCTTTAGGCTGATAGCGCTCCGTTTTCTGGGTGAATTCATCGACTAAGGCAGCCGCTTACTCTTTCTAAAAGTTGCCTGTTTCTTCAAGACCTATCTTGTTGAAAATCAGTGCAAATATAGACTTTCTTTGACCACAAAAACAATTCATAGAGAGGTTTGATCAATGAGTATTGTAGCCAAAGTCATTGCTCAGTCAGATCGTGCTGACCGCTTTTTAGAAAGTCCTGAGCTAAGCCAGCTCCAGGACTTCTTCAACAACAGCAGTACGCGGATTAGCGCCGTCCAAAAGTTAGCAGCCAACCAGCAGAAGATTGTTGAATCTGGTAGCCAGCAGTTCTGGTCTCAGTGTCCAAACACGCCTAGCAACAGCGGTGACAAGCAAAAGACGGCTCTCTGTCAGCGCGACCAGGGATGGTACGTTCGCTTAGTCAGCTATTGTATCTTGGCTGGCAATTCCAAGCCTTTAGAAGACATTGGCTTAGATGGGATGCGCGATATGTATGTCTCTTTACAGGTGCCTTTAACAAATCTAAGGGTGGCGATGCGCTGTCTAAAGCAATCTGCTATGGGCGTTTTAAATTCTGAAGAAGCCGCACTAGCGGGCCCTTACTTCGACCAGCTCATCCGTGCTTTCTAAGAAAACGCCAACGCTTTTAGACCGCTTTTGACACACAATCCACTTTTGCCAAGACTAAAAATAACTATGCAAGACACAATTACGTCTTTGATCAATCCAGCTGACGAGAAAGGTCTCTATCTCAAGGACAACGATCTCGATCAACTCAAGCAATATTTTCAAACAGGTGCTGCGCGCGTCAAAGCCGCTAGTCTGATAAGCAACAATGCTGCTGGCATCGTTAGAAAAACCGTTGAAAAAAGTCTGCTGTATGGAGATATTACCCAGCCCGGTGGCAACATGTATCCCACTCGCCGCTATTCCGCCTGCCTACGAGACCTGACTTATTTCTTACGCTATGCCACTTATGCCATGTTAGCGGCTGACACTTCTATCATTGACGAGCGCATCCTCAACGGCCTAAACGAGACTTATTCGTCGCTAGGCGTCCCAATTGAGCCGACTATTCAAGCATTGCAGGCGATGAAAGAGGTCGTTGCCAATCGAGTAGGCCCCGAATCGGGTCAAGAAATGGGCTTTTATCTCGATCATATTATCGCTGGTTTAGGCTAGGCATTGTCTATTCAATCTCTGGAGGGCTATTCCACCAGATACGACTAATGTCCCAGTTCGGACCTGTTTAGCGCTATACACTGACCCCCCCCGGCCTTCGGCGGGTGGCGCGTAGTGACGGGGTGGGTCTTCTGTGCGCCTCTTTTCAAGCACTTCTATCACAGTCAACCTTATGGCCATGTACGATTTTGATCAAAGCCAGGAACGATATCCCTGGTGGGAAGGAAACGCTCGGTTCATCGATCTTTCTAACACGTTTATTGTTGCTCATGTCGCTCAAGCTGCTTTGATTATGCTGTGGGCTGGGGCATTTACCCTGTTTGAGCTAGCTGTTTATTCTCCTAGTGAGCCGCTCTACACTCAAGGCCTGATTCTGCTGCCACATTTGGCGACAGAGGGCTGGGGCGTCAGCTCAGGCGGGGCGATTGTCGATCTGGGGATCTGGTCTTCGATCGGCGCTATTCATGTTGTTGCGGCTATCGTACTGGCGGGGGGCGCTTATTTTCACTATACTCAGCTGCCTCAAAGCTTGGCGATCGCACCCAAAAGAGCAAAAAAGTTCCACTTTGAGTGGCAAGACGCTAGCAAGCTCGGCCTGATTCTAGGACACCATCTCCTGTTTCTAGGCTTAGGCGCTCTGCTGCTCGTCGCCAAAGCGCAGTTCTTCGGCGGGCTCTATGATGCCTATTCAGACTCTGTTCGAGTTATCACTACGCCCACACTTGATCCATCTGTGATCTTGAGCTACATCAAGCATCCATTCGATGTCAGAAGTCTAGAAGACTTGGTCGGCGGACATATCTACGTTGCCGGTTTGTTGCTTATCGGCGGCGTTTGGCATATTCTCGTTCCGCCTTTTCGGTGGGTTCAGAAATTCTTCTTCTTTTCCGGAGATGGAATTTTGGCTTACTCACTATTTGGCATCGCTATAGCGGGCTATACCGCATCCTTTTACTGCGGCTTTGACTCACTTGCCTACCCTGAAAAATTCTACGGTCCGACCCTAGAGCTACAGTCAGCATTCCTACCCCGCTATTTCGAAGCTCAGCCTACCATGATTGATGGCTATACTAGCCGGGTTTGGCTAGCGAACGCCCATCTCTATCTAGCGTTCTTTTTTCTGCAAGGCAGTCTATGGCATTTTCAACGAGCCGCTGGCTTCAATCCCAACAAACTGCGAGAACGCTGGCAGCAGAACAGAATGGTCACTAGCGAAAATCCTGCGATCGCCTATCAATCTACAGGCAAACTACAGCCTCAGTACAAGACGGTCGTAGCCTATGCACTGCCAGAGACTGCAGCCAAGTCGCGCTTTGAAGTAGAACAAAGCGATCGAGACTATATTTATCGGCCTATCAAAAGAGATTCTCGGTCTGATTTGACCACGGTCAACGGTCTTGAAAAAACCCTCTACCAGACGAACTATCAGCGACAGAAAGACACGTTCTATCAGTCTGTCCCATCTGAATTCAAGGATAAAAATTGGTTTGGATATGGCCGAGATAGCGATAAGCCTCTGTATGAGAGGTCTAGAAGTCTAGTAGATAAGCCACTCGCATACACTCAGCCTATCGAAACTGTAGTTTATGGACCGTCGTAATCGAGCGATCTTCCCTCTAGCCTGCTAGTGCATTAGAACAACTGTAAAACGTCTCCACTATAGTCTCCGCCACTTAGCTCCACGCGCTTTCAATTGGTGAAACCTCTGCTGTGTATAGAGCTAAGTGGTCAGCGATCGCCGGATGTATTCGGCGATCGCTATAGCAGGGCTATCCATCGCCGTGAGGTCGGCTTTAGATAGCCTTGCTAGCCTGTATATTTCTCAGCATGGTTATTCGACAGCGCAAAGTACGGACGGTCTTTGCCCATCTACAACCTAGACAGACCTGGGCGATCGCAAAAGGCGACAGCTTTGGTGGGATTGCGCCGCCGCAGATCTTGACCTATCGGGCGGGCGCTTTTACCGATACGACGCGAGAGTTTACCGACGAGCTAAGAGAGCATGTTGCTCAGTTGGAACAGCAGGAATTTAACGGCAGAAACTTTGCCGGTGTGCCGAATGGCATTTTGGCAGACTATGTAGCGAGTAAGGCGATGCTGGGTGAGTTTGAGGAAGCCTGGGCGTTTATGCTAGAGAATTACGACCCGCAGTCTGACTGGAAGCTAGAGATTCGCGATGAGACAGGGGAGATTGTTGGATATTACCCGGATTATCCAACAGCATTAAGGGCGTTCTTGGCAGAGCGGGGTTATCTGTAAGACGGCTCAACAATCAGGTGTTCTACTTGCGATCGCATGAACCCATCCACCAGCCAACCGTAAACTCCCAAAAAATCCCGACTGCGCTCTATATAAATAGCGGCGGTGAGCGCTTCAAACATTTCTCCGTAGGTGCCGGGCTCTTCTGCTGGCGGCCTGCGATTTTTCCGATGTCTAGAAGTGCAATAGCTAGGCCAGCCCAACTGAATCGCAAGTTGGCCTAGAGCGTGGCGATTAACAAGTGACTGCCTAATCTCGTCCATACGCTGATGAGATAGATCAGAATATTGTGAGAAAAGATAGTCAGCTAGGATAGTATCTATCAAGCCATCGCCAAGATAGGCTAGACGACGATACTGATGTTTGAGGTGGTCTCTGTTTGATTGCGTTAGTGAGCTTTCATTGAGCGTAGCCGTATCTAGCAAAGATAGAGTAAGCCACTGCTCGTGTTGAAAATCAGGCATTCCAATCGCTTGCTTTGCGGCTACGCGATCTACGGATAGCGTTTTCCAGATTGCTGTCATTGTTTCTAGGTGAGTGCTGCCATCAATAGTTTGCCCGCGCTGTGTCAAAGCACAGACAAGCTATGAAACGGCTAGCATTAATAGCGCTTGGCTTTTCTAGTTAGCACTAACCCGCTTGGTCAATATCACCATCATTTCATTGGCTCTGCCCGTAGAAATTGGGCGGCTCCAGTCGTTGGGTTCGGCGTAGCCGAGCTTGTGCAGCAGGCGAATGGTAGCTTGAACGCTGGGTAGGGTGCCGAACAAAAGATGCCGCACCTGGTCGTAGCTGTGGGGCTCGCTAGGCACAGGATTGCGAGGGATAGCGCCGGATGATTGCGTGGTCGGCTGCGGTGTGGAAGCGGTAGAATCGGCAGCGGCAGCTGTGGACGCAGTAGCGCCCGAGGGTGAAAGGGTAAGCATGAGATCTGGTCTCCGAAGTTAATGAGGGTTGGAGGAAACCAGAACTCAAATGACCTCGGCAACGCCGCAAAATGTAGTGCAAATCGGAGTCGCTAAGGTACATTAGCCTTAGCTCACAGACTGGCATGAGCAGTTTGGGAGTTAGCTGTCGGTAGGTGCTTGTAACACTTGCCGATAGCGCTTCAGTCAGTTGAGTTCTGAGGAAAAAGGCGTGATAGGCATCACGGACCTTAGCTATTGAAGATAAAGCGATTTCTGCTCTGAGTCAAGCCAAGATAGCGACTTCTCACAAAAATGAACCCTCCAGCCACAGAGGAACCTAATTAAAGAAGAAGCTAGCTAAGGGAAGGGAGGAGCTAAGAACCCTAGAAAGAGAGCCCGGAAACCTTCAACCATAGGATTTTTC
>CAWCWM010000015.1:0-970569 GCA_963799265.1 uncultured cyanobacterium
TTTGATACGCAGTGTCAACTAGTTCTTTGAGAAATATCTGAAATGACTGAAAGCTTGTCTGTGAGGCAGCTCTCAAGTGTAAATAGAGTTACTGACAGCTGTATCTGAGAGAAAAGCTCCACATGGGTGGAGCTTTTTTTAGTCTGTACTGTCTTTTTTGAAGAAGCATAATTTTGCGTAGGCGCGGAGACTATATATGGATATGGTGTTGAGAGTGTTATTCAAGGACGCGCGGTGAATTTTCAGTCTGTCATTGCTACGTTGAATCAGTTTTGGGCTGATCAGGGCTGTGTGATTATGCAGCCTTACGATACGGAGAAGGGCGCTGGGACGAAGAGCCCTCACACTTTTTTACGCGCGATCGGACCTGAGCCTTGGGCGGTTGCCTATGCGGAGCCCTGTAGACGGCCTGCTGATGGTCGATACGGAGAGAATCCTAATCGGTATCAGCATTATTTTCAGTATCAGGTTCTAATCAAGCCTTCTCCTGAGAATATTCAGGAGTTGTATCTGGAATCGCTCAGAGCGCTCGGGATCATGCCGGAGGATCATGATGTGCGATTTGTGGAAGATAACTGGGAGGATGCTGCGGTCGGGGCCTGGGGCGTTGGTTGGGAAGTATGGCTCGATGGAATGGAGGTGACGCAATTTACCTACTTTCAGCAGTGCGGCGGGTTGGACTGTAAGCCTGTGTCAATTGAGATTACGTACGGGCTTGAGCGCTTGACGATGTATCTGCAAGAAGTGGATGCAATGGCCAAGATTCAGTGGAATGACAAGCTGACCTACGGCGATATCTATATGCAGGCGGAGATTGAGAACTCAACTTATAACTTTGAAGCCTCTAGTTCGGAGCTTTTGTTTAAGCTATTTGAGCTGTATCAACAAGAGGCAGAGCAGTTGATGGAGAGGGAACTGGTGCTGCCTAGCTATGACTATGTGCTGAAGTGTTCTCATGCTTTTAACTTGCTGGATGCACGGGGAGTGATTTCGGTGACTGAACGCACGCGATATATCCGACAGGTGCGTACACTGGCGAGAAAGGTGGCGCAGCTTTATTTGGAGCAGAGAGAGAAGTTAGGTTTTCCTCTAATGAAAGAAGCTAGATGAGAAGAGTTCAAAGGCGTTGTAGCCGTGGCTTGGTGTGCGTCGAGTTATATTGAGAATCTTTGTGTTTTTTGAGGATATGGATTGTGGGCACAGGCTTAAGAAGGTTTTTGGAGCCGATCGCAAGTTGGTTTACACGGTTTAATTTGCCGGAGCCAGTTGTGCATTGGGGGCACCCGGTGATGATGGCAATTGTGGTGTTTGTGATGGGTGGTTTTGCGGCTTATTCAGGTTGGCAGGGTCGGTTGGCGACGGATAGTGGGGTAGGTATTGAGCAGAAGCAGAAGCATGCGAAGGTTGCGCCGCTGATGTATTTGTTTATTGTGTTGGGTGCTAGCGGTGGCGTTTTGTCGCTGGTGATGCAAGGTGAGCCAATTTTAGAAAGTCCGCATTTTTGGACAGGGATGGGGGCGATCGCACTTCTAACAACCAACGCTCTGATCGCAGCAACAAAATTTGGTAAAGGCAATGAAGCATTTCGTTCAGCCCATGCTTACATTGGCAGTACGGCCTTAATGCTGTTAGTTGTTCATGCTTTTTTCGGAACTCAGCTAGGGTTGTCCATCTAGGTTCTTTCCAATTCAGAATGGAAGTGCGTTGTGCAAAAGGCTTTGGATAAGTTCCCAAAGCCTCTTTTTTAGTGAGGAGACGGATAACGAAAATTGGTAGATGGGCTTTCTATAGATAGAAGCTATTAGGATTGCGACCATGACGCCCTGGGGCAGTTTAGTGATGATGTGCGCGTATATCTTGGGCCTGTTGGCAACGGGAATCACCGAGGCGTGCGTTCTAGGCTGGTTGTCGATAGCAGGGAGCGGCATCCTATGTGTTGGCATTGTTAATAGTCTAGTGGTACCTCGTTTCTGGCGAATGGGCCCGACCAAAAGGCAGTGGTGGATAGCAGGACTGATTGGATTAATAGCAGCAAGCTATTGTGTGGCGAGGTCTCCTCATCCAACGGCTAACGACGTTAGTCGCTTCGCGTCTGGTCATGAGCGGAGGGTACTTGGAGAAGTTTTGCAGTTGCCGCAAACGAGCCGTAATCAAAAGGGCAAGTTCTTTCTAGAGGTGCGTTCCGTCAGGGGAGCGGGAGATAAGAATACGATCGAAGCGCCTCGTCCGGCCAGTGGCAAGCTTTACGTGACAGCGGCGCTAGCACCGAGCAAGAAGCTGTATCCAGGTGAATTAGTGGAGCTAAGAGGAAAAATCTCTGCGGTTGGTGGGAAGAACGCATCGGAGAAATCTGCTGGCTTTGGAGAATACTTGTCTCGGCAGGGTTGTTTTGCAGATTTCAAAACTTTTTGGATAGAGTTCTTGCCAAATCAAAGGCCGCCGCGCTGGGCTTTGTGGAAGCTGAGAGCGCGGATTGTGTCGGCTCAGGCACGTTGGCTAGAAGAACCGGCGGGAAACTTATTAAGCGCGATGACATTAGGGCGCAAGGCGGTGGATCTGCCCTTCGAGATTAGGGATAGTTTTATTGCAGCGGGACTAGCTCATACGCTGGCGGCTTCTGGCTTTCATGTCTCTTTGATATTGGCTTTGGTGTTGGGATGCGTGAAATCTCAGCAGGCGCGATCGCAGGCAATCACAGGCGCACTAGCATTAGTCATTTACGTAGGTCTCACCGGATTGCAGCCAAGCGTAGTTCGAGCCGCCGTCATGGGTGGCGGTATGTTGTTGGGATTGGCAACGGAGCGCAAGGTGAATCCGCTAGGTGGATTGACGATGGCAGTGATGCTGATTTTGCTGGTCAATCCCCAGTGGATCTGGGATGTCGGGTTTCAGCTGAGCGTGGTGGCGACACTGGGACTGATTTTGACGGTGCCTAGGCTGATGCAGCTGTTGGACTGGATGCCAGTGACGATCGCGACGGTGTTTGCGGTTCCAATTGCGGCGTACCTGTGGACGATCCCGCTTCAATTGCTGTATTTTCAGGTGCTACCGACGTATAGCGTTTTGCTAAATGGGATAGCAACGCCGTTAGTGACGTTGATCAGCATGGGTGGTTTTGTGAGTGCGATCGCAGCAATACCGCTACCGTCCATCGGCAGCTTTATCGCCTCTACCCTTTACTATCCAATCCATATATTGATTTGGATAGTGGAGCGGTTTAACCAATTTCCCGGCAGTTCGATTGAATTTACGGGAATACAGGGGTGGCATGTAGTTGTGAGCTACGGCGTATATGCGTCTGTATGTCTGTGGTTGTGGCGGCGAGACCAGCAGTCGCCTGATGATGATTACACGTCGTTTCTCTTCTAGATTCGACCGCAGACTTTCTAGGAAATCGTTGTAAGATGTAGAACCATCTTGGAGAGGTGGCAGAGTGGTTGAATGCGGCAGTCTCGAAAACTGTTTTAGGGTCAAACCTAACGGGGGTTCGAATCCCCCCCTCTCCGTTTGAATAAAGTCAAAGAAATGGTCTCTTGTCTGAGAGCTTTGACTTTAGCCGGAAGTACATAGCCAGTCAATAGCTGCCGATTGCTTTACATACTGAGCACAGAGCTAGCGGTAATCGCTAAGGCCGGAAATATCGTTGAAGCAATTAGCTGATCGCCGACAAATACTGATGTCTGATAGGTGTCGTCCACCAGAACCAAAACACTGACTTGACCTGCGGTCGGATCAACAATCCAGTACTCCGGAACGCCGATCGCTTCAAACTGCTCTCGCTTATCGATGTAGTCGCGTCGGTAGTTCGCCTGATTAGTATTTTTATAGGGGCTCACAACCTCAACTACCATTAAAGGCGGTGTCATAAAGCGCTTAATAGCCATTTGATTGATGTCAGACATCTGCTCAATATGGCCCTCTGCCAAAACCGTTAGGTCCGGCTGCCGATTGATAGGCATACCCGGCAGAGCAGGAACTTCTATTTCTAGCTTTTGAACCTTAATGCGTCTGACATCCACAAACTTTGAAAGTGCCATCAATAACGAAAAAGCACGGTAAGCATTTTCCTCAGTTTCTGGCGGCACTTCAATCAGTTCTCCGTTAGTTAGCTCGTAGAATTTGTCAGTGCCGTCGTCATAAGCCAAGTATTCATCGAAGGTGGCAAGCCGAGTTCTAGCCTGTGTCATGAATAGAGTCCTACCTGCGAATTAGCTTCAGTCTATCAAGTCAAAAAACTCAAGGCAGCCAAAAGTTAGGCAGAAGCTGCTGACCAATTTGACGAACAGCGCGATTAATCACGCGAGCGACTTGAATATGGGGTTCGTCAGGCACGATAGGGATAATATCTGCTAGTTGACCAGCACCAAATTGTTTGATGACGCGGTTAGCAGCTTCTAAACCTGTGACGTAGGCTTTCTCTTGAGACCAGGAGCCGTGACGAGTAACAATCCAATCACCACTCATGAATACGTTCGAGAAGCTGGTAGTACCAGGTAGCAGATAGCGGTAGCTGCCGGGTGCAAAGTGGGTGACGCCTTGGCGAATGCGGACGACGCTATGATCTACAATTTTGGCGTCGCCAAAGGCTGGGATACAACCAGCGAGGTCTTTTTGAACGAGGGGCAGCACTTGCTCGTCGCTGAGACTTAGCAGCTGATTGGCGTGATAGTAGTCCACTTCGACGACGGTGCCGGGTTCGTCAGCATATTCGTCGTGCAGAGCATTGAGATCGAAGAAGGTCCAGCCAGTGGTTTCGTGGAAGCCAAAGCAGGCGTTTGAGGGGAGCGGGATATCGATTTTTCGATCGAACCAGAGGCGGGCAGCAAGGACATCTATACCGCCAAGGTTAGAGAGGTTTCGGAATTCGGGGCGATCGCGCAACACGTCACTATTCGCCACAATCTTTTTCATCCCAGTGATCCCCACTGAGAAAATCACTGCATCCGCCTCGAAAATTTCCTCGCCACAGATCACCGCATCAATAGTATTGTCCGCACCGACTCTTACATCGCTAACACGGTGATTCGCCATGATCTTCCCGCCAGCTTTTTCGATTTGAGCAACCCAGGGACGGAAGATCATTTCACCGACGGTACCGCGACACCAGCGCACATCGAAATCAGGCTGATGCGCCAGGATGAAGTAATAGAGCATTCCTAGAGCCGCTGCCGCTGAGCATTGTTCACCAGGAGCGAACAATCCAACTAACAGCATAGGCTCAAAGGATTCTTTGTAGAGTCGCTCAGAGACACCATACTGCTTGAACAGCTCGCGGGCGGTCATATTGTCATAGCGTTTCCAGGCTTCGTCAGAATTGTCAAAATCTACTAGCGCATACAGTAGCGGCAGCGCAGACATCCGATCTATCAGCGGCAGGCGCTTGAACTGCGTGTAGACGAAAGTCCCCAACGGTGTAGGTAGATAGGGTTGGCGTTGAAAGATGAGCGATTCGACTTCCAGTCCAGCCGGGGAGTATTGAGAGGAACGAGTGTAGGGCGTGAATGGCTGAATACCCAACTCGTCAGTGAGGGTAAAAATATTGCTGTAGGGATACCAAAAGCCGTGAATGCCTGCCTCTACGGAGCGACCTTTCGGTGTTTGCCAACCAGCAACTAGACCACCTGGCTGAGCGCCAGCCTCTAGTAAGGTCACAGCATAGTCTTGCTTTGCTAAATGGTAGGCAGCGCCCAGTCCGGCCCAGCCAGCACCGACGATGACGATTTTCTTTTTTGGAGCGTTTGGCATTGTTTTAGGTAGGAGATGGGGGAATAGGGAAATAGACATAAAAAAGCCACGGATTGATCCGTGGCTTTCTAGATGTTCGCTAAGTCAATGTGCGTCTAGCCAGCGCCGATCAAAGCGGGCTCTTTTGCGGGAAGAGCTGTGATTTCACCATCTTTGTCAATATCGAAAACGACGATATCTCCATCTTTGAGGTTACCAGCAAGGATAGCTTCGGCTAGATGGTCTTCGACTAGGCGCGAAATTGCCCGGCGCATTGGTCTTGCACCATATCGCTGGTCGTAACCTTCTTCAACTAGGCGCTCTTTGAAAGCGTCAGTCATTTCGAAGGAGAGGTTGCGATCGCCCAATCGCTGGCCCACTTGCTTCAACAGAATCTCAGCAATCTCTTTGACTTCAACCTTCGTGAGCTGACGGAAGACGATGATTTCGTCAATCCGGTTGATCATCTCAGGACGGAAGAACTGCTTCATCTCCTCATTCACTAGGTTGCGAATGTTGTTGTAGCGGCTAGTAACGCCATCTTCTTCAGCAAGTTCAAAGCCTAAACCGCCACCACCTTTTTCAATGACTTTAGAACCAATGTTCGAAGTCATGATGATCAGCGTGTTCTTGAAGCTGATTTCGCGGCCTTTGGAATCGGAAAGACGACCGTCATCCAACACCTGCAAGAGGATATTGAACACATCGGGGTGAGCCTTCTCGATTTCGTCCATCAAGATGACGCTGTAAGGCTTGCGGCGAACGGCTTCGGTAAGCTGGCCACCTTCGTCATAGCCAACAAACCCTGGAGGTGAACCAATTAGCTTGGAAACGGTATGCGATTCCATGAACTCAGACATGTCCAGTCGAATCATTGATTCTTCCGAACCAAAAACCGCATTTGCTAACGCCTTTGCTAGCTCAGTTTTACCGACACCCGTTGGACCTGAAAAAACCAGACTCGCAATGGGACGATCCAATCCGCGCAAGCCGACGCGAGCTCGACGAACCGCTTTAGAAACAGCTTCTACAGCTTCATTTTGACCGACGACTCGCTCATGCAAAGTGTCTTCAAGATGCATCATCATTGCCGATTCAGTTTCGGTGATGGCGTTAACAGGAACACCCGTCCAAGAAGAAACAATGTCCGCAATGTCTTCATCGCTCACTTCGGGCTGTTTCATGATAGAAACGTCGCCTTCTAGCGTGTCCTGAATTTTCTGAGTCAGCGTAGACTCTTTCTGACGTAGTGTAGCGGCCTGATCGTAGTCCTGGAGCTGAATAGCTTCGAGGATTTCTTTTTGAATTTGGCGTAGCTCACTGCGCAGTTCACTTGCTGGGATATTGCGTGAGTGACGTAAGCGGACCCTGGAGCCAGCCTCGTCAATCAAGTCGATAGCCTTGTCGGGCAAATGTCGATCGGTGATGTATCGATCGCTCAAGGTTGCTGCCGCTTCCACCGCTTCATCAGTGATGTTGAGTCGGTGGAACTGCTCATAACGACTGCGCAAGCCGTATAGAATCTCGACCGTATCTTCTACTGAAGGTGGGGCAATAGTCACTGGCTGGAAGCGGCGCTCCAGTGCAGCGTCTTTCTCGATGTATTTACGATACTCATCTAGAGTAGTCGCACCAATACACTGCATTTCGCCTCTAGCTAGTGCTGGCTTAAGCAAGTTTGCAGCGTCCATGCCACCTTCTAACGAGCCCGCACCCACCAGCGTATGAATTTCGTCAATCACTAGAATGACATCTTCCGACTTTCGAACTTCCTCGATAACTTGAGTGATGCGTTCTTCAAAGTCACCTCTAAACCGGGTACCAGAAACTAAAAGGCCCATATCCAGACTAATCACACGTCGATCGATCAATGCCTCTGGTACATCTTGATTGACAATGCGTTGAGCAAGACCCTCTGCGATCGCAGTCTTACCGACACCAGGCTCACCGACAAGCACCGGATTATTCTTAGTACGACGGCCCAGAATTTGAACGACACGCTCAATTTCTTTTTGGCGACCAATGACAGGATCGAGCTTGCCCGTAGCCGCAATTTCAGTTAGATCAGTACCATATTCTGTCAGCACGCTGCTGTCAGATTTGCGATCCGCCTTTTTGGTACCGCTTGCACGGCCAGACGCGACTGGTGTGCTCTCACCAATGACCCGGACAAGCTGAACTCTGATCTTCTCAGGGTCTACGCCCAAGTTTGCAATTACTCGGTAAGCAACGCTCTCGGAGTTTTGAGTCAAGCTGAGTAGGAGATGCTCAGGCTCTATATACGGATGGTCGAGCTTACGAGCTTCTTGGAAAGCCTGCTCGAATACCTGCTTTACCTTCGGAGTGAAGGGAATCTCTACCGGACCATTGCCGGAGCCTCGACCGATGATAGATTCAACTTCGGTGCGTGCATTTGTCAGATTAATGCCAAACTCATCTAGGACTTTGGCCGCAATGCTGGTGTTCTCCTTGATGATGCCAAGCAGCAACTGCTCACTGCCGACAAAGTTGTGACCCAGGCGACGGGCCTCTTCTTGCGCCTGCATAATGACCGCGATAGCCGTGTTTGTAAAATGCTCAAACATGTTTTGAGAAACCTCGAACCCAGTTTTGGTGGTTCACCTATGGCTTTTGTAGAGAGATACAGCGCTTAGCTATATGGCTACAGGAGACAGGCGTCCCATTTATTTGTGCTGGCTTTAGTTAAGTTATTTGTCTACTTATGTCAATATACTTGTATTTCAGCTGTTCTGGCACCAGGGAAGGCCGTACCGGGTGGCGTGTTTCCCGTAATGCACGAAAGGCAGGCTGAACGTCCAGATAGTTGTTACAGGCATACTCATTTTAGTATACAAAACTTTATCAGCCTCTATATCTTTCAAAGGATGTTTGTTTACAAGCGGTTGCGCTGGTTGAACTTTGAGACGGACTTGTAGCCTATCTAACTCGATGAATCTGATTGGAATATACCCAAAAGCATGACGATTATCGGTTGAAGTCAGCTTCACAAACGCTAAGGATATCGAGATCTTGGTCTGATACGTTTTCGATGTGATGAAAGCCTGTGAGGGTGTAGGCAGGGGCAGCGCTACCGGCAGTTAGAGAAGTGTCTGTAGTGAGCGCGATCGCATAAGGATGAACGGTTTGCTCGTAGCTATCGACGATGTTGAGCGCCATTCGATCGGGATGGATTTGACCAGAGAAGCAGTCGAACGACGAGTTAGGTTGGTAGAAAGCACCTACGGTTTGATTGTCGGAAACGGAAAAGATGGTGTAGGAGACACCGATTTGATCACGCTGCGGGCTCTGGCCGAAAAGATAGATACCATCTTCTAGAACAGCGAGATCTTTTGCGTAATCACTTTTTTGACTGACTGTCTCACTGCCTTCTCGACTCACAACCTGATTGACTATAGGACTGGCAGAAGTTTGCGCTACGCCGACTGTAGCGAAGGAAAGCCCTAGCACCGCAAAAGACAGCAGCGCTTTCTTAATTGAGCTGGGACTTGGACCGCAAGCTCTCGGACTAGAAAATTTTGGGCTGCCAGTTTGATTAGTTGTTTTTGAAAGGCAATTTAAGAAAGTCATTGGATGGGTGCTCGGTTGGGGAGAGATTAGATGCTTTGTGCCTGAATCTGCATAACGCCTGAATCTAAATAACTTTGGAAGGTTTTTTATCTGATCTCTTATCTTACGCTCGCATTTGTCTTGGTTGCGCTTGTCTTAAGTTGTATCAAGGCTAGTGCTGTCTTTGAGACCTTGTTAACTACAGAGAGTAAAGGCTCAAAGGTAGAGGAAGCCTCTGTTACAGGTAAGATTTCGTTGATAGGTGGGTAGTAGATAGATCGTGACTAGGCAAAGAGATATAGAAGAGCAGAATGAGACTTGGGTAGATCTACAAGATCGGCTGAGACGATTAGACGGTCGAAGCTATGGAGAATACAAAGGCATAAAGGGCGATTACGAATTTCCTGAGTTCAAGTTAAGCGTGGACTATGTGCAAGGAGATCCCTTTGCCGCGCCCAGTCGCATTTGTATTCGGATATCGCAGGCGGTGGCTGGGTTTCCGGTTGAGTGGATGATTGATTATGTGTGTCAAGTGGCGATCGCAGATTATCTAACTAGGCAAGTGGCTCAAGTGGCCCAGTCTTTGCAGCAAAAGCGCGGTTCCGGCAAGAGTGGAAAAATTGAGATTGCGAGCCCAAGTCAAGCCGTACTAAGGCGTACAGCGGTTTGGCTAGATGCTGATGCGGTTGAAGTCAGGCTGACAGTTGGGCTACCGGCCTTTGGCAGGAGAATTGCAGGGAGTGCAGCGGTGGCCTTGCTCTGTGAAGATATTCCGCAGTTAGTGTCGCAGTGTCTAAAGTACGAAGTACTGGATTCAACAGCAATGGAACGTCACGTCCATGTGCTAGAGGACGCTGAGGCGCTAAGGGATCAGCTTGCTAAGAAGGGACTAGTTGCATTCATTGCGGCAGGAGCTTGTTTGCCACGTCGTAGCGGCGTCGACGAGCAGCCACTGAGTGAGGACGCTGATTTATTTGTTCCCCCTGTCGATAGCAGTATCGAGTTACAGACGCCGCACAGTGGACTAGTCAAGGGACTGGGAATTCGAGCAGGAGTGACGTTAATTGTCGGGGGTGGATACCACGGAAAGTCTACGCTGCTGCGGGCAATCGAGCAGGGAATCTATAGTCATGTACCGGGGGATGGGCGCGAGCGGGTAGTAGCCGACGATAGGACCGTGAAACTGCGAGCGGAGGATGGTCGCAGCGTAGTGGGCGTGGATATTTCTCCGGTGATCAATCACTTGCCTGGAGAGCGAGATTCACGGCAGTTTTCGACGACGAATGCCAGTGGCAGTACGTCTCAAGCGGCAGGATTGATAGAGGCGGTTGAAGCGGGAGCGAAGGTGCTGCTGATCGATGAGGATACGGCGGCGACGAATTTTATGATTCGCGATCGCAAGATGCAGGCGCTAATTGCAAAAAACAAGGAACCGATTACGCCATTTGTCGATAAGGTACGTCAGCTTTACGACGACTACGGTATCTCAACGATCTTGGTGATGGGAGGCAGCGGCGACTATTTTGCGGTGGCCGATACGGTGATTGCGATGGAGGATTATCAGCCCAGAATTGTAACGGAACAGGCGAAGGCGATCGCCCGCGCGGATTTAGAGACGAGGCAAAAAGAAGGCGGCGATAAGTTTGGGTCCATTACGCCTCGAGCCGTTTTACCAGGTAGTTTGCCAAGCGGGAAAGGCGATCGCCCACTCAAGGTAAAGGCTCGGCGAGATGATTTGATGCTGGGTTACGAAACGATCGATCTAAAAGCGATTGAGCAGATTGCCGAGGCGCATCAGGTGCGGGCGATCGCACAGGCAATCATCTACGCAGATCGCTACTACTTTGACCCGAAGAGATCTATGCGCGAATTGCTAGATTTAGTCATGAACGATATTAAGCGGGGTGGGCTAGACATCTTGTCTGAGGATGGTTCACACAATGGATATCAGCGAGTGGGGAATTTAGCGATGTTTCGGCGGTTTGAACTAGCCGCAGCGATCAATCGACTGAGGACTGTCCAGATCGACTGTCTATTTTGATCTGGCAAAAGAATATGTTGGGAACGCATTAAAACACCTCCATTTCCTGAGCGATGTTTTCTCAGTAGCCCACCAGGTCAGAACAGACTTGTGGTTCGGTGCCTTCAGCAATGCAGTTCTCCCAAGTGATGCGACGATTTAGGGCAGTCGGTAGCTGCGCTTCGTGAGCCAACGCTTTGGCAAACCAATCTAGGCTCTGAGCATCATCGCCGCGCCCTGCCAGAATCTGAGCCTTTAGATAAAACAGCTCGGGGTTGTTGGGAGCGGCGGCTAGCGCTTTATTGACAGCGACTAAAGCATCGTCATACTGATCTAGATCTCGGTAGCCGATAGCGATTGTGCGTTGAGTTACGTAGACAGGATGACTGTGTTGAGCCATTTTTGCGATCGCCTTTTCAGGATTGGCGAACGGCAAATTGACAGCCAGCATCAAATCCATTGAGCCTTTGAGCAAATTCAGCTCAGAATCTTCTGCGTCAATCTGCTCAACCGCATCTAGCTCATGAAAGACTTGCTGAAGCATCCCTAATGCCTTCGGAGTTCCTCTAGCCAACCCCTCAGTTTTCAGCAGATGAGCCCCTTCTAAAAATAGACCCACAGCTGCGTAGAGGTGACCGCGCAGCGGGTCGGTTTCCTTGAGCTCAGCCGCCGTTTCCTGAGTGAGTGCTGCCCGGTGAGCGACTTCATCTAGCCCATCACGGCCTTTGAAGTAGGCCATAGCAGCCATCAGCGCATGGACTAGAGGCTCGTCGGCTTCATGTTCCTCCGCTCTGGCCAGCGCAGCATCAGCCTCTGCATAGTTGCCCTCTTCAAAAATAATTCGAAAGGCAGCTTCTGTATGGTCGCCTATATCGTGAGGCGCGGTGGGCCGAAACGGGTCAGCGGCAAGGGTAGGGAAGCTGATTCCGAGCGTGGCTACGCCTAGACCGAGCAATCCGATAAATAGCCTAACGGTTGGGCTATTCGGAAACGACTTGAATCCTCCAGAGCCAGTCGTTCGCAATGCGGGGCAAGCATTTCTAAGGGCGATTATGTTCATGGGCATACGGGAGGAACAGGGGCATGTTCTTTAGATAGAGTATAACCAGTTGGTTTTGATGGGTTTTTGGCTTGAGTATTATTTTGGCGGGCGATCGCAGCGGCACCGGAAAAACCACGCTGACGCTCGCCTTACTTGCCGCGCTGAAAAAAAGAGGGCACTGCGTTCAATCATTCAAAGTTGGCCCAGACTATATCGATCCTATGTTTCATAGCGCCATTACTCAGCGCCCCTGCTATAACCTCGATCCTGTTTTGACTAGCGAAGCCTATGTGCAGCAAAGCTTTCGCAGTCACCAGACGGACGCTGACTTTGCGGTAATTGAGGGTGTCATGGGCTTGTTTGATGGCGCGACTGGCACGGATGATACAGCGAGTACGGCGCATATTGCTCGGTTACTGGAACTGCCGGTGGTGCTAGCAATCGATTGCGGGCGAATGGCTAGGTCTCTGGCGGCGTTAGTCCACGGGTATAGAACATTTGACCCGCGAGTGAAGATTGCAGGCGTACTTTTGAATCGGGTGGGAAGCGATCGCCATCTTCAGCTGCTGAGCGACGCACTAACGCAAATTGATATGCCGATCTTCGGCGTGTTTCGGCGGGAAAAGGATATCGAGTTGCCGAGTCGGCATTTGGGACTGGTGCCAGCTGGGGAGGTTGGCGCGTTTGGACAGATTGCGGCGCGTTTGGCGGAGATTGGGGAGCGGGAGATTGATTGGGGGAAGTTGGAAGCGTTTTCTGGGGGGAGTGGGGAATGGGGAATGGGGAATGGGGAAGAAGAAGATGGACGGGTAGGGAGGAAGGTGAGGATTGCGATCGCACATGATGCCGCTTTCAATTTCTACTATCCTGACAACTTTGAGATTCTTGAAGATCTAGGCGCAGAACTTGTCTTCTGGAGCCCTCTAGTAGACGAAACGCCTCCAGCAGCAGACGGTCTGTACTTTGGCGGTGGGTTTCCAGAAGTGTTTGCGGCTGAGCTGAGTGAGAACAAGGCTATGAGAGTGGCCATTCATCAGCAGGTTGAAAGGGGCATACCGACTTACGCAGAGTGCGGCGGGTTAATGTACCTAGGCGAGTCTTTGATTGATTTTGATAGCAAAGTCTGGCCAATGGTCGGTGTAATTCCCCAGACTGTCGAAATGAGCAACCGACTGACGCTAGGCTATCGAAAAGCTACAGCACTGACCAATAGCCCTTTGCTGACAAAAGGGCAAACCGTCGTTGGTCACGAATTTCACAAGTCCACCGTTGTGGAAACGCTAACTCAGCCAATCTACGAAACGCGGCGGTATTGGGGCGAAACTGGAGAACCACAGTTTGAGGGCTATCAACTGCCTAATCTACATGCGTCGTATGTTCATCTGCATTGGGGAAATCAGTCGCAGCTAGCTGAGCGCTTCGTTCAAAGCTGCCTAAAATACCGCCAACAGAATCGACTAGTAAACGGCCTAGCTAGGCTAGCCGATTCTTTCGACAACATCTTTCAAGGCTTCTCTCGGCTCAGAATAATCAAAGGAAAAGCCTGCCGCCTGGGTTCGCTCGGGCAGTACTTTTTGGCCTTTGAGGACGACGACTGCACCGTCTCCTAGCAGCGCTTCGATTGCAAAGTCAGGCACGGGTAGCCAGGAAGGTCTGTCCATCACTTCGCCCAGGGTCTGAGCGAGATCTTTCATGCGGACAGGTTCTGGTGCAGTGCCGTTGTAGACACCGTGCATGGACGGATCGAGCAGCGCTTTCATGAATAGGCTAACGAGATCGTCAATATGAATCCAGGAAAACCATTGCTGGCCGCTGCCGATCGGTCCGCCTGCGTAGAGTTTGAAGGGGGTGATCATTTTTGCGATCGCGCCCCCATCACCCAGCACAATCCCGGTACGAATAATCGCCACCCGCACCCCAGCATCCTTCGCCTTCCTTGCCTCCGCCTCCCAAGCCTGACAAACCTGCGACAGAAAATCATTTTCAGCCGGTTCACTCGTCTCAAAGAACTCCGCCGTTTCACTCGTCCCGTAATAGCCAATCGCCGAACCACTCACCAAGACAGCAGGCTTTTGCTCAGCCTTTGCGATCGCCTCTACGAGCTTTTCAGTTCCCACCTTTCGGCTAGTCAGAATCCGAGTCTTACGTTCCGCAGACCAGCGTTCTGAAATCGGCTCACCCGCCAAGTTGATCACACCATCGCAGCCAGAAATTCCCGCTTGCCACTCACCCGACGCTGTAGGCGTATAGGCCACATACTCGACCGGCTTAAACTTGCCAGCGGCAAAGACTTTACGCGCCTTGGCTTCACTGCGGGTGAAAATTTTCACATCATGGCCTTCTTCGATCAAGCGATCGACCAAACGAGAACCGACAAACCCTGTAGCACCCGTAACGGCAATTTTCATAGCTGAGCTATTGTCCTGGTTTTATTCAACTGCTCTTTATAGTAGCGAGCTACGGAGCCGCAAGGGCAGGGGACATCGATAGAGTTAGTACAATGAGTATGGTCGCCAGCATTGGAAACAAGCTAGAAATAGCACTGTAAACTGTATATAGCCAGCTATTAAAAATTGAAAGCCATAAACGTAGCAGAGCCAAAAACTGGAGCAGATGAGCAGTGTAAAAAACTAATAGAAAGTGTTCAAACGCTGCCAGATGAAGTTCTTCAGAAGCTTTCTAATTTTTTGGAGTACCTAAAGTACAAAACAGATTTTTCTGAAATAAAGCAGCCTAGTCAGACCAAAAAATCACCCTATGAATCTTTCAAAGAAGCTGGGCTGATTGGATGTATAAAAGACGCACCATCTGACCTTTCGGTAAATTATAAGAAGTACCTAGCCGAAGGTCTTGCAGAAAAGTATGGTCATCGTTGATACGGGATTTTAGCTAGCGCTTTTAAGCCAAAAAGACACTTACCATAATCAAGCACTACAAGCATTTGCGACCATAGAAGATTCTTCGATCACCACTTGGCCAGTCATGACAGAAACTTGCTATTTTCTCTCTAGTAAGAGAAGGGCCAAAAGCACAAACTCAGTTTCTTGACCGTTTGGTCGCAAGGGGACTTTCAAGTTTTTGAAATCAAGACAGACCATGCACCCCGTATTTCTCAACTGAGTCAGCTTCTTCTTCGCCCGCGCCTTCGGCAGCGACACCGCTTCACTTTTCTGTAGCTGCCGCTCAAACACCGCCGCCAACTTCACCGTCTCTAACTTGGTCTTAGTCGCCTCATCCGCCCGTTCCAGCACTCCAGCCAACTTTAGCCAGTCACCAAACCCGCGCAAACTCTGCATAGCACTGCCATTCTTCTGCATTCTTTAGCCAAGGTAGCGCAGAACCGTCAACCTCTATAACTTGCTCTAAAATTGAACATGTAACTCAGACGCTTTATCCCGAGTCAATCATTCCAATCACTCATTTGAGCCGTCCTATGCGATTAGAAGACTACTTCAACTTCTTAGAGCCCAACGACATTCGTTTACAGGGTAGCCGCATTGGAATTGAGGTAATTCTGTACGACTACATATTCCGGGCCATGACAGCCGAGGAAATTGCAAAGAAGTGGACGAGCCTAACACTAGAGCAGGTTTATGCAACTATCCTTTATTACCTTCACAATAAAGATGCTGTTGACCAATACATGACTGATTGGATTGAGCATGGCGAAAGAATGCGAAAAGAACAAAAAGCTAATCCTTCTCCATACACAATTAGAATGCGAGCACTAAGAGCTAAACAATATGAGAAACAAGCCGTCGCTCAGTAATGCTCAAGTATTTGATTGACGAAAATCTACCACCTATTTACGCAGAGCAAATTAGACGACGCAGAGCCGACATAGTTGTTCGGTCAGTAGGAGAGCCAGGTGCTCCCGAAAGAGGAACGCTCGATCCAGATATTCTGTGCTGGTGCGAAGTTAATCAATTTGTACTGTTCACGAACAATCGAGCATCTATGCCAATACACTTGAAAGGTCACATTGCTAAAGGCCGTCATATTCCAGGGATTCTAACGCTCAACCCAAGCATGAGCATTGGCCAAACGATTGATGAACTCATCACCCTAGCGGAAACTGCCTTCGAAGATGAATTTCAAGACCGAATTGACTTTTTACCGATTGGTTGAGGGCTAATAACGTTCTGAAGTTCTATCCTTTTACACCGCTGCCCGTCTCTGACGGCACAATGTATTGCTGCGCTGCCACGAAAAATAGAATGATCGGCACAATCGAAATAACTGAGCCCGCTGCAATTAGCCGCCAGTCTAACGAAAAGCTACCGGCTAGTCGAGCCACGCCCAGCGGCAGCGTGTAATATTCTGGTCGATCCAAAATCAACAGCGGCCAGAGGAAATCGCTCCATGAGCCGATAAAGACAAAAATTGCCAGCGTCACTAGCGCCGGACGCACGGACGGGATCATGATGTGCCACCAGATGCCTAGCTCAGTGCAGCCGTCAATGCGGGCCGCTTCTTCTAGTTCTTTGGGTACGGATTGAAAGGCTTGTCGCATTAGAAAGATGCCGAAGGCTGACGCGATCGCAGGAAAAATCACGCCAATATAGCTATTCGTAAGCCCCAGCCGCACAGTGAGGATGTAAAGCGGAATCATCACAATCTGAAAGGGAATCAAAATTGTGGAGACGACTAGGGAAAATAAGACTTCTCTACCTTTGAAGTTCAGCCGGGCGAGTGGATAGGCGGCTAGCGAACAGAGCAAAAGATTGAGAGCGACAGTGACAACAGCAATTAGAGTGCTGTTGAAGAAGTAGCGGCCAAAGGGGTTAGACTGCCACACCTTGATGAAGTTGCCAAGGGTGGGAGAGGTGGGCAGAAACTGTGGTGGGAACTGGAAGAGGTTTTCAGTTGGCCCTTTGAAGGAAGTGCTGACCAGCCAAGAGCAAAGGCAGAAGCATGGTGAGTGCGATCGCACCCAAAACCCCATACATCAAAACATCTCTTCCCAAGCCCTTGCCATCCACCTGAGCCATTCACCTAGTCTCCTAACCAAACTCTCTAGATTGCATTAGCCACATCCCAGCAAAAGACTCAGAATCAGGGCTATCTTGCACCGCGATAAAATGCACATTGTTCGCCGCTGCCTTCGCCGTCTCAAATCGCAGTCCTTCTGCCTGCGTTTCCGGCGTTACCAAATCTGCTAGCAACCAGGTCTCAATCGTGCCTGTATCCATCAATAACCGAGCAGTGGCCGTATTTTTGGAAACGTAATTCGTCGTTTCTTCTTTGCCAGCTCTGACTCCGGCAATTTCTAGGCCAGACATCCAAGCGGCCAGAGGTGTCGCCCGGTTTGAGTAAATAATAAATCCCGGAATCGGCGTCTCGGGTTCTACGCCCGCTGCCTCCAACGGAAAAGATTCACCAAAGGCAACATCCCAATCAGCCATATCGGCAAAGTCCTTTGCGGGTAAAGTAACCAGCGACCACTGCTGACCGCGTAGAGCATCTGGTAAAGGGCTGACGACTTCTAGTGGCTTTGCGATCGCAGCTGACGCACTCGCCTTATAGCCAGGATCGTTGGGATAAACATTCGCTTTGCGATCTTCTAGCCACTGTTGCAGCGCCAACGTTCGGCGACTGGGATAGGGTAGCAGGCCGACTTCCTCGCAGGCCCGTTTGATCATGTTCTGCATCTGATAGCGAAAGAATCGCACTTTAGTCGGAGAGTCCGAGGATTGTGCGATCGCCTCTTCTAGCGCCACCTGCAGTGTCTCCGAATTCACCTCACTATTCGATACATACTTGCTGTAGCGAAATAGCTTTTCAGGATCGTCCTCCACCGACTGTAGCCCTTCGCAAATCAGCACCTCCCAGCGCTTCTTATTATTCTCATCCAAAACCGGTCTGGAATAAAAATCCAGCTCCCAAACAGTACCCATAGGGATCTAAAGCCAACTAATTAGTTTCCCAGCCTGAAGTAAATCCCCTCTTGTTTATCCTGAGCGTAGTCGAGGGAGAGGGGTGCCCACAGGGCGGGGTGGGTCTTCGGCTTTAATTGTCGCCCTCAGCTACCACCTTAGCAACGTTCTTCGCCCGTTCCTCTGCCTCAGCCATAATCGTTGGCAAATCCTTCAAGATTTCACCGGGATACTTCTCCAGTACCTGGGTAGACAGCGCAATCCGCCCGCGTTCATCATCTATATTCAGCACAATTGCCTTGATCGGATCGCCCACCTTGAACACATCGCCCAAAGCCGATACATAGCTTTTACTAATCTGCTTGATATGCAGCAGGCCAGAAGCACCGCCAAAATCAACAAACGCACCAAAAGGCTTCAGCGACGCGATCGTTCCCTCAATCAGCTCACCTTTAGTTAGGCTACTCATCGCCGTTGCTCTGGCCGCCACTCGCTCAGAGAGCAGAAGCTTGTTATTCTCTTCGTCTACTTCTAAAAAGGCGACATTGATCGTTTCGCCCATCAAAGAATCTAGGTCCTCTATTCGGCGAGCTAGGTGAGATCTAGGAATAAATGCTCGTAGACCGCTCACATCCGCAGTGACACCACCTTTGTTACTGCCAGAGATAGTCACCTCTAGTACATCACCATTCTCCTGGCGCTCGCGTAGACGCTCCCATAGCTCCTTGATCTCCATCGCTCGGATGGAAATCACCATCTGACCGTTAGCATCTTGGTCGCGAATGATCAGGAACTTGCGCTCCGTCCCTAACGGCAAAGCCTCTTCCAAGGCAATATCAGCAGAATCAATTGACACTTCTTTATTCGGTAAGAAAGCTGCCGACTTGCCGCCGATATCGACGTATGCTCCATCAGACTCGTGGGTCTCAACTTTACCAGTAACCACGCTGCCTCGTGAAAACTGGTAGTCCTGCTGCTCTAGAGCTTTTGCGAAATCTTCAGCTGAAAACAACGGAGAAATCTCCCTGATCAAATAAAATAGGTTTTCCAAATATATCGCAGGTCTTCACTCATCTTCCTATCGTCAAGAATTATTGAGCAGACCCTTAAAAAAACAAATGATCTGCCACGAACGGCTAATTCCCGACTAATCTCTAAGGTAGACAACAGATGCCTTCATGGGGGCGCGCCATAGTGGTTCAGTTCCATATTCAAACCGATAGTGAAATACCCGCATCCACTCAGCTTTATGATCAGATTTGGTTTGCGATCGCATCCCGTCAATACCCACCCGAATATCGCCTGCCTAGCACCCGTCAGCTGGCGATGCAAACCGGGCTCCACCGCAACACTATCAGCAAGGTCTACCGCCAGCTAGAAGATGCGGGCGTCGTCGAAGCCATGCCCGGTTCCGGCATCTACGTCCGCGCCGAAGGCACGACAGAGATCGTCAAACCCGGCTCACCGCTGCTGGCAAAATTTCCCAAGGCTCAAGAGCTTGTAGAAAACAGCCTTGACGAGCTGCTACGCCAGGGTTGCTCACTGCACCAGGCCCGCGAACTATTCATGACCGAAGTCGACTGGCGGCTACGCTGTAGTGCCAGGGTACTTGTCACCATTCAAAAAGAAGACGGTGCAGGCGAGCTAATGGTGCGCGAGCTAGAACAGGCGCTGAAGATTCCCGTGCAGCTTGTCCCCCTAGAAGAACTCGACCAGGTCTTATCTCAGACGCGATCCGGGACAGTAGTCACCAGCCGGTATTTTATTAACGAGGCGGAGGCGATCGCAGCCCCCAAATCCGTCCGCGTCATCCCGATCGACATCTACGACTACGCCAAAGAACGCGAACTGCTCAAAAATCTCCCCAAAGACACCTGCCTTGGCCTAGTCAGCCTCAGCACCGGCATTATCCGCATCGCCGAAGTCCTCTCCTACAGCCTGCGCGGAGACGACATCCTGGTGATGACCGCCCAGACCCAAGACACCCAAAAGCTCTCTGCCGTCGTCCGCAGCGCCCAGACCATCGTCGCCCTCGATACCGCCAGCTACCCAGCCATCAAAGAAGCTCTCCTTGCAGCCCGTAACGACATCATCCGTCCTCCAGAAATCATCCGCTGCGAAAACTACATCGGCGAAAAGTCCATCGAGCTACTCAAACGCGAGCTGGGTCTAGACTAGATAGACCCTGCTTGGAACCAAAGAACGCCGCAAAAATTAAAATCTAAACGTCCTCGCTGATTTCTATCTACGAGGATTTTTTATGAAAGCAAAAAAGTTACACAGCGTACGCAGAATCTAGCGAGCAGTTTTGATTTTTCAGGAACTAAGCGGCAACAGGTGTTTCGGCATCTATTAGAAACGAGTTAGTGATTTCTAGATAGCTTTCTGCATCTTCCATCATTGGAAAGTGTGCTGTATTGGGCATTAGAACGTATTTGATATTTTCGCTCATTTCAGCAGCTTCTTTGCCTAGCTTTGCTGGAGTAATCTTATCGTGTTCCCCTGAAACCATTAGCGTAGGCACTTTGAGTGAGGCAAAGGCAGCAGGCATAGATTCTGTCGCGTGCTTGCTTACGGCGGCTTTTAGTGTGCCAAGAGAGGTCGCGCCATCGGCCATGATGAAATCGTCTAAAAAAGCCTTTTTCTCTTCTAGTGGAATAGAACTCTTTAAAAATCGCTGCATGAACATCTGGGGCGCAAAAGGGACTTTCCCCAGCCATTTTGGGCGGAAGGCAACAACGTAGCCACCAAATAAGTAGAAGGCTTCAAAAGCCCATTTTTGATAGGGGAAGCTGCCGTTGCAAGTCAAGATTGCCTTCTTAACGCGCTCTGGGTAGCGATCGAGGAAGTAGAGACCGATAGAGCCGCCCATAGAATGAGCGTTCATATAAATAGGCTCAGTGAGGTTCAACTCGTCTAGTAAGACATTGAGGTCTTCCGCGAAGCTTTCTAGGGTGTTGAGGTCCGGGTTGGCAACAAATTGCTCTGGAGTGGGGGATTGCGTTGGCGTAGCCCTTCTTGCGGAAGATCGGCCAAAACCCCTTTGGTCATATAGCAAACAGTCAAACCTATCCTTGATCGCTTCAGCGGTAGAGCGCCAGTAGCGGGCGGAGCCTGCCCACCCATGCAAAAAAACCATCACTGGCTTTTCATAGTTACCAGGATGGTCTTGAGTGGAAATCCATTCGTAGTAATGATCAACGCCGTTAACGCTAACGTGGGGCATCACTGCTCACCTTTTTATATTTGATATCTGTTCTTATCAGAGAATTACAAAAATGTACTATCTACAGTCCACACTATGCAGACTCTGGCTTTGGCAAGGAGGAGGGGTGCATCAGCAAGTCTGCTGTGGAACGATTCTCTACCATTTTGCGCGTGATTACACAGGTTTTGACATCGTCTCGTGAAGGTAACTCGTACATCACATCCAGCATGATTTCTTCGATAATGCTGCGTAGCGCCCGCGCACCGGTTTTGCGGTTAAAGGCTTCCTTTGCGATCGCGCGAATTGCATCCGGCTCAAACTCCAGACCTACATTATCCATCCGCATCAGCTTCTTAAACTGCTTCACCAAAGCATTCTTCGGCTCAGTCAGAATCGAAACCAGCGTTTTCTCATCTAACGGTTCTACAATCGAAACCGCCGGAATTCGACCAATAAATTCAGGAATCATCCCAAACTTTACAATGTCATCCGGCTCCAAGTCTTGCAGTGTCAAAGAAGATTTCTCATCACTGCTGATCTCCTTGCCCGGTCGGACAAAGCCCATTGACTTCTTGCCAATCCGCTGCTCGACAATTTTGTCAAGACCGACAAACGCACCGCCGCATACAAACAAAATATTGCGCGTATCAATCTGAATACAGTCTTGATAGGGATGTTTACGCCCCCCTTGAGGCGGCACATTGGCAATTGTACCTTCCAGCATCTTCAGCAGTGCCTGCTGAACCCCTTCACCCGAAACATCACGAGTGATCGAAGGGTTCTCACTCTTGCGCGCGATCTTATCAATCTCATCAATATAGATAATGCCGCGCTGAGCCTCCTCCACATCCAAATCGGCTACTTGCAGCAGTCTTAGCAAGATATTCTCGACATCCTCTCCTACATAACCTGCCTCAGTTAGCGTCGTTGCATCCGCCACCGCAAACGGCACTTCCAAAATGGCCGCTAATGTTTGAGCCAAAAGTGTCTTACCACAGCCAGTCGGCCCAATCAGCAAAATATTGGACTTTTGCAGTTCGATATCCTCCTCACCCTCTTCGCTCTCAGCCTGCACGCTCAACCGCTTGTAGTGGTTGTACACCGCGACCGAAAGCACCTTCTTGGCCTCGTCTTGACCGATCACATGCTCATCAAGGTAGGACTTGATTTCGCGTGGCTTGGGAATTTGCGTCAAAGACAGCGCGGAAGATGACTTTCGACGCCGCTCAGTCGACTGATCGCGGCGAGGGGCAGGCGAGGCCACAGACGAATTAGAGTCGAACAACTCCTCATCCAAAATCTCATTGCAAAGATCTACGCACTCGTCGCAAACATAGACGCCAGGACCTGCAATCAGCTTGCGCACTTGCTCTTGCGACTTACCGCAAAAGGAGCACTTCAAATGGGAGTCATACTTCGACATTACCGTTACCCTACCGCAGTCAGCTTAGTGTCAGAGAGCATTTGTTTGGTCACGACCTCATCAATCAAGCCGTATTCCTTTGCTTCTTCAGCAGACATAAAGAAGTCGCGCTCAGTATCTGCCTCAATTCGCTCTATCTCTTGTCCAGTATGATCAGCTAGCATCTCATTCAAACGCTTCTTGAGATACAAAATTTCCCGTGCCTGGATTTCGATATCGGCAGACTGCCCTTGCGCACCACCCGAAGGCTGGTGAATCATAATCCGAGCACTGGGTAAAGACATCCGCTTTCCCTTAGCGCCGCCTGAAAGTAAGAATGCACCCATACTTGCCGCCAGGCCAAAGCAGATAGTCACTACATCTGGACGAATTTGCTGCATAGTGTCATAGATCGCCATGCCCGCTGTCACAGAACCGCCTGGGGAGTTGATGTATAGCTGCACATCTTTTTCGGGATCTTCCGCATCTAGAAATAGCAGTTGAGCCACAATTGAATCAGCGACATCGTCCATTACCGGTGTGCCGAGAAAGACGATCCGTTCTCTGAGCAATCTTGAGTAGATGTCAAAGGCGCGATCGCCTCGACCAGACTGCTCAACCACCATGGGGAGCATATTACGAGCTGCCATCTGAAAAGCAGAAAATCCCGCCTGCAAATTAGCTGCCTGAGTGATGCTCTGACTCTTCTTCAGCGTGCTGCCATTCAGCGCACTATTAAGAGGACTTCCCCAGGAAAGAGCTTGAGGGTTTGATAGCCCACACCATTGAATCGATTTATCCATATAACCAAGTGAAGCAGTTGCCTACATACGTGCTTAATGTACCGCATCTAAACCAGAACTAGAGTTAAGACGCGATAACACTCTAGCGAAGTCATCTTACATTCGACATTAATCGCATCCTGTGTATGGATCGAGCAGACCAACTACTTATCCACGACTTCAGTATCTACGACCTCAACCTCTACAGCCTCTGCTTCCGCCTCATCTGCCGCTTCTGACACTGCTTCTGCTTCTGTCTCAGCCAGTTCTTCTAGCGGTTCTTCTGTCGGTTCCTCAGGAGTCAGAGAGCCTTCTGGGACCAGCTCAATCTCTGAGTTTTCCTTCAGCCACACTAGAATTTTTTCTTTTAGCAAATCTTCATTTACGACCTGATTCAACCGCTCCGGATCGACCTGGCTAGGATCGTCCACCGTGGCCATCATTTCTTGCGTACGCGCTGCGATTTCTTCGTCAGTCACCGCAATAGATTCTTGCTTGGCAATCTCGCCTAGTGCCAGCGTCCGACGCAGACGCTCAATCGCCTCTGGCTTAGCACTTTCGCGCATATTTTCAACCAGTTCCTTAGTCAAAAACTGATTGATATCGATTCCCTGACGGCCGAGTTGCATGACGGTCTGAGTAACAATAAAGTCAACTTCTTTCATGACTAAAGTCTTGGGAATTTCGGCCTCAATGTACTCCACTAGCTCGTCAAGGAGTGCTTTCTCAATGTTGCCATCGGTGGCGGCTGTGGCTTCCTCCTGATAGCGCTCTTCAAGCGAGCTGCGCAATTCTTCAAGCGTCTCAAATTCACTGACTTCTTCAGCAAAATCGTCGTCCAAGTCGGGCAGTTCCTTTTCCTTCAGCTCTTTTAATGTGATTTCGAAGGTCGCAGGCTTACCAGCTAGCTCAGCTTGAGGATAATCTTCTGGGAAAGTGACCTCTACTTCTTTTGATTCCTCTAGCTTCATACCAACAATGCCTTCTACAAAGCCAGGAATAAAGCGACCTTCTTTGATTTCAACCTGGAAGTCTTGAGCACTCCCACCCTCGAATTCTTCTAGCTCACCGGCTTCGTTTGTGGCCTTGCCAACAAAGTCGACAACGGTCACGTCCCCTTCTTCAGCGACCCTATCTTCGACAGGGACCAGCGTCGCCATATTCTCTCGATAGCCTTCTATGGTTTCATCAACCCGACTTTCGTCTGGCTTGATCTCTTCGGCTTGAATAGAGAGTCCTTTGTACTTACTCAAGGCGACTCGCGGAGGCACATCAACAGAGGCTTTAAGCACAAAGGGCTCCCCAGGCTTATAATTACCGACTAAAGATTCAAAGTCTGACTGTAGTTGGTAGTTGCCTAGGGCATCTATGTCTTCTTGCTCGATTGCCCTTTCGATCACTGTCTGGATCATATCTTCTAGTGCCGCTGCTTTCAGCTGCAGAGCGCCTACTCTCTGAATTAAGATCTGACGGGGCACTTTACCTTTGCGAAACCCAGGGATATTGGCTGACTTCATGTAGTCCCGCAGCACTTTCTCATAGCCTTGCTTGGATAGCTCAGCGGGAACTTCTATTTCCAGTCCGACTTGGCTATCGGGCAGATTTTCCTGGGTGACTTTCATTTACAAATACGTGAGGGGGTGATAATTGACGCGGTGTAGTCAAGAGCATGTGAACAGAGTGAGATCCATGCCATTCGTCGCAGTTAGCCATCATACACCTGATCTATTTATTCTGACAGAGGTCTCTCGCTTCGATCATTTAGGGTATTCCACTTAGGATATATTGTTAGAGCGGCTGCTTCACACCGAATAAGATAAGCCTATAAAGGATGTCTATGTATGCAACTGTTTGTAAAGATACTTAGCCTTGCCAGTAGGCCATTCCCCTTACTTATTTACACTCGACTGTATTTCTAGAAAGGCGATCGCATCACCTCCTCTCTCTAGAAGTCCTCAATATCCTTGCAGTCAATATCCTTATAGTCACATCCCGTCTCGACTTAGTTCAGCTCGACCTTCTTACACCATGAGCCACCTTTCATAAAACCCTTAGCTACACATGGAGGATACTTGTTTGTCTGATTCCTATAACGTTGTCATCCTAGGAGCCACTGGCGCAGTTGGCACCGAATTACTTCAGCTCTTAGAAGAGCGTAGTTTTCCTATAAAATCTTTGAAGTTGTTGGCTTCACCCCGCTCCGCAGGCAGCCAGGTCAGCTTCAAAGGCAAATCCATAACCGTCGAGGCAGTCAACCAACAAGCCTTTGACGGTGTAGATATTGTCTTGGCTTCTGCGGGTGGCTCCATCTCCAGGCAATGGGCCAAAGATATCGTTAATGCAGGCGCGCTGATGATCGACAACTCCAGCGCCTTCCGAATGAACGACACCGTCCCACTAGTCGTTCCAGAAGTCAACCCAGAGGCTGCAGAGAAACACCGAGGTATCATTGCTAATCCTAACTGCACCACGATTTTGATGAGCGTAGCTGTCTGGCCTTTGCATCAGATTCAAGCCATTCAACGAATCGTTGTTGCCACTTATCAATCAGCGAGTGGGGCAGGCGCTAGAGCTATGGAAGAGGTAAAGCAGCAAGCCAAAGCGATTTTAGCTGGAGAAACGCCGCCAACCGAGATCTTTCCGTATCCCCTGGCCTTCAATCTATTTGCGCACAACACACCGCTCAATGAGCAGGGATATTGCGAAGAAGAAATGAAAATGGTCAACGAAACACGCAAGATCTTCAGTGCGCCTGATCTTAGGATTTCGGCTACCTGCATTCGGGTACCCGTCCTCCGAGCTCATTCAGAAGCTGTTAATCTAGAGTTTGAGCAGCCGTTCAACGCCGTGAGGGCAAGAGAAGCTATCCAGTCGGCTGCTGGAGTAAAGCTGGTAGAAGACTGGCAGGCTAACTACTTCCCAATGCCAATGGACGCCAGTGGCCGAGATGACGTGTTAGTCGGTCGTATCCGCCAGGATATTTCTAATCCATCGGGTTTAGAGCTTTGGCTCAGCGGCGATCAAATTCGCAAAGGGGCAGCGCTCAATGCTATTCAGATAGCAGAGCTAGTCGTCGCTAAACGGTGGCTGCGATCGCCTGTAGCTGTCTAAAGCGATTGAGGCCGAAGCGACCAGAAGCGACCAGAAGCGACCATTAGATCTGAAGCGACCGAAACCTTCCTCTGAACGATGAATATGGGTATTGAATGAACATGAGTATGGCTGAGACCTCAGTTAATACACCGACTCCTTCACCGAAGAAAGCCCCCTTTTTTGGTAGAGTCGTGACCGCAATGGTGACACCCTTTCACAGCAATGGCGAGGTTAACTATCTACTAACAGAAAAACTGGCTAGCCATTTAGTAGATAACGGCACTGACACGGTTTTAGTCTGTGGAACGACAGGAGAATCGCCCTCGCTCACTTGGGATGAAGAATACGCTATTTTTCAAACGGTGAAGCAGGCAGTGGGTGAACGGGCCAAAGTCCTAGCAGGCACAGGCTCTAATAGTACTCAAGAAGCCATAGAAGCCACTCAGAAAGCAGAAAAGCTAGGGTTGGACGGATCTTTGCAGGTGGTGCCTTACTACAACAAGCCACCTCAAGAGGGTTTGTATGGGCACTTCAAAGCGATCGCACAATCCGCTCCTGACCTGCCAATCATGCTTTACAATGTGCCTGGGCGCACAAGCTGCAACTTACTCCCAGAAACAGCCATCAAGCTGTCAGAACTTCCCAACGTCGTTGCGATCAAAGAGGCCAGCGGAAATCTTGATCAAGTCAGCCAGCTCAGTCGATTGGGCTCTGCCAGGTTTGAAATCTACTCCGGAGACGATTCTCTGACACTGCCAATGCTTTCTGTGGGTGCTGTAGGCGTCGTCAGTGTTGCTAGCCACCTAGTCGGAGAGCGCCTTCAGGAAATGATCAGGGCGTTTGAATCCGGTCAAGTCAGTCAAGCAACCGCTATTCACCTAAAGCTCTTCCCCTTGTTCAAGGCATTGTTCGCGACCACAAGTCCAATTCCATTGAAAGTAGCGCTAGATCTACAAGGGTGGGCAGTTGGGGACTGCCGTCTACCGCTCTGCCAAGGCTCAGCAGCCCTGCGTAAAGACCTCAAAGCCATCCTCTTAGAGATGAAATTATTGAAAGGGGATATCGTATAGGTCGAAATAGAGAGGCAAAAAAGACGCCCAGTAGGTTAGGTTTAGTAACCTAAGGAAATAGTGCCATCCGTAGAAAGAGACGAGGCAAGCCATCAATCAGGCAAGAGAATAGAACCGAAAAAGCCTAGCTGAAACAGGGTAGAGCGCCAGATAAGACACAGTACCAGATAAGACAAAAGTGCTAGACGAACTGGAGAATCAGACAAAGTACTAGATCTCAATTAAAGAGCGAAACTACCTTGAAGCAGAGGACTTTGGCTCTGTCATCGCCGTCACAAACTGTATGGCTTCAAGCAGGACAACTTCCAGAGTGTGCTCTAGCCAATACAGAGACCCTTGATAGCAGGCACCCTAGACAACCTAGACAACCTAGACAACACCGCTAAACAAAACCAGCAGAATTTAGGTAAAACTATCAACAAGTGCGGTAGAGAAAGCTTCACGAGCTAATTACGCGTTAGAACGTTCAACATAGCCAAACCTAGTAGACAAAACAAAAAGACAATGCCCTAGACTGCACAGCGCTTGCGCAGATGTCAGTCTGAGTAGAGACAAAACGACATAGACCTGAAATTTCAATAGCTCTGCAATGCATAGACGATCGACGAAAAGTAATCTGTGCAGATAGGGCACAACCGGAAGGTAGGCAGCAGCAGAGTAATCCGCGCTTTAAAGAGTCAGTCCTGCTTCTGTAGAACGCAACTGTAGAATGCAACAGTTGCCTCACCAAAAACAAGCGCAAAACTTCTAGATGAAGCCAGCCGCTTTCTTTCTTTCAAAACTTCAAATTATCATTACAACCTAAGGAAACTACATGAGTAGAAAAACCATCAGTAGTCAGAAGCCCAACACTCAAACGTCAAACAGCTCAAAAGCCAGTAGCAAAAAGCAAGACAGCAATACCCTCAAAATCATTCCCCTCGGCGGACTGCACGAAATTGGAAAAAACACCTGCGTTTTTGAGTACGACGACGAAATCGTCTTACTAGATGCCGGGCTGTCATTTCCCACCGAAGGCATGCATGGTGTCAACATCGTGCTTCCAGACATCACCTATCTCAAGGAAAATCAGCACAAGATCAAAGGCATGATCGTCACCCATGGACACGAAGACCATATCGGTGGTATTGCCTTCCATCTCAAGCAATTCAATATCCCGGTTATTCATGGGCCCCGCTTAGCTATGGCCCTTCTACAAGGGAAGCTTGAGGAAGCAGGCGTTTTGAATCGCACTGAGCTCCACACCGTTGGACCTAGGGACACTGTTCAGTTCGGTAAGCACTTTAGCGCTCAGTACATCCGTAATACTCACTCAATGGCTGATAGCTTTACCATGGCGATCAAGACGCCAGTGGGCACTATTATCCACAGCGGCGACTTCAAGGTTGACCACACACCTGTAGACGGCGAGTTCTTTGACTTTCAGAAAATTGCTGAATACGGTGAAGAGGGAGTGCTTTGCTTGATTAGCGACTCTACCAACGCAGAGATTCCTGGTAACACGCCCTCAGAAAGGGCGGTTTTTCCCAACCTAGATCGAGAGTTTAATAACGCCGAAGGGCGACTGTTTGTCACGACCTTTGCTTCTTCTGTGCATCGCGTCAGTATGCTCTTGGAACTAGCTCAAAAGCACAAGCGTTCTGTCTTTGTGGTAGGCCGTTCTATGCTGAACGTCATTTCCCATGCTCGCAACCTAGGCTACATCAAGTGCCCAGATAGCCTGTTTAAACCGCTAAATCAGCTGAAGCAGTGTCCTAATGAGCAGGCCATGATTCTCACTACAGGATCGCAAGGCGAACCGATGGCAGCGTTGACGAGAATTGCGAACCGTTCCCATCGTCAAATTCGCGTTGAAAAGGGTGATACTGTCATCTTTTCGTCTAATCCTATTCCGGGTAACACCATCAGCGTTGTCAACACCATCGATAAGCTGATGCAACAGGGGGCGCGCGTCATCTATGGCAAGGACAAGGGACTACACGTCTCCGGACATGGATATCAAGAAGATCACAAGCTAATGCTGGCGCTGACTCGGCCTAAATTCTTTATTCCAGTACACGGTGAGCACAGGATGCTAGTCAAGCATGCTGAGATGGCTCAGCAGTTAGGCGTAGAGCCACAGAATATCGCTATTGTGAATAATGGCGATGTAATTAAAGTGACCTCCGAAAGTATCAAGGTTGACGGGAAAGTCACCTCTGGCATCGAGCTAGTAGATGCGTCTCGAACCGGTATTGTTGAGCGAAATGTATTGAAGGAGCGCCAGCAGCTGGCTGAAGATGGCATTATCACAGTCTCAGCGACGGTAGATAGGGGTGGGAATTTGCTGGGTGAACCGACCATTAACTTGCGCGGAGTCGTCACCACCAGGTCGCAGACCCAATGGGAAAGCGGCATTGTGCCAGTGGTTACGAAATCGGTGCAAACTCGCTGGAAAGAAGTGTTAGATGATCCAGCCAGTGAGCGTCCTACGGTGAATTGGGATGGGTTGCGATCGCGCCTAGAAGAAGACACCCGCCGGTTTATCCGCCGAGAACTCCCGAAGCAGTATCCAGTGACCGTGCTCATGCTTCAGCACTTCGATGGTCCAGCCGAACCAACCGCCATCGGGACAGGAGCTATAGACGACAAGCCCACCCAGACAGGCAGGCGTCGACGGTCTCTATCTACGGCCTCCGCGTCATAAGAAAACGCCATCAGAAAAGGTCACAAGCTGCAAGTGACCGCTTTCAACCAAAGAAGCTTCTAGCTGTCAGTTGCTATGCATGTTGACAGCTAGAAGCTTCTTTTCGTGTCTGATTATATCGAAGGAATTCACTACTTGGAGTTTAACTGCTCGAGAACGTATAGCGTCCGCCACTTTACTCCGCACGTTTTCACAGGTAAAACCCTTGTTTTACGAAAACGCTGGTGACCAGAAAATGTATGTAGGTACTAGCGCTCTCGGTGAGTATGCCTCCCTATGCTTGGCCATATGAAACAAACTAGCGAGCGCCATATTGGCTTGCAGACCGCTCAAACCCTCGAAAACTGAGTCATACATTAATTTTTTGTATATTAAAAGATGATAAAAGCGCAGCTGGCGCTATAATACAGCCACAAGAGCTGAAGGTAGAGATAATTTCACCAAATAGGTGGGATAGTTTCGCCCATAGGTAAGATCTGTGATCGGCAGAATGCTTAGATTGCAGCCAAGCCCTAAGTCATTGTTTAGTCATAACGTCTTGTAAAAACAAGATTCTAGCAGCTAGGCAACGAAAGCAAGCTAAAGAAACATTCTTCCTTAGTAATCATAGACAGCCTCTCTATATGAAGTCTAGAGAAGCAGCTATCAGCCAACTTGCTTGCTTCTAAAAGAAGTCTCTCACTGTAACTCTTTGAATATTGTCTGTGTTGCCTTAGCGTAGAACGCAGTAAAGCAAGTATCACAGTCTTATTCACACCTCTAACCCGGTCTACGTCTAGAAAACCAACTTTCTAGAGAGCTAATTTTTTACAAATCAAGTAGCCATCAGGCGTGAGTCCTCAAACTATAGGACACGCTGATAGGCTTCAAAGGAATATTGAATGTCCAAGCAAATCGTGATTGCCGAGCAGCATCGTATTGCTGCTGTTTTCTCAGAAGATCAAATTCAGGAAATTATCGTAGCGACCGGAAGCCATCAGGTCGGAGATATCTATCTCGGAACGGTGGAAAATATTCTGCCCAGCATTGACGCAGCCTTCATCAACATCGGAGACAGCGACAAGAATGGCTTTATGCATGTTTCTGATCTAGGACCGCTGAAGCTAAAGCGGATGGCCGGTTCTATCACTGAACTGCTAGCGCCTCAGCAAAAAGTTCTCGTCCAGATCATGAAAGAGCCTACGGGGAATAAAGGCCCTAGGCTCACAGGTAAAGTGACCTTGCCAGGACGATACCTGGTGCTGATGCCCTATAGCCGAGGGGTCAATCTCTCTAGACGTATTCGCAACGAAACCGAGCGTAATCGGCTGCGAGCATTAGGTATTCTGGTGAAGCCTGCAGGTATGGGCCTGTTGATCAGGACAGAGGCAGAGGGCGTGTCAGAAGATGCCATCATTGAAGACCTAGAATCCTTGCAGAGAAGCTGGGAAGCGATTCAGCAAGAAGCAATGACAACGCGCCCACCTTCTCTGCTCAATCGAGATGATGACTTCATTCAAAAGGTATTGCGTGACGGCTACAACGACGATGTTAATCGCATCGTCACCGATACAGAAAGCGGTCTGCAAAGAACCAAGAAACATTTGACTAGCTGGAATAACGGACGCATTCCGGGCAACGTCCTGGTTGACTATCACAATGAGCCCACTCATATTCTGGAATACTTTAGAGTTAATGCGGCTATTCGAGAGGCACTCAAACCTAGAGTAGACCTGCCTTCAGGTGGCTATATCATCATCGAGCCGACTGAAGCGCTAACGGTGATCGATGTCAACTCAGGCTCCTTCACCCGGTCTGCAACGTCTAGAGAAACGGTCTTATGGACTAACTGTGAGGCAGCCGTTGAGATCGCTAGGCAGCTCAAACTGCGCAATATAGCTGGTGTCATCGTTGTCGACTTTATCGACATGGACTCGCTCAAAGACAAGATGCAGGTACTAGAGCAGTTTGGTAAGGCTATTCGAGCTGACAAATCTCGCCCTCAAATCTCACAGCTATCTGAGCTGGGTCTAGTCGAACTCACTCGCAAGCGACAGGGTCAAAATATCTATGAGCTGTTTGGTCAGCCCTGTAGTACCTGTGGCGGGCTCGGCCATTTGGCGCACCTACCTGGAGAAGAACCAGGAACAAGTAGCCAGCTGGAGAGTGTATCTTCTTCGCGGGCAACCGGATACAGTTCACCCTCGCAAAGCTTTTCCAATCGCCCGACAGCACGTGAGGATCGATCGACTACTTCATCCTCCCCCCAGTCTGAATTTCAAGAGCTAGAGCTGCTGAACCATCCCAGCTACAACGACAAAAACAATGGTCGAGGTGGCCGCCGCCGCCGCCGTCGCGGGACAGAAGGGACATCATCAGCTCGGCCCAGTCGTTCGGGCTCGCCGATACCAGTGACGGCCGACAAGGGCACCAATAGGAACGGCGACGACCGCCGAGTAACGGCTGACAAGGGCACTGATAGGAATGGCGACGATCGCCGACGCGGGCGTAGCAGTCGAGTTGATGAAAGGATTGAGCGTGAAAAGGCTGAACGAGAAGCTCAGCAAAACGGGCTAGGGTACGAGCAGCAAGACGAGCAACGAGAGGAACAAAGTGAGAGCCAATCTGTCAATGCAGAATCAGATGGGAGAAACAAGCGTGTCCGTAACAACCGGCGGAAGCCAGAAGAACCACCAGAGCTGATCGCGGTTGAAATGCCTTTAGAAGAGCAAAGAGTGTATGCGGTTATGGGCGTTTCGCCTTTGGTCTTCAGTGAGCAAACAGTTGAGAACCCTCAAAATACGATTGTCTCCGTCGTTCTTCCTGGAGAAGCTGAGGCTTTTTTAGCCTCAGCTAAAACTGCAGCAGAAACGACTAGGGCAAACAAGCGTATTATCGAAATGCCAGTTCATGCAAACAACGGCAGCACAGCACAGAAAGAGATTTCTGAATCTGAAAATGGCCTAGTTGACGACGAACCAATAGACAATGAGGTATCGAGTAATCAAGAAGTTTTTGAAGACAGCGATGAGGGCGACAACTCCTCAGACAAGAGCGCTCCTGTTCGGAGGCGACGCCGATCGACTAAGCCCGTTATTAAGGAAGAAGTAGCACCGCCGCCTGTCTTAAAATCTGATGAAGATAGGTCTAACGAGGATGAATCGTCCGCAATAGAATCGGCCACTGTAGAGAGCTTAGGGGCGGATGAGTTTGGTGGACAAACAGCATCGGAAATAGCTTCGGAAAATGCGGAGGAGCCGGTTAAGGTGGTACGTCGTCGCCGTCGCCGCCGTTCTTCTGCTAGCGAATAATGCCCTTCTAATACCAGTTCGGTCGTGAAACTAGTCTCTAGGATTGCAGGAGTGGATGAAGTTGGTAGAGGAGCCTTGTTCGGACCGGTGGTCGCGGCAGCAGTGGTTGTGCCAGACAGCGCGATCGCATCTCTACTCTCATCGGGCGTTACCGACAGCAAAAAGCTATCTGCTCCAAAAAGAGCTCGACTCGCCGTACAAATCCGACAGATGACGAGCGTCGGCATAGGACTAGCCACTGCCTATGAAATCGATCGACTCAACATTTTGCAGGCTTCGCTTTTGGCAATGCGCCGCGCTGTTTTTCAGCTAGCGCCTTTGCCCAGAAAGTGCCTAATTGACGGTAACCAGCAAATTCCGAATCTGCCGATGGAGCAAGAAACGGTTGTTAAAGGTGACCAATCTGTGCAGGCGATCGCAGCAGCCAGTATCGTTGCCAAAGTCTGGAGAGATGAGCTGATTGTTCGACTAGAGCGCCACTATCCTGGCTATGACCTCGCTGCCAACAAAGGCTACGGCAGTGCAAAACATATAGCAGGCATTGTTCAGCTCGGCGTCTGTAGGCAGCATCGTAAATCTTTTCGTACTTGCTATGATCGACCCCATAGAAGCAAATAGAGCCTCTAGGCAACTGTAGTTTTGAGCAGTGAATCCTTAGCTCTAAAAGAGTAAGATAGCCAGCTAGCGTGAGGATGTAGTATTCGGCGCTAGCTATATCCTAGGAAAAACTCGGCTTGGAAAAGCTTGATGTTTGCGCAGCAGTATGAGACTTTGCCCAGGCGCAATAGTCCGCTATCAGCTGGCGCATCAGACGCTGCTTGAGCGTGATGAGAATACCATTGAGCAGGCCATTGCCAGTTCGCACCATAATAGACTGAGGCATTAGAGTAGCCGCAGGGGAAAGATCCACACTCACCATCAAGTTGGCCTGTCCTCGCAATTTATCGCCTTCGGCTGTTGTTTGACTTACCAGATAGCCTTGCATGTTCATCGAGAACTTTTGATTGAATGACTTGTGACCCTCCAACTGGCATTGACTAGAGCGTAGGCGAACAGTCTGATCCTCTAACCAGATCTCGATATCACATATAGGCTGTATGGTAAGTCCGATAAACTTAAGCGGACGGACTTTCAGGCGAAATAAATTGGGCCCAAGCGCTTCTACCTGTTTCTCATCGACTAGTGCCTCAATCAGGCGCTTTGGCTCACTCAAATAGGTATCTATCGGAATAGACTGCTGCGGCACTGAAATGGTGACTGCCTGAGAAGCGCTGAAGCGAACCATGGATGACAAAGAGGGGTATGCAGAGCGATTAGAGAAAATAGATTACAGAAATAAAAAATAAGTACTCCTGTAAAACAACCCTAACATTTACACACCCACGTATTACACCTCATAGATGATTTCTATTGCACACCTTGGACCGACCGGAACCTTCTCAGAACTAGCCGCAGCTGCCTTTGCCAACAATTTTGAACCTGACACCACCTCGCTCAAGGCATATTCCACCATTGCCCAAGCTATCTATGCCACGGTCGAAGGAGAAACTCAGTTCTGCGTCGTCCCGATTGAGAACTCTATCGGCGGCGGCGTTACGATTACCCTTGACACGCTGTGGGAGGTAGAAGATATTCATGTGCAGCAGTCGTTCACGCTACCCGTCCAACATGCATTGATCTCCGAAGCAGACAGCATTAGCGATATTCAGACAATTTACTCTCACCCACAGGCGCTGGCCCAGTGCCGTGAATGGTTGGCAAAACATCTGCCAAAAGTAGATCTGGTTAGAGCAAGTTCTACAGCAGAACCCCTGCCGAAGCTGAAAGCAGATGCGAGTGCGGGTGCGATCGCCTCTCCTTGGGGCGCAAAAATCTACGATTTGCCTGTCCTCGCTCATCCGATCAACGACTACGCCGACAACTACACTCGGTTCTGGATTCTAGGTAGGCAGCCCTCCACAGGAGGACAGTACACCTCGCTAGCATTTAGTCTAGTCAGTAACGAACCCGGCGCTTTGCTCAAACCCTTACAGCTTTTTTCAGCTCTTGATATCAACATGAGTCGGATTGAATCGCGTCCGACCAAGCGATCGCTCGGTGACTACATATTCTTCGTAGATGTAGAAGCCAATGCCGAAGAACCCACAATGAAAACTGCCTTAGAAGTTCTCAAGCTACACACCGCTCAGATGAAAGTCTTCGGCAGCTACGACCTGACAAAACTTGAACAGCCAGTCTAGCTCTGAGAATTACGGGAAAACCAGCATCTATTCTAAAACGTCTTTTAGTGCCGTACGTGCTGCTAAATTATTGCGAGTTGACGTCAAGATCTCAGCTTCGCGTTCTAAACGAGCCAGCGTGTTTTGCATCTCTAGCAAAGACTGCTGCTCTAAAGAAACACCATAGAGCGTACTAGCCACCCAGTAAGAAAGCTCCAAAGGTAAATCTGGAACATCCTCTGGGAAATCGATATCCTGACTGGTCAGCTTTGCAGACAGACGAACCACGTCTCGTAAAAGTCTATCCACCTGGTCGGCTAGAGGTACCAAATTTTCTTCTACCGGCTCATCTTCTATCCACTCAACCAAACCAACCCTGTAGGGTGTTTCACGGACATAATCCAATACTCTAAAACGCTGCTGCCCCAGCGTCATAATCTTCAGGCGATCGTCGGGCATGCGCTGGTAATGAATCACCTCAGCGCAACAGCCCACCTTGGCAATTTCGCCTGTAGTTGGATCAATCATCAGTACACCAAAACGGCGATCGCCCTGAAGAATCGTATTCATCAGCATGCGATAGCGAAACTCGAAAATATGAAGGGGCAACCGCCTACCCGGAAACAAAACCATCTCAGGCAGCGGGAAGAGCGGTAATTCTCGGACGGCAACTGAGGAGGAAAAATCCATTATGTCTAAGTTAGAACAGCGCCGCAGATATACTTGCTCGCATACGGCATTAACAGCTATTTTAACGCAGGCGGAAAAACCACGCTACGAAGGATTGAAGCAGGGAACTGTACTAAAGAAATAAGGGCATCTTTCGCAGATGCCCTCAAAGGTCAGCTAGTTGCTAATCAGCACAAACCAACTGAATCAAAGACTGATTGACTAAAGAAATGTATACGCTACAGCTTTACTTCGATATCTACACCCGCAGGTAAATCTAGCTTCATCAGCGCATCGATTGTCTTAGAAGATGGCTGATAGATATCGATAATGCGGCGGTGTGTACGGGTCTCAAAATGCTCACGAGAATCTTTATCTACGTGGGGCGATCGCAAAACGCAGTAGATCTTACGCCTGGTAGGTAATGGGATCGGGCCAACGGCAGTTGCATTAGTACGGTTGGCAGTCTCGACAATTTTTTCGCAAGAAGTATCTAGCAAGCGGCGGTCAAAAGCCTTGAGGCGAATGCGGATCTTCTGCTGTTGAATAGTAGCGGCCATGAGAATTCAGCGCCCTGTATTGCGCCATTGTTTAGTTTTCTAGGTTCGATTGCCCGAAGACTGGAGATATTGTCTTAATTGGTGAATTCCGTAGGAGCACAGCATGCCGCGCCCCTACGGAATATCACGCTATTCACCGATCGCTTATTTAGTGATCTTAGAAACAACGCCAGCGCCGACAGTGCGGCCACCTTCACGAATCGCAAAGCGCATGCCCTGCTCAATCGCGATCGGGTTAATCAGCTTTACGTTCATCTTGATGCGATCGCCAGGCATCACCATCTCAGCAGCACTACCGTCATCGGCAGTAAAGCTTTCAATAGAACCAGTCACATCAGTTGTGCGCACATAGAATTGAGGCTTGTAGCCAGGGAAGAAAGGTGTATGACGACCGCCTTCTTCTTTGTTTAGCACATACACCTCAGACTCAAACTCTGTGTGAGGCGTGATGCTCTTAGGCTTGGCAAGCACCATACCTCGCTCAATATCTTCTTTTTGAAGACCCCGAAGCAATACGCCGACGTTGTCACCAGCCATACCAGAATCCAAAGTCTTCTGGAACATCTCTACGCCAGTTACAGTAGTACTGCGAGTGTCGCGAATACCGACAAGCTCAACCGTCTCACCGACCTTAACAACGCCACGCTCAATCCGGCCAGTCGCAACCGTACCACGACCAGTAATAGAGAAAACATCCTCAACCGCCATTAAGAAAGGCTTGTCTACCTCGCGCTCCGGCGTAGGGATGTAAGCATCCACTTCGTCCATCAGGTTGTGAATTTTGTCAACCCACTCATCAGCACCGCGAGCAGTCGTGGGCTCGGCGAGTAGCTTCTCAACCGCTTTGAGCGCAGAGCCAGTCGCGATCGGAATATCGTCGCCAGGGAAATCGTAAGAACTCAGCAGCTCGCGAACTTCTAGCTCAACTAGCTCAAGTAGCTCTTCGTCATCTACCTGGTCTTGCTTGTTCAAGAACACAACGATGTTAGGCACGCCAACCTGTCCAGCTAGCAAGATGTGCTCACGAGTCTGAGGCATCGGGCCATCAGCGGCGGACACCACTAGAATGGCACCGTCCATTTGGGCAGCACCCGTAATCATGTTCTTGACGTAGTCAGCGTGACCAGGGCAGTCTACATGAGCATAATGGCGGGCTTCAGTCTCATACTCTACGTGGGCTGTGTTAATCGTGATGCCACGCGCTTTCTCCTCGGGAGCAGCGTCGATTTCGTCATACTTCTGAGCTTTACCGCCACCACCTGCGGCCAGTGTCATTGTGATTGCCGCAGTCAGCGTGGTCTTACCGTGGTCAACGTGACCAATGGTACCGATATTGACGTGGGGTTTACTTCTTTCAAATTTTGCGCGTGCCATGAATTTCTCTTTGTGTTCCTAAAACTAACTATGCGTTCCCTTTGTTTCTAGCGATGATCGCTTCAGCCACATTACGCGGAACTTCCTCGTACTGGCTGAACTCCATAGAAAAGGAGCCTCTTCCTTGGGTCTTGGAGCGGATGTCGGTCGCATAACCAAACATCTCAGCCAAAGGCACCCGAGAGGTAACCTTTGTCACACCGCTTTGCGATCCCATTCCCTCGATCTGACCGCGACGAGAGTTTAGATCTCCCATCACGTCTCCGAGGAAGTCTTCTGGAGCTTCCACTTCGACCTTCATCATGGGTTCCAAAAGAACCGGAGAAGCCTTCATCACTGCTTCTTTGACCGCCATGGAGCCAGCAATCTTAAATGCCATCTCCGAGGAGTCAACGTCGTGATAAGAACCATCCACCAAAGTGACCTTTACGTCAATTAATGGATATCCGGCTAGAATACCAGATTCGCAAGCTTCTTTCATCCCTTGCTCAGCAGGTCCGATAAATTCTCGCGGAATGGTTCCTCCCACAATTTTATTGACAAACTCAAACCCGGAGCCTTCCTCGGCAGGTTCAAGCTCGACTACTACATGACCGTACTGTCCTTTACCACCGCTTTGCCGAATAAACTTCGACTCTGCTTTTGAAGGTTTGAGTACGGTTTCTCGGTAAGCCACTTGCGGCGCACCAATATTTGCTTCTACTTTGAACTCTCTCAACATCCGGTTGACGAGAATATCCAGGTGAAGCTCTCCCATTCCTGCAATCACGGTCTGATTGGTTTCAGGGTTGATGCTGACTTTGAAGGTAGGATCTTCTTCTGATAGTGACTGAAGCGCCTTTGATAGCTTCTCCATGTCCTGTTTTGTCTTCGGCTCCACTGCGACCGAGATCACAGGTTCTGGAATATACAAAGACTCCAAGACGATGGGATTGTCAGGATCGCAGATGGTATCACCTGTGAAAGTATCTTTCAAACCCAGCGCGGCACCCAGATCGCCTGCTCGCATCTCATCCACTTCAATCCGTTCATCAGCTTTGAGAATAATAAGGCGGGAGATCCGCTCCTTTTTATCTTTTGTAGCATTGTAAACGTAGCTACCTTTTTTCAGGACGCCTGAGTACACCCGAATGAAAGTGAGGCGACCGTAGGGATCGGCCATGATCTTGAAAGCTAGAGCAGCGGCGGGAGTCTCATCATTAGCGGGTCTAATACCTGTTTCGCCATTCGGCAAAATGCCCTCGATTGCAGGGACTTCTGGTGGTGAAGGCAAGTAGTCGACAACGGCGTCCAGCAGTAGCTGCACTCCTTTGTTTTTGAAGGCAGAGCCGCAGAGCATCGGCACCAAATTAGCTTTGATAGTGGCTTGACGGATGCCATCCATCAAGGCTTCCGAAGAGATTTCCTCACCCTCTAAGTAGCGTTCCATCAAATCGTCGTTTGTTTCGACGATCGTTTCGACGAGCAAAGTGCGGTATTCTTCAGCTTGTGATCGCACCTCTTCAGGAATATCCGTCACCTGGATATCAGTGCCCAAATCGTTCTCATAAATATGAGCCTTCATCTGCACCAGATCAACAACGCCTCTAAACTGATCTTCAGCGCCGATAGGAATTTGGATTGGAACTGCCTTCGCTTTTAGCTGCTCTCTTACCTGTTCATAGACCTTGAAGAAATTAGCACCCGTGCGATCCATCTTATTGACAAAGGCGATTCTAGGCACCTTGTAGCGATCCGCCTGTCGCCAAACAGTCTCTGACTGTGGCTGTACGCCACCGACTGAGCAAAACACAGCAATCACGCCATCTAGCACACGCATAGAGCGTTCAACTTCAATGGTGAAGTCAACGTGACCAGGCGTATCGATAATATTGATTTGATGATCGCGCCAGGTAGTAGAGATAGCAGCCGCAGTAATAGTAATGCCGCGCTCCTTCTCCTGCTCCATCCAGTCAGTAACCGCATTGCCATCGTGAACTTCACCAATCTTGTGCACGACGCCTGAATAGAACAAAATTCTCTCAGTCGTTGTGGTTTTGCCCGCGTCAATATGTGCCGCGATGCCGATATTCCTAACGTCTTTTAATGGGATAGTGCGTGCCACACCAAACCTCCTATCAACTGGCTATAGACGAGTCGCGTATGCTCATTGAGATCACGCAGAGGAAATCACCCACAGCTTAATAATTATAGAACAGCGAAATGCTTATCAGCTTGGTAGCCGCTGTTTATGGCTGTGTCTTTTCGACCTGAAAGGACACAGCTGTAGAAACGCTAACAGAAGCGTCCTCTAGGACAATACTTTGAAAGTCAGGCGCATGACCGACTCCAAGCCTGACTCTAAAAGAAGCTTTAACAACGCCAGCTCTAATAACGCTATCTAGTAACAGCTATCTAGTAACAGCTATCTAGTAACGATAGTGGGCAAACGCCTTGTTCGCTTCTGCCATACGATGAGTTTCCTCACGTTTGCGAACAGCGCCGCCAGTTTCGTTGGCCGCATCAATCAGCTCATTCGCTAGCTTCATCGCCATAGTGCGACCACCGCGAGAACGAGAGAACTGAGTAATCCAGCGCAGAGACAGAGCAGTTCCTCGCTCAGAGCGAACTTCCATCGGGACTTGGTAAGTTGCGCCACCGACTCGACGGGCCTTGACTTCGACTAGAGGCGTCGTGTTGCGAACGGCCTGCTCGAAGGTTTCTAGCGGATCGCTGCCGGTACGCTCTTCAATGACTTTGAAGGCTCCATATAGGATTTTGTTAGCAACAGACTTCTTGCCACTGAGCATGATCCGACGAGACATCATGCTGACAAGACGGCTGTTGTAAACAGAATCTGGAGGAACGGTGCGTTTTTGAGCTGCTGAACGACGAGACATGAGGTTTTAACCCTAGGCTAATTGAGAGAGTGCTAATGAAAAAGTAGTGGATGTTCTTGGCTGCGAATACTTCTTGTCGAAATATTGCCTGTGCATAGCTGTAAATGATGGAGCTGGTGAATGATAGAGTCTTCAAACCACTGGGCGCGTAACGCAACGAACCTGTCAAGTTTTAGTCCAAGCGGGTCTCAGCATTACCCATCTTGATTTATTACCTAATAGAACCGCACCAAACGGCAGTTTCTCTATCATGACCGAAAGATCAAAGCAGGAAGCTTATTCCTTCGGCTTTTTAGCACCATATTTAGAGCGACTCTGACGACGGTCTTTGACGCCCGCTGTGTCCAAAGTGCCTCGAATGATGTGATAGCGAACGCCAGGAAGGTCTTTAACACGACCACCGCGAATCATTACTACCGAGTGCTCTTGCAGGTTGTGGCCGATGCCTGGGATGTAGGCAGTCACCTCAAACCCGGACGTTAGGCGAACCCTGGCCACCTTTCTCAAAGCTGAGTTGGGCTTCTTTGGAGTAGTTGTGTACACACGGGTACAGACGCCACGACGCTGAGGACAACTCTTGAGCGCAGGAGATTTAGTTTTCTTGGTTGCTTTTGAACGCTCAGTGCGAATGAGCTGCTGAATCGTAGGCATAAGGCGGGGGATTGTAACTCCGCAAAAAAGTTTTCATAGAGTCCGATAGTATCAAGGAAATTTTCACCTTGTCAATCGGGTCTATCATTCTATCTGATTTCATGCCGATATTTAGTATCAGTCTGCGTATCTATCTATGTAAAACCGTTATCGAATTGCGAACGCGGCGCCGCAGCGACAGCTTTCGGTAGCCTGAGGATTGTCAAAACGAAAGGCACCGCCCATCAGATCTTCAGCAAAGTCAATGCTGAGTTCTTGGATATGCATTAGGCGATCGCGTCTGACCACCAACCGTATCCCTTCAAAATCGTAAACGTCATCTTCCGCACTTACTACCGATTCAAGGCTCAGCCTGTAGGCCCATTCAGCACAGCTGCTAGGCTGCAAGTCCAATCTACACATTGCATCAGGCTGTTTTTGCCTCTGACGCAATCGCTCGACTTCTTGACGGGCAGCAGTAGTGAGTCGGATCATGGGACTTTAGCTGTAAACGCTGATGGCGCGGTTTCTCAGGTGATTATAGACCAAGCGACGGACGCATTGTCTTACAGAAGGGGCTGCACTTGCTCACCGCCTCGCGGCAGTAAAGGCGGTGCTACCAGATGAGGGCAAGAAAAAAGCAGGCAACCTATTGGCTCCCTACTTCTTCTAGCTACTAACTTCAGAACCTTCTAACAGGTCACAGCGGATACTGTTTTCGACTTATCTTTCGGTTACTTACCTTGACTGTTTTGGCGAGCATAGTCGTCTTCGTAACGGGTAATATCGTCTTCGCCTAGATACTCACCGTTTTGGACTTCGATCAAGATGAGAGGAATGACGCCTGAATTTTCAAGTCTGTGACTAGTGCAAGCCGGCACGTAAGTGGATTGGTTAGTAGAGAGCATGGTCTCTTTTTCTCCACAGGTGACTTTGGCAGTGCCAGAGACAACGATCCAGTGCTCACTACGGTGATGATGCATCTGTAAGCTCAGACGATGACCAGGCTTAACTTCAATTCGCTTGATTTTGTAACCAGTCGCTTCTTCTAGGACAGTAAACGAGCCCCAAGGTCTTAGCTCAGTGGCTGCAACGCCTTCGAAACCCTTTGATTCTATAGATTTGTCTAGCTGTGGCATCTCTTGAACCTGCACCATACTGTTAGTCTCCTGTTGCTGTATGAACTACTTTTTAGATGAACTGTTTATGAGTTTGGGAAACAATACCTTGGGTTTAATCACAAAACTAGGCTGTCCACAGATCTAGATTCACAGAACTAAGTGAACGCTACAGCTAAGTAAACGCAAGGCATTATGCGCTTGGGTTGATTCTAGCAATGCGCTCCCCTGTTTCGTAAAGTGATGAATGACACAATTTGGCTTTCCCTATCAAGTCTTTATTCTTATCAATTGATATTGAAGTTAGTTCGTAAGTTGGAATCAACTGATGTTTGAGCTGCTAGGGACGAGGCGACTATTCGTGTGTTAGCTGATCGAATCCATTATTCCTACAGCTATCAATCTCCAACTAGCTAGCCTATTCTCCACCTGAGACAAATAGGCCAATACCGCTGTTGACTCTTGCGGCGGTGCGCGGCTGACGGTTGAGGAGCTGACCGCCTAGGTATAGGCTCGAAGAACTGCCGCCATCTAGATTGAGAGCGTCGACTGCGCCGAGCTGCTGCATGATGTAGGCAGTTTCGGTAAGGGTTGGGCCTCGCCCTCCTACCCGGTCGTGCATGGTAGCGATGATCCAGGTGCCATCTGAGGTTTTACCGACGGCGGTGCGCGGCGCAGCGCCTTGTATAAAGTTGGTGCTGAAGCCTTCAAGCTGTGGGTTGAGGACGATGTTGCGATCGCGTATCAACAAAGGCCCGCCGCCCATCACATTAGGATATTGCTCAAAAACAGCAGGTTGGCTTTGACTGCTCAGCAAAACGGGCGTCCCCGGAGAGAAACTCTGACCAGCGGTCCGATAGCTTCTAAGCACCAACAAATAGCCGCCATTCCTGGGAATCGGTACGCTACCTACTCCAGCTTTGCTCAAAGTTTTTTGAGCGGTGACCTGGTTGTCTTGAACGGTGACAATAATTTCGTTATCGACAATAGGTGTGTAGGTAGCACCCCAATCTTCTGTATAGCGACCAATGCCCGCTTTTACATAGCCGCTGTTGATTGCCAGGATAGGAAAAGACTCACCGACGCCTGTGGTCACAGATTCAGAGAGAGCAAACCGGTCCATCACTAGATCGCCGTCATCATTCCAGGCCATCGCTCCTCTACCTAGAATTGGCCCTGAGATCCACTGTCCGGCGCTACGAATGGCTCCGAGCGGTAGCTGATTGTTTCGGTTGAAGAATCCAGCATTGACCGCGCCAACGGCTTGGCTGCGCTGCGCGGTTGTCAGAATGGGCTCAATGCCAATAGCCGTATTGGGATTAGCATGAATCGGCTTGAGCGTGAGGGCAGCGGGATCGGGCCGGACGATAAACATATAAACCGGAAAGCGGTGCTGGTTCACGCTGACGTACTGCTGCCGCCAGCGTAGACCCGGTGCCCAGGCAACGTCTCGTTCCACCATGGCATCGCGGCGGATATCGATCACAATCCTTGCAGGATTGCCGGTAGTCCAGATTTGAGGAGACGCGCCGTCTTTAGTTTTGATCTTGAGGACAGTTTGGCCGTTGAGCGGCGCAACGTCCAGCTGTGTGAGGAGATTGCCAGGCCGGGCCTTGAAAGCTCTCACTAAGTCCTGAGAGATGCTACCACTGACAGTGATGGTGTAGTCGCCAGATGAGTCCATGCGCCAGACGCCAGGGCCAGAAAGATCGACAACAACGCGATCGCCCCATGCCTGCTTTCCTTGCCGAACGCCCGTGGTCTGGCTGGCTGGCACTGATAGCTGCAAAGTGTTGCCTGCTATCTGGCTTGTCCAACCGCTGGCCGCAGCCATATCACTGATGTCTAGATAGCGGTCAGTCGCATCCCACCAGGCAGGTAGGTTGATAACGCTGTCTTGCGAAGTGGGAAACCAGCGAATCGGCTGTTGTGATTCTACGGTAGTGCTCATTAGCTCTACCCCTAGCAAGCTAGCCATTGTTGTGCTGGAAATACCGATACGACCATCTCTACGCTGCCAAGAGCCAGGCAGCGTATGACCATTCAGATTGATTTGGTTACCTGATAGCTGACTAGAGGCATTAGCCTTCGCATCTAAGCGAAACGAAGGCAGCTTCAGAGCCTGGAAAGGAGCGAGATGGGGCGAATGGGTACTGGCCTCGACTGCTGCTGGTGTAGAGGGCGAGAATTTGGAAAGTCCGAAGCGAGGGGAGGTTGAAGGGACAGAATTATCCCCGAAAGAAGTCACAACGGCCCACCCCATCGCAGTTAAAAAGCAAAATGAAACAGTCCGTTTCATAGAACGCTGCAAAACCCGATTGGACGCAAAGCTGAATGGGAACCGATCGGTAGCGTTGGATTTGGACGACTTTGGGTGCATCAGTTCAATAGGTGATCTGAGATGATCTTCTGTAAGGGGTGTAAATGAGTTGCTATGGATGAGCTACGAGATCAGTGTCAGCCGTAAGGTTGCTCTTCAGGGTTACCCAAAATGGAGGCTGCTTGGAAAAATTGTTTCAGAAAGTTACTTGAACTCTCGTTAATGTTCCTCTTGTGGCGATCGCTTGCTTTAGAAGAAGCCGCCAGAAAGGGTTGTTGAGATGAGTCTAGCGAGACAGGTGTTTGGGTAGTGACCTCAATCTGCCAGTGTCCGGACTGTCTGAGAGGCGCAAAGGCAGGTTCAAAGCAGATGCTTGCTACTGCTGTTCAAACAGATATTTCACAGATGTTTTCAAACAAAAGGGTTACCTATGAACTTCACTAACACTTAATGTTTCTATATAATTTGGAAGGAGTCGACTTTTTAGTATCTAGGAAGCTTGGCCTAAACGTTTGGACTGAAAGCTAGAGCTCGCCAAAGTTTTCCCGTCGGAAGTACTCTAGATAACTTCTTTTTGGGGTTCTATCTAGTTTTCTAGCTGCCGCTTTAGATTTCCTTCGTTTCATTCAGTTCTTTTTCATCAGCAGGTAATACGCGCGTGATTCTCAATCCAACCACTTTTCAGACCGATGTATTGGAGCCTTTGGGACCTAGCTGGCTTGTAGAAGAGCGAGATGCTTGTGGTGTAGGGTTTATTGCCGATCAGCAGGGGAGGGCGAGCCATCAGCTGATAAAGGACACGTTGAACGCACTGACCTGTATGGAACATCGGGGGGGTTGCTGTGCGGATAAGTATTCTGGTGACGGTGCTGGAGTAATGACAGCTATTCCCTGGCAGTTGCTACAGGATTGGGCAGAGGCGCAAGGGATCGGCACTTTGACACCTGGAGAAACTGGGGTGGCGATGGTGTTTTTGCCGCAGACAGCTGCGGAGGAAGAGATCGCGCGATCGCAGTTCAAAGAAGCCGTCGAAGCCACTGGTCTAACCTTCGCAGGCTGGCGAGAAGTCCCGGTTGAGCCTGACACATTAGGTCCACTAGCAAGAGAATTTCAGCCCAGGATTGTGCAGGCAGTGATGACCTCTAGCAATCATAAGTGGGACGACCTAGAGCGATCGCTCTTCTTAGTCCGGCGTCGCTTTGAAAAAGCCATTATTCAGCTAACAAAAGAAGCTAACGCAGATGCGCAAGCGCTTGCAGAAGCCTACGTCTGTTCTATCTCTACTCGCACGATTGTCTACAAAGGTATGGTGCGTTCCGAAGTCTTAGGCCAGTTCTATAAGGATTTGCAAGATCCGGGCTACGAAAGTGCTTTTGCGGTTTACCACAGAAGATTTAGCACGAATACATTGCCTAAATGGCCGCTGGCGCATCCAATGAGACTGCTCGGTCACAACGGTGAGATCAATACGCTGATTGGCAATATCAACTGGATGACAGCAAGGCAGGCAGAGCTTTCCCATCCGATTTGGGGCGAGGATCTAGAGCTGGTGAAGCCAGTCGTCAATGCAGAAAACAGCGACTCAGCGAATCTAGACAACGCGATGGAGCTACTGGTTCGATCGGGACGAGGACCTGCCCAGGCGCTGACGATCTTGGTCCCAGAAGCCTATCAAAATCAGCCTGAGCTGGCTAACTATCCAGAAATCGTCGACTACTACGAGTACTACAGCAGCATTCAAGAACCTTGGGATGGTCCAGCGCTGATTGTCTTTTGCGATGGCAAACAAATCGGCGCGACCCTAGACAGAAATGGGCTCAGACCAGCTAGATATGTAGTCACGAAAAATGGCTATGTAGTAGTTTCGTCTGAGGCGGGCGTTGTCGATCTTCCTGTAGAAGATATTGTCGAGAAAGGCAGACTTGGCCCCGGTCAGATGCTGGCAGTGAATTTTGAAGAAGGCCATGAGATTCTGCACAACTGGGAGATCAAGCAGCGAATTGCCCAGGCTCAACCCTACGGTCAGTGGCTAGCGGAGCGGCGTCAGGAAATTACTCCTCAGCTGTTTAGTGAAGAGATGCGCTTGGATACGCAGACACTGCTAACCCAGCAGACTGCCTTTGGCTATACCGCCGAAGATTTGGACATGATCATCCAAGATATGGCGGCGCAGGCCAAAGAACCGACTTTCTGTATGGGGAATGACACGCCCCTAGCGGTGCTCTCCGATAAGCCTCATTTGTTGTATGACTACTTCAAGCAGCGGTTTGCGCAGGTGACGAATCCACCGATTGACCCTTTGCGCGAGCGATTGGTCATGTCTCTGACAACTCAGCTGGGTGCTCAAGGCAATTTGCTAGAAGAGCATCCTGAGCTAGCAAACATTCTGAAGTTAGAGTCGCCAGTGGTCAATGACACTGAGCTAACGATTATCGAGGAGTCGGGCTTTGAGGTGAGTACGCTTTCGACGCTGTATAACATTGAAGGAGGTCCGACTGGTCTGGAAGCTGCGGTGAAGGCGCTGTGTGACCGGGCGGCTGTAGCGGTAAAATCGGGTAGCCAAGTGTTGATTTTGAGCGATCGCACCAGTCCTCAAGACGGCAGCCAAGATGATACAAGCGAGACAACCCTTTCTCCAGAGCAAACCTATATTCCGCCTTTGGTCGCGGTAGGCGCGGTGCATCATTCCCTGATTGCCAGCGGGCTGCGGATGAAAACCTCTTTGATCGTGGATACTGCTCAGTGCTGGAGTACGCATCACTTTGCCTGCTTACTTGGCTATGGTGCAACGGCTATTTGTCCTTACCTCGCTTTGGAAAGCGTTCGTCACTGGTGGGCGGACAGTAAGACGCAAAAGCAGATGGAGAGCGGCAAACTGCCCGTCTCAACGCTTAATGGTGCGCAGGCTAACTATCGGAAGGCAGTAGACAATGGCCTGCTAAAAATTCTTTCAAAGATGGGAATTTCCCTGCTGAGCAGCTATCGGGGGGCGCAGATCTTTGAAGCTGTTGGTATTGGCGCAGATCTAAAGGAGCTTGCCTTCAAAGGCAGCGTGTCTCGTCTAGGTGGCTTGAAGATTGAAGAGCTAGCACAGGAAACTATGTCTTTCCATGAGAAAGCGTTTCCTGAGCTGACGCGCAAACGCTTGGAGAATATGGGCTTTATTCAGTCGCGGCCATCGGGTGAATATCACATGAACAACCCGGCGATGACCAAGCTGCTGCATAAGGCAGTGGAAACTAAGCAGTATGACCACTATGAAATTTATCGTGAGCAGCTGAAGGGAAGGCCGATTGCGGCGCTGCGGGATCTATTGGATTTTGCGGGCGATCGCGATTCAATCGATCTTTCTGAAGTAGAGCCAGTCGAGTCAATCATGCAGCGCTTCTGTACTGGCGGCATGTCGTTAGGCTCTTTGTCGCGCGAAGCTCACGAGACTTTGGGCATTGCGATGAACAGAATCGGCGGCAAGTCGAACTCCGGTGAAGGCGGCGAAGATGCGGTTCGATTCAAGATATTGGACGACGTAGACGCTGAGGGCTTCTCTGAAACCCTGCCTCACCTGAAGGGATTGGAGAATGGGGACACGGCTTCTTCTGCTATCAAGCAAGTCGCTTCTGGACGCTTTGGCGTCACGCCCGAGTACCTGATGAGTGCCAAGCAGATCGAAATCAAGATGGCGCAAGGTGCTAAGCCGGGTGAAGGCGGTCAGCTTCCAGGCAAGAAAGTGAGTGAGTATATTGCATCGCTGCGTAAGTCCAAGCCTGGTGTGACGCTGATTTCTCCACCGCCGCACCACGATATTTATTCGATTGAAGATCTAGCTCAGCTGATTTTTGATCTGCATCAGATCAACCCGAAAGCGGGCGTGTCTGTGAAGCTGGTTGCGGAAGTCGGAATTGGAACAATCGCGGCGGGCGTAGCTAAGGCAAATGCCGATGTGATTCAGATTTCGGGTCACGATGGAGGAACGGGTGCGTCGCCTCTAAGCTCGATTAAACACGCGGGGCTGCCGTGGGAATTGGGCCTAACTGAGGTGCATCGGTCTTTGATGGAGAATGGGTTGCGCGATCGCGTTCTTCTCCGCGTAGACGGCGGTCTCAAAACCGGATGGGACGTAATCATGGGCGCACTGATGGGCGCTGAAGAATACGGCTTTGGCTCGATTGCGATGATCGCGGAAGGCTGCATCATGGCCCGCGTCTGTCATACAAATCAGTGTCCTGTTGGCGTTGCGACTCAGCAGGAAGCACTGCGAAAGCGGTTCTCTGGGACTCCTGGCAAAGTGGTGAACTTCTTTTACTTCATTGCTGAAGAAGTGCGGTCTTTGCTAGCTAAGCTGGGCTATCGATCGCTGAATGAAATCGTGGGCCGGGCTGATTTGCTGATACCTCGTGATGATGTGTCGCTGGCGAAGACAAAGGAACTGGATTTGTCAGCGCTGGTGCAGCTGCCGGATGTAAAGAGCGATCGCGCTTGGCTAGATCATGGTGATGTCAACAGCAATGGCCCGGTGCTAGATGATGAGATGCTGGCAGATGATGAGGTGGGAGATGCGATCGCGAACCATACCTCAGTCACCAAGACTTGGAACGTGACCAACACTGATCGGGCGGTGGGTGCGCGGGTATCGGGTGCGATCGCCAAAAAGTACGGCAACACCGGATTCAAAGGTGAGCTTAACCTCAACTTTAGCGGTAGTGCCGGTCAGAGCTTTGGTGCTTTCAACATTGCGGGCATGACCATGACTCTCACTGGCGAGGCTAACGACTACGTCGGCAAAGGTATGAACGGCGGTGAGATTATCATCAAGCCGTTTGAGAAAGCCACTTACAAAGCAGAGGAAAATGTCATCGTCGGCAACACCTGCATCTACGGGGCTAGCGGCGGCACGCTGTACATCAATGGAATTGCGGGCGAGCGGTTTGCCGTTCGTAACTCTAAAGGCATCGCGGTGCTAGAAGGCGCGGGCGATCACTGCTGCGAATACATGACGGGCGGTGTGGTTGTAGTGCTTGGCGGCGTTGGCCGTAACGTCGGTGCCGGGATGACCGGTGGACTGGGATACTTCCTAGACGAATCTGGTGACTTCCAAACGCGGGTGAATCCTGAGATCGTTCAGGTGCAGCGAGTGCTGACTGAAGCAGGCGAGCAGCAGCTCAAATCGTTAATCGAAGCGCACGCGGATCGCACTAGCAGTGAAAAAGCCAAGCGAATTTTGGCAGATTGGAAAGCATATCTGTCTAAATTCTGGCAGGTTGTGCCGCCTTCTGAGGCAGATAGCGTGGAAGCAGGTGTGCAGAAAGAAAAGATCACTACCACAGTCTAGTTAAACGAAACTCTGTCTAATCTAGGTACTTGCGACGTACAAACGTACTTGCATGCCGCTACAAAGTCTCGCTCACCTTCGTTGGGCGGGACTTTTTGTGCTATAGAGTTTGTTACTTTGTTGAGATACAGCACACTGGCTGAAAGCCTTATACGACAACAGGCAAAGTGACTTGCGGTTCCCGTAGGTGCAGCCTTCCCTTCGAGTATGCATCCGGGAACCGCTATGAACATTGTTGACGGCTGCTTGACGAGATTAGAGAGGACGCATATCATTTGCTCATTCCTGGCCTGAGAACAGGTCTTGCTAGATTTTTGTGATCGCTACATGTCCTTTAAGTTTTGGTGGCAAAAGGATGAAATTCGTTCCTATCTCTTTAGCAATGTCCTTACTATTGATGGCTCCGGCCAATGCGGAGGGCAATACTTTAGAACCATCCGCTAATGGTTCCTTGGTCGGGCAAGGTCAGTTAGCCGAAAGTGATAACAAAACCCCTAGAGGACGTTATTTCGATACCTGGTCTTTCTACGCCGAGGCCGGAGAGACAATCAGCATTGTCGTAGAAAGTTCAGATTTTGATACGGTTGCTGTGTTGCTGAACATTGAAGGTGAGCCAATACTTTCAAATGATGACCTCAATAGCGAAACAACCAATTCTCAGCTAGATATCGATGTGACGCAAGGCGGCGAGTTCATCCTCGGAGTGCTTTCGTACGATGGTTCAGGGCTAGGAACTTATTCGGTTGGCGTTCGCAAAGTCGGTACCTCTCAGTCCACTGAAACAACAAGGATGCTAGAACAAGCACTAGAGCAGGCTCAACAGCTAAACCGCGTGCTAGGCGTTGGTTCTTCAACGCTGCCTAACGACCCTGGGTGGACCCCTTAAAGCGATCGCAACCTTGGTACTCGCTAAGTATCAACTTCAGCGAATTCAACCTGAACCCGTCGGGTCTGAAGCACTTGCGTCATCACCGTGTCTTTGTGAGTGTTGGGCAGTTCCATAGAGTTGAGGCCAGGAACTAGCTGACCAATCTTTCTAATCTGGGTTTTGAGCATACCCATCACATCGCAGTCAAATTCAAACTGAGCAGAGAGTGCGCCGCGTTTTACTCTCTCTTTGATTACAGATTGCCAAGCCGGTTGACCGACCACCCACGGATGCTCTTTGACATTGATAGTGTCTGGCAAGGTATTACTTCTCTTTGGATACTTGAATACTTTTTGATGCAGTTGGGCGGCTAGATTTTCTTGACAGTCGAGCGCGGTGGTTGCCGGAATTGGTGCCATCGTAATCTTAGTAGCACCGAGCTGACCCAACAAGGACAGCAGCGCTTGTTCTCTTTCCTTGAACAGGATGGAGAAGTAGTCAGTAACGGGATAGTACTGATTCAGGCGGGCTTTGAAAGGGTGGCGGCGATAGGTGCGACCCAAGATAGGGTGGCCGATGGGGAAAAGCAGCGCAGAGGGGAGGTCGTCTGGTCTGACGTAGTCAACCAGGTGCTCAGACCAGGGCATCAAATCTAATTTCGCTAGCTGTTGGAATAGGATGCGAGCGTCGTGGTTACGGTTATGAATCCACTGAGAATCTTCTGGTTTTGTATATTTCTCTTGAAGGAGGGCATTAATGGTCCAAAAGAGGGGCGCTACGTTCTGAGGTAGGGAAAGCGCGGTCAGGGTTGAAATAGAGTTGATTTCCGAGTCGGTTAGGAATGATAGCGCTTGCATCGCCCGTCTAAGCTCTATTTCGGCTCTGGCAATATAAACGTCTGTCTGACCTCGAAGAGCAAAGTGCTTTAGTTTGCGAACCATGTCACCGGGTTCTTCGTCATAGTCCAAGATATGCAGTAGCGGCCTGAAAAGGGGAACTTTTGCCCTGAGCTGAATCTGGCCAACCGTCTGACTTTTGAGTCGTGCATCAGTGCCGACTAGCTGGGTGTTTGACTGATTAGCTGACTGGCCAGTCGTAATATCCATTGACTCGCTTTGAAGACTCGACATGGCGGCTTTTTGGGGAGGCTAGGTATTTGTGTTTAGTAATATAGCTGGCGACGAGGCTTCAGCTTGTAAGATGCGGCACGAAATAGAATTCTAGAAGACTTTCATGAGCTTAGCTTCAATGTTTGTCTGTTTGGAGTAGCTAAGTTGGCGATAGTTGTTTGAAACTGATGGGTCAGAAAAGGTTAGGAAAAGTAGGAAATTGGCCTCTCGCAGCAACAGTCCTGTTCCATCAGGTTAGATTGGTGCTTACAAATGAGGCTTGTTTTAGTTTATGTTTTTGCGATCGCTCTTCACGGATATCTCTGCTGCCTTTTCTGATGTCTACAGCGGTTGGATTCTATGGAATCTGTTCCTAGCCTTTGTGCCTTTGTACCTCAGCTTCGTGCTATTTCGGCGAAAAGCGCTATCAAAGACCAAATTGTGGGGCTCAACAATACTGATTAGTTTAATTGGCATTATCGGCATCCAGCCCCGACTACCTAGAGTCATGAAAGCTCAGATGCAGCTTATGAATGCATTGATGGCAGGAGAGTCCTCCGCACAGATTAAGGTCGCTTGGTGGATCGCCTTATTGCTGATTTCTATTGGCATGAGCTTCTTCTTGTTCAATCGTCCCAAAAGCGCTCGAACTCTCCTGTGGTGGCTAGGGCTTGTTGGCTTTATTGCTTTTTTACCAAATGCGCCCTACGTTCTGACTGACATTATCCATTTGATTAAAGGAACGAGCGGTAGCAGCGTTCCAGTGTGGGTAATCGCGCTGGTATTTATCCCCATCCACACGATAGCCATCGTTTTGGGCTTTGAAGCCTATGTTCTCGCTATTTTGAATCAGGCTTACTACCTGAAGCAAAAGGGAAATGAGCGATTTATTTTACCGACTGAGCTTTTGATTCATGCTCTGAGCGCCATTGGGATCTATCTAGGCAGATTCGTCAGGCTTAATAGCTGGGATATAGCCACCGATCCGACTAGCGTATTGGTGATTACGCTCAACGCTTTGACAAACAAGCGACCAGCAACAGTTGTGTTTGTCACTTTTGTAATCTTGACGGTGCTCTACTGGATCGCGAAGCAGCTGACTTTAGGGATCAAGCTGCGCATTTACTACAGCAAGCAAGGCATTGATGCACTCGATCTGTAGCGGCAGCCGAACCATGAGCAGAGTTGAGAGGCCGCTTGCATCGTCCAACTAAGCGGCTTGTTTACTAACGAGAGGTAGAGTTTTCAGCAGGGAAGTTGAAGCATTCGATAGGCTGGCTAGATAGACGAATGACGGCTTGATACGCCCAGTCCGTAGGCAAAACGTCAGAGAAAGCGGAGGGGAACTGTCCCGGTGCGCAGGTGAGAGAAGGTTGGTCGGTGTCAGCTTCTAGCTGAGCTTCTACGGGTATTTGCACGGGTACTTGGACAGGAGGAGGCGTTTGCTGCGGCGTTGCTTGGGCAAGGTTGGCTGGCATAGCCGTGAGTAAGGCGGCGGCGAGTAAAGATTCCATTGTGGCTGATTTGTAGCTTTTTCTAGATCATAGTCAATGCTCTGAGATGTGTGGGACCAGACATCTTGAGCGTAGAAATGAATTTCTGCCTATTCGTATCCCAGGGCGCAACCGTCTTTGCGCGGGTCCGAACCGCCGACTAGTCCACCTGATTCATTGATCCAGATTGCTTGAGCGCCACCGTGTGGAAGAACAGCGGGAACGACTTTGTGTCCGAGCTGTTTGAGTTTGTCTGTAACGGTAGCTGGAATGCCTCGTTCGACGGCGCAGGTTTTGCCGTCGTGGAAAATTCGAGGAAAGTCTAGCGCTGACTGTACGTCTAGGCGGTAGTCCAACAGATTGGTAAGGAAGTGGGCATGACCAGTAGGCTGATATTGTCCTCCCATGACGCCGAAGGGCATGACGGTACGGCCTGCTTTTTTCAACATTCCAGGAATAATCGTGTGGAGCGGGCGTTTGTGGGGCGCGATCGCATTCCGATGCCCCTCTTCCAATACAAACCCAGCCCCCCTGTTCTGCAACACCACCCCGGTTTTAGGACTCACCAAACCGCTGCCAAAGCCGTGGAAAACAGAATTTATAAAGCTCACCGCGTTCCCTTCTTCGTCTACGACGCACAGATAGACCGTATCGGGATGAGTTGGAAAATCTGAATCTTCTAAAGGTGGCAAGGCTTTGTCCAGGCTGATTTTGGCACGAAGCTCAGCGGCGTAGTCTTTCGATAGCAGCCAGTCTAAGGGAATGTCGGACTTGGTTCGGATCGGCTACGTAGCGATCGCGCACCCCATACGCCAGTCTTGCCGCCTCGCACTCTAGATGCAGTCGCTCAGCGCTCAGCGGCGCATAGTCTGTCAGGCCACATTCCGCAAGAATATTCAGCATAATCAGCGCCGTCAAACCTTGACCGTTCGGTGGGCATTCAAACACGTCGTAGCCACGGTACTGCGTAGAAATTGGCGTGACGTATTCTGCTTGAGGTGCGGCAAAGTCTTCTAAAGTGTGGAGTCCGCCAAGCGATCGCAAATAAGTAACAATATCTTCGGCCACCTCCCCCGTATAAAAGGCGTCTCGGCCATTGGCGGCGATTAGCTGTAGAGTGCGGCCTAGTTCTGGTTGCTGATGGCGATCGCCCGCCTTCGGAGCTTCACCGTCTACCAACAGCATCCGCGTTGCATTCTCAGTTACCCTCAGCTTTTTCTTCAACTGCGCCCAGTCATACGCCACCCTCGGATGCACTGTATATCCTTCAGTTGCCAGTCGAATCGCAGGTGCAAGCAACGTAGAAAAATCCGTACTGCCGTAGTCGCCGTGCAGCTTGCACCAGGCATCTACAGCACCGGGAACCGTCACAGAATGAGGGCTTTGTAAAGAAATCTGCTGCATTCCCTGATCTACAAACCAGCTCAGTTCAGCGGCACCAGGCGACTTTCCTGAACCGTTGAGCGCAATTACTTCCTCGATATCAGCAGGCGCGTAGAGAACAAAGCAATCACCACCGATGCCAGTCGCTTGAGGTTCGACAACGCAGAGGACTGCTGAAGCTGCGATCGCTGCATCCACCGCGTTTCCCCCCGCTCGCAGTACATCGACGGCAGTTAACGTTGCCAGCGAATGAGAGGTCGCCGCCATTCCCTTTTGAGCATAGGCAGGAGAGCGCCCAGGAAGCTGAAAATCTCGCATCTTGAAAGTAGGAATAGGAGAGCAAACCCACTGTAAGCCATTCTCTCTTAAGCAGAAGTTGCCATTCTGCTAGCCGCACCACGAGTCTTTTCAGAAATGGGGATATGAGCAGTCGCATCCGCCAGTCCATAGACAGGCATATTGCCGTAAATGCATTCGCACTGACTCGGATCTATTCGATAAGTTTCGTGCCAGATCCCAACGCTGCCATCGTCACCCACCTCCTGCATAAACTGCTGCCAAGATTGCCAGTGAGGGTCGTCGCTGCTGCGGGCAAAGCGAGTCAAATCCTCAAACGAACGCCAGTAGGAGACCATGCAGGTTTCCAGAGGCCACATCCGAAAGAACGTGTTTGAACTGAGCAATCCTTTCTCTGGATGTTTGGATAGGGTGGCCATCATCGGCCCCATAGCCGTCGCTACAGAAAGCCATTTCTTTATCGCCCAGAAGCGGTTGACACGCATGCCAATCAAGAAAACGACGCAAGGCTCTGAAACATCAGCTGTGTAGCGGCCAAAAAAAATGTTGTTCATGTCTATTCACGCTGTTTTGAATAAGGTGTTTTGGTTCAGTCAAGTTGAATGTTTACGCTGTCAACTTGAAAGTAATGCAACATTAGCGTAGGTATGTTTACGCTGTCAACACCTGTAAGATAATGAGCCTGTGCAGCGCAACTGAGAAAGGAAAGGCGATGGCCAAGAAGCAGACCTATCACCATGGAGACTTACGACAGGCACTGCTCACCGCTGCGCTAAATATCTTGCAAACTAATGATGTACAAAGCCTGTCGCTACGTGAAGTGGCCCGCGAGGCAGGTGTGTCTCATACAGCGCCGTATCGTCACTTTGAGGACAAAGCAGCTTTGCTAGCAGCGATCTCAGAAGAGGGCTTTATCAAATTTGGCAACTACCTTCAGAGCGCAGTTGATGAGACGCCTGATCAACCCATCGAGAGTTTGTTAGCAACGGGCGTAGCCTATATTCAATACGCGCTAGATCATCCGACTCACTTCCGAATTATGTTCAGCCACTTTCCACCTGACGAGCCAGTCGATAGCTCGCTTTATCAGACATCGGTCAGTACCTTTCAAATTTTGGTGGACACTATTACAGCAGGTCAAACAGCGCGTGTCATAAGACGTGACCAAGACGCTGAGTTTTTAGCTTTGGGAAAGTGGTCGTTAGTCCATGGAATCGCCATGCTACTGCTCGACGGTATGCTATCCGACTCAAAAGAATCGCAAATGAATCTGGCAAAAGCCCTCGTAGAAGACAGTCTAATTAGTTTGAGGATTTGATTAGCTGAAGCTTCACACATTACGGTTGACCGCTTGCTATAGGATTAAAGTTACTCACAAAATTGCTTTGGAAAGCACCCGTTTGTAGCCTTCTATGCGACGTATATCAAAGGTTTTCGCTTTCTCTTTCTCTATTCTCTCGAACCGACTTGCTGGCTACTGGTCTGCTGATTGTTGGTCGGGTACCTTGGGGCTAACGCTGGCGGTCTTACCTCTAGCCTGTACGGGTAGTCAAAGCGCTGATGCGCTTGAAAGTGCAGTCAAAGGGAGCACTCATCTGTCTGGAGGGGGTGCGATCGCCCAAGCTGAAACCAACGCCGAAATAGCGTCTGGTAACGCTGCGATACTAGACGCGATCGCCTCCACTCAAGTTGTCTACCTAGCCGAAAACCACAACAGCAGCGCCGATCACCTTGCCCAACTCAACATCATCAAAGCTCTTGACGAAACCAACGAGCTCGCCATTGGACTAGAGATGTTTCAACGCCCTTTTCAATCTGCTCTAGATAGCTATTTGGCTGGCACCATAACCGAAGCAGAGCTAGTAGAACAAAGTGAATACAAAACCCGCTGGGGCTTTGACTGGGAATTCTACGCACCAGTTCTCCGCTACGCTAAAGACAATCAAATTCCGGTCGTCGCGCTAAACACACCGACAGAAGCGACTAGACAAGTCGCGAGAGAGGGTCTAGATAGCTTAAAGGGAGAGCTGCTCCAATACGTTCCACCGGTTGCCGAAGTCGATACCACCAATGAAGCGTATCGAGCCTCTGTTGCTCAGGTCTTTGGCGATCACGGTCATGGTAGCAGCCTAAACTTTGACAACTTCTTTGCGGCTCAGGTACTGTGGGACGAAACGATGGCTGAGAGTATCGTCAAGCAGCTGAGCGTCGACGCTGAAAGACAGATAGTTGTCCTCGCAGGCGAGGGGCATATTGCCTTTGACTACGGAATTCCTAGCCGCGTACAGCGCCGACTTCCTACCGTCGATCAAGCTAGCGTCAGACTTAGTCCTGCCGATCAGGCGGTAATTTCTGGGTTTGCTGACTTCGTTTGGATTACACCGTAGATCAAGTCGGTAAATCAAATCGGTAGATTAGGCTTCCGTAAGCAAAGAAGCTGTGGGCGAAGAGATAGCGTCTGCGGCTTTTGATGCCCGCAGTTGACCGCAGGCGGCGTCTTTTTCTAGTCCGCGAGAATAACGAACGCTAACAGCAATGCCTTTATCTTTGAGCTGCTGAGTAAAGCCTTCAACTCGCTGCCGACTAGGGCGCTGGTAGTCTACTTCGCTGATGGGATTGTACGGAATTAGATTCACATGGCTTTGAAAACCGCGCAGCTCGCTGGCTAGTTCGGCGGCATGTTCTGGCCTATCGTTCAAGTCGGCTAGCAGAATGTATTCAAAGGTCACCCGGCGACCAGTCATCTTTACATAGTCGCGGCATTCGTCTAGCAGCGCTGAGAGTGGGTATTTCTCGGCGCTGGGAATTAGCTGTGTGCGTAGAGCCTGATTGCTGGCGTGGAGACTGACGGCTAGAGTGATCTGCATTTGCTGTTCGGCCAGTCTGCGGATGTGGCCTGGGATACCAACGGTCGAGACGGTGATCATCCGCTGGCCGATGCCGATGTCTTGGTTGAGCGATCGCACCGCCCCCACCACCGCCTCTGTATTCAGCAGCGGCTCACCCATACCCATAAAGACAATATTACTCACCCGCCGCTGAAAGTCTTCTTGAACGGTCAGCACCTGATCGACGATTTCATGAGTTTCTAGATTGCGCGTAAATCCACCTTTGCCAGTAGCACAGAAGTCGCATCCCATCGGACAGCCGATCTGGGAGGAAACGCAAACGGTTAAACGCTTATCGGAAGGAATGCCTACGGCTTCTATAATTAAGCCGTCTTTGAGCTTGAGCAGATATTTGACGGTGCCGTCGGGAGATTCGGAGCGGTAATGGGTATGCGATCGCCCCACCGGAAAATCCTTGACCTCAGCTCGCCACTGCTTAGGAAAAACAGTCACCTCGTCTAGCGACCGGATACCCTTTTGATAAATCCACTGATGCAGCTGCTTACCTCGATAGGCAGGCTGTCCGTGCTGCATCACCCACTCGGTCAAAGACTCTACGGAACGTCCTAGCAAAGGCGCTGTCGTCATCGGCGTATTAGACCGTTCAGTAGGAGGCGGGGAGGACGGTGAAGCGGTGATCGCTGCTGTCATTAGGTTCGGTGTCGTGATCTTATTCTTTCTTGATTCTAACGTCGCCATCGTTCATTAGATCAACTAGACCCTCAGTCAGCGCTTTGGGGTCCATAAACAGCACTTTCGAGTTGTCGCTTTCGCCAATTTTTTGGTTAGCAGCGACGTAGCGTTGGGCCAGTAGGTAGTGTAGGACTTCTCTGCCATTGCCTGTATTTGCGATCGCCTCAGACAGTAACCGCATCGACTCTACATCTGCCTGCGCCTCAGAGATCTTTGCGTTTTTCTCGTAGATAGCCGCCCGCTCTTTTTGCATCGCGTCTAGCACATTTTGTGGCGGATCTAGCTTTTGAATTTCAACGCGATTGACCTTTAGGCCCCAAGGCTCAGTAGCCTGATCTAGCTCCTTTAGCAAAGCGCGGTTAATTTCATCGCGCGAAGAGAAAAGACTTTGAAAATCCATCTTGCCGACTTCAGAACGCAGCGTCGTAATCACCAGCTCTTTCATCGCGAACTCGACATCTTCAATAGCGTAGTAAGTCCGCTCTAGATCGTAGATACGCCAGTAGATAATGGCATCCACTTCTAGATTTACGCTGTCTTTGGTGATGGCTCTTTGTGGCTCAATATCCAGCGTCTGCTCTCGTAGAGAATCCTGCAACACCACCGACTCTATCAGCGGCACGATCATATTCACCCCTGGGCCGAGTTTTCGATTGTATTTACCCAATCGCTCTACCAGAGCAGCATTACCTTCTTGAATAATTCGGACTGAACCAACGGTGTATCCAGCAATTAAAAAAGAAAGAATAGCCAGAATTGACGAAACCATGAATGGAGACTCTACAAGTGTGCTCTCTAATTAGCACGTTTAATTAAAAAAGTATATCCCTATCGCCCGGAAATGTGAGCTTTCTCTCATGGAGGTTATTAGAAGCGACTGGCTAAAAGTGGGCAAAGTATACACAGATGGAACTGACAGTCGACATTTTCTTTTCAAAAACGATGACTCTTCAAAAAACTACTCAAAAGATCTTCACATTCAGCGCTGTCGCGACCTTAGCGGGTGCCACTAGCTGGGTAAACGCTGTATCCCCGGCGTTAGCCGAAGTCAATAATTCCAATTACGTCTGCTATCTATATGGCTCGGATGGACAGCAATACGATCTGAGCGACCTCTGCGGTGTCAGCGAGACAGGGACTCAAGCTGACAAGACAGCAGCCGAAGAGATGGTAGCCGAAGAGATAGTAGCTGAAGAAACCGTGGTAGAGGATGAAGGCGAGACTACAGAAGCGATCGCACCGACAGACAGTCCTACTCGGCCAACATCCCTAATCGGCACAGACAATACGCTGCCTACGATTGAGAATACAACTCGTCTGTTAGCGGCCCCCGAACCTACTGATAGCTAACCTACTGATAGCTAAACAGAGTGCGAGAAGAATCTCTGAGCTAAGCCGCTGAATGCAGCAAAGGCAGTTCGACGGTAAAAACTGTCCGATTTTCAGCGCTCTCGACCGCGATCGTGCCTTCTAGATGTTCGATTAGTTTTTGGGTCAGTGCCAGACCTAGCCCTGTGCCCCCTTGCTTCCAGGGATCGGCGCTGGGAACTCGGTAGAATTTGTCGAAGATGCGATCGCGCTCTTCCTCAGCGATTTCTACCCCAGTATTAGTGACATTGATCTCCATCGAATGAGGCTTGCCAGCTACCTCGACCAAAATGGCATGTTTAGGCGGCGTGTATTTGCAGGCGTTGTTAATCAGCTCTGTCATCACCCGCTCGAGGCTGGCTAAATCGGAGACAAGCTGAGGCAGACTGTCATGAATTGTCAGTATCAGTTCCTGGTCACGACTGGCAGCTCTAGGCATAAAGCCATTCACCAGACCAGGTAGCCAGGCTGAAATATTGATTGGCTGCATCATCATCGGATGGTTGCCAACATCTAAGCGCTGCAAATCAAGCAAATCATTGATCAAGCTAATCTCACGCTCGCACTCTTCGTTCAAAATGCTGTAATAGCGAGCCAGTCGGCCTTTCTCAATCTGCGGCTTCTTCAGCTCCTCTTCGTCAATGCCGTACTCTTGCTTCAAGGTGATACCTAGCATCTGCAAAGCCACTCGCATACTGGTGACTGGCGTACGCAGCTCGTGCGAAACCGTGCTGAGGAAGTCATCTTTGAGCGTGTTGACATGTTCTAGCTCGCGGACCTGAGATTGGGATTCCTGATAGAGTCGAGCCTGTCGAATGGCAATTCCACACTGGTTTGTGACCTGCTGTACTAGCCGAATTTCTAGCTCGGTTAGACATCTGTCCTTGTCGTTAATCAGCCACAGGTCGCCTAGAACGATCCGGTCGTCCTCGATCGGCGCGGCAAACATAGACACCCGGCCCCGCTCTGGATTAGGAAAGACAGAGCAAAACTGTAGATACTGACCTGCTAGCAGCAACTGATAGACTTCTGGATACGCCTCTAGAGAAGACACCCGCCCCCGCATCGGCGCTAGCCCTGCCGCGCACTCGTGCAGCACCGTGGAAGTGCCTTGCTCTAGATCGTATAGCGCTGTATTTGCCGCTTTTGCATTCAAAACTTCTACTAGCTCGTCAACGGCAGTCTGTAGAATCTGCTGCTCATCTAGACTATCTCTGACGCGATCTGTGATCCGCTTTAGCGTGGATTCTAGCTGTCGTGCTTTTTCTAGCTCGGCCTGGTTTGTCTGTAGCTGTTTGTGGAGAAAGGCGTTTTCTTGGTAGGCATGAGCGATGGCCGTCACGTTCTGTAGCGTGTTCACTAGCACGGCAGCTGATTGGCTAGCTGCGCCATTGCCAGCCAATCCAGCCGTATTAAATAATCGGCGATGACCGATTAGCTGCTGAGTGCCGCTTGTAGTTTCAAATATCAGCGGCTGGCTGCTTTGCTGAGCATCGTCAAAAAATAGCTGATCCTGATGAGTTAGCTGCCTAGCAACCTGCTCAGGTAAAAAGTCAGACTCGCTGCGACCAATAATAGCTTCAGCTGATACACCGACTAGTGCAGCCCCAGCTTCGTTGACGTAAATCCACGTATGCCGGTCGTTCTTTACGTAGACTGGTTGGGCGATCGCATCCAGCATATTCCACATGGCAGTCAATTCAGACGAACTGGTTAATGAGCTCATTACGCGATTGGACGGATGTCAGGTACTGCTAAAATGCCCGATTGAACCCTCAAAATATAAGTCATTCTTGATTTATCAGAGTCACCATCGCACAGATTTCAGTGTTATCACCTAAGCCCTACAACCTTTGAGCTATGCCGCCCCTGCCATCACCGACCCAGCCGGTCACTCACGCCCTAGTCTCGCCTGAAACGACCAGCAATCTGGAGGCTAGTCTGCCAATTAGACTTGGGATCATGGCCTCGGGTAGTGGCAGCAACTTTGAGGCGATCGCAGATGCCATTGCCGCAGGCACGCTTCATGCCACGATTGAAGTCGTCATTTACAACAATCCAACGGCAAAGGTTATCGAAAGAGCTAAGCGTCTGGGCATTCCAGCAGAACTTCTAGACCACCGTACATTCGGCAGCCGAGAGCAGCTAGATGAAGCCATCGTCGATACCTTTGGCAAATTCAAGGTGAACTGGGTAGTGATGGCAGGCTGGATGCGGCGAGTTACGCAGCGCCTGATTTCCGCCTTTCCCGGTCAGATTCTGAATATTCACCCTAGCTTGCTGCCTAGCTTTCCTGGTATCCATGCTGTAGAACAGGCACTACAGGCCAAAGTCAAAATTACGGGCTGTAGCGTTCATCATGTGGAGCTAGCTGTCGATAGCGGCCCGATTGTGATGCAGGCGGCGGTGCCCGTGCTAGCCAACGACAGCGTAGAAACACTGCAGGCTCGAATTCAAGTGCAAGAGCATTTGATTTTCCCGAAGGCGATCGCACTTGCCGCCAGGCAAGCTAGTGAAGTAGTCAGCGGCTAGTCGGACGACAGTTCGAGTGAACAAATCAGAGCAGATGTTCTTCGGTTTAGCCTAATGACTATTGTTGGCGATTATTGACGCGAATAGTTCATATTTACTAAAATAGTTTTGAGTAAACAAACCAGGCGGAGGTAGTCAGTTTAATAGCCAGATTTGGGCAGCCAGTTCTCAATCAATAAATTCATTAGTCCCAATCTAAAAGCAAGCAAATTTAAAATAATAGATACGTTCTAGCTAATATCACGGACAAACGAAGACTGGTCCAAGAACCTACGCATCAATAGTCTTACGGATATCTCTCAACCTCAAAACTACAAATAGACAGCGCTAAATAGTTCCTTAAACGGATTAGCTTATTCAATAAGACTGCTATATTTTATGAATACGTAAAAATGCTTAGCCGTCGTCTTTATAAATTTCCAAAAAGCCTTTTTATCCGGACCAGAACCCTATCAAAAGAAGATAGAAGAACAGACATCAAAGGTCACGAGAAAGTATGTTGAAAGCATTAGGATTCAAATCTTCGGGTTCCAGCTCTAAAGCAATAAATCTTGAATCGTTAGTTCGTACGGCGATCGCGCACAAAGAGCTATCACCGGGTGTTGCCGCGCAGATCAATCAATGTCGAAACGGTAAGCTCACCTGCAAGGAACGTAGAATGATCGCTATTTTGGACGATGCGATCGCAAATGACCACATTATCCCGATTGAGCTACCGATGATGCCTGCTTCATACCGCAGAGCCATGTGTACGACGAAATAGTTCACCCCTAGCGGAGATGCTTAACGTTGAAGTTATATGGGATAAAAGACCAGTGGGCAAAGCACAGTCCCGCTGGTTCTTTTTTTTGCTCCGTTTCTGCCTTTAAATTCTGTTTTCTCTCTTTCTTCTCCCGCCTTACCCTTGACTAGCCCCCTCGAATTTTCCAGATGGATGCTCTTTTCTATGGGTATCCAAATCAGCGTTCATCAGCGGGCCTCGCTACCGTCGTCGCCTTTCTTGATGATCGCCAACCACCGCAGCTTTTTGGACGCGCCGCTGCTGATTGCCGCTACCGCCCAGCCAGTTCACTTTGCCTGTCATCACTACATGTCTCAGGTGCCGGTGATGAGCGAAATCGTCAACGCGCTAGGATGTTTTCCGCTCGATGGACCGCAGCAGAGAGGACGGACATTTTTCAAGCAGGCGACCGATTTTTTGCAATCCCACCAGTCCATTGGCGTTTTCCCCGAAGGCACCAAACCGATGGTCCAACTGACCTTGCCTGACCAGCTCAACAGCTTTCACAGAGGTTTTGCGCACCTAGCCTTGCGCGCACCTACTAGCGATCTAAAGATTGTTCCTACTGCTATTATTGCGCTGGAAGAAAAGCAGCAGGATACGATTCCTTTTCGGCTACTTGGCTGGTTCGATCCTAGCGAGCCACTGTTCCAGCAGTCTGGACGACACCCGGCTGTAATCTATCGCAAGGTTGCCGTTGTGATCGGAGAACCTATTTCGACAGCAGATCTGCAACAGCACTATCACGGCAGACAGGCTGGACGAGTAGCAGCAGCGTTAGCCGATACCTGCCAAGACAAAATTCAGACCCTATTAAGAAAAGGTATGTAGCGTCAGGCTTTGAACCTGGCCGGGTGAGGAAGATTGGATACCGTCAAGTTTATAAAACCGCATACAGAGCTAGAGGCAAAATCCAGACGGGAGGCTTTGCGACCGCTTTTTGTCTACTTGCCAGGCATGGATGGTACTGGAGAGCTTTTCCAGGCTCAAGCCAATAAGCTATCGCGCTGGTTTGACTTGCGCTGTCTATCGCTACCGCCACAGGAGAGACCTGACTGGCAGACCTTGACACATCAAGTCAGTGTGCTAATTGAGAGTGAGTTGAGGAAAGACACTGCCTCTTCAGGCAGGAGACGAGAGGTTTATTTGTGCGGAGAGTCTTTTGGTGGCTGTTTGGCCATGCAGGTGCTGACCTACTCACCGCATCTATTTGAGAAGGTGATTTTGATCAATCCAGCTTCCTCTTTTCGACGGTTGCCCTGGATGCAGCTGGGATCGTTGATTACCCATCAGCTGCCTAATCTGGTTTATCGCTATGGTGCTCAGGGTCTGATTCCCTTTCTGATAGAGCCTTTTCGAGTGGATAGCCGCGATCGCATGGCGCTTGCTAACGCGATGGGGTCAGTGCCTGCCAAAACAGCCGCCTGGCGCATGGGACTGCTAGGCAAATTTGACATAGAACGGCTGCCGCTGGAGCGGATGACGCATCCCGTTCTAGTGATTGCAGGTGGGAACGATCGACTGCTACCTTCCGCACGCGAAGCCAATAGCCTAATTGCTCGGTTCCCCAACGCAAAAAAAATGCTTTTGCCAAAGAGCGGGCACGCCTGCTTAATTGAGAGCAAAACAGATCTAGCGCAAATTTTGCGGGCCCAGCAGTTTTTGCCTAGCACCTAGATTTTGAGCAGACGAGAACTGAGCAGGTTTGAAATCTACCGCTTGCGTCTTAGTGACCTCTAATCCCGATTTCCTCTATTATCTATAGTAAGTAACGAAGCCTACCTTACACATCCTTCCCATGCCTAGACGACTGCTTGTCTGGTTCCGTCAGCTTATCTGCCTTAGCGCGATCGCCCTCTTCGCCGTCCAGCTATTGAGTGCGCCTGCTCTGGCCACTAGCCTGTACAGCATGCCACAAACGCCCAATGGCAAGTGGTTTATTGACGAAGCTTCGCAGGTCTCACGCCTAAATGAAGGCAGAATCGAAAGCTCGCTCAAGCAGCTTGCCGAGGAGACAGGCAACGAGGTTCGTTTTGTCACTATTCACAGATTGGACTATGGCGAAACTGCCCAATCTTTTGCCGACCAGTTAGCGGAGCGCTGGTTTCCTACCCCCGAGGCGCGTAGCAATCAGACCGTAATCGTGCTAGACGATGTCACCAACAACATCGGCATTAACGTCGGAGAAAATTCGGCAGCGATCGTGAATGAGGAGCTAGCGCAGAGCCTCGTGGGTGAAACGATGAAGATACCCTTACTAAAAGGCAATCAGTACAATCAATCTTTTCTAGGAGCAACCGAGCGGCTAGTAGCCGTGCTCTCTGGAGAGCCTGACCCCGGTCCGCCCGAAGCCTATGACGATACCGTCGATGTCGATCGCACCTATGCCACCGCAGAAGAAACCGCAGCAACTCGTGGGTCTTCGACGACCGTTGTGATTGTCTTGCTGATCGCAGCTACGGTCATTCCGATGGCAACCTATTACTGGTACATGTCGGTAGGCGGATAGCATCCGCTTGCTATTTGTTTAGCAGAGTCACTCTAGGGAAAGGGGTATCAGTTTGAGCGATCCGCTATCCTGGTTGGATTCGTGTTGCTTCATACAGCTTTACCAAAAGAATCCGCTGTAGGCTCTGCCGAAAGAAACGCAAGATAGGTCATACGTTGTTAATGGACTGGTTCAATCGACTACCGCGCTGGATGGTTTGGGGTTTGGCACTACCACTGCTGGCGCTAAACGGATGGGTAGCGCTACAGATTTTTGTCTATTTCCGTGCTCAGTTCACTATCTTTTTGACAGCAACGCTACTTTCTTTTTTGTTGAACTATCCGGTTCAGTGGCTCTCTCGCTTTCGGCTGCGGCGATCGCTAGCGATTCTGCTAGTGCTGCTGATTACCGTTTCTATACTAGGCGTGCTAGGCGTGCTTCTAGTGCCCCCACTAGTCGAGCAAATCACCGAGCTGTCTGGACGCCTGCCCTCTTGGATTGACTCTAGTACTTCTCAGATGACCGCTTTCCAAAACTGGGCAGTCGGACTGAATTTGCCGATCGATTTGTCCAGGCTGTCAGCCCAGCTTCAAGCGAGAATCACCACTCAAATTCAAACGATTAGTGCGGGTGTACTTTCACTATTGCCAGATGCCATCAGTAGCGTTGTGGATTTGGGACTGACGGTAGTGCTGACTTTCTATCTATTGCTACATGGCGAAAAGCTGTGGGATGGAATCTATCAGTGGCTACCAGAGTCATGGAATTCAAGGGCTAGACCTTTGATCAAGCGCAATTTTCAAAATTACTTCTTGGGCCAGTTTACGGTTGCGCTATTGATGGGCAGCGCCATGACTATTGCCTTTGTCGTGATTCAGGTGCCGTTTGGTTTGCTATTTGGAATTGCGGTCGGCGTGATGGCAATTTTTCCGTTCGGTCCAGCGCTGAGCATCACGATTATTAGCTTTTTAACTGCGTTGAAGAGTATTTGGCTAGGAGTGCGGGTGGTGACGGTCGCTGCGGTGATCGATCAGGTAGTAGAAAATGCGATCGCGCCTCAGCTAATCGGTGGATTTGTCGGCCTCAATCCCGTCTGGATACTCGTCTCACTTTTGCTAGGAACCAAGATTGCGGGAGTCATAGGACTGATTGTCGCAGTGCCAGTAGCCAGCTCTATCAAAAGCATCTTCGAAGACCAAAAAATTCCGCCTTCGCCTTCGCCCGAGACTCTTGCAGAAACAGAAAGTCAGTCTGCTGACAGTTCAGCCCTGGCTTCTGCGTAGAGGAGTCTGCCCACAGGAATCCGAGCAGAGAGATCTGCCGGATACGCTACAGTGCTGTGCGGATGCACACTCCAAAAAGGCTATAGCCGTTCGGCAACCTGCTTCAATCGCTGTAGCTGAGCTTCCATATCTTTTTTGGTCCAGCCTGCTGCGAATCGGTTAAACCCAAAGCTAATTAGCGGGTTAGGAATAGTAAATTCAAACCGGTTGAGTAGCGTTGTCCCGTTTGATTCAGGCTGACATTCCCAGCGATCGCATCCCTCAAAAAATCCCTTAAATCCCCAAACCACCAGACCGGGCTGGCGTTCGATCACAGTGCTGTGCAGCGAAGGTGAAAGCACCGGAATTCTCAGTCGAAAATCAAACTCGCTACCGACTGTCATTCGCCAGTCGCCCACTGGCTCACAAACCAAAGCCGGATTTAGCCACTGATGCATTAAGCGCTGCTCTGTAAAACAGCGTTCTACCGTCGTCGAAGTCGTCCGAATAAAAACAGACTGTTCGTATATGGCCATAGAACTCACACTATACTGTTCGCGGCCCTCTCAAAATCAGCCGTGGCCTCGATTGTTTCGGGAACGTCAAAGAAAGCCTGGGCGATCGCACCCGAAAAAGTAAACGTATCAACCCCGCGTTCTGCCAGCTCAGGAATATCTTCTACATTGCGAATGCTCGCCGTCAACACCCGAGTAGTAGACTTCACGCCTCTCAAAGCCTGCTGCATAGTTGCGACTTCAGCGAAGCCATCTCTGCCGCTATCGTCAATCCGGCCCAGATAGGGAGCCACGTAGCTAGCACCGATTGCCGCTGCAATCAATACCTGGTGAACAGAGTAGACAGCAGTCAGGGTCACGGGGATACCTGAGCGAATCAGCATCTTAGCGGCCATCGTGCCGTCTTTAGTCGCCGGTAGCTTGATCACGATTCGCTTGTCGAAGCTGCTGAGCAAGTTGCTGATATTGAGCAAAGCCGGTACCGAATCCCCCCAAGCTTGCAAATGAACTTCTTGCATACCTAGCGCAAACGCTTCTTGGGCCAGCGCTTTTAGCACAGGTGGAGCGCACTCGACCCCTGCTCTTTCTAGCAGCAGCGGATTACAGGTCACGCCATAGAACATCCCAGTAGGCAGCCATTTCTTCCAAGCCGCTACATCGGCAGTATCTAGATAAAAACGCAGATTCGGCAGGCCGCTGGTCTCTCGCGTGCTCGCAAAAGTGCTCATTCACTTTCTCCTCCGATCACAACATCCTTGATCCTGAGGCTTGGGCCACCGCAGCCGACCGCCAACCCGCTTTGTCCACCTTTGCCACAGCCGCCCGACTCGTCCCAATAGAAATCGTCACCAATCGCCTCGATATTAGCCAAAGTGCTGAAGACATTGCCTGATAACGTCACGTCCTGAACCGGTTCAGCAATTTTGCCTCGACGAATCATCCAGGCTTCGCCAGCCGTAAACGTAAACAGCTCGCCATTGGTCTGTCCGCCAAGCCAATTGCGCGCATAAATTCCTTCCTCGATATCTGTAAACAGATCGGCTACCGGCGTTTCTCCTCGTTCAATCCAGGTATTGGTCATCCGTACCAGCGGTGAATAGTGATAGTTCAAACAGCGGGCGTTTCCGGTCGGCACTTCGCCCAGCTCTCCAGCAGTCTCACGAGAGTGCAATCGTCCGGTTAATACGCCGTCTTTGATCAGCTGAGTCGTCGTTGCGGGTGTGCCTTCGTCATCATATAAATAGCTGCCTCTATGACCTGCTGGCGCAGCGCCATCAAAAATTTGCAGCGTCTTGGGGCCAAACCGCCGACCAAGGGACATGGTTTCTAGCAGCTCTGGATTTTCGTAGATCATGTCGGCTTCCGACAGATGACCAAAGGCTTCGTGAACAAACAGACCGCTGAGAATCGGATCGATGACAACGGTATAGATGCCGCCTTTGGCTGACGGTAGGCTCAGGGATGTAGCGGCGCGATCGCCCGCTGCTTTCACCTGCTCTTCCAATCCAAGCACATCTTCATAAGCCCGCCGCGACCCTATTGTTTCTCGCCCGGTCTGCACCCGGTCGCCCTGTCTAGCCGTCGCTGAGAACCGCATCTCCAGATCAGTCCAGTTCTGCTCTATCAAGGTACCTTCAGAGGTCGCTATTAAAACCTGCTGATAGCTGTCTTCATAGCGCACAGTCGTTGAGACAATCTCGGGATGCTGCCCTCTTAGAACTTCGGTGTAGTGATGACATAGGAATTTCTTGTCTGCCAGTGAGATTGCTCTAGGATCTGTGCCAGTCAGGGGTAATGTGCAGGTGGTCTGAACAATATCGATAGGCGCTAGCTGGGTAGTGTCATCTCCAACGAGACGAGCAGCGGCGATCGCATCCTCCATCCGCTGCGGCAAATCGCTCAGCCGGTTAAAGCTAGCAAATCCCCAGCCTCCTCGATAGCAGGCTCGCACCTGCCCACCAATTGACACTCCCTCACTGAGCGCTTCTGGCACATCGCCCCGCAGGCGAATCTCACAGCCCTGTGATTTTTCCAATCGCACTGCTAGATAATCTACGCGATGTCGATGTCGAGCGATCGCATCACTCACCCGGTCCTTATAAACGTCCATACCCAACCCCTCACTAGCACTAGCCACCTTCTGCGTTCCCCACTCTCAACATTCGTATTACCATAAAGTTTATCTCCTTACTTACGCTCCTTGCTAAAGAGCAACACGCCTATGACTGGTGAACTTGGGTACTCCCTCCCGCCCGCTATTCGGCGAATCGCAGCGAACTTCAAGCGAGTTGGCTGGGCTAGCGTGTGGGTACAGACCGTCATCGGCGTCATTGCTAGCATCCTGTTTGTATTCAATGCTTTGGAGCCAAATACTGGGTTTTCCAGCGCCTCTGCCGACCTGTTCACCACAGTAGGCATTCTGACCATTTTTATCAGCGCGTTTTGGGGCTTTCGCTACGTTCGACTAGGCCGCAAGCTCGGCACTACCAACCCCGACCTACGGCCCAAGCCCAAAGACGCTATTAGAGCTATTCGCATTGGTATCTCTATCAGCCTAATTGGTATGCTGATCACTATTTTTGGCGCTGAAGTGGTAGTTGCCGATCTCTGGACCAGGTCACTGCGGCAGGTTGCAACCTTTGGCGGTATTGCCCAAAACTCATCAGCTTTTATCAACGCCGCAGATATTGCTGTGGTCTTTTCAGTGATCAACGCTATCTTTGCGCACTACGTCGGTCTCTGTGCCTCGATATGGCTAGAATACGTCACTAATCGTCAGTAGACCGTCTGTATCAGTACTAAAAGCTCGAACCCGGCTGCTGCAAAAAGGCTGTCTCTGCTGGCGTGCTTTGACGGCCCAGTATCTGGTTGCGATGAGGAAAGCGCCCAAATCTTTCGATGACTTCTCGGTGGCGAATAGCATAGTCCAAGCCGCCTTTGAATCCTTCTTCTAAGTCGGGAAAGTCCTCGATAAGTTGCTGCATCAGTTCGACACAGCGATTTTGATGCCGCATCTCTTCGCTGTGCTCGAAGGGTAAGTACACAAAAAATCGGTGCGCGGGGATCAACTCGCAATCTAAACCAGCGTCGACTAGATGCTTTGCCACCGCCAACGCTTGAGCATCGGTGGCAAAACTGCGGGGATGGCCTCTATACAAGTTGCGTGGAAACTGATCGAGCAGCAGCAGCAGCGCCACCGCTGACAGTGGCTGCAATTGCCAATTTCTATAAACGCCAGCGGCTGCCTTGTCGGTATCGGTTAGAAACTGCTGGCGAATTTGCTCATCAAAAGTTGGATCTTTAATAAACCAGGTTTTGCGATAGTGACCATAATCGGCGTCGGCGAAATCGCCAAACCAAAAGAAAAGGATAGCTTCAAAGCGGGACGGGTCTCGACTAGGATCAGCCATGTTCAGATGCAAGAGACTCAGCACTGTATTCTCTTAAAGCTACCAGGGAAAGCACATTACAGAAAATCACGTCAGCATTGAAAAGGATGCCATCTGCACATTTTTTGGCTTACCCTAAGCCATATATTTCGACTCACGGCTATGTCTATTATTTCTGTTGCGATCGCAATCGCCTTGCTTCTCGCCGTCTTTAGCTGGCTCACAGGCTATCGATTGCCTATTAATCGACGCGGCGCTAGCAGTCACCACACCAGTATCTCTCGCGAACGAGGAGTTTCTAGAAGCACCCGCAAACAGTTGCTAAGGCTTGTTGGTGGTAACGCACCGGTCGCCCAGCGGCTGGTTCAAGATGTCAGCGATCGCAACCCTGATAAACCAGAACAGTGGTGCTGGGAAAAGGCGATCTATGATATCGAGCGCGATCGCAGAGCTTGAAACCAGCTTGATATCCTTGCCGCTTGCCGCAGCTTATTTGCCGTAACTTTGTCGATAAAACATCTTCTCTTGATGTAAACCACTCAACGCTACCAGCATAATCAGGTAATGTTGAGCAATAAGGCACACGATATCAAGATATTTTCATCTGTTCTGTGTTTTGGGCATACTCCTACCAAAGCCTTTGTAGAGATTGTGATGAGTGCCAGCCCCTAAAGCGACATCAGAGCTATATCTACTGCTTACTATATAGAGGAATATTGTAATAATGACGCAAGCGAAGCGGGCATTGCTTACCGGCATCACAGGACAAGACGGTTCGTATCTAGCCGAACTCCTGCTAGACAAAGGCTACGAAGTCCATGGCATCATCCGCCGCACTTCCACCTTCAATACCGATCGGATCGATCACATATACGTCGATCCCCATCAGGAAGACGCTATGCTCTTCTTGCACTACGGCGATCTTAATGATGGCACCATGCTCCGCCGCATCATTGAGCAAGTCCAGCCTCACGAAGTGTACAACCTGGGTGCCCAGTCTCATGTCCGCGTCAGCTTTGACTCGCCCGAATACACCGTCGATACTGTAGCCATGGGTGCGCTGCGGCTCCTAGAAGCCATCCGCGACTATCAGCAGCGCACCAGCAGCGAAGTCCGCTTCTACCAGGCGGGCTCTTCTGAAATGTATGGCAAAGTCCAGCACGTTCCCCAGTCAGAAGAAACCCCTTTCTATCCTCGCAGCCCTTATTCTTGTGCCAAGGTCTACGCTCACTGGCAAACTATCAACTACCGCGAGTCGTATGACATGTTTGCGACTAACGGCATCTTGTTCAACCACGAATCTCCGCGCCGAGGCGAAACCTTCGTCACCCGCAAAATCACCCGAGCGATCGCCCGCATCGTCGCCGGTCAACAAAAGAAGCTTTACCTTGGCAATCTAGACTCTAAGCGTGACTGGGGCTATGCCAAAGACTACGTCAAAGCCATGTGGCTAATGCTTCAGCACGAGAAACCAGACGACTTTGTAATTGCCACTGGCGAGACCTACTCCATCCGTCAGTTTCTAGACATTGCCTTCCAGTACGTCAATCTTGACTGGAACGACTTTGTTGCCTTTGATGAGCGCTACCTCAGACCGGCTGAAGTTGATCTGCTGATCGGCGATCCTAGCAAAGCCAAAAAAGTCCTGGGATGGGAGCCTGAAGTAAGCTTTGAAGAGCTTGTGAAGCTGATGGTAGACGCTGATTTGGAAGCTATTGGCCAAAAGCCAATGAACAGCAGCAACGGCAACGGCACCAACATGGCAACTGTTCGCCGCCAAGCGATTGGCTCTTTATCTTAAAAACCAATGGAATTAGCAAATAAGAAAATATTGGTCACTGGTGGCGCTGGCTTTTTAGGAAAGCAGGTGGTGGACCAGCTACAGCAAGCAGGCGCTGACCCCGATAGTATTCTGGTGACGCGATCGCGCGACTACGACCTCACCGAGATGGACGCTTGCAAACGCGCCGTTGATGGCCAAGATGTAATCATCCACCTAGCCGCCCACGTTGGCGGCATCGGCCTCAACCGCGAAAAGCCCGCAGAGCTGTTTTACGACAATCTGATGATGGGCACACAGCTAATTCACGCCGCCTACCAGGCAGGCGCAGAAAAATTCGTCTGCGTCGGCACCATCTGCGCCTACCCAAAATTCACCCCCGTCCCCTTCAAAGAAGAAGACCTGTGGATCGGCTATCCCGAAGAAACCAACGCCCCCTACGGCATCGCCAAAAAAGCGCTACTCGTTCAGCTAGAAGCCTATCGCCAGCAGTACGGCTTTGACGGCATCTATCTACTACCCGTCAACCTCTACGGCCCCGAAGATAACTTCGATCCGCGCAGCTCTCACGTCATTCCGGCCCTCATTCACAAGGTTCACGAAGCCCAAGTCAACGGCGACAAAGAGCTAGCCGTTTGGGGAGATGGCAGTCCAACCCGCGAATTCCTTTATTCTACGGACGCCGCCCGTGGCATCGTCATGGCAACCCAAAGCTACTCAGATGCGGCCCCAGTCAACCTAGGCACCAACTCTGAAATTTCAATCAAAGACCTAGCAGAGCTAATTTGTGAAGTTATGGACTTCAAAGGTGAACTCGTTTGGCAAACCGACCAGCCCAACGGCCAGCCGCGTCGCTGCCTCGATACAGAGCGAGCTAAGCAAGCCTTTGGGTTCGAGGCGAAAACAGATTTTCGCGAAGGGTTAAAGCAGACGGTCGAATGGTATCGTCAACATGCAGAAGTGCTTCAGCTAGCCTAAGACGTACCTACTCCATACCATGACCGGAAAAACCATCGCCGGAGAAAGTAGATGACGCATTTTCCCAAACAGCTTCAATCGCTGCAAAGATTTGACGGCCCCTTTGACGCATTCAAATTAGCAGCAAAAGACTGCGATGTGCTGTTTGCATCCTATCCAGCAGAAACCGCGATTCCTCCGCACACCCATGAAACAGACAATGTTGGTGTAATCACTCAAGGAGAGCTCATACTCTGCATGGACGGTAAGGAAATGCGCTACAAAACCGGTGAGTGGTATCACGTACCTGCCCAAGCTACCCATTCAGCTCGGTTTGAAGAGGCAACTTCTGAAATCGAATTTTGGTTTTACTCGAAGTGAGGCGGGTCTATTATAATTATGGCGCAGTGCCCCTAGCGAAATAGAAGCGAAATAGCATGGCAGAACAGAACCCGTCAGACCAGAATGCTGAGAACATCGTAGAGGGTGCAAAGCCTGAGGATACAGTTGCAGAAACGGCAAAGCCTGATGCCGACGCGAAGGGTTTAGAGCAGTCGGGAGATAAGAAAGCGGACGAACCGGTTGCTAAGGTAAAAGAGAATTCTGAAGAAGATACCGCTAAGACCGGTAACCAGCCAGCAGGTAAAACAGCAGGCGAGGGTGACGCTGCGAAGAAGCCAGCCGCGAAGTCTGAGGCAAAATCAGCTGATGAAAAGCCAGCCGCGAAGAAGAAAGAAAAGCCGCCTAAGCTAGAAGACAAGCCTTTCAATGAGTTTATGGAGCAGCACTATCTGCCCAGTTTGAAAGAGGCAATGGCAAAAGAAGGGATTGAAGATCTAAGCCTGGAGTTTGCCAAACGCAAGCTAGAGGTGGTGGGGCAAAGCGGCGACGATCCCTACTGGCAGGTGCAGGGCCAGTGGACAGCAGAAGGTGAGGGCGATCGCAAGTTCAACATCGCTTTTATTGATGAAGATATCAGCGGACAAAAGGTGTTCACGCTAGCCTCCAATGGCAAGGTGCCCAGCACGATTGAGCAGTTCATGGGCGATGAGCGCCGAATCACCCTCGATCTGATGGTGCTCTACACGCTACAGCGACTGAACGGACAGAAGTGGTTGACGCGCAACTGAGATCTGTTCAGCATTTGAGTCTATTGACTGGAAATAAGCACTTGAAGCTAGCGCTTGGCATTGAGACGGGATGGGGTTCCGTCTCGATAGTCGACTATGTTTCGAGGACTAGTGAGTAGCAGAAATCTAAGATAGAACAGCCGAGTTAGGCTGGTGAGAGCACCTTGCCCCTTTAACCGCGCTAGCTGCTGATACTTCTTAAAAGTCCAAAGACCAATAAGGTTAATGGATAGTCCCATGCAGACAAAAGTCGCGATAGACCACTGATCAACCATTTTGGCGCAGATATGCCAGGGAATTAGGAAAGCCGCGACGTAGGTGAGCGAATGCAAGCGCTTCCAGTTTTTTTGAAGCTTTCGGATACTCCAGTTATTTGAAGTGATGGCTAACAGCGAGAAAATGAATAGAAGCAAAAGTCCGCTGATACTTTTGCGATAAAACTCTACTTCTGACAGGTGTGGAGCTTGCTGATAGAGAATGATGCAAGCGTGGGCCACGGATAATGCAAATGTCCACAGACCAATAGAGCGGCGATTTCTGATCAGAACTCTATAGCCAGCACTGTATTTAAAAGCTGGAAAAATAACTTTGAAGTTGCTGGGGATGAGAGTAGCTACATAGGTCAGTGTTGCTAAAAGACCTAACGCATTATCCATTTTGGATACCTTAACGACTTCTATGGCGTCGGCCCCTTTGCATCAGACAGTATCAGCGCGCAAAACCATCGCTTTAAAGCAGCGCAAAGGGACTAGCTAGCGTACGTAGGCACCCGGCACTAGCTGTATTTCATGCCTGCTGGACATATAGCTTTGGCCACTTAGCGGTTTATAGAATAGGGGCTACCACTTCTAGTGATGGTTTGAGCTAAGTGCGGATCGCTATAAATCTACGCAGACGCGCATATTATTGACACTTACCGCTAGAAACTCTCTTTGGAGACTTTTGAAGCTTTGAATATGCACCCAGATTTACAGACATCTATTCGGGCGTCCGGGAGTTAAGACGACAATTGTCATCTATTTCAATTTAGAGCGTATGTTTTAGTGCAAGAAATGACGGGTACCTGTGAAGGCCATGATTAATCCCAGTTCATTAGCGGCCATGATTGAGTCTTGATCGCGGATGCTGCCACCAGGTTGCACAATAGCCTTAATGCCTGCTGCTGCTGCTGTCTTGACAGAATCATCGAAGGGAAAGAAGCCATCGCTCGCGAGGATTGCACCTTGAGCGCGATCGCCCGCCTGTTCTAGCGCAATTTTGACTGAGCCTACACGGTTCATCTGGCCTGCCCCGACGCCAAGAGTGGTGTTGTTCCGCGTAATTAGGATGGCGTTGGACTTAACGTGTTTGACGACTCGCCAAGAGAAAAGCAGCTCGGCTAGCTCAGCCTGGCTGGGCTGCTTCTCGGTCACAATGTTCCACTGAGTAGGATCTTCTGCAAGGTCATCTGAGGCTTGGCTCAGAAATCCGCCAGCAATCACCCGCACGCTCTGCGCTGGCCCAGAAGCTAGATCCGGCAGCACCAATATCCGTAAATTCTTCTTTTTACTCAAGATCGCTCTAGCCGCTTCACTACAGCCCGGGGCGACCACACATTCTAAAAAAGTGCCAGTTAGCGCTTCAGCCGTCGCTTCATCAATCGATTGATTGAGCGCAACGATGCCACCAAAAGCAGAAACATTATCCGCATCGAATGCCTGCTGATAGGCCGTGGCTAAAGAATCGGCAATGGAGACACCGCAGGGATTGGTGTGTTTTAGAACGGCAGCCACAGGACGCTCATTACTGGGAAATTCAGCGATGATGCGGCGAGCGGCTTCTAGATCCACTAAGTTGTTGTAGCTCAAGGCTTTGCCCTGTAGCTGCGCCGCAGCAGCCCAGCCGCTGGCGATCGCACCACTCTGATACCATCCAGCGCTCTGATGAGGATTTTCTCCATAGCGAAGGGTTTGTTGGAGATGACCGTTGATGGCGTAATTAACCGGAAGGGCAGCGGCTTCGTTGGGCTGGTTGACTAGAGTTTGCTGCTGAGTGAGATATTGCGCGATCGCACAGTCATAGTTCGCCGTATGCCAAAACGCCTGCTGCGCACAGGAAGCGCGAAATTCTATGGGCGGCTTCCCATGATTGGCTTTGGCCACTGTCAAATAATCATGATACTGATTGGGGTTACACAGTACGGTCACAGACTGATGATTCTTGGCAGCAGCTCGGATCAGGGTGGGGCCACCGATATCGATTTTCTCAATGGCTACTGCTAAAGTGACATCCGGCTGGGCGATCGTTTGCTCAAATGGGTAGAGATTGACGACCACCAAATCAAAAGCACGAATGTCGTTGTTAGTAAGATCTGCTTGATCCGCCGCCTGGTCTGGCCTCGCTAAAATACCGCCGTGGACCTTGGGGTGCAGCGTTTTGACCCGACCGCCGAGGATTTCGGGAGAGCCTGTGTAGTCAGAAACCTTAGTGACTAAAATGCCTGCCTCACTGATAGCCTTGGCTGTGCCACCACTGCTGACGATTTCAAAATCGAGGTCTTGGGTGAGCGATCGCGCGAGCTCAATCAGACCAGTTTTATCTGAAACACTCAGCAGGGCGAGGCGAGACATGGGCGGTTTTTTCTAAACGTATGGGACAGGTTTAAAAGATTACAGGGTTTAGGGATTAGGGAGTAGGCCCAGGGTTGGAATCCATTGGCAACTTGAGGGATGGGGGATGGGGGAGCGGGGGATTATGATTGGGACTGGTTTTATTTTGAGGGGTTTGGGTTGTGGCTGAGAAGTTGAGTTTGAATGCGATCGCAATCACACCACCAAATGCTAGCGACAAGCTAGTTGTCTTACTGCACGGGTGGGGAGCCAATGCGCAGGATGTGGCGGGATTAATCAACGCCATTAATATGATTGCCTCGCCGACTAGGGCTTTGCTACCAAACGCCCCGTTTGACCATCCGATGGTGCCAGGCGGAAGGGCCTGGTATAGCTTTCCAACCAACTACGACTTTCGCAAAGGGCATAATTTCGCGGCGCAAGCTGACTTGAAAGAGAGTCGTCAGCGGCTTTTGAATTGGATGCGATCGCTGCCCAAGCAAACCGGCATCCCTCTAGAAAAAACCATCATGGGTGGATTTTCTCAAGGTGGAGCCATGACCTTAGACATCGGACCACAGCTACCCTTAGCAGCCATGCTCATCCTCAGCAGCTACAGCCACACGCCCATCTCGAACTGCATCACCCCGCGCCCAGTGCTGCTAATCCATGGCAGACAAGACCCTGTCGTACCGCTAGCCAAAGCGCTAGAGACTAAATCTCAGCTAGAGCGTCAGGGACTTGCTGTCACCTATCACGAATTCAACATGGGCCACGAAGTTTCCCTAGATGCCCTCAAAATAGCCAGTCAGTTTTGTTTAGCTCTTAACGTTTGAAAAAGTTTGCAGCAGATTTTGCAAATAGAATTTATAGATGCTGCGAGAGCGATTACACTTGATGCACGTCTATGTGCTATGGACGTTGAATTGCCACATCAAACTGTCATACCAACCTTGTAGGGAATGGGCCGCCATGCAATCCACCGAATCGCTTCACTCTAGAGCCTCTTCTGGAGCAACCGTTAACTCAGCCCCGCAGACAAACAATCATATCTCCTCTCAAGACATCGCTCAGATGACACCAGAAGATGTAGCTCAGCTGGCCCAGCGGTTAGAACAAGACGAATACAACACGCCGTTTGATGGCCTAAAAGACTGGCACCGCCTAAGAGCCGTTGCTTTTCAGCGCTCGGAGCTAGTAGAACCTTACATGCATCTGCTCGATCTAGAAGCTTTTGATGAGTCGTAGGTCTATCCACGTACGCTAATAACGTACGCACCAGCTCAAATTTGTGTCTCAAAAGACCGTGCCCCAAAAGATTCTGATTGGCGTTACCGGTGGCATTGCCGCCTACAAACTGTGTGAAGTGACGTCGACTCTGGCAAAAGCCGGAGTCGACGTTCGAGTATTGATGACTCAGCAGGCTCAGAACTTTGTCACAGCGCTTACATTTGCGGCGCTCTCTCGGCATCCGGTCTGTACAGATGATGATTTTTGGTCGGCTAGACAAGGCAGGCCGCTACATATCGAACTGGGTGAATGGGCAGATCTCTTTGTGATTGCCCCTTTGAGCGCAAATACGCTGGCCAAGCTAGCTCATGGGCTAGCCGATAATCTGTTGACAAATACGGTCCTGGCTTCGACTTGCCCGGTCCTGCTCGCACCCGCCATGAATACGGATATGTGGCAGCAGCAGTCAGTTCAGCGAAACTGGCAGCAGCTAGAGATTGGCAAGCGGGCGTCGCGCTATCACGCAGTTGGACCAGAAGCGGGGCGGCTGGCGTGCGATCGCGTTGGCACCGGAAGAATGGCAGAACCCGCCGAAATCGTCACGACAATCCACTCGCTGTGCTACACAAAAGGGCAAACAGACTTAGCAGGGAAACACTTGCTCATCAGCGGTGGCAGCACCCAAGAATACTTAGATCCGGTTAGATTCATTGGCAACCCAGCCACAGGCCGCATGGGAATTGCCCTTGCGCAAGCCGCCTACCACCGAGGCGCACAGGTCACTCTAGTGCATGGCCCGCTCACCAGCGAACTCACCAAAACTATTCCATCTTCTGTTCGCACTGTCGCGGTCACCACTGCGGCTGAAATGGAAAAAGCAATGCTATCAGCCCTACTCACATCAGACTGGGCAATTATGTCTGCTGCCGTTGCCGATGTCCGTCCTACCGACATAGCCCCCCATAAGCTTCCTAAGCAGGATCTGCCCAAGCAGCTTCCTCTATCTAACGTTCCAGATATTGTCGCCCAGCTTTCTCGCCAAAAATCACCTGGACAGCGAATTGTTGGCTTTGCAGCTCAGACGGGAGATATCGTTGTCCCAGCACTCAGCAAGCTGAAAAACAAACAGCTAGATGTGATCGTAGCTAATCCCATTGATAGACCAGATAGCGGATTTGGCACTTCAAACAATCAAGCCACTATTCTCTCGGCAAGCGGTCAGCAAAAAGAGGTCGCTCATGGCAGCAAACTATTACTAGCCCACCAGCTCTACGATTTCTTGATGGAGAATAATTGACGAAAACTTCTCAATAAAACCTTCTCAATAAAACCTTTTAGAAAAATAACCCAAGCCTTTTTCTCGGAAGATAGCCCCTGACACTTTGCCTTCACCACAGCAAGAACTAGAGCCTCCTTCAAAAGAAGCTTTTCCAAAGAAGCTCAGTACTTAGCAAAATGTATTTTTTCACTTTGCTATAAAACACCGAAAAATACCGAATCGTACTAAGTTGAGAGTAAAAGATTAGCACATAGGAAGCGACTGTTTTTGACAGAGCGTATGTGCAAAATCAGCGAAACTACTCATCAGGATGAAAATAGTATCAGCAATAATTAATCATTCCTGGTAACAGCTTCATATCAAAGAGCGCAATTTCTAAGATTGTGAAAAGCCGTTTGTGTAAGCTACCGATTCATTGAATAAAGTTTATATGATAGCTGTGATTTATCGATGGTTTTCACGGTTGCCGACATGGTTCATCATACAAAGTTGAAACGTCAATCGATCATCAACTTGGCTGCAGACCATCAGCAGCCAAACGGATTCTTTAGTAGAGTAGTCGGAAGAATATTAGCTAGAAGAACACTGCAAAACTCTCAGCGACAAAAACTTTCGCCGGAGCAGCAAAAGGTAGCGATCGCCGCTCAAAACATTCCCTGGGGTCCGGCTCTACCCGCCGCCACTAGCAGCGTCAAGCGACTGCTGGACATCGTTGGCGCTGTGGTTGGCCTGGGCCTAGTTGCCGTATTGTTGATACCGATTGCGATCGCCATTCAAATCGATCACCCCGGCTCTATCTTCTTCAGCCAAACTCGCTACGGCTATAGAGGTCGTCCTTTTCGGATCTGGAAGTTTCGCTCCATGATTCCAGACGCCGAAGCACAAAGACACACGGTAAACAACGAAGCTCAAGGACTGATTTTCAAGAATGAAGCAGACCCTCGCATCACTCGCATTGGTCGCTTCCTCAGACGCACTAGCCTAGACGAACTTCCTCAGTTTTTTAACGTCTTAGCTGGCGATATGAGCCTGGTTGGAACTCGTCCACCCGTACTCAACGAAGTCGCCGAATACGAAAGCCACCACTGGCAGCGTCTCGCTGTTAAACCTGGTATGACCGGACAGTGGCAGACCAGCGGTCGATCTAGCATTAAAGACTTCGAACAAGTAGTCGAAATGGATCTGAACTACCAAGTCAGCTGGTCCATCTGGCGCGATATCCAAATTATTTTCAAGACCATTGCCGTCGTCTTCGGTAGCAAAGACGCCTGTTGATGCTGTTTGGCAGGGAGCTCATTCAGAAGCGGGAGACTCAGAAGCAGGATCACTCGCTGGCGGCGCAGCATTCTCAGGCTCTTGTCTGGCAGCTCTAATCGCGTCAACGACCTCAGCAGGCAACAGTCGAATGCGGCTGAGCATTTCGTTATCGCTAGTGTGGATTTCTCGCAAAATCACCTGCAGTGGGATGACCGCCACTTTGATGCCCAGATCCTCCTGTGGCAAGCTAGCCAAAGACTCATCCAAATCAGCATGCGAAAAGTACATAGGGAAAACTGCCTCGCCGCTAGGCTGCCACAGCGGCGCAAAAGCACCATTAGGCAACTGCGCATAGAACAAAGGCACTCCTCCTTGGTAGTTCGGATCGATAGTGCGGGCATGCTCTACTTCTGCCTGCTCAGGCACTAAGACTATCTGTAAAGGCTCTCCCTCAAGTTCTTCAGCGACCTGATGAATGCGCTCCAAGTTAGTCGGGACTACTTTTATCGTATCCCCTGCATTCGGACGATTCTCGGCGATGTAGTCGCTAGCACTTTGCAAAGACACAAAAACCAGAAGGCCATCCGCTGCAGCAAGTGGTCCATTCTCATCTTCCAAAACGAAAGCCAGGACCGCTTCGCGCTGCTGAACGATCTGCTCTTCTGGTAGGGCTAGAGCCGGATTAGCTATCAATCCAGGGGTCACCAGGCCCATGCCCAGGGCACTAACCGTCAACGTCTGCGCGAAGATGCGATGGATAGACAGCTTCATAAATCCTCATAGATCAGCGTATTTTCACCCTTATCATGTCGAGCCTTTCCATATCGCTCAAGCGGCGATGGACAATAGAAGGAATTGGCACAGCTACGCCTACCAAAAGCCAGCTACTAAAAAAGTCACCTTTCTATAGGACTATTCCTGCAAGGCGACGGATATGGCTGACAGCGCAGACCAGCAAGACAGATAATAGGTATCGGGATGACAGGATTCGAACCTGCGACATCCTGCTCCCAAAGCAGGCGCGCTACCAAGCTGCGCTACATCCCGGCCTTCATACTAGCATGGGTTATCGGGCTTTTTGCCTGAGGGCGATTGGCAATAGACCGAATGATCGAGGTATTTGGGATGTATACAGCAATTTGAGAGAGCGAATTTCAGCATGGTGATGTCTATAAATCATCCTATCGATCGACTGCCTGGATTGACGAAGGCGCAGCTTCAGCAGCTGAACGAGTTAGGAATATCAACGACGTTTGATCTACTGCGTCACGGGAATAGTTTGGCGCAAAGGCAGCAGCTGTCGACGCAGCTCAGTACAAATATTAAGCACATCAACAAATGGGCGGCGCTAGCAAATTTGGCTAGAATTCCTGGGGTAGGCACTCAGCACTGTGGACTGCTGCTGCACGCTGGGGTGAGTACGCCGCAGCAGCTAGCGACGATGAGCGTACAGCGCCTGCATCCACAGCTGTTGCGGCTGCAAGTACAGCTGTTTAGACGTGCCGATCTAGCACCCAATACAGGTACCGTAGCAGGCTGGATTCAGCAGGCACAGCAGATGATGGCTTCGCCTAGAGGCTAGGTAAAGGCGACCTCAGTCGGGATACCAAAACATGCCTTTAATCCCCTCGGGGTCGGGCATAAAGCCTAGCTGCTTATAGAAATTAACCACATCTGGATCGGCAAACAGCGTCACATTGCTGATGTCTTCGCTGCGTAGCTTTTTGATTAGCTGCTTCATCAGCGCTCTGCCCAGACCTTTGCCCTGAAAGTCGGGGTGGACAACTACATCCCAAATAGTGGCATTGAAAGCATGATCCGAGGTGGCCCTAGAGAAGCCAATCAGCCTTTTGCGGTTGCCTTTTTGCTCCCACATGGTGATCACAAGAAAGCTGTTTTGAATTGCTTTACGCACCTTGCGAATGGGCCGACGCGACCAGCCGACAGCGTCGCATAGCTCTTCTAGCTCGTAGAGATCGATCGTGCGATCTACGCTAAAAAAGATTCGACTGTCGTCCGAACTTTGGGCTTCTGCAATATAACCGGCACCAGCAGTTTGCTTGGAAGCTGTAGCAACATCAGAGGTGGTGAACAGGCTTTTCCAGAAACCCATGCAGGCAATTTAAGTAACTTTAAAACTGAAGTAAGCAGCGCTTAATCAAAGTATATCGTCTGGTAGCTCACTTCTTGAGTGTACTTTACTCACTTTGCGATAGCACAAGCACTTTTGAGCTGTTTGAGAGGGCTTTCCAGGCCTAAGATATCTCCTTTGGTTCAGGCCTTTGCAGACCTTCGAGTCTAGCCAAGGCCACAGGAGCTATCTTCTAGACGGAACATAGCAAGGCGGCTCCGTCGAGTTTCTGATCAATCCAACTGGATCCGGGCAATCTAAACCCATCACAGGACTTTAAAAAAGCGTTAGCCCAGCTATGGCAACTGGTTTAGAACCGTCTACTTTGGAATTGCTCAAGCGATTCAATCGAGCTTTCCCTCAATTTTATGAGCAGTTTGTAGACAGTGAAATACAGCTCCAGAACCTGCGGCTAGCCTATCAGCTTTTTAGAACTGAAAAGGCAGTAATTGAGCTTCATTCGGCGGGCGATCGCACCGTACTTCAATTTGCCTATCGCAACCAGTCTTTTCTGCTCAGCGATATTTTCGGCGTCCTGGCAGCCTACGGTCTCACCATTCACAGTCTGAGCCTATACGGACAAATCTATCCCCCTATGCTGGTCTTTGCCAAGCTAGAAGTCTCTAGAGGGGGCAAAGAACTCGCCCCCAAAACCGCCGAAAACGTCAGCCGTGCCGTTCGTGAAGCCCTGTCTGGCCGCTTTGAAGTCGAAGACATGCTGAACGTGGAATTCAACCTGGGAGAAGGACTAGCTGATGTCGAAACCGAGTTTTATATCGATCCGGTCTTTCACCTACCGGCACTGCTGATCGAAGCCGAAAATCGGCCTGGACTGTTCTATAAAGTGATGTACACCATCTGGCAGGAAGATCTGCTGGTGCTCAATGCCAACCTTCTAGTCTGGCGAGGTCGAACTCGGTTGATTCTATATCTACTAGGCCCAAACGAAGGCATCATCCCAGAATATCTGGGGCAAAAGATTGCAGAGGGCGTTCGCTGTAGACTGCTAGGTCAATAAATGGCGTTAGCATGTAGATATGCTGACAGAGAGTATTAGAGGCGTCTCCCACGCCTACGATTTCACCCATACGCGGGCAAACAGCCAGCCAGTCAAGCCATCAGCCGGGGTGCAAACCTTGGTCTTTGTCCATGGCTGGCTGCTCAGCCGTGCTTATTGGGGTCCGCTAGTCCAAACCCTCTCGACTAGCTATTCCTGTTTGACTTACGATCTAAGGGGGTTTGGGGAATCGGCTGACGCTTCCAACCAAACAGACAGGCAGGCAGAAAACCTGATAGACAGCTCACTACAATCTATCAACCTTCCAGCAGGTCGCAGTCTACTGAGTCCGAACAGTGACCAAAAGATGGAGACTTATCAGGCTTCTGCCTACAGTCTGGCTGCCTACGCCAAGGATCTAGAGTCTTTACTCAATCGGCTAGGACTTGATGACGTTTGGCTGGTGGGCCATTCACTGGGCGGCAGTATCGCACTTTGGGCTGCTTATCTGATGCCTGAACGCATCAAAGGCGTCATTTGCATTAATGCGGGTGGCGGCATTTATATCGAGAGAGAATTTGAGAAGTTTCGAGCAGCAGGCCAGCAAATGCTGAAGTACCGACCTAGCTGGTTGACCCGGCTGCCGGTCTTGCCCAGACTATTTTCTCGACTGATGGTCAAGCAGCCTTTGTCAATTCGCTGGGGACAGCAGCGCGTTCACGACTTTATTCGAGCCAGTACGCAGGCTGCTAGAGGCTCGCTTTTGGAATCTACGACCGCAGCAGAGGTCTATCTACTACCTCAGGTGATTAGCCAGATTTATCAGCCAGTACACTTCATCACCGCGACCGAAGACAAGATCATGCCGCCGCGCTATGTCCAGTATTTGGCAAGTTTCCACTCAGCGTTTGAGCAGGGCGAAACCGTCTCTGAAATATCCAATTGCGGCCATATGGCGATGGTAGAGCAGCCAGAAACGGTCGCTCAAATCATCGAGTCAGTGCTTGAACTCGGCAACGGTACTCGGCGATAGTAAAGCTCAGCAGTAGAGCTCAGCAGTAGAGCTCAGCAGTAAAGCTCAGCAGTAGAGCTCAGCAACATCTACAAGGGATAGCTTTGACCGTGCGCCAACTGTAAGAGGCGATCGCGCCCCCTTTTCAAACTGTGCCACAGCCGCACAGGCGATCATTGCAGCATTATCAGTGCAGTACATCAGCGGCGGAAACAGCACCTTTATGCCTTTTTCTGCGGCCACTTGCGTTAGAGTCTCTCTCAGCTCACTGTTAGCAGCGACGCCTCCGCCAACGACGATAGTATCGAGCTTATAATCAGTGGCACAGGCGATCGCACGTTTCACCAGCGCTTTTACCACCGTAAACTGGAAACTCGCCGCCACATCCGCTATGGGCACCTCGCCTTTACCTGCTAGCGCATCAGCCTGTAGCTTCTCGATCAGCCGTCGCACTGCCGTTTTCAGACCGCTGAAGCTGGCATCGTAGGGATGAAAGCCACCGCCAGGCAGCGAAATTTTGCCCTCTGGTAGAGAGAAAGCCCTTGGATTTCCCTGCTTTGCTAGTCGATCAACTACCGGTCCGCCTGGATAGCCCAGATCGAGGAGCCGAGCCATCTTATCAAACGCCTCACCCGCTGCATCATCACGAGTTTTACCTAAAATAACGTAATCGCCAGTGCTACACACCTGAATCAGACTGGTATGCCCTCCAGATACTAATAGGCATAGAAAAGGCGGACGAAGATCCAGGTCGCTAAGATACGAAGCATAGATATGACCCTCAAGATGGTGAACGCCTAGAAAGGGTTTGTCGTGAACCATCGCTAGGGTTTTGGCCGCTGTGATACCGACCATCAAAGCGCCGACCAAACCCGGTGCGCAGGTAGCAGCGATCGCATCCACCCCATCCCAATCTAAGCCTGACTCGACAATTGCCTGCGCGATCGCTATGCCCACCGCGCCCACATGCTCACGCGAAGCCACCTCTGGCACTACCCCGCCATAGCGCCGATGCACCTCAATTTGCGACGCGACTACATTGCTAAGCACCTGAGTGCCTCGGACAATCGCCACAGCCGTCTCATCACAGCTGGTCTCAATAGCTAGAACAGTCGCCGGTAGATAACTTGATTGGTAAGGATTCTGATTGATGAGCTGGGCGGCATCTGTAGGTTGTTCTTTAATCAACTGTTTTTTAGCGAAAGAAGAGAATTCATCAGGCATTTTGAGTCGAGATTTATCGGCTTAGAACCGCTTCTGTGCGTTGTTTTCAGAGTTTTCCAACGAAGTGTGTCAGCAATTGTATCGGGATGTAAAGCGTTGCAGTGCTTTCTTTACGGGGCTCTCACCCGGGGAGTATGATTGCCTACAAGCTGGGTTAGGCTTATGGATTTTGATGAGACGATTCTGAAAGCAATTTTGCTTTTGAAGCGCTTCATCAATAGATTAAGCTTACGCCAAAGCTTCTAGTAATGAGAAAGGAAACCTAACATATGCGACGGTTGTTTGCTCTGGCTTTAGTTCTCTGTCTTTCCCTTGGTTTTGCTGCTCCAGCAACCGCCGGAATCGCAGGTGATGATGTAGCAGGTCTAGTACCTTGCAACGAATCAGCCGCTTTCCAAAAGCGTGCTGCTGCTGCTCCAACGGATGGCGCCAAAGCCCGCTTCGAGTTCTATGGTAAAACCAGCCTTCTGTGTGGCCCCGAAGGACTCCCCCATTTAGTTGTTGATGGCGATTTGGCTCACGCTGGTGAGTTTTTGATTCCAAGTATATTGTTTCTGCTAATCACCGGTTGGATTGGTTGGGCAGGTCGGGCCTATGTCATTGCAGTGCGCAGTGACAAATCTCCTGAAGAAAAAGAGATTGTCATTGATGTGCCCTTGGCGATCAAATGCACTGTAGGTGCCCTTGCTTGGCCAGTATTGGCGTTCAAAGAGATCGTATCTGGTGAAATGTTTGCCAAGAAAGAAGAGATCACGGTCTCTCCTCGCTAGGTAAGTTTTTCTAAGCTTGTCTAATAATCTAAGCTTGTCTAATAAATCGACGAAAAGCTTTGACAGAGAGCTTTGGCAAAAAGAATAGAGAACTGAACTCCAAGGAGGAGTATCCATGAGCAGTAATCTTTTGAGATATCTATCAACCGCTCCCGTTATGGCCACGGTTACACTGTTGGTCGCAGCGGGCGTTTTGATTGAATTCAATCGTTTCTTCCCTGACCTGCTGCTATACCCATAGGCTTTAGTTAGCTTTGGTTTGCAGTCTGTTTGGTCATTTACGCAGTTGTGTTGAGTAAGTTTGGAGAACTAAGAAATTAGCTATGCCAGCATCATCGAATTTTATTAAGCCCTACGCGGGCGACCCTCAAATCGGCAATTTAGAAACCCCTTTGAACTCATCTGGGTTATCTAAGGCTCTTCTTGAGAACCTGCCAGCCTATCGCACCGGGCTTTCAGCTCAGCGACGCGGTCTGGAAGTCGGTATGGCCCACGGCTATTTGCTGTATGGTCCGTTTGCGCTACTAGGTCCGCTCAGAGACACTGACGTGCTCGGGATCGCGGGTTTGCTTGCCGCAATCGGTCTAGTGCTAATTTTGACCGTCTGTTTGTCTATTTATAGTGGTGCCAATGTCAGCCCCGAGATTGCTCGGAATACGCTGCCTTACACACCCCCTGAAGCTCTGAGCACAGACGAAGGCTGGAGCGAGTTCGCTGGTAGCTTTCTAATCGGCGGCATTGGTGGCGCTGTTTTTGCATTCTTCTTGAGTGCGAATCTGCCGCTATTGACTGGCTTGATAGCAGGCGCTCAGTAAGCGTGTCGACAGACAAAGTTTGCGGGCTTTGTTTGCGCGCAGGCACATCGAATACATTGATTTGCCCCTTGGATCGTTTGATTCGAGGGGTATTTCGTATAGAGTTGTCTAAAATGAATTCTTGTTTGACGATTGCATAGGGGTTGGGCGGATGGATATCGGCGTTCCGAAGGAAATTAAGGACCAAGAATTTCGGGTGGGGCTAAGTCCAGCAAGTGTGAAAGAATTGTGCGATCGCGGTCACAAAGTCACAGTAGAAACCCAGGCAGGCGTCGGTGCTGGATTTGAGGATCAAGAGTATATAGACGCGGGTGGCGCGATCGCTACCGATGCCGCTACGCCTTGGCAGCAGGAAATGGTAGTGAAGGTTAAAGAGCCTTTACCAGCAGAATATGGGCTGATTCAAGACGGTCAGATCCTCTTTACCTATTTGCATTTGGCAGCAGGTAGAAAGCTTGCGGAGAGGCTGATCGAGAGTGGGGTGAGTGCGATCGCCTACGAAAGCGTTGAAAAAGACGGCACCCTCCCACTGCTGATGCCCATGAGCGTGATTGCAGGCAGACTGTCTGTACAGTTTGGCGCTCGCTTTCTAGAAAAACAGCAGGGCGGACGGGGCGTTTTACTTGGCGGTATGCCGGGCGTGGCAGCGGGTAAGGTCGCCATTATCGGAGGCGGTGTCGTTGGGACAGAAGCGGCAAAGATGGCCGTTGGGCTCGGCGCACAGGTCACGATGATCGACATCAGCGTAGAGCGTCTGACCTATCTAGAAACACTTTTTGGCTCTAGGGTCAGTTTGATCTATAGCAACACACCTAATATTACAGCGGCAGTAACGGACGCCGATCTAGTTGTAGGCTCGGTACTCGTGCCAAACCGGAAAGCGCCGACGCTCGTCACCAAAGCCATGGTGAAAGAAATGAGGACAGGATCTGTAATTGTAGATGTCGCGGTAGATCAAGGTGGCTGTATTGAAACTTTAAAAGTAACATCGCACAGCGAGCCAGTCTATACAGAGCTAGGGGTTGTTCACTACGGCGTACCCAATATGCCGGGTGCAGTGCCTTGGACCGCGACGCAGGCATTGAACAATAGCACACTGCCCTATGTTTTACAGCTAGCGGCGTCTGGGATGGATGCTTTAAAGCAGGAGTCTACGATTGGTAAGGGGTTAAAAGTGGCGTTGAATGTGGAACGCAATCGGCTTGTACATCCAGCAGTACAAAAAGTCTTTCCAGATCTTGCTGCTTAGAGATATAGCCGCTTAAACATATAGGAGTATGGCTTTGACTATTGCAAAATCGGGCCGTAAGGGTGAAAGCGTTGCGATACCTAATTTAAAGCCTCTAAGATTGAACCCTTCCGAAAAAAGCACTAACTAATGGATATACGTAACCTAGTGCTAAGACTTGTCTGCTAGCGTCTAAAATTCATCGCCTGTACGAGAAGAAACTGTTGTAGATATCTAAGTTGTTGTAGTCGGCGGCAACCGCTTCGACTGGTTCAATTTCATATTGTTCAACTTCACTCTGTTCAACTTCGTACTGCTCAGCTTCGCCTTGTTCAACTTCATAATGCTCAGAATAATGCTCAGAAGCGACGCCATCATCAGGAAGCGGCAGTACCAGTGAATTTCTCGCTTGCAAGTCGCCACAGCTAGTAGCTAGTAAACCAACTGCTAAAAATGTCCAGAACCACTTCATTGTCTCTTCCTCTGCTGTAAAAATGTTTATGGAAGAACATTTTATGTGTGAACACTTTGATGTATTTTACGGGTGTGTTCACTTATTCAACAAAAAAGCCGCGACGCTATCAAAGACAGGTCGCGGCTATGGTGTGAGGATGAAAAAATTAGCTTTGCGCTTTGGCGCTTGACGTTAGCTTTGGGCAGGCAGTGGTTGTGGGCGCAAGGATAGCGTCTGAGTATCTCCATTTCTGTTGATATCCAGACGAAGGTCTCTGTCTAGACCGTTGGCTTCGACGGCTTGCTGGACCTCCTGTCCGGTGGAAATTGCTTCACCATTTACCTGACTGACGACATCGCCCGATCGCAATCCTGCTTTTGCTGCTGGGGAACCGGGAACTACTTCTGCAACCAGCACACCGGTATCAGAGTCAACTCGAAAACCACTGTTTGGATTTTGGTTGATAGAATCGCGCACCTCAGCAGTGAGGTTGACCATTCTGATACCGATGAAGGGATGGTCGACTTTGCCGTTGGCTACTAGCTGATCGGAGATGCGCTGCACCGCGTCAATCGGAATCGCAAAGCCAATGCCGTTAGCACCTTGAATGATGGCTGTGTTCATACCGATGACTTCGCCGCGAGCATTGAGCAGGGGCCCGCCGGAGTTGCCGGGATTAATCGCCGCGTCTGTTTGGATGAAGTCTACGCGCTTGTCGGGGATGCCGACTTGGCCGCTGGTGCGTCCGGTGGCGCTGACGATGCCAACGGTGACGGTGTTGTCTAGACCGAGGGGATTACCGATTGCGATCGCAACTTCCCCAGGCAGCAATTCCGCATTGCTCACAGCCAGCGTCGGCAGACTGTCAGCCTCTATATCAATGACTGCAACGTCTGTTACCGGGTCGCTACCGAGCACCTTACCCTCAAATGTACGACCATCTTTTAGCGTTACCTGCACAGTATCTGCACCTTCTACCACGTGAGCATTCGTCAAAATTTGACCGTCCTCACTGACAATGAAGCCAGAACCCACGCCGCTTTGCGTTCTTTCCTGTGGCACCTGTGAAGGAAACTGATCGCCGAAGAAACGACGGAAGCTTTCAGGAACGTTAGGGGCTTGCTGCGTTACCGTTCGCGAGGCATTAATTCGGACCACCGCTGGACCTACGACCTGAACAACCTCAGCTACAGAAGTCGCCTCAGCAGGAACCGTCAGGCTCACTGGAACAGCCTGGGGATAGGCAGACTGTTCAACGATGGCAGAACTTTCGCCAGTTCGACTGAGCGGACCCATAGCAGCATAGGTGCCTGCTGTGGCTGTACCCGCACCTAGTAAAACCAATGCCAGAGAAGTTGCAAGCTTGCTTGCTCGCTTGCTGCTACCTCTTTCGCTACCTCTTTCGCTACTGTCTGTCGAAGGAGAATGCTTGATAGGAACGTGTTCAGGGCGATCGGCTGTCATGAATTGTGTCTATATTTTCAAAGGACCCCTCTACGATACCGGGTTGTTTTGACAGCGGGGTGACAATAATGTGGCGATCGTGTGAAACTCGCAAGTCTTTCCGATGATGGATTATTGCTTGACTGGCAACTGCTTTACTTGAGGGGAATACAAAAGCTGGCCTGTACAGGCTAGCGATTATCTACAGGAATCTCAGGAGAATTTTTATGGATAGTAAATCAACCGTTGTCTGGCAGGGAAGTGCTAAAGAAGGCAAAGGAAAAATCACGACAGAAAGCGGCGTGCTGACCGAGTCTGTCTATACCTATGGCACGCGCTTTGAAAATAATCCAGGCACCAACCCCGAAGAGCTAATCGCGGCGGCTCATGCAGCCTGCTTTACGATGGCGACAGCAGATGAGATGGGCAGTGCTGGAATTGAGCCCGAGCAGCTGACAACGGTTGTAAAGGTGACATTGAGTACTGAAGGGAATGAGCCGGAGGTGACTCAAATTCACCTGGATGTGACAGCTAAAATATCGGCTGAAAACAAAGATGCTTTTGAAAAAGCCGCTAAAAGCGCAAAGGAAAACTGCCCTATTTCCAGGTTGCTAAATGCGGATATCGCTATGGACACGCATATCGAGAGCTGAACACAGCCTGAGAGCCAGATAGACTAAACGCTACAAATAGGTGTTTAGATTGCTCAGGCGCTAGATAGGCTAAGTTTAGGCAACTTTTCGCCGACTTTTCCTGAGACTGGCACAATAGAGGGGTTCACCCATCATAGATGCCTTCGTGTTAGCGCCTGAAACCATATTTCCTTTTCAGTTAGACGATTTTCAACTGGATGCGATCGCAGCCCTAAACCAGGGCCAGTCAGTGATCGTCTGTGCGCCCACAGGCTCTGGTAAAACCCTTGTCGGCGAATACGCCATCCACCGCGCGTTAGAAATGGGTCGCCGCGTCTTCTACACCACGCCTCTAAAAGCGCTCTCTAACCAAAAATTACGAGATTTCAAGCAAGAATTTGGCGAAGAAAACGTCGGTCTGCTGACAGGAGATAGCTCTGTCAATCGAGATGCGCCCGTCGTCGTGATGACAACTGAAATCTTTCGCAACATGCTCTACGGCACCACCATCGGTGAAGTGGGGACATCGCTACGAGACGTGCAGGCTGTCGTATTAGACGAATGCCATTACATGAACGACCGGCAGCGGGGAACTGTATGGGAAGAGTCGGTTATCTATTGCCCGCCCGAAATTCAGCTCGTGGGCCTATCTGCCACCGTCGAAAACGGCGGACAGCTCACCGACTGGATCGACGAAGTTCACGGTCCTACTCAGCTAATCTATTCAGACTATCGCCCGGTTCCGCTCAACTTTCACTTTGCGGTAGAAAAAGGTATTTTCCCACTTCTAAACGAGCAAAAAACCAGCATTCATCCCCGGCTGAAGACCTACCGCAAGCCCCCTCGCCAGCAGCGCGGACAAAAGAAGCAGAAAGCAGGCGCAACGCTGCCGGGCGTTGTCAGTCAGCTTCAGGCCAAAGATATGCTACCGGCGATTTACTTTATCTTCAGCCGCAAGGGGTGCGACAACGCCGTGCAGTCCGTGGCCAACATGAGCCTGGTGAGCACCGCCGAAGCGGAACTGTTGAAACGGCGAATTGATAGATTCGTCGATCGCAATCCAGAGGCCATTCGCGCCAATCAGCTAGAACCGCTGTATCGTGGCATTGCCGCCCACCATGCGGGAATCTTGCCAGCGTGGAAAAGTCTAGTCGAAGAGCTGTTTCAAGCGGGGCTTATCAAGGTCGTCTTTGCGACTGAGACTTTGGCCGCAGGTATCAATATGCCTGCTAGAACGACGGTAATTGCGAGTCTTTCTAAGCGGACTGATGATGGACATCGGCTGCTGCACGCGTCTGAATTTCTACAGATGTCGGGGCGGGCAGGGCGGCGGGGGATGGACGTTGAAGGCCATGTGGTGACGGTAGAATCCCCCTTCGAAGGGGCAAAGGAGGCGGCTCAGCTAGCGTTAGCTCCGCCAGACCCGCTAGTGAGTCAGTTTACGCCAAGCTATGGCATGGTGCTCAATCTATTGCAGATCCATACCGCAGAAGAAGCTCAAGAACTGATTGAAAGGAGCTTTGGACAGTATCTAGCGACGCTGCATTTGGCACCTCAAAAGAGCGCGATCGCAAAACTAGAACAAGACATCTCAATCTTACAGGATCAGCTAGCCTACATTGATGAGACAGCGCTATCAGAATACGAGAAACTGCGTGGCTGGCTGCGAGAAGAAGAGAGACTGTTGAAGATTTTGCGACAGCAGGCAGAAGAGAGAATTGGCAGCAGCGATCCGGTGGCAATTTCCTTTGCGATGTCCGGTGCGATTCTCTCTTTGAAGGGTAAGCATATCAAGGTATCAACGCCGCTGCCTGCGGTATTAGTCAGCAAAGTTCCAGGGCCAGGGCAGTTTCCGTTTTTGGTCTGTCTAGGGGCGAATAACCGCTGGTATGTGGCAACGGTCAAAGACGTGGTAGCGCTGCATGGAGAGTGCGATCGCCTCCGCGAAGCAGACGATCTCACACCACCGATAGAACTGATACACTCACCTGGAAAGTCTCGAAAAGGCAATGCAGAATCTGCTACCGTAGCATCAAAGATACCTGAGATTCAGCTTTTGGAAGCGCAAGCTCCTGAGGTGAAAGAACAACAAGAGAAGGCCGAGGCAGTTGCCCAAAAGCTATCGAAAAACCCGGTGGCGCAGATGGAAAATCCCAAGGCGGTTGTCAAACAGCAAAAGCGGCTGAAAAAGTTGAAAGACGAAAGACGCGATCGCCTTCAAAAATACGAGAACCACACCCACCACTACTGGCTAGAATTCGCCAGCCTAATGCAGGTGCTCGAAAACTTTGATTGCCTTGAAGACAACACGCCGACTGAGATGGGCCAGATGTGCGCAGCCATTCGCGGCGACAACGAGCTATGGCTAGGAATGGCCCTGGCCTCTGGAGAATTTGACGCGCTAGAGCCGCAGCAGTTTGCCGCCGCCTGCGCAGGCATTTTGATGGAAAACAACCGGCCCGACACCTGGATTCGCTACCGGGTAACCCGTCCGGTATTAGAAACGCTGGGTGGCCTGCGTAACCTAAGACGGCGCGTTTTTCAAGAACAAAGAAGACAGGATATTCAAATTCCAGTCTGGCTAGAAGAAGATTTGATTGCGATCGTAGAGCAGTGGGCTCTGGAGGTAGACTGGCAGGAGCTTTGCGACAACACCAGCCTAGACGAAGGCGACATCGTTAGAATCTTGCGCCGAACGCTGGACTTTCTCTCTCAAATTCCTCATGTGCCCTACCTATCGGACGCGGTCCGCAGCAATGCTAGACAGGCAGCTTTCTTGCTCAACCGCTTCCCAGTTAATGAGGCCCCCGAGTAAAACCTAGCAACACTGCGCCAACAATCAAAGTCAGCCTCAATGCGCTTCGCGCCAAGCTTGAGCCAGCTGCCGAATTTCAACTAGTTCCTCTGTCGACATTCGGTCTAGATTCTTTAGAATAAAACTCATTCGGCCTTGAGCGCTAAGCTTCTCCCGGTGCCGATCGAGAAAATCCCAGTAGAAAAAATTAAAAGGGCAGGCACTATCACCCGTTCGAGCCTTGTTGTCGTAGTGGCAGCCTTTGCAGTAGTCGCTCATTTTATTGACGTAGTTGGCGCTAGAGGCATATGGCTTGGTCGCTAACACGCCCCCATCTGCAAATAGACCCATACCAATCACATTAGTTTGCATCACCCAGTCGTAAGCATCGATAAAAGCGGCGTGGAACCAGTCTTCTACCGCTTGCGGAGAAAGGCCAGAGATCAAGGAAAAGTTAGAGAGAATCATCAGGCGCTGAATATGGTGGGCATAGCCAGTGCGTTTGATCGTATCAATCGTCTGATGAAGACAGTTGAGCTGCGTATCGCCAGTCCAAAAGAAGTCTGGCAGAGACTGTGTGTGCTCGAAATAGTTACGGGAGGGATAGTCTTCGTCAACGTGGTTGTAGATGCCGCGCATGTACTCACGCCAGCCGAGAACCTGGCGGATAAAGCCTTCGACACTGTTGAGAGGGATCGGATGATCTGAATCGATAGAGGATTTGTAGGCAGTGGCGATCGCACCAATCACTTCCATCGGCTGCAATAGCCCAGTATTCAAATAGGGCGACAGCAGCGCATGCCACATCGTGTCTTGACCGGTGACCATCGCGTCCTGATATGGGCCAAAAGTGGTAAGGCGATCGCACACAAAGCTATTCAGTACCTGCAGTGCCTGCTCTCTAGTCACCGCCCAGCCAAAGCCGTCAGACTCACCAAACGTTGGATAGTCAGCTGTTTGCACCGTCTTCATCACAGTTCGCGTAATCTCATCTGGCTCAAACGTTAGCAGCTTCGGCGGCGAAATCTTTCCCTTCGGTGGCTTTCGATTCTCCTTGTCAAAATTCCACTGCCCACCAACTGGCTTCTTGCCATCCATCAAAATCTCAAACCGCTTCCGCCCTTCTCTGTAAAACGACTCCATCAAGAGACCTTTGCGAGACGCAGCCCAAGATTCAAACTCTGCTGTAGACCATAAAAAATGATTGTTCGGCGTTTGAACAATCTCAAAGTCGAGGTCGCAATTTAGCGGTAGCTTCTCCAGCAGCAGCGCAAACGGGCGGTCGGCAGGTTCCATCACCCGCAGTTCGTCAATACTGTTTTGCGCTATCCATTTTCTCAGCGGCGCTTCAAAGGTGTCTGCCGTTTCGTAGGTGACCTGCCAGCCCTCAGCCTTCAGCTCTTCTGCAAAATGACGCATCGCCGACCACACCAGAATCAGCTTCTGCTGGTGATAGCGTCTCTCTTTTACATGGGCTAGCGATTCAATCAGGATAATCGGCGTCTTGGATTTTTCTGACTGGCGACTTGCGATCGCCGACTGTCCTTGCCAAAGCTGATCGCCCAATACCCAAATGCCAACCGCCATACAAGCTCTGAAACTTCTTTAGCTAAATATCTTAGCTACAGTGTAGCGTTAGGCTCATAAAAGAGCGCAACTAGAAGAGCGCAACGCCCTACAGGCATAGACTATCAGTCTGAAACGCCTTCTCTGATGGCTTCCTTGACGGCTCCCTTTCTACCGACTCTGGACCACTGCAAAAGATGACGATGAATCCATCGAATCTCTTGATAGCTGCCAACTACACACAGGCGTGAGCTGGGCGCATCGTGATTGTAGAAGGTGAACGTCAGTTTGGCTCCAGACAGATTCCAACCGCCCAAGAAAAAGAAAAAAGCAGGCGCTATGGTGACGTTTTTGACCGACAGACGAGAATAGTGAAGCCTGCTTTCAGTCGGCGAGGCGTTCACCTTTCCAGTCCTGTCCCGTTTGGACATCAAAGCAGTCGTCAGACTCAAAGAAGTACGACCATTTAATTCCCTACCGAACCTGATGATGGCCCGCTTTCGAGTCGTTCTTTGATCGCGCTTTGGCGCGGTGACCAGCCTGAAGAAGATCGGTAGCAGCGCGGCGACGACAATGCCCAAACCAACAGAGCCGGTAGCAGCAACAGCTCCACCCACAAAAGTGATAGTGGCTAGGATAGCCAACAGCCAGTTCGCCAAACTCTTGCCCGCGTCTCGTTCAGAGACAATTCCCTCACAAATGCGAGATTCTAAGCATTGAATAGAGAACTTATCTGGAGCAGACTTTATCCTAAAGTCAGCGTAAGCCGTCTGTGGAGCAATAGTTACCTCTCTAGAGGCAGCCGCCGAAACGATGCGCTGTACTTGAGAAGAGTTGGCTCGATTTATAGACTGGCGGGCTGTGGACTGATGGGCTACAGACTGATGACTATAAGGTTTAACCAAAGCTAGAGCTATACCCAACTCTGTTTCCACCTCAAAGGAGTCTAGGTAGGGCAGCATTGCCGACAGGTCATAAATCTGCGAGTCAGCGTCTGGCCGTCGCGAAGACGCCTCTTCTATTTCTTTCTCCTGTGGGTCTGGGCAGTATAAAAGCAGCTTGATGACAACCTGTGCATTTGAATGGACATCTGTGGCGAGGAAAGTTCTTTTACCCACTTCTCGATCTAGAAGTTTCTCTAAACGGTAACAGGGCGTCTTTTGAGTAGATGCACCGGCTTCTGTCTTGAGCAATGCTGTCTTGAACGCGGCAGCTGGTTCAATCAACTGTCCGATCATCTGTTCAGCCGCTTGACTGACTATTTGACTGGCGGTGTCGTAACGGTTCATAAACCTAAGTGAATCTACAGTGAAGGTCTAGACACAGCATAGAATGAGCACATCTATTTCCTAGGGTAAATACTTAGAAAAAATAAAATGCATAAACACAGCACTTAAATATGAAGAGTAAGTATGTCTAAACCCATGTCTGGAACTCATCAAACGATCTTGGAATGTGTTGGTCAGACGCTGATCGTTGCCTACAAAGAACCGACTGAGCAGCTGACCGAAGTGCTTGGTCAGGCCGGATGCGACTGCACTGTTCTCCGTCAGGTTCATCAGCCGGGATACGAAACTTACTCATCTAGCTTTTTGTGCTTGCTGAATCATTGCAACGCTTGGGAAAAGGCGCTGCAATCGAGTCAACCGACGTTGGTTGTAGAAGCTGATTTCGTACCGGTCAAAAATTTTTCTGAACTACCGCCCCCCTTCGATCCGCTAGATACTCAGATGGGTATTACCTGGCTATACACTTGCGCCTCTCAGATCTACAACGTCTCAAAACCGGACCAGGCCAGCGGCGGTTTGACTGGAATTGCCCAGAAATTTTCTTGCCGATTCGCTCAGGGCTACTCTGCATCGACAGTGGCCTACATCATTACCGCCAAAAGTGCGGCTGCCCTACTCGAATTAGCAGCGCAGATAGAAAGCTCACCTGGACCAAAAGCCTATTCAGCTTGGGATTCAGGAATTGAATATTTTCTGCGCGAAGCAGGTTTCCACAACTATGTACCCTTCCGCAACTACGGCGAACACGGAGGGTTGCCCAATCCCGAGCATCGTCAGAACCAGTTGAGTAAAGCTCATAGGGCTGATGTATTGTACGGAGAATTAGCCTTCCCACCGATGTATGCCTGTGTAAGTGGCCAGGTCAATCGGTGGGAGTGGTGGAAAGTTCGGTCCTACGCGCGTATCAAAGGCTGGGGACGGTTGCTACTGAGTAAATACTTGCGAGCTGAGGTAGTGAGAAAGTCGCGTCAGGGTCGGGATCTGGTGGAGTTTGCGATCGCACGTCACCTAACGATCTAGAAAAGTAGCAAAACTAAAGAAATAGCAAGAAGTCCAAAGAAGGAATCAAGCAGTGTCAAACTTCGACTTTGGCCAGATTCACCAAGGCTTCTCCCGTAACCCGGCATCCTGTCCATTCGTCCATCAGCACTGCGCCTAGTCTCTTGTAGAAAGTAATTGCGCTTTCATTCCAATCCAAAACGCTCCACTCCAAACGGCCACAGCCCTGCTCTACAGCGTAGTTAGCTAAGTACTTCAACAGCGCCGTTGCAATTCCCTGACGACGGTAGTCAGGCAAAACGAAGAGATCTTCCAAATAGATTCCTGGCTTCATTAAGAAAGTAGAAAAGTTGTAGAAGTAAAGCGCGGATGCTACCACTTTTCCGTTTACTTCAGCAACAATTGCCTCTGCGAAAGGTCGCTTGCCGAACAACCCTAAGCTTAAATCTTCTACAGTACCCACCATTTCGTGGGTTAGCTTTTCATACTCGCTCAGCGCAGTACTCAACGCAAACATAGCCGAGACATCCTCAGGCTTCGCCGGTCTGATTTTATACCCTGACATCAAGTTCTCCCAACAGCTTACATCAATCGACTAGTCACTTTCCCAACAATCAGCTCACGAGCAACCACTCCAAAAGAACGACTATCACTACCCTCACTTTCATTATCACTAAGCACGTAGCAGCTGCCGTCGTAAAAGGCTTCTGTTACTCGTTTAACCAGCCTCAGGCTAGGTCTCTGCGGATGGCGACAGACGATAATATCTCCAGGGAAAATCTTGGCCGTCCTAGGAATCGGATGTACCAGTACATCTTCGCCAGAATGCAGTGTTGGCAGCATAGAGTTTCCAGTGACCCGAAACCGCCACCGCTTGCCCAGTGTCCAAAATCCAATTTCTTTCCAATCGCGCCTGAGTTTCATGACTATGAAAGGTTGAAGCTATGAGAGTTGAAGCTATGAGAATAGTAGAGCTATGAGCTATTGAAGAAACTATTACTTGGAATATCCTATCCGAAAGCGAGCAGTCAAAGCTGTTGCAATTCTGCAACTCACAGTATAAAACTATACAAAAAAGAGATTCTACAGCACTGTCGAACCAGGGTGCAGAATCTCTTTTTCTACTGTTGCAAATGTTTGCTCACTGACTAGCTAGCGGTATACCAGGATACGTCACGGCTCTTAGTCTCCCAAAAAATACTGTGGATCTTCTGGACGGCATCCATCAGTTCCTGACAGTGCTGAGTACTCACTTCTACTTTACAAGCAGAGCAGAGCTTTGCGGCTTTCCAGAAGGTATCGTGTAAATCAGGATACTTTTCCAAATGAACTGGCTTGAAGTAATCAGTCCATAGGATCAAAAGCTCATCTTTGGTGATTTGAGCCTGCTCTTCTTTAATAGCGATGAAACGAGACATGGTGTTTTGATAAGACGCCATAGCTTGGGTGTCACCATCTTCTGGGTGCTGCAAGTCCAAGATTTTCTTGGTCATAGAAACGACTGCTTCTGCGGCAATACGGGCAGAAGACGGATCGTATACACCGCAAGGGCCATCGCAGTGGGCTTGAACTTCGGGGGCTGGGAACAAAGCCTTTAGCGTGGAAATAACTGTGCTAAGCATAGGTGAAATTTAAAAAACTGTACGGACTTAGTATACCGCTCATGCTTTTGGGTGGATGAACTTTTAGGCAGGCTGTTAAATAACGCTTTGATAGGGCATTGTCTGATAGAGCACTGCCTACTAGGTCACTGACTGATGAAGCGCTGGCTGGCGTGGCACTGCTTAGCAAGAACGGCTCTTTTATGATATAGAACGTTTGTATTAAACTGTTTCGATGAGCCGAAGGTTGGAGATGAGGAGAGGCAAGGCGATGGGGCAGAGCAGAAGATGGTTGAAAGGCGCGATCGCACTCCTCACAATCGGCTTATCAGGCTGTGACAGCCTAGCCGAATCGGATATCTACGCCAGCCTGCCCCCCTGTGTCGACAGCTACTGCGACTGCGGAGACTTTAAAAATCAGCAGCTGGCCCAAACGGTTCTAGAGGCTTTTGCGGATGATTACTATGGTTTGGATAAGGATCGCAATGGCTTAGCCTGCGAACGGCTGCCACAAACCGATCTGAGCCTGGGCTGGGCGACTTATTTTTCCAACAACGAACACCTGATCTTAGGCAATCCGAGCAATGCCGGACAGGACGATCCCAACAACCTGCTAGTCGAGCGGGATCAGTATGTGCTCTCCTATAGCCGCGATCGCAACCTTCTAAACTGGGCTAGCTGGTGGGTCGATCCCCGCTGGCTAGGGACAACCGGCAGACAGGACGACTTTCGCGTAGACGGCGGCCTGCCCAAAGGCTTTTACCAGGCAACCCCTAGCGAATATCAACGCAGCGGCTACGACCGAGGGCACATGGTCCCGTCAGGCGATCGCACCTCAAACCCTAGAGACAACTCGATCACTTTTCTGATGACCAATATCTTCCCGCAGGCTCAAGAAAACAATCGCGGACCGTGGCGAGCGTTAGAAGAGTATGGCCGCGATCTGGTTTATCAGCAGGGTAAGTCGCTATATGTAATGGGTGGTACCTACGGAGACAAGGGATCAGTCGGCAAGGTCACCGTACCCGGACGAATATGGAAAGTGATAGTGGTAATGGATTCAACAAACGACGAAGTGACTCGGCAAACTGAGGTCATAGCTGTTGATATGCCCAATAGCGATCGCATCGAAGACAACTGGCAAACCTATCGCACGACAGTCGATCGCATTGAACTTGCCACCGGCTACGACCTGCTCTCCGATCTACCCACAGCTGTCCAGGCAGCTATTGAAGCCAGATAAGGAATCAGACAGAAATATACAGTCAAAAAGTCTTCAGAAAAAACATATTTTTGGTAGCGAGCATATCTTGTAGTGTGTAGAGATTGTTATTGTCGCTTCTATACTTCATGACCGTTATTGCCGCTCAGAAAACCACTGATGCTATTATTTTCGCTGCCGACACGCTAATTTCAGATGGCTTTGCCCGATCAACTAGTGCTGATATTGTTCACAGCAAACTTTTTGAACAAAACGGAATGATAATCGGGACAACCGGACTGTGCTACGAAGGCACCTTGATGGAACTTTTTACTCGCAACCACAAGCCAGTAGAAGCCACTCGCCTAAGCGTGATCGATTTTCTAATCGAGTTTAGAGAATGGGTGAAAAAGAAGGATGGCGGACATACCCCCTCTAACGGCTTCTTGATCGCCTACGACAAAAAACTATTCTGCGTATGTGGTGGGATAGAAGTATACGAAGTCTCGCGGTTTGAAAGTATCGGAGCTGGCAAAGACTTCGCAAAAGCAGCATTATATTTGGGCCACAGTCCTAGAGAAGCCGTTGAGGTAGCCTGCAAGCTTTCCTTGTACTGTAGTGAGCCAATCACTGAGATCACAGTAGAAATCTAGACGCTAGAGATCTAGACGCTCTCGGCAGAGTGCTTTTTGACAGTCTACCTAACATAAATTCACTGCATACGGTTGTATGTCGAAGTAGGGAAGATCGCTTTGTAGCTGCGTCGTACTATAGACAGCAGTGAAATTAATCCATTGCATTCTACATGCGCATCCTTCTCTGGCTTCGTAACGATCTGCGGCTTCACGACCATGAGCCTTTTCATCGCGCCGCACAACAGGGAGCAGAGATCATTCCGCTCTACTGTTTCGATCCTAGGCAGTTCGCAGAAACCTCATTTGGCTTTTTGAAAACAGGAGCTTACCGGGCACAGTTCTTGATCGAGACGGTCGCGGATCTAAGGAAGGAATTGCGATCGCGCGGTAGCAATCTAGTCATCCGTCATGGCAAACCAGAAGAAGAAATTCCGTCTCTAATCAAAACTCTAAACATTCACGCTGTCTACTGGCATGAAGAAGTCACCCCGGAAGAAACAGACATAGAGCAGCGCGTTGAAGCAGCGCTCAATCGCCTCAAAGTCACTTCAGAAGTCTACTGGGGCGCGACCCTATATCACCCAGACGATCTGCCCTTTGAGATCAGTCAGCTACCCGAAGTGTTTACCCAGTTTCGCAAAGCTGTAGAAAAAAATAGTCAGGTTTTCCCAACCTTTGCCACGCCAGAAAAACTATCTCCTCTACCACGCGAAGTAGACCCTGGTGAGCTTCCTAGCCTACCTGATCTAGGCATAGAACCCAATTCAATCGATGCCAAAGGAGTTCTCCAGTTCAAAGGTGGTGAAAGCGAAGGGCTCAAAAGACTACAGCACTACTTTTGGGACACCGACAGACTTCAAACCTACAAAGAAACTCGCAATGGCATGCTAGGCGCAGACTATTCTTCCAAATTCTCTCCTTGGCTAGCAAATGGCAGCCTTTCCCCTAGAAAGATTCACGAGGAAGTGCAGCGCTATGAAAGAGAAAGAAAACAGAACAACTCTACCTACTGGCTAATATTTGAGCTAATTTGGCGAGACTATTTTCGATTCGTCTGTGCAAAATATGGCCACAAAGTCTTCCGTAAAGGCGGCATTCGCGGATTACCCATTGAGTGGCAGCAAGACTGGAAGCGCTTTGATCTATGGCGCACAGGAGAGACCGGCTACCCACTGATTGATGCAAATATGAGAGAGATCGCATCAACTGGATTTATGTCCAACCGTGGGCGGCAAAACGTAGCCAGTTTCCTAACCAAAAATCTGGGGATCGAATGGCGAATGGGCGCAGAATGGTTCGAATCTCTTTTAATTGACTATGACGTATGCAGCAATTGGGGAAATTGGAACTACACAGCAGGTGTAGGTAACGATGCTCGTGGCTTCCGCTATTTCAACATCCCCAAACAATCGAAAGATTACGACCCAGAAGGCGAATACGTAAAACACTGGCTGCCTGCCCTGTCGAACTTACCTGCTAACAAAGTACACAGTCCTTGGAAGCTACAGTCCGTAGAACAAAAGCGCTTCAGCGTCCGCTTAGGGATAGACTATGCCAATCCGGTCGTTGATTTACAAAAGTCTGTTGAGGTTAACGAGCAGCGTTATCGAGCAGCTGTAGACAAGAAACGCGCGTCATAATCGCACACTCAAAGCGCCAGTGCGGAGTCCGCTTGTTCGCTTTTCCTACAACCATTTTTCCTACATCAGAGCAGTACGTGCTTAGCTCAATACATGCAAAAAATGACAGCACAGTGTGACAGATACTGTAGTGGTTGAACGTTTCACCTCTACTCGAAGGTGAGTACGTATGGTCATAAGCGAACTTCACCTAGAAACGAGCATATATTTCTCGACAGTCTAGCCAGCTCATCAAAATGTTTTCCGTGCAAAGCTATCTTGCACATCTCTATATCTAGCAAAGGCAGGGCCAAGCCGCGATTCTCAGACATTAGCAATCCTATCCGACGGATTCTTTTTTGCAATTGACTAATGCCAATTTGGCAATTTACAGTTGACAGACTTCTTGATCGCGTGCTTTATTGTCTAGGTATTGATGCATGGTTGAGCATTTATGCATCGGGTGAGTTCGACTTTAAGACGCCTCCAGTCTCAAGCCTGTCCGTGGTGTTACCCACTAACGTTTTACCCGTTAGTGTCCAAAGGTTTGATAGGCTGGCATCAAAATCTATGTTTTGTATCTGCTAGAGTCAGCTAAGGGTCTCATCCTCGAAGCTAAGATTCTATCTGCGAAGTGCTATCTAGAAATTTCTAGAAAAGCAAGATGGTGTTTCTAGAACTCAGCTATCTACCACCATTGCCTCTAACAGGCAGTAAGATATCGTCACCGTATCTCACACAGACTCCAACCTCTGAAGCACTCGTTCCAGCTTCAGCTTTGTTTAACAACTATTTGTTTGAGTCCAAAATTGGTTCCTAGTCACGCATATCTAGTCACGCATACATCAATGTCTTTTGATTAAGTGCAACTTCGCTTAACAGTAAGAGTCCATCGAAAAGACGAATCTTTCGGATGGCCTTCTATTCTCTTGAATAGTCAATTGTCAAGATGATTTTCATATAAGTGCTATCACGGTAGATGAAGCTACCAATATGAACTAGCCTTAACCAGTGCTAATCACTTCACAGTGCCTTTACAAACGTCAAGATTTTCACGCCTTTTCTAGGCTGCATCTCCGATGTCTCAACAAACATTGGTAAAAACAGGAATTATCTATGGATACGAACAATCACAGTGTGTCACATGCCGGAGATCACGATCTGACGACACATCTAGCACTCATGGAGCTAGTACCCGAATCAGCGGTAACTCACAAGGCTGTCAAGAGCGGCTCTTGGTTTGATCCCAATACATGGGCCAACAACGAGGTACCAGGGGACAACGCTAATGTCATGATTGCAGACGGCGTTACCGTCGCCTACGACCAAGAAAGCGACGCACAGCTCAAGACTGTCCGCGTAGATGGAACCCTAACATTTGCTACCAACAAAGATACCAAGATGGTTGTTGATACTTTTATCAACACGCCGTCTGGGACGCTAAATATTGGCACAGAGAACAATCCAATACAGGCTGACAAAACAGCCGCGATTTTGATCGATGGCGATAGCAAAATCGATACAAAGTGGGACCCTACAAAGCTGAGCCGAGGCGTTATCAGCCATGGCCAGGTCAATATCTATGGTGCGGATAAAACTGACTTTATTGCATTAGCCCAGGATGCAAAAGCAGGCGATCGCGAACTCGTCTTGGACGGCGTTCCCGGAGGCTGGCGCGTTGGCGATAAGCTCGTCCTTGGCGGTACCCGATACGATAGGTTTGGCTCTGACGAGGACAACAGCCGCTTCGGTGACGAGGAACTCACCATCACCAAAATCACCGGCAACCGTGTCAGCTTCACCAACGACGATGTCAAATCTGGCAGCAAACAGGACGCCCTCAGATTTAATCACGTTCGCCCAGACATTCCCGAACAGGATCGAACCAAGCTTTACGTCGCCAACACCACTCGCAACGTCACCTTCGAAACCCAAGCCAGCGAAGGTTTGCCCATTGGTCAGCGGGGACACGTCATGTTCATGCACAATCCTGATGTGCGTGTAAACAACGCCGGATTCTACAACCTGGGCCGCTCAGATAAATCCAAAATTGTTGACGATCCTGGTAAGAACATTGATGGATCTTCAGGCAGAGGCGATAATCCGCGAGGACGCTACGCCCTTCACTTCCATCGAGCTGGCGCGGATGACATCAAAGGCCAGGCTGCCGAAGCTAGCGGCAATGCAATAGTAGGCAGTCCCGGCTGGGGAATCGTTCATCACGACAGCTATGCAAATATCTCAGACAACGTTGTTTTCGATGTTGTGGGTACTGGGATAGCCGCCGAATCTGGCAATGAAATTGGCTCGTGGCGGAACAATCTGACTATCAAAACTACTGGGCAGAGTAGTAAAGTTACTAGCGCTCAAGTCAGAGCTCGGAAGAACAAGTTTGACTTCGGCTTTGAGGGAGAAGGCTATTGGGTACAGGGCGCTGCGCAAGTTGTCATAGAAGACAATATCGCCATCAGTGCCAATAACGCTGGTATTACTCTCTTTGGAGACGGACAAGGTAACGAAGCGCGCGACGCTAGCACTATTCTTATCAAGAATTTGCCTAGTAGAATTCAAGCGCTTTTTCCAGAAGGACAAAAGGAAGTCGATATCACCGATGTGCCGCTCAACCAACTCAGTGGCTTTCAGAGCTACAACACAGAAACCGGTATTAGAGTCTGGTCTCAGCTTGCCAACTTTGACGGACAGCTAGAGCTAAGCAACAGATTACCTAATGCTAGTCACGAAGGCCGTGCTACCATTGACAACTTCACGGTTTGGCAAGTGCGATCGCGAGGCATCAACACCGACTACAGCTCTAATATTGATTTTGTAGATGGGCTTATTGTTGGAAATGAAGAAAGACCTAGAGGAAACGGCATTGTTCACAATCACGCTAGTAATGGCCTTCGATATGTTGGTCTGAGCGTTCGTGGATTTAGAGAAGGCTTCAATCCTCAGTTTCCGGATATAGAAAGAAATGGCGTAGTCACGGTAGCTTCTATCGAAGACAGCGTTTTTAGCGACAACGAATACAACTTCGCAGAAATCGGAGAGTATAAAAGCAATGTTTCACCAGATGACTACAGCACGCGTTTGGAAGTCAACAACACTACATTCGAAGTTGCTAAAAACAACAAACTACCTGTACCTAAGTTTAGCAGCGCTGCAGTCTTAGGATTGTCAGTAGCCTTCGATGCCAGTGGATCCTACGATCCCGATAAGACAAAATACGCTGTTCGCAGCAATGGCATTGCCAGCTATGGATGGGACTTCGACAGTGACGGAAAAATCGATGACTTTGGCCGCAGCGTTACCCACCATTTTGACAAAGCCGGAGACCAAAAGGTTTCCTTACAGGTTTTAGATAGTCATGGCGCAGCTCAGACAATTACTCAAACAGTCAAAGTGAGTCCGATAGCCTACACTAATCCCTTTATAGATGGAGACATCAGCAACAAGGCTAAGTTAGGTAAAGTTGGGAGGTTGAGCAGTCTAGCAGCTGGAACAGGATGGCAAGGTGCTGGCTTTGCCCGGAAAGCTAATGGAACTATAGCCTCAATCGGAACTCGACAATCACAACTGGCACAGGTCATTCAAAATGATCGGCTACACAAAGGCGAACAGACGCTAAGCTTTAGACTCAAAAATATTGAGGGCAGCAAGAGATCTACTAAGAACAACATAGTCACTGTTCAGCTATGGGGTGTCGATGGACAGTTCGACGGGAGCATAAAGACAGGTAATGGACCAGTTCAATCAGGCACTAGACCTATCGCTCGAGAGCTGTTGTTTCAAAAAACCTATGGCGGCGCAGGCGGTCAATTCTTTAACTTCAAAAATTTCAGTGAAACAATTGATCTAGGAGATGGTTATCAGCATCTAGTTGCCAGAATACAAACTGACTTGACTGATGATCCAGGAGATTCCGTTGCCCTAGATTACTTCGAGCTCAGCACTGAAGGTGTTCCACCTGCAAATCTACCTCCAAAGGAGAATCAGAACCCAAACCCGACCCAACCTTACGAGCTACCGGGCTGGATAGCTCAGTTCAGCTTCGACGAAGGTCGTGGCCTCGTGTCAACCGACAGCAGTAGCTTAGGCAATCGGCACAAGGCAACCCTCAGAGGCAAAGCTACTCGAGGGGAGGGGATCAAGGGTGCCGGAATAGCTTTCCAAAAAGCTGGTGTGGTTGAGGTGACAAACTCAGCCAGTATTAATTTGAAGAACCATGACGAGCGAACAGTGTCTATTTGGTTCAAAGCAGATGAAATCTCGAAGAAAAGTAAAAAACAGGTTATTTATGAGGAAGGCGGCGGTGCGCGCGGACTGAACGTCTATCTTGATAAAGATCGTCTGTTCGTCGGTGGCTGGAACCAACCCAAGGGTGAAAGCAACTGGTCTGGAACTTGGCTGAAGACTAATAATGTTTCTGAAGACACTTGGCACCATGTGTCGCTAGTACTCGATGGGAACAACAAACTTTCGCCCAACGCATTTCGAGGCTATTTGGACGGGGAACAGTTCGGTGTAGGCTCCGGCTCTCAGCTGTGGAAACATACGGACGGTATCGGTGTTGGGGGCGTCGTAGGTTCTACCCTCTTTCACGATGGCAAGCGACAAGGCGGTGGATTAATAGGTATGGCCGATGAGGTAGCCATCTTCAACGAGGCACTCAGCGCCAACCAGATTGGGACCCTCGCAGATTCAAGTCTCCTGTAGAGGTTGAAAGCTTATAGCGGTTCCTGGGATGCATTCGGGAACCGCACGTCACTTTGCCCGTTGTCACATGAGGCTTTCAGCCAGTGTGCTGTACCTCAGCAAAGTGACAAACGCTATAGTTGAAAGTTCAAGGTCTATGCAGAAAATCTGCATAGACCTTGAGCATATATAGACCTTGAGCGTATACTTCTACCGACATCTCTCTATGTGATAAAGCCAACTCATGTCGTCAGTACAGCTAGTCAGGCTATTCTAATCGAAAAGTCTGAAGACATTGAAGAACGTGCTTAGCAAGCGACCGATCGGGCTAACCGCTAAGCCAACCGTATCTGAAAATGTCGCTAATCCAGACCTATCTACAACCAGGACATCATCTTCTCTCAAAAGAGGATTAGTTTCCTCGTTAGCGCCATCGCTCAAATCTATAGCAACTCGACGTTGGTTGACAGAGCCATCCGTGTTGAGTCGGATTAACTCAACCGTATTGTTGTTAGCTCGCCGAGTGTCGAAGCTACCAGCTGCTAGTAGAACTTGGTTGAGCGGCGTATTCGGTGACACTTGAACTGGACCGGGTCGATCTACCTCTCCTACGACATAAACTGTCACTGCTTCTGGTGAGAAGTTTGCCTCTCCAAGCTGGACTGCTTCAGCAGGATCTAAGTTTGTAGCTACCGGGATAGCAATCGTATCTCCTGAGCGCAGCACGACATCACCCGACATATTTCCGTCCTTCAACAAATCCCAAAGATTTACTTGTAGCACTTGAGATTGACCAAAACGATCGGGGCGATAAACTTCAATCTGTCGAACGTTGGCCTGAGAGGAGACACCTCCAGCCAACCGTAAGGCATCTGTTAGCGTTGGGAAGGTAATAGCGCCATTATCCTGAACGGGGACTGTGTAGGTTCCTGGTCGTTCAACCGCACCGACTACGCCGACTTGAAGCGGACGTAGGGCAGTCGGCACCAGAGAAACGGTTGGCGATCGCAGATATGGAGAATATCGCTGGGCGATCGCTTCTGACGCCCCTGGCAAAGTCAATCCACTCAAAGCAATCTGGCCGGTTATCGGTAAGCTCATTGTCCCGTCTGGAAGCAGAACGAACTCTCCGCCGTACTCGGGTGCCCCGTATACATCAACGCGGACTCTATCGCCCGGCCCTAGAATATAGTTATTCTCCCAGCCAAGAAGAGACACTGGCGCTGCTGCCGGTACTGCGGCTCTAGCACCATCAGTTTCTACTGGGCCGACTACTGACCTAGCAGGCTGAGGAGAAGCGCTAGGCTGGGGGGAAACAGGCTGAGGGGAAACAGGCTGAGGGGAAGCGCTAGGCAGAGTCGGTAAGGTATTGTTCTGTTGCGAAATAATAGTAGAAGCTGGCTGAGAGACTGCCGTCGCCGAAGTAGAAGGCTCCGCTGTTTGCTCAGTCTGGGTTGTAGTTATCGCTAAAGCCTCTCGAGAAGACGCTATAGCGCCGACACTACCTATAGCTAGCGCAGCGACCATGCACTTTACAGCAACAATGTATCTGAAAGATGACTGAGAAATAGACTTCATGGCAGGCAATCGACTCAATATTAATTTCACGCTCTCTCTACTATCCGATCGGCAACCCAATTTCGGACACAGTTGGAAGAGAAATTCTTCCAAAGTTAACCAACTACTTAGATCTAGGCTTCCCTCCATCAAGTCAGCGTAAAGCTGTCTTAGTATTGATCAGTAGATTCTGTTCTGAAACCCTTCCAAGTCAGTTTGGAGTTATCCGGACATCATAGAACTTCATCAGCAACCTCAGAGCAACTACCTACCTTTTTTGAAGTTTGTGTGAGGACGAGATCTGCGAGTAACCTTTCACTTCCTAGATGGACTGCAGCCTTGCATAGATGAAGATACGTACATTGCCTTCCAAGCGTAAGGTGGCAAGCCCATTTGCGAACACTTCGTCTAAGGCTATCTTCCAGAGCCGCTCTGATAGGCACAGCCCTGGTTGTTGCTAGACTTATACGTCTGTTTAGAACCTACTGCAACAAAGAACGCCGCCTGATGAGCAGCTATCAGACAACGTTTTCTAGATGTTGAGCAATTAGCGTGTTGATGGTCGCAACGTCAAAGCGATCGCGCGCCTCAGCCTGGGCAACTTGGGCAATTTGCTCGGTCTGCTGTGACTCATTACGACAGGATAAAATTGTATCTGCTAGTAGCGCAGGTTTTTCTGGTGGACACAGCCAGCCATTTTCCCCAGAATTTACCAGCTCTGTAGCACCGCCTGCCGCTGCTGCAATCACGGGCGTTCCGCAAAGCATCGCCTCTACAATGACTCTACCGAACGGCTCGGGTGCTGTTGACGTATGGGTGACTAGATCGCAGGCGTTCATCAGCTGAGGGATGTCTGAGCGAAATCCAAGGAACCTGACCCGATCTTGCAAGCCTAGCCGCTCGACTTGTTGATGGAGCTGAGCTACATAATCATCCTCTCCAAAAAGAGCATCTCCAACCAGGATCGCTTTAGTATCGTCAGGGCACAAGGTAAGCGCCTCCAACAGCACATGCTGTCCTTTCCAGGGAGAAAGACGGCTAAAGTGACCGATCCAAAAGCCATTGGTGAGCTGTAGGTCGGCTCGCAGACGGTCGATTTCTGCGGACGCGATCGCATACTGCTGGCTGTCAAAACCGTTGTACACCACGCGGCAAAGCTGCGATCGCCCACCCGCAGCAACAAAGGCCGCCTGGCTCGCCTGAGAGTTAGCAATGACTAACGTGGCCACTCGGTTCGCTAATGTCACCAGCACCGTCCGGTTAATCCGGCTGAAGTGGTCAGACGAAATAATATCGTGCAGATGATACACCAGCGGGCGTCGGCTCAATAGACTAGCCAGCGCTCCTACTACAAGCGCTTTTGGAGTATTGGCATAGATCAGGTCATAGCTGCGAGCTGTGTTTGCGACTGATTGCACCAGCGGCAATAGCTGACTGACGCTGCTAAGGCTCTGAAGCAGACTACTTTCTTTGCGCACGTCAATGGCTCGTGTTGTGAAAACGGTCACCGGAATCTGATGCTGCTCGAGCAGCAGCCGAAAAGGTCCATCAGCCAGCAGCCCCACCATCGACTGGTCACGATAGGGCTTGGCGATATCCAGCAAACAGAGCTCAGCCCCGCCGGGTGTACCGCTTTGATCCAGGAATAAAATTTTCATCGGAGCATGTTCATCATAGAAACTATCAAACCGCAAAAGCGACAATGACAGCGAAAGCTAAAGACAGAGCCGAAAAGACAGAACCGAGAATAGCGCTGGCCCTCAGGAAACAGGCATCAGCAAAACATCTCTCACTTTCTGAGCGATGGTAGGCCAGCTAAAGTTCTCGACCGCATAGTCGCGACAGGCAGTCCTATCTGGCAAGTCAATCTCTCCAGAAATAACCTGTCGCAGCGTCTGGCTAATTGAGTCCGTATCCGCAGTTGCCGTAATCAACTTAGGTGATAGGTCTTGCACTACCTCAGGCATCCCGCCAACCGGCGTGCAGACAGCAGGCGTACCGCAAGCCAGCGACTCCAGCAAAACCAGACCAAAGCCCTCTAGAGATTGACTAGGCATCACCGTCAGGTTAGCAGCTTGGTACGCTATGGGTAAGTCTGCTTCAGGTAAAAAGCCTAAAAACCGAACGCTGTCTGCAAGACCTAATGCCTGCACTTGTTCTTCTAGCTGCGATCGCAATGGTCCTTTACCGGCGATCGCCAGCCAGACTTCTGGCATCGTTTCCTTTACTGCGGCTAGCGCTGTCAGCAAATTATCTAGCCCCATGCGATGAACCAAACGCCGAGGGGTAAACAAAACAAATCGATCCTGCGGCCAGTCCAACTGAGTGCGCGCTTGCGATCGATCAAGCGTCATCTGAAACTGGTCAGTATTTACTCCACCTGGAATGATATGTATCTTGTGCCAAGGTACCTTGTACTGTTCGTGCAAGATTTGACCAAAGGCTTTACTCAAGACGACGAAGCGATCGCACCGACGATACACCCGCTGCTCTATCTGCCGCTTGATTGCTATTCCCAGCTTGCTCGAGCCCTCCTTATCACTTTCTAGCGCCCAGGGCCCATGAAAATGACAGGTCACAGGTACTTTACGAGGAAACTGACCTAATAGCGGCAAACCATACAGTGCGAAATGTAGATTGATAGCGTCATTTTCTCTAGAGCTTCTACGGCGATTTTTGTAGCGATCACGTGCCTGCCACAGCCGTTGCCAAAGCGATCGCGTCGGATCAGCCAAATTTGTCAGCGTCACCGGAAAGTCTGCCGCTTCATCTGGGAACCCAACGCCACAGAGCTCAACCTCGTCATCGCTAACTGCCAGACTATAGGCCAGTTCATAAACATAGCGATCCAACCCGCCCGGCGCGTCAGGAAACCAGGCATTGCCAACACAGACAATCGAGGCAGACGCGGTATTTACGGGTTCCATATCAACAAGGTCTCGGTAAAAGTCATCACTTACAATCGCTTCAGATAGTCGCTTCAGATAGTCGCTTCAGATTGTCCGCGCCAAGCCATCTTCAAGCCGATACAAACACTAAACCTTCATTAAAGATTGAAGTATCGTCTTTACAAAAGAAAGTTTTTACAAGACGAAGCATGTGGATTGAATATCTTAGTCAAAAAGCAGTATGCTATCGGCAACAAATATGCGCTCGAAAGCTAGCGACGTTGCAAATAGATATTGTTGCAGCTAGACATTGCTACTATCGATTCAGGTACTTCTTAAGCTGCATCGCCACAACGACTCTAGCACTAAAAACCAAGCAGCTTAGTAAGCAGATGACCATTAGAGCCAACTACTCTCTATGAAACTACAGGCGCAACTATAGGAAAGCTATACGGCTAGCATCTAATTGCCGCAGCGACATTTCTTGGTCCGCTGACTTAATCAACTGGCAAATCAACTGTCGAGAAATCTTTAGGATTTTAGACTTTGACCCAGCCAATAACCTGAAATCGTTTCAGCTAAATCAACACATCTAGATCAAACGATACAGCCAAGATACTAGAATTAGTCTGCAGCAGCAGGTTCTGTCACGTCCGTCCAGATAACCTGAACGGACGCCCGATACATAACCGATACCTGCTATATAAAGAGCATTGTAAAGAGCAGCTAATGAAAAATATTGAACTCACAACTGCCTGAGTTAACTGTCAAAATACATAAGCCCAGTCGCACCTTTAGCAAAGACAATTAATATATCCCCTCAAGAAAACCTCACATCAACATACGGTAAAGAAAGCTGCCGTCCAACCAGATCAATCGCGGTGTGGATGTATTGAGAGGCATTAACATAAAAAAGTCATGAAGCTGGCTCAAAGCCAAACAAAACTGCCGCAGAGAACCTTATTGGTTGTTTATCATCAAACCTTTCAGACCCTGATCTTGCAGGTTGAGTAATGCTTTTATTCTTATTGCCTCTAAAAAGTTCAAAAGTATCCAACTCGTGGGAGAACACTTGTTTGTTACTCGAGCGATCGCTTCGATCGATCTGCGCCCAAACCCACACAGACTTCAAAGTTTTGGTTGTCTGCCATGAACGGCCCGAGCTTACATTTGTACACGAAGCAATTGAATTTCTGTGCGTAGACTTTCCACGTCCTAGGCCAGTCAATTATGACGAAGCGTTCCCGATGAAGGAACCCAACCGGGATAAGAATAAAAAAGTTTTGTTTGGGCTACTCCATGCCAGAACATTCAAGCCTTCTCATGTTGTGTTCATAGATGCAGACGATCTGGTCTCGCATAGGTTGGCTGCTTTTGTCAGCCAAAATCCAACACAGCCCGGTTGGTATATAGACAAAGGATTTGCATATTTGGAGAACAGTGCAAAGCTTGTACCTATTAAAGAAAGGTTTTATGGTAAGTGTGGATCATCCCATATCGTCAGATTTGACCTACTAGAAAAGATTGCTCAAAAGACCTCACTCGAAACGGTAGACCACAGGTTTCTTCATCACCAAGACGTCAGAAGTATGGTCATAGAGCAAGGTGCCACGCTATCGCCGCTGCCATTCCCAGGTGCTATCTACGTTACTGACCACGGCGAAAATGTATGGGCCTCTGCCACCATCTTGAGACAAAGATATGCTCAAACGCCCAAAGCGCTCATACTGTTTTATCTACGCAAACTTTATAAGAATCTGATTTCCCAAAAGCCCAGCCCCAAGTTGATAGCTGAATTTGGACTGTACAATTTACAATCGCTAGCTCAGTCGTAAAGGGTTCAATCAAACCTCACGCTGATTGCTAGATTGAACGAAAAATTGCCCTTCTCTTATCGAATTCCTACGCATTTATGGAAAGCTCTTCAACTAGAAAACTCAAATTCTTGCTGGTCGCCCCGTCCTACGCATGCAAACCTATCACTGGCGGTGGACAAAGAACTTCCTTGATTTATCAGGCGTTAACCCAGCTAGGAGACGTAGATGTTCTCCTTTTGGGCTACCAGGAGGCTGACGTTTTCAGGCCGTATTTCCCGGGCGCTAATGCACTATATATTGTGAAGCCTGACGAAAATATAGGCTCTATGTTTTGGCGACTCATTCGACCTGTCAGTCCTAAACTAGTCGACGGGGCCGCCTCGGTCTTAGGCGGTCGAAAGCTTTTGTATCAGCCGGATAGCAACATTGCCCCTTTTCTCAACAACCTTCAAGATAAATATCCGTATGACTTTGTGGTGGGTCGCTATCTAAGACCGAGCGCCCGTGCGGGTGCGCTCCATGCGAACAAAGTGCCCGTTATCCTAGATATTGACGATCGCGACGACGTGATCTACAAGTCTAGAATCAACCGACCAGGGACCAATCCTTTACAGCAACTAATTTTTCAGCGCTACATTCAGCAAATGAAAGTAGTCATGGCTGATCTTCTCCCTAGATGCCAGCACGTCTGGCTAGCTAGCGATCAGGACTTGAGCGAAGTACAACATCCATCCAAATCTGTTCTACCTAATATTCCCTACACCTCTAGTGGCGGCAGTCAAACCCTTGACTCGAGCATTGTTAACGCTAACGCTGACTCCAAAACCGTGCTGTTTGTTGGCAGCTTCGGACATCGAGTCAATCGTGAGGGCGTCGAACGCTTCATTACCCGCTGTTGGCCTGCTATTCACTCAGCCGTAGACGGCGCGAATCTACGTATAGTTGGCTCTGGCGGCTGGGAAAGTATCAAAGATGACTTTAGCCATCTTCCAACTGTAAACATTGTTGGATTTGTCGATAGCCTAGAGAAAGAATACGAGCAAGCGGCATTTGCGATCGCACCCTTGTTTGAAGGCGGAGGTACCAAGATAAAAGTTTTAGAATCCCTCTTTTACCACCGCACTGCGGTAGTAACAGACTATGCACAGTACGGATATGAAACCCTAAAACACAAAGAGTCTTTATGGGTTTGCACGGATGAAGCCGCGCTTATCCAAGGCTGCATAGAACTACTTAACAATCCGGATCTTCGCTCACAGATGGCGGCTGATGGGCACGCCCAGGTCGTTCAGCGCTACTCTTTCGGTTACTTCAGCGATCTTGTTAATAAGACTGTTAGCAGCTTGCTAAAACCGCTCGAGTAGCCCTTTCTTACTAAGCAGCCGGACAAAGGTGGCATCAACAGCTATTCGATGACGATAGCTAGTTGAAAGTTCACACATAGTTCAACCGCCGAAGAAGCTCTTCAGCCTCTTTATAAACCACTGCTAGCTGCTGCTCTGATAGTTCTTCTTTCCACTGCTCAATCAAACTTGGCTTGAACGGCAACAATTTACGTTCAAAAGCCTGACGAGACTTGGCAGCTCGAATCTCTGGAAAATCGAGTACTCGTTTGGCTTCTTTTTTTGGACCAGCGCTCAGAGACTCATACCGGATTTCTAAAATCTTTGACAATAAAAATTCTCAGCTATCTCTACAACATTTTTACTTAATTTGCTTAGCATTATGCCCGTATGTCGTATAATTAGGATTGTATTACGTATAGTTGTATTGAGTTTTTTTCGTTCCTAACGTCCGATGACACCTCAAGGAAGGTACATCGACAATTTCTCGATTTCAAGATACATTAATTTTTCAAGAGGGAATTAGTCTTCGACCTTTTGCTGAACTCTTCTGGAAGTTGTTCCAGGCGTTGTTGAATTATTGTATGGATTTACAAAATTTAGAATTAGCTTTCCAGTATTCATCTATCAGTTCATACTCTAAATCAGCCAGTCGTTTTCATTTCGTCTTTTTTGTCTCTTAATAGTCTTGCTGGGTCGTCCTAGAGAGACGTTTTCTACACCACAAAGTGCTCATCATAAGCATTGATACTCAAACCATTGAATAAGGCAAACAAAGTCACAATGAATTCTACACTACACAACATAAGCAAAGCATCCAGGCAAATGCTCTATTCGATCCATCTAGGTAAGTTAGTTAGACCACTTCTCTCCAATGCGGAACCCAAACGCAGCTTGAAACTTGATACTAAGATATTAGTTGGGACACACCACAAATCGGGAACAGTTTGGCTCACCAGCATTTTTAGAAGAATTAGCAACAAATTTAACCTCAATCTCTTCGTAGCAAATAAGACAGAATCAACTGAAAACTTCGATATTTTCGTTCATGAACACAGTGAATTCAATTTTGATAACATTCGATTCGACTATAAGGGTGTTCATATTGTAAGAGATCCTAGGGACATAATTATATCAGGCTGCTTTTATCACACAAAGTCAAAAGAAGAGTGGCTTCATGTTAGGAGACCGGAGTTTGGTGGGTTGACCTATCAAGAGAAGATCAATAGCTACAGCTCAATTAATGACCAAATAGCATTCGAGATGGAAAACTCTGGATTGAAAAATATTTCCAGAATGCGCAAGTGGAACTATGACAATTCTAAGTTCATGGAAATTAAGTATGAGAACTTAATTTCGGATAACGACCTGTTTCTTTTTCACAGGCTGTTTACTTTCTTAGACTTCCCTGGAGAAGAAATCCCATCTGTTCTAAGAATTGCCTATGATGCAAGTATTTTTTCAGGAAAGATAAAACAATCCAATCATGTGAGATCTGGCAAGTCAGGACAATGGAGAAAGTATTTTAGTCCTAGTCATGCCGCTAGATTCATCGAACTACACGGTGATGTACTGATTAGGATGGGATACGAAAATGATAACAGTTGGGCAGAGAAAGATAGCCTCTCACAAACTTAAGCAGTCCTTTCAAATGACTCTTCTATCTCGTATGTCTTAGGATGGAAATCCGTTTCAAGACGACTTTGTCGCCAAAAATAGGCAGATAAATAGTCGTTCTTTGAGAGTAAGTTTGGTAATGTTAAAGCAGCATGGTTGACTGACAAAGCCTGCCCTCATAGACCTGCCCTCATAGAGACGGCAGGCTTTGTCAGTACTAATTTGTCAGTATTAAACAGTAGCAGTTTCCAAAAAAGATAGAAGCAAATATTCTGGAATTAGATGTCAGTGGAACGCTGTAAAAAAAAGACTCCTACCTCCACGATGTCTTGAAAGTTTATCTATCTCAAGGCAGAGACTGGTCACATCTGATCCATCTCGCTACTTGCCTATGGAGGGTCTTGGCCTGATTTAGGTCAGAAAAGTTAGTCTAAATCAGTAGATTAAGTACGGTCCCGTGTCGAAGTCCTGTTGTTAGGCACGTTAAACGCGACCATATGCTAAAAAGGTCACACATAGTTCAACCGCCGAAGAAGCTCTCCAGCCTCCTTATAAACCACTGCTAGCTGCTGCTCTGATAGTTCCTCTTTCCACTGCCCAATTAAACTTGGCTTAAACGTCAACAATTTACGTTCAAAAGCTTGACGAGACTTGGCGTCTCGAATCTCTAGGAAATCGAGTACTCGTTTGGCTTCTTTTTCTAAATTAGCGCCCAGAGACTCATACCGGATTTCCAAAAGCTTGGATGGTGAAAAATCTTCAGTTGCTTCTATAGCCGGCTGGGTAAGACCCTTCCAAGCCCAAATGCAACGGTGCAGGTCGCTAGTTGACTCATACTCCGCCCTCCGTTCTGGCTTGACCCAGAACCTAGCATAGGGCCCAATAGGGTAGCCACCGGGCTCATACTTGCCAGAATTCGCAGATTTAGCCGAAAGCCAAGGCTTTTTACTGAACGATAGCGCTGCATCTCGACCATCTCGGATGATGTGAATAAATTGGGCATCAGGAAAGGCCTTGTTGAGAAAAGGAATAATACAGCAGTTTCGAGGTGTTTTTTCCGCAAACCGTAAATCGCCATTTCCATGGATTCTCATCAGCCAAGCATATACACTTCTATAGAACCATTTAGCTTTGGCATGACTCCATAGTTCGTCATAGACATATCTGGCAGCGGCCTTGGTCGCCACAGGTTCAAAGTGATAAGAGATTTCGGGAATTTCTGCCAAACAGCCTCCCAGAAATGTCGTCCCAGAACGAGCAGCACCAACAACAAAAATAGGGCGGCTTAAATTAGGGAAAACACTTCCTACGACTCGTTTCAGCGAGATTGGGCGTGCCTTTGACTGATGAAATAGCCTATCATCTCGGACAGTCTTCTTCGCTAGGGGCAGGAGTCCCTTTAAAGTGATAGGTTTAGCGCGCTCTATTGAATGAGCCTTAGAGTGTTCTCCTAATGACATAGCTGCTACCTCAATAGTAAAAAGTAAAGTCAATAACAATGTAAACTGGATTGATCTGGCAAGGCGGTTGCTCCAAACAGATACACCTGTAGCGTTTCGACTACCGGGACCTACAACCATCAATCCATAAAAAGGAATGCTCTTTATTATTCTCTATTGGCCGAGTTACTCATGTCATCAGGATGCTTATATGGGTTACTTCTAGGTTACAGAATCGTTGTAGACAAGTGTGCAACTTGAAAATGACCGTCTGTATTTAGCCATCCAGCTACATAATATCGAGGCGTTAACCTGCGCTTGTGATTCCACCCCAGAATCCAAGCTCGTCCTTTATGGAACTCTCATTGTTCTGAGCTGCCAGCCTACTGTATTTTAGCTTATCAGCTCAGTCATGAATGCGCTTCTTTTTTGGAAAGCTGGCAGTTTCTCATATTTGCTATTCTGCCGTATCATTTCAGCGAACCATAAGTAACAGGTGGCTAATAGGTAAAAACCGTCCTTCTACACAGCTCTACCAACTTTTTCTTACTTGAATTTAGATAAGAAACCTGCACTATCTTTCGCGACTTTGTAAATCACAGAGGCACCCCAAAAACCAAATGCTCTGTTTAGCGCCTTGTATAGTGGAGAGTTTATGCTGAGGAGGGAGAAGTCTGGCTTGTAGTCTGGGTCTGCCTGTCTTATTCTACTTAACACTTTCAAGTAGTTTGAACGTGAAGAGTAATCAGCATAATGCAACAGTGTTCTGAAATACGCTTCAGCTATAGCGCTGCCGTATTCTGTACTTTGCTTCTTCTGCTTTAGTTTTCGTTCAGCTTTTTCTGTTCGCAAGAGTTCACTTCTAATTCGATCCTGTTTCCTGGCGGACGAGACTCTTCTTTCACTAGCGTACTGGCGATATACTGAGTAACAACCAGGCAGAAAGGAAAATTTAGCACCGGCAAGGGCTACCGAAAGGGTAAAGTCTCGATCTTGAGAGCAGGTAACGTTAACGTCCCAGCCACCGCTGTTGGTGACCGCGTCTCGGGTAAATATCGGACTTAGAGTATGCGCTAAGCGTCTACCGGTTAGCAATGAAAATATGACATCATCCCCCGGCAGATAGAAACGTTCATCAGATGACTCGCCAAACACCAGAGTTCCATTAGGTAGATGCTTTTGACTTTTGACGCTACTAAAGACAACATCTGACCCAGTTTTTTCCAACCATCCAACTTGCTTTTCTATTCTCTCTGGCAGAATATAGTCGTCAGCATCCAAAAATAATATGTATTCGCCTTTAGAGATCGAAAAGCCCTTGTTTCTAGCCGAATTGGAACCTCCGTTCGGTACGCTTTCCCATCTCACTCGGTCTCCATAGCTTTTGATAACTTCTAGGGAATTATCTGTCGAGCCATCGTCGATCACGACAATTTCAACATTAGAGTAGGTTTGGTTGATACAACTATCAATAGCCTCTTTGATCCAGCGCTCCGCATTGAAGCAAGGCATGATGACGGAGACTAACTTTTCCATTATGCAACTATCCTACAAGTACCCTTACAACCAGAATTCTCTTGCATTCCACAATTCTTGCATTCCACAATTGTCGACGATAGGCTATGTTGCTTATTTTCATAGCCCAGCTCGTGAATAAAAGAACAGACACGCCCTCAATCGAAAAACCGCTGCTACGTTCTTAAAATAGATAGCTATCGATGCTGTGTAGCTTATCAGTAAGGTAGCTGACGATTAGTCAGTCTGCTCTCATCCCCATGGCTGAATCAACAGGACCTAATGGTCAACGAGCCAAGATTCAAAGTCAACTGTCGACTCTAGCATTAGTATATTACATCATGCTTGATTAGCGACTTCAACACTAGTATGTTACATCACATTTTTGGAGATGCAAACAGTCTCGATAGAAAAAGTATCTGTAGCAACCTGCTCTAGCCAGCAAGAGCTTTGCTTGTAGAGTGCCACTCTACCGGAAACTAAGAGAGTTTGAGAGATAAGCCGCAAAGCCCTGTTCCCTTCAGAGTGGGGATGTAGCGGTTCACGTCTCTCAAGTGAATTGTGGCGTGGCGGAAACGAACATTCAGCTTATGGTTCGCTGAAATAATACGGCAAAATAGCAAATGGAACAATCGATAGCCTCCCTTTGGAAGGGTATTCTACGGTTATTGGAGGTCTCTGGTAGCAACTATCTGGCAATTTCAGGATAATTCTCTACCCTTCTGTAATTTTGAGCGAACCATAAGTGATGATGCCTGAGTAACTCGATTGATTTCATCAACAAACCGACGTGCGATCGCACCCGTGTTAAATTCCGTCAAAACAGTCTGCCTTCCCTGCTCAGCTATCTGTTGACGCAAGTCGGAATCGCTTATCAGTGAGCTCAACTGCTTGGCTAGGGCATCAGCGTTTCCTTCCTCAAAAACTAACCCACCTCCGGTTGCGCCGATCAAGTTGGGAATTTCGCCTGAGTTCGAGCCGACTACTGGCGTCAGGCAGGCCATTGATTCAATAATTACTCGACCAAACTGTTCCTTCCAATTTGCACGTGTTTCTGAAGGAATAACCAGCAAATCGAAAGCGCTTAAGTAAGTTGGCGCTTCTGGGTGGGGCACATAGCCAAGGTAGTTGACGCGATCGCTCAGCCCAAATCCATCCATCTGATCAGAAAACTCAGACTGGTAGTCTCCAGCCCCAACGACCACCAGCCGCCAAGGAAGCGCTTTGATACTATTCAAAGCTCGAGCAAGCGTCCGAAAGCCTTTCTCTTCTACAATTCGACCCATATAGCCAATTAGCAGCTCACTTTCGCTTGCTTTCAGGCTCGCCTTCAAGCAAGCAGATTCAGCGCGAGGAAAATATATCGCCGGATCAATCGCTCCTGGCAGCAGCTCACAGGGACCGTCATAGCCCTTTTCTCTCAAGATTTCTCGAGCGCTTTGAGATCCTGAAAAGGCAAAATCACTACGTCCAAAAACAAAACGCTGTAGCTGCTGAAAAGGAAAAGGATATTGCTTGAGGATATTTTGCCAGGTAAAAAAGCCGATTGGCTTCTTGATACTCAAAGCATTCGCCAGATACACCTGAGCCGTGGCGATACCGTAAGGCTCATGATTGACATAGATAGCATCCGGATCAATTTCCTTCAGCAGCTTCATAAAACCAGAGCGATAGAGATGAAGCGGAATATTTCCAGACATCCAAGTAGAAATTGTCAGCAATTTTCCAGAGTATTCTGGCCAGCGCTCTGGCACTATTGCCTTGCCACCATATTCGCTCTCCCAGTTAGAGGGGACAACAATCGTGAGCTCCCATCCCGTCTGCTTCTCAACTTCGGCGTAAAACTGCTGATTGATAGGCGTAACGCAAGGATGACTAACTACAAGAACTTTCATTAGAAGCCCTCCCTCCATAAAAATAAGCTGCTGAACAAAACTGACTAGATAAAACTGATTAGACCGAACAGAAAAGCTATCTTTTAATTGCTAGATGGCGGAAGGTTGGGTGGAACGGCCTGGGACGGCAGAGTATTAGATGAAAGAGCGTGCAACCTTTGCTCTTGATAGTACTTCTTCCCAGCAATTCCCATACCCAGCATTACCCACAGCATCAAACCAGAGCTGTCAATAATAAGGCTACCAAACGGCAGCTGAATAATGGTGCTCAACACAACTGCGCGTGTCACAGCCATGAATTTATCGTCTCGGCCCTCATTCCCCTCAAATAGCTTGAAAATCAACATGAACAAGCCACCTGCATAGAAGACTGTCCCAATCCAACCCAAATTGAACAAAAAGATGAAAATTCCCCAGTCATAGCCTTTGTCACCAATTCCCTTACCGACAAAGCTCGTCAGTGCAGAATCGATTAGCAAACCAAATGTTGTGAGACGAATGTTTGCACTACCGTCGGTTTCTAGGTTGGATAGAGACCCAACGCGATCGCCAATCGCCGAAAAGGAGTTGATAGTTGCCAAAGGGAAGATAGCTAACGCAAAAACCAAAATCATGACGAATATTTGCATTTGATGCTTGGACTTCATCGAGGCGAGAAGGACCAACACACCTACAAACCAGCCACCCCAAGCAGATCGAATCAGCGACAGCAAAAACGCTAGGTACCCAGTAATCAAGCTAGGAATAAGCAGCCCGCCGCGAGCGCTAAACAGGACCAGCAAGCACGATTTCATAATGTTGCCAAAAGGTCCCGGAGAGTTTAGAGTGCTCCAAATTCTAAATCCTCTTGGTTCAGGTCTGCCTGCACTTGTGAATCCAGATTCAGTAAGCCAGAGCATATCCCACTCTGGAGCGTTAAGGTACTGATATATTCCGTAGCAGCCCATAATCAGAACCGCCCAAACAACAGTCTTTTGAATGACATTTCGGTAGTTTGGATAGTCTCGCCAATGGGTAAACAAGTAAAATCCCATCAAGGGAGGAGATATCCATCCCAATAAGGATTTGACGATAGGAACCGGACCAAAACCCTGAACTATCCCAACCAACAGCGCGTAGAACAGACCAACAAAGACCAGTAAGAAGGGAAACCCTCCCTGCCGAAGCGTTTTGAAGATGGACTGTGCAAGATTGATGCCCGTAATGCTGGTCACTAAAAATGGTGCCAGCAAAAAAGGACTGGGATCGATGTAGCCGCCCGTAAAATCGGAAATTCTACGGATAAGCGGCACTATAAACCACAGCCACCAAACAAAACTGACATACATCAGCGGACAGCGAAGATAGAGAAGCAGCCCAACACCCACTGAGCCGACTGTAAATGCGATCGCCAGCGCCTGACCCAGCCCCAATACGATTCCAAGCGCCGTCAGCGCCGAGAATACAATAATAACAAGCCAGCCTAAAGCTGAATCTGAGTCAGTCTCGGCTGACTCAATGTGAGAATTTGCTGACGATATTTGCTGTACTCGATTCACGCTCTACCTCTTCGTTAGGCAACAGTCAACAGACCTGTTGAATAGATGTTTGCTCATGTTAAATCTGCTAGTAGCCATAAACTGAGCGATTCATAGCAGTCAACACCTCTGAAGTAACCCGTAGATAACCAGGCAGCTTGGTTTTCCATTTTTCGTCTAGTACAATGCCCTTGCCTTCATAGCGCATAGGATTGCCGGCAATCGTGTGCTGGCTACCCTGACGGAAGTTAGTGACAGCCTCTGCTTCAAACTCACACCCGATCAAGGCACAAATTTTCTCGAAGGTTCCCATCGGGTCAGAAGCGAGATCTTCGTAGTTGACCAGTTTGTAATCGTCCTGTGCTAGGTGGTTCTGAGCAGTTTTCGTAATTAAATAGTTCTCAATAGACCATTTAAGCGACTGCCTAGCAGTTTCGTAAAGACGTCTGTGGACAAGATTAGCGTATTGCTTGGGCAGCCTTTTGACCATGGAATAGGCAAACGAAGGCGGCTTCTTAACCACATGCAAAACTTTAATATTGAAGCGCTGCGATCGCGCTAGCCACAGCAATCGATACGGGTCCTTAGATGCATCAATTACCCAGTCTAGCTCCGAGCTATATCGTTCGCGCATAATGTCCAAAAAGGCTTTGAACACTTCGTAGTTGTTCTGTCCGTATACCTCAACTTGTTTAGCGATATCAGCAGGGAGCGCTCCCCTGCCAAAGTCGCCTAGCCGATCGAGGCGTACAGTGTGCCCAGCGTCCCATTGCTCTCTGAATAAATGCATCTGGGGCTCAGGCTGACTCAGCGGATCGGCGCGCTTGCGCATCTCACTCCAAACAGGACACTCCAGCACCGACTCCCCGCAGATACAGGGTTTGACCCCACCCTGCAAAATCTCGTGCGGCCACATGTGAATCTCGCCACTCGTCGTCATCTTAGAGTGAGCGCCGAGCATAGACTCTAACAACGTAGACCCGCTGTGGCCAATACTGCCGATGTAAATTAAGTTGATTTTAGGCTGTTGTTCCATAGTCTCTAGTTAGATTCCTGTATTTGATGCTGAACGACTTAATGTTGGATGACTTAACGCTGAATGACTTAACGCTAGATGGCTTGTTGCTAGAGAATGATTCAGCGAGTTCTTCCAAAGACAGAATAATTCGTAGAAGCGCTTTCGAATACCTGCTGTCTAAGGAGACTAGGCTGGCATTAGCTGAGGAGGCTTGCCTAGTTCCTCGAATAGATCGATATACTGCTGAGCTTTGCTTGTCCAGCTGTGCTGCTCCACGATTGCTCGACCCGCTTCCCCCATCTGCTGCCGCTGCTGCTTGGGGCTTTCAGCCAACTTTGCCAACGCTGCTGACAACGCTTCAACGTCTTCTGACTCAGGCAATACGATACCTGCTGCTGGCGTGATCACCTCTGATGCGCCAGTTGTCTCACAGGTGATCACCGGCAGGCCTGTTGCCATTGCTTCAGTGACAACCATACCGAAGGGCTCATACCGAGATGGAAATACGAAAAAGTCGACCGCTTTCATAATCTCAGAGACATCAAGTCGATAGCCCAAGAAGTGAACGCGATCGCCAATACCCAATGTTTTAGCACGCTCTATGTAGGGGCTACCTTCTGTCGAGCCTACCACCGTCAGATGCAACCCAGGCACAGCGGCCATCGCATTGAGTACAGTCTCTAAATTCTTTCTATTGGAGCGAATATCACCCACAAACAGCGCCATAGGAACGTCTTCTGGCAGACTCCAACGAGCCCGTTCGGTCTTTCCAGGTACAAATTCCTGAACATCGACACCATTGAAGATGACGCGGATCGTATCCTTGGGAATGCCAACGCTCAGCAGTTCCTGCTCCACTCTCTTTGAAACAGCAATCACAACCTTGGACTGACCTAGAGCACGCTTCTCCCATCGGGCATTCAAAGAGGTGTAGAGCCACTGATAAGTTCCTATCAGATCCTTGCGCTGACGGGCGGTGTGAACAGGCGATCGCAGCCAGCCATTGTGCAAGAACTGCACCGTATTCACATCGCCAGGGAAAGCCGTCACACAGCCATACACCTGAACAACATCCAGCTGTTCTTTGTGCTTCTTCAACCATTGCGTACTCTGCCAGGAAAAAACCAGATCTCGCAGAAGAATCGACGGCAAATGCTTGACCGAGATATCGATCCAAGTCACCTGCTCACTTTCTACAAGATCATCTGCAACTTTACTAGCGATCAGCGTAAAGTGATGTCCCCGGCGAATAGCTTCCTTAACAATCTCGTAGTTGGCCCGACCTTGGCCATCCCCTTTGACAACATTCTGTGAGACGATACAAAATCTCATGAATAAACCCTTCTAAGCATTTCGCCGACAATCTTGAAATCTAAACCAATCTATAATCCGCTGAAGCGATTCAGCCCTATCTCGCAGGCAAGCACTATACCCTTATCTAACAGCCTTATTCAATTCGAAATCGCTCACTTCAGAATCATTTGATAAAAGGGGCCAATAGCACCGAACAATCGACATCTTATCGGCAGAACACCCTAGCCTGCACTCTTACGCAACCCCTCTCTCCAAGTCTGCCAGCCCTGCCATTGACCTTGCAACGACGCCTGAGTTTTTCGCACAGACAGCAATCCCTCTTGAGGCAGAAACCGTAAGCATTGAACCAAGCCACGGTTTCCGCGTGTCCCAATCAACGCCCCCCAGGCTAGAAAAACGGTGCGCCGCAGCGGCGGAAAGTGCTCTAACAAGTTCAGCGTCCCGTTGTGAACCTGATTGATATGAGCGGCTGAGGCAAACTGTCGCCGCTGATCCTCATCGTGTCGCTGCGCCGGATAGTGATCAACCAAGATTTGAGGGTTGTAAACTATCTTCCACCCCTGCCGTTTTAGCGCTAAGCAGCAGGCATCCTCGAAAAAGACCTGTGCTCCGGTTCCACGCATCCGCTCATCAAAACGCACTTTTTCCAATGCCTTTCGTCGAAAACCCATGTTGACGCCTTTAAGCAGGTCTACTTCTCTAGCACCTCCAATGCCGAAGCTATGGTTGCCAACAATTCGACCACACCACTGTACTTGTCCGACGACTTCAGCCTCAATGAACTCGATATGAGTAATGCCATGAAGAATGTCCTTACCACCTACTGCTCCGATTTTCTCATCTGCTAAGAAGTGAGATTCCATCTGAGTAACCCAATCTGGCAAAGGCGCAGCATCATCGTCAGTATAAACAACAATATCGCTACAGGCCGCATCCAACCCAGCATTCATAGCGGCCACGACACCTGGAATCGACACAGCAACTGTCTTTAACGGTAAGGGTTCTGCGTCAAACGATTCTAAGAAAGTCCATGTCTGAGTATCCGTATCTCTCGCTACCACTACTACTTCATCCGCAGGGCGATCTTGATTTTTCAAGGCCGTGAGACAGCGCTCCAAATCCTTCGGGCGTCGGTATGTAGGAACAACAACAGTAACCGTTAACATAGCTTTAGTTTCAAATAAGGAAAAGAAGAGTAAAAGAGCAGTGCTACGGTCATTTTAACCAGTTAGAAAGATCGCGATCGAGTAAGTCTTGAAGTTTTAGAATATCCTCTCGATAGGTTTCTATCAGTTGCTGACGAACTTCTACAGGAAATGTAGGCTTGTCACCTGTGTTTTTTCGATGAACATCACGAGCGATGCGTCTACGCACCTGCTCAGGCAGCAATGGCTTAATAGCAGCCTTCAGAGGATTGTCCTTCATGAAAAGATTCTGTAGCCAGCGTCGCTTCGGAATTCCCGATACGTTAGAGCGTGTCAAATCAGGCACAAAGCTCTCATCAACACCCAAAAAGCGATAAATGTCTTGCGCAACCGCCTGAGTGCCTTTGACTAAGTCGTCATAGAGATACACTCTGATTTGTCCGGCGTCGAAGCGGTCAAAGTAGCGCTTCAACTGCTCATAATAAAAGCCCCTATGCTGATAGAACCATAAGGGCTGCCAGTTCTCTTCCCGGCGAACTGACTCAGCTTTGAGTCCATCAGCAAAACTCAGCGTCTCAAAACCATCCCTTACCAGATGAACATAGCTTGAAAAAGCGCGTTCGGCTGGGTTACGCAAGACGGCAATCAGCTTGGCGTCAGGAAGAGAATGCTGGATACGCTCCGCTGCTTTTTCACTGTAGAGATAGATAGTCGAGGCTTCCCCAATGGCCACTTCATGATTAACCCCTTCAAACAGCTTCTGATAGCCTTCTAATGTAACAACCGATCCCTGATTAATACCTTGAGTAATCCCACCATAGTCAGGTTGCTCACCTTCCAATGCAAAGAACCGAGGCTCTTTTTGTTCACTCATATAGACTTGCGGATGCTGAGCTAAGTACGAATAGAGAGATGTCGTACCAGCTTTGGCTGCGCCGATCATTAAAAAGTTAGGCATCTGCATAATAGGCGTTAACCCAGGTGCTGTGACCTAGGGAATAAGAAGTTCAGTGCGCCAAAAGGCCATTCGGTACATCCAATATGACCTAGTTTAGCTAGGACAACAGCTAGAAAGCGTCTACTGTAAAAGAAAGAGCATCGATGTTCATATTCGATAAATTGAATTTAGAACCGTCAAAGAACAGATCTGTATCAAAGCTACCCGCAGTGTTTGACCCAGTCGAAGATGCAGTAAACCCAAATACATCCTCATCAGCGCCTGAAAGCCCAGGCACACTGAAGTTACCAGCTGTCGAGAAGAACAGTTTTCCAGACGCATCAACAGTCACTCCATCAATATCTTCGTTGAGACCATCTGCTAATCCAACATCGCTACCATCGAAGTACATAGACCAGCTTCCGCTGGTGTCCTCGCCTAGCGACGTCGGATTGAATAGTAATAAATCTGCATTCTCCGCATTAACCCCCGGAACGCTTGCCTTTCCACGAGTAGAAATCGCTAGACTACCGTCAGAGAGCCTAGTCAATCCATCGATATCTTCCCCCCCTGTCGTCAGGCCAACATCACTACCGTCTAGATACATCTCAAAGGTACCAGCCGTCTCTTCGCCTAGCGACGTGGCTGTAAACTTAACCACATCAGAGTCGTCTACATTGCCCACGCCCTTTAAAGTTAGAGCCTTTCCAAAGGATATCAGGATCTCGTTGTCGCTGATGACAGTGAAGGCATCCACGTTCACTCCCTGTTTACCCAGGCCGACATCTGAGCCATCGAAGAAAAGAGTAAAGCTACTGCCATCGTAGCGAACGATATCTTCAGACCTGACAGCAACACCGTCTACGGTCGTACTGTTTCTAAGACTGAAGAGAACATCAGCGGCGGCTTGTTCTGTGACCTTTAGAACTTGGTTGATATCAACATTTCCTATTCGCTGAACGATGCCGCTGGGCCACTCGATTTCAATCAAATCAATCTGTGTGTTCTGACCCAGGCCAAAGTGAAGCCGCTGGTGGTCCTGCGAGTACTCGTGAACGCCTCCAGTTTGGTCCCGACGCTGGGTCTTTCCATCTGCGGTCGTTACATACACCTTCGCACCAACGCCATCTCGGTTAGTGACTACGCCTTCTAGGTCGATGTGCAGCCAGTTGTTGTTGTTGCCGTTGTCCCCGTTTTTGTTGCGAAACAGCTGCTGAGGCCCCCCTCCAGGACCAATCGCGCCCGTTCCGTTGGTCGCAAACATATCGACAAAACCATCGACATCGTAGTCAGCGATGGTCACACCATCCGAGATGCCTGTCGTAGCCGCTAGAGCACCGCCACTATTGGCAACGGCTATGAACGTACCATCGCCCTGATTCTCGAACAAGATGTTCGCTCGATTCTCTGAGCCGTTGTATCCTTGGGTGGTGAAGATGTCTATGTCCATGTCGTTGTCGAAGTCGGCTGCGACAACGCCACCTAGACCGCGAGTATCGACTGAGCCAATACCGGCGGCTGAGTTGGCGGCGACTAGCTGCCCTTCGGCGTTAGTCAGCAGCAGTACATCGCTACCATTGTTGCTCTTGTTGAAGTAGGCATCTATCAGCAGGTCGTTGTTGAAGTCGGCAAAGGCAAAGTCGTTCCCGCCTGATATGAGATTGGAGTTACCACTTCCTAAAACGTCTGGGGTGATGATACTAAAGGGGTCAGTCGATACGTCTAGAATTGCTGTTGGTTGAGCTAAGATAGCCAGATCGTAGAGGTCTCCGTTGGCTAGATAGCCGATTCCACCTACCTTGATTGTTTTGCGTATATTGGCTGGCAGAACCTCTGCGCCAACGTCTTCAAACGTCCCATCTGCGTTCTGCCGAAAGACGGTGGTTGGGTTTAAGTTGTCAGCTCGCTGGGTTGAGCCGTGGAAAAGGTCGAGCCGACCATCGTTGTTATAGTCGAACCAGATGGCTAGCTGCGCTTTGGCACTGTTGTAGGATAGACCTAGCTCTGGTGCCTTATCCCTTAGAACGCCGCCTTCGTTGACAAACAAGCGGTTGGGGTCGCTCTTGGCACCTGTGTTCTCTGGACTGTTGATGCCATTGCCACCTTCCCCACCGGCTAGCTGGATTAGATCCTGGTCACCGTCGTTGTCAAAGTCCGCCCAGACTGACCCGTGATGATCGCCTTTCAGTGCTTCTGAGATGAACACACCGGAGCCGTTGTTCACCACGTCTGTGAAGGTGCCATCGCCGTTGTTGACGAACAGATTACGCCCGGCGTTCCTGTCATTGCTTTTGCTAGGTAGGTGGTTATTTACCCAAAGGTCGGGGAGTCCATCGCCGTTAAAGTCACCCCAAGCGCCTGCACCATAGCTGCGACCAGAGATGAATTTACCTGCGGTGCTGGTGACGTTCTCAAAAGTGTTGTTAGTTAAGGGCATATTGCGTCTCTTCTAGAGGGGTTTAGTTTAGTGGTTACCAGAAGGGATACATATTTTCTATACGTTCAACCACTACGTTTGGTTGTGTTTAGCTGCATTTAGCTGCTGTTGACTTTGAGCTACTCTGATCTTTGGCTATGTCTCGTTTTGGAGCGTTTTATACTCAGATCTGTCCCCACTATTTGATACAAAGTCAAGCTGATACAAAATCAAGGAAAACTACCCATGATTTCAACAGGTGTTGAATCTATCACAGTACCTATATTCTCTAAATATTTACGCAAGACAGTGTGGCCTAATACAAATCTACATTCGTTTTGTATATCAGGGACTACAACCATCGCATCCTAAACAGAGTCTTTATGAGCGCCCGGCAAATTATACGCAAACTTTAACATTTCATAATGCTTACGTAGAGGAAAACGCGAGGGTGTATCTACGCAGCCTATAAAAGTAGAACATTCTTTGAGAACATCCTCAAAAAGGCTACTTTGTTAGTCAAAGCTTACTAGTCTGGCGAATGGTTAGCCGCTGATCAGCATCAACGTTTCTTACTTCTTGAGACGAGCCGTCGGGCCAGTATACTCGAATCAAATCAATAGATTTTTGATCGCCCACACCAAAGTAAAGACGATAATGTCCCTGCGAAAACTGAGAGCCGTCAAACTGGCCAACACTCTGAAGCTGCTTTCCTTTAGAGGTTGTCAATTCGACCAATGCACCAATCGCCTGTCTATTCTTGATAGATCCCTCTAAGTCAATCTGTAGCCAGTGATTCTCTGTCTGGGCGCTTGTTTTTCTAACGTTGGAGTAGAGAGCTACTGTTGAGCCTAACGGAGCGATTTCATTCCCAAATATTTTTCGATTCAGCAAATAATAAAGCGCTTTTGGCTTCGACAACTCATAGGATGCAGACCACAACAAGTCCAGCGAGCCATCATTATTGGCATCAAACCAAGTCGCAAACGACTTCTGTAACAATGTCGTTTTATCTTTCAGCAGTTGTACAAGCTCAAATGTCTTAGCTGCGGTTTGTCGATATAAACCATCAGGAGCTACGTGTAAATCAGCTAGTCCATCGTTGTCGTAATCAACCCAATTAACCGTGTAAGACTGGGTTGGAAGCCCTAACGCTCCTAGATCAGACTCAATGTAGCTTCCTTGCTCGTTTGTTAGCAGAGCGTTGCCGCCTGGGGAGGCAAAAAACACGTCTAGGTCGCCGTCGTTGTCGTAGTCTGCGATCGCAAACTTACTACTGTCACTGAATGTTTCAACCACAGTCCCAGGGTTGTCACCAATTCTCTGAGGCTCGAACGTTCCGTCTCTGTTGACATACAGCCAAAAAGCCTCCTCGTCTACCCATAGTAGATCAATCGCCCTGTCTCGATTTGCATCTAGCCAGACAAACGATCCCCCTTCGGCAATATCTAAGCCAGCATCCGATGCAACGTCCCTAAATCGGCCATCTGACTGCTGCTGATACAGCTGATTGGCATAGGCATGAGTTGCGGTTGGTGGCGTAAAGCACACGGTATAAATGTCCAGCAGTCCATCAGCATCAAAGTCCACCCAGGCCGTCTGCAACGCAGGGCAAGCCTTTTTCTCAATGCCGACGTCATCAATCACATTGGTATATACAGGAGCTTCCGAACTCACCAGCAGCTCGTCGGTGTATCGCTCAGGCAGCGATTCCATTCTGGATCTTAGACCGCCGCGAACAATGAAAACGTCCAAGAACCCTTTTCCATCGTAATTTGCCCAGGCCATACCGTGGCGGTCTCTCAAATACATCTCAAAATTACGGGCCGCAGGATTGACCCTGTCAACGCCTACGTACACCTGACTCAAGTCCATGTCACCATCCAATTCTATAGAGATCGGTAGGCTCTGATTGTAAGACCCCAAAACAGCTTCAGCATCTTCTGTATCGATAGCAAACGTAGTAGTCGAAACGGTAGCGCCAGACTCTATTTCTTCTTCTTGAATGTCAATTGCAAATCCGTTATTTTCGATGACTCTCATTGGAGAGGACGCCTTCATCGTCCCAGAGAGAAATGCCTCGCCATCAGTTCGAGTCCCTACGGTCGAGGCCAGATCCTTACCTCGCACCACAATCCGTCTCTGATCCCAATAGATATAGACACCAGGCAAGTCCATCACTGGCGCAGCAGCAGGCTCCAACCCGGGAAAATCTGGATCTTGATCTAGCTTCAACGCAGAAATAGAACGTTCTTCAAATGTTCCATTTTCCTGCCCAAACAATAAGAATTGCTTTTCGCTGTGGTTGGACGTATACACATCTAAGGCACCATCCTGGTCGATATCAGCAACCCCGATATCAAATAGCGCGGGCACATCAGACAGCAGTTCTTGCGATTCAAACCATTGCTGACCCTGAGTTTTCACACTGAGTTTTTCGGACCCCTGCTGACCATGAACGGCATGAGTCGCCACGACAACAACGAACGCCAGAAACGTTAAAACAAGTCCTTTGAATATCCAACTCTTTCTAAAAGACTTAATCATTAGTCAAGACCTTACTGTGTCCCTTAAGTGTTTAGTTGTGGCTCTCCATCGGCCTGCTAAAGATAGCCGTACGCAGAAAGTTCTGTATGGGCGATTTTCTCAGCTAGTTTGAGTTCCTCGGTATTTCGACGTTTGTGAATATTAACCGAGCTTTGGCTGGCTGACTCAAACTTCGCACGCAGCTGGTCATTCATATTGCATCTGAAGTGACTCACCGCCTGCTCACCATATTGCAAAGGCGATTGAACTAGGTCTTCGTATTTCATAGACAAAATTCGTCCACTGTTTATCACATCCGGACGAGACAGAAAGGCGCGGCATCGGTGAACCATCTCCTTCCACATCCAAATCGAGCGAACATAAGGCGTATAGCTCAAAAATTCTTCTTCTCTACCTGCTTCAACCCACCAGGGAACATAGCGATGGTCAGCTTTTCGGCCTATCGGCATCTCTGCCGTTTTCAGCGTCATCAGTTTTTCATCTGTCAAAACCTTGTATTTACGGGCCAAAGAGTCAGCGCAGTCTCTACCATCCCGGTAGATATGGATGATTCGGCATTCCGGCAAAGCATTGTATACCAGCTCCGGAGAAAAAGCCAAGAATGGTTCTTTGTATACAAACCGCTCTATTTTCCTCCGTCCCTTTAGCGATTGAATCATCTCCTTTGTGCTCATCGACTTCGAGAACCATTTGTGTATTGAGCTGACACGATTGCCGTAGACAGCTTCAAGATAGTCTTGAATAGAAAATTCAAAACTATTAACAATACATTCATAAGCTTCAGATGGTAAGTCTCGATTTGACAGATGAGCCAAAGCTAAGGGAAACAGATGTCCAGAAGAACACTCAGAATTAGGCAATGCATTAAGCGCTTCAAATAGGAAGGTTGTCCCTGAACGAGGACAGCCAAAAATAACGTTGTACTCGATCGGCATCGAATATTGAAACGCCTTTAAGCCAGCTTTGGAGGGGTCAGCCAGTGTATTCGTATTATCTTTAGCTTGCGCCGTATTAGAATTAGATGACATAACCTGAGCTCTTCTGCAAAAAACTAGTCGGCATTCAGTTGAGAAAACGTGGGCTTAGTTAAATTATCCAACCGGAAAGATCTCTCTGGATAAGAGTCTGTAGATTCAAGATATCCTCTCTATAGTCAGCAATTAGCTTCTGACGAATTTCTGCTGATAAAGCCGGTTTCTTCTTTAGGTTCTGGCTTCTAATCGACTTTCGCAAACCGCCAGGAATGAATGGCCTAACAATTGTCTTGAGCGGATTGTCTTTGATCAGTAGATTCTGTAGCGCCATATTCTTAGGAATCGCTGAGACATTACGCCGAGTAAGATCAGGAGTAAAAGTATCCTCAACATTCAAGAAACGACAGGCATCTTGAACAACAGCTCCGCTATCAGACTGTAAGTCTTCGTAGAGATAGACCTTAATCTGAGCCCTATCGAAAAGGTCGAAATATCGTTTTATTTGGTCATAGTAAAAACCAACTCGTTTATAGTGCCAGCCAGGCCAACGCTTCTTTTCAACTCTGCGCTCCTCTTCTTGAGCGAGCGCCTCTTCAAAGGTCAACTGCTCACAGCCATCTCGAACCTGATAGCAAAAGGCTGAATAGGCTCTTTCGGCAGGATCGCGTAAAACTGTGATTAGTTTCACATCCGGCAGTTGAGCTTTGATACGTTCGGGGGTCTTGGGAACATACAGGTACTCTGTCGAGGCTTCTCCAATAGCCGCTTCGCTCGAAGCATCTTCAAACAAAGCAAAGTACTCTTCAGTGCTCATAGGGCTACTACGATGATCTTTAGCACCGCTCCTGTAGGGATCTTTCAAGTAGTCTGTATAGAGTTCTGGCGCAAAGAACCTAGGTTCTTTAACCGGGCTCATGTAAATTTGAGGATGCTCATTTAGGTAGTGATACAGGGAGCTTGTACCCGCTTTAGCAGCTCCTATAATCAAAAAATTAGGCTTTATCATAAGTCATAGAACCAAGCTTATTCCAAGTACAGCAATTACATCGAGGCTTTAAGCTAGTGGAGAAGGCGCACGCTTATCAACGAAGCCTTTTTCTTTACGGCTGAAAAAATGCTGATAGGCCGAGACTGTTGCTTTGAAGCCTTTCTGTATCGCTTTTGGGTCTTTTTGTCTAATTAAGCCTGCCGTCATTTTTAGGGGCGCAATTAGCGTATAAGTCAGTGCTTTTGGTATCGATTTTTCGTAGAAAAAGTATGCTTTGGCCGTTGTGTATAGCTGAGAAGCGAGTACTCGATCCCAGTTACTCGCTCTATCAACTAGGGATTGATAGTGATTAACCCACAGATTGTCTCGATGAACGATCTTGTAGCCTAGTGCAACCGCGTGACGGGCGATATCTAGCTCTTCGTAACCGTAGCGTAAACACTCATCAAACAAAGCTTCTTCGAACAAGCTGACTGGAAAGATGGTTGAATTCATCACCACTGAGCAACAGTCTGAATCACCTACAGGAATCTTCATCGTCCCCCAGAAATCAGCGTTGTGAGGCAAAATCTTTTTAACAGTCCCTTCTCCTTCCCAGCTTCTGTGCTTCATTTCGTAGCCTGTAATAACCGATTCAGGCGTCCGAGCAATCAGGTCATAGGCAGTTTCAAAGCAGTCTGACGGTACACACACATCATCGTCAATGAACATCAGATGGGTGCTCTTAACTCTACGGATACAAGCGTTACGATTGGGTCCTAGACCTAAACGTGGCCCTGTTTGATAGGTAACGGCAGGGTAATTTCTAACCACCGCTTTGGTAGGCTCTGGATCGGGACTATCGTCGCTGACAATCACTTCATCTGGTGTGACTTTGCCTTGAAAAACACTTTCTAGGCACTTAGTAAGATCTTCGGGCCTATTCATCGTGCAGATGCACAAACTGATTGAGTGATGGTCTGTTTTCTCTTTCTCTACTGAGGCTTGCATGGTTTGTATTTTGGAAATGGTTTCTAAGGACTAATCTGGTTCTAATACAGTTCTAGATCTCGATGTTCTTCCAAGCGTTGACGTCAAATCCGTAAGTCGAGCGCAACTGTATCAAGTCGTCTTTCAAAACTTCTAGTATTCGATTTCGCTGCGCCTGCGAAAATTTCACTTTTTCTCTTTCTCGCCCTATCAGTCGACGTACCCACTGCCTTTTTTCTTCTGATAGACTGCTTGAAATACTTCCTTTAATACCGCTCTTCTTCAACCACTTGTGCCCTGGAAAAGCAATCTCCCTTCTCTGTTCTTGTGAGTTGTACACTACATTGAGTCCTTTAAACTTGTAGTTGGGATCAATTTCCAGAAATGTGCAGACCTTTTTGAGAACGCTGAGTGGGTCTTCCTTAAGCTCTTCAAAGTTCAACAAGAGAATGTTTTCTTTTTGGAACCGCTTAGTGTATTCCTCTAGCTGCTTGGCATACATAGAGATTTCGATTAGTTCAGGGTCAATTCCTTCGTCAATTGACGCAATTTTTGTCTTAGAAAACATTTGCTGAGCGTGGTTGTAGTGAGATTCAATCCTTTCAATCGGATCTCTAAGGATATAAATAAACTTGAATGTTGTGCCCTCCGATGCCATCAGCTGGGCAATATTCTCGGCAGCGTTTTTAGGATTTCGAGTGGTGAAGCGTGTGTAGCTAGGTGTTCCTTCTAGGGCAACTTTATGGATGGATGGATTCCAGTTCCAAAGATCTTGATAGTAGTCGAAGCCCTTTGAAAATAGATGGTTGAAAAACTTGGGCTCTTTTTGTCTACAGGCAGCTATTTCTGGATGCTCTGCCAGATACTGAAACAAACTAGTTGTTCCGCATTTAATTGCACCAATAATGATTGCGAAATTGTTGATTGTCACTTTCTTGTATCTCCTAATGCAGAATTTCTATGCCTGATAAGTAGGTAAGTCTAATCATTTCTTAGATAGATATAGGCTAGACAATGTCTCTAGACAAGGGCTTTAGATATCAACGCCATAGATTTAGTTTCACCTACCTACTTATTCCAACTTTCCAACGTGTCTAATAGAGAAGATTAGCCTATCTTGACATTAGCGGGATCTAAACATAATTTGAGCAGATCTATAAACCCTTCATTGTTCTGCTTAAGGATGTGTTTGAGCCAAATTGCATGTTGTGATATTCCCATAGCTGACCTTTTTGAGCGAGTAGTTCTTTGTAGGTTCCCTGCTCAACGATTTTGCCTTGTTCTAATACGACAACCTTGTCTGCCTTGACAATAGTAGAAAGGCGATGCGCGATCGCAACCACTGTTCGACCAACAGAAAGTTTTTCGAGAGAGTTTTGGATAAGTTGCTCTGAGACGGAATCCAACGCGCTGGTTGCCTCATCCAAGATTAGAATTTCTGGATTACGTAACAGGGCACGGGCGATCGCAATTCGCTGCCGCTGTCCACCAGATAGTCTTACGCCTCTGTCCCCTAAAACCGTCTCAAAACCATCAGGCATCTCCTGGATAAATTCTAATGAGTTCGAGAGTCTTGCAGCTTCTAAAAGACGCTCTTGTTCAACGTTCTCCAGGGCATACGCGATGTTGTTTCTGATTGTGTCATTGAAAATAAATGTATCTTGACTAACAACCGAGAGATGCCGACAGAAAGAATCAAGGTCAAGCTCGCGCAAATCAATACCATCGATCAAGATCTGTCCACGCGTCGGATCGTAAAATCGAGGGATCAAATCAGCCAGGGTTGATTTGCCCGCACCAGAAGAACCCACTAAGGCAGTTGTTTTGCCTTTCTCGATCGTTAGGGTGATGTTCTTCAGGACTGGCGAAGATGTCTCGTAACCAAAGTCCACTGCATCAAAAACGATAGAACGCTCGAGCCCCGAAAACTGGATATAGCCATTCCTTAAGTAAGGCTTATCGTCAGTTCTTAGTAACTGCGATAGCTTATCAAATGACCCATGGAAATTTCTGATGCCCGCTGTTGAAGAGTTCAAGGTCTTGACTAGCGGCAATATTCGAAAGAGAATAAACAGAAAGGTCAATAGAGAGGCAAGCTGCAATCTTCCCGTAGGGACTAGCAACGTCACCGCTAAAATCACCATGAGGATAATGATTGTACTAGCAACGCCCTCTACCAGAGGACCTGCCAAAGCCATCAAAGAAATCGTGTTGACTGATGCTTCGAAGAAGTCTTGATTGCTTCGGTTGAAGCGTCTGCGCTCAAACTTCTGCGCTGCAAAAGCCTTAACCGTTCGCACGCCATTGATAAACTCTAGAGAGATAGAAACATAGCGACTGCTGGCCCTAGACCTTTCAATGCTAGCTTGTCTCACGTTCCTAAGTAGAAATAAAACAAGGTAAGACAAGAGACTAAACAAGACGACGGACAGCAACGATAGCTGCCACGACATCAGAAACATTGAGCCCAAATAGACCAGCAGTAGAGAGCCCTGAATCAGTATCGAGTTGAACAGAGAAAAAGCTTGCATTATCTGCTGAACCTCATTAGTCATACTGTTGAGTACTTCACCAGAGCGGACCTTGGCAAAATAGCTCAGAGGTAGGCGCTGAAGCTGTTCAAAAATTCTTAGGCGTAGCTGATAGCCTAATCTAAACTTACCGATTCCAACGTATTTTAAGGCAAAATATGTGAAGACAGACCGGGCAAGCGTCATTATGATAAGCAGGGTCGATATTCTAGCTAGGCGCGCTGGAAGCGGGGCATTGACGGCTAGAATCCAAACGTCGATCCATTGAATGCCAGTTTTGATAGGCTCAGCGTTTGCATCCGTCAAACTCTGTAGAAACGTAAGGATAGCACCAATCCCAAATCCTTCAAAAATGGCGGCTAGGGTGGTAAAAAGCACTGCCAGAAAGATAATTCGAGGGAAATATTTGAACTCACGTAGAATCAGTTCGTTATCCTTCCAAAATCCAGTTGCTTTGACAAACCGTCGGAGGACTAAAGGAACTTTTTTGCTTTTCGCTCGATTTTTCATAGTTTCTTAGAAAGATATTTTGGCTGAACTAGCCTTTTTTTCTACCGCTGATAGCTTTGAGCCTAAACCTACTGATTTCTCAATAAGCTGTAGGAAAGTAGAACCGACTAACAATGTGCTCAGTTTATCGAAAGCTCGGTTGGCTGCGAGCTCATTTCGCCCGCATAAGGCGTATTGCTATCGGTAGCACTCACGACAGGGTGAGGTACATCGCTCGCCACGATTCCAATCACATTATCTACTTGACTCAACGTCGCCAACGAAGACTGTAGCTCGTCTTCAGTGGTTTGCTTCAGCTGGGCCACCATCACAACGTCGCCACAGCACGCCGCAATCTCTAGAACATCCGCAGTCCCTAGAATAGGTGGGGAGTCTAAAATGACAAGATCGTACCGTTTTTCCAAGGCCTCGATCAGGACACGAAAACGCGGAGAAGAGAGAATCCTCATAGAGTCTTGAGATTCGAGCTTTGCTGGCAGGACATCGATTGAAGTGTCTAATAGCGTAGTTGAAACAGGAACTAGCTTCGTAGCAGGTTGATCTAACAGCGTAGAAAGTCCTCTTCCACTAGGAAAGCTGAATCTCTCCTGGAGCGTGGAAGATCGCAAGTTTGCATCGACAATAATCACACGTTGACCGATGCGAGCAGCACTCAGCGCTAAACCTACTGCTAACGTTGAGGAACTTTCGGGAGACTGTATCGAAGCAACAGCTAAAGACTTAGTTGAATCGGAGCGATGAATGTTGACGCTCTTGTAAATCAGGTCTAGAGAGTCTCGCAGGGAAAGCCAGTAGTCAGATTCTAATCCTTTGCCGTTACGCTGGTAGACAGAAGTCAAGACTGGCGTCCGACCAGCATCTTTGCCTCTACTGGTCGGACCTTCTGTCAAGACGCCTAGCAGAGGAACTGTACTCAATCGCTGTATGTCCTCTGGTGTTCGAACTATTCCATCCAAGCCCTCACGGATAAAGGCTACTGTTCCGCCTAGGACCAAGCCAACTACAGCACCTAGCAGCATATTCTTCTGAGGGTCTGGCCCTATCTTCGTACCTAAATCGGGATTCGCCACAACCTGCCAGTTGAATCCACCCGTGGCTAGCTGTGAGCTCAGCGATTCTCGCTGGCTCAGCAGCTGCTCTATGACAGCTTGTTGAGTTTGCACTTCGGGCTGTAGGCGATTGTAGTCGTCAATTAGCGCAGGGAACTGGTCTAGTTCTGCTCGAATATCCTGTTCAGTCTGCGCTAGGCTGCTTTCGCGAGCAGATAGACCTTCTAGCAAGCTTTCTGTTTGAGCCAGGTCCTGAACTAGGTTCAAGTCCAGCGTGCTGAGCTGACCAAAATCTTGGAGGCTATCGGCTGAGGCGAGCGTAGAAGCGGTGTCACCAAGCACGCGCTGCGCCTCTTGCCTCAGTAAGGCTAGCTGATTTTGGCGCTGAGCTATCAGGCCTTGGACGCCTAAATCTGCATCTGAATAGATAACCCTACGTTCTGCTAGAGCCAACTCAACTTGCTGGAGTGCATTGAGTATCGTCTGGAATCGGGCAGATTGACTTAATCGAGCCGCCGCGATCGCATTGTCTTCAGATAGAGCAACCTGCTCGCGCAAGATTGTGTATCTGGCCAAAGCTTCCTGGTACTGAGCTTCTAAAGCCTGCTGCTCGGATAAGACTTTGTTTAAAGAATCCGCTACTGCTCCTGCCTGCCGCTCTGGGTCAATAACATCTTCGTCTTGTCGAAATTTCCTAAGATCGGACTGCGATGAAGACAGATTCCGACGGGCCTCTTCAAACTGAGTGTTAATAGTGCTTAGCCCCTGATTTAAACGCTGTTCCTGGCGCTCTAGTGCGTAGCTCAAGTACACCTGTTGAAGCGCTTCTAAAACACGCTCCGCTCTGACGGGATCAGAGTCGGTATAGTTAATACCCACAATGCGTGTTTGAGTATTGCCCTCTTTTATGGGAGCTAGACTCAAAGAACCTTTCACGGACTGAGAAGTCAGTTCAGGGTAAGCATCTTTAAGAGAGTCCACGGCTCTTTGTAAGAGTTCACTACTACGCATTAGATTGAGCTGAGTCGCGTAGTTAGCGTCTTGTTGACGTTGGGAAAGCTGCCTATTCAACTCTGCTGGATCGGGATCTTCTTCAAAGTTTGGCTCAATGATCATCTGCATTGAACTTTGATAAATCGGATCTTGACTGAGCGTGAACAAAAAAGCTCCTATCAAAACAAGACTGAACGTACCTAGTACCCACCAGCCCCTTCGGACTAAGACATTAAGAAGCTGAAGATACCCAAACTCTTGCTCTACAGGCTGAACCATATATCCCCTTTGATGAACCCGATCCGTTTTCATTTATAGAATGCCAAATTAATAACGCATTGATACACAAGACTCTACAGGCACACTTTCACATTCAGTCTCCTTTAGAAATGTATCCAAATTTTCAATCATTTGATCGACCTTCGTAAAGAAAGCTTCTCGCGTAAACCTTTCTTTGGCGTGTTGTTGGATGGCTGCGTAATCCCACTCTACCGACTGGGCATCGATCAGCGCTGAGCAAAGTGACGCAGCGGTTTGCTCCTGAAAAAGAATGCCTGTTTTCCCAGAGACCTGAGTATCTAGAGCACCGCCTGAACCAAAAGCGACCACAGGAGTACCGCTAAAGTTTGCTTCAACAGGGACTAAACCATAGTCCTCTAACGCGGCAACGATGATAGACTTCGCTTTTGAAAACAGCCGTCTGCGCTCATCGTCACTGACGTGTCCCAAAAACTGGATATTGCTAGCGGCTTTAGCCTCTAATCGCTGGCGTTCTGGACCGCTACCGATGATGAGCAAGGGCCAACCTAGCCGGTTAAAGGCCTCTATAATAATGTCTACGCGCTTGTAGCTCAGCAATCTGGAAGAAACAAGATAAAAGTCCTCTTTGCGATCGCAGAAAGTGAAGCAGTCGTCGTTTATCGGATAGTTGATCGTCAGCACGTTTTTCTTATATATGCTGCGAATGCGCCTAGCGACCGTTGTAGAATTGGCGACATAGATATCTGGTTCCCCTGCATAGGTGATATCCTGCCTCTTCATATAGTCAAAAACTAGTTTCAAGAAAGGCTCAAAGACCTCAAACTCTTGGTATCCGCCAAGGTATGTCTCGGTATCCCACAAAAACCTTGAAACGTTGTGGCAAAAACAGATATGACGAGCATCGGGACGCTTCTGAACAGCTTTGGCAAAGCTAGAGGAACTGCTGATGATCAAATCGTACTCTTCTAGATTGAGAGCACGAAAGGCTGGAAAGTAAAGCGGGGCGAACAGACGAAAATAGCGCTTAGCACCGGGTACATTCTGTAAAAAGGTCGTCTTTACTACGCGGTTCCGTAGTTCTATAGTGCTTTTAGGATCGTATACAGAGGTGTAGACATCGGCCTCAGGAAAATGGTTGCAGAACATCTCAAAGACTCTTTCCGCTCCCCCTCTTTGATTTAGATAGTCGTGTACCAGAGCAATTTTCATAACTTCATTGTCCCACTCTCGTTCATACGCGCTGCATGAATATGTACGTCGCAACTTTATGGAAAATACAGATGTAGCCTCGTTGATATCACGTTACGACATCTGCCGATTCATATCAGGCAGTATCGTTGAAATCTCTGTGTGGCTTTACGTGAAAATGTAAAGAGACAGTAATTTAACGGATGCGTCCTACAGACTGTCACCTCTCCAAAATATACCCGTAGGAAAAACTGTCATGTTAAAGGTATGGTCAGCCTGATACAACCGAAGAAATCTCAGTATATAAATCAGGAAAGGCAAAAGATCTTAAACGCTTTGTCAGACCAGAGAAGTAGCCCTAGGCTTACCATATTCCAAGCCGTCTGCAGGAAGAAGGCACAGCTGTTAGCAAATCTATGTCTGACATGATTTATCAAAAATTTGTGCCTATCGCACTAATCATTTGCGTGCGATAGGCACGAATTAATCAAACCTTAACATCGGAACAGCTTAGCTCAGTACTACTCGACTGTAAATTCACCTATGCTACACAATCATCGTGAGGTGAGATCGCAGCATCCATGACAACAAGTGGCCGACACCTGAAACATACTTCAGCTAGTGCAGATATACAAGAACTTGATGGAAAGAAGTGTACTACCAAAAGTCCTCTGCAATTAGCATGCTAGCGGAAGATACAGCCTTGAACTAATCGGTCTACACAGACCAATCAATCTGCGCTGCGACAGAATTTGTCTGAAATATAGCCCTATGACAGTCTGCTTACCACTCAAGGTCTAGCCCTAACGTTTTTTATGCCAGATAACAAACCGGCACAACAACCATCGTGAATTTCGTTGTGAACGTTGCTGTTACTCTCTTATGAGAAACCGTTTTACTAGCACGTAAATCTGTTAGAACGATAGCCTTTTTCCAGGTTTCTTATGAAAAGTGAGGATTGGTCAAACTACTACAGTGCTAAGATAGTTCCCGTCTTGCAGGCACCTGTCAAATCTGTTCCTGTTGTAATTGCACCTTCTAGATATGCACACAGGAGGTTGACTCTTGCCATGGACGCACCTGTAAAGTTTGTTTCTTGCAGATTGGCTTCTTCTAGATTGGCTTCGGTGAGAGTCGCACCTTGCAGATCAGCTCTGGAAAGATCAGCGCCTTTCAGGTTGCTATCGCTGATATTGGCTCCGCGTAGATCAGCGCCCCGAATATCGGCGCTCTTGAGGTTACAGCCCATCAGCGTTGCGCCGCTTAAAAAAGCGCCTGTCAAGCTCGCACCTGTCAGGTTTGCACCCATCAGGTTTGCGCCTCGCAAATTAGCTCCCCGCAAGTCTGCGCCGATGAGATTGCACTGCATCAAATTTGCACCCCATAGATTGGCTCGCAAATCCGCACCCGAAAGGTCCGCACCCACTAAATTGCTGCCTTCTAGATGAGCACGGTTAAGATTGGCTCGGCTCAAGTTACTACCAGACAAGACAGCTCCAGACAGATACGCGCCTGATAGATCGCAGCCAGGAAGCTCGGCATCGTCTATCTTGGCCCCATTCAACTGCTTTAGTTTACCTGCACGGATAGCGTCGATATCGATGGTCTGGCTCATGGGGATTGACTTCAGGCGATAATTCTGGGTTTGATTATTTAGAGAGAGTTGTCTCAGAAGATTGATACTCTGGCCAAGAGTCGACTACGTCTGGATCGATAAGGCCCGTACTTAGTGTCATTTTAAGAGGGATGGCAGGAAGGCTCAGACCTTGTTGCAGCCCGCTGACTAGAAAGCTCAAGATTTCCAGCAGTTTGGGGTCCCATCTTTCGCCTGATTGTGCTTTACAATCTGCAAACGCGTCGGTCACGTGCTGCCATTCGTTCTCGACGGAGGGTGAAGAGCGCTGAGCGTCTTTGTGTCGGCGATGGGCAACAGCATGTTGAAAAGCGGCAACGAGCCCTAGAATTCTGGCTTCTACGGGGATATTATCGCCCGCTAGTCCAGCTGGCTGTCCGGTGCCGTTCCACCACTCGTGCTGGTGAGCAATGATTTGTGCGATCGCCCGCAGCCTCGGCAGTACTCTCAAAGTCTGAGCACCAGGATTCAACGGACAGCTATCACCCTCTGACTCCAGCTCCCCAGAATCTAGCTGGGCAGGCGCAATACGGTGCAACAGACTCGCTAACCTTAATCTTTGCATCTGCCACACTGGCAAATCCAAGAATTGACCCATCATTTCGCACAAAGAGGCAACCTCAGCCGCAGCTAGTGGATTGGTAACATCGGACAGATCAGCTAGCTGAGCCATCCGTAAATAAGCTTGTAGCTCATTAGAAACCAGATTTTGACTCAGCGCATCTGCAAACTTGAAGGTCTCTGTTTCATCAATTTGGCGATCGCCACCCTTTAGATAGTCCACGACGCGCATTACCACATTGCCCACTTCACCTGTTTTAGAAGCTGCCTGCGCGTCTATATCGGCCAGTCGCTCTTCTAACTCTGCTTTCAGATCGGTGTTGTACTGACCAATATGGTCAGCAGTAATTGCAATTGTTTCTTTCACCAGCGTTGGATCGAAAGTCCAAAAGCCGTAAAACTTACGCTCTAAATCATTCTCCGGCTGTCCTTGTGGCCCGTACTCTTCTTCAGTAAGTTCTTGGCATAGCACCATTGCACTATAGGTAGAACCCATAATCATCAGGTGCCACTCTTCAGAAACCGGATCATCCGCTTTCAAATCTACTAATTCAACGTTGTCGCGATCGCTTGTAGGATGGTCTCTAAATCCTGCACTGGGCGCGGCTAAGATCACAATCCTATCAGCGGTGTCTGCCAGGTCCGCATATCGATCCGCCTCCTGCAAGTACCACTTTCCTTTCTGGAAGGCGGTCACCATCAAAGGTGAAGTCTTCGTAGCTAACACCGCATCTTCTAAAGCATGGCACAGCGCAACCAAAGTGTTTTTGTAATACACTCCAAAGTTGAGCGGGGTACGACCAGAGGCCAGCGGCGGACTTCCTGGAACGCCAGTGCCTGCCCCTACTCGTGCGTCCCGGTCTGCCCCTTCGGAACTACGACGCTCATGCATCAACTTTTGAAGAATGGAACCCGCCAACATGCTTTTACACAGACCTTACTAAAACCTTTATCAAACTCATTCAACCGATATAGCCGGGCCTACCGCAGTGTAACCATTTCAGTGTAATCATTCACCCGCTAGCAATCTAGCTACAATCCCTTTTACGATGATACCTCAGCTAAGGTACGAGTTGGTGGTTTCACGGGTGCGCTCAGCGCTTCAGATAGCGGCGCACGACCCAAGCGCCTTTCCAAGATGTTCATCACCCCTCGACCGAAATCATTTGGGGATTCTTTCATCGCTGTTAGACACACATCTCCAAAGTAGGCTCCTAATTTACCCGGATTCCACAGCAGCTTTAGAGCCACCCAGGGTAGATAAATCGCTAGTGGGTTATAGCCCTTCTTGAGAATATCGTTCTCGAAGGCGTATTCTTCTAGATGAGTGTGAGGCTGCAAACCGATGAAGAAAATTGCGGGCTCTACTTTATCAGCCCCAAAGATTTCTTCTAGCTCACGATGGTATGCAATCGTCTGTCTAATCGTTTCATCTCGCTCGTCGATCACGTTAAATGAGTAATTGACTGAGACAAAGTCATTGAATCCAGCAGCCTTCAAGTCCCGGCAGTTCTGCAAGACAGTTTTCAGGTTGTAGCCCATGCGCATCTTTCTGACCAGCTCTTGAGAGCCACTGGTGATGCCAATCTCGAAGTAGTTCATCCCAGTTGCCACCATCAGCTCACACAGCCGGGGCGTCAGATTATCTGCTCTGATGTACGCTGCCCAGTTAATATCTGTCATGCCTGACAACTGAATCTTTTCTAAGAGCTCAACAGCATCGTCTATATAGCGCTTGGCTGGAATGAACTGCGCATCTGTAAACCAAAATTTGCGGATGCCTCGGTCGTACAGCTGTCGCATTTCTTTGACGACTTCATCAGCGGGATTAATGCGTACTTGTTTTCCCTCAACTACGGTGTAGACGCAGTAACAGCAGTTGTGAGGACAGCCTCGCTTTGTCTGGACGCCAATGTAAAAGTCTTGCTCTTGCAGATAGTACTCAAACTCTGGCCACATTGCTTCTATGTATTCGTAGTCGCAAGCAGTTTTTTCAATGGGTATGGGCTGCTCGTGAATGAGTCGTTCTCGCGGCTCTTCGCCAACAATATAACAACGCTCTTGTGAGAAGTCTTCGCCCCGTAGCAGCTTCTCCATCAGGGACTCACCTTCCCCAACCGAGACAATTGCACCTTCGGGTAGCATCTGTGGCATTTGCTCATAGAACACACTGACTGCGCCACCACCGACTACAACTTTTGCGTTGGGCTGGTGCTTTTGAGCTTGTCTTAGCCCACGCTTGACTAGTTTCTCGTTGCGGCGTAGCTCAGCCAAGTAAGTAGCAGTCATACGTGCGCCCCCGACAGCTCCGCGCAGTCTAACCAGTGGATTGGAAGCGTAGGCAAATTCGAAGGCGTTTTGCAAAGGGTTGCCGCCTCTGCCACCGACAGGGGCGTAGATTTGGATATCGCGCCATGAAAAAACGAGGAGCGTGGGCCGGAAACCGTCGATGCGGCTATCCAAGGCTCGGGTGAAGTCAAGGGGAGGGACCGTACCCATGTCAAAAATCTCCTGCTCTACACTTGGAAAGCATTTATGTACATGGTCGGCTAAGTAGACAACGCCAATAGGGAAAATAGGGTTGCAAGGAAGTCGAACGTAAAGAATGCGGTCGTTCATGATAGGCAGCAAGTGGCGTATGGTCAGTACCGGATGGTTCTCAGACTTTTCACATATCTTTACGATAGCACTGACTTTGGGGAGCGATCGTGTTTCTGAAAATCTTCAGCCCTTTTCGCTGAATTTGCTGTCTTTTGAGGTCAATGCCTTTTGAGGTCGACTAGCGAAAGAAGCCATAGCCATAGCAAGCTAATTCTCTATTTCGAGATCTAGCTCCCTTGCATCTAGCCTGGGTGCCTGTAGTAGTATGTCTAGGTTAAGGAATAGCCAACACCTATTACATCGAGCAGGGGCACATTTGAGTAAGTTTGGCCGCTTCTGCCTGTTCAATTAAGACGAAAAATGAACTAAGACGAAAAATAAAGTTTCGTTTCAGTTTATTATGTTGTCCGGCAATCCGTTTGCGAAAACTTCTGTAGGTAACCACTGTCGATAGAAGTGTATAGAAGTATATTGATAGAAGTAAAAACTCAAAGCCATTAAGGCACCATTAGTTGCGATAGTTGCGAAGCTTGTGCTCTTTTGCATTTTTGCCTATTCAGGTCTTCGTTGAACGCGTGCTGCCAGACAGCATTTTTTAGATCTATCTCCAAGGTGATAGTTTTTGCTTCTATGTTTTTTGCTTCTATTTTGCTTCTATGTAGTGACTTCATGTTGTTTGTTGGAACAGCTTAGAGTTTTAGAAATTAGCATGGGAACCCTACCGAGGTCAGTCGGCTTTTTATTGCGCAATGCCGTAATATCAGGCGATCCCAACAAATGCCCTGGCTTGGTAGTCGTTATTACAGTCATCTTATTTCTCAGGTGTTAGCCTCGCTAAGTGTGAAGTGTTTCAGACAGTTTCTCCTCGTCCTAAACCATGGCTCAAATCATCGATCCTCTTCCGTCTGACGACGCTGCCGTTATTCTTTGCTGCTACATTAATGTCACCAGCAAAATTCAGGTCGCACGCATTACAAATGTGCCCAACTGGTACTTTGAGCGCGTCGTGTTTCCTGGACAGCGACTTCTGTTTGAAGCAGTTCCTACTGCAAAACTAGAGATTCATACGGGTATGATGGCAAGCGCTATTTTGTCCGATACTATCGACTGTCATGGGCTGGCGATTCAGCCTGATAGCGATGAGGCAGCACCTTCTCCTTTGTTCACAACGGAAAAAAATAGAGCAACGGAAAATAGAGCGGAAAGCAAAGGGCTAGAAGCTTCTTTGAGCACGTAGATAGGTCTGCGGATATGTAGCCGAAGATTCATGACAGAGGGACATGAACTTCAGTAGAGTTTGCGTGATGAGGTGATACACCTTTGAAGCGACCCACTAGAAAAGGGTAAATCTGTGGATCTTCCTTCGTTTATTTGGCTCTGGAAAATAGCGGCGTGGTCGATGGGGTTTTCCATAGCGGCCTACACGCTGCTGGCAATCAGCGGAGCTGGTCTATTCGTTACTCGCCCTGACCAACGTTTTTTCCGCCCCAAGTGGCTACGTTCAGCACACTTTGTGACAGGTCTTGTTATGGTCTTGTTGGTGCTGCTGCTGCTATCCATCGGTGTGATCGGGACGCTAGGTGAGTTCGGAAGTCTGGGACATTCACTGCATTTGCCAGCTGGACTAATTGTCGTTACCGTAACGCTACTGTCAGCGTGGAGTGCGACGCAGATCAGCGCTGATCGTCCGTGGGCTAGGACGTTGCACCTTAGTCTAAATGCTGTTTTGTTTTTTGCATTCATCGCTGTTACGACTTCTGGTTGGAGCGTTGTTCAAAAGTACCTGTAATGACTTCAGGCTTACACTTCTCTGGCTATATGATCTGTTTACGGCAAGTACGACAAGATAGTCACACCAGCTTTTCCTATTTCAGCTCGCCTGTTCTAACTTATGACCTCTCACCCTTTGCCTTCTCGAGACAGTTTTAAGATATCTCCTATCATTCAGCTCACCCTCATGTCGCTGTACATTGCGCTGGTGATTCCTCTACCGTTTCTAGCAGAGGCGACTAATGCGTCAGTTCCACCTAGCTTGCTATGGATCGGGTTCGCTATCGGGGCGGCTGTTTTATGGGGCGCTCTGAGCGAGCGGGTATTGGTTGATGAAGAGAAGATCGCTGTGACCTATCCTGTCTGGATAAAAGTGCTGGGAAGGAAGGGTTGGACGCTGCGCTGGGATGAGATTACGGCGCTCAAGCCACGTTCAACTGGGCAAGGAGGCATTGTGTATTATTTGCTTAACCAGGGGCAGGACAAAGCTTATCTATTGCCGATGCGGGTGGTTGGGTTTGCGCGCTTGGTGCGATATGTTGAGGCAAAAACTGGCGTTGATACTCGTGATGTCAAGCCGCTTTCTCAGCCCTGGATGTATGTTATTTTGCTGGGCCTGACGGCGGGGTTACTGCTGGTGGATATTTGGACGATCGCGACGGCTAGCAGTTTTGTACCTGCTGTTTAGTTGGGCCATTTAGATAGAAGGGTCTGTATCTATGACGATCTTGGCATTTGAGCAGGTGACTATGAGGGCTACTGCTGGCGTCGTCGAGATTCTTAAGGATGTAACTTTTTCTTTGGAGCTGGGCGATTTTGTCGGATTGGTAGGACCGTCTGGTTCCGGTAAAACTAGTTTGCTACGCCTGATGAATCGGTTAGCTGAGGCTAACGGTGGTCAAATTCGATTTGCAGGTGAGGATATTCGGCAGCTGCCGGTAGTGTCTTTACGGCGTCAGGTGGCTTTGGTCAGTCAGGAAAGTCGGCTGTTGGGGATGACGGTGAAAGCGGCGCTGGGCTATCCGTTGCTGTTGAGAAATCAGTCGGCTGCAATGATCGATCAAGGTGTGGCTTTGTGGGCAGACCGTCTGAAGATTCCGGCAGATTGGATGGGCAGGACGGCGGTAAATTTGTCGCTGGGTCAGCGCCAGCGGGTGGCGATCGCACGTGCCTTGATTACCCAGCCCAAAGTTCTTTTGCTAGACGAGCCTACGTCGGCTCAAGATGTTGGCTATAGCGAATTTTTGCTTGCTCGCCTGGCCGAATTTACTCTAGCGGGCGAGCTGGCTATCGTCATGGCTAATCATCAAATAGAGCTAGTGTCTAGATACGCAAGCCGCCTGTGGCAGATAGAGCAGGGCCAGCTGATAGCAGACACCTCAGCTAGCGAAGTCGACTGGCTCTGGCTACACCAGCAGCTAATCAAGAAAGAGCAAACAGACCAGACGGAATGGGAATAGGACAGAATTAAGACGAATTCTTCGTCGAACTAGGCAGGCTTACTGTGTGCGATCGCCATCACTTCCATAGGAGAGACATCGACGTGTCCTACACAGATCTGATAGCCCACGTTACGAACCGTCTGAATCAAATCGGGATGACGCGGATCGACCTCGATTTTTTTGCGCAAAGAGAGGACATGCGTATCCACCGTTCGTGGATTATCGATGGCATCTGGCCAGGCACGGCGTAGCAGATCAATCCGACTCAATGGTTCGCCTTCTGCCTGAGTTAGCACGTACAGCAAACTAAACTCCTGCGGTGTTAAATCAATAAAGTCGCCTTTATATCGCACCCGCCTTTGCACCAGGTCAATGTGCAAATCTCCATAGTCCACCGCTAGGGGTGTCGTAGTGTGCCGACTGCGGCGAGTGAGCGATTCTACCCGCGCCAAAAATTCCTTCATCCCAAAAGGCTTTTTCAGATAGTCGTCTGCTCCCGCTGCTAACCCACTGACGACATCAGCTTCTGTAATACGGGCTGACAGCATCAAAATCAGGGGATAGCTTTGGTTTCTTAGCCACTGACAGAGCTGAATGCCCTGCCCGCCGCTGAATTCTGCTTCCAGCACAACCAGGTTAGGCTGATGAGACTGAAAATTGTCTCTGGCCGAAACCATATCGGTACACTGTTGAACCTGATATCCAGCCTGCTGCAAATTCCAACTGAGCAAAGAACGCAAATTAGGATTGCTTTCAATGACCTGAATACTTGTTTTAACGGTGTGGTTAACGATATCGTTCACAAAATAAAGAGCGAACTAAATGCCGCTGGCTACAAGTTCTTATATCAAAAACAGTATCAGAGCCATTTTCCTAGTTCTGTAATCGAAGTTACGAGAACTAAATCACTCTATATAGGCACTATATCTGTTGCTTTGAATCGGCCCAGACTGATTTGAGCTGATAAAATATAGGCTGTGACTCTTTTTTTACGATCGAGACGAGTTTCGATCTTTTGAACTTCTTCGCCAAGCACTTGAGGACGATAACACTAATGCTTCAGGACGCCAGAACAATTCGCTACTATCAGCGAATTACTGACACACTCGTAGACTATTGGAACAAAGGATATCGCTCTGATGAGCTCAGGCTCTACGTAGAAGGCTACATTACATCCTTGCGTCACTCTGGCGCGATTGAATCATATCTAATCAACCAGTTAGAACAAGAAGGTCTTCGCTTTTTATATGACACCTCAAACTTCGTGGTTGCTCAACCAGAGGTTGAAACAGACTATTACTAATTCATGGTCACTGACCTTGAGCTTCGAGTAGAAAGCTGCGATTGAACAAACGTCACCAACACCGTGCAGCATACTTAAAAAATCGTTCAGAAAAATTATTCAAAGGAGCGTCGGTCGTTGCAGAGTGGCGCAAGAACAAAAGCGCACCCGCTAGAATTGTCATTCTAACGACGGTGCGCTTTGACGAAGAGGAAGCTTCTGTGAAGAGCTCCAAAATCAGCTAATACGCTAAAGCCGATACATTAAGAAGCTAGGGCAACTTCTACCGTTTCTTGAAGGTTGCCTTCTTCATACATTTTGATCAAAATATCTGAACCACCGATGAATTCGCCGTTGATATAGACCTGGGGAATGGTGGGCCAGTTGGAATATTCCTTGATGCCCTGACGAATTTCTGGATCAGCTAGGACATCTACTGTTTCGTAGGGTGCGCCTAGCATGTTGAGAATTTGCACGACGTTATTTGAAAAGCCGCACTGAGGCATGAGCTTGTTGCCTTTCATAAACACCATGACCTTGTTTTCTTCGACTAGGGTGTCGATTCTGGCTTTAGTTTCTGGAGACATCGCTACCTTTTTGAGTGAGGTGTACTGAGTTGAGTGTACTGAGTTGAGTGTACTAAATTTGAGTGTGCTGTCTGAATGCACTGCGCTTTTATGACCAGTCTTGTTTTTTTATGCGGCTACTTCGCTAGGCGTTTTGGTATCTAGAGAAAGCGCATGAATAGCTTCTGAGGTCATCGCTGTGTTAACCGCCTGGTAAACGAGCTGGTGTCGCTTGACGAGGCTGAGTCCTTCGAAAGCATCGGACACAACGGCAATTTGGTAGTGGTCGCCACCACCGGTCAAGTCTTGTACGGCGACGTTGGCATCTGGCAGACCGGCCTTAATCATCGCTTCTACTTGGTCAGGGCTGATCATCTGCGTCTCCTGGTAGGTTTCTAGGTAATCAAGATTAACCCACTTATTATGCCGCAATGTCTATGAAGCAATGTCTATGAAGCAATGTTCTGTCTCAGATGAGCAGCTCGGTTGCTGAATGAAAGTAGGCCATTTAATGATGTCTAGTGAGTCTGCCCCACTAGCTAGGCGAGTTGTAGGCGACGCCGACAAAGCCAAGCTCGTAAAGCTGTTGGTAGGCTTGTTGGCCGAGGCCACGGGTAGGCTGCTGACTTTTAACGACTTCTACAAGCAAGGGAACAGCTAGATCCGGGCGGTTTTGGGCGCGGTAGACGACGGCGAGCTGATAGCTGGCCTGATCGCGGACCTGAGCCGACTCTAGAGCAAGCGATCGCAAGTCTTGGTTGACACGGCTATCTAGCCCCACGAATACGCTGGACAGGCTCTGATAATGGGCGGAAACATCGTTGAGTGCCTGACGAGCTTCGAGCAGTTTAGAGGCCGCTAGCGTGTAGTTCTGAGCACTAATGGCAACTTCGGCTTCGCTCATGAGCGATTGACCTGCGGCAATTCCAATCGGACTATCGGCCTGTCCTACAGCGCGGGTCACAGTTGGCATCCCTGTGGAAGGCTCAGTAGCGGGTTGAGCGTTCACCTCTGGGGTGACAGCGTCTGACATCTGAGCCTGCGCTGCTAGCGGGAAGGCTGTGGGGAGTGCGATCGCGCTAGCGGTCGATAGGGCAGCGGCCAGAGCAGTCGTTTTGGAAGAAACTCCAGAAAGAAAAGCTTTAAAGTTGGAAACCATGATGTGAGGAAGCGGTGTAAAAGTCCAGCTTACTGTAGGTGATTCAACCTAGACTAGGACATAGCGCTCTCTGTTGTCGCCCTGTAATGTGACTCTTGCCCAAGTGGATTGCAAAAATTTGACAAAGCGGTCTAGGTTGGCGATCTGTACTAAGCTGTGCAAATGTATCATGCCTTAGATCTTAGCGGTCATGAGTCCACCAGAATCTTTTCCACCCGCTCAATTAGCCAACGGCACTATCAACCGCTCAGCAGGCGTGCTACCTGGACAAGAAGGCACAATTTTGCAGCGCGGCGGTGAAGAGCTCCGGCTAAGAAAAGTCAAAGACAGGCTGACATTCTGCTGGGCTTTTGAGATGGTTGATGGCGCGGCGGATACGAGCGAAATTAGCGAGCTATCAGCTAGGTGGCGACCACAGCAGGTAAGGAATATCACGCCGAGTGCTGGGCTAGGTTCTAGTTTTAATCAGAGTGGTTCTAAGCAAACCGTTTCCAATAAGAGCGATTCCAAGCAGAATGGCCAAATGGAGTGGCTGCTGGAGTGGCAGATAGAGGCTGCTCAGTTGGAAGGAGCTTTAGCCGACTTGCGAGCATTAGATGCGATTGTCTACGCTAGCCATGTGTATGAGCCGACCGTGAGTCCTGGATCGTATGCATATCTGGGCAATCAGCTGACGGTGCAGTTTATAGAGAACTTGTCAGTGGCCCAAATCGAGAGCATCGCGGGCACTGCTGGTTTGATCCGGCTGCAATCAGTTCCAGGTAGTGGCAATACGCACAGCTTCAAGGTTGGGCCAGCGGCTGGTCAGAATCCTTTGAAGATTGCGAATCAGCTGAAGCGGCATCCTCAAATTTTGCTGGCTGAGCCAAACATCGTTATGGCGATCGCACCCCTATATCGCCCCACCGACGATCGCTATCCCCAACAGTGGCATCTCAATCATCGAGGGGGCTCTGATCTAGCGCCTGGCTCACATATTTCTGCCGAGAAAGCCTGGGACATCACCCGAGGCAGTCGGTCTATCACTATTGCTGTAGCCGACGACGCTTTTGACCTCTCCCATCCCGACTTGCAGGGACCAGGCAAAATTGTCGCGCCTAGAGACTTCAAAAATAGCGACGGTCTGCCAACGCCAGCGGCTGGCCAAGATGAAAATCACGGAACAGCGGTTGCAGGCGTTGCCCTCGCTGAAGAGAACGGTCGAGGCATTGTTGGCGTTGCCCCTGGCTGTAGCTTGATGCCCCTCCAAACGACAGGCTACCTGGATGATGTTTCGATTGAGCAGCTGTTTGACTGGGCGATCGAACAAGGCGCGGATGTAATTTCTTGTAGCTGGTCGCCTGCTACTACTTACTTTGCGCTGTCGAGACGGATTAGTCAGGCGATTAAAAAAGCGGCGACTCAAGGCCGAGATGGAAAGGGGTGCGTAGTGCTCTTTTCTGCGGGCAATGCTAACCGGCCAGTGGATGGGCAAATTGAGGAAATGGGCTGGCCTAAAAACGCAGTGCGCGGCCTGACTCGCTGGCTGAGCGGCTTTGCGATACATCCTGATGTGATTACTGTCTCGGCCTGTACGAGCTTGAATCGAAAATCGGCGTACAGCAACTGGGGCCGAGATGTTTCGGTGGCTGCGCCAAGTAATAATGCGCCGCCGTCAATGTCTCTCTCGATTGGACGATTTGACACGGGGCCACTAGTTAAAGCAGCTTTGCCAGGGAGGGTGGTGTTGACGAGCGATCGCACTGGCGATCAAGGCTATACCACCAACGACTACACAGGCTTTGGCGGCACCTCCAGCGCCTGTCCTCTAGTCGCAGGGGTTGTAGGTTTGATGCTGTCTGTCAATCCCGACTTGAGCGCCCGCGAGGTCAAACAGATTTTGCAGCGAACTGCCGACAAAATTATTGACCAACAGCCTGATCCACAGCTCAACCAAAAATATGGCACCTACAACAGCAGCGGCCATTCCTTTTGGTTTGGCTATGGCAAAGTCAATGCGTTTAACGCGATCAAAGAGGCTCAGACGCAAGGGCTGAGTGGATCTTCATCTAATCGAACTCTACGGGCTACTTTGAGCGCCAAAAATGAGAGAGAAATCTCTATTCCAGACGATGATCCTAGAGGGGTATTTAGCTCAGTTTCGATCAGTGAAAGCGGCACACTGCAAGACATCAAGGTTTTTATTCAAGCTGAGCACGAGTTCTTAAGCGATCTGTCTTTTACGCTGGTCGCGCCGAATAAACAAACGGTACTAATCCAGGGTCGTACGTTGGGCCGCCAGACTCGTTTGCAAAGAACCTATTCTTTGGTGGGTACGCCAGCACTCAGACAGCTGCTAAATAGTCCGATAGCAGGACGCTGGCAGCTACACATTATCGACCACATGCCGGGTAGCGTGGGCCGGTTAAACAAGTGGGAATTGATGTTGGGTATTTAGTATGCTTGTCTGTTCGTCTAGAATCGTGAAGTAATGAGCAGTATCAACACCATTCGCTGATTATCTATGGTTCAGGCCGCAGCTAAACCCCTGACGTTCGACGATTTCATAGCGCTGTATCCGGAAGACGGTGGTCGCTATGAGCTGCGCCATGGGGAGATGGTGGAGATGCGACCAGTCGGCCCACACGAGCAGGTAATTGCTCTAATCAGGAGAAAACTGGATCTGGAGATTGACCGTTTAGGTCTTCCTTTATTTATTCCGCAGTCTTGCCTGATCAAGCCTCAGCGAGGTACTGAAGGATATCTGCCGGACATCATTGCTTTGGATAAGGCGCAGGTAAAAGAAGATCCGTACTGGAATAAGTCATCTAGCCTCTCTACAGGTGCGCCAGTCAAACTCGTCGTTGAAGTTGTGAGTACCAACTGGCAGGATGATTATCTGATCAAGCTGGCGGAGTACGAAAGGCTTGGCATCTCTGAATACTGGATTGTGGACTATCGCGCACTAGGTGGCGTACGCTTCATTGGTTCACCGAAGACACCGACGGTGTGGATATATCGGCTCAACGGTGGTGAATATCAGACGGGGCAGTCTTTTGTCGAAGGAGACACGCTGCAGTCCTTCGGGTTTCCAGAACTATCGCTTTCTGTCAATCAGATTATTGATGCCAGCAAAGAATAGTGATGCTAGTAGATAGCCGACATGCCACCATTAACTTTGTCCGATTGGGTTAAGGCTTGCAGACTATCTTGAAGGTCATCTGTCAGACGTTTCGACTGCTGTTTGCATGCGCCTTTGGCATAGTTTGCGACGGCTAGCGGTTTGCCAATGTGGATAGTGACGCTACTGCGCCATTTTGGACACAGATCGCTGTATCGCAGGGTGATGGGGACGATTTTGACATTTAAGTTAGGGCGGCTGTGTTCGGCTCGCAAGGCGATGCGGGCGAGGCCAGGTTTGAGAGGGTTGATGCGATCGCGAAATATATTCCCCTCCGGATAAATCACCAGCATCTCGTTCCCTTGCAAAAGCTCTACACCGTGCCGCAAAGACCTGACGGAAGGCTTACGCACATGTACCGGAAATCCACCTAGCCGCCGGATAAACCAGCCCTGAATTCCTACACATTCATCGGCTGTGACCATAAATCTGAGGTAGCGGCCTGCTCTTTGTCCAATCAAGCCAACTAGTAGTGAATCCCAGCGAGCCTGATGAGTCGGAGCGAGGACGACAGGACTATCGGTAGGAATATTTTCTTCCCCAGTGATTTTGATGTGGCTGAAATAAATCGGTAAAACTAGCCATTTACCGATGGCATACATAATGGGTGCGAGCCACGGAGAAAGGCGAGATTTGACCGCCGGACAGGGATGATCGGCAGAGAACGCCATATTTGGAAAATTTATCAGCATATGTGTGAGGAAGCATCGTAAGTTGAGCGCACATCTGTATCGATGCGATCGCTCAGCAAATGCAATGGACCAACCCTACATGAGCAGTCGCAGTTAGTCAGGAGCGTCACTGACACTTTCGGGGCTGGCTTAACATCCGGTATAGGACTCAGCTTGATCACGCTTGGCTTGGAGCCGCCTTTGCTTGAACCAGTCCTGTAGCTGCTGTCGGCAAGCATCTTCCAAAACCCCACTAACAACTGTCAGCTTGTGGTTAGACCCAGGGCCGTCAGGAAGATTTAGAACGGAGCGGATAGCGCCCGTTTTTGGATCGCTAGCACCGTATACCAATAAGCCTAGGCGTCCATGAATGATTGCGCCCGCACACATCGGACAGGGTTCTAAAGTCACATATAGTGTGCATTGATTCAGGTGCCAGTCGCCTAGCTGTTTGGCAGCGGCGCGAATAGCCAAGACTTCGGCGTGGGCAGTGGGATCTTGATCGCGCTCTTTGCGGTTGGTGGCTGAGGCGATTAGCTGGTTGTCTGGGCCGACGATGATGGCTGCGACGGGGATTTCTCCGGTTGCGCCTGCGGATTGGGCTAGGGTGTGCGATCGCCACATCCATTCCTCATGCCGCATCCATTCCTCATGCGGGACCACCATTTCGTCCGATTTACGACTATTTACGGATTTCAACCCGTCGGTATTTGTATCAAGTGCCATACTAAATAGGGCGAATCGCCTCTTTCTCGTTTGCCTTTTGTCAACAGTATGGTCACCACCGTAGATTTTCTCAACCAGCTCAATCCAGCCCAGCGCCAGTCTGTAGAGCACTTTTGTGGACCCCTACTCGTCGTTGCCGGAGCCGGGTCAGGCAAAACTCGCGCCCTCACCTACCGCATCGCCAACCTCATTCTCAACCATCGAGTAGATCCTGAAAATATACTAGCGGTCACCTTTACCAACAAAGCCGCCCGCGAAATGAAAGAGCGCATCGAAAAGCTCTTCGCCGAACAAGAATCCCTAGCTCGCCACGGCAAACCTTTTCACATGCTGCCCGAGCGTGAGCAGAGTTCAGCTACGCTCCTACGTCTACAAAACCTTCATCAAAGGTCTCTGGGTCGGCACCTTTCACGCCCTCTGCGCTCGCATCCTCCGCTACGACATCGAGAAATATCAGAGCGCTGACGGCCAACACTGGACCAAAAGCTTTTCCATCTTCGACGAATCCGACGCTCAGAGCCTGGTCAAAAGCATCGTCATCGGCACCATGAACCTAGACGATCGCAAATTCAACCCGCGCTCCGTCCGCTTCGCCATCAGCAATGCCAAAAACCAGGGCTTCACTCCCGACCAATACGAACAAGAAAACCCCCACTTCAAAGGCCGCACCATAGCCGAAGTCTATCGTCTCTATCAAAAAGGACTTTCCGCCAACAATGCACTAGACTTCGACGACCTAATCCGGATGCCCGTCCAGCTCTTTCGCCAAAATGAACAGGTTCTAGACTACTGGCATCGCCGCTTTCGCCATATCCTAGTCGACGAATATCAGGATACTAATCGCACTCAATACGACCTAATTCAGCTGCTCACTACCAACGACAAAGGCATCAAGTTCGACGATTGGAACAACCGCTCCGTCTTTGTAGTCGGGGACGCTGACCAAAGCATCTACTCCTTTCGCGCTGCCGACTTCACCATCCTTATGGGCTTCCAGGAAGAATTTGGCGATGGCCTAGCCGACGACGAAACCCAAACCCTCGTCAAGCTAGAAGAAAACTATCGCTCCACCTCAAATATTCTCGATGTCGCTAATCACCTGATCGAAAACAACACAGAGCGGATTGACAAGATCCTTCGTGCCACCAGAGGCGAAGGCGACTCTATCCTTTGCCACCGCGCTGACAACGAAACGATGGAGGCCGAATATGTCGTCGGCCAAATCCGTCATTTAGAGCTAAAGAATCCAGAACTTCGATGGAAAGACTTTGCCACCCTTTACCGCACCAACGTTCAATCTCGGGCGTTAGAGGAAGTGCTCAACCGTCATGAAATTCCCTATCGGCTGATAGGCGGCCTTCGTTTCTACGACAGACGCGAAATCAAGGACATGCTTGCTTACATGCGGCTAGCCGTCAACCCTGCTGATAGCGTCAGCCTAAAGCGCGTCATCAACACTCCCAGACGCGGTATCGGCAAAACCACGCTCGACAATCTAGACAAAGCGGCCAGCGAACTGGGCGTTCCCCTGTGGGAAATTATTCAGGACGAAACCTCTGTCAAAACTTTGGCCGGTCGAGCTGGGAAGAAAGTCACCAGTTTTGCCCAAATGATCAAAGGATGGCAAGAGCGAGTTGAGTCTGTCGGGCCTTCTGAGCTGGTTCAAGACGTTCTAGAGCAAACTGGCTACATCGAGTCACTGAAATCCAAAGGCACCGAAGAAGAAGAAAACCGGATCGAAAATATTCAAGAACTCTATAACGCCGTCGTTCAATTTGAAGAAGAAAACGAAGATGCGACGCTGCTAACCTTTTTAGCCAACGCCTCTTTAAGTACTGATAGAGACGATAACGACGATGGCAATCAGGTAACGTTGATGACGCTGCATGCCTCAAAGGGTTTGGAATTTCCGGTTGTCTTTATGGTCGGTCTAGAGCAAGGACTCTTCCCCAGCTTCCGCTCGCTAGAAGATGCCGCCGCCATCGAAGAAGAACGCCGCCTCTGCTACGTTGGCATTACCCGCGCCCAAGATCGACTCTTTATCTCCCATGCTCGCGAGCGCCGCACCTATGGCCACATGCGCGAAGTCTCTACCCCCTCTATTTTCTTAAGCGAACTCCCGCGCGACTATATCCTTGCCACCGTCCCTAGTGCCCTTCCCGAACGCTGGACTACCACTACTCGCCAAGCCAAGCTGAAAAACCCTCAGCCAAATTTGAACAAACCTGGCACTCACGAAAATGATTGGAACGTCGGTGCACCTGTTATTCACAAAGCCTTTGGGGAGGGAAAAGTGACCCACATCTTCGGTGCAGGCAACAAAATCTGCCTTGCTGTTCACTTTCCTGGCATTGGTAAAAAGATCATCGACCCAAGAACAACAACTCTTGACCGTCCAGATTAGAGAGTCAACACAAAGACTTAGGAATGAAGATTTAATAAAAGCCGCTTTCGCGGACCGGTGGGTTTTGGCTTCGACTGCGCTCAGCCATCGTAAGTTGCCGTTACCGAACCCTGAGCGTAGTCGAAGGGTGGCCGGGTAGAGATCAGCAGGTTATTTAATCCTCGATCCTTAGCGCAGAAAGAAGTCATGAAAAAGCCCTGGGTGAAGAACTGTTCTACGCTTTAGCTACTGAAGCAGCAACTTCTTTTTTGTCGAATAAATCGTCGGGTTCATAGAGATATTCGAACCAATTTCCGAAGGGATCGCGGCCATAGAAGGAAGCGGTACCGTCGCGATGGTCGTGAATCTTGCCAACTTTGACACCATCGGCTTTGAGCTTTTCGTAAGCAGTGTCAATGTCGGCTCTGTCGTCAAAGACAAAGCCAAAGTGAGGACCAGCCTGATCGTAGTCGGGGCTCATGAGAGCGAGGCCGTCGTTTCCGGCTTTGAGATAGGCCCAGTCGCTGTCTTGCCAGACTACCTTCATGCCTAGATTTTGATAGAACTGTACGGCCTTGGGGACATCTTCTACACAGACGGCGACGTGGCCTAAGCGCTTCATTTGCATGGGTTCAGATTCCTAGTGGCTCGCAATTGTTCAGATTGGTTGTTTTATCCATTTTAGGGCAGCTACGAGTGGCTTGCTGCGGTTCGGACGGTATTTACGAAATCTGACCGCATTTCTCTGTCGAGGGCTAGCCGCTAATATTATAGATATCGAGCACGCGAAGCTATTTTCTTTTGTTGGAATTAGCTCACTGTCTCTGAAGTAAAGCAACGCAAGGATTTGTTCGTATGGAAACCACCTTTGATTCTGACAAGCGAAAACTTTTTTCGATCGCTTCTCACGGCTCTATTTTTCTGAGTCAACTGGTGCTATCGGCAGGTGTTCCTGCGGCGCTAATGTTCCTTTCTGATGACTCGGTTGTTAAGGAGAATGCTAAAGAAGCCCTAAACTTCCACTTCAATATGTGGCTCTACAGTGTTTTGCTGATTGTTCCAGCCTGGTTGATTATTGGTCTGCCTTTTGTTGCATTACTTGGCATTGTGCAGCTGGTTATGCCTATCTTCGCTATCTTGAGCAGCGTGACCGATCCGGACAAGGCTTACCGCTATCCCTTTATCTTCCGTCCGCTCTAGGTATATACGGTTTGGGTTAGCCGTCGAAGCGGTTTGGTTCAAGCGGGGAAAACACTTTCAGTTAGGTCTCAAATTCGCAAAGTCTATTCGGATAGCCTTTTCAAGAATCTACCCCTGACTCAGAGAGTTACTCTTAATTAGCCAAAAACCACACCGTTTTTTGTTTGTTTAAGACTTAGGCCATGCGATCGCGGTGAATATCATAGATAGCTTTCTCCACACACCAGTGCGCGGTCTGTCCTGGATTCATCTGACTGATGTGCTGAATCAGCCGTTCACTTGCCGCCTCATCCCTAGTCAGTGCATTCAACTCCCAGAAGTTTGCGGGTCGGTTTGCCCGCTTCTTCTCCAGCGCTGCCCGTTCCGCAGCCAGCTGCCTATCTATTTCTCTCGCGTGCTGTTCCCATAAATACTGCTGTTTTCCAATTCGTCGGCTTGTTTGCAGACTAAACCAGGGAACGCCACGTTTTTTCGCTCTAACATAGCTGAGCCAAGCCAGCCCAGCGAGCACCAAAAATAATATCCGCATGTCTTAGACCGAATTCTTGAGCCTATTTTTCCCCAAATTGGAGATTCTGCGGATTGGGTTATGAAAATTGGTAATTTAATCTGAGCTGCTTTTGAAGCAGGCTCTTTTCAATAACTTTTTCCCAACTTAGTCAGCTGTTCCTAGGTTGACTTCAATTCAATAAGCGACCGGGCCTCTGAAAATACCTGCTCGCGAATGAGAGGGCTAACGCCATACTCCGTCAGCACATCTACTTTCCGTCCTAGCAAATCTTGCCAGTCCATAAGCAACCCACCAGGAAACCAGGGCGTTGTTTTCTCTGGGTCATAATTAATCAAAAAGTCAATATCACTCTCGGGCGTTTCCTCACCTCTCACAACTGAGCCAAACACACGCACGTTAAAGGCTCCATGGTTTGCTGCGATTTGCAGAATTTCATCTCGGTTTTCTCGCAGCGTGTCTAATAGTGTCATTGGGCCTAGCCTTCCAATTTGAGCTTCAATGCCTATTCTTGGATTTTAACCTTTCAATCGGTTCTAGGCCGATGTCGAATCACAGTAGTTGCGATGCGTAGTTGTGATATCAAAGGCTGACTAGATCAAGGGTGGCATTGTCAATCCTTTTAGGGGGGTGGCAATTTCTGCTAGGCTCAGTCCTTTGGCCTGGACAAGCACGCCGAAGTTACCAAGACCCATTGGGCTAATGAGCTGATGTAGGGCTTCGCGGCGACGCATGATGGCTTGAATGTCCGTGGCTTTTGCGGCTGCGGTTGAGTTGAGTTGAGAGAGGGCGTTGAGGCGATCGCCCAACCCCAAAGCCATCAAAAACAATCCCTGCTGAGTGAAACCGAGGCTGGTTAAACCGACTTTAGTCCCTTGCTTTTCCAGGGCGGTGAAGTCCACGTGGGCCGTTATATCTTGTCCACCAATATGAATAAACGGATCGCTGTGGTGGCTGTGTTTGTAATAGCACTGCAGGGTGCCTTCGGTGCGAGCCGGACTGTAGTAGCGCTGAGCTGTATATCCGTAGTCGATAGTTAGTAGATAGCCTCGCTTTAGCTTATCGGTGATTTGCTCAATCCAGTCGAGTGCCGCTAGGTTGACCTCTGCTCGATAGCCTTCTGGATAGTTGCTCAAGTCAATATCGACCTGCTGAAAGTAGCGTTCTAGCTCTGGGGTAGAAAGTTCTCCTAGCTGAGACGAAAAGCTGTTCTCACCATGAGTGACGTAGAGTTCTTGCAGTTTTTGCTCTTGGATCTCTACCCAGTGAATAGGAAAGGCGTCTACTAGCTCGTTGGAGAATGCGCACCCAGTAATAGTACTGGGTGCGATTTCGTCCAGCGTCTTCCAAGCAATGGACATTCCTTTGTCATTCCAGTGGCTCAACCGCTTTTGCTGTTCGGATTTGAGAACCGCCGATCTTTCTACGATGATGTAGTTGAGCGTGGTGAAGCAGTCGGGATAGTGGGATTGGAGGTAGGCGATCGCATCTCCAGCCACCAGCCCTTGTCCTGCCCCCATCTCCACCAAATCAAACCGTCCGGGCCGACCCAACGCCGCCCACATATCCACAAACTGCTCCGCCACCACTTCACCAAAGTCGCGGCCCATATGCGGCGAAGTAACAAAGTCACCCTGCGGACCAATAATGCTGCTGGGCGTCGCGTAATAGCCAAACTGCGGATGGTATAGCGCCAAATCCATAAATTCAGCAAAAGTAATGCGCTGATCTTGGCTTTGCTCAATTTGCTGTCTAATAGCTTGCTGCAGGTTCTCTGAACTACTCAATCATTCTGCCGGGTTCTATACGTCCTTTAGGATAGAGCCTATACCCATGGAACTCCTCTTACTAAAGAAAAAGACCCAAGACAAACCAACCGCCACGGCTAGGGTCTTAGGTCTGGAAACAACTATACGTTTGTCACTTTTGGTGAGTCAGTGTACGAATGCGTCCAGAGCTGAATGCATTCGTACAACGACTGTGCGCCGGATTCTTCAAAATCTCGGCCATAGAGGCTATACAGTCACAAAGCTTGCCTCTGCGAAGTCAGCCACACTAGCATTCATCACCAGCGCCAAATCATCATCACCTATTGAGATCAGTACATTGCTGGCTCTAGCGGTAATAGAAAGCTGACCGAACGTGAGCGCACCTTTCAGACCGAAGATATCTTCGCCAGCAGTAAAGTCCATCACCAGGTCTTTAGCGGGGCCAGCCTCCAAGACAAAGGTATCGCTACCCGCGCCGCCGATTAGCATGTCTCTACTCCTGCCGCCGACCAACAGATCGTCGCCATTACCGCCGACAAGCGTATCTCGACCAGCCTTGCCATAAAGCCTGTCGTTACCCGCTTCACCGAGGAGCGTATCGTCACCGAGCCCACCGAAGAGAAAATCGTCGCCGTCGCCGCCAGCAAGTCTGTCTTTGCCAGCGCCGCCGTAGATTTTATCGTTGCCCTCATTTCCAGCTACGTTGTCTGCGCCGCCACCGGCAAAGATGGTGTCATCGCCACCGCCAGCAACTGCACTCACATAGCCAAAATCGCCCCGAATCAGATCGTTACCAACGCTGCCTCTAATAACATCGTTACCTAGACCACCGGTAATCTCATCGCCCAAACGTCCGCCCGTGAGCGTATCATCGCCATCAGTCCCGACGATGGTTTGGCCAGTCACCAGCTCGGGTGCAGACAAAAAGGCCAGCTGACCGCCCTGTACTAGATTCTCACTAGCAATCACGCCATCGCGAAGGCTATGAGCCTGAACATCGAACAAGAACAAGCTGCCAGGATCTTTATCAAACAGCGTTGAGACATCGATGATGCCAGAAGACTCCCAGTTACCAATGTCGCCAACAGCGCTATCGCTCTGACCTAAAGGCAGTGCCGAGCGATCCATCTGAGTCACCCGAGTCAGCTCACCCGTTTCAGGCGTCAATCGCCAGATAGAAGCTTCTTCGCCCGAGGTTAGACCGAACTCATCAAAGGAGCGATCTTCTTGGACGTAGATATAGCCATCATCTGCCCAGTCCACGTTGTCAGGGCTGCGCAGACCAAAGTCCGAGCCGGCAAACTGGCCTACGCCCGCATCGTCACCGTCGTACAGAACTTTGACCTTTGCTGAAGTCGGCATCCCGTCAGCATCAAAGTCTGTATCGATCGCGTAGGTTGTCCCCCAGCTATCGGAAGGGAAGAGGCTGTCACGTCCGGTAGAAGCCAGCACCGCAATGGTGCCATCTCCTGGGTTAGTGGCGACATCTTCAGGGCGAGAGAAGTGGAAAGCACCCACACCTGTTGCCAGCACATCTTGCTGAGCTTGAGTCGCAAAGCCGTCCGCGTCATAGCCTAGAGAATCCTGGTCAGCGTAACCACTTTCATCTAAGGTTGCTGTCCCTGCTTGGCTAGCATCGTAGAAGTCAATTTCCTTCCAGCTACCGGCACGGCTCTCGAAAGTACCGTTGAATTCTTCTGGAGTGGTCTCACCGCTATCTGCTGCCCAAACGTAGAGCTTGCCGCCGACCAAGCCATTGCGCTCTAACAGCCCAGCGCCTTCGCTAGTGTCCTTGGTGCCCACATACAGCAGCATCGGTGCGCCCTGGCGATCGTCACCGACGAGTAAAGCCACCTTGTCAGTGCTGCCCGTATCTAACTCGGTTACGCTCTCCCAAGCAGCGCGGCCCATCCAGGGCAGTGCGTGGAGGGTATTGGTCGCTGGATCGATCACAAACTCAGTGCCACCGCTGGTTTCTTCACCCGTGAAGAAAAGGCTATCAACTAGACCGTTACCTTCACCAAACTGATTAGCCTCAATGTACTGAGCAGAACAGAAGCGCTGAATACCTTCGCTCTCAAGATCAGTAGCTTCATCAACTACTTCGCCTTGACGATTGATGATGGTGTCGTAGGCAAGACCCGCGTCGACCACGGCAAGAGTCTCTTTGCTCACGTCGAAGAAGCTAACTCGAGCGCCTGTCAGCTCGGTACCATTGGCTAGCTCGTAGGCATAACCGTCAGTACTGCCGATTTCGCTGTTGACGAACACCCGCACAGTGGTGTCATTGAGGGCATAAGCGCCTAGACCGTCAAAGATACCGGTTGGCGTATAGCCGCCGTAGGTTTCTCCTACCGTGAAGAGCGGATCGACTGTGTAGCCGTCTAGCCCTTTCATTTGCGCTGGCTCAACGGTGTCAAACTCGGTGCCGACTGTGCCAATGCGATCGCGCCCAGCAACGCCCAAGCGAGCATCTAGATCCAAAGGCTGATTTAGCTTGATTTGGATGATTTCGTTGTTGTCAATTTCAACCGCGTCACGTCCTGTGGAGAACGGATAGTTATTGTCATTCGCGACCAGGATCGTGTCTGCGTCGAGTACCAGCACATCCTCGATAGTGACAAACGGGAAGTCAAACGTCGTCTGACCATCACCGTTTAAATCATTAGGATCCGCAATGCTCAGCAAATCAACCACAGCTTCCTTCTTCACAAAGCCGTCTGCGTTCACCTCAGACAGATTTATCTTGAATATCTGCTTGAACTCAGCGCTGTCGCCTTGTCCACCATCGCGCTCGATCACCAAAAATTCATTGGTATTAATCGGCGTAAAGTCACCAATCGCATGATCTGGTGCTTCTAGCTGGTACAAACCAGCCAACCCTTCAAAGGAACTGCTAGCTACGTCAAATTCGTAGATTCGCAAAGACCCTTCCGGATCGCCTAGCACCGTGCCTTCTAGCATCGGGTAGAGCGTCTGGCGATCGGGGCTAAAGGCCATGCCCTCAAAACCACGGGAGCGAGCCAGGTTAGAGTCAACCTCGCCTGCAAGCACCTCAGGACTATCAGGAGAATAGACAAACTCCGAAGTGATCTGATCGACCACTTCCGCACCGATGCCGGGGAAGTCAGTAAAGAAACCATCCACGCCAATTTGCGTGAGCTGAACAATCTCGTCTTCCAAGGTCTGAGGCGTACCATCTGCATTCAGCGTCAAGAACGGCTCTTCTGCTCGCAGCGTGTAGGGATGAACCTGCAATCCAGCCGCGTGAGCATCCTTGACAAAAGAAGTGACCTCGCCAGTCAGCTGAGATGTGATTTCGGCAAGACCGTCGCCATTGCCATCAACCGGGGTCTCTAAAGCGTTGCGTAGCAAGAAGTTATTCTTCCAAGGGCCAGCGCCTTCAGCATACAAATCACTGATGACTTGCAAAATGGCGGCATTGTCCAAGTCACCATAAACAGTCGTTGCAGAGAGCGGATTTTCTGCCGCATCTAGGAACGCCTGACCGTAGATAGCCGCCAGGTCATTGCCTTGGGCCACGTTGTAGCGGATGTCATAAGGGAAGGAGAACGCATCATCGACAATAGCGCCTGCGGTGGTATCGCCATAGAGCTGTACCAGCGGAATATCGCTCAAGCCTTCAGCATCCAAGCGAGCTTGAATTTCAACCAGATTCTGCACTTCAAAAGACTGAATGAAGATGCGGCTAGGATCGGTAAAGTCTTGCGCAATTAGCGCATCAACCAAGAGCTGGCTGGTGTCTTGGTTGATCGGTGTACCGTCGAGGTAAGTTCCTTCTTTGGCTAAGAAAGTGGGGTGTTTGGTTTCGGGATAGATGCCGATTTTTTTGCCTGTTTCCGCTTCGACAGATTTCACCAAGTCAATGATTTCTTCGAGCGTTGGAATCTCGAACTGACCGTCGAAGGCAGTATTGTCTGGGCGAATGCTAGGAATTCGTTCCTTAGCGCGTAGGGTCTTCAGCTCAGCGAGCGTGAAGTCTTCAACGAACCAGCCTGTGAGCGAACTGCCGTCGACAACTTTAGTCGTTTGGCGATCGGCAAACTCGGCGCGATCGCCCACGTCAGTAGTCCCAGAGATTTCGTTCTCGTGGCGAGCAACCAACACACCGTCTTTGGTAACAACCAAGTCAGGCTCGATAAAGTCAGCGCCAAGTTCGATAGCGAGTTTGTAAGAAGCTAGCGTGTGCTCTGGGCGGCTGCCACTAGCACCCCGGTGACCGATCACCAACGGATCTTGGCCGTTGAGCGTGTTGAGGCTAGTAATATTTGGCGTAGGAATTGGCGCTTCTAGCAGCTTGCCCTCGGCGTCGAAGTGCAAGATAAAAGGACCAAACTCTTCACCAATCCAAATTTCACCATTGGCATCGATCGTGAAAGACTCAACGTCAAAATCAGAGCCGGTTAGATTACGCTCGGCAGTATCACCTTGCTCAATGCCGAAAGGAATCAGACCGTCAGGGTCGCTGAGCTGAACAAACCCTTGAACATCTACGCTGCCGTCGCCACCTTCGGAGCCAGCAAAGTCTGGATCAATCTGATAAAGCCGCAGTAGATAGTCAGCGCTGTTTGCTTTAGAGCCAAATCCATTGTCAGAGAGAACCCAGTAAGCGGAGCCATCACCACCAGGCGCAAACTGTACGCCGCTAAAGCCCTGTATCGGTGGACCTTCAAAAGGACCGGTGCGACCGTTGGCATCAATGCCCTCTCCAGTCGGTGGACCTTCAGCAAAGGTATCAGCAGGCAAAGAGGCAAAGCCTTCTAGCTCAGCTACGTTAGAAGAGAGGAAGAAGAGTTGACCGCCTTGAACGAGGTCGGCCTCTTCGATGATGCCGTCTTGCAGACTGTGAGCCTGTACATCGCCGATAAACAGGGTGCCAGGAGCTTCGTCAAATAGAGTCGAGACATCGATAATACCGGAAGATTCCCAGTTGCCGATATCGTTAGGGCTGCCGTTGGTTTGACCAGCGGGCGTACCGGTTTCGCGGCTCATCTGGGCGATGCGAGTGAGTTGACCAGTGGCGGGATCTAGCTTCCAGATAGAGGCTTCTTCACCAGAGGTCAGACCAAAGTCGTCAAATGAGCGGTCTTCTTGAATGTAGATAAAGCCGTCGTCAGCCCAGTCCAAGTTATCGGGGCTGCGCAGGCCAAAGTCGGGGCCTTCAAACTGGCCAGCACCTGCATCGTCACCGTCGTAAATGGCGAGGATATCAGCCGTGGCGGGTGTGCCATCGGCGTTGAAAGTCGTGTCGATGGTGTAGGTTGTGCCCCAGCTATCGGCAGGGAACAAGCTGTCACGGCCAGTAGAAGCTAGAACCGCTTGAGTCCCGTCATTGGGATTGGTGGAGACATCTTCAGGACGAGAGAACTGGAACGCGCCTGCTGCTGCGGCTAGGGCGTCCTGCTGCGCTTGAGTGGCAAAACCGTCGGCATCGTAGCCGAGTTCTTCTTGTAGGTCGCCATCGCCATCGGTGTCAACTACGCTGCCTGCTTGATCCGCGTTATAGAAATCGATGGCTACCCAAGCACCATTACGGCTTTCGCCTGTGCCATTGAATTCTTCGGGGGTAGTTTCGCCGGTATCAGCAGCCCATACGTACAGCTCGCCGCCAGTAAGACCATTGCGCTCTAGCAGGTCATCGCTGTCAGCATTCTTGGTGCCGACATACATCAATAGAGGTGCGCCGCCGCGATCGTCGCCGACGAGAAAAGCCACTTTATCAGTGGTGCCTGTGTCGAGTTCGGTAACGCTTTCCCAGGCTGCACGACCCATCCAGGGCACCGCGTGCATCATGTTTGTCGCCGGATCGACAACGTACTCAGTACCACCGTTTGTTTCTTCACCTGTGAAGAAGAGACTGTCGATTAGACCACGGCCTTCCCCAAATTGGTTTGCCGCAATGTACTGCGCAGAGCAAAGGCGCTGGAGGCCCTCGTTTTCTAGATCGGTGGCTTCGTCAACGATTTCACCTTGACGGTTGATGATGGTGTCGTAGGCGAGGCCAGAGTTGACGACTGTACGAGTGGCTTTGTCAATATCAAAAAAGCTGACGCGAGCGCCGGTTAGCTCGGTGCCATTCGCTAGCTGATAAGCGTAGCCAACGTCTGAGCCTAGCTCGTGGTTGACCAGTAGGCGGACGGTGGCGTCATCAAGTGCGTATGCGCCTAGGCCATCGGGAATGCCGGGGGCGAGGTAGTCTGTGCCATCTGCGGGCGTAAAATCGCCAATGGTCACAATCGGGTCGACAATATAGCCAGTACCACCAACGCCCTGTATCTGAGCGGGTTGGATAGTGTCAAAATTTGCCATTACATAGAACTCCCAAGGTCTTTATCTATTGCAGTTAGCACCCAGCACATATCAGTGAAGACGACATATCTCCACTGATATCAATACTTCTAGTAGTCGAATAGACTCAGCCAACGGTGTTTTAGAACGGTATTCTAGAGCACCGTTTTTTCTTTCGACGAAGGGAGGTTCTCACTTGGAGATTAAGGAAAGACTATCGCCTCTTTAAGCGAAAACACTTGTTACATTACGTTGGTTTCTTTTAGAAAGGCAGGCGAGACTACTTGCAGTCGAATGCGACTTGCACTTTCTTGGGATATGCATCCGCGCGCTGCCGCATACTACGTAATTAGTCTCAAAGTTGGCTGTCGGGTTGAATACTGGGTTGCGATCGCAAGCTCAACCTTTACTAGCACGGCTGCAAGGCTTACTCGCACAGCGGCTACCTTTGTTCGCACAGCTGCGAGGCTTACTCGCACAACTGCAACCTTTGCTTGGACAGGTCGAAAAGCTTAGTCACACAGCTGCGAAGCTTAGTTGGACAGGCCGCAACCCTTATTCGCACAGCTGCGAGGCTTAGTTGCACAGCCGCAACCCTTGTTCGCACAGCTGCGAAGCTTGTTCGCTCAGCACACACATCTTTCGTACCATCGGAAAATACAAACGTCACAACCGATAGAACTGATGAACACGACAGCTGAAGCATGGACCAAAACAACCTCTTTGAGCTAGCACCACCGTTACTGGAAATTATCGACAATGTAACTTACGTGGTCTGCTAGGTCCGCTTGCTCAATCCTTTGTTGCTATTATCTGAGCAAGTATTGAACGGCTAGTGCTCTATGGCCTATGGAAATTTCACGCTAGCTCAGCTGAAAAAAACTTTTGACCTCTCCTTTCAAGAATCATCTGGGTTATTTTCGACATTGCCTAGCGTTGAAGGTAGTAACGGGTTGATAGAAACGCTGGCTGAAGGTGTCGAGCTGGCCATATTGAAGCTGTTGTTTATGGCGTTGTCACCATTGGTACGACGTGGCAGTTTCTACGGTTAAAGGGACAAGTTGTCGAAATCGATCTGAAGCAGTATCCCATTGTGGAAAGCCTTGCCAAAATTCTAGGTATTTTATCGAGTGCGATCGCTGGGAAATAGACAGAGAAAGGCCATCCTACAAGCCGTGTAGAATGACCTTTCAACATGCGTCAACATTCATTCAAAAGCAGGCTTCACGCCAGCGCTTACGCTTCGTCCAAAGCTGCAATACCAGGAAGCGTCTTACCTTCGAGCAGCTCCAAGCTAGCGCCGCCGCCAGTGGAAATGTGACTCATCTGATCAGCAAGGCCCGCCTGCTCAACGGCTGCTACGGAGTCGCCACCGCCGATAATGGTGATACAGCCCTTGTCAGTGAGGCCAGCCAGCGTAGTAGCAATGCCCGTGGTCCCTTTCGCAAACGCTTCCATCTCGAACACACCCATTGGTCCGTTCCAAATCACGCTCTTGCAATCAGCTAGCGCGTCCTGAAAAGTTTTCACAGAATCAGGACCGATGTCCAAACCCATCCAACCATCAGGAATGCTATCGACGCTAACAGTCTGCGTATTGGCATCGGCGGCGAACTTGTCGGCCACGATTACATCGGTTGGCAGCAAGAACTCAACGCCTTTTTCCTTGGCTTTGGCTTCTAGCTTGGTGGCTAGCTCTAGCTTGTCTTCTTCTACCAAAGAGCTGCCGACGCTCATGCCCCGCGCCTTGTAAAAGGTGAAAATCATGCCGCCGCCGATGAAGATCTTGTCGACCTTGTCTAGCAGCGTTTCAATCACGCCAATCTTAGAAGAAACCTTGGAGCCACCGACAATCGCCGCCAAGGGACGCTGGGGATTGTCTACAGTCTCTTGCAAAAACTTCAGCTCTTTTTCAATCAAAGAACCGGCGACGGCTGGGCTAAGGTACTCAGTGACACCCGCTGTCGAAGCATGGGCGCGGTGAGCAGTTCCAAACGCATCGTTTACGTACAGATCGGCGTTCGCAGCTAGCTGCTTAGCGAACTCAGGGTCGTTGTCAGTTTCGCCCTCATAGAAGCGGACGTTTTCTAACAGGGCGACATCGCCCTCTTTCATTCCGGCAATCTTGGCAGCAACTTCATCACCGATGCAGTCATCGCATTTAATGACTTCTTTGCCGAGCTTTTCAGACAGACGCGCCGCTACTGGCGTCAGACGCATACTCTCGACGACTTTGCCCTTCGGACGACCGAAGTGGCTAGCGAGGATAACTTTTGCACCCTTGTCGATCAGATCTTGAATAGTCGGTAGGGCGGCTCGGATGCGAGTATCGTCGGTAATGTTGCCCGCATCGTCGAGGGGAACGTTGAAATCGGCGCGTACTAGCACTCGCTTTCCAGAAACGTCAGATGCAGATAAATCAGCTAGCGCTTTCTTGGCCACAGAAGATACTCTCCTAAAAAATATGTAACGTTTATGTGCATCGGCGCTGAAAGCGGGACAAAGCTTGTCTACTGTTGAATAGAGTTCGCCTGCTGTTAACTAGGCTCGCTTTTGGCAGATGCGTAAGGCTTTTAAAAATGCGTAAATTTGCCTATGTGTCTATTAGTTTACAGAAGTGTGTGATCTCTTCTGAAAGCAAACCTAAAGAAACTCTGACGAAAACTTAAAGCTCGTAAAGACCGATTTCAAAGGCTCACTACCCCAAAACTCGTAGGAAACGCTAGATCTCCTTCTATGTACAAAACGCTTCTTCTTTCAATCGACTCTAGCCCTAGCGCTAAAAAAGTCTTGCAGACGGCGATCGATATGGCCCAGCTGTGTGGCTCTAAAGTAATAGTGCTCTCTGTTGTCGAAACCCAGGAGCAAAGCGATCCAGCCCATCCTGAGCAGACTTCTCCAGAGGCGGTCGCCTCACTGCTCGCTAAAAGCAAGACCGTCTTTGAGCAGCGTGGCTTTGAAGCTGAAACGGTTGAGCGCGAAGGAAATCCAGCTTTTATCATCTGCGATGTGGCTGATGAGGTTTCTGCCGATCTAATTGTGATGGGCTGTCGAGGCACGGGTCTGATCGAGGATGGCGCTGAAGAAAGTGTGAGCAACCGGGTGATCAATTTAGCGCCTTGCCCTGTATTGGTCGTTCCTTAAACGATTTTGAGCTATACAAAGGTTTAAGCTAGCTATCTAATCTAGCGACCTAATTTTCTATGGCGACTCCCGCAATTCAGTGGTATCCAGGACATATTGCCAAGGCGGAAAAAGCCTTGCAGGACCAGATCAAGCGGGTCGATGTGGTGCTAGAAGTGCGCGATGCCAGGATTCCTTTGTCAACGCTGCACCCCGATTTGGCGGGCTGGCTAGGCGATAAGAAGCGGGTGCTAGTGGTGAACCGGGTGGATATGATTTCGCCGCAGATGCGCGATCGCTGGCAAGCCTGGTTCAAAGCCAACGATCAAGTTGCCTATTTTACAAACGCTAATCAGGGCAAGGGTGTCGGCCAGATCGCTACAGCCGCACAGCAGGCAGGCACAGCGATGAATCAGCGGCGAAAGGATCGAGGGATGCGATCGCGTCCAGTCAGAGCCGTCGTCATTGGCTTTCCTAACGTCGGCAAATCCGCCCTGATCAACCGACTGCTCAAGCGCAAAATCGTAGAAAGCGCTCGCAAAGCAGGCGTCACCCGTCAGCTACGTTGGGTCAGAATCTCAGAAGAAATCGAGCTACTTGACGCGCCCGGCATCATTCCAGCCCAGCTCACGGATCAAGAGGCAGCTCTTAAACTGGCCATCTGTGACGATATTGGCGAAGCTGCCTACGATACGCAAAGAGTTGCCGTCGGTTTTGTCGAACTGCTCAAAGCACTAGACCAGAGCGAAATCGAGGCAGGCACCGCGAAGCTTCCCTCACGAACTCAAGCGCTTCAGTCTCGCTACGAACTCGATCCGACTAACTGCACAGGCGAAACTTATTTATTTCAACTGGCTGAGCATCAGTTTCAAAGTAACCAAGAGCGCGCAGCTAGAAAGCTCCTAATCGAATTTCGTAAAGGCGTGCTGGGCAATCTGAGCTTGGAATTGCCACCTAGCTAGACGCTGACCCATCGCCCATGCTGCAAAAAGCCCTCTTCGCGGTCCATCCACCGACCTATCGGCTTTTTGATCGAGCCAGACAAAAGCTCCGCCCGCAGTTTGAATCGGCAGCGCAAAAGCACCTGCGCGAGCGACAAAGCGCTGACTACCTTTTAATTTCGTTGACGAACTGCGGCAGAACCTGGCTGAGAATTATCTTGGGTCAGGCGATCGCACTACACTACGACCTAGCCGGAATCAACGTTCACGACCTGTTCAGACTCTCAGAAGCCGATCCGCGCCTGCCTGCCATCAAACCAATGCACGAAAAATACGATCAGTTTGGCCACGGCTACGCGGGTCAAAAGATCATCCTGCTAGTTAGAGATCCACGCGATGCACTGGTCTCTCGCTATCACCAGCATCAAGCAGAACTCGGTTTCGATAGCCTAGAACACTACGTCAAAGCGAGTACAGAACTCGGCGACTACATTCAGTTTTATAACGACTGGCAAACTCATCAAGCGACCGACTTGCTAGTCGTTCGCTACGAGGACATGAAAGCCGACACGCTGCATGAAATTAGCCAGGTTTTTGCCTTTTTGAATTTGCCGATTACGCCAGGTGAAATGGAGCAGGCGATCGCACATGCCTCTTTTCAAAACATGCGAAAGATGGAATTAAAAGGCGGCAAGCAAGTCGGTATCGGCGTCATGGCAGCTAGAAATATCAACAATCCAGACTCTTTCAAGGTAAGAAAAGGTGCGGTTGGCGGCTATCGATCTGAGCTGCCAGCAGAGCTTATAAAAGCGATGGATGAAGTGGTCAAAACAACCCTAAATCCAGCTTATGGCTATCAGTAATTGACAATTAGCAACCACTAGCAACATGGAATAAAAACAGCTGTGTCTAAAACTTCTCGGGCATTGACAGTTTCAGTCGTCGCGCCAGATCTATCAGGCGGTGGCACCACTCGGGTGTATCTAGTGGCCAATGCTCTTCAGCGGCTAGGGTGCGATGTGACGGTGGTAGGGGCTCAGTTTTCGGAGACGCTGTATCCGGTGCCGCCTGCCAATCTGAAAGTGAAGGCGGTGCGATCGCATCGCTCATTTCGGTATGCAGCCGATCTCCAATTACTCCTTAGCCACATCACAGGCGACATCATCTACGCCATCAAGCCCCGACCCACCAGCTTCGGCACCGCCCTACTCCGCAAGCTCGCCACCCAAAAGCCAGTCATTCTAGACATCGACGACTGGGAAATGAGCTGGCACGGCGGCGACCACCAGCACTATCGCCCCGATCCCAAACAGCTTGCTCGTGACATTTTCAAGCCAGGCGGCGCACTTCAAGATCCAGAACATCCCCTATATCTAGAATGGATGGAAAATCTGATCTCACAGGCTGACGCCATCACCGTCAGCACCCGATTTCTACAGCATCGCTTCGGCGGCCACTATCTACCCAACAGCAAAGACACCCAGCTGTTTGATCCCCAGCATTTTGATCCCGCTGCTAGCCGCCAGAAATATGGCTTAGCTGACTATCGCGTCCTGATGTTTCCGGGCACTGCTCGTCCCCACAAAGGATTAGAAGACGTGCTGATAGCTTTGGATCAATTAGATCAGCTTGATCTGCGGCTGGTGATCGTCGGTGGGCGCAAGCCCGATAGCTATGAAGACGACCTGTTTGCCAGATGGGGAAAATGGCTAATTAAGCTGCCTCGCTTTCAAATGGATGAAATGGCCGAAGTCGTCTCAGCTGCCCATGCTGTTGTAGTTCCACAGCGAGACTATGCTACTGCCAAAGCCCAATTTCCACTGAAGCTAACAGATGCGATGGCGATGGCAAAACCGATTTTGTCGACAACGGTAGGCGACATTCCAGAGATTTTGGCTGGTTGTGCCTATCTCGTCGAACCAGAATCGCCAGCGCAAATTGCCCAGCAGATCTCACTAATTTTTCAAGATTTAGACCTGGCCCATCAAAAAGGATTGAATGCACGGGAAAGATGTGTGGAGAACTATAGCCTCGCAGCTATGTCCAGACAGCTACAAACCGTTCTATCTGACTATGTTTGAACTCACTGCTAGTCATTAGGCACGTCATCAACAGGGATACCGCTGCCTCAACTATTGCCTCAGCGCCTTTTCCCACTCGCAAAACTAAAGATTCATGCATTCTAGACAGCTTCTAATCAAGTACCTGCTTCAATATCCTGTGCTAGTAGTGCTGACTGTTCTGCTGGGATTTTCGGGCGCTTTGTTCAACGGCGTTGGGACTGTATTACTGGTTCCTATCCTGTTGGAACTTCTAGGTCAGTCAACCGACTTATTCGCTCAGCTACCCGACATCTTGCAGCGTATTGTTGGGCTTTTTGACATCGTCCCCGAGCAATATCGACTACTGTCTCTCGGCCTAGCGGTGGTCTCTTTGATCGTTCTCAAAAATGTTTCAAACTACGCAGGCGCACTGGCTTCTAACAGCCTAAACCGTAAGCTAGCGGCCCAGCTGCGACTAGACGGACTGCGGCTACTGCTAGAGGTTGATCTGGCCTACTACACCAAGACAAAAGTCGGCGATTTGATCAATCATCTCAACGTAGAGGTCAGCCGAACGACAATTGCCATTCGGACATTAGCAAGACTGGCGATCGCAATTATCACCATCCTGGTTTTTGTCGGCATTTTGGTCTGGACCTCTTGGCAGCTCACCACTATTTCGGTGCTTGCGCTCGGGCTAGTCGCGCTGGTGAATCAGTCCATCGTTCGTCAGTCCAAAGTCTTTGGTGCGCAGCTGTCGCAGCTGTCTCGTCAGTATTCTTCTCGGGTGGTAGAAATTCTTTCTGGCATTCGGCTTGTCAAGGGCACCGCCAACGAGGATACGGAATACGAGACAATTGCAAAACTGATTTCGGCGCGGGAAGTCTCAGAATATCGCGCTCAGCTGTTGTTCGCAGGCATTGGTCCCATCAATGAAGTCAGCAGCATCGTGGCGCTGATCGCTGTTGCGGTGATCGGACGGATGTTTGTGGGCGATCGCATCGAAACCTTCTCCTCTGTCTTGCTCACCTATCTGCTCGTCCTGTTCAGAATGCTGCCTTCTATTGGCCAGCTCAATGCCGCCCGCAGCCAGTTTGCCAACGCCAGCCCCAGCGTCGAGATCGTCAGCGACTTTTTGCGCCGAGACGACAAACCCTTCATGGCTCACGGGCATCGCCAATACTCGTCTTTGCAGACAGGTATCCATTTCAAAAATATTGTCTTCAGCTATCCAGGATGCACTCAGCCTGTTCTAAAAGGAATCGATCTGTTCTTGAAACAGGGAACCACGCTAGCGCTAGTCGGCGCGTCAGGAGCAGGCAAATCAACGCTGGCCGATCTATTGCCTCGATTTTACGATCCCAATCACGGTCAGATTCTCATCGATGGCATCGATCTTAAGGAGCTAGAAATTTCTGGCTTTCGCAAGCAGCTAGGGATCGTTAGCCAAGACACCTTTTTGTTCAACGCCTCGGTTCATGAAAATTTGGTGTACGGACGACCCGAAGCCACAGATCAGCTAGTAGAAGATGCGCTGCGCCGAGCAAATGCCTATGACTTCGTAATGGAGCTGCCTCAGAAACTAGAAACGCTGATTGGCGATCGCGGCGTTTTGCTCTCTGGCGGTCAGCGACAAAGATTGGCAATTGCCCGCGCTCTATTGCAAGATCCCGATATTTTGATTCTAGATGAAGCCACTAGCGCACTTGATACCCTCTCAGAACGCCTGGTGCAAAAGGCAATTGATGAGCTGAGCCGCGATCGCACCACTTTAGTCATCGCTCACCGCCTCTCCACCGTCCAAAACGCCCATCAAATTGCCGTTCTCGATCGTGGTCGAGTCGTCGAAACGGGCACTCACAAAGAACTCCTCCACAAAGGAAACTACTACGCACAGCTCTGCGCCATCCAGTTTTCTAAACAGATCAAAGGTGACAAGGACAGTAAAGACCTATCGATACTCGACCAGAAAATCGCTACCGCTTCCTATGACATGCGCACAGGGCTCAACGGCATCATTGGTGCGCTCAGCCTGCTAAGCGATGATGGCATTCAAGACAGCTCTGAACGAGATGAACTTGCTACGTTTGCCTACGAAAAAACGCTATTACTGCTGAGAAATGTAGAAGATCTAGAAAGGGCTAGGGGATTGCAAAAGCGGTAATTCCCGCTGTTTTCAACAACTCTCGACTGTTCTCAAATGGATAAGTCCAACAGCCGATTCCAACACTAGACAAACATTCAACCAAAGAAAAGCTATGCGCGGTGTATACATAGTGGCCAGCGATAAAGTTGCAGACAATGCGATCGCGCTGCTCAGCAGTCTGCGCTTACACGATCCAGATATCCCTGTTTTTCTTATTCCATTTAGTCAGGATTCGACAAGAGTCACACAGCAGCTTGCTGAGCTACACAGCGTGCAGCTATTCCCTGACTCAGCGCTAATCGAGTCGTTGACTCAGCGAATTAGCGAAATCTTTCCGCGCGACTTTTTGGCCCTGCCCAACAAAATGCGAAAACTTGCCGCCTGGTTCGGGCCTCTAGACGAGTTCTTGTACATCGATACAGACATCCTCTTCTTTTCACCAGTAGCCAAGACGCTGGACTACCTAGACCGAGCAGACTTCATCTGGTGCGACTATCACTACAAGCGCGGGCTCGAAGACGTTTTTTCTGACGTAATCCCGGATCAAAATGTATTCAGCAATGAAGCACTTGAGGACGTTTTTAATAGTGGACTTTGGGGATCAAGGAAAAGCGCGCTGAGCTTAGAGACACTGTATGAGGTGCTAGAAGAATGCGCGGCTCATCGAGAATACTTCGACTTTTCTAGTGGAACAACGGACCAACCGATCATGAACTACCTAGTTCTAAAGACGATTCCTAATCGACTCAATATTGCTAAGGCCAACTTGAATGAGCCTGGTAGCTGGGGCGGCTCCCCCCACTTTGAACAGCGCGACCATGTCTTATTTGATGGCGATCGCCCCTTACGCTATCTGCACTGGGCTGGTACACCCATGCGAGCAGGTGGACCCTACCGCGAGATTTGGACTTACTACCGCTATCTAAACGATCCCGCAGGATACGAACGCTTGATAGCCGATCAATCTGCCAACCAATCATCTGTCAACTCATCCCCGCTTAAGCAGCTCAAAAATACGCTCAAGCGGCAGCTACAGAATCTAATCCACAATTGAGCTTCCTTCAATAGCGGCTCTTAGCTAGTAACTGTACGCGCTGCGACTGGGATACTGGTGCAGAAAATTGAACAACCGAGTGGGCTCAAAAGATCTCGGATCGCTGCGCGATCCCGAACGATCGACCGCTTTGTGGGTAGTGATTCGATAGTCCGGAACAGTTGTTCGAGCCAGCAGCCACGCTAGAGATTGATATTGCGCCTCGGTATAGCCACTGTGTCGGCCACTATTGTTGTTCTGACCGTCTGGCGGCGTTTCCAAAGAAATATGATAGGCAAAGTTATTAACAGAACTCGGAAAACCAGGATTGGTCGTGACGGTCTCCTCACCTGCGGCTGTGCGAAAACTAGAATCGCCCGCCCCAAACGCTCGCTGTTCTGGGGGGACAACATAGTACACCGTACCGTCTAAGCCAATTAGCGTGTGATAGCTAACCTGGTCCTCATCACGAGGATGATATCTAGCAAACAGATTGAGTGCGCTCGATGCGGAGCCAACGGTTTCATGCAGCACTACGATAAAGTCATTGCTCGCCAGGATGCCGTTAACGTCAACCGCAAAACGCTCTCCGTAGTTGCTGGGATCGGCTAGCCGCAGCACCTCTTGTGGTTGATAGCCGGTAGCTGACTTTGTAGTGCTGATCGCAACTTCGCCAGAAGAGGTGCCAGAAGAGGTGCCAGAAGAGGACTCAACGGCAACCGTATCTTGAACGTTTGACTTGGCACTAGATTGGACGCTATTGCCTATAGGCAGCTTATTGGCGATGCCACTGTCTGTGATCCTTTCGTCTGCGATGCTCCCGCTTTCAATCGTCGCTGAAATTCCAGCGTTCTCTGCCTTTGCAGCAAAAATAGACTGCTTACGAGATTGATTATTACTGATAGGTGGTGTGTCGCTAACTGGACCAGTCGATACAATCACCGCAACTGTCAACAAAAAGGCAACAATGCTAGCAGCCCAAACTAACCAAGAACGACGCATAGGGCGACTCGCAAAGAAAAAGGCAAAGAAAAAGGCAGAGATAAGAAATAATATTTCCCATACTAGCGCTCAGTCAGATGTCGTGAGAGCAGGTTCATAGATTTTGATTGGAGAATTTCTTCGTACAGAAAGCCCATCTCAAATCGCGACTACCCAGCATCGCGCTGACGAGCTAGATACTGCCGGTAATATTGCCGATAGATCAGCTCTAGTCTGCCGCTGTAAGCTTCAATGGCAGACCGCTGGCGTTTGTAAAGTCCTAGAAACAAGTTGGCAAATAGAAGAGTTGCGATCGCAACAACAAGACCAGTCGCCGTAGAGATCAGCGCCGTTCCAATCCCTGCTGTCACCTCGTTCGTCGACCCTCCGCTAGCATCGCCAATACGCAAAGACGAAAACGAATCCATCAGTCCCAGAATCGTCCCTAACAGACCCAGCAGTGGCGCAACCCCAATAATCGTGTCAAAGACCGTATTAAAGCGCTTCAGTAAAGGCATTTCACTTTGAGCCGCGCTTTCGAGCGCTAGCCGAAAATCTTCTGGGCTCCCCTGCTCTATCGTCAGTGCGGCTAAAAAGATTCTGGCGATGGGAAACTGGACTTGCTGGCGGAGGTAGGCGATCGCCTCTTGAGGCTGAGTGCTATACAGCTTTAGCACCTGCGCAATAAAGCGATCTTGCTGTTGATAGAGCTGCGACCAGAAGAACGCTCGCTCAAAAATTAGCGTCGTTGCCAGTACCGAAAATCCCAGCAGGGGCCACATAACGACCCCACCCGCTCGAAAAACATTCAACAGCTCCACGGCGCTTCCTTCCCCTTCAAGACAGACACTCAGGCCAAGTCTACAGGGCAGACCCTCCAGTTTCGATTTACATTTCAGCGAAACCTATTTGATCTATTTATCGAAAGAAGTCTATGCCCCAGAAAGATCTACATCCCAGGAAAATGCTCAATCTCCGCGTAGCCGTTGAACAAAAGCTGCTTGCCTTTCACATCTAGCTGGTTGACTCGCAAAGAAACACCGTCTAGGTCGAAGCGCTCCAGATCCACCATCTGATTCAAAACGCCGATAAAGCCAGGGATCATAGCTTCTGACAGCCACTGAATATCTTCTGGGATGTCATCCGGCTCGAATTCTACGTCGGTAAACACTACCCTCCTACGACGCTCTACCGCCACTTTCGCTGACAGACTAATTGGCAAATCGTCGCGATTTGGCAGATCTGTCTTAGCTGTAATCTTGACTCGCTGATTTGGTAGCAGCACCATCTGTACTTCGCGAAAAGACACCGGGTCGCCCCCAGATAAACTTGTCGCTTCTTCGGAGGTGACATCTTTCAGGTGCTTTTCGACCAGATCAGCGCTGAAAGCTTTGTTAATGCCTGACTCGGTCATGGTCACCGTTGCGATCGCATGAGTAGCCTGCTTGAGGCGAATTTTTCCGCCAATCAGCCCAGACATATCGAGCGAGACCGCATCGGTCTCGAACTCCATAGCCTCAGCTTCAAACATTTTTTTGATGACGAGCCCCCGGCCCTTCATCTGAAAACTGTCGACAACACCCTGTAGAATCTTGCTCGCAGGAGCACATCGAATAGAAACATCAACCGACTCACTGCGGGTAAACAGTTGCTGGATAGCTTGACGAGCCACAGAACTTAGCATGTTTTCGCCAAAGTCCTTGGATGAAGATTGAGAGCCTAGCAGACCGCCTAACATGCTTAAGGTGAGTACCTGCATAGAAAGTTCACTTCACTTGTAACAAAATATGAACAAGTCTGCCATGTTAATTCAAAGCACCTAACCATATAAAGTTGCACGAGTAAGGGCAAAGCAGAAAGTTTATCCGCAGCACCGTCCAACATTTTAACAGTCAAAACCGCTTAAATTTGTAGACGCTTTTTCAGCAGCCTGGCAGTTTTCATGACTTTAGCAATCGGCACCGTAAAGCAGTTATAACAAACCTCAGCCACAAGCACTTGTAAACGTCTGTAGCGTTAGTTGCTCTTCATCTCTTGAATCATTCACGATTTCTGTCGATTCCTTGAGAAGAGATTAAAATCCGCCAGTTTTCCCCGCACATCAAAAAACTACCTGTATCATGGAACGAGTCGTTAGTAAATAAGGCTTCTTAGCTTCTGTGCAGATGATTAATAAGTGATTACGTTTTGGCTACAGGATAATACTTTTTTCTATTGCTTGTAGATTTAGTGCATAGGAAAAGTTGGGTTCTTGAAAAAGAATTTGATAGATGCAGAGTCAACTCGTCGATTTACACAACCAACCCAGCAAAGGTGCTTGACTTTCTAGACTCGTCAGTCATGATTAGCTATCAAGAAGGCTGTCTAAAAAGCTCTTATCTGCTCTTTACTACACAAGTTGTTGGCTGTTGATTTTCACGACTTCTCTTGCTGACGCAACCAAACTAGCTTCTTGTTTTTATTAAGAATAGTTAGGGTCTGTGAGCCTCTAAGTGAACTTTTTATCTGAGCTGATAGCTTGATGATTGGTCTGTAATCTGCCAATTATTCTTTTCCCAAAGCAAAACAGAAAAGCACAGGTAGACTAGAGCTTTCTCGATGGATACCGTTCGATTCATAGCATCAAACGGTAGATTGAGCCTTCAGAAACCACTAGGCCTAGCTCACAAGACATCTAATAGCATTCATTTCTATACTTGTTGTCTATTTAGGTATCGCTTTTTAGCTAGCACTTCAAATAGAGCTCGCTTCAGCTCTTTACATCTCCAGATTTTAGAGGCCGCAGTTTAGTGATCATTTTGACTAAAAATTAACCCCCCTTTCATTTCGGAAAATATATGTTAGATAGCCATCAAATTTTAGGCCACGATTCCGTATTTACACCCGAGCAAGTTTTAGAAAACAGGGGTCGCATTGCTATCTTTATCGATGGCTCGAACCTTTTTTATGCCGCCTTGCAGCTAGGCATTGAAATCGACTACACCAAGCTGCTTAGCCGGTTAACTTCCGGATCTCGGCTGTTTCGATCATTTTTCTACACAGGTGTAGATCGCGCTAACGAAAAGCAGCAGGGGTTCTTGCTGTGGATGCGTCGTAATGGCTACCGAGTGGTTGCAAAAGACCTAGTTCAGCTACCTGATGGGTCAAAGAAAGCGAACTTGGACGTAGAAATTGCGGTTGATATGATGGCGCTAGTTGGCTGCTACGACACGGCGGTTTTGGTCAGTGGCGATGGAGATTTAGCCTATGCCGTGGATGCGGCTAGCTACAAGGGCGTACGAGTAGAAGTTGTTAGCCTCAGAGCAATGACCAGCGATAGCTTGATCAATGTCTCCGATCGCTATATTGATTTAGACAGTATCAAGGACGACATTTGTAAGACATCGCGGGGTAGTGGCAGCAGCGCTAACAACTATACCTATCGTCCGCTTTCTAGCCTGTCTGTACTCGATGAGGCAGAATCGTCTCGTCCTTGAATATTATTTAAGTAAGTAATTTTGAAAAATCTGTGGTATCGAGGGACATTCGTTGTTGCCATCGGCGTTGTGGTGCTCTTTGGCCTGCATACTTGCGCGTCTAGGAGCGACTTGACTGAGTCTGGTCCTAGTGAGGCAATTGACGCAGCGCTGACTTTGCAAGCAGTGACACTGGAGCAGCCGGATGTAGACGGCAGCTTGCTCTGGCGGCTAGAAGCCGATTCGGTTACCTATGTTCCAGAGACCCAGAGAGCGGAATTACTCGCGCTTAAGGGCGAGTTTTACGAAGAAGGGAAAAAAGTCTATACCGTCGTCGCGGATAAAGGTGAAGTGGAGCAAAATGGCAACACGCTGTTCCTTCGGGGAAATTTGGTAGCGACTAGATTAGAAGACGATCTGACTTTGGCAGGCGAATTGATGAAGTGGCAGCCAAAGCAGGGATTGTTGAATATGGGTGACTTTGAGGATAGAAACTCGGGTGAACAGGCTGAGTCGCGATCGCCCGTGACCATTTCCAATCCGAAAATTCAGGCGATCGCACGGTCGCTGAGTGTCAACAATAAAGAAGATCGAGTCAACATGAGCGGCAACGTCACTGCTAAAAGCAAGGCAGAGCCCTGGTTGACCTTTGCGTCGGAATCGCTGATCTGGCTGACAGACCAATCGCTGATTCAGGCAAACCAACAATTAACCGTGGAGCGTTTTGCTTCTGACGACTACAAAAAGCTGACTGACCGGCTAGTAGGTGGCTCTGGCAACGCGCAGCTAGATAAGAATATAGTCACGCTAGAGCAGTCGGTGCAGCTAGATTCTTTGACAGACGGGCTGAGCGTAAAGAGCGATCGCGCCGTATGGGATGTCATTGCACAAACTGTCGAAATGAACCAGCCTGTCGATATCGCTCAGCCAGCTCGTCAGCTCACGGCGTCAGCCAATCAAGCCAGGCTGAATTTAGCCGAGCAGATCATCTACCTGATTGGCAATGCGCGAGCAAATGGTGCCAAGAACGACACTCGCCTAGCAGCCGATCGAGTGACCTGGAAAACGTCAACGCAGCAGGTAGAAGCGGAAGGCAACGTTCGCTACCAGCAGGCCGCTAATCCAGAAGCGACGCTGTCTGGTCCGAGGGCCACTGGTAATATAGAAGACGGGACGCTGGTCGTGATCGGCGATGAATCAGGCGATGTGATCACAGAAATTGTGCCAGACGGTTTCTAGCTATTTACAAGAGCCAGTTACGTTTGACGATTGACGTTGAACCTTTTCTTCTACGGTTGCTTTTTGACTGGATGATTCCGCAGCGGATCGCCAAACTGGTACGGAGCTTGACCGATTACCACCGTAGTACGTAGCTCTGGCGGTAGCGTTTGCGCTTTGCCCCACTGCTGTTCGAGGGCAGAGAGAACCTGATCTTGGCGCGATCGCAACCCATCCAATCCAGCCCCGTAGTTCATAATCGAAAACCAAACGATTCCCTTTGTCTCAGTAGGAAAAGCTCCAGCTAGAGAACTCACCACTGCCAGGCTGCCTGTTTTCACTACCGCATTCTGTGGCAGTCCTCTATCTCTGACGGTCCCACCATCCGCGCCCGCCACCGGAAAAATATCAGACAGCGTAAATCCACTATCAAGCAGCTGTGCCTGAATAGCTTGCAGCATTAGCACGATGGCCCTAGGCGATATCTGGTTCTCTTCGCCTAATCCAGAGCCGTTGATCAGCCTGACTTCACCAGGCGGAATTTTAGCCACTGTTTCTACTTTGTTAACGACAGCGCTAGCCCCACCGGCTGCACTCGCCATCTGCTCAGCCATGGGATTGTTGCTATAAATGTTCATAGCCTTTAGCACCGCCACCATCGGTAGAGAATCGTGGCGCAAGAGCCAGCCATCAACCGTCTCTTTTCGATTAATTGGCTCTAATTTAATGCCGCCACTGATGTCGATAGTAGGCTTGTCACTATCTGCGGCTGGCGTCTTACCTAGATTTTGGTAAGCGGTCTCTACTTCGTAGTTCCATGCATTGGCGTTCAAAGCTTGCTTTAGCCAGGTGCCCGATGTCATGCGATCGGTTTCAAAGTTCATATTGAAATTGCCAACGATGATCAAATCACCTTTGACTCGGCGGATGCCCTGCTGCTGTAAGGCTTTTCCTAGTGCGATCGCCTCCTCCCAGACAAACAGCGGATCGTCGCCTCCAACACCACCAGATCACCCAGCACCACCCCGTTCTCGACCTTGCCACGCCAGCCCACCCACGTCTCGAACTGGTGCGTTGGTTCCCACGTTGCCAGGGCGGCCAGAGTCGTTGCCACCTTTGTCAGGGAAGCCGCAGGCACAGGTACATTCCCGTTATTTTCGGCCACCGGATAGTCGCCCGCTGATACCCAGATGCCCTGCTCTTCAGGAAAATAGCCCGCAGCCGACAGCCCAGATAGATAGTTAGCCACAATCGATTTCGCCGCTGGATCATTGGCAATGGTGGCTCTGACCCAATCCGACTCCCAGCGGGGACGAATATCCACAGCGCTCAAATTCAAGGGTTTCGCTGGTTCCCAGCCGCCCAATAGCCCGCTTAGAAACCCGGCTATCACGCCCGAAACTATCCCAGCACCCATAGTTGCACAACCCAAAATCCGTTCTTCAGCGGACCTATCCAAAAATAGATTCCTGCCAAAGATACACTATACCTACCGCCTTTGTGGGCCATAGAATTCTGACCTACTTGCGACCCACTAGCCTCAAATATCTTTCCTTTTACTGTCTTCATCTATGGCTAGACCCGACCAGAATCAAGTACTTAGACAGCTGCCAATAGTTGTTGGTGCGATCGGCGGTACGCTCCTGTTTCTCAACCGAGCAACAACACCCGAGCTTAGCGCTGCTCAATCTAGAGCCGATGCGCTAGGTGTAATTTTGAGCGCACTGTTGATCTTAACTGGCCTATTGTGGCAGCGTGTTCAGCCAAAACTACCCGAATCAGTTGAACTAGTCGGCGAGCAGGGCTTTGATCTAGCAGAAGACTTACCAAAGGCAGTCCAAACAGAGCTAGCTTGGGCTTCTCACCTGCTATTAACTAATACAGCCACTCGTAGCGTGCTGATCTATTACAAGGACCGAGTCTTGCTACGGCGAGGCATTCTAGGCCCAAAATCAACCGTCACTCCAGGAACGATCGTAAAACGCGTCTTGCAAAAAGGATCACCCGTCTACTTAGTGAATTTGGCCCTCTATCCAGGGCGGATAGAATTTGACTATCTGCCAGAAAATACCCAGGGACTAATCTGTCAGCCTCTAAGCGATCAAGGCGTTTTGTTTCTAGGAGCCAACGCGCCTCGTAGCTACACCCAGCAGGATGAAGCCTGGATCACTGGCATTGCCGACAAGCTAGCCGACAGCCTATCAAATCTACAACAGCCAGAAATGGTTTAAGAAAATCTCTCGAGAGTCCTACTCAGCAGGTGTCTCTTCTTTATTGGAGCTATCATCCAAAATCCGGACGGCTACTGTTGAAACTCTAAAGTTGTAGTTCTGGCCATCAATTTCTATTGGCGTACCAACCTTGACAGGAACAGCCAACACGGGGCCGTCTGCCGTAATTTGAGCTTTGCCGCCAAGAGTAATCAACATGTCGGCTGTGTAGTTCAGCTCGGGCCGAGGGTCTGGGTAAGACTTGACGGTGCCATCTGGCTGAGGAACGGCGACGCTACGGGGCAGGGCCTGAACTTTTTTGACGCCGATTTCGCCGCCGTAGGGCTGGTTGCGCACAATGATTTTGGTCGAGGTCGTCTTTGACAGATCGGCTAGAAAGTCATTGGGGTTGAGTACCGTCAGACCTCTGGCAATCACATCGACTTCAACTTCTTTGGTGACAGTGCCGACTTGAGCAACCGATCCGCTGGTCCCTGGATAGAAAAAGATACCGAAGATAACCATGACAATCGCCAGGGCCGCACCCAAGTCCAACAGGCTCAGCTTGCCAAAAAGTCGCCCTTTAGAATCCAATATTGCCATTGCCAGTCCTTTGCTTTCGCCTACGCTTGTACGCTTATTCCAAAGTATTTAACCATACTCTTTCGCGGTTGCCCCATTACAGACAACATCTGCGAAGTATCATCAGTTCTTGAAGTGTCACAGAATTAGCCCACACCTAGGGGGGAAGCCCTTATTGTGAATTTGTGAGGATATTTAATTAGAACCTTGACTCGAATTAGAACTTTGGTTCGCAGTTTTTGAAATATCTATTTGTATTGACGGCGATTCACTCATGTTTGAACAATTGCAATTAGGCAGGAAGACACTTACCCGGCGAGTAGCACTGGTTTTAGCCGGGCTAATGATGGCTGTCGCCCTCAATGTGGCAACAGCGCAGCCTTCTCAGGCGGGATGGATAGACCTAATTTTTAGTGGGGTAAGAGTGCTTCAGCTCTCGAATCTCTCCGATGCACAAGAAGTCGACTTAGGCGCAGGCATCAATTCTCAGCTAGTCAACGGTCGGCAGATCAAGCTATACAAAAATTCGACTCTCAATACCTACGTGAATGACATCGGTCAGCGTTTGGCAGGGGTCAGCGATCGCCCTGACATTCCCTACACGTTTCAAATCGTCGAGGATAGTGGAGTCAATGCGTTTGCAACTATGGGTGGATTTGTCTATGTCACGACTGGGCTAATGGCTGAGGCTGATACTGAAGCCGAGCTAGCGAGTGTAATTGGACATGAGATCGGACACATTGCAGGCAGACATGCTGTGAAGCAGATGCGACAGGCTGCGGTTACGCAAGGGATTACGGGTGCGCTGGGTGTGAACCGCGATCGCCTGGTCAACATCGGTACGCAGATTGCCTTACAGCTGCCCGCTAGCCGTAGCGACGAGTACGAGGCAGACCGACATGGCTTCTACAGTATGGGCCGAGCCGGATACGATCAGTCCGACATGGTTAGCTTCATGCAAAAGCTGATTCGTCAGGGGTCGCCGCCGGAATTTCTGAGCACTCACCCCAATGCCGCTAATAGAGTAGCTGAGCTACAACAGTTAGATGAAACTGAAGCCAGTGCCAACGCCACTTTTGGTACAAACGAAACCGAGTATAGCTACGTGGTTAGTTCTCTCCGATAGGCTTGCATTCCTTTAAACATTAAATCGCTGTCAACTAGAACCCTGGAGGCTACCTCTGGGGTTCTTTGCTGTAAGTATTGATATAGAAGAGGTCCATCGCCACCTGTCAATACGACTGCACCAGTCGGAAACTGCTGCCACCAGTCGGCGATGTAGTCGACGCAGGTACTGATGGTGCTGTACACGATACCGCTGGCGATCGCACCGTCAGTATTGCTAGCCCATCTTTCTGGCAGCTGGCTTTGCTCAAGCTGTGTCCCGGTTAACATCGTTGGCATCAGTGGCCCCAAAACATAGCCTAGCTCAGCCGTCTGCTGAACTAAAGATTGGAGCTGAAGCCTTATACCCGGTAGAATCGCGCCGCCATAGACTGAATCGGCGACGCCAGCTGTGAAGGTCAGTGCGGTGCCGCCATCTATTACTAAAATTGGCCAGCTAAGTATTTGCTTGGCACCCAATAAGTTGATGGCTCGGTCGATGCCGAGCGTTGGGTAGATATTTTTTAGGCGGATGTGCGATCGCGACACAACCTGGCTATCCGGTACCACCTGCTGCCATAGCGCTGTTTGTTCAGGCACAACAGAAGCAATCCACAAATCTATTGGCAGCGACACATTTTGAGGAGATGCTGATGCTCTTTGTTCAGACACCAATCCGTCAATGACCAGCCAGGCGCTTTGTGGATAGGGCTGATTGCGAACTCGATCAACTGTCGACCCAGGAAGGTGAGAGGTGTGCCAGCTCCTTGTCAGTACACCTCGATCAAACTGTCCCCAGTGCAAACGAGTATTGCCGACTACTAGCGCCAGCCAGGATGCTCTCATGGTCAGAAAATTGTTTGGGGAAGCTATTGTTTTAGAAGGCTATTATTTTAGAAAGCTGTTTAAAAAAACAAGGGCCGACCAGCGAGGTCAGCCCTAAATACGATTACCAAAATTACTATCAAACCGAAATCATTAACGAGCGATACGCTCAACTCGAAGAACAGTCAGTTTTTGATATATCTCCGGGTTGACGACAGTAGAGAAAACTAATGACAAAACAAAAATCAAAGGTTTACAGCGCTTGTCTATCCTTGCAATGTGATATCCATTTGGATTTGGCCTGGCCCTAAATAGTTTAAGACTCAACGCCCAAAATAAGTAAGGTAAGACAGAGCTTTTGCGCTTTAGATAGAGTGAAATTTGATGGTTTCTAATACGCTCAAAAAGAAGTCTTGATCTTTCTTTCAACAGTACGACTTTTCGAGAATTAGAATTGCCCCAAACTCGGCTTATTCAGTTGTCTTTCTTACTTAAGATATTAGCACCCGGCTCTGGAGATGCCACGTCAAAGGCCACAAGTTCACACATTGACACACAAGTTTTCAATCGATTAATCGTTCGTTTCGTTGAGCCGCTTTTGTATTTCTTTCACTGACTTAGCTAGCTCAGGCAGTCGTTTGATCAGCGCGGATGATTTGAGAAATATTTTATGAGATATTGCAGGTGAGCCCGAGACGACTTTGCCAGCAGTAACGTTGCTGGTAATACCCGATTGGGCGGAGACAACCACGCCGTCTCCGATCTTAGCTTTGTTCGCGATGCCTACTTGCCCTGCTAAAATCACTCGATTTCCGATAATAGTGCCGCCTGCCATTCCCACTTGGGCCGCCATCGCCACCGCTTCTCCGACCTGACAGCTATGGGCAATATGCACTAGGTTATCGATTTTGGTATTTTTCTTAATCCTCGTCTCGCCTACCGCTGAGCGATCAACCGTTGAGTTACAGCCGATCTCCACGCCGTCTTCTAATACGGCAATGCCGGACTGATGCATCTTCTCCCACCCCGCAGCTGTGGGTACAAAGCCAAAGCCTTCTGATCCAATTACCGCGCCGCTGTGAATCACACAGTTGTTGCCGATTTGAGTGCGCTCATGAATCACACAGTTGGCGTGCAGAACCGTATTCTGGCCGATGATAACGCCGGGATAGACGACTGCGCCTGCGTGGATGCAGGTGCGATCGCCTATCTCTACACCCGAATGAATCACAGCTAGTGGACCAACTGCCACTGCTTCACCGAGCTTAGCGTCTAGCTCGACAACAGCACTCGGATGAATGCCCGGTGTCCGACGGTAGGGTTGATAGAAGTAGCTGATGGCTCTAGCAAAGGCTAGCCGAGGATCTTTGGCGCTGACCCAAGGTATGTTGCGATCGCCCGCTTCCGCCTGTAAGCCTTCATCGTCAGGCAAAATCAGCGCCCCAGCCCCAGTAGTGCTGACGTAGGATGAAAATTTTTCGCCTTCTACATAGCTAAGATCGTCGCTGTCAGCTTCTTGGATAGCAGCTAGGCCGGTGAGGGTGCGATCGCCCGCATCACCATCACTATCCAAGCTCGATGCCGTCACCTGCTCACCCAGCTCGGCAACAATCTGACTAAATTTCATAGCTCGTCTTTCCTGCGTAGACCCCAACAAACTAACAGGCTAAGCTACCAGAAAAACGGCGCATTCTACATGTGCTGTTTGAGGAAAAAAGTCCGCAGGCTGAACCCTAGTCACACGGTATCCCCCCGTCTCACACAGCACCCGCAAATCACGCGCCAAGGTCGCCGGATTACAGCTGACATACACAATTCGCTCAGGCTTAATCGCCATAATCGACTCCAGCACCTCAGGCTCACACCCTTTGCGAGGCGGGTCCATCATCAATATATCCGGCCTCACATCCAAATTAGGCAGCAGCGCCGCCACATCGCCAATTCTGAACCCGACATTTTCGATGTTGTTCAGCCTCGCATTGGCCTGTGCCTGCACCACCGATTCAGTAAACGCTTCTAGCCCAATGCACTGCTTTACTTTTTGGGCCAGCGGCAGCGTAAAAGTCCCCACACCGCAGTACGCATCTACCAAAACCTCATTCCCAGTCAAATTCAGCTCAGTTTGAATCTCATTCAACAGCCGTTCTGACTGAGTTGTGTTCACCTGAAAGAAAGTCGCAGGCTGAATGTGAAACATTAGACCCGCAAACATCTCTTCCAAATGCGGCTCACCCGCGATCAGGAATGTCTCAGGGCCAAAAATGGCATTCGTTCTCTTCCAGTTTAAATTCACCAGCACACCCACCACCTCTGGATACCTCTCCATCCACTGTTTAGCCTGCTCATGAATCCCCTTCAGCTTCACCGAACGGCTAACCAAAGTAATCAATACCTGACCCGTCCGCCGACCCACCCTCAGCGACAAGTGCTTCAGATGTCCTTTGTGCGTTCTCTCGTCATAGATTTTCCACTCGCGTGATTGGATATCTTTTTTTAGATCAGCCAGAAGTGGGTCAAGGCGACTATCCTGCACCGGACACTGGTTCAGATTAACCAGCCGATGAGAGCCCTTGCGATAGTAACCAGCCTTGACATCCTTTGTTGGCGACAGTCCTAGTGGATACGTTGCTTTGTTTCGATAGCCCAGCTGCTCTTCAGCAGCTAAAACCGGGTCAACCTCCACATCTTCTAGCTTGCCGATGCGCGTTAGTGCGTCTACAACCAACCGATGCTTTGCCGCCAGCTGTTCGTCATAGCTCACCTGCTGCCACTGACAGCCGCCGCACTTATCCGCGACGATACAAGCCGGACGCACCCTTTCAGATGAAGGCTTCACAATTCCTGCCGCTTTCCCAAAGCCGTGAGTCGCCTTTACTTTAGTCAGCTTCACCAGCATCTCATCGCCCGGCACTGTGTTTGGGACAAACACGACCCGATCTTCCCAACGCCCTACCCCATCACCGCTATTGCTGAGGTCAGTGATCATCACCTTTACAATTTCGTCCTGCTGCCATTTAGGTGCTTCGATCGGTGCTTCCCAAGGGTTGGACACGGCTGCTTTGCCTTCAGCACTGAGTTTGGATTCTTCGGGAGACGTTGAAGGCATGGCGATTACTAGTAAAGCGTAGAGCTAAAGGCGCAGAAGGAAGAACGTAAGCAATATGGAGCTTGTCAGCTCACTAGTATGGCTTATTTATGGCCTTTCGTAGGTTTTGGCTGAGTCGCTCCACGCCTGTCCCAAGGCAGGGTAATGCGATTCAAGTCTTACCGTAATATTTCTTAAATGTATTCTCAGGTAGCTAACAGCGGTGTTTCGCTTTATTTCTAATGAAAAAAATACTGAAAAAAGGGCTATTAATGCTTTCCTTGTTCGCCTAAGAGTCGCTAAACTGTCAATATAAATACAGAGTTATCGCACCCGTAAAACCTATGTCTGTTGTCAGCCAAGTAATCCTTAATGCAGATGACGAACTGCGCTACCCCACGAGCGGCGAGCTCAAAGGTATTGAAAACTTCTTGAAAACCGGCAATCAGCGGATGCGGATTGCTCAGATCCTAGCGGATAACGAAAAAAAGGTCGTAGAGCAAGCCAGTGGAGCCCTCTGGAAGCTACGCCCCGATTTCATTGCAAAAGGCGGTAACGCCTACGGACAAAAGCAGCGAGCACTGTGCCTGCGCGATTACGGCTGGTACCTACGCCTGATTACTTACAGCATTCTAGCCGGTGACAAAGACCCCATCGAAAGTATTGGCTTGATTGGTGTTCGTGAGATGTACAACGCTTTAGATGTACCCGTACCCGGGATGGTAGAGGCAATCCGCTGCCTCAAAGATGCATCTCTATCTTTGATGGACGACGAAGACGCCGCTGAAGCTGCGCCCTACTTTGACTATATTATTCAGGCGATGTCTGCATAGCACTGATCTTCTGCGCCAGCTTAATGACAGAACATCACGCGAAGCAGGATTGGGCATGTAGCCTGTTCCTGCTTTGTTTTGCTTAGTATTGATATCCATATGTTCTCTACTGGATATATAGCTATCGCCGGATGCAAAATACTCTAAGAGTAGGGACGCGCGATCGCACGCTAGCCACTTGGCGCTTTATGTATCGACGGTTTCGCCTGATGAAAATGTGTAGAGCTGAGTGGCCAAAGCCGTAGAGCGGCGAACATTACAACTTTTCATCAAACGGGTTTTGTTGAGCAATTAATACACCTGTACGCTCATCTGAGATATTCTTAGGCCATCGTTTGCTACCTACTGTTTGCCATATTGCCAGCCATGGTTTCTTCTTTGCGCCAATCTTTTCAGCCCGCAGTCGACTGTCAATTAGGCAGAGTCGTCAAGTCTAATTCCCACTGCGACTACGTTGTTCAGCTAGATACGCCTAATGATGTTGATAGTCCACCGCAAATTGAGGACTACGGGTTTGGTCAATTTGTGAAATTCGAGAGTTCACGTCATTGGGCAGTAGGCATCATCTATGACTCTCAGCTGTTCAACTCGTCTTTCTTGAATAGTGGGCCCAGGCTAACTAGTACGCCCGATCCAGTTTTTACACCCGATCTGATTCAAGATACCTGCATTCTTCTAAGCGTTGCCCTAGTAGGTAGCCTTCAGACTAGAGACGACGGCACTAGCTACGGACTGCACGGCATTCCGCGAGTCGTCATTCCGGCAAATACGCCGGTCTCGCAAATGAGTATTGATGAAGTGCATTGCTTTCACTGCTCGGCAGAGAGTAAGCCGCAGTTTTCCTATTACGGTCATCTTTTGCGCTCCGGCGGAGCTTTTGCGCCCCAGCTAACGGAACAGGTACTCAGCGAACTGATTGCTACAGAGCTATTCTCCGGCGCTGAGCAGAGAGCACTACAGGTATTGCGCAAAGAGATGTCCTGGAAAAGCGCTATGGGCACCATGCGTTAATCACCGTGCGCTCCTTTTGGTCAACCGCTCTTAGCCAACTTCTATGGGCTAACCTCTATTGGTCAACCACAGAGAAATAAATGGCGAGGAGATAAATTAAAGTTTGCAACATTCCGTTACATAGGTTATGATAAGTACATCGGTTGAGAAACACCTCACTCACTTTCACCAGTGAACGGTCCGCTTTCTTTTTTGAAGCGCTCAGCCCATACGTACCTAACTACTCGGAATAATAACAATGACTACTACTCTACAAACACGCCAAAGCGCGTCGCTGTGGGAGCAGTTCTGTCAGTGGGTTACAAGTACTGAGAACCGCCTCTACGTAGGTTGGTTCGGCGTCTTGATGATCCCGACACTACTCGCTGCTACCGCATGTTTCGTAATTGCCTTCATCGCTGCTCCTCCCGTCGACATCGACGGCATCCGCGAGCCCGTTGCTGGTTCTCTGATGTACGGCAACAACATCATCTCTGGTGCGGTTGTTCCATCTTCTAACGCGATTGGCCTTCACTTCTACCCCATCTGGGAAGCTGCCTCACTCGATGAGTGGCTTTACAATGGCGGTCCTTACCAGCTGGTAATCTTCCACTTCCTCATCGGCGTCTTCTGCTACATGGGTCGTGAGTGGGAGCTATCCTACCGTCTCGGTATGCGTCCTTGGATCTGTGTTGCCTACTCTGCTCCTGTAGCAGCAGCAACTGCAGTCTTCTTGATCTACCCGTTGGGTCAAGGTTCATTCTCTGACGGGATGCCTTTGGGTATCTCTGGTACGTTCAACTTCATGTTGGTCTTCCAGGCAGAGCACAACATCTTGATGCACCCCTTCCACATGTTGGGAGTCGCTGGTGTATTCGGTGGCGCTTTGTTCTCAGCGATGCACGGTTCACTCGTTACCTCTTCATTGGTACGTGAGACCACAGAAACTGAGTCGCAGAACTACGGTTACAAGTTTGGTCAAGAGGAAGAGACTTACAACATCGTTGCAGCCCACGGCTACTTCGGTCGTCTCATCTTCCAGTATGCTTCGTTCAACAACAGCCGTAGCCTCCACTTCTTGTTGGGTGCATGGCCTGTCGTCGGCATCTGGTTCACTGCGCTTGGTATTTCTACCATGGCGTTCAACCTGAACGGTTTCAACTTCAACCAGTCCATCATCGACTCACAGGGTCGCGTGATTGGTTCTTGGGCAGATGTATTGAACCGTGCCAACCTGGGTATGGAAGTAATGCACGAGCGCAATGCTCACAACTTCCCGCTAGACTTGGCCGCTGGCGAAGCAGCTCCGGTTGCTTTAACTGCTCCTTCTATCAACGCATAGTCATTTGATTATTCTGTGATACGACAACTTCATAGTTGACAAAAAGCCCCCCGCACCGTTTCTTGTGAGACATGTGCGGGGGGCTTTTTGGGTTTGTCGGTCTTCGGAACCCTGAGTAGAGTAAAGCGCCTGCGGCTACGCTCAGCCAGTGGGGCGGGTTGAGGATAGTTATATTAGAGTTACTGTTGTAGGCGAGGCATATTTATGGCGACAGTCGCAGCGCAAAAATTTATAACGGTTGATCGGTTCCTTGCGCAGTATGGCGAAGACAACCGCTATGAATTGATCGATGGTGAGGTATTTGACTTGGAACCAACCGGGCCTCATGAGCAGGTGTCCGCATTTATTGATCGCAAACTCAATGTGCAAATCGAAAATTTGAACCTGCCTTACTTTGTGCTCCAGCGCGGGACACTCAAGCCGCTGGGAAACTTCACCGCTTTCCGCCCAGACATTATGGTGGTTGACGACCGGGCACTGTCTCAAGAACCGCTGTGGAAACGAGAGTCTATTTTGACGATGGGGCAGTCGATCAAATTTGTAGCAGAGGTAGTTAGCAACAACTGGCAAAACGACTATGCCCGTAAGTTTGAAGACTACGCGATTTTAGGCATTCCTGAACACTGGATCGCTGATTATGAGGGGCTCGGGGGAGAAGTCTTCATTGGACGACCAAAGCAGCCCACGCTAACGCTGTGCGTGCTGGGTGAAGATGGGCGTTATCAAACGACGGCTTTGCGAGGGGATGATGCGATCGCGTCGCCGACCTTCCCTGAGCTGAGTCTTACGGCGGATCAGGTTTTGAAAACAAGCAAGTAGAAAAACCGTAGGAGAATATAGGAGTCTATATCGAATTTACTGGCGGACGTTTACAGCCATCATCATGAGCTATCTCCATAAGAAACGTTCACAATACAGCACCGAAATAAAGGGTATGTAAAGCAGAACCGTTGTTCCACTTGTGTTCTGTTTCTTATCCACATGACCTTCTTGTTATGTGTGTATCTTCCCTGTCCCGCGCCTTATCTCAGCTAGGAAATGCCAGGCAGGTACTCCTTTTTAAGAGTTGTTCAATCGTTATGCTAAAGAAAATTTTCGAGACTGTTGCTGTGACGGCAGGGATTGGAATTCTTGCTGCGTCTTCGCCTTTCTCGCCAGCGAAAGCTACGCCAGAGGCACAAGGGGTTTAGTCTTTGGACCTCCGGCGAAAGGAATGGCGTAGCTTTCGATCTCTAGACTAGACCAGCACGACAAGGTGGGGGCTTCTATTACTTCTTGTAGGAGGGAACGCACGCGAATGTTCCTGACCGCAGTCGGCCTGAAGTGGCTGTTTTTTTCGACAGCAACGTTGCAACCGTTAACGGCACCTGACTAGCAGATTGCTACAGTGGCTACGGCTCAGAGTGTCAAGATCCTAGTCGTAAGCCCAACCACGTTCGGCAACGTGGTTCTGTACCTGCCCCTCTCAGGTGACATCAAGTAGCAATAGACAGGGAGTAGAGATAGATCTGCTTGCTTGGCCGTTGGCGAAGTAGCCTTGGTTGCTTTGACTACCCCTTCTCAACGCAGGGTCATTTGATTATTCATTGACACGACAGCTTGATAGTTGACCAAAAGCTCCTTGCACCGTTTCTTTGGAATCATGCGCGGGGAGCTTTTAGGTGTGATTGTAAGTTGAACAGCAGCTACTTACGGATTGATGAAACGGTTGAAAATGCCTAGTACGGATTGTTTTACTTTTTGGCGTCGCTGCCAGTTCTCAAAATCCTTTTGGTAGCGGTAGCCGGATGATTGATAGGCGCGTAGGCCATGCAGGGCAAGTCCTATTCCCCATGTCAATATGAAGAAGGCCGCGAATCCAATGCCACCTGATATCGAAAGGTTTAGTAGTAGCAAGAACCCGTTGACAACGCTGTAGCGGATGAGGTGATGCTGAAAATTCTGGTGACGCTGTTGATTGAACACTAATTGCTGAGCGGATTCGCTTTTGAGAGATAGCCATTCTCTTTCTGCTGACCACAGCGTTTCGGGAGCGATGTTAAGCTCGGCGGCGATTTCGGAGAGCTGTTGACGGGTGAGCTCACCAGATTCGGTTTCTTTTGCGATCGCAATCTGCAAGATCTGCTGAGCTTCCTCGCTAGCGTAGAGGTCTGCCATGGTATGGATGGGGGCTGCTACTGTTTCTTTAGTTATAGACAACTTTGCGCTAGTTGCGTAGTAGGGAAAACCAGATTTCAACTGGGCAAACTTAGGCAAACATCAAATTTGCATTGTATTTGGGAACCTATCGGCATGGCTCAGCTTGTTCCAATTCAGCTAGAAGACGGCAGTGAGATCTATATAGAGGCTGAGGACGGCGTTGAACTCTCTCCGACAATTGAGGAAACAGAGCCTACCGAAATGGAGCCAGAGGAAACAGTCCGTGGCGGCCAGAAAGGATTTCCTGAGTTCGGCTCGCGCGGCTTCAGTAATTTGCCGGGAGGTGGATCTGGAGGAAGCGGACAAAAAACGGCGGCGGCGATCGCAGCTCAAAGCTTCAAGGCGATTGAGGGCACCATCCGCACCTACACCAGTCAAACGCTGAATTCTTTCAAGAACATGGGAAATAGCGATATTCACAAGGTGACTCTACAGTTTGGGATTACCGTAGGCGGTGAGGCAGGCGTTCCTTACGTCACCAAAGGAACTGCTGAGAGCAACTTGAGCATCACAGTAGAGTGCGTCTTTGACTCAGAAAAGTAAGTCAGACTATTCCGAGTCTAGAGCTTGCGTTCTATCGTTTCGTTCAGACGCTGCATAGTGATATCTAGCTTTTCGGTAGGTGTGGGCTCTGCCTCTACTGCCTCTACTTCTTCTGAACGCTTGAATCGTGCGAAGGCGCGAATAACCAGAAAGAGTACAAAGCCAATGACTACAAAGTTGATGACTGCGGCTAGAAAGGTGCCGTATTTGATACCGCCTGCTGACAGCAGTGCAATATCTTCGACGCCAGTAGCTCCCAGCACCGGTTGTAGAAGCACTGGAGTAATGATGTCCTCAGCAAAAGAGGTCACAATGGCGTTGAAAGCGGCACCTAGAATAACAGCGACAGCAAGGTCGACAACATTTCCCCGTAGTAGAAACTCTTTGAAGTCGTTTGCGAAACTGCTGAGCGAGCTAGTTGCTCTCGCCCTAGTTTGTCGATTAGCCATGCGTGAATACCTGCTTAGAACCAGCGAATTTAACGGACTGAACGTATCCGCTTTTAACGATTTCTTTTGTTGGGAGTGTGTCGAATATTGACACGATATCAGTATGTTCTGTGACTTCAAAATACCTTTGCGACAGACTCTAGAAGTCGCAGCTAGCTGTATTATGAACGGTTCATTTTTGATCTGAATCCGTCCAGTCGCAGGTCAAGTCCTCATTGCTGTCAATTTTCTGGCTCCAGGGGTCGGGCTCTATCGGATTGTTAGAGCGCCAAAGAATTTCAAATTGGCCGTTGTCTTGGACTTTGCCAATGTAGGCGCTCTGGATAAGGCGGTTATTGGGTCGGATGGTGGCTGAGCCACTAGGGGCAGAAAAGGTCTGTTCGTAGGCGGCTGTGTGGACGGCTGCAGGCTGACTGGATTGCGCCTGCTGCACGGCCTTTGCCCACAGGTGGACAAGATTGTAGGCTGATGCCATCGGGGCGCTGAGCACCTGGTCCTTTCCGTAGGTCTGTTGGAAGCTGTTTACCCACTTCTCATTTTCAGGGGTGTCTAGCGTTTGGAAATAGTGCCAGGCAGCGTAATGGTTGCGGAAAAAATCAGGCCCAATTTGCAAAATGTCGGTTTCGCTAAGGCGAGTAGACATGACGAGGTATTTTCCGGATATAAGTCTGGCTTTTATAGCTTTAAAAAAGACGCGGTTTTGTTCTCCGATGAGGCTGTTGAATATGATTCCACCTTCCGGGAGAGCCTGCTTTATATCATTGATTAGAGGCCGCATGTCAATATTGATGCTGCCATCTAGGGGTAGGAAGGCTTCTCCAGCGACGGTGCCACCTTTTTCTTTGAGGATGGCTTTGGCGATCGCATGTACGCTCCGGTCATTCTCACTGACTAAGAAGAAATTTTTCCCGCGATTCGCTAGCATCCAGTTGACAGCGGGTTCAATCTGTTGATTCACGGTAGCGCCGCCGTAGACAATGTTCTTGGCACACTCTTGGCCTTCATCTACGCCGGGATAGCAGAGCAAATGGTTCTTGGCGGTGACAACAGGCAAGATGGCTTTGCGGCTAGCGGCTGTGAATCCACCAAAGATAACGGATACCTGATCTTGAGCAATGAGCTTTTCGGCTTTTTCGGCGAAGGCGGGCCAGTCAGAAGCACCGTCTGCTTGGATAGGAACGAGCTGTTTTCCTAGTAGGCCGCCGCTGTCGTTGATTTCCCTGATAGCCAAAAGTTCAGCATCGACGATAGGCGCTTCACTGATAGCGAGCGGGCCAGTGAGGGAATGCAAAAGACCGACTTTAATTGTAGAGGTACCGGCATCGGCGCTATTGGATATCTGTGTACTATTGGCAGTTGAGGTTCCGTCGATAAAAGACACATCGGATGGGGCACAGGCTTTGAGCAGAACACTGCTGCTAGCTGCGGCTATGCTCGCTGTTGTGCTGTAGCTCAGAAATTTTCGTCTGCCAATTTTGGACATTAGGGTTTGCTTGTACACTACTGCAAATAAGGAAGATCAGGAACCTCTTTTTACAATACGACTTTGATAATCGCCTTTCGCAAGGGTTGCTTTGCAATTGAGAAATTAATTTGAAATAATTTCTAGAAGATCCGCGTTGTGAGCGCTCATGCACCAGCGCTATCGCTATGAACGTATGATTTCAAATGCTCAACTATTAATATTCGTCTTATGACTACTGTTGTCGTCGCTACTGGCAATCCGGGGAAGCTGGCTGAACTAAAGGACTATCTAGAGGAATTAGATTGGACGCTGGCGCTCAAGCCTGAAGAGATTGAGGTTGAGGAGACGGGAGCTACGTTCATTGAGAACGCTAGGCTGAAGGCTTCGGAGGTGGCGATCGCAACGAATAGCTGGGCGATCGCAGATGACTCAGGGCTCTCTGTAATGGCGTTGGGCGGTGCGCCGGGCGTGTATTCAGCGCGGTATGGGGATAGCGATGCCGGGCGGATTGGCCGGGTGCTCAAAGAGTTGGGAGGTGAGACGGATAGGCGAGCTGAGTTTGTGTGTGCGATCGCGCTATCTAGCCCCGATGGAAAAATCGTCTTAGAAACAGAAGGCCGCTGCCCGGGCTCGATTTTGACGGAAGGGCAAGGGGCAGGCGGATTTGGCTACGATCCCATCTTCTTTGTAACTGCACGCGGCAAGACATTCGCCCAGATGAGCAATGCCGAAAAAGAGCGCTTTAGCCATCGCGGGATTGCATTTGACCAGCTGATGCCAGCGCTGAGACAGCTACAGCTCGAATAGAACTGTTCTAGCTAGAACGGAAAAAAGGCTAATCTCCTTGCTGAAGGTTAGCCCCATAGTTGTATTGCTTGAAATCACGAGAACTCAGCTACTCAGATCCGGTTGGTTTGACCCGGTTGGTCTGGCCCGGTTGGTCTGGCCTGGTTACGCAGCGTTGTTTTTGTTCAACAAATCTTGAACTTGCCCTAGAGCAGCTCGAAATATGTTAAAGCCAGCCCAGCCTGCGGCGATGAGCAAGGGTGATAGTACAAGCGCGATGCGGATATCCATTTTGCCCTCTCCAAAAGAATTGCTTAAAAGGTTGTAATAATCTTCTCATATAATCTAACACCTCCTTCAGTTTCACGATGATAAAAAAGCAAAGACCGGTTGCCATTGTCACAGGGGCATCCAGCGGCATTGGATTAGCGATCGCGCAGCACCTGTCCAAAGCAGGCTACGATCTCGCCCTCTGCGCCCGTCGTCATGACCGCTTAACCGCTGCTGCCAAAGATTTAGAGACCAACGGCAGCGAGGTACTAGCCCAAACGGTTGATCTGCGAGACGAAGCTCAGATACTCAGTTTCTTCAGCGCCGTTCATGAGCGATTTGGCCGCTTAGACGTACTCATAAACAATGCTGGACTAGGCCACAAAGAGCCGTTGATGACCGGGAAGACAGAGGCCTGGCGAGAAATGCTAGAGGTGAACGTGCTGGCGCTGTGTATTTGCACTCGTGAGGCAGTGCAGCGGATGCAGAGCGCAAACTCAGGCCATATTGTGCATATCAGCTCTATGTCTGGGCATCGGGTACCGGCGATCGCGGGCATCTATTCGGCAACTAAGTTTGCTGTTCGTTCTTTGAGCGAAACGCTCAGACGTGAGCTACGCACGGCGCAGAGCAATATCCGGATTTCATCGGTGAGTCCTGGCATCGTGGAAACTGAATTCGCGCAGAAATACCACCAGAGCGCTGAAAAAGCACAGGAAACTTACGGTCAGTTTCCTGTGCTCCAGGCGGAAGATATTGCCAAGGCAGTAGTTTACGCTCTCCAACAGCCGGAGCATGTTGAGGTGAACGATATCCTGATTCGTCCTACTCAGCAGTCTTCATAAGCAGTTTTCGCGGTCGGTCCTCATAAACAGCTTTATTTGTCTATTCGATGACTTCTAGCTCATCTTCATGCAGGTGAGCTTTGAAGGGACGTTTGGCACCTTCAATTTCAAAAGAGGTAACGAACTTGTAGTTTGCGCTGACAGGTCGACCTTCCCACTCAGTCAAGATGCCTGAGATTATCCCTTCCATACCTTGAACGTCGTGCGGCTGGTTGCGGAACTTAGGATGGTTGAACAGCGTTAGAGGAGCTTTGATGCGCACGCGATCGCCAACTTTCATAAATCAAGAGAGATAAAACGGTTCAGTCCACTCATTCTCTCATAACGAGGTTCCTGCCTTCGGTCACTGCTCCTTCCGCACCTCTTCCATAACCTGGTTTCCTCGGCTGTGAGTGTTTTCATTCGCTAGGCGCAACATCTGGGATGACCTCTTCAGCAGGACTCTCCGGCTGTGACAGGGGCTTAAAATTGCTCCATAGCAAACCAGCGACGACACCGATCACGCCTAAGACGATTACTGCCAATAAGAGGGTGACCCAGCCTCGCGTTTTAGTCGTGGATGTCTCACCTTTGGGCGTGATGGCCGTCGAATCATCTGTCGTGAGTGGCACATCGTCCTCTTCATCTTCACCGTAGAGAAGCGCCCGTGAGGCTGGCGTCATGCCTGCGGGAGGAATAGGTAAAACGCTTGGGGATCTAATACCTGAAGGCTTGGCACCTGAAGCTTTGGCACCTGAAGCTTTGGCTACGTGACTGGAAAGATCCGATTCTGGATTAGAAACTGCGGAGGGGCGATCGCCAAATTGCCCTTCGCTAACCGCGCTAGTCGCAATGCCAGCATTGGTTTGATCAGCAGATGCTCCTATCTCTGCGTCTTCTTCACCAGCTATGATTGCATTCATCAGCACCACAGCCACGTTGTCATGCCCATTACGCTGATTTGCTAGCTCTATCCACGAGTCAACTGCCGCATCTAAAGGCACAATCTGCTTCATAATCAGGCCAATATAATCTGGCCAAGATGTCTCTACCTGATTGTTGTCGCTGAGGCCATCAGAACACAGCAGCAGGACTCCGCTTGACTCGAATAGAAAGCGCTGAGTGTGCAGCTTTAGCTGTTCATATTCACGCATACCAACGGCTTGGCTAAGCGCATGGGCATCGGGCCGTTGTAGCGCATCTGTATAAAAGCTGCTACCAGCGCTGACTTCTCGCCCGGCAATATCGTCGTCTACGGTGAGCCGCTGGCAGTGGTCGGTGGTAATCCAGTAGGCGCGGCTATCCCCGATATGAGTGAGATATAGCTCGTTGACCTCGGATAGGCCGTCTGCGGTTTCAACCTTTTGTGGCAGTACTAGCGCCATCACCAGCGTGGTGCCCATGCGCTGACGATCGGCGCGGCCCTGCTGATCGTTTTGCCCAACGATCAGATTATTGGCGACTCTGATCGCCGCTTCGATTTGGTCGATGACGATCTGAGGGGAGAGTAACCTAGTTTGATTCATGGCCTCTGTTAGCAGGCTGCGAAGCTGGAGTTGAAGCGATCGCACCACCCGCTGACTGGCCACTTCTCCGCCTTCATGCCCACCGACGCCATCGCAGACGATCGCCAGCCTCGGCAAGAGGGGCAGATCGGCGGTGCTAGTTCGCTGCAATTCACTGCGGCTGGGATAGCAGGCATCTTCGTTTTGGCGCATGGTTGGCCCGGTGCTGGTTGCGCCAGCCACCTGAAACTCCATTGTCTTACCCGCTGACTCTTTTAAGAGCTGAGCATTAACCTGCGCTTTGATCGCAGCGAAATCTACGTTGGACAAGCGGAGATTCTGACAGACAGAGCGCAGCAGAGTCGCGATTGAAGGTTTAGCGCCAAGGAGATAGGTACTTTCCCAGGCAGCGGCCAAATCTTCAAAACCGGGCTCAGCCGGATTCGTAGATAGACCAATCAGTCGGACGCGCCAAGCTTCCACACGGATATTGGTCTTTTTGAGCAGGCTGGCGGCTGCGCCAAATTCGCTTAGCGGCTCCCATAGGCTGACCATTTGCCAGAGCCAGTATGCCTGACGAAAGGCTGTGGTAGTTGGCCAGGCTTTTGCGATCGCAGGCATCAGATGTCCCTGCCGACTCACTGGCACATTGCTCAGCAGCAATACCGCTTCTCCAGAGTCCTGATGACAAATGCCATAGATACCCGGCAAATTCAGCTGATATGGATACGCCTTTAGATAGGGCACCACAAAGTTGGGCACTGGATCGGGCACTTTTGGCGGCTTTTCAGGTTTGGTATCTAGCCAAATCGAAGGGGCGACCACCCGATAGCGACCGTCAACGATATCCCCAATAGGAACTTTGTTGGTGCCATGGCCTAAAGCCCAGACATATTGCTTAAAGAGAGATTTACTCGCTTCGCTAGTCATAGATGCTGTCGTTCTTGGTCGTGCTGTTTGGATCACGCTTTAAAGAGGGATTGCCGTTAAATTAGGTATATGGTAAGGGAAAAGGGATTTAGTGCAAATAAATTTGATGGGATTGGCTCAAATCTGCCCAGTTACGCTCAATTAATAGAGTGTCCTCTCAATAAACACGTACGCTGAGCTCCTGAACTAGGATGTAAAAGACACCTCAAAGCAAGACTTGGTACTGACACTGAGTGCATAAAGCATATGAATCCGGCAGTAATATGGATAGCTATCGGCGTCGTCTTTTGCCTGATGGAAGTTTTGATTCCGACAGCCTTTTTGGAATCCGCCTTCGGGATTAGCGCTTTTGGCGTAGCCCTGCTGTCATTAGTCGTGCGTGGTTTGAACTATCAGATAGTGCTGTGGATGCTGCTATCTGCGCTAATTTTTTGGGGACTCAAGCGATTTGTACCCAATCCCACAGCGCCAGCTTTGCGCCAGGCAACAGAAGCTAGAACGACAACTGCCATTCAGCCGGGGAAAACAGGCAGAGTCATTTATGAGGGTAATTCTTGGCAGGCTCGATGTGAAGATCGCCAAGCCTCTATCGGACCGGATCAAGAAGTCTTTGTCTTAGAGCGAAAGGGAAACACGCTGATTGTGATTCCGCTCAGCGTATTTCAATAAGCTGATGTCCATGCTTATACAAGTCGATCAAGATGTCTGGGTTGCCGAGCAACCAATGCGCTACTTTGGCCTCAGCATAGGGGCTAGAATGACCGTTATTCGACTACAGAATCAGGAGATAGGGGTCGTTTCGCCCATTCGACTGACAGAAGCGCTAGTCGCACAGCTCGACCGGATAGGTGCAGTAGCACACATAATTGCGCCAAATCTCTATCACTATTTCTTTGCATCTGACTTCAAGGCGCGCTATCCAACTGCGAACTTTTGGGCTGCGCCAGGGTTAGAAGAGAAAAGACCTGAACTGCCCATTGATTATGTTATTGAGCCTACAGTCGTTGAAGCGAGCCGAAGCGAGCTGTGGAATTGCCTTGATTTCGTCTTATTCGAGGGCTTCAAAACGCTGGGCTCAGGAGGCATAGATAATCTCAACGAGTGCATCTTTTTTCACAAGAGTACCCACACATTGATAGTGACAGATACTGCATTTCACTTTGACGAAAGTTTTTCGCTACTGACTCGTCTGGCGGCAAAGACGGGCGGCGGCTATAAAAAGCTGAGTCCTTCAATACTAGAAAAAATTGCCACCCAGGACAGAGAAAAGGTAAGACGATCTGTTGAAAGAGTGCTGAAGTGGGACTTTGAACGGGTAATTATGGCTCACGGCAGCATTATAGAAAGACATGGAAAGGAGAAGTTTCGGCAAGGGTATGAGGCGTTTTTGGCCTAGGCTACACCCAAACGTCATTCGATGCGGTTAGATTGCTCTCTGCACTGCCTGTATTGATTACACCGCGAGGCTCAATGAGCATTGCCTGGCACTCTTTCTCCGCGCGAGTGCAGTGCTCTATTCCCTTCGGAATCACAAATAGTTCGCCTTCGGAAACCGTCACCGTTCGATCTCGAAACTCAATCTCCATTGAACCGTGAACAACTAGAAATACCTCATCCGTATCAGGATGGTCGTGCCACACGAAATCGCCCTGAAACTTCACTAGTTTGAGCTGATAGTCGTTCATCTCAGCGACCACCTTCGGCGACCAGTGGTCAGAAAACTTTGCGAACTTGTCAGCTAGGTTGATTGTGTTTGCCATACTTTTTATTTTTGTAGAGATATCCCTCTTTTCCTCAGCTCCTTTTCTATTGCTGATATCACCGCTTTGGCCTGCTGGTAAGCTTCTTCAGCCTCACCTACAGATGGTTCGGACTTTAAGCTGGGATATCGTCCGTCGATTGACCAAAGCGATAGAACTTTTAGATCGGCTTTAGGTGGTAGTGAAGTCCAGTCTTCCGGTAGGAACTGTCTCAACTTGACGAGGTCATGAATAAGCGGAAACGCTCCTTCTGTAAACAGCAGGCCAGCCTTGATTGCCTTCTCTGCGGCAAGCTGTGAGTGGAAACAAACCTGGCTGGTGAAAGGAGTGGCTTGTTTTTTCAATACGTCTGCAGTGAAAACATCGTTACGAGCCTGAGTTAGCCACCACAAAATTTCTTCTAGTCGATTATCGTCAAGATCGTTCATAAATGACTTTTCCTTCTTGCATAGCAAAACGGATGACGCTACTCGCGAAGTGGATGTATTTTTCTACCTCTTCCTTAGATGCCACAATAATATCTTCCGAGATAGGACAGTCTATTAGAAGGTCTTTAATTGCGATCAGTTGCTTCCGGTTATCCTCTACTTTGTCGAAAATAACGAGTAAGTCAATATCGCTGTGAATAGTCGCTGTGCCTTTTGCATAGGAGCCGAAGAGAATGATTCTTTCAGGATTAAATTTCTCTGAGATGCGCTCTGCTGCTGTTCTAATCCAATATCTGGGATTTGCGTTTTGCCAGTTCTCTGGTGCGTCGTCCGACAGGAAAGGTTTTGTATCGTCAACTTGCTTGACGACGGTGATCTGAACAGAATCACCCGGCTCAAAGGGTAGATCTTTCAGGAGCACGGTGCCATCTGGTGCTAGTTCTGCTTCTAATATGTGACGCTTCATCCGACTCCTTCCGCAGCAGGCTTCTGCTTACAGTTTATCTACTGCAGACGAATTAATTCAGCACGTCCCATTCATCTTCAGCAACGGCGGGTTCTAACGGGTCGTCGTAGCGTAGAACGGTACCCTGTAGAGGAAAGGAATGAGTGGCTACTGGCGAGGTTGTTTCTAGGGGTTTCTGTAACACGATTATTTCTACAGCATCTCCACGACGGAAGGGGAGTCCTTCAAGCATGAATATGCCGTCTCTAGTTAGTATGCCTTCAACTTTGTAGGCGTTCATAGAAGTTTTGACAGCTTGGGTTAGCTGTTATTCTAGCTGCTGTCAACCTATCAGTTCAATGGCTGTAGCTGGTTAGCGGATGTTGTACAGGCGGTGGTTGCGGATTTGGATGATGGGGTAGTTGAGCGATCGCACCATCAATTCATTGTGAGTAGTCACTACAACCGTAATGCCAATGCCGTTCAGCCTGCGCAGAATATTGAACACCTGACGAGCATTATCCTCATCGAGGTTGCCAGTAGGTTCATCGGCTAGGAGCAGCGGCGGCGTTCCGACCACAGCGCGAGCGATGCTAGCTCTTTGCTGCTCTCCACCGGAGAGCTGTGAGGGGAAACGGTCTTCTTTGCCTTGGAGTCCAACCATTTTGATCGTCAGCGGCAGGCGGCGATCGATTTCTTTGCGAGAGTAGCCCTGGGCATGAAGCGCGAAGGCGACGTTTTCGGCAACGGTGCGCAGCGGGATGAGCTTATAGTCTTGAAAGATGACGCCGATACGACGGCGAAGCATAGCTAGCTGATTGCCTTTGAGCGAACTAACTTCCTGACCGTTGATGTGGACTTGGCCTGCGGTGGGTCGTTCCTGGCCGTAGAGCAGCTTTAGCAGGGTGGATTTGCCTGCGCCTGAAGGCCCGGTGATAAAGAGGAAGCTGCCTTTTTTTAACTTTAGGTTGATATCGATTAGAGCCGGAGCGCCGTTTTCATAGGTTTTGTTCACCTGGCGCAGCGCAATGATGTGCGGCGACGGCGACGGGGCTTGTGATAGGTGGAGGGGGGGTAGCTGGGAGGTCTGGCGCTTGGCCTGAGGAGTGAGGAGCGAAGTCATGAAGGGGGAACTCACAAGGTAAAGGCGGTGATCACACTAGGCTAAGGTTCCCCTTAAATCATTAATTGTTGATAACAACGCCTAGAAAACGGCAGATGCCTAATCAGTCGAACCAGCGAGCGATGAGCTGATCCATTTCACCACTGGCTTTGATCTGAGAGAGGGCAGCGTTGATGTCTCGGCGCAACGGTGAGTTCTTGGCTAGGGCGATCGCACTACCGGTTGCCTCTTCTGTAGCCATGACATTGGCGTCAAAGTCAGGGTAGCGAGATAAATAGTCGCCAGCCAGGTTGGCTTCGACGATAGCGCCTTCGATTTCGCCTGTGTCTAGGGCGATAAACAGCTGTTCAAGGCTGTCGTAAGCTTCGATGTTTAGTCCAGGAATTTCGCCGTTGGTGAGCTTTTGGGCAAAGCGAGCCTGGACGCTACCGCTGCGGACGCCGATAGTCTGATAGCTGAGGTCGCGCGATCGCAAATAGCCTCCAACAGAGACCAACATGTGCCGAGCGCGATAGTAAATATTAGAAAAATCGACTAGCTGCTTGCGGCTGCGGTTAGGTTCTAGCGCCGCCATGGCGATATCTACTTTGTTGTCGACTAACGCGGGTATCAGGGCGTCGAAAGATAGGTCAACAACTTCTAGCTGCCTGCCTAATCTATCTGCAATCAGCTTTGCTAGGTCGATATCGAATCCGACGATGGTTGAATCTTTCAGACCATCTTCTAGCGGCTCTTCTATTGGGTCTGCTATCTGAGCGTCTTGTGTCGTATCGGGCGCTGTGTCTGTTGTCGGGTCATTAGCCGTCTGCCCATCGGCTATCTGCTCATAAGGTGGATAGTTGGGTGTAGTAGCCATCACCAGCGTTTTGTCGTTTCTACCGACCTGAGTGTCACTTAGCGCGGCTCCTGCTTCGGCTGGCACAGCTACTGACTCACTGTTGCCAGCGTTGACACCTCTCCGTCTACAGCCAGCATTGGCAAAGGACAAGGCGAATCCAGCCAAAAACCAACGTCGCTTCATAGCGTTCTTCTCATTGTTCTAACGATCGCTGTTTTGTTCGTCCGTACCAAAAAGACGACCAGGCAAACTGGGGAAGTGCCATCATTCGCCGCCAGCGCCAGGGCTCTTGATACAGCCGATACAGCCACTCTAGGTGAAGATTGCGCATCCGTAGCGGGGCTCGAGCTTTGCTCCCGGACCAGATATCGTAGCTGCCGCCCACCCCAATCCAAACAGCATTGGGACATAGGTGCCGGTATTCAGAAATCCAAAACTCCTGTCTAGGCACCCCGAGCCCTACAAAAACCAGATCTGGCTGGGCCTGCTTTAGCTGTTCTAGAAAGCTATCGAATTCTGCGCCTTTGACGTAGCCGTGCTGAACGACGACTAGGTTTAGCTGAGAGTTTTGCGATCGCCAGTACGCAGCCGCCTCTTCTACAATCGCTGGCTTTCCTCCGTAGAAAGCTACTTTTTTGCGGCTATCTAGGCCCTGTAGCAAATCGGCTGCCAGTTCAATCCCTGGATAGCGATGAATCGCCTGCCCTCTTAGCAGCCGAAAGTAGAGCTCGATTCCCGACCCGTCTGGTACAACCAGGTCGGCTGATTCTATAAATTGACTGAGCGCTCGGTCCTGCTGCGCCTGCATACACATCTCAGCGTTGAGCGTAATGACGTGCGTGCCCTTGTTTTCTTGAATTCGATGGTTGAGCCAGCTGATGTAGTCCTGACTTTGATGGACGGGTAGCCCCATCACCGATAGAGGTTTGATCTCTACTTGCTTCGCACTCACCTGATTGGTCCTTTAATAATCTGATTCCTCTTCATATTCCATGACCTTTTTCTTTGGAAGATTTAGAGGCTTGGCTTCGATCAACTCTTCTTCTTTTTCCGGTTTTCCCGGTTCATCCCACACGTCTCCTGTTATATCAACGTCTGCGGGTGGTACATCTACAATATCTGGCTGAGCGGGTCTCTGCTGCGATCTTTGCGTTTCCGGCTGCGGCTCTCTTTCCCTCTCTCGCTGCCTTTCTGGCTGAGGAGAAAAGTCTTCTTGCCAACGCTGTTCCTCGCGCGGCCTTTCGATCTGCCGATCAGTCGGTCTTTCGATAGTGCGATCGCGCTGCACTTCCCTACGGGCCTCATTCCGCACACCCGAAGGCAGCTGATTGGACGCCGAAGTTGGCATCACATAGCCGTCACTGAGCCCTCTATCCCAGGCTGGACTAGCTAGCCCCAATCGTTCTAATAAGCCTACGCTGAGCTGTACTAGCTTTTCTTCACTGCCTTCAAAGACGATTATCCGATCGGGTCCTGTACTCACAATTTCCTCAACCGGCAGCTCGTACGTACTGACGACCTGATCGGGAATCTGCGGCAGGCCCAACGAAGCCACTACAACCGTTTCTAGCTTGCCAGTAACCACATCAAATTTAAAGCCGCGCACCCGCCCTAACACTTCACCCGATTCCGTAATCACCTCACTATTGACCATGCTGCTAAAGGGCGACACATTGATATCACCATCTAGCACCGTGTCATCGTCCACTAGAATCACATCGCCCATCTGCCGAATATCGCTTAGCAGCATCACCTTCTCATTACTGGCGATCACCTTTGAAAGAGCATTTTCTTGCAAACCGACAGCCAAAACTTCTAGCCGATCCATGTCAATCCAAAGCTGACTAATAACGCCAAGGCGACGGCCTGTGCTGCGAGTGATTACCTGTGTGCCTACGATGTCCGAGCGGAGTCGGCTTTGTTCAAAAGTCATGACTGTTCAAAAATTGCCTCAAAACGGCAGCGCGGAGCTTGAGGGACTATACCTTATTAGGTGTCTATTGTATCTGACTGGTTTCCGTTTGCCGTGGAGGGAATGCCGAATGGACTTCGACTACGCTCAGCCCACGGTGGGTATTAGGTTATGTCGATCGATCTGACGCCAGCCCGCTGACTGAGCGCAGTCGAAGTCAGATTTTATGTAGCTGCTTTGGCTAGGTTAATGCCGAGAACCTGAGTGTATGCGCCTCTAGCTTGGGTGACGCCGATGGTGCGTTCGGCGGATTCGATCATGGGGCGGCGGAGGCTGACGACAATGAATTGGGCGAGCTTGGCCTGCTGCTGGATCATTTTTGACAGGCGCTCTACGTTGGCACCGTCTAGAAACATGTCGACTTCGTCGAAGGCATAGAAGGGCGAGGGCCGGTAGCGCTGTAGGGCGAAGATAAAGCTGAGGGCGGTGAGGGATTTTTCGCCGCCGGACATAGAGGCGAGACGGCGAACCTGCTTGCCTTTGGGATGGGCAACGAGGGTAAGACCGCCGTTGAAAGGGTTGACGGCGTCGTCTAGCTGAAGATGCCCATCGCCGTCGGAGAGTTCGGCGAAGATGGATTGGAAGTTGAGGTTGACGGCGTCAAAGGCTTCTTTGAAGGCTTGTTTGCGAAGGGTGGTGAAGTTTTCGATGCGTATGAGGAGTTCGGTGCGCTCTTCTTCGAGGGTGGTGAGTTTGGCGGTGAGTTCTTCTAGGCGCTCTAGGGTCCGCTCATATTCTTCTAGGGCCAGCATATTGACTGGCTCTAGGGCTTCTAGGCGGCGCTGCAAGGATTTGAGGGATTTGTCTAGCGCTTCTAGGGTGAGGTCTTCGGGAATTTCGGGGAGGGGGTCGGGGAGTTCTAGCGCCTGCTGTTCGATGGTTTGACGCAAGTCGTGGAGCTGCTGCTGACGCTGGGTTTGGGTTTCTTGGAGCTTTTGTAGCTGCCAGTGGTTTTGCTGCTGTTCGTTTTGTTCGATTTTGTAGCGGCGTTCGACGGTGTCGCGGGCGGTTTTTTCTTGTTTGAGTTTGTCGTCTAGGATGGCGATCGCACTTTTCGTCTGAGCAATGGTCTCTTGCAAGGTCTGCTGCTGCTGAGCAATTTCCGACTGCTGGTTAATTTGAGCCTGCTGCTGAGTACGCAGCGCGGCAATCTGCTCTTTGCCTGCCTGCACTTTCTCTTGCAACCTCTGCTGGTTCGCCAGCAAATCTTGCTGCTGCTTTTCAGCGGTTCTTAGCCTTTGCTGCTGTTCATTTAGCTGCGTTTCCAGAATCCGGACGGTGCTCTGGGCAGCTTGCCATTCACTGTGGGTCTGCGATCCTTCTAAAGCAGCTAGCTCCTGACGTTTCGCAGCGAGTTCCTGCTCCTGAAGCGGAAGGCTTTGCTCTAGTTCATTCAGCCGTGCTTGCGCCTGCGCATATTCATTTTCAGCCCTTTCTAGCTGAGTCCTAGCTTGAGTGACTCGCTCTGCGTTGGCTCTGCGCTGACTAGCCGCTTGGTTGGCCTTTAGCTCGTGCTCACGATATTGCTGACGGGCTTCTATGAGCTCTTGGGATTTTTCTTTTGCTTTGAGCGTGAGCTGGTTTACCTTTTGCTCGCAGCGGATCAAGATGGTGTTGATTTCGGTGAGGCGATCGCGCAAAGCCTCTGCCTCCTGCGACTCTCCTGCTGCCACCGTGCCGAAATGCAGCCGCCCACGCTGCCGCAAGCTCCCACCAGTCATCGCACCGCTAGACTCTAGAACCTCACCACCTAGCGTCACGATCCGATACTTACCCATATTCCGGCGAGCTTCGGCGAGCGTTTCAAATACGACCGTAGAGCCGAACACAAACGCAAATACATCTGCGTACCTGTCGTCGCAGCTGATTAGATTAACCGCATAGTCCACAAAACCATCCGGTCGATTCCACTGATCTATCGGCTTGAAATTCGGCACCCGAATCTTGTTCAAGGGCAAAAAAGTCGCCCGGCCAGCTCGGCGCTGCTTTAGCAAATCAATCGCTTTTGCCCCTACCCGGTCATCTTCGACCACCATAAAGCCCATCCGTCCGCCCGCTGCAATCTCTAGCGCTAGCTGATAAGCTGCCTCTACTTGACCTAGCTCGGCTACGATGCCGCATAGACCCTGAAGGCCGCTGCGTTTTAAAACTTCAGTCGCTTGCGTCCCTTGCGATTCTTTGATTGCTTGCTCTTGCGCTTCTAGCTTGTCTAGCTCCCGCTGCTTTTCTCTTTGCTCTTGCAGCAGCCGGTTCAGCGTCTGCGTCTGCGTTTGTAAATCAGTCTCAATATCGGCCACCATCTGAGCTAACTGCTGAATGCGCTCTTGACTGGAAGACGGCTGGCTCTGGCTCCCTTCTTCCTCTTCAGTAGTTTCTGTCTCTAACGCTGTCAATGTCTGTCGCTGCCCTTCCCGCTGCGTCTCTAGTTGACTAATTCTTTCTTGTAGTCGCACTCGCTCTGAGCGCTCTGGCTCTAGCTGTTCTAGCAAGGCTTCTAACTGACGGCGCAGGTCGGTTTGCTGCTGTACCCAGGCTTGGGATTTACCGGCGATCGCATTGGTTTCTTCGCGCTTGGCTTCTAGCTGGGCGATCGCGCCATCTCTATGCGCCTGAATCTGCGATAGCTCTTGCTCGGTGAGCTGCCGCAACTGCTGGCCAACTGTCAGCAGCTCGCCTTCTTGCGTCTGGATTGCCGTCTGAATCGACGCTAGCTGAGCCGATATTTCCCGCGTGGAGTTGCCTAGCGTTTCCTCTTGCCGAACTAACTGTCGAAGCTCCGCTTCCTGCGTAGCTAGCTTTGACTGTAGGGCCAGATATTCTTCTTCGCCCAAGGCTTTGACCTGGGCATTTAGAACCGCTAGCTCGGCAGCGGTCGCTTCCATTTTTTCAGTGAGAGCCGCAATTTTTTGCTCAGTCGCTTCGCTTTCCTGGCGGCCTTTGGTGATTTGGCTAGCGAGCTGTTCGGCTTGCTTTTGGCGCGATCGCCACTGCATCACCCCTTCCCACCGCTGCTTCTCTTGCAGCGTGGCTTTGATTTGCTTATATTTCTCCGCCTTCTTCCGATCCTGGTCCAACCGTTCTAGCTGAGCGATGAGCTCTGTCTCGACAATCCGAAAGCGCTCTTCGCGGTCTTTGACCACATCTAGCTTTGACTTGGCCTGATTGATTTTGCGATCAAAGGAAGCAACGCCTGCCATTTCATCGATAATCTCTCGCCGCTCGCGAGCATTCATCGAAATGATGCTAGTAACGTCGCCTTGCAGCACCACATTGTAGCCTTCTGGATAGATCCGAAAGCGCTGCAACTGCTCATGCAGATCATTTAGCGTACAGGGTTCATCGTCAATATAATAGTTCGAGGTATAGGTTCCCTGCGCAGTTACCCGCAGTCGCCGAGTAACTTTCCACTCCTGCGAAGTCGGCAGTGAAGACTGCAAAACTGGAGCTTGACCGTTGCCGTTGCCGTTATGTCCATTCTTGGCAGCGCCGTTTACACCGGTACGATCATCAACAACAGCGTCAGACGCTAGCCCATTTGCTAAGCCGTTTTCTGACGCTTCCAGTGGCTGAAAGTCTCCAGCGGTGTCAGATTCGATACCGATTGCGCTGTCTTCGGTTTCTTCGTTACTGATTAATTTGTCTACGACATCGCTGATATCAAAGGTTGCAGTGACAATAGTTTCTACTGTCGAGCGACGTTTCGCCTGATTTTGGTTCACCAGATCGGGCAGGCGTTCTGCTCGCATACCGCGAGAGCTAGCTAGACCTAAACAGAACAGAAGCGAATCTAAGATATTTGATTTTCCAGAACCGTTGGGTCCAGAAATAACTGTAAATCCCGGCAGTAGCGGAACGTCTGTCGTGCCGCCAAAGGATTTAAAATTGGAGAGTTCGACTCTTTTTACATGCACGCAGGCGGCGCACTGAGTAGTGCGTACGTATGTACCATCAAAAATAGCATTGAATAAGTCGTATTCTTAGCAAAGAATGGCAAAAAAATCATCTCTTTTCACACAACGTCTCAAACATTGTCAATTTCTCTAGAGTGAACAGAGTTGTTGTTTTGACTGAGTCGTTTGATTTGAACTCTTTTTGAGGTCCCTTTAGCCTAGGCTATTGAGGACGCAGCTAGTAGGATACATCCTTACTCTGTTAGTCGTGCGGCTTGTTGCTTTATCAGGCTTCTGGCCGACGCAGCTGTTCTATGCAAAATAACAAAAGCTATGTTGAGTTGCTTGCGCATCCTTAATACAGGGTGTCTTTGATGTGTCTTTTCCCAAACTGCCCGTGCCGACACTGCTAACACCAACACTTCTAGGGTTTGATCCAGGACGCGATAAGTGCGGATTGGCAGTAGTGGGGCTAGATAAGTCACTACACTATCACCAGGTGATTTTGTCGCCGAATGTATCGGTTGCGATTCAAAACCTGCGGGAGACCTATCCAATTTCTTCGATCGTGATGGGCGACCAGACCAGCTCCAAGCAATGGAAGCAGCAGCTGAGCGATTTGCCAAATGCACCCAGGATTATGCTTGTAGACGAGCGATATAGCTCTTTGGAGGCGCGCGATCGCTACTGGGAAATGTATCCCCCCAAAGGCGTCAGCAAACTCCTACCTCAGAATCTGCGCAGCATTCCTCGGCCAATTGATGACATCGTCGCCATTTTGCTAGTAGAGCGGTATCTAAACAGGCTCTCTGGCGCAGATTGACCAGTCAGGGCAGAACTAGCGCAGAGTTGACTAATAGGGTTGACTAAGCTCGAATCATAGCTCTGCTCGAATCGTAAACGAATAGTCCCCGCCTGGCTCCAGCTGATAGTCAAACTGTTCTAGAAATCGGCCCAAGGGCTCTTGAATCAACGCTCTGCCCAAAGCAGGCTCTACCGTCAGCTGACCCATCCGAAAGCGCCATCGAAAGCGCCATTCAAATTCATTGGCGCTCACTTCCCCCTCAATCCTGCCGTTTTGCCAAGACTGATGAGTGATTCTTACATAGGCGGTGGTAGCAGGTAGATGTTGACTCGAACTCACGCGGCTCAGCAATCCTCTCGTACGGCAAAAACCCAGTCGTCTTTTGATCTGGGGCTTTTTCTAAATACTACAGTGCTTCTTTGGTCGGGTATTTGTACTCAGTCTAAAGACTGTCTGAAGATCAAGACTCACAGCTAGCTTGAGCAGCGATATCTACATTCTCTCTATTCAAGAGATCGCCAAAGACGGTAGCCTATAAGCTAGCCCCTTCGCCCTCTTTGTGAATCTATCGTGCCTAAGGTTGGCATTATCTACAACGACATAAAGCCGGTAGCTGCGACAGCCGCTGAGCAGCTCGCTCGGCGCTTGAAAGAACGCGACTACGAAGTCTGTCTAGCTACTGGCGTTGCCGGTATTCTGGGCTATTCTCACCCAGGCAAGCCAGTTTGTCATACGCCCGTCGAAAGCCTAGTTCCAGTAGGCTTTGATCAGGAGATGGATTTTGCTGTGGTATTTGGCGGGGATGGCACGGTGCTAGCGGCATTTCGTCAGGTCGCGCCTAAAGGTATCCCTCTGTTGGCTGTGAATACGGGCCATATGGGATTTCTGACTGAGATCTATCTCAACCAGCTTGATGATGCGGTTGATCAGATAATTGCGGGCAACTGCCATTTAGAAGAACGGGCAATGGTGCTGGTAAATCTGTACAACCGAGGGCATCTGAGCTGGGAGGTCCTATGCCTGAATGAGATGGTGATGCAGCGTCAGCCGCTGACGAGTATGTGCCATTTTGAGGTGCAGGTGGGTCATCATGCGCCGGTTGATGTAGCAGCAGATGGCATTATCATTTCTACGCCGACAGGTTCTACAGCTTATTCACTGTCTGCGGGCGGGCCTGTGATTGCGCCAGGGGTGTCTGTCTTACAGCTAATTCCGATTTGCCCTCACTCGCTAGCTTCTCGTGGATTGGTGTTTCCAGACCATGAGCCAGTAACGATCACATCGGCGAATCCAGAGACGCTGGTGATGGTGGTCGATGGCAATGCGGGCTGCTATGTGGGTCCTACCGACAGGGTGACTTTGGTGCGATCGCCCTACACCGCCAGATTTATCCGACTCAGGCCGCCCGAATTCTTCCGCGTGCTCAGAGAAAAGTTGGGCTGGGGACTACCTCACATTGCAAAGCCAACTTCAGTAGAGCTACCCTGAGCGCAAGTCCCAGACGCAACCTCCCTTTTTGCTATGAGCCTGCCTCCCACTCTGCGCAACTTACCGCTAGATTCTTCGGCACCTATGCCCCATTCACCGACCGTACTGGTGCTAGAAAGCGACGAAAGCCTAGCGCATAGAATCGGTGTGGATTTGCACGAAGCAGGCTATGTGCCCATCGAGGTCTACAGCCTAAGAGCGGGATTGTCTCAGGCGCAAACAGCGATGCCAGCGCTGATTGTGGTTGCCAGACGACTAAAAGATGAGTCTGGGCTGGACCTATGTCGTCAGCTGCGCGATGAAAAAAATCGCGTACCGATTTTGCTGATGATGACGCACGACGAGCTGAGCGATCGCATTGCCTGCCTAGAATCAGGCGCTGACGACTACTTTCTTGCACCCTATCGCACCGATGACTTTATCACCTTAGTCAACGCTTATCTGAAGCCACAAGCAGCTAGCAGCGAACAGCTCAGATTTGCCGATATGGTACTAGATGTCAGCCAGCGTCAGGTCATTCGCGGCAACCGCCTGATAGAGCTGACCATGAAAGAGTTTGAGCTATTGAAATACTTGATGGAGCATCCGCGCGAGGTGCTAACCCGCAAGCAGATTCTAGAGAGCGTCTGGGGCTATGACTTCATCGGCGAATCAAATGTCATTGAGGTTTACATTCGCTATCTGCGCCTCAAGATCGACGGGGAAAATGAGAAACGCCTCATCCAAACAGTGCGTGGCGTAGGCTATGTTCTGCGAGAAACCTAAGTAATCATTCTTCAGTGGAGCCGATCGACATGTACAGAAAAGATAGAAATCCTCTGACTACCCGAATGGCTGTGCTCTTCACCCTGTTGCTCTTGTGCCAAGCGACGCTGATAGGCTGCACGATGCCCGCCAATCTAGACGTAGATGGGACCACTAGCGAAACAGTTGATGAGACGACGAACTCACAGAACTCGGCGATCACGCTCAACGGTCCAGGACAACTGCTGCCGGTCAGCGCGGTCGCTCAGATGCGGGGTGAAACTTTTGATATAGAAGTTGCGAAAACTTCGGCAGAGCAGTCTTTGGGCCTGATGTTTCGATCGGCTTTGCCGGATAACAGAGGAATGCTGTTTCCTTTCAGCCCGCCCAAACGGGTGAGCTTTTGGATGAAGGATGTGCCGGTAGCGCTTGATATGGTGTTCTTGCGAGCGGGGAAGGTGGTTGCGATCGCGCCAGCGGTCCCACCTTGTCCCACCTTGCCCTGCCCTTCCTATGGACCAGAAAACCAGATTATCGATCAGGTATTAGAGCTTCGCAGCGGGCGAGCTGCAGAGATTGGACTGGAAATAGGTGATGAAGTCACCATTGAAGCTTTGCCAGGATATAGTCTTTAGCGGCAAATTGGGTAAAGTATCCAGAAGTCGGCATGAACAGGGTTACTCTGACAGCTTGATTCACCTATAGCTTTGCGCGCTTTGCTGTACACCACGAGATACCGCCTCTAGCGGCTTGCTTTCGGCATCCTCAATCGCTACCACCCTATTTAAAACAGAGCAGATGCGCGATGCACTTTGCTGTACCCAAGTGTCCAATTCTAAAGAAAGGCTTAAGCCATGCTATAGAAAGAGGTCTTTTCTGTTCTTTCTACCGTAGGATTACTGAACTAAATAAAAACCCTTTTTCTTAACCTAAGCTTAGGGATCAAGGAAAAGGACTTGATAAACTCCAAGCAACCAGCTTCTACCCATCCATGATGTCAAGAGATTACACAAAATTAGTTCTGTTCTTACAAGAAGAACTCTCCATTCCCGCTACCTCTATCAAGCAGGCACTACAGCAATGTAAACAAGATGCTGCGCCGCTACCGATGGTGCTTTGGCAGCAAGGCGTGCTGAACCTACAGCAGTTAGAAAGAATCTTTGACTGGATGGAAATGGCATAGCCTGTTGGTCTGCTCGACACTGTGTATTTTTTGCTGCGCACTCAGCGAGGGTGATAAAGGCTTGCTTGCTAGACAAGCGCTAGTTGACTTTGCCAAATCGGCGATCGCGCTGTTGGAACGCTTTCATAGCCTGATGAAATTCGGATGTGTCAAAATCGGGCCACAGCGTATCAGTCACGTAGAACTCCGAGTAGGCCAGCTGCCAGAGCAAGAAGTTGCTAATACGCATCTCGCCACTGGTCCGAATCAACAGGTCAGGGTCGCTGATATCAGAGGTGTACAGGTGACGGCTAAAGAGCGACTCATCGATATCTTCTAGATCGAGGCGACCTTGTTTTACCTCGGTTGCGATCGCTCGGCAAGCCTGCAAAATCTCCTGACGCCCGCCGTAGTTTGTCGCTACCGAAAAGCGAATACCCTGATTCGGTTTGGTTAACGTTACCGCTCGGTCGATCTCCTTTTGCAGCGTTTCAGGCAGCGCTAGCAAATCACCCACAAACTCAATGCGGACATTTTCGTCCATCATTTCCTTCAGCTCTTGACGCAGCACCCGCTCAAACAGCGTCATCAAAAAGTCGACTTCCTTAGTAGGTCGTCCCCAATTCTCTGTCGAAAAGGCATAGGCCGTCAGCGCCTCTATTCCCCAATCTCGGCAGCAGCGCAGCAATTTCTTCAGCGTATCTACGCCCTTACGATGCCCCATGATTCTCGGGAGCCCCCGGCTTTTTGCCCAGCGACCATTGCCATCCATAATCACCGCCACATGAGTAGGCATCCGTCCCTGCGCTAAGTCTGCGGGCAGTCGTGAGGAGTCTATGGCTTTAGCCGTCATTTCTTTTCCTGAGGGGTGGTGCTAGGTAATTTTCGCCTGAACCTGCGCTTAAAGGAATTCAAAAACCTGATGCCTTTGAGACTCAGCCGTCGTCCTAGGCTGCGAAGCTGTGGTGCGACCGTATCCGCATCCCCCGATGGCGAAAACTTATCCATCAGCAATTCTTTCAATTTACTGCTGGTCAGAGGCCGGTTCAGCACGCCTTTTTCAGCGACCGAAATTGAGCCAGTTTCCTCAGAAACCACGACACACAGACACTGTTCTACCCGCTCTGTAATGCCCATTGCTGCCCGGTGTCGGGTGCCTAACTGTCTAGAGGCATTCTGTTCAGAAATCGGCAGAATCACACCCGCTGCTAGTATCCGCGAGCCGCGAATTAAAACGGCCCCATCGTGCAGCAGAGTAGTTGTCTGAAAAATAGTCTGCAGTAGCTCTCTAGAAAGTTCTGCATTGATCCTGACGCCTGGTACCGAAAAGTCGCTTTCTTCGATGGGCTCATCGGTTTCTAAGATCATCAGTGCGCCCGTTCGGTTCTGGGAAAGACCTTTTACCGCTTCTACCAGCTCATCGATCACGCTGTTCGCCGTGGATAAGTGGCTTTCTTGCCCGACAAAGAGCTGGGCAACTTCTCCTTTACCAATCGACTCTAGCAGCCGCCGGAAGTCGGCAACTAGCATCAACGCTAGCGAGACAGAAGCCCCCAGCAAAATCTTGTCCATCAGAAAACTGAACACGCTAAGACCTAGCACCTTGCCGAGTAGCGTAGCTGCCATCAGAAGCATCAGTCCTTGCACCATCCACATCGTGCGGCGATCGCGAATCACCGACAGTACCGTGTAGACCAGCACAAAGACTAAAACAATATCAATAAAGTTGATATACAAGAGCTCAGACCGATTTCATCTGATTGCTGTTCAATCCTCGTATACTACTGTGCTACAGGTTTGAGCGCATCGGGCAGGCAATCGTGACTCATTAGATCCGCGTACGTTTCCCGGCGCAAAATTAGATTAGCCTGGCCCTGATTGACAATCACAGCAGCCGGACGAGGGACGCGGTTGTAGTTTGACGACATGCTGTAGTTGTAAGCCCCTGTAGCGGGAACCACGACAACTTCACCCGATTCAAGCGGAGGCAAGCTGGCAGAATGAATGACGACATCGCCAGATTCACAGTGCTTTCCAGCTAGGGTCACTGTTTCACTGAGCGGGGCGGACATCTTGCTAGCGGCTAGAACGCGATACACCGACTGATAGGTAATCGGCCTGGGATTATCAGACATACCACCGTCGACTGAGACATAGGTCCGAATGCCAGGGACTGTTTTTTGGCCCCCGACTGTGTAGGCTGTCACGCAGGCTGAGCCAATCAGAGAGCGACCGGGTTCGCACAGCAGCTTTGGATAAGGCAGTCCGCTAGAGCTACAGGCCAGGGCCATACTCTTACAAACGGTTTTTGCCCACTCGTCAATGCTTGGCGGATCGTCAGATTCTGTGTAGCGAATGCCCAATCCACCCCCAATATCAATTTCTTCAATAGCAAGGCCGTACTTGCTGGCAGTTTGGAACCAGCGCATCATCACTTCGGCCAGGTCATGGTGCGGCTGTAGCTCAAAAATCTGCGAGCCGATATGGGCATGTAGACCAATGCAGTTAATATTTTCGGTTTCTTTGGCAATGAACTCAAAGACCGCCTCTAGCTGATCTGGATCGAAGCCAAATTTGCTGTCGATGTGGCCAGTCTGGATATATTCGTGGGTGTGACACTCAATCCCTGGGGTCAGACGCAGCAGGATAGTAGCTGTTTTACCCGCTGCTTTCGCGATCTGATCAAGGCGCTTGAGTTCGTGCCAATTGTCGACAACGATGCGAGCGTCGGCGTCTAGCCCTAGCTCAAGTTCTTCTGTGGATTTATTGTTGCCATGAAAGTACAGCATTTTACCTGTAGCACCAGCGGCGGTTGCTGTTTTGAGTTCTCCGCCAGAAACGACATCAATGGCGATGCCTTCTTGCGTGGCGATCGCACACACCGCCAAACAGTTCCACGCCTTAGACGCATATACAATTAGCGACTCACCTGGATAATGCTGTTCAAAAGAGCGCTTATACTGGCGGCAGGCGGTTCGCAAAGTTTGCTCATCTAATATATAGAGCGGCGATCCAAACTCTTCAATCAGCGATACCACATCCAAGCCACCAACCGTCAGATGGTCCTGCTCATTGACTGCCGCCGTCAGCGGCAGCAAAGTCTGATTAGGAGAAGTATCAGAAGAAACATCTGCTAAATATTGCAGGCTAGAAGCTATGGGGTTTGAACGGGTGGGGGCTGCTGAAACAGTGGAGACCATGAGAGGAGGATAAAAAAAGTAGGATTATCTAATCAGTGTACAGTTGGCAGCTAAGTAGATAAACATTGCTTTGAAAAGTACTGTATCGATAGCTTCGATATTGCTTTTATCACCTAGCACCTGAATATTCTGGTATTACTCAGCGCTTGAACTTGGATATGGCGCGATCGCGAATGTCAGCTTCCTCTTCCTTTCTAGCCTGTCTACCTCTGATCGCTGCGGATATTCCAGCCGTGCTTGCACTAGACGAGCGGTGTCTAGGCGGGCTATGGACGAAATCGGGATACGAACGAGAGCTAGAGAGTGAATATAGCGATTTATTAGTCCTTGTAAAAACCGGTAGTGCGGATCTAATCGATCGCCGACTCGAGCACGACGCTAGTCAGTCAGTCGCTGCTACCGATCCCAAAGCTTATCTACCCTGTTCTGATGCTCATTTTGACACTCACAGCGCGGCAGATAATACCGGACTAGAGCTTCTAGGGATTGGCTGTCTGTGGGCCATTCTAGAAGAAGCCCACATCACAACGCTGGCGATTGAGCCCTGCTATCAGGGAGAAAAGCTAGGCCTGCTGCTGCTTACTCAGCTGCTACAGAAAGGACGCGATCGCGGTCTAACGCGAGCAACCCTAGAAGTGCGACTATCCAATCAACGGGCCCTATCGCTCTACCAAAAATTTGACTTCAAAGAAGCTGGGCAGCGCAAACGATACTACGCCGACGGAGAAAATGCTCGAATCCTATGGCGCACTGGACTACAGAGCGAGACCTTCTCAGCTCAGCTAAAGAACTATCAGACGCAGTCGATTGCCCAGATTGCTAAAGCCCAAAACTACTACTTCTATCCGGAAATACAAAGATCAGTATGAAATTCGAGCACACCTAGCATAGATTCACTAATCTTTGTAAAAATCGCTAGCAGAAACATTAGATAATTTCTGTTTCTTTCGCATCTTTTCTCAACAAAAATCCGCTGCTGTTGTTCGATGATTGAAAATCTCTATTTTTCTTTGATCAAAAATCTCTGATTTCTTACAAATTTCCTTGACCAGTAGTGAACACCGCACCGTCTCTACGAATTTTTGCTGTGCTAGAATCTCCATAACCAGCCCGTCGCAGGTGATGGAAAACCGCCATGTTTGAACGCTTCACAGAAAAGGCCATTAAGGTCATCATGCTCGCTCAAGAAGAGGCCCGTCGCCTCGGCCACAACTTTGTGGGTACTGAGCAAATACTTTTAGGACTGATCGGAGAAGGCACCGGTGTCGCCGCGAAAGTTCTTAAATCCATGGGGGTTAATCTCAAAGACGCTCGCATTGAAGTCGAAAAAATTATTGGCCGTGGCTCTGGATTTGTCGCTGTCGAAATCCCGTTTACACCCAGAGCAAAACGTGTCCTTGAGCTATCGCTTGAGGAGGCTAGACAGCTAGGTCACAACTACATTGGGACAGAGCATCTACTGCTTGGACTAATCCGAGAAGGTGAAGGGGTTGCCGCCCGCGTCTTAGAAAACCTTGGCGTTGACCTTTCTAAGGTTCGCACTCAGGTCATTCGTATGCTAGGCGAAACCGCTGAAGTTTCTGGTGGAAGCGGTAGCCAAGGCAGAACTAAAACCCCGACGCTCGATGAGTTTGGCTCAAACCTGACTCAGATGGCTGCCGATGGCAAGCTCGATCCGGTTGTGGGCCGTCAGAAAGAAATTGAGCGCGTCATCCAAATTTTGGGACGCAGAACTAAGAATAATCCGGTATTAATCGGTGAGCCGGGCGTGGGTAAAACTGCGATCGCAGAAGGACTCGCCCAGCGCATTGGTAACAATGACATTCCAGACATCCTGGAAGACAAGCGCGTCGTCACCCTCGATATCGGCTTACTCGTGGCCGGTACTAAGTACCGAGGCGAATTTGAAGAAAGACTCAAAAAAATCATGGAAGAGATTCGCGCCGCCGCGAATGTGATTCTAGTGATCGATGAGGTGCATACCCTAATTGGTGCAGGTGCTGCCGAAGGCGCAATCGATGCGGCCAACATTCTCAAGCCAGCTCTAGCTAGAGGTGAGCTGCAGTGTATTGGTGCTACCACACTGGACGAGTATCGCAAGCATATCGAGCGAGATGCCGCGCTAGAGCGTCGCTTCCAGCCAGTGATGGTAGGTGAACCTAGCGTCGATGAGACCATTGAAATCTTGCACGGATTGCGCGATCGATATGAGCAGCATCACAAGCTGAAGATTTTAGACGAAGCGTTAGATGCGGCTGCCAAGCTCTCTGATCGCTACATCTCTGATCGATTCTTACCAGATAAAGCAATTGACTTGATCGATGAAGCTGGTTCTCGCGTTCGACTGTTGAATTCTCAGCTGCCACCAGCGGCGAAGGAATTGGACAAAGAGCTGCGTCAGGTGCTAAAGGACAAGGACAATGCGGTTCGCTCTCAGGACTTTGATAAGGCCGGGGAATTGCGCGATCGCGAAATGGAAATCAAATCCGAAATTCGCACCATTGCCCAAACCAAGAAGGCAGAAGACGCGGAGGATACAAAGACAGAATCCCCCAACGTCACCGAAGAGGACATCGCCCACATTGTGGCTTCCTGGACAGGCGTTCCGGTTAATAAGCTAACCGAGAGCGAATCTGAAAAGCTGCTGCATATGGAAGACGTTCTACACCAGCGTTTGATTGGTCAAGACGAAGCCGTCAGAGCCATTTCTCGCGCTATTCGTAGAGCCCGCGTCGGCCTCAAGAGCCCCAACCGTCCGATCGCTAGCTTTGTCTTCTCTGGACCGACGGGTGTGGGTAAGACCGAGCTAGCCAAATCGCTGGCCACCTATTTCTTCGGTGCAGAAGAAGCGATGATTCGCCTCGACATGTCCGAATTTATGGAGCGCCACACCGTTTCCAAGCTAATCGGTTCGCCCCCTGGCTACGTCGGCTACAACGAAGGCGGTCAGCTGACAGAAGCCGTTCGTCGTCGCCCGTACACCGTCGTACTCTTTGATGAGATCGAGAAAGCGCACCCAGACGTATTCAACATGCTGCTGCAAATCTTGGAAGACGGTCGCCTGACTGACGCCAAGGGCCGCACAGTAGACTTCAAGAATACGCTGCTGATCTTGACTAGCAACATCGGCTCCAAAGTCATCGAAAAAGGTGGTGGCGGTCTAGGCTTCGAGCTTGAAGCTGATCAGGCCGAGTCTCAGTACAACCGCATCCGCTCTCTGGTCAACGAAGAGCTGAAGCAGTACTTCCGTCCTGAGTTCTTGAACCGGTTGGATGAGATCATCGTCTTCCGTCAGCTCACCAAAGACGAAGTCAAGGAAATCTCCGTCATCTTACTCAAGGAGGTGTTCGGTCGCTTAGAAGAACAGGGCATCACCCTAGAAGTGACCGAAAAGTTCAAGGAAAGACTGGTGGAAGAGGGCTACAATCCCAGCTATGGAGCGCGTCCTCTGCGTCGAGCAATCATGCGCTTGCTAGAAGACAGTCTGGCAGAAGAGATTCTGTCTGGAAGTATCCGAGATGGCGATACGGCTGTAGTCGATGTTGGCGAAGATGGCAAGATTGTCGTCAGCTCTTCCAAAACAGAGACTCGCGAGTTGATTTCTGCGGCTGACTAGTTCAAGCTGATTGAATCAAGCTGCCTAGCTGAACGGCACTGGCTGGTTTCACAATTCTAAGGATGTCTGAAAATCTATTTCAGGCATCCTTTTTTGATCGCTTTTAGAACATCGATTTTCCCTAATGCGTGCCAAAGGACGTAGCAATTCTGAGCCTTTTCGAGAAGTTTTGTAAATAGACGTAACGCTGTCTTGCGCTCATCATCATCCAAAATCGATAATTATGAAGGCCTCAAAGTGATTGGAAGTGATTTCTAGCTTTGTGGCTGAGCTAAGAGATTTTCAAGACGTAACTGGTGAAGTTGCCATGATTGGTGGAATATTCGAGACAATTGGTAAAACTCTAGGGATTGGCAAAGAAAAATATTTTCTAGAACTCGATGACGCTGCCGAAGAAGTAGCAAAAGGTATCAAAGGGTCTGCGGCTTCTGCTACTAGGGCTGCTCAATCTGCTGTAGAAAGCGCCAAAGAAGCGACTATAGATATTGCAGAAAAGGCTCAAGATCTAGTTTCTGATACTGCGGATGAGGCCAAAGATAAGGCGAAGACAGCAGCGGATGAAGTAGCCGATAAGGCGAAGAAAACCGCTGAGGCTACAGATGAGGCAGTAGCTAAAGGGAAGAAGAAAGCAGCTAAAACTGTGGCGAAAGGCAAAGAGGCTGCCAACGATGCTGCGGCTGAAGCGCCTGAAGCGCCTGTTCAAGCAGCGCCGCCGTCTGGACCTTCGGTTGAGGATTTGATTGCTAATGCGATCGCAGCCACCGAGCCGAAAAAGCAAACCGACAATGATGGCAACGTCATGGAGGAAATCAAAACCTTCTCTACTGATTACCTGATGACACCTAGTCGCTCTCGTCGCCGTCGTCCTGGTCCTAGCCTATCGCCATTCAAGAGCATGGCAAAAGAGACAAATCCCAGACTAAAAGGTTAAGAAGCTTCATTTCTGACCGTACTTTAGCTATACGAAAGCCGTAGAGAAAGCGTCGACTTTTCTCTACGGCTTTCCCTTTTAGAATCCTTTATGGAGTACGAGTACCTGTACCAAAAAACCGAGGATGTATGACCAGTGTTGGATAGATTTTTACGTGGACGCAGCCTTCTCTCGAAGCATACATCCAACGCTGGCTATAGGTTCTTAACCCCGAATTGACTACTTCAATCGGGCAAATTTCGAGGCGGCGTTATCGTGCCCTGGTAGAACTTCTGCTCTAGGTCGCCTAGCCACAGCCACAGAACTACAGCGGCAACAGGAATCGCGGCTAGAAAAGCACTAATTGATAGAGGAATCGGTCTAGAAGCGATCATCGTCAGCGGCAAAATCGATAGAGAGATGACGCTCGATACCAGGGCAACTTTCCGAATTTTTCCAATGCGCCGAAGCGCTACAGAGCAGCTGCTGCAATGTTGGGTGTGTGAGTGATAGCGATCCATCAGCGCCTCCGTTGATCGCTGTGGAGGCAGACTCTGGCTAGGGAATGGATCGGCTGTAAACTCACTAACCCACTTGCGGAAAGCAACCACATAGCAGTCAGCTTGGGTCGGTAGATAGCAGGTTTGCGCATAGGGGCGCTCCTCCAAAGAGGTTTTGCCAGCGCTGCCTTTCTCTAACAATCTCTCCTGAATATGCAAAAAGATTTGGTCATCCTCTAACACTCGATTGTTGTTGATATGGCTATACCAGCGCGGAGTAAGTTTGATAAAAAAGCTCGGTAGCTTTGAAGAAAACTTGAAGGGAAACCGAGCAATCACTCGGCATTCTCCTTTGCGAATGGGCGTGGCGTATACCACCGTCAACGTTCGGCCAAACTGCTTTGAGGTCAAATCGTGGTACATCAACGAGGGTGCCACAAAGGTCGTGTGTTGAGTTCCTAGTTTGCCTTTACGCGGTCCTTCCGGCCAAATTCCCTGGAAGCCTTGCTTATCTGAGGCCACTATATTCATCTGCATCGGCGCAGCGTTTTCTCGTTTGCTGACTGTCTTATGATGCGTATAGGGAATGTGGCTGACATCCAAGACATTCTCTAACAGAGTCAGAGCGTCGTAGGGTAGGTCACGAAAGGTGTCGAGTATTACCCAACCTTCCGGTTCTGCTTCCAATGCATCGATCGCAGGAACTTTCACGTGTCCAGCATTCTCTGGCTTACCGGGATAGACAAAGAGAAGGCCTTGGCAAACCTTGGTAGGCAGAGAATCGACACAGGCTCGATTGGATAGATGAGCTTCCCCTTCGAGCGATTGTTGAGGAATGTACTCACAAGCGCCACTCCCGGCAAAGGCCCAGCCATGATAAGGACATTCGAGCAGTCCGGATTCATTGATACGTCCTTCTGACAAGGGGACAAGGCGATGAGGGCACTGGTCAGCAAAGACGCGCCAGAGCTGCGACTTTGGTTCCCACCAGATCACCACATCCTGTTCGAGTATAGTGAAGCGGATCGGTTTAGTTTTGTCTAAGTACTTTACATAGTTGATGGGATACCAAGCTTCAGCCCAATCAAAGTGATCTGGGTCTGGTCCACCCGCGAGCAGCTGAGAGGGACTCTCAGGGACTTGAGTTGAGATTTCGTTTTGGATAGCCGTCATATGCTTTGAGGGGAAACCGTTTGGACTTCCCTATTGTGTTAGAAGGTGTTGTTTGCGAAAGATCTCTTTGGTGGGCAAGCAGATTGTTATCCAGCGCGATTCCACCATCGGGAATCAGTTCGCCGAGATTGTCTTAGGAATGAGGATTTAATAAAAGCCGCTTTCGCGGACCGGTGGGCTTTGGCTTCGACTACGCTCAGCCATCGTAAGTTGCCGTTACCGAACCCTGAGCGTAGTCGAAGGGTGGCCAGTTTGAGATCAGCAGGTTATTTAATTCTTGATCCTTACTGACCGGCATAAGCTGATAGGGGCTCTCGAATGAAGCGGATGTACAGGTGCTTGAAGGTAGAGCGAAAGACTCTAGGCGCACCAAAATCAATGGGCATCATCTTGTCAGGTAGCTTCCAGCCGTCAATTCTGACTTCACTAGGCCGATGCAGCGGAAAGTCAATCTCCGATAGCTTTGGACATAGCCCTAGACGAACCGATTCGACAATGGTCGGCAGCTGTTTGTGATCAACGCCCAGTACTTCAATCATCGCTCGGTCTAGCGCGAACACGTTATCAGAGGCACCGAGAATGCCTAGCTCTCTAGGTTCGCCGCCGCTAGGTCCATTGCCTTCGTGTCCGATAATGCCATCAATGATAGTTAGCTGGGGCGAGATGGCTTTGGCTGTTTCTACTAGCATCGTGCCAAATCGCTGACGGTCTTTGCCTGCTTCCATATGCCACCAGGCTTTCATCTTGCCGGGGACACAGCCGAACAGGTTTTTGACGCCGAGAGTAACTGTTAGCTGAACGTGAGACTTTACCTTGGGTAAGTTGATCACCACATCGGCTTCCATTGCTTCTTTGGAAAGTAGGAAGTTACCAAAGTCCTGATTTTCGATGGGGTAGCGTTTGCCGTGCATTTCTACGACGGGCAGGTCAATTTTGTTGGCCCACTCCAGCAGTCCGTTGGCGTCTGCGACGCCGCGAGCGCTGCCAAATGCCGGGCTATCACCGATAAAGGGTTTGCCGCCAACGGCCTGCACCATCTTGGCAACGCAGTACACTATTTCAGGGCGGGTCGTACATTCTTTGGTCGGGCGCGAGCCGGTGAGCATGTTGGGTTTTAGCAAGACGCGATCGCCCTGCTTCACATACCGGGCCATCCCGCCCATCGGCGCGAGCAGCGCTTCTAGCCGCTCGGACAAGGCTTCAACTTCGTAACTCTCGGCGCGAATAAGACTGACTGACGGCATCGGACTTTTTTCCTTTTGGGCGATCGCACACCAATTCTCACACATATCTCTTAATGCTAACCTTTTGGGCCAAGACAAGCGGCACCTGGATTAACGTTGCCCTAGTGCTGCTCGGCACCGGCAGCGGTCTGCTAGTACGCAACCAGCTATCGCAGAAAATGAGAGTCGTCATTACTCAAGCAATGGGACTCACCACTATCTTCATCGGTATTTCTATGGCTCAAGACCTGTCAAAAGCCCAAGTTGGCAGCATTGCAGGCGTCATTCTGGCACTGATATCGCTAGCTGTTGGCGGACTATTAGGCGAGTGGTGGCAGATAGAAAATCGACTTACGGATTTAGGAAACTGGCTAAAGGCTCGCTTCAAAGGCGGCAGTCGCTTCACCGAAGGCTTTGTCGCTTCTAGTTTGCTATTTTGCATCGGACCAATGGCAATTTTAGGCAGCTTGAACAACGGCCTGCTAGGAGACAGCACCATTCTGGTGGTCAAAAGCACAATGGATGGTCTAGTTTCGATCGCGCTCACTGGCACTTACGGCATCGGCGTTGGCTTTTCAATATTGCCGATTATTTTTTATCAAGGCGGACTTTCCCTGTTGGCCAGTGGATTAGGCCAAGTGATTCCCGATCCAACAACGGCTCCGGGCATCTTACTTGTGACTGGCATCGGCGGCATCATGCTGCTTGGCTTAGGGCTAAATTTGCTGGAAGTAGGGAAAATTCACGTCGCCTCGTTTTTACCTGCGCTCGCTATAGGTCCGCTTGTTAGCTGGCTTGTGCAAACCTTCAACGCTTGATGATCTGCTTCAATCAAATCCCATCGCTCTCGATAGGTGGCTGAGCGAGGTTTACGCTGCCGCTTTTCGGCTTCGACAAGATGGATTTCGCTGCCGTAGCTGACAAACACTGCTGCTGGGAAAATGTAGAAGACAGATAGTTCGTCGATGTGCGCGATCGCAAAATCAAAGTCGGAAGTCTCATAAGGCGATCGCACCATAGTTCTCCGATTAGTTTTAGTCCGACGATTATCGAAGCCAAAACTAAAAGCCCGATACTCGCTGAGTATCGGGCTTTTGCACCTATTTGGTGGCGGGGCATGGATTTGAACCATGGACCTTCGGGTTATGAGCCCGACGAGCTACCAGACTGCTCTACCCCGCGATAGAGACGCCCTCTTGAGCGCCTAACAAGTATAGCGGGTTACTTCCGGATTGTGACACTTTCTCGAAAAGTATTCTGTAGAAGCCTTTCGGCAAGTGGCTCAACCCGTCTAAATCCGTCTAAATCATGGACATTTCACCGACGACCTCTATACGGGTGTACTTCCCTGGCATCATAAATTTGTCGGAGAGCGTTTCGGAAACGTCAGGGGTGATCCAGCCAAACTGCTTGAGTAAATAGACGGCGGTGGCGTATTTTGCGCGTTTGGAGCCGTCTACGGCTTTGATGGCGATGCCCATGCCTTCTCCGACGCGGCCAATGCACTGGACGCCTTCTGCGCCTGCTTTGCTAACTAACTCCCCTTCTGTGATCTGCATTAGCTGAGTATCAAAGCCTTCTGGCCCTGCGATCATTTCGGGGTAGTGGGTCATGGCGCGGACGATGCGCTCCATTTCTAAGCTGTCGCCGGAGGTAAGTTTGGCGAAGAGGGTGGCCATCTGGCTGAGCTGCATTAGGTAGGTGGGAACGCCGCAGTTGTCGTGGGCGCAGATGAATTCGTCGGCGGGCATGCCCAACAGTTCGGCGATGCGGGAGACGACTAGCTTTTGGACGGGGTGCGATCGCTGCATATACCCATCCAAAGACCATCCCTTTTGCCTGCATACCGCTAGCATCCCAGCGTGCTTGCCAGAGCAGTTGTGAGCTAGCGGCGTGGTCTTATCATCAGGAACAGGACACTGCAAAGCGGCTGGATCGACATCGCAGCGCCAGAGAATATTAAAAGCCTGACGAGTTTGCTCGATAGTGCCATGGTGCGAGCTACAGATAATCGCCAGATCTTTATCGGTCAAGTTGAAGTGGTCCAGCGTGCCGGTGCCCGTCACAGACATCGCTTGAAAGGGTTTTAGCGAGGAGCGAATAAAAGTGCCTAGTTCTGGATCGCCAGCGCTGGCTAGGACACGTCCACGGGCATCGCAGGCGACGGCGTGGACTTTGTGAGTGGATTCGACAATACCTTCCCTCAAGAGCTGAACGGTTAGCAGAGAGGAAGAATGACGATTCGTCCTATTCATAGGATCTAGGTTCCGTGGGTAGACGTTTGGCTTAGATGAGCTGACGATTGATTGCGCTCGATACAGCGCATTGATATAGGCAAGCAGTAGGTCTTGGCCATCTAAATAAACTGCCAGGTCACTAGGCTAAAGGCAAGGATGCCGCAGATAATGGCAAATGTTTTCTGGAGGCGGAGCAGGATCGGTTTGACCTGATAGTCGGCAATTAGGCGATCGCGATTAAACACCTCTTCTGGCTTTTCCCACATCTGGCCATCGTACCAGCCGGATTCTTCATAGAAAACGGACTGCTGTGACAGACGATCGCACACGTGATTCCAGCCAATATACAGCTGCACCAGTGCCAGCACCGGCAAAATCAACGCGCCCAAAGATGCGCTAATCACAAACCGAAGCGGCAGCTTGTCAGGCACAAAGCTTACAGCCGCCATCGGCCCAGCGACCAGCCAGCTCAACAGCCAAAGAAGAATAATTGGCAATAGATAGCCCCGCAGCACCCGAGCCCCCCAGCTATAGAACCAGGATTCGCTCATGCTCTCGTATTCCTTAATCGGAATTTGTTCGACCGGCACTGGACAGCGAGCACTGATGGAACTCTTTTTGATATCGCCGTTCATCGGATTTATAGAAGGGTCCTTTGAAAGTATCTTATTTAACGTCTAGTTTGATGGCTGAGGGCTGAAGTTGGCTGAAACTCGATTCGCTCGGCATGTCCCCAAAAGGCTTCTAGATCGTAGTACTCGCGATCGCTTGGCATGAAGATATGGACAATCACATCGCCATAGTCTTTGAGCACCCAGCGGCCTTCGCTCATGCCTTCGGTGCGAAGCGGCTGCCGATTGCAATGGTCTTCGACTGCGCCTTCGATAGCGTTTGCGATCGCCCGCACCTGCACATTAGAAAAGCCGGTGACAATCACAAAATAATCAGCTAGATAGGAAATGTCGCCCGTTTGCAAAATGGTGATGTTACCAGCCTTTCGATCGTCGGCTGCTTCTGCGATCGCTAGCGCCAGAGCCTTAGCTTCTTCATCAACAGGCTGCTTGAAGTCGCTATCAACGCTAGGCAAAATTTCCGTCTCAGGCGTGGCATCGATAGAGGCTGACGACTCTGGGGTATCTCTGATTGTCTTTTCGGCCATGGCTTTTAGGGGATCATTCAAAAGTTCTTATCCTTCCTTACGGGCTGCTTACCCTTCTATCTTACTGAATACCTTATCTATATATGTCAAGAGCCTTAGCTTTAGTTACATTGCCTCAGCATTTTCAAACTAAAAATGTTGCGATGCCTGTCATCGGCCATCCACAGTAAGGCATAATCCACACTATTCGAGCTTTGGATCGAAGGTTGGTAAACAGATTAGTAGAGGGGCATGACGCTTTGATTTTGGGTCTCTTTGTAGGATTGGTTGTAGGCTTTCTCGCGACGGCGATCGTTTTTTGGCTGTTGACGCAGCGAATCAATAAGCTGCTGATTGCACTACAAAACAGTCAGCAACAGCTACAACGGTTAGAAAATGAGCATGAAGTTCGCCTACGGACGGCAACCGATCGCCTACGGCTTGACTACGAGCAGCAGCTAACCGAGAAAATTGAATATTACCAAGATGAGCAAATTCTACGATCTGAACTGCAGGCACTAGAGTTTGAGACGCGCCTAAGCGTGATTGAATCGGCCTACGATCGTGAGTTAGAAACGCATCGCTGAAGTTAGAAAACGCTGGAGCCCGCAGAGTTAGACTCGGTAAAGTTGAAACGTGCAAAACTAAAGATAATCGAGCTAATGACGGTATTCCACCCGAAATTCGCCCTCGATACTAGAGGCGACGCATTATAAAATAGCTGAGACTACCCTCTGCTAAAGGACGACCGTATGACCCGCGCAATTATGGAAACAGACAAAGGCACCATCAACCTTGAGCTGTTTGATCAGGATGCTCCCAATACCGTTGCTAACTTTACGAAGCTGGCAAAAGACGGCTTTTATGACGATCTTAGTTTTCATCGGGTGATTCCCAACTTTATGGTTCAAGGGGGATGCCCCAACGGCACAGGTACTGGCGGCCCTGGATACAAGATCGACTGCGAAATCAACTCTAACAAGCATGAAGCTGGTAGCCTTTCTATGGCTCATGCTGGTAAGAACACAGGCGGCAGTCAGTTCTTCATTTGCCATGAAGCGCAGGGCCATTTGGATGGAATTCATACCGTCTTTGGTAAGACCGAAGATATGGATGTAGTCAATGCGATTGAAAAGGGCGACAAAATCAAGTCTGTCACTATCGAAAACTAACGTCTCGAAAAGTTACCTAGTTTCTCAATCCGCCTGGAGCTGTTACACGAGCGCATCTCCAGGCGGATTCGGTTTAAAATGATGGGCCCAAACTGATTCTTGATGTCAATCAATGGCGCTTACACAGACAAAGAATATCCCGATCAAAAGCGCTCAGTCCGACGATCGCCTAGATAGTCTTTACTACTCGCCCATAGGGAAAAAAATACTAACGGGTGTTACCGGATTAGGCTTAGTCACCTTTGTCGTTGGTCATCTGCTTGGAAACCTAACGCTATTTTTCAGTCCATTAGCTTATAACCAGCTGGCTCACTCTATCGATAGTTTGGGACCGCTGCTCTATCTCATAGAGTTTGGGCTGCTGGCGATGGTGACGCTACATGCTGCGATTGGTATCAGCATTTATGTGGGCAAGCGGCAGGCCCGGCGGGTGCAGTACAGCGAGTATGAGAGTGCAGGTGCGCCTAGCCGTCAGACACTGTCTTCTAGAACAATGATTTTTTCAGGGGGGCTGCTGGCTCTATTTCTAGTTTGGCACTTGGCAACGTTTAAGTTTGGGCAGGTGTATAGGCTGCCCGGTTCGACGGATCGCGATCTGGCGCGGCTGGTGTTTGAAACGTTTCGGCAGCCGGTTTATACGGCTAGCTATGTGGTGATTTTGAGTCTGCTGGGTTTGCATTTGCGTCATGGGCTTTGGAGTGCGCTGCAGTCTGTGGGTGTGGCGACGAAGCCGGGCGTGGTTTTGGCTAGTGGCATTTTGGGGAGTGCGATCGCACTAGGGTTCATCGGCCTACCGCTCGCTATCTACTTTGGAGTGCTGTAATGATATTAGACGCCCGTATCCCAGAAGGACCACTGTCGGAGAAATGGAATCATTTCAAAGACCATTCTCAGCTAGTCAATCCGACGAATAAAGCCAAACACACCATTCTAGTTGTCGGGACTGGGCTAGCAGGCGCAGCAGCAGCGGCAACCTTAGCCGAGCAGGGCTACCAGGTCAAAAGCTTTTGCATTCAGGACTCGCCACGCCGGGCCCACAGTATCGCAGCGCAGGGCGGCATCAATGCAGCCAAAAACTATCCTAATGACGGTGACAGCGTTTGGCGACTGTTCTACGACACGATTAAGGGCGGTGACTATCGCTCGCGTGAGGCCAACGTTTATCGGCTAGCGCAGATCAGCAATCAAATTATCGACCAGTGTGTGGCGCAAGGGGTGCCGTTCGCACGGGAATATAGCGGTCTGTTAGCGAATCGCTCCTTTGGCGGAGCGCAGGTTTCTCGGACTTTTTACGCGCGGGGTCAGACGGGACAGCAGCTGTTGCTCGGTGCCTATGGCGCGATGATGCGACAGGTGGCGGCAGGGCGGATATCGCTGTTTCCTCGGCGCGAGCTGTTGGATCTAGTCGTGGTCGAGGGACAGGCGCGGGGGATTGTGGTGCGCAATCTGCTTACTGGCGAGTTTGAGCGGTATGCCGGAGATGCGGTGGTGCTGGCTACGGGGGGCTATAGCAATGTGTATTATCTGTCGACGAATGGCAAGAATTCTAATGTGACAGCGGCTTGGCGGGCGCATAAAAGAGGGGCGCTGTTTGCCAATCCTTGCTTTACACAGATTCATCCGACCTGCATTCCGGTGGCGAGTGAGTTTCAGTCGAAGCTGACGCTGATGAGTGAGAGTTTGCGTAATGATGGTCGGGTGTGGGTGCCGAAGCAAGCGGGGGATGAACGGGCGGCGAAGGATATTCCGGAGGGCGATCGCGACTACTACCTCGAAACGCGCTATCCAACCTTTGGCAATCTGGTACCTAGAGATGTGGCTTCTCGTAATGCCAAGCAGGTGATCGATGAAGGTCGCGGCGTGGGGGCAACAGGTCTAGCGGTGTATTTGGACTTTCGTGATGCGATCGCCGCTCAAGGCAAAGAAGCGATCGCCGCTCGCTACGGCAACCTATTCGATATGTACCAGCGGATTACCGGCGAAGATCCCTACGACGTGCCCATGCGAATTTATCCCGCTGTACATTACACCATGGGCGGGCTGTGGGTGGACTATCACCTGATGAGTACCGTTCCTGGCCTGTTTGTCCTTGGGGAAGCCAATTTCTCAGATCACGGCGCGAATCGTCTGGGTGCGAGCGCTTTGATGCAAGGTTTATCGGACGGCTATTTTGTCATTCCGTACACGCTCAGTCACTACATTGCGACCAATTCTATAGAGCCAGTCGAGACTTCGGGGGATGCGTTTGCAGAAGCGGAGGCGTCGGCGAGAGCAAGGACGCTGAAGCTATTAAGTATCAAAGGCGAGAAAACTGTGCTGACGTTTCACCGAGAGCTAGGCCAACTGCTGTGGAATGGGGTGGGGATGAGTCGGAGTCGAAAAGGGTTGGAAGAGACGATTGCTGGAGTGCGATCGCTCCGCCATGAATTCTGGCAAAATCTGCGGGTTCCCGGCGAAGCCAACACCTTGAATAAAAACCTTGAATTTGCCGGACGAGTTGCAGACTTTATGGAGCTAGGTGAGCTGATGGCCCGCGACGCACTAGCTAGAGAAGAATCCTGCGGCAGTCACTTTCGCACAGAGTATCAAACCCCTGAGGGCGAAGCGCAAAGAAGAGATCAGCAATATTCAACTGTCTCCGCTTGGCAGTATGAGGGAGATGAGCGGGCGCATACGCTCGTCGAAGAAGAACTCGACTTTGAAAACGTAAAGCTCACGCAGCGTTCTTACAAGTAGACTACTCTTCCAAACAGAACGTGTTTAGCTTTATCAAGCTCATAAGTCTGGTATACGATACTCAGGTCATCAGCCAGTCTTGAACCATGACTATATTCTCTACGGCTTGCTGAGATACTGGAAGGCTGCTTCTTTTTTATAGACTAATCAGACCACAAAGTAGCAAGACCGTGAAGCTAGACAAAAAAATCTAATCATCCTGCCTGAATAGCTGCGCAAGTGGCAACCAGAATGAATGAACCAATTTCGCACCCCCCTTGCTTCAAGAACGAAGATTTTCGGAACGATAGAACTGTATTAAAACTCATAGCAGCCATCAATTATAAAACACACTGCGAGTCCGCAAAGGTAGAGTGCACCTGCATTTTCGGCTTTTTAATCAGTAGTAACTGAAAGATCTCAAAAACGAAGGTTTTCGGTCTGGTTAATACGTACTACTTTAGAGTTCGCCAACAGTGTCCGTTACTACCCGATCCCTCTTATTAACCATCACAAAGGTTTAGCTCGTTGTGCAGGTGTAGCCTGCTTTCTGCATGGCTACACCTGTCTTCTTCACCTACCCTCCTTAAAGTAAAGAGGAAGAAGGACAGAGGCTAGGGGTAGTCGCACAATGCTCGAATAACCCGCCTAGATCTGATGTCTTAGGCCACCTCGAACTTGACTACAACGTCGTTGAAGTCAGCATCACCGAGACCTACCATATCTTCAAAGCCGAAGGTGTTGTTGCCCAGTAGCTTCACATGGTCAGCGCCATTGCTATTGGCTCCCGCATGAGAAAAGTACACATCACCAGAGGCCGCATCGGTGCCATCAGCGACCAAGTACAGCCCAAGAAAACTGCCCGCATCAAACGTACTCGTGAATTGAGTGAGCTTACCGTTAGTACCGGTCAGTTGAACGTCTAGCTTACGAGCGATCGCCGCTTCTTTATAGCCTGCATCACCGGGCTTAAGGACTGCACTCGTAATCGGGTCAGTGATGCTACCGTCGGCGCTGTCTGTAGTGTACAGGCCGACCGTGTTGTTGAAGCTAGCTTCTCGAAAGACGCTGAAGCCTACATTCACAGGGCCAGTCTGCTCGCTGAGATCAATGCTGTTGGCATCGCCTACGAGTAAGTTGGTCGTGGCAGTGCGGCTGTCGAAGCTAGCATTCAAGATGGTGCCGTCATCGAAGGTCAGCTTTACTTGCTCGCGAGTCGTTGATGAAACAGTAGCGGTGCGGGCAACACCATTGCTAACTAATTGGAACTGGAGGAGCTGGCCGGTGGTGACATCGCTACTCTTGAGAGAGAAGGACGGACTGTAGTCACTGGGCAGTTCGCCACCCTTGAGCAGGGAGATGCTTTCGATTTGGGTCAAGTTGTTGCCCGCAGCATCGGTAGTAAAGATGAGCAGTTCGCTGATATCGTTTAGCCGAAGCTGGTCGAGGGATAAGGTGATTGTATTGGCGTCGCCAATAACTTTGACTTCCAGGGTAGTGCTAGTCGTGGGAACTAGTTCACCTGTCTGCACGACTGCATAGGTTTCATTGACAGCGGGTGCAGCACTCGACAAAGTGTTGCCTGCTAAGTCAGTGATGTCCTGACTGGCGGCTAGGTTGATGCCGACGCTACCTTTCAGATTGGTCAGGTCGCCGCCAGAAACGGTTAGGTCGTAGGTGGTATCGCTAACTTTATTGATAGTAAGCGTACCGCTAGTGCCCGAGACCTCAAAGTCTGTTGCATCTACATTTTGTACGGCTTCATCGAAGGTCGTACGGAAGACGAGACTATCGGCATTGGTGGTTGCTTTAGCAGGCGTTTGCCGAGCGATGCTGAGCAGAGTAGGGAGTGCTTCATCAAATTCGCGAGAGAGTTGGGCAGCCACAAGATTACCGTTGCCCGCTGCATCAGTAGCCATCCCCGCACTTACCTCAACGGTCACCGTACCGTTAGCCGTCGGTATCACATCGAAGGTATAGGTAGTACCGCTGCCGCTGAAGTTGCTTAGTGTGCCGTTCCCGACCACAATATCAGTATCCATGAAGTCAGCAGTCGCTTCGCTGAAGGTAGCGGTCACTGCAAAAGTGCCGTTGACTGAGGTAGCCGCATCACTTGAAAGCACTACGGTTGGCGCAGTGCCGTCGAATGTTCTAGAGAATTGCGTAGCTCCTGCGTTGTTGTTACCCGCTGCGTCAGTGGCGATGGCGTTAGCGACATCAACTGTGACGGTGCCGTCGCTCGCTGGCGTTATATCGAAGGTATAGGTGGTGCCGCTGCCACTGAAGTTGCTTAGCGTGCCGTTCTCGATGACGACATCTGTACCTGTGAAGTTAGCCGTTGCTTCACTGAAGGTGGCGATCACTGCAAAAGTGCCGTTGACAAATGCAGACGAACTACTCGACAGCGCTACGGTGGGCGCGATGCTATCAATAATGATGTTAAGCGCAGCGGACTCTACGCTTGCATTACCGAAAGAGTCGGTTGCTTTGGCAGTGATGGTGTGACTACCTTCGCTAAGGTTAGCGGTAGGTGTGAATGACCATTCGCCATTGACGTTAGCATTGGTAGTTCCTAGAGAGGTTGTGCCGTCTAAAACCTCTACCGTTGCATTGGCTTCGGCGGTGCCTGAGAATGCAGGTTTACTGTTGTTTGATGTTGTATCACCATTGATTGTTGGCGTAGTTGTTATGTTGTCTATGTTGTAAATTTCGCCTGTTGTAAAGGCCGTAGTGAGTGCGTTGCCAGCATCATCTAATAGCGTAGCTGTTGCAGGCACATCCAGGCTTAGAGTGCCTTCTCCAGTAATATTGTTAACGGTAACTTCTACAGTGTTGCTAGTCGTCGCAGAGACTGAAGCGATAGTGCCATCAATAGCTCCAGTCGTCTTCAAGGTGAAATCGTTAATCGAAATGTCATTAACTGCTTCGCTGAAAGAGACCTCGAAGATCGCACTATCAGCGTTGGTGTTTTGTGCTGTTGGTGATTTTCGACTGATAGCAGTAACGGTTGGTGCTGTAGTATCTACTACTATTTCCGTAATTGAGCCGAAAACATCATTATTGTTCTGGTCGTTACCACCGCCGTTGTCTGCTGTGTTATCACTGGCATCACTTGCTTCGTTACCGGAAAAGGTGACTGCTGTGGTAGTGATAGTAGGCAGGCTTTCAGGCATACCCTGGTTGTTGTTATTGCTGTTTTGAGTGGAACTTATTGCAAAGATAGCACCGCCAAGACCCTGGCCGTTGCTTGCACCCTCACCGCCAGCGCCGCCAGTAGCTACGTTATTTGTGAGGCTGCTCTGGGTAACGCTCAGGGAGCCACTGCGAATAAAAATGGCTCCTCCAAGACCGCCGCCGCCACCACCACCACCGCCTCTGCCGGGTGAGAGGCCATCGTCGCTGCCGCTGTAATCGCTGCCGCCGTCGCTGCCGTTGCCGCCGCCAAAGCCGCCTTCGCCGAAGCTCCCGCCTTCGCCGAAGCCGCCACCACCGCCGCCGCCACCGCCGCCAAAGCCGCCTTTGCCGCCATCACCGCCAGAGAAGCCGAAGAAGAAGTAGTCGCCACCACCACCACCACCACCGCCGCCGAAGCCGCCATCGCCGCCACCGCCGCCGAAGCCGCCATTGCCAACGCCGCCAACGCCGCCATCGCCACCACCGCCGAAGCCATCGCCATCGCCGCCAGAGAAGCCGCCACCACCGCCATCGCCATCGCCGCCAGAGAAGCCGCCGAAGCCGCCAATCGCTTGGTTCCCCATGAATAGGCTATCGGTAATAGTCACCTCACCCTCATTAATAAACAACGCGCCCCCCATACCTGCGCCACCACTACCACCAGACCCTCCCTGGGCACGGCCACCAGAGAAGGTCAAGCTGTCGAAGGTCACTGTACCTTTGCGAACAAAGAACAGTCGGACATCGCCTGTATCGTTGATGTCGTTTCCGTTAGCATCACCGCTGATGGTAAAGCCACCGCCATCGATAGTTAGCATGTCGCTTTCTTCTATCATGGGTAGAAGATCAGTCAGTTTGATGTCGCCGGTAATTGTGATGACATCCGCTTCGCTATTGCTGTTGGCAGCGTTGATTGCCGATTGTAGTTCTGCGAATGTGTCGATGTTGTTGTAGGTAGCCATAACGCTTTCTTTTGATTCCTCTAGTTAGTAGTGTGTTCAGTTGCTCTAATGCCGATGCTAAGAGCGGAAAGTTTTGAGCCAGAACATGCCGCTTAGACACTCGGCGTGGCGTAGCGGATTGGTATGGTCGGCATAGGGGCGAATGATGCCCTGTGCAGTAGATATGACCTGTCGCTCCAAGCCGTCGGTATCGCTGTGAGAACCCGTTGAAGTTTGCGTTAATCCTGTGGTGGTTGAGTCAGAGATTGGGCCTGTTATGAAGTATTCGGATGCAGCTTGTAGCGTTACATCCGATTGTTGAAGAAGTTTTCGCATTCTTTCTATCTGAAATTAATAACCTGCGAGGCTAGTTTTCCCATTAATGAAGAATACATATGTTCCAAATGCACACAATTTAGATACTTAGGGCTTGTAAATTAATAAGCTCATGAATCTGAAAGTCCGTTATAGCTAAGCCTGACGGATTATAAGTCAAAACCATGAAGTTGATTTTTTACAGCGACTTAGATTGTCCGGTGAGCATGGCGTGCCGCTGTGCCGTTTACTTACCGATGCGTACCTTTGTGTCAGGATCTTGCTTGGCAATCCGTTTCAGAGATCTTGTCATAGACAGGTTCGACTTGAGCAGATCCGCAGAGTGCAAATCTGCCGCTAGCTCTTTGTTAATACGAGCAATTATCGAATTATTACCACTGCTAGGAAAGTTAAGTAGCTTTACTGAACTTACTATCGCCTGTCGTCTTGCCTCAGTCAGTGGCAATGCTAAAAATGGCTGAGAATCGCTCTATTGTGATAGCTGATGAGACGATGGCTTGACACCACCGGGCGGATTACTTGTGTTTGCTCTAGTTGCTACACACAGCCGTACAAATAGGTTTGTTGCAAGTTGTTATCAAAGGAGCTATTCTCTTATCCTTAGCAACACGTAGCGAGTAGCAATAACGTATTCTTCATTCGTAGTCCTAACAAAAATATTGGAAAAACCTTCTTGATAGTATCAAAACTCAGACCTTTTGAGCCATAAGGAAACCGTGTCTCTTTCCGTGTCTCAAAATAGCGTTCTCAGAAGCTTTTAGAGGTTTTGAGAGATAATCTATGAGAGTTCTTTAGCAAGTGTTAAGACACGCTGATAGAGCTGAGAGCTAATACGAAAGCCAGCTTGATTACTCAGAGCATCCATAACAGGTTGAACTTGAGGAATCAGGCTTCTTTGCTTAGCAATGAGCAGAACGCCTAAGATGCCGATGATTGATATCCCTAATCGAACAGCTTCTTGTCGTCCAAGTCTTTCATCGATGAGTAGATCATCGGCTTGTAGCTCAAGCGCCAGCGCGATCGCACTTGCTTCTCCGGCATCAAGCCCACGCTCTTGTTGCAGTTGATTAGCCAGTTGAGATTGAGAAAGCGGTCTTGTTTGAACCCAATCCAGTTTGAGGATAGCTGGAATAGCTGGGTTGCTAGCTGCCGCAAGTTCGCTAGCAACCACGTCAGGAATAATGACGGTTTGGTAGATAGCTTCTAGCAGCCAGAGATGCTCGACCACAGCCAAATTGGAAAGAGCGGAAGTATCGCTAACAATGATCACAACCAGCCCCGCTCACGCAGGCGCTGAACATCCTGCTCAAAGTCTTCCACATCGTAGTGAACACAGATACCGCGCTCTGCCAGCAGCTTCTGAAAGTCCATCAGTTCGATTCCGGCAATCTTGCTAGCACGGCTCAGGGAAACTCGCTCTTGCTGAAACAGGGCAAAGGCGATTTCCCTCAGCCAGTCGCTTTGGCTAAAGTTCTCGGTCTGACTCAAACTGTCTGGGAGGTTCAGGGTAATTTGCATTGAATTGCCCGCTCGTGTCTACCTTTCATTGTAGAGTTTTGCCTAATGGAACGGGTTTCTCTTCAGTAGGTACTCATGAAGCTGTCTTCGGGGCGATGGGCCTTCGCTCCGCTCTCACCCTGATCGCAAAAGATGCGATGGCAAGGCCACTCCTACGGAGTATCGCACCCCTCCTTTTCCAGCGCATCCATCTGCAAATCCAACTCCTGCTCAAAAGTAGAGACCCGAGCGTAGCCTACTTTCATAATGTCGTCTCAAAACTCGTTCAAGCCATAGAGTTATGACACATAGATAATAAAACAAGTTGTGAGACGCCTCAAACGCGCAGAACTCGTTCACCGCCTTGCCTTCCGAAAGGTGTCTTACAAACGGTGGTTTGCGGACTAGTAGTACACTGTGCGATCGCAGGCTGCTCTTTTTTAGCTAAAACAGCATAGAGATAGAACAGTTGCCTCAGCGTTGCTACGTGCAAGGAACTTCCACCATGCTCGAAGATAAGATTAGCGCGATCAGTGATACCTGCATGTCACTGGCGGAAAAACCATTAAACGTTTTGAAACTGCTGAATTTCCTCATGATGGGGGACAGCGGACAGACTGGACTGACCTTCCGATTCACATATACTGTACTAGCCAAATTATGCTTTCAGTGTCGTGGTCGCAGTTCGACAATCTAAAGTTTTTGATAGACAGTGGGATTAAAGATCTTTCTTATAGAAGGATGCCAGTGAAAAATACGATCGAATACAAAGGTTACGTACGGGTGAACAGTCATTCAGTCAAAGGCAACGGCTACTCTCTAAAGGCTCTCTAAAGAATAGATCTCTTGTGAAAATCAATCTAAAAGTTTGGCGACAGGCTGACGCCCAATCCGAAGGCAGCTTCAAAAGCTATACAGTCAAAAACATTCAGCCCGATCTGTCCTTCCTGGAAGTGCTGGATATGCTGAACGAGCATCTAACGCTACAGGGAGAAGTTCCAGTCGAATTCGATCACGACTGCCGAGAAGGAATCTGCGGCTCCTGCGGCATGATGATCAACGGTCAGGCGCACGGCCCCCAGCAGCGGACTTCTGTCTGTCAACTGTACATGCGCAACTTTTCAGACGGCGATACGGTGACGCTAGAACCCTGGCGAGCGACTGCATTTCCAGTCGTTAAAGACTTAGTTGTCGATAGATCGGCTTTTGACCGAATCGTTATGGCTGGCGGCTATGTCTCTATCAAGACTGGTGCCGCACCCGATGCTAACGCAGTCCTAGTAAACAAACCCAACGCGGATCGAGCCTTTGACTATGCTACCTGTATTGGCTGTGGCGCTTGCGTGGCGGCCTGCCCGAATGCGTCGGCCTCTTTGTTTACAGCGGCAAAAATTTCTCACTTAGCTCTGTTAGCTCAAGGGAAACCGGAGCGCAAACAGCGGGTAGTGAAAATGACACAGCAGATGACGGCGGAAGGCTTTGGCGACTGCTCGAATCATGGAGAGTGTCAGTCGGTATGTCCGCAGGGGATTTCGATCGATGCGATCGCGCAAATGCGCCGAGAATACATTCGCGCTAAGCTACCGTTTGGTTAACAAAAGGACCGTTTCACATGCCCACTCCTCAAGTCAAAGAGATCTACACCGATGGTGCTTGTTCGGGCAATCCTGGACCCGGCGGCTGGGGAACACTGATAGAATTCGCCGATGGCCAAAGGCATGAACTCGGTGGCCGTGATGCCAAAACCACAAACAATCGGATGGAAATGCAGGCCGCGATCGCCGCGCTAGAATTCCTTTCCGAAGCCGAGATCGACAGCGGCGATGTCATCCTTCACACCGACAGCGAATATCTCAAAAACGGCATCACCAAATGGATCAACGGCTGGAAGCGCAAAGGCTGGAAAACCTCATCCGGCAAAGCTGTCCTAAACAAAGACCTTTGGCAGCAGCTCGATCAGCTCAGCCAAACCTTGAATGGCGAACAAATCAGCGTTGACTGGCGCTACGTGCGAGGTCATACCGGCAACCCTGGTAACGAACGCTGCGATGCGATCGCCAGAGCCTACTCGCACGCTCAGCCAATTTCACTGAAACAGCATCAGAAAATAGCCAGCTCTTCGGAATCAGTGCCCCTTTCCGAGTCAGACCCTGAGTTAGCCAATACGTCAAACCAAGAAATTGAGCCTACTAGTACACCCGATCAAAATAGTGGCACCGAACGTGATCCATCTCACAAACCAGCGCTAATATTTGACGAGAAGAACGTTCAGGAAGAACCAGGTGTCATGACAGCCACAGCCACCGCCAAAAAGCAGCTCGCTAATGGTCTCTCAGAAACTTCTAGGATCACCAGAATCAAAAACACATTAGAAACGCTCCAGGTCACAGACGAACTGGCAAAGCAAGGCTATCTCATTACCAGCGCCGAACTTGCCGATTTGATGGATGTCAATGCTAGCGCTGTCACCAGCCGAGGCGACTATTGGGCCTGGCGTAACTGGACCGTCTCCCGAATCCGCCGCGAAGGGAACCAAATTCTCTGGCAGCTAGAACGTATTGACGAGTAGAGTTGGCACCCCCTACTTTTCGTTCAAAACTGACCGTTGAAAACGGAAGGTCAACGAGCAAAACTTAGCCAGGTGGCCAGGCCAATCCTCGTCCACCCAGCAAATGTAAATGTAAATGGAACACGGTCTGTCCGGCTTCTTCGCCCGTATTAATCACCACCCGATAGCCATTCTCTAGCTTCTGCTGTCTGGCGATATCACTCACTACGAATAAAAGGTGGCCAAGCAACGCCTTATCTTCTGCTTTGGCCTCTGACAGCTTAGGAATTGCTTTCTTCGGAATGACTAAAATATGGGTCGGTGCCTGAGGCGAAATATCTCGAAACGCTAAGCACTGGTCGTCTTCATAAACGATGTCAGCCGGAATTTCTCGGCGGATGATTTTACCGAAGAGGGTATCTTCTTGCATAGGGCCAGCTTTCCGCTGCTTGTCAGCAGTCTTTGTTGGAGCAGACCCATCTTATCGGTACATAGACTCGCCAGGACACAGAAATTCTTCAAAAATCGGCGTTCATCACGACGCCATAAGAGCCCAGTACGCTCCCCACATTAAAGGACAGCGGCAAACCGCCACCCATACTGACTTTACCCTGGTTTTCTAGTAGGGTGCCAATTAGCGGCAGATCCTCAAAATCGAGCGTGCCTGCTTTCGCCGCTTCTTCTGCTAGCTGCCGATTGACTTCGACGCCCGTGTTGATGTTATCTGCGATCGCACCCAACCCAACTTCTGAGCGCTGAGCGTCAAACTGGCTGGATTCTAAGGGCGATAGAGAAATGACACTGGCAGACAGTGCTTCCGATCGAGCCGCTTCTACCCCAGAACACAGACAGACCGTGCCAATGCTACAAATACTCAAAAACAAACGATCAACCGACGTTTTGAAGAGCATAAGAATGAAGAAGAGAAATTGATAAGTTCAGCTTACTCAGCAAGAACACGGTGTAGAAAGGTGGAATTTACCGATTAATCGTATAGATTCTGTCAGAACTACTAATTAATACTGAGAACAACGATCAGCACACACCCTTTTCTTCGACGACTTGATGCAGGTATCCGACAGCTTTTTCCTAAACTGTGACTCGCGCAAACAGAGACTACAAACTTTCCCGTAACGTCTTCACAACGAATTGACTAACCTCAGCAGAAAGCTCAGGCCACATCGGCAGGCTCAAAACCTGTTTACCCAGCTCATCACTAACTGGATTGCTCGGATACTGCCCGTCATAGATCGGCAAACGATCTTGAGGGAAAGGATAGTAGACCATGCTGCCAATGCCCGCATCGGCTAGCGACTGCTGAACATAATCGCGTTTTCCGTCTAAAACACGAATCGTATATTGATGAAAAACATGGCCATCCGTAAGTTCTGGTGCAATCACTCCAGCAGCACCCTCCAACAGATGGCTGTAGGTCTTGGCAACCTGTCGGCGCTGCTGGTTCCACAGATCAATATAGTTAAGCTTGACCTGTAGAACAGCGGCTTGAATTGCATCTAGGCGCGAGTTGTAGCCCAGCATCTCATTACAATATTTCTGCTTGGAGCCATGCACTCTGAGCATCATCGCCAGCTCTGCTAGCTGGTCATCGTCGGTCGTAATCAGGCCACCATCACCATAGGCCCCTAAATTCTTGGTCGGGAAAAACGAGAATGCGCCGATGTCGCCAAGACTGCCGGTCTGTCTTCCTATCAGCAATTGACGAACGGCCTCGTCACAGGCACGCTGACAGCCACTACAGCTACCTTTATAAACTGCACCAAATGACTGAGCACAGTCTTCGATGACCTTGAGATTGTGTTTTACGGCGATGGCTTTTATCTGAGTTAGCGCCGCCGGATTGCCATACAGATGCACCGGCATAATGGCCTTTGTCTTGGGCGTAATGGCCGCTTCGATCAGATCAGGATCGATATTGAAGCTACTGGCTTTGATATCGATAAATACCGGCTTAGCACCGACGCTACTGATCGACTCCGCAGTTGCAAAAAAGCTAAAGGAAGTGGTAATCACCTCATCACCAGGCCCTATGCCCAGCGCTCTTAGCCCGATGATTAAAGCGTCTGTGCCTGAGTTCACACCAATTGCATGCTTGACGCCTAGATATCGAGCGACATCAGATTCAAATTTTGCGACAGTCGGTCCCAAGATGAACTGGCCAGAGTCAAGCACCGCATCGATAGCAGATTGAATTTCTGACTTGATCGCTTGATACTGTGGCTTCAGGTCTAAAATCGGGATCTTGTTCGATATCTTGGTTGAACTCACGTCAGATTTCTCTCTCATGGACAGTCAAGCCAGGCTTCTAGCCATTTGCGCAAAGCGATTTTCAAAAGCGCAATCGTTCGTCTCAAACTCTAGCACGCCTACTCATGCGCGACTGACAGGCAGCTACTGATAAGGAAGGCTTATTTTTCCGGCTCGTAAACATCTGGCAGAATGACCTCTTTGGGTCTGAATCTGACTTGAGAATGAAGCCATTCTGTAATCATATGAGGACAGTTTTTGCGACTCCAGCGCAGCATGAATGGGCGAAATACTGGCTTGGCGTGGCGAGCGATCAGTTTCATGATGCGGTTTAAGGGGCGCGATCGCACCCGTCGATTTACCAAATTGATCGAGCCCACGTCGTAGAGACAGTCCATAATCAGCCGCAGCGTCACTTCCTCTCTGAGGAAAAGGCTTTCTAGCAACAGCTCCACATCTCGCATCCGGTCGTCTTCTATCTGTTGCTCTCGGATAACAACAGAAGTTTTTGGCGATCTGGAGAGACTTAACATAGCGAGTCAGATAAAAAATTAGTAAAAACGGAGTTCATCCTTCTCAATTTACCGTCTAGCCTCTTAGTTTGATGTCTACCTAGAGAAAAACTTTTGAACGCTGAGCGTATAGTTACCCGATTGGCAACTAGAAGTTTCAGTATGCAGATCGAGCAAACGGCTAGGGCACGATAGAGCAACGGCGCTTGATGATGAGGAACGAACACGCCATGCTCTCAAGAATTTGGAGTGCTTCGCTAATCGGGATCGATGCGCTAAAGGTCGGTGTAGAAGTCGATCTCTCGGGGGGACTGCCGGGCGTTGTCATTGTCGGCCTGCCTGATACTGCTGTGCAGGAGTCTAGAGAGCGAGTGCGGGCAGCGCTGAAGAATGCTGGATTTGAGTTTCCAATGCGTAAGGTGGTAATCAACCTGACGCCAGCAGATGTGCGAAAGGAAGGCCCAATTTATGACTTACCGATTGCGATTGGGATTTTGGCTGCGTCGGAAACGGTGAAGCGCATTTGCCTAGATGACTATCTGTTTTTAGGTGAAATGTCCTTGGATGGGACGCTACGGCCAGTGGCGGGGGTGGTTGCGATCGCAGCAGCAGCCAAACAGCTTGGACTAAAAGGTGTCGTTCTCCCTTCTGACAACGCCTACGAAGCTGCTGTTGTTCCCGATTTAGAAGTCTATGGCTTCAAGCATTTGAGCGAGGTGGTAGACTTTCTCAATAGTCCAGAAGACCATCAGCCCGTGCGGGTGAGCGAGCCTGAAGCTTTACTGCGATCGCCCGCCCCCGTCCTAGACCTGTGCGATATCAAAGGCCAAGCCCAAGCCCGCCGTGCCCTAGAAATCGCCGCTGCGGGCGGTCACAACATTATCCTCATTGGTCCTCCTGGCAGCGGTAAAACCATGCTTGCCCAGAGGCTTCCCGGCATCCTGCCACCCCTCACCTTTCCCGAAGCGCTCGAAGTCACCCAGATCCACTCCGTCGCAGGCTTACTCAAAGAAAAAGGCCACCTTGTCAATCAGCGTCCCTTTCGCACCCCGCATCACTCCGCCTCCGGTCCATCCCTGGTTGGCGGTGGCAGCTTCCCAAAGCCGGGCGAAATTTCCTTGGCCCACCGTGGCGTCCTTTTCCTCGATGAGCTAACTGAATTTAAGCGCAGCGTTCTCGAATTTTTGCGTCAGCCGCTAGAAGATGGCAAAGTGACCATCACTCGAACTCGCCAATCGGTTGAATTTCCAGCGCAATTTACCTTGGTCTCTAGCACCAATCCCTGTCCCTGCGGCTATTTTGGCGACACTGTTCAACCCTGTACCTGTACACCTCGCCACCGAGAACAATACTGGGCTAAGCTTTCTGGTCCGCTAATGGATCGAATTGACTTGCAAGTGATCGTCGGTCGATTAAAGCCGGAGGAAGTCACCCGTCAACCTGAAGGTGAAAATTCGGCTACCGTCAGAGTCCGTGTCGAAGCCGCCCGCAAACAGGCGCAAGAAAGATTCAAAGACTCGCCTGCTCTGCAATGTAATGCCGATATGGAAAGCCGTCATATTCGCCAGTGGTGCCAGTTCGACGAAGCTACTCGTACGCTGATAGAAGGTGCTGTTCGTAAGCTAGGACTATCCGCTAGGGCGACGGACCGCATTCTCAAGGTGGCTAGAACCATTGCGGATCTGGGAAACGCGCCTGAAATAGAAACTCACCATGTAGCAGAGGCCATACAGTACAGAACTATCGACAGAATGCAATAGTTTTCTAACAAAAGCGATCGCGTGATGGCAAATGCAACGTACCCTTATCCTTTTGATAGAAGGGGAATCACGGCGATCGCGAGTACCCTGAGTAAGTGGCGTAGAGCCACACACATTTAGGATTTCCAAGAATCGAAACTTGTAGAGGAGTTATTTACCATGTTCGTTAGAAAAGGCATCTTCGGAGCGCTCAGCATGCTAGTGCTACTAGCCACTACTCAGCTACCCGCACGGGCCCAGTCCGTAGCTCAAGATCTCGTTGAAGACACTCAAGCCGTTGAAGAAGTCCAAACCGTTGAAAGTGCTCAAGCTGAGTCCGTAGCCATTCAGCCAGCAGCGGAGTTGACGCCTGCCGCTGAAACAGGAGCTGCCGCACTAACCTATGATGGTGCAGAAGAGCCTCTAGAGCTAGCGCAGTCTCGTCGCCGCACAGGAAGCACGGCTAACTCTAGTTTTATTGGTATCGGTGCTGATATTGGCTATGCAGACGATATTTCGTTTGCGGTTATTAGTAAAATTGCGTTCACTAATAGATTGGCTGTGCGCCCCTCTGTTTTGATTGGCAACGATGTTGCAGTACTAGTACCTGTGACTTATGACTTCAGACAGTACGCGCCTGAAGCGGGTGGGTTTCAATTTATCCCCTACGGCGGCGTAGGTGCAGCTTACAACTCCAGCGATGATAGTGATTCTGATATCAATCTGCTGCTATCGGCAGGTGTGGACGTGCCAGTCTCTAGACGCTTTACAGTGAATGCACAGGCCAATCTGGGTGTCTTCAACGACACTGATTTTGGGGTGACTGTCGGTGCTGGTTACAACATTGGCAATCTCTTCTAGAGCAAGGTTTCGTTGAATTTAGATCGGAACTTCGCTATCTAGCGATTAGACAGAAAATACCGCAGCACTTGTTTTATAGACGCTGCGGTATTTTGTCTTTGCCTAGCTCCATTCTCTATTCCAGTGCTTTGGGTCCAGTGCTTTGGGAACGCTTGCTTAATCGTTCCTAGGCAGACAATTGAGCGTTGCACTTTTTGAGCAAAATAATTCGGATGAGCTAGCCGAGCTACGTAGAGCCTTTCAAAATATTTGGGGCTATCCCGATTTTCGCGAGCCACAAGGCGAAATTGCTCACGCCATTTTGAGTGGACAGGACATCATTGTGGTGATGCCGACTGGCGGCGGGAAGTCGATTTGCTTTCAGTTGCCTGCGCTGATGCAGACTGGGGTGACGCTGGTGATATCGCCTTTGGTGGCGCTGATGGAAAATCAGGTGCAGGAGCTAAGGGAAAAGCGGCTGCCAGCAGCGGCGTTGCACAGCGAGTTGGGGAAGCGCGCGCGATCGCAAACCCTAACTGCACTCGCCCAGAACCGTCTCCGCCTCCTCTACCTGTCGCCAGAGACCCTACTGAGCAAGCCTGTCTGGGAAATTCTCTGCCAGCCTCAGGTTCAAATCAATGCACTGGTCCTAGATGAAGCGCACTGTTTGACTCAGTGGGGAGACAGCTTTCGACCTACCTACAGACGACTAGGGACAGTTCGTTCAGCGCTGCTAGCGACTAAACCCAAAGGGGCAGGCATGGCGATCGCAGCCTTCACCGCCACCGCCGATCCCACCACCCAAAAGGCACTCCACACCGTTCTTCGCCTACAAAAGCCCAAAATCATCCGTCTCAATCCCTATCGCAGCAACCTCCACTTGGCCGTTCAAACAATCTGGACTCCGAAAGGTCGCAGGCAGGCTTTGCTCAAATTTGTCCAGCGCCAGGGTAAGCAGTCGGGCCTAATCTACGCCCGCACTCGTCGCGGCACTGAGGACTTGGCAAAGTGGTTTGCGACAGCAGGCTATTCGGTCAAGGCATATCACGGTGGGCTATCTGCCATTCGACGGCGGCAGATAGAGTCAGAATGGATTGAAGGAAACTGCCAGTTTGTAGTATGTACGTCGGCATTTGGCATGGGTATCAACAAGCCAGACTGTCGGTTTGTGGCGCATTACGAAGTGCCCAGCTTAATTTCTGAATATGTGCAAGAAGTAGGACGCGGTGGACGGGATGGAAACCCAGCCGTAGCCCTTTCGCTAGTCAGCGAGCCGACTGGACTGCTAGCCCCAGAAGACAAACAGCGCTGGAAATTCTTCGAGCAAAAGGCTCAGCAGCTTCAGCAGTCCGCGCGGCAGTTAGTGAAGCAGATTCCAGAGTCTGGGAATATTGACGAGGTCCGCAGCCAGTTCAAAGAATGCGATCAGGCGCTGGCTCTACTGCATCGAGATGGACAGCTGCAATGGCAAGATCCCTTTAGCTATCAGATTCGTACAGGTGATCAATCCAAGTCGGAGCGGCCTGTCTCGGCAGTGTCAGTGATGCGGCGATATCTGTTTACGAAGCGATGTCGCTGGCAGGTTTTGTTAGAGGAATTTGGGTTTGTGAGAGAAGCTAAATCTATGCGGTGTGGGAAGTGCGATCGCTGCCTTGCTATCAAGCGATAATGCAAGCTAACAAGTAGATACTATTTCAATTCCAGAAACTGATGCTTTTGCTAGATGAGCCGGTGATGACTGAGCCGTAACCGGGCGGCTAGATGTTTATAGCCTGGCTGCATACTGCCGATTGTCAGATAGTCTCTGCTTGCTTTTCTTCATTAGTCATCACTAGATTGTCAGTAGGTTCCTTTGTTTCTCTGACTGCATTAGAGAGGTTAGGAATGGTGACGGAAACTTCTGAGTCAGCGAGTTCTGATTTGGCGACGGTGGGTATGGCTACTTTTTCGGAAAAGCCCCAGGCAAAAAGGCTAAAGATCAGGCTGACCATGACCCATTCTGGGGGAACCAGGGCCGGATCAATGACGCGGACAATCAGACGTATACCAACAACGGCGACAGTGACGAATCCGGCATCTTCTAGGTGGACGTAGATAGCTAGCCAGCGAATGAAGAGTCCGGCCATGAAGCGCAGGGCGATGATGCCGATGGTGCCGCCGAGAAGAACGATGAGAACGTCTTTGGAAAGGGCGATCGCAGTGGTCACACTGTCCAAAGAGAACGCCAAATCAGTCAGCGCAATCGTCGGAATCGCTTTCCATAGTGAGCTAAATCTTGGCCCGGTCGCTTCATCATCGTCATCACCCGTAAAGAAGTGCTGGTAGACCAGCCAAAGCAAGTAAACCGCCCCTGCGATCTCGAACTGCCAGTACTTGAGCACCCAGCTAGCGGCCAGGATCAAGGCCACTCGCAGGATAAAGGCAACGACAAGGCCGATATTGAGTGCTTTCTTCTGAAGAGCTGGGGTTTCTAGGCCCTGAGCGATCGCAGCGAGCGCGATCGCATTATCGGCAGACAGCACCAGCTCCAAAAGAATGAGTACAGGTAGTAGCAGCAGCGTATCTCCCCCTAGTGTGGGAGACATTTCTAGTAGGCGGTCTAGCATGTATTCGCTAAAGGGATCAGTCCCTCAAAAAGGATTAGGACAAAAAATTAAAGGCTAATGTCCTTTTTACCAAAGCCTTTTATCAAAGTGAGGCATGAACGCTCACCCCTATTTAGAATAGATCGAAAGCCGAAGTCATGCTGTTTCGGATTGCCGTCTATTCTTATGCCTACATCTTTTCAAAAATTTAGAGATCAGTATCCAGAAGGCGCGCTCATTACAGATTTGATCTCGATTTATGACGGCCAGTACATTGTTCGAGCCAGCGTTTTGGTCAAAGGCGAAGCGATCGCAACAGGATTGGCAATGGGTCAGTCGGTAGAAGCGGCTGAGGATGGGGCACGCGATCGCGCCCTAGCCATTCTAGGAATCTCTAAAAGCGACGCGACTGACAATGTGTCAGCGTCTGTTGACGAGCCATCAATCTCTATTCCGTCAGGTTCTCCGGATGAAGAACCTACTCTAGAAGACTCTCCAGCAGACTTAGAAGAGCCAGAAGAGCCAGAAGAGCCAGAAGAGTCAGAAGAGATAGAAGAGCCAGAAGAAATAGAAGAAGACCTAGAGGAAGAAGATCTCGGTCCACCCATCGATATCGTCGTCGAACAGCCGCTCTCTACGTCCGCTCAGAAAGCCTCGGCAGCGACGATTGCCCTAGAAAACTTCAACACCAGCGCCCTGCCCGTCGATCTTTCTGACGTGATTGCCCAAACGGATGTAGAGCTACGGCGACTGGGCTGGACCAGCGCTCAGGGCCGCGACTATTTAGAAAAGACCTATGGCAAGCGATCGCGCCAGCAGCTTACAGACGATGAACTGATGAGCTTTCTGCTATACCTAGAGGACCAGTAAACGCCACTTATCTGCGACAGTCAATATTACAGAAAATCAGAGAACTAGCCAACCGTTCCTTTTCCCTGAGAAGATAAACCGGCATAGTGGCAACGCTACAGTTCATAGACCATAGACTAGACAAACAAAAACATGAAGATCCCCCCTTCTACCGACTCCTCTCCGCGTGTCAGACTCAGTGCGCTGCTTTCGGCGGCAGAAGCTAACGCCTTACAAAATCTGCTAGACAAACTCACCACTGACGACTTTCATCGACTAGCCGAGGGTGATGAAGAAATCACCATCTATGTAGAAGCGACCAACAAGCTCCGCCGTCAGCTCAACGCTGCCGAAGAAATTCCGGTGCTGCCCGCTTACGACGACTGATAAACGCTAGTCCACTGGCTGAGCACGGAACTCAGCCATCTGGGACTGAATCTTATCCATTCTTTCAATCAGCTCGGTCTGAGTCATTTCAGACTGCTCCCCAGAGCGCAACCATTTGAGCTGAACTTTCTTTGCCTCAGCTTCAGCATCTCCCAGGATTAGTCCTAGCACGGCACCGCTACGATCGGCCCGCTTGAACTGTTTGCCAAAGGCACTGCTGCTGAGATCGACTTCAACAGAGCACCCAGTCTGCCTGAGCTGATTGGCGAGGGCAATCGACTGAAATTCTGCTTTTTCGCCGCGTGAAATTAGATAGATATCCAGCAGCGGTTCTGTGCTGTATTGCCCCATTTGCTCTAGCAGGATGATCAGCCGCTCTAGCCCCATACCAAAGCCAATCGCCGGGGTATCAGGTCCACCTAGCTGAGCGACTAGGCCATCGTAGCGACCGCCACCGCAGACAGTCGCCTGTGCGCCCAGATCAGAGGACTGAATCTCGAAGGCAGTGTGGGTGTAATAGTCCAAGCCACGCACAAGCCGAGGATTGATAGTAAAGTCGATGCCGATATTAGTCAGGTGCTGCTGAACCGCGTCAAAGTGCCGCTGAGAATCGTCCGAGAGGAAGTCAAGCAGACTAGGCGCATCAGTCACAATTTCCTGAGTGCGTTTATCCTTGCTATCTAGGATGCGAAGCGGGTTGCGATCTAGGCGGTCTTGCGAGTCGCTGTCAAGGTCGGCTTTGTAGGGAGTGAAGTAGGCGACTAGAGCGTCTCTGTATGCCTGACGATCTTCGCCGCTGCCGACGGAGTTGAGATCTAGGCTGAGTGCAGTGAGACCGAGGGCCTTTAGGATTTGGGTTGCGATCGCAATAATCTCCACATCCGCTCGCGCGTCCCGGCTGCCCAAAATCTCCACATCCAGCTGATGAAACTGCCGCTGTCTACCTGCCTGAGGCCGCTCATACCGAAAGGCCGGACCCAAGTGCCACAGCCGCTGCACACCGCCTTGGGCAAACAGCTTGTTCTGAATAAAAGCCCGCACCAGCCCAGCTGTGATCTCAGGTCGCAGAGCGATCGAGCGCCCACCGCGATCCTCAAAGCTGTACATTTCCTTGCCGACTGCATCTGTCGCTTCACCAATGCCACGAGCGAACAGCTCAGTCATCTCAAAAACAGGCGTCCGAATTTCTCTATAAGCTGACTGAGAGAGCACATCGCGAGCAATCCCTTCTATCACCACCCACAGAGGAGACTCCGACGGCAAAATATCACGGGTTCCACGAATGGCTTGAATGCTGCTCATAGTGCTTTAACTTCTGTATTTGGCAGACGGCAGCAGTTCAGCTCATCGATACACACTTTGCCAGACTGCAAAGCCCAGCGGACTAACGCGACTCGATTGCCGGTAGCTGTTTTGCTCAAGATGTTGCTCACATGATTGTCAACGGTGCGCTTGCTGATTTCTAGCTGCTGAGAGATTTCCTGATTGGTAAGCCCTGCCGCGACTAGTTCTACAATTTCTAGCTCCCGCTTGGACAAGTCGTGCTGCGTGTTTCCTGTGATTCCGTCTGCTAGGTTTTGACTGTCAATTTCGGAAGCCTGGCTACCTGTCATAGAGTCCTTAATCTGTAATTATGCTTAGTGTCAATTGTAGTGAATGCAGTCTGTCAAAATGTTCGGTTTTCTCAGTCTTAACAGAATATTCTTTTCTCAAAGGGATAATTTACAGCGCTTCGCCCAAGGCACTAGAGCTGTGCTCAACCGCTCACTACTGAGTTTCCTCTTAGCTGTGCTGCTAGGGATCTCAGCTGTTCTAGGTTTTCCAGATAGCAGCTTTTCAGGTCCGCTTGTTGCCGCCTTTGCTGCCGTAGACACCAACGTACAGTCAGCTAATCGCAGTAACGATATTTCTACGGACAAGCTCGATCAGTTCGCACAGGCCTATCTTCGTATACTAAAACTGCTGAGCGATCGCCAGGCAGAGCTGCCCAAAGACGAGACCAGCTCTGCCGCTATAGAAATTCAGCAGTCTATCGAAACCGACACAGTCAGCATTATTCAGAGCAGCGGTTTGACACTGCCCGAATACATGCAGATATTAGAGATGGCCAGTCAGGACGAAGCCTTCCGGCGCAAGATCTTCAACAGATCCTTAGACAATAATGCCTACTGAGCTACAGGTTCTCTATTTGCCTGACGTGCTTTCTGTTCGTTCAGCAAGTTAGAGATGACAGAGGCGGGCTGATGCGGGTGACCCCAGGCAAAGGCGTGGCGAAAGGCTGCTGCCTGACAGGCTCTGAGCCCATCGAAGCCAATCACATCATGAGTGAGCAAATTCTCATACTCGAACGGCAATCGGACATTGTGCAAACCGGCATTGTCCGTGCAGATAGCGATGTCTACCCCCGCATCAAAGCAGCGGTTAAAAACAGTCTTGAGCTGACTGATCTCTTCTAGCGTGCCGGTTTGTAAGTAAGTAGTTGGGCAAACTTCTAGACACTGACCTCTAGCAGCTACGTCCTTGAGCAGCTCTGGATGGTGCAGTGGAATTTGAATGCCGTGGCCGATTCGCTTGAGATAGGGCAACAGCTCTGGGTAGCAGCCGTTTTTGGTTTCATAGAGGTGGCCAGTTGTGTTTAGCCCCAGGTTCTGCGCGTGGGTGTAAAGGCGCTTGATCTCTTCTAAGTTGTACGCGGCGTCTCCACCAGCAATGTCTACCCCACAGACATACTCAGGATATTGTGCTGCTAGCTCTATGGTCGCCCGGTTGATTTCATAAGGTAGCTTGGAGTGCATGCAAAGAATTTGCTTGGTAACTACCGGGTACTCACTTTGCTGGCTGGCGCGGCCTACAACCTCGATAATTTCGGCCATAGCATCAATTCTTTCGGCATGGCTCAACCGTTCGGGAGTGCGATAGAACGGTGTGTAGCGCAGCTCTAGGTAGGCTAGATTCTCAAAGATGTAAGCGCCGCGAATCAGCCGATAGATGAAGTAGGGCAGGGCTTCTTTTGTCTGTACGCTTTCGACTAGCGTGTGTAGCTTCAGATATTCTTCGAGGGTGTCTTTGGGCTGGGTGTAAAACAGCTCGAAGTCGCCGTAGCTGTCGAACTGATCGGAGATGTCTGGCCGATTGCGCTCAAAATAGCGCCATAAGACTCTAGGGACTACGGAGCCGCCTAAATGGCGGTGAAGTTCTGCGTATAAGCTCATTGAGAGAAGCCTCTGGGGATGTTTTTAGTTTTGGGGTTTCAAGGTTTAGTAAGTAAGGGACTTGATCGCTTGGGCGCGGATAGAAAGTAAGAGGCTCGAAAGCCAGAAACCAGCGGACTTGTCGAGATGAACTTTCTGTATTCATCTGCGCCTTAGTACAGACAAACTATTTGCAAGGCGTAGATGTGTGAAGTGCGAATCAGGGAAATTCGGTGAAAATTCAAAAACTTATCTGTTTCTTGTAACGCATAATTACGCATTTGGTGTAGTGAGGGGTGATGATCTTCCGCACAGTGTGAGTGTGGGCACCCTGACAACCCGTCAACTTTCGTTGTTGACACTTCACTCAAAGCTTGGTGATAATTGTTGTTTGGTTGATCTTTAGCAACGTATTTCTTTTGGCTAACGTTATTGTTATCGGCGCTCAATGGGGCGATGAAGGTAAAGGCAAAATCACTGACTTGCTGAGCAAATCGGCAGATGTGGTTGTGCGCTATCAGGGTGGCGTCAATGCTGGCCATACCGTTGTCGTCGGCGATCAGACTTTCAAGCTGCATCTGATTCCGTCGGGTATTCTCTACCCCGATACCGAATGCATTATTGGTAACGGTACAGTCATTGATCCTAGAGAGCTAATTGCAGAGTTAGACAAGGTAGAGGCGCTAAATGTTTCTTCTAAGAATTTGTTTATTTCTCAGAGCGCTCATGTGACGATGCCCTATCACCGCATGATTGATCAGGCGGCAGAAGAGCAGCGCGGTAGCAAGAAAATCGGGACGACGAAGCGGGGGATCGGTCCGACCTACGCGGATAAGTCTGAGCGTACGGGCATTCGAATGATTGATCTGATGGATGCAGATGGCTTCGCTGAGCAGCTGAAGTGGACGATTGATGCCAAGAATGTTGTGCTGGAGAAGCTTTATAACTTAGAGCCGCTGAAGGTAGAAGAGGTGCTAGAGGAGTATTTGGGCTATGCGGATCGATTGCGATCGCACATCACCGACAGCTCCCTGCAAATCTACAACGCCACCCAGCAGAAAAAGAACATCCTCTTCGAAGGCGCACAGGGCACCCTGCTAGACCTTGACCACGGCACCTATCCCTATGTCACCTCGTCTAACCCGGTAGCGGGCGGAGCCTGCATCGGCTCAGGCGTTGGCCCTACAGCTATTGACCGCGTCATCGGCGTCGCCAAAGCCTATACCACTCGCGTCGGCGAAGGCCCTTTCCCCACCGAGCTAGACGACGAAGTCGGCAATATGATCTGCGAAGTCGGGGCGGAGTTTGGCACAACGACAGGCCGTCGCCGTCGCTGTGGCTGGTTTGATGGGGTGGTCGGTCGCTACGCCGTCCGAATCAACGGGTTAGACTGCCTAGCTGTCACTAAGCTCGACGTTCTCGATGGCCTAGAAGAGATCAAGGTGTGCGTTGCCTACGAGCTAGACGGTGAGCGCTGTACCGACTTGCCTAGTAACGCGCAGCGGTTTGCTCGCTGCAAGCCAATCTATGAGATCTTGCCTGGATGGAAGCAGTCAACCGAGCAGTGCCGCAGCCTAGACGATCTGCCAGAAGCCGCTTTGGACTATCTTGAGTTTTTAGCCAAGCTAGTTGAAGCCCCGATTGCGATTGTCTCTCTGGGTGCGAGCCGCGATCAGACCATCATCGTTGAAGATCCTATTCACGGACCGAAGCGGGCACTGCTCGAAGAGCATACCAGCGCTTTTGGGAAGGTAGGCTGAGACAAAGAGTTCTTGAATGAGACTAATCTTCTGAATTTTTTGTGGATAGCAAGAATCACTTACGAGCAAAAGTCCCAATGCGATCGCCCACTAATCAGGTAACATAGATCTTCGGGCTTGTCTGGCCGCCGACACCTGCCTTATTTTTTAATCCCACCACAGACTGAACACACCGACCGAATACACAGAACTCTCATGGATTTATCAATTGAGTGCGCCCAGCGTGCGCCAGAAGACAAGCCCAAAAAACTTCGCAGAGAAGGCACCCTCCCCGCTGTCCTTTATGGACATGATGGGACTACCTCCGTCGCCCTCAAGCTGAGCAACTACGACGCCGAAGCCCTCTTGCGCAAAGCCTCGGTTAACAAGTCGGTGATTACCGTCAACGTGCCTGATTTGCCTTGGAGTGGCAAAGTGATCTTGAGAGAGGTGCAAAAGCACCCTTGGAAGAACAAAATTCATCATCTCAGCTTTTTCTCGATTGCTTCGCAGTCTGAGATTGAGGTCAGCATGCCGATCAACTTTGTCGGAGACGCAATTGGCGTGACTGATGAAGGCGGCACCCTCGATATGGTGATGAGCGAAGTTCAGCTGAAGTGTCCTCCTGATGCTATTCCTCTGACTTTGGACGTAGACGTTTCCGAGATGAAGATCGGAGACGCGCTGCACGTCGGCGAGATCAAACTGCCAAAGGGAGCCTCTATTGCGCTAGATCCTAATTTGCTGGTTGTGTCCGTCCTTGCCCCTCGTACGATGGCTGCGGTTGAAGAAGCTGCGGGCGACGTTCCTGAAGCAACGCCAACAGAGACAATTATGGTTGAAGAAAATATCAATACGGCTGATTCATAGCTATTTGATTCATAGTTGATAGGTTTTCCGAGAGAGCCTGTAAGCTAGCTGAAGAAGTTATTTCTAAAACTAGAAATTGAAGAAAGGGGCTAGGAAATAAACTTCCTAGCCCCTTTTGTTTTTTCGCCAAGACGGTGATACAAATCCTTCGATATTTACTTTCCCCATCCTCTAACTCTTGGAGATTATGTCCGATTCGACTTTGCCGACGCTGATTCAGCAGATGCTCACACCCAATTTCTATGCGCATCCGGTAGCTGAGCCTATTCAACTGATGCAGACTCATGTCTCATACGTGCTGCTAACGGGTGAGCGTGTCTACAAGTTGAAGAAGCCGGTGAATTTTGGGTTCTTAGACTATTCCACGCTTGAGAAACGCAAGCACTTTTGTGAAGAAGAACTGCGGCTGAACCAGCGGGGGGCTGGGAGCTTGTATCTAGAAGTTGTGGCGATTACTGAATCGGCAGACGGTGCTAGCAAGGTCGAGATAAATGGCAATGGCGAACCGGTTGAGTATGCGGTGAAGATGCGACAGTTTCCGCAGTCGGCGCTGCTGAGTGAGCAGTTTGCCAAAGGACAGTTGGATGAAGAGAAGGTGCGATCGCTCGCCCAAACCGTCGCCGACTTCCACAGCAAAACCGCCACCAGCGAACACATCCGCACCTACGGCACGCCCGAGGCTATCCGTCAGGCATTCGACGAAAACTACGAACAAACCCTCGCTTACATCGGCGGCGACGAGATCGTCAAGCCGCAAACTCAAAAACAGTTTGACGAGACCAAAGCCTATACAGACAATTTTTTCGCCACCGAGCAGGCACTTTTTCAAAAGCGTCTGGACGCGGATCGAATTCGCGCCTGCCATGGCGATCTGCACCTCGGCAATATCTGCGAATGGGAAGGCAAAATTCTTCTATTCGACTGTATCGAATTCAACGAGCCCTTCCGCTTTGTCGACACGATGTTTGATATCGCCTACATCGTGATGGATTTGGAAGTTGCCGGACGCCAGGATCTGAGCCAAATCTTTTTAAACCAGTATGTAGAGGCTACGGGCGACTACGAAGGACTAGAGATCCTGCCGCTGTATGTCAGCCGTCAGTCTTATGTGCGAGCAAAGGTCACCTCCTTCATGCTGGGCGATTCTGGTGTTGCTGAGGCGGAGCAAAAAGCAGCCAGCGAGAAAGCAGCTAAATATTACGAGCTGGCCTGGTCATATGTGCAAAAAAAAAAGAGCCGGTAGTCGCGATGTGTGGGCTATCAGGCTCGGGTAAAAGTACGACAGCTAGCCAGTTGGTGAGAGTATCAAGTGCTATTCGCCTGCGCTCTGATGCGGTGCGCAAGCATTTGGCCGGGATTGGTCTGTACAAAAAAGGCAGCGATGAAATTTATACACCTGAAATGACCGATAGGACATACAGCCGGTTGATTGAGCTAGGTGTGGGGCTGGCGGCTCGGGGCTATCGGGTGGTTCTGGATGCGAAATTTGATCGACGGGCGAAGCGGGCGGCGGCGATCGCACAGACCAACGCCCAAAATTTGCCGCTAATCTTTTTGTATTGCACTGCGCCGCCAGAAGTTTTGCGCGCGCGCGTAGAACAGCGTGATGGTGACATTGCCGATGCGACTGCTGCGATTTTAGCGAAGCAGTCGATGGAACCTTTTGACCAGAGTGAGCCCATGGTGATAGTCGATACGACTCAGACAATTGATGAAATTCAGCAGCAGTTGAGCAGCGTCTTTGATACTTTCGCTTCCCTTTCCAAGCCGAATCAGGTTCAGCAGTAAAGCTGGTATATTTGGGATTCTGGCCTTTTGTTCCGATTCTTTTTCATTATCCAACGCAGGATTTGTCGTCGTGGCTGATTTAATCATTCCAGCAGTCATTAGAAACTGGCTGATTTTTCTGGTTGCCTTTTTCCTACTGGGCTATCCGGTTCCCTTCAGCATTTTGTTCGGCGCAATTGGCGGTCTTGCGGGCGGTATCGTCAATGGCTGGTGGCAGGTCAGAGGCGGTGCGCCGGGTGGTCCAGAAGAGCTGCCGCCGACAGATCAGCTCAGACGCCCTGCGCCGGATGGCTCCGATGCAGATCCGCGTTTTTCGCTACCGTTCTTGAAAACAAATAAAGCCAATCAACGCTACATAGAACGCCAAAAGCGAGCCAGAGACCGGCGACTCGGGAAGTAAATGAGGACCGGACCACGATTGAAGGGCGGATTCTAGATTTGCTTCCTCGTGCGGAGGCGACTGGACGCTTCACTCGGGCGGTGAAAGAATACGTAGAATTTGTGGTTTACCGACTGAGGAGTTGGGCATGAGCGATCGCATCAAGCCAGATGTGAACCATCTGGGCATCCATCAGCGTGCTGTATTTGAATATCTAGTGCCGCAGTCAGCTGAAGTCAGACCGGTAAGCGAGGCGCTCCAGCTTCATCAGGCCGCCATCGATTTCAAAAGAGAGGCGGCTTATCGTCAGGCATTTGAAGACTATTGCGAATGGTATTACAAGCTAGCCGAGCAGAATCGGGCGGAGATGCTAGCCATGCAAAATGACTCAAACTCCTTTATTCCGTGGCGCGGCGCAACTTGATCATGAAGAAGCCGTCCATGTTTTGGAGATGGGGCCATAGCTTGATCCATCCTGCCTCGGTCGGCGCTAGCTGAAATGACGGTGGCGGCGCTTCAATCGTCCAGCCTGCGTTTTGAGTCAGAAAGTTTTCGATCTGGGTCTCGTTTTCATCGGGGTGTAGGGTGCAAGTGGCGTAGACAAGCACCCCGCCGGGCTTTACCCAAGTTGAGGCGTGAGTCAAGATTTCATGCTGCAAAGTGACTAGAGAGTTAACCGAGTCGGGGGTTTGTCGCCAGCGGGCATCGGCGTGACGGTTGAGTGTGCCTAGCCCAGAGCAGGGAACATCTAGTAAGACGCGATCGCCTTGTCCAATGAACGTAGGCTGGTTGCGGCTATCGGTCATAATCGGACGGACGATGGTCGAGCCAAGGCGGTCGATGTTTTGCTGAATCTTTTTGGTGCGCGATGGGGTGCGATCGCAGCTCCAAACCGTACCTTCGTTCCCCATCAGCTCCGCAATATGCAGACTTTTCCCCCCAGGCGCAGCGCAAGCGTCGATAATCACTTCTCCAGGCTGCGGATCTAATAAATAGCTCACTAGCTGAGCGCTGCTATCTTGCACGGCCCACCAGCCTTCCGCATATCCCGGTAGCTGAGTCACCGCGCCCGCATGTGAGGTCAGCCTAAGCGCAGACGGAACGCCTTCAACCGGAACAGCTTCTATTCCGGACTTTGCAAAAATAGCCGCCGCTGCTGCCAAAGACTGACGCCCAAGGTTAATTCGCAAGTCTAGCTGAGGCGGCTGATTAAAGTACTCGCACAGCGCGGCAACCTGGTCGTCTGGCAATACCCGACGCCATACGTCGATAATCCAATCGGGATAGCTATGTAAAACGCCTAGCCGCTGAGTGCTATCTTCAGGCAGCTTTAGTGGATCGGTAGCAGTCTCTAGATTCAGCTCGCGAATATACTGACGCAACATGCCATTGACCACGCCACTGAGCCTACCGAGTCGCTGAGCCTTGGCTAGCTGCACAGTTGTGTCGACAACCGCATGGTCAGGCACATGGTCTAAGTAGCGCAGCTGATAGAAGCCAAGCCGTAAAATTTGGAGAAGATCGGCCTGCTGTTTCGCCGCCGGACGTTGACCAAACTGACCGATTAGCGCGTCTAGCGTCCTTTGCCTGCGGACAGTGCCGTATACCAGTTCAGTGACAAGTCCTCTGTCTTGGGCGCTAAGTTGGCCAATAGTCTTAGCGTCTCTGAGCTTACGGTCGATGACGACATCAGCAAAAGCGCCCCGATCGATTGCTCGGAGCGCTTCAAAGGCAATTTGCCTGGCTGTTTTAGCGCTAGTTTTATGGTTAGTTCTAGGAAGTTGGGTCAAACTATTTCCGTTTGCCGCGAACGCCACGAGCAGGCATTGCCCTCGCTTCGTTACCACGGCGTCTCTTATCGCGCCATTCGATGGCAGTGAGGTACACCACACCACCGGTTACGACTATTAGCAACACAAAGGACATCACAGCCAGCACTGTCAGTAGCAGGTTTTGTGATGCCGCATTCAAGAAAGCATCCATTGAAAAGTATCCGTATAACCAGCAAGCCTAAAGGTCGATTCTAGAAATCACTCTAGAAGCCGTTCCGTCCCCAAATCACCATGGAGATAGAGAAAGTAAAGCAGGCAAACAAAGAAACCCAGCCGAGTGTCAAAATGTCCATAATCAGTTTTTCTGTTCTCAAAAAAGCAAATTCTTCAGTTTCTATCATACGGTAAAGTTAGGACCGCCTGGCCAAAAGCGCTGCTGAAAATAGGAGACATTAGAACGTGATCACATCAGAGATGGCCTTGCTCAAGCGCGACTAGAGTCAATTAAATCTGGTCTAATCGGAGCAAGTGCAGTGGGTCTAGTTTCAATGCTGGCAGGGCTTGTCGCGGCTGTAGGCGGTCTGCCTTCTCTAGTTCCGGAGAGTATTCTGGGCTGGCTGGTAAATTTGGCAGCGGCAATTGTCTCAGGCTTCTTTTTTGGCGTTACGTATCGTTACATCGTTAGGCAAGACGATAATTTGCACTTGGGCAGTGGGGCAGTAGGGGCGTTTGCTTTTGTGCGATCGCTTGCCCAGATCGAAGCTACTTGGGACGACACGTTTGCCTTGGTTAGCTGGCTGTTAATCACGGGCGAAAGCTTCCTGTGGTTTGTATCCGCTCGCTACACGCTAGATTTCGCGCTTGATCGACAGTGGATTAAGCCGATCGATTGAGTTAAGTCACTGGTCAAGCTAGCCGAGCGAGTCTATGGCTCAAAGGTTTCGATGATGCCAGGGATGCGCTGCATAGATAGGTCAATGGCAGAGAGGATCTTGTTTTTGGCGCGATCGCTTTCCATACAAGCTACCGCCAGTCGAGCGACACCTGCGCGTGGGATTGATCCAGCCACAGACACGTCTGCTGTGAGAATCTCCTGGTCAGTTGCAGGCTGAGACACAAGACCACCCGGTCGAATGACGGTATAGTCCAGTCCACTGTTAGCTAGATAATCCTCAGCTTGGGCCTTTTCTTTGAGCACAGGGCCAAGGGTTTCTAATACGTTGGGTGGGAGGGCGATCTCGCTGTCCCCACTGCCAATAGAGCTGATCAAGATGAAGCGCTTGGCTTTGGCTGCGATCGCCGCATCAATCAAATTTTTATTACCAAGATAGTCAGGGCGGCTGCTAGCTTCCATACCTGGGACGCCGCCAATTGTACTGATCACTACGTCAACGGGATGAGCGCCAATAGCTGCGTTCATCGCATCCGCGTCTAAGGCATCACCTAGTTCAATCTTGAGACCCATTGCCGACAGCTCTTCTTTGGCATCCTCACTTCTTAAAAGCGCGATCGCCTGATGCCCTTTGACAACTAGCTGCTTAGCAATTTCACGACCAACCCCTCGACTGGCCCCAGCAAGAAAAACAAGTGTCATAGCATTTTAGTCAGAACAACGTATCAATTATGACGCTCAGCGATCGATCTAGATCGATCGCTGAGCGTCATGGCCCTTAGAAACTGGTCTCTCAAGAATTCGGGTTATCCACACTTCTTTAGATCCGATCAGGAGGCGGGTGAAGTCTATACAATGTAGGGAAACGAACATCTAAAATCTCTAGAGCTTCTAATGATTCCAACCGTTATTGAGCAGTCGGGTCGCGGCGAGCGCGCTTTCGACATCTATTCACGCTTGCTCAGAGAGCGCATCATCTTTTTGCACGGTCAGGTCACCGCCGATTCTATGAACCTGATCGTTGCCCAAATGCTTTTCCTAGAATCTGAAGACCCCGATAAGGACATCTATCTATACATCAACTCGCCAGGCGGCTCCGTCTCCGCAGGGTTAGGTCTATACGATACGATGAACCACATTCGACCAGACGTAGCGACGATCTGCATGGGTTTGGCTGCTAGCATGGGCGCTTTCTTGCTCAGCGCCGGGACCAAAGGCAAGCGGATGATTTTGCCCAATGGCCGAGTGATGATTCACCAGCCTTCTGGGGGCGCACAGGGTCAGGCCACGGATATTGAAATTCAGGCAAAAGAAATTTTGTATCTGAAGACAATGCTAAACGAAGCGATGGCAAAGCACACAGGCCAGACCTTAGAAAAAATCAAGGAAGATACTGAGCGCGATTTCTTTATGTCACCTCAAGAGGCGATGGAATATGGCTTAGTTGACCAGGTGATTGATCGTCACGCTGTGGGTAGCCGTCCTGAACCTGTCAATTAAATTTCGACTTGAATAGAAACAAAGAGCGCGATCCAGTCTAGTTTGTTAGTCTGAGCAGCTAGAGTATGAAGAAGTCTCAAATCGATCGACTTGAGACTTTTTTCCATGGCAGCTCACTACTCAGCGACATGGAGCTGATCGCTCGTAACAGACAGACCTCTAGAATTTCTTTCTAGAGAAAGAAGATCAACTGCATTTAAACCTCAACAATGAAGGCATAAATACAGTTAAATTCATGGTTAGCCCACCGTCTAAGTCAGCAACCGAGCTCGATCCTCGGCTAGAGCAGATCGCTCAACAAGTATTTGGCTATGACCACCTGCACCCCGCCCAGCATGAAGCGCTCTTAGCTGTGTTGGACGGAAGAGACACTTTAGCAGTGATGCCTACAGGCTCAGGCAAGTCAGCGATCTACCAGATCGCAGGGTTGCGAATACCCGGGACAACCATTGTGATTTCACCGCTGCTCGCCTTGCAGTTCGATCAGGTTGAGGGGATCGCTCAGCAAGATACCGTAGAAGCTGCTGTGCTCAACTCAACCTTGAGCAACACGGAACGCGATCGCGTATTTGAGCAGCTAGCTAATGAAGAACTAGAGTTCCTTTTTATGGCTCCCGAGCAGTTCAGCAACGTGGAAACGCTGAGCAAGATAAAAGAGATCAGACCCTCGCTATTTGTTGTTGACGAAGCGCACTGCGTTAGCGAGTGGGGTCACGATTTTCGACCTGATTACTTGCAGTTAGGCAGTGTGATCGAAGCGCTAGGACATCCTGTTACGCTAGCGTTGACCGCGACTGCTTCGCCCCTAGTCAGAAAAGAGATTGTTGAACGGTTGTCTATGGACAATCCAGTTGAAATTGTCAAAGGGTTCAACCGGCCTAATATTCATCTCAGCGCATATTGTTGTCATGAAGAGCAAGAAAAATTAGACCATTTGTTGCAGGCGGTGGCTCAAGCCGAAACGCCAGGAATTATCTATGTGGCGACGCGGAAAGCAGCGGAGGAGATTGCTGAAAAATTAGTGGAACTTGGGTATCTTGCGAGTGCCTATCACGCTGGTATGAAGGCGGGCGATCGCGACACCGTTCAGACCCAGTTCATTAAAGACGAAATCGATATCATCGTAGCCACCAACGCCTTTGGCATGGGCATAGACAAACCCAACGTTCGGTTTGTTTTTCACTATCACATACCTAGTGCAATAGACGCCTACTATCAGGAAATCGGCAGAGCCGCTCGCGACGGCAGTGCTGCTAGGGCGATACTGTTTTATCATCCTGACGATATGAAGCTACAGCGCTTCTTTACAGGGGGTTCTCAAGTTGATAAAGACGTTCTAGAAGAATTAGTAGAACTGCTAGAAGCTTCAAAAGGTGCGATTAGCCAGGACCAGATAAAAGAACACTTCAATCTATCGCAAGCGAAAACGCAGGCTGCTCTAGATGCGCTTGAGTCTGTTGGATTTATTGAGCAAGAGGATTCAGGCGAGATAGTTCTTGTAGATACAGATACTGCTCAAAAGCTAACAAGAGAACAGGTTGTCGAGCAAGCGGCAACTCAACAGGAGCGACACAAACAGTTTAACCAGTCTCGTCTGCATATGATGCGCGGCTATGCAGAGACGAGCGCCTGTCGTAGAGAGTATATTTTGAGCTACTTTGGGGAACAAGGTGAGACACCGTGCGGCAGCTGTGATAATTGCGAGAGTGCTAAAGAAAACGAAGTGAAGTACCTCCAGCCATTTCCGATCGGCAGCGAGATCATCCACACTAACTTTGGAATTGGTCAGGTATTACGATACGAGGAAGATAAAGTAAACGTTTTGTTCGAGACGGTAGGATACAAGACTTTTGTAACCGCAATGATTGAGCATTCAGTACGATGTTTAGACAGATGAGTGGATGGGTGGGTAGTGAGGACTTGGGCTGTATTGGACAGTTTACTCAGGAACAAAGACCAGAAGCTCAATCGCCTCGCCCAACCGATTAAAATGCTTAGGATTCAGCGTCAGTAGCCTGTCCGCGCTTATTTTCAGCGTAGCTTGAGCAATCAAAGCATCATAAATTCCCCCACCCGGAATATTGAGAACTGACATTTGCGTGATCGCCGCCCGATAATTGTCAGATTCCAACGAAAAGGCCTCTAGGTAACGCAACTGATGATCAATCAACAGCCTCACGTCCTGCGGCAACATACGAGGTTTACTAGGCATCCGAGTCAGCACAGAATATATTTCTGCCAAACTGTGAGTTGAAAGATACCCCTGAACTTGCTTGTCTTTAGCCGCTCGTAGCTGAGCAAAACAAGGTACATAGCGAGGATGTTGAGGTAGCGAGGCGGCAACAACAACTGAGGTGTCGAACAGAACCCTCACAGTCCCAACGCTTCCCAACTTCTATCTCGGCCTTCCTGCAGTAGCAGATCAAAATCGACTTGATCTAGCGGCTCCGTGTCAAACACCAAAATCCCGTCTTGTTCCCTGAGCTGAGACTCAGCCACACTGCCATTCGCCGCCTTACTTGCCGATGAAGCAACCTGCGCTTTAAGCGCCTTCACTTTTTCTATCACGGCCTGCAAAATAAACTGCTCTAGTGACAGCCCCTGCTGACTGGCAATTTGTTCAACTTCTTGCTGCATCTCAGGCGATAAGTTCATAATTGATAGTCTAATTGTTTCTCATCATAGCGATGAATGATGAGATGTTTAGTCACGGCAGCCTAGGCTTTCGCGGGTGGAGACGCCGGTAACAGGGTTGATGCCATCGGCACGTTTACACATCTTCTTGACCTGGAAGCGGTCAAGGATGGCGTCGGAAAAGTCCGCGCCCGTGATGATGGTGTCGCCAAATGAGCTGCTCGTTGCGAAATCAGTCCCTTTCAGATTTTTGCGCAGAACCGTTTTAGACTCTGTAGAAGCTTAGAATAAGGAAAGATACAGAAGCGTAAATATGAATACAAAATTAGTAGAGTCACTGGCTGAGGCTATTAATGCACTCTCTGCTGATGACTATTCGCTGTTTCATTCTACGTTGATTGATAGGGCAATTCAGAAAACCGTAGGCGTCTGTGGGGGGTATGCTCGCGTTCGCAACACTCGAATTGCTGTTTGGACCCTGATTTCTTTGACAGATCAGGGCATGGATGATGATGCACTCCTGGAGAACTTTCCAGGTCTAACCTATTTCGATATGCTAGCAGTGCGTTTGTACTATCAAGCAAATCGGCAAGAAATCAACAGCCTGATCTTGTCTCATCATAGTGACGATGGATGGGATGTTTAGGTTTTACGCCAATGAGAATTTGGCAGCTGAGCTAGTGCGAGAACTACAGCGGCTAGGTCACGATGTTTTGACCTCCCGGGAGGCGGGCAATGCAAATCAGGGAATTCCAGACGATTTGGTTCTATCCACGGCAGCGGCAGATGATCGTTGCGTGGTGACTTTCAATCGCGATGATTTCTTAGCTTTACATCGAGATAATGTAGCTCACAGCGGTATTGTTGTTTGTAAAGACGATTCTGATGCTATCGGGCTAGCAAGAGTGCTCCATGACTATCTTATGGCTCAGCAACTTGGGACTCAGCAGAATCTGCACAATCGTTTGATTCGGGTACTCAAAACGAATAAGCGCGGTGCGACTCAACCCGTCTTTGTTGTTCGAGAATATTACGGTAGGTAGGTCGCGCAGAATCTACCTGAGTGAAGTTTAGTCACGGCAGCCTAGGCTTTCGCGGGTGGAGACGCCGGTAACGGGGTTGATGCCATCGGCACGTTTACACATCTTCTTGACCTGGAAGCGGTCGAGGATGGCGTCGGAAAAGTCCGCGCCCGTGATGATGGTGTCGCCAAATGAGCTGCTCGTTGCGATCGCGTCCACAAAGATCGCATTCGTCAAATCCGCCCCGTCGAACAGCACGCGATCGGCAAAGGTCTTGGTAAAGTCAGTTCCCTTCAAATTCGTGCGTAAAAACGTCGCCTTCGTCAAAATGGTGCCGCTCATATCCGCCCCCTCAAAGTTGGCATCTCGCGCATCGGCGGCGGCAAAAGATGTTCCTGATAAATTCTTGCCCGAAAAATCTGCGCCTGCCTGGTTCGTCAGCGTGTAGTCGACCGTATTGTCCTGTGCTAGCGCGGGCGTCGCCCAAAGAAACAGCGCCAATATCAGACCAGCTACGCTAATCACACCAGCTTGCTTCGCAGATTTTCCAATCCTCACAGATTCATACAGCCTCGTAGATGAAGCCATCTTCTCTATGACTGCGCTTAGATATCGCTTCATCTGCCGTAACTTCATCGCTTACCTACCTTACAAAAGCTCTGATTCAACTAGTTTCATTCTATGAATCATATCTGAACGGGTCGACTGCTCACTCACCTACGCCAGATCCTTCTGTAAAAGCTCGGAGAAGTCCAAGTTCTCAGACGCTAGCACCATCACTGTTGCAGGCAAGCCAGTAATCCGATCTTGTAAGGTCTGATAGTACTCCTGATGGTCATCCTCACCAGGGACAGCTAGTCCCAAGAAAACCAGATCCGCACTGGCTGAAGACGTTCGCAAGATCTCTTCAAAGGGACGATTGTTCGCCAGAATGACCTCAGACTTAGCACCAATTCTCAAGCTGTTAGTTAGGTTCTCTAAATTGACTTCCGCAGCCTCCTGTCCGGCCTCGTCAGTGACAACCAGCTTCAGGGTAATTTCCGCCGATCGCCACTGCCAGCTAGTCCGCAGCAGATAGGCCAAAATCAGCATCAGACCGCCGTTAGACTGCAAACCACCCCACCACACATCGATCTTTTGCTTTTGCTGGTTCATATACATAGGAGGCACTAGCGAATCGGGCGCATCCGTACCGCCGTGATCTCGGTAGATAACGACGTTGCGTTTAGCTTCGTGGCAAACCTTGATGGTGTTGCAATAGCGTTCAATGCTTTCAATATCAGGATCGTCAGAATCACCGAGCAAAACCGTATTCGGGATCAGCGGTCCCATACCGTAGGTTTCTAGCAGTTGCTTGGTCCCAATAAATGGATCGTCCGCTGTCACGATTTTGGCAAAGGCTTGAACCCCGCGCTTGTCTAAAAATTCTCTAAGAACACCTTCGGCTTTTTCTTGCTGAGCAATACTGCGCGAACCGCTCGGAAGAATGCTGGCAACCGTGATCAAACCCCGGTTGTGCGTCAGCGCTCTGGCCATTTCGATTAGATACCAGCGCTTGGAAGGCGAGCCAGAAAGCACGAGCAGGTGAGGTCGCCAGTTTTTGGGATCGGCGTTGTCGTCGATATTGAGTAGGGCAGTGCGGACGATGGTCATCCAGATGCCTTGGCGAACGTCGCCCCAGGTGCTCTCGATTTGCCGACGCTCTAGCCAGAAGTAGATCAAAGCGACAATTACCAGGGCGGCAATCGTGGCCACTGGGTTGATCAAAAACATGACGGCAATACAGCCGAGGGCACCTAGAAGGGAAAGCGACCAGTGAACTTTGAACGTGGGCCGGAAGGATGGGCTCTGCAAGAAGCCTTCGAGTCCAGCGGCGATGTTTAGCACCATGTAGGTAGTGAGGAAAAACATAGAGAGGACGGGCGCGATCGCATCCAAACTCCCCAGCATCACCACCGCCATCACAATCCCTAGCGTAAACAGTGTTCCTAATCTTGGATCGTCCGTCGGCCCATTCCCTTTCCCTAGCCATCGCAGACTGCGAGGCAAAATATTGTCGCGAGCTAGCGCCTGTAAAATTCGCGGTGCGCCCAGAATGCTGCCAATTGCACTAGAAAGCGTTGCTCCCCACACGCCTAGAATGATCGAGTCAATCTTTAGATAGCCAAACAGCGCAATCCGCTTCATCACCATCAGATCTGGGTTAAGCAAAGCCTGAGAAGCGGTAGGCGTGCGAGTCACCAAAATGTAGGGGATCGCCATATAGATGACGTATCCGACAATGACAGCCGCTATCGTTCCTCGGGGAATGGAGCGAATAGGGTCTTTTAGATCGCCTGACATATTGACGCCAGACATGATGCCAGTGACCGCCGGGAAAAAGACAGCAAAAACGGTCCAGAAACCTACTCTCTCGACCTTAGCAATGTTGATAGCGTCGGAGGGATCAGGGACGACATCGTGGCCAAAGACTAAGGCAATTAAAGAGAGGATGATCGCAGCCATGATGACGTACTGCGCTTTGATCGCAATATCGGCTGAGGCTAGCGCCAAGGCAGTCACCAGCACTGTGGTAATCAAAGCCACGATCACAATCGGCGCACTCGGATACACCAGCCGTATGCTCTCGGCAAAGCCAATGGTGTATAGCGCCACTGATAGCGCCTGCGCAAAGTACAGCGGAATGCCGACCGCGCCGCCCGTTTCGATGCCCAAAGAGCGACTAATCATATAGTAGGCACCGCCCGCTCGGACAACGGTGTCAGTTGCGATCGCACTAATAGACAGCGCCGTCAAAAACGTAATCGACGTGGCAATCGTCACAATCGCCATCGTTGGATACAAGCCGACTTGACCCACCACCCAGCCAAAGCGCAGGTACATGATTACGCCTAAAATAGTCAAAATTGACGGCGTAAATACGCCCCCAAACGTGCCTAGACCTGTAGCCTCATCTTTAGTCGGTAGCGTAGAAGGATGGGGTGATTGTGAAGTCATCAGCGTTCTCAAAAAAGATGTACGGCGGCACCGTTTTACAGTTTAGAAGGCTTTGGCTTTCTCCACTGATTCCTTCAATGCTATCTTTTCATAGGCTTTTGACAGTCTTTTTCTCCACGCATGAGCTTATCTACCTCCACTCAATGGCAGCGTCTGCTCAAAAACGCAGGCACTTGGCAAGGCTCTTTCACTCAGCTATCGCCCCGAGGTGATGTGCTATCTGACACACCTACAGAAGTAGAGCTAGCACCGTATGATGACGACCAGGCCATGCGCCAGGAAGTCCGCCGCTATCTAGACGGCCCACCCCAGATTCAAAAGCTCGACTACCGCACCCTTAACCGGGCAACGCGCTTTTTTGAAACCGGCGCATTTTCACAAGGCTCTATACAGTGGGGTCCTTTTTCTGCCTTTGGCGCAGAGCTAGGATTGATCGCGGGCGATCGCCGTCTCCGCCTAGTGCAGCTTTTCGACGACACTAGCGCACTCAAGAGTATCACCCTCATTCGCGAACGGCTCAAAGGTTCAAAAACATCAGAACGCGCACCTCTAGAGATCTCGGACCTGATCGGCACTTGGCAGGGCAAAGCCGTGACCGAATATGCCGATCTCCGACCAGAGCAACACAGCTCAACTCAGCTCAAAATTGAACAAACTAGTGAGAATCAGATCGGCCAATCTATCAGCTTCGGCGCTGGAAATTCACTCATCGCATCCAATGGCATCATTGACGGTCACAAGATCTTATTTACAAATGGCACCCAACCTATTCAGGTTCTACTCTTGCCAGACGGCGCTTCATCTACCTGCCCAACCAAAGTCACGCCACGACAGCCTCTGTTCTTAGAAGTCGGCTGGCTGCTAGATTCGCAGACTCGGCAGCGCCTAATTCGGAGCTACGATGCTGCGGGCGCGTGGATTAGCCTGACGCTGGTAACGGAGCATAAGGTCAGCGATTAACAACCGGGTGCTGTCCGTAAAAGGGCATTACCGAAGACCAGTCGGGGCGATGGCCTTTTCGGTATCGACCTGTGGCGATCGCACTCACGCCCACTACCGACTTTCCAATCCCCTCGCCCATCGTCGTCTGAATCTGAACTAGCGGCCTATCCCAATGCTGAAGCTTTTCAGTCCAGTTCTCTTCAGTTAGAACTTCATCTTCAAATACCGGCGCTAGCTGACCAGTCTTATCGAATCGATAAATCGCGCCGAAAGTCTCGCCTCTTTTTGCAGGCATCATCACCGCAATATCCGCCTCTGACAACTGAGCATTCGTCGCGGCCTCCACGGCCAATGCTGCCAAAGTAGACACGCCAAACAGAGGAATCTCTAGCTGTTGCGCCAGCGTTCTAGCCGCTACGACCCCAACTCGCGTGCCGGTAAAGCCACCAGGCCCCTTGGCGACGGCCACAAAGCTCAAATCTGTCCAGGTGTAGGGCGCTATAAACTCCATCATCTTCACGTGCAGATGACTAGAGACATCGCGTCCCAAGTCCCAAACCTGATGGCGATCGACTGTTTTATCTGAGGAGCCTTCAGCGCTCTGCAACATCAGCCCAAGCTGGGGACTAGTCGTGTGGATGGCAAGGCCAAGCATAGAAAAACTAAACTATAGATCGTTACAAACCCAACCCTACCGCAAACCTGCAAACGAATTTACCTGCTAATGGCCCACTGTGAACTGTGCGATCGCAATTGCCCCAAACTCACCGAACATCATCTAGTCCCGCGCCAAGAAACCAAACGAAAGAAAAAGAGAAATCGCGCCGACCTTGGCCCTACGATCGATATCTGTCCGCCCTGTCATAAGCAGATTCATACGCTGTTTACTAACAAAGAACTAGCAGCCGATCTCTATTCGGCTGATTTGTTGCGATCGCACCCAGCCATGATCAAATTCCTCGCCTGGATTGCCAAACAAGACCCCTATAAAAAGGTTCGCACTTGTAGATAGCCGCCCTTCGACTCCGCTCAGGGCTCGGGCTTCGATCACCCCCCGCTGGCTGAGCGTAGTCGTAGGCACTTCGCCTTCTCGGAGATTCGCCTTCTCGGAGAGTAGTCACAACCCACCGACCCCTCTCAGACACATCAGGTCAGCGGCGTTGACGCCTCAATTTCCTGGCTTCAGCCGAAATCGCATCATAACCGGCAGGTGATCAGACGCCTCGCCCACAGCGCTGATGACTTGCGTATCCACCATTTCAATAGTTTCAGGTGTATAGAAGATATAGTCGAGCTTGTACGCGGGCTTGTCACTTGGGAAAGTCAGGTTCTTACCCGCCCAGTCTGCTTCAGGAACCGCTGATACTAGCTGATCAGACGCTAGCATCTCTTTAATAGAAAACTGAGTTTCGCCGTGGTCTTGACCACTTGCATCAATAAAGGTGCCTCGATTCAGGGCGCTGTTAAAGTCCCCGACTAGTATCACTGGATAGGTTTTGGCATAGTCTTCAGCGAGCGATCGCACAAACGTTGTCTGGCTAACCCGCGTCGGCTCGTCAAAGGCTTCTAGATGCACGCTAATCACAATCACTGGCTGTTCGCCAAGCTGAATCTTGGCCACCTGTGCCAGCCTGTCGAGATAAAAGGCATTGTAGTAAAAAGGATTGTCGGCTACTTTTTCTAAAACGATGCGGCTGTTTTCTTGAATGGGGTGACGGCTGATAATTGACTGTCCCGAAAGCATTTTGCCGAATTGCGCAGAGACTGGCCAGTACGGAAAGGGCACGTAGTTTTTATCCCAGCTGATGGCGATCGCCCCAAAGTCTAGACCTATTCCTTGTGCGATCGCCTTCGACTGATCCACGCCGTAAGAGCGCTTCGAGCCAATATCAATTTCCTGAAACGCCACGATGTCCGGATCGAGTTCTTTTAACGCTGCAATCACCTGCTGCTGATTCGCATCAAATCCTGCGCGGTCTAGCTTAATCGCTGTATTATTCGTTAGCCCTGAGAGATAGCCCAGGTTGTAGCTTACGATGCTATGAATAGTTTCGCCGGGTACGAAAACCGCGCCATAGTTCAGGCCATTGCCTTCTGCGTAGCTGACAATCTCCGCATAGTTTTGCTGGCTGTAGCCACTAGACGACGCCCAGAGATAGAAAAGCGCGATCGCCACCGTCGGCAACCCCACCATCAGTCCCAGCAGCTTCAAAAAAATCTTCATCATTCCCCTCATTCATACATGTCCCGCGCAATATAATCTTCTACGGCTTCCTCGCCTTCATTCCCATCTCCATCACCGCTCACTTCCTTGGCTTGGGCGACTTGATTATATTCGTCACCGCCGCCCTAGCCATCATTCCATTAGCGGGCTGGATGGGAACAGCCACCGAGGAAATAGCAGTTGTGCTCGGTCCTTCGCTCGGCGGACTGATGAATGCTACCTTTGGAAATGCCACAGAGCTGATTATCGCTGTCTTCGCTTTGCAGGCCGGTCTAGTAAACGTGGTCAAATCTAGTATCACCGGCTCTATTATCAGCAATCTATTGCTGGTGATGGGCTTTTCTATGCTGCTTGGCGGGCTCAAGTTCAAAGAGCAAACTTTTCAGCCGACGATTGCCCGGCTCAATGCCTCTGCGATGAACCTAGCAGTGATTGCAATTCTGCTGCCTACCGCTGTTGACTTTACGTCTACCGGCATCGAAGAACCTATCTTGCAGAAGCTGTCCATCGCGGTGGCCGTTGTCTTGATGCTAGTCTATGCGCTAACGCTACTGTTCTCGATGAAGACACACTCCTATTTGTACGACGTAGGCATTGCCGAAGAAGTGGCAGAAACTGTAGCGGCAGAACCTATAGCGGCAGAGACTGTGGTAATTGATGGGAATGCGATCGCCGTCAATCAGCCTAGCAACGAACATACCGAAGCCGCTCACGCCAAACCCAATCTCAAACTGTGGGTGGGCGTCTTGATTGCGGCAACCCTCGCTGTCGCCGTCGAATCGGAATTCTTGGTTGGTACGCTAGAAGTTGCCAGCAAACAGCTTGGCCTGTCAGAACTGTTTACTGGCGTGATCATTTTGCCGGTCATCGGTAACGCTGCCGAACATGCAACCGCTGTCACCGTCGCCCTGAAAGACAAAATGGACCTATCGGTAAGTGTAGCTGTAGGCTCTAGCTTACAGATCGCGCTTTTTGTCGGTCCTTTGTTAGTCATCATTGGCGCATTCATGGGTCAGCCCATGGATCTAGACTTCAACAACTTTGAGCTGCTTTCTGTTGTTGTTGCCGTTCTAGTCGCCAACTCGATTAGCGCAGACGGTAAGTCGAACTGGCTAGAAGGCACACTGCTGTTAGCCACTTACACAGTGATTGCTTTGTCCTTCTATTTTCATCCTGTGATTGATGGTATCGGGTAAAATGAGACGCTGGATTTAGCCTGAGTTACCGGACCCACCCCGTCACTGCGTGCCACCCCTCCCGAGAGGGGATTTACTTCAGGCCGCGATGGTAAAGGCGATCTACCTCGACTCTCAAACTTCACATAGCCGGGACAAATCCCCTCTCGGGAGGGGTGCCCGCAGGGTGGGGTGGGTCGGCAACCTACGCAGCCCACCGATCCCAACTAGCCCACTTCAGCGGGAACCTTTTCCAGCATCAGCTTCGATTTCTTCACTGGATCGGGAATATCAATCGGATACTTCCCCGTAAAGCAGGCGGAGCAGAAGCTGCCTGTTGCCACCTGAGTCTCTTCTAACATCCCTTCCCAGCTCAGATACGCTAGAGAATCAGCGCCTAGCTGCCGCTCAATCTCCTTAACAGTCTTGGTAGCTGCAATTAGCTGATCCTGGTTGTCTGTATCAATGCCATAGAAGCAAGGATGAGTGACGGGCGGCGAGGAAATTCGCATATGGACTTCGGTTGCACCCGCATCGTAGAGCATCTTTACCAGCTTGCGGCTCGTCGTCCCGCGCACAATCGAATCATCCACAATCAAGATCCGCTTGCCTTCTAGCACGTCTCGCATGGGGTTGAGCTTCATTCGAATGCCCGTTTCTCGCATGGCCTGGGTCGGCTGAATGAACGTGCGTCCAACGTATCGATTCTTGATTAGCCCTTCAGCGTACGGAATTCCAGAGGCTTCTGAATAGCCAATGGCCGCAGGCACACCCGAATCAGGAACGGCCATGATCAAATCCACATCAGCAGGCGATTCTTTGGCTAGCCGCTGACCGATGCGTTTGCGATAGCTGTACAGGCTCTCACCGTGAAAAACGCTGTCTGGGCGAGCAAAGTAAATCATCTCAAAGACGCACAGCTTGCGATCGGCTTGGGCCCACTGCACAGATCTAGCGCCGCTGTCGTCAATGACCAGCATTTCACCGGGATCAACATCTCTTAGATAGGTAGCACCAACAATGTCTAGCCCGCAGGTTTCTGAAGCGAGCACTAGCTTGCTGGGGCCATAGCCTGCGCCCACTTCGACTGGTGCGGTAGAGCCGATGTAGCCCAGTACTAAAGGCCGAATGCCGTGGGGGTCTCGAGTCGCAATAATGCCTTCGGGGGTGCCAATTACCAGACTAAAGGCACCTTCGCAGCGTTTGAAAGCCGCGATCGCACCCTCTTCCCAACTGTTGCCGTCACTGACGGATTCTGCCATCGCGATCGCAATCAGCTCAGAGTCAGAGGTAGTCACCAAATCGTGATTTCGCTCTAGCAGCGCGGCTCGCAAACTATTGACGTTCACAATGTTGCCGTTGTGTGCCAAGGCCAGATCGCCTAGTCGCGTGTTCACTATTGCTGGCTGCGCATTGGCTACGTGGCTAGAGCCAGTCGTGGAATAGCGCGTATGGCCGACCGCCCATTGACCCGGCATAGCGTGCAAATCTTTGTCTTTAAATACCTGGGAGACTAGCCCCATTCCTTTTAGAGTATGAACCTCGCCTTGATCAAACGCCGCGATACCTGCCGACTCTTGACCTCTATGCTGCAAAGCATACAGTCCAAAGTAGGTCAGCGTTGCTACCTCGTTATCAGGCGCATATACGCCAAACACACCGCAAGCTTCCTCGGGTTTATCGGGTTTGCCTTCTGTGTCTATTTGCGCCGTTGCGATCGCATCACTGGTAGGACTATTCATAGACGACTTACCCGCGACAGCAGAATCAGTAGACTGGGACATACTCGGTTTAAACTCCAATGAAACAGCAGGACCACCCTCTTCAGAAGGGCGAATCCCACAGGCGGTTATTCACTTTTCTAACAAAGTTGAGCAAAAGATGACTGAGCCGCTGTGCAGCTTTGACAGTCAGTATCAAGATTAGAAGATCTCTCACCTAGCAGTCGAAAATCTGCCATTAGAGAGCATTAACTTTGCTTTAACAATTTTTTAATCTCTGCACAAATCCTATCATCCTCTGTAATAAAGTCTGAGAGGAATAATCACGAACCCCATACTTTCACGCAGGGATTTTGGGCCGAGCTCTAGTCGGGGTTGAGCGCGTTGGCAATAGCGTTTCCCCAACGGTCTTCTAGGTCGGCTACCGGCACTGAAACTAGGGCCTGTTCTGCTGAGGCGATCGCAATTTCCAAGTTTTGCTCGGCATCGCCAACCGTACCAACCAAGCGGCATTCAGTCAGATTGTGCTGACAGTACGCTTCCCACTCAGACCGGTGTTTCTCGGATACTGAGACTAAAATTCTGGCTCCTCCCTCACCAAACAGGACGGTGTCTAGTCTGAGATTGCCTGGCGTCAGCGTAATTTTGGCTCCTTTGGCGGCGCTGATGCAGGATTCTGAGAGGGCGATCGCCAGTCCCCCTTCCGCACAGTCATGCGCCGATTGTATCCATCCTTGCCGGATGCCATGACGACAGGCAGCTTGAACCGCAAGTTCTAGCTCAATATCTACTTTGGGCGGCTTCCCGGCGACCGTCTGGTGAATATGCTTGAGATAGTCAGAGCCACCCAGCGTGACGACGCCCTCTCTAGCCTGGTCGCAACCAACGCCTAATAAATAGATCGAGTCGCCCGCTGACTGCCATCCCTGAGCGCAAACCTTGGTGAGATCGGGAATCAAACCCACCATACCGACCACAGGCGTCGGATAAATCGGCTGAGGCTTGCCGTCACTGTCTAGCGTTTCGTTATACAAAGAGACATTGCCGCCGGTCACAGGCGTCGAGAATTTTCGACACCCTTCCGCTAGCCCTCGGCAGGCTTCTGCAAGCTGCCAGTAGCCGATCGGTTTTTCAGGACTGCCAAAGTTGAGGTTATCGGTTACGGCTACCGGTTCTGCGCCCACACAGCTCAGATTCCGTGCGGCTTCGGCAACGGCTGCTAGTGCGCCTTCGTATGGATCGAGATAGACGTGGCGGGCATTGCAATCTACTGTCGCGGCTAGGCCAGTGTTGGCTTTTGGGTCTGGGTTGATTTGCGATCGCAGCCGAATCACCGCCGCATCTGCACCGCCCGGCATTACCACCGTATTATTCTGCACCTGATGGTCATACTGCCGATAAACCCATCGCTTAGAGGCAATCGTCGGCGTCGCCAGCAAATCCAACAAAACCTGATTCCACGACTTTCCATCAATACCGTCAGCCGTTGCTTCGGGCAGTTCAGCCTCCTGCCAAGCCCACGCCTTTTGCGCATACTCAGGCGGCTCCTTCATCAGCTCATGCCTATAGATCGGCGTATTATCCGACAGCGCCGTCGCCGGAATCTCTGCGGCCACCCCTCCTTCAAACAAAATCCTGACAATCGGCTCTTCGATCACCGATCCGGCCACCACTGCCTGCAAACCCCAGCGGTGAAAAATATCAATCAGCTCTTGCTCGCGGCCCGCGTGCGCCACAAACAGCATTCTCTCCTGCGACTCTGAGAGCAAATACTCATACGGCACCATTCCCGGCTCCCGCTCAGGAATCAGGTCTAGATCCAATTCAATTCCGACTCCACCATTGGCCGCCATCTCCGCTGTAGAACAGGTAATTCCCGCCGCGCCCATGTCCTGAGCCGCTGCCACCCCACCCGTCTTGAATGCTTCTAAACAAGCTTCAACAAGAGACTTTTCTAAAAACGGATCGCCCACCTGCACCGCTGGCCGATTTGCCTCTGATTCATCGCTGAGTTCCGCACTCGCAAAACTCGCCCCGCCCATACCGTCGCGCCCAGTTGTAGAGCCTACGTACAGCACCGGATTGCCAATGCCGACCGCGCCCGATTTTACGATCTCATCGGTTTCCATCAGGCCAATCGCCATGGCATTTACCAAAGGATTGCCGCTGTATGCCTCGTCAAAGGCGACTTCTCCGCCGACGGTTGGCACGCCAAAGCAGTTGCCATAGTGAGCAATGCCTGACACGACGCCGGTAAAAATCTGCCGAGTCCGCGCAGTTTCTAAGCTGCCGAACCGTAGTGAGTTGAGTACGGCAATTGGGCGAGCGCCCATCGTGAAGATGTCACGCAAAATGCCGCCCACGCCGGTTGCCGCACCTTGAAAGGGCTCGATAGCAGACGGGTGATTGTGCGATTCGATTTTGAAGGCGACCTGCATACCATTGCCGACATCGATCACGCCTGCATTTTCACCGGGGCCGACTAGGATGCGATCGCCCTCCGTCGGGAACTGACTCAGCAAAGGCCGCGAATTTTTGTAGCAGCAGTGCTCTGACCACATCACCCCGAACATTCCTAGCTCGGCCCGATTTGGATGCCGACCCAAGCGCGCCACAATCTCGTCATATTCATCTGGCTTCAGCCCTTCTGAGGCAACGTCTTCAGGCAAACAAGGTTCAGGTAAACAGGCTTCGGATGAGCTGGCCGCAGGGATCGCCATAGGTTTTAACTTTAGTTGAGAGATCAGCTATCGGGCATCAGCTATCAATTCTATCGTTCCGAGTGAAGCATTTCGCCCATGCAGCAATCGGTATATATTTTCTAATAGCCGTTCAACTCAATCTATTGATAATTGAACGCTTTACTAATTATCCGAGGGCTTTCCATGGCAACTTATCAAGTCACACTTATCAATGAAGATGAGGGTATCAACGAAACGATCGAAGTCGCTGACGATCAATACATCATCGAAGCAGCCGAAGAAGCAGGCATCGACTTGCCCGCTTCCTGTCGCGCCGGATCTTGTTCTAGCTGTACCGGCAAGCTGGTCTCTGGTTCTGTCAACCAAGAAGATCAGGTTTTCTTAGATGACGACCAGATGGATGCAGGCTTCGTACTTACCTGCGTTGCTTATGCGACTTCTGACTGCACCATTCAAACGCATCAAGAAGATGCACTTCTATAGTGCCTGATCCATCTTTTTTGCCTTGCAGCCACTCACACCCGTGAAGGCCAGCCTGACCAGCCCAGCTTAGCAAGCTGGAAAGGAGTTGATAAGACTACCAAAACGACCAAGCCCTACGCCTTCTTACGCGGCAGTAGGGCTTTTTTGATAGCCCAGATTTTGTCTTCCATATTGCAAAGTTGTTTAAAGGGATGAATCTGCAACCGCTGCTTGGCCGTATTAGGGGCAAGTAGGCACTGACTGTGCGTGATTCCCACATAGTGTTTCGCCCAGTTAATGTCTACCCCCTACACCAACGCCGAGCCTGTAGAGGCTAGGAATTGCTGTACCAAGGCGACGATACGCATTCCCACCGGTACGTTGTTTCAACATATATCCTCGAACAATGAGTAAAGTGGCGAGTGATTCTCCCCTCTGCACTTTGAGGGAATGTATGTTCAAGAAACGTAGCCGATACAGTTGCCTATCCTTGTCTTCGGTTTGTTTGGCGGCGTGTAACCATGAGGGCTCCGCTGCCAAACACTAACCCCCAAAAGGCAGAGCCAATTCCCAATAGCGACATACCAGAAGCGGTGACTAAAAAGGTAATCAGCGCGGCCTCTCGGTCTTTTTCGTCAGATAGCGCGGTAGCTAGACCTTTACCGATGGTGCCAAATAGAGCTAAGCCTGCGATCGCCACAATTAATTCCTGCGGCAGCGCCTCAAAGACTGAGCTGACTGTCGCGCCGAATATGCCAACAATGATGTAGAAAACGCCTACTGCGATCGCGGCCACATACCGCCTATCAGGGTCTTCGTGCGCTTCTCTGCCCATAGAAATCGCTGCCGTAATCGCCGCCAAATTAATCGCAAACGCCCCAAACGGAGCTAGCAAAAACGTCGCCACACCCGTCCAGCCAATCAAGGGCGAAATCGGCGTGTCATAGCCAAACGCTCGAATCGTCGCCACCCCCGGCACATTCTGAGATGCCATCGTCACGACAAACAGCGGCAAGCCCACGCCTACGATTGTCGCCACCGAGAAAACGGGCATCACAAAAACAGGCTGCGCTAGCTGCAACGTCAGTCCGTCTAATTCTAAAAGTCCCTGAGCGCCCGCAATCAAAATGCCGAGTCCCAAGGCCGAAAGCACGGTGTAGCGCGGCATGACCTGACGCATCGTTAGGTACAGCAGAAACATACCCATCGTCATCACAAACTGGGTCTGCATCGCCACAAAAACATTTAGCCCAAACCGCAGTAGCACGCCCGCCAGCATTCCAGAGGCTAGAGATAGCGGCATCAAATTCATCATCCGCTCAAACCAACCCGTAAAGCCACAGACCATAATCAGCAAAGCAGACACCAGAAAAGCACCTATCGCCTCCGGCATTGAAACGCCCGCTGCCGATGTAATTAGCAGCGCTGCCCCCGGCGTTGACCAGGCGGTGACGACAGGCATTCGATATCGCCAGGACAAGATCAGGCTAGTCAATCCCATGCCCATGCCCAATGCCCACATCCAGGAGCTGATTTCCGCCGAGCTTGCGCCTAGTGCTTGGGCAGCTTGGAAAACGATTACGCCTGCGCTGGTGAAGCCAACGAGAACTGTGATAAAGCCTGCTGCGATCGCAGAAATCGAAAAATCTTTTACAAGTCTCATAGCTTTCAAAGCGAGTAGGTGCGACCTTGAACGGCGACCTTGAACGTCGTCGTAAGCTGACACCGCTTAGCCTACCGCTATGACTACCTGCGAGCTTGGACAAAATTGACTTCTCGATAGCGCCCTGGTGATACGCCCAGAGCACGTTTGAAAGTACGACTCAGGTGACTTTGGTCGTAGAATCCACAGTTTGCAGCGATCTGTGCGATCGCGGAATCTTCCTCAAGCATCGCCTGTTTCGCCCGCTGCAGCTGACAGTGCAGCTTGTACTGATGTGGTGAAGTACCCACTTGTTCACGAAAGCACCGAATCAGATAGTAAGGGTTGAGATTAACCAGACTAGCTAAATCTCGAATAGAAAAATTATCTGTACAGTGTGCTCCTATGTACGCACGTACTTTCATAATTGACTGAGTTTCAGCTCTTTTTCCATCGCAGATATCAGGAAGCCGAGTGTGTTTGGCAAAAAAGCGTGAGAAAAAACAGAGCAAAAGTGACTGCTGCTCTAATAAATTTTCGGATCGCTCTGCAAGCAAACCTGCAGACCTTTCTAAAGCAGCGAACAGCCGCCTAAACAGCCGCTGCGAGGGAATATCTTCGACAACAATATGTGGAAAACAGGGAAGCGCGCGGTTAGTTGGGTAGCCCAGCTCACTCAGATAAAATCGAGCGACTGCTTGGCTGACATACAAATTGCGAAATTTCCAGCCTTGAGCAGAGGCAACCTCACCCGTATGCACTTCGCCAGGATTGATGCAAGTAAACATGCCAGGACGATGATCGTGGCGACTATTCCTATGCAAACACTGACCTAGGCCCCCTTCATTTAATCCAAGCGTGTAAGTATCGTGAAAATGCCTGCCGAATCTGTGTTTAACTAGCCTCGCTTCAAACAGCTCTACCCCCTGTATGGAAGTATCTCGAAGCTGAATGAATTCTGAATTGCTAGTCATTAGTCGAAAGCTTATAAATTCTCCTGATCAATTCTATAGAGTTTTGCTCACGGCCTGTCTAAATGCTAGAAACAGAAATGGAGGAATAGTACTAAAGTAGCGCTTCCAAAGTCGTCTAGGCTCTTGAAACAGTCGATACAGCCACTCTAGCCCTAGTTCTCTCGCGAACTTGGGCGCTCGCTTCACTTCTCCTGCAAACATAGAAAAAGCACCCCCCAGCCCAATCATCACCGCATCGATCTGGCCTTTGTGCGCATGCATCCACTGCTCTTGCTTCGGACACCCCAAACACACAAACACCAAACCAGCTTTGCTATCGTTGATCTGTTGCACCAAAGCCTTGTCCTCACTCACCGTCAGCGGTCTAAACGGTAGTGGTACCATTCCTGCAACCTGCACACCAGGAAATTCATCACTCAAACGCTGTTGAATCTTTCCTAGCGTTTCAGGAGTAGATCCAACTAGAAATAAGCTGACTGGTCTCTCATCAGCCTGCTTACAAAGCCCTACAAAAATATCCATGCCAGCCACTCTCTCTTGCTTTTTAAGCTGAAGCCAGCTCATCATCCAGGCCAAAGGCATACCGTCAGGTGTGAGCAGATCTGCTTGGTTCAAAACGTCCGAAAAGTCTGAGTGCCAGTTGCCTTCCATGATCATGTGGACATTAGCCACACAGACAACCTTACTCAGCCGCTGGTCAGCCCATTGCAGCATCTTGCTAAGCTGAGCTTCTAACGAAAGCGAACAAATGTTAAATCCAATGACATTCTGGGTAGGAGGTTGTTCAAACAGCTTTCTACGACTAGACGTGATGGACTTGGAAGTATTGTCTGAGAGTTGATAAGGCAGCATAGATAAGCAACAAACCTCAGTGAATTGTCTTGCGCTCGAACCGAGATACGATCAAACAGTTCGAGCGCCTTTAAAATACGGACGACATTAAAATACGGACGACATTAAGAGCAAACTAAAAATAAGTGAAAGGTAGAGAGCGTTTGCCGAGACCGTCTTCGACATCGCCTTTTGCAAAGTTTGCCCAGCGTCAGAGACCGTGGCAACATTTATCTTTTGCGGAATTTCATCTAACATGTCAGACGTTCATGTAGCTTTCACGTAGTACGACTGAGTGCGATCGCCTTCTCTGGGCGTTTCTACAGAGAAGAGAAACATGTTTTTAGCTGCTTTCCAATAGCTACGTAGGTGATATTGACTACCGTCTGGGTAGTCTCGACCAATATTTGAATAGTCTCAGCCAATATCTGGGTAGTCTTGACCAGTGATTATCTACGGGCAAGCTCTAGATGTATAGAGTGAATATCTTTTTTAAGTTTGAGATTTTTTGATTAGGAAAGAGACTATGGAAACGGAGAAGACTTTACCGATGTCTGCACCAAGAGCTTCCCTAGCTGTGCTTGAAGAAACAGAGGGCGGACTAGACGTTGGTGCGCTAATCAAAATCATTCGACGCAAGTGGTGGTTAATCGCTGGAACCACAGCGCTAACCATTGGAGCTACTACTATCAAAGTTCTAACAGATACACCTATCTATAGCGCTCAGGTGGAGTTGTTAGCCGAAGCTCAAAGCACAGAAACAGATATTATCTCGAATGTTCCAAATACCCTAACTGCTAGGGAACCCGAAACCGTCAGCGGTGATTTGATCAAACTGCTCGTCAGTCCGAAGGTTCTCCAGCCTGTAGTCGACGGTATCCGCGAAATCTACCCTAGCTTTTGTCCAACCACCAACATTTCTATCGAGCAACAGCCTTTAAGCGCAAACTATGACCCTTGCTATAGAGAGCTAGTCGATAGACTAGGCGTGGGGGCCATTGATAAAGACTCAAATATTATCCGCGTCACTTATCAAGCTCTAGACCCACAGGCTGTGACGGTAGTTCTCGATCTGGTCTCACAGGCTTACCTAGAATATAGTCTTGAATCTAAGCAAGCGGATATTCGCAGAGGTCTCGACTTTGTAGAGCAAAAGCTGCCCGATCTGATGGCAAAAGTTGACAGCCTTGCGGACCAGCTACAAACACTGCGAATTTCTAACGATCTTATCGATCCAGCCGCCAGAGGCGATCAACTATCTGGCCAAATTGGTCAGTTCTCTCAGCAGCAGCTAGAAGTTCAAGCTCAGCTACAGCAGGCCAGAGCGACCTACAGCGATCTAGCCCAGCAGTTGAAGCTGCCTTCAGGCCAAGCCGCCTCTTCTGTTTTAGATCAAAGTCCTAGATACCAAACCTTACTAAACAGCCTATTAGAGCTAGATTCACAGATTGCTGAAGCTTCCACAATCTATCGAGACACTATTCCAGAAATGCAGGTTCTCAAAGAACAGCGAGATAATTTGTTAGCACTCATCCAGAGAGAAGGCAGACAGTCTCAAGAAGCTGCGACCAGTCAGATCCGTGAGCTAGAAGCTAAAGATCAGGCCCTAAATGAGACAATTCAAGGCCTCAATTCAAATATAGATAACTTATCTCTGGTCTCACGACAATATAGCGACATTGAAAGAGAGTTACAGATCGCAACGGCCAATCTCAGTCAGTTTCTCTCGACCCGAGAAGGCTTAGAAATTGATGCGGCGCAAAGACAAGTCCCTTGGGAGATTATTACACCTCCAACCGAGCCTCGTCCTCAGGCAGAGAGTCTACCTCAGAACATGGTCTTGGGAGCTGTATTGGGGCTTCTACTAGGCACAGGTGCAGCTCTACTAATCGATAAGAGTAAGGGTGTTATACATACCGAAGAAGATATCCGCCGCACTACAAACTTACCTATCTTAGCCAGGATACCTGTTCGTGAGGCGCTAGGACGCCGACAGACTGAAGAAGTCCTTCAGCCTATCGGCGCTAGTATTCGAGGAGGAATCTCTAGTACAGAGAGAACAATCAGAAGTAATGGCCACGGGAAATCACTCTATGACAGCGATCCTTTTTCTGAGTCTTTTCGTCTATTGTTCAACAATCTTCGGCTAATAGGGGGCTCAGCTCAATCGATTAAGTCTATTGTAGTGAGCTCTGTAATGGTTGGAGAGGGCAAGTCTACTGTATCTATCTACCTAGCAGAAGCTGCTGCTGCGATGGGACAGAGGGTGCTGCTAGTCGACGCAGATCTTAGAAACCCTCATATCCACAAATACCTAGAGCTGTCAAACGAGAAAGGACTAACAAATCTCTTTTCAGGAGAAGAAAATCCTGATGTGATTCAGAAGTTCACAGCTGAGCCGAATATGTATGTTCTTTGCGCTGGCTCGGTTCCGTTCGAGCCCTCTCGGCTGCTCGCATCGAAGGGAATGAGACAGGTTATGGAAAAAATCGAACCTGTCTTTGACCTGATTATTTTCGATACGCCACCGCTGCTAGGACAGTCAGATGCTTATTTAGTTGCTAACCACACAGATGGCCTTTTGCTAGTGACACGCTCAGGCGCATTGAAACAGTCCCTGTTAGATAGAGCGATGGAGCAGTTGCGCTTGGCTGATGTTCCTCTATTGGGTGTTGTTTCTAGAGAAGAAGGTTGATGTGATTACAGTGCCGGTATAAGCTTTACAAGCACTGCGCCACATCAGTTTTAATCGTGTTCAGGATCGAGGATTGAATAATCAGACTCTGAGCGTAGGCGTTCGCCTTTGGCGTTAGGGAATCGCAAAATAATAAAGTCCCAGCTTGCCCTCTCCCCCCACCCCTCTCCCAAGTTTGAGAGAGGGGCTTTAGAGTCCGGAGTCTTATCCCCCTTCTCCTAGACTTGGGAGAACGCAATAGCGCACCCAAGGGACGACTAAATTGTTTCCGAAAAGGGCTAGGGGATGAGGGCGTCGGTATGTTGTTGACGCGCGACTTCCTTAGTCTGTCGCACGTCACTCAAGGCTATCGTCTGCCGCTAGCTGTATATGCCAGTTCGCAATTCATGCCATCGCAGACCGATTAGCACAGCGATAAACATCATATATCCAGGTTCTTCTAACTGGGTGAAGATGAATCCGTGCAAGACGACAGTTAACATCAGGTATCTAGAGAAGTCATCTCTGCAAAACTGACGCCAAATCGTATAGCCAATGAATAAGTAGGTGCCAAGTCCAAGTACGCCGACATCACCCCAAATCCCTATCCAGCCAAAGAGAGGCGAGAACATACTAGATCTAGGTCCAAGACGGCTAGTCCAGACAACATCCCATGTTTCACTAGCTACGGATGATGTAGTTGCGCCTAAGGGAAGTAAGAGATCTTTGTATCTCTCTAGCATCCATCCTCCTAACCTACTTACGGTGTGGCCTGGCCCTAGTCCGAAGAGCCAGTTGAGAGGAGAGTCGAAATGATCAAGGATAATGCGGCTAGAGGCAGTTTTTAGCTGTGTTGCTTCACCTTGTGGGCTGTATAATGCTAAGTCAGTCCAAGTGTTGTACCCGTTGAAGGCAGGTATGTTATTCATGCACCATAGAAAGGTAAAGACAACAATTCCTGCTGCGATCGCGTACTGAATAAATTTTCTGAGATCTTTGATACGCGTAAACGACAGTAAGACAAAAGCAACTAGACAAACGAAGGTCACTTGCTTAGTCTCAGCAACGATGTTTTGCGTAACGGCTGCTACAGCTACCAACACTCTCAACCAGAGAGGAGCCGTTTTGGCCACAATCAGGTAGTAGAGCGCAAAAGAAACCGAGACACAAGAGCTAACGACATGTCCCCCACCAGAAATATAGAAGACACCTTGAATATTGTCTTGAGGTAATCCCAATCGAGTACTTGCAGTGATATTGAGCACGCCAAGATCTATCAGGAGCTTTTGGGAAAGAGCTAATACAATATGAAAACAAGCAAAGCAGACAATCCACTTTTTGAAGCGTTCTAGATTCTGTTTCGTCATGGGCGTCCAAACTAGTGCCAACAGAAAAAGAAAAGGTTCAGTCAAGATAATGTACGACACTGCAACGTTGATCAAACCGGCACTATTGAGAATGGCGCTGGCAATCGTGACTGCCAGCAGCGTGAACAGGCTGGAAATTAGAACTTTCGCTGTCGCAATCTGAGTGCGATCTCTGTTTGGCGCTTGGGCGATTACCCAGCAGCAAGCCAATGGAACAAACAGAAAGTGTAGGAAATTAACGGCAGAGGGAAAGCCGATAGTGTCAAGCAGCCGAGGAAAGAACGCTGTCGAAAAGGCAAGAAGCAACAGCGTAGAGCTATCAACAAAGGCTTTGGGCTTGTAGGTGATATAGCTGCTGTAAGTCATAGTAGGCTGCTCTGAAAGTATTATTAAGCTTTTCTAGAATCTAGGTAGTGCTTTTTGGAGTAGAAGGTTTTGGCTGATTTATGCCAGCAGCTTTGCTCGTTCGTAGATGTCTATTAGCTGCTGATAGTTTCTGTCAGCCGTGTACTTGGATTCGTATTCGGACCTAACCGTTTTCTGCATTCTTTCGAGAGTGGGTGTGTTGGCTAGTAACCAATCAACTTTGCTGGCAAGGTCGCTGGCGTCGCCTGGTATAAAGTGAAGCCCGGTGCGCTCTGAATCGACAATCTCTGCGATCGCACCAATATTAGAGGCAATCACAGGCGTCCCCTTTGCATAGGCTTCTACGGCGACTCGGCCAAAGGTTTCGTACCATTTAGAGGGAAAAACTAAAAACTTGGCATCACCCATCAGAGAATGTACCCGATTCATGGGTAAACGACCTAACCAGGTAATATTTGGCAAACGATCTACCGCTTTTTGCACCATGTCAGATAGGGGGCCATCGCCAACGATCTTGAGTGGAATAGGCTGATCTAGCCTCTCCCACGCTTCTAGCAGCGTATCCAATCCTTTTTCAACCGATAGTCGACCTACGTACAATGCAAAGTCTCCCTTCCTGCTACCCACGCCCGGATCAGGCGCTACAAAATTTGGTTTGACAACAATTTTATCGGGGGGAAAGCCCGCTGACACAAACTTTTTCTTGGCAAATTCAGTAAGGGCAATATAGAGCGTGACTTTATTTTTCCAGGTGTTGATTAGATTGTGGACCACTAGCATAGTGGCAACCCCAGCGCTGGCGGTTCTGCTTTCTCTGTAGCAGCTGTGGATAACGCCAGGATAGGGGATAGGTTTTCCAAGACAGTCTTCGCAGACGCTACCATCGCGAAAGAACAGCGCATTGGGACAGAGCAGCCTATAGTTTCTCAGCGTTTGCACAACCGGGACGCCCTCAGCGCTAGCGGCAAAGTAAACTGATGGAGAGATCAGTGGGAAAAAATTCTGAACGTGAACAACGTCGTATTTATTCTTCTGCAACCGCTCTCTGACGTTGCGAAAAGAGCTGCTAGACCAGATAGTTTTTACAGCTAGCTGCGCTGGATTAAAGTCTTGAAGACTGTCGTTATGCTCTTCGTAGGTTTCTACCTGATGTCCCTGGTCGCGGAGCAGTTTTTCTTCTGCGGCGCGCGACTCATCTTCTCCGCCTCTAATTTTGTAGGCGTTATGGATAGTTAGAACACGCATTAGAGACTCTCTGCTGTGAGAAGCATTAAATTTTCATAGACTTGAGCGACCTGTTCAGCTGTGCTGTTCCAGGTAAACCCTTTGACCCGCCTGTATCCCTGTTGAATAAGCTCGTTTCTGTACTCACTGTTTTTCATCAGATCTAGAACAGCCGTCGATAAGCCAGTGATGCTAAGGGGATCGACCATAATACCCGAGCTGCCAACGACTTCTGGCAGCGAGGTCACGTTAGAGGTAATCACCGGAATGCCACAGGCCATTGCCTCTAGCAGAGTAATTCCAAATCCTTCGTAAAGAGAAGGTGACATCAATACGTCGGACATGTTGTAGAGTTCGATCAAAGCCGAGCTATCTGGTCTATCAAATCGAGTGATCCAAGACTCTAGCTGATGATCGGCTATGAATGACTGCTGGGTCTGGTTGAAGTCTGCGCCAGCTTTGACGAATTGAATAGGCATGTCTTGGTCACGCAGTTCTTTGATAACTTTGAGAATGGTGAGGATATTTTTACGAGGATGGTTGGAGCCCACATGCAAAATGCAAAACTTGTCGGGAGAAATCCCGTATTTCTGACGGATCGTCTGGCGTATTTCAGAAGAGAGAGGCGTGAATGCTGGATCAACGCCGTTGGGAATTGGGGTGATTTTGCTAGGTGCGATCGCCAATAGCTCTACCACGTCTTTGGCAGTGTGCTTGGAGACGGTCACGATGTTGTCAGCCTTGGTAATTCCTCTCACGGCGTACTTCCAGATAGCTGTACTGATCACCGGGAGCTTTGCCTGGTCTTGAATGTTCTGCGGCTGTCGAAAATTGATCAAGTCGTGGCAGGTGACTACAACGGGCTTACCTGTTTTGGATAGACGATAGGCTAGATGACCATCGCTGTGATCGATAATATGAAACAGATCTGCTTGAATACGAGCGGCGAGCTTTGGATATTGCCAGTAGCGCCGATAGTATTTTGAGATCCCCGCAATCATAGAGGCAGCAACAGAATTGCCTTTTGACTGTTTTCTTTCCGGGGGGCGTAGCTCTGCGATCGCCCAGTCAGGACGGACCGTGCGCAGCCCGTTTACCAGCCCATCTGCGTACACATCCATACTAAAAGAGGCACCCGTTTCTCTGCGTAAAATTGCAATTTTAACCATGATGCCTACCGTTTACTCTCATCGGCAACCTTAGTCCATTCCGAGACCAGCTTTTCTGCAATACGCTTGTGGGTATAATGCTTACTGACTCGCTCTAACCCTTTTTGACTAGCCGTTTTGTAAGCTGCGCGATCGCTCATAATTTTGTCAAGTACTGCGCTTAGAGCCGCTGCATCATTTTCTGGGAAGATCTGCGCGGGGTTGTCAATAACGTTTGGAATTTCTCCACTATTAGAGCCAACTACGGGAATTCCCATCGACATGGCCTCAATTAAGACATGTCCAAACTGTTCTTTCCATGTAGAGACAGTTCGAGAGGGCAGTACCAGACTATCGAATGAAACCATCTCGGCTGGAACGTCAGCATGGGAGACTTTTCCTTTCCAAACGACGCAGTCTGCGATGCCTTTTCTCAAGGCATCTTTTTTGAGCAGCACTTCATCGCTGCCAGACCCACAAAGAACGATTTCAAAGCGGTGCCCTTTCTCTTTTAGGGTTTGAGCGGCGCTGAAGAGAATATCAATGCCTTTTTCATGGACGAGTCGGCCCATAAAACCGATTTGGAAGGGTCTGTCTTTGGGGTGCGATCGCACCTCCCCAGCAAAAATATCAGGATCTACGCCCATCTGGGGCATTATTGCAATATTTCCGGCGTAGCCCCATCTGCGTAACAGATTCGCACCGTCTTGATTTCCAGCCACAATCAGTTTGGCAGTATCCAATACAAACTTGCGAGTCCACTGACGCACTTTCGAGAGCGTGCGATCCATATTTTCCCAGCCAAAGACAACGAGTGGTGTATCGGTCACTCTCGCTGCGATCGCCATTTGAAAAGTGGAGAGGGAAAAGACTTCTTCTTCTACCTGTAGGATATCTGGTGCATAATGCCTGAATGCCTTGATCAAACTACCCAGACCGTAGAAATATCCTCCTGTTTTGCCATTGAAGAGAACATTGGCTGGATAGTATTCCACCCGATCGCAAACTCTTTCTAGACTGAAGATTTGATTCCAGCTGAGCGCTTTCCACGAATCGGGTACGAGGAGGCCGACATCAGCCTGATTGGTGTGAGCGATCGCCTCTAGCTTCCCCTGGTTGACGCCCACCACATAGGTATGACTCACAAACAGAATCCGCAGCTTTTTTGGTGAGGAGTCTGTTTGAATGCTCTCTGCGTTTTTTGCTTTTTCTGGCGGTCGGACTATCATCAGATTTCTCCAGCAAAGAGAGGAAAGCTTTCAAGCATTTGGCAGTTGACTTTTAACCAAAAGAGATTTGCGCAGCCGAAGCTGCTTGGTGAGCCAGGTCATGAGCTGCGGGCGAGAAGCTGGTGTCAGCAGCCAGTTGATAGCCGGTTTTGCCATCGGCCTGGGCAAAAGTCCTACCCACAGAAACCAAAGACTCAAGATGAACTTACGTTTAGCTTTAATTTCTCGGGACTGACTAACGGCTTTGACACCGTGATAGGCCAGCGCTATTGAGCGGTCAGACGGGACTGGATGAGCCTGTGGATCTAGCTTTAGCGATGCGAGCCTAGACCAGATACGGCCAAAGAAACGAAGCTCCAGGTTGTCACTCACAATATGACCTAGCGCAGGTGCCTTTTGCCTGAGCAGTTCGCATCTGGCAAGATCGTGTTTGATAAAGCGATGTAGGCGATCGCTCGTCATTGTCGAAATTGCCCACTGATTATTGCCGTGGACCCTATATGCACCCAGAGGCCGCTCGATAGCACGCACTTCTCCATAGAAAGGAACAAGGACAGAAAGATAGTCGTCTGCCATTGTATTGAAGCTGTCTGGAATCGGCGTGAGCGCCTCCAGCGCCTGCCTACTGAGCGCGTTGCCGCTGGTGGGAACCCCCGCATAAGTGCAAACCTGTAAAAGCTGTCGCCACACTTCACCAGTTGCCAGGCTTTTATTACCCTGGGGATAGGTGAATCCAGAAGGGTTGCCCTCTCCGTCCACAACCTGTAGCCGGTAATGCACCTTTGATATTCCAGGCTGCCAGCAGGCGACAACCTGACTGGCCGCTTCGGGGTACAAATAATCATCAGCATCTAAAAAGATGATGATGTCACCTTTGCTATGAGCAAAACCAGTGTTGAAAGCTTTGCCCTGTTTGCCGTTGGTCTGGGCAACTGCTGTGATGCGATCGCCATACCCTTCAATCACAGACCAAGAGCCATCCGTCGAGCCATCATCAACGACAATAACCTCAACATTCTCGTAAGTTTGAGCCAACGCACTATCGATAGCCTCGCCAAGAAAAGCTTCGTAGTTGTAATTGTTGATGATGATACTGACAGCTAGCCCGTTCACAAGATACTTTCCTTTACAGATTACCGATCATTAGTTGATAAAAATCACAGCTTCAAAGGCGTAAAGCTCATCGTCGTCACAATCTCTATTTTCCGTCACCGCTCATAAACTTCGAGACTAGGAAGAGTTATTGACACAGTGAAAAAACGTCTGACATCTTAATCTGGTACCTCAAAAGGTATAGCCGAAGTTCTCAACATCCTGTATGTACCTATCTTTGACAAGCTCTATCAATTCAGGAGTGTAAAATTTTCTATAATCAGGAATTCCACCTTCCAGATATCTAATCTGTGAGGAAGTCAAGCGAGAACAATCATCGATAGTATTACAAACCATCGAGTAGGCGGTCTTGTTATTTCTACCCATGTCTATGGGTAGTTTTAGCACTTCTGCTATGTGTAAAAGATCTGAATTTAAGCTTTCCATCTTGGCAATATAGTCGTAGCCTATGCCTGCTAAGTACTGCGTCTGTGAAACACAGTGAGGATTTGATTCAAAATCTTTTGTCACGGCAACATATTCTGCAAACTCCTTAAACGTGATTTTATCTAAATGCTTGTTCACGTCATACTTTTCATAGATTAGGCTTGCAACCGCTGGGGCCATATCAGAAATAATGCCTTTCTCAATAGGCAATCTTACAAAATAATTTGCGTAAGTTGAGACGAGACGAGCCCAGGGATTTCGAACGATTGCAAATTTAAAGTAGTCACCCGATAAAATCTTACTGGCTGAAGCATATGTATAGCTTGAAAGACTGTGATTCAGACTCATATAGATGCGAATCTGCAAATCTGACAGATTGCTTAAGCCTTGCTTCTTTCTTCCTTCTACCAGAGAAAATAGTGCTGACATCATGCTGGTAGAGGCATTCTTATGGATTGGGCAATAAACAAATCGATAGTCATGGTTTACAATCAGTCTCCTTTTTCGATAGTCTTCAGGCTGCCAATCGTTGCGCAATTTGACATTCAACCGCTTCGCGAGGGTGCTCCATTCGGTCAAAGATAGAAGTTTTGTTTTATCTAAAGCTGATACAAGCATTCACTTTTTTGCTCAAATATGTCTTCATTGCCGTCGTTCTAACTGCGCAGCCGAGGCCAATGTCATTTCATTTGCCAAAACTATAGTCAAACATTTCAATATCTTCTTTAAAATGTTCTGCTACAAGCCGCTGCGTTTCGTCTGTATAGTAGGCGGTATAGTCCTTCCTGCTTTTGGTTTTGTTGAACTCAGGAAGAGAAACAGCTAGTCCAATTTTGTCACAAATTTCTACAAAGTCTGCTGACAATTTTTCAAACTTGCCAATATGATCAACAATTAGTTCGCCATTATTATCAGTCACAAACTCTTTTTGAAGTGTTCCTTCCTCTTTTACTCTCCATCGGATGTAGTCATCAAAATCTTTAAATGAACTCATCAGATTCTTTTGAGGATGACTCTTGTGCTGACGACCATACTCATACAAAGAGACCTGCCAATCCCAAGGATTACGAACGAAGGCAAACTTAAAGTAGTTCTCATACATAGCGGGTTTTAATTTAGCCTTGACCTCCTTAGCTTTTGAATGCACGCGCACTGGAAAACTAGATGAGAGATGAAACTTTCTAGCTAGCCTAGTGATAGACGGGCGAACCGCAACCGGAACATAGCCAGGGTAGGTTGCATTCTCTAGGGCATTGAGAACGCTGGTCCCTGCCACCTTATATACGTGAATAAAAATGAACTTGTGTTTGTGGTTGATCAGCATAATCAATTCCCAGGTAGAAATATGAAGTAAATCTCATACCTACAAAAATAGATCCTTTAGGATAAGATCTTGTAATGCACGATATCCTGGCGAATGTGAGCAGTCAAATATTCTCGCATTTCAGGCGTTAGAACTACGGATTATCTGCTCCTGTTGAAAGTGTTGATTCTACCAGCTATCTCTCTAGTCATTCGTGCTAGGAGTATATTACTGATTAGCTGACTTGAACTTATTTAGCTGTTCCATAAGTTTATTCAACGACGGATAAGCAGGAATAGCCAGAAGCATTTTTGACTAATACATCTGGTTCAAAATTGTCTTCTACTCCAAAGAAGGAGAATAGATTGGCATAAAAATACTTAGCGTTGCTTCGCAGATCTTCATACAAGCATATTTTAATTTGACTTGGTTCAAAGAGTTGGTAATACCTTTTTGACTGCTCAAAGTAGTAGTCACTTTGAATGTAGAACCAACCAGGGCGCCAGTTCTGGTAAATACGGCTTGATTCGGCTTCAAAGATCAGCGGCTCACATCCATCTCGGAACCTGATAGCAATACGCAGAAAAAGCTCTCTCCATAGGATTTCGCAAGATAGCAATCAGCTTTACATTTGGGATAGTCCGTTTGATTCTCAAGGGTGCTTTTGGATAGTACAGATATTCTGTAGAAGCTTCGCCGAGCGCTACACAACTGTTGCTGCTTTGTCGACCATATGTAAAGAGATCTTGGTAGGTATCATCTACCATCGCAGCTCTTGGTTTTTGGCTACGAAGCGGGGCAGCACAGTTAGTTTCGTAAAATTCCGGAGCGAGGAACCTAGTCTCTTTGACAGCGCTCATAAAAATTTATGGATGTTGGTTTAGGCAATGGTATAGAGAAGTTGTCTCTGCTTTCGCAGCTCCTATGATCAAAAAATTGGATACATCATCGCCTAGTTTAATTTCTACAGAGAGGCTACTGTCTATGAAAGCAAATCAAACCCATGAAGGAACTCAGCTTTAGCATTCGATCCATTCAGCATCTTGGCACTGGTTCCGCCAAGTGGGATAACTTAACCCCTTAATATGTATAGTTTAGGCGATAATACGAAAAGAAAACCTGTATTTCTCTTCACGGTGAAATGGACCTCTTTTCCTACCCTTGTCCCTGCTGCGCTAGCGCAGATGTCCGTGTCCATACGCGCTACGAGAGTCAAACTCACGGTACTCGGACTATCTATCATTGCCGTAGTTGCGATATCTACTACAGCGAAACCTTTGCTACTCCGATTGCCGGACTGACTACGCCGCTGAGCCGAATCATCACCGTTCTGACGGCAAGAGGTGAAGGGATGGGTCTCAATGCGACGGCTCGAACTTTCAAGGTCTCGAAGAAAAGTGTGATTGACTGGGAACATCGGCTATGCGATCTCAAGCCGACTCTGGTGCTCTACGCGCTGTTGCATGAGTTTATTCAGCAGGAAATAGAAGGCGACGAACTCTACACCAAAGTCGATAAAAATGTACCGCCTTCAGCCTCACCAGGCTGGACAATTGTACTGATGGAGCGAGGCAGTCGTTTCCTATGGGAATTGCACTGTGGGCGTAAAGCATAAACAGTTATTCGAGAGGCACTAAAGGGCTTGGCAAAGATGATTGAACAATCCGGTAGCATTAGCGTATTGACTGATGGCGAGCGCAGCAATGGCAACCTGTTGTTGAAATTTGTCATGACGTGCTCCGCATAGACCGACCGGGCCGACCGGCCAAACGCTTGCCCAAAGGTGTCCGTGTCAAGTTGAAGAACAAAGGGTCAAAAAAACGGCCAGGGCGCAGACGAAAAAAGTACCAGACGTCTGTTCCTGAACATCCAGAGACCCAGCATCAAGTTGCCGATTCAGAGATTCACGCCAACCATGTAGAAGCTTTCAATGCTTCCCTACGGCGGCGCAATGCGGCTTTTCGACGTAAAACCAACACCTATGCGAAGTCTCGGCAAGACTTGCAGCGAACGCTGGATGTCTACTGGCTTGTCCATAATTTTGTACGCGCTCACTTTACAACCACAGCGGCCAAGGCTGTAAAGTTAGGCGATCTCAGAAGTATGACTATCTTGGTTGCAACTATAACCATGCGCTATGCCGTCTAGAACCAATGTTGAAAGGCGATTTGTGCTCCCATCTGACAGAACCAGTGCCAACGATTGTGCGTCAGTTGAGCTTTGTAACTGGCTACTCGAACAATATCTACCACGGTACCGTAAGCCCTTTTCCCAATTCTGCTAATGCTTCGTAAACTACTACCTTCAGCATGGACTTGTAGAATCATCTCCACTTGCTATGGGCTCACTTGACGACAATAGTACAAGGTATCGATGATTTCGGCGAACGTACTGCGACAAGCAGTACAGTGGAATCGCTGACTACCTTTGCTGGTCTTACCGTGCTTATAGGGTTTTGGGCGTTAGCGTGGCCTCTCCTGCGGAGGATCGCAGAAAGGACAATCCATTGTTCATTATAGATTTCGGTATTCTAGACAGGGTTCGCGCACTTTCTGACTCACAACTCGAAGTTTATAGAGAATAATCTCGAATTCGCTACTAACTTTTTTTCGTGCTTTTAGCAAGAGTAACGATTCTCTCTGTCTAGCGAAAGCCAATTGACACTATCTTCTCTATCCTTTACTAAAATGGACTACCCACTTGTTTATGAAAGCAATAAGACCGCTGTTGCCTGCGTCAATCTCTTCAAATCAGCAAGAATCCATTCTCCCTAAATTTTTTTCCACGCCGATAAGTCAATACAAAGCAAGTCTTCGAACTTACAGATGTCGTTGTAGTAAACACTCACAAGCTCCATTCGAATATTTGTGTCCATCTGTTTTTTTTCTGTATAAAAAAAGTTTTTAGTCAGCTTTGCTACCCCTTCATATAAGGAACTTGGTAACAGCTGTTTCAGGGGTTTTTTCAGAGATGAATTCTTGAAAACAAGACGATTTAAGGGAGCATTCCTAGGCAAATGTGATTTGTTCGCCCGCGTACAATATAGGACAGAACCGAACGTCGACACTCAAAAAACCAAAGGTCGGCGCAATCCAAGTGCGGCGCCTCATTGAGGTCTATTCCAGACAGCGACCTTTATATTTTTAGAATCAAACTGTTCATAGTATCTTTTTAGTTGTTCATAATAAAACCCGCCTGCTTTGTAAAACCAGCCAACTTGCCAATGTTCACGTATTCTTTCTTCCTCCTGATCTCAAAGCCCCAAGGAACAAGAGTGACCACTAACGTCACGGAGATGATACAGTGAGCACAACAAGCCCTATCTACCGGGTTTCTTAGAATCGAGATAATTTTTGCATGTGGGATAGTAACGCTTATTCTTTTGGGCGTTTTCTCAAAAAACATATACTCTGTGGAAGCTTCACCAATGGCTATTTCCTTATGCACATCCTCAAATAAAGATTGATATGTTCTAAGGCTCATACCTTCATGATAAATATTGCCTCTACCGGCTTTTTTGTAGTATGTCGTGTAGTATTCTGGTGAAAAATATCTCGGCTCTTTAACTGGGCTCATAAATATTTCGGGATGCTGCTTCAGGTAATTGTAGAGCGAGGTAGATCCTGCTTTTGCAACACCAATTATCATAAAGGAACGTAGCTGTCATTCCAAGATGGTTCACTAGTAGTGCCTAACGATTGATAAACCCAAACGGTAGAGTTGTTGAGAACGCCTGCGATCGCAGCAGGCATCAGTAACAGGAAAATAGGCACAATTTCTACCCACTGCTCGCCTAAGAGCAAAATGACAATTCTTTCACCTTCTACAGAGAGAAAGGCAATCAAAGGCATGCTTATCAGAGAGATGAGCAGTACTGCTTTGTAATAATAGGCGCTATATCTTTTGAGATCGCTCTGCAAGCTACTCAAGACAGGAATGATCACATTGCTGAGGGGAAAGTTAATCTGTAGCAGAGGGAACAGGAGCAGCTGATAGGCTTTGGCATATAGTCCCAACTCAGTTGCACCCCACACGCGACCAATCAAAATATTATCAAAGCTCCTAGAGAAATAGTTAGCTGTCTTAAATCCAGTAACATTTCCGCCAAAGGCCAGCATAGATTTCACGCTAGCACCTTTACTAGGTCTTTGAGGACGCCAGCCACACATCAGCCAAACGCCAGCTAGGGTGACGACGGCTCTCACTGTTTGGGTAACAATCAGGCCCGAAAGGGAATCACGCTAGCACCTCTACTAGGTCTTTGAGGTCGCCAGCCACACATCAGCCAAACGCCAGCTAGGGTGACGACGGCTCTCACTGTTTGGGTAACAATCAGGGCCCAGTAGCCCCAGCCTACGATCGCAGCGATAACACCAGCTGAATAAACCAATGGCAATAGATATAATCTCTATCTTAGCGAGATCAGTAAACAGCATTTGTCGCTTCATTAGCGGTAATGCTGGACAGTCAGGCCGCCAAAGATAAAATTAACAGAGAGTGAGAGAGTATGAACAGTTAATAACATAGAAATAAATAAAAAGAAAAAAAAAGAAAAAAAAAAAAAAAAAAAAAAGCGTAATGCTGGACAGTCAGGCCGCCAAAGATAAAATTAACAGAGAGTGAGAGAGTGACTGCAACCAGTCTAGGCTCGTTATAGAAATGGGCAATAATAGGCGCGAGGGCAGCTACTATCAAACAAAAAACTACGCTCAGTCCGACATTAATCCAAAATAAATAAATTAAAAATATGTAAAAAGAAAAAAAAAAATCAGCGTACTGACTTGATGATGGTTGATAGTTTTGCTTTGTACAGTAGCTGCAGAAAGTCCTAATTCCTTGAATAGCCCGACAAAATTGACCAGAACAATTGCCATACTAAAAAGGCCATAGTCTTCTGGCGTTAACAGCCTAGCGAGAATAATTGCAGAGCCTGTTTGCAACACAAATTTTCCGACTTGTGCAACAGCAGTTACACTGCCACCACGTACAGTTCGGCCCTTTAAATCGGCCATCAGATGGGTGGTGTCGAAGTACTGATCGTACTTGTCCGATTTAGAGCGAAGGGTCATAGAGCTTAGTACAGGGAGTCTGCACCATATTCCGTTTTCTTGAAAGCAATGGCCATCACTCTAGAAGATACAATTTGTGTGTTAACGCGACTGTTGTTCTAGACTGCTTGAGCAAGGGAGGTAGATGCTTTCTCGTCCGAAAGTATTTCTAACAGATGACTCTATCCGCTTAGAAGCTTCAAACTAGTTTGGAATTAGAAAGACATGATATGGCTTTACGGTGTGGTGGTTTTTCCATATGTTCTACTTAAGGTTGAAGAATTTAGCTGCACTAATAGTATTGTGTTCGTAACATAAGAGGACTAATAGTAGTAATACGTTGGGTAGATAAAAAATTGAAGAATTTAGCTGCACTAATAGTATTGCGTTCGTAACATAAGAGGACTAATAGTAGTAATACGTTGGGTAGATCCCTAAATCATAAAGCGGAGAATTAGGATAATCCGGTTTGTCTCCTAGTCCGCTTATCTCATATAAATCCGTGGTGAACTAAATTTCTGTGTATACCTTTCCCTAACTGCTCAGGAATGTATCATCCGATTTTGATTTGGGAAAAGTAATAGAAGGAAAGCAAAACGCACTAGATCATACGTATAGCTGACATTGGGAAATTTCCACAGCTGCATCGTGTTTAGCGATAGTTTTTGTGTCTGGGTGATTGTTCAGCAGTGATTATCTATTTTGATGCAATTTTATGACTTCTAAATTCTTTGGCCGTCTTGATACGGTAGTTCTTAGCGCCCTAGTGATATCGAGTACGGGAGCGTTACCGTGCGAGTCGATGGCAGCTGAAACGATACCTGAATTAGAGTCAGCAATTTTTGCGCCTGCCTCTGTTGTGCAATCTGCCTACACCTTAGGAGCAGGCGATGTTGTTCGCGTAGACATTTTTAGAGTGCCTGACTACAGCGGGGAAAGTCAGGTTCTAGTAGATGGGACTTTGAACCTTCCGCTAGTCGGCAAAGTAAGCGTTAGTGGACTGAGTCTAGAAGAATCTGCTGCGACTGTCTCAAGGCGATATGCGCAGTATCTAAAGCGGCCATTGACGACTGTTAGCTTAGTAAGCCGTAGACCTTTGCAGGTAGGCATTGCTGGCGAGGTTTCAAGGCCCGGCTCCTATACCGTGGAGCAGGGTAATACTCAATTCTCTAGGCTGAGTCAGCTGATTGAGACGGCGGGGGGAATTACGCAGTCGGCTGATCTGTCTCAGGTGGCGGTACGACGGACGGCAGCGAATGGCAGTCAACAGATTGTCATGGTCGATCTTTGGGACCTAGTTGAAACCGGGAATCTCAATCAGGACCTAGTGCTGCGTGATGGTGATTCTGTTTTCATTCCAACAACGCTGGTCCCTTTAGAAAATGCAGCTTTGCTAGCAGATGCGAGTTTTTCCTCAGATGTGAATCAACCGATTAATGTTGCAATTATTGGTGAGGTTTATCGCCCTGGTCCGTACACCTTGCAAAATGGAGTAGCAAAGGAAAATGGAGGAACAACTAATTCAACGACTGGAAATACACCAACAACGGTGACGCGAGCAATTCAGGTGGCTGGTGGCATCAAGCCGCAAGCCAACGTCCGAAAGGTGCAGGTGGTGCGACCAACTCGTTCCGGTTCCTCACAGGTGTTTGAGGTGGATTTGTGGAAGCTGTTGGAAGCGGGTGATTTGAAGCAGGATGCAATTTTGCAGGAAGGAGATACGGTGTTTGTTCCACTTGCAACAGAAGTTACACCTCAAGAAACCGGACAGCTAGCAGCAGCTAGTTTCTCTCCTGATACGATTCAAGTCAATGTAGTAGGAGAAGTAGAAGATGCGGGGACTGTCCAGCTTCAGCCGAATACGCCACTGAGTCAGGCAATTTTGGCAGCGGGTGGCTTCAATAGACGAGCGAGTCGTGGCACTGCTGAGCTAGTACGAATTAATGAAGATGGAACGGTCAGCCGCACTGAGATCGCGGTTGATTTTGCACAAGGGTTGAGTGAAGAAAACAATCCACTGCTGCGAAACAATGACGTGGTGATCGTGAATCGGAGCGGCTTGGCTGTAGCGTCTGATGTAATCGGCACGGTGGTTAGTCCGTTTGCCGGTTTCTTTAGGTTCCTCAACCTGTTTTGATCGGTCTCCAGGGTTAGCATCTATTCGAGAAGAGTCGTCGATTGAATCGGCTGACAAGGCTAGCGAAATCGTATGTTGTGGAAATATAAAAAGCGATGGCTCTGTACAGTAGAACCATCGCTTTTGTTCCAAATTAGGGTCTGGCCGTTTTGGCTTACTGAAGTTTTTCGCTGGCGGCGGCGACGCCACTGGCTGGGACTTTGTGGCCTAGCTCTGTGAGGGTGGCTTCTAGGGCGCTGATGGCGCTGAGGATGTCGCGATCGCACACAAATCCTAAATGCCCCATCCGAAACATTTTGCCCTTCATATGATCTTGACCGCCTGCCAAGGCAATATCAAAACGGTTCTTCATCACCGAACGAATTTTCTCAGCATCGACGCCATCAGGCACCACCGAAGTCACAGCGGGACTCGCGTGAGTATCCGGTGCAAACAGCGGTAAGCCCAACGCCTTCATCGCTGCGCGAGCGGCCTCTTTGTGGCGATTGTGACGCGCAAAAATGCTGTCTAGCCCTTCTGCTTTCATCATCTCTAGGGCAACTTTCATACCGAAATAGAGATTGACCGGTGGGGTGAAGGGCGTACTGTCTTTATCTGCTGCTTTGCGATATTTGCCTAGATCTAAGTAGAACTTGGGTAGAGTAGCGCTTTCATACGCTTTCCATGCCTTATCGCTGACGGCGACGAAGCCTAGACCAGGCGGCAGCATGAAGCCTTTTTGTGAGCCTGAGGCAATAACATCGATTCCCCAGTCGTCGACAGGAATGTCGTATGAACCAAGGCTGGTAACTGCATCGACTATGATCAGCGCTTCACCGTGGTCTTTGACGAGCTGGTTGATGGTCTCTAGGTCGTTAAGCACGCCTGTAGAGGTTTCACTGTGGGTGATGATGACGGCTTTGATTTTCTTTTCGCTGTCGGCGGTCAGCTCTTTTTCAAAGTCGGCTGGATTGAGCGGGGTGCCCCATTCGGCTTTGATCGGCTGAACGTCTAGACCATAGGCATTGGCGATCTGGACCCACCGTTCGCCAAATTTGCCGTTGCTGCCGACTAGGACGCGATCGCCCGCACTCAAAAAGTTAATAATTGCCGCTTCCACCGTACCGGTACCACTTGCCGCTAGCGCCAACACGTGATTCTTGGTTTGGAAGAGCCATTTTAGATTGGCGTTTGTTTCTGCGATAATCTGACTAAATTCACCGCTGCGATGCCCAATCGGATGCTTGGCCATTGCCAGCAATACTTTCTCGGGGACCGGCGTAGGACCCGGAATCATCAGCATTAGTTTGTCGTCCATGGAAAAATCGCTTTTGAGGAAAAGTGTGGGCAGAAAATATGATTATCCGTTTTCTAGAATAATAACGATAGGCTTTGACGATAAAGCTTATAACTTCGTGATGATGTTGCGCTCCAATCCCTGCGAAAAACCCATGGTCAATACAATCACTACTCGCCCGGTTCAGGCAATTTCAATCACGGCTGAAGCGTTTCGTCCCTTTGGTCAGCTGATACTGCCACAGCCTGATGATGTCGCGTTCAACCTGCAAGACGCTCAGCTACAGCTAGAGGGAGGCACGCCGCGTTTCTACATCATGGCTCTGCACCAGCGCGGACGCAGGTTTCATCAGATTACTCGCCACGGTGGATGTACTCAGTGTTTGGGCGCTTTGGGCGATCGCACTTGGTTTCTAGGTGTCGCGCCACCTAGTGAGAGTCCCCAGCCACATCCAGACGATATTAAGGTCTTTGAGATTCCAGGGAACTGCTTTGTCAAACTTGAGGTTGGCACCTGGCATGCAGGTCCTTATTTTGACGATGAAACAGTCAACTTTTACAACCTGGAACTGAGCGATACGAACGTGGTGGATCATACGACCTGCGATCTGTTGCAAACCTATGGCACGGCATTCGAGATTGTATGATTTGCTAGGAGATTAGAAACCTAGAAGCAACGATCTATGGCTAAGTTTGTGATGTGGGGCAGCTATTGCGAAGGGGCATTAGAAAAGCGCGGTCCCTACCGTGAGGCACATTTAAAGGGATTGACTGAGCAGAAAGAAAAGGGATTGCTGACGGCGCTAGGTCCAACGGTGGACAACACAAAGGTATTTGGCACCTATGAAGCTGAGAGTGAGGCGACGGTGCGTCAGCTAGTGGAAGGCGATCCGTACTGGCAGAACGGGATTTGGACGGAATATTCTGTCTATGAGTGGAATCAAGTGTTTTAGAAAGGGCGGCGGTTAGGATTCGGGGAGGTTGTTGGGATCGAAGCCTTGCGATCGCAAAAAAGCAGCCAGTCGCTCTTTTTCCTGATTAGCCTGCTCAGCCCGCTCCTGTTCTTGCTCAGCCCGCTCCTGTTCTTGCTCAGTACGTTTCTGTTCTCGCTCAGCAGCACTCAAATGTCGATTTCCTCGAGCGTCATACCAGGTCAAAATTTCCTGTGGCAGTCCACCAAATTCACCCTGATAGCGACCAATTCCTAATCCCGCTTCTGGCATCCAATAGGGCTCACCAGTTTGCAGCTGATAGCTACCTCCTACTAATTTGTAGATTTCTAACGGCTGATGCCTATCTCTTTGCCAGAATTCTGGGTTATAGACGATGTAATACAGTACGCCTAGCTTGGCATAGATAGACAGCTTCTCTTCGTACTCGCCGCCCGGTTGATGAGACACCATTTCTAAAGTCATGATCGGGACAATTTCTTGTTCCTCCCACACCACATAGCTTCTTCGAGACTTACCGCCCTTTTTCCTTTCAACCCCCAGGCTCAAAAAGCCATCTGGAACGATCGGAACCTTTGGGCTTCCCCCCGTGTTGTGATACACCGCCATATCTGCGCCAAAGTACCAATCCATTCGATCTGACCACAGATCAGCCAGTAGCATCAAAAGCAGGTTGGGCAGTAGATTTTGATCCTCATTATCCACAGGCGTGTCGTCAGAGCAGGGAAGATCGATAGAGCTCGGTAGAGCTTTGGTTACAGATGATGAAAGCATAGGAGATGCCTCAGATAGCTCCTGTTTCGTATGACCTCAATTATAGATAGCTATAAAGAAGACGTTTGCTTAACCGCTTAGCAGAGCTTCAACGAATTCGTAACTGGAGAAAGGACGTAGATCCTCGATGCCTTCACCAGCACCAATGAAACGGATAGGTAAACCAAGCTGTTCTACAACCGCTAGGGCAACGCCGCCTCGGGCCGTGCCGTCTAGCTTCGTGAGGACAACACCACTGAGCTGAGCCGCTTCTGCAAAGACTTGAGCCTGTCGCAGTCCGTTTTGTCCAAGCGTGGCATCCAGAACAAGCAAAGATTCAACATTTGCATCAGGGGCTTTTCTGTCAATGATTTTACGAACTTTAGAGAGTTCGTCCATCAGGTTCTTTTTGTTCTGGAGTCGTCCAGCGGTGTCAATCAGCAGCAGCTCAATGTCGCGCGAGTTGGCGGCGCTGATGGCATCGAAAACAACGGCGGCGGGATCGGTGTTTTGGCCGGGATTAGCGATCACTTCTACACCGCTACGTTCTCCCCAAATCTTGACTTGTTCGACAGCGGCAGCGCGGAAAGTATCAGCAGCGCCAATCAAACATTTGAAGTCTGATTTCGTGGCGATGTGAGCGAGTTTACCGATAGTGGTGGTTTTGCCCGCGCCGTTGACGCCGGTCATTAGCCAGATGCTGAGCTTGCCTTTTTCGGGTGTGAAGGTGAGGTTGTGCTTGCCCTGAAGCGGTTCCTCTAGCATGTCGCGCAGCAGCGATTTTAGGTAGTTGATGGCCTGTTCTGGGGGCAGGGTTTCTTCTCTGAGTTTGGACTGGAGAGAAGAGATAATCTTGTCGGTAGCCGCTACGCCAACATCGGCCTGGAGCAGCAGGGCTTCGATCTCGTCAACGGCTTCTTCGTTGAGCGGCCCTTGTCCGACGATGGCCTTGAGCTGGTTGACGAGTCCGCGTCTGGTTTTATCAAGGCCCTGACGAAGTTTGTTAAGCCAGGTGATTTCTTCTAGCGAAATTTGGTCCGGGCGGCGGCCTTGAGAGGCGAGAACTTCGGCTGACCAGAGAAAGGCTTCGTCTAGGTTGATATCGAGCGGGACGAACGTTTGTTCAGGCGGAGTGGGCTCTGGCTCGGGTTCGGGTTCTGCGATCGCTTCGGCTTGCAGTCGCTCCAAACGGGCTTCTCGTTCTGCTTGAGCTTGTGCGGCCCAGAAAGGCTGCACGGTAGCAGGCTCTGCTTCTAGGGCGGGTCCTTCCGGACTGGCTTCAGTTTCAACGGCTTCAGTTTCGGCGGCTTCAGTTTCAGCGGCTAGTTGAGGGTCTTCGACAGGTTCGATTTCTGCAGCAGGTTCAGCTAGCTCTGCTGGTTCGAGCGCTTCAATCGATGTAGACGATTGAGGGGCTGAGGATGCAGCGATCGCCTCTTCCTCAACTATCTCTTCAGAAATTGTTTCTCCAGGAATCGCTTCTTCAGCGACTTCCTCAGACTCTACGGAATCTTCCTCTGCCTGATCAGCGACTGTTTCATCGTCAGCTTTTACTGCCTGACGAGCTTGAATATTTTGATAAGCGGCTTTTGCCCAGTTTAGATAGTCTTCTGAGCTAACTGGGGCCTCTTCTTGCTTCTCTTCTTCAGCCGGTTGAGCTTCCTCTTTGGGTTTTTCTGGCTCCTCATAGCTGCGCTGAAACCAGTTGAAAGCTGCCATTACCCTAAACTCACTTGTGTAACTTGTTCACTCAATCTAAAACGATTGTTATGTCCCTTCTAGCTTATCAGTCGTACGGCGCAACACCCCGTTAATAAAGCGATAGCCCTCTTCGTCACTGTAGCGTTTGGCCATTTCGATGGCTTCATCAATGGCGACTTTTTTGGGCATATCCATGTACATGATTTCGATCATGGCCAGCCGTAGGATGTCTCTATCGACCCGAGCAAGTCGGCGAAGGCTCCATTTTTCCATAGCTTCGTTGAGCTGGATGTCGATGGCTTTTTGATGTTTAATCCAGCTGTCTAGCAGCTCGCAGGCATAGCTGCGGACTTCATCGCGGTTGAGCAGTTCGGCAAGCTGTTTGGGATCGAGTATAGTCTTCAGCTTGGCGATGGTTATTTTAGCGGTGATAATCGCGTTTTGGATTTGCGATCGCACTTCCTCAATGTCCGCCGCCTTCTGCTCGTGCTCTTTTAGCAGCCGATCCGCTCTCTCTACGCTCTTGGCCGCAGACTCTAGCGACTGACGAACCGCCGTCATTGCTTTTTGGTTCTCTGGCTGCACGAACATCAGCAGCTCTAGTTTTTCGCCTACTTGATTGATAGCTGCTTCGACTAAGGGAATGGCTGGTTGGATACGCGATCGCACAGCCTCGGGATCGATCGTACGAGTCTCACTTTCAAGGATCAGCCTCTCACCGCGCTGTAGCTCACCTTCAGCGGTCTCTATGCCTTCTCTAGCATCAGCGGCTAGCGCCGTCATCGCCTTGAGCAGCAGTCCATCAAGCTGTTTTTCGGAGTAGTCGGCAGGAGTGCGGCTAGGCGAAGTTTGCCTTTTTGAGAGGTTGTCAGTGAGCTGACTAATTCCTAGAAGGGCCAGTTCACGAGCGATAGAGCGCGCTTTCATTCCATACCATCGAGCTTGAGTTCAGCCATTCTATCAGCCTTTCTTGACATGCTCAGCGAAGGGGTACCAAAACTCAGCCGCCTTTGACTCAGCTATCTTCGATAGTAGGGCTGAGGGGCTGAGGCTGCACCATCACGGTCTCAGCTGGCAGCGATGAAGAGGGAGCGTGAAGCTCTTTGGTCTCGGTGCCGCGAACGCGATTAGCTGGAATCTCGGCGGCTAGGTTCGGACCGACAATACCGCCAGAGAGCAAAACCTTAAAGGCATCTTCTACAGAGATAGAGAGATTGAGAATGTCATCTTCTGAGACGACGGAATACCAGCCGCTAGTAGGGTTGGGCGTAGTGGGGATAAAGACGCTGAGCATTCTGCCGGGGGTTTCGGTAACGGCAGCGCCAGTGACAAATGCGATCGCCCACAGTCCCCGACGCGGATACTCAATCAGCACCACCCGACGAAACCGACTCTTAGAATCTTGAAAAATAGTCTGGATCAGCTGCTGGAGCGTTTTGTAGACCGAACCCGCCAGCGGAATAGATTGAACAATTCGCTCACCAAAATCCAGCAGCCACCGCCCGGCGAAGTTTCTAGCCATCAGGCCGATTAGCAAGATTGCCAGCAGCGGCACCGAAAAGCCAACGAATAAATTGATTAAGTAGCCCAAAAAAGGATTGAGCTCGGTGAAAGGATTGAGGCGGTTAGGAACGCGAGTGAGAAAACGAACGACCCAGGTCGCTACGTTGATAGTTAACCAAATGGTGGTCGCCAGTGGAATGATGACGACCAACCCGGCAATCAGGTCATTTTTAACGTCTTGCTTGAATTTTTGCAGCACAGCTCACTCAATCCGCCAGCGCACGTACTGGTCAATATATGTGGAATCTCTCACATCTGTAGAAACTATATCAAATCTACTCGGTTCATTGGCGCTCTTATTAGTGCTCTCGGCTAAATCCTAGGCTAAATCCTCAAGATGTAGCGAGCCAAGTTGAGGTAAATCAATACGCCTATGACATCGACAACGGTCGTGATAAAAGGAGCTGACATTAGCGCCGGGTCTAAGCCTAGAGACTGAAACAGAAAGGGTAGCGCCGCCCCTGCACTAGACGCTAGCACTGAAATCCCGACCAGAGAGATTCCAACCGTTAGCGCAACCGGTAAGTTAGAAGGCTCTCCTCCCTGTAGCAGATAGGCCCATCCCGTCACCACAATCCCCAGCATCAGCCCCAAGAAAGCACCCGCTACCGCCTCTCGACGAATGACGGTGGCCGCATTCTTGATTTTAAGCTCGTTGGTATTGAGGCCCCGAATGACAACCGTAGAGGACTGCGCACCGACATTTCCGCCTGTGCCAATCAATAGTGGGATAAAAGAAGCTAGGACGACGACCTTTTGCAGAATATCCTGCTGAGATTGAATGACAGCAGCGGTGACAGTATTGGTAATCAGCAGTACGGACAGCCAGACAACTCGCTTGCGGGCTACATCTAGCAGATTGCTTTGAAAATAGTTCTCGCCCCCCGACTGGACGCCGCCTAGTGTATAGATATCTTCGGTGGCCTCTTCTTCTAAAATGTCAATCACATCGTCTACGGTAATGATGCCGACGAGTCTGTTTTCTGTATCTACGACCGGAACGACGAGAAAGTCGTAGTGCTGAATCACCCGAGCCACCTCTTCTTGGTCAGTGCTGGTTTGGACAGAGACGACTTCGCGGGTCATGATTTCACCGATGGTCTGTTCAGACTGACCCAAGACGAGCTGACGCAGCGATAGGATGCCAGTGAGCCGACGGGCAGAGTTGGTGACAAAGACGTAGTAGACGGTTTCGCTAAGGTCGGCCTGGGCCCGAATATGGTCTAGGGCTCTGCCGAGCGTCCAGTTTTCCTTTAGGGCAATATACTCCGGCGTCATGATCCGGCCTGCGGTTTGAGCGCCGTAGCCGAGTAGGAGAGCGGTGGCCTGACGCTCCTGCAAGCTGAGCTCTTCTAGCAGGCGGCGAACGACTTTGGCAGGCAGCTCATCGAATAGTCTGACCCGATCGTCGGGGGACATTTTATCGACGATGTCGATGAGATCTTGACGCTTGAATTCTTCGATTAAGGCTTGCTGAACAGGGGAGTCGAGGTTTTCGTAGACTTCGATCGCTTCGTCTTTGGACAAGAGGCGGAAGGCGATCGCCTGCATAGTATCAGGCAGTCCTTCGATCGCTTCGGCAATGTCGGCGGGCTGCACGGGGACCAGCAGCGCTTTGGCCCCTCTGAAGTTGTCTTGCTCTAGCAGGACTTGGAGCTGCGATCGCACCAGTTCTCTCAGCTCGTGGCGTGACGGTTCTCGCGAAGCTGGCTGAGAGCTAGCCGTGGGATTGCTGTTTGGCACAAGTTAGCTCTGCCTCCATAACGCTCTACTGCTGCGATGCTCTACCGCTGTAACGCTCTATAGTCTACTGTCGCAGCGCCAGAGTTGGGTGCTTTCTAGTCTTTCCCCTTCAGAAAGTCTATGAAGTTCAAAAAAGGCTGCTCTGGGCACCGACTGGTTTAATGGAGTACTTTTTTTCGCAGCAGATTTTCTTGGAAGCTCATGGGTTTATCCCAGGTTTGAGCTGTTTCTCGAGCAGCAATCTGCTGAGGCTGAGCCGTATTCAAAACAGTGCGATCGCGCCCCTGTAGCTTGGCGTTATACAGCGCGTCGTCTGCGCCTTTGATCAGCTCCTCATAAGAACGATGCCTAGACGCAGCGGGTCGAAGCGTAGAGATGCCAATGCTCAAACTCAAAAATGGCTTGACCAAAGATCCCCGATGAGGAATTTGAGCCCTGGCAATTTCTTCTTGAACTGACATAGCGACCTTCTTGGCCCCTTCAGCACCCGTGTTGGGCAGTAGAATCGCAAACTCTTCTCCCCCGTAGCGAGCAACCTGATCGCAATGTCGGTGTGCGCCTTGCTGCAATGCGGCTGCCACCGCCTGCAAGCAGGTATCTCCAGCTAAGTGGCCGTAGGTATCGTTGTAGCGCTTGAAATAGTCAATATCACAGAGCAAGAGCGAAATTCGCTGGTTTTTTCCTCTGGCCTCTGCCCAGCACTGCACAATATTTTGATTGAAGCCGCGCCGGTTAACCACCTGCGTTAGCCCATCAATAAAAGCCAGCTGCTGTAGCGCCTGATTTTCTTTGGCGAGTGAGACTTTAAGAGCCTCCTGCTGCGCCAAGACGCACCTGTATTCCCCAATTTGTTTAGCCAGGTTAAGGTGGTCTGCTTGTAGCTGGCGTACTAACCGAGCGGTATTGAGATGTTGCTCTAGCCTCAGCCAGCATTCCTCAGGTGCAATCGGCAGATGCAAGTAGTCATTACCGCCGCAGCCGAGCGCACTAACCCACTCGTGGCTAGTCCCTCTAGAGCCAACAAAGACAACCGGCAGATGCTGTGCGATCGCCTGCTGGCGGAGAGCTTGACAAAGGCGATAGCCGCGATCTCCCGAAGTTTGCAGATGAATCAACAGCAGGTCTGGCCTTTGTTTAGTCATAGCTTCTATGACCTGATCAGATCGTCCCTTTACAGTGACCTCACAGCCTTTCTCTATAATTGTTTCTAAAATCAGATTGAATTGATGAGCTATGTGCTGGTTTTTTAAAGCGGGATCAAGGCAGTACCAAGCAACGACATTAGTCGCAGCGTACGGTGGTTTCATAGGGGTCATGGGCAGGGGATGATACGGCACTCATCCGGCTGAATTCAAACAAAAATACATATGTCTTGTGAAGCAATACCTTCAGTACAAATCTAACAACTTGCCTTGATACTTGTTTCAGTAGAAACACGATCGCTTGCTCAGCTCAAAGCCATCTTTAGGAAGATTCCCACCATAGTTTTTCTCTTTAGATCTGCCTTTCGGCAGATCTATTTATGCAGCTAGCCCTCTGTGGCGCAGTAAAGCTTGAGTACTAGGCTCTCTACCTCTAAAAGATTTGAACACTTCCATCGGATGATGGCTGCCTCCTAGAGAGAGAACAGTGTCTCGAAATCTTCGACCGATGGCGGCAACTTCTGATTTGTTTTCTAAGCCTACTTCTTCAAAGGCGGAGAAAGCATCAGCGCTGAGCACTTCGGCCCAAAAGTAGCTGTAGTACCCAGCTGCATAGCCTCCTGAGAAAATATGACCAAAGCTGCATAGAGCGGCGTCCTCTGGCAGTGGCGGCATGACGGTGGTTTTTTGGGCGATGCGATCGCGCACATCCCCAACCGACTCACCGCTATCTTTTTTGTATTCGGCGTGCAGCGCCATATCCACCCAGCCAAAATTGACCTGACGCAAAATCGCACTGCCCGTCATAAAGTGACGCGCCGCTAGCAGCTTCTGATAGTCCGCCTCGGGCAGCGCCTCTCCGGTTTCATAGTGCTGCGCCATCCCAAAGAGCGTGTCGCGGTCATAGCACCAGTTCTCCATAAACTGGCTAGGCAGCTCTACCGCATCCCATTCCACATTGTTAATGCCAGCCGCGCCTGCATAGTCCACACTAGTGAGCATATGCTGCAGCCCGTGACCAAACTCATGAAAGAGCGTCTCAACCTCGCCGAACGTCATCAGGCTAGGTTTGCCGTCAACGGGCGGAGACTGATTGCATACCAAGTAGGCCACTGGCAACCGAATCTGAGAGCCGCTTTGGTCTGTCACCTTTGCACGCACGATGCATTCGTCCATCCAGGCACCGCCGCGCTTTTCCGCAGGTCGACTGTACGGATCTAAATAGAAATGGGCAATCGTTTCTTGGGTTGTACTATCGGTCACCTGAAAGTAGCGCACGTCTCTGTGCCAGACGGGAGCGCTGCCGTCAGCACCCGAAATAGTGATATCGAAGAGGCGCTCAGCGAGTCCAAAGAGTCCCTGCAAGACATTAGGCAGTGAAAAGTAGGGCCGCAGCGCCTCATCGTTTAGATCGAACTGCTGCTCGCGCATTCGCTCCATCCAAAAAGCCAAATCCCACTGCTTTAGCTCCGTAAATTCTGGGTCCTGCGCTTTTGCAAACGCCTCGATGGCTTCGATCTCTTTTTGAGCCGCTTCATAACTAGCCAACCTCAGCTCTTCCATCAGCTCTTCTACCGCTGAAACGGAAGGTGCCATTTTGCGCGCTAGACTCAGTTCCGCATAGTTGCCAAATCCCAGTAGCTCTGACTGCTGCTGTCGCAGGTCCAAAATCTGCTCAATCAGAGGCGCATTATTCAGCTCTCCAGTGGAGGCTCTAGTGACGAAAGCGCGATAGAGCTGCTCTCTTAGATCGCGCCGCTGAGCATGTCGCAAGAAAGGAATATAGCTAGGCATATCAAGGGTAATCCGCCACGGACCGGCCTCAGCAGTCGCCTCTTTTTCATCGGCATCCCTAGCGGCTTGAGCGGCAAGGCTTAGTAGGCTTGGCGGCAGCCCGGCGATTTCTTCTTTTTCTATCAGCGTCAGACTAAATGCTTTGGTAGCGTCTAAAACGTGGTTTGAAAACTGGGTAGAAAGCTCTGCTAGTGACTGCTGGATCTGATTGAATTTTTCTTTTCGCTTCCCTGAGAGGCCAACGCCTGAAAGTTCTGCATCACGCAGGGCAGATTCTATGATGCGCTGCTGAGCGGGCGCGAGCGCTTTACTCGCTGGGTTCTCCTGAAGCTGCTTGAGCGCGCTATAGATTGCCTGACTTTGACCAATCTGGTTTGAGAACTGGACTAGGGCAGGTTGAACACTTTCATAAGCTTCACGCAGTTCAGGGCTGTTCTTGACGCCCATGAGATGGCCAATAATGCCCCAGCTCCAGCTCAGTTTTTCAGTAATGGCCGTGAGCGGTTCGACCAGGGTTTCCCAAGTTGGAGCGGTTGGGTCTGCTTCGGCTGAGGCTGTCTCGATATCTGCTTCTATGGTCGAAAGCGAAGCTTGAAGTGAGACGAGTAGCTGCTCAATACCTGGGACAACATGCTGAGGCTTGATGTCATTGAAAGGAGGTAGACCTTTAGCAATTAGTAGTGGATTGTTTAGTGAATTATTGGCGCTGATGATGGATGGTTTTGCAGAGGCTGACACACTCATAAGGACCTTTGAGAACTAGTAGGCGAAAAAATATAGGCGAAAAGATAAAAACCAGAAAAAGTGGAACTCGTAGTCGTTATGAGTTCCACTTTTATGATACTTGATGAGAGATACGATTGGGAGGTAGTTGGGGTGCTAATCGTGACCTCAGTCACTATACGCCAGGTTCTGTGTAGCCCTGTATATTTTCAGGGCGTAAGGGACGCATGATTTGGCTAGCCTGTGAGATTAGGGCCTCTGAGCCCTTGACGACGACCAGATACTTGCCAGCGTCGAGTCGATTGCGATAAGAAAGGGCATCGCCGCCAAAGCCGCCGGTACCGCCACCGATAAAGAAGCTGCCCATACCACCCGCTAACGCGCCCAAGATGCCGCCGATGATTTGGTTACCCACAGTGCCGGCCCAAGGGAAGGTATTGAGGCCCGTAATCGCGTTGAAGGCAAAGCCCCCCACGAACCCGAAGGGAATGATCCAGGTGGCCATGCGCTTGATTTGCGTCCATGCTTCATTTTTAGGATCGATCAGGCCGTAGTCATCGGCAGACTTGAAGCCTCTGCCTAGTATGGCTACTTTGTCCATAGTGATGTTTGCCGATTCAAGGGCGGTATAGGCTGATTCTGCCTGAATGCGATCGCTCCAAACGGAAACTAAATAAATCATCGCTTGGCACTCTCCTGTTCTTGACTGACTGGCTGGCTAACCGACCGACTGGCTGGCCGAAACAAGTGATCGTGAGTGGGGTTGTATAGACGCGATCGCACCGCTTGTTCTTCCCTTAGTTCTGACTTGTCACCCAGCGCAATCGAGGCTCGGTTCGCCAAGGCTGGAGAAACAATATACAGCGTTGTCCGTACCAGATCATCTGCCTGACTCACTTTAGCCATCTGCGAGAGCGGCACCACCTTGATTTGTTCATCCGGCCATCCCACGCGAAAGCAGATTGCCACAGGCGTATCTGCCGGATAGTGAGCCATTAGCTGCGCCTGAGCTTCTGCGACATGCCGAGCGCTCAGATATAGACACAGGCTGGTTTGATGCGCAGCCAGGCCAGCTAACTCTTCCGTCTTTGGCACCTGCGTTCGTCCGCTAATTCTCGTCAGAATAATGCTCTGCACCTGAGCGGGAATTGTCAGCTCTACTTGTAGCTTGGCCGCCGCTGCCTGGAACGCACTGATGCCAGGAACCACCTCAAATGGAATAGCCGCTTCACTGAGTCTGAGCATCTGCTCGTGAATGGCACTGTAGAGACTAGGATCGCCAGAATGAAGTCTGACTACAGACTTGCCTGAGCGCACCCGTTCGATCATCAGCGGCGCGATCGCTTCGAGCGTCATCTTTGCAGTAGCGATTTTCTCAGCATCGGCGCGAGCCGTCTGGAGCACCTGAGCAGGCACCAGAGAATTGGCATAGACCAGCACATCTGCCCTAGCAATCAGTTTTTGCGCCTTAACTGTTAACAACTCCGGGTCTCCAGGACCGGCCCCAACGATATAGACAGCCGGAGCGAGCTGGTCAGAAAGAGTCAGAGAATTCATGCAAACCTTATAGAAGTGAGGTCAAAAAGATACTAAACCTGGGAGGAAATAAACAAAATCAGCATCCAATCAGATTTGCACATAGCGCCAGTATTTATCAATTCACTATCATCATCGGCTATTTTTTGAAGACTGAATAAAGGTAACAGTCAAACACCTAAGACCGTCCAGAAATCCTGCATCTTGGTATGTAGATGCACCCTGATTCCGAGCCCCTGAGGTCTTTTTGACCGCTGGGGCTTTTTCTTTGGCCTTCATTCTTCAGCTTTTGCTGGTTTACCTCGTTTTGCCTGCATCTGCTTCGGCGGAACGGTATCAGGCAAGCGCCTGCCCAAGCCATATGTCCAAATTAGCCCAAGGCTGCCCATCGCTATCCCTACTAAACTTACAAACTGCGCCATCTTAATCGGACCAAACATCAGACTATCGGTTCGCAGTCCTTCTATCCACACCCGGCCAGCACTATAGGCAATCAGATAAACTAAAAACAGCGTGCCAGCTCTAAACTTTTGAGGCTGTCTCAGTCCCCAGAAAAACAGCCACAGCAACAGACCCAACACGCCCACATTCCACAGCGATTCGTAGAGAAAGGTGGGATGAAAATATTCAAACTGACGCAGCTCTGGCGGTCGGTTGGACAGCGGGATAAACAGCTTCCATGGCAGGTCAGTAGGTGCCCCGTACGCTTCTGAATTAAAGAAGTTTCCCCAGCGACCGATGGCCTGACCCAGAATCAGCGAGGGCGCAATCACGTCGCTAAGCTGCCAAAATGACAGGCGATTGAGCTTGGCGAAAAGAATAGTCGCCAATGTCCCACCGATGACTGCACCATGAATAGCAATGCCTCCCTTCCAGATCGCAATGATATCGCCCGGACGATCGGCATAAGACGACCATTCAAACAGCACGTAGTAGAGGCGCGCGCAAGGAATAGCTGCAACTACAAGCCAGATCACCATGTCACCGACTTTTTCGGGATCGATTCCCCGCTTCTTAGCCAGATATTGCGATAGCGCTACGCCGATGAGAACGGCTGAAGCGATCAACAGGCCATACCATCTCAGCGTCAGCGGACCGATGCTGACAATATCCGGGCCGGGTGATTGAAAGATTGCTAGAGCGCTAGTCAAGTGGAATATCTCAAGATTCGGGGCGGCAGTATCTAGAAAAGAAGCAATATTTAGAAGCGCAGTATTGAGGAAGGGAAGCATTTAGTTTTCTACCTCGGCCATTTCGATGACTTCACCGTCGAAGTCTTTGACCAGAAAATTAAGGGGGCGATCGCGTCTTAGCTTATGCCGAATACCCCTCGTTTGCACCTGCATTAGCAGATACTCTAAGCAATCGTGATCAAAGCAAACATGCCGCTGCCGATTGCGGTTTCCTAGACTCGCGCCCCCAATTACGTGGAGCTGCGTATCTTTTTTGAGCTGATACCACAGCCCTTCGGGTCCGCTGTACTGCTCGCCAGGGATGCTGCCAAGAGCAGAGCCAAAGCTAGAGCCAAAGTTGGACGGTCCCATCATCGGGTCCATACCTGCTGTGCCCAGCGTTTGCTCGTAGTTGTAGTAATAGTGCAAAGGAATATCTGCTGCCGACAGGCTCAGCACGCCTTCGTAGAATCGGCGAGCGGCATCTATATCCGACACCATCATGGTGTGAACCTTAGGAGCGCCACGCAAAAAAGCCCACATTGCGCCCGCATAGGCAACCAGCAGCATCACCATGATGCCTTGGGTCGACACCAGCGTATCTAGTGGAATATTAGCGACGGTTGCGTTTAAAGCAGAGCTTGTTATCATCGCGCAAGAAGGAAGGTGATGTTATTCATAGTCTACCAACTTAACAATTGTGATTGATTTTATGGACGTTTTATGGGAAGGCTGTTAAGCACTGGCGTCAGTTAATCAATCGCTAAATAATCGATACCGAACAATCAATGTCAGACAATCAATGTCAGACAATCTAATGTCAGATAGTCAGATAGTTAGTACCGGCTGATCGCAGCCAAATAATTTTGAGTTGATCCAAAGTTCTGCAAAGAGCCTTATCAACAATAGCCGGGCAATCGCCCAGCCGACGATAAGTGCGCCTGTTCTTTTTATATTTTTGGCCTAGTTCTGCTTAACCCTGTGCAAATTCCTACTTTCCATGAATGTGATCATGAGTTGATCAAGGCGCTGATTCACCACAGTGACTATTCACTAGTGAATAATTTGCAGCGATCGCCAGCTGAGGGGAAGTATTTCACCGCGCTTTTCTGCCGATACAGCTCAGTGGTGTATTCCTTGATCCGGCACTTTGCCAAATCCCCTGTTCAAGCCGACTATCTCTTTGCCCTAACCTGGCGTCATATTCTCAACGAGCTAGGCGGAGTCGATCTCAGCCCTTATCAGCCCAAGACAACTGACGCCGCAGATTCAGCCAGAGAAACTACCGGTGATACCACCGCTGACTTTTCACTACAAGGCTGGCTGATCAACCTGAGTGCAGCGTATATTAATCAGGTGAAACTGCCCGATGTAGAATCAATTCACTATGTCCTCGCAGATGCGCCACCACCGCTCTGGTGCTATACGGAGCGGGGCTTAGATAGACTGCTGCCTAGGCACCGACTAATGATCCTAATGGCACAGACATTCGGATGGAGCGATACGCGCATTTCTGCCTACCTTCAAGCAGAAGGAGAACATCTTTCTGCGCAAGAAGTTCGCTCTGAGCTACAGACAGCATACAAAACTTTGGAGCGAACGATTCCATCTGATGTGCGCACCATCTATCTCGATCAGGCGCTGACAGTATTGCCTTCTCCGTCCGAGTCAGGTTTGATGACCATTGAATTTGAACAGGCCGAATCTGAGTAGGCGGATCTCAAATAGGCAGATCTTGGCTGAGCATTCGTCCACCCACCTCACAAGCTAGGGAATGAAAGTGGGTACCTTAGGACCGTGTTGGAAGGAAAACCTCATGGACTTTGGGTATCGATCAAGCTGGCCTGTGAAGCTAGGTGCTACGGGTCTAATTACCGGTAGGATGGCGGCTAGCCTGGCGCTGTTGACAGTCGGAATGACAGCCGGAATGACAGTCGAGATGACACGGCCAGTACAGGCTTCGCAAAGTTTGACCGACCAGTTGCACCAGCCGCCGCAGGGGACTTTTCGTCAGCAGCGAGATGCAGCGGATGGGTTTTTGTTGCTCGGACAGCAAGAGCGGCACTTAGGGCAGTTTGAGTCGTCGATTACAGCGCTAAGCGAGGCGGCTAATACCTATCACTACCTGGGCGATCTAGTCGGCATGGGTGAGGCGTACCGACAGCTTGTACAGATACACAGCGCTCTAGGCCAGTACCACGAGGCGGAGCTGATTGTTCGTCGGCAGCTGGCGATCGCCCGCACTAACCAAAACTTCAGCGACCAGATTCTGGCGCTCAACAACCTAGGCACGCTCAGTCTGCAAACCGGCGATCTAGACGCTGCCCACGCTGGCTTTTCTGAAGGCTTGCTGATAGCGCAGGACGTAGAGAGCGATCGCGGCATCGGACTGTCTCTAAGCAATCTTGGCCTAATTGCAGCGGCCCAAGGATTAGACAACGACGCTAGAGAATATTACGAAACGGCTGCAAACTACAGGGCGCGGGCGCGTGACTATGCAGGGCAGGCCAACACCGATAGTAATTTAGGGGACATTTATCTAGCGAATGGTCAAACGATTAGAGCGATTGGGGCGTACCGGATGTCGCTAATTTTGGCCAAACAGGTAGATGATCCCTACCTTCAGCTAAGGGCAATCGACGGACTGATTCGAGCTTATCGCGATCGCAACGAACCCCACATGCTGCCCGAGTATCTAGACAGTCGCATTGCCCTCACGATTCGCACAGACGACACCTGGCAGCGCCTGATGACCCTAAAAACGATGGCCGAACTCAAGCAAGAGGCTGGTGAGTGGGCCGCTGCTCAAGACTTATTCGGTCGTGCCCTGACCCTGGCAATGTCTTTAAATCGAAAGCAGGTGCAAGCAGAGCTGACCAACCAGCTGCGCCAGCTATCGCTTCAGCTAGACGATTAGAGTCCACGTATTATCTGTGTATTATCCTGAAAGGCTACGACTACACCAGCGCCTTCCATGGATTTTCCACCAGATCTCCCAGACCCAGCTCGCCAAACAAAAGAGCCGCAAAGAGAAACCCCCTTGCGGTTCGACATTGTCAGCCTCTTTCCAGATTTTTTCACCTCTCCACTTGATTCTGGGCTGATTGGCAAGGCGCTGCAGCGGGAAGTTGCCGTCGTGGGGATCACGAACCCGCGAGATTTTACAGCTGATAAGCACCACAAGGTGGACGATATTCCCTACGGTGGCGGTGTGGGTATGGTGATGAAGCCAGAGCCTATTTTCGCTGCGGTCGAATCGCTGCCTGTGATGCCTAAAAGGGCAGTGATTTTGATGACGCCGCAGGGCCAAACAATGGATCAGCCTTTGTTTAAAGAGCTGGTCGACTACGATCAGCTTGTACTGATTTGCGGCCATTATGAAGGCGTTGACGAGCGCGTCTTGAACCTGGTCACACAGGAGGTATCGCTAGGTGATTTTGTTTTGACCTGCGGCGAAATTCCGGCCTTGGCCCTGCTAAATGGGGTAGTGCGGCTGCTGCCAGGTACGGTTGGCAAAACCGACTCTTTGAAATACGAGAGTTTTGAAGCCAATTTGCTGGACTATCCGCAGTACACGAGGCCAGCCCAGTTTCGACAGTGGAGCGTTCCTGAGGTGTTGATGTCTGGTAACCACGGGGCGATCGCACAGTGGAGACAGCAGCAGCAAGAAGAGCGCACCCAGCAACGTCGGCCTGACTTGTTCAAGCGCTGGCAAGATAACGCTCAGTCGTAGACTACCGATAGCTCGATAAGGTAATGAATAAACACTCTGCTCTAAGAACTGGCAACTTTTACCTATGGACATTCGTATCGGCAACGGGTTTGATATTCACCGCCTGCAGACAGGCCGCAAGCTAATTTTGGGCGGAATAGATATTCCCCACTCACAAGGACTTTTAGGTCATAGCGATGCCGATGCGCTCACCCACGCCATCATGGATGCGATGCTAGGCGCACTGAGCCTAGGAGATATCGGTGTGTACTTTCCCCCTAGCGATCCGAAGTGGGCGGGCGCGGATAGTCAGGTGCTGCTAGCTCAGGTAAATCAGCTGGTGTGCGATCGCGGTTGGCGAATTGGCAACATAGATAGCGTCATCATCGCTGAACGGCCAAAATTGAATCCGCACATCCACAGTATGCGTAAACAACTAGCATCCACCTTGTCCATTGATGCCGACCGAATCAGTATCAAAGCAACCACACATGAAAAGCTAGGTCCAATTGGCAAAGAAGAGGGCATTGCTGCCTACGCAGTAGCACTGCTGCAGTCGTAGCTATCTACCTCTTCTAATCATTCGCCTAGGCGCTCGTCTGTGTTGGGTATCCGAGTTTGCTACCCGACATAGACAAGCAAAGTTCGCCGATAGGGCAAAAGTCAGGCGTCAAAGCCCAGTATGCCAGTCTACGAATTGCCCTGTTCTACTTCACAGACAAACTACTTCATCTTATTTTTATAATGTGTAGACAAGACTGGTATAAAAAGTCAAGCATCTAGAAGAAGCACGTAGTAATCGTGTTAGAAGTTACAGAAGGTAGCTAAATACACGTAAATTTCCCTCTCTTACTCGTACAATTTTGGTCAATTATTGTGACGTAAGCGCTTCAGGCGACGGTTTCTTCTAGAACTATTTGTAAAGGTTTATTAAACTCTACGTACTTTTGATTAGAGAGTTGAACAAAGATGTATGGGTCGCTTTATTAAGTCTAGAGAGTGCATTGCCAGTCACGCATCTGTCATCTATCAGTCGCGCGCCCGTCATTTATCTGTCATTCATTAGTTACGTTCAGGCGATAAAACAATCAAAAATTCCTGATTAGTACAAAATTCGATGTGTTCATAAGTTAGAAGCACATTGCTAAAAGAACCCATAAAGCAAGAAGCGAATCGCTAAAAAACACGGCAGGTCAAAAGACACAGCAATCTAACAACACAAAAGTTAGACACAGGCGATTTAAAAATCCAGTAACTGAAAATCAGCAACGAAGCGAAGGGGAAAAACTCCTTCGAAATGCCTATTTAGCCTAATTTACAAGACGGAGATCAAGAGCATGAGTGGAGTCGGCGAATCATCAGTCGTATCGGTACCAGCAGTGAATAGACCATTTGGCTCAACAACAGGACTATCACCGATAAAAAGCTTCTCAGCAAGCCCGCCTGAACGCATCGGCGTTCAAGGCGAGTACGACTATAACGGTCTCGCAAAGCGAGTCTCACAGTGCTTCAGGCAGTTCATTCAAGAAGATATCAGCCAGCTCAAGGTGCGTCAACGGGGGTGCGTTGTGATCCTGACAGGCGCTGTCTCATCGCGGACGCTGCTAAACCAGCTAGTTAATCTAGCCACTAGCGTAGAAGGAACAGCGATAGTCGAAATCTATCGCATCAGGTTCACTGAAGATTGAACCGGTTCACAGATAGCTCAGTGGCTAGTTTCGCATCTACTTTTCTATCTTTATCTTATTCCATCATATTAGCCACGAAGTCTGTAAAGACTTCTCCTTTTAAAAACTGTGGATGCTCCATGACCCTTTGATGGAATCCGATAGTCGTTGGTAGGCCGGTAATGGCGCATTCTCTCAGCGCTCTTTGCATTCGACGGATTGCCGTATCTCTATCTGGTCCCCAGACTATAAGCTTGCCGATCAGCGAGTCGTAGTAGGGCGGAATTTCGTAGTCGGTGTATACATGAGAGTCCATGCGGACGCCCAGACCACCAGGGGCTAAATAGCCGCTAATTCTGCCAGGGTTGGGGCGAAAGTTGTGCTCTGGATCTTCAGCATTGATACGGCACTCGATGGAATGTCCCCTTAGCTGAATATCAGATTGAGTGAATGGCAGGCGATCGCCCTGAGCGACTCGAATTTGCGCAGCAATCAGATCGATGCCAGTGATCATTTCTGTCACTGGGTGCTCTACCTGAATTCGGGTATTCATCTCCATAAAGTAGAAGTCGCCATTGCGATCAACCAGAAATTCTACGGTCCCTGCACCCACATAGTTAATAGACTGGGCAGCTCGAACCGCCGCCGCCCCCATCTTCTGCCGCAGTCCTTCATCTAGGGCGGCGCTGGGAGCTTCTTCTAAAAGCTTTTGATGGCGTCGTTGAATAGAGCAGTCTCGCTCGCCTAAGTGGACAACGTTGCCATAGCTATCTGCCAGAATCTGAAACTCTATGTGGCGTGGATTTTCGACAAATTTTTCTAGATAGACTCCAGGATTGCCAAAGGACGCCTCTGCCTCGCCCTGCGCCGCTAAAAACATCTTACTCAGCTCGCTGGGATCGCGCACCAGGCGCATACCGCGTCCGCCGCCGCCTGCTGTCGCTTTGATAATCACCGGATAGCCAATTTCTGCGGCGAGTTTGACGGCTTCTTCTTGAGAGCCCAACAAGCCTTCGCTGCCGGGAACGATAGGCACTTTGACCCTTTGCATAGTGGCTTTAGCCGTTGACTTGTCCCCCATCGCCAGCATAGCTGCGGCTGTAGGACCAATAAAGGTGAGGTTGTGGTCGGCGCAGATTTCTGCAAATCGAGCGTTTTCGGCCAAAAATCCATAGCCGGGATGGATGGCAGTTGCCCCTCTAGTGAGCGCGGCGGCGATGATATTAGGAATGTTGAGATAGCTTTTACTGCTAGGAGCCTCGCCGATGCAGACAGCTTCGTCAGCTAGCTGTACATGAAGCGCACTGCGATCAACGGTGGAATGGACAGCTACGGTGGCGATCCCCATTTCTTCGCAGGTGCGGATTATCCGTAGTGCGATCTCACCACGGTTGGCAATCAAAATTTTAGAGAAGCTCATCTAGCAGCCAGCAGCTTTGTTGCTGAGTCATTAAGAAGCTGATCGTATCACGCATCCTTCGGCTGCTTTTTCTTTGGTCTAGGCTCATCTCGATTGGTCAGCGCCATCGAGGTGGGCGAGTCTATAGAAGCTGTCGAAAAGTGCTCGTTATGTCGTATTGTTATAAGTCGATGTTGCCATCGTCTGCGGATGTGGTGGAATTGGTAGACACGCACGCTTGAGGGGCGTGTGGCTCACGCCTTGCGAGTTCGAGTCTCGCCATCCGCATATTTTTTAGATACGCGTACGGGGTTTGTTGTAATCCCAAGTTGCAATCCCAAATTGAGAGTCTGTGCAGCTGTCTGTACGGGCTCTTTTTGGTATTCTTTCAGTATGCCTTTAGTATTGTGTGCCTGCTCTGTTTTGCGCCTTCGGCATCTTCGTTCGGCGTCTTCGTTATGATAAGAGCAAGAACATAAACTTTTGTAAACACATTGAATTTAGCCTCTCCTGTCCTCTCTCCTACTCAGCCGACTAGCTGGCACGCGTTGCAACCTCTCTGGCAAGGTGACCAATCGGTTGTAAAACAGGGCCTACCTCACGATCAGCTTTCTCCGGCCTGGCAGATATTGATGTTAGGAGATGGATCGCCGACGCGCCACCTACAGCTGCTAACTCGCGAGCCTACGGAGGTAGATGTAATTGATATGTCGCCTGTAGCGGCAGATGGAGACTCGGCTCCACTGCCGATTTTGCAGGTGCCGGGGCCGCATTTACGTCGTCAGGTTTGGCTGAGAACGGCGTCTGGACAGCGTCTGGCCTATGCAGCGTCGTGGTGGGAGGCTAGCCATGTGGACGAGTATTTAGAAAACCGCTCTCTGCCAATCTGGGCTAGCTTGGCACGACTACGAACGGAGCTTTATAGAGATATTCAGGGGATTGAGTTTGGTCATTCGCTTGCGTTGGAAAAGGCTTTTGGACAGAAAGGGCCTTTTTGGGGGCGACACTATCTGTTCTGGCATCACGGTCAGCCGCTGACGCTGATTTACGAGGTGTTTTCACCCTATCTAATTCGCTATTTGGGTCCGATGAGTTCGGAAGCTGGATAGCCTTTGAATGTAGTTGGGATGAGGTTCTATTTCTAAGAAGACTATTTCTGAATGGGTTTTGTCTGGTCTAGCCAGATTTGAGCTCGAATGGGGCCGTAGCGATCTCTGAGCGATCGCTCGACGCGATCGCCAATACTGCTGGCAATCGTCATATATTCAGGATGAAGCGCGATGTGCAGCTCTATCCAAACCTGACGGCCAACCATTCCTCTAGACAGGATGCGGGTGCAGCGGGTGACTCCTTCTGTTTGGCAGGCGATCTGGGCGATGGCTTCAGGTGCGATCGCAGTAGGCTTCAGCAGCATTGGTAGCTGTTCGTGCAGCATTTTCCACAGGCTACCGGCTGCTAACACTACCAAGACGACTGCCAGCAGCGGATCAAACCACAAATAGCCTCTGCTAATAAAAACCAAACCTACTATCAAGAGCACTGTCAGCCAGCTATCAGCCAAAATGTGGCTGATATTAAGCTTTAAGGCTAAGCTACTGTTTTGCTCACTCTGATGCGCTGCAAATAACACGACTCCTAGCAGTAGCGCCACGATCACAGAAACTAGGGCAACTAGCGGGATAGTGATAGACCCTCGCAACGAAACCTGCGCAGGCTGAAAAAGTGCGATCGCCTGATCGCCAGCAATCAGTAGAATTGAGATCCCCGCGAATCCCAGCATCGCCGACAGAATCAAGGCACCCGCAGCCTCGCCCCGACCGTGCCCCCAGATCTCCTTACCCAGGGTACGCTGTGGTGAGGCAACCGCTATCAGACTAAGCAAGGTGCTAAAAACATCAATCAGCGTATGCAGCGACTCTGCAAGCAAGCAGAGAGACTGAGTGATCCAACCTGCCGTCAGCTCAATGGCAAAGACTAACAAAGCCATCCATAAGATCATCAGTAACAGTCTGTAGCTGATGTGCCTTTGATGTCCGCTTCTGCTCATAGCCAACAGGCTATTACGGGCAATACAGTCATTATCTACCTACTTTGCTTTGCCTTCTATACTCACAGACGATTTGCTAGGCTCACTAACTGCCAAACAAATGCTGCCAGGCAAGCATTGTACGATATTGACCTAAAGTCAACTAAAAAACGGAAAAAATTTAAAACCAGAAAGGACACCGACGACTGGCCGTGTTTCGTCTCGGTGTCCTTACTGGTTCGCTCCTCACACTCCTTTACTATAGAAGAAGACTTCACTTTTGTCATCTTTTGAGACCATTAGCGCAACTGTCACAGCTGTAGCCAGGATTGGGTCAGAACCCATCAGCACTTGAACCAGCATAAGGCTGTGTATCGCTCCAACGGAAGGCAAGACGAAAGGCAAAACGAAAGGCCGTAAGTACACTTATTGTCGAGGAGTTGTCGAGGAGGTTGCGATCACACAGACCAGCTACAAATGAGGTTGATGCAGACTAACGGCGGCAGCGGTGCTTGATCTCTTTATAAAGTGTTGCTGAAGCTACCGTGCCCTGCCATTACTATACGCGGATCGACTTTACGGAATAGAGTCAGGTTTTATCCCAAATTTTGACCGTTTTAGGGGTATCTACTGTAGCTTTCGCAGTTGGTCTCTACTATTCCTTTACAAGGCCTTTCGGTAATTGCTGAAGTAGCGATAAAGAACGGAATTTACGCATACAAAGTCTAACAATTTATATTAATGTACTAACAACATTAGCCCTTACGTAGAGTAATGCGATGACGACTTGAGAGCATCGTCTCAGTTGTGACTGTATTGACGCTCTTCCTATAGTGTTTATTCCTGTTAGTCATTAGTAATTTTACTTAGTCGAGTATCCCCTCAACTGAACGCCAGATTTTGGCTGTTTGCGAGCCTGCGGGTAGTAACTATTAAGTAAATACCCCTGTCTATCGTCTTCCCACCATATGACATTTTCACTTACCTGACATTTTCACTTACCTATAGATGACACTATCTACATCGCTTAAACCCAACTCATCTTCGTCTACCATGCCTTTCCCTCAATCGGATAGCGCTCGCCCCTTTTTGGCCTGGCAACGTATCTCTGATTGGGCAAACGAGCACTATCGCTGTCGAACGTTCAACAAAGACGAGAAGATTCCAGCTCGTCCTGGATTGCTCTATTTGGTGCAGAAGGGCTCAGTTCGTTTGCTTGGAAACGCTCAGGTCAGTGCAACGGGAAAAAATAGTAGTAGCAACGCTAGGATGCCTTTAGTAGCTTCGGAGGAGGCGTTTTTGGGCTTTGTCGGTGCTGGGCAACCTTTTGAAGTGGTAGCTCAACCGCCGTTTGCGCTACAGAGCTTTGCCCATGTAGATCAAACTACGGTAATTTGGCTGTATTGGAACGATTTAGATACATGGCCTCATTTCCAAAAGGAAGTGCTAGATGCTTTTCGTCGTCAGCATCAGCGCAAACTGCTATGGTTGAGTACTTTGGGACAGCGGCGGACAATCGACCGGCTGCTAGGCTTTTTGACACTGCTGATCGATGAGCATGGTGAGCACTGTGAGCAAGGTTACTATCTACCTTTTCCGCTAACGCATGCTCAAATCGGTAGCGCAATTGGTTCGACTCGGGTCACAGTAACGCGCTTGATGGGTAAGCTGCGCCAAGGCGGAATGATCCAAAGCTACGGTGACAACTTGATCTGTATTCCGCACAATACTAGCGATTGGAAAGTTTAAAGCTGAAAGCAAGCTGCATCTTATAAAACAGGACGGCATAAGGCAGGACGGTCAATCAATTTATACAAGGCCGCGTGTAGGACCTACGCGCGGCTTTTTTGATATGCGCTTTTAAACTTCTGTGTGTATCAAAAATGCCTATCAGATCAATCTCCCATTCTCTGCTGTCTATTGCTTTCTCCCCACTTTAGGCTAAGAGAATTGAGGACTACCGCAATAGAACTTAGCGCCATCAGTCCACCTGCGAAGCCAGGATTGAGCGATATCCCAAACGCTGGAAGGAAAGCGCCAGCAGCAAGCGGAATACAGATCAGGTTGTAGGAAAACGCCCAGATCAGGTTTTGACGAATCTTGCTCAAGGTAGCCTGGCTGAGATTGATAGCGGCAAGCACGTCGGCGAGATTGTCGTTGATCAAGATGATGTCGGCAGTTTCGATGGCGACTTCGCTGCCGGAGTTGAGGGCGATGCCCACGTCCGCTTTGGCAAGGGCAGGCGCGTCGTTGATACCGTCACCGATGAGGCCGACTTTGTGTCCAGCGGCTTGGAGGGTCGCGATCGCATTCAATTTCTCCTCTGGCCGAACTTCAGCGCTTACTTGGGTCGAGTCAAGTCCGAGCTGCTGGGCGATCGCACTCACGGCGGCAGGGCTATCTCCGCTCAAAATCTGGATTGCTATCCCCATCGATGCCAGCTCAGCTAGAACATCAGCAGCTTCCGGGCGCAGGCTGTCTGCGACAGCGATCAGACCGACGAGCTGATCTTCTCTAGTGATAAAAACAGGCGTTTTACCAGCGTTGGCAATGCCTTCGGCAATCTTGTCGGCAGAGGTATCGATCGAGCAGTTGTTTTCGATCAGCCAGGCTCTATTGCCTAACGCAATCTTCTGGGTAGAAGCAGAAGCAGAGCTCTCTGAGTGAATCACGGCGCTAACCCCTGATCCTGCTCTGGTCTGAAAGTTATCAGCATTCAGGAATGGTAGCTGCTTTTGCTGCGCCGCCTGCTGGATGGCGAATGCTAGCGGGTGACGAGTGCCACTTTCTACGGTCGCTGCGATCTGTAGAAGCTCATCTTCGCTTAAATCAGCGCAGAGTGAAATGCAGTCAACAACCTGCGGCGATCCTGTTGTCAGCGTGCCAGTTTTATCGAAGACAAGGGTATCTATGTTTTGGGTCGCTTCTAAAATATCACCGCCTCGAATGAGCAGCCCTTTTTCTGCGCCGATGCCAGAGCCAACTAGGATAGCGGTGGGTGTGGCTAGCCCCAGAGCGCAAGGACAGGCAACTACAATGACTGCGATCGCTAGCTTCAAGCTCACCAACAGTCGCAGTGAGCCGTCGACAGTGCGATCGATGGTTTGACCGATGGCTTCGTCTGAGCGAAGAGAATTCATCGCGGGCATGGCAGCGTGATGAATATGATCCATTGCTGACTGAGCGAGATCTGGCCAGATCGCTGTACCCAAAAAGTACCAAAAGCAAAAGGTCCCCGCAGCGCAAGCTAAGACGCCGTAAGTAAAATAGCCAGAAATAACATCCGCTAATCCTTGAATTGGAGCCTTGCGAGTCTGGGCTGTTTCTACTAGCTGGATCATCTGGCCCAGGGTAGTTTCTGCCCCGGTGCGGGTGACCTGTAGCGTGATTGCACCGGATTGATTGAGCGTACCGGCAGCGACATTGTCTGCTGGCTGTTTGCTGACGGGAACAGATTCCCCGGTCAGCATCGACTCGTCTAGGGTGGTTTCGCCGATGGTGATGATGCCATCAACGGGAACTTTTTCACCCGGCAGTACCTGTAGCCACTCGCCTACTTGGACCTGATTGACTGGAATTTGAACGCTGGCAGTCGCGGCGTCATCTAATTGTTTGTCAGAATCAGGCTGGGGCACCAGTCTAGCTAGCGCTGGCTGAAGACTGATGAGCGATCGCAACGCGCCAGCGGACTGAAAGCGAGCGCGTTGCTCCAAGGTACGCCCTAGCAAAATAAAGCTCAGCAGCATCACGGGCTCATCAAAGAAGCACTCCCACCCCAGCTGCGGAAAAATCAAGGCGACTACGCTGGCTAGATAGGCACTCAGTGCGCCTAAGCTGACCAGCGTATTCATATTAGGAGTGCCGCGTCGGATGCCTTTGAAGCCATCGACCAAGATTTTTCGGGCAGGAAATAGAAGCGTGAGCGTGGCTAGGGTCGCATGAAACCAAAGAGTACTGATAACTGGGACAGTCAATAGCGAGCTGAGCGAGCCGCCAAGGTTGAGATGCTGTAGGTGACCGATGATAGAAAGGACTAGCAGGATAGATGCGATCGCAAGCTGGCTGGTCTGGTGCTGCTGGGCCCGTTCTTGCTTGGCTAGCCAGTCCGTTTCTGCGCTGAGTCCTAGGTCGTCTTTGGACTGACGCAGCTTTGATGGATAGCCCGCATCGGTCAGAGTTTGAGCGAGTGCCTCACCATCTACCTTGCTTGTGCCTTCGACGGCGGCTACCTCGGTCACCAGATTGACCGTAGCAGAGAGCACGCCATCCGATTGAGTCAGCTCTTTTTCTACCGTGCTGACGCAGCCTGCGCACATCATGCCAGTTACATCGATCACAATTGTCTGTGTCTCAACAGGTGTCTGGGCATCAGGTGTCTGGGCATCAGGTGTCTGGGCATCAGGTGTCGGGATTGATTTTTTGATTGACTCAGAAGGTGAGGGGGCAAGCTGGCTCATACAAAAGTAGATAGGGACGTAGAAAGGATAGAAAACTTCTCTCTTGAGCCTACGTCAATTTTTTGTCTCTGTTGATAAATTCACAGCACAAATTGCTGAGTCCCCAATCGATCTTTTCGACTTCTTTTCGACTTAGGAACGTGTTTTACGCTTCGTTCTGTGGCTTTTCGTGAATGTCTTCCTGATTACAGGTCACTGCGAAAGAAAGGACAATAATTGTGGTACCTAGGGTTGATCTGTGATCTGCGAACGCAATACCTACAACCGATGCCTGCTAGCAAAGGGCAAGCAAGAGGTGTCTAGGTGTACGCAGTGAGACAAAGTTAGCTTTACTGCTTAGATAGCGGAGTCAATCGTATGTTTTCGGATGTTGCCCACTACTGGGCCAGAGGTTCCATTATGGCTTTGGCTCGGCGTGGGCTGGTCAGCGGATATCCCAATGGGACATTTCGTCCACTGGCGGTAGTGAGCCGGGCTGAGTTTGCAGCGCTAATGCGTCAGGTTTTTCCCGATTTGCCTATGAAGCAATCTGCTCGCTTGTTTCCCGATGTGCTGCCGCAGTATTGGGCGAGTGAGGCGATCGCATGGGCGTCAGAGCGCGGCCTGTTTAGCGGCGACGAGTCGGGCCAGTTCTTGCCTCGGCAAACTATTTCTAGGGTGCAAGCCACTGTAGTGCTGATGGCGGCGCTATCTGCTGAGCAGGCGAGTGAGGCGATGAGCTTGGACGATGTAGTCAAGTCTGCTCAGCAAACAGAGCAACTACTTGATCAAACGTTCGCAGATGCGGCGACGGTGCCGAGCTATGGACGAGAGGCAGTAGGTAGGGCGATCGCTGCCAACCTGTTCGAATCTTTACTAGAACCTAGAGCACTGTTACCGAGTCAGTCGATGACTAGAGGAGAGGTAGCCGGACTGCTGTGTCGGGCGCTGAACATCCCCACTACTGAAATCACCGCAGAGTCTCCTGTCCTGACACCAGCACTAACGCAGGATAGAAAAGCGCTGTTTCAGCAGTTTATCCAACGTGAAGATGGCTTCAATGCCGAGAAGCTAGCTTTTCTAGACTTGGGCATTCGCAATTCGCCGTTTCGCGATCAGCCGTCCAAGGCAGCGGCAATCCTACCAGAAGCCAGCCAGAAAGCGGTGCCTTTATCGCTAGACAATGCCGCGCCCTATCCTAGTCGAGGCGATCGCCCCGCAATGGATGCAAGCGGGCTAGACTTTCTCGCTTCTGATATTTTGTCTGCCTGCGTGTGTATTGCCACCACCCAAGCAGGAGAGCTCAACGCTCGCTGGCTGGGGCGAGAGGCATTTGTCAATCGCCAGATGTGGAGCGCGACTAAGTTCATTCCACTGCTCAACGTGATTGACCAAGCAAACGGTGTTGCACCTAGAACGCCGATTGATAGTTGCTATGTGCGCCGCGCTGGGTCTGAAGCCGGTTTTCCCTTCTCAGTGCTAGCTGAGGGCATTATGTCTTATGACAATCGAGTGGCAACCTCGAACTCGCTGGCTGCGATGTTTAAGCGATTCACAACGCCAGAGGTTCTGGAAAAGTGGACCCGTCAGCTAACCGGGAACCAAAAGCTATCCTTTCAAGGTCGCTATGGTGAGGTGCCTTTTATTGAATATCCAGAGCTATGGGATTCAAGAGCTAAACGGATATTGCTCAAGTCCCCACAGCAGGTGCATCATGGGCAAAATCTAGTTTCGACGTACGATCTCACTCGGTTGATAACGATGCTGGGCTGGCACTGGCGACTGCCCCGGCTAGCCATCGTGCCCAACGTGCAAGGACACAGTCTCAGCACTTTGATTCAGGCAATGGGTGTGGATACGGCCCGATATGTTGATGTGGCACTGGAGACGTTGGCGCTGACGAAGGTGGTGCGATCGCCCGTGATCATCTCCAAAAGTGGATTTGGCCGCAGCGATGAGCGCGATCGCACCGAGCTGACCTATTGCGCCCTGGTCGAATTTGACTTGCCTCGGCCAGGAGCCTCTGATCCTACGGCTAGCCATCAGCACTATGCGATCGCGATGACATTGATTGCAGCGCAGCGAACCGGCGATGGCAACCAGGAAGCAAGATTTGTCGATGCACTCATGGCAGCTGAGGTTACAGAAATTATTCGGCGAATAGTCTTGGGACAACTGTAGTTTCGGACATGCCGGGGTTCGACTGCGCTCACCCCTCGGGGATCTATTGCACTAGGTTCATTCTGGATTGGAACATCCGCTTCATCCATCCATCCAAATAATCTCGATTGGCTACCTGTTCTTTTAGATCGTTAGTATCAACGGGAAAGGGCATTAGCCCACGCACAGCAGCTTCGGTTACGCAAAACATCGACTTTTGAAAGCTCTGACTCAGCTGCACGCGCACGTCGTCTTTTCCACGTACCGATCTTGCGTACAGCGTTTGCAGATAGTCAGGTACGTAGTGACGCATGTCCTGCATCAGTAGCGTCGGTGGAATCCCCGCACCCCCAATTGGCAGCGGATCTGCAAAGAGCGCACCGTAGTCAAAATGCTCCTGATTGATAGGAATTTGATGCGCCTGAGCGTTGTAAGAGACGGTGCCAAAAAAGGGCGTGCCTCGAAAGAAAATTGATTCGACGTAGGGAACAGCAGTGTCAGGTAAGAAAGTGAGTCCGGCTTCTTTGGGAAGAATGTCGTACTTGGTGCCGGAAATAGTGACTTTGTAGATAATCGGCTTGGTGGCGTTGGCAACCAGTCCGGCTTTGATTAGCTCCACGACCTGATCAATCGATTTGATTTTTCCCTGATCGTATGCCGCCGAGAGATCCATGAAAATATCGCTCATCACCCGCCAAAATTGCCCCAGGCCAGAGTAGTAGGCCAGCTGACGGACCTGCTCTGGGAGATACTCTGGAAAAAGCTTGTTAAAGACCAGCAGGACTAGGTTGGTTCTGGCTTTGGCATGAATGGCAGGAGCGCAACAGGCCCAAAATGCTTCAGAATCTAGAAAGGCGTCTAGCCCGCCGCCGCCGTGCCACATCATGGTACGCATGACGTACTCTGCATATTCGTAGTTGATCCGATCGTGCCACAGATGCTTGATTATTTTCTGAGGTGTGATTTCGCCATCAAAGTATTTGAACAGCGGAAAGAGATTTAAAAACTGAGCGTTGGCAATGTATTGCAAGTTGATGGCGTAGGCATCGAGCACGATGCCATAGGCATGCAAAACGCCGACAACTTCTATTAAATTCTCAGGGGTGTTCGGCAGTAGCGTGCCACCGGATAACAGCCGGTCGATATAGTCACCGATGGAATAGCGTGGGGCCGGTTGAAGCCTAGGAGCTAGGGGGGTTGTAGTCATAAGATTCAAAAGTTGGACAAGGCTTCACTGGTAGTCCCAGAGGCAGATGTACCGACAGCAACTACAGGATGGGCGTAGTTCGGCATAAAGCTGTTCGTGGTCGATTCCATCCATCGGGTCAGCCAAGCGGGCTGTAGTCCGAACGCAAAAATGACTAAAACTAGGGCCATAGCGGGGACGCGATCGCGCCAGCTAACCTTGGGCAGCGTCACCTCTGTCGTTCCCCCAAGCTCCTCTGGCGCGGCGTTCAACCTGCCAAAGAACACCCGGTTGATCATTAGCAAAAAGTATACCGCCGTTAGACCAGAGCCCAGCATACAGAACAGCGTTTGCGGCGCTTGGCTCTCAAAGCTGCCCCGAAAGACAATAAATTCTGAAATAAAGCCGACCATGCCAGGAATGCCAGCACTCGCCATCGCACCTAGCACCATCAGCGATCCGATAAAAGGCAGTCCTCTTTCGGGTGCCATCAGCCCCCGCAGCACCGTCAGATCGCGGGTACCTGTTTTTTTGTAGACCACACCGACTAGTAGAAACATAAGCGCCGAAATTAGACCATGGCTGACCATCTGTAGCTCCGTGCCCAAAATACTCAGCGGTGTGGCCGCTGCCGCTGCTAGCAAGATATAGCCCATGTGACCGACCGAGCTGTAGGCCACCATCTTTTTCATATCGGTTTGGGCGATCGCAGCCAACGATCCATACAGCACGCTCACCACCGCCCACCAGGCCAGCAGCGGCGACAGTGACATCCACGCATCGGGAAACAGCCCAACGCAGAAACGCAGCATTCCATAGGTTCCCAGCTTCAGCAATACGCCAGCTAGCAGTACAGATATGGGTGTCGACGCTTCGACGTGGGCATCCGGTAGCCAGGTATGAAAGGGAAATAGCGGAATTTTGATTCCAAACCCGATCAGCAGCACGCCCAGCAGCAGCGTTTGCTGTGCCATCGTCAGACCCTGAACCAGCGACGGATCATAGTCAAAAGACCCCGTTCCGGACAGCAACCCTAACCCTAAAAACGCACCTAGAATCAAAATTCCGGAAAACGCCGTATAGATCAAAAACTTGGTAGCCGCATAGCCGCGCCGGGCACCGCCCCAAATCGCAATTAATAAGTAAAGAGGAATCAGCTCCAGCTCGTAAAACAAAAAGAACAACAGCAAATTTTGGGCTAAAAATGCCCCAGCTACCGCGCTCGTAATCAGCAACAGCAAAGGGTAATACAGCCGAGGCCGATTCATACTGTGACTGATATAAACAGAGACAAAACACAGCAGACTGTTGATCGCTATTAGCGGCAGCGCAATGCCGTCGACCCCCAGCGAATAGGTCAGCCCCAGCGGCTTCATCCAGGCGATCGCTTCTAAAAACTGAAATCCAGGATCGCTAATATCGAACTGAGCGATCAGAGCAACCGTCACTACCAAATTGACACCGAGCGTAACCAGCGCCACTCGCCGGACCTGATTAGTTTCTATTTTTTGAGGCCAGATGCTAATTAGCAAAGCGCCTGCCAGCGGAATCAATATCAGCGCACTCAGTATCACTGTCAGTTTTCCTTTAGTTAAATCTGTTCTTTTCTTTTGTTCCGCTTGCTTACCACATGGACCAAGTCGTCATCAAGACCAGCAGCCCGACGCCTGCCACGATCGTCAGTATGTAGCTTTGAGACTGTCCTGACGCGCTGTACTTCAGGCTTTCCCCTCCAAACAAGGACGCCGCGCCGACAAAGTTGACCGCCCCGTCTACGACATAGCGATCGAGCCAGCTGCTGAGATTCGATAGCTGCAAAACCAATCTCACTACCGTCAGCTCGTACAGCTTTCCTGTATAAAAGTCGTTGCCCAGCAGGTCTTGAAACCAGCGTAAGGGAGCTATGCGCGATCGCGACCAGGCCCGGTTCAGCGGCAGATAAAATCCCAAACCGACACCCAAGACGCCTGAACCCACCAGCAGCGACACCGCTGCCAAGTTGAAATACTCAGACGGTGGCAGCAAAGACATTCGAGCCAGCACCAGCGGCAGCAGCAGCACAAAGATAGACAGCGTCACCATCGGCACCGCCATCAGCCAGCCAACCTCGGGCGTGCGCCTAGTTTTTGTCTGCGGCTCTCCTAAAAACACCAGTCGAAAGACTCGCACATGATTGAGCGTGCTCAAAAAGTTCACCAGCAAAAACACTACAACCAAGAGAGGATGCTCTACCCACAAAAACTCAATGCCTAGCGCAAACGACCAAAAGCAGCCAAAAGGAAGAACGCCGGTTAGTCCCAAAGCGCCGGTTAGATAAGTCAGCGTCGTAGCAGGCATCCGCGACCAAATGCCGCCCAGCTCCGTCAAATCTTGATTGTGTGTGGTGTAGACCACTGCGCCAATACTCATGAAGATCAGCGCCCTGGCTACTGCGTGGGTAAAGAGCAAGAGCAGCGCCACACCTGGCCATTGCGTACCCACAGCGATGAAGACTAAGCCGATGTAGGCACTGGTCGAGTAGGAAAACGCTCGCTTGAAATCGATTTGGGCGATCGCCACCAAAGACGCCCCCACAGCCGTCGTCGCCCCAATCCCAATCAAAACGTCCAGCGTAATCGGCGAAATCACCACCACCGGCTGCAGCTTGATCAGCACATACGCCCCGCAGGTGACCACCACCGAATTCCGCAGGATAGACGCCGGGCTAGGCCCTTCCATCGCCTCATCTAGCCACAGATGAAGCGGAAATTGAGCGCACTTCCCCGTCGGTCCAGCGATCAGTGCTAGCCCCATCAACGTCGCTGCCATAGGCGTAAGATTGGCATCTTTGACCCAGATATAGAGATCGTCAAACTTCAAACTACCTGCATAGGTACTCAGCGCGACCAGCCCCATCAGCAGCAGCACATCCCCCACTCGTTTCGTCAAAAAAGCATCCCTAGCTGCACCAATAACCAGCGGCTGAGCGTACCAAAAACCAACTATTAGATAAGTAGAGAGCGTCAGCATCTCCAATAAAAAATAGGTGGAAAATAGAGAGCTACTGAGAATAACGCCGCTGATCGCGCCTTCAAAGAAACCCATCAGCGCAAAGAACCGAGCCAGCGCCCAGTCTTTTTCCAAGTACCCCATACCGTAGATCTGAGCAAGCAAACTTAGTCCAGCGGTCAGCTCTAAAAAAATCAGATTGACTACAGAAAGATCTAGCGAGGCAGAAAGACTAAGTCCAGCGACCTGAAGCCACTCATAGTCGACCACCTGTGTGCCCGTGTTCCAAATCGTCTGTAGCAACAAAGAACCGTGCAGCGTGGCCAGTGCCGTCATCAAAACATTTATGTACATAGCTGGTCTAGGTCCGCTCAAACGGATCAACCGAGTGGCCCAGGGAAGTGCTAGCAGCGCTCCCACTAGCCCGTACATCGGAATTAGCCAACTCCACTGGATTAGAAACTGCATCGCAAATACATCAAAAAAAAGCTTTCAAACAGGTACTCAAGACAAACCCTCAACCAAACCGCCTGAATGCGAACATCCATTAGCGAACCATGGCAAGCATGAGATAGGTGGACAAACTAACTCGATTCACTCAGTGGTTGCCTTAGTAGCTGTCAGTTTGCCGATAATTCATTAGTTGGGCTGAAGAGAAAAGTTACGCGCTTAATTGGAATACGTCCAACAAGTTGAGTTTCCTTAGGGATAGCCGTGCTCAGAAACAGATTGTCTAGGGTCCGGACTTTTTTGCTTTTCTAATCGATTACTAGTGCCGAGTGGGCAGCGATAGGTGAGCAGTAAGTAGAGAAACCTCAATCAATTTATGAACGTTAGGGCGCTCTCCATGATTTCTTCATAATACCTGACCGTTGGGGCGTTCAAGCGCAAGGTTCGGACGAGCTCAGGCGTCAGCCTTCATACAACTTTGCAAATAGACACAAATTGAGACAGCTTAGACATAAGTTTTAACAATGACCTTTATCAGGGACAATCATTGAGACTTATATTGTCAAAGCGGCGGCGTCATTTTATTCTGAGTTATGACGCCAAGAAGTTATTCAGGAATCTTAAGAGAATTTTAAAAAGTAGAAACAGCTGATTTTGTACGCACGATTTTGTACGCACTGTCTACTGAAATCTCCGTGGTCAAACGAAGGTTTTTCTATTAAAAATTCGCCCTGTAGTAGCTTCCGTATTTTAGGAGATTTCGATTAATGCCTATTGCTGTTGGAATGATTGAAACCAAAGGTTTCCCCGCAGTGGTTGAAGCGGCTGATGCGATGGTCAAAGCCGCCCGTGTGACGCTCGTTGGTTACGAAAAAATCGGTAGTGGCCGAGTAACCGTAATTGTTCGAGGTGATGTTTCTGAAGTTCAAGCGTCTGTTTCTGCTGGCGTTGAGTCGGTAAAGCGGGTTAACGGTGGTGAGGTGCTTTCGACTCATATCATTGCGCGTCCCCACGAAAATCTGGAATTTGTTCTGCCAATTCGCTACACAGAGGCAGTAGAACAGTTCCGTTCGTAGCAGTAACGTAGGCTTGGGGGGTTGCAGGTTTCAGAGTTTAGCAAGCTGTTTTAACAAAACTGTCCTTGCAAGATTCAAGTTCGCTATTGTTTATCAGGTCTCACATGTCACTTGTGTCGCGTGGCCTGATTGAATATCAGTTTTGTTTTGTTGTGTTGAATTTTAGGAAAAGAGTATGGCAATTGCAGTAGGTATGGTTGAGACGCTGGGTTTTCCAGCAGTGGTTGAAGCGGCTGATGCGATGGTGAAAGCCGCTCGTGTGACGCTAGTTGGCTATGAAAAGATCGGTAGTGGCCGGGTGACTGTGATCGTCCGTGGCGATGTTTCTGAAGTTCAGGCGTCTGTGGCTGCTGGCGTCGAGAACGTCAAGCGCGTGAACGGTGGTCAGGTGCTGTCGACTCACATCATCGCGCGTCCCCACGAGAACTTGGAATTTGTTCTGCCAATTCGCTACACAGAGGCCGTTGAACAATTCCGTGAAAGCGTCAGCGGTATCCGTCCTTACGGTAGATAGGCCTTATGCGCCTAGCTAAGGTGAGGGGGACGGTGGTCAGCACCGTCAAGGACGATAGTCTAATGGGGGTCAAACTGTTGCTGATTCAGCTAATTGGTGAATCGGGCGACCTCCAAGACGATTACGAAGTCGCAGCTGATGTCGTTGGAGCAGGCGTAGGAGAGTGGGTGTTGGTTAGTCGCGGTAGCGGGGCTAGGCAGCATCAAAGGTATGCGCAGAAACCGGTTGATGCGGCAATTATTGCCATTATTGACACGGTCAGCTTGGACACTGGTCTGCTCTATGACAAGCGTGAGGACTTCAGATAAGCCACTCTTCAGATAAGCCACTTTAGCCGAGCAGAAGATAGACGGCCTTGTGACTAGCAGCTCTAGGAGCTGCTGATCGTAGGGCAAGCGAGTCTTTCAGATAAGCAAAAATTTCAGGCAAGACGTTTTAGTTGGGGTAAAAGGGGCCAATGGTCGCCCACAGTCCAAACCAGAGTATGGCTCCCGCTATCCCACGGTTGAGCCTTTCCGCCAGTCCAAAGGTAGAAGCTTCTGCCGATGTTCATGAGTTCTCTTTTATTGAGGGTGATGTGAGCATTGGCGCAGGGGCGATGGTTGCGCCTGGAACTGCGATTACAGCAGGCCAGGGCGCTTCTGTCTTTGTAGGCGATCGCGTCAAGCTACTACCAGGGACCCTTGTCGAAGGTGTAGCAGGCGCTGAGGTAATGACCCCCTCAGCGTCTCGCAGCGCTTATTCTATTTATCTCAGTGCTGGCAGCGTGATCGCGCACAAGTCAATCATCCACAGTCCCGCTTTTGTAGGCATGGACTGTTTTATTGGGTTTCGCTCAACGCTATTCAACGCCAGACTCGGTGACGGCTGCGTCGTGATGATGCACACCCTGATCCAAGATGTCGAAATTCCCCCCGGCAGGTGCGTGCCTTCTGGCAGCATTATCACCTCACAGCACCAGGCCGATCAGCTACCCAAGATTCGCCCCGAAGACCTCGAATTTGCTAGAGAGGTCATAGGCGCTACCGTCCAATCTTCATCCTCTTCTAGAACCATACCTAGCAGCCCGTCTCGGAACCAGTCTCGAAATCGGTCTCGAAACTCGACTCAAGACAATCAGTCTCGAAACTCGACTCGCAATATTACATACAGCAAACCTACTCAATTTCCTACTGCCACTGAAGGAGCAAACATGCAAGCCCAAAGACTCTCATCCGAAATCGTTCAGCAGGTGCGCTCGTACCTAGCCCAGGGATATCGCGTCGGTATGGAGCACGCAGACAAGCGGCGTTACCGCAGCGGCGTTTGGGAAACCTGCACACCGATCAAAGAAACTAGAGAGCAGGCAGTCTTCAGCGCCTTGGAAAATTGCTTGGCAGAGCACTCGGGCGAGTACGTGCGGATGTTCGGCATCAATCCCGCCTTGAAGCAAAGGGTGGGCATGGTTACCGTACAGCGTCCGGGAGATGCACCGATTGCAAAGACAGCAGCTTCAGGCAGTTCTTACGGCAGCAGCAGCAGCTACAGCAATCAGTCCTATGGCAACCAGTCCTCTGGCAACAATGGCGGTTCTAGCCAAAGTAGCGGCGGTCTATCTGCTGGCGTCGCGCAAGAAGTTCGTAATCTGCTAAACGGTGGCTATTTGATTGGGACGGAGCATGCCGGTCCGCGCCACTATCGCAGCAACGTATGGAAAGTTTGCTCTCCAATAGAATCAAGGAACGAAAGAGAAGTCTTCTCGAAACTAGAACACTGCCTCGATGAGCACAGCGGTGAGTACGTGCGGATGTTTGGCATCGATTCTGGATCAAAAAGCCGCACGGCCACGACCACTATTCAAAAAGCTGACGGAAAGCCAGTTGAGGTAGACGCTCGGCCTGTCGCTAATGCCTCTGCTCAAGCGCAGTCGAATGGATATGCTCAGCAGAGTGAAAGCTACGCTCAAAGTGGGGGCAGTGCGAGCAGTGAAGTCGCTCAGGCAGTCAGCCGAATTATCCACAGCGGCAACCATGTCGGCGTAGAGATTGCTGACAAGCGTCGCTATCGCAGCGGCATCTGGCAAACAGCCCCTTCTATCAGCGCTAGCAGTGAGTCAGCCGCAATCAACCAGCTACAAAATCTCTTGAATCAGAACGCTGACAAGTATGTGCGGATCTTTGGTATCAACATCCAAATGAAGACGCGCGGCGCAGCAACAACTATTCAAAAGCCCGGACAGAAAAGCAATTCTAACTCTCAGTCTTCTGGCAGCGGTGCTTCGATCAACGGCAGAGAAGCGAGTCGCGACCCGATCAACGCCAACCCTCCTCACTACGACGACCCGGCCTTTTTAAATAAAGGTAACGGCGATAGCATGGACGCAGCCATTCTGGACCAGGTGACTCAGATAATCAACCAGGGTCACAAAATTTCGATCGAATTTGCTGACAAGCGTCGCTATCGCAGCGGTATCTGGAAAACGGGGTCTGCGATCAATGCTCGTCGCCCAGCTGAAGCAATTTCTGCATTGGGCAAGCAGCTGGCACAGCACAGTAACGATTACGTCCGCCTAGTAGGAATCGATCCTAAAGCTAAGCGTCGCGTGGTAGAGCTGACCATTCAAAAGCCAGGTCAAAAGTCGGCTCAAGGTGGTAGTCAAAGTGGCAGTCGCTCTGGCTATCGCGGTGTGTCTTCGACAGGCCCTGACCCGATCAACAGCAATCCTCCTCACTATGACGATCCGGCTTTTCGCGGTCAGCCTAGCAGCTATGGCCAAAGTGGTGGCTACAACAGCAATAATCAGAACGGTGGCTACAACAGCAATAGCGGCGGCGTAGACTCCAATGTGATGGATCAGGTGACTCAGCTAGTCAACCAGGGTCACAAGATTTCGATTGAATTTGCTGATAAGCGTCGCTATCGCAGCGGTATCTGGAAAACAGGTGAAGCGATTGATGCGCGTCGTCCCGCTGAAGCGATTTCTGAGCTGGGCAAGCAGCTAGCTCGTCATCAGGGTGAGTATGTCCGCTTGGTGGGGGTAGATCCTCAGGCTAAGCGCCGCGTTCTAGAGACCACGATTCAGCGTCCTTAGATTTGCGATCGCTTGATTAATGCTGTGTGGTCATAATGCAACCGTCGAATCCTTACCTACATCAGCCGCCGCGCCTAGTCAGCCATACCCACTACTGCGTGGTGGGTGATGTGACGGTAGATTCGACCGCTGCGATCGCACCCGGCGTAGTCCTGCAAGCCCCTTCAGGCAGCCGCATCATCGTCGAAAAAGGTGTCTGTTTAGCAGGCGGTGTCTGTATTCAATCTCGTAAAGGTGTACTGAAGATCAGCTCAGGCGCTAGTCTAGGTGCCAATGTTTTAGTAGTCGGTCACGGCACGATTGGGGCAAATGCCAGTATTAGCCCCAGCAGCACCATTATTGACCCTCAAATCGAACAAAGTGCAGTTGTGCCACCATGTTCTCTGCTTGGTCAATCTGTAGCACCGCCTGATAACAGCCCTGGAGTTGCTCATAGCAGCTTCAGTAACGGTATTAGCCTCAGTAATGGTGTTGGCCTCAGTAATGGTATTAGCAATAGTTACTCACCTAACAAATATCAGAGCGTGCCTGCTAAACCAGACTATGCCGCGCCACCCTCAGATGCTGTTGAAAGTACTTTCGTGGAACCGCCGCCCATTGGTCCCAAAGCGGTTGAAATACCAGACCTAAGCGATCAGAATAGTCAATACGTAGACCCGGCTACTGCCCAAAGTAGCTACGGTGGCTTTACGAATGACGTACAATTAAACCAATCATCTAGTAGTCATGCTGCCAATGGCAGTGGATTAGCACAAAACGGCTCATCTTCGCTCGCGACCCAATCGAACGGCTATGTCTACGGTCGCAACCAAGTCAGCCAGCTCATATCCACTTTGTTTCCTAATCGGCAATCTTCGAAGGACTCGTAGCCCACAGATAACCTAGATAATCGAAACAAACGGCAAAAACGACAGTTAGCCACCTTAGAGGCTCGTCATGCGCTCAGACGCTACTCCTTCTCCACAAAATCAAGCCGCTAGAATGACCGCCAAGCGGCGCAATCCACTGCGGGATACGGCGCTGGGAATGGTCTCTACAACTAGCTTTCCGGCAATCATCGGCATTGCTGACGCGATGATCAAATCGTCCAACGTATTTTTGGTTGGCTACGAGAAAACGGGTGGCGGGCACTGTACAGCCATCGTCCGAGGTGGCGTTGCTGATGTCAGGATGGCCGTTCATGCCGGTGAGCGGATGGCAAAAGAATTTGGGCAGTTCGTGTCGTCGTCGATGATTCCTAGACCGCCAGCTAATCTCGAAGCGGTACTGCCGATTATGCCGCGTATGGAGGATCTAGAAGGGGTGGGTAGCTCAATCGGGGGAGAAGCCATCGGCCTGCTAGAAACCCGAGGCTTTCCGGCGATGGTCGGTGCGGCAGATGCGATGACAAAGGCCGCAGAAATTACCCTGATTTCACATGAGACGATTGGTGGTGGGCTCTGTACCATTATTATTCAGGGATCGCTGTCTAATGTTGCGATCGCAGTAGAAGCCGGAATGAACGAGGCCGAGCGCATCGGCGAACTCAATTCGGTCATGGTGATTCCTAGACCGCTGAGCGACTTGGAAAGAAGCCTACCGAAGACGAAGAAAGCAGCGGTGAAAGAACCGATGAGACTGCCGCTGAAACTAGAAGAAAGGGAGAAGGTAGAAGAGCGCGAGAAGGAACTAGTTCCAGCCAAGAGCGAAGAAATGGAGCCTTTGAAACGGCAGGCGGTCGTCATTCCTGAACTAGAGACCGAGGAGCTTTAGCGGTTCAGTTAGCAAGACCAAACCTGAATTCCTCGACTCGCGCCACGACTTTCTCCACTAGATTTGGCTCGCCTGCGGTAAACCATTCAATTCGCCTTTCTTTTTGAAACCAGGTGCGCTGGCGCTTGGCAAACTGACAGGTGTGTTGAACGATTGCATTGATTGCTGAGTCTAGAGAATGTTCCCCAGCTAAGTACTGTACTATCTCTGCATATCCCAGAGTCTTTAGTAGCGGTAAATCTGCGCCGTACTGTTCTATTAGACCAGAGACTTCGCTGACCAGGCCTATTTCTATCATTTGATGGGTGCGGGTGGTGATGCGCGATCGCAAAGCATCCGGATCGCAAGCAAGTCCTATATATAGGATCGGATAGCTCGGCGGATCTTCCCCTTGCTGGCTAGAAATAGTGCGACCGCTCACGTAGAAAACTTCCAGGGCGCGTAGGGTTCTGACCTGATCGTTTGGATGAATGCGGTTGGTAGCTTCGGTATCTACTGCTTGGAGAAGCTGATAGCAGTAAGGCTGACCGAGAGATTGGAGCTGTGATCGCAGTTCCGGATGGGGTGCGACCCTGGGTATTTTTAGGCCCTTTGCGATCGCATTCACATACAGCCCAGTTCCACCGACCAACAGCGGCGTTCTCTTCTGCTCTTGGTGCATCAGGCCAATCGCCGCTCTCGCTCGCTGCTGATAAGCAGCCACCGTCAGCACCTCAGTCGGCTCACAGATATCGACGAAGTGATGCTTCACCTGCTGCCGATCTGCCAACGACGGTTTGGCAGTCCCAATATCAAACCTTCGATAAACCTGACGAGAATCGGCGCTCAAAACTTCCGCAGGCCATCGACTCGCCAACGCCATCGCAAGTCTAGACTTTCCTGACGCCGTAGGACCGACAACAATAATCAAATGCGGTTTACTATAGTACAAAAGAACTCATGTCGACACTTGGAAGAAGCCTTTCTCAGTGACTTTACCAGTAGCAAAGTGGCAATCGGATACACCGGTTTTAAGACACCTATATAAGGTTAAATCTTCAGACGATTTTTGCTGACAAAAAAAGGGGGTTGCAACCCTACTCTAATCAATGCGCTGAAACCGCTCTAAAATCGCTTTTAACCCCGATGTGCTAGAATTTGTAGGAATATCATCATTATGGCCTTCTAAACCCCCCTTAAAACGCTCAAGAAGACGGTCCCTATAATTATCTACCAAAACACCCGCTATAAATAGCCACAGCCAGCTATAGACAGTCGGCTATTAAAAACACTGAAACACCAGCCTAAGGAAACCGGTCGGCACTGACCTCAGGAGAACACGTATGGCAAACAACTACGGCGCTCAGCAGATTCAGGTACTAGAAGGACTTGAGCCTGTTAGAAAACGCCCAGGGATGTATATCGGCAGTACTGGCCCACGCGGCCTGCACCACCTGGTATACGAAGTCGTCGACAACTCAGTCGATGAAGCCCTAGCTGGTCATTGTACTCACATTACTGCCGCCCTCAACGCCGATGGCTCCGTGACAGTTACTGACGACGGTCGAGGCATTCCTACCGATGTTCACCCAACAACAGGTAAGTCAGCTTTAGAAACGGTATTAACGGTTTTACACGCTGGCGGTAAATTCGGTGGCGACAGTGGCTATAAAGTCTCAGGCGGTCTGCACGGCGTTGGCGTCTCAGTCGTAAACGCACTCTCTGAATGGGTAGAAGTGACAGTCTGGCGCGAGGGTAAGGTTCATACGCAGCGGTTCGAGCAAGGCAATCCGATTGGTGAACTCAAAACCTCGAAGGGCAGCAGCAAAACAGGTACACAGGTTGTCTTCAAGCCAGATGCGGTTATCTTCACGCACACTGTCGAATTCGACTATGACACGATAGCTAGGCGCTTGCGAGAGCTCGCCTACCTGAACGCTGGCGTCGATATTACCTTTACAGACTATCGACTAGAGCTGCTCAAAGCCGATAAGCCTCGCATTTCCCACTACTTGTACGAGGGGGGAATCAGAGAATACGTCGAGTACATCAACAACGGCAAAGAGCCGCTGCACCCTGACGTTATCTATGTGAACTCAGAGAAAAACGGCGTACAGGTAGAAGCAGCGCTGCAGTGGTGCGGCGATGTTTTCTCCGACAACCTGATGGGCTTTGCCAACAATATTCGTACGGTTGATGGCGGTACCCACCTGGAGGGACTAAAGGCCGTTCTGACTCGAACGATGAACGTGGTCGCGCGCAAGCGAAAGAAGCGCAAAGATGCCGAGTCGAATATGGCGGGTGAAAATATCCGCGAAGGTTTGACAGCAGTCGTTTCGGTAAAGGTTCCCGATCCTGAGTTTGAGGGTCAGACTAAGACCAAGCTGGGCAATACAGAAGTGCGCGGCATTGTTGATTCTCTGGTGGGCGAAGCGCTTACTGAGTATCTAGACTTCAATCCTGGCGTGGCAGATGCCATCCTGGAAAAGGCGATTCAGGCGTTCAATGCGGCTGAAGCAGCGAAGAAGGCGCGTGACCTAGTCCGTCGGAAGTCGGTGCTAGAGTCTTCAACGTTGCCAGGTAAGCTCTCTGACTGTGCGTCTCGCGATCCTAGCGAATCAGAGATCTTCATTGTTGAGGGTGATTCTGCGGGTGGTAGTGCGAAGCAGGGGCGCGATCGCAGATTCCAGGCTATCCTGCCGCTGCGAGGCAAAATCCTCAACATCGAGAAAACTGACGACTCCAAGATCTACAAGAACAACGAAGTCCAATCGCTAATCACCGCCCTGGGCCTCGGCATCAAAGGTGAAGACTTCGCGCCCGACACCCTACGCTATCACCGCATTTGCCTAATGACAGACGCAGACGTAGACGGCGCACACATTCGCACCCTACTGCTCACCTTCTTCTACCGCTATCAGCGCGACCTAGTTGACCAGGGCTATATCTATATCGCCTGCCCGCCTCTGTACAAGCTAGAGCGAGGCAAAAACCACACCTACTGCTACAGCGAAAGAGAACTACAAGACGGCATCGCGGCTTTACCTGCAAACGCGAAGTACAACATTCAACGATTCAAGGGACTCGGTGAGATGATGCCGCAGCAGCTTTGGGACACCACCATGAACCCAGAGACTCGCACGCTAAAGCGAGTAGAGATTGAGGATGCAGCTGAAGCGGATCGAATCTTTACGGTGCTGATGGGCGATCGCGTGGCCCCTCGCCGCGAGTTCATCGAAACCTACGGTCCAAGGCTAAATATGACCGATCTGGATATTTGACGGCAGTGGAATAGTAGTACAAAGCGCTTTCTTTGGGATTTCTTGGAGAAGGCGCATCTGTATCTACAAGAATACAGACTATATCGATCTTCCTTTCACGGCAGCATACAAAGGCTGCGTAGAGATAGATGGACGAGACAGATATAGGCTTGTAAGAAATGAGATTGTGACAGCGCTTACACTCATGACAAAATGTTGCGAAATCTTTCCTTAGATAGAGCACCCCTCTAAGCTTTAAATTACGAAATACAACATTCAGCCCCTTTAAAACATGAGCAACAATTTAGCGACCCAGCTCCGTGAGGGCACTAAAAAAGCTCACACTATGGCCGAGAACGTCGGGTTTGTTCGATGCTTTTTGCGTGGTGTGGTAGAAAAAAAGTCTTACCGTAAGCTGGTAGGCAACTTCTACTTCATTTACTGCGCGATGGAAGAAGAGCTAGAGAAGCACAAGGATCATCCTGTTGTTTCCAAGATTTACTTCCCAGAACTCAACCGCAAGCAGAGCTTGGAAGAGGATCTAGCCTTTTACTACGGTCCCACCTGGCGCGATGAGATTCAGCTCACCAAAGCTGGCAAGCGCTACGTCAATCGCATTCGTGAGATTTCCGCCACTCAGCCCGAGCTATTGATTGCTCACTCCTACACTCGCTATCTCGGTGATTTGTCTGGTGGGCAGATCTTGAAGACAATCTCTCAGCGAGCCATGAACCTATCGGGTAGCGATGGCGTCGCTTTCTACGAGTTTCCGACAATTGATGATGAGAAAGCCTTCAAGGACAACTACCGCGCCTCTTTGAGTGAAGCGCCTGTGGATGATGAAATGGCTGATGCGATTGTCGAAGAAGCGAATGATGCATTTGGCATCAACATGGCGCTATTCCAAGAGCTAGAAGGCAACTTGATCAAGGCTGTTGGTGTCATGCTATTCAACAGTCTGACGGGTGGCAGCCGTCGTGGCAGCACTGAGCTAGCAACCGAAAGCTAGCGCTGACTGTACCGTTCGACTACGGTGCAGCGGTATCGACATAATTACAATGGGAGAACAGTTGCCTTGATGAGGCAGCTGTTCTTTTTTCATAGGAATGAGCTAAACCATGAAAGTAGTTTGTATAGGCGGCAGCTTGAGAAAAGATTCGTACAGTATGCAGGCGCTGGATTTAGTGGCTGCGCGGCTACAGTCTTTGGAGGCTGAGGTGAAAGTGCTAGATCTCAAGGAAATGACTTTGCCCTTTTGCGATGGGGGGAGTGATTATCCTGATTATCCTGATGTGGAGATGATGCGATCGCACGTCACCGCAGCAGACGCCATCGTCATTGCCACCCCGGAATATCACGGCAGCGTCAGCGGCGTGATTAAAAATGCGCTCGATTTGATGAGCTTTGATCATCTAGACGGCAAAGTCACTGGCATGATTAGCGTGTTAGGCGGACAGTCCAACAGCAATGCGCTAAACGATTTGCGGGTGATTATGCGATGGGTCCACGCCTGGGTCATCCCCGAACAAATCGCTATTGGCCAGGCGTGGAATGCATTCAATGAAGACGGCAGTCTAAAAGATGAGAAGCTATCCGAACGCTTAGATGCCTTTGTTAAAAGCCTGTTGGAAAACACAAAAAAGCTGAGGGCAAACTGACCGAGAGCTATTAGGAATTTTGGCTGAACCTGAGAAGTCAATTAAAAAGCCCCCAGCTTCACAAGAAGCTAGGGGCTTTGGAGTAATCCTTAGAGGCTAAGACTTACAGCGCGTTACCACGAGGAAGAACTTCCTCAGGGAATACAAATTTCTCGTGAGGCTGGTCCTGAGGACTCAACCAGGCACGAATACCTTCATTCAACAAGATGTTCTTGGTGTAGAAAGTCTCAAACTCAGGGTCTTCTGCGGCGCGAATTTCCTGCGATACAAAGTCATACGCTCGCAGGTTCAAAGCCAAACCGACAATGCCAATCGAACTCATCCATAGGCCCGTCACAGGGACGAACAGCATGAAGAAGTGCAGCCAGCGCTTGTTGCTAAACGCAATCCCGAAGATTTGCGACCAGAACCGGTTCGCCGTCACCATCGAATACGTCTCTTCCGACTGGGTCGGCTCAAACGCTCTAAAGGTGTTCGCATTATCGTCGTCCTGGAATAGCGTGTTCTCCACGGTCGCACCGTGAATCGCACACAGCAGCGCACCGCCCAGAATACCGGCCACGCCCATCATGTGGAACGGGTTCAAAGTCCAGTTGTGGAAGCCCTGCAAGAACAGCAGGAAGCGGAAGATGGCCGCTACCCCAAAGCTCGGTGCAAAGAACCACGACGACTGGCCCAGCGGGTACATCAGGAATACCGAGACGAACACCGCAATCGGTCCACTAAAGGCGATCGCATTGTACGGACGAATGCCGACGAGTCTCGAAATCTCGAACTGGCGCAGCATGAAGCCAATCAGCCCGAACGCGCCGTGTAGCGCTACAAACGCCCACAAACCGCCGATTTGGAACCAGCGAACGAGTGAACCTTGAGCTTCGGGGCCCCACAGCAGCAAGAGCGAATGGCCCATGCTATCGGCAGGAGTAGAGACCGCAACCGTTAGGAAGTTGCAGCCTTCTAGATAAGAACTTGCCAACCCGTGGGTGTACCACGAAGTGACAAAGGTAGTCCCGGTCATCCAGCCACCAATCGCCATGAAGGCGCAGGGGAAAAGAAGTAAACCGGACCACCCAACAAAGACAAATCGGTCGCGCTTTAGCCAGTCGTCGAGAACGTCAAACCGTCCCCGCGCGGCGGGCGCTTGTCCCATTGCTATGGTCATAAAAAAGATCTCCTATTGGATCATCTATGTAAGACAGAGTAAAAACTACGACCTAGCCTGGTGGACTCGGTAGCGATCGCTTTAGCGAATACCACCGAGGCATCAAGAATATGAAGGTCGTTTACTAATCTTTACCCTTGTTCTCATTATTATAGGGTTACTTCCACAAAAAATCTTCTTAATAAGATATAAAGCTCGTTTGTTTAGAAAGCACAGTCGCACGATAGCTATACTAGAGGGCGGACTTGACAGAACTAAACTTTAACTAGCTGTATGTATATCGTTGAACTTACGCTGAAGCACACTGCACTGCCCCTGACCGTACAAAAGAAGGATAAGGAAACGGCTGACGGGGCCTATGAAGAGGTGCTGTCTGCGCTGAAATCTGGCGACCCGGTGACGCTGGAGCTGAGCTGTGACAAGGTAACAGACAAGAAAATTGCGATCGCAGTCAGCGAGATAGCGGCTGTCCAGGTCTATGAAAAGTCAGGGAGTGCTGGCGCGTCGGGCCGCGCACCTGGGTTCTTTGCTCTAGCTGGTGAATAGGCTCGGGTGAGTAGTCCTGCGATCACTATCAATAACGTCAGTTTTAACTGGCCTTCGGGGGCGAGTGTACTCAGCGGCTGTTCTCTAGATGTCGCGCCTGGAGAGTTTTGTATGCTTTTGGGCAACAACGGCAGCGGCAAATCAACCTTACTGAGACTGCTAGCCGGACTGATCGGCAGACAGACCGGCAGTATCAAAACAGCCGGTCCAGTCGGCTTTGTGTTTCAAAATCCGGACCATCAGCTGGTGATGCCAACGGTAGGCGCAGACGTTGCCTTTGGCCTAGTTAAGGAAGGGCTCACGGTTTCTCAGGTTCGAGCGCGGGTAGAAGAAGCGCTGTCGGCAGTAAACCTACTGCATTTGCAGCGGCGACCGATCTACGCGCTAAGTGGCGGTCAAAAGCAGCGGGTAGCGATCGCTGGTGCGATCGCCCAGCACTGCGAAATCCTACTGCTAGACGAACCCACGGCCCTGCTCGATCCAGACAGTCAGCTCGATCTCGTCAGGCAGGTACAGTCGCTGGTCAAGAGCAGGGGACTCACTGCGCTGTGGGTCACACATCGATTAGGTGAACTGGACTATTGCGATCGCGCCTTTCTATTAGAAAAAGGAGCCGTTAGCGACAGCGGCGATCCTCAGCGGCTCAAACAAAAACTTCAGGAGACGTAGCTCTACGAACACATTTGCCGGAGTTCATCACTTAACATTAGAGGAATGAACACCTACTGCATCAGGCCTCACTATGGCGGGCAATCCTTCTGAAGCAATCTTATTAGTAGACGGCTACAACATCATCGGTGCATGGCCTAGCCTTGTCCAGATAAAAGACGCACAGGGACTAGACGCGGCCAGAGAAGGTCTGCTCGCGTCTTTAGCCAACTACAGCGCCTATCAAGAATACGAAACCTGGGCTGTCTTTGACGCATACGAGCAGCGCACACCTGCTTCGCAATCTGCCATTACGAAACACCTTTCTGTTCACTACACAGGCTTTGGACAGACGGCTGACAGCTACATAGAGAGAGCCTGTGCCAAATTTCGTAATGATGCCCGCAAGTTTACTCAGCGGCTGATTGTCGCCACCTCCGATAACGTTCACCGACAAACCGTCATTGGCTATGGCGCAGAAGGAATCTCCGCGCTACAGTTACAAAACGAAGTGAGCAGCGTGAGCCAACGAGTCCAGCATCGACAAAAGCCACCGAAGAAACGTTCAGGTCGCTTCATCGCCAATCTCGATCCAGATATTCAGAACCGTCTGAGAGAAATGGGCAAAGGCGGCCATTAGATTTGCTTTCTCAAACGCCTGAAAAAGCTCCTTGCCAAAGCGACACCAGCTTATGTACTATGGAGTTCGCAATCCTCAGTAGCTCAGTGGTAGAGCGGTCGACTGTTAATCGATTGGTCGTAGGTTCGAATCCTACCTGGGGAGTTTCAACTTAATATTCAGAACTATCAGCGGGCTCAAGGCTAGAAGGTCTAAGCTGGTGATTTTGGCTATCGTGTTCTACCGGAAAGCAGAATCTATCTGGCTCCGGTTGCTATCTGTGGGAACGGACTGATTTGCTTAGCTTATTATTCAGCTACAAAACCTTAAGCAAAGCTTAAGCCGATCGGCGCACAGTGTGGCAAACGCTTAATATAGATAAAAGAAATGTTATTTTTTCTAAAAAAAATATTTCAATAATACGATTTAAATCCATGCATTTTGTTAAGAGCAGTAAGCAAATGTAACGGCTGCTTAGAGCAGAAGTGGTAGTCTTGTCCTATAGCAACACCCTTCATAATATGCCTCGTATACTCGTCATCGATGATGATCCAGCGATTGTAGAACTAGTTTCTATTAACCTAGAGATGGCTGGATACGACACCACCCAAGCAGGCGACGGGATTAAAGGGCAGGCGTTGGCTGTCCAGCTAGTGCCCGATCTGATCATGCTCGATCTAATGCTCCCTAAGGTAGACGGGTTTACAGTATGCCAGCGGTTGCGTAGAGACGATCGCACAGCCGATATTCCGGTCCTAATGCTCACAGCGTTAGGAGAAACCCAAAACAAGGTTGACGGCTTCAATGCGGGTGCTGACGATTATTTGACAAAACCTTTCGAGCTAGAGGAAATGCTAGCTAGAGTCAGAGCTTTGCTCAGACGTACCGATCGCATTCCGCAGGCAGCAAAGCACAGCGAAATTCTAAGCTATGGGCCGCTGACGCTGGTTCCTGAAAGGTTTGAAGCCATCTGGCTAGATAGAACGGTAAAGCTCACTCATCTAGAGTTTGAACTGCTGCACTGTTTGCTACAAAGGCACGGTCAAACCGTGTCACCTAGCGAAATCTTGAAGGAAGTGTGGGGTTATGATCCCAACGATGATATTGAGACAATTCGAGTCCACATTAGGCACTTGAGAACAAAGCTAGAACCCGATCCTAGACATCCGAAATACATCAAGACTGTCTATGGTGCAGGTTATTGCTTGGAGCTACCGGCTGAAGCCATGCTAAAGCCAGAGGAGACTGCAACCGTTTAGCAGATAAGGTTAGAGACAAGCTTTCATAGTGGTATTGGCGATTCCCGCAGACGTTAGTTTTGCGGGAATTTTATTTAGGAATAATTGAGATGTTTGGAACTTATCAGCAGAGCAACTTACGGGTAGAGATGGCGGCGAGTGCTGAACAAATTGCGCAGAGTCTGACTCAGCTAGAGAAGCTGCGAGAGTGGATGCAGCCTCAGCAGATCTATGGAGTGACTGTCGGTACGCTCAAAGCCCCATTGACTGTCGGCCAGTCTTTTAAGAGCGCGATCGGGTTTTCTCCTGCTATGAAGCTTGAGTTTGTGCGGATTGACCATCAGGTTGAGCTGATCTCGCCTGATGGCATTCGGTTTCTATTGAGTGGGGGAATTGATGGCTTTCACGAGTGGCAGTGGGGCGATGGCTGGGTCCAGTCGCGCATTGAGGGCGTTTCTTTGCTACCGCTGAATCTAGCTCAAACGGCTGGGCTATGGCGACTGCGGCAATATTTGCAGAGCAGATGATTGACGCTATTGAGGCCGAGAGATAATTGTCTCTGCTGTACGCTGCTTGGTGCGGGTATTGATGCCGATGAGCCGGATGTAGTGGTCGGGAAAGTCGGCTAGGCACTGTTGTAGGCGATCGCTAACTGCTGGCTGATTGCTAGTATCAAATGCGGCGTAGCCCTGCCATGAGTTCATTTGAAATCGGCGCTGGTCGCTGTATTCTATGGCGATGCGATCGCCTGCTGCTAAGACGTTCTGTAGCTGCTGCTGAATCTTCTGAGATAGTGACGATGAAGTAGAAGTAGAGTTTGCGTCAGTGGACTTTGTGGACTGGGCAATTCTGGATTCTCTTAATCTTTGCCAGGGAGATGATGATGATTCTTTGGCGGCGACTTTCTCCATTCCTACGCTGTAGGGTTTGAGTCCATTGGCCGCTGGCGGTGTGAGCAGGCCAGAGTCTCTGTAGTAGCGCTGGGTAGGAAAATCACGGGGTGTTAGCGCCTGGTTGTATTCATTGACTAGGCCCATTGTCCGGATACGTTCTTGCTCTTTAACAAGGGTATTGCCTGCTGCGACTAGGCGATCGAGGGTGAAGTGGGGGCGGCTAAAGGTAGGTTTATTAACGGCGTTGACGATATTGGCAGCGACATTCTCAATGCCGACAGCGTTGATGAACTGAGTGATTTGTTCGTCGTAGAGCTGCGATCGCACCGCCCCAAAAAAATCAATCGACTGATTCTCAAACGTTTTCACTAGCTGCTGGACATCTTCATCCGAGAGCCCGTCATTGGCAAACATGCCGCCAACAATTCCTAACCTGTCCGCTTCGCTAGGCTCCCAATAAAACTTTTGCATCCGCCCGTCGCGAATTAGCGGCGCATACAGCGTAGCAAAATCATTTCCCGTCGCAATGATTGGAATTCTAGGCAGTTCTTTTTCATCATAACTACCTGGCAGCTGCACATTGGTCGGATTGTCCGCGATATTCATCAGCGTGTTATTCACCAGCTGCGTATTCACGGTGTACTGCGTCATCCGATCGAACCGGCCCGCTCCAGCATCCAAATCGTTGATCATTAGCACTGCCATCCGACCGCGCACCCGCACTAGCTCTGCCGCCTCTCGGTAGCGCAGTCGAATGAGTCTAGCCGGGTCGCCAGCGTCCGGGCTTTCTAGCTCGCCGCCAGAAATGTAGACTACTTCCACCCCCATCCGCTCAAACACCAGCTCACACTGAAACGTTTTGCCCTCACCTTTACGGCCATGAATACCCAGAATTAAGGGCACTTTGACCTGAGGTAGATCCAGATAGTTCTTGGTGATATGGACGGCTAGTTTGTTCAAAAAACTAGGCGCAATGTAATAAGTCATAGGGTTCAATCTTGAGCAAACCAGCTTTGCCAGGCTGGCCATTCCGTCACTAGTTGAGAGAGCGCTAGATAGCCAGAAGCTGCTGGATGATAGCCATCTACCGCCGCGACTTCTTGCATCCACAAAGCATTTTGGCTGAGCGGCTGATAGGTATCTAAATACGGTACGGACAGCTGGTCGCATAGTTTGCCATAAGCGGTAGAACTCGCAACGGCCCGTCGATTCATGTGCTCGTTCTCCACGGGTGGCGGACCTACTAATAGAATCGGAAACAGCGCTTTCGCCTGGGTCAAAATGCGACGTGCGCAGTCTACAGAATTGGCCAGCTCTACTTTGCGCAAGCCTTCTTCAACTAAGTTGTCATTTGTGCCAAACGAGAAGACAACTCTTTTATCGCAATCTGTTTGAAATCTAAGGTTCGCCTCTGCTAGCCAGCGCACCTCTATTTGCTCGCTGGTGTTGCCGCGAATGCCTAGATTGTAGGCAGTGAGCTGGTAGTGAGGCGAGGTCATAGCTGCGCAGGCTCTGCCGACCCAGCCTAGATAAGTCGGATCGCCTGTGCCTGTGACAAAGGAATCTCCAAAGAAGCAAATGCGAATATCTTTCATGCGGCTTACTTTGCTGCTTTGGCCGCTTGGGTTCTCTCTTCTATCTGAGTTAGCGCTTGGACGACTAGGTCTTTGGCCTGTAGTTTCCAGCCCCTTTTTTGGATGAGGATTGCGATCGCGCCCCCAATCCCAGTTGCAATAAAATCCACCGGCTGCGTAAACGAAATCCCAAACAACAAACCTAGTCCCGCAATTCCCCAAAACGGCAGCGCCACCGCCTGCCGCTGACTCAATAAAATATCATCGAAAAAGTTTCCATGCAGCTGAGACTCCAACTCTTCTTTAACCTGCTGCTGCTGCGAAGGAGAAACCGACAGCGCAATCTTCTGCCGCAGCTTTTCAATCTTTCTAGCGTCAGTACTATACTCAGTCAGCTGATCTTCAGCCAACATCACCAAGCGCTCTGTCTGCGACATCCTGATAGCCCTTAATTAATGTCTAGATTCACTCTACCGTACGACTGAGACTACTTTGCAGTTTGACAAAAGGTTCTCTGTATTGCTTCAACCTTAGAGCCATGCTCTCAGGTTATTGAAATTAATGGTGTCAATACCACACCCGTATAGATAGCTAGCCATTTTGAGATCATCGGTGAGATAGACTTCTTCTAGGGAACATACCTTTCTCGCAAATATGCTGTAGCAGGCTGATCGCGCTGGCTCGCCCAGCTGATTCATTAGACTATTGACCTCAGTTAGAATATTAGGTGTTGTCAGAATGGTTCTAAAGTTGGCAAGCAGAGTCACAAGCCGGTCGTAATCAGTTGAGTCAAAGTGGTCAGTGCGCTTGAAGCGAGCGATTCTCTCTTTGCTTAGCGTTCCAACAAAATACATTAGAAGAATATTAGTATCGACCAGAATTCCCCTAGAAGCATACTTACGGATGAGAGACTTGATTTCGTCTTTCATACCTTTCTAATCTTCATGGATTCTACTTCTCCACTGTCAGAATTAACTCGAAAGAGCTTATATTCTCTCGAAGACAGCTGAGTAGATGGGGTCAAGAAATCGGGTAAATGCTTTAGACCATCTGGGTCATCATATCCAAGCGTAATCAGCCAATATTTTCTATCCTCGGTGCGCTCCACTTCTTCAAGCCTCAGGTTCTCCAAAGGATTGTCTAGAAGCGCCTGGAACTCTTTGATATAGTCGCGAGCGGCTGTGATAGCAAATTTAACATCAACCATGATGGGAACTTGGAATCGGATACAGACACGACTATCATAATCCAGAAAAAAGAGAGGCTTAGTTCTACTAGCCTCTCTCTTATCAAATTAATGAACTACAAATGCTAACCGCTAGTTAGCTAGCGTTTAGTAGCGGTAGCCACTGCCGCCGCTGTTGTTGCTGCCGGGCTTGTGGACGATGAAGCTAACAGCCTGACACTGCTTGACGTTGTCGAAGCCAACCACGCGGATATAGCAGTTGCCGTACTCAGAGCGGCAAGCCTGGACTTCATCAATTACCGCGCGGGTGCTGGATGCGCCAAACAAGGGCAGCTTCCACATGGTCCAGTAGTACTCTTTAGGATCGGACTTCTCGTTGAACTCAACAGCAGGGATGTAGCCCATCTGCAAGCAGTAGTTGATCTGCTTTTCGATTTGGCTGTCAGTTAAAGGGGGTAGGTAGGAAAGCGTTTCAAACCGACGCTCTTTAGGCAAAGTTTTCATGGGAGTTTTCCAAAAGTAAAAGGTGAATGTGAGAAAGCGGATCTAAGGGTTGTCGAAGGGGTCAGACTCTGGCGAATCTAGCGACGGTTCATCAGAGTTGTCTGAGCGAAGACTGACATCATCGTCTACAGACGCCTCTGATTCTTTTTTATTGACGCTAGCAGTTAGCTCTTCTGAGGTCATTTGCGTCATTTTTTCCAGCTGCTTTTTGCGATGCCCCATGTTGGCCTGCTGAATATTGGTGGTGAGCATCTCGGGAAGAAATTCTGCAACCTCTTCGGCTAGATGCGATCGCACCGTCATGATTCGGAAGGCCAGCTCGGTGTGCTCTAGGAGCAGTTCCGAGATAAAGGCTTCGCCGTCTTGGAGCTTTTCACGGCTCGCAAACTCGTTGAGCTGGTGAAACAGCGGCAGGTTCGCTTCTAGTAGCTGACTTAACACAGTGCGAACGGCTTGATAAGTAAGGTAGCTGGTGAGTACCTGAGTCGTATCTTTGGCGATTCGCTTGAGATCCATATGGGGGGGGCATGGTAACACGCCCCGATAAATCTACAGTGCCTAGCTACAGTGCTAGACACTCTGCTTGTGAAAGTACTAGAGGACGTTCAGTAGAAACTGTCCTGCCAGATACTGTTTGCCCTTGATTGGTCTGGCTTAGAACCAGGCTTAGATAGTGTCAACAGTGTCGAACTCGAACTTGATCTCTTTCCACAGGTCAAGCGCGGCGGCTAGATCAGGAGACCACTTGCCAGCTTCACGGAGGATATCGCCACCTTCACGGCTGAGGTTGCGACCTTCGTTACGAGCCTGAATACAAGCTTCGAGGGCAACCCGGTTAGCGGTCGCACCCGGCGCATTACCCCAAGGATGACCCAATGTGCCGCCACCAAACTGGAGGACAGAGTCATCGCCGAAGATTTCAACCAGCGCTGGCATGTGCCATACGTGGATACCACCAGAGGCAACAGCCATCACACCCGGCATAGAAGCCCAGTCTTGGGTGAAGTAGACACCGCGAGACTTGTCTTGCTCGATGTAGTTCTCACGCAGCAGGTCGACGAAGCCTAAGGTTGCAGCTCTGTCGCCTTCTAGCTTACCGACGACGGTACCGGTGTGGATGTGGTCACCACCAGACATACGCAGACACTTCGCCAGAACGCGGAAGTGGATACCGTGATTCTTCTGACGGTCTAGTACGGCGTGCATTGCGCGGTGAATGTGCAAGAGCAGACCGTTGTCGCGGCACCAGTGAGAGAGGGTGGTGTTCGCAGTAAAGCCAGCCGTCAAGAAGTCATGCATGACGATGGGCATTTCGAGCTCTTTGGCGTACTCGGCCCGCTTGAGCATTTCTTCGCAGGTGTGGGCGGTGACGTTGAGGTAATGACCTTTGATCTCACCCGTTTCTGCTTGAGACTTGTGGATAGCGTCGGCTACAAACAAGAATCGGTCACGCCATCTTTGGAAAGGCTGAGAGTTGATGTTCTCGTCGTCTTTGGTGAAGTCTAGACCGCCACGCAGACACTCATAGACCGCACGACCGTAGTTCTTGGCGGATAGACCAAGCTTGGGCTTGATAGTACAGCCAAGCATCGGACGACCGTACTTGTTGAGGCGATCGCGCTCAACTTGAATACCGTGAGGAGGGCCTTGGAACGTCTTTAGGTAGGCAACCGGAATCCGCAGATCTTCCAGGCGAAGCGCACGTAGAGCTTTGAAGCCAAATACGTTACCCACGATGGAAGTGAGGAGGTTAGTAACGGAGCCTTCTTCAAAAAGATCTAGAGGATAGGCAACGTAAGCGATGTACTGGTTGTCTTCACCGGGTACGGGCTCGATATCGTAGCAGCGGCCACGGTAGCGGTCCATGTCGGTGAGCAAGTCAGTCCAGACAGTCGTCCAAGTACCTGTGGAAGATTCTGCGGCGACTGCTGCTGCACACTCTTCAGGAGGTACGCCAGGCTGAGGCGTCATCCGGAAGGCAGCCAAAATGTCTGTATCTCTCGGCGTGTAGTCCGGAGCGTAATAAGTCAGTCTGTAATCTTGTACACCAGCGCTGTAACCAGCACCAGACTTGGACTGAGTCTGTGAGTAGGACATATTTCCCTATTTCCTGTCTATATTCTGTGTGAATCGAACTAGATATTGACCGAACTCCATGCATCTCATTGAAAAGAGACAAACACCTATGCCCAACAGTACGCCGCTAACCACAAAACGGTGCTAGCGACGGACTCAAGCGATTTTCTGAGTATGAAGTTCGAAGCATGATCAAACGAGCTCAAACCAGCGCCTGGAATACTGCCAAGCAACTGCAAAAACCGGATTAATCAAGGCAAGGTGCTTGCTTCGGGCCAACCAATGAGATAAGCCCGTCAGATAAACCTGTGCTTTTCAGAATACTATCAGGCCACCGATAAGTTTCCTTTTAGAAGTTCTGTATAGCCTGATAATTAAAAATTATGAATGTTGGTGTAGAAAGGTTTCAGGCGTTTCTCAGTCACAAAAGAAAACAGCGAAAACTGTAACATTCTGTAACTAAAATGCTGAAGCTTTTGTGATTTTTTGGCGGATGAAGAGAATGGGCTGTGGCGGTTGCCTGTGCTCTTTCATTTTCTGTACGAAGATAAATTCGTTTTTCCTAAGAATGCTCAATCTGTAATACGGCCTTAAGAATTGTCTCTTCGGAAACTGCTGCTTTGAGATTGATCGGAGCCAACGTTAATCGACGAAAGTTGGTGGGTACTTTGGGTCAAGCTATTCGGTCCAGTCGCCAATAGACGGCGATCAAAGGTGGCTTGCTTTCTCAGAGGGTATTTTCGTGAGCGTTGCTAAAAAGGTCAGTCGGCATATCGTCGGCGCTGCTGCGCTTTGGGGTGCGATCGCGATAACTAGCGGCAACCCCTGGAAAAGCCAGCTAGAAAAAATCTGGTTAAATACCGCTGTAAACGCCCAGATCAACGAGCCCGACATCGGCACTCCTTCTAGACCGCTAACAGTAGAACGCTCTAACCGTCCTAATCCGATCGACCAAGACTACCAAGTCGGCGCACTGCAAGCTGACCACACCGGCAGCCTGTGGGTGGGCTCTCATCAAGGACTAGCGCGAATTAACCCTGAGACTGGGCGAGTACTTGCTCGTGTAAATGTGCCCAATCGCTTTATCGACGCGATGAGTCAAGACCGAGTTGGCCGAATTTGGCTAGGGACGCCGGATGGACTGGTCAGGGTAGAGCCCAGAATCAATGAGGTAACGGCGCAGAACTATCGACTGCCGTCGAACCGAGTGCTCTCGACACTGATCGATCAGCGAGGATTTCTGTGGGTAGGCACCGATCGCGGACTGGCGATGATCAGCCCAGACGAAGGTTTGCTGATGACAACTTTGCAGGCGCTGCCGGGCGTCAGTGCGAATACGCTGACGTTAGCCCCAGACGGTAATTTGTGGGTCGGCACGTTGGAAGGGCTAGTCCGCGTGAATACAGCTTCGGGCTACATAACGAATCGAATTACGGATTTGCCAGGGAAGTCGGCGCAGGCGATGGCAATCGGGCCGCAGGGTAAGGTTTGGGTGGGCACGCCGATGGGTTTGCTGGTGATAGACAGTCGCACGGGGCAGCTTTTGCGATCGGTGACTCAGCTACGAGATCAAGATGTAACGGCGCTGGCGTTCGATTCCACCCAAAGCCTTTGGGTCGGCACTCGTACTGGCTTACTCAAAGTGAATCCTTACAACGGTGCGATTATTGGCCGGGTGCCTAGTTTGCCATCCGAGCATATTCTGTCCATTTCGCCGGATACCGGTAATAAGATCTGGGTGGGTACGACTGAAGGCTTGGGCTGGGTGAGTAAGACCACTGGGCGCGGTACGCCGCATGGATCGATTGTGAGCGCCTTTGGTGCGCGGTAATCCCTACCTGAATCATGCTCTGAGAGCTTGGTATTCTGTTTCTTGTTAGGTGTATGGCGGCTGAACAGATGCCTGTTTGAGTCAGCGGCTTCAGCGGCAAGGAGAAACAGCTATGATCGTCAATGTGCATCAGTTTGCACGGTGGAAGCAAGAAGGCCAGGCGATCGCGATTCTGACGGCTTGGGACTATTTGTCGGCGCAGATGGTGCAGGCAGCGGGCATCGATATTGTGCTGGTGGGCGATTCGATGGCGATGCCAGTAATGGGCCACGAGACAACCATTCCGCTGACGCTAGATGAGATTCTGCATCATGCGAAGATGGTCTGCCGCGCAATCAAAGATACTTTAGTGGTGGTTGATCTACCGTTTTTGACCTATCACGCAAGTCTTTCGGCAGCGCTGCTAGCGGCAGGAAGAGCGCTGAAGGAGACGGGCGCACAGGCTGTGAAGATGGAAGGCGGCTATCCAGATATGGTAGAAACGATTGCCGCTGTCGTGCAGGCGGGTATTCCGGTGATGGGCCATGTGGGACTGACCCCACAGTCGGTTTACAGGTTCGGTAGTTTCAGAAAGCACGGGAAGACGGATGAGGAGGCTGAGCGGATTCTTGGCGAGGCGATCGCACTCGAAAAAGCAGGCGTTTTCTCCATTGTTCTAGAGCATATCCCTAGCGACCTTGCTCAAAAAATCAGTCAGACGCTAACAATTCCAACTATTGGCATCGGCGCTGGCCCAGATTGTGATGGTCAGGTCTTTAGTGACTTCTGATCTTTGGGGACTTTCGGAATGGCAGCCACCGTTTGCAAAGGCGTATGTGGATTTGCGAGAGTCAGGGAATAGAGGCCGCTCGGCAGTTTTGTGATGAGGTGCGATCGCATCAGTTCAAGCTATGACCAGTAAGCGCGACTTAATCGAAAAGCTATCGCTGATAAAGCACGTTGAGGGCGGCTACTTTTCAGAGACTTACCGAGCGGCGGAAACGATAGAAACGTCTAGAGACGGCGTGGATCGCTCGATGATGACTTCTATCTATTACCTGCTGACGGACGATCGGCCAATCGATCATCTGCATCAAAACAAATCGGACATCATGCACTACTTTCAAGCGGGTGCGCCGATTACCTATATTTTGGTTGATTTAGAAGGGAATCTGACAAAGACAAAGCTAGGAATGGCGATTGACGCGGGTGAAGTTCCCCAACTGCTCGTACCCAAAGGCTATTGGAAAGCAGCAGTCTTGGAATCTGGCGAGTATGGTCTATTAGGTGAAGCCGTCGCCCCTGGGTTTGACTATCGCGATATGACCATCGCCAAGGCCGAGGAAATCCGCGCTCAGTTTCCAGCACTGTGGAATCAGCTAGCGCCTTATGTGCGAGCCTAAACGCAGCTTAGACTCTTGTTAATGAATCGCCTTGATTAGCAATATCAATATATATGCATTGGTGAAATGTATGGCCTAGAAAGGGTTTTGGGCGGCCAGGCGCGGATTAATGCAGGTAAGCTAACCAGTAGTAAACCTCCTAAATTTTATATATACCTATGGTTGCTACTAGCACTCGAATTCCTGATACTGCGCCCACTGCCAAGCGCGACTATAAAGTTGCTGATATTACGCTGGCTGACTGGGGCCGGAAGGAAATTGCGATCGCAGAAGGCGAAATGCCCGCACTGATGACAATTCGCGCTAAGTATCGCGATAGCAAGCCTTTGTCTGGTGCCAAAATCATCGGCTGCATCCACATGACAATTCAGACGGCTGTGCTAATCGAGACGCTGTGTGAGCTTGGCGCTGAAGTGCGCTGGTCTTCTTGCAATATCTTTTCTACGCAGGATCATGCGGCGGCTGCGATCGCATCAGTCGGCATCCCCGTCTTTGCCTGGAAAGGTGAAACCGAAGAAGAATACATCTGGTGCATTGAGCAAACCTGCCACGACGCCAACGGCGAACTGTGGGATGCCAACATGATTTTGGACGATGGCGGCGACCTGACTGGCCACATCCACCAAAAGTATCCACAGATGCTCGAAAGCATTCACGGCGTCACCGAAGAGACCACCACAGGCGTTCACCGTCTGTACGAAATGCTAGAAAAAGGCGAGCTAAAAATTCCCGCCGTCAACGTCAACGACGCCGTTACGAAAACCAAGAACGACAACAAGTATGGCTGTCGCCACAGCCTCAATGATGCCATCAAGCGCGGTACCGATCACCTGATGGCCGGTAAGAAAGCGCTGGTTATCGGCTACGGCGATGTCGGCAAAGGTTCTGTTGCTTCTCTGCGACAAGAAGGCATGATTGTCAAAGTTGCTGAAGTTGATCCAATCTGCGCAATGCAGGCTTGCATGGATGGCTTTGAAGTTGTTTCACCTTACAAGAATGGTAAAAACGACGGCACCGAAGCCAGCGTTGACAAAGACCTGCTCGCCAATATCGATCTAGTTGTCACTGCTACTGGTAACTACAACGTCTGTGGTGCGAACATTCTCAAGAATCTAAAAGCTAGCGCCGTTGTTTGTAACATTGGCCATTTCGACAACGAAATTGACACCGCTTTCATGCGCAAAGAATGGCGCTGGGAAGAAGTAAAGCCCCAGGTCCACCAGGTTTACCGCTCAGACGATTCAAAGGACTTTTTGATTCTGCTTTCTGAAGGTCGTTTGGTGAATCTAGGCAATGCTACCGGTCACCCTTCTCGGATTATGGACGGCTCTTTTGCTAACCAGGTACTTGCTCAAATGTTCTTGTTTGAACGTAAGTTTGCTGATAAGTCGGCTGAAGAGAAAGCGGAAGCGCTAACTGTTGAAGTTCTGCCGAAGAAGCTAGACGAGGAAGTTGCTCGCTACATGGTGCAGGGCTTTGGCGGCGTGATTACGACGCTGACTTCGGAGCAAGCTGACTATATTCATGTGGATGTAGAAGGACCGTTCAAGGGTGAAAGCTACAAGTACTAGGCTGAGTTTCACAACGGCTAAGGTTCATTGAATGACAAAGAGAAGTCCAGGTGCTGTAGAAGCCCTGGGCTTCTTTGGGTATATGAGGGTATAAGAGATGAATCAACTGCCCTTGATGTGATGACCCTGATGTGATGACTATGATGACGCCCAATCAGAATCCAGAACAGATCGCACGCGATCGCATTGACACCCAACTGACAAAATCTGGTTGGCTCATCCAGTCGAAGCGCGGCCTCAATCCTCATGCAGCGCAGGGTGTTGCCGTCAGAGAGTATCAAACAGACGTGGGGCCAGCAGACTACGTGCTGTTTGTCGATGGTAAGGCGGTGGGTGTGATTGAGGCGAAAAAAGAGACGGAAGGGCATCGGCTAACGACGCACGAGCAGCAGACGGCGGACTACGCGGCGGCGAAGCTGAAGTGGGTGAATAACCGGGAGCCGCTGCCGTTTTTGTATGAGAGTACGGGGACGGTGACGCAGTTTACTGATGGGCGCGAGCCGAAGCCGCGATCGCGTGAGGTGTTTTGTTTTCATCGTCCGCCGGAGCTGGCGAAGAAGCTGACCCAAGAGCCGCTGCGGGCTAGGTTGCAGCTATTGGGGGCGCTGGATGCGGTGGGGCTGCGGGATTGTCAGGTGGAGGCGATCGCAAACTTAGAAGATTCATTGCAGGCGGGGAAAGCGCGATCGCTGATTCAAATGGCTACGGGCGCGGGGAAAACCTTTACGGCGCTTACCTCTATGCATCGTTTGCTGAAGCCGCCGGTCAAGGCGAAGCGAATGCTGTTTTTGGTCGATACGGTGAATCTGGGCAAGCAGGCTGAGCAGGAGATGATGGCCTATCAGCCGAGTGACGACAGTCGCAAGTTTACAGAGCTGTATACCGTGCAGCGACCGACCACGCCCTACATTGCAGACAGCTCGCAGGTGGTGGTCTGTACGATTCAGCGGCTGTATTCCATTCTCAAAGGGGAAGAGCTGAGTGAGGACGATGAAGCGATGCCAGCAGAAGCCTTTCTACGGCGCAAAGAGCCTTTGCCAGTGGTGTACAACGAGAAGATTACGCCGGACTTTTTTGACTTTATCTATATCGACGAGTGTCATCGGTCGATTTATAACTTGTGGCAGCAGGTGCTGGACTATTTTGATGCGTTCTTGATCGGGCTGACGGCGACGCCGGATAATCGCACCTATGGCTTTTTTAATAAGAATGTGGTGTCGGAGTACACGCATGAGCAGGCGGTGGGCGATGGGGTAAATGTGGGCCATCAGCGATATTTGATCAATACGCGGATTACGCAGGAGGGGGGCCGGATTGAAGCAGGCCAACGTGTAGCAAAGCGAGAGAAGCTGACTCGGCGCAGGCGGTGGGAAATGAGCGATGAGGAGCAGGTGTATAGCGACAAGCAGCTCGATCGCTCGGTGGTGAATCCGGATCAGATTCGCACGGTGATTCGAGACTTTAAGGAAAAGCTGCCGGTGCTGTTTCCAGGACGTACGGAAGTGCCGAAGACGCTGATTTTTGCGAAGACGGATAGCCATGCGGACGACATTATTCGCACGGTGCGCGATGAGTTCGATGAGAGCAATGACTTTTGTAAGAAGGTGACCTACAAGGCGAAGCAGGATGTGCTGGATGAGGCGGGTGCGGTGCTAGAGGCAGGCAGCGACCCGGATAAAGTGCTGGCGGATTTTCGCAATGACTATCATCCACGAATTGCGGTGACGGTGAATATGATTGCGACGGGCACGGACGTGAAGCCGCTGGAGTGTTTGCTGTTTATGCGGGATGTGAAGAGTCGGAATTTCTTTGAGCAGATGAAGGGGCGGGGGACGCGGACGCTAGGAGAGGATGATTTGCAGCGGGTGACGCCTTCGGCGCGATCGGCGAAGACGCATTTTGTGATTGTGGATGCGGTGGGAGTGACCGATTCGATTAAGAGCCCGAGTCAGCCGCTGATTACACGGCCTTCGATTCCGTTTAAGGAGTTGGCATTCGGCGTGATGATGGGTGGGGGCGATGCGGATATGGTGTCGTCTTTGGCGGGGCGGCTGGCAAGGTTGGATCGGCAGCTGACGCCGGAGGAGCAAGCACGGGTGGAAGCGGCGAATGGGGGAGAGCCACTGCGGGGCGTGGTGCGGCGGCTGTTTGAGGCGATTGATGCGGATCGAGTTGAGATGAAGGCGCGGGAGATGATGCCGGATGGCGGCGGTGAGCCGGATGAGGCGCAGCTAGATCAGGCGCAGTTAGCGCTGTGTCAGGAGGTGGGGCGGGCGTTGAGTGGGGATTTGATTACGCTGCTGGATGGGATTCGGCGCGATCGCGAACAAACCCTGGATCTAGACAATCTTGACGAGGTGCTGACTTCTGACTGGGCGGGGGATGCGCAGGAGAATGCACAGAAGATGGTGCAGGATTTTGAGTCGTATTTTCGGGAGCATCAGGATGAGATTGAGGCGCTGAGCATTTATTTTCAGCAGCCGCAGCGACGGCGGGAGGTGACCTTTGAAATGATCGAATCGGTGCTGACTAAGCTCAGAATGGATCGGCCTCATCTTGCGCCGCTGCGGGTGTGGCAGGCGTATGGGCTGCTGGGGGAAACCCAGAAAGGTACCTATGAGAATCCAGTGAGGGAGCTGACGGCGCTGATGGGGTTGATTCGGCGGGTGACGGGTGTGGATGAGTCGCTGACGCGGTATGAGTCGGTGGTGCGGCGGAATTTTCAGAACTGGGTGATGGCGGCTCATGCGGGTGGGGGTGAGAAGTTTGATGCGGCGCAGATGGACTGGCTGCATATGATTCGCGATCATGTGATGAGTTCGTTTCACTTTGAGCGGGAGGATTTGGAGATGTCGCCGTTTGATGGGAAGGGCGGACTTGGCAAGATGTATGAGCTGTTTGGCGATGAGATGGATGGGTTGATTGAGGAGCTGAATGAGGTTCTGGTGGCTTAGAATTGACGGATGATGACGCAGATTGGGAGGTTTTGTATGACGGTTGCTGAGCAAATTTGTGAATTGGTTCAGGATTTATCTGAAGAACAGGCGTCTAAAGTTCTGAGCTTTGCGAAGTCAGTGCATTCAGAAGATGAATCGGCGGCGGAAACTATAGATCCTGAAACGGCTGAGATGGATGCAATGTCTTGGCCTGAACTGATAGATCACCTGTCTGGTGCGTGGGCTGATGATTTCCCAACGCTAGAAGAAATCAGGGCTGGACAAGGTGAAGACGCTCCAAGGGAGAGCCTGTAGATGTTCGTACTAGATACGAATACGCTGGTCTACTTTTTTAAGCGTCAGGGACGGGTAAAGCAACCCTTGGAAGCTGTACCAGCCGGAGAGATTTGTATTCCGACAGTGGTGCTGTACGAACTCAAAGTAGGGCTAGCAAAATCTGTCTCACCAGAGCGACGAACCAGACAGATTGAGCAGATCTTGAAACGTGCGCACATAGCTGTCTTTGACGAGGAAGCGGCGGCGGCAGCGGCGTTAATCCGCGCAGATCTAGAACGAAAAGGAACGCCAATTGGCAAGATAGATACACTAATTGCAGGTACAGCGGTTTCGATGAATGCAACTTTGGTAACACACAATACCCGCGAGTTTTGTCGAGTGGCAGGTCTGAAGCTCGTGGACTGGTTTTAAGTTATTTTTGAGTGAGAGTACTATATGAGCGTTGCGGATCAGATTTATGAGATAGTCAAAACGCTATCCGAAGAGCAGCAAGCAGAGGTGCTGGCTTTCGCTCAATTTATCAAGCAAAGATATGAGAGAGAGAAGAAAGAGGTTGAAATAGTAGAAAGCAGCGGCCCTGTCTCTTAAGCTTTCAACATTAGAGGAAATCAGAGCGAATCAAGGAAAAGATGCGCCAAGGGAGACTTGGTAAATGCTCGTCCTCGACAAGATGTATGAGCTGTTTAGCGATGAGATGGATGGGTCGATTGTGTTGGTGGCTTGGAATTGGCAGCAGATAATATTGGTCTAGACGGACGCTTGGAGATGGTAGTTGCCGTGCGAGCAGGTAATTTGAGTAAGGTATTGATAGCTTGATGATTGAGGAGAGCAGAACGTATCATTGGTTGAAAGCATCACTATCAGAAATTAGCTTGATTTTGGATAAGAAACGTATTCCGATCAACACTAATGAACGAAACCAAAGAATAAAAGGGAAAGCGAAGAACAAACTTTATCCTTACTATGGTGCGACTGGTCAAGTAGGATTTATTGATGGGTTTCTTTTTGATGGAGACTATCTATTAATTGGCGAGGATGGCGCTCCGTTTTTAGATCCCTTTAAGACAAAAGCTTATTTAGCATCAGGTCGCTTCTGGGTAAACAATCATGCTCATATATTGGAGCCACTGATAAACCAAAAGTTTATGATGTACTACTTAAATAGTATCGATTATTCAGGTAGCGTAACCGGAACGACACGACTCAAGCTTAACCAATCTGCATTGAAAGAGATTTCATGCCTGGTTCCACCCCTAAAAGAACAACGCCGCATTGTCGCTAAAATCGAAGAACTCTTCTCTGAGATTGACAAGGGGGTAGAAAGCCTCGAAACGGCGATCGCCCAATTACAGGTGTATCGTCAGGCGCTGCTAAAACACGCTTTTGAAGGCAAGCTGACGGCGCAGTGGCGGGCAGAGAATCCTGATAAGGTGGTGCCTGCTGAGCAGTTGCTGGCACAAATTCAGCAGGCCCGCGAGGAGCGCTATCAGCAGCAGCTAGCCGACTGGAAGACAGCGGTTGAGAAGTGGGAGTTTGGGGGGAAGGAAGGGAAAAAGCCGAGCAAGCCGAAACTTTCGCCACTAAAATTAGTAATTGACGAAAAATTTACAGACAATAAGGTCATCCCTACCGAATGGAGATGGATCACTTTTGAAAGTTTGCTTGAATACATAACCTCTGGCTCACGCGGTTGGGCAGAATACTATTCGCAGTCTGGTTCGATTTTTGTTCGAGCGCAGAATCTAAAGCACGATACGGTAAATCTAGAAGATGTAGCGTTTGTAGATTTGCCCGGTACTGTAGAAGGCACTAGAAGTAAGCTCAAACTTAATGATGTTCTAGTTACCATTACCGGAGCGAACGTAACCAAAACGGGACTTGTTCAAAAGCAACTCAACGACGCATACGTTAGCCAACATGTTGCACTATGCAGACTAACTGAGCCTAGCTGGGCGGAGTATATATATCTTTATCTCCTGAGCGAAGTTGGTGGCAGAAAACAACTCAACGATTGCGCTTATGGTGCGGGTAAGCCTGGACTCAACCTAGAAAACATCAAGTCTGTTACTGTTCCATTTTGTTCTTATGTAGAACAGCTTTCGATACTGTCTGAACTTAGAAGTCAGTGTTCATTAATCGAAAACATGACAACAGACATTGAGAGCGAGTTGCAAAAAGCTGAAGCCTTAAAACAATCCATCCTCAAACAAGCCTTTTCCGGCCAACTCGTCCCGCAAGACCCCAATGATGAGCCCGCTAGCGAACTCCTAGCCCGTATCAAAGCCGAGAAAGCAGCCTGCGAAGCAAAGACGAAAGCTAAAACCACGCGCAAGACACGAAAACCTAAAACTACTGACGCTGGTTCGTAGACGCCTGCGATAATGACACAACTGGAATCAAAGGGCTAGTACGAAGTGCCGCAGATTATACCGCCTATCAACGGATTCAAGTTTGTCATTTACTTTGACGACCATACTCCTCTTCACGTGCATATCAAGAAGGGCAAGTTTGAAGTCAAGATAGATATAGAAGGTGATGAGGCCGTTCTGATGAAAGGCGAAGAAAGTAGCCGGGCTGCCTCAAATAAAAAATACGTTAAGCAGGCTTTAGCCTTGGTAAATGCTAATCTCAGTACAATCAAGCAGCGATGGGAGGAAATCGAACCACAATGACGATTACACCTTTATCTAGTCCAGCCCAGTCTCAATTTGTCTCTTTTTTACCTACTGCTGCCAGATATCTACCCGGCTCTAGAGAGCTAGAGATAGAATTTGGTCCCTACTTCAGAGGGCGATGGGCCATTGACTCATTGCAAATGATTCGTAGAGGGGAAGAAGGTTGGGAACCTATTCCATCGCCTAACGATACTGAACTATCTCAGGTAATCATTTGGGAAGGTGGTGATGTCGTTGAATTTCCAGCTATCGACCAGCATTTCAGCATTCCAGCTCTGTTAAGAGGCCAGCTAGGATCTAAGCGATGGATGCAACAGCTACTTGCTCAACAGTAGCTTTTACAGAGATAGCTGCTCAGTATGGTCAGATTTATGAGCTGTGCCCAGTCGCACTAGCGTAAAGCGCGTCCGGCACCAAGCGGAATTGATGCCGGACGGTGCAGAACGATTCCCGAGTGCGACTGATAAAGTCCCGTTGATGACTCAACCGTTCCCGACTGCGACTGATAAACTCCCGTTGATGACTCAGCCTTTCCCGGCTGCGACTGATAAAGTCCCGTTGATGACTCAACGGTTCCCGACTGGTGCAGAACCGTTCCCGACCGATGCAGAACGGTTCAAGACCCACCCCGTCACTGCGTGCCACCCCTCCACCGGAGGGGACTTACTTCAGGTTGTGAAGCTGTAGGTGATCTAACAAACTTTAATATCGCCGCCGAGATAAATCCCCTCCAGTGGAGGGGTACCCGATAGGGTGGGGTGGGTCCGGCAACTCACGCTTACAGGCGGCTGGGCTAAACCCATATCTTCAGCTCGCTAACGTCGCAACAAACTCATCGCTTCTCCCTGCTCTGGCGTAATTACCACGCGATCGCCCACTGCCATAATCGGGCTCCACAGCAGCGGCTCTACATAGTTCAACACATGGAGCTGATGAATGGCCTGCCGAATCTCTTCGGGAGAGCCAAGTAGGATATGACGCAGCCGATCTTTGTGGCCGCTGCGTTCTGCATTGTCGAATGGGCGATCGGGCGGGTAGCTAGGTGAGTGATTGGGCAAATCAATCGGTAAACCGAACGCAGCTACGCGCAGGTCTGTAGCGGTATAGATTGTCATTTTCACGATTTCTCCACTGAAGTGTTTCAAGGGGTTTGAAGAAAGCGCGAAAACTTAGCCGCCCTAACTTGCAATAAGTCAGGGCGGCTATGGCATCATGGCCATAACCTTTTGACTGTGTGCGCAGTTAAAGGGCGAGCCTGTGTTGATTGTGCAACCAGTCAGCACGGGCGTTCTGCTAAATTTTCGAGCGATTAGGCCGCTGCATATGATTAAACTGGCCGGTCAAACTGGCAGCTAAATCCGGCAACAACCGTAAAAACTAGCGTATCAGTATTTTTTATCGTGTCAACTCTTTTTTTACAAGAAATCTTGACGTTCACGGAGCTTTAGAAAACAATGTCCGACTCCTCCAACGCGATCGTCTCCAAGGTCTGGAGCTTCTGCAACGCCCTGCGCGATGACGGCGTCGGCTATGGTGACTATCTCGAACAGCTCACCTACCTAATCTTTCTAAAAATGGCTGACGAATACAGCCAGCCGCCTCACAACAAAACCCTCGGCATCCCCGAAAAATACGGCTGGGCCAGCCTAATCAGCAAAAGCGGCGCAGAGCTAGAAACCCACTACAACCAGCTCCTGCGCGAACTCGCCAAAGCCCCCGGCATCCTCGGCCAAATCTTCCTCAAGGCCCAAAACAAAATTCAAAACCCGGCCATGCTCTTCAAGATCATCAACATGATCGATAGCGAAAAATGGACCGTGCTCGGCGCTGATGTCAAAGGCGATATTTATGAGGGGCTGCTAGAGAAAAACGCCGAAGACAAAAAGTCTGGCGCGGGTCAATACTTCACACCTCGCGCCCTGATTGGCGCAATGGTAGACTGCATCCGCCCCGAGCCGAATAAAACCATCGCCGATCCAGCCTGCGGGACGGGCGGCTTTTTTCTCGCTGCCTACGACTTTCTCAACAACCCTGAGAACTACAAGCTCAACAAGGCCCAAAAGAGATTCCTGAAGTTCAACACCTTTGCCGGTAACGAGATCGTCGCAAGCACCCGTCGCCTGTGCCTGATGAATATGTTCTTGCACAATATTGGCGACATTGATGGCGCGGTGCCCGTTTCTGCTAGCGATGCCCTGATTGCCGACAGCGGCGAAAGGTACGACTATGTGCTGGCCAATCCTCCCTTTGGCAAGAAAAGCACTACCACCATCACCAACGCCGACGGCGAAGAAGAAAAAGAAGACTTTACCTACAACCGCCAAGACTTTTTTACAACAACCTCGAACAAACAGCTCAACTTTGTCCAGCACATTCGCACGCTGCTAAAGTCCACTGGCCAAGCCGCCGTCGTCCTGCCTGATAACGTGCTGTTTGAAGGCGGCGCAGGTGAAATCGTCCGCCAAAAGCTGCTAAAAACCACCGACCTCCACACCATTTTGCGCCTGCCTACGGGCATCTTCTATGCCAACGGCGTCAAAGCCAACGTGCTTTTCTTTGACAACCATCCCGCTAGCAAACACCCCTGGACAAAGGAAGTCTGGTTCTATGACTATCGCACCAATATCCACCACACCCTGAAGAAAAAGCCGCTGACCCGCGCCCACCTGCAAGATTTTGTAGACTGCTACAATCCGGGTAATCGACGCGATCGCACCCCCACCTGGCACCGCGATCGCAACCCCGAAGGCCGCTGGCGCAGCTACAGCTACGACGACATCATCACCCGTGACAAAACCAGCCTCGACATCTTTTGGCTCAAAGATCAGAGTCTGGCAGATTTAGAAAACTTGCCTGATCCTGATGTCCTAGCAGAGCAAATTATTGAGAACCTAGAAGCGGGACTGGGCAGCTTTCGAGATGTGTTGGCCGCTCTCCAAGCCTGACGCGAAGAGGACGCAAAGAGGATACGAAGATCGGGGATTCTGACACTCAGTAAACGCTGACAGGCGGCTATCATGACTAAACATCAAGCGCACTTTGTACATATATGGCCAAGCTATCGGTTGAGCTACAAAAATATTTTCTGAGCGATGCTGTAGAGGCGCACTCTACGGATGATTTGGCGAATAGCCTAGCGGATAGTTTCAGCAGTCAGTCGGGCCCGAGCGCAAAATCTCAGGGCGTGAAATCTCAGACGGTGACGCTCAATGAGCTTTTAGGCATTGCGGGCGAGCGAACGTTTGGCTTTTTGTTTGTGCTGCTGGCGCTGCCGTCGGCGCTACCGATTCCGGCACCGGGCTATTCGACGCCGTTTGGGATTTTGATATTTTTGCTGGCAGTGCAGCTAATTGTCGGACGCGATCAGCCCTGGTTTCCGGAAAAGTTTCGCAAGCAGGGGTTCGAGCGGGCGAAGATCAAAGGGCTAATCGAGAAGGGGATTCCGTGGCTGCAAAAGATTGAGCTAGTCGCAAAGCCTAGGCTGACCTCTGTGTGTACAAGCCGGACGGGGCAGATGGTGATTGGGATTGCGATCGCACTCATGTCCATCTCAATGATGATCCCGATCCCGCTCACCAATACGCTGCCCGCAATCGGCATCTTTGTCACGGGCTTTGGCCTGCTAGATGATGACGGGGCGATTAGCCTAGCTGGGCTGACGATCTGTGCGATCGCAGCCGCGACAACAACAACAGTCCTCTATCTTCTGTTTCGCCTAGGCCAAGCGGGAATGGAACAGGCGGTAGAGGCCGCTAAGGACTGGGTGAAACCCTAGCGGCAGCTTTCCTGGCTTGCTCTCTTACCTTGCTAGGTCCATAGTTTTTGTTGTGTTAGCTGATTGTTTACTGAGAGCAGCGCCTAACAGATATCCGACTACACAAATAATCAGGCCATAGATATTCACGCCTAGATCCAGCGCGTATTTGCCGCTGCCAATGCTGAGGGCGATCGGAAAGATTGAATAACCGGTCGCACTTTCGATCACTCGGATCACACCAAAGATCAGACCAGGCCAAAAGGCGAGATGGAAGCTCAGCGGTCCAGCTTTGCGAATAAAAGAGAGCAGGAAGATCGGGGCTAAGCCCATGACCATCGTGCCGCTGATAGTGGTGGCCTGGATGATAGCGGGTCCAACGCGATCGCCCATGTAGAGACTAAGCAGAGGAATATTGCCAAGTAGTGCGATCGCCACAATCCACCAGCGGCCAAACTTTGCCTGGTTCTCAGTCGGTCTACCTTGTTTGTTGTGCCAATCTCGCGCCCCTAGCTTGGCCACACTAGAAAACGTAGAATCTAGCGTAGAGCCAGCGCTGGTGAGCATGATGGCGTTGAATACAAGCAGCATGGGCAGGCCGAACAGGGCAGGTACCGCTAGAGACGGAGAGCCTTCTACGCCGTTCGCCCTAGCGTAAAGTCCAACAGAGCTGAAGAGCAAAATAAAGCCGCCGCTGATGATTCCAGCGAGGATAAAGCCCTTGACCATGACCCGAGGCGAGGTGATGAAGGCGCGATCGGTCATCACCGGATCGTGGAACGGGTAGCTAAAGATTTGAACAGCAGCAAGGCCGCAGAAGGTGAGCCCGGCTAGGGACGTTTCAGCATCGACGACAGGGAGGCCGTTGTTGGCCAGTCCAGGGCCGAGGGTAGCGAGAATCACCACTAGCAGCACAGCGGCAAATAGCATCTGGGCGCTGTCGGTGAGCAGGCTAGATCTGAGGCCGCCGATCAGGCTGTAGTAGACAGTGAAGGCAGTCACTAGAGCAGCGGCAATCCAGTAGCCAGCGCTGCCTTCTGCGCCAAAGTAGAGTGAAAAGACTTTGGTATTCGACCAGACTTCGTTGAGCAGACGGATGGCGATCGCAATCAAGAACAGCCGAGCGCAAACTTTGCCGTATTTGCTGACCAGGAATTCGGGGATGGAACGGTGACCGCCGACGGTGCGGATGTAGTAGAGCGCGATCGCAGCAGTGATAAAGCTCAGGTAGTAAATCGCATAGCCAATACCGCCGGTAATACCAAAGGTATTGCCCAAGCTCGCCGCATTGTCGATAGACTTGGCAAAAATCCAAGAAATCGCCGCGCTAGAAACCAGCAGCCATAAACCAGGAGCCTGACCCTGCTGAGACTGTCCTTCAAAAAATTCTGTTGCCGATACTTTGACCGGAGTGGTCTTCTTCACCAGGCCAAAAAGCGTAACACCGTATCCAAATAGAAGCGCCCACGTAAGGGCTTTTGATAGCTCCATAGGTTGATTTTGTTCTCAAATGATGAATAGTGACTATATCAAACAGTGAACATAGGTAAGGGATTCGCTCAGAAATAGAATACCTAACATGCAAAGCTGAAACCGAGGCCTGATCGTAGTCGAAGGCCGGATGGAATGGGACTTTATTTAAGGGCACTTCCCTAAGGAATGAAGATTTAATAAAAGCCGCTTTCGCGGACCGGTGGGTTTTGGCTTCGACTGCGCTCAGCCATCGTAAGTTGCCGTTACCGAACCCTGAGCGTAGTCGAAGGGTGGCCGGGTAGAGATCAGCAGGTTATTTAATCCTCGATCCTAAGCTCACTGCTTCTCCATATCTAACAGAATTTCCAGCGTAAGTTGTTCAAGTTATTCGTGGCTGAGATTTTGATGAGATTTCTCGGATACTACGTCACCTGATAGATTGACAGATGACGTAGCAGTGTCTTGTTAATGAAGCAACTTATCGATCTTAGCCATGCCGTAGAAGATGGCATGGTCACCTACAAGGGCATTCCCGCCCCCCTCATCTGCGACTATCTCACCCGCGAAGCCTCCAAAGCCTACTACGCAGAAGGCACCACCTTCCACATCGGCAAACTTGAAATGGTTGCTAATACCGGCACCTATATAGACTCTCCTTTCCATCGCTATGCAGACGGAAAAGACCTCTCAGAACTCTCTCTTTCCTCAATCGCAGACCTTGATGGAGTAGTCTTTCGAGTAGATCCACAGCAAACTAGCCACGGCCCAGAAGTTTTCGGCGCTGCCGACGTTCGAGGCAAAGCCGTACTAATTCATACTGGCTGGGCGCAGCATTGGAGAACAGACCAATACTTTGAAGGGCATCCGTATCTGACCGAGGCAGCGGCGATCTGGCTACGCGATGCAGGCGCGACGCTCGTCGGCATCGATTCATACAACATTGATGGCACGTCTACTGGTGAGCGTCCGGCCCATTCTGTTCTATTGGGCGCTGACATTCCGATTGTGGAACATATGTGCGCTTTAGAACAGATTCCAGATCAAGGATTCAAGTTCAACGCTGTGCCCGTAAAAGTGAAGAAGTTTGGCACTTTTCCAGTGCGGGCCTACGCGGTTGTTTCCTAGTCGTGCTCTGTTTCGATTCGGCCAAGGGCGGTTCCAGGGTAGTAGTGCCCTAATATCTCTTGATAGGAGTAGCCTTGCTCGGCTAGATCTTTGGCCCCTAGCTGGCTCATGCCGCTGCCGCTATGGGCATCGTCAACGATATCTTGAGAGGCGGCATACAGCGACTCGACGATGCCGCCCTGGCTACTGATGAATTCGCCAGCAGTCGCTAAGACAGCGGCTTGAGTAATGCTGTCTTCTCGGCCAATGCCGGTATAGGCTTGGAAACGTGGCGTGTTGTCTAGATCAAAGTAATCTGCGCTAGCCGGGCGGATGTTGTGAGTGAGCGCGTAGGATCTAGCGGCAACGGCCTGGGCTTTGAGCGATTCGATTGACCAAGAGGACGACATCTCACTGCCGACTACGCTGTAAAGGTAGTCACCGAGCAAAACGTAGTTAACGGCGATCAGTCCCCTTTCGCGCAGGGCAACGAGGACGCGACCTCTGTACCAGCTATCGCCAACCGCAACATAGCCGCCATCATCTGGATAAATCCAGAAGACACTGGGCATGGTTTCACCGTCGACTACGATGCCGCCATTAATTTCAGCGAGGGAGGCGGTTTCGGGGGTGAGCGTTTTGAGGCTGTTGCCGTCTAGATCAGCGAGGGTGCCGCCTTGGGAGGTGGCAAAGCCGATGGCGCTGACATCTTTGGCGACGGCGACGCGCATTTCTAGCACACTGTCGATGGTGGTGCCAGAAAAGTCTGTGGGCTTAACATCTGGGGCGGGTGGGGCAGCAGCGGTGACTTTCTCGACCGTTGGTTTGGCAGTTGCTGTTTTGGCGTCGGTAGCGCTGGTGGCGGGTTTGTCTTTTGAAGTAGGGGTGGGTGCGATCGCAGCACCAGATATTGCCTCCAGCTTCCGATAGAAAATCTGATGAGTCAAAAACAGATCGGCTACGTTCCCGGTGGCTTCAGCGGTAGAGTCAACCTGCGGATCGCCTGCCTTATGCAGCGGAATCTTTGCTGGATCTGGCTGTAGCTGGGTCTGGATCGCAGTGGGCCAGTCTCTAGTAAAAGCAAGACCCGTCAGCCCAGCTAGCACACCAAAACCAATAAACAGCCTTCTGACAGTCAGCCATTCTGCTAGCTTCAGTCTGGGCTTTAATCTGGGCTTTAGTTTGGCTTCTGGTTTGTCCGAGGTTAGGTCGGGTTTTGAGCTGACTGTATTTGAGCTGACTGTATCAGTTACCAGCTTCTCTGCCGTAGCGGCTTTTGTTATTACTACAGTTGGGGCATTGTCGGCAGCAGGTTGAATGGCTCGCCGAGACTTGAGTAACCGCAATATTAATGGCTGCTTGAGCATAGTTTCAAAGTTTTAGTAGGAAGCCACCTGAGATGTGACGACAGTTCATTATGACAACTCGTCATAAAAGATGATCCAGCGGAGGCTAGACATTACCGGATAATTACCAGATACTTACTTGGCTAGCATGGCCTATGAAATTTTAATCTCTAGGCAAGCGCTTTAGCAGCTTTATAGCTGACAGTCTGACTAGTCGGCACAGAAGGAATAAGTATTTCTGATGAACGCAAGTACTCCCTCAGTTCAACCAAGCAATCCACCAGCTAGCTCAAAAGCCGACGCTCTAGTGCTGGTAGCTGGCGCAACTGGCGGTGTAGGTCAGCTAGCCGTTGCCAGGTTGATTGCAGCAGGCTACCGAGTGCGGGTGCTAACTCGCAGCGCAGCCAAGGCCGAAGGAATGTTTGCTGGAAAAGTTGAGATCGTAGTTGGCGACATCCGAGAGCGCCAGAGCCTGCCCGCCGCGACAGAAGGCGTTACGCATTTGATCTGCGCGACCGGGACAACAGCGCTACCTTCTGCCCGGTGGGACTTCAAGAGCGACTTTGGCAGCAACCCAATAGAGCAGGCGATCAACTGGGGCAAAGTGTATTTGGATGAAGATTTTCGTCGTGCCAATGCTCGCAATACGCCTGAAGCCGTTGATGCTGTTGGCGTTGACAACCTAGTCCAGAGCGCGCCTGCGAACTTGCAGCGGTTCGTGTTTGTGTCTTCTTGCGGCGTGGCTAGAAAAGATCAGTTCCCCTACAGCATTTTGAATGCGTACGGCGTGCTGGATGCAAAGGGTAAAGGTGAGACGGCGATTTTGCGATCGGGACTGCCCTACACTATTATCCGCCCTGGCCAGCTGACGGATGGACCCTACACGTCTAGAGATTTTAATTCTCTGGTGCAGGCGAGTACGGATAGCAAGCTGGGTGTAGTGGTGGCCACGGGCGATACGCTAAACGGTCAGACCAGCCGGATTGATGTGGCGGCAGCTTGTGTGGCCTGCTTGGAGATTGAGGCGGCGAAGAACAAGGCGTTTGAGATTATTAGTAAAGGCGATCGCCCTTCGGAAATTGACTGGGCCAGCTTGTTCGCTGCTGCGTAGAAGGATTCTGACCAGAAGATTCCTCGTAGCAGACAAACCTCACCGATCTCTCTCTTCTGACTCCCTCATTCGATGGAGGGAAAGCAGCCTAAGCTTTTTTACGATCTAAGTTGTATAGCAGCAAAGGAAACGCTTCATGGCAGATTCAACAACAGCAGAAAAGAACAAATCAACGGCGGAAAAGAAGGACGGGTCGGAGCAGAAGACTTTTACTGACAAGGTTTTAGAAAAAAGCGGCTTGCAAACCGAGAACGATGTACAAGTAGCCGCGAAAATTGTTTTTCGGATTTTGCGTGATCTGATGCCGACTGATGAGATTGAGAAAATTGAGCAAGCGCTACAGGTAGACGCGCCCAAAGCGGATATGCAGATTGCGGACCTGTGGAGCGATCCAAATGTGATGGTGGCGTTCTTCAGCCGAATTAGTCCGATCCGGCAGCTAGATATTAGCTCTGAGACATTTTTGTTGCGGCTACAGCAGGAGGGACAGCTACCGAAAGAGGCTGATCCTAAGGCAGTGGCGCAGGCTGTTTTCTCGGCTACGCAAGATGAGCTTCCTCAACAGCGAATTGACGAGATCGCTGGGTTCTTGCCTGATGAGATTCGTCAGCTTTGGGAGCAGGCTTAGGTCGCGCGGGCGATCGCGTTTTTGAAGTGCGATCGCCCCCACAAACCGGCAAAAAAGGACGCATAGTCTGCGTCCTAGGGAGTGGGTAGTTACTGGCGATCGCCTGATGTCCTAGTTGAGATAACCGGACTTGCGACAGACAAGACTTACACCAGGAAATTGACGGCTAGCCACAGCGTCAGCAGTGAACCAAATACGCCTAGCCAAAGCTTAAATCGAATATCCATGCGCTCTCATAAAGTAAAGTTGCTTGTGTCATCCTATCGAGAAACCGTTGCCTTTTGAGTAGAGTTTGCCGAAATGAGCGCAGTAGTGATTACGCGGCGGTATAGCTTTCGGCCTGTAGCCGGAACATCTCTTCGTAGCGACCCTGCTTTTTCATCAGCTGCTCATGGGTGCCGGTTTCGATAATTTCGCCTTTTTCTAAAACGACGATGCGATCGGCCATGCGAACGGTGGAAAAGCGATGGCTGACAAGGAAAGTCATCTTGCCTTTGGTGAGCTGACGGAAGCGCTCGAAGAGATCGTGCTCTGCGATCGCGTCCACCGCTGCCGTCGGCTCATCTAGTATCAGCACCTGCGCCTGCGACATAAACGCCCGCGCCAGACCAATCTTTTGCCACTGACCGCCCGAGAGATCCACACCGCCCGTAAACATTTTGCCAAGCACGGTATCGTAGCCTTTATCCAATTCGTTGATCAGCGCCTCGGCTCCGGCATCGTTTGCCGCCTGGAAAACTCTGGCTGAATCGGCTCGGTTGGGCAGATCGCCAAAGCCAATGTTGTCTTGAGCTGAGAGGGCGTAGCGGGCAAAATCTTGAAACAAAACGCCAATATTACGACGCAAATCTCCTAGCTTGAAGGCACTAATCGGAATGTCGTCAAAGGCAATCAGCCCCCGATCGACATCGTATAGCCGGGTGAGTAGCTTGAGCAGGGTAGTTTTGCCCGAGCCGTTGAGACCAACTAGGGCAATGCATTCGGTCGGATCGACGGTGAGGCTAATGTTTTTGAGCGTGGGCCGATCGCTGCCGGGATAGGTAAAGTAAACGTCTTGTAGGACCAGTCCCGACTTGACCGGGGTGGGAAAAGGCTTGGGCTTTCGAGGGCTGGTGACCTGCGGGGCCAAGTCTAGAAATTCAAAGTATTGAGAGACGTAGAGATTGAATTCGTAGAGGGTGGCAATCGTGGTGAGAATGCCAGCGGTGGCGGCTTGGGCCTGTTGAAAAGTCCCTGCATACAGGGTGAGATCGCCGATGGTGACCAGGCCGCGAATGGCTTCCCACAGGACCAGGGCGTAGGCTCCGTAGAAGGCGATCGCGGCAATCATTTCAATGCTGACCTGAGCCAGAGACTGCCGCCGAGCCAGCACCTGCGACTCATTATTAAACTCATCGCGAATGCTGTGATACTGCCTGACCAGGTGATCGCCTAGGTTGAACAGCCTGACTTCTTTGACGTATTGCGGCTCAGTCAGTACAGCGCCAAAATAGTCGGCCAGTCGGCGGCTATGCGTTTGCCGACGGGTCATCCAAAAGCGCCGCTCTGAGAACTGAACGCCTACCCAGAAAGTAGGCAGAGCGCTTAGCAGCAGCAGCACAAAAACTAACGGATTGAATCGAAGTAGCAGCGCTAGCAGGCCAGCTAGCCGAGTCACTTGGCCGAGCAGCATCAGCGATAGGCGCAGCACTCGCATAGGGTAATTGCTGCCGCTTTGCTGAGCGCGATTGAGAATATCGTGAAATTCTGACGATTCGTAGTGGGCCAGATCCAGGCGGGTGGCCTGCTCTAGCATCAGCGTATTGGCATGAAGCAAGAAGCGATCGCTCATCACCTGAGTGACATAGCCATCGAGCTGCTGCAAAATCGCCTGTAATACCAGCAAGCCAAACCCTGCGCCCACCAGTGGCAACAGCGCCTGGATCATCACCGTCACCGCCGTCCCTGCGCCCACTAGCGCAACGACCTGATCCACAATCAGCTTACTAATATATATCTGCGCGGCTGGCAGCAGCGAGCTGGTCAGCGTCAGCGCCACGCTGATCAAAAGCGCGATCGGGGTCGCGGTCCATACCAGCCGGAACAGGCGAGGCATGTTTTTGAAAATGGCGATCGAACTGGAGAATTTTTGGGCGATCGCACCCGCTCTAAAGTTAGCGTTCAAATAGCGAAAAATACTTGTAAAGTGCATATCGTTATCGTAGCGAATCGCTGGGTCTGTTTGTGAGCGATGGGGTGCGATCGCGTGCTGATGTGGGTTCTGGCACGGGCTTTCTCAGTGAATTGTTTCTAGCTAATGGCAACCGGGTACTGGCAATCGAGCCAAACTCGGAGATGCGAACAGCAGGCGAGAAATACCTTGAAAACCAGCCAAAATTTGAAAGTATTGACGGTACCGCAGAGAGCACAACACTACCGGATCGAAGCGTTGATTTCGTCGTAGCAGGTCAGGCGTTTCACTGGTTTGATCGTTCGCTGGCCAGACAAGAGTTTATGAGAATACTGAAGCCATCAGGCTGGGTAATGCTGGTTTGGAACGATCGCGAGACTCGACTCAACGCCTTTCCTGGCTGCTTACGAGAGATTGATCGAAGCGTATTCAACTGATTATAAACAGATCGATCATAAACAGATTAACGAGACTGTTCTATCTGATTTCTTCGGGTCTAATCAGCTTTATGAAAAGAGATTTAGCTATGAGCAGACTTTTGACTACGAGGGGCTAAAAGGAAGGATGCTATCGTCTTCTTATATTCCTGAATATGGGCATCCAAGGTATGAAGAGATGATTGCTCAGCTCGTAGAAATTTTTCAGGCTTATTGTGTGGGCGATCGCGTTCATTTCAAATATGTCACACGCATGTTCTATGGACAAATGATTAAGCAGCCTTAGGAACAACTTCTATCTTCACATCCATTCCTATCTTGCCAAGCAGATTAATCAGTTTGTCGACACTGAACCGACTGATCTCACCGTTAATCAAATTACTAATTCTTGGCTGCGTCTCACCCAAACACTCTGCGGCCTCTGTTTGAGTCCATCCCCTTTTCTCAATGTATGCGCACAGATCCAACATCAAATCGGCTCTAACCTTCAGGTTCATTGCCTCTTCAGGCTCAAAACCCAAATCGTGAAACACATTTCCACTGCCTAATTCCGCGCTAATCAGTTTATCGGTCATCTGTCGTTCCTCTTTGTTCTAAATTGCATCATTTCCTGATAACGCTTTTGACCCACCTCAATATCTTGATTCGCTGTCTTCTGCGTCTTTTTTTGAAATGCATAGAGCACATAAATAGCTTCCTCAAACTTAGAGACGTAGAATACTCGGTAAGCATTTTCTGTTCTAATACGAATTTCTTCTGCACCTTTACCGACAGTTCCCACAGGTTTGAAGTCGGCAGGCTTTTGTCCTCTTTGGAGCGCTCTCAGTTGAAAACCTGCCTTCTGTCTAGCCATCTTTGGAAAGCCAGATAGCTCGTTTCTAGAAGAGCCCATCCAATAGATTTGCTTATCTGTCATACCATTAGCATAGCAAAATATGCCAAATTAGGCATAGGTTAGACAGAGCTATTTTAGTGCGGGTGATAGAGAAGAACGGTTGTAAAACTACAATAAGGACTTAGCTAAAGTGTAGCCAAGTCCTATCACGCTGTTGGAGAGTTTTGTATGCGTCGTCGATTATTCCTGTCTGTTTTGGGTCTGTGTGTTTGCGTATCTCTGAGCCTGGGTTGGTTCAGCCCGGTGCGCTCTCAGGCCAGTTCGCAGGCTAGTCCGGTGGCGCAGGGGACAGGGGGCGCGGTGGCTAGTGTCGATGCAGCGGCGACGCAGGTAGGGATTGATGTGCTGCGCGGCGGGGGAAATGCGGTGGATGCGGCAGTGGCGACGGCGGCGGCACTGGGGGTGACAGAGCCTTTTTCGGCGGGCGTGGGCGGCGGTGGCTTCATGCTGATTTATCAGCCGAACAATCAGAGCGTGGTGGCTTTGGATGGTCGGGAGGAGGCCCCAGCTTCGGCGACGCCAGATCTGTTTCGCGATCCGGATAGCGAATCGGGTGAACCGCTGCCTTTCTTTCCTAACAGAATTAGCAGCGGGCTGTCTGTAGGTGTTCCTGGGACGCCTTTGAACTGGGCGACAGCCGTAGAACGGTATGGCACGAAATCTTTGGCGAGTCTGTTGGAACCCGCCATTTCACTTGCAGAAAAAGGCTTTGTCGTCGATCAAACTTTTGCAGAGCAGATTACGGCAAATCAGGGGCGTTTTTCGGCCTTTGAAAGTACCCAGGAGCTTTACCTGCCTGGAGGAAACGTGCCTGCGGTGGGCAGTCGCTTTGTAAATCCAGATTTGGCCAAGACCTATAGGCTGTTAGCTGACCGAAGGCGTAAATGCTTTCTATCGGGGTGAGATTGGAGAGGCGATCGCACAAACCGTACAAGCCCCTCCCACCGTGCCAAATCCGCCTTTCCCGGTCTGGCCGGGTCGCCTGACGATCAGAGATCTAGATCGCTACGAAGTTCGAGTGCGCCCCGCAGTGTCGAGCAGCTACAGAGACTACACTTTTTATGGAATGGGACTACCCAGCAGCGGCGGCATCACTGTCGCCGAGACGCTGAACCTACTGGCTAACTACGATCTATCACCAGTGCCCACAGACCGCGCGGAAGCGCTGCACTGGTTGATCGAAGCAGAACGGTTAGCCTTTGCCGATCGCAATGCCTATATCGGCGATCCAGAATATGTAGACGTGCCAGTCGAAGGATTGTTGAACTTTGACTATGCGGAGAAAAGAAGCCAAACGCTACCGCCAAGCGCGCCGGAAAATGAGGCAGACTACCGGGCGATCGCAGGCAACCCCCTCCCCTACCAGCGAGATCCCAGTCCTAGCCTCAGCGCAGTACCTGTATCAGTCAAAACGACTGACACAGAAGGCGTCTCAACCACTCATCTTACGGCTGTCGATAAAGATGGCATGGTGGTCTCGTATACGCTGACGATTGAATCGACCGGTGGTTCAGGGATGGTAGTACCGGGCTATGGCTTTATCTTGAACAATGAGCTGACGGACTTTGATACCGAGAATCCTCATCCAAATGTGCCAGAACCAGGCAAGCGACCGCGCAGCAGTATGGCTCCGACAATTGCCTTCTCTCCAGAAGGCGAGGTGATTGCGTTTGGCTCACCGGGCGGCTCGACAATTATTACGACCGTGCTAGGCATTGCGGTGAATCTGGTTGATTTTCGCATGAGTTTGGCGGATGCGATCGCAGCGCCCAGACTCTCGCAACGCAATCAGGGCACTACCCTAGTCGATCAAAATTTCATAGACACAGAGCTAGGTAAACTGCTTTCGAGCCGTGGACATCAGCTTACTACGACTGAGGAAATTGGCGCGGCGACAGGCATTGTGATGACCCCAGATGGCACAATGGTGGCAGTGGCGGAACCCACACGAAGAGGCGGTGGCAGCGCTCAGACACTCGAATAGAATGCTGAAAAATGAGACTTTTTCATATTGTTGAATCAACCGTCTGGGCCGCTGCCAAAGAGCGTGGAACGTATGCGCCTGCGTCATTAGCCTCAGAAGGCTTCATTCATCTTTCAGAAAAGCAGCAGGTCGCTGGTACCATCGAACGTTTCTATAAGGAGCAAATCTACAAGGAGCAAACTGGTCTTGTTCTCCTAGAAATTGATCCAAAGCTTCTACACTCTGTTCTTCAATACGACCAGGTACCAGGCCACGGCATTTTTCCTCACCTTTATGGTGCGCTAAACCTAGAAGCTGTGGTGCGAGTTTGGGCATCGGCTGCACTCTGGCAGCATAGTCCTCAATGATCAAGGCGCTGTTTAGCCGGGAATTCTATGGCTAAAATCTACAGCCCTTAGCTATGGTCTCTACAGTAAACATTCCAGATGCAGGTGATGAAGGCGAAATAACTGCCACGCAGTCGGCGGTCTCCCCCCATATCTTGTGGCGGGAGGTGATTGATCGCAGCCCCGACTGGATCTTTGCCAAGGATAAAGACTTTCGCTATGTGCTGGCCAATCAGAGCTATGCGATCGCAATAGGCAAGAGAGTAGATGAGATTATCGGCTGCGATGACATCGAGCTGGGGTTTTCAGAAGCGCTCGTGTTTGGAGATAGCGAAGGCAGCAGTGGCTTCAGGCAAAACGAGATTGCCGCATTTGCTGGGAAAACGTCTAGTCAGCAGCATTCTGTGACGACGGCAGGCGGAACGATACGCATTGTTGAGACGCAAACAAGTCCTTTGCGTAATGAGCAGGGAGAGATCTTTGCCTGTTTAGAAATAGCTTGCGATATCACCGACCGCAGGGCAGCAGAGGACGCGCTTAAACAAGCTTTAGCAAGAGAGGCCGAACTGAACAAACAAAGCCAAATCAAGACAGATCAGCTAGAAAAAGCAATCGTGGATCTACAGCAGGCACAGTCTAAGCTAGTTCAAAACGAGAAGATGTCCGCCCTCGGCGAAATGGTTGCTGGCATTGCGCATGAAATCAACAATCCTGTTAATTTTATTCACGGTAACCTCAGACATCTAGACGAATACACGAAAGATCTGTTGCAGTTGGTAGAAACTTATCAAAACTACTATCCTGAGCCGCCCGAGCAGCTACAAGCCGAAATCGAAGAGATTGATCTACCCTTTTTAATAGAAGACATTCAGAAGCTGATAGTTTCTACTAAAAACGGAAGCGATCGCATTAAGCGGATTGTGAGATCTCTTCGCAATTTTTCGCGTCTAGACGAAGCAGAATTCAAAGAAGCCGACATTCACGAAGGCATCGAAAGTACGCTGGTTATCCTACAGCATCGACTGAAGACGCCTGATAGAGGCAAATTGATCGAAGTTAAGCGTGATTACGGCTCGCTGCCGCTGGTTAAATGCTACGCTGGACAGCTCAATCAGGTCGTGATGAATCTGCTAGTCAACGCCATTGATGCACTGGAATCTAGTCCAATAGAGAAAAGGCAGATTCGGATATGGACGGAGTGCATCGAGCACGAACAGCCTGAGGAGGAATGGGTTTCAATTCATATTGCCGATAGTGGCTCGGGTATGCCAGAGGCAGTGCGATCGCGCATCTTCAACCCGTTTTTCACCACAAAACCAGTCGGTAAAGGCACAGGCATGGGCCTATCTATCAGCTATCAAATCATTACTGAAAAGCACGGCGGCAGACTCTACTGCCACTCCACACCAGGTGAAGGAACAGAATTTGTAATCGAGCTACCGCTAGAACCTAAGCCCGCCTTGTCAGACAAAGATAGCGCTGAATAATTCGATAATTCACCTACGGTTAACTGCGCCACTGTAGTGCTGCTCACCTTATCGAGGGATTGCCGAGAGACAGGGCGCTAGCTAGAGATCTCATGTAGCAAACGGCTTTTGCGTTTGATTTACGTAGTTTTGACCAGAACCCTATCGCCGTCGATTTTCGCTTCGTAGGTGGCTAAGGGTTCGTTTGCAGGGCCTTCGATGACTGCTCCCTCGGCGGTGAATTTGGAGCCATGGCAGGGGCAGGCAAATTCTGAATTTTCCCAGTCAACGCTACAGCCCTGGTGTGTACAGGTTGAATTTAGCGCGATGACGCCATCTGCATTTGCAGGGTCGCGAATCGCAATGACCGGGCCACCCGCAAAAGATTTGCTAGATAAGAAGCCAGCGCTGTCTAGATCCGCGACGGTGCCTAGCTCAGCAAAGCCATCTTCTCCGACGCTGCTACTGGCTGTTTCTGTAGCGGCAGCGCAGGGTTCTGCTTCGGATGTACCCGCTGTGGTGTCTGGTTCTTCGACGGTGGGGGTGCAAGCTGCGATCGCAACTGGCAAAGACGAAGCCATCAAGCCAACGCCCACCCAGTTCATAAATGCTCTACGCTTCATGTTTCAATCTCTTCTAACGTTTGGCTAATACTTTCATCAATATATCAACAGATGTGAATCGGAGCTGAGAAATAATGCACTGCCTAGAAAATCTTTGGTCAATAGCTTTGAATCACTGGTCTCTAGGAATTTGCACCGGCTTCGCTAGCGTTAACCAATAGCTTGTTCAGCCACCCTTGATAGCGGGCGGTAGCCGCCAAGACAAACAGCATATCCGCACCAATCACGCTCGCCAGCATCCACTCAGAACCACCTGTGCCAAAGCCATAGCTATGCAGGCCCGTACCCAGCACAAAGTTCACACCGTACCAGGCCATCAGCACCGCATTAAACGCCGCAACGCTGGCGACGCTAATACCAAAGTTGCCAATCCAGCCGACTAGCCGACCGTGCAGCGGTACCAGATAGCACAGCAAAGCAATCAGCGCCCAGGTCTCTTTGGGATCCCAACCCCAGAAGCGGCCCCAGGAAAAGTGCGCCCAAATGCCGCCAAGGATAATACCCGAGGTCAACAGCAGCACGCCGACTTGCAGCACCCGATAGTTGAGCTGAGAGAGCAGCTGAATTCTAGATTTAGCATTGGGTGTGAATAGATAGCTGCCGAGGGCAACATGGCCAATTCCTAGCGCTAATGCAAAGCTGGCATAGCTAAGGGCAATGGTCGGCACGTGAATGCTCAGCCAGAAGTTGTCTCGCAGCACGGGGACAAGCGGAGAAATGCTCGGATCTAGAACGGCAGGAAGACTGTCAGCCAAAATCAGACACACCACAGCTAGCGGGGCGGCGGCTAACAGATAATATTTGGCTCTGTAGATTAGCTCGAAGGTAAGTGCGATCGCGGCAATCCCAAACCCAACCCAAATCACCGACTCATACATATTCGTCACAGGCGGACGATCGGCAATCTGCATCCGTAAGATGAACCCGTAGGCTTGAACAAACACGCCGCTGACAAACAGTCCAATCGCGCTCCAGTACAGCTCTACAGGTTTGAGCCACAGGGTTAGCAGCATCACCACAAAGGCAATTCCATACAGCTTCCAAGCTTTCGCAAAAGGATGAAAGTGGTTGAAAAAGACTTCTTTATCCATGGCTCCGGCTGCTGGATACACTTCTAGGCTAAGTGTACTGAGCTCAGACTTTAGCTCGGCTGCAAGTGGACTCAGCGCCGATAGGCGATCTGGCTGGGCGAGAAACTGTTGCTTCATCATGGCAAAGTTAGCCAGCAGAGGTGCGATCGCCTCTGCCGAGTACAGCGACTGCCCTTCCGAAATCCCCATCCACTTACCTTTTCTATCAGTTGGATGGGGTACAATCGCGATCGTATTATCATCGACAGAGCCCAGCATCAGCGTCAGCCGATCTTCAATCGTCAGCGCTTCACGCTCGTTTCGATCGAGGTCTTCGCCTTCGAGGTCTTTCTTGTGCGCTGTGCGGACGACATCGCCTAGCGCCTGATTAGTCATCAGATTTTGAAAAGAGAAATACTTTTGATCGGGATCAGCGCCAATCTGTTCTTTCAGAGGTCGATAGCTAAAGAGGACAAACGGCTCCTGGTTCCAGTCGCGATTGTTCAGCCAGAGCGACATGAAAGTCGTCATCGAATCTTCAACCACGCCGTCGTGCTGATAGACAGTAGCGCCGTGAATCTTGGCAACGGTCTCTTGCGCCACTGTATCCAAAGGCTTCTTGCGTCCGCCCTGCTGCACCACCATCGTTTCTAGCGGGTTCAATAGCGATGGCTGAAATTGAGTGGGCGGGAGCGCGATCAATAGCAGGCCCAGACACAGACCAATGGTGAATTTTATCAGCTGTATAGTCGAGCTGGTCTGATTTGCAGGCAAAGGACTATTACCGGCATTAGTCTTGCTAGCATCGGGCTGTTTTGTTGGAAGGCTTGGTGCCTTTTTCTCGGAAATAGAAGTCATGAGTGATCTTTATCTTCCTAAAAAGGCATTGAATAATGGAATCGAACCAGGCGTGGTCTCTTTGTCATCCGTCTGACTATCGGCTTGGGGTGTTTCTAGCAGGTGAGAAAGGGCTTTGAACTTCTTGCTAAGTTTCTTGAAAACGACGCGCCCGTAGAACATGGTAGCAACGCCGATGATCACCATCGCTGAGCCCAGCCAGGTTAGCCCGGTCACCCACCAGGGCTCTCTTTTTATTTGTAGAGTAGACTGGCTTAGATCGCCAGGATTCCAGGAGGCTTGGGCGATTTTCCAGCCTCTGAACCAGGTGGGATGATTCATCCAAACGCGGCGATCGCTCACCGTATGGCCGCTGGTCGGCTGCGAGTCGATCAAAGATACCACGCTTGTCCACATAGCCACCGATTCACTGCCCTCATTGCGTTCGACGATAAAGTCATTTAGCTTTAGGCTAAACGGCAGCTGCAAAAGCTTCGGACTAAAAGCAACAAACCAATCTCCTTTCTCGCTGCTGATCGCCGTTGGCTGTCCCCAAGCTACCCAGACCGGTTTGCTGACCTCATCGATGGAGACAAGTAAAGCGGGCTCGCCTTCGGCTGGCGTCCCCTTTGCCAAGGCTGCTTTCGGTAGTGGAACAATCTCTCTTTCTACGGTGGCGCGGGGAATGTAGTCGGCTAGCGTCACCTCAAAATCTGCCCAGCCAGGGGTCACAGAGTCTCCAACTGCGATCGCACCTGTCTCAAAACCCTTAGAAGAGTTAGCCGCATAGTGCAGATCTCCAGCGGCATCAACCACTAGGCGAAAGAAAGCAGTCGGTCCAGGATTAGCAGCAATTTCATACTCAACGCCAAAAGCAATAGGATCGCCCTCTATCTGATTGCGAATCGGCTCAAAACCAGGATTGCCAAAGACAAACCAGCTTTCTGTTGATTCACCGTTGGTCACGGCTAGCTGAATTGCCGGATTGCGAGGCAAAGCAGTGGCTGTGACTGGCTGGCGATTGCCGTCTAGTCGAAAGTCTGGCCAGAAGCCAGTTGGCTGAATGGTTAAAGTCTGTCCTTGTGCTTTGAGTTCAAAAGGTTTGTTTAGTTCTCTTTCAACATCTAGGGTGCGCGACTGGCCTTGCCACAAAACAGTCACTGTTCCTTTTCTCGCAGCCTCTGGTGCTTCTGTAGGCGCTGTAAGTGCAGTCGCAAGTTGGTCGGCAGCTTGCGCTCTGACGATTTGTAGCTCGGCTGGTCCAACGTCGAGCGAATCATAGGCAGAAGGAGCAGCTGCTAGCCAGCGCTCTAGCGATTGACCCATGCGATCGCTCTTCAGCACTAGCCGCACAGCCGGATTATCTACTTTTCCACCTGGTACGAATCGCACGGTATTAATCGTATTGTCGCTATAGCCCAGCAGAGAAAGTTCGCCTACTTTGTTCGGGACAACCGTGCCATCAGCCTTGATAAAGAGAGATGCCTGTTCGGAAGGTTGACCGGGCGCAGCGACTTCTACCAAATCTCCATCGACTCTCAGCGTGCTCACCGGTCCAGCATCCGTGCGAGCCAGCATCATGCCTTCTACACTCAAATGAATCACTGCCGCTGATCCCGCGATAATCACAACCAGACCCCAGTGGGTAATGGCGAACCCAATTTTGCGTGCGCCTTTCCAGGGATAGCGCAAGAGCGTAGAGATACCCAGGTTGGCGGCTAGCAAGAACATTAATCCACCAAACCACGGGCTTTTGTAGATTTCTTGCTGGACGACAGCCGATCCTACTTCAGCTTCGTAAAAGGTTGCGCCGATGAGGATGGATGCGATCGCAACCAGCAAAGGCACAGCCAATTTAATCGATCCTAGAGATTTAGTCAGATTGACTGTCATTTATAAAAACTAGTCTTCAAAACAAGAAAGAGTAACGGAGCTATCAGCAGCAGCAATGTTCGATAGTATCTTGGCGGTACTAATCCGCCAGCAGATATAATCTATGCCGATAGATATATTTCAAGCAATACATCGATAGCAAATCTAATACTCGCGGAACTTCCGTTGTCTTTTTGTATCACAAGCTGCATAATTTCACTGAGAAATTCTTCTTTCGCATAATTTACACGCATTTATCGCAAGATTTCCGGATCGGAAATCTTGCTTTCCAATCGACGGAAACGCCTCTGACAAAGGATTCGAGAACTTTTCGCTGTGATTCCATTACAAGCAACCAAGTTAAATAAGCTGTCCTAGCAGCACGATGCAACATTTGCTCAGCAGCGATGCAAGTTTGTTGCATTGATCGAGAATTTAGTAACTCTGAATACAAAACAGGCGCTTTTATCCCCTTAGTTTTAAGTAGTACTACGGATAGATGACATGCATAGCCATTGTGTTGTCGGCGATCATTGCCAGCCCAAGCTTTGATCTGTTTTACGGCGCGTACCCGATCTTTGAGAGTCGGGGCGTCTTTAGATTAACAATCTCTTTTATTTACTTTCGGAGCATAGAGTCAGCTATGGCATTAAATGTAGAGCTACTAGAGCAGAGCTTCGAGCTAGTCAAGCCAAAGGCAGACGATTTTGTCGCCAGCTTCTACAACAATCTCTTTACCGACTACCCAGCTTCTAAACCTTTATTTGAGCACTCAGATATGGCCGCTCAACAGCAGATGCTGAAAGGCGCACTGGTCATGGTAGTCGAAAACCTCAGAAAGCCAGAAGTCTTAAGCAAATCTCTGAAAGGACTAGGTGCCCGGCACGTCAAGTATGGCGCACTGCCAGAGCACTACCCGCTAGTAGGTAATAGCCTGCTCAAGACGCTGGGCCAATATGCAGACACAGCTTGGACCCCAAAATTAGAAAGCGCTTGGGCCAATGCTTACGGTGTCATCACTGAGCTGATGCTAGAAGGCGCTGACTACAGCAGAGAAGCCGTAGCCTTAGAAAGCGTTGCGCCTGTGACTCCGAGCGATCCAACTGCGCCCGCGACTGTTTCACAGAGTGACGTTTTGGCTAGTGAGGAACCCAGCGAAACAGGACTCGATGTCGAAGTCCTAGAACAAAGTTTTGAGCTAGTCAAACCCAAAGCTGACGAGTTCGTAGCTAGCTTTTACGAGAATCTACTAACCGATTATCCAGAAGCAAAGCCGCTCTTCGCCCATACCAGTATGCCAAAGCAGCAACAGATGCTAAAAGGTGCGTTGGTGATGGTGGTCGAAAACCTAAGAAATCCAGAGGTACTCAGCAAATCGCTACGCGGACTCGGCGCACGACATGTCAAGTACGGCGCACTGCCCGCCCACTATCCACTCGTCGGCGGCAGTTTGCTAAAGACATTAGAACAATATGCGGGATCGGCCTGGACCCCAAGAGTGAAGGATGCCTGGGTGGGTGCCTATGGCGCTATCACCGAACTCATGCTAGACGGCGCAGACTATGCCACAGCCGAAGTTCAGATCGATGAACCGGTAGCAATAGGCGAACCTGTCGCGATCGGCGGACCTGCTGTAACAACGGCTGATGTTGAGTCGCCCGAAGGCATTAGCAACGGCACGGCGGCTGGCATCATCGGTGGTAGCGCTGCTGCACTGGTGGTGCTGCTATTGATTCTTCTATAGCTTTGGCCACCTAGCTCTGCACATTTGCTCTGCACATTTGCTCTGCACATTTGCTCTGCACATTCTCAGCTAATTAACCCGTTGATGTCTATAGAGCCAAGTGGCTAGCTAGTGTAGGCGCAGCCTTCTATTAAGTACGCATCCGACGCTAGCTGTATAATCTCTCTCCGTTTTTTTAATGAAGAGTCGTCCCAATCGAAATTCGTTCTGGCGACAGAAGTTCAAGCTAAGATCTGTCATTGTTTTGGCACTGGTCATGCTGCTGATTTCTGTATCTACAGCATTTGCCTTCGAGCAAAAGCAAATTTTCCTGCCGGGCGAAACCTCTGAAGGCCACTACCTGTTTGAAGCCTCTTGCGCCTCCTGCCACGAAGGCTTTAAGCAGGTGTCCAATGAAAACTGCAACCGCTGCCACGAGGCAGAGCTGGAGAATGATTTACACGGGGCTAAAAAGTTTCGCGATCCCCGCTGGGCTGAATTTAGAGACAAGGTAGACGTATTAACCTGCACGGCCTGCCATAACGAGCATGTGCATATGTTTAGCAGAGGGGTGCATTTGCAGCCCGATCTCTGCATGGCCTGTCACGAAGAGCTAACGCTAACTCAGCTCAAGAGTCATGAGGGCTTTGCGCCTGATGGCTGCTGGACAGCGGGCTGTCACAACTATCACGAGCACGACACAATCTCAACGGGCTTTCTGCGACAAAATCTAGGACAGCCAGCGATGCTACCCGTGCAGCAGCTACCCGAGAGAGTCGTGGAAACAGAGCTGAAAAGTGCGCCTAAGCCAAACCTGCAAAAGGAATTCTTAGGAGGGAAGTCATGATAGTCAGCATGTACGGCTATAAGAAGACCGGCCCAAGGAGAATTGGCCTGAGGAAAGCTTTCTGTGCGATCGCGCTAATCACACTCTGGTCCAGCTCACTCTTTCTAGAAATGACCCTTCCCGCCTCAGCCGCCACAGAGCAAGAGATTCAAGAGATTGTTGAACTGTGGCAACCGAGTGCTCATGCGCTCAATGACGTGAACTGCGCTAGCTGTCATCAAAACGATGAGAGTAACGAATTTGTGGCCAACCCCGATCATGAAAGCTGTCGTTCCTGCCACGAGCAGCCTGTAGACACCTTTTTGCTAGGAAAGCATGGCGTTCGTCTGTTAGAAGGAGAATCACCTTTGACGCCAGCAATGGCCAGAATCCCGATGAAGCAGGATGCCTTTGACCAACAGATGACCTGCAACGCCTGCCACAACGTTCATTCTGTGAACACGATGCAGGCTTCTGTAGATTCTTGCTTGACCTGTCACGATGACACTCATTCTCTCAACTATGAAAACTCCAAACATGCCAAAGCGGTGTTTGCCGGTCAGCCATTGCCTAGACCCGGCTCGGAGTCGGTGACCTGCGCGAGCTGCCACCTGCCCCGAACCGCACACAAAAGCGCCGAAGGCGTCCAAGTAGCCAAGGTAAACCACAACAACACCTTTACGCTCAAGCCTCGCGATCGCATGGTAGGAGAAGTCTGTATGAACTGCCACGGGGTGGAATACAGCTACAACAGTATTTTCGACGACGACCTGGTCGAAGCCAATTTTGACCGCCCTCCGACGCTGCACCATCAAACGTTTGACCTGATGCGCGCAGCCGAAAAGCGGAGGGTGGGCAATGCGTCTGCTTCAGAAAGTGCAGGATAACTTTACTTTCTAGAGCAGATATCTCGTTTGTTCTCATAACTTCTGAAACTATTAGGAAATTAATGACAATGTTTAAGACATGGATACAGCGCTTTCGCGCTAAAACAATGGCACTACTTACCCTAGCGGCGGCTATCTGCTTTACAGCAGTCGCTTGCAGCGGCGGTGGTGGCGGCACCGCTACAGCGACTGGCCCGATGATTGCCCCCGAACTCGTAGCCGACTATATCCACACCACGCTAGCCGCAGATAGAACGGCCTATACGCGGCACGTGGTGAACCGGGCAAAATTGCTTGAAGGTAAGCCCAAAGAAGAAGGCGTCTTGGACGTAGAGTCGACTGAAGGCTGGCAGCAGACCAACGGCGTTCCTCTGCCAGCTCAGATGTTCCGCTTAGGCTCTGAGATTGCGAATGAGTCGGGCGAATTCACCTATAGCCTGGTTTCTTCTTGGAATATCAATGACAACCAGGCACCCAAAGGCGAATTCGAGACCACGGCGATTGGAGAGATGGAGGAAACAGGAGAGCCAGTGAAGGGCTATCAGGAAGTGGGCGGTCAGGCTTACTATTCTGCAATATATCCCGACCGAGCCGTGGCTGAGGCCTGTGTGACTTGTCACAATACTCACCCTGTTCATCTAGAGCGCTATCCTGACAAAGTGTTTGAGATGGATGATGTCATGGGCGGTATTGTCATCAACATTCCTGTGGATAGTATGCCTGCTGATGCCTAGGCGTTAGCGTTTGCCCTTATGTTCTCCTCTATTCGAAGGCGGATGAATCCAAAGCGAATAGAGGAGGAATCCAAAGCGAATAGAGGAGGAATCCAAGGCGAATAGAGGAGAAAGCAGGGCTTTTCTTGTGGTTGAAAGGAGTACGTTTTAGAAAGGGGTAAGGCTGATGAAACCTAGATTTTCTACTTTAATAATCCTTACTTTGGTTTCTGCGGCTTTGCTGCTTCCGTTTGCACTGAGCCCTTTTTATATAGAAGCGCTGCGCGATCGCTCTTTCGATCTGCACCAGTTCTTACGTGGCGAACTCTACAAACAGATCACCGGCTACGTTGCCCTAGCGCTAGTCCTTGCAGAAATGCTGCTCACCGCCAGAAAGCGTAGCCGCAGCTGGCCAATCAAAGTAAAAATGCCGGGCAGCGTCCTGATGTGGCGAAGTCTGCATATCTTTACCGGGGTCGCTTTGCTCGCAGCGGTATTGGTCCATACCATTGGCGTTAGCGGCATTAACTATAATGCGATCTTCCTGTGGTCCTTTTTTGGGGTGACGCTGACGGCGCTAGTCGGGGTCGTTGCCGAGACAGGCGTGCTGGAATCTCCACGAAAAGCCTTTAGCTTTGCTGGGAAAAAAGATGCAGTAGGTTCAGCTTCAGAAATGAGCAAAGGCACTCTGATTCGAGTGATGCGTGCCATCTGGTTAAAAAGTCATATATTGCTGGTCAGCATCTTTTCCCTACTATTAGCCGTTCATATTTTCCTGGTCTATTACTATCGTTAGTCTTTTGAAAGGAGAGTGATTTGTGATCTCTATATCAGATGAAAGGTCAGATAAAAGCCAAGACAAAATTCTAGATAAAGACTCAGAAAAACAAGGATGGCGACTAGGGACCAGGATAACACTATGGATAGCTCTGGCGATCGCATCGCTGGCGATCATGACAACCGTACTGTTGACCCGGCCTGCTGCCAGTATCATGAGCATGACGCCGCTCTCCGGTCTGATGACTTTGAAGTCGATGGCAGCAGCAGCAGTACCTTATGACATTGCGCTGACCAGTCAAAAGCCTACGCTGATCGAATTCTACGCCGATTGGTGTACCACTTGCCAAAGTATGTCCGCTACTGTCGATGCGCTACGCGCGAGCTACGGCGACCAGATAAACTTCGTTATGCTAGATATTGACGATCCGCAGTGGGCTAGCCAGATCGAGACCTTTGGCGCGACGGGTGTTCCCCAGTTCACGCTGATAGATGCGCAGCAGCAGTCGATCAAGACCTGGGTAGGCAAAGTCCCCAAACCCGTTTTCAGTAGTGTGTTTGATCAGCTTTTGAGCTAGAACTGCCCATTGTCGTCTTACCTGCTTGGACTCCTATGACTCTTCTTAGACGCTTTCTAAAATTGCTTGAGTGGGTAGAAAGTGCTCAGGACTTCTTTCACTTTCTCAGTCAGCCGACTGGCCTGTCTGCTGCTGTCGCACTGCTGCTGTATTTTCCGATTCAAGCACTGGGCTGCGATGGCTTCTCTGCAACCACGCTATCTTGCACAGTGGCGCTGACTTTATTTTGTCTATTAGAGCGTCCAGATTTCTAGGCGTCATCCTCGCCTTACTATCAGAAATAGCATCTAGCTATGTTGTAGCTGCTATAGACCTGAGTAGGGCATTCCATGAATCACCGTTTCTTACTGCGACTCGTTACAAACTTAGCCGTCTTTTTGCTGACCCTCGCCTGCTTTGGCACGGTGCTGTGGGTCGTTGACGAATTTTTGCGATGGGATATTTTGCCGCCCGGCTGGAGCTTGCTGGTACAGGCAGGGCTGGTTGCGGGGGGCATTGTCGCGTTTGTGATGGTGGTGATGAATGTGCTGCTGTCTTTGGCGCTGCTGGCTGAGGCGAATGCGAGTCGAGCTGAGCTGCCGGACTATTTGGTTTCTAGCCAGCTGAAGCGGCGAGTGCGGCGGAGTATTGTGGTGGTTTTGGTTGCGATCGCACTGATCATCGGCGGCCTACAAATCACCAATCAGCTTCGTGCCAGAGTCGCCACCCAAGCCGCTGAAACTCGCTTCGTCGACACCCAGCAGGAAATGGATCGCTCTGTCGAACAGGTGCTTCCCCTCTTCACCGCGCCTATCTTGGACGGGCTAGCCAACAATACGCTAGTGGAACAGGGAGAGCTTGGCAATCTTGCAAAACTGTTTGAATCTGTGCAAACCTCTTTTTCCTATGCGCCTAGAATGGTGATCGTGACTCGCGCCGACCAGGCTCCTTTCAAATACGCCAGCATCGATCGCGGACGGATCAACGCCAATAGTCAAGGCAGGCTAACGCTAAGCCCTCAGCTCTATGCAGCGTTTCCTAGCGAAGAAGAGACTCAGATTATTGACCAGCTTTTTAACGGGCAGCTGAGCGCAATTGCAGGTCCGGTTGCAGGGCGAGTGATTAACACTCAGATTCCTAGCTCTTGGGGAGTTTTGCAGCAGGATGGGAGTGCGATCGCCATAGTCTATCTCGAACAGAGCGACTTCTCTGACTTCAACGATAATTTCAACAACTTCGATTATAGAGGTCCGTACGAATTCCATCACACTGGCCCAGAGCGCCTCATTACAAATTGACAGAGCGATGGTGCTTCCAGATAACGTACCGCTTGTGTAACGGATACGAGGTATAGCAGCAACATGTATCATGCTATTAGCTACTCGACTATGTAGGTATTAGACTGTGAAAACTTTAGAAGAGGTTAGTCAATGGATAGTACTCAATAAATCGACACTTCAAGCAAATTACAGCATCCAGGAAGTAGGCATTTTCGGTTCATATGCTCGGCAAGAGCAAACCGAAGAGAGTGACATTGACGTTTTAGTAGAATTTGCTGAGATACCAGGCTTGCTAAAATTTATCAATTTAGAGAACTATCTGAGCGATAACCTAGGGGTAAAAGTAGATCTAGTTCACAAGAAAGGACTAAAGCCTCACGTTGGTAAACGAGTGTTGGCAGAGGTTGTTTATCTGTGACAAAGAGGAGTATCAACGACTATTTGCAGGATGTCCTAGATACAATAGCTGCTGTCGAGCAGTTCACAGAAGATGTCAATTTCGAAGAGTTTTCTCAAAATCTAGAGAAGATTTTTGCCGTTTCAAGGCTTTTGAGATTATTGGAGAAGCTGTCAAAAATGTTCCTGACTCAATCAGAGCAAAGCATCCTGACGTTCCGTGGAGAGATATTGCTGGAATGAGAGATAAACTCATTCACGGCTATTTCGATACAGATATAGAAATCATCTGGAAAGCTGCGAAAGAAGAGATTCCTCAATTACGGAGAACTATCTCAGAGATACTGAAGCAGTTAGATAGACCGTGACAGGAGACAATCAAAACATCATTTCTTGTAGGCGCTGCTGCCATTAATGAGACTGCGATTAGTGACAGGCAATATACTGCTCGTACTACACTCAGTCAGCATTCCGTTAATAATTGACGATATGATAGAGCAGGTCGTTGGGGAGACGGATGAATGACAAACAGTCAGAACGGAAACGGGATGGGGCAGATAATTGCAGCTGTCCTGCTTACCTTAATTGCTGGGGGAACAGCTCCTTGGTGGTGGGACAAGTTTTTTGCTGGCGAGAGCAGTCCTAACACCAGCATCGAAGATCCTTCAGGGCAAAACTCATCTTCAGCACCTGAAAGTTCTGGAGACAGCGTAGATCAGGGACAGCAATCCTTCAAGGCTAGCCAGCGAAATGGCGTTCTCAGTAAAGAGTATTCTGCTTATGGAAGCTCATTTGTTGTATTACCCTAGTTCGTTTCTATAAATGACAGAATTTAATGTCGCTGATGCTAAAGATCGAGAACGCTATCCTGATTGGCTATGAGAAACCTCAAACCATTGTTATTGAGAACGGAATCGTCGTTGAAATTTCTCCGGTTGTTTCCGCACTATCTGTTCAAACAGCACTATCTATTCAAACAATAGATGCGAGCAGTCACCTTGTCATTCCTGGGCTGATTGACCCTCATCTCCATCTTGATAAAGCATTACTTTTGTCACAGTTTCCGGCACAGAAGGGAACTTTTGAAGAGGCGTTAGAAGAGACTTTCAAACTCAAAGAAAGTTTCACGATCGCAGACATTCAGGCTCGTGCGCGGCAGGTGCTAGAGCGAGAGAGTGCCTTTGGTACCACGGCTATTCGCTCTCATGTAGAAGTTGATCCGGCGCTTCAGCTCACCTCGCTCAATGCGCTCTTGCCACTAAAGCAAGAATTCGCACAGCGCCTCGATCTTCAGCTAGCTATCTTTGCCCAGGAGGGCATCACCAACCAGCCAGGTACGCACCAACTGCTTCATCAGGCTCTTAGCTTAGGTGGTGACTTGATTGGCTCCGCTCCTTACACCGATCCCAATCCTGAGCAAAACATCCGCACTGTCTTCGATTTGGCTGAAGAATTTGATTGCGATGTAGATTTTCATCTCGATTTTTTAGACAACGATGCGCCGCTGCTGTTTCCGATCGTGGCTCGTGAAACCATCAAACGTGGTTGGCAAAACCGTGTCTGCCTAGGTCACATGACTCGTTTGGCTGGGCTATCTCCCGAAGCGCTGTCTGAAGCGGCTAAGCTCTTGTCTGAGGCCGGAATTTCTGTTCTGGCGCTGCCTGCTTCGGATCTGTATATGATGGCGCGTGGTGATACTCATAGTGTCCGTCGCGGGGTTGCGCCTGTTCATAGGCTGATGGAAATGGGGGTGAATTGCGCGATCGCAACCAACAATATCCAAAACCTCTTCACTCCTTTCGGCGACGGCGACCCGCTCAAAATCTGCACACTGCTCGCCCAAACTCTCCAGCTTGGCACCACCGCTCAACATGCTCAATGTCTAGATATGGCCACCACCCACGCCGCTGCTGCCATCGGCATTGCCAACCACAGCATTGCGCCTGGTCACCCTGCCGATCTTGTCATTATCGATGCCCGCACAGCATCAGAAGCCATCGGCACCGCGCCGCCCACTCGGACCACTATCAAGAGCGGACAAGTCGTCTCTCGAACAAAGCTTCACCATTGGACATCGATACGTTCGGATGAAAGCAATTCGACAAATTGATCTCTATTGAGACAGATCTCTGACTTTCTATAGGTACACACATGAGCCACAGTGCTCTATAGAAGAGAGGTGTGTTACGACCGCCTGTCAAGCACGCTCATAACTCATCTAAAAAGGAAACAACCCATGCGTATCGCTCAGTTTAGAAGGATAATCTTTCCTCTGCTTATTCTTCTAGTAACTGTCTCAGCCTGTTCAACCAGCCCTGATAGTGACCCTTCTCCACAGGCTGATGCGGCTAGTGTTTCCGTGGTAATGAATCTGACCGATGAGACAGGAATCGGCGAAGAGGTCGGCACGGTAGCCCTAGCAGACTCTGAATATGGTTTATTGATCACACCTAGTTTGACAGGTCTATCTCCAGGCGCTCATGGGTTTCATATTCACGAGAATGCAGCCTGTGGTCCTGAAGAGAAAGAAGGAAAAGTTGTTCCTGGCCTAGCAGCGGGCGGACACTACGATCCAGCGGCAACGGGTAGTCATGAGGGGCCTTATGCTGACGGACATCTAGGCGACTTGCCGCCGCTGTACGTAGACGCAGAGGGAAATGCGAATACCCCTACTTTAGCGCCGCGCCTCAGCGTTTCCGATGTTTCCGATAGAGCCCTGATGATTCACATGGACGGCGATAATTTTTCTGATGAGCCTGCTGCGCTAGGAGGTGGCGGCGCTCGTCTTGCCTGTGGTGTGATTCAGTAAACGGCTTGCAGTATAGAGATAGCTTCAGATGGATGTCTGTTTTCAGCTAGCACAGCTTGCCGATATCGATATCCTCATGCGATATATGAGAGAGTTTCACGAGTTCGACCATAACGGGCCGTTTGATGAAACTCCAGCTCAAGCCGCGATGGAAAAAGTAGTCGCGGACAAGGCTGTTGGCAGGGTGTGGCTGATTCAAGAAGGTGAAGAAACCATTGGTTATATGGTGCTGACGCTCTCCTATCGACTGGAGTATCGCGGCTACTATGCTTTCTTGGACGAGCTGTACATTCGTGAGGATATGCGATCGCAAGGCATCGGCAGCGCAGCTATCGCCTTTCTTGAACAGTCTTGCCAAGACCTAAACGCTGTCGTGCTTCAGCTAGAAGTAAAGAGCAATAATCCAGCCGCAGCCGCTCTGTACGAAAAGTTGGGATTCGAGTGTCAGGACAGAGAAGTTTTCCTCAAACCTATCCCACAGTTCGCGACCTAAAGAGCCGCAAATAAACAACGTACCGACGTAGACAGCACTGCTGTGGTATCTGTTTAGCGTACACGCCGAGACCCACCCCACCCTATCGGGCACCCCTCCTGTGGAGGGGATTTATCTCGGCTATGCGACGTTTGGAGATCGAGGTAGATCGCCCTGAGTATCCCTGCCTGAAGCAGATCCCCTCCTCGGAGGGGTGCCCTTCAGGGCGGGGTGGGTCCTCTGCGTATGGCGCTAAACACTCCCCTAACTCGCAGTCTCTCAGCTAGCAAACAGGCGACGAGATAGTTTTGCCTGTCTCATTTGCGCCAAATCTATCAGCGGTGTGCAGGACCACATGTCATCTAGCGACAGTTCGCCTGCTTCCTCACAAACTTGTGCCATGTCCTCAGACAGACTCAGTCGAATCTGCTGCGCCTGCAAGTGACCCACTGCTCCTAGTCGAATCGCCGCTCCTAGCAAACCGGTTGCAAAGCCGTGAACAAAGGCAATCAGGGCCGCCTGCTCATCTAGCCCCGCCACCTGCGCTACAGCTGCAAATACCACGGGATGCAGACAGTTGATCTGTCCTGTTGCCGTCTGCCGACTCAGTTCGTCTAGCTGAGGATGCGGCCAGGTTTTACTACCGACCATGAGTAAAGCTCGACCGCTTTGGCGCTGGGCAAGACGAGTTTTCTCAATCGGCGTCTGTGCGAACAAAAGCGCGTCAATCTCGCTGATTTTGTTCAGATCGCTCACTACGCTTGCCCGATGAGTATGCGCTAGCGCCACCAGATCAGTACTGCCAACTTTGTTGCACAGCAGCAGCCGGATGAACGTCTCCACGTCATTAGCCTGTTCGATCTTTCCCGCCTGTACCAAACTTTCTAAGCCGTGGGAAAGCGTATAGCTGCCCGAGGGAAAAAAAGAGTCTGCCAGCTGCATCAGCGCGAACTGTTGAACTGTATTTTGGACCATGTTCCCGGTGTTCTTAGAATTCTCAGTGCGCATGGGTGTGAGTCGAGGCCGTAGCCGAAGAAAAATCTGAAGAAAAGTCTAAGGTGTGGTCAGCAGACTTCAGCTCGCGAACAATATGCAATCCCTCGATTTCCAAGGTCTGAACAATCTCACGAATAGTGGCCTCTATCTGCTCCGCATTGCCTGAAACTTCTACGTAAAGAGTCTCTCCCTGTCGCTTTATCGGCCAGTGATGATTACCCATCGTGTGTCCGAGATTTACTAACTGGGCTGGTGAGTTATGGGCCTTTTGCTCAAACTGTAAGGCAATTACCTGTTGTTTTTGTAAACTCACTAAAACAGTGCGATCGCGCTGAGTCTTCAGCACATCACCGTCCCTGAGCTGCCAGTCGCGCCCTTTCACAATTCCTACAGACTGCCCTGACGTGGCCTGCACAAAAATTCGCCCCTTGCGACAGTCTTTCCGTTCGATAGTTACTTCTAGACACTGGTTCGCCTCACGAGCTCGAGCAATTTGGCTCGACAGCTTTTCATCTTCTTTAATATTGCCAAGGTAGCTATCGGCGACTTCTGTAGTGGGTGTGTTTGTCATGGCAAATATGGCTCAGCAACCAAAGAACAACAGTTAAAGCGAGTACGGTAGGAGGGGCTGTTGGCGCAGTTCTCTGACGCAATTTACGGCGGATTTAAAGCAGGATTGCAGGTCGCGAGTAGTGGATGCGATCGCCCGTACAAACAACCCTCTATCTCCCGGCAGCACCGAACTCGCCAACTCAACAGAATTATTCTTTGAGGATAGCGCTTCTATCTGCCGCGCCAGCATATCAAGACTTTCTCGGGTCGCATTTTCTTCAGGCAAGACCAAAAGCAATGTTCCTAATATCGGCTCATCAGCAAACAGATTGTTCTTAGCAAAGCGATTGCTTTGACCAAATAGCTTCATCGCTTCTACAAACCAGACGCTGCCACCGTACGACTCGAGCTGTATTCGACTGAAAAATTCTCGAAACTCGTAGCTTTCTCCCCGTGCCAAGCGGCCCGGCATGACAATCTCTCCCCAGCTCAATCCAGCAGTGGGATGCAAGATAATTTTTGTAGTTTGTTTAAGTGTGGCATTGCTAAAAAGAATCAGCGGTTCTGCAAGGAATTCTAGCGTGGCGCGATCGCCCACCTCAATCTCATACAGCACCGTCGCCCTATCGCCTGATGGCATCTGATGCACCTTCGTCGCTGCCTGATCCATCAAATGCAAAGCGCTTCTCGCATTCAATTTCACAGACATTCCCAGCACGTCTCCTGCTAGTAGACCCGGTGAGGTATTCATTCGATACAGATAGGCCCGCTGCTCTCTGGCGGGATCGACCCCATCCGCTTCACGGCGAAACAAAGGTGAGACGCTGAGTGGATAGGCCATATAGCGGCTTTGCAGGATAGTCTTGGCAGCGCGATCGCAACCCAGCGTCAGTTCTAGCTGATGGCGCGATCGCAGTCCTTCTAACGGCAACTCTCCTGCTCGCAATTCCTCTACAGGTACACCTACCACAGCACTACTCGACGCCTACCGCTGCTGGAAGATCAGACTTTTGAGAAAACAACAGCGTTTTCTGTACAAAATCCACCACCTCACTCAATCCTTCTCCAGTCTTGCAGTTAGTGTATATCACCGGCTTGCCCTGACGATACTGTGCGCTTTGCGATCGCATCAGCGCCAAATCCGCCCCCACATACGGAGCCAAATCCACCTTATTCACCACCGCCAAATCCGACTGCACAAACCCCGGCCCGTTCTTACGCGGAATATCATCTCCCGCCCCCACATCAATCACAAAAATATAGGCATCTACCAGGTCATAGCTAAACGTAGACGCCAAATTATCGCCACCGCTTTCAATCAAAATCAAATCTAGCTGCGGAAACAACAGCTCTAGATCCTGCACCGCTAGCTGATTCATTGTCGGATCTTCTCGAATTGCCGTATGCGGACAGCTTCCAGTCTCCACACCGATCACGCGCTCCGGTGGCAAAAAGCCCTTTCGCTTCAGCCGGTCAGCGTCTTCTGTGGTCAACAGATCGTTGGTCACCACAGCCACTTCCACACCCTGCGACATCAGCAGCGGCACAATCCCCTCAATCAGGGCCGTTTTCCCACTGCCAACCGGCCCACCAATTCCCAATCGCGCTGCTGATTTTGGCATTTTCCTTCCAGCATTTGTGCTCTAGTATTTTTCCTTCTCTACTGCCTCAACGCTGTCCCGTCAAACTTGCCGTTGAATCCATAGATTTCCTGGCTACCGCCATAGGGTACTAGCTCGACTTCTTTCTCATCTCCAGGCTCAAATCGCACCGCCGTCCCCGCCGTAATGTTCAACCGCATCTTCTGAGTCTGCTCACGGTCAAACTCCAGCGCGTCGTTAACTTCGTAAAAATGGAAATGCGATCCCACTTGAACCGGGCGATCGCCCACATTCTTTACCACCATCGTCACTATCTCCCGCCCCGCATTCAGCTCAATCATGTCCGAGCCACCTGGAATAATCTGTCCCGGCACCAAAGGAATCGAACCCGCTTTGTTCTCTGTATACATCCACTTTTCTCGCTCTTTTCTATAAACAACTAAACATCGCCCACCCGGTGGCTGAGCGCAGTCAAACTCGCCCGGTGGCTAAGCGTAGTCAAACTCGCCCGGTGGCTAAGCGTAGTCAAACTCGCCCGGTGGCTAAGCGTAGTCAAACTCGCCCGGTGGCTGAGCGTAGTCAAACTTGCCCGGTGGCTAAGCGTAGTCAAACTCGCACGGTGGCTGAGCGTAGTCGAAGTCACTCCCCAATCGGATCATGCACAGTAACCAGCTTCGTCCCATCTGGAAACGTCGCCTCCACCTGCACCTCATGCACCATCTCAGGAATTCCCTCCATCACATCAGAGCGCTTTAATAAAGTTGTCCCCTCACTCATCAGCTCACTCACCGTCTTGCCGTCGCGAGCGCCTTCCATAATCGCCGCCGAGATATAGGCCACCGCCTCGGGATAGTTTAGCTTCAGTCCTCTATTCTTTCGCCGCTCAGCCACCAGCGCCGCCGTAAAAATCAGCAGCTTATCTTTTTCTTGAGGCGACAACAACATTCAGACTTCTCCTAAATCCAATTTGCCTGTGATTCTATCTATATCATCAATCCATTCCCACAAAAGTTATTGACTTTCCTGGAAAACTCAACGTATCTATAGGTTTTCTAACTGATCTACCCTGCGGCCATCGGTTCGTTTTAAGAAACGCAAAGAAATCAAAGCTCTATCTTCTACTTCTGTAAATCTTCTTGTGGGCTTTCTCTTCTGATCAGAAAAAAGAGCGACAATCCAGACTAGACAGCTGCTTTTTGTGCAGACTCTCACCTTCTCTAGGAGGATTAAAACATGCCTAAAATATCCGTAAATGTATCTCCTGATACGGCTAGAAAACCCCAACAAAAAATCCCTCTCCAAAAGCTCTACGAAGATCTAGCCAGTATTGGGCAGATGGATGTGGATACAGGTGCGCAGTGTAGAGAGAAAGCGCAGCAGGTGCTAGCGAATCCTACTATCAGCTTGAATTGGAGAGATGCGATCGCAGAACGCCTACACGAAGCCAACCACGCCCTTGCCAACAAAACAGTCACCGACGGCGACAGCTACTAAGCATAGGTTAGGAACGCGCGTTCAAATAGAGCATAGTGTGTTTCCCCTAATCTTGTCGCCTTGTCTCTTGCCGCCCTATCTCCCACCGCCTTGGACGCACATCCCTTACGTCCTCGTTGGTGTAGGACAAAACCGCTACATCATTTCTTCTTCGATGATTTAGTCTTATTACCGCCAAACCCTTTAGACTGTGGCGTCTTTTTCTTAATGCTTTTGGTAGGCAGATCTAATCCGGCAGGCTCAGCCTTCTTGGTAATCCTTGGTGTAGGAGAAACCCATTGATATTCCGGCTCTAACTCAGAAGGATCGAAATCTTCTTCTTTGGCTAATCCCAAATCGATTTGCACACTTGCCCAAGTACCACAAACGCTATCATCGATCTCACCATTGGCGTATACTCTTTCTATCAAATTTGCCTTAGAAACCGCTTCTAACTCGACTAGCGTACTGACTAGAAAGGCATTCAATTCTTCGGAGTTGTACCGGAAATCTGCCAGCTGTGAGGCCACTCGTTTGATACAGCGCTCTTTCAGCTCTGGGTGTAAAAGTGCTATGTGCTCGAAAGCCGTAATCATTGCGATTCGGTCCCAGTCGTCGTTTTTGCGGTTGGCCAGGAAGAGAGCTGCCGGTGCGATCGCACTTTCCCCAATCATCCCCAGCACCCACGGCACTTCCTCTCTCGTCCATTCAGCGTACTCCTCACCGACGAATAGGCTCAATAGCGGCTCTACCGCAGCTTCCGCCTTCAAAAAGCCCAGGCATCGCCAGGCATGGACCGGAGCCCACACCTCTACAGAGTCACCATCTGCATAGTTCAGCGCTTCGTCCGTCGCCATCCGAATTAGCTCAGGGATATGCTCAGACGTAAGCCCTAGCTCTTCTAAATAGTTTGGCCAGCTCTCAAACTTGCGGAAAGGTTTTATCTGAGAGACTAGTTCCCTCATGGCGTTACCAGGACCAGCTAGCAAAATTTGCTTAACAATGCGATCGCGTTCTGGATCAGACACCCTTTCATCCACCTCCAGGCAGCTGCCATAAGTGAGCAAGGCCGAAACCGGAGACTGGTAAGCTGCTGAGTCCATCACAACCCGATACAGATGAAATAACAAACGATAAAAATTAGTTTAGCGGCTCTCTAAGCAAACTTCGAGCAGACATTGCAAATGTTCCAAAAAGCAAACCTTTTAGCCGTCTAACCAGCTATCAACGGCTGCTCAATACTTCTGTCTAGAGCGAGAGTTAGCCACTGACTCCACCAGCCCAATCGCAATAAAGTTTGTCAGCAGCGCCGAGCGTCCATAGCTCATCCACGGCAGCGGAATTCCCGTAATTGGGGCCAGACCAATCGTCATACTAATGTTGATCACCGCCTGGAAGACAATCATCGATAGAACGCCAATTGCTAGCAAAGAGCCAAAATTATCCTTGGCGTTTTGCGCAATCAGCACCAGCCGCAGGCAAATCAGCCAAAAGGCAAAAATCAAAAACATACCGCCGACAAAGCCCAGCTCTTCACCCACTGCCGAGAAAATAAAATCTGTATGCTGCTCAGGAATAAAGCTCAGCTGCGTTTGCGTTCCGTGAAACAACCCTCTGCCCCACAGCTCCCCAGCCCCGATCGCAATTCGCGACTGAATTAGGTGATACCCACCCCCTAAAGGATCTTTGTCTGGGTCCAAGAACAGAATCAGACGGTCCTTTTGATAATCTTTCAAAAAGCCCCATAGCACTTCACCTAGCTTCCCAGACATCAGGTTGATCCCGATCGCCGCTACCGCGCTATACAGCGACCAGGGTAAAGATCGATAGGCCACTACCCCCATCAGCAGCACCCAGCCCGACCAAAACGGCACTGATATATGAAACACAATCGCCGATACCAGCGGCGACGCCATCAGGATCAGCCAGCCCGGATTCGTTCCACTCCAGTACAGCATCCCCAGCGTAATCGCCCCAAAAACGAGCGATGTTCCCAAATCTGGCTGCAAGAATACTAAAGCCCAAGGCACCGCCGTAATCGCCAGTGCTCTGATCATGCCAAACAGCGTCGGCGCATCCCGATCTTTTAGCGCTGCTGCCAACGTAATAATCGCCCCTAGCTTGGCAAACTCAGACGGCTGCACATTGAAGCCGAAAATTGGAATCCAGCGCTGCGCCCCCAGCCCTTCTGTCCCAACGGCCATTACAGCTAATAGCGATGCGATCGTTCCGGCATAGATAATCCACCGCCACTGCAGCAGCACTTCATATCGGCTGCGAGCAATCCACAGCGCCAGCACTAAACCGACAGCACCCAGAATTAGATGATTAGTCGCAAATCCAGTTTCACCCGTGTATTTCTGAGTGCTGCTGATCAAAATGCTGGCAAAGATAGTCACAGCTACTGGCAGCAAAAACAAGAGCCAGTCCACCCCTTGCCATCCGTAGATTAGCTTTTTCCAGCGCCGCTGCGTCGCCGAGTAAGAAGAATAGGAATTCATCGAGGAGGGAAGAAAAGGGTGGGATGAAGAGTCAGTCCTAAGTTAGCGCAGCCACAGAAATCTTGGCAGCCGTCCTCTTGGCAATGGCCATCAGTGCCTGCGCTGAGGCAGACTCAGGATGAGAGAGTACGATGGGCAGCCCGCGATCGCCCCCCTCTCTAACCGGCATCTCCAGCGGCACCTTCCCCAGCAGCTCCACACCCAGCTCTGCCGCTGCCGCTTCACCACCCCCTTCCCCAAAAATGGCGTACTGCTTCTCCGGCATATCCGGCGGCACAAAATAGCTCATATTCTCGACCAGGCCCAAAATCGGCACCTTCAGCTGCTCGAACATCTTCAGACCGCGTCTAGCATCCGAAATCGCTACCGCTTGCGGCGTCGTCACAATCACCGCCCCGGCCATCGGTACTGCCTGAGCCAGCGTCAGCTGTGCATCTCCCGTACCGGGTGGCATATCTACCACCAGGTAATCCAAATCGCCCCACTGCACCTGATAGAGAAACTGACGAATCACCCCATTCAGCATCGGACCGCGCCACACAACCGGCTGATCGCGATCGATCAAGAAGCCCATCGACACCATCTTCACCCCGTGGTTAAAAGCAGGCTCTAAAACTTGCGCGCCATTGTCATCGCGCACGGTGACGTTGCTCTCACTCAGTCCCATCATGATCGGCGCATTGGGACCGTAGATGTCCGCATCAATCAGGCCGACTGCCGCGCCCGTTTTAGCCAGAGCTACTGCTATGTTGACCGCGACGGTACTCTTGCCGACGCCGCCTTTACCGCTAGTGACCGCCAGAATATTTTTCACCCCATCTATGCCAGTGCGATCGGGCAGAGACTTCTGCTGTGGTGTTTCAGCCGTTACTTCCACCTCTACACTCTCTACACCAGGTAAGGTGCGCACTGCCTTTTCGCAGTCTTCAACGATAAATTCACGCAGCGGACAGGCGGGCGTCGTCAGCACCAAAGTGAAGCTCACCTTGCCGCCGTCTACCTCTACATTGCGAATCATATTGAGCTCGACCAGGCTCTTTTGCAGTTCGGGGTCTTGGACGGGTTTGAGCACCGTCAAAATGGAGTCTGTATCGAGCTTGGTGATCATTTAGTGTTGAGTACGCTTTTAGTAAGGGGCTTTATTCTATAGGGAGCTTTAAAGAATATCTGCTCGGGTCCGCTTTTGATCGGGATGGAGTACCGCGTGCTCTGCTGCTTGCACCAGAGCTAAGGCGACGCGATCAACATGGGGCCGCAAAACTGGCCAGACTAGTGGAGAGAGCCAGCCGCTGAGCGTAACCGAATATAGAACGCAGGTGCCGCATAGCGTCGAGACAATGCGATAGGTGGCTCGCTCCTGCAAACCCGGCAGCGAAAACACGCGAACGCTAATCAGCTCACCGGGCAGCACGCGCTCTACAAATACCTTTGTCGATAGCAATAGATATCGATTGAAGGCGCGATAAATCAGACCCGGTGTCGCCCGCTGCCCTCTGGGTGCATTCGTGCCCGTAATTAACGGATGCCACAGGTCCATATCGGCCAGGTTGTTGACTATTTGCCAAAGGATTTCGGCTGGCGCTGTGCTAGTCGCTATATAGTCGCGTTCCATAGAGGATACAAGTCATCAAAAGCCGTAACCTTCAGTCTAGTAGAGCCGTCTGAACTGTTTCAGCAGGCGTCAGCGATTTACAGACAATTTGTCACAGATTGTCACGCTCTGTTTCAAAGATGCAATAAAGTATTCCAAATCATGTTTGACTAAAAGACAGATATTTTCAGAATATAATGTCTTCTCTGCTTCAAAATATCTGCTTCAGTTATTTCTAGGCACCCTTATCTAGGCACCATGACTCTTTCCCCTGTTAAAGCTGTTCGCCCGTCCTCTCCCCCTTCATCTTCAAAGGCTCCAGCGCCCGTTTTGCCACCAGAGGGTTCTCGTGAACGAGTCAGTACGGCGTTTAAAGGGCTACAGGATCGCATCTGCCAGAAGCTAGAAGAACTCGACGGCGGCGGCAAGTTTCAAGAAGACGCCTGGGAGCGGTCAGAAGGCGGTGGCGGGCGATCGCGCGTCATGAAAGCGGGCAATATCTTCGAGCAGGGCGGTGTCGGCTTCTCCGAAGTATGGGGTGACAAGCTGCCTCCCGCTATCCTAGTCAAGCGCCCCGAAGCCGAAGGCCATCAGTTCTATGCGACGGGCACCTCAATGGTGCTGCACCCTCGCAATCCCTATGTACCGACCGTTCACCTCAACTATCGCTACTTTGAGGCCGGTCCAGTCTGGTGGTTTGGCGGCGGCATCGATCTAACGCCCTACTACACCACCGAAGCGGATGTGGTGCATTTTCACCAGACGCTGAAAGCTGCGTGCGATCGCCACAATCCTCAGTACTACCCCAACTTCAAACGTTGGTGCGACGAGTATTTCTATTTGAAGCATCGAGATGAACCTAGAGGCGTCGGCGGTATCTTCTTTGACTATCAAAACGGTCAGCGCGGCGAGCTCTATCGCGGTCACAACCAGGACGGCCCCGCCGCCCTCTACAGCCAAAAAGCCGGGACTGCGCCCAAGCGCTCTTGGGAAGAGATCTTCCAGTTTGCGGTGGACTGTGGCGATGCGTTCTTGCCTGCCTACGTGCCGATTGTCGAGAAAAGAGCAGGGATGGAGTACGGCGAGCGCGAGCGCGACTTTCAGCTCTATCGCCGAGGCCGCTATGTCGAATTTAACCTGGTCTACGATCGAGGCACCCTGTTCGGCCTGCAAACCAACGGTCGCACTGAATCTATCTTGATGTCGCTACCGCCCATGGTTCGCTGGGAATATTCTTATGCCCCCGAAGCTGGCACCCCCGAAGCCAAACTATACGACGTTTTTCTAAAGCCTCATGACTGGGCGGAGATGAGCACCTAGTATTGAGCCTTTGGGTACCTTAGACTAGCGGGCACAGACTAAAAGTGACCCTTGAAAGCAAGTAAGGAGTGGCTACAGACATGGAGCAAAGAGACTTTACGACCCCAAAGGGCAAACCAGTCATTATTTTTTCTCCCTCAGGAAGACTGGATATCACTACCGCCTGGCAGTTTCGGCTCAAACTACAAGACGCGATCGCCCAAGACTCGCCCAATATCTTAGTCAACCTCAGCACAGTCAACTTTATCGATAGTTCAGGGCTGACATCCTTGGTAGCAGGTATGCGCGAGGCCGATAAGGTTGGCGGCAGCTTCAGACTGTGCAACGTTCATCCTGAAGCCAGACTTGTCTTTGAAGTCACCATGATGGATTCCGTTTTCGAGATCTACGACACCGAAGCAGAAGCCCTTGCGGTCCCTTTTGAGGTAGCAGTCAGATAGTCGTCTCCCGAAGCCATAAGCTGCCTATAGCGCCAGAACGGACTGGGCAAAGTTGGTTAACAGAATTAACCAGATCAAAGACCAGAGCTACAGATCAAAGCTAGCCTGTTTGACCATCTGAAACGGCCCCATTAGTGCCCCCCATAGACCCCGGCCAGTATCGGGGTCTATTCCTTTGTCATAGGTTTTTAGCAGGATAGTATCAGCCTGTGGCCCACTCTCTCGTGGCCCTATATCAAACCCCAAATACACATACCGAGTCTGGCCGCCATAGTCAAAAGAGCACAGTTCACCATCTTTCAAAACCGATTGAAACTGATAGCCTTGCTCTTGGCCATTACCTGCCGCCTGATAGCGAATAACTGCGCCACTGTTGGGCAACGCTATCAAATCCTGCTGCACAATCCCTTTCAAAATGTCAGCGTCTTGCCCTGCGCCTCTGAACTTCAGCGGATCTTTCAGCGCAAAGTACTGCCCCTTTAGCTGATGCGCCTCTACTGAATCCGTAATCTGTAAGATTCGCTGTCTGTACGGCAGCTGTCCCGGCAGCACCGTCTGCTGCTCTAACAAAAACGTAGCCGTTTGCCCAGAAGACAAAGCCGGAATCGGCCTTTGCCACAGACGCAAATGGACGTACCAGGCAGGCTCAGCCGCTGCCTGGTCCTTATTTTCAAATTCACCCGCTAAGTAATGGACAAGACTAAGAAAAGGAGACATCAGGAAATTGGATAAATAACTCATCATTCATCACTCATCATTCATCATTTCCGCCCCCTCCTGCTTGGCAAAGGGACTGCGAAGCGTAACAATTAAGTTTACAAAGAGTATTTGAGTGTTTACTTGTGAACAACGTCCGCACGGTTTCAGACACAAAGCGAGCTTTCTACGGCCAGCACACCCGTCCTATCAACGCGATCTATCGCCGTGTAGTCGAAGAGCTCATGGTAGAGACCCATCTGCTGCTGGTCAATGCCGATTTTAATTATGATTCTATCTATGCGCTGGGCGTTGTTAGCACCTACGATCGCTTCATGAAAGGCTATGAGCCTGCCGCCGATCGCGACTCTATTTATAGAGCTATCCTGCAGGCAAACGAAGCCGATCCAGATCAGTATCGGCGTGACGCGGAGGAGTTGCTGGACGTAGCTAAATCTGTCTCTTCAGTAGATGAGTTCAAGTCGGTATTGAACGAGGCGAAGACGGACGGCGGCAGCGACACGCTAAAAGCAAACCTGCACAAAGCGATCGCCAATCCAAAGTTCAAGTACAGCCGTTTGTTTGCGATTGGCTTGTACAACGTGGTTGAAGCAATCGACGCCGATCTGCTGCAAGACAAAGACAAGCGTGACGCGCTGATGAAGGACCTTGCAGCCACGATCAACCTCAACGAAGACTTACTGAAAAAAGACATCGATCTCTATCGCGGCAACCTGGAAAAGATGGCGCAGGCCCAAGAAGTCATGAAGGACATGATCGAAGCGGAAAAAAAGAAGAAGGCCAAGCGCGAAGAAGAGCAGAAGCAACGCGCTGCCGCAAAAGCGACTGAGGCTACCCCGACGACTGACGCCGCCGAATAGAGAAGGCTTTGACTTATGGCGACGCTCAGCCTCTGTATGATTGTGAAAGATGAGGCTGAAAATTTGCCTCGTGCCTTGGCTAGCCTCAAAGGGTTAGCGGATGAAATTGTTGTTTTAGATACGGGCTCTGGTGACGATACACCGATGATAGCGGCGGCGGCAGGAGCGAAGATCAATTTTCTCATGTGGGGAGATGATTTTGCGATCGCCCGCAATGCCTCACTAGATCAGGCAACCCAAGATTGGATACTGGTACTAGATGCAGACGAAACCCTCACAGAAGCAGGTCGGCGACTGATTGCCACGGTCAAAGCAGAAAAGCCTCTAGGCCAGATCAATCCTGCCGATTTGCTGATGGTGAGTGCAATGCGCCGGGAAGTGAGCGAGAACCAGTCTCCCTACACCCAAGTGTCCCGGCTCTTTCGCAATCTGATGGCGGTTAAGTACGTCCGGCCCTTCCATGAGAGTGTCGATGACAGCATCGAGGCGCTAATGACCGCTGAACCACACTGGCAGATTGCTCAGTCTGGGGAGGCAATGATCGACCACACGGGCTATAGCGTGACGCCCACCGAGGCTAGAGATAAGTTCAAGCGGGCTGAGCGGATTATGACTAAGTATCTGGCGGCGAATCCAGATGACGCCTTGATTGCCAACAAGCTAGGTGCTCTGTATGTGCAGAGCAAAGCATGGGAGCAGGCAACAGCGTTGCTGGAGCGCGCACTAGAGGCTGAGAGATTGCAGCCGCTGACTGAATATGAAGCGCACTATCATCTAGGAATTGTGCGTCGGCAGACAGAAGAATTCGAGGCGGCTGAAGCGGCGTATAGAAACGCGATCGCAGTTCCCATAGCCGATTTATTAAAGCTGCCTGCCTATCTGAATCTAGGAGCGCTGCTGAAGCTGAAAGGGGATCTAGAGGGTGCGATCGCTCAGTACGAAGCGGCTGGACGAATCGATCCAAAGCAGCCGCTGACGTTTTTTAGCTTGGGCGTGGTTCACAGAGCAAAGGGCTATTTAGAACCGGCGATGCGGGCTTATGAGTATGCGATCGCCCTCGATCCAAACTACGGAGCAGCCTATCAGAATCTAGCCGTGGTCCTATTAAAACTGGGCAAGCTACCTCAGTGCAAAGCCGCTTTTGATAAAGCAATCAGCATCGCGCAAAAAACAAACCCTGCTGAAGCTGAACGACTTCGACAGGGCGTAAAGAACTTGGGAATTAACGAAGCGCTAAAGCCAGCTTCGAAATAGCCATTCATGACGGACACCGCGCTAATCTACTGCTGATAGCGATCGTCATTCCAGCTGCTACTGCCTTGAACATCGACCGTTCTACGAGAGCTTGCCTGGCGGCGGCGGATAGCTTCTCTAGTTTTTGCCCAGGGTTCGGTATTGCCATGGGTACCTGGCTGCCAGCGAGCCCTGTGCTGTGACTCATCCTTTAGCGCGGGGCGATCGGGATGATTACGAGGCAGCAATAGGCGTTTGCACTTGTACAAAATGTCATCCCAGGTCAGCTCGGGCTGATTGAGCATATTGCGGAAAGTGGTGAGAATCGCTTCTGACTCATCGTTTTGTTTGACAGAGAGCGGTTCAGAAGCTCGCAAAGGGTCAATCTGAACAGCGGCAATCCCCTGGCGTACCGCTTTATAGATAGCTTCAGCGTGGGCCTGTCCAGCCTTCTCGTACTGCATTTGCCAGCCCTTTTCACTGGAGGCGTAGAGCGCAGGTAAACGATTGAGAGCGTAGGTTTCGACCTCAATCGTTTTAATATAGTCGCGCAGCTTTCCCGGTAGCTGAGACTTTTGCCTAGCGACCTCCGCCGCCACTAGCCTCTCCATCACGTTGGTATAGGATCTGTCAGCTGGCGGTGAAGAATCACTCATAGATACAAAAACCTGAACGACGGCAAAAGGAATGTCATAGCAGCGATCGCCACTTCAACTCCACTCGTGTTGACTAGCAAAACCTTTGTCTTGAATGAGCAAAGTGGTCAGCCAGCACACGGAAGCATCCGACGCCACCACATGTCCTTTGTTTTAAATTACCCATCGAGTTTGGATGGTAGGACAAGCTTACGTAGATCAGCCTAGACGATCACAAACTGACTGCTGTTCAAGCTAGAGGCGTCTACACCGATAAGAGTCGCTAGTATTTCGTTGGTATCGGTGGCGATGATGTTGTTGCCAGCAAAAGAAAGGTCGCCTACACCCAGACCACCCGTCAATCCAACTAGGTCTTGACTGCTGAAGTCAGCAATCGTGTCAGTGCCGTTGCCAAGTGCCAGAACGAAGGTATCTTTACCCTCACCGCCGATGAGGGTGTCATTACCCTTACCACCAGCGAGCGTGTCTTTCCCTATCCCGCCGACGAGGGTGTCATTACCAGCCCCGCCGTCAAGGAAGTCTCTGCCATTACCGCCATAAAGGAAGTCTCTGCCGTTACCACCCTTGAGGGTATCAAAGCCTTGCTCACCCATGAGAGTGTCATCGCCGCCGCCGCCGAGAAGGATATCGTTACCGTCTCCGCCGAAGAGGAAGTCTCTGCCGCTTCCGCCATCGAGGAAGTCTCTGCCAGCTTTGCCGACGATGACGTTGGGGCCCCTGCCGCCGATCAGGGCATCGCCACCGTTGGTGCCGGTAAGCGTGCCTGGGGCAGCATCGTCGACGCCCGCAATGAAGATGGTGACGGTAGCGGTAGCGGTAAGGAGACCATCGCTGAGGGCGTACTCAAAGCTATCGGTGCCGGTATCACCTGCATTGAGTGCTTCAAACTGAGCGTTGGGGTCGTAGTCGAAGTGGCCGTTAGCATTGAGGGTGAGTAGTGCGCCCGAGTCGAGAGTAATTTGAGTACCGACGCTGGCAGCGATGCCGTTGACCTGGGTGACGGTGAGGGTATTGCCGTCGGCATCGGTGTCTGGGCCGCTGCCGTTATCAGTGAAGACGCTACCGCTCAGTGCAGTATCCTCATCGGTTGACACGGTGCCATCAACCGCATTAAGAGCTGCGTTAGTGGCGGAGGCAGAGCCAAACACCACATAACTCTCGCCCGAATCGGTGCCATTAGGGTCGGCTCCAGATGCGCCAATAATCAGGTCATCGATGCCATCGCCGTTGATGTCGCCCGCGCCGCTCACCGAAACACCAGAGTTGTCATATGCATTAATGCCGTTGAGAGCAAAGCCGTTGCTGCCATCTAAGCGGCTGAGGCTGAAGTCAGCGTCAAAGCCTGCATTGGTGCCAAACACCACGTAGCTCTTGCCTGATTTCTTTAGGCCATTGCTGTCGACTGCTCCTACGCCGATGATCAGGTCATCGAAGCCATCGCCATTGACATCCCCTGCACCACTCACCGCAATACTGGAGGAACCATCGTATCTAGAGTACTCAATCCCACCGACAAAGAAGCCGTTGCTACCATCTAGGCTAGAGAGATCGAGAGCAGAACCGAAGCTCGTATCGCTGCCGAAAACCACATAGGCATGCTCGCTCGAAGAGAGACCATAGCGGCGGGCCTGTTGTGTACCCATAATTAGGTCATCAAAGCCGTCACCGTTGATGTCGCCCGCTCCGCTTACAGAGAACCCGGCGTAGGAACTGCCGTAGTCGTATGCTCTATCAAGGCCATCAAGCACGAAGCCGTTACTGCCATCCAAGCTAGCAAGGTTGATGGTAGGGCTGAAACCTGTATCGGTACCAAACACCACATAGCTCTCGCTTGAATAAAGGTCATTGGTGGCAGCAAAGGAGCCGTCGCCGATAATCAGATCGTCGATGCCATCGCCATTGATATCGCCCGCGCCGCTCACCGAAAGACCGGAGTAATCACCTGCCTCAATACCATTAATCGCAAAGCCGTTGCTGCCATCTAGGCTAGAAAGTTCGAGGACAGCGCCAAAGCCCGCATCGCTGCCGAACACTACATAGCTCTCGCCTGAACCATAGCCGTTAGGGTCGGCCCCTAGTGCGCCAATAATCAGATCATCAAAGCCATCGTCATTAACGTCACCCGCACTGCTCACCGAACGACCGGAGAAGTCACCTGCGTCAATACCATCAATCACAAAGCCGTTGCTGCCATCTAGGCTAGAAAGTTCGAGGGCAGCACCAAAACCCGCGTCGGTGCCAAACACTACGTAGCTCTCGCCTGAATTGCGACCGTTAGGATCGGCCCCTAGTGCGCCAATAATCAGATCATCAAAGCCATCGCCATTGACATCGCCCGCGCCGCTCACCGAAAGACCAGAGCGATCGTCTGTATCAATGCCATTGAGCACGAAACCGTTGCTGCCATCTAGGCCAGAAAGTTCGAGGGTAGCGCCAAAGCCTGCATCGGTGCCAAACACCACGTAGCTCTCGCCTGAGCCATAGCCATTGGGACCGGCGAAGTCTGCGCCAATAATCAAGTCATCAATACCATCGCCGTTGAAGTCGCCTGCACCGCTAACCGAACCACCGGAGAAGTCGAGTCTGTCAATGCCCTTAACTACGAAGCCGTTGTTCCCATCAAGGGAACTCAAATTAAGCTGTGCTGGAAAAGCCACTTTGCTATCATCCTATTTGTTTACAACTGCAGCGACCTGTTGACGCAGGTCGCTTTTCTTTTTGTTCTTGTTACTGCCTCTGAGCGCACTCGGTTCTAATCCAAAGAAAACTAGAGCATCACGAACTGATTGCCGTTCAAGCTAGCGGTGTCTACACCGATGAGGGTGCCCAATACTTCATTAGTACCCGTGGCGATGATGTCGTTGCCAGCAAAGGAGAGGTCGCCGACACCTAGACCGCCTACCAATCCAATCACGTCTTGCGCACTGAAGTCAGTGATCGTGTCAGTGCCTTCGCCAAGCGCTAGGACAAACGTATCTCTCTTGTTACCACCAGTGAGGATGTCATTGCCCTTGCCGCCTTCGAGCCTGTCCTCACCTCGACCGCCGATGAGCGTGTCCTTGCCAGCCCCGCCAAAGAGGCTGTCTCTGCCGTTGCCGCCATCGAGGAAGTCATTACCGTCGCCCCCTCTAAGCACGTCATTGCCCTGCTCACCAAGGAGGCTGTCCTCACCTCGACCGCCGATGAGGGTGTCGTTATCGTCGCCGCCGAAGAGGAAGTCTTTGCCACCCCGACCATCGAGGAAGTCGTTACCGGCTTTGCCGAGGATGATGTTGGTGCCCCTGTCGCCGATGAGGGTATCGCCGCCACTAGTGCCGGTGAGCGTACTTGTAGGCACATCGGGGGCGGCGTTAGGGGTAATACCAAACACTACGTAGCTCTCGCCTGAAGAGAGACCGTTGGGGTCGGCCCCGGATGCGCCGATAATCAGGTCATCGATGCCATCACCGTTGATGTCACCTGCGCCGCTCACTGAAACACCAGAGAAGTCAAATTCATCAATGCCGTTGAGCACGAAGCCGTTGCTGCCATCTAGCTCAGAGAGGTGCAACTCATCATCAAAGCCCGTATCGCTGCCAAACACCACGTAGCTCTCGCCTGCACGGTCCATACCGTTGCGGTCGGCCCTATCTGCGCCAATAATCAGGTCATCAATGCCATCGCCGTTGATGTCACCTACGCCGCTCACCGCACGACCAGAGCGGTCACCTGCCTCAATGCCGTTGAGCACGAAGCCGTTGCTGCCATCTAGCCCAGAGAGGTTCAACGCTGCGTCAAAGCCCGTATCGCGGCCAAACACCACGTAGCTCTCGCCTGCAGGGATACCGTTGGGTTCGGCGAAGTGTGCGCCAATAATCAGGTCATCGATGCCATCGCCGTTGATGTCTCCCGCGCCGCTCACCGCACGACCGGAGCGATCATTTGCCTCAGTGCCGTTGAGCACGAAGCCGTTGCTGCCATCTAGCTCAGAAAGCTCCAGCGCTGCGTCAAAGCCAGTATCGCGGCCAAACACCACGTAGCTCTCGCCCGAAGAGCTACCGTTGGGGTCGGCCCGGTATGCGCCAACAATCAGGTCATCGATGCCATCGCCGTTGATGTCTCCCACGCCGCTCACCGGAAAACCAGAGCGATCATTTGCATCAATGCCGTTGAGCACGAAGCCGTTGCTGCCATCTAGCCCAGAGAGCTCTAGCGCTTTGTCAAAGCCCCCTTCGCGGCCAAACACCACGTAGCTCTCTCCTGACTGGTTACCGTTGGGGTCGGCCCTGTCTGCGCCAATAATCAGGTCATCGATGCTATCGCCGTTGATATCACCTACGCCGCTCACTGAAACACCAGATGAGTCACCTGCCTCAATGCCGTTGAGCACGAAGCCGTTGCTGCCATCTAGCCCAGAGAGGTTCAACGCTGCGTCAAAGCCCCCTTCGCGGCCAAACACCACGTAGCTTTCGCCTGAAGAGCTACCGTTGGGGTCGGCACTGTATGCGCCGATAATCAGGTCATCAATGCCATCGCCATTGACGTCTCCCGCGCCGCTCACTGAACGACTAGAGCGGTCAAATGCACCAATGCCTTTGAGCATGAAGCCGTTGCTGCCATCTAGCCCAGAGAGGTTCAACGCTGCGCCAAAGCCAGTATCGCGTCCAAACACCACGTAGCTCTCGCCTGAAAAGCGACCTTTGGGTTCGGCCCCGAATGCACCAATAATCAAGTCATCGATGCCATCGCCATTGACGTCTCCCACGCCGCTCACCGAAAAACCAGAGGAGTCACCTGCATCAATGCCGTTGAGCACGAAGCCGTTGCTACCATCAAGATCTGCTAGATCAAACTGTGCTGGAAAAGCCATTTTGCTATCATCCTTTGTGTTTACAACTACAGTGGCCTGTTGACGCAGGCCGCTTTTCTTTTCTCTGTTCTTGTTTCTGTCTCCGAGCGCACTCGGTTCTAATCCAAAGAAGATTAGAGCAGCACGAACTGACTGCCGTTCAGGCTAGCCGTGTCTACACCAATGAGGGTGGCCAATACTTCGTTAGTACCCGTGGCGATGATGTCGTTGCCAGCAAAGGAGAGGTCGCCTACGCCCAGACCGCCCGCCAATCCAATCACGTCTTGCGCACTGAAGTCGGTGATTGTGTCAGTGCCTTCGCCAAGCGCTAGGACAAACGTATCTCTCTTGTTACCGCCAGTGAGGATGTCATTGCCCTTGCCGCCTTCGAGCCTGTCCTCGCCTCGACCGCCGATGAGCGTGTCCTTGCCTGCCCCGCCAAAGAGGATGTCTCTGCCGTTGCCGCCATCGAGGAAGTCATTGCCGTCGCCCCCTCTAAGGACATCATTGCCCTGCTCACCAAAGAGGCTGTCCCTACCCCGACCGCCGATGAGGGTGTCGTTATCGTCGCCGCCGAAGAGGAAGTCTTTGCCACCGCGACCATCGAGGAAGTCGTTACCGGCTTTGCCGAGGATGATGTTGGTGCCTCTGCCGCCGATCAAGGTGTCGCCGCCACTAGTGCCGATGAGCGGACCTGAAGGCGCATCGGTGACGCCAGCGATAGAGATAGTGACCGTGGCGGTATCGGTAAGGCGACCGTCGCTGAGGCTGTACGCGAAGCTATCGGTGCCAGTATCGCCTGCGTTGAGTGCTTCAAACTGGCCGTTGGGGTTGTAGTCGAAGCTGCCGTCAGCGCTGAGGGTAAGCAGTGCGCCAGAGGCGAGGGTGATTTGAGTGCCGACGGCGGCTGCGATGCCGTTGACCTGAGTGACCGTTAAGGTATCGCCATCGGCATCAGTATCGGGACCGCTGCCGTTGTCAGCGAGGACGCTACCGCTGAGCGAGGTATCTTCGTCGGTCGCGAAGGCATCATCGACCGCATCGGGGGCGGCGTTGGGCGGCGATACCGGCAACACCAAACACCACGTAGCTCTCGCCTGAATCACGACGGTTGGGGTCGCCCTCGGATGCGCCAATAATCAAGTCATCAATGCCATCGCCGTTGATGTCGCCCGCACCGCTCACCGAACCACCAGAGGAATCATATGTATCAATGCCGTTGAGCCGGAAGCCGTTGCTGCCATCTAGCGCAGAGAGATTCAACGCTGCGTCAAAGCCCGTATTGCGGCCAAACACTACGTAGCTCTCGCCTGCACGGTCCTTACCGTTGGGGTCTGCCCCATTTGCGCCAATAATCAGGTCATCAATGCCATCGCCGTTGATGTCGCCCGCGCCGCTCACCGCACGACCAGAAAAATCATCTCTACCAATACCGTTGATTACGAAGCCGTTGCTGCCATCTAGCGCAGAGAGCTCCAACGCTGCGTCAAAGCCCGTATCGCGGCCAAACACCACGTAGCTCTGACCTGAAGAGCGACCTGAAAAGCGACCATTGGGGTTAACTACGTGTGCGCCAATAATCAGGTCATCAATGCCATCGCCGTTAATGTCCCCCGCACCGCTCACCGAACCACCAGAGCGGTCATATGCATCAATGCCGTTGAGCACGAAGCCGTTGCTGCCATCTAGCGCAGAGAGCTCCAACGCTTTGCCAAAGCTCGTATCGCTGCCAAACACCACGTAGCTCTGGCCTGAAGGGCTACCGTTGGGGTCGGCGTCGGGTGCGCCAATAATCAGATCATCGATAGCCATCGCCGTTGATGTCGCCCGCACCGCTCACCGAACGACCAGAGCGGTCATATGCATCAATGCCGTTGAGCACGAAGCCGTTGTTGCCATCTAACTCAGCAAGGTTCAACGTATCCCCAAAGCCCGTATCGCGGCCAAACACCACGTAGCTCTCGCCTGAATAGCGACCGTTGGGGTCTGCCCCGTTTGCGCCAATAATCAGATCATCGATGCCATCGCCGTTGATGTCTCCCGCGCTGCTCACCGAACCACCAGAGCTGTCACGTTCATCAATGCCGTTGAGCACGAAGCCGTTGCTGCCATCTAGCGCAGAGAGCTCCAGTGATGCATCAAAGCCCGTATCGCGGCCAAACACCACGTAGCTCTCGCCTGCAAGACTGTTACCGTTGGGTTCGGCCCCTCGTGCGCCAATAATCAGGTCATCGATGCCATCGCCGTTGATGTCTCCCGCACCGCTCACTGAACTACCAGAGCGGTCACATTCATTAATGCCGTTGAGCACGAAGCCATTGCTGCCATCTAGCTCAGAGAGGTTCAACGCTGCGTCAAAGCCCGCATTGCTGCCAAACACCACATAGCTCTCGCCTGAAGAGACACCGTTGGGGTCGGCGTAGGGCGCGCCAATAATCAGGTCATCGAAGCCATCGCCGTTGATGTCCCCCGCACCGCTCACCGAACCACCAGAGTTGTCAAATCTATCAATGCCGTTGATCACGAAGCCGTTGCTACCATCTAAATCTGCCAAACTAAATTGCGCCGCATCGGTGCCGCCAGCGATAGAGATAGTGACCGTGGCGGTATCGGTGAAGAGACCGTCGCTGAGGCTGTACGCGAAGCTGTCGGTGCCAGTACTGCCTGCGTTGAGTGCTTCAAACTGGCCGTTGGGGTTGTAGTCGAAGCTGCCGTCAGCGCTGAGGGTAAGCAGTGCGCCAGAGTCGAGGGTGATTTGAGTGCCGACGGCGGCTGCGATGCCGTTGACCTGAGTGACCGTTAAGGTATCGCCATCGGCATCAGTATCGGGCCCATTGCCGTTGTCAGCGAAGACGCTACCGCTGAGCGAGGTATCTTCGTCGGTCGCGATGGCGTCATCGACCGCATCGGGGGCGGCGTTAGAGGAGGCAAAAACAAACACCACATAGCTCTCGCCTGAATAGCTGCCGTTGGGGTTGGCCAAGTCTGCGCCAATAATCAGGTCATCGAAGCCATCGCCGTTGATGTCTCCCGCGCCGCTCACCGAACGACCAGAGTAGTCACATGCATCAATGCCGTTGATTACGAAGCCGTTGCTGCCATCTAGCTCAGAAAGCTCCAACGCCGCGTCAAAGCCAGTATCGCTGCCAAACACCACATAGCTCTCGCCTGAAGAGTAGCTACCGTTGGGGTCGGCCTCAGATGCGCCAATAATCAGGTCATCGATGCCATCGCCATTGATGTCACCCGCGCCGCTCACCGAAAAACCAGAGCTGTCACCTCTATCAATGCCGTTGAGCACGAAGCCGTTGCTGCCATCTAGCTCAGAAAGCTCCAGTGATGCATCAAAGCCCGTATCGCGGCCAAACACCACGTAGCTCTGGCCTGCATTGGCCCCCCCACCGTCGGGGGAGGCTCCGGATGCGCCAACAATCAGGTCATCAATGCCATCGCCGTTAATGTCCCCCGCACCGCTCACCGAATAACCAGAGAGGTCAGATTCATTAATGCCGTTGAGCACGAAGCCGTTGCTGCCATCTAGCGCAGAAAGCTCCAACGCCGCGTCGAAGCCCGTATCGCGGCCAAACACCACGTAGCTCTCGCCTGAAGAGCGACCGTTGGGGTCGGCGTAGAATGCTCCAACAATCAGGTCATCGATGCCATCGCCGTTGATGTCACCCGCGCCGCTCACCGAACCACCAGAGAAGTCACCTACATCAATGCCGTTTATTACGAAGCCGTTGCTGCCATCTAGCGTAGAAAGCTCCAACGCCGCGTCAAAGCCCGTATCGCGGCCAAACACCACATAGCTCTCGCCTGAAGCGCTACCGCTGAGGTCGGCTCAGGTTGCGCCAATAATCAGGTCATCGATGCCATCGCCGTTGATGTCTCCCGCGTCGCTCACCGAAAAACCAGAACGATCATCTGTATCAATGCCGTTGAGCACGAAGCCGTTGCTGCCATCTAGCTCAGAAAGCTCCAACGCTGCGTCAAAGCCCGTATCGCGGCCAAACACCACGTAGCTCTCGCCTGAATCGTCACCGTTGGGTTCGGCCCCGTCTGCGCCAATAATCAGGTCATCGATGCCATCGCCGTTGATGTCCCCCGCGCCGCTCACCGAAACACCAGAACGATCATCTGTATCAATGCCATTGAGCACGAAGCCGTTGCTGCCATCTAGCGCAGAGAGCTCCAGTGATGCATCAAAGCCCGCATCGCGGCCAAACACCACGTAGCTCTCGCCTGAATAGCCACCGTTGGGGTCGGCCCTGTATGCGCCAATAATCAGGTCATCGATGCCATCACCGTTGATGTCCCCCGCCCCGCTCACCGAACGACCAGAGAAGTCACGTTCATCAATGCCGTTGATCACGAAGCCGTTGCTGCCATCTAAATCTGCCAAATTAAATGTGTTGAGAAGCCATTTTGCTATCATCCTTTGTGTTTACAACTACAGTGGCCTGTTGACGCAGGCCGCTTTTCTTTTCTCTGTTCTTGTTTCTGTCTCCGAGCGCACTCGGTTCTAATCCAAAGAAAATTAGAGCATCACGAACTGACTGCCGTTCAGGCTAGCCGTGTCTACACCAATGAGGGTGGCCAATACTTCGTTAGTACCCGTGGCGATGATGTCGTTGCCAGCAAAGGAGAGGTCGCCTACGCCCAGACCGCCCGCCAACCCAATCAGGTCTTGAGCACTGAAGTCGGTGATTGTGTCAGTGCCTTCGCCAAGCGCTAGGACAAACGTATCTCTCTTGTTACCGCCAGTGAGGATGTCATTGCCCTTGCCGCCTTCGAGCCTGTCCTCGCCTCGACCGCCGATGAGCGTGTCCTTGCCTGCCCCGCCAAAGAGGCTGTCTCTGCCGTTGCCGCCATCGAGGAAGTCATTACCGTCGCCCCCTCTAAGGACATCGTTGCCCTGCTCACCAAAGAGGCTGTCCCTACCCCGACCGCCGATGAGGGTGTCGTTATCGTCGCCGCCGAAGAGGAAGTCTTTGCCACCACGACCATCGAGGAAGTCGTTACCGGCTTTGCCGAGGATGATGTTGGTGCCTCTGCCGCCGATCAGGGTATCGCCGCCACTAGTGCCGATGAGCGGACCTGAAGGCGCATCGGTGACGCCAGCGATAGAGATAGTGACCGTGGCGGTATCGGTAAGGCGACCGTCGCTGAGGGTGTACGCGAAGCTGTCGGTGCCAGTATTGCCTGCGTTGAGTGCTTCAAACTGGCCGTTGGGGTTGTAGTCGAAGCTGCCGTCAGCGCTGAGGGTAAGCAGTGCGCCCGAGTCGAGGGTGATTTGAGTGCCGACGGCGGCTGCGATGCCGTTGACCTGAGTGACCGTTAAGGTATCGCCATCGGCATCAGTATCGGGACCGCTGCCGTTGTCAGCGAAGACGCTACCGCTGAGCGAGGTATCTTCGTCGGTCGCGATCGCGTCATCGACCGCATCGGGGGCGGCGTTGAGGTGGCAAAACCAAACACCACGTAGCTCTCGCCTGAATAGCTGCCGTTGGGGTCGGCCCTGAATGCGCCAATAATCAGGTCATCGATGCCATCGCCGTTGATGTCTCCCGCGCCGCTCACCGAACGACCAGAGCAAGTCACCTTCATCAATGCCGTTGAGCACGAAGCCGTTGCTGCCATCTAGCTCAGAGAGCTCCAACGCTGCGTCAAAGCCCGTATCGCGGCCAAACACCACGTAGCTCTCGCCTGAAGCGCTACCGCTGAGCCCGGCTCCAGGTGCGCCAATAATCAGGTCATCGATGCCATCGCCGTTGATGTCTCCCGCGCCGCTCACCGAAACACCAGAACGATCATCTCTCCTAATACCGTTGATCACGAAGCCGTTGCTGCCATCTAGCTCAGAAAGCTCCAGCGCTGCGTCAAAGCCCGTATCGCGGCCAAACACCACGTAGCTCTCGCCTGAAGCGCTACCGTTGGGGTCGGCCCCGCATGCGCCAATAATCAGGTCATCGATGCCATCGCCGTTGATGTCCCCCGCGCCGCTCACCGAACGACCAGAGAGGTCACCTGTCATCAATGCCGTTGAGCACGAAGCCGTTGCTGCCATCTAGCTCAGAAAGCTCCAACGCCGCGTCAAAGCCCGTATCGCGGCCAAACACCACGTAGCTCTCGCCTGAAGAGCTACCGTTGGGGTCGGCACCGTATGCGCCAATAATCAGGTCATCGATGCCATCGCCGTTGATGTCTCCCGCGCCGCTCACCGAAAAACCAGAGCGGTCATCTGCATCAATGCCGTTGAGCACGAAGCCGTTGCTGCCATCTAGCTCAGAGAGCTCCAGCGCTGCGTCAAAGCCCCGTATCGCGGCCAAACACCACGTAGCTCTCGCCCGAATCGCCACCGTTGGGGTCGGCCCGGATGCGCCAATAATCAGGTCATCGATGCCATCGCCGTTGATGTCTCCCGCCCCGCTCACCGAACGACCAGAGCGGTCACCTTCATCAATGCCGTTGAGCACGAAGCCGTTGCTGCCATCTAGCTCAGAGAGCTCCAGCGCTGCGTCAAAGCCCGTATCGCGGCCAAACACCACGTAGCTCTCGCCTGAAAGGATACCGTTGGGGTCGGCCCCGTATGCGCCAATAATCAGGTCATCGATGCCATCGCCGTTGATGTCTCCCGCGCCGCTCACCGAACGACCAGAGAAGTCAAATTCATCAATGCCGTTGAGCACGAAGCCGTTGCTGCCATCTAGCGTCAGAAAGCTCCAACGCTGCGTCAAAGCCCGTATCGCGGCCAAACACCACGTAGCTCTCGCCTGAATAGCTACCGTTGGGGTCGGCCTCACGTTGCGCCAATAATCAGGTCATCGATGCCATCGCCGTTGATGTCTCCCGCGCCGCTCACCGAACGACCAGAGCTGTCATTTCCATCAATGCCGTTGATCACGAAGCCGTTGCTGCCATCTAAATCTGCCAAACTAAATTGCGCCGCATCGGTGCCGCCAGCGATAGAGATAGTGACCGTGGCGGTATCGGTGAAGCGACCGTCGCTGAGGCTGTACGCGAAGCTGTCGGTGCCAGTACTGCCTGCGTTGAGTGCTTCAAACTGGCCGTTGGGGTTGTAGTCGAAGCTGCCGTCAGCGCTGAGGGTAAGCAGTGCGCCCGAGTCGAGGGTGATTTGAGTGCCGACGGCGGCTGCGATGCCGTTGACCTGAGTGACCGTTAAGGTATCGCCATCGGCATCAGTATCGGGCCCATTGCCGTTGTCAGCGAAGACGCTACCGCTGAGCGAGGTATCTTCGTCGGTCGCGATGGCATCATCGGCCGCATCGGGGGCGGCGTTAGAGGAGGCAAAACCAAACACCACGTAGCTCTCTCCTGACCACGGACTACCGTTGGGGTCGGCACCGGGTGCGCCAATAATCAGGTCATCGAATGCCATCACCGTTGATGTCTCCTGCGCCGCTTACTGAACGACCAGAGTCGTCATATGTCATCAATGCCGCTGAGTACGAAGCCGTTGCTGCCATCTAAGCTATCAGAGAGCTCAAACGCAGCGGGAAAGCCTGTATCAGCAGCCGAACACTACGTAGCTCCATGCCTGAAGAGCGCTTGTAGCGGTCGAGATAGTCTGCGTCAAAAATACTCCAAAGAGGGTGCGCCCATAATCAGGTCATCGAAGCCATCGCCGTTGACGTCGCCTGCGCCGCTCACCGAAGTACCAGGAGCGGTCATATGTCACCAACGCCGTTGAGTACGAAGCCATTGCTGCCATCTAAGCTACAGAAGGTTCCAAGGGAGGCGTCAAAGCCTGCATCGCGTGCCAAGCACCACGTAGCTCTTTCCTAAATAGGTATCAGACCGTCAAGGGGCACTGTATCCGCCAATGATCAGATCATCGAAGCCATCGCCGTTGACGTCACCCGCACCGCTCACCGAAAATCGACCGAGAGGTCACGCATCAATACCATTGATGCACGAAACCGTTACTGCCATCTAAGCCGGAAAGCTCAACGACAGCGTCAAAGCCCACATCGGGACCAAACACCACGTAACTCTCGCCTGAAAGCCATATGCGTACCGTCGGTGTCGGGTTACGCCGTAGGGTGCGCCAATAATCAGATCATCGAAGCCGTCACCGTTGATGTCGCCCGCGCCGCTGACTGAATGACCGGAGCCGTCCCCTGCATCAATGCCATTAAGGACGAAACCATTGCTGCCATCTAAGCTGGAGAGCTCAAGCGCAGCGTCAAAGCCTGCATCGCGTGCCGAACACCACATAGCTTTCGCCTGCACCAGATCTGCCATTAGGGTCAGCGTGTGATGCGCCAATAATCAGATCATCGAAGCCATCACCGTTGATATCGCCTGCTCCGCTGACCGAACGACCAGAGCGATCACCTATATCAATGCTATTGAGGACGAAACCATTGCTGCCGTCTAAGCTGCAGACAGCTCAAGGGCAGCGTCAAAGCCTGTTGACTGACCGAACACTACGTAACTCTCGCCGAAAGTACCGTTGGGTGACCCGTGCGCCAATGATCAGGTCGTCGAAACCATCGCCGTTAACGTCGCCTGCTCCGCTCTCCAGAAAAACCAGATGCAGTCCCGCTCGTTAATTCCATTGAGTACGAAGCCGTTGCTGCCATCTAACGCTAGAGAGCTCAAAATCAGCCTCAAAGCCCGCATCACGTGCCAAACACCACGTAGCTCTCGCCTGAGCCATAGCCGTTGGGATCAGCGCTCCATGCGCCAATGATCAGGTCATCGAAGCCATCGCCGTTAACATCGCCTGCGCCGCTAACCGAACGACCGGAGAAGTCACCCCTCGTCAATGCCGTTGAGCACGAAGCCGTTGCTGCCATCAAATCAGCTCAAATCAAACTGTGCTGGAAAAGCCATTTTGCTATCATCCTTTGTGTTTACAACTACAGTGGCCTGTTGACGCAGGCCGTTTTTTCTATCTTTGTCTTTGGTCTCGTCGGGTCATTCCCCGCGACACTGAGCACCCGTCGAATCTCATCACTACGTATCCCAATCGCTTGGGGCCGCCTTACCTGCGGTAAGGTCACTACGTCGTAGAGTTCTTCCACCACACCTTCTATGCGCAGGCTATGCACCACATCTCCACTGCGCAGGTCAATCACACTTAGCCCACAGCGCGGCGTCGCCTGCTTTGCCTGTAGCCGTTCTTCTAGCGGCAGCTCTGCAAAGGTCTTGTTCCCCCGCGACTGCGACAGGCCAACAACGGCAAAGTCACCCGCAAACGCCAGTCCCCGCAAGTAGCCTGGACAGAACGCCACCGGCTCAAACTGTCCTGTTGCCAAATTAATCTGACCAAATTCGCCCGTCCCCGAGTTCAACAGCCATAGCTTGTCTCGATACCATCGAGGTGAATGGGGCATCGATAGACCTGTGGCGATAATTTCATTGCTACGCACGTCGATCACACAGCCACCGCCTGCTCGCTGATCGCGCCAGCCATCAGCGACATCGCTCTGGCTGACTACACTTACATAGGCAGGCTGTCCGTCTTTGAGTGCCAGGCCGTTGAGATGGCAGCGGTCTTCTGCCGCCAGCTTGGATAGGAACGGCGGATGCCAGATGGGACGAAAGCTGTGCGTTTCACTAGGCGCGGCTAAGCAACCAAACAGGGTGTTGACAAAGACGATGCCTGGTGTGCAGACTCGTTCGCCTAGTAGCTTGGTGCTAAGCGTATAGTCTGTGGTGGTCATGGCTACATCGTGAATATCTATGTCGCCCGTGATGTAGCTCATCTGCGGGACATATAGAGCATCGAAGTCTCCAGATAGCTGACCGGGCTCTAGAATATTTTCAAAGCGCCATAGCTGATATAGCGAACTCAGGTAAAGGCTGTTTCCCGTTGCACACAGACCCATGCAGCGCTCGAAGGTCCGCTCGAATACAGACAGTCGCCCGTCTTCTTGCAAACCAATCAAAAAGAACTTGCCAGCCTGATACGTAGTGAATCCAAGGCTAAGGGCTTGCTCGGCTAGCCAGGCCGTAAACTGCCGTGAGCCTGTAAGCTCCAGCCTGGGCTGAGGAGTCGGCTGGGTCGGTTGCCCAGAAAAAGGAGCAGGCATAGGGATTGGCCTCTCTAAAATAGTTATGTGAAACCTGCTATCAACCCGACGACACTCAATAGCAAAGAGCAACTTCGTCGGCTCGACTGAAAGTAGATTATTTAAACTAGGTAGCCTGCCGAAAGTTAGTAGAACAGGCTATCTACAGAGCCCCAGCAGCGGCATCTCAATATAAGAAATGCGAGTAACAATCAACTTTCGACCAAGTGATAAGACTTTACGCTCAGCAAAGGTAAGAGTTATAAGTTTTATTGATATAATCCCTGATATCTTTAAAATACCTTTGTCAGGGGTTCCTTACACGGATTGTTCAAGAAGACTTGATGAAACTACAAAAAAAGGAGATGACGATGGCCATCTCCTTGGGAAAAGATATGTCTGTTAAAGTAGAGACCTTTGAAGATAGAAACGCCAACTAGAGGCGCTACACCGTAACAAGTTCGGCAGGTAGCCGTTTGAAGGATAGGCGTTCGTTCTCTACGTCGACAAAGATAGTGTCGCCGGGAAGAAATTCGCTGCGTAGAATCGATTTAGCGATCGCAGTTTCAATCTCCCGCTGAATAGCTCGCTTGAGCGGACGAGCGCCGTAGGTAGGATCGTAGCCAACATCGGCAAGAAAGTCTAAAGCAGCGTCAGAGAGCTTTAGCGATAGCTTGCGCTCTTCCAATCGACGCTCTAAACGTTTGGTCTGAATTTTGACGATGTCGCGTAGCTGGGATTTGACCAGTGCATGGAAGATGATGATCTCGTCGATGCGGTTGAGAAATTCGGGCCGGAACTGTTTGCGTAGGGCGTCTGTTACACGCGATCGCATCTCATCATACCGAGTATCATCCCCAGCAATATCCAAGATGTACTGAGAGCCGATATTGCTAGTCATGATAATGATGGAGTTGGTAAAGTCCACCGTACGACCCTGCGAGTCAGTGATCCGGCCATCGTCTAGGACTTGCAACAGAATGTTGAAGACATCAGGATGCGCTTTCTCAATCTCATCAAACAGAATCACCGCAAATGGACGACGACGAACGGCTTCGGTTAGCTGACCGCCCTCGTCATAGCCAACATAGCCAGGAGGCGCACCAACCAACCGAGAAACCGAGTGCTTCTCCATATATTCAGACATATCGATGCGAACCATTGCCGCTTCGGTGTCAAAGAGGTAGCTAGCTAGCGCTTTTGCCAGCTCAGTTTTGCCGACCCCCGTGGGGCCTAAGAAGATAAAGCTAGCCATGGGACGATCGGGATCGGCTAGTCCGGCGCGCGATCGCTGAATAGAATCAGCAACTGCGGTAACCGCTTCGTCTTGCCCAATCACCCGCTGATGCAGCTCGCCTTCTAGATTCAGCAGCTTTTGCATCTCTGACTCGACCAGCTTACTTAGCGGAATGCCAGTCCACTTAGAAATAATTTCAGCGATGTCCGCTTCAGTCACCTCTTCGCGCAGCAGCGTTTTGCCAGAGACCTGCGTTGCGGCTAGAGCTGCTTCCGCCTGAGTTAGCTTTTCTTGCAGCTCGGTCAATTTGCCGTACTTTAGCTCGGCGGCCTTGCTGAGGTCATAGCCCCGCTCTGCCTGCTCTATCTCTACATTGACCCGGTCGATTTCTTCTTTAATCGCCTGGATGTTGCCAATCGTGTCTTTCTCAGACTGCCACTGAGCGCTGAGTTCACCTTGCTCTTCCTTGAGATTGGCAAGCTCTTCTTCTAGCTTCTCTAGACGCTCAATCGAACCAGGATCGGTTTCTTTTTGCAAAGAGAGTCGCTCCATTTCTAGCTGAAGAATCTTGCGATCAATTTCATCTAGCTCTTCAGGCTTAGAAGTAATTTCCATCTTCAGCTTGGCAGCAGCTTCGTCAACGAGATCGATTGCCTTGTCTGGCAAAAACCGATCGCTGATGTATCGAGTCGATAAAGTAGCAGCGGCAACCAAGGCACTGTCTGCAATTTTGACGCCGTGATGCACTTCGTACCGCTCTTTGAGTCCGCGCAAGATTGACACGGTATCAGACACAGAAGGCTGATCGACATAGACCTGCTGGAACCGTCTCTCTAGAGCAGCGTCTTTTTCAATGTGCTGGCGATACTCGTCTAAAGTCGTTGCCCCGATACAGCGCAGCTCACCACGGGCCAGCATTGGCTTTAGCAAATTACCCGCGTCCATCGCGCCTTGAGATGCGCCCGCCCCCACGACGGTATGGATCTCATCGATAAATAGAACAATCTGGCCGCTTGATTCGGTCACTTCTTTCAGGACGGCTTTCAGGCGCTCTTCAAATTCACCTCTATATTTGGCACCAGCAATCAGCGCCCCCATATCTAGTGAAATGAGCGTGCGATCCTGCAAAGACTGGGGTACGTCGCCGCGAACGATGCGCTGAGCAAGCCCTTCTGCGATCGCAGTCTTACCCACCCCAGGTTCACCAATCAGCACGGGATTGTTCTTCGTCCGACGAGACAAGATCTGAATCGTCCGGCGAATTTCATCATCGCGGCCAATGACAGGGTCTAGCCGACCCTCACGAGCATATTCGGTCAAATCTCGACCGTATTTTTGGAGTGATTCGTACTTGCCTTCGGGGTTTTGATCGGTCACTTTGTGCGTTCCTCTTATTTGCGTAATCGCTTCGGTTAATTTTTTCTCTGTAATGTTGAAAGCCTTGAATAGCGCCTGGCCGAAGTGCTTGTCGGCAACGTAGCCCAAAACCAGGTGCTCGATGGAGATGAAATCGTCTTCAAACTTCTGACGGTAGCTATCAGATCGATCCAATAGGGTGCTGGCGTACTTGCCGATGTAGACCGAGTCACTGCCGGTAACCTTGGGCTGCTTGTCGATGAAAGACTGGGTGTGCGATCGCAATTCTTCAGCCGACGCGCCTAGCTTCTGGAAAATTCGCGAGGCCAATCCTTCTTGGTCCAAAAGCGCTAGCATCAAATGCTCTGGCTCTAACTGCTGCTGACTAGAGCGCTTGACAATTTCTATGGTGCTATCAAAGGCACTTTGAACTTTCTCAGTAAACTTGTTGGGATCGTTAATCTGCATGGCTTCTCTTCCTCAAGCTCTCTTTTCAAGATTTCTTCTAAGCTCTTTTCTTTAAGCTCTTTTCTTTAAGCTCTTTCCTTGGACAGAGCCGCCACTGACGTTCCTTCTCTGGCTATTGCACTCTTATTGCCGCAGCCTAGCTAATTGCTCGTCAATCAATTCAGTGCTTACTAGCCTTCTTCTGTACGCTTCAGGCGGTTTTCGTATTTGGGTGATGCCTGTATTGTAAGGATGTTCACGCATACCCGCGATTCGGTGTTCACTGCCTCAGAAGGTAGGTATTGCCGCCCTCGTGTAGTGTTTGTCGCTACCGCTGTAATCTGTTGCTGCTGACCTGGCGAAGGAACCTCATCATGCCTTCGCCGTCTCGGGTAGAGGCATGGGGCTAGTTTGTCAAGCGGGTTCCGGCTCTGGTGCGGGCGTCTGGCTAGCTGGTGCCTGTGAGTGTGCTCACAGGCATTCTATTGGGTCTGTATTGGTTGGGTGTTTTTTCGAGCCGATAGCTTTGCCTCTGCGCTAACAGTGCTACGGTCTTTTGTGCTGCTGCGATCGCCTAGCTCCCAACATCTGAATTGCCGTTGCAGCGCTGCTAACCCTCATGCCGGTTGGCTACACGCCTTTCATTTACTTTCAGTTCTAGTACCTGCATCAGTTCTATTACCCTCATCAGTTCTAAAGGGGTGTTCCAGAGTAAGTTCTGTACTGTCTGATATTTTGACCTGTGGCACTATGCCAGAATGTGAAAGGTATAGCAGAGTAGAGGTATATTCTTGCTTTGACAGTCGTGTTGCCTACTGCTCTACAGCGCAGTCACTCTACAGTGCATTCACTCTACAGCGCATTCACTCTACAGTGCATTCAAATGAGTAAAGTGGTCAACTAGGGTACGGATGCATCGAATGCCTGCTATACACAGCAACTCACAGCTAACTTTTAGACAGAAATAGAAATCTTTGTGGCCTCTCGTCATCGCGCTGTTTCCAAAAAACTATACGCAACCTATTGCAAACAAAAACCGCTACAGCGCATCCGACACGTGCTGTCGCCAGTCGAGTTTGTTCGTTTTTTGAGCTATCTAAATCTGCTCACAGTGCGCCGAGTGGTTCGCAACACGTTCCGTCAGCGGCTGCCTAGCTTGGCCTCCGAAATGGCCTATAACTCTATGCTAGGACTATTTCCAGCGATCTTGGCTTTATTTACAGCAATCGGTATTTTCAGCCCCCTTCAGTCCACTTTTCTGACCCTAGCCGAGCAGCTAAGTGGAGTAGCTCCTGCCGGTGTACCAGAGCTGATTTATGGCTTTGAAACCGTAGTGACAGAACGCCCCAGTAAAGGATTGTTTTCCATCAGCTTTGCCTTCGCACTGTGGGCCTCGTCAGGGGCAATGAGTGCGGCGATGAGAGCATTAGATCAGATGCAGCAGATTCCGGTCCGCCGCCGCCGCCCCTTTTGGAAAGCCCGGTTGATTTCGATTACGCTCACCTTGGGCACAATTGCGTTGCTGGTGTCGGCCTCTTGCTTTGTCTTTGTCAGCGAATGGGCAGTCGATCGATTGATCTATCACAGTCGGGGGGATATTGGCTCCTGGGTGGCAACAGCCTGGGGCTATTCTCGCTGGCCGCTGGCGCTGAGCATTATGTCGGCGGCATTTGCTTTTATCTATCGCTTCGGACCGAGTCGCTGGACCGAGGGAAAACCCATCATGCCAGGGGCGGTCTTGGCGGCGCTGTCTTGGGCGGTGATTTCGGGACTGTTTCGTCTGTATGTCGCGCACTTCGGTAATTTTGTCTACAGTGCGGTAGCGACGGTAATCGTGCTGCTGCTGTGGCTATGGCTAACGTCTTTGGTCATGCTGATTGGAGATCTATTGAACCTGACAGTGGGTCGGGCAATGAGTGAGCGACGAAAGCAGAAGCTAGCGCATAGACTGCAAGCTATTGAAGACAAACACGCCTAGACAAGCGAGTATAAGCAGCCACAATACGATCCCTGGCAGAAACGACAAGAGCGTCAGCCCTCGCAGAATCCAGACAGCGAGTGTCAGGCAGATCAGTAGCAACAGTAGCTGAGAGCCAGGCGTGAGGCGAAAGCGTTTAGACATGTTGGTTGAGATTTCTACAGTTTGCGGGGATAAATAACTGGGAGTATTAAGAAATTCTGTATTTTGGTACGATTGGATACGATTTTAACCCTTGGGTCACTGCTAATGTTTGTTCGCGTTTAAGAGTTTCTACGGAGCTTAATGAAGAGCTTATTAGGAATTTTTCCAAGCGTAACAGCGGTGGGGATCAGTGGATTTACTAAAAGTTCACTCGCCCCTCGTATAGGCTTAACCTGCCCTCCGTAGGATTAGGCAATAATGGCAGTGCTTCCACCGGTTACAGATTATCTGATCTGCACGAAATCAAGATCCGAAGGCAAAGTCCGCTTTATTTATTCTTTTGAATTTTATGACAGTTTCTTCGACTCTCTGCGCAACTGATGCTATTACGTCACAGCGAGAAAAGTCTTTATTACAGGGCGATGTACTGATTTCGATGACGCCTGTGACTGCCGGGGCAGCGGTGACAGCGACCATGTATGTACCGATGGTGCGATCGCAGACCTGGCAGCAGCTAACCGACTACAGCAAATGGGTCTACTACTTTCCAGACATCGTCCAGAGCCAAGTGCTAGAAGCCAAGCGTCAGACGCAGACCCACCCCGCCACCCGCAGACTCTACCAGGTCGCTCGTAAAGCCTTCATGATGTTCTCCGCTCAAGTAGAGATCTACCTGCAAGTAATCGAAACGCTACATCAAAATATTCAGTTTCGCTTCGAGCGGGGTACCTTTTCAGATTTTGCGGCTGACCTGACGCTAGAAGACTACGGTGCAGGCACGCTGATTACCTATTCTGTCAAAGCAACGCCGCTGCTGCCTGTTCCTAGCTTTCTGATTGAGCAGGCAATTCGTCACGATTTACCCGGTAATATGAAGACCATGCGCAGAGTAATGTGCGCGGCCTAATCCATTCCACCTGTTAGGCACTCTACGAGTTGTAGTGATCTGGTTATAGTGATCTGGTTGTAGCGATCTGGTTGTAGTGAGCTAGTTATAGGGAGCTATAGAAACTCAGCGTGAGAGAATACTGGGATCAAAATACTAAGATCATCAGCTATCTTCTATGTCTAACCAATCGATTGGTCTCGACGCGCGTCTATACGACTATCTGCTGTCAGCATCCTTGCGAGAGCTGCCTGTCCAAGCTGAGCTAAGAAAAAGAACGGATAAGCATCCTCAGTCGAGAATGCAAATTTCTCCTGAGCAGGGGCAGCTGATGGCGCTGCTTGTGCAGTTGATAGGCGCGAAGAAGACATTGGAAATTGGAGTGTTTACAGGCTACAGCGCTCTGGCTGTGGCGTTGGCTTTGCCTGAAGACGGCAAGGTTGTGGCCTGTGATGTGAATGAGAAAGACTGTGCGATCGCACTTCCCTACTGGAGAAAAGCCAGCGTTGACCACAAAATAGATCTCCGTATCGCTCCCGCTCTAGACACCCTTAACGAACTAACTGCCAATGGAGAATCCAACACCTTCGACTTCGCATTCATAGATGCCGACAAAACCAGCTACGACAGCTACTACGAAAAGTCCCTTCAGCTGGTCAGACCCGGCGGCCTGATCGCCATAGACAATATGCTTTGGTATGGCCGCGTTGCCAACCTAGAGGTGCAAGACAATAGAACAAAACGCATCCGAGCTTTGAATGAAAAAGTCCGGAATGATAAGCGCGTTATGATGAGTCTCTTACCCGTCGGTGACGGCCTGTTACTTGCTCTCAAGCATCGCAACGAGCAAATAGCTGGCACCGCATGATTTTGGCCTAGTCAGCGGTTTGTGCCCACCAGGCAAGCGAGTAGGGTTGCGCTTCTCGTAAGACGGTTTCTTGCTGAACAACTCTGAGCTTGTAGCGACCGGTTTCTGGAATGGGGATGAAGATATGCTCTAGGCTGTCTTCGGTACTGACCGAAGACCAAACGCTATCACCGATATCATCTGTATCAGCGGGTAAGAGATAAAGGTCCAGGTTGCTGATAGGTTGACCTCTAAAGCTTTCACCCACATCGAAGTACTCATCGTCAGAGTTGAGCTCTACCATTCTTTCCCAACTGAGCGTAGCGTTTAGATAGCTGCCGCCTTTGAGCGGTTGATCAAAGATATAGTCTTCGGCGCTGCCGTTTTCGGCGAGGGTACTATAGCTCCAGCCTTTTTCGGGAATGGCACTGTTAGGTTGCCACTGCCCACCTGCTAGCTGTTCGTAGGCCCTGAAGGCGTTGAGATGGCCAGTACCTAGTTCAGCATGGAGCGGGATGCTTTGGTTCGTATAGGCATCGGACTGAGTCCAATCTTTGCCGCCTTCATCAAGCAAAGTGCGGGCCATGCCCAGCAGCGAGCCATCACCAGGATCTTGTATTTTGTCTGCAGAGTTCAGAATCACTGATTTCATCACCAGCGGTTCTCGAGAATCCAGGCTCCAGTTGGCGGCACCAGAACGGAATTGACGATCGCCAAACTCTTGCAGCAGAGCAATGGTGGCAACGACATGAGGTGCGGCGAAGCTAGTGCCGCTACTGACTGTCAGTTGACCATCGGGGTCAAACATTTCGATTTCGCTGCCAGGAGCGACAAGATTAATTGAGCGGCGATCGCCGTCGTTTGATTCTGTGCCTGGGCCTCTGGTTGCACTAGCGGATGGCTCGCTGCTTAGGTTCGCTCGATCTAGCCGAACGAACCGGCCATCGACTCGCCGAGAGTAAGCAACGTTGATACCGTTGAAGTTGTCGGTAGGAATTGGAATGCCGCCGCGCCCTTGGTTGCCAGCAATTACATACAGCAGCTTGTGGACACGAGAAGACCAGTCGATGCACTGGGTCAGTAGAGCGTTACCGTCTAGAGACGCACTAGGTCTAGGATCGCGGCTAAGCGGTTCACCAAAGCTGAAGTTGGTGGCGCGTACGTCGCCGCTGTTTTGCAGGGCGATATGCTGAGAGGCTAAGCATTCTTCGTTCTGGCCAGTGAATTCCGTTAGGGTGCCGATCGCATCTGAGTACAGAACAGCGTCAGGGGCGACGCCTTTGAAGGTTTTGTCCTGGCTGATCATGACGCTGGCGACGTTAGCGGCGTGGCCATCCACGGATTCATCTGCGATCGCAGGTCCATCCAATTCAAAAATTCTACCCACCTGCACAATCGAATTTTCGACTGCAATTTTGTCAATGCCAAACTGGCTCGGGCGACCAATTTCTACTTGCCCAATCGCGATCTTACGACCCGTAAGGTTATAAGGCGCTTCTTGCAGTCGACGAGCATCAATGCCATCACTACCCACAGACGAGGAGAGGGCCAAAGCCGGAACGCCCAAGGCCAAAGCACCAAAGCTCAAGCAAAGTCCGCCCAAGCCCGACCCGCCAAGCCGAGAACCCAGGCGACGCTTAGGGCTACCGGTCGAATTTGCCATGTTGTCTGAGGCCATATCATGTCAGATTGATAAGGAGCAATTAGAGCAACTTTAGCTCAATTCACGGACGATTTTTGGATTTAGAAAGCACGATTGTAGTTTCGAGGCTAGGTGCGATCGCCTACTGACACAGCTAAACAGATCAGCTAAACAGATCGCTTGCTCTCAAAATGTTAGAGAGGCGAAATGTTTTGTTACAATAGCTACAACCCATATAGATCATCATCTATACAAAACATTCACTTCTAGGAGGCCGCTCCCCATGGCAAGAACTCAATCCGATAAATCCGTTGTTATCTCACCGTCGATTTTGTCTGCTGATTTCAGTCGTCTAGGTGAAGAGATTCGCGCAGTTGATAAAGCTGGCGCAGACTGGATTCACGTTGATGTCATGGATGGTCGCTTCGTCCCCAACATCACCATTGGGCCCATGATTGTGGATGCGGTTCGCCCCCATACGGAAAAACCTCTCGATGTCCACCTGATGATCGTCGAGCCCGAGAAATATGTAGAAGATTTTGCTAAAGCTGGCGCAGATATCATCTCTGTACACTGCGAGCACAATGCCTCCCCTCACCTGCACCGGACCCTGGGCCAAATCAAAGAGCTAGGCAAGCAGGCAGGCGTCGTCTTAAACCCTGGCACTAGCCTCGATATGATCGAATACAGCCTAGAGCTATGCGACCTGATTTTGATCATGAGTGTGAACCCTGGCTTCGGTGGTCAGAGCTTTATTCCTGGCATGGTCTCCAAGGTTGAAAAGCTGCGCGCTATGTGTGACGAGCGCGGCCTCGATCCTTGGATTGAAGTCGATGGTGGAATAAAAAGCCACAATGCTTGGCAGGTGATAGACGCAGGCGCTAACGCTATCGTTGCTGGCTCTGCTGTGTTCAAAGCAGACGACTACGCAAAGGCAATTGACGGTATTCGCAACAGCCGACGCCCTGAACTAGCGGCTGTTTAAAGGTTGCTGGTTCGGTAGTCAGCAAAGGTCGAAGGATCTCTCCTTGAAGCTGATTGAAAAAAGACCTGCTCTCGTCATAGAGAAGCAGGTCTTTTTTGGTTTAAAGGTTTCCGATAAAGCCCATGACGAGGATTGAACTCGTGACCTCACCCTTACCAAGGGTGTGCTCTACCACTGAGCCACATGGGCAAAGGCTGCGACGAGGTGGTGGGCCAGGCTGGATTCGAACCAGCGTAAGCATAGCTAGTGGATTTACAGTCCACCCCCATTAACCACTCGGGCACTGACCCTCGCGCGTTTGCAGCCTATAAAATGTATCACACGATGCGCCCAGATGGGAGGGCGCTTTTACAGCTTTCTGCGCGGTAGAAGGGAATAGGGATTAGGGAGAGAGGCGGGCTTTTTTGAGGCGGTTGTCTTCGTACCACTGTGCGATCGCGGGCACCCAAGCCTGAAACTGCGGCCAAATCGCCTCACAAAGTTTCTGCGCCTCTAGCTGGGCATCTGCTTTCCAACGCAAATCGAGTAGATGCATAAGCGACCTAGCGTTAGCAGAAAGCACCCAGTGCTGCCGTACATCAAACGGAATTAGCCCTCTAGCGTGCTCTTCCGAAAAGCCCTGATCAATTCGCGTTTTATATCGCTTGCAGCCTTGTACACACCACTCTAGATCCTCTTGACGCAAGGCTTCTGTGTAGTCATACTTCTTACCCTGCCGATCGGTATAAGAGCCCACCGGTCGCAGATAAAACACATCTTCCACATCCGTCTTTCCATCCACCACATCCAAAATTCGCGACCCAGTATATCTAAAAGATTGCACATCGAAGCTGAGCCCGACCCGATGAGTTCGGATTTGCTGCATCGTGGAATGAGGGAAAAAGCCACAGTTCAGTACGATCTGGGGATGCTCTAGCGGGCCAAAGTGACCGCGACCGCCCTTGAGCAAGTTGCGAATGACTAGCTCTCCTGCTTTTTCTTCTGAGGGCCACTCACTGCGCTGGTCCCACACGAATTCTTCAGCATAATCTTGATGCATTGCTGCATAGATCGTCTGCTGTGGGTTGGGGGTTTTTGAAATGACCTCGACTCTGAAGCGATCCATAAATAATGAGAAGGGAAGAAGATAGGGTTTATATTTTCCTCGATCATTACAGGTGAGCGCCTATCAACCCCTACATACTTAATATTTTGTCGGTTTCTACGGTCATTGCTGTTCGGATGCCATCCAAAGCGTAAACCTATACGACCTTCTAAAATAAGGGCAACTACGTAGAGAAGTAATCTCTGCTCAACTGCTCAAATATTAGGGATATAGCAACATGGCATTTTTTGGAATGGGTCTTGGCAAGAAGGATGTAATGCCGAGCGAAAAAGAGACGCTTCCTGGCCGCGAGAAGGAAATGTCAGTGGTCAACAAGCACTATGTGAATGGCAATCCAATCCAAGGACCGTTTCCTGAAGGAATGGAAACCGCTGTGTTCGGGTTGGGCTGCTTTTGGGGCGCGGAGCGCAAGTTTTGGCAGGCGGATGGCGTCTACAGCACCGCTGTTGGCTATGCGGCTGGTGTCACACCGAATCCCACCTACCGGGAAGTTTGCTCTGGGATGACTGGACACAACGAGGTAGTGCTGGTCGTTTTCGATCCAAAGGTAATCAGCTATGACGCTTTGCTGAAGCTGTTCTGGGAGAGCCACAACCCTACGCAGGGAATGCAGCAGGGTAATGATAAAGGGACGCAGTATCGCTCAGGCATTTACGCTTATTCCGATGCGCAGTTAGAAGCGGCTAAGCAGTCCAAGGAGATGTACCAGGAGGCTTTGAAGAAGTCTGGCTACGGCGAAATTACCACGGAGATTCTGCCTGCTCCTGAGTTCTATTACGCTGAGGATTATCACCAGCAGTATCTAGCGAAGAACCCAGGCGGATACTGCGGACTAGGCGGCACAAACGTGTCTTGTCCGATTGGGGTTGCGACTGCTTCCTAAGCGTATTCTTGCAGTCTGATCTTGAAGTCGATGCACAACGAACGCCACGGTAGTTAGCTGCTGTGGCGTTTTTGATGCCATTGCCAAGCGTGGGTAATGATGTTCTCGAGGTCGGGATACTGTGGCTGCCAGCCGAGGACTTGCTTGGCGCGATCGCTAGTCCCCACCAAACTCGGCGGATCTCCAGGGCGGCGATCGCACGGCACCGCCACAATCTCTTTTCCCGTCACCTTCCTCGCCGTCTCAATCACCTCTTTGACCGTATAGCCATTGCCATTCCCCAGGTTAAAGAAAGACGTTTCGCCCCCTTCTAGCAAGTACTCAACCCCCTTCACATGGGCATCTGCTAGATCAGACACATGAATATAGTCGCGAATGCAGCTACCGTCTCGGGTGTCATAATCACTGCCAAAAATAGAAATCGACTCTCGCTTACCTAGAGCCGCGAACAAAACCAGAGGAATCAAGTGCGTTTCAGGGTTGTGATCCTCACCCAGTCGTCCCTGCGGATCAGCGCCTGCTGCGTTGAAGTATCGAAAGCAAACTGACTGCAACCCATAGGCAGACTGAAAATCAAGCAGCATTTTCTCTACCATCAGCTTGCTAGTCGCATAGGGGCTAATTGGGTTTTGCGGATGATCCTCTGGGATAGGTACTGTCTTTGGCGGGCCGTAGATAGCGCAGGTAGAAGAAAACACCAGTCGCCTAACGTCCGCTGCCACCATTGCCTCTAGCAGATTTAGCGTGCCATACACGTTATTCCGATAGTATTTCGCTGGCTCGCTAACCGACTCCCCAACCGCGATGTAGGCAGCAAAATGCATCACCGCCACTACGTTGTAACTGCTAAAGATATCGTCTAGCAATGCCCTATCTGCCGTGTTGCCAACAATGAGCTTGGCCTTCAGATAACGCTCGGCTAGCTCCTGATGGCCGTATTCCAAACTATCTAAAATTACCGTCTGATAGCCTGCATCTTCTAGTGCCAAGACAGCGTGGGCACCAATATAGCCAGCGCCTCCGGTGACTAAAACAGTAGGCTTTGAACGGTCAGCAGTGTCAGGCGTAGAGACAGTAGCCATAGAAATTCTGTGGTGAAAAGAAGAGTTAGGCCGTAAAACGGCAGAATCACGAACCGCTCAGTACTAAGTTATCCCGATGAATAACCGTTTCAGCGCCTTTGTAACCTAGCAGGTCGGCAATATCTATAGACTGATGACCGCAAATCTTTCTCAGGTCTTCATCACTGTAGTTCACCAGTCCTCTGGCAATTTCTTGCCCCGACGCATCACAGACGACAACGGCGTCCTGTACAGAAAATTCTCCCTCTACTTCAGTTATGCCCGCTGGCAGTAGCGACTTGCCAGCTGTCTGAATAGCCCTGATCGCACCACCATCCAGGTAGAGCCGACCGGCGGGAATGACGTTTCCATAGATCCAGCGCTTTCTAGCTTTTGCCTTGCCAGACTGCGCTTCAAAGAACGTACCGACGGCTTCGCCTTGCAAAATTTTGAGCAGGTTTTCAGGCGTCTGTCCCTGCGTAATGACGGTATGGGTTCCGGCAGCAGTAGCGATCTTCGCAGCTTCTATCTTGGTGGACATGCCCCCAGTGCCCCAACTGCTACCAGCATCGCCAGTGTTAGCCTCTAGCCGATCGATATGCTGCACGCGGCTGATCGGTTGAGCCGTCGGGTCCTGGCGTGGATCGGCGGAATAAAGCTGGTCAACGTCAGTGAGCAAAAATAAATAGTCAGCACCGACTAAGCTCGCAACCAGAGCGGAAAGGGTGTCATTGTCACCAAACTTGAGCTCGTCGGTAGCAACGGTGTCGTTTTCGTTGACGATCGGAATGATGCTCATTTGCATGAGCTGTCGGAAGGTGCGATAGCTGTTCACGTAGCGCGATCGCAAAGACAAGTCGCTGCGAGTCAGCAATACCTGTGCAATTGGCTGTCCTAGCGAGGTGAAAAAATCATCGTAAACTCGCATCAGTCGACCTTGTCCCACCGCCGCCACCGCCTGCTTTAAAGCCATTGTCTTTGGCCTCTGGGTAATGCCCAGACGAGCGCAGCCAATACCGACCGCACCCGAAGATACCAAAATTATTTGATGACCAGCCCGCTGGAGCAGACAAAGCGTTTCGACTAACCTGCCCAGGGTCGATAGTGCCAAGTGTCCGGTATCCGCACGAGTCAGGCTAGAGGTGCCAATCTTGACAACAATTGTTTTAGGAGATGTTTTGGCAGTGACTTCGTTACGCTGCGACATGAGCTAGACAGTGGCAGAGCCACTCCTAAGACGGCAATTGAGACTGTCAAAGTAATAAGCATTAAATGCAGATAACTTATGAACGTCATAAGTTTGTCTGATCGACGTTACGAATTGAGGCGAAGACCCAGTCGTCAGCACGGATACTTCCCTTTTATCTATATTATTTCCCTTTGACCTGCTTGATAACTTTTTACAGACAGCCCAACAAGCTATCATATAAGCCGTCCAGTGATCTTCTGTAATTCGACTGATATGAAAACTACCGCTGGTATAGATAATTCTCGTCCAGAAAAGGTTAATTCGCGGTATACCGTTTTAAGTAGTCCGTGTTACTACTGTAGAAATACGAAGACTTGATTAATTTTCTGTCGGTGGAACCATAGGTGGTTAATTTCTGTCTTGAAAGTTACAATCTACTGGGCTTAACGGTAGCCATTAAACTTTTTTTGATTAGTGGGTAGCCTCTTGTGAGCTTAGAGTGAGCTTGGAGAAATCGTCTATTTGAGGGTTTTTCCAGGCTGACCAGGATGATTCTTACCGACACACAACAGTTGAGTTCAGTATTTCTCCCAGAATATGGTTACTAGCATCGGTTTTATATCAAGCGATCATGAAGAACTGTATTTACAGGGGAGCGCACATATGCAATGGAGGTAACGCTGAGTCGACATCATTAGCAGCAGCTAGTAATACCTTATTTACTAGATACCCCGTACGCACTGCACGCACAGGGTTTGACAAAGATTCAGGTTAACCAGCCGATCTATTTTGGAACCACACCTGAAAATCACATTACTCACTAAGAAGGAGCGCAAGGAACGCGGCATGACCCAGGCTAACAACACACTTGAGACTTTAGAGCCCACCAGTGGGGCTAAAGCGACTAGTCAGTCAACAGCATCAGTGACCATCGACTTGACCGGGCAAAGTGAAGCCATCAGCACGGCAGCCAAACAAGGGGCCGCTAAGACGACAGACGAAAAGGGCACGGCTACTAAAGCTAAGGCAACTCGGGGCGCAGCTAAAGGCAAAGCCCGTCGTCGAACCGCTCAAACGAAGAAAAAGCACTACACAGAAGATTCTATCCGCCTGTATCTGCAAGAAATTGGTCGAATTAGACTGCTGCGCGCTGAAGAAGAAATTGAGCTGGCCCGCAAGATTGCCGATCTGTTAGAGCTAGAGCGCATTCGCGATGAGATTGACGACCAGCTAGACGATGAGCCTACTGATGCAGATTGGGCAAACGCGGTAGATATGGCGCTGCCAGCCTTCCGCCGTCGCCTGCACCAGGGCCGCAGAGCAAAAGACAAGATGGTTCAGTCCAACCTACGTCTGGTTGTGTCCATCGCTAAGAAGTACATGAATAGAGGTCTGTCTTTTCAAGACCTGATTCAAGAAGGTAGTTTAGGTCTAATTCGCGCGGCTGAAAAGTTTGACCATGAGAAAGGCTATAAGTTCTCTACTTATGCCACCTGGTGGATTCGTCAGGCGATTACGCGCGCGATCGCAGACCAGTCCCGCACCATTCGCCTCCCCGTCCACCTGTACGAGACTATCTCTCGCATCAAGAAGACTACCAAGCTGCTCTCTCAAGAGCTTGGCCGCAAGCCGACCGAAGAAGAAATCGCCACTCGCATGGAAATGACCATCGAGAAACTGCGCTTCATCGCTAAGTCAGCGCAGCTGCCCATCTCGCTCGAAACACCTATCGGTAAAGAAGAAGATTCTCGTCTGGGCGACTTTATTGAATCCGACGGTGAAACACCCGAAGATGAAGTGTCCAAAAGCTTGCTGCGTGAGGACCTAGAAAGCGTACTCAGTACGTTGAGCCCACGTGAGCGTGATGTATTGCGCCTGCGCTACGGTCTAGACGATGGTCGGATGAAAACCCTTGAGGAAATCGGCCAGATCTTCAACGTCACACGTGAGCGAATTCGTCAGATCGAGGCCAAGGCACTACGTAAGCTTCGTCATCCGAATCGTAACAGCGTTCTCAAAGAGTACATTCGCTAGTCCTAGCAACTAGCGTTCATAGTTAGGACCAGAAAGCTCGGGGAATCTGCCCGAGCTTGCGGTCAGGGGGTTGGTTTCGACTTAGGTTGAAACTGACCCTTTTTTGGAGGCTCCGCTTTAAGCTGCTTTATTTTTACGATCTTGCAGGTGACCTATGACTCAGCCAAAAAGTGAAGTTCCAGCACTGGTGATTACGTTAGTGGTGATGGTTGCCATTCTTGGCGGCGCATTTTGGTTTTTGAAAGATAAGGTCTCGCTAGGAGGGACTTCTGGCGGATCTCAAACTACTGAACCGAACCAGGCCGGAGACAACCAGTCTAGAGGGCAGAGTGCTGGCCCCATGGCCAGTTTGGATTTCGCAGGTGTAACTGACGTGCCTACAGGCCAGTTTCGCTATGGCGGTAGCACCACATGGGCCCCGATTCGCGGGATAGCAACCCCGGCTATTCAAAGCAGCTTTCCTGGATTCACTCTGCTCTACACTGAGTCATCCAACCAAGCGCCAGGATCGGGTATTGGCATTCAGATGCTGATCGACGGCGAATTATCATTTGCTCAATCGTCTCGGCCTGTGAATGCATCAGAAAAACAGCAGGCTACACAGCAGGGAATTGTCTTGCAAGAGATTCCAGTCGCTATGGAAGCGGTGGCAGTCGTCACTCATCCAGATCTGCCACTATCAGGACTGACGCTGTCTCAGCTATCAGATATTTATACGGGTAAAATCACCAGCTGGCGTCAGGTTGGAGGACCTGATCTGGCAGTGGTGCCCGTGTCTCGCTCGGATCAAGGAGGAACGGTACAGTACTTCCAAGATAAGGTTTTGAATGGTCAGAAGTTTGGTCCAGCGGTACAGTCCCAGTCAACGACTACCGCAGCTATACGGTATGTGAGTGACAACCCTGGGGCTGTCTACTATGCCTCCGCCCCTGAATTGATTGGTCAGTGTACAGTAGCTCCATTGCCGATTGGGTCTGATCCTAGAGAGCTGGTCCCGCCTTATCAATCGCCATACGTACCGCCGCAAAACTGCCCGGCTCAGCGCAATCAGCTAAATCTAAAGGCGATCCAAGATCAGAGCTATCCGTTGACTCGCCCAATATTTGTGGTGGTTCGTCAAGGCGATTCAGCCTCAGAGGGTCCAGGTCAAGCCTATGCACAGCTTTTACAGACCGATGATGGCAAGCGATTGCTAAATGAGGCGGGCTTTGTCGCTATTCAGTAGTCGTGTTTGGACTTGTGCCAATGGCTTCTGTATGCCGGTTACCAGAAATATTGAAGTCAGCTATGGACAAAAATGATGTGAGTTGGTACGGTTGTTCTTATAAGTAGATAGCTGGTAGTCTGCAAATTCTGATGGAACCTCTCACTCACGCACAGCAAGAACTATACGATTGGCTTGTTGTCTATATTCGCGAAAATCGCCATTCTCCTTCGATTCGGCAGATGATGCGCGAGATGAATCTAAAGTCGCCTGCACCTGTGCAAAGCCGGTTAGACCATTTGCGGCGCAAGGGCTATATCGACTGGCAAGAGGGTCAGGCTCGGACGATTCGGATTTTGCAGGATACGCAAGGCGTGCCTATTTTTGGTGCGATCGCAGCGGGCTCTATCGTCGAAACATTCGCTGACACTTTAGACGCCGATGAGACGCTAGAGCGATTCGACCCAGCAGCGCTCGACTTTCAGGGCACTGATTTCGCGCTTAGGGTGCGGGGCGATTCGATGATAGAGGCGCTGATTGACGATGGAGACATCGTGATTTTACGCAGAGTGCAAGATCCTAAGCGAATTCGCAACGGCACCATTGTGGCAGCAAGGGTCGAGTCGGCGATGACTTTGAAGTACTATCATTTTGACGATGGTAAAGTAACGCTTCAACCGGCTAATCCTCGATTCGCCCCGATGGAGTATCCCGCTGAAGAGGTCAGCATTGACGGTGAGCTGATCGGCGTTTGGCGCAGCCGTGGCCTGGGTTAGCAGGCGCACCGTTCAAGCTGACAATAGGCTGGCATCCGCAGATACCCTAAACTAGTACTCTAAGTCGTTTAACGATGTGACGAGTATGGTCGCTGCTGCAAAAAACGGTGAGTCGGGTCGATCTGACTCTGGATTTTGGTCGAATCGGCTTTATGTGGGATGGTTGGCGATCGCGTGCCTCCTGATTCTATTTGGGATCGGGGGCTTTTTTTACCTGAGAGCGAGCAGTGCTCTGTCTCTGTTGGCGGGGAGCGATCGCCCGATCGCCGCTGCCGCTTTGTTTGTGCCTAGCCAATCACCTTTTTCAGTCTCACTACTCACGCGGCCAGAGCAGCTAGCCGCCTTTGTACAGTCGCTAGAAGAGCCAGAGCAGCGTCCTCAGACTCTTCAGGAAATAGAACAGCTCAAGCGGCGACTTCTAGAAAGAACAGGACTAGATAAAGCAGGGCCAGATTACGAACAAACCATCCAGCCCTGGATAGGGGATGAAGTGACGCTTGCGCTGGTGTCAGCGGATTTGGATGTAGATTCGCTAAATGGCCAACAGCCCGGCTATTTAGTGGCAGTCGAAGTCGCGCCGGAGCGGCAGCTTCAGGCAAAAGAATTTTTGCAGCGATTCTGGCAGCAGCAGGCACTAGCTGGGAATGCCCCTAATAGCGAAAAGGTCAGCGGGGTTCGGATTTTGTCTGCCACATCAGCGCGGCCACAGGCTATCAAAGCGACTGCTCTAGTCGGCGACCAGTTTATTCTATTGGCGAATGATATCCGCGTACTTCAGCGCAGCATTCAGGTTGCTCAAACTGCGCAGAACCTAGCTCAGAATTTGGCTTATCGCAGAGCCGTCGCTGCCCTGCCTGAGGCGAGGGTCGGGCTGGCTTATTTTGATCTAAATTTGCTGAACGATACCAAGACGGATCAGTCTTTTACTGCTGTCTCTATCGGATTAGCCAAAACTGGGCTGATTGCAAACGCTGTATCTTCTCAAACAGATGAGAAGACAACCAAGAACAAGCTGAAGCAAGCAGGCGAATTTGGAACGGGCGAATTTGGAACGGTAGAAGCACTAAAGTTTTTGCCAGCGAATAGTGAGATTGCGATCGCAGATCACAATCTGTCTGAGCTAAAATCTGCCCTGGCAACCGTTGGGCTATCTGCTGACGTACTACCCGCATTCTTACAACCTGCGCTTTTACCAGCCGAATCTGAAGATGCCCAATGGAACTGGGCTACAGGAGAGTATGCGCTAGGTAAACTGGGCAGTGGGCGATCGCAAGATTGGATTTTGGTGGTTGAACGAGATCAGATGGGGATTGCGCAGCTAGATGCGCGAGCGGCTAGATCTGGCTATAGCAATTCGCCCATTTTCATCAGCGAGGCGGGTGATATACCGGCAACAGCTTGGACCCGGTTGATTACCCATAAGCGCGGTCAGCGATCTGGAAGTGAATTAGAAACGGAACTTTTGGGGCTGCATCTACAGCAAGGGCGCTACGAAATTTTTACAGATTCTCTAGCGGCACTGAACAGCGCTCTAGCGGCGTCAGAAGCAATATCAAAGGTTTCACTAGTTGAATCAGAGCGATTTGAGACCGCGATCGCCCCGCTCGCCAAACCCAATCGGGGTTACGTCTATCTCGACTGGCCTGCGATCGCACCTATGCTTAGCCACAGATTTCCTGCTTTCGACCAGGTCGCAACCGCGACTGCTCCATTATTTTCTTATATAGATACGGTTACTGCGACTCGTCGGGGCGAAGACGTTAGCCTATTTGCTCATTTTGACGACGCTCAGTGAAGGATGACTGACGCTATCTGTCCGACTCTCATCGCTTGGAGCCAAGGAAACCAACCGACGGCTGCTGAGTGTCAGCGCGTGAGCGACTGGATGCTGGAGCCTGCTCGCGCTGCTGTGTGGCAGCTCGATGCGTCATCGGTGGCTCTAGCATTGAGCGATCGCACGCTGCTACTCCAATCTATTGGTCAAAAATTATGGCAGGGGGAGGTCGAACTACCCTTGCTAGGTGACTGGACAGGCTGGATTGCCACAATGTGGGCACTATGGCTGCCTCTGGCCCTAAAGATTGACCGAGCACAACGCAGTAAAGCATTGGATCTTGTGACGACTCAGAGGACTCAGAGGACTCAGAGGACTCAGATAACTCAAACAGCTCAGGCAGCTCGGAATACTCACCTATTTGTTCAAGGGATCTTGGGTGGGCAGGGAACTGGCAAAACAACCTTGTCTAGAGTTTTGCAGTTGCTGCTGGGCGAACTGAGTCAGCAGGCGGCGGTGCTATCGATTGACGATCTGTATCTGACCTATGCAGAACGCTGCGAGCTCAAGGAAAAAGACCCCCGGTTTATCTGGAGAGGACCGCCAGGCACGCATGATATTGACCTGGGTATACGCACCTTTGCTCAGATTGACAGTGCCGCACCAGGCGAACGGGTGTCGCTGCCTCGGTTTGATAAATCCCTGAATGGGGGGCAAGGCGATCGCACCCAGCCTGAGCTAGTACCCAGACCAACAATTATCTTGTTCGAAGGCTGGTGTGTCGGCGCAGAGCCAATATCAGAGGACACATTTTCCGCCCTCACAGAACTGCCCGAGCAAATTAATACTGAAGCCGATCGTCTATTCGCCTACGACTGTAATCGTAAACTCAAAGCGTACTTACCGCTGTGGGACTACCTGGATAGTTTGATAGTTTTGCGTCCAGAAGACTACCGGTTCTCTCAGCAATGGCGGCAGCAGGCCGAAAAGCAAATGATTGAGGCGGGAAAAAGCGGACTGGGCGGCGAAGAGATTGCCGATTTTGTCACCTACTTTTGGCGGGCACTACACCCTCAGCTATTCATTGAACCTTTGACACGCGCTAGCCAAACAGATCTAGTGGTTACAATTCGTCAGAACCATCAGCTAGGCAGCTTGTCCCTGTCCTAGTCTGAGTAATCTAGAATCAGTGTGCCAATCAGTGTAGACTGACCACTATAGTTTCTGTTATGTTGCTGAGAACAGTTAAATCGACTGAAAGCCTTATAAGGCAATGGACAACATGACTTGTAAAGTATGCATGTATCCTTGCTTTGATATACCAGTTAGAGAACCCAGGTGAGTATGGTGAATATGGATACAGCTGTTCAAGTGTTGACACCTTCTGGCATTTTAGACGGAACTAAAGCGGAAGAGGTACGCGCTCAGGTTGATAGTGCCCTCTCTGCTGGCTCTACTGTGCTGCTGATGGATTTGAAGGAGACAACCTTTGTTGATAGTTCTGGGTTAGGGACGCTGGTCTCTGTGCTGAAGACAGTGCGATCTAAAGAGTGCGAAATGTACGTGTGCTCAATCAATCCACAGGTCAAAATGCTGTTTGAACTCACCAGCATGGACCGCGTATTTGAGATATACGAAAACCGCGAGGCGTTTGAAGCCTCGCGGTAAAGAAGAGTAGCAGCCTAGAACGGAATGTCGTCATAGTCTGGCGCGGGTTCAGCGGGCGAGGCTGGGCTCGCCGCTGCCGGGACAGCCGCCGCTGAAGGCGTAGAAGCTGGCGCGGTGCCGCTAGCAAATCGACCCTCGGCAATCGGCGTTGGCTCGGCCATGGCGACTGACTGCAATTCACTGATGGGGCTAATGCGCTGAGCTGTCATTTCAGCGCGTTTTTCTTTGAAGCCTTCGGGCCTTTCTAGCGTGTTCATACTCAGACGGCCTTCTAGCAAGACGCGATCGCCTTCTCGATATTTCTCCTGAATTTCCTGGGCTAGATTGCCCCAGCCCACCACCTTCATCTGCCCAGACGCATCACCCTCTTTGAGCCCTGGAAACTTGACAACAAATTCCGCAATTGGCGTTTGGTTGTCAGCGGTATAGCGCAGCTGCGGAGCCTGCACAATTTCTGCCATCAAGACGCAGTTATTCATATGATGCTTTCCTTACTTCCCTGCTCTGATTCGATAAAGTTTTGAACCTTTTGCCGATAGGTTTGCAGCTGCTTGTCCACCCAGTCTCGATCTTCGCTATTGGCAAAGATATGAACTAGCGGCTCACCGGCATCCGGCAAAATCAACACCCAGTTCTGCTTGCTAGCATCAACGATCTTGACGCCGTCAACCAGCTCCAAACTCTCTGGCGGATGGGTCTCTACAAGATAGCGCATGAGCGCACCTTTGATGGTCCATGGGCAGCGCATCGTCTGCGACCGGTGAACCACCCGTGGCAGCTCTTCCCAAATTTGACCGAGCGATCGCTCTTGGATCAGCAGCATCTCAATCAGCTTGGCAACGCAGAACATCGCATCGAATCCCGGATGCAGTTGAGGAAAGATAAAGCCCATATCACCGCTGCCGCCCAGGACGACGTTCTCCTCAGCATGACAGGCCTCCATTAGCGCAGTGGGGTTGGCTTTAGTGCGGATCACCTTGCCATCATGACGACGGGCAATTTCTTCGATCGCGCCCGAAGCCTGTACAGGAACGACAACGGTTCCTCTAGGATGCGCCGTCAAGATCATATGAACCATCAGCGCGGTCAAAGGCTCGTCTCGAATAGGAGATCCGACCTCATCGACTAGCACAAGCTGCTCACCGTTAGCAGAAATCTGTACGCCAAAGGTCGCCTGCAAAGCTTGAACCACTTGACCAAGCTGACCGAGCATCACATCTCGTTCTGCCACGGAGGGCGCAGTAGGATTCAAGCTGGCGTTGAGAACAACCGCATCACAGCCGAGCTGGCCCAAGAGCTGAGGCAAGACCGCACCCGAAACGGCGTAGGCATAGTCAATTACGATTTTAGACTTGCTGTGGCGGATCGATTCGGCGTTTAGGTACTTACCAAAGGCGGTAGTGTAGATATCGACCACGCGGCTAGGGTAGGTAACTGAGCCAATTTCATGAATCTGCGATCGCCTCAGATCCTCTTTAAAGTAAGCCCCCTCAATTTTTTTCTCCTTACTCTTTGGAATATCAATCCCCTTATTGTCGAAAAACTCAATCAAAAGATGGTCAGGGCGCTGAGGATGCAACCTGACATGAATTCCGCCGCTCACGTTAAGCGTTGGCAGCACGTACCTAGCCACTGGAATAGACGTTGCCTCCAGGTTCTGGATATTGATCCCCACAGACATCAGGCCAGCGATCAACGATCTAGAGGCCATCCTAGAGATGCTGCGCTGATCTCTAGAAACTGAGACATAAGATCCTGTCCGGAGCGTAGAGCCGTAGGCCGCTCCTAGCTTCACAGCAAACTCGGGTGTAATGTCGATATTCGCCAGACCAGCTACGCCACGCTGCCCAAACAAATTACGCTGAGCCGTATTGCCCCAGATCAAATTGATATTCAGTATCGCCCCAGATTCAATAATCTTGCTAGGCCACACGCGAACGCCAGGACTGATCTGCGCTTCTTCGCCAACAGTGGATAGCGCACCGACAACCGCTCCCTCCAACACATGGGCGCGCCGATCTACGCGGGTTCCCCTGCCGACCACACAGGCGCGCAGATGTGTATCCTCACCAATGACAGCTCCATTCCAAACAATGGGACGCTTAAGGTCTGCGTCGCTGCCGATAGTCACATTGTCACCGATGACCGTACCAGGCTCTAGTACAGCTCTTGGCCCGATGCGGCAGTTATTCCCAATCAAGACAGGTCCGTGGATTCTAGCATCAGGATCAATGTACGTATTTTTGCCAATGCGTACACCGTTTGAATCAGCTGGATAGTCGTAGTCAATCAGAACCTTCTCATCTAAGGCATCGTACTGCGCCTCTCGGTAAGCCTCCAAATGGCCGACATCACACCAGTAGCCGTCAGCAACATAGCCGTACATCGGCTCGCCCTTTTCCAGCAAGAGCGGAAACAGATCTTTAGAAAAATCTTGCTCACAGTCGGCTGGCAGATAGTCAAGGACTTCAGGCTCTAGAATATAGGTGCCTGTATTGACCGTGTCTGAGAAGATTTCGCTCGTGGAAGGCTTCTCTAGGAAACGTACAATCCTGTCATTTTCATCGGTAATGACCACGCCAAATTCGATTGGATTAGGGACGCGAGTCAGTACTAGAGTTGCTTTGGAGCCGTTAGCCTTATGAAATTCGATTGCCTTGCCTAAGTCAAAGTCGGTGATGCTGTCACCGCTAATAACTAAGAAGGTGTCATCCAATAGTTCTGATACGTTTTTGACGCAGCCTGCGGTCCCGAGCGGCTGGTCTTCTTCCACAGCGTAGGTCATCTGTACGCCAAAGTCTTTCCCATCCTGGAAGTAATCCCGCATCACATCGGGCAGATAAAAGAGAGTCGCAATAATTTCTGTAATGTCGTAGCGCTTGAGGAGATTGACGATGTGCTCAGCGATGGGCCGGTTGAGCACGGGAACCATCGGCTTTGGTAGATCACAAGTCAGCGGTCTGAGTCTGGTCCCAGAACCGCCAGCCATAAGTACTGCACGCATAATTACTCTCCTGATGTAAAAATATCTTAGAATTAATGGTCTCTATGTCGAGCCTTAATTTCGTGTAACCCTTAATCTCGTGTAAGGCGTGGTCTCGTGTAAGCCAGTCTAGACAAGCCAGTTCAAACAAATTACAGCGCTGACACCTGAAGCTGATACGGAGAAGAGATCCTTACTGAGTCAAAAGGCAGACAAGTACATTCTATAGGAGTGCCGGAAAGCCTGTATCGCTCGGAAGATCGCGATTTTAAGTAGGTCTTCTGATTATCCTGATTTCGTCAGCGCTATGATAGGTGGCAAACGACTAACCTAATTTAGAAATTGCGGAGGGTTCAATGGGCGGGTTACTGACAATTGTTTTGCTAGGTGTTTATCTAGTCGGCGGCTGGCGATTTTGGAGCGGCTTCAACCGTACTAACTTCACAGAAAGAAGGGTCTTCTTGACCCTGATGTGGCCTGTTCTGTTGGCTTCTAATCAGTCGTATCGCAAGAACTTTTCCAAGGCGCTCAAAGGTTCTTAATCTCTAAAAGCAGCTTTCTAAAAGTAGTCAGGCAATCCCTTATGGCCGATACGGCTAACGCTGAGGAAAATGGCTAAATCCAAGAAGAATGCGGTCCAATCTGCTTCGATGGGAACAGCGCTTGGTGATGTGTTAAAGCCTAAGAGTGTCTCATGGCTACCGATGATTAGCGCGGTGGCCAATCGATTTGATGCGGAATATAAGGGAAAGCCTTTTGACTTGCCTGAAGAGGTCGAGGCGATGCCGGTTTTTCGCGATTGGGCAGCGGGTTCGCTCAATTCTCGGGTGGCTTCTCCGTTTTGGCAGATTGCCAAGCCTAAGAAGAATCAGCACTGCTTGGATTTGGGCTGTGGGTTTAGCTTTTTGATCTATGAGTGGAAGGCTTGGCAGGCTCGGTTTTACGGCCAAGATGTGAGTGAGTTTGCGATCAAAACGCTGCATCAGCGAGGGCCGCAGCTAGATTCTAAGCTGTTTCAAGGTGTAAAGCAGGGAGCAGCTCATCAGCTTGACTATCCACCTGAAAGCTTTGATATGGTGATTGCGACTGGCTTTAGCTGCTACTACCCGATGGATTATTGGCAGGCGGTGATGGAGGCGGTGAGGCCGCTACTGAAGCCAGGTGGTTTTTTGGTGTTTGATGTGGTGGATGCCGAGCAGCCGCTAGCTGAAAACTGGGCGATTTTGGAGACATATCTGGGCGCTGAGGTATTTTTGGAAGCCATGAGTGACTGGCGATCGCTGATTAAACAGGTCGGAGCTAAGGTCGTTAAGCAGCGGGACGGTGAGCTGTTTTGCCTATATAAAGTACGCTGGCCGTAAGATAGCTGCTCGTAAAATTTCTGGTCATTGATGATGGCTGCTCGCGTCTGGTTGATTGGCGGTACGAGCGAAAGCGCGGCGTTAGCTAGCGCGCTCTCTAGTGCGGATGTGCCGTATATAGTGACGGTGACGACAGCGGCGGCGCGGCGACTGTACCCACAAACCGCTGAGGTGTGGGTGGGTCAGCTGTCGGCGCAGTCGGTTGACGCGTTTATCCGGCGCTGGCAGGTGAGATGCATTTTGGATGCGTCCCATCCGTTTGCGAGTGAGATTTCTCGGCTGGCGATCGCAATCGCTGAGCGATCATTTGTCGATCAGCGTGTCGATCAGAGAGTTGATGGGCGAGAGGCGATCGCATACCTCCGCTACGAGCGGCACGAAATTCACCCCCCATCCCGCCTGAATAGGGCAGCTACAGACAAAACAATTACTTCTGTAAAGTCAATCAAGACGCTGCTAGAGAGCGATATCTTGCAGCGCCAGCGGGTGCTGTTTACCTTAGGCTATCGACAGCTGTCACAGTTTGCACCTAGTCTTGCCTGTCTGCGTCAAGAATCGCAGCTATTCGCCCGGGTGCTGCCTTCTGTCGAAGCGATCGCGGCGGTGCTAGCGGCTGGATTCGCAGCCCAAGAGATTGTAGCGATCAGACCACCCGTTTCGACGGCCTTAGAAAGGGCACTCTGGCAGCAGTGGGAAATCTCTACCGTCGTGGCCAAGGCGTCTGGTGTAGCAGGAGGTGAAGCTGTGAAGCGGGCGATCGCAGCTGAACTAGGGGTGCGTCTGATTTTGATCGAGCGTCCTCTGCTGATTTACCCAAAGCAAACAAATTTAATATCCAAAGCTACTGAATTTTGTTCCGAAATGCTCAGACTGTAATAACCTAGCGCTTAAGCAAAGACATCAAAATCGGTTAGCTAAATTAGTCATGAGTGGCGACTAGCTCATTTGAAACAACCGAAAAGTACCGTAGTAGACAGTTCATTTTGCCTAGAGACAGCAGATTTTATCAATGCTCTCCTGATTTCTATTCGCAAAGAATCATTCTTTATATTTGCACCTTGACTATTGCTTGATAAGTGCTATCGTGATGGCTACTTTTGGCATTTTGCTCTACCTCAGATCATTCATCCTTTGCTATGCAACCGAGGCAAACCCCACCTTTCAATTCGCCAGCAACGGGCGCTCGTCGTGCTGCGATGGGATCGCCTACCAATTCTTCCACTAGCTCACCTGTTGAGCCAGCAGTCCCTGGTGGTATACCCAATGGGCTGGCTGGCGGGATGGCTGGTATGACAGGTGTGACTAACGGCACCTCTGTCTACGCCCTGAAGGAACTGGTTGCGAGGCTGCAGCGAGAGCAGCACAAAATTCAAGATCTGCTAGGTTCGCTAGGGTTTGCTCTGCGTAGTCTTAACAACCTCAGTCAATTTTTAGAACTGATTCCGATGATTGCTAGCCGCGTTACCGATGCGTCTGGCGGTGCTCTAGTGATGTGTCAACCCAACGGCCATCTGCGATTAGAGCAATTGCACTGTTCAGGCAGTGATGATTGCAACAGCGTCCGTCTGGCCCTAGAAATGGCTACTAGGCAGATAGTTACGGCTCCGGCTTTAGGTGCTGTCGATGCCGGATTGAGTGCGCTGACAAGTGCGGCGATGCTTTCGTTAGATCGCTACGCAGGTCGCTATCTAGGCGCAGACTTTCAAATCTTTGGCACCGCTATCATCGTTCAAAATGTCGAGCGTGGCAGGCTATATGTTTTTAGCCAAGAAGGCGACTACACCTGGAGCGATACAAGAGAAAAGCTCATCCGCCTAGTGGCTGACCAAACTGCCGTTGCCATAGAAAACAACAAGCTGACCCACGAGCTCAGACATAAAGAGCGGCTAGATAGAGAACTAGAGCTAGGAGCCGAAATTCAGGCGCAGTTGCTGCCACGCCAGTGCCCGAAAATCGAAGGGGTCGATCTCGCCGCCAGATGTCAGACCGCGAATAAAGTAGGCGGCGACTATTACGACTTTATTCCGACGACCTATGACCAGCTAAGAGAACCCGACGCACCCGCCTCTCAGGAAAAACCCTGGAATTTTGCAATTGGCGATGTGATGGGCAAGGGTGTTCCTGCCGGGCTAATGATGACTATGCTGCGCGGCATGCTACGCGCTGAAGTGCTGAACAGTCATTCTCCTGCGCACCTTTTGCAGCATCTGAACTGGGTGATGCGCACTGATTTAGAAAGCTCGAACCGATTTGTCACGCTCTTTTGTGCGCAGTACGATCCGCTAACGCAGGTACTGCATTACGGCAACGCAGCCCATAACCCACCTCTGCTATGGCAGGCTGCGACGGGTCAGGTCGTACGTTTGGATGCCGATGGTATGCTGCTGGGCTTGGATATGGACACGCACTATCAAGAAAATCAGGTGCAGTTGCAGCCGGGAGATACAGTGATTTACTACACTGATGGCTTTACCGAAGCCGCCGACCGCGATGGCCGCCGCTTCGATGAAGAAAATCTAATTGATTCTTTTCGCTGGGCTTGCCGCAACTTGACGAATTCAAATGAGATTTTGCAGTATCTATTTAACATGCTGCAGCGCTTTATCGGGAGTGAGCAAGAGGCAGAGGACGACACTACGCTAGTCGTGATGAGAATTACGCAGCCTGCTGAGTTTCGACAGCTGTCTACGCCTAATCTGTCTTAGGAATTCGGCAAGATGGGTACGTTAGGAGCGCTACTCAACGTTCTAACGATGCGGTCAATGATGGAATCTTCCTCTTTTTATCTAGCTCAGTTTGAGACGCCTGCTACTGTTACTGTGCCGATTGTGGCTCAATATTTTGATCAAGATTTGCTCGGTGATACTGGGGTAATGCTGAAGGGCTTCTACGAGTCGGGCCAGCTGTGGGCACTGTTGATTGGTCTGGTGATCGGCTATGGTTTTAAGTCTTTTTCCTCTTATGGTTGAGGGTTAGCTGCGACGATTTAGCTGCTACTGTATGGTGGATTGATTTCACAACAGTAGGAGCAGGGCGAGCGTGGGTAGTCAGCCGGTAGGGTCGCAGGGAAAGGGAGCACAGCAGCAAGGTACTGAGCAACAAGGTTCTGAGCAACAAGGTTCTGAGCAACAAGGTTCTGAGCAACAAGGCACTCGGCAGACCTGGAGTCAGCGATTTGAGTCGGCGTTGCATCCGGCGATCGCCCAGTTCAATGCCAGTATCGGCTTTGATATCAAGCTCTTAGAATGTGATTTAACCGGCTCGGTTGCCCATGCCAAAATGCTTGCCAAAGTCGGCATCCTTTCAGAAGCCGAGCGTGAGCAGATTGTGTCTGGGCTAGAGACGATTCGAGGCGAATATCGTCGAGGCGAGTTCAATCCGGGCGTTGATGAAGAAGATGTCCACTTTGCGGTGGAGCATCGTTTGATTGAGCTGGTAGGTGATGGTGGCAAGAAGCTGCACACGGCCAGATCTAGAAACGACCAGGTAGGGACCGACCTGCGGCTGTATCTGCGCGGCGAGATTGAGCAGATTCGCGAACAGATCAAGGCCTTTCAACAGACAATTTTTGAGCTGGCGAGCGTACATGTAGAAACGCTGATTCCAGGCTATACCCATCTGCAAAGGGCTCAGCCGTTGAGCCTGGCGCATCATCTGCTGGCGTATTTTGAGATGACGCAGCGCGACTGGGAGCGGCTCGGCGATGTGCTCAAACGGGTGAATATTTCGCCTTTGGGCTGTGGCGCACTGGCGGGGACAACGTTTCCAATTGACCGGGCGTATTCGGCTGAGTTGTTAGGCTTTGATGATATTTACCACAATAGTTTGGACGGGGTGAGCGATCGCGACTTTGCGATCGAATTTGCCAGCGCTGCGAGCATTATCATGGTGCATCTCTCTCGCTTGTCAGAAGAGATTATCTTTTGGGCCTCGGAAGAATTTCGCTTTGTGACGCTAGGCGACACCTGCTCGACCGGATCAAGCATCATGCCGCAGAAGAAGAATCCGGATGTGCCTGAGCTAGTGCGGGGCAAAACCGGACGCACCTTTGGCCATTTGCAGGGGCTGCTGGTGATGATGAAGGGGTTGCCTTTGGCCTATAACAAGGATTTGCAGGAAGATAAGGAGGCGATTTTTGACACGGTCGCGACGGTGTCTGGCTGCTTGCAGGCAATGACAATTTTGCTGCAAGAAGGCATTACGTTTCGCACAGAAAGATTAAATCAAGCTGTGGCCGAAGACTTTTCTAATGCGACAGATGTGGCTGATTATCTGGCGGCGAAGGGGGTGCCTTTTCGAGAGGCATATAACCTAGTGGGCAAGGTGGTGAAGACTTCTTTGGCGGCGGGGAAGCTGCTGAAGGATTTGAGTATGGAAGAGTGGCAGGCGCTGCATCCGAAGTTTGAGTCGGATATCTATGATGCGATCGCTCCGGCCCAAGTGGTCTCAGCTCGCAACAGCGCAGGTGGCACTGGTTTTGAGCAAGTCAGAATTGCCTTAGACCGAGCTAAGTCTCTACTGTCGTAGCTTGGGCGCAGCAAGGTATCCGATATAGAGATACAAAGCTCTTCAGCCTGTTGGACGAACCAAACAGAAAATAGAAGAGAGCGCAAGCATAACCGGGGCAGTCAGCCACAGCCAAAAGCCCGGTCGCATCTGCTGCAAAGCAAGACTAGAATAGGGCGTACTTCCTGCAGGAAGAGGGTAGTAGAACGCTAAGTAAGTCCCGATGCCACCCACAATGACAGACAGAACGGCTGCGATCGCAGCACTCCTATACTGCCGACGGCTAAACAACACCGCAGCACACCAGTAGATCGGATTAGCCAGCCAGCCGACCGCCGCAATTTGCCAGAATAGCAGCAGCGCCAGCGCCCCGTAGGTTGTCAGCTTCAATCCGTTCATAGTGATAGGAGTCTTATCGAATGTATCAAGACTCATGTTGCCAGCATTGATTTCTTCGAGTGCTAACTCCGTCGGTATAGCGATAAAACTGAGGCAAGGTAGGGCTTGTGCCAGACCATACACAATCAGCGAAAGCAGAAAGAGCAAGGCGCGCATAGACATGACAATTGCTCCGACGTGTTAGCTGTTAACCGTGCTCAAATAAACTTCAGTTTGCGTGAGGCGTAGATACACATCTGAAGTTGTTTTCGTAGTCTATAGCGCGATAGGAACCGAAAAAAAGATGTTCTCATGCCCTAGAATCAAGCATATGTAAATGCCTTGTGCGGATTATGAGCTACCGTGACATTATTACTATCGAGCCAGATAAACGTGGTGGCAAGCCCTGTATCCGCCGAATGCGAATTACGGTCTATGACGTTTTGGGTTGGTTAGCAGCTGGCATGTCCAACGCTGAAATTATCGATGACTTTCCCGAGCTAACAGAGGCAGATATCCTAGCTTGCTTAGAGTTCGCAGCCGATCGCGAACATCGTTTAGTCGCTTCGGTGAGTGTTGCTTGAAGCTGCTATTCGACCAAAATTTGAGTAGAAAACTGGTCAACCGGTTAGTTGATATCTTTCCTGACGCTAGCCATGTGCAACTTCACGGGCTAGCAGAAAAACCAGATACTAAAATCTGGGAGTTCGCTAAAGCAAACAACTTCTGTATTGTGACCCAGGATGTAGACTTTGTTGAGAGAAGCCGGTTGTATGGCTCTCCCCCCAAAGTACTGTGGCTGCGATGCGGCAATGCACCAACCAGCAAAGTTGAAGCGTTGATTCGTTCTGGACAAGAAGCGATTAGAGAACTCTTGAGCAGTTCCATTCTTAGCTGTCTAGAACTTTATTAATCAATTGGCGATAGCATCGTCTCTACGAGTAGATTAAATAAATTTCAGTTTGCGAGAGGCGTAGGCACACATACGCAGCAGCACTAGTCCTTCTTTGACATGGGCGATATTTGAGCTGCCGTAGGTGCGGGGTTGATAGCGGATCGGCACTTCGACTAGGTGCAGGTTTAGTTTAGCCGCGCCAAAGAGCAGATCGAAGTCGCCAAAAGGATCGAAGTCGCCAAAGTAGCTGCGCCCGGCGGCGAGGCGTTCGTAGTCTTTTCGCCAGAGTACCTTCGTGCCGCACAGGGTGTCTTTGAGCGATTGTTCTAATAGGAAAGAGAACATCAGGGCGAAGGTTTTGTTCGCCAGGGTATTTAGCCAGGGCATGGCTTTTTTGCTGCGGGGATAGAGCAGACGCGAGCCGTTGATAAATTCGCCTTGACCAGAGGCGATCGCATCAAAAAAGTGCGGCAAATCCTCCGGCGGCACGGTCAAATCCGCATCCAAAATCATCAGCACATCCCCGGTTGACTCAGCAAAACCCAGTCGCACCGCATCCGCCTTCCCTTTCCCCGTCTGCTGAAAGGCTTTGATCGTAAACGGTCCGCGATAGTGGCGCTTCATTTGGCTAATCGCTTCCCAGCTCTGGTCGGTGGAGTGACCTTCTACAAAGATGATTTCTGTGTGGGAGCCGAGCTGGGGCATCCGGGCGATCGCACTTTCAATATTCCCCGCCTCATTCCGCGCCGGAATCACCACCGAACAGCTTGGCTGTTCTTCCCCTTTCCACCAGCACGCAGTTCCGCCTCAGGCACACCGCGAAAATCAGGGCGAGCCACCATAAAGTTCGTCAGACAAAGATGCTTCACGATCGGCAGCGGCGCAACATAGCGATTGAGCAAATAGGACAGGCCCAGCACCTGTCTGGGTATCAAAAACCGCCGTCCGCGCTTCAGCGGAATATAGCCTGTAATCGCCAGCAGATTCGCCACATCATCCATCGAGAGCCAGTTTTGCTGCGGCTGCGGACAGCGCTGGCCGATCGCCTCGCCCAGCTTCAATATCGGCTCCCACAGATAATTGTGAAAGGTAATGATCAGCCGAGTCTGCGCCGTACAAAAGGGCTTCAGGCGATTGAATACCGTCTGCACATCGCTAAAATAGCTGGCTGAATTAGCGCAGATAATATAGTCAAATGTCTGCGGCTCGTCAATAAAGCCCTCTACTGGACCGTCCGCCGCGTAGCCAATTTTTTCAGGCGTCAGCGTCTCCACGTCCGCACAATAGAATCGTAGCCCTGGATAATTTCGCTGGGCTATGTTGACCGTCACAGGCGAAATATCAACGCCGACGCCGACGCTAGGCTCAGTCGCTGCTAGTAAATCTCCCGGCCCACAGCCAATCGCCAGCACCCGAGCGCCCGCCGGGACCAAGAACCGATGCAGCCGCGCCAAATCTTGATAGTAGTAGTGATTGATGCTGTGCCAGCGGTCCAGTTCTGGCGCGATCCGGTTGAAGTGGTCCAGTATCAGCTGCTTGTGGGCGCTGTGGGGATGGACGGGCGGTGCAAGGGTCTGAGGCACGGGCGGTTAAAAGTAAGAAAAACGGTAGATAGAAAATCAGACAGGTGTAAAATTTTACCTCCGAATGAGACGCCAGTTTTCTAGCTCTATTACGGTTTCATAGCTGTCAGCGACTAGAATTGCCGATTGAGTGTCAGGCGTGTGGGACTGCATGGGCGTCAACTGCTCGCTTCTATATACTTCCTTGTCTTTGCTCACCCACACGTAGGTGCCTGCCGGAATGTCTGCAATCGGCGGATTGAGCTTGCCAATGTGAGGGGTATGAACGGCCAAGATAACCAAATCCTTGTACAGCGCCGGGGGCTGTTTGGGATTGATCACAAAATCCACTGGGGTATCTCGCACTAGCGAGGCTACCGGATCGGTTGTGGCCGCTGCTTTGAGCTCGGCGCTGTAGTTTCCCAAAAAGCCAGTAATACCGGCCATCGCCAGCATCAACCAGGCCGGCAGTAACCAAGTCGCCAGCCATCTTTGCGGCTGCGACATGAAAACGGGCAGCAAGGCCCAGCCCAAGCCCAACACTAAGCCCAAGGGCGCATAGGCTCGAATGTCTGTGAGGAAATCGCTGGGGATCACGAGACTGGCGATCGCAACCCCGCTCAAAATCAAACCCGAGGCTGAAAAACTATAGCTGAGCAGACGACGGGGCCAGCGGATGGATTGCGTAGCGATCTGGTGAAGTGCGATCGCCGCAAACCAGGCCATAAAAGGATGTAGCTGTAGCGTGTAATAAGGCGTCTTGGTGGTAAACGACTGTAGCAGCGCCGCCAAAATAAACGGATATAGCAGCAGCCATCGATGCGGATAAGCCGTCTGCTGCTTTTGCAGCGAAAACAGTCTGCTCCAGAATCCAGGCTGTCGCAGCACCATCACCGCTCCAATCAGCGAAAACAGCGCCCAGGGAAATATATTTACCGGAATATTCCAGAGATAGTAAAGCGGTCCGCCATCTGCATGATACGGATGATCGCTGAGCTCGCCAATCTTGCCAAATATTGCACCTAGCACCCAAGAGCCGTACTCAGCCACGCTGAAGCCTAGCCATAAAACGGTCGGCACAAAGCCAACGACTAACCCAACGTAGATCCCCCAGTTGGTCAGATGGCGATGGCGACGGCGCTCAAAAATTAGGTACGGCAGAAGGGCGATCGCCGGTAGCGCCACCATAAACGTCTTAATCAAAAAACCAATGCCAAACATCGCGCCCGCCAGAAAGCCAAACGCTAGACGTTTGTTTGATGCCTGGCTTTCTTCTGCCTGGCTCTCTCCTGTCTGGTTTATCTCCGTCTGCTGCTGTTCCGCCTTCAGCAAGGCCCAGATCGCCGTCAGCTCCACACTCACAAGCATGATGTCCTGTGTCGCCAAGTGGCTGAACTGATTCCACAGCGAAAACACCATAATCAGCAGCCCAGACAGTAGCCCCAGCTGACCAGCATTAACGGCATAGCGCCATCGCTGCCGCGCAAAAATCTGTTCACCAATGTCATAGGTCAGCGCCACCGCTAGCAAACAGGCGATGATCGTCGGTAGCCGAGCTATCCGCACGGCCCAATCCGCACTGAGAGTCGGCAGATCAAATAGCTGATAGCTCAGCATGATCAGCCAGTTCAGCAAAATGCCGTGGGTGTAAAGCACGTTGCCCCAAGTCTGTCGTCCTAGCCACTTGCCCGACTCCAGCATGAAGCGACTTTCTAACGCATAGTTGCCCTCATCGTGAGCCATGAAGCTAGGGTGCGTCTGGCTGCTGGCGATCATCAGAGCGCTCCAGCCGAGAAGGAGAAGAAGATTTCGTCGGGTGGGTGACATGGGCAGAGGCGAAAGACGCGGGGATCTTTATCCGTCAGGAGGTGGGAAGCTGGGGCGGTGGGGTGCGCGTGGGTTTGCGAAAGCCGCTGCGACGAAGAATCCGCTTTTGCCTTTGTCTGGCTAGGGCCTGCAAGTCTACATTGCGGTCGGTTTCATCGACGATTTCGCCAGTGATGACTTCTAGGGTGTCTTCTAGGGTGACGACGCCTGAGACGCCGCCGTATTCGTCAACCACGACCATCAGGTGCTCACGTAAGGACTGAAAGGTTTTGATCAGGCGGTCTGTGCGTTCGGTGTCTGGGACGTAGTGAACTTCGCGCATGATACTCCTGATGGCGACGTCTCCGTGCCCTTGAACTAGGGCAGCTAGTAGCTCTGCTTTGAGGGCAACGCCAATGACGTGATCGAGGTCTTCTTCGATGACTAGAATGCGGGTGTGCTGAGATCCAATGATTTCATCTTGGATCTCTTTCAAGATGGCGGAGCCAGGAATAAAGGTGATCGCAACTCTAGGGGTCATGATGTCTGCGGCCATCAGGTCATTTAGCCGAAAGACTCGATCGATCATTTCAGCTTCGTCATCTTCGATCAGCCCTTCCTGATAGCCCAAGATAGTTAGCAGCCTGATTTCAGATTCGTTGGTGATAGGCCGTTTATGGCCTTTGGTCAAAGGCGCGGTAATTCTTTCTAGTAGCCAAATCAAGGGCGTAAAGATAACAGTGATGCCACGCACCGGGATGGCCACTGCTAGACTAATCCCTTCTGCGTAGCGCTCGCCTACTGTCTTGGGCAAGATTTCGGCAAACACAATAATGGCGAACGTCAGTGCCGCCGAAAAGACACCAAGGCCAGTATTACTAAATACGTTGGCCGCCATTCGACCTACTATAATGCTGCCGACAATATTGAATATGTTGTTGAGAACGACAATCGTGGCAACCGGTCGAGTGACGTGCTGACGAATGCCCAGCAAAGCGATCGCACCGGGACTAGGACTAGCTTGTGCTAGCTGCTTTACTCGCAGCAGTGGAATCGAGAGTAGAGCAGTCTCAGTCGCAGAGCAAACCGCAGAGCCCAAGATGATGATAAGAACAATAACCGCAAGTTGAAGCATGGAAAAAGACATCGGATGAGCGGATGCTCATTCATTAAAAGCCACGAGAGAAACGCGCAAACAAGTCAGCGAAATTAGTCTTCACCATTCATCATTCCTCATTTCCAAGATATGATGCTGGGAAATTGCGATTGAGCCAATCATGACTGAGGCCAATTGTGACCGATCAGCTACTAGAACTGCATTGCCCCTATGAGTGACACCATCTTAGATGTTCAAGGTCTAACTGTTGAGTTTGCGTTAGCAGAGGAGCAGGGCGGTGGCAGCGTTCGAGCAGTCAATGATATCTCGTTTCAGCTAGAGCGCGGTCAGACTATTGGCATCGTCGGCGAATCGGGTTCTGGTAAGTCTGTGACTGCCTTGGCCGTGATGGGTCTAGTCCCTACGCCGCCAGGAAAAGTTGCCAGCGGTCGCGTCATTTTTCAGCCGGACGATCGGCCCATTGTCGATCTTCAGCAGATTCCCAAGCGGCAGCTGCGGCACTATCGGGGCGGCCAGATCGCTATGATCTTTCAAGAACCGATGAGTTCGCTCAACCCGGTCTATACCTGCGGCTTTCAGCTGATAGAGGCTATCCGCCAGCATCAGAGAATCTCTAAGCGAGCGGCGCGTGAACAGGCGATCGCACAGCTCATAGAAGTGCGTCTGCTCCCTCTTGAGGTCCAGCTATATGAGCAGATTCGTGTGGAGCTCGATAGCGACAGCGCCACCGTCATCAATCGAGAGGTCAAGCGTCGTCAAGGGGCAATGCTAGATCGCTTTCCGCATCAGCTTTCGGGCGGTCAAATTCAGCGCCTGATGATTGCGATGGCGCTCTCATCGAATCCGTCTTTGCTAATTGCCGATGAGCCGACGACCGCGCTCGATGTCACCGTGCAGTCGACGATTTTAGATCTGTTACGAGAGCTGCGCGATCGCCGGGGCATGTCGATGGTTTTTATCACTCACGATCTCGGTATCATCGCTGAAATTGCCGATCGGGTGGCGGTGATGTACCAGGGCAATATTGTCGAGACGGGCGCGGTTTTGAATATTTTCAAGGATCCGCAGCACCCCTATACAAAGGGGCTATTAGCCTGTCGTCCGCAGCCCAGTCAGCGGCTGCGTCATCTGCCTACTGTCTCAGACTATATGGAAGAAGTGGTCGGACCGGAGGGCGATCGCATCATCCAGGCCAAACCCCAAGACGACTATGGAACCGGGCTTCCCCCTGTGCGAGAAATCAGCCCACGCGAAATGCAGATTCGGCTAAACGAACTCGAAGACAAGGGACCTTTGATCACCGTAGAGAACTTGAAAGTTGGCTACCCCGTACAGGGCGTCTTTGGTCGGATTGAACGCTACGTGATGGCGGTAGATGACGTTTCGTTCAAGGTCTATCAAGGGGAAACTTTTGGTCTGGTCGGAGAATCTGGCTGCGGGAAGACGACTCTGGGCCGATCGCTATTACAGCTGATCAGGCCGATGGACGGCAAGGTGTGGTTCGAAGGGCGAGAGCTGACGCAGTTGCGGGGCGGACAAATGCGCAAGCGACGCCGCGAAATGCAGGTGATTTTCCAAGATCCGTATAGCTCTTTGAATCCGAGGATGAGTATTGGCGATGCGATCGCTGAGCCCTTGAAGATTCACGGGGTGATCCGCCGTCGCAAGAATCTTAGAGAACGCGTAGAGTACCTGCTAGAGCGAGTCGGACTAGACCCAAGCTGCCTCAACCGCTTTCCTCACGAATTTTCTGGTGGACAGAGGCAGCGGGTCTGTATCGCACGAGCGCTGGCGCTGAGTCCAAAGTTTATTGTCTGCGATGAGTCGGTGTCGGCATTAGATGTGTCGGTGCAGGCCCAGGTGCTAAATCTGTTGAAAGAGCTGCAAGAAGAGTTCAAGCTGACGTATATCTTTATCTCGCATGACCTGGGCGTGGTGAAGTTTATGAGCGATCGCATCATGGTAATGAACGAAGGTCGCATAGAAGAAATTGGCCCCGCTGAAGAAATCTACCAGCGGCCACGTCGAGACTATACCCGTCAGCTAATCTCTGCAATTCCCGAAGGCACCTTAGAAAGAATTCAAGATCTACAGATCGAAAGGGAAAAACAAAAAGCATTACTATAGTCACACATATCAAAACTCGCTGAATACAACAATCAACGCTGCCTTACAAGAAACTATTAAAAGCAACAATATATGCGTAGAGTATTGTTAATGATCGCTCACTATTCAGATAGTAGGCAGAACCTATGCGCTAGCGCGCTAGTCTACTACGCTCTTTAGCAGCTACTCGAGGCAAGCACTACAAGCGCACTTTCAATATCACTAGGAGTCACTCTGTTTCCGAGAGGGACATGCGGAATATCTAAATATGTACAGCATCAAAACTACCCAAGTTCGCTCTTGCAATTTCTTCTAGAATGTAGGCTTGCTCGGTTTTATCGAAGAGCTTATAAAATTTACTACCTTGCGTATTGTATATGGATTTAGTGGATTCAGCTTTCCAAGGTTCGCTCTGTAAAACAATGTTTTCTGCGTCAGCTTCTCGATCTAGCACTGAGGCTAGGTCAAACTCAATATCTACGAAGTTGCTAACTCGCTCAATTGTAGAGCTGGGGCTATCAACCAGCGATTCGTACTTCACCAGGTGATGGTTGGGTTTGCTGATGTGTCTAGAAGTGGCCTCCGCGCACCTTATCCACTTACGCAAACATCGATCAATGTCCCATGGTCCGTCCCAAACCTCTGGATATCTTTGCGTTACGTCAGCTAGAGACGCTACCACATCAGCACCATTTCGCACAATGTGGATAAATAGCGGGTTGTCGATACTTGACTCTATGAAATCAACAAATCTAATATGGTCAGGTGTCTTCTCGATCCAAGCAGTTTTCCCCTGCTCACTAGCGGTCTTATCCAGCACTCGGACAAATGCCTCAGTATGCTGATGAAGGGATAGCGCATACCAAGGTAAATATACTTTCATTTCTTCGCAGCCAATCTCGGATACGAATTCTTTAAGGTTAGGTCTTGAATGTATCGAGGCAATTCGTAGTTTTTTTCGCAGCAGCTTTCGTCTCTCGAACAGCGCCGTGAAGAAATGTGATTCTGGGAAAGAAATGACGGATGAGTTGGAAGCCAAAAGGCTCTGTAATAAAGTCGTCCCTGAGCGCGGACAGCCGACAACAAATATCCTTTTCATAAAACAAGTGTGATGCCTCCTACAACGGTTCTGGCCTCATGGTTTGAAACGATAGCAGATGAAACGATAGCAGATCGAGCGCAGATTAAACTCTTTAGAAGTAGTTAAATATACTTTAGCAGGCAGAATGCTAAACACTGTTCTTAGCTAATTCCTTTGGTCTAACATTCAAGAGAGCTCTGATATTGCGAGTATTGCGAGACAACGAGTATTGCGAGACAACAAGGGTAGGAGAGCTAGCTTTTTTGCATGATTATCGCTCCGCAAAGGCCTGCGCCACGAGCCCTTATAAGCCTATGTATGCTTGTTCGATGCTACCAGAGTGTCCCGTGGTTCTTCGTAGTAATCCGAAGAATTCACTAGAAATTCATATAATCTCAGAAAACAATATAAGCCTTACGAATGCATGCTCGGACGCTGGATAAACTCTCGCTGCGATCTTGCCCCGAGAATTGCGATAAACAAATCGATGAGGATAGTTAGCTGCTTGCTCTGGCCTGCTCATTGAACGGTTGAGTGTTTGCCCTACGATTCTTTCTTGACCGAGCGATCGAGATCCAATCCTAGTCAGACCTTTAACGCACCTGCGGTTATGCAGGCTTACTGACATAGCGACTCAAATCGATCATACGAATTAGAACGAGACCTGGCTAGTGCCGACCTGGTCCTATCTTTGGTTTATTTTTGTCCGGATAGGCTTTTTTTGCGTGCGTACATTAGTTAACCACTTTGCCGAGGTGTGAAAAACTGGCTTAAACCCCTGGTGAAACAACGGGCAAAGCGACTTGCGGGCTCAAAGCGACTTGCGGGCTCATAGACTTTGCCTACTCGTAGAGTATGTATCTTGGAAAAACTATATACGAGCGACGACAGTTAAAAAGTAGTCGCTAGCGGCCTATACGAAAGCGTATAAAATACTACACCTATTGTCCAAAGCTTGTAGCGCTCCTATTTTCAAGAAAATCAATGCAGGACAATACTTGCAACCCTTATTAGATGTAAACCGATAGATATTGCTTTGCTGAAGCTTGGGTGTATTTACGTACATATTGACAAAAAATGTTCCTCTTTCGGGTAGCATACTGAGTCAAGGGACGTGTCGCAGTTAAGATCTCAACTCATCTAAGTGCCAAATTTTTCATGTCCAACGCTTATATTCAGATCGCCCGCCAGGGTAGAAACAACTGGTGGCGGTACCTGGTAGGTTCTATTTTCACGCTTTCTCTTTTTGTTTGCGGCGGTACACTAACATTAGCTTTGTTTGTGGCCTATGTTGCTAACGACAACAATCCGAATACTAAAGTGCTACCACCGGAAGCGGTAGCGGCTGGCCAGCCGCTGATCGTGGGGGTTTCTCCTTTAGCTCTCTATGTCGTCTACAATCTTGCATTTCCTTTCTTTCTACTAGGCATTTACCTATCGCTGCGATTTCTTCATCGGCGATCCTTTAGAAGTTTAATTGCTCCTACCAACAGAATCAGCTGGAGGCGTATTGGCCAAGGATTTACCGTCTACTTTCTACTGATTGTTATACAAATAGTCGTCAGCTACGTGCTTTCTCCTCAGGAATTCACACTGAGCTTTCGACCAGCAGCTTTTTTCAGCTTTCTACCCATCGTTGTTCTTTTAACCTCTCTTCAAACATCGACAGAAGAGCTGTTCTTTAGAGGATATCTCTTGCAAGGGATCGGCTATCGTTTGGGTAAAGGAATGGCCATTGTTTTACCGTCTTTGCTCTTCATGCTGCTGCATCTGTCAAATCCAGAAGTGACTAGCCAGGATAGCTGGGATGCCTTTGCCAGCCTAGTTGTTTACTATTTCATGATTGGTGCTTTCCTAGCCTGGCTCACGATCAAGGATGACGGTCTAGAGCTAGCACTAGGTGTCCACGCTGCTAATAACATAGCGACTTTCCTGCTGGTAACCAGCACTAATAGCGTGATTCCTTCTCCGGCTATTTTCAGCATTAGCGAATTCAAAGCGAATTTTGGCGTGGTTATTTCTACGGCGATAATGCTGTGGGTGTTCTCATTTGTTGCATTCAGGCTGCTGAGGCGGCCCGAGCGAAGCGAACATGACACCGGGGAAACGTAAGCCCAGGTAAATGCCAACCGGATAAAAGTTGGGCGAGACTGGCAGGTCTATCGATAAATCCTGTAGACGCTGCCTATTACCTCTCGGCTCTCTGAGCCTTCTACACTCACGCGCTGACGGGTAAATTTCAGCTGGGCTTGCTTTAGTGCGTAGCGAAATCCGCCGCGAGTGGAGCGATCGGAATCGCTGAGCAAGCAAATACCGCCGGGCTCTAGTACGGTTTGGATGAAAGAAATTAGCGGCGCTATGTTGCGCTCTTCATAGATAACGTCGGCAGCTAGAAGCAGGGGCACTTGAAAGTCAGGGGGAAATCGCCAGTCGAGCGGGAGCTTTTCAAAATCGGGAAAGCCGTTTGCGATCGCATTTTCCGCTGCAAAGTCCACAGCTGTTGCATCATAGTCGCTAAAAATAACGTGCATACCTAGCGAAAGGGCAACAATTCCAGCTAGACCAACGCCACAGCCAATTTCTAGAGCCCGATGATTGTCTGGCCAAGTTTGCTCCATCAGCACCTCACCGAGCATTTGCGATGAGGGCCACAGCTCTGCCCAATAAGGCATGTACTGGTCAGCATGAAAGGCAGTTTGGGTACTAGGATGGTCTAGCAGCTCATCCGCATTGCCAGGATAGGCGATTTGAAAGGTCTTTGATCCTACAGTGATAGATTTATGCACGCGCTGGCTGACAGCTTCTAGCGGCGTAGTGTGCAAAAAGGCAGATAAATCGGCAGAAGACATAGAATCGAATCGAAGATGACTGTATCGATAATATGCTATGGCTTCTGTCATGGTGCTTAGCCGATAGCAACGCCATTTTTTAGGTGATGTCAAACAGACTATGCAAAAACAAGATCAGGTCAAGAACAGTCAGAATCAAAGTCGGCACTGGAATATTTTCATTCTGTTCTATCTCATCTTATCGATTGCACTGTTGACGCTTGATCCTTATCAGTTTCAGCCATATGTCTCCGCTGAGCATTGGAAGTGGGAGTTTACGCCGAAAGATTTTACTAGTAATGTGCTGTTCTTTTCTCCGTTTGGTCTAGTTATCCGGCACTCGTTTAGAAAGTCACATGGGTTTTCTCTTTTAATCGGCTTGATTTTGAGCTTTTCTGTAGAAACGACGCAGCTATTTATACCTATTCGGGCTAGTAATTTTAGCGATTTGCTTTCTAATAGCACCGGTACGCTGCTGGGCTCTCTCTTTCATCAGTGGGCCTTTGCTGGCAGCCTGCGAGGTTCTGTGGGTGTACCCTTTGCATTGATGCTGATGCCCTTGTGCTGGACGGTTGCGCTGAGAGCAGATTTGGAGCCAGTAGCGGCTTGGGCAATTGTGCCTGATCTGATAGCAGGTCTGATCCTACTGCACACCGTCGTTTCTGCTAGCGACTTCCCAAAAAACCGGTCTGAAAGCGCTAAGAAGAACATCGTCATTGCGTTGTGGTGCATCGTTGCGCTTTTGCCGCTAGTCAGCGTCTTTCACGCTACAGGATTTGTTTTTCTGGCAGTAGTTCCTCTCGCTCTAAAACAAATTCAGCAGCTCAGTCCCCAAGCCAAAAAGCGTCTGCTTCTAGGAGCGCTGCTGTCGGGTTTTGTCTTTGCTATGTTGATCAACAGTTTCTGGTATTTCACCACCCCAAACCCAATTTGGAAGCCGGACAACCCGAGCTGGAATCTAGGTTCTTCCTTACGACTGATAGAGGTTTTACTTTCTGGCATCGCTGCTCTTGGCAGTCGTTTTCTGGTCGAGCAAATGCCGGAGCTGGGGCCGAGCCAGCAGCCAGTCCGATAGCCAGTCAATTCCCTGACGCTGCAAAGAGGCTAGCTGCAAATTCCAGAGTCTAATGGTGCCGTCAGCGCCCGCCGATAGCAGCTGCTCGCCGCTCGCATCAAAGTCTACGTCCCATACCACTCCCTTGTGACCTAGCAGCGGCGGCAGCAATTCTCCGATTTCACTAGGCTTTTGTATGGGCTTTTGTATGGGCTTTTGTATGGGCTTTTGGAAAGCTTCAGGCAGCACTGGCCACAGTCTTACGGTGCCATCGTCACTGCCAGAGGCGAGAAACTCTCCGTTTGGGCTAAATCTCAGGCTTCGTACCCAGTCTCTATGGCCTCGTAGGGGTATCGGTCTTGGTGCCAGCCGAATTTGTTCTGAGGCCAGCTGGCGCACCGACCACAGCAAGATCATGCCATCTGCTCCGCCTGAGGCTACGAGCTTGCCATCAGGACTAAATCCTGCGCACCAAACGCCGCCCGTATGCCCTTCGATGGTTTGGAGCAGGCCGTTTTCAACGTGCCACAGGCGCAGACTATTGTCCTCACTTGCAGAGATCAAGTAGCGACCGTCCGGGCTAAAGCTGACCGACCAGACCGTATTGGTATGATCGCTGAGTATCTTTAGCGGCTGGCCCTGTTGATTCCACAGGCGCAGGGTGCGATCGCTACTCACTGAGGCCAATCGCTTACCATCCGGGCTGTATCTCACCTGCCAAACCATATCGCCGTGGCCTTGCAGACGCTGCAATATCTCGCCGTCAGCCTGCCGGATTTGTATAGAATAATCTGCGCAGGCGAGCGCAAATCGAGTCCCGTCTGGGTGCCAGTCCACGCTGTGTGCTCCTCGATCTGGCAGTGCGATCGCCTTCAGCAAATCGCCAGAATCACCCCACAGCCTCAACATACTGTCTCCAGAAACCGACAGTATCTGCCTCGATCTACCCTGTCCTGGCTGCCAGCGCGCGCTCCAAACGATGCCGATGTCTCCTTTGGAACCTTGCAACATCGGCACCGTCGGCCCTTCTAACTGCCAAATATGCACCTGGTCATCGTCGCCTCCAGAGACGAGCGATCGCCCGTCCGCACTCCAGGCCACGCTATGCACATTGCTACGATGCTTGAATACCTCTAGCGCCTGCCCATCCAATCCCCATATCCGAATCGTCTGGTCATCACTTGCCGAGGCTAGACGCTGCCCATCGGGACTGAACGCCACTGCCTTGACCCAGTTTTCATGTCCGTAAAAAGTCTTCAGCTTTCGTCCATTCACGCCCCATAGTCGAATGCTGTTCGTATCTCCAGCAGCGGCCACCATCGTTCCATCCGGGCTAAAAGACACGCTTCTCACCCAGCCGCGATGCCTGCGCAGCGTATGCAGCAGTTCACCCACCAAGCTCCACAGCCGCACCGTTTTATCTTCACTGCCTGTTGCCAGCATCTGTCCATCTGGGCTAAATGCTACGGCTCTGGCCCAGTCTTCGTGCCCTTCTAGAGTCGTAATCAGCTCGCCCTCTAGTGTCCAGAGCCGCACGGTAGTATCGCTGTAGGTCGCTGCGATGATTGAGGCATCAGGATTAAAGCCGACGCTAGTGACACTGGCTTGCGGGGATTCTATGGTGCGAACAAAGTCTCCATTGGCTTGCCACAGTCGAATGGTGTGATCTAGGCTGGCGCTGACTAAATATTGACCATCCGGACTAAAGCATACGTCGATCACACCTGCGTCGTGACCGGTTAGAGTACGAATCAGCTTGCCTGGCTGGGTCCACAGTTTCAGGGTGCCATCTTCACTCGCAGAGACGATGTGGTAGGGGGGGAAGGCGCTACAGTCTACGGCCAGAATCCAATCGCGATGACCGCTCAAGACATTTTTCTCATGAATGCCGTAGACTGCGTCTGCCAGACATAGTGTCGCCTGCATTTTGAGAAGGGAGTTTGCTTGCGATTGGACTTGGGACTGTACCTGGCTGGCAGCTTGCAGGGCTTTAGCGAGGGCTTCCATATCGTTTCCGCAGAGGCGGCGCGATCGCGAAACAGAAATCAGCGCATCAATTTCGGCGATTCTAGTCTGCTGACGAGCAAGTGTAGCCTCAGCTAGCGTTTCGGACTGGGCGGCAAGGGCTTTTTGCAGCTGGTCTTCGGTTAGCGCTCTGCGATCGCGCTCCACCCGCAGCACTTCCATCAAACTTGCCTGCTGCTGATCTTGCACTAGGCTAGCTAAGTATTCATGCACAAGCTGATAGCGAGCGCCAGAAACCTCTGGCACTTCAAATACCAGACCAGAGCCGATAAAAATATCTAGCACCAGGCTCAATTGCTGCGGCGTGTTTTCGATTCCAGCTAGCGTTAGGGGCTCTCTCAGCTCAGACAGGCTTTTGAGCGGACGGTTTTCGCCTTCGCTCAGCAGATAGAGAACAGAATTGGCCACCGTACGATTTTCGGGCCCGCAGTCGTGGATGACGTTGTCCAAGAAGTTGTTTAATAGCTGTTTTTTAGGCGATCGCCCCAGTGCTCTATACGCTGAGAGCGTCTCTATTTTTTGCCTTTGCAGCTGCGCACCTACAACCTGTAGCTCAATTGGACGAACCTCACCAGTAAGGGCGGCTAGATCGTCGACTAGTGCCGCCACCAAAGCCGGTTCAGGAGCAAAGGCTGAAGGCTCGCTCAGCTGATGAATCAGGGTCTCAGCCGCCTTTGGCGTGAAATTTCCCAAATAGTAGCGAATTTCTTTACTAAGAATATCGTTATTAATGACCTCTAAATCGGCATTGCGGTCCCATTCCAAGAGATAATGCAAGAAGTCTTCTCGCAGTGAGAGCACAACTTTTACGTAGGCTAAATCTAAACAATCTCGCAGAAAAATATACAGCTTTCTGCGTTCAGAAACATTAGGATATTTGTAGAAGAAGTCCTCAAACTGATCGAATATAAGCACAACCTGCTTGTATTCATTTTGAGTGAACCGCCTCAAAGCGTTGATTAGCGGAGTTTCAACAGCTGGCTCGTCTTCCAAACTGGCTTCTTCCAAACTGGCTTCTTCCAAGCTGATTCCGTCTGAGCTGATTCCGTCTAAGCTTGCTTCTATCTGTTTCTTCCAATCACCATATTCACCAACAAGTATGGGCAAAGTTGTCCGGCCCTCACTCGTCAGACTGCGCAGTTTGGGCATCAATCCTGCTCGCAAAATAGAACTCTTCCCCACGCCTGACTGTCCATGAATCACCACAATCGGGTAGCGCGGCTGAGCCAATCGCTCGACTAATGCGCCGATATCTTGAGCCCGCCCAGAAGCTTTGATAGCGGCAGAGAGATCTGTAGCAGTTTGAGCATTTGAAAGAGAGTTTGAAATCACGGAAGCAGGCTGAATTTGGCCTGCGCCGATAAACGCCCTCAGGCCAAAGAGACTTTCAATACGGCGCTGTTCTAGCTTGACTTCAAAGGCTTCGGCATATTGTCTGTGCCTGAAGTAGAGAGTCCACAGCCGATCTAGAATCTGTCGATAGAGCACGAAATTATAGTAGGGGTTAGTATTTTGCAGCGCGCGTTCTAACTGTTCTATTGCTGTTGCGGTTTGCCCTCTTAGCTGATGGGTTCTAGCTAAAAGATAGAAGTACCCCCCACGCTGATAGCGGAGGACTGTTTTATCTTGGATGCCAGTAGATAGTTTATGTGGCTGAGAAATTTCTAAAGACTTTAGGACGAAGCTTTGAGCGGATTTAATGTCGTTTGGGGTAGGGTGGTTGTTGTTTTGAGCGAGGAGGGCTTCGGCAAGATAGCCATAGTCCTGGGCTAGTCTGATCGGATGGTCTTGGTGAAGAGGAATGGCTTTTTGAGCGATCGCACTCAGTTCATCCCAGTCTTTCAGCTTTTGCACCACCTCTGCTAGAGACAAAATGAATCTGCCTACCCTATCCAAACGCCGCTGCTGCTCAAAAATACTTAGAACAGCTTCAAAGTACTGCCGGGCCCTTCCATAGGCAATCGTTCTGTAAACGTTGCGGTCTCTAGTCTCCGACTCCGTATAGCCGCGCCACCACAGCCCCAAGTGAAACAGCAGCACTGCTGCTCGATCTTTTCGTTGCTCTTGTTGACTGTCTGTTTGCTCGCCTGTTTGCTCGCCTGTTTGCTTGCCTGGGTCAAGAGGGTCAGATTCATCTTGAGCCAGCTTGCCCTGCCAGTGCAGCAGGCTCTTTTCGTAATGTTCTCTTGCTTTTTCTAGGGCCCGTCGACGATGTAGGCTACGCCCTTGCAAGAACAGCAGATCGGCTAGGAGATCGAGGCTGACGAACTGTTCGTGTTCTGCGGGAATCTGAGTGATTTGCGCGATCGCAAACATCAGCTCTCTAGCCGCAATCGGTTCGCTCACCCTAGCACTCAGCGGCAAGTGGCCTGGCCACAACGAAACCGTGTCGCTCTCTAGGATTTGACTAAACGTGTCGTCAGCCTGCGCTGATAAAACCTTCACCAGCGAACCGAGTGGATAGTCAAATCGAATCGGCGTTGCTGCAAAGCTCTTTAGATCAGGTGCGTAGCGATTCATTTGCCCGAGCACGGTGTCATTTACCCAGAGCACAACTGGATACGGAAAGCGCTTGAGTAACTCGTCTCGCCCTAAATTGGCTGCTTTCAATAACTTCAGCAGGCCAGAGGATCGATCGATCGGCTGATCGGCTGAGCGATCGGCACGGAACAGAGCAGTCTCAATTTCTTCTATATCAATGACAGTCAGCGCTTTGTTCTTCTTACTAGTCTGCCATTGAGACTGTTCGACGGTGCTCTCGGCCATTCCTTTTGCGATCGCATCTCGCAAATTAGTCGCATTCGGTGGCAGCGACACAATATTGAGATCCAGATCCGTACTAAGCTCGGCTAAGAGTAGCTGGCGCAATCGTCGATAGTTCGCCCGAGCCAAAATCAAAGAGAACTGTCCCTGGCCTAGTACCACGGCGCGGCGTAGGTTGTTGAGCGCTTCTGCGTTATGTTCAATACTGTCTGAGTCAATACTGCTTAAGGGTGGCCCCCAGCTGTCTGACAATTGACCGGGCTGTTGCTCCATGAATAATAACCTAGCGATTCGCCTGCCACTGTCTGTACTTCTTGGTCTCAGCCAAAATAGGATTTAGCCCAAACCATCGCCCCTCACTGTCTCTATACTCGTACAAGAACAGACTTCTCAGCAGCGGATTATAAGCCTCGTTGCCCTGATCGTCGTCGTCACTGATCGCAGTGAACAACAGCTGCCATTCTTCAGCGTCAATCAGGCCCACTAACGCATCGCACTCATCTCGGATGACCGATTCTAGTGTGGCTCTAGTGATTGGCGGATCGCCTTTTTGCAAACAGCCATAGAGTAGCCGCATCAGGTTACGCATGTGACCGCCGCTGATGGTGGCTAGACGGTTGAGCGTGTCCGGTGAATCGAAGACAATGTCGATTTTTTGCCAGCGATCGCGCGCCAAAACCGTTGGAAAAGCCCGCGCCAGCACCATCTGTTGCAGCAGCTGCCGCCCCCTGGGAAACGGCTCACCCGTGCGCGTTGTCACTGGCACCATCGACAGCAGCTTCGGCGCAATGCCAAACCGATTCGACAGCCTAGGCAGATCATCAGAAAAAATCAGCGCTAGCGGAATCGTATACACCACATGGCAGTCTAGCCGCTTTAGCTGCTCACCTCGATCGACAAACAGATACTCCGACTGGCTGCGACCATCCGCTCGGCTGATCGGATCGATTCGATCCAAATTATCAGCAATCACCACCAGCCCCTGCTTTCCTTTTGCCCGTAGCTGCTGAGTTGCCGCCGCCAAAATCTCACTGTTAATTGAATCGATAATGCTCTTTGTTCTGGGCTCCAAATACTGTCTGAGCTGACTGCGCATTTCGGGGCTCTCTTTTGCCCTAGCTGTAATTGCCGCCACGCCCACAGAAAAACTGACATCGCTGATGTCCATAGGCGATCGCAATGTCTCTAACAAGTTGCGAAACAGCGTCTCTAGCTTGGTCGGGCGCAGTCGAATTCCTTCTGCTTCTAGGCTCTCTGTCACCTGATGGGCGATCATCAGCAAAATATCGCTAATGTCCACGTCTGCCATTTCCAAATCTCGATCGGACTCAAAATACACCACGTGAAAATTCTGTTGTTCTAGCCCGCCCTTCAGCCGAAACAGCTCTGTCGACTTGCCGCAGCCAATGTGTCCAGTAAACAGCTGCGTCGTCGGATCGGCAGGGGAAAGCTGTACAATTGTCCGTCCGATCTCGCTGACAATATCGCCACCGCGCACAGAAGAAAAATCAACGTAATAGCGACGATCTTCCATCTGAGCCACCTTCAAAGGGCGACTAGGGTTCGCAGCGCGATAGAAACGAGGGAGATCGAGAGCCATAGAAAGAACCTGTATCTAGCATGTAGAACCTTAGCTGATTTCTCTAAACTAGCTGTGCAGCCGTGTCTGCAAGCTTTTTGACGATGCTCAAAGTTTGTTCTAACTCTCTATAAAGAGAGGGGCGTCAGTAGACGGCTGAAGCGAAAACCGTGCTGCTACTGCGCTTCGTGTTAGTTTTTCGATGGCAGTGGTTTGAGTCATGAGTATTTTGAGAAGAGCCGTATAATGATCATAATTCATTTAATCTTTGCGCTACCGGTACTTTCGGCTGATGCTACGTCATCGGAATCAACAACGTCTCTTTAGCCATTCAACAACGGCTATCCACTATTAAAACTAAAGCATCAACCTTTTTACATACGCCGTGACCAGTTTCCCCGTTGTCTATCATCCGGCCTATGTGACGCCTTTGCCAGCTGGCCATCGCTTCCCAATGCCGAAGTTTCAGCTTTTGCGGGATTTGCTAGTGCGCGATCGTGTCATCACAGAAGATCAGCTCTACCAACCTGGCGCTCCTCCTACCGACTGGATAGAGCTAGTGCATACGACTGACTATGTCCGGGCCTATTGCAGCGGCACCCTAGAGGCCAAAGCCCAAAGACGTATTGGCCTGCCCTGGAGCCCAGGCTTGGTCCAGAGAACCTGCACTGCGGTAGGTGGCACTATATTGACAGCAAAATTAGCCTTGCATCACGGCATCGCCTGCAATACAGCGGGCGGCACTCACCATGCCTTTCCCGAACTATGGCTCGGGCTTTTGCATCTTCAACGATCTCGCCATCTCGATTAGAGTCCTACAGTCTCAAAACCTGATCCGCAGGGCCTTGATCATTGACTTAGATGTGCATCAGGGAGACGGCAATGCTTTTATTTTCAAAGGAGATCCCACCGTCTTTACGTTCTCGATGCACTGCGAGATCAACTTTCCAAGTCGCAAGCAGCAGAGCGATTTGGATGTGCCGCTCGATGAGAACACGGGAGATGCGGTGTATTTGGATGTGCTGCGATCGCACCTTCCCTCCCTACTCACCCAGGTCAATCCTGATTTGGTTTTGTACGATGCGGGCGTGGATGTCCACAAAGACGATCGGCTAGGAAAACTGGCGCTGACAGATGAGGGCGTGTTTGAGCGCGATCGCACCGTCCTACAGGCCTGCTACAGTGCTGGCTATCCGGTCGCCTGCGTCATCGGCGGCGGCTATGGCGACGACATGAACGCCCTAATTTATCGCCATTCACTGCTACATCGCGCCGCCAAAGCTGTGTTGATGGCAAAATAGAAACTGACCAAAGAGATATCTATTCTGCGACCGAGCCGATTGCCGACATGCCTGTAACCGTAGTCACCTTTTATAAGTTCGTAGCGCTCCCTGACTATGCAGATCTTCAGCAGCCACTCAAAGAGATCTGCCAAAGCGAAAGCGTCAAAGGCACCATTTTGCTTGCGGCAGAAGGTATCAACGGTACCATCGCTGGAACCCGTCAAGGCATTGATACTGCCCTGGCTCATCTTCAGTCTGACCCCCGCCTAGTCGATATTGACATCAAGGAGTCGCTCGCAGCAGCGCCCCCTTTTGAAAAGCTCAAAGTCCGTCTCAAAAAAGAAATCGTCACTATCGGCATTCCAGAGGTCAGCCCTACGCAGCAAGTCGGAACCTACATCTCTCCAAAAGACTGGAATAAGATTGTTGCTGATCCAGAAGTCACCGTCATCGACACGCGCAACGACTACGAAGTCGGCATGGGAACCTTTCAGAGCGCCAAAAATCCTCAGACAGAAGTTTTTAACGAATTTCCCAACTATGTAAAAGAGAATTTAGATCCCAAAAAGAACAAGAAAGTTGCCATGTTTTGTACGGGCGGCATTCGCTGCGAGAAAGCATCTTCCTACATGCTCGCTCAGGGCTTTGAAGAGGTCTATCATCTCAAAGGTGGCATTCTAAAATATCTAGAAGAAGTGCCAAAAGCAGAAAGCCTGTGGGAAGGCGAATGTTTTGTCTTTGATGAGCGCGTCGCTATCGGGCACGGCCTTGAGCCGGGCACCTATGCCATGTGCTATGCCTGCGGACATCCTGTCTCTACAGCCGATCGGCAATCCACTAGCTATGAAAGTGAAGTGTCCTGTCCGCATTGCGTCGGAGCATTGACTGAAGAGAAGCGCGATCGCCTCCGAGAAAGAAAACGACAGCGACAGATGAACAAGAACATCTGAGAAGTTTTTGCCAGCAAAAGCATACTCTGGCCAAAGCGGTAACTAGTCGAAGCCAGCCCTAAGACTATAGGCCAACTTTCTCAGTCGCTCTTCAGTCACTCTTTAGGGCGTCAATAATTAAGCATCAAGAAAAAGAGGGCGAACGACGGGACTTGAACCCGCGAATGGTGGAATCACAATCCACTGCCTTAACCACTTGGCCACGCTCGCCATAACCGGTTCTTAGTATAGCATCGCTTTTTGATCAAACTCCACTCTTGGAAGACTTTCTCCTCATCTGGGTGATCTGAAGTGATCGGCGTAAAAGGCAGAGAAATGCAACTTCTGATACACCACTTTGTGAATCAAATCTTTAATAATTTACAGTTATGAGCCACATCTTCAAAAAGTCGATATCAATAGATCTAGGCATTTACACATACACTAGAGGTTTGCTTTGAAACCAGTAGTCGCTTCAACTGCATACTTACTCGTCTCGCACGGCAGCCGTGACCCTCGCCCTCAAGAGGCGATGAATCGACTGGCGGACTTAGTTCGCTCCCAGCTGGAAACGGCCTTGAGACGTGAAAATTCTGATAATTTTCAGCCTGACAGGTCGCGTCTGGAGCGGCCACCTGCGGCTTTCTCACTGGGTACAACGTCTTTATTAACTAGGCCTCGATTGGACAAGGCGATTCAGGTGAGCTCGGAGGTGATTGTCGGGACGGCTTGCTTGGAATTGGCGACGCGGCCTCTGAGTGAGCAGATTTATGAGTTTGGGCGACGGCTGAAGGCGGCGGGGGTGAAGGAGCTGAAGCTGCTGCCGGTCTTTCTGATGTCTGGGGTGCATGTGATGGAGGATATCCCGAAGGAAATTGAGGCGGCCAAGGAAATGCTCAAGGGTTGTTTGCGGCTGACGCTGTGTCCGCATTTGGGCAGTCATGAGGATATCTCTCGGGTGTTGGAAAATCGGCTGACTTCGGTGGAGACTGAGGGGTCTTTGCTAGTGGCTCATGGCAGCCGTCGGAAGAAGGGGAACAAGGCCATTCAAGGACTAGCTAAGCAAATTAATACGAAGGTGGCTTATTGGGCGACGCCGCCGGATATTGAGTCGCAGGTGATTGAGCTGATGCAGGAGGGCTGTCAGCGGCTGACGATCTTGCCTTATTTTTTGTTTTCGGGGGGGATTACCGATGCGATCGCCCACCGCACAGAAGAACTTGCCGAACGCTTTCCAAAGGTGCAGTTCCGGCTATTACCTACCTTAGGAGCCACTGACGAGGTGGCCGATTTAGTGGTCGATTTGATCGGCCCATAGCAAAATTAAAGGAGAATGGATGCTATGTGAGGCGTATCGCAGATGGCAACTTACTCTGGGTAAATTTGCTTGAATGATGCCTGGCCTCCACCACGCTACTGCTGCTTATGTCTTTTAATTTTTCTGCTTCGAGTGCTACGCCACGCACGACGGCCCAGATAGAATGTCTGCCGGTACGGCCACTGATAGGCAAGGTCTATTTAGTCGGCGCGGGTCCGGGCGATCCGGGGCTGATGACAGTGAAGGCAAAAACGCTGATCGAGTGCGCTGATGTGGTGGTGTATGACGCGCTGGTGAGCGAGCCGATTTTGAACTGGATTAATCCCCAGGCCGAGCGGATTCATGCGGGCAAGCGGCGGGGCCGACATTCAATGTCTCAGGCACAGATTACGCAGGTGCTGCTGCAAAAGGCTAATGAGCAGGCGGTGGTGGTGCGCCTGAAGGGGGGCGATCCGTTTGTATTTGGTCGGGGCGGTGAGGAGATGGCGGCGCTGATGGCGGCGGGGGTGCCGGTTGAGGTGGTGCCGGGGATTACGGCGGGGATTGCTGCGCCTGCGTACGCAGGGATTCCGGTGACGCATCGAGGCTACAGCTCTTCGGTAACGTTTGTGACTGGGCATGAGTCGGCGGGGAAATATCGACCGGACGTGAACTGGAGCGCGATCGCACAGTCGTCAGAAACTATCGTTGTCTATATGGGCGTCCACAATCTACCGAACATTACACGGTCATTGATCAAAGCGGGTTTGCCAGAAACGACCGCAGTTGCTCTGATACGCTGGGGAACTCGGCCCGAGCAGGAACAGCTGATCGGGACGCTGGGCGATATTGTAGAGCAGGTGGCGCAGACTGAATTTGAAGCGCCAGCGATCGCAGTAATCGGCAGAGTAGTGGAATTGCAGCCGCTGTTGGCTCCGGCTTCGCCTGTGAATGGCGAGCATTGGGAGGCGCTGAAGGCTTAAAGGGGGGAATTGGGTATGGAGCAGACGGTTGAGGCTGGGGTATCGGAGCGGTTAGACCGGTGGCTGGCGGACAACGGGGAGCTTTCTCGCAATCGGGTGCAGCAACTGATTGCACAGGGGGCCGTGCTGGTGAATGGGCAGGTGTGCGATCGCAAGAAAGAACTGGTTGGAGCGGGCGATCGCATTACGCTGACGATTCCAGAGGCTGCGCCCTACGAGCTGACGCCCGAAGATATTCCGCTCGACATTCTCTATGAAGACGATCTGCTGCTGATTATTAATAAGCCTGCGGGTATGGTGGTTCATCCTGCACCGGGTCATGCGACCGGGACGCTGGTTCATGCGCTGCTGTTTCACTGTGGTGAGCAGCTGACGGGCGTCGGCGGTGTGCAGCGGCCCGGGATTGTTCACCGATTGGACAAGAACACGACGGGCGCAATGGTGGTGGCGAAGACGGCGCTAGCGTTGCAGAGTTTGCAGGCGCAGATTCAGGCGAAGACGGCTCGGCGTGAATATCTGGGTATTGTCAACGGTGCGCCGAAAGTAGAGCAAGGGACGGTGGATCAGCCGATTGGTCGCCATCCCAAGCATCGAAAGAAGATGTCGATTCTGCCGGTGGAAGCAGGCGGGCGGAGTGCGGTGACGCACTGGAAAACTGTTGAGCGAATAGGCAACTATACGCTGATGCATTTCCAGCTAGAGACGGGGCGGACGCATCAGATTCGGGTTCACAGTACTTATCTGGGTTTGCCGATAGTGGGCGATCCGGAGTATGGATCGGGGAAGTTTCCAGGGGCGAAGCTGCCAGGACAGGCGCTACATGCGTTTCGGCTGACGCTGAGCCATCCCGTGACGCAGGCGGAGGTGTCGGCAGAAGCACCTTTGCCGAAAAGGTGGGAGACGCTGTTAGATCAGTTGCGATCGCGCCAAGGCTAATCAATTCACGCTTCGGTTTTTGTCCACAGTTCTTGGCGAACAGATTTGACTTTTGCGCTGATCTCTTGAAGAGAAGGCTGGTTCGGATCTGGCACTAATGTATCAAGGCTCTTGAGACAGGTTCTAAGGATTTTGAAGCATCTTGCTGACCTTTTGAGTCAGGCATGAATACGGTGCTTGCCTATGTGACTTCGCACTGAAAAAATCGCGATCGCGCTGCGCGTGAAGAGAGGTAAAAGGACGAGAAAGGTAAAGGGCAATTAAGTCCTGGGGGCCGAACAACAAATCCGAAAACCGTTAATTTTGATACGACCAACGGGCGTACAGGAAATACGGTACGCGGAGCGGCAATACCTAAGATTGGTGGTCCAAGAACCGCCGCGCTGGACACGATTCGCGTCTTCCTTTTCAGTCACAAAAGCATTGCCGTCTGTAGGCGTTTGGTTGTACTCGCCATAGTGGTCTTCGCACCATTCCCACACATTGCCATGCATGTCACATAAACCAAAACCATTGGCAATACCAAAGTGGTCTACAGGCGTGGTTTCCTTTCGATACTCACCTTTCGGGCCGTCACCATAGGTAGAGTCGCCGTAGTTTTCATTCTTTTGGTGGGCCAGTCAAGTCTTCGGTTGCCCTACCAAACTGACTGGCCCGGTTTTATCTGCCTTTACTCCGTCACGACTCGCTTGGTCAAAATCGCCATCACTTCGTTGGGTCTGCCGGTGGAAATTGGGCGGCTCCAGTCGTTGACTTCGGCGTAGCCTAGCTGATGCAGTAGCCGAATGGTGGCTTGCACAGTGGGCAGGGTGCCAAATAGCAAATGCCGGACGTGCTGACGCTGGGCGATAGGCGCACAGGGGACGGGGACGGCGGGTTCGGACTGGGTAGGCGCAACAGAGCTAGATTCAACAGAAGTAGACGCAACGGAAAGGGTGGACGCCGCAGCGCCCGCAGTGGGTATAAACATGAGATCTGGTCTCCACGAGATGAGTTTGAGCAGGAAACCAGAACTCAAATGAACGTCAGCTACCCCACAAGATGTATGCAAATCGGGGTAGCTAAGGTACATTGTGCCTTAGCTGCCAGACTGCTCATTCAGTTTGGGAGTTAGCGATTCGGCGGGTGTTGTCGCACCTGCCGATCGTGCTTCAGCCAGTTGAGTTCTGAGTAGGGACTGTGCGCGATGTCACAGCCTTAGCTAATGAAGATAGGCGGATTTTGGAATTGAGTCAAGGGGTGAGCTGGTGGGTTGTGGCTTCGACTGCGCTCAGCCAGCGGGAGTAATCGGCAACCGAGCCCTGAGCGGAGTCGAAGGGCGGCTATGAATCCGCGCTCTGCCATATCAGCCTTTTTACAGAAAAATCTTTCAGCAGCCTGTGAAAACTGTTCAGGCGCTTCGAAAAGCGATCGCACAGCTCGCAAAAACTATCGAGAAGATCAAAAAGATCGTTCAGGCACTTATGAAAGTCCTAAAGGAGCCTGGGAAAATTATGCAGGCGCTCAAAAAAACTGTGGGGATGCTTGAGAAAATCGTTCAGGAGCATATGAAAACTATGCAGCAAAGCGTCTGAACGTTTTTTCTGTGCAAATGTCTTTGATGCTGATAGGTCTTAAAGCCTTTAAAGCTATCACCCTTCAAAATATGCCAAGTGAACTGCCGATGATTCAAAAGACCTACGATTTGATCAAATGGTACGTGCCTTTGCTCAACCGTCTGCCCAAAGCGCACAAGTTCTAGCTGCGCGATCGCATGGTCATCAGCCTCGCCATCGTCATTCACCGATCGATCAGACTCAATCAGCTCCCCCTTTTGAAAATTCAGCACCTCCGGCGGTGGAAACACCACCCCCCGCCGCCGCACTCAGCTTCAGGCCAAACGTCACCTTTACCTCATCCGCAGGCGTCGTCAGCCCAGACTTCAGCCGCGCAGCCACCGTAGAAATTACCGGCCTCACCTGATTTAGCGCCTCTTCTAGCGTTTGATTCGCTTCATAGACCATCTGATTTATTCTCGGCACCGCTACCCGCTGAACACTGCTACCCCTCACAGCAGGCGGCTGATCGACTTCAACCAAAAAAGCCGTCCCATCCTCGAGCCTAAACTGAGCCAGTTCCTTTTCCATAAGCCGTCAAATAATAAAAGTAGTTATCCGTAATCCTGTGTAGAGACTATAGCAATCCGCGCTTAGCTCAAACCATGACTAGAAGTGGTAGCCCTTATTCTGTAAAGCGCTAAGCGCATAGCAAGCCGCCAATGCATCAGCGGCTTGCTATATCACGCCATTTCAGCCTCCAAAAGCAGAAGCAAAACCTACTTCACAAAAAAAAACCGAGACGGGGAAAACCCATCTCGGCCTATAACCTTTTGAGGAAAGGACTGGCAAGCGTCTATCGCTCTGTTGAGATCCCGGAGTTAGCTCTGAGAATTAGGACCAACAGGAACGCCTAGCTTGCGAAAGGGCACAGTCGCCCCAATGTTGATAGAAGAGAGATTCGTACGAGGAGCCTGCGCAGCCTTTGGATTGACACTGCGAGCCATATCCAAGTACAGAGAAGGATTACCAGCGCTGGCTTTCTGCTCTTGAGGCTTGAAGCGGCGAACTTCTTCCTGCCAGATGAGCTGAGGGAAGCCCAAGATGTTGCGGTAGTACTCATCGTAACGAGGAGACTTGATGTCAAAAGGACGCTGTCCAATCTCGCGACCAGGCAATATTCGACGACGATAGTAAGGCACGATATCGTAGCCAAAGTTCTCCATGTACTCGTCGCTGTCTAGCAACTCATCAATGAAGCCTTCAACACCCTTTGTACCAATCTTGATAGACCAGGCGATCTTCTCACGCTCGTTGTAAGGATCGCGGCCCAAGGCCCGCTGAATGCACTGCTCTACAAAGCGGTAGTTGCTGTTCTTGGCATAGTAGTTGCGCAAGAACGTATCAGAGAGCATCAGCCCTCGGATGAAGTCACGCACAGTGATCTGACTGTTGCGAAGCTGCGACTCTAGGCAGGGCTCTTTATCAGCCTCGAAGCAATAGAAAAAGATTTGACGATAAGCCGCGTTGATCAGCTCAGTCATTTCGCTGTACTCGAGCAGAGCTTCAGCACTATAGATGGTGGGCTGGTCATCACCTGGTACGGTATATCCCTCAACCCGCTGGTTCTGACTTTTGGGGGGATAGGTCAATAACGGAAGAGCCACGCTTGAATCTCCAGACTTTTGTAAACAGCTGCAAATAATTATTGTTCAATCATAGAGGAGCGAGGGACGCCGTACGGGATCGCCTGAGAAAAACATTACACAGCTTAATATTCAACCAAAGTGCCAATCCAAAAGGCTTTGGCCAGGATAAAGGGATAAAAAAGAGCCTGCGTTTGTGGTCTGAACGGCGTTTGAGAACAGAAAAACTCATATCTCGTAACGTTACTTCGCAAGTGGAGAATGGAGGGCTTCGACTGCGCTCAGCCTCCGAGGGAAGGGGGGCTTACGGTTGCCCAGTCAGCGAGGGTGTTGCAGTTGAACAGCATACGTTTGGGGACTGACTGATAGGGGAGGATAGGGATTTTTGATAGCCATGGTTGGAAAGACTTTTGGCCGCTGTCTACCTGTTGAATAAGTGAGGGTAGACAGTGGCGATGATAGTAGCCGCATAGGGGTTCCCAGCCTTTTTTGCCTGGGGTGAGCGAAGCCATCGGAGTGGGGGAGTCGTCGGTTTGGTTGGCTGGAGTTTCTGTGGTTGATTCTGCTTGGAGCCAGGTCCACCAGCGCTGCATGACGGCAGGGTCTAGATAGGGCAGGTCGCAGGCTAGGAGGAGGCACCAGTCCGAGGATATGGCTTGCCATCCGTGTGCAAACCCACTGAGTGGTCCAGCTGAGACGACGGGCGCGGATGGGTTGGCAGGTGGCAGGGGTTCTTCGACGAAGGTGACGGTGTCTGGTAGCAACGCCTGATATTTGGCGGGCCAGGGGGTGACGATGATGACGTTTGGAGTCAGTGATTGAGCGGACTGGACGGTTTTTAGCAGCAGGGGCTGGCCGTTTTCCATTGGCAAAAGCGCTTTGTCTTTTCCCATGCGGCGGCTGCGGCCACCGGCTAAGACCATCACGCTCAAGGCAGGTGTGCGGGCGGCTGACGTTGGGGTGGGGGCGGGGTCAATCAAGGCGCTTTGGATTTGCTGGCGGTGGGTGAGCCGTTGGCGATGCGTTGATGGGTGTCTTCGGCCCAGTCGCAGCCTTTGAAGTAGTAGATTAGACCGGTCAATGCGGCAATAGTGACGTACATGAAGCGGATGAACCAGCCGACTCGCTTGAAGATGAAGGCCATGGCGTCTGCAACAGGATCGTCGTAGCTGGCTAGTTCTTCGATGAGTAAATCGTTGGGAGTTTCGGCTAGATCGGAGTCTAGGATATCGCGCTGAATGGGTAAGTCGGATAGACGAGTACTGAAGGGGAAGTAGCCAAAGTAGCCTTGGTTACCGGTTTCACGCTCTAGAAAGCGGTTGGTGATGTCTCTGGCTTGTTGGTAGGTGATATCGGCACTGGCAGCGACTTTTCTGATCCAAAGGTTTTGCTGGGTGAGGTAGCTGGCACTGAAGACAAAGGGGCTCAGAAAAATGAGTAGGGCGAGTTTGGCTTTGTGGTTCCAGCGGCGGGGTAGGAAGTAGGTGGCAGAGCCGATACCGCCGCCTAGCAGGGCAAAGGCGAAGAGGTTGGAGAGTTCGGCTAGTTCGACGCTGCGCAGAAAGCCGCCGACCCAAGGCAAGGAGTAGAGGTAAATATCGGCAATCCAGGCGATCGCACTTTTCACCAGCGCCGCTACCAGGGCCAGGCCAAAACCAATGAGGAAAAACAGGAAGATGCGCGATCGCTTAGATTGAAAAGCCATGGGCTAGCTCGCAGGACACTTCATTTATCAAAACATTGTGGTTGCGAAATTCAAAGCTGATGTCACTGCACTTGTGCTCGCAAAAATAATTTAGTACATTTGGACTACCTTCTTTTTTGCTGAACGTATCTTTGACCTATGAGTATCGAACAGACTAATCAGCTTATCTTGCTCATTCTCAATTCAGCATTGATGATGCTGCTCTCGGCTGGCTTGCTAGGTGGCGCATGGCTGCGCCAAAATACGCTATTGCAGCAGCTACATCAGATAAAATCGCGCTATCAACAGCTCACCCATTCGCCTCAAGACATCGGCCTCTCGCCGGATCTAAACAAACCAGATCTCAGCAAAGCTGATATCAAAGCCAACCTCAAACGGGTGAGAGACTATCGACTCCAGCTCAACTATCAATATCAGTGGAGCCACGTGGGGATGCTGATGCTGCATTTAGCGCTGATTGTCTTCGGCGTTAGTCTGCTGGCATTGAGCCTGCGATCGCTCTTCAACTTCGACAGTCTAATCATCATCTCCTTGATCCTCTTCACCCTAGGTTCAGCCGGACTAATCGCCGGATCGGGCTGCATCTTAGTCGACCTAGCCCAGGGCAGCCGCCAAAATGACTCACTTGGTCACCTACTGGGTCAGATGATCCGGCAAATCGTCGCTCTCTATCAAAAGAAAAGACCTACCCCGCGTTCAGAAGCAGGGTAGGTCTTTTGATGAATTTTCGCCAGCAGATCCAAAGCCTGAGCTAAACCTTTTCAGCGACCTCCAAAGCCACCTTGCCTAGCCCAAACTTCTTGAGCACGCGCTCTGCCATCTGCGCGGGCATCAAACCCAGATCAGCCCTAGACTGATCTGGCGAAGCGTGATCGACTAGACTATCCGGCACGCCTAGACGCAGCAGCACAGGTGTCAGCTCTGCGTCGCTTAGCTCTTCTGCCAGCGCTGAGCCAAAGCCTCCCTTGATGCAGCCATCCTCCATTGTTACCACCCGGCCAATTTTTTCAGCCAGCGGCAGCATCAGCTCTGTATCCAAAGGCTTGGCAAAGCGGGCGTTAATCACCGTCGCCTCTACGCCATGCTCGCTTAAGATCTCAGCGGTCTGCATCGCCGGATACACCATCGCGCCGTAGCCTACGAGCATTACATCATCGCCCTGACGCAGCACCTCGGCTTTTCCGATCGGCAGCGTCTCCCAGCCAGATTCCATCAGCGGCACGCCATAGCCACTGCCACGGGGATAGCGCACCACAATCGGACCGCTGTATTCGACGCCAGTCACCACCATGCGCTGTAGCTCAGCCTCATCTTTGGGAGCCATCAGCACGATATTAGGAATGCAGCGCAAAAAGGCAATGTCATACATCCCCTGATGCGTCGGACCATCGACGCCGACAATACCAGCTCTATCTAGTGCCAAGAATACCGGCAGCTTTTGAATGCAGATGTCATGCACAATCTGGTCGTAGGCCCGCTGCACAAAGGTGGAATAGATCACAGGCACTGGCTTCATCCCTTCACAGGCTAGGCCCGCTGCTAGGGTGACGGCGTGCTGTTCGGCGATACCTACGTCTATGTACTGCTTAGGCAGTTTGGCCTGTAGCAGGTCCAGGCGGGTGCCCGTAGCCATCGCAGCGGTAATGCCGATGATGGTAGGATCTTTCTCCGCCAGGGTGATTAGCGTCTCTGCAAAGACCTTGGAATAGTCAGGTGGCTTTGGCTTGTTGGCTGGAATCTTCAGCCCGGTCTCTAGATCGAACGGCGACTGGGCGTGATAGCCGACCTGATCTTTTTCAGCGATTTCGTAACCTTTGCCCTTGATGGTGGCGACGTGGACAAGCACTGGACCGCCGTGCTTGTGCGCCTCTCTAAAGGCGTAAATCAGTTCTGTCAGGTTGTGGCCATCGATTGGCCCCATGTAGGTAAAGCCCAGCTCTTCAAAGACAGCGCCTACTTTGGGAACCGCCAGCCGCTTCATCCCTTCTTTGACGCGGCTTAATTCTGGGGTGATAGATTCACCGAAAGGCAGCTGCTTGAACTGTTCTTCGAGGTTATCGCTCAAGAACTGCATCGGCGGGCTCAGGCGGATTTTGTTGAGGTAGCGGGGAATCGCGCCAACGTTAGGAGAGATAGACATCTCGTTATCGTTGAGGACGACGACGAGGTTAGTATTGGGCAGATGTCCGGCGTGGTTGATAGCTTCTAGCGCCATACCACCGGTCAGGGCTCCATCGCCAATGATGGCAGCGACTTTGAAGTCCTCGCCTTTGAGGTCGCGGGCGATCGCCATCCCCAGCGCCGCCGAAATACTGGTCGAAGCGTGGCCTGCGCCAAAGTGGTCAAACCGACTTTCTGTCCGCTTCAGATAGCCCGCGACGCCGTGCTGCTGCCTGAGCGTATGAAAGTCTTTGTAGCGACCGGTTAGCAGCTTGTGAGGATACGCCTGATGGCCCACGTCCCAGACCACTTTGTCCCGGTCGAGATCGAGCGTCTGATAGAGTCCTAGCGTCAGTTCGACCACCCCTAGCCCCGGCCCTAGATGGCCACCGCTGGCGGCAATAGTCTGCAAATGCTTGTCTCTAATCTGCCGCGCGATTTTCTCTAACTGGCTCACGGGCAGACCATGCAACTGGTTAGGGTGCGTAATTTCGCTCAGGTGCATATCAAATCCTCTCTTTAAACCTGCTTGTACGTAATCGGTCATCTTCGCTTTATTCACTGTAGATTAGATTAGAGCGAACCAAAAAAATGAGACTCCCAATGAAACCTTTTTTGACGCCTGATACTTCGACTGGTCTTTTCCCCTCCACTCTGGTTAAAACCGGGGTCAAAGCTGGCACTAGATTAGTGGCAGCTTCGGCATTTGGCGCGGTCTCGTTTGGCATGGTGTTACTGGGGGCAAAGTCGGCTGCCGCAGCGCCTGACTATTTTGGCTGTACGGCGGGAATGGTTGGCGCTGGTGTGGCCCAAGAAAGTGCGATCGCGGCCTGTGCCTCTGCTCGCTATCCAGAAGCGTTAGCCGCCTGCGTAGTTGATGTTAGCGAATTTACTGGACTAACGTCGGAGAGTGCGCTGATTGTCTGTGGGCGATCGCGCCGCCCTGTCGAAGTTGCCAACTGCACCATCGGCATCCACGACAGCCTCTTAGAAAGCCCCTCCACAAAAGTGTTGGAAAACTGCGGGCGCAGCCTACTACCAGAGCGCTACAGCAACTGCGTAGTAGATATCAGCGATGCCACAGATACCACCGTCGACAACGCCTTAGATCAGTGCATTCGAGCCGGATTTCGTCCTTGGAGAATTCAGCCTACGCTTTAGGAATTCCTGACGGTCTCAGTGCGGACGGTGGTAAGAAAAAGTAGGGGAAGAAAAGCCACCGTCTACTGACGAGCGGCTTGACCTAGGAGGAACATCCCTGCGCTCAGGCCCACAAACAAGGGGAACCAGCCAGCTAAAAATGGGGTAATCACACCAGATTCTCCCATTGCTGAGGTGATAAAGCTCAGCAGGTAATAGCCGAAGATAATCACCACGCTGACGCCAAAGCTGGTTGCTTTGCCGGTTCGCTGAGGTCGTACGCCGACCGCCGATCCGACCAGGCCAAACACAACACAGGCAAAGGGAATTGCATACTTTCTCTGAATGGCTACGGATAGTTTGCGTACCGCTCGCTCATCACCTGTCTGCCGTAGGATGTTTAGATATTCCTTCGTCTCGACAATATTCATCTCTTCTTGCTTTTTCGGGCGATTGGCTAGATCTAGAGGCGTCCGAGGCAGCTGCAAATCTTGCTTGTCAAATCGAATAATCTGCCGAAAAGAACCGCTGGGCGACACTGCGTAGATGGTGCCGTTGGTAAATTCCCACAGGTTTCGAGAGAAGTCCCAGGTCGCTGCATCGGCGCTGACGATCTGCTTTAGGCCGTCTTCCGATTCTTCTTGAGAAAAGTCCACCACTGTGATGTCACGCATCGTTGTGCCATCAAAATTACGCGCGTAGAAAAACCTCACTAGCTCGTCTCCTGAGCCGTCAGCCGCTGGCTCTTGCTGCTGAAACACAATGTTGCCTTCTTTAAAGGGAGGTTTTTCGTTATCCAAAGCCTTGGCGAGTAAAACGGCTGCTCGCTCTGTACTCGCTGGCGCGATCACCTCGTTGACAGAAAAGCTCAGACCGGTGACTAGCAGACTCAAAATTACCGCCGGAATGACGATGCGATTGACGCTCACCCCGCACGCCCGCATCGCAATCAGCTCGCTGTCACTAGAAAATCGGCTGTAGGTCATCATCGTGGCCAGCAGCGTAGACATCGGAAAAGCGAGCACCGTGAACGTAGGCAGACTTAGCAGAAAGATTTCAAATGCCAGCGTTGCAGGTAGTCCAGCCTCGGCGACTTTGCGAATCAGCTCGAACAGCGCGCCGATCGAAACAGCAATAGAAGAAAACGCACCCACACCGAAGAGAAACGGCAAAGTGAGTTCTTTCGCGATGTAGCGATCCATGATCGTTATGCGCGGCAGCCAGCCAGAGAGCCGTTGGGTGAAGGTGGGAGAGGGCATCGTCTGAGGAGGGGTGTGAGGATTCACAGTTTGAAGTCTTCGCCGAGATAGTATTGGCGGACGAGAGGATTATCAGAGAGATCGGCGGCGCTGCCAGAGGCGAGGATTTCGCCGTCACTCATGATGTAGGCTCTATCGATAATCTGTAGGGTTTCGCGGACGTTGTGATCGGTGATGAGAATGCCCATGTTGCGATCGCGCAATTCCGCCACAATCGTCTGAATCTCAGAAACCGCGATCGGATCTACCCCCGCAAACGGCTCGTCCAAAAACAAAAACTTTGGCCCTTCTACCCCTGCTGCTAGCGCCCGAGCCAGCTCCGTCCGCCGTCGCTCGCCGCCACTGACCTGAATGCCCAAAGAATCCGCCACCTTCTCTAGTCGAAACTCCATCAGCAATTGCTCTAGCTTTTCACCGCGCAAATGGTAAGGCACATTTGTCTGTTCCATCACCAGCAGCAAATTATCTCGCACGCTCAAATTCCGAAAGATGCTTGCCTCCTGCGCTAGATAGCCAATGCCCAGCCGCGCCCGCTTGTACATTGGCAGATCAGTAATAGCCTGCTCATCGAGCAACACCTGACCCACATCCGGCTGAACTAGACCCGTCGCCATATAAAAAGTCGTCGTCTTTCCCGCACCGTTTGGCCCTAGCAGACCAACAATTTCGCCCCGAGCGACCGATAGGTTCACCCCTTTGACAACTGTGCGCCTGCCGTATGTTTTTTGAACATTTGTAAGCACGAGTTTCAAAAAAGAGACCTCGCTGATGGACTGCTAATTATTGACATTGACAGGACCAAGCTCGGGTGGCAGTTCGTCCGGCGGCGTCGGAATTGAGATCGGTGCTGGGGTAAGCTCACCTTCTGAACCGGTAGACGCCGAGTCAGGAGGCAACAGGTAGACCGCCTCGACCTGACTATTCGCCCCAGGCGTCGCCACAAATCGGCCCTCTGCGATCAGATAGGTCACCGTTTCTGCCCGCAAGGTATTGCCCTCTTGCTCCACATCCACATTGCCGCTGAGCACAATCCGCTGATCGCGGCTGTAGTACTGTGCCTGCGCCGCCGTTGCAAAGATCTGGCGGCTAGGATAGTCGATCTGAACATTGCCAGTGGCGGTGACTACGCCCGTATTGGAATTAGCTTCTACCCGAGACGCTTTGAGCTGAAGCGCGCCGCCAGTTGATTGAGCGTTAGCTTTTGTCAGTGTTTCTGGCAGGACCTCTGTCAGCAGTCCCGGTGGCAAAGTGGCAGTCACTAAGGGCAGGGCCAGAGCCATCATACATCCGCAGGCAAGCTGAGCCAGTCTGAGTCTGGCCCGGCGGGAAGAAAAAGGAAGAGTGGGATGCGATCGCCAATGCAGCATGCTTCAGGTCAAAGAAAGATCAGTCAAACAGAAAAGACAGTCGAGTAGTCAAGGCACCTAAAGCCATACTAAGAAAAATTTCTCATCTCAACAGTAGAGACCATGCCAGTATTCATACCTTAATGCCAAACACACCTCTATCGTTGGAGAATGGCCAATCTATCAATCATGCCTACCTAGAGATCTGGAGAAATCTGGCGCACTTGAGGAAACGGAAATGGCGGATCATCCATCAGTGCGCTCAGCCCCGCTTCACCGGATGTTTGCACCAGCATTAACCACTCCACCGCCTGATCTACCAGCATTTCTACATCTATGCATTCATGCTCAGGTTCAAACTTGCGCAGCCGGGCGATCCCTTCCCCTAGCAAAATCGCCCCGCCCCGCCAGTTGAGATTACCCAGATGATAAAAAGCCACCGCTATCTGCAAAATTCCCTGATAGAAAGGCTTTTCTATCGTCTCAGCTTCCATCCAAATCGCCTCTAGTGTGTCGTGACAGGCGTAGAACTGTCTGCTGTTAAATTCATCTATGCCTTGCTGAAACAGAACGGGATACTGCATATGAGGATAAAGGGCTGTTGCGTACATGATCCAAGCTTACGACTGACGCTGAGCATGTACGCTGCGTAGCAAGCATACAACTATGGCTTTGGTCACTAGCTTTGGTCACTAGCTTTGGTCACTAGCTTTGGTCGCTTTGCTGAGATCTAGCATCCTGGCTAAAAGTTCTACGTAGCAACGGGCAGGCTGGCACACGGTTCCTGAATGCATTCTAGAACCGCTACATATCAGCAACTTTTGTTAGCAGTAGCCAGTCAACAAATTGACAGACACTGACATACCAGTCACAAATCTTAAGTTTAAGGTGATATTCTCCACACTTAGGTAGTACCCCCCAATCGGTACGCAGCGATTTCATTAATATCTGTTTTGTATCGAATATCTGTTTTGTATTGTAGGAGTGAAAAATATGGTGAGTTCTTCAATTAAGGGAAATTCAACAGATCGAACACCGGTCCAGAGCCCAACTCACCAGAGATTAGCCAGCGAAAAACCTAGCCAGAAGTCAACCAGCCAGAAATTGACTACGGCACATCCACCCGCAGCAAAACAGATTCCGCCAGGACAGCCAGTAGAAAAACAGTCAGCGCAGCAGCCCTTTCAACCCGTCCCTACCGACAGATGTAGCGTTCAGCCGGTTCTGCCGGATACTCCTCTATTTGGCACAGACGGCATCCGTGGTCAAGCCGGGACGCTGCTGACCGCGCCGCTGGCTACTCAGGTCGGCTTTTGGGCAGGTCAAGTGCTTCTCGCTCACGGCGAGAGTGGTCCCATCATCCTAGGTCAAGACTCTCGCGCCTCTAGCGACATGCTTTCTTCTGGCCTAGCGGCTGGGCTGACCACAGCAGGATTAGAAGTCTGGAACCTGGGACTTTGCCCAACCGCAGCCGTCGCGCACCTAGCAACGGGCAACGCAGGCGGCATCATGATCTCTGCTAGCCACAACCCGCCAGAAGACAACGGTATCAAATTTTTCAATTCCACTGGCACTAAGCTATCGACCACCATTCAGAAACAAATTGAGCTAGCTCTGCGCGGTCACGGCCTACCCACAACCGGCTTTCCGACCGAAGTGACTACCCAGGCTAAAGCGTCCGCCATGCAGTGGGGACGAACCTACCAGCGACCTGATCTGATCGAACGCTACATCGATTTTCTACATCAGCCGTTTCAGCCTCATCCCGATCTGCGCGGTATGCGGATTGTGCTGGATCTGGCCTGGGGTGCAGCTACCCGCGTTGCCAAGCCAGTCTTTGAATCGACAGGCGCTGACGTTGTGATTTTGCACGGCTTGCCAGATGGCGATCGCATCAACGTAGACTGCGGCTCTACCCATCTAGACAGTCTAAAAACTGCCGTTGCTGACTTACAAGCCGATATTGGCTTTGCCTTTGATGGGGACGCCGATCGCGTGATGGCGGTAGATGCTCAGGGCCGAGTGATTGACGGCGACTACATTCTCTACTTTTGGGGCCAGACTCTGAATCAGGCAGGCAAACTACCGAACAACACGATTATTTCTACGGTGATGGCCAATCTGGGATTTGAGCGAGCCTGGCAAAAGTTAGGCGGCACCTTAGTACGCACCCAGGTAGGCGATCAGCACGTCTACGCTGAAATGATCAATCAAGGGGCCATGTTAGGCGGTGAACAGTCCGGCCATATTCTCTGCCATCACTACAGCTGGACAGGCGACGGCATTTTGACAGCGCTGCACCTGGCCGACTTGCTCAAGCAGGCAGATTGCTCGCTGCCAGAACTAGTCGCGCAAAGCTTTGAAACCTATCCGCAAAGATTGAAGAATGTTCGAGTCGACAATCCCAATACCCGGCGCGACTGGCAAAGCTGCGATGCTCTGCAAAGTGCGATCGCCCAGGCAGAATCAGCAATGGGCGATCAGGGCCGCGTTCTCGTCAGAGCCTCTGGCACCGAGCCCTTGATCAGAGTCATGGTAGAAGCCGCCGATGCCAGCGTCGTAGACCACTGGACGGACACACTCGCGGCAAAGGTCGCTCAGCACCTGACATAAGACCTGACTGAAAAGCGCACCTCGACGAAGTCAATACAGCAGTGTAAACATTTGCAAAGCCGTTTGGCTTCGTGCTATTCCTTGTGGGGTTAGCACGAAGTATTTATACTCAACGTATTCCATGTCGGCAACGCTTCCACAGACTCAGCTCAACGTCAGACAGGTCACGGCCTATTCCCAAGGCCACCTCAAGACTCATTCCAAAAAAGTCATTGCTGTCGGTGACAGTCTGGTCTACGGCTATGGAGACAGTGAAGGCGGCGGCTGGGTAGAACGGCTGCGACGGGGATACCTAGATCCGCAGCAGTCTGGGCCAATTATCTACAATCTGGGTGTTCGTGGCGATGGGGTTGCCAGGATTGCCAAGCGGTTGGAAAGGGAGTTTTGCGATCGCGGCGAACTGCGACATCGCACTCCAGATCTACTCGTCCTTTCAGTCGGCATCAACGACTGTGCTAGGGCCGGTCACCCCCACGGACGCCCCGTCACCGATAGAGAAAGCTTTTCCCAGACGCTCGAACAGCTCCTAACCCAGTCGCGGCGGCTCTGCCCCGTATTTTTTGTAGGCATGGTGCCTGTTGATGAATCAGCCATGCCATACGCTAATATTTTGTACTTTAGCCGCGCCGAGCAGCAGCATTACAATCAAATCACTCGTCAGCTATGCAAAGTGCATCAGATTCCGCATTTGGATTTGTTTGACCGCTGGGGTCAAGAAAGTGAGGGTTGGGTGCGCGATCGCCTCTGCGCAGATGGCATCCATCCCAACAGCCTCGGCTATCGCACCATCCTAGAAACCGTGAAAGCCTGGCAGCCGTTTATCCAGGCAATTCACTAGTCTCTGATACCGCTTTCCCTACGCCTTGAACTTTTCAGTAATGCGCTTCATCGCTTCTTCTACATTTTCACGGCTGTTAAAAGCCGATATGCGAAAATAGCCCTCACCCGCTGCGCCAAAACCAGAGCCTGGCGTTCCCACAATATTGCAGGCATTCAGCAGCTTATCGAAAAAGTCCCAGCTAGTAAGTCCATCAGGCGTCTTTACCCACACATAGGGCGCGTTTATCCCACCGTAGACCTGAATACCCGCAGCCGTTAGCTGTTCACGAATGATTCTGGCATTCTCTAGATAAAAGCTGACTAATTCCTTGGTTTGCTGCTGACCAGCCTCGGAATAAATCGCCTCAGCAGCCCGCTGAACTACATAGGACACACCGTTGAATTTGGTCGACTGACGGCGATTCCACAGCCCCCAAATCTCCACATCCGAGCCATCTTTTGCCTTACCCTTCAAAGATTTTGGCACCACCGTTAGCGCGCAGCGAGTGCCCGTAAATCCCGCATTCTTAGAAAAAGAGCGAAACTCAATCGCACAATCGCGTGCGCCTTCAATCTCATAGATTGAATGAGGAATCGAATCGTCAGTAATAAAGGACTCATAGGCAGCGTCAAACAGGATGATCGAGCCATTGGCCCTGGCATAGTCCACCCAAGCTTTAAGCTGATCTTTGGTCATGGTTGCGCCAGTCGGATTGTTCGGCGAACACAGATAGATCAGATCGACTTTGTCTGAAGGAATCTCAGCAGCAAAGTCATTGTCTGCACTAATCGGCAAATAAGTGATGCCCTCATACTTACCGCTCTCATCAGCATCACCGGTATGACCGGCCATGACGTTGGTATCGACGTAGACGGGATAGACAGGGTCAGTCACCGCAATGCTGTTGTCATCCCCAAAGATATCAAGAATGTTGCCGCAGTCGCACTTGGACCCATCAGAGATAAAAATTTCGGACGCATCGACATCGCAGCCACGGGCCTGGAAATCATTTTTGGCGATCGCCTCGCGCAGCCACAGGTAGCCCTGCTCTGGGCCATAGCCTCTGAAGGAAGCGCGATCGCCCATCTCATTCACAGCCTGAATCATCGCCGTCCGACAAGCCTCCGGCAGCGGCTCAGTCACATCCCCAATCCCCAGCTTAATCACAGGCGCATCAGGATTAAGATCCGTATAGGCCCGCACCCGGCGGCCAATCTCAGGAAATAGATATCCCGCCTTAAGCTTGAGATAGTTATCGTTGATCGTAGTCATAAGTATTCGCGCATCTGGTATTCGCGCATCTGTAATAGGCACCTGGATCTTACCAGTCCCCACTTTCTACTTCACCCTCTATCCCTCATCATTCTCTTCCATGCTTCACACCCGCACCGCCTGGATCTTCGACATGGACGGCACCCTCACCGAAGGGCTCCACGACTTCCCTGCCATTAGCCGTGCCCTCGGCCTGCCGCCAGATCAGCCCATTCTAGAAGCGTTAGAGCGCCTCTCACCCACGGAGCTTGCTAAACGCAATCAACAGCTCACCGAAATTGAAATAGACATTGCTCACAAGGCCACTGCTCAGCTAGGGGCGCACGATCTGCTCAGCAGACTTACAGCACAAGGCAAACAAATCGGCATCCTCACTCGTAATACGAAAGATATCGCCCACATCACGCTTGCGGCCTGTGGCCTAGCCGACTTTTTTCATCCCGACAACATTCTGGGCCGCAGCTGCTGTGCGCCCAAACCTCAGCCCGACGGCATTCTAGAACTGCTATCAAACTGGTCTATCAAACCAGAGGATGCCGTGATGGTCGGCGACCACAAGTTCGATCTAATCACCGGACGCAATGCTAAAACCACCACCGTTTACTTAGATCCACAAGGCAGCTTTCCTTTCAAAGCTTACGCCGATTACAGCATCACTAGCCTAGAAGAGCTTTGCCAACTTCCGTTGACCAGTCGCGTCAACCAAGAGAATGAATCTTGAGTTAACGGTTCCATCTCAGTTGATTCGACCGATGCCTATTCAATACAGAGGCATTGGTCTGGTTTCTCTGCTGGATGAACTGAAATGTCGCTTCGGGCGTCATCGGCCTAGCAAAGTAAAAGCCTTGTATTTTGTAGCAGCCGAGCGATCGCAGTCCGTTTAATTGCTCTTCGGTCTCTACGCCTTCAGCGACAATATCCATCCCCAAGTTGTTCGCTAGATCGATAATCGTACGGACAATTTCTGTATTTTCGCCCCTCGGCCCAATGTGCTGAACAAAGGAGCGATCGATTTTGAGTAAATCGATAGGCAGATGCTGCAATCGGCTCAAAGAAGAGTAACCAATGCCAAAATCATCAATACAAAGCCCTACTCCTAGCGCTTTGAGCTGCTCGAGTACTCGCATTCCCTCTTGAGCGTTCTTCATAATGGCCGTTTCGGTGATCTCTAGCCATAGGAGATGCTCAGACAGTCCGGTTTGTACAAGCACTGACTTGACCTGCTCCGCTAGGTCGCTCTGGGCCAGCTGACGGGCCGATAGATTGACATTGATTTTTATTTTGTTGGTGCTAGGGAGCTGCTGCTGCCAGTGGCAAACCTGCTGACAGGCTTGCTGTAAGACCCAATGCCCGATTAGTGTGATGACACCGGTTTCTTCCATGACTGGAATGAATTCGCCAGGTGAGATCGAACCATACTGGGGGTGGTTCCATCGAATCAAGGCTTCTACAGCAACAACCCGCCCTGTCTCGATATTGATCACGGGCTGATAGTGCAAGCTGAGTTCTTCGCGCGCTACGGCAAACTGAGCCTGGGTTGCCATTTGCCATAGCGCGACAGCTCGTTCGTGCATTGTCTGATCAAAGATCGTATGGCACCCGCCCCCTTGTCCTTTGGCTCGGTAGAGGGCGGTGTCGGCATTACGTAGTAGATCGCTAGATTGCTCATAGCCTACATCGCTACACACAATGCCGATGCTGATATTGGCAAAGACCTCGTAGCTACTGAGCTTGAAGGGCCTTTTGAGCGTGGCATGGATGCGATCGCACACCATCAGCGTCTCATCTAATCCGTCGATCTCTTCTAGCAAAATCGCAAACTCATCTCCTCCTAGCCGCGCTAAGGTATCACATCGGCGAATACAAGATCGCAAGCGCCTGCCTAATGCTTTCAGCAGCTGATCACCGATCGAATGACCCAAACTATCATTGATCACTTTGAACCGATCAACGTCGAGAAATAGAACCGCGCACTGCTCGTCAATATTGCGCTCTAGCCGGACCACAGCCTGCTCCACCCGGTCTACAAATAGAGCTCGGTTTGGCAGGTTCGTCAGGGCGTCATACAAGGCGCGGTGACGTAACTGTTCCTTCATCCGCTTGTACTCTGTCAAGTTGACCATCTGCAACAAAAAGCAAATAGATCGCTGCTGACTGTCCTGCACCATTGTTCCGGTTAGGCCCACATGTAGCGGCTTCTCTTCCTTTGTCCAATGGCGAGTTTCTATTTGGAAATGCTGCCGCTTACCAGCGAGTAGCTGATTACCTAGTACTGTCAGTAAAGGAACATCTTCTGGATGGGTGAAATCAGTAAACGACTGGGCAATCAGCTCATACTCTTCATAGCCTACCGCCTCACAAAAGCTCTGATTGGCACTGAGAAACCGACCCTCCAAGTCTAGAATCGTCATCCCAATCGGCGATAGCTTGAAAATCTGCTTCAGCGTCTTTGTATTCAGCGAGTCTGCCGAGGATCGGCTGGGTAGAGCAGCTGATACTGGCTGTATGTTCGCCATGCTTGGGTGGTTGTTCATAGACGGTACGTGGAAACGATCACAAGCATACGGATTTCCCCAAGCAGGCAGCCCGTAAAAGGCGCTAAGACACTTACCAGAATGCCCTGAGTAGCCCGTAGACTCTCTGCTCAGAGCGAAAGATATTGATATAAGCAGCTAGGATATCAATCAGCTTCTCTTTCTACAGTGATCACCGTCTCAGTCACTTGTTCAAAGGTGTCGTCATGGCTGATGACAAATAGCTGCTTAAAGGATTTAATGCGGGCGATCGCCTCCGCAAGGCTAGCGCGTCTAGGCCGATCCATATTGGTAGTCGGCTCGTCAAAGAAAGCCACATCAATATCGGCTAGCACCTTCAAGAGTGCTAGCCGTACTGCGAGCGCTGCACACATCTGCTCACCGCCTGATAGGTTGATAAATCGCCGAGCATGTGCGCCTTCTTGAACCGTAATTTCGTAGTCTGCGCTCCAGGTTAAGGCCACATTCGCCCGGCCTAGCAGTTCGCGAAACAGGCGATCGGCTTCTCTTGATATATTTTGTACATAGCGCTCTGTGATTCTAGGTCCGGCGTCTTTGTAGACTTTGCGAGCGTAGTTGATGAACCGTTTGATGCGATCGCGCTGCTTGATCTCTGCTTCAGCCTGATCGCGTTTCTGGGCGGTTGCCTTCAGCCGATCGAGCTGCTCTGTGATTTCAATAAATCGCTGCTTGAGCTGAGGCAGGCTGCCCTGTAGCCGATCGGCTTGAGAACTCACGTCGGTGTATTGCTTTTCGATGAGTGTGAACGTGTCTGGATCAAAGCTTTCAGTGAGGGCGGCAAGCTGCTTTTCAACCTCATTCTTTTGAGTTTGACTTTGCCCACAGGCCAAGCGGGCGGCTTCATCTTCTACTTTCAGCGGCTCTACCTGCTGGGCTGCCTGCTGATTTTGAAGATACAGCAGATACCCGGCTTGGTGAGTCTGACGAATTTGCTGTTGGGCCTGCATTTGCTCATCTAGATGGTCAAAGGCTTTGAGCTGAGATGCGATCGCCTCTAGCTGCTGCACACCCGCTGTTCGAGTGACGCCAAGTGTCTTGTGCTGCGCTTCTACCACGCTTTGCTGCTCCAAGTTGCGTTCGATCAGCTGCTGCTTACCTTTCGGGTTATCTAGACGCTTTAGCTGTTCTTCTAGCTGCGTGAGGGACTGGGTAACCGCTGCTTCTGAAGTCAGCTGCTGGGCTAGTTCACTTTGCTGCTGAGCAATCTGTTGCTGTTGCCCCTGTAGCTGGGTTCGTTTGGTTTCCTGAGCTGGCAATCCCGTCAGTTCAGCGCCCTGCTTGTAGGCTTTTTTGAGCTGAGCCTGTAGCGCTCTACTTTGTTTTTCTAACTGTTCTTTATCTGTCTGCTGAGTCAGATCGGCCAGAATACTATCAATGCGAGTAAGCATCTCTTTTGAGAGGATGCCACCTTGGAACAGAGCATTTTTCACTGGAGCGATCTGTTCTATACTCAATTCCTCAATGCTCTGCGCCCAGCCTTCCAAAGTTCTCAGCGCTTCCACGACCTGCTTTCGATACTCATCTTGACCGGCAGTCCCGCGATCTAGCATTGTTCGGATTTCTTTTTCAAACTGCTGCGCTGCGGCTACCCGGCTCAGCTGCTCTTGAATTCGCGTTTGCTGCTGTTCCCACGCTGCGATCTGCGTCTGTGTCTCTTTTAATCCGGTCAAACGAGCTATCTCCTGCTCGACCTGCTGTATCTCTCGCAAACTGTTTTCTTCTTGCCGCTTTAATGCTTTCTGCTGAATGCGGACGCTCGCAAACATTTGCACCTGTTGCTGGAGCTTGCCGCGCTGTGATTCTAGCTGTGTCTGCGATGCGATCGCATCACCAAGCGCCTTCAGTTCCGCTTGAGCACTGGCAAACTGTTCTAGTTTGACCTCTAGCCGAGAAAGTTCCTGTTGACTCTTGGACAGCGACTGCTGAATCGTTTGCTGCTGTTGAGCAAGCTGCTGCCTGGCTTTCGCTTCTACAGAAAGCTGTTTGATTTGTTGCTCTGTTGCTAGAAACGCCTCATAGACCGAGTGCTGCTGCTGGCAAATGTCTGCGGCCTGCTGCGCCTGTGTCAAAGAGGCTACTATTCTCTTTTGAGCCTGTTCTTTTGCTTCTACTTGACTGCTGAGCTGCTGCTGCTGCTGGCGTAACTGTTGAATTCTTTCGGACTGAATGAGTAATTCCTGCCGTCGCTTAGAGAGTTCTATTCGCTGCGACTCCAACCGCGCTAGATGACTTTCGCCTTGAGCGATTTCTGCTTGAAGCTGCTGGTGTCGGTTCTGCAATTCGTCCCAGCTTTGCAGTGACTCTTCGTACTGCTCGACTAGATCTTTTAGCCTTTGTACTTGCGCTTCAGCATATTTTCTTAGGCTGTTGCTCTGGCGATAGGTCTCTCTATATTCTTCTACTTTTAGAATGGTGTCAAAAATTGGCTTTCTCTTTTCAGTAGAAAGCAAGAAATCGACTGTAAACGTTCCCTGTGGGACACCGATAGTGTTAGCAAACAGCTGACCTAAGTCTGTGCCAGGTGCAACGCCTAAGTTTTGCCTCAGCCAGGGCAGAACTTCGTCTTTGGTGCGGGTGTAGGGGAGCTTTTCGGCGAGCTGCGGATCGTAGAGCGTATAGCCCTGACTCGTAGAGCGCTGAACTTCATAGGTGCGGCTGTCACGACTGGAGATAAAGGCGACCCTAGCCTGGGCGCTGCTAGCACCATTACGAATCAGATCTTCTTTGGTGTAGCTGCCCTGATAGTTGAACAGCACCCAGGCGATCGCCTCTAAGATGCTGGTTTTTCCAGCACCGTTCTCACCACGGATGGCATTTGTACCGGGCTGGAAGTGGAACTGCTGCTCTTTGTGGGTCTTGAAGTTAGTAAGCGCAACCGAAAGGATCTGCATTCTGGCGTCGGCGTAGGGTCAGATTACGCCAAGCATAGACGATGCATAGACGATTTGCTCGCGGCTGATTAACTAAGCGTTGATTCACTGAGCATTTACTGACTAGGAGCCAGCTGATCAGATGCGGACTAGTCAGGCACAGTTATCTTTTGAAAATCTACGGGGGCTAATGAATCTGGCTCTTCGCTTGGCGAGATAAACCAGACCTCAACTTCTTCTTCTGGATTGGAGAGTGAGGGCATTCTGCCCGCAGGCATCACGACATAATTGCCATCAGTAACGGTAGAGGGAAGCGAAGGTAACTCAGGTGAGGCTGTGAGCGCACTTACAGGTGTCTCTTTCTTTTGCCAGGGGCCTAGCACCTCAGATGATTGGTTTGCAGGCAGTTGATCTGAAGGCAGTTGATTTTCAGCAGCGAGAGATTCGACCGACGTAGCAGATGAATCGTCGTCCTTAGCAGAAGGCTGGATTTCTGCGGGCATGGGCGCTCGTGGTACGGGTGGAAACACAAACCGGCTGACCAGAGAAGCGGCGATGCCTGCTAGGAGCGCGATGGGAATGAGCATACTGGTACGGAATTTTAGCCGTCCTTGGACTCGACGGCTAACGGCAACGAAGTCTTGAGACAGCTCAGAAAGCTCATTGCGATAGAGCTGGGCAAATGCGATCGCCTCTTGCAACTGAGCGCCTCCCAGCAAATATTCCGGTCGCTTGGGCCACTGACGCTCTGCCCATTCTTGAGCGCTCCGCTCAAGCCGTCGTTGCTGACGCAGTACGCTGCGAGACTCGGATAGCCAGGAGCGCAGCAGATCCCAGTCAGTTACCAAGGAATCATGCATGATTTCTACTGTCCTAGGCGATCCTAATAAGGGCGTAGACTTGGAAGATAAGTTATTCAAGAACCAAGTTCTCAAGGGAGAAGCGTCATCCTGCTGAGTCTGCCAGGCCGCTGCTGGCATCTCTAGTCCTTGTTCAGCACAGCAGCTCGTCGTCAGCGTTGCCTGCGAGACCACAATTAGCCTTTCTGATGACAGCCGATCTAGCGTGCAGTCGATTACCTCAGCCGGAAATCGTTCGTTGATCAGCTCGCTGCGAAAGGCCCGGCGGCGATGATCTTCTCGGCCTTCTCCTAGCTCGCAAACGGCTAGAAAAATCCGCCTAGCTGCTCGCTGCATCTCTTCACTCAAGCCTTTGTAAATCTCAGTGGCCCGCAGCGTCATTACGTTTTTTACGCCGCCTAGCGCCATGTAGCTATCCATAGTCAGCGTCGGCGCATTACTCGGACCACCGTAGAGATTAACGCTCCGCGTACGCCACAGTTCTAGCAATGTCTGCTGTAGCAGCGCTAGCTCACCGGGTGCGCCGCTGGTATCCATCGTGAGGGTGTAGAGCAAAGTTTCGTCTATTTTTAGGCCCATCTTTTCGGCAGGCTTTTGAACCACTTCCTTGATTTGTTCATAGCTCATAGGCGTAACTAGCACAGTATTTTTCTCTACTAGCGTTTTGAGCAGGGGATAGTCGACCAGCGCGTCGCCCACATCTGCTCGCAAGCCGATGACAATGCCCAGAGGAAGGCTAGGATCTGCTAGCGCATCTAACAAACAGCGAACAAACAGCCCCCTTTCTTCGGCTGCCTCGCTACTGGCATTAGGTGAAAATAGTTCTTCAAACTGGTCGATAATCAGCCATAGCTTAGACAGAGAGGGAATTGACGTTTCCCCAGGTTTCATCAGCGCCGCTCGAATAATCTGCGCTAGGCCGCTCCCCTGATGGGCGCGCAGCAAGCGCTCGGCCTGGTGCATCTGTTCGGCTCGCTGAATGCTGTCTGCTTGGGTCGAGGCGAAGGCGGCGGCGAGAGCTTTGAGCGGTTGCTGTGTAGGGGTGATCAGCTTAAGCTGCCAGCTGCCGCTATTGGCAATGCGATCGCCCTGACGCAGATGATGCATTAATCCAGCTCGCAGCAGTGAAGTTTTACCACTGCTAGAGGCACCCACCAAGGCACAGAAGTTGCTAGATTCTACCTTGCTCAGAAGCTCATCTGTCAGAGCGTCGCGACCAAAGAAGTAGTCAGCATGAGCCTCATCAAAAGGAGACAGTCCGCGATAGGGACAAAAGCCAAACGACATCTGCTTGAGTCTAGCCAGTGTGCTAATCGGAGTCTTAGAGAAAGCAGCTTTCAATCCACTCACCCGAGTCAGCACAATCTCGCTGCCCGAACTCTCAAACAAAGGCTGTTGGAGTTCGCCTCGTAGCTGCTGGCTGACATGGTCGCTCAAGTTGTAATTGCTGACCTTGCCCCCTTGCTGCTCATAGGGATTGAGCCCTGAAAGCAGTGCCTTGGTAAAGACGCTGTGCTGACCTTCCAAGGCTTCATAAGCAGATTCATATTCTCTAGAAGCCGCCATAAAGAGCCGGTCAACCCCCTGGCGTGCGCCTGGATCGGCCTGGCTAAAAGAGAGCAGCCCGCCGCTGTGACAGCAGTCCAAGATAACGACAATCTGCCGCACAGGGCTACTTTGCAACAGCCTCCTAAGCCAGTCCAAAGAAATACCAAAGTTGCCTTGGCTAGGATTGGTGTCGCTGGTGACTAGGTAGCCTTCTTGAATGCCTGCTTCGCGCTGCAAACCGTGACCAGAAAAGTAAAACAGCGCTGTCGTGGGAATGCTCTTACCTTTGGGCTTGAATAGCTTCACAAGGGCATCTTCTAGCATTTGGGCAGTGACGCCACGCCGCTGTGCGACCACAGCGCGTTTGTTCTTGATCACTTCTGGCATACGCTGCACTCGAAACTCGCCTTGCGCCTGCAAACGCGCAGCGATCGCCTCTGCATCTGCCGCTGAAGCATTGAGCATAGGCAGAGCCTGATATTGATTAATACCAACAACTAATGCGTCTCGTGACATGTGTAAAACACCCTTTTGACAGTTAGAGAGCGCAGTAAGAAAACTCTGGTCGCTCGCACAGACAACGTCAATATCTGTCTTAATAATCAACTGATATTGATTAGAGAAAATACTGAGGAGTCTGCCTTCCAAAAAGATACACAAAGTCACCAGCGAATAGCCAGGGGAGTATTTCCCCTTACCTGCCTCGAAACAAAAAAGCTTGATATGTAAGGAGGTGAGCGCCTCTACTGAAAATTACTGAAGTTGATACGTTAGCAGCAATCAATGCTCGTACGTATCGATTATTACCTGGGCACAAATGCGTAGAGACACCTGTTTTATCGGTACATTTTTCCGTGTATCTACAAAGTTAGAAACGCGTGAATAGAAAGGAATCAACTATTCTTGTTATCATCTAGGCCAAATTGCTGACTTTTGAATCTGTCTTAAAGTTCCGTAGAGGAGCATGGAGAAAGAGTTACAAAAATACGTTACGTATCCGCTAATACTCGGGATCTATCAAGTAAGTTTGGTAAGTAATGCAGCTAGCGCAGGCAGGATTCTATTCAAGTGTCATTCTGACGCTGTCCATACGAAAGATTGCTGTCTATGCTTCGTTTCGTTAAAGCATCAATTGCATTTGTTTAATTGATGGATGATGAGAATGCAGTTAGTGAGATCAGACTCATGGCCAAAAATCTGTATGCACTTTTGGTGGGGATCAATCAGTATGATGGGCGATCGCGCGTCCCACACCTGCGAGGCTGTGTCAATGATATCGAGGGGATGCAGTCTTATCTAGAAGGGCGAGTAGCCGCTCCAAAAGAGAAAGCAGCAGCTCTAGAAGGGCCAGTGGCAGCAGATGATTGGGATGGCTTTGAGCTGCACCTACAGGTTTTAACGGATTCGCAGGCCACTCGCCAGGGTATTATTGACGGATTTAAACAGCATTTAGCGCAGGCGAGTAGCGGCGATGTTGTGCTGTTTTACTACGCTGGGCATGGGGCGCAAGCCAAAGCACCGGAAGCGTTTTGGCCAGTATCACCGGATCGGATGATGGAAACGCTGGTCTGCTATGACAGCCGGATTGATGATGAGCACTGGGATCTAGCGGACAAAGAGCTCGGGCAGCTGATTGCTGAGTTAGATGCCAAGCAGCCTCATATTGCAGTGGTTTTAGACTGCTGTCACTCGGGATCGGGGACTAGGGAAGTCGCTCCGAACGGTTTAGAAGAAACAGAACAGGTAGCGACGCGCAGAGCTGAAATTGACTATCGCGATCGCCCGCTAGGAAGCTTTTTGCTCAGTCCAGCCGACGCTTTGGCAATGAGTACTCAAAGCGGGAAGGCTGCGGGTACACGCAGTTTGATTGAGATGCCGATGACGCTTCAGCTGCCGTTGGGCCGTCATGTGGTGCTCTCGGCCTGTAACAACCTCGAAGAGGCAAAGGAATATCACGGCAGCGGCATCCCTCGGGGTGCATTTTCTCACTTTTTGCAAGAATCTCTGAGTAAAGCTAACGGTAGCTTGAGCTATCGGGATTTGTTTAAGCGAACAAATGCGCTGATTCGCAGTGGCGTGCCAGCGCAGTCTCCACAGCTAGAGGCGACAAATTCTGAAGATTTGGAACAACCATTTTTAGGGGGAGCGATCGCGCCGACCCCACCCTATTTCACTATCAGCCATCACAAAGACTATGGCTGGAGCATTGACGGCGGCGCGATTCACGGACTGCAGCCATCCGCAGCCACTGAAGCTGGCAATGAGACGACAGTACTGGCGGTCTATCCGTTCGACGCCGATGCCCAGCAGATGAAGAAGGTGTCTCAGGCGATCGCACAGGTCGGCATCACCAAAGTTTTCGCTCAGCTCAGCACGGTTGCTATCAGAGAGTCTGACGGTAGCGACCCCATTTTTGCCGATCAGACTACTACTTTCAAAGCAGTGGTCATTAGTTCGCCACTGCCGCCGTTACAGGTGTATCTAGAAGGAGACAAGACGGGGATCGAGGCTTTGAAAAGCGCGATCGCCACCGTCGGGCCCCAGGGATCGGCATCTCTGTACGTTCGCACTATTGACCAGATTGACGGCGCAGCCTTTCGGGTTCTAGTGCAAGACGACGCCTACACCATTGCCTCACCGACCGATGCGCGGGCGCTGGTGACCCCAGTGCGTGGCTACAACAGTATCGCAGCAACAAAAGTTGCTCAAAACTTAGAGCACATCGCCCGGTGGAAGACGATTGCTGAGCTTGCTAGTCCGGCTAGTAGCAGAATTCAGGGCGCAGTCAAGCTCAAAATCTATACGGGTGAAGAGGCCACACCAGAAGCCGCCAAAGAGATTAAAAGCTCTCAAATTCGCTTGGACTATCGCTATGACACGTCAAAACAGAAGTGGATGCGTCCCAGATTTAGAATCAAGCTGCACAACACCAGTAATCAGACGCTTTATTGCGCATTTTTCTACCTGACTGAGCGGTTCAAAGTAGACGTAATCAAGCCAGACGGGGTGACTAGCGTAGTGCGATTGGCACCTGATCAAGAAATTTGGTTTGCTAATGGCAAAGCCCTCAATGGGACGGTTGCCGATGCGCTGTGGCAGCAGGGCATTACAGAATGTCTAGATATTTTGAAGCTGATTGCCTGCACGGATGAATTCGACCCAACGCTGATGATATTAGGAGAGCTGGGCTTGCCGCCAGTGAGTGGGAGGACGCGATCGCTTGCCAGTGCCGGGGGCGGCAGTCTCAACCGGCTGATGCAGCGGGTGAACACCCGAGATATTGGCTTTGATGACGGCGAAGAGGTCTATGACGACTGGGTTGCCAACCAGATTGGATTCACCTTTGTCCGTCCGCAGCCTTCTACACCAGTCGATCGCACTCAGTCAGCGGCGGTAGGTGCAGGCGTCACCATTCAGCCCCACTCAGCGCTAAGCGCAAACGTCCGGCTGACCACTGTGCCACAGTCTACCCGCGATTTGGGCAGCTTCATTTTGCCACCTCTGTTACAGGCGCATACCGAAGCACTTCAGTTCACACAGAGTAGGGCCAGCGATCCTGGACTGAGCGCAATCGAGCTGAATAACATCCGCAATCCAGAGGCCGTGACTGCCGAGAATCCGCTGGTGATCGAAGCAGAAGTGCCGCTGGGTGACGACGAATATGTGCTGCCGATCGCGCACGATGGCGAGTTTTATCTACCGCTGGGCTATGGCAAAAGGTCTAAAACTGGCAAGACTGAAATTGTGATTGAGCGACTGACAGAGCCCATCAGCGAGGGGAATCGCAGCGTCACTGGCTCGGTGCGAATTTTCTTCCAAAAGATTGTTAACAAGAAGCTGGGACTGGCTTTTGAGTATCCTTTGCTGGCGATCGCACATCTAGAGCAGCCCGCCCAGTCAACTGCCAAGAAAGCCGCCTCGCCTAAAGTTACCTACATCCGCGAAGCAGAAGCCGTCAAAGCTAAAGTCGCCGAGGCCCAAAACATTGCTATCTACGTTCACGGCATTTTTGGTGATACCGAGAGTATGCTGCCGAGTTTGGATAGTGCGATCGCCACGCTAGAAGACAACAACACCCCCATCGGCGAACTCTACGATTTGGTCCTGGCGTTTGACTACGAAAATTTGAACACAACAATCGATCAAAACGCGCGGCTGCTAAAAGAACGATTGGCCGCTGTTGGTCTCCAAACAAGTCATGGAAAAACGGTCCACATCATCGCGCATTCTATGGGCGGACTAGTCTCTCGCTGGTTCATCGAACAAGAGGGCGGTCAGGAGATCGTGAGCCACCTGATTATGCTAGGAACGCCCAACAGCGGATCGCCTTGGCCGCAGGTGCAGGCCGGAGTGACAGCAGGCGTGTCGTTTGCACTCAACGGGTTGTCTCTAGTAGCCGCGCCGTTAAAGATCTTAGAAGGACTGCTAAAGCGAATTGAGACCATAGATGTGTCGCTCGATCAGATGGAGCCAGGATCAGACTTCTTGGCAGAAATGGCCAAGGCTCCTGATCCTGGCATTCCCTACACCCTGGTTGTGGGCAATACGTCGCTGATCACCGCAGAAGCTGAGACACTAAAAGAGAAAATTATGCAGCGGTTAGGGAAGCTGGTAGAGCTGCCATTTTTCGAGCAGCCAAATGATATTGCGGTGTCGGTCAATAGCATTGTGTCTATTCCGGAAGGGCGATCGCCTGCGCCCAGACAGCTACCGACTGCCTGCAACCACTTGGAATATTTTGTCCATCCGGCAGGCCTAGCCTCCTTGACAGAAGCAGTAGTGGGCACGGGCATTCGATCATCCCAACGACTATCCAATTCAAACAGAGGCGGGCGCGAACCTGCGCTTGCCTCTGATCAGGGTTTGCCTGAGCCGCCCGAGCCATCTGAGCCGTCCGCACCATCCGCACCGTCCGCGCCATCTGATCCCTTTGCTCAAGGCGAACCCACTCAGACGATGACAGAAAGCGACGAAACCACCCGCTCATCTTTCAAGCTATGGATTTTCGGAATTGTAGCGCTGCTCATAGCCGCAGGAATAATCTTCGGGCTGACTCAAAAGCCCGCCTCAACACCAACAGTTCCTGAGTCCACTCCTGAGTCCACCGAGTAGATATCTTAGGAACAGCATCTTAACCAAATGAGCGGATCGAAGTTTGACCAAAGTCTCGCAGTCGTTATCGGAATTAATCGATATGGAAGCGGGATTGCGCCTTTGCGAACAGCGGTAGCAGATGCCGAGAAGATTGCACACCTGCTCAAAGTCAACCACGGCTATAAAACCACTCTGCTCCTCGACCAGAATGCGACCCATCAGCATCTCACCGATCTGATCCATCACACCCTTCCTCAGCAGGTAAAATCCGCCGATCGTCTACTCTTCTACTTCGCCGGTCACGGTATCGCTCTCAATGGCGAGGACGGCCCCGAAGGATTCCTGATTCCGCAAGACGCCCGCCTCGGCAGCACTCAAACCTACCTTTCGATGGTGCAGCTTCAACAAGCACTCATCGCCTTGCCCTGTCGCCACTTCCTCGCCATTTTCGACTGCTGTTTTGCGGGCGCTTTTCGCTGGTCTAGCACCCGCGATATCAGCGTCGTCCCCGAAGTGATTCATCAAGAGCGCTACGAACGGTTTCTACTCGATCCAGCCTGGCAAGTAATCACTTCTACCGCCTACGATCAAACGGCGCTTGATTCATTTACATTCCAAGACTCGCGCGGACAGCAGGGCACTCATTCCCCTTTTGCCTCAGCGCTGCTGGAAGCACTCGCCGGTGAAGCCGATGCATTACCACCCGCAACAGGCAACAAACCTAGAGGTGACGGCGTGATTACGGCTACAGAGCTGTATTTGTATTTGCGCGATCGCATCGAACCACCCACCCACCAAAGCAGCCAGCGTCAAACCCCCAGCCTTTTCGCCCTCGGCAAACACGACAAAGGCGAATACATCTTCCTCACCCCTGATCATCCGCTCAATTTGCCACCTGCTCCACCCCTAGATCGAACGCAAAATCCCTATCGAGGCTTAGAGTCTTTCGACGAACAACATGCCGATCTGTTCTTTGGGAGAAGCGATCGCATCACCCAGCTAGAAAAGCAGGTCACCACTCATCCGCTCACCGTCGTCATCGGCCCTTCCGGCAGCGGCAAATCCAGCCTCGTCAAAGCCGGACTCATACCTCAGCTTCGCTCGTTGCCTGAGACAAGTCCCACCTGGCTAATCCTCGGTCCCTTTCGGCCTAGCACCAGTCCCCTAGAAGTTCTCGTCGAAATCATCCAAAATATTTCAAACAACAATTCGATCCAGCCAAGTGAACTGACTGAAGCCAGTCTGGTTAATGCGATCGCATCCTGGAGCCAAACTCACCCAAACCAAAAACTCTTATTAGTAATCGATCAGCTCGAAGAACTGATCACCTTTACCCGCGACGAAGAAACGCGATCACGCTTCCTCCAAACCCTCACCCACGCCCTTTCCTCACCTCATCACTCCCTCACCCCCTCACCCTTCCACCTCACCCTCACCCTCCGCGCCGACTTCGAACCTCACTTCCAATCCACCCCCCTCGCCCCCTACTGGGACGCAGCCCGCTTCATCTTGCCTCCCATGTCTCGCGCCGACCTGCGTGCAGCAATCGAACAGCCCGCCAGCGCTAAAGTCATGTACTTCCAGTCAGACGATGCTCGCCATCCTCTAGTCGAACAGATCATCAACGAAGTCGCAGACATGCCCGGTGCCTTGCCGCTACTCTCCTTCACCCTTAGCGAACTCTATCTAAAGTTTCTCGAACGACAGCGCAGCGCCCAGCAAAAAGGAGAGTCTCTCGATCGAGCAATTCTCGAATCCGACTACAAAGCGATGGGTGGCGTTGTCCGCAGCCTCACCCAAAGAGCCGATCAGGAATATGACGCACTCATCAAACTAGACCCTGCCTACGCTCATACCATTCGCAACGTCATGCTGCGAATGGTCGCCATCAGCGGCACAGAAGTCAGCCGTCGCCGGGTGCCCCTCTCCGAGCTGGCGTACGCAGGTGCTGAGAACAAACGCGCCAAACAAGTGGTCAACAGTTACTCAGATGCCCGCCTTCTAGTAGAAGGCCAAGACCTCACCGGGGAATCCTATGTAGAGCCTGCTCATGATGCCCTAGTCAGCGGCTGGCAAAAACTACTTACCTGGCAAAGAGAAGCAGAAAACCTCACGCTTCAAAGGCGGTTAACTCCCGCAGCCCTAGACTGGGAAAAAGAACAGAAAAATCGCTTCCTCTGGAACGCAGACCCCCGACTAGACATATTGCGCCAGATTCTAAACACACCCAAACACTGGCTCAATCGATTAGAAACAGAATTCGTTCAGCGCAGCATCGCTCGAAAGCGGTTAAACGGACAGCTTAGAACCGGTGGCACCTTTGCCGTTATCTTTCTGCTTAGCGCTGGACTACTGACCGCGCTCATCGGCCAGCGCCAGTCAAAAATTGAAGAAACCAGATTCTCTCGAGAGTCTGGTCGGCTAAACCTCAGTCGAAGTCAGTCACTTGAGGGCTTACTCTATAGTCTCTCAGCCGGAGACTCGCTTCAACATCCCCTGCTCAGCTGGATTGAGCCACCAAGCACACTTCAGGCACAAGTAGAAGGAACCCTTCAATGGGCAATGTTCAACGTTCAAGAACAAAACCGCTTTGGCGGGCACTCCGGCCCGGTGCGTAGCGAGTGGAGCCCCGATGGCACAAAAATCGCGACGGCAGGAGAAGACGGGCTGATTCAAATATGGGATCTTCAGAAACAAGAAAGTATACAGTGGCAAGCCGATAGTCAAGGTGTGCGGCTAGCAAGGTTTAGCCCTGACGGACAGTGGATTGCTAGTGCAGGCAAAAGTGGAATCGTCAGCCTCTGGACACTACAAGGAGAAAAAATAAACGAGTTCGCAGGACACCTAAAACTGGCAGATGAGTCAACAGATGGAGCAATCAGCTATGTTGGCTTTAGTCCTAATAGCCAGTGGTTAGCCAGCTTGGGGAGAGATGGAAGATTGTTCCTGAGAGACTTGAGAAAGGCACAGAATTCCCCCAAAGCTGATGTCAGCTGGCAAGTAACCTCTACTAGAGGGAAAAGCGTTTATTTTCATCCGCAGCAGCCCTGGCTGATCACAACAGATATAGAGAGTATCAAGCTGTGGGACTTTGATGGCAAGCTGATTCGAGCGTTCAAACAACATGCTTGGTCTGCTGTATTTACCCCCGATGGAAGACAAATTGTAGCGGCAGGAGATGACGGGCAAGTAGGAATATGGGACGTGGAGACGGGCGATCGCATCCAACTCTGGCGAGCCGATCGCCAGCGACTCTGGAATCTTACCCTCAGCCCAGACGGACAGCAAATCGCCACTGCGGGGGAGGATGGCATTGTCAAACTATGGACCTTTGCAGGCGAGTCAATCACCCAGCTTCGCAACCATACCGGCCCTGCTCGCAGCGTCAGCTTTTCACCCGATGGCAGCCAGATTGCCAGCGCAGGCGACGATAGTAGCACTCGCATCTGGACAACACGAACCCAAGCCAGGTCGCAAATAACTAGGCCGCTGGGCGCTGGTAAACGGTTTCAGCTAGTGAAGGGAGGGACTCAAATAGTCAGCGGCGGCAAAGACGGGAAGCTGTTGTTCTGGACAATAGAAGGGCAGCCGGTCGCTCAGGTAGAAGATCAAATACCAAATCAAACACCGTCAGACAGCTCTAGAGTCGATAGCAGGGCAGCTATCCGAGATATTGATGTTGATGCCACCGGAAACATCCTAGCGAGCATAACTACAACTGGCGCTGGCGCTATTCGAGACTTAGCTCAGCCTGAAAAGATAAATATTTTTCGGCTACCCGATACTGTTGCAGCCAAGAGTATTGCACTTAGTCCTGACGGCGAACGGCTAGCGATTGGCCTTCAAGGAGGCAAGATTCTGTTGATCAACAGATCAGACGGGCAAACGCAAGTGCTGAGTCAAGTAGGAGGATCGATTAATCATCTGGCTTTTAGCACTGATAGCAGACAGCTAGCCAGCGCGGGCGAAGATGGGCTGATTCAGCTGTGGGATACGCAGACTGGCAGCGCCAGCGGACGACTGCAAGAGCACATCGGGAGCGTCAATAGCATTGCCTTTAGTCCAACAGATGCCAATCTGTTCGCTAGTGCGGGTGCGGATGGAACAGTGCGGCTTTGGGATGTGGAGGCCGAAAAGTCGATCGGGTCACCGTTTCAAGTGTATGGTCAATCGGTAGTCGCGGTGATGTTTAGCCCCGATGGAAAGACTGTGGCTAGTGGCGATCGCACCGGCACCCTCCAGCTCTGGGATACTACAAGACAGGAGCAAATCGCGACCTGGCAAGCCCATTCAAAAGAAATACAGGATATCAAATTTGACCCTAAAGGTCGGCAGCTAATTACCGCCGGGGCTGATGGCACTGTGAACGTTTGGGCATTAGATTCTTTTAAAACGTTGATGCAGCAGGGGTGCGATCGCATTCGCAATTTCTTGAAAATGCAAGACAAAACACAGCCTCAAAACAGAATCTGTGAGAACTCCACACCGTAGATTCTGCACCTTTATCAGATAGCCTCTAGTCAAACGCTGCCTAATTCACTAGCACTTGGCTGCAAAATGTACTTGCCAATATGCGTACCCGCTTCCATCTCGGCGTGGGCCTCTCGCACCTGCTCCAACGGAAACTTACCTGCTATGGGTAAGCGGTAACTCCCCGTCGCCACCTGTTCCAAAATATGTCGATAGCCTGCTTGCTCAGCGGGCGTTCCAGCCACAAAGTTCAGCAGCCAGCCTCGAATCGCCGCGTCTTTGCGAATCAGCGGCGAGACATCCATAGTATCGGGCGTTCCCAGCAGGCCATAAACCCAAATCGTACCGCCCTGGGCCAGCAGCCGAATCTCAGTATTTAAAAAGTCTCCTGCCGCTACCGGATCAAAGATCACATCGACCCCTTTGCCCTGAGTGATTTGTTTAACCGTTCGCCACCAGGGCTTTTCATCTTCCGACTGGCGCGTTACTACGATGTGATCGTACTGAGCAGCGCCTATTTGCTTCAAGGCTTCAACCTTTTTAGGACTGGTGGTAGTACCGATAGTGATGCCGCCGCGCTGCTTGACGATTTGGCTAGCTGCGATCGCCACGCTGCTACTCGCCGCAGGCAACATCACCACCTGCCCCGGCTGGATATCCTGCCGCCACACCAACGCTCCCCAAGCCGTCAAAAAAGGTAACCAAAGTGCGCCCAGCAATTCGTCGTCAACACCATCAGGCACAACTACCGTTTCCGAAGCTGCTGCTAGAAATTCCGATCGATATGTTCCCCGTCTAGCAACCGCTCCCAAAACCAAAATTACTCGTTGACCCACCGAGCGATCGCCCACCCCTTCACCAACCGCAGCAATCACCCCGCCGCCTTCAATCCCCGGCGTAAACGGCGGCTCCCCGGAGCTCAGTCGATACTCACCCCGCCGCGCCATCAGATCCGCCTGATTCATACCCACGCTCGTCAGCCGAACCACCACCTCACCCGCTCCCGGACTCAGCGCCTCAGTAGCCACCACATCCATAGTCTCGACGCCGCCAAACGCACGGACAATTACCTGCTTCATTACAAACTCAAACTCCGATGATGCCAACGCTAAGCTCACATTTTCTCTTCTTCAGAGCGGCTTTGGTCGGGCACACAAAAGACAGAGAATAATACAGGTGCGCCAAGTCATGAACACAATGTGGACGACGAATAACCAGCTTGAAATCAATCCGCCATGCTGGGAAAGCGCAATGTACTTTTTAGAGACCTTCACCTATCTAGATGCCGAGTTTGGCATAGTTGAGCTTGTCGCGACTGGCATGTTTGATCTATCCCATACTGACACCGCACAAGAACTCGATTTGCCTAGGACACTGCGGACCATTCGCCAGAAAGTGTCTATCACTAAATCAATTTTGCGCTGGATCGCCGAGAACAAAGAGCGGCTAGAGGACTGCCCCACAGAATTGCAGGCGCGAGGCGCGATGTCCGCTTGCCCAGACTAAGACCCTTCCAATACTAGGATTCTTCTACTCGCAGCCGCACCGAATCACCATGAGAGGGTAATCCTTCAGCGCGAGTCAAAATATCAATATCTGCTGCCACTTCCTTCAGGGCGCTGCGGCTGTACTGCACTAGGCTAGTGTGCTTCATAAACGTCTCAGTGCTCAGAGGTGAAGCGTAGCGAGCCGCACCGGAAGTTGGCAAGGTGTGGTTAGGTCCGGCTAGATAGTCGCCGACAGCCTCTGGCGTATCGTGGCCCAAGAAGATTGCCCCTGCCTGGTGAATCAACGGCAATAGCTCCCACGGATCTTCTACTTCTAGCTCTAAATGCTCTGGCGCAAAGATATCCGATAGCTTCGCAGCCGTTTCTAATGTATCGACGACGATGGCAGCGCCGTAGTGGGCGATCGCTTTCTCCGTCAGCTCTTGTCTGGGATGGTGAGCTAGCTGCCTTTCGACTTCCTCAGCAACGGCCTGCGCGATCGCACTGTCAGTCGTAATCAAAACTGCCGCCGCCATCGGATCGTGCTCAGCTTGCGCTAGTAAATCCGCCGCCACATGCACTGGGTTTGCACTGCTATCGGCAATTACTAACACCTCAGACGGACCCGCTAGCGAATCAATCCCCACCTTGCCGTACACATGTTTTTTCGCCAGGGTGACGTAGATATTGCCAGGTCCGGTGATCACATCCACAGCGGGGATTGTGTAGGTTCCGTAGGCTAAGGCTGCGATCGCCTGCGCTCCGCCCACCTGATAAATCTCTTCTACACCAGCCTCCTGCGCTGCCACCAGCACCGCCGGACTAATTACGCCTTCTTGTCCAATCGGCGTCACCATGACCACTCGCTTCACCCCAGCCACTCGCGCTGGGATAGCATTCATCATTACGGTGCTAGGGTAGCTAGCTCGGCCACCGGGTACGTAGATGCCCGCTTTTTCCACCGGAGCATAGCGCTTGCCAAGGACTACACCGTTGTCCTCAAAATTTACCCAGCTTTTCGGCAGCCGCTGCTGATGAAACTTCTCGATATTGGCACAGGCTTTACGAATGGCTCGCAATAGATCCTGCGAAATCTGCTGATAGGCCGCATCTAGCTGAGCGCCATCTACTTTCAAGGTCGCGCTCGTCAGCGTTTGCTTGTCAAACTTTTCGGTGTAGTGCAGCAGCGCCTTGTCCCCGGTTTGCCGCACGGCCTCCACAATTTCCTTTACCGTCGCTTCCGCATCCGCGACCTTTGCGTCATGGGTGCGATTGCAAATGCGCTGAAGTTCCGCTTTAGCATCACCTAGCTGGTTGATAATTCGCAGCATGTAAGACAAAAGAAAAGGGCAACAAATCAAGCAAGGTAAACGGCTAGCTACCACTCACCACTTTTCACTAGCTTAGCGTGGAATTCCAAAGGCTAGCCAGCCGACAGCTCAGATCACAGCTCAGATTATCGGCACAGATCCCACGGTGCCTGCGCCGGTTTGGAAGATTCGGAGAAAATCTGGCTACGTAAAGCTGAATATTCGATGCTATAATCGTTCATTCTGATAGTTTTACTGAATTGATATAAGGGCGATTGACGCGAGTAAGATGGCAAATACAAAATCTGCGATTAAACGCATACGAGTTGCAGAGCGAAATCGGTTGCGGAACAAAGCATATAAATCAGCTGTGAAGACCCTGACGAAGCGATACCACGAGGCGCTAGAAGCGAATTCTTCAGAGCCCTCTGAAGAAGGCAGCAAGCTGGTACGCGAAAGAATGTCAGCCGCTGTCAGCAAGATTGATAAAGCCGTCAAGCGCGGCGTGCTTCATAAGAACGCAGGTGCTAGACGCAAATCTCGCTTGGCTAAAGCTTTGAAGACTGTGGAAGGGACGCCCACTTCAGCAGATGCTTCATCGAGCGTTGCAGATACCGGCGTCGAAGAGCCCGTCGCTGAAGAGCCCGTCGCTGAAGAGACCGTTGCCGAAGAGCCCGTTGCTGAAGAGACCGTTGCTGTTGCCGAAGAGACAACTACTGTAGAAGCAGGCGACGAAGAGAGCGAATAGTTTTCTTCGCTTCTTGATCTTCTAGATGCCTGCTCAAGACAAGCCGTTTCTACTAATTTCCGTGACTGGCTCTTTTTCAACCGTCCTCCATACCCAGCTCTTTGATAGCGTATGCGTCTTGTTGACACCCACGTTCATATCAACTTCGATTCTTTTGATGTCGATAGAGATGATGTGGCTACGGCATGGAGAGAAGCAGGGGTTGCGCACCTAGTTCATTCCTGCGTTGATCCAAGCGAATTTGAGAAGATTCAGGCGATCGCACAGCGCTACCCAGAAGTCTCCTTTGCAGTGGGACTCCATCCATTAGATATGGACAAGTGGAGCGACACCACACCAGCACAGATCAAGCGTCTGGCACAGTCCGATGCCAAGGTAGTCGCCATTGGCGAGATGGGTCTCGACTTTTTCAAGGCAGATGATAGGGATCTCCAAAAGCAAGCCTTTATCGCTCAGATAGAAGTTGCCCAGTCGCTGGACTTGCCGGTGATTATTCACTGTAGGGAAGCGGCGGCTGAGATGGCTGAACTGCTAGAGGGGTTCTTTGCAGAGAAAGGCAGCGTCAATGGCGTCATGCACTGCTGGACAGGGTGTCCTGAAGAGACTCAGCGTTTCTTAGACCTGGGATTTTTTATCAGCTTTAGCGGGATTGTTACGTTCAAAAGTGCAGAGCAGGTCAAGGCTTCAGCGAAAATGGTACCGAGCGATCGCATCCTAGTAGAAACAGACTGCCCCTTTCTTTCGCCCGTACCCAAGCGTAAAGAGAAGCGCAATCAGCCAGCCTTCGTCAGGCACGTGGCCGAGTATGTCGCTGAGCTTCGAGGAGTCTCTTTGTCTACCCTCGCTCAGCAAACCACTCACAACGCACAGCAGCTATTTAGGCTCCCCGTCGAGCTGTTAACGCCACCTGAACAAGCCATCCTCAGTCTCGACGATCGAACATCTTGACATTCTGATGGTTTTAGGCTGCGGGTTTAGCTTATGATAGATAAGCCAAAAAAATATTTTTTGATACGTCCGCTAGCTACCACCGAATTCTTTCACTAATAAAAAGACCTCAATATCCCCATTTACATAGGATACAAGCCTTATATGTTAGCTGAAGCGAACGCCTGTTTTCCGAAAAAAGTCACCCCTCTTTACTCGTCATTTGCTACTTCAACCCTCGAATTCCCCTGACTCTACCTACCCAATACAGGTGAATTTCACAATTCTTAACAATAAAAGTCAGGGTCGATATCACCACTATTTGAGCACTGCTCACGAAATAGTAAGCCTCCCAACACAGGCGCTCGCCTTCTAAAGAGCTTGAAGAGCTTGATTTTAGAGAACTAGCCCTACGACCCCATCCTACGAAAAGTCATATGAGGAGCTCTTTGAGAAGCTAGAGGAAAAGGCCAGAAAAAGCCAGTGCTTTGGCTTTTTTCCTGTCTGAGTTTTCCTACTCTCTCGCTGTCTTTTCCAATTTTTGTAAACGCTTGCCCCGCTTGGCGCGATTTTTTGAGGAACGCATGACTGACTCTCCTATTACTACCGTTGATCCTACTGCTACCGTTGACTCTACGCTGACCACCGTTGACTCTGTTGCTGTCAGCTCTTCTGCGACACAACCTGCACCGGTTCACTTGCTGCCCGACCTAGTTGAGATCCAAAGAGCGAGCTTCCGCTGGTTTTTAGGAGAAGGTCTAGTGGAAGAGCTAGAAAGCTTCTCACCGATTACCGACTACACAGGTAAATTAGAGCTGCACTTCTTAGGCAAAGACTATCGGCTCAAGGCTCCAAAATACATGGTGGACGAGGCCAAGCGTCGCGACAGCACCTACTCAGTACAAATGTACGTCCCCACCCGCCTTATTAACAAGGAAACGGGGGATATTAAAGAGCAAGAAGTATTTATCGGTGACCTACCGCTGATGACCGATCGCGGTACGTTCATTATCAACGGCGCAGAACGAGTCATCGTCAACCAGATTGTCCGTAGTCCTGGTGTCTACTACAAGGCCGAAACAGACAAGCATGGCCGTCGTACTTACACAGCCAACTTGATTCCCAACCGGGGCGCGTGGCTGAAATTCGAGACCGACAAAAACGACCTGGTTTGGGTTCGTATCGACAAAACTCGTAAGCTATCCGCGCAGGTTTTGTTAAAGGCATTGGGTCTGAGCGACGGCGAAATCTTCGACTCCTTGCGTCATCCCGAATACTTTCAAAAGACTATCGAAAAAGAAGGCCAGTTCAGCGAAGAAGAAGCTTTGCTAGAGCTGTATCGCAAGCTGCGCCCAGGTGAACCACCTACAGTCAACGGTGGACAGCAACTCCTAGAGTCTCGCTTCTTTGATCCTAAGCGGTACGATTTGGGCAAAGTTGGTCGTCACAAGCTCAACCGCAAGCTGCGTCTCAACATCCCCGAAACGACCCGAGTTCTAACGCCTCAGGACATCGTCTCTGCTATCGACTACCTCATCAACTTAGAGTTTGACATTGGTAGTCCCGATGATATCGATCACCTTGGCAACCGCCGTGTTCGTTCCGTGGGAGAACTGCTACAGAACCAGGTCCGCGTTGGCCTAAACAGACTAGAGCGGATTATTCGAGAGCGGATGACGGTTTCTGATGCTGATTCTTTGACGCCAGCTTCACTAGTGAACCCAAAACCACTGGTTGCCGCCATCAAAGAGTTCTTTGGCTCCAGCCAGCTCTCTCAGTTCATGGACCAGACTAACCCGCTCGCTGAGCTGACCCACAAGCGCAGAATCAGTGCCCTCGGCCCAGGCGGTCTCACCCGAGAGCGGGCAGGCTTCGCCGTCCGAGATATCCACCCTTCTCATCACGGTAGAATTTGCCCAATCGAAACGCCTGAAGGTCCTAACGCGGGTCTAATCGGTTCACTGGCAACCCACGCCCGTGTGAATGATTTTGGATTTATCGAGACGCCTTTCTTCCCAGTCGTGAATGGCCAAATCATCAAAGACAAGCCAGCTGTCTATATGACGGCTGACGAAGAAGATGATTTGCGTGTAGCCCCTGGCGATGTGCCGATCGACTCAGACAACAATATTCTGGGCGAATCTGTACCGGTGCGATACCGCCAGGACTTTACGGTGACCTCACCCAAGGAAGTTGACTACGTAGCGGTCTCTCCGGTGCAAATTATTTCGGTCGCGACCTCGCTGATTCCGTTTCTAGAGCACGATGATGCCAACCGGGCACTAATGGGCTCGAACATGCAGCGGCAAGCGGTACCCTTGCTACGGCCAGAACGGGCGTTAGTCGGTACTGGATTGGAAGCGCAGGCCGCGCGTGACTCTGGGATGGTCATTATCAGCCGGACAGACGGTGTTGTCAGCTATGTCGATGCCAACTGGATCAAGGTGACGGACCCAGAAGGCAGCGTTCACTCCTATGAGTTGCAAAAGTATCAGCGCTCGAACCAGGACACCTGCTTGAACCAGCGTCCCTTTGTCTTTGAAGGGACAAAGGTAGTCGCTGGTCAGGTCATGGCTGACGGCTCTGCGACTGAGGGCGGCGAAATTGCCCTGGGTCAAAACGTATTGATTACCTACATGCCGTGGGAGGGCTACAACTATGAGGACGCCATCCTACTGAGTGAGCGATTAGTTTACGAAGACATCTACACCTCTATTCACATCGAGAAGTTTGAGATTGAGGCTCGTCAAACTAAGCTAGGGCCCGAAGAAATCACCCGTGAGATTCCAAACGTCGGTGAGGATGCGCTGCGTCAGCTAGACGAGACTGGCATCATCCGCGTGGGCGCATGGGTCAGCTCTGGTGACATTCTGGTGGGCAAAGTGACGCCTAAGGGTGAATCGGATCAGCCGCCGGAAGAAAAGCTGCTGCGGGCCATTTTTGGTGAAAAAGCTAGAGACGTACGCGATAACTCTTTGCGAGTACCCAACGGGGAGAAGGGTCGCGTTGTTGACGTGCGAGTCTTTACTCGTGAGCAGGGCGACGAGCTTCCCCCAGGTGCGAACATGGTGGTCCGCGTCTACGTTGCTCAAAAGCGTAAGATTCAAGTCGGTGACAAGATGGCGGGTCGCCACGGCAACAAAGGGATCATCTCTCGAATCTTGCCGGTTGAAGACATGCCTTATCTTCCAGACGGTACGCCAATTGACATTGTGCTTAATCCTCTGGGTGTGCCTTCACGGATGAACGTAGGGCAGGTCTTCGAAGCGCTGCTCGGCTGGGCCGGGCAAAACCTAGATGCTCGGTTCAAAGTCACGCCATTCGATGAGATGTACGGCGAGGAGGCTTCGCTCGAAACTACTCACGGTAAGCTGCAAGACGCCCGTGAGTACAGTGGCAAAGACTGGGTGTTTAATCCCGATAATCCCGGTAAGATTCAGCTCTATGACGGTCGTACGGGCGATCCGTTTGACCAGGAAGTGACGGTCGGTCAGTCTTACATGCTGAAACTGGTTCACTTAGTGGATGACAAAATCCATGCGCGCTCTACCGGACCTTACTCGCTGGTTACTCAGCAGCCGCTAGGTGGTAAGGCTCAGCAAGGCGGTCAGCGATTTGGTGAGATGGAAGTATGGGCGTTAGAGGCCTTTGGTGCGGCGTACACGCTCCAAGAGCTGCTGACGGTGAAGTCCGACGATATGCAGGGCCGAAACGAAGCGCTGAACGCGATTGTGAAAGGAAAGGCTATTCCTAGACCGGGTACGCCTGAATCTTTCAAGGTCTTGATGCGAGAGCTACAGTCGCTGTGTTTGGATATTGCGGTTCATAAGCTGGAGACTCAAGAAGACGGCACTAGTCGAGATACTGAGGTTGATTTGATGGCGGATGTAGGAAATCGCCGGACGCCGTCTCGTCCAACTTACGAATCGATTTCGAGAGAAGAACCGATGGGTACAGCTGGCATGGCAGGAGCAGCGATCGCACCTCTAGGCTCTGGTATCGAAAGCGGCTCTCCGATTACCCCTCTAGAAAATCAGCCTCCACAGCCTCTCTAGGCGCATCGAAACGGTTGGTCCGAGTAGTGAGGGATAAGCGAGCGCTAATGGAAGGGTTCAAGCGCTCGCGAATCGCATCAAGTTTTAAGGGAATAGATAGTAAGGAAACAAAGGATGCCGAAAGTAGAACAGCGGTTTGACTATGTCAAGATTGGCATTGCTTCGCCAGAGAGAATCCGGGAGTGGGGTGAGCGGACCTTACCCAACGGCACTGTGGTCGGAGAAGTCACCAAGCCAGAAACCATCAACTACAGAACGCTCAAGCCTGAAATGGACGGGCTGTTCTGTGAGCGAATCTTTGGCCCTGCAAAGGACTGGGAATGTCACTGTGGTAAATACAAGCGCGTGCGTCATAGAGGTATCGTCTGCGAGCGCTGTGGTGTAGAAGTCACCGAATCTAGAGTCCGTCGCCACCGGATGGGATATATCAAACTAGCAGCGCCCGTTGCCCACGTTTGGTATCTGAAGGGCATTCCTAGCTACATCGCGATTTTGCTAGACATGCCGCTGCGCGACGTTGAGCAAATCGTGTATTTCAACGCTTATGTGGTGTTGGATGCTGGGAACGCGGACAACCTCTCTTACAAGCAGCTGCTGAGTGAAGATCAGTGGATGGAAATTGAGGATCAGCTCTACGCGGATGAATCGCAGCTGTCTGGGATCGAAGTCGGCATCGGCGCTGAAGCGCTGAAGCGGCTGCTAGAAGATCTACAGCTAGAAGAGACCGCTGAGATGCTGCGTGAAACCATTGCCACGTCGAAAGGGCAAAAGCGAGCCAAGCTAATCAAGCGCCTGCGCGTCATCGATAACTTTATTGCGACTGGCTCTAAACCCGATTGGATGGTACTGGACGTTATCCCGGTCATTCCGCCCGATCTGCGGCCAATGGTGCAGCTAGATGGCGGTCGCTTTGCCACCTCTGACCTGAACGACCTGTATCGCCGAGTAATCAACCGGAATAACCGGCTGGCTCGTTTACAGGAAATTTTGGCACCGGAAATTATCGTTAGAAATGAGAAGCGGATGCTGCAAGAAGCGGTTGACGCCCTCATTGACAACGGTCGTCGAGGTCGTACGGTCGTCGGCGCGAACAACCGACCGCTGAAGTCTCTATCTGACATCATTGAAGGTAAGCAAGGCCGATTCCGACAAAACCTTCTGGGTAAGCGGGTTGACTACTCTGGCCGTTCGGTAATTGTGGTTGGTCCTAATCTGAAGATTCACCAGTGTGGCCTGCCGCGTGAGATGGCAATTGAGCTGTTCCAGCCGTTTGTGATCCATCGGTTGATTCGTCAGGGCCTGGTGAACAACATCAAAGCGGCGAAAAAGCTGATTCAGCGTAACGATCCTAGCGTTTGGGAAGTGCTCGAAGATGTAATTGAAAACCATCCGGTCATGCTGAACCGAGCGCCAACACTGCACCGATTGGGCATCCAGGCGTTTGAGCCGATCATGGTGGAAGGCCGAGCAATTCAGCTACATCCGCTGGTTTGTCCCGCGTTCAACGCTGACTTTGACGGTGACCAGATGGCGGTCCACGTGCCGCTGTCCTTAGAAGCGCAGTCAGAAGCTAGGCTGCTGATGCTGGCTTCTAATAATGTGCTTTCACCAGCAACGGGTCGACCGATTATTACGCCTAGTCAGGATATGGTCTTAGGCTGCTACTACCTAACGGCGGATAACCCTGGTAAGCAAAAGGGAGCCGGGCGCTATTTTGCCAATATGGAAGATGCGATCGCAGCCTACGAACAGGGCAACGTCGACCTCCACGCCAGAGTCTGGCTGCGCTTCCTGGGCGAAGTCGAGACAGACGAGGACGATAGCGAACCCGTCAAAGTAGAAGAAGACGACAACGGTGGATCGACCAAGACCTATAAGTTCCGCCGAATCAGAGAGGACGAATCCGGCAATGTGATCTCGCAATATGTAGAAACGACACCAGGCCGGATCATCTACAACCACGCGGTGTTAGGTGCATTAGCTGAATAGATTCATGACATCTGCATAGACCGACAAACCAGACCCGCAAAAGTTGGCTAACCACAGCGAGAAGTTAGCCAACTCAGCACTTAGAGACAGCACTGGCAACCAGCAGCAAAGCAAGACTTCGAGGGGAAACAGCAAAGCATGACAGACCAGCAGAAAGAATCGAAACCAAGAGTATTTCGAAACCGAGTCATCGATAAAAAGCAGCTAAAGAATCTGGTTTCTTGGTCCTTTGAGCACTACGGCACCGCTCGGACCTCTCAGATGGCCGACGAGATCAAGAGCCTAGGCTTCAAATACGCCACCAAAGCAGGCGTCTCTATCAGCGTAGAAGACCTAGAAGTACCGCCTAGCAAAAAGGCGATGCTAGAGACTGCCGAGCAAGAGATTCGCGACACCGAAGAGCGCTACACGCGCGGCGAAATTACCGAAGTAGAGCGTTTTCAAAAAGTAATCGACACCTGGAACAGCACCAGCGAGCACCTAAAAGACAAAGTGGTGGAAAATTTCCGCGACCACAATCCGCTCAACTCTGTGTACATGATGTCCAACTCGGGCGCACGAGGAAATATCTCTCAGGTGCGTCAGCTAGTGGGTATGCGCGGTCTGATGGCCAATCCACAAGGCGAAATTATTGACCTACCGATCAAAACCAACTTCCGTGAAGGTCTAACGGTTACCGAGTACATTATCTCCTCGTACGGTGCGCGCAAAGGTCTAGTAGACACCGCCCTGCGAACAGCGGACTCTGGCTACTTGACTCGCCGCCTGGTAGACGTATCCCAAGACGTGATTGTCCGCGAGATTGACTGCGGCACCGATCGCTACATTCCGGTCAAGCCAATGACAGACGGCGAGCGAGTGCTGATCCCGTTAAAAGATCGCTTGCTAGGCCGGGTCCCGGCGGAAGATGTCGTCCATCCTAAAACTGGCGAAGTCATCGTCGCTCGTAATCAGCCCATCACTGATGACATCACAAAGGAAATCGGCGCAGCCAAAGTTAAAGAAATCAAAGCACGTTCGGCGCTCACCTGCGAAGCGGCCCGTTCCGTCTGCCAGCACTGCTACGGCTGGAGTTTGGCCCACTCTCACATGGTAGATCTCGGCGAAGCGGTAGGCATTATCGCGGCGCAGTCTATCGGCGAGCCAGGAACGCAGCTAACGATGCGGACCTTCCACACAGGCGGTACATTCACAGGTGAGCTTGCGCCTCAGGTCAACGCTAAGCGCGGCGGCGTCATCCGCATCCCAGAAGGGCTAAAAACACGACAGTTCCGGACGCGCCACGGCGAAGATGCCCTGGTCATGGATGAGAACTGCCAGATTTCGATCGAATCCAACGGCAAGGAATATTCTGTATCGCTAGCCAAGAATGCAATTTTGTTCGCCAAAGATGGTGATGAAATTGCAAAGGGCGACATGATCGCCGAGATGCCTAGTACTAGCCGAGTTAGAAAGGTTACTGAGAAGGCCAGTAAGGACGTTACCTCCGATCTGTCCGGAGAAGTAAAGTTCGACGGATTAGTCCAAGAAGAGAAGACCGACCGTCAAGGCAATATGACTCGCTTGGCGCAGCGAGGTGGCTTGATGTGGGTGCTCTCAGGTGAGGTGTACAACCTACCGCCCGGCGCAGAGCCGGTTGTCAAGAATGGCGATCGCATCGCAGCCTCTGGCGTCCTAGCCGAAACCAAGCTGATCACAGAGCGCGGCGGTATCGTTCGACTTACCAACACCTCTAGCGACGGCAAAGGAGGCCGCGAAGTCGAAATCATTACGGCTTCTGTTGTCCTCGATCGCGCCGAAGTCGAAATTGAAAGTGGTCAAGGCCGTGAACACTACTTCTTGAACACGTCCACCGGGCAAAAGTTCTCGATCAATGCGACGCCTGGGACCAAGGTCACCAACGGTCAAGTTGTAGCAGAGCTAGTAGACGATACCTTCCGCACTCAAACCGGCGGCATTATTAAATTTGCAGGTGTAGAAGTATCCAAGCGCGGCAAAGCCAAGACTGGCTACGAAATCACCAAAGGCGGCACGCTGCTTTGGATTCCTGAGGAAGCGCACGAAATCAACAAGGACATCTCCTTGCTGATGGTAGAAGACGGACAGTACGTCGAAGCCGGTACAGAAGTTGTCAAAGATATCTTCTGTCAGACCAACGGCGTGGTCGAAGTCACTCAGAAAAATGACATTCTGCGTGAGATCGTAATCCGTCCAGGTGATATTCACATGGTGGATAGTCCAGATGATGCGGGTAAAAAGAGCGGCGATATCGTTAACGCGGGTGAAGAAGTCATGCCCGGTGTGGTGGCCGATTCACTTCGCTACGTTGAGTACGTAGAGACACCTGAAGGTGCCGCACTGCTGCTGCGCCCCGTCCAGGAGTTTGAAGTTCCTGATGAGGCTTCTATCCCTAGTCAGGCTTCTGTCAGCGATAGCGACGACAAGGGTATTAGCCTAAAGGCCGTTCAGCGCCTGCTCTACAAAGATGGAGAGCGAGTGAAGTCGGTCGAAGGGCTAGAAATCCTACGCACTCAGCTAGTACTGGATATCGATGAAGGCGGCAGCCAGCTCACGGCTGATATCGAGCTAAAGGCCGATAGTGAAGAGGAAGATACTAAGCAGCGTCTACAGCTGGTGGTATTAGAAACATTAGTTGTTCGTCGAGACATCGAAGCGGACCAGACTCAGGGCAGCACTCGCACGCGTTTGCTAGTAGAAGACGGAGAGGAAATCCAGCCAGGCGCGGTGATTGCGCGGACTGAAATTCAATCGAAGGAAGCGGGCGAAATTCGCGGTATTCGTGAGGATTTAGAATCGGTTCGACGGATTCTGATCGTGCGCGATGCCGATCGGATCACGGTCTCGACGGATGGCAATCAGCCGACAGTCTCTGAAGGCGATTTGCTGGTCGACAACACGGAGATTGCCCCTGGTGTCAAGACTGTCGAATCAGGACAGGTGATCTCAGTTGGCGATGACACCGTTGTGATGAGATTGGCTAGGCCCTATCGCGTGTCCACTGGTGCGGTACTACACATTGAAGATAGCGACCTAGTACAGCGAGGTGATGGCTTGGTGCTGCTGGTATTTGAGCGGGCTAAGACTGGTGATATTATCCAGGGTCTACCTCGAATAGAAGAATTGCTAGAAGCCCGCAAGCCCAAGGAAGCGTGCATTTTGGCAGAGCGTCCTGGCACAGCGCAAGTGGTCTATGCAGAAGATGAAACCGTCGAAATTAAGGTGATTGAGAGCGATGGCGTAGTCACTGACTACCCAGTTACCCCTGGTCAAAATCTGGTGATTGGCGATGGTCAAAAAGTCGAAGTGGGTGAAGCACTCACGGATGGCCCGTCGAACCCTCACCAAATTCTAGAGGTGTTCTACAAGTACTATCGCGAGACTGGCAAGGGCACTCATGAAGCCGCCATGCTCAGTTTGGAGAGAGTTCAGTCTTTCCTCGTGAACGAAGTGCAGTCGGTATATCAGTCTCAAGGGATTGATATTTCGGATAAGCACATTGAGGTAATCGTCCGGCAGATGACTTCAAAGGCGCGGCTAGAAGATGGTGGAGACACCACAATGCTACCGGGCGAGCTAGTCGAAATTCGACAGCTAGAGCAGGTGAATGAGGCAATGTCGATTACGGGCATGGCTCCGGCGGATTACACGCCCGTGCTGCTAGGTATTACCAAAGCTTCTTTGAACACAGACAGCTTCATCTCAGCGGCAAGCTTCCAGGAGACGACTCGCGTACTGACTGAAGCGGCTATTCAAGGCAAGTCTGACTGGCTGCGTGGCCTGAAGGAGAACGTGATTATCGGTCGTCTGATTCCGGCAGGTACGGGCTTCAATGCTTATGAAGAGCCGACTTCTCCTGAGGTGGATACCTCTTTTGACGGTACGTTCTTGAGCAATGACATGGCGCTGTCGGATATGGTGCTAGACGATCGGACGGCTAGGGCCTATGACCGGGAAGGCGGTTTGGATCTGATTGCTGGCGACGGCATGATCGGTGGCGCTGAGAAAAAAGCTGAAGAAACAGACAAGATGCCTTCTACCTTGATCGGGGGAGATGGTCTAATTGATGATAAGACAGGCGCGGTTTAGGTTTGTTTCTCTAGACCTCTAACGCTACTCGATTCTGTCTATGGCAGGACACATAAAAAGCCCCGAGAATCAAATATCTCGGGGCTTTTTTCTTTGTTGTCTGTATTTTAGTACAGCGGTAGATTATGCGCGCTCTTGTTCTGAGAGGTCGGCGGTTTTGACTGATAGCTGCTGGGTGCGATCGCCCCGCTGTAAAGTCACCTGCAAAAATTCGCCTACCTTCACCTGATCCACTCTACTTTGCAGCTGATCGGCCTCTTTCACTCGAAAGCCCGCTACTTTGGTAATCACATCACCCCGACGCAATCCCGCTTCAGCCGCAGGCGTATTTGGCAGTACCCGCACGACTAGGACACCATCGGTTTCTGGTAGGGCGATCGCGCTGTTGGGATCTTCGTTATTCATCTTGGCCATGTCTGGCGTCAGCGTGGCGATCTGCACCCCTAGATAAGGATGGGCAATCCGCTCACCGCGAGACAAACTCGCCTGAATCGCCTTGGCCTTGTTGATCGGAATAGCAAATCCAATCCCCATCGCATCGGCGCGAATTGCGGTATTGATGCCGATGACTTCGCCCTGCGCATTCAGCAGCGGTCCGCCTGAGTTGCCAGGATTGATTGCCGCGTCTGTCTGGATAAAGTCGATGCGCTTATCTGGAATGCCAACTGCCGCGCTAGATCGCTTGAGCGTGCTGACGATGCCAAGCGTGACGGTGTTGTCTAAACCGAGAGGATTGCCGACTGCGATCGCCCAGTCACCCACTTCTACCGAATCTGAATCTCCTAGCTTGGAAACTGGCAGCGCATCACCCGTCGTATTAATCCGAATCACCGCAAGGTCGGTAATCTCATCAACCCCTTCCACATACCCTTCAAACTGACGACCATCCTTGAGCTTGACCGTGACCTGATCGGCATTGTTCACCACATGGGCATTCGTCAGGATATCGCCCTGCTCATTGATAATGAACCCTGATCCTTGACCGCGCAGGTGCTCTTCTTGAGGAATGCTTTGAAAACCGCCGCCCATCCGCCCTCTAAAAAACGGATCGTCATAGAACATATCTGGTACATTCCGCGTCACGGTTCTTTCTGTATCGATCCGAACCACAGCGTCACCCACAGAACGTACCGCATTCGCCACAAAGCTTTCTGAAGAAAGACTGCTAGGGGAAAGCGCTGTTGCGGCTGAAGAGGTAGCAGCGGCAGGTGCAGCAGACTGAGCCCAGACGGGAAAGGCCCACAAACTGTTAGTCAACAGCAGAGTAATAGCGACAGTCGCCAGTCGCCTGAAGAACAGACCCACTGACGACAGGTTGGGAAAGAATTTCATAAGCGCTCACTTGCGACTAACAGTCGAATAACGGTCTAATCAAGGTAATTAAAAGTATCTCAATCCATTTTGACAGCTTCTTCAAAACTGTGGAGTGTGGATGTACTGAGACAGAGGTACGGGTTATGCGATCGCCCAGTAGCGCTATTATGGCCAAGACTTCACAAGCAAGTCTGTAAACCCTGATATAGTCTGCATGGCTTTTCGTCAAATTAGAGACTCAATTCTCATCAGCCTGCTGCTGACAAGCTGTAGCAGCCTACCCAATTCGTATGAGGCAAAGCTAGCAGACCATCTGGCGGACACTGGCGCCAAAATGTACGGCGCTTATTGGTGTCCGCACTGCGCCACCCAAAAAAAATACTTCGGCGGCGCGGCCAGTCGCATTCCCTATATCGAATGCGACGAGAAAGGCTTAAACGCCCAAGTAGAGCTATGCCAAGTAGCAGAAATCGAAGCCTACCCCACCTGGATAATTGAAGGCGAGTACTATCTAGGCGCGCAACCGCTGAGAAGGCTAGCAGAACTATCCGGCTTCGACGACGATCTCTCACCTGGATCTACCCAGCTAGATGTTGAGCTAGATGTTATCAACAACGTCGTATACAGAGATATCTCTCCACCGCGTTCCGAGCGATTTACAAGATGTAATGGAAATCCTGAGGGGAATTTAGGTGAGCAATCAGGCGACGACGGCATAATCCACTAGCTGAAGGATTTTTTGTCTGAGCGTGTCCATGCCTAGATTGTTGACGACGGAGACGAAAACGGCTTGAGGATATTCGTCTTTGGCCAGCTCTAGGGCGTCCGTATCGGCCTGATCTAGTTTGTTGAAGACTAGCAAAATGGGGCCGGGGGTGATGGGCATCTGGCTGAGCAGACTCATCACAGAGCGGATGTGATCTTTCCAGGCGTGGTGGGAGGCATCAACCATGTGAATAAGGGCATCAGCTTCGGTGACTTCTTCTAGGGTGGCACGAAAGGCATCCATCAGCGCTGGGGGCAGGTCTTGGATGAAGCCAACGGTGTCTGTCAAAACTAGGGACTGGGGCTCGTGGGTTGCTTCGCTGTTAATAACGATGCGGCGGGTGGTGGGATCTAGAGTGGCGAAGAGCTGATCGGCGGCGTACACGTCTGAATCGGTGAGGCGATTTAGCAAGGTGGATTTACCGGCGTTGGTGTAGCCGATAATGGCCACTGAAGGCACTGAGTTGTGCTGGCGGCGCTGGCGCAGGCGGGTTCTGTGGGCCTGGAGCTGGGTGACTTCTGCTTGCAGGCGTGTGATCCGCTTTTGGATGGCGCGGCGTTCGGTTTCTAGCTTGGTTTCACCGGGGCCTCTAGTGCCGATACCGCCGCCGAGGCGGGACATGGCTAGGCCGCGTCCGGTGAGCCTAGGCAGCTGATATTCGAGCTGGGCGAGTTCGACTTGCAGCTTGCCTTCGCCGGATTTAGCGCGCTGGGCAAAGATGTCGAGAATGAGTTCGGTGCGATCGACGACGCGGACGCCGATGCGTTTTTCTAGGTTGCGGATCTGGCCGGGGGAGAGATCGCGGTTGAAGACAATCAGGTTGGCACCCAGGGTTTGAACGGATAGGGCAATCTCGTCAACTTTACCGGCTCCAATTACGGTTTGGGGATGGGGGCGCGATCGCTTCTGCTGCGTCACCTGCAAAACATCTCCTCCCGCCGTCTCTACTAGTCGTTCGATTTCAGCCAGCCCATTCTTAAACGATTCCTCATCCATCTTGTCCGTCAGCAGTCCAACCACCAGAACTCGGTCGTGGTCACTATCGACCTGCTGCGCAACAAAATCTCTTCTAAATTCTTCCTCTAAACCTTCAGTGAGATCTAAAAAATCCTGCTGATCTAATTCATCTAGGCTGAGCGGCTTGGAGACAGACCACTGCACCTCGGGATGAGGCACCAGGTGGGCTAGATAAGCATCGCGAATGTACCCGGTGGCTCCACCGCCTTTGCGCTTGAAGCCTGTTCCTGTCAGAGTCAGCAGCGCCATAGCGTCTAACCTCTGGATCGCCATCGCCGTCAACACGCTGTGACTCGGTGGCTCTAGCTTCAGCTGAGTGGCGATGCAGCGAATGCCACACAGACGTTCTGCGCCGTAACGGGGCAGCTCTAACACAGGAATTTGCGTCTTGCGCGGGCTGCCGACACCCACACGAATAACGTGGCCACGCCTGTCGATATATGCGCAGACACCCTGATTTATGTCTGTGCTGACGGCGGCTAGCCGCTGCGCAAATTCTGGGGTGGTTACCCGGTCCACGGGCAGCCGCTGATGGTAGATCCTCTGGAGCTCTTTTAGCTGGCTAGATTTGAGCCCTTTGAGCTCGCCGTAAATTTTTTCTATGGGACGCTCCTGTAGCAGTGCGATGAGGTGTACGTGCCTTTTATTTTAGGGAATGGATTGGGATTGGATGAGCGATCGCACACCAAGCGTCACATTTACCCAGTCAGCTTCTTCTGTATAGTCTTATGCGCGTTCAATAGTACATAAAGTAGTACAATAAATCATCAAGCAGCGCTTGCATAACACTCTATTGTTGAGATAAGTATCTCAGGGTATATACATAGATTGATGACAGAGCAGGGCAAACCCTGATATTTGTCAATATATCTTGCCTCTTTGGTATAGTCACTTTACAAACAAGGCGCTATTATGATGCCTTGATTTATACGCTCTGCCCCTTAGTCCATAAAGCTTCTAGGGTTTGCTGTTACTTTATCCGGCGGCTGCTAGCTTCACCAATGTTCTGATACTGGCCGCTTGAGGCTGATTTCTCAAGATGAGTTTCCTCAGAATTAGAGGCTTTGGAGCAGAGTACATAGCCCAGTTGTTTACTCGGAAGACTCATTATGGCTACAGACACACAGGCAGAAAGCACCGTTTACACGGAAGACACTGACCCAACTAAAGATCCAATTAGCGGCAGTGCCTCCACTGAAACTGGTTCTGCTGAGACTATGGAACAGATCAAGCGAGCCACCGCACAGGTTGTCGACAAGCTAGGCGATCTGGACAAATACTTCGGCGAATTCTTTCAAGAGTACAAGCGCCCTTTGATTGCCTTGGGGTTATTCTTTGGCCTGTTTCTTTCTATCAAGCTAACGCTGGCCGTTCTAGAAGCGATCAACGAAGTGCCCGTCTTAGCTCCCTTGTTCGAGCTGATTGGGTTGCTCTATAGCGGTTGGTTTGTCTATCGCTACTTGCTCAAAGCGTCCAACCGCAGCGAGCTAGCTAGCGAAATGAATGCGCTCAAAGATCAGGTTTTGGGCCGTGCCTCACAGCTCTAGTTACTGATGAGAGTAGATAACAATTCTACTTTGCACTCTTAATCTCCAATCTATATGATGGTGATTTCTATGCCGCTGCTCCTTGACGATAGGACTGGCGGCATTTTAGTAGGAATCCGAACCTCACCCTACCTGCTGACTGAAGATATGACTTCTATACTGAAGAAAAGAAGTATCACAACGCAACGGCAAGTAGCTGAGGCATTAGGGCTGTGGAATTAAACAAAGAAGTCATGCAGGCGGTGGAGTCCCTTGATTACCGGGTAACGGTGGGGGATGTCGCAACCAAGGCAGGTCTGAACGTAGAGGTGGCGCAGCAGGGACTGTTAGCGCTAGCGTCAGAGACGCAAGGACATATGCAGGTCTCTGAGACTGGAGAGATTGCCTACGAGTTTTCTAGGAATTTTCGCAACGTGCTGCGCAACAAGTATTGGCAACTGCGCGTTCAAGAGACGCTGTCCAAAGTTTGGAGTGTGCTGTTTTACGTCGCTCGGATTTCGTTCGGAATCATGTTGATGCTGTCGATCGCGCTGATTTCGATTGCAATTATCGTTTTGGTAATCGCAGCGAGCAGTCAAGGCGGTGGTAATAGCCGTGACAATCGCAATGGTGGCGGTGGGTTCATATTTTTCCCGACGAATTTCTTTTATCTGTTCGACTTTAACCGTGGGCGCGGCAGACGACGCTATCCCAATCGGTACGGCGGTGGCTACAGCGGTGGCAAAAGCCGCTCGTCGCGTTCTAACGAGAAACTGCCGTTCTTAGAAGCGGTCTTTTCCTTTTTGTTTGGCGATGGCGATCCGAATGAGGACTTGGAAGAGAGACGGTGGCAGGCAATTGGTAGTGTGATTACGAATAGTGGGGGTGCGATCGCAGCCGAACAAGTCACTCCCTATCTCGATAAGCTGGGCGAAGGATCAGACCAAGAATACGAAGACTACATGCTGCCAGTGCTCACCCGCTTCAACGGTCAGCCAGAAGTCAGCCCAACTGGAGACATGGTCTACTACTTCCCGGAGCTTCAAGTCTCTGCCATGCAAAGGGGCAAAGCGGCTGTCAGCGCTTACCTGAAGGAAACCAAGCGCAAATTCACCAGCGCCACCTCTGATCAGGTAATGCTCTCGATTGGGCTAGGAGCCTTGAACTTAGTCGGGGCGCTAGTGCTGTGGAGCATGCTGCCGACTGCTGATATTGGCATTGAATTTATTGCCTTTATCCAGTCGATTTACTGGCTACTCGCAGGCTATGGAACCGCGTTCTTGGCCGTCCCTCTAATTCGCTATTACAGAATGCTAGGACAGAACGCCAAGATCGAAAAAAGGAACGATGAAAGGGCACTCAGGGCAACAGCGCTAAATCGATTAGGCGGTGCTTTTCAAGAGAAGCTGGCCTTTGCCAAGCAATTTGCCGCTCAAAAAGTCCTGAGTAAAAACGAGTCTGTGTACAGCACCGAGACGGATCTAGCAGAGCAGGGTGGCGATCCCGATGAGGCTGATTTCTTGCGCAGGCTAAATGAGACTTAGGAAAGAATGAGTACAGTACTACAATTGCACTATAGTTTTTGGTCACTTGGCTGAGATACAGCTTCTAGGCTGAAAGCGTCATGTTACAACGGGCCAAGTGACGCGCCTGTACCGAATGCATCCGGCACAGGCTATGCTGCTGTAGGGAAAGTATTGGTCAATGAGCGAGCGACATTGCAATTCAGCAAGAGAAAAACACTAGCGACATAGATACGTTATTAGGTGCGGCAGCGACCTTTGCCAGTGACTGCAAAGCGTTAGGTCGAAAGATTGACGAAAGCAATCGACGTTTCGACACGTTACGAGCAGAGAACATAGCCGACCGCGCAGAATATCGACGGCAAAACGAAGCGATTCAGTCTCGTATTGAGGCAACCTTGAGTCGTATCGATGCTCAGCAAGAGGCTATGCAAAGATTGCTGGTGGAGCTGATACAGACTAATAGCTTGCTCAATCACCCCTAATACTCAGGTCAGAATCGCGCCGCCCATCAGCTTCTGATAGCGCCGCTCTAGTTCCTTTTCCATCAGCGGCCAGCGAGTTAAGCCATCGCCTTCTGAACTCTCCTGCGTCAGCAGATTAGCTGCCGCCGTCCGAGCAATCTCCAAGACCTCTTGGTCTTCTACTAGACTCGCCAGAGCAAAGTCCGGTAGACCAGATTGACGAGTGCCCAGCACCTGCCCCGGCCCACGAAAGCGCATATCCATCTCTGAAATAAAGAAGCCGTCTTGTGACTGTTCCATCACTCGCAGCCGCTGCATGGCCACATCACTCTTGCTATTGGTCATCAGCAAGCAGAAGGACTGATCGCCCCCTCGTCCAACCCGCCCTCGCAGCTGATGAAGCTGAGAAAGGCCGAATCGCTCTGCATGCTCGATCAACATGATGGTGGCATTGGGTACGTCTACGCCAACTTCAACAACGGTGGTAGACACCAGAACCTGTGTAGCCTGCTCGCGAAAGGCGCTGATCGCTGCGTCCTTGTCGGCAGAACTCATCCGCCCATGCAGTAGACCCACTTGGAAGTCAGGAAAGATCGTTTCTTGCAGGCGTTCGTGCTCTTCGATGGCAGAGCGCAGATCGAGTTTTTCAGACTCTTCGACCAAGGGCAGCACGATGTAAACCTGGCGACCCTGGGCAATTTCTCGGCGGATCAGATCGTAGGCGTCTGAGCGTTCTTTACTACCGAGGACGGTGGTCTTGATCGCTTTTCTGCCGGGAGGAAGTTCGTCAATTTGGCTAACGTCTAGGTCGCCGTGAATGGTGAGGGCGAGGGTACGCGGAATGGGGGTGGCGGTCAGCGTGAGAACGTGGGGATTGTCGCCTTTTTGCTGAAGTTTGGCGCGTTGGGCAACGCCGAAGCGGTGCTGCTCGTCAATGGCGACTAGACCCAGTTTGTTGAACTTAACGGGATCTTCTATCAGCGCGTGGGTGCCGACTAGCACGGGCAGTTCGCCTGTCAGCAGCTCGCTGTGAATCTGTCGGCGTTTGGCGGCTTTGGTCGAACCAGTGAGGAGCTCTACCGGGAGGTGTAGGAGATTGAACCATTCGACTAGCTTGCGGTAGTGCTGCTCGGCCAGCACTTCTGTAGGGGCCATGAGCGCGGCCTGGTAGCCTGCTTGAATGGCGGCGAGGATGGCAACGACGGCGACGACGGTTTTACCTGATCCCACGTCACCTTGCACGAGCCGATTCATAGGGGCGCTTTCTTGCAAATCGTTGAGGATTTCTTGAGCGACTCGCTGCTGAGCGTTGGTGAATTTGAAGGGTAGGACGTTGTAGAAGGCTTCGATTAGCTCGCCTGTGGGAGCCATCTGAATGCTGGTCTGGGCCTGTTGCTGGAGCGCACGGCGGCGGAGTAGACCGAGCTGAAGGTAGAAGAATTCGTCAAAGACTAGGCGGCGACGGGCGGTTGCTAGCTCATCGGTGCCGGGGGGGAAATGGATGTGTGCGATCGCAACCGCCAAATCCACCAGCTCATACTTCTCCCGCAGCGCCCTGGGCAGCGGATCGCGCAGTTCCACCACCGATGGCAGCGCCGCCACCACCGCCTTGCGAACAATATCAGCGCCCACCCCTTCAGTCAGAGGATAGACCGGTACGACTCGCCCTACAGTCAAAGATTCAATTGCATCATCCGGCCCGCCCAGCACCTCAATCTCCGGAGTATCGATATTAATGCCGTACTTCGTTTGCTTCACCAGCCCAGAAATGGCGACGACTGCCCCCGATGGATACAGCCGCTTTTGCCTTTCCTGCCAGCCTCTAGAGCGAAAATGAGTCCCGGCTAGAAACCGACTGATCTTCAGCCGAGAGGTGCTGTCATACACCGTCATCTCAAAGATCGTCAGCTTAGAGTTGCGGGGACTGTTGAAGCAATTGCACTTCTTGACCGTAGCTACAAGTGTGACCGTCTCTCCGGGCACCAGATCTTTGATCTTGACCTGACGCGCATAGTCGATATAGTCGCGCGGATAGTAAAACAGCACATCGCGCAGGCTAAGCAGACCGAGCTTTGCCAGCTTCTCAGCCTTATAGGCACCAATGCCTTTGAGATGAGTCAGCGGTTTATCTAGCGGATGATTGGAGTCAGGCCGGTTGACAAGACCAGTGACATCGGTAGTTTTTGGCGCTTTAGACTTGCGTTTGGCCGCTGTAGATTTGGATTTAGCGCCTGTCTTTTTGCTGCCTTTCGACGAGCTAGAACCATCAGCGCTGGCAGTATACGCCGCGCCGTTTTCTGCAAGGAGTGGCAGAGAGTCGGCGGCTTGTCTGGCCCGGTGCAAGAATCGTCTGGTATCAGCCACCAGATGCTGACGCTGGGAAAAAGACAGCTCGGCGTAGTTGTTAAACCGTCCAGCTAGATCTTTCCACTTATCGCTGTTGACGTGGGTGGAGAAATTGTCAGAAAAAGCAGCGCAGCCACTGAGTAAGCTACTTGATAGAAACTCACTGAATAGCTGCTGATGGCCTTCTATATTGTTGAAGCCGCGCTCTGACTCTACGCTCAGCGCCTTTTGCAGCCGCACCCAGTCGGGCAGTGCCGGTATGGACTGGGTGTTTTGAGCTGTCTGCTCCGTCGTCTGTGCCATGAGTCGAAGGCCCTCTTTTAGTCTTGCTCTAGTCTTCCTCCGGAGCCATCCAGCTTGAGCGCCAAGCATCCTCGGCCTGGGCTGTTTCTAGCGATCGCTGCGTTTTTGTATAGCGATCTCCCAGTCGCTTGAGCGTGGAGAGCTCTTTGCGCAGACGAGTGCGCCAGGCAGAAACCGTTGGGTCAGTAAAAGCGACTTCGCTGAGCTGTAGGTTAATTGCCGCCAGTTCGGGCAGGGTTTCTATCTCTACAATCTCGTGCGGCATGGAGCGACGAGAAGGGTGCGACCGGTTAGATTTGGACCGAGGGGGTTGGGCGCGATCGCGGTTTTGTTGCGATCGCCGCCGTCTGTCTCTTCTCAATCCAGACGACTCCGAATTGCGATCGCGCATCTCTTCAGAATCTCCCTTGGTATCTTCCTCAGCATTCTGAAGATCCCCATGCATCACCCGTACAGACACTCTCACAACATTCGGCACCGCATTCACCGGCTCACCGATCCCTTGAGGATCGGTTGCCGCCGCCAGTAGCGCCTTCGGAAAGCTGGGCATCACATTCGCCTTTTGCAACAGCTCATTAACTTCATCCGACACCGTCTTGAAGACATCTCGAATAGCCTTCTCCATTAGCATCTGCTGCTTGAACAGATGAATTGGCGCAAGCGGCTGCTCGACATCATCGTCCGATCCCTTTTCTACCGCAGCAGAGTGCCGAGCCAATCCTTCTAACGCACTTAGCAAATCTTCTTCATCGGAGATCGTCAATCGCTGTTCAGCAGGCGGCACCTCCATCTCAAAATCCAGATCGTCCTCAGCCAAGTCGTCCTCAGTCAAATCGTCCTCAGTCAAATCGTCCTCAGTCAAATCGTCCTCAGCCAAATCAGCTAAGTCATCGTCCGAGTCATCGTCTGAGCCTTCCACCAGCTCAGGGAAATTCATATCTTCTAGATCAACTGCGCGAAAAGAACGGTTTTCACCTCGCCCAGAACGGACGAAAAGACTCTCGTTCCCATCAGATTCACTCTCGCTGTATTCTTCAGCGGTCGGAATATCTTCTTCCCAGTCTTCTGTATTGTCTGATTCGTCTGAATCTGGTTCGTCTGAGTCTGATTCTTTCAATTTAGACAAATCTAGATTAGAAGAACGTCCACTTTTGGGCTGGTCTGTGTCTTGGTCCAACTGCTGGTCTAGGCGGTGGTTGGATTGGGCAAGGGCCGACAGCTTCTCTAGGAGATCTTCGCTGCTGCTGTCGGACGCCTGAATAATCGCACCAGACGACCTCGATTCCAGCAGCCGATGTAAGAAATCCAATCCGCTATTACGCTGCGGACGACGACTCTTTTTTTTAGTAAGCTCTCGCTGTTCTTGGAGCTGAGATCGAATCTGGGCGGCCAGAACCTGCAAAGCCTTTTGTAGCTCGCTGCGCTCTTTCCAAGACAGTCGCAAAAACTTGTCGGGATACGCCTGCGTACATAGATGATGGACCGCCGACATTAGCTGCCGCTTACTCGCTTCGGCAAGTGCGCTCAGATAGCCATCGTAGATCGGGTCCAAAGCGATCGCCATATCTTCAGTGCGTTGCTGGAGTAATCCCAGCTCCTTTTCAATTTGGCCGCTTGCTTTAACCATATGCTCTCTAAAACGTCACTCACGCTGATCACAACAGCCGAGCTAAAATCCACAGACCGTAGATGTGGCTATACCATAGCGATTTTGCCGTAAGATCGCCTAAAACTTGATTGATAGCGCTAGCTGTTCATGACTTGATTAGGTTGCCTTCTTTTCACAGAATGCTACACCCACCAGTCTGCAAAGCTCAGTCTACAAAACTCGTCTGCAAAGTAGAGTGATTCGCACTCCACACAAAAAGATCTGCACCAGACAGCAAAAGGCACAAAATGGCAAAAGCCGGATTCTCCATTTTCAGAAGAATCCGACTCATTCACCAGCTATCCAACCAGGCAATAGAAGACTATAGCTTTGGTGGCTTTGCTGAGATACAGCACATCTGCGGAAAGCTTTGCGTAGCAACGGTAAAAGTGACTCGCGATGTTCCATCACCGTAAACCTACTCTTTGCCAGTCCTACTTTTTGCCAGTCTGTGCAGCAACTTCATCTGCAAAGCTCACTGCTTCCTTCTCGATGCCCTCACCTAGAATAAACCGCGCAAAGCGACGGATCTGAATATTTTCACCAAGCTTGGCAACCGCCTGCTTGACCAATTCTTCGACCGTGATGTTTTGATCTTTGATAAAGGGCTGATCGACTAGAGAAAGTTCCTTTAGACGCTTGTCAATACGGCCTTGAACAATCTTCTCTTTGATGTTGTCTGGCTTATTGCCCAGATCATCACGGCCCATCTCAATCGCTTTCTCACTTTCAGCAAAATCTGCCGGAATGTCATCCACTCTGACGTACTGAACGTTGGGGGAAGCAGCAATCTGCATCGCCACATCTTGAGCGAGCGTCTTGAATTCTTCACGACGTGCCACGAAGTCGGTTTCACAGTTGATTTCGACTAGGACACCGACGCGGCCACCAGTATGGATATAGCTGTGAACTAGACCCTCAGAAGCCACTCTACTTTCTTTTTTGGCCGCTGATGTGATGCCCTTCTGTCTTAGCCATTCAGTGGCCTTCTCGACATCACCACCGCTTTCTTTAAGCGCCTTTTTGCAATTCATCATCCCTGCGCCAGTTTGGTCTCGCAGTTCTTTGACTTGCTTTGCAGAAATTTCTGCCATCATGCCTCCGTTCTATCGTTATAAGCTTATCGGTTAGGTTGAGGGCTTCTGAGACAGAAGCCCTATATTCAAGGAAATAGCTAAGCCAAGCGTAATGGCTTCTGTACCTGTTCGGGTTAAGAAGCGCTTAGCCATCGACTAAGTGGCGATCGCTTAGCTAACAGCGTCAGCTGTTTCCGCAGAAGCATTAGCGTCGATTTCTTCACCTTCGTCGTTGTAATCGGCACCGTCGTAGCCATCATAGATATCGGTAGCATGTGCGGTGGCAGTGCCATTACCGCTATCCGTGCCGCCACCTCTAGAGCCTTCGTAGATCGCATCGGCTAGACGACCGATGACAAGCTTGATCGCGCGGATCGCATCGTCATTACCAGGGATAGGCACATCCACGACATCCGGGTCACAGTTGGTATCTAGCAAAGAGATGATCGGCAGACCCAGCTTCTGACATTCCTGAACCGCATTGTATTCACGGCGCACATCGACGATGATTACCGCGTCAGGAATACGACGCATCGTCTTGATACCGCCGAGATACTTCTGCAGCTTTTCTAATTCGCGGCGAAGCATAGAGCCTTCTTTTTTCGGACGCATAGCTAGTGCGCCAGACTCCTCCATCCGCTCTAGTTCTTTGAGTCTATCTACGCGGGTTTTGATAGTGGCCCAGTTTGTGAGCATTCCACCTAGCCAGCGCTGGTTTACGTAATAGGAACCGCAGCGGCTAGCTTCTTGGGCAACGATGCCCGCTGCCTGACGCTTGGTGCCGACAAATAGAAAGCTCTTACCGCTTTCTGCGGCTCTCAGAACGTACTGATACGCCTCTTCAAGGAGTGTGGCAGTTTGAACAAGGTCAATGATATGAACACCGTTACGGGAAGTGAAGATGTATTCGTCCATCTTCGGATTCCATCGTCTGGTTTGGTGCCCAAAATGCACGCCTGACTCTAGTAGGTCAGACAGGGATACGACTGGCATGTGTTTTTTTCCTTTATCGGGTTAAAACCTCCATCTGGCTGCATTCAGTTAAGACAAATGAGTCCGCCGAACACCCGAAAATCCAGATGTGTGAATTTAATAGAACTTTAGTAGGGTAGCACGGCGGGCTGGGGGGATGGGGAGGGTTTTCTCTACCTTTGCGTTGAGTCTCCTATCCTGGGTGGCTAGTCCAGGTGGGGTTGGGCAAGCTAAGGGGGTATAAAGCCTGGCTGCATGAGCAGGAAATATACACAAACACTCACTGCAATTTTTCGAGGGGCACCTAATGAGCAATCTGCAATCGCCGCCATCGCCGCCGCCAAGACCCGCTATGCCGCCACCGCCGCCGCCAAGACGGGAAAATTCCAATGTGCCACCGACGGCAAGACCACAGGCGTCTTCTGTACCTCAAACTCAGATGATTCAGCCGCCTGCAACGCAAAAAGCGGCTGGACACCGAGCAGCTGCACCACCGCCCTTGCCAACCGGGCCTAAAGGAGAGGGGCCAACGCTGAAGAAGATTATCCGTAAAGCGTTTGACGAGGGCTATTCGGATATTCATGTCGGCGTGGGTGAGGTGCCGCGCTACCGGAATCGGGGTGAGATCAACAGCACAGATTTTCCGGTGACAACGCCAGAAATGTTTGACAGCTGGCTAACGGAGATCTTGACGCCAGAGCAGGTTGAAGAGTTTAAGGAGACGCTTGATTTTGACGGGGCGGCTCAGTATGACTTTTCGCGGGTGCGGATCAATATCTTTGATAGTTTGAACGGTCCTTCGATTGTGATGCGACTGATTCCGGTTGAGATTTTGACGATGCAGCAGCTCAATTTGCCGCCAGTCATCAGGGATATGTGCCACTACCACAAGGGCCTAATTTTGGTGACGGGGCCGACGGGCTCGGGTAAGTCAACGACGATGGCGGCGATGATTGACTACATCAATAAGGAGATGCCGAAGCACATTATTACGATTGAAGATCCGGTGGAATTTGTCCATCAGAGCCGGAAGTCGCTGATTAAGCAGCGGGAGGTAGGGGTGCATACGCGCAAGTTTAGTAATGCGCTGAAGGCTTCGTTGCGAGAAGACCCAGACATCATTCTGGTGGGGGAGATGCGCGATCGCGAAACCATCGAAACCGCGCTCAAAGCGGCCCAAACCGGTCACCTTGTCTTTGGAACTTTGCACACCAACAGTGCGGTGAAGACGGTGGAGAGAATTTTGGGGATGTATGAGCCGGAGCAGCAGGCACCGATTCGAGTTGCGATCGCAGAATCCCTAATTGGCGTCGTCGCCCAGGGACTCAGCCGCACCACCGACGGTAAACGCGCTGCCTTCCACGAGATCTTGATCAACACAGATGCGATCAAAGACTACATTTTGCGTGGGCAGCTAGATGAAGTCGAAGCGATTCTGCCGAAATGTACTTTCGACGGCATGTGTACGATGAACCAGTCGCTGTATGCACTATACGAAGCAGGTCGAATTACAGAAGAAACGGCGCTAGAGCACTCTCCTAAGCAAAACGAGATGGCGCAGATGCTGCGCGGTCGCGTGTAGTTCATTTTCTAGAGCGGTTAGCTAGCGTACGACTGTATTCGACGCTAGCTATGCCTGTACGCAAAACAGATTTAGACTATTCAATTCCTTTAGACTATTCAATTCCTTTAGATAGGACTTACGCAGACGCTGTCTCAACCTCACGGCGGAACTCAGACACTTCGATCAGGCTAGTCTGTAGCCAACTGTCGTACTTCTCGTATATAGGTAGTCTTTGTTGTAATTTCCAGCCCTGCGTCTGTAGAAGAGTTTCCATTGCGTTGCGATCGCGATGCTTATAGTTCGGATTCACTTCATCAATCGGACCGATGCCGCCCAAATCTGTTGCACCTGCGGCGATACATTCGAGTAATGCCTGATCAGAGAGAATTAGGTTAGGTGGGATTTGAATAGTGATGTCTGAGGGTAGAACAGTTTTAGCGAGTTTAACCGCTTTTAGCAGCGTTGAGCCTTGGCAGGATGACCTTACTTCACGCTGCCTCTCTCCTGGCTGATGCGGCTGCAAGATGACTTCTTGGATATGACCGTGCTTTTGATGGGTGCGGGCGATCGCAGCCAAACTTTCTCGCCAATCTGCCACGGTTTCACCCAGTCCCAACAAAATTCCTGTTGTAAACGGAATCTTCAGCCTGCCCGCAAAATCTAACTGTTCTAAACGCACTTCGGGCCGCTTACTCGGCGCACGTTTATGAACCGTCTCTAATAAAGCAGGCGTCACTTGTTCTAGCATCAGACCCATCGAAGCATTGACCGTCTTCAGCGTCGCCATCTCGTCATAACTCAGCGGTCCTACGTTGGTATGGGGCAAAAATCCCATCTCTAGCGCCAGCTCGCACATCTGATAGATATGCTCAAACCACACCAATCGACGAGCACTTTGAGGATGCACTTCGCCACTTAAAATGAGAATTTCGATGACGGCTTCAGACTGCAATCCAGCCAGTATTCCTCTAGCCTGTTCCAGACTCATCCACTCGTCAGTCCCTGGGTCGCGGCGAAAGTTGCAGTAAGTGCAGCGGTTGAAGCACTCGTAGGTAGGGACTAGCGTGTAGGCGGGACTGTAGGTAATGACTTTTGACATGCCCTCTATTGTACGTAGTAGCCCTTGTCTTCTGCATAGCCTATTGCGGCTGGCGCTTCGTTGTAAGATGGCTCTGGCATATATCTCTATCTTCTGAAGGCGAGGCAGCTCCGTTGAAAACCACTGTTATCATTGTTCGTCATGGTCAAAGCACCTCGAATGCAAGCCGGGTGATTCAAGGCCATCACGACACAGCCGTCCTGACAGCGCTAGGAGAGCAGCAGGCTCGCACCGTCGGCAAAACGCTCTCAGGACTGACGTTAGATGCCGTGTATGCCAGTCCGCTAAAGCGAGCCCGACGCACTTGCGAGATCATTGTTGAAACAATTAAGAACGGTGGCAATGCAGCGCCCGAAATTCAAATTACAGACCAGATCAAAGAAATCAATCTGCCGCTGTGGGAGTCTAAGCCATTCTCTGAAGTAGAGGCCAACTACTCGGAGATGTATCAAGCCTGGCGGACGTTGCCAAAAGAGTTCAAAATGCCGCTGCCAAATGAGGATGGATCGACCTCAGATTTTTATCCCGTTCGTGACATTTGGGAACGGGCGGAGCTGTTTTGGCAAACCGTTTTGACTAAACATGCGGGACAGACAATTTTAATCGTGGCGCACAGCGCAATTAATCGGGCACTGGTAGGTTCTGCGATCGGGCTGGGGCCAGAAAGCTTGAATAGTATGGGCCAGGACAACTGTGCGATCAATGTGCTGAATTTCTCAGGCGGTGGGCAGGGTAGCTGGAACGATAGCGTACAGCTAGAGTCGCTGAATCTGACTAGTCATTTGGGGCAGCCGATTCCCGATCGGCGATCGCGCTTCCAAGGCCCCAGACTTTTGCTCGTACGCCATGGCGAAACCGACTGGAACCGAGACGGTCGCTTTCAAGGGCAAATCGATATTCCCCTCAACGAAAACGGCCACAGGCAAGCAGCGCAAGCAGGTGAGTTTTTGAAAGCGGTGAAAATCGATGCTGCGGTGAGTTCTTCGATGCTGCGGCCCAAAGAAACCGCTGAGGGTATTTTGAAATATCACCCAGGCGTGAAATTGGAAACCACCCAGCAGCTTTGGGAAATCAGTCACGGTGAGTGGGAAGGAATGCTAGAGACCGAGATCGAGTCGGGCTATCCTGGCAGGTTGGGTCAGTGGCAGAGTCAGCCTGAAACAATACAGATGCCAGCGGGCGAGAATCTAGAAGATGTGTGGGCCAGGGCCAAGAAAGGCTGGGGCGATATTGTCGCGGCCTACAGTGAGGGCATGGACTATTGGGAAACGCCGCCAACGGTGATGGTAGTCGCACACGATGCGATCAACAAGGCAATTTTGTGTCAGCTGTTTGGACTGGGGCCAGAGAAGTTTTGGCAATTTAAGCAGGGGAACGGCGCGGTGAGCGTGATCGACTATCACGGCGGACCTGATAGCGTGCCAATCTTGAGCGCAGCCAATATCACGATGCATTTATCAGGTAGCATTTTTGACCAGACGGCGGCTGGCGCTCTGTAGAATTTGATGGCGCCAGCTTAGATAGCGCCAGCTCGGATAGCGCCAGGTTGAACGGAACGAGAAGCGATGGCATAAGATTGATGGCTCAGCTGATTAGACAGGCAACGTTGATTGGCGGCGCTCATGAGTTGGATGAGGGTGGCATCGGCGATGTGATCATCGACGGTGGGCAAATTGTGGCGATCGCACCCCAAATCACCGATCCGCCCACCGATATCCAAATCATCAGCGGCAGCGGCCAGTTTCTAGGTCCAGGACTGATCGATCTCTACAGCCAAAGCGGTGAGCCCGGTCACGAGCCTAGAGAAACGCTTGAGTCTCTGCGGCAAGCGGCGGCGGCAGGCGGCTTTACTCGGTTGGGACTGCTGCCAAACACTGAACCTGCGGCTGATAGCGTGAGTGCGATCGCATCCATCCTCGCTCTTAAAAAATCCTTTTCCATCAAGAAAGCGGGTAATGAGAGCTTTCCATCTGACCAAAGCGATTTCATGCCTTGGTCAACGATCACCCTCGGCGCTGAGGGTGAACAGCTCGTAGAGTTTGCAGAATTAATAGAGGCAGGCGCGCTTGGGTTTACCGATGCTCAGCCTTTAACGAATCCGGTCTTGGTCAGACGCCTGCTGGAATATATGCAGCCCTTTGGCAAACCAATTGCGCTCTGGCCCTGTGACCGGCAGCTAGCAGGCGGCGGTGTGGCCAGAGAGGGCTTGGACAGTTTGCGGCTAGGGCTAGCGGGTGTGAGTGCGATCGCCGAAACTTCCCCACTCGCTATGCTCCTGGAATGCATCGCCGAAATCCCGACGCCTATCCACATCATGCGCGTCTCTACAGCCCGTAGTGTTGCCCTGATCCGACAGGCAAAAGAGCGAGGTCTGCCGATTACCGCTAGCGTCGCCTGGCATCATCTCTGCTTTGATACCGGGGATTTGCAAGATTATCAGCCTAGCTTGCGGCACGAGCCACCCTTGGGCACACCGACAGATCGGCAGGCTTTGATTGAGGCAGTGAGAGAGGGCGTTTTGGATGCGATCGCCATTGATCACAGTCCCTACACCTACGAAGAGAAAACCGTCGCCTTTGACGCATCGCCACCTGGTGCGATTGGCTTAGAGTTAGCGCTACCCGTTTTGTGGCAGACCTTTGTTGCCAGCGGGGAATGGTCATCAGAGCTACTGTGGCATCGGTTGAGCTATGGCCCAGCTAGCTGCCTCGGACTAGATGCTGGTAAGTTGAAGACTGGCGCAGTCGCTGAGCTGACGCTCTTTGATCCAAACCTCGAATGGACCGTTAGTGCCCAGAGCTTGCGATCGCTCTCTGCTTTCAATACCCCCTGGGCCGGTCAATCGATTCAGGGAAAAGTGTCCCAGATTTGGAACGGTAGTACTTGGAATGGCTAATCCAATCCACCAATCCGACTCGGCGGCCAGAACCGAACTGCCGCCTTACCAATAATCGTTTCTTCTGACAGAAATCCCCAGACGTGACCGTCAGAGCTGCTATTGCGATTGTCACCTAGCACTAGATAATGTCCCTCTGGCACTACGCTCGGTCCCCACACGTAAGCGGGCGGCGCTTTCACATAGTCTTCAGCTAGCACCTTGCCATCGACCCAAACCTGGCCATCCTTCACCGCAATCTCTTCACCCGGCAGACCCACAATTCGCTTCAAGTAGGCATCTTGAGTACTTGACTTCGCAGCCTCTAAAGCTTTTTGTGGCGCTTGAAAAACGATAATATCGCCGCGCTCTGGAGACTGAAATCGATAGCTAATTTTTTCAACAAACAGGCGATCGTTGATCTCGACGGTGGGCTGCATAGAGCCCGTAGGCACTACCCGCGCTTCGGCCACAAACTGTCGGATACCAAAGGCTAAAGCAATGCTAAGACCAACCGTCTGTAAGGCTTCTACCCAGAAGCGAGGCTGCTGCTTGGTCATAACGGGAAAAGGATTTCATTATCAACACTTGTTGATAACATACCCGCCCACTACTCAAAATATGGGCCGTTTTATGACAATTCGGCAGTCGGCTGTACTGCTTGATAGCTGAGCCTAGCCGTAGGCTTTGCCTTCTCGTAGAGTAGTCAATCCAATCCACCGATGCGCTGTAGCGGCCAGAACCGGACGACGGCTCTACCGATAATGCTTTCGCGAGGGAGAAATCCCCAGACGTGACCGTCAGAGCTGCTGTTGCGATTGTCACCAAGTACAAGGTACTCATCAGCAGGCACCACCTGCGGTCCCCAGGTATAAGCAGGGGGAGCTTGAGTATAGTCTTCGTCCAAGGCTTTGCCGTCTACAAAAACTTTGCCCTCTTTGACTTCTATTTCTTCGCCGGGGAGGCCGATGACGCGCTTAATATAGGCGTCTTTTGTAGTGGAGTGGGCAGCATCTAACGCAGCTTGAGGGGCGCGGAAAACGATAATGTCGCCGCGTTTGGGCGGATTGAAGTGGTAGCTGATTTTCTCGACGACTAGGCGGTCATCTATTTCGAGTGTGGGCAGCATCGATTCCGAAGGAATGAACCGGGCTTCTGCCACGAACTGACGAATGCCCAGTGCCAGAAAGATGCTGAGGGCGACTGTTTGTAGTCCTTCAATCCACGGATTTTGTTGCTTTTCAGACACAGCTTTTATGAATTCGACAGTTGAAAGAGTATAAACGCTCGGATAGGCATTTGAGCGGCAGGAATGGACGATACGCGCAAAAGCTTAGCTGTTTTTGATTAAAACATTAAAATTGACAGGAGGTTTAGGCTAATAGCGTTTTGTCACCTTGATTCTTATCAGTTTAGTCATGAAGGCGCTGGTGCATTGGCGCTGGTGCATTGGCGCTGGTGCATTGGCGCTGGTGTTAGTGCAGCGGTAGGCTTGAAGGATCGATGTTAAAGCAAGCTTGGTTGAATTATGACGCAAATGCCGCTAGTGATTCGGGACGCACAGGTGCTGCTGCCTTCTGGAGAGATAGAACCGAAGGATGTGGTCGTTGCCGATGGCAAGATCACGGCGGTGGGAACTGGCTTGGAGGTGCCTGCCCAGGCTAAAACTATTGATGGAACTGGATTGACGCTGTTGCCAGGGGTGATCGACCCGCAGGTGCATTTTCGCGATCCGGGGCTAGAGCATAAGGAAGATTTGTTTACCGCCTCGCGGGCCTGTGCCAGAGGCGGAGTGACTTCTTTCTTAGAAATGCCCAACACGCTGCCGCTGACGACAACTCAAGCTGTTTTGACAGACAAGCTGGCGATCGCAGCTTCCAAAAGCCTAGTCAACTACGGCTTCTTCATCGGCGCTACCGCCGAAAACCTGCCCGACCTGCGCACCGCTAATCCCACCTGTGGCATCAAAATTTTCATGGGCTCGGCCCACGGCCCGCTCTCGGTTGATACGGCAGAGACAATTGAGCCAATCTTTGCAGTGGGCGATCGCCTGATCGCCGTCCATGCAGAAGACCAGGCTCGCATTCTAGCCCGCCGAGAGCAGTTTGCAGGCGAAACCGACCCAGCAACCCACACCAAAGTCCAAGACAATGAGACGGCCCTGCTGGCAACTAAGCTAGCCCTTCGCCTCTCGAAAAAGTACCAGCGGCGACTGCACATTTTGCATATGTCCACGGGTGAAGAAGCCGAACTGCTGCGCAAAGATAAGCCGAGCTGGGTCACCGCTGAAGTCACGCCACAGCACTTGCTATTGGACGTGAGCGCGTATGAAAAGCTAGGGACGCTGGCGCAGATGAACCCACCGCTGAAGTATGAGCGCGATCGCGAACTCCTCTGGCAGGCCCTGCTAGACGGCATCATCGACTTCATCGCCACCGATCACGCCCCGCATACCCTAGAAGAAAAAGGCAGAGGCTATCCCAACGCTCCCTCCGGGATGCCCGGCGTAGAAACTTCCCTACCGCTGATGCTGACCCAGGCCCAGGCTAACCGCTGCACCGTCGCCCAGGTCGCCAACTGGATGTCCACTGCCGTCGCCAAAGCCTATCAAATTCCTAATAAGGGACTGATCGAGCCAGGCTACGACGCGGATCTAGTGCTCGTCGACCTATCCACCTATCGCCCGGTCCTACGCGAAGAGCTACAGACCAAATGCGGCTGGAGCCCCTTCGAAGGCTGGAACCTCACCGGCTGGCCAGTCATCACCATCGTCAACGGTCAAATCGTCTATGACCACGGCGAAATCGACACCACCATCCACGGCCAGGCCCTCACCTTTGACCAGTAGCCCTATCCCCCATCCCCCATCCCCCAATGGCCAACCCATTCCGCTCCCTAAAATACCTTCCCTGGACCGACCTATTAAAGAGTGCTGTCGTCACCATTGCGATCGCCACCGCCATTGACTATCTACTAATCGTGGGGCTAGTCACCCTCGAAAGGTCAGGAGCCGCTGCTAGCATCCCTAACGGGCTCTTATTTCTCATCGCCACCATCCTGCCCCTAGCCGTTTACTTCGCAGTCGGCGCACTTGCTGTTTTAGTCACGTCCCGACTTTTCCGTCAGGTAATTCTCACCGCTAATACAATGTGGGCGCTGGTCAGCTGCGTCCTGCTAGCGCTATTTATCCGCTCCTTTCTACCTATTCCTGGCCTATTTATCGGCAGTATCAGCTATCTGTCCATAATGGGTATCGCCATCGGCACCTTTGTCTATGGCCGCCGCTATTGGCGATAGCTTTGTGTGAAAATTTAGAACAGGTTGTAGCGCACCGAGAAGTAAAGGCCGCTGTCTTGCAGGCTATTGCTGGTGCTGTCTAAATCGACTAGCGGAATGCCCCAATCTAGTCGGGCTGATAGGTTTTCGTTGTGTTCCCAGACTAGGCCGACACCTGTACCCACCAAGACATTCGTATCGTCAGAATCATCGAAATTATTCCAGGCAGTTCCTGCATCTAAGAAAGGGGCAACCTGAACAATGCTATCTTCTGAAAAGCGAATGATCGGCAGGCGGGCCTCGGCTGAAACTAATACACCATTGTCCCGCAGCAGTGCGTCTTGACGATAGCCTCGAACAGACTGCTGCCCACCCAAACCAAACTGTTCCGAAGAGAACAATCGATCGGTCGCTAGCTGAACGTCGCTTTTCAAGAAAAACAATGCGTCTTCTCCCAGCAGTCTGACCCATTGACCCTGTCCTCGCCAGGAGAGAAACTGGCTGTCGGGAATGCCTTCTTTACTGTTGTTGGTCGCATTCAGAATATTCAGACCCAGATTGAACTGGGATCTAGCGGCCAATACCTGATTTTGGTTTCGCTGCGTCCAGCTTTGAGAAAATCGTAGGGCGCTGACTTTGCTTTTGCCGTTGTCGTCGGCTCCGGGTGATAGGGGAAAAGCACCAATGTCGTCGATGCCCAAACGAGTCTGGTTCTCGGTATGAGAGAAGGTCAGGCCCAAGGTGATTTCCTGGGTGGGGCTCTCGACTAGGGGATGGGTAACGCCGACTTCGTAGTAAAAGGCGTTGGCGCTGATGTCTAGAACGTCGAAGGTGTCTTCGATTACCCGGCTGCCGCCGTAGCCTGCGTCGAGGTTGATTCGCGTGTTGTGAGGGCTGACTGGGATGGAATAGCTGGTGTCTATGCCGTTGCTGCCGTTGGTGTTGGTATAGCTCAGGAGGATGCGATCGCCTATGCCAGACAAATTTCCCTCTTGCAAATCAATCCGCCGTTCTATACTGCCGATGTTCGGCGAGCGGCTGTTGTCCAATGACGCAATCACATCAAACGAATCCGCTTCGCTCACCTCGACTCGTAGCACGCTTGTTCCCGGCTTCACCCCTGCCTGCAGATCTGCGGATACCGTCTCGATTAAAGGGTCGATTTGCAATCGCTGCAATCCGGCTAACAGCCTATCCACGCTGATCGGGGGCTGCGCCACCAAACCCAACCGACTGCGAATATAGCCAGGCTTCAGGCGATTGGTGCCGACCACCTCAATCTCTTCTACAGAACCCTCTAACACCTGCACGGTCACCACGCCACCCTCTACAGTCTGCGGTGGAATAAAGGCTCCAGAGGTAATATAGCTAGCGTTAACATAGCGCTCAGTGACCGCCGAACGCACTTCTATCAAGTCGTTAAACGTGATAGGCACACCGATATATTGGGAAAACAGCTCAGCAAAGTCTTCGTTGGTAAAAACAGTGCTGCCTTGTAGCTGAATTTTCTCGATGATAAATGTTGCTTCGCCGCCTTCTAGCCCCTCAGATGGCGTCCTAGATCCGTTCGGTTCACCTAGCAACTCTTCGACTAAAGGAAGTTTGGGGGGTAGCGTTTCAGCCGGTAGACGGTCGGTTGGTCTTAGCTCGGGTGTGACATCGCCAGGTGAGAGCAGTTCGCTAGGAGCAGTATTGGGCGGTATTGAGGACGGCAGATTAACCTGGGCTAGGTAGCCAGCATACTCTGACGTAATACTGGGTAGTGACAGGCTACTGTACTGCTCCCTGTGTGGGCTTGGGGGGTGAGCCCTCGACGGTGGGGCGGCAGGCTGCTGTAAGTGCTGGGATGAGGAAGCGTCTGAGATCGGATTTAGATTCTCAAAAGTATCGGTGGGAACGGCTGCGATCGCAGTGCCTGCACAAACTGTTGTCAACTGGCTAGTGGAAAACAGAGCAAACAGTAGACAACGAGAGGGAATCATCGCACTAGCTGTGTAAAGAGAGGTTCATCGTGCAATATGTCCGAAGTATCAACTCTTGTCTATATAAACGTAAAGTTTATGTAGACATCACCTAGCGACTAGCACCGCACGCATACCAACTGCCCTAGCACCTGCGTAGTCTTCTGCTTCACTATCGCCTACATGCCAGGCCTGCTGAGGCTTACATCTATGCTTTGCCAGCGCAGCTTGAAAGATCAAATGTGAAGGTTTAGCCGCGCCAACCTCAGTAGATAGCGTCACCGAGTCAAAATACGTGTCGAGCGACAAAATACTCAGTACGCTATGCAGCCGAGAGTCGAAATTAGAGATAATACCTAGCTCAATTCCCATAGACTGCCAGCGCGTAAGAGAAGGCACTGTGTCGGCGTATACATGCCACGGATCGCCAGTTTCAAAATAGCTGTACAGACCCGCATAAAATGCCTCAAAATCTCCAAACTTCCTAAGCGCACCCACTCGCTCAAAAGTTTCTGAAACAATAGCTTTCCACCAGCGATATTCCAGTCCTGGAATATCAGCAGGAGCAGCATTTGGAAAAGCTAGACGCTCAGCGGCAGCAAAGCTCTGGTAGAAAGCTCGGTTGACAGCTTGAGGATCGGTAGCAACCCCAGCAGCGTGAGCAAGCTGGCTATAGAGTTCGCCTACGCTACTTTTGACTCCGAAAAGCGTGCCGAAAGCGTCCAGGTAGATGACTTTGGGAAGAGCTTTCATTTCACCTATGGCTACCTTTTTGAACCGGTTAATAGTTCTTGCACTGGCTGAGTCAGCCAGTTGATGCCAACGCGGATCTGGTGGTCAAGCGTGGGCATGCGATAGAGGTAGGTGAGACGGCGAGCGATGTGGGCAAGATTCCCGTCTAGCTTGATGCCGAGACCAGTGAGGGTGGCGCTGTCGGTGCCCAGGGTCATCATTTCACCGAGGTGCTGGTATCGGAAAGGAAGTAGAGGGCGATCGGTGAGGCTAGCCCAAATATTCCAGGCGGCATAGTCGGCCTGCTGAAGAGCGGATTGGGCAGTGGGTGGCACGGATTTGCCGTCGGCATCGGGGCCATCGGCTAGATCTCCTAGAGCGAAGATGGAGGGATTGTCGATGACTTGAAGGGTCGGGGCAATGGTGAACTGACGACGCTCATTGCGGGGAAGATCTAGAGCATCTAGGGCAGGGCTGACTTTGCTGCCGACGGTCCAGAGAACAATATCAACCGGAAGAGTGTCAACCTTGTCTTTGTAGCTAAGGGAGAAACTGTCAGCAGTGACCTCGGTAACGGTGGTTTCGTAGTCGATCCACACGTTTTTCTCGTTGAGGGCATCGAGGGCTGCTTTTTGGTTGAACTCAGGAGAGGTTTGAAGAATTTGGCTCGCTCTTTCGACGATGCGGACACGACCTTTGTCACCTAGTCTTTCGGCAATTTTGCAAGCGATTTCTACACCGCTGTAGCCGCCGCCGACAACTGCGACCCGGATTTTTTCAAGGTTAGCCTCTTCTAGCTGACGCAGCTTGTCTTTTAGTCGGTAGGCGTCTTCTAATGCACGGAAGGGAATGGCATGTTCAGCGACGCCAGGAGCCATATCCATGGGCGTTTCGCCGCCGAGGGCTAGGACAATGCGGTCATAGCTGAGGCTGTCGCCATCGGCGAGCGTGACGGTTTGGGCAGCAATATCAATACTGTCTACGCCGCTTTGGTGGAAGCGAATGCCTGTGTTGGCGAGTAGCTCTTCGTACGGGGGCGCAATTTCCCAAGTTTGCAGCTCGCCTGTGACGAGTTCGTAAAGCAGTGGGGCAAAAACGAAGCGATCGCGCTGATCGACCAACACAATCTCATGCGGCGTCTCTTTCCAGTCAAGTTTGCTGAGGGCGAGGGCAGTATAGAGGCCGCCAAAGCCGCCGCCGAGGATGCAAATAGAGTGAACCATGAGAAGCCAGAAGATGGTGAAGAGGTGAGATCGGATGACGCCTATATAGGATAGCGTCAGTTAAGGCGGGATGTAGTTAGGCAAATTGTTTTCTGGTAGGGGTTTGTGCAAAACTAGGGTCTAATTTGGGATGATTTATGACCCATACAACCCGGCGTCAGGCTATCTTACGGCTGTGCCAGAGCTCTAACGTCTGGCGGTTTGGTCAGGTCTACGGGGTTTGCTTCTTACCGATGATCTTTCTAGGTTACATTGCCCTAGAGAGCTATCAGATTGATTTTCGCTCGATGTACTTGGCGGGGAAGTCTGTTGTAGTCGGACTAGATCCCTATGTCAACTATGTGGGAATGCGGGCGGATTTCTACGGACCGGTTAACTCTGAGAGCCAGGCGTATTCTGGATTTCGATATCCACCTTTAGCGGCGCTGGTATTCGCACCGCTGGGCGCTCTCCCTTACATGAGAGCTAGGCTTTTGTTTACGCTGACAATGTTGTTTTTTACGGTGCTGTTGAGCTTTCACTTTGTCAGGCGCAGTCAGTTCACGCTGCCGGACACTGCCGTTTTGTTTGTGATGGTGAGCTTTCCAGTCATGGCTTTGGTAGAGCGAGGACAGGTAGATATGCCAATCGTCTATCTGTGCGTTTTCTCGTATAGCCTTTTGCAGTCAAAGAAATCTTCTGCTTTAGCTTCGTTTCTACTGGCTTTTGTGGGCATGGTTAAGCTGTTTCCCTTTGTTCTGCTGCTCTTTTATGCAGCTCGGCGGCAGTGGCGGTTTGTTAGGAATACGCTTTTGTGGGCGATCGCACTCTTCATCCTGCCCTATCCTTTCTTGGGCCAAGCCAGCTACATCAACTTTTTCAAGCGAACCCTGCCTGATTACTTTGGGCAGATAGCTACTGAGCTGCCCACTGGGTTACACAAACAGGGCGTAGTAGATGGAGTTGTTCATTCTGTCGATTCAGTCAACCTGCTGGCCATGCATAGCTTTAGCAGTGGAGGCATGAATCCGTGGATGGCTGATAACACGCTAGGCGCTATTCTCTCAGGGCTAGTGCTGACGGTGTTGTTGTTGATTGCCACGAAGCGAACTTCGATCGATTTTCAGTTTTATGCGTTCCTTAATTTGATCAATCTGTTCAATCCAGTTTCTTGGATTATGGGATTAGTTTGGTACACTCCTCTGTTTTTCTATCTGTCGCCGTCTGTTTCTAGGTGGGGCCGGTTCTTGCTGCTAGCGCCGCTATTTTCTCCACCGATTCTCAATGCTAATGCGGTTTTGGCCTATGTCCTAGCAATTGCGTTTGCGCTTTCTTCTCAGGTACTCAGCTGGAAAAGTTTCTTGTATCGCTCGGCTAGAGCAGAAACCGTCGACAGCTTCGGATTCACTAGTAGGTGATACGCTTCGCCCTTCTAGCGGCTCAGTAAAACAGTCAGATGTAGAGTGGATCGATTGACTATAGAGCCCATTGAGATCTTAAGCGAAGTAGGTGAGCATGGTAAGGCCGCTCTATCGCAATCACAATGACTTACTCAAGCAGTCTAACTGCTGATGCTGTTGATCCTCAACCTTGACTACTTCAAAGCCAAGCCAGAAAGCCAAGCCTAAAGTGACCCTACTTGTTGGACATGAGCTACTTAAAATAACGAAACCTGTAACCGCAGGGTGAGTTTTACGACTCACGCTTTGTCATAGACTATTCCGTAAGACAGCTATTAACTGAGGATATAGTCCCATGCTAAACGAACAGGCTAAGAAGTCCATACTCCGCAAGATTCCGCACGGATTGTATGTCTGCGGCACCAAAGACGGGGACGATCTGAACGGATTTACGGCTAGCTGGGTAATGCAGTCATCATTCACACCGCCGATGGTAGTGACCTGCATTAAGGCGGACTCTACGTCTCATGCAATGGTAAAGGCCAGCGGTGTCTTTTCCCTGAGCGTATTAGAAGAGGGCCAAAAAGAGATTGCGCAAAATTTCTTCAAGCCGCTGCGGCGAACAGGCAATAAGTTTGAAGACATTGAGTTCTATGCGGGTGAAGAAACGGGCTGCCCCATTATCAAGGACTCGCTGGGTTATGTTGAATGCAAAGTAGTCGGCTCTGTAGCAGAAGGCGATCACACTGTATTCGTAGGTGAAGTGATTGGTGCGGGCGAGCATCGGGAGGGCAAGCCGCTACTGCTAGAGGACACTGGCTGGAATTATGGCGGCTAGAGCGACGGGTAAGGCGACGGCTGAGGCGGTATTTTTTACTGCCCGTCGTGGACAGAAATCTATACCGTTGGGTAGTAGGTTAATACTAATAGGGTGACATAGTGATAGAGCGGTTGTTTGGGCATAGCTGATGGTTCCTGACTTTACGATAGGTGTCGAAGAAGAGTATCAGATTGTCGATCCGCAGACGCGATCGCTCACCGCCCGCTCTAAATCTCTGATCCAAACTAATCAAGATGCTGATATCGAGCAGGAGATAGTCCATGAGCTATTTCAGTGCGAAGTAGAAATTGCGACAGATATTTGCCACACACTTGATGACGTTCGCCAAGCGCTAGTGCAGGCAAGAACAGCCGTGATTGAAGCGGCACAAGAAAACGGAGCGGCGATCGCAGCTTCAGGCACCCATCCCTTCTCCCCCTGGCAAGATCAGCAGTTCACGCCCAAAGACCGCTACTACGCCCTGCAAAAAGATCTCCAGCAAATCATCGAAGAGCTGATCATCTTGGGTTGTCATGTCCACGTGGGTGTAGAAGACAGAGAGATGGCCGTTCAAATCTCTAACCGCTCTCGAATCTGGCTGCCCTTGCTGCTAGCGCTCACTGCCAACTCGCCTTTCTCTGAAGGCAAAGACACTGGCTACGACAGCTATCGCATGGCCCTCTGGTGCCGCTTACCCACTGCCGGACCGCCGCCATTCTTCCAAGACTATGCCGAATACCAAGACTTCATTCAACAATTAATAGACACCGATATCACCGACGATCCGACTAAAATTTACTGGGATATTCGCTTGTCCGAGCGCTTTCCTACCATTGAATTTCGCATGTCTGATGTCTGCGCCAGCATTGAAGAAGCCGTTATGCTAGCGGGATTGATTCGAGCGCTCGCCTACACCTGCTATCAAGACGCTGTTAACAATCAGCCAGTTGTCCCTGTGCGCGGAGAAATGTTAAAAGCCGCGATGTGGCAGGCTGCTCGACATGGCCTAAGCGGTGATCTGATTAACTTCGCCACAACAGAATCGGTTCCGGCAAAGACGCTTGCACGGTCTTTTATGAGCTATATTCGGCCAGCGCTAATTCATTTTGGAGATGAGGCGCTCGTGAACAAAGAAGTCGAGAGAATTCTAAGCAAAGGCAATAGTGCGCAGCAGCAGCGGGCGACCTACCAGCAAACGCAAAGCATAAAATCTGTCGTCGATGAGATAGTGAGGCGCAGTGCGCTACAGACAAACGCGGCGTTAGAACCTGGCGAGATGAGCTAGCACAGTCCGCTTTGCTATACCTCAATCTACAAGCCTAGGCTTTCCATGTCCCTGGTAAGATGAAGACTCTGTGTGGCTTGCACACAGAATACATCAGTGCCATAGGGGGCCAGCCGCGATGTTAAAACGGTTGATGATTTGGCTGCTCAATCAGTTTCAGAAGGTTCTAGGCGTCCTGAAAGGCAGGGGAAATAGTGCGCGATCGCAAAAACCTCCCGAAGAAATCTCGTCTGCCGCTAGCTCATCTGAAACAGTCCAGGGCAGCCTAACTCGTGCTGATATCAATATCAATACCGTAGCTCCCGTTGCTCAACGAGTGTCCCTAGCCGCCGCTATTCCCGTACGCGCACCCCAAGAATCCGCACAATCACTCAAATCTGACACCGTTCCAAGCTTAGAAGCTACAGCAGCAGCCACGGAAGAACACCCAGCAGACCCCCTAGCAGCTCCCCCAGCAGACTCTGATACTCATAGAAGGCTAGACGCTAGTGCCGCCGCCCTCTCCGGGGAAGAGTTCGTCGTGCCGACTCTGCCAACTACCGTATCGAAGCTGATATCCCCTGATACATCCCTTCAGTTTGCCGGTGGCGATATCGCCTTGTCCTCGCCCACCGTAGATACTCAGGGAAGTTATCAGCTACCGGCTATACACGATCTACTGCCTGCTATTGAGCTAGAAGAATCAGACGCTCTAGATGAGCCAGTCCCTCTAGTCCCTGAAATAGAACCCTCTATCTCTGAAGATCAATCTTCCCTTGAAGAGACAGCGTTAGAAAGCATAGACTCGCTGGAGACAGAGACGATTGAACAGGTAACGCTGTTCAGCTTCGACATCTACGAAAGCGAAATAGAAGAAAGCGATGAGACAGAAGAAATCTATGGGACAGAAGAAACAAATAGCTTAGAAGAAACGAGTGAAACAGAAGTAAACAAAACAGAAGAAGTAAGTGAAACAGAAGGAACAGAAGGAATAGATCAGATAGAGGAAGTAAGCGAAGTAGATTTATCCGTTCCTCTAGAGGCGATCGCAAAAACTGATGATGATCTAATGTCAGTATCAAACGTGGAAGCACCCTCCTTAGATTTCCTATCGGACCCTGCTGACGAAGCTCTAGTCAACGATGAATTGGTAGAGAAAAGGCTGATAGAAGAACAAACTGACGAAGAACCAGCCTCTATTCCTGACGAAGAGCTTGCCTTAGAGCCGGATGGCGAATCTTCTGCTATATCAGAACCGGATAATCTACAACCGGTCAATCCGTGGCTAACGGCTATTCCTAAAAATTCTCAGGAATCAGTGCAGGCCGCCACTCCAACCGTAAAGATTGAAACCAAACCTGGCATCATCAAACTTCTCTTCACGATCAAGCCAGGCAACTATCACGGCTACATCGCTCCAGATGATGGTTCAAAGGATATTCTTTTCCACCAAAAGTACATCAACGCCGACATCTTCGACAAAATAGAGCGAGGCACGTCGGTAACAGCGACTGTAAAACTGATTGAGGGAAAAGCATACGCAACCCACATAGATCTCCTTGAGACTCTATAAGAAAAGTCGATACGCCGGATTGTTGCTTTCGTTCCAGTATCGATAGCCTAACGTCTGGAGAAACGACTGCCATTGAGCCATTTCCTGCGGAGGCACCTGCACGCCGACCACGATTCTGCCGTAGTCGGCACCGTGATTGCGATAGTGAAACAAGCTGATATTCCAGTCTGGGCTCATCGCCGTAACGAAGTTAGCCAACGCGCCCGGTCGTTCAGGAAATTCAAATCGATAGAGGAGTTCGTTTTGAGCAAGGGACGATTTGCCACCTACCATGTAGCGCAAGTGCATTTTGGCCAGCTCATCGTCCGTCAGGTCCAAAGTTTTGAATCCGTTGTTTCTAAACTTGTGGGCGATCGCCTGCGCATCTGCTCGGTTCTCGATCTTGATGCCCACAAAGATATGAGCCTGATTTGCATCTGCAATCCGGTAGTTGAACTCGCTCAGACTGTGACTGCCTAGAATATCGCAAAATCTACTGAGGCTACCGGGCCGCTCTGGAATCGTGACGGCAAAGACAGCTTCTCTTCTTTCTCCAAGTTCAGCGCGTTCTGCTACGAAGCGCAGTCGATCGAAGTTCATGTTGGCTCCGCAGGCGATCGCAATCAAAGTTTCCGCTCGAATGCCTTCCCTCTCTACATAGGCTTTTGCACCTGCGATCGCCAGTGCCCCTGCTGGTTCCAAAATCGATCGAGTATCTTCAAATACATCCTTGATCGCCGCGCAAGTATCGTCCGTCGTCACCAGCAAAACCTCATCTACATACTGCTGACACAGCCGAAATGTTTCTTCGCCCACCTGCCGTACCGCCACCCCATCCGCAAACAGACCCACCTGTTCTAGGCGCACCCGCTCACCTTTCGCCAGTGACTGACTCATGGCATCTGCATCGACCGGCTCTACTCCGATAATCTTGATTTCCGGGCGTAGCCGTTTGATATATGCCGCAATGCCTGAAATCAAACCACCGCCACCAATTGCGACAAAAATGGCATGAATCGGCTTTTGATACTGCCTCAAAATTTCCATGCCAATCGTCCCCTGTCCAGCAATCACATCTGGATCGTCAAACGGATGGACAAACGTCAGATCCTTTTCTATCTCTAGCTGACGCGCATGAGTATAGGCATCGTCATAAGTATCGCCATGCAAAACGACAAGTCCACCCCGTGCTTTCACAGCATCAATCTTGACCTGCGGCGTTGTAATCGGCATGACGATCATCGCTGTCGTGCCTAATTCTTTCGCACCAAGGGCAACGCCTTGGGCATGGTTGCCTGCCGAAGCTGCAATCACGCCGCGCTGTAGCAATTCCGGCGGTAGCTGCGCCATTTTGTTATAGGCCCCGCGCAGCTTAAACGAAAAAACAGACTGCACATCTTCTCGTTTGAGTAGCACTTGATTGTTTAGCCGATCGGACAACCTAGGTGCTCGCTCTAAGGGCGTTTCTTGCGCCACATCATAGACGCGAGCCTTCAAAATGCGTTCTAAGTAGTCAGAATAAGCCACTAGGTTGCCAGCCGACGATAAGCACACTCTATACTGTACGCGCTTAGCTCGATGCTGACTACCTAGCTACTCGTTGGGCAGCTCATCGGGCGACTCATTTGGCGGTGGTCCCAAGTCAGCGCGATCGCATTGTTCTGATCGGCTCCACTGCGGTTAGTCTAAACGACCTATCTCACACCCCAATAGAGGGGGCTCCTTAGCGGCGGGCCATCAGCGTTTCTGCTAAAGACGCACCGCTGCCTAGTCAGATGGTAGGATACGTCGATCACGCACTGTGGAGAATTAGCGGTAGCATGGTGCGATCGCACCTTACTTTCCATCGCTTAATGTCCATTATGCGCACTAGCATCAGAAACTTTCGGCCTGACGATATCGAGGCTTTGGTCCGTCTGTACAATCGCTATATCGAAGAAACAACAATCACCTTCGATATCACACCGCATACTGTTGAGCAGCGTCGCGAGCACTGGCTGTCTCACTATCATTCTGCTGGCCGACATCGTCTGTTGATCGCTGAATGCGACGAAAAAGTGGTCGGCTATGCCAGCAGCAGCCAATTTCGGACAAAGGCCGCTTACGATACTTCTGTAGAAACTAGTATCTATGTTGATATGTCGTTTCATGGTAAGGGACTTGGCACTCAACTGTACACTGCTTTGTTCGATGTGCTGAATACAGAAGATGTACACCGCGCCTATGCGGGTATCACCATGCCGAATGATGTTTCTGTTGCTATTCACAAAAAATTTGGCTTCAAGCAAGTGGGGTTGTTTAAAGAGGTAGGTCGAAAGTTTGGTCGATATTGGGACGTGGCCTGGTTCGAGAAAGAAATTAATGAGTGATAGCGCATTTACGCTCATAAGAAATCGCCTTTGAAAGCTTTAACCCTTTCAAAGGCGATGATTCAGGAGTCTCTCACAACTAACTCAAAATACAGACAGAAGGGGAATGGCTACCCTCAGGAGTAGGCAATTTAGAACGAGTAACCCAAGCCTGCAATGAAGCCAACTTCGTTGTCGTCTGCGAAGGGCTTGTAGTTGACAGAGGCGTTGGCAACGTAGTTACGAGCGAAGCGATAGTCACTGCCAGCAACAAGCGCAAGATCAATTCGGTCAGTGCCGCCGTTACCGCCTAGGTCGCCACCGATGCCAGCGCCTACAAAGGGGTTGAAGGTCGCTCTACCAGTGCCTACGCTGAAGTCATAGGTCAATGGAAGCAGGTAGGAGACAGCTTGGCTGTCGTTAAAGTCGAAGTCTGTAGCAACGGAAGGACGAACAGAGAGATTATCTGTGACAGCGACTTTGCCGTTAACAACAAGGCCGTCTTCGCTGCCGCCGATACCTACATAGTTGTAGTTAGGGGCTGTTTGGGCTTGGGCAGTGAAGGGGACAGCTAGAAGAGCAGCGGCTGCGATCGCAAAAGTAGCAGATAAACGAGAGAAGAATTTCATGGAGTGGTCCTCAAAAGGTGTTGAAACTGTGTCAAAGAAAAGTGCGAAGGAAAGAAGCGTTTGGTTTAGGAACGTTGCTCCGTTTCGCATGTTTAAGTTGTATCGCTTGGAAGGATGGGATGCGTTTTAGCTATGGACACTTCACGGGGGTGGACTATTAAATACCTCCCTCTATGGACGTAAACTCGTTGTTTTTGACTGTGCCAGTTGGGACGTATGGTTTTATTTTATGGCGATAGGACTTGAAACTTTTTGCCTGGACAATTTGTAGGAAGGGCTAGAGACGATATTTTATGGGAGCTGTTGTTTTTGGAGGTTGGTATGGATGGATTGGTAACTGGGAATGATGGCCGCCACAGATGCTGGTGGGCTGGAGATAAAGCAGACTATATGGCCTATCACGATACGGAATGGGCTGTGCCTGTCGCGGACGACCAGCGTTTATTTGAGAAAATCTGTTTGGAAGGATTTCAGTCGGGGCTGAGCTGGCTGACAATATTACGTAAAAGAGAAAACTTCCGAGCGGCTTTTTCTAATTTTGACTATAGACAAGTGGCTTTGTATAGCGAAGCGGACGTGGAGCGTCTGGTGCAAGACAAAGGAATTGTGCGCCATCGCAAGAAAATAGAGTCGACGATCAATAATGCAAGGCGAGCCTGCGAGCTAGTTGAGGAGATGGGTTCGCTGTCAGCCTATTTTTGGCAGTATGAGCCGCAGGACTCGGCGCGACCTGAGCATTGTGACTACGAAACGATAACGACGCTGAGTAAGACGCCAGCATCGATAGAGATGAGCAAAGATTTGAAAAAGCGGGGCTGGTCTTTCGTCGGCCCGACGACGGCTTATGCATTTATGCAGGCGATGGGAATGGTGAATGACCATGTGGAGGGATGTGAGTGGCGATCGCATGTCGAGCAGCAGCGGCAAGAGTTCGTCAGGCCAAAGGCTATAGGCGGCGGAGACAGCGGAGATCAGGCAGCTAGCTCAGTCGTCTGAATTACAAATTTTCGTTTTGCCCTTAACCGCAGCGGCATGATCAGGGAGAATAGAAATATTAAATTTTTCTAAGCCTTTTTTGAAAACGCTGCTCACTGCATCGAACGCTTCATAGGCTTGAAAGATATAGACGTGTTTAGGAAATAGCTCAATGACAGCCACCCAAGCTAAGCCCAAATCTGCTTTCCCCATCGATTTAAGCGCTTACAAGCGGATTACGCTTGACCCTGCTAATAACAAGCTGACCGACGAACAGCGCGACGCACTCAAGGCCAACATTCAGCTTTGCCGCGAGACCATCGTTTTCTTTACAGCAACCGGCGGCGCACGGGGCGTGGGCGGTCATACAGGCGGTCCTTATGACACTGTGCCTGAGGTGATGATTATGGATGCGCTGTTCCGAGGCAATCCCGATAAATTTGTGCCTACCTTTTTTGATGAGGCTGGTCACCGTGTCGGCACGCAGTACCTAATGGCTACGCTCAATGGCGATTTGCCCGCTGAAGAGCTGATGAAATACCGGGCGGCGGGCTCCAAGCTACCGGGTCACCCAGAACTAGGCTTGACGCCGGGTGTGAAGTTTAGCTCTGGTCGCCTGGGTCACATGTGGCCATTTGTGAACGGTGTAGCGCTAGCGAACCCTGGTAAGACGACTTTCCTCCTCGGTTCTGATGGGGCGCAGCAGGAAGGCGATGACGCTGAGGCAGCGCGTTTGGCGGCGGCTCAGGGCATCAACGTCAAGCTGATCATTGACGATAACGATGTGACCATTGCCGGTCACCCTTCTGAGTATTTGAGCGGCTACAGCGTGCAGAAAACGCTGGAAGGTCACGGCATCAAGACGCTTGTCAATGACGGTGAAGATATTGATGCGCTGTATGCGAATATCTGCGAGGCGATCGCAACCGATGGCCCGATTGCGGTCATCTGCAAGCGCCCGATGACCGTTGGTATCGAAGGCCTAGAAGGCACCACCCACGGCCACGACGTGATTCCCACTGACTTAGCCATCAAGTACCTTGAGAAGCACGGTCGCCAGGAAGCTGCCGACTACCTCAAGAACATCAAGAAGCCTTCTCACGATTATCAGTTCCGAGGTGCGAGCAGCGAGATGGGCTCTAACCGCAACGTCTTCGGTCAGGCGGCAGTCGAAGTCCTGGGCAAAATGAGCGACGCTGAGCGCAAGGAAAAAGTGCTGGTCGTCGATTGCGACCTAGAAGGCTCTTGCGGTCTGAACCACATTCACAAGGCATACCCTGAAATCTTTATCAGCGGCGGCATTATGGAGCGGGGCAACCTCTCTGCGGCAGCTGGTTTTGGTATGGTAGAAGGCAAGCAAGGTATCTTTGCTACTTTCAGCGCGTTTCTAGAGATGTGTATCTCTGAAATCACCATGGCGCGGCTGAACAAAGCCAACCTGCTTTGCCACTTCTCCCACTCTGGCATCGACGATATGGCGGATAACACCTGCCACTTCGGTATCAACAACATGTTTGCCGACAACGGCCTAGACGACGGCTACGAAACTCGCCTGTACTTCCCGGCTGATGCCCACCAGATGAAGGCTTGCGTAGAAAAAATCTTCCATGACCCCGGTCTGCGGTTCATCTTCTCCACTCGCGCCAAAGTGCCGATGCTGCAAGACGACAGCGGCAAGGATCTGTACTCGGAAGACTACACCTTTGTCCCTGGTAAAGATGACGTGGTTCGTGAAGGCACAGACGGCTATATCGTTAGCTTCGGTGATGGTCTCTATCGCGCCTTAGATGCGGTCGAGCGTTTGAAGGAAGAAGGCTTGAGCATTGGCCTAATCAACAAGTCTACGCTCAACGTAGTCGATGAGCAGATGCTGGAAAAGGTCGGCAAGTCGCCTTTGGTGATGGTGGTTGAATCTTTCAACGAGAAGACTGGTCTGGGTGCTCGCTACGGTACTTGGCTGCTAGAGCGGGGCTATACGCCTAAGTTTGCACATGCGGGTACGCATGAAGAAGGCGGCGGCGGTCTCTGGGAGCAGTTCTATCATCAAGGTCTAGATCCTGAGAGCATCATGCAGAAAGTGAAGAAGCTGGCTGGTAAGTAAGTTGATAGGGAATAGGGGCTTGCACTGAAACGGTAAGTCCTTCTACTTGAAAGCCCTCTCGGTTGCAAAATCGGGAGGGCTTAACTCTCGGAAGATATCGACGTAGGGGCGGAATGGGCTGGTTACGGGTGTATGATCCTGTTGTTGAGAAGAAATTTGGAGCGATCGCACCATGCCCGCAGAATACATTGCCGATGAAGCTGCATTCGATACGTTGATCAAAGAAGATTCTGTGGTGGTAGTTGACTGCACAGCTAGCTGGTGTGGGCCTTGTAAGCTAGTCGCGCCTTTGATGGACCAGCTCTCAGAAGAATTTGATGGCAAAGCGACCGTTTCCAAGCTTGACCTGGATTCCAATAAAGACGTTGCCAAGCGTTTCGGCATCAAAAGTATTCCGGCTGTTATGTTCTTCAAAAACGGCGAACTGATGGATACCTTAATCGGTGTGAAACCCTACTCTACATTCAGTGAAGCGGTAACCTCTTATCTGTAGAAGGCTATAGGGGCTGTATGAGCAATCCAAATAAGAATAAGAAGGACGATCCAAATCTGGTTAAGACGCCTCCAGAGACACTATTTGCAATTCTAGTAGTGGCGCTGTTGGTGCCGTTGCTGCTGGTCGGATTTATTTCGCAGTAGTCACCGTTTGCTAGCTCTTGCGATCGCAGAGTAAAGCGCACGGTCGAAGATTGATAATCTCTAAGAGCGAGTGCAAGAACTTAATCTAGAGCTACGCATTGTCATCCCATCACCTACATTTTCGATATCCCATCACCTACATTTTCGGTAAGAGTTTGTCGTATTCTGCGTGAGAACCAATCCAAAACCAAACTATTGTGTCAGTATCTCGTTGCCCAACTGCTCTGTAGCTTTTTGCTGATGCGAGTTGAGTAAATCGGCAAAGTGGGATGGACTTGTTTGAATCGCAGATTGGGATGAGCAGGATCTTTCTGAAATTGGCGATAGGCTTGACGTGCTTGCTTCTGAACAGAGCTAGGCAAGTTTGCAAATTCCTTGCGAAACTTAGCCGTTGTTCTCGAGTTCACATCGTTTCAGGATTAAGCACTTGAGTTTGGCCAGAATTGTATTCAGCCATTGCCTCAGTCGCCAAATCCGCTAGAGATTCTGGAAAAAGTAGATATTTTGCTACCTAAAATTTAGCCGTTGTTCTCGAGTTCACATCGTTTCAGGATTAAGCACTTGAGTTTGGCCAGAATTGTATTCAGCCATTGCCTCGGTCGCCAAATCCGCTAGCAGATTCTGGGAACTGGCAAATGTAGTATCCCATTTTGCTTCATCCTCAAGTTCTTCCATAATCAAAGCTGCGATCACATCCTGTTTATCAGCATCCAAGCTCTTTGGGTGTTCGATAGCCTGTTTCAGGGGTTCAGTCATAAGAGTAAAAGTTATGAACTTATAGTCAGATTATAGCGAAGCCATAGTTTACTCCGGTGCCAGGCTTTGCTATAGCTCTCCTCGGGCGATTTGCAATTCTTTGACGTTTCGCCGAACATACTTCGTATTCAAAGGCTTACTGCTGTAGCTTCGTCTAAATCACTTGCTCGCTTTCTTTGTCGAACAGATGGAAGCGAGTGAGATCGAACTGTAGGTTTAGGGCTTCGTCAGGCGCGATTTTGGCTCTAGGATCGAGGCGGGCGATGAATTCGGTGCCGTCCTTGAGGGTGAAGTAAACGATGACTTCGTAGCCCATGAGTTCGATGACTTTGGCGGTGGCGGGGATGCTGACGGGGGCGATGCCGGGTGGGACGTACTGCGGGTGGTAGATGCCTTCTGGTCGGATGCCGAAGATGACGGGGCGACCCTGAAATTCACTATATCGCTCCAGCCGTTCAGCGGGAATGGGAACCACCATGCCACCGTCTGTTTTGATTACTAGTTCGCCTTGCTGCTGGACTAATTTGGCCTCAAAGAAGTTCATCGACGGACTGCCTAGGAAGCCTGCTACAAAAATATTGTTGGGATGATCGTAGACATTCTGAGGCGTGTCAATTTGCTGCAAGATGCCGCCGTTCATGACGGCAATGCGAGAGCCCATCGTCATGGCTTCGGCCTGGTCATGAGTGACGTAGACGAAGGTGGTGCCGACTTTTTTGTGGAGCAGGCTGAGTTCGGCGCGGGCCTGGACGCGAAGCTTGGCGTCTAGGTTGGAGAGTGGTTCGTCCATGAGGAAGACGGCAGGCGATCGCACAATTGCTCTACCTAACGCCACCCGCTGCCTTTGCCCACCCGAAAGCTGCTTTGGCTTGCGATCTAACAGCTGTTCGATACCTAGCTGCCGCCCAGCCTCTTTCACTCTCTTGCGAATCTCGGACTTGGAAACGCCCTTGAGATCTAGGCTAAAGCCCATATTCTCGGCAACGGTCATGTGCGGATACAGCGCGTAGGATTGAAACACCATGGCGATGTCGCGATCTTTTGGCGTGACGTTATTGACTCTTTGACCGCCGATGTAGATGCTGCCGCTGCTGATGTCTTCTAGTCCAGCCAGCATCCTGAGCGAGGTGGTTTTGCCACAGCCGGAAGGTCCGACTAGCACCAGAAATTCTTTGTCTGCTAAGTCAATATTGAGATCTTTGACGGCGGTAAATCCGTTGTCGTATTGCTTGGTTACGTTTTCAAAGGTGACGCTGGACATGGCGCGAAGAGGAATGAAGAACGAGGATGATGGACTTTAGCCTTTGACAGACCCGGCTAGCAGGCCGCGAACGAAGTAGCGCTGCAAGGAGAAGAAGACGGCCATCGGCACTAGCATAGAAATGAAGGCTCCGGCGGTGAGTAGGAACCAGTCTTGACCGCGATCGCCCACAATATTTCTCAGCACCAGGGTCACGGGCGCAACGTCCTGATTGCCGCCCAGGTACACCAGCGCCACGAGCAAATCGTTCCAGACCCAGAGAAATTGGAAGACGGCGAAAGATGCGATCGCAGGCATACTCAGCGGCAAAATGACGCGGGTGAAGATGTTTAGATGCGTTGCACCGTCTACTGTCGCGGCTTCGATTAGATCGCGTGGCAGTGAGCCAATATAGTTGCGCAGTAGATAGACGCCAAGCGGGAGACCGTAGGCACTGTGGGCTAGCCATACGGCCAGATAAGTGCCCGAAAGACCAATCGCGTTGTAGGCTCGCAAGATGGGAATTAGCGTCATCTGTAGCGGCACTACCAGCAGGCCCACGGTGATGACGAATAGCGTTTGACGACCGGGAAATTCCATCCAGGCGAGGGCGTAGGCAGCGAAGGTGGCGATCGCAATCGGAATCACAGTCGCCGGGACGGAAATCACCAGACTGTTCAAAAACGCCTGACCCATGCCCTGCTCAAACAAGACCTGGCTGTAGTTGCTAAGGGTAAACTGCGTGAATTCAAACGGGTTAACAAAGACAGTCCACCAGCCGCTGCTGATTAGATCGTCCGCTGGACGAAAGGAGCTGATCAGCAGTCCCAATGTCGGCAGCGTCCACAGAATCGCGATGGTGACAACAGCAATATGAACGGGCGCTTTGGCGACTAGGCGCTCAAACTTTGATTTCTCTTTGCGGCTGGCAACGATCATCGGTCTAGCTCCTGCTGGCGAAAGCGGCGAATGTTGGCCACCATGACGGGGATGACGGCTACGAGGAGAATGACTGCGATCGCACTACCCCGACCAAAATTGCGAAAGTTGAACATCTCTCTCACCATCCTGCTGGCAATCACATCCGTGTCTAAATTGCCGCCCGTCATTACAAAAACGATATCAAAAACCTTGAGCACTAGAACAATCACCGTCGTCGAGACCACCGTTACCGTCGGCATAATCATCGGCACAACAATTCGCCGAAAAATCTGAAACTCGCTCGCACCATCGACTCGGGCCGCTTCGATCACATCCTTGGGTACGCCTTTGACCGCCGAGGACAGCAGCACCATGCAAAAGCCCGTTTGCAGCCAAATCATAATTACAATCAGCGCAAAGTTGTTGATACCCCGATTGACCAGCCACCCCACTGGCTCAAACCCCAAAGCGGTCACAATCGCATTCAACAATCCAATTTGCTCGCTACCAACTGGTCGGTATGCATAGACAAACCGCCAAATCACACTGGCACCTACAAACGAAATCGCCATCGGCAGGAAGATCAAAGACTTCGCTAGCGGCTCATATTTCACCCGGTCAACTAGCACGGCAATGATCAAACCCAGTCCTACGCTGATGCCCGTAACCAGCACTAGCCAGAGTATGTTATTGCGAAAGGCAATCAGCATGTCTGGCGCAGTGAAGGCAAAAATGTAGTTTTGCAGGCCGACAAATTTAGACGAATCTTGATTAAAAAAGCTGAGATAGATCGTTTGGACTGTCGGCAGCACTAGATATGCACTCAGCAGCAGAAACCGAAGGCCCAACATAGATCCAGGGTAGAATCTTTCGCTGAGTCTTTTGCGGAAAAAGCTTTTCCACCAAAATATTAAGGCCATAAAAGATGGCAATTACGCCGCCCGATCCGAGTGCGATCGCCAGCAGCGCTTTTAAGATGAGCGATAGATTACTATTCATAATCAGCTTATATTCGCGACCAGCTTGAAAACGTCTAGACAGAAGCAGCCATACAACATAACAGCGAGTAGTAGCCTATTTTGGCCAGCTAGCATCGATTGTTTTTGTCACCTCTTCGGCTGGCTCGCCTACTGCGAAATCGATAATTCCAGACCAGAAGGTGCCAGTACCCACAGCCCCTGGCATCGTATCCGAGCCGTCAAATCGGATAACTTCAGCATCAGCCAAGATCTGAGCGATCTTTTGACTAATTAAATCTGGATAGGCTTCTACCGAAACCTGCTTGTGAGGAGAGATAAATCCGCCCAACCCCGCCCAGATTTCATGAGGCTGAGGAGTGGCAAGATACTGCATGAGGGCGCGGGCCTCGGGAGTATCGTTGAACATGGCAAAGGCATCGCCAGCGACCAGAATCGGCGTGCCAAATCGACTGTCTATTTCTGGCAGTGGAAAGATGTCGTAGTCTACTTTGGGTTCTTCGCCCTCTGGGAAAAAGGTAGCAATAAAGTTTGCTTGCCTGTGCATGTAGCAGCTAGGCGGCTCGTTGAAAAGCCCTCTAGGAGAATCGCCAAACGGGGTAGAGACTGCGCCGATGGCCCCGCCGTTTACGTATTCGGGATTGAGCAGTATCTGACCAAATTCATCAAATGCGTTGATCACTTCAGGTGAGTCAAAGGGCAAGTCGTGTTTTACCCACTGGCTGTAGGCTTCGGGGCCAGCCGTGCGCAGCATAATGTCTTCGACCCAATCAGTCCCAGGCCAGCCACTGGCATCGCCGCTTTCTAAGCCGATGCACCAAGGCGTATCTCCATCGGCAACAATCTTGTCACTCAGCGCAATCATCTCTGCCCAAGTCGTTGGGATATCGTACCCTTTGGCTTCAAAGGCGGTTGGCCGATACCAGACGAGGCTTTTGACCGAGGCTCTATACCAGATGCCGTAGGCTTCGTCGTCAACGCTGCCTAGCTCAATCCAGGTGTCTGGATAGGCGGCTCTGAGCGTGCTGGTATCGATGAAGTCGTTGAGCGGCACGAGCTGTTCGGCCCTGGCAAAGTCGGCCAGGAGACCGGGCTGTGGAAACATCGCCAGATCTGGCGGATCGCCTGATTCCACTCTGACCGGTAGCAGGGTGGCAAAGGCATCGGTGCCTTCATAGATTACGTCGATGCCAGTCTCTTCTTCAAAGGGGGCTAGCGCCTGTTCTAATTTTTCTTGCTGTTCGCCGACGATTACGCCTAGAACGGTAACGGTGTTTTCGGCTGATTCGTTAGATGCACCATTGCAGCTAGTGAGTAGAAAGAGCGAGCTAAAGATAGTTCCAATCAGCCGATAAGAGAGTTTTTTATCGAAGGATTTATTATTAAATTGACGGGTGGGTTTTAGGGAGGGCTTCATCATGAGAGTTTATGCGGGAGCCATTAAGCGTAAGACTAGGTATAGCGCTTATCTTGTAGGAACTCAAACCTGGGGTAATAATCGGTGATAATGAGGATGAATTGATTTTGCGGGTTGGTCGTATGGCGGCTGTATTTGTTGATTTGATGTGGCGATGTCTCAGCTAAAGCTTTTTCCAGATGAGCTACCGGCTGATTTTCCGCCCTACAGAGTGCGCGAGAGTAAGCGGGCTAAACACGTCTCGATCAAGGTCTCGGTAGAAGGTGAGGTCGAGGTGGTGGTGCCGCCTCGGTTTGAGCGTGCCAAGCTGCCGGAGATTTTGGAGCGGCGGCGAAGTTGGATTTTGAAAACGCGATCGCGCCTACTAAAAGATCGCGCCAGCACAGTCGATAACTGGCAGGTCGAGAAGCCGGAAAAGATTGTCTTTCGCTGGCGATCGCCCGAGCTAGATGAGGATCTTGAAAGTGGCGATCGCACAGAGCTAGAGACTTGGACCGTTCGATACGTGCGATCGCCCGGCAACCGCACTACCTGCATTCCAGAATCGAATCAACGACTGCTCGTTACTGGCAATACAGACCATCTGTCTGCTTGTCAGGGAGTCTTACGCAAATGGCTAGCTCACCGTGCCCAACGAGACTTGGCTCCATGGCTCAGGCAGTTGGGCTTTGATCTGGACTTACCCTGTCATCAGATCTCCGTACGCGGTCAAAAGACTCTTTGGGCCAGCTGCTCCAGTCAAAAAAACATCAGCTTGAACTACAAGCTATTGTTCTTACCGCAGCCGCTAGTGCATTACGTCCTGGTCCACGAGCTGTGCCACACCGTCCATATGAACCACTCAAACGCATTTTGGTCACTCGTCGAACAAAAGCAGTCTGACTATAGCTGGCGCGATCAGGCGCTGAAGAAAGCATGGCGCTATGTTCCGCGCTGGGTCGAGGATCGATAAGTCAGATGGCGGATGAATTCTTAGATGAAGATTTGACAAAGGAATTAGAAGGGACCTCACAGCGGCTATCACTGGCAGGGCCAGTCGACACGCTTTTTTGAAGGGTGGTATTTGCGGGTGACTTTGAGTGCGATCGCGCAAACCTTCGCCTTCATGTACTCCATCGACGACCCAGCAGGCAATAGTCCCTACAGCGGCGGCGTAGCCCAGATCCTCGGCCCCAGAGAATCCTACTACTGCCGCACTCTCCCGAACGTCCACCACTTCAAAGCCAGTCCTCATCGTCTAGCGGTCAGCCATTGGCGAACAGCCAACCGATCAGAGGGCTACCAGTTTACGGCGCACCGTCATCAGGGCAAGCTGCTAACCCCGTCCGGCACTATCCAAGCAGAATGGGACTACACCATCGAGCCAATAGCGGCATGGGGAAAGCCAAACCGTCCACAGGCGACGGCTGGCTGGCTATCCTACCTACCTGTTTTTGAACCAGGATGGCAGGTGCTAATGGCGCACGGCCTGGCGTCTGGGCAGATACACTGGCGGGGAAAAACATACGCCTTTGAACGCGAGCCTGCCTATGCAGAAAAGAACTGGGGTGGCGCTTTTCCATCCAAGTGGTTTTGGCTACAGTGCAACGCCTTTGCCGACGCGCCAGGACTGAGCATTACAGCAGCAGGCGGCGTCCGCGACGTGCTTTTTCTAAAGGAAAACGTCGGACTGATCGGCATCCACTATCAGGGCGACTTCTACGAATTTCTTTCCACCAAAACCGTTTTTACCTGGACTGTGAAACCCTGGGGCTATTGGCATCTGACTGCTCAGGACTACCGCTATCGAGTAGAAATCACAGGCCGTGCGGATGATGAGGGTGCCTATGTTCGCGTGCCAACTCGCGAAGGCTTGCAGTGGCTGTGCAGAGACACTACCCACGGCAACCTACGAGTACAGCTGTGGTCGGTCAATGGCGAAATAGTTGTAGACGCAACCAGTGATTTAGCAGGTTTAGAAGTAGGCGGTGGTCCTTGGAATGCTACCTGGACTGAGGCAAGCTGATTCGAGAAGCCAGGAAAAAAGCTGAGGAGTCTTGCTATAGTAATTTGAGTGATTATTGGTTGAATCAGACATGGCATCTGCCATCGTGACTCATCTGATAAAAGTTTGGGGCTGTGGCTCAGATGGATAGAGCAAGCGCCTCCTAAGCGCTAGGTCGCGCGTTCGAATCGCGCCAGTCCCGTTCCTCCCGCTTCCCAAAGAAGCCGACGGAAATACTGACGCTAATGGTGTCTACATGAGAACGACTATCCAGCTAAGTGAAGAAGTCCTTCAATCTGCGACACAACATGCGCTGACGACGAAGCGAACGCTGACGCAGCTAATTCAAGATGCAGTTGTACTCTTGATAGAACAGGAGCGAGACGCTTTTCCTCCGCGTACGGTAGAGCTACCAACCTTCAGAGGTGACGGCACCTATCCGGGCGTGAATGTCAATAGCAATGCAGCACTAAGAGATCGTATGGATTCATCACACGAAGGATAGAACGCGATGTATCTATGTGACGTGAATATCTATGTCAATGCTCATCGAGAAGAGAATGTAGGGCACGAGTTTTATCATCAATGGCTAACGGAACAGCTCCAGGGAAATACAACGTTTCTCTACTGTGACTGGATTCTAAGTTCATTCGTCCGAATTGTGACGCATCCGAGGATATACAAAAAGCCTACATCTCTGGAGCAAGCGCTCGTATTCGCCTCACGCATAAGAAGTCAACCGAATACCTTGGGTGTGATGCCGGGATCTGGCTATTGGCAGATCTTTGAGCAACTGTGTTTAGAAAGTGGTTCTACTGGCAACTTAGTCCCAGATGCTGGTCTAGCTGCCTTGGCGATAGAGGCTGATGCCATTTGGGTCAGTGCGGATCGAGATTTCAAAAAGTTTGAGCCAACTCTGGCCTGGCAGTGGTTGCGTCCGGCCTGAGCTGCGAGAGAAAGTTTGCCGGAAACCGACGTATCTCTATCCCATCAGAATTACGTTGTCGATGACATGGATAATGCCATTAGTCGCTTCGATATCCGCAGCGACGACGGTAGCATTTTTGACTTCAAAAGCGGGCTCAACTCGAATTGGAATGGGAGAGCTTTCTAGTGAGGTTAAAGTCTCTTTTGTAGCCAAGTCGGCTTTTTGAAAGGCTCCAGAAACAACGTGATATTTCAGGATTCTAGCTAGCTGAGGGGGATTATCGACTAGCGTTTGCACGGTGCCGGGAGGCAGTTTGGCAAAGGCGTCGTCGGTGGGGGCGAAGACGGTGAAGGGTCCGCCTTCGGCGAGGGCCTCGACTAGGCCAGCGGCTTGGACAGCGGCGACGAGGGTGGAGAAGCCTTCGGTGCTGACGGCGATTTCGACGATATTGGGCATGGGGGAAACGATGAATGATGAATGATGAACTGAAGAGCCAGTGAGACCTGTCCAGTTTTGAGCGGTTAGCGGTAGCTCTGGTCCTGGATGTCTTGTAGTCTGGCTTCGGGGCGTTTGAAGCGATCTATTTGTTGTTCGAAGAACTGGCGGTTGGCTTTGAGGTGCTCGGGGTTGGGGTCGTCTAGGGGGTACAGTAGGGCGGCTCTGAGGGCTTGGATGACGGCTGAGGTGACGTTGTACATGGATCGCTGAAAGGTGATGCCGAGCTGGATGAGGATGTCGTCTTCGCCGCGTCCGTGCTGCTGGTATTCTTCGATTAGGTAGTCTGGGAGGAAGTGCAGCATGTCTTGCATGAGTAGCGTGGGCGGGATGCCAGCGCTGCCGACGGGGAAAACGTCTGCGTATAGAATGCCGTAGTGGAAGTCTTTTTGTTCGGCGGGGACTTGTCCGGCTTGGGCGTTGTAGGATTTGGTGCCTCTAAAAGGAGAGGTGCGATAGAAGACGGCTTCTACATAGGGGAGGGCGGCTTCGTAGAGCCAGGTGAATCCTTGGGATTTTGGGATGATTTCGTAGCATTCGCCGTTGATGTAGGCGTGGTGGTAGATGGGGCGACCTGCGATCGCAAAGATCCCATTCACCAAAAAATCCATCGCCTCAGGCACAGTAGTCATCTTGCCTTCATCGTAGAGATCGCTCATCTCAAAGAAAACAGGGGCCATCACTTCCCAGAACAAGCCGAGATTAGAATAATAAGACAGGGTTCTGACCTGCTCTAGAAACATATCGGGAAAGAGTTTGTAGAGACCGAGCATGACCGGATTGCCTTTGAAATAGGCACGGATAGCGCGATCGCTATTCTCTCGATACTCGTCGCTATCTAGATAAGCGTTGAATGTAGGGTTAATGTCTTCATGCCAAAGCATCGCCTGCATACAGGCTTCGGCGAACTCCATGTTGACGCGATCGTGCCAGAGATGATGCAGCAGTTTGGGCAGCTTGCGACCGCTTTCCCCTTTCTTCATAAACTCGCGCAGCTCTGGATGCGCATCTCCCGGACCACGCCAGATGCGGATCGCCGCTTCGTCACCGGCATAGCAATTTTGACGATCTAGATATTCGTCAGAAATAAAGTATTTGAAAGCAGGCAAGGGATTGAGAAAGACCTTTTCTGCAATGTAGAGCAGATCTCGCCAGTAGAAGTCCATCGGCACTGCGTAGGCTTTGTAGATGCCGATGATCTGTTTGAGATTGTCTGGCGTGTCAGGTAGCATCGAGCCGCCGGATTCTAGGCGGTGAATGACTTCGGAGAATCGGTGAGTAGAGGAAGGAAGGGTGGTTTGGGTGGCGGTGGTGGTTGACATGGCGGGAGGTGGGGGATGGGGATGCTGTGGAGAGGCGAACCGGCGCTGAATTAGGGGATTAGTACGGGCGCTGAGGGTTCGGGGTGGAGCGCAATCTGGGAGGGTTGGACGATGGGGACGGCGGCGATCAGTTTGGCAGAGGTGGATTCGCTCCAGACGACTAGCCAGTTGGGCTGCAAGCCGAGTACGAGAACTAGGGTTGCGAGAATTAGGGCAGGGGCGCGTTCGCTGGTGGTAACTTTGTTGTAGTAGGCTTTCTGATTGTCTAGGCGACCAAAGCAGGTGCGGTTGATCAAGATGACGAAGTAGACGGCGGTGAGGCCCGTGCCGACGACACACAAGAGAGTGGCAATTGGGTAGACGCTGTAGCTGCCTTGGAAGACTAGAAATTCGGTGATGAATCCGACGAGCCCAGGAATGCCAGCGCTGGCCATGCCGCTGAGAACCAACAGGGCGCTAACCATGGGTAATCCTCTGAGCGGGTTCATTAGACCGTTGAGCTGATCGAGCTGGCGGGTGCCGACTTTGGTTTCTACGACGCCGACTAGTTGGAACAGTAGCGCCAAGATCAGGCCGTGAGACACCATCTGCGAGATCGCCCCGACCATGCTGAGTTCGGTAAAGGCCGCGCCGCCGAGCATGACGTAGCCCATGTGACCGATCGAGCTGTAGGCAACCATGCGCTTGATGTCTTTTTGGGCGATCGCAGTCACCGCGCCATACAAAACGCTCGCCGCTGCCCACACTGCCAGAAACGGACCTAACGCCGACCAGGCTTCGGGAAACAGCCCTAGTCCAAAGCGGAAAATACCGTAGGTGCCCAGCTTTGCCAGGACGCCACCGAGCATAATCGCAACGGGCGGAGAGGCAGAGACATAGGTATCAGGTAGCCAGGTATGAAAAGGAATCAGCGGAATTTTGATGCCAAACCCAACTAGCAAAATGCTCAGTAGAACAATTTGCGCGGGTAGCGGAATATCGTTTTGCAGTGCCTGTTCGTAGGAGAAATCGAGCGTACCGCCGAGCAAAACGGTGCCGATAAATCCGGCAAAGATGAATGCGCCAGCTAGTGCGGTGTAGAGCAGGAACTTGGTCGCAGCGTATTCTCTTTTTTCTCCTCCCCAGATTGAGATCAAAAAGTAGAGCGGAACCAGCTCGATTTCAAAGAGAAAGAAGAACAAGAGTAGATTCTGGGCAAGAAAGGCACCGGCTACGCCGCCGCTGACTAGCAGCATCAGCGAATAGAAAAACCGAGGTCTTTCTATCGTCGTCCTGCTGCTGCAAATCGCAATCCAGGTGAGTAGACTGTTCAGCGCGATCATCATCAGCGACAGTCCGTCTAGCGCCAGGTCGTAGTTCAGCCCTAGCATCGGCAGCCAGGGGATGAACTCTCGCATCTGAAAGCTGGCAGTGTCTAGATCAAACTGGGTAAACAGGACGACTGTCCACGCGATCGCAAGACTGGAGATTACCAGGGCCGCGTTACGTGCGTTAGTCGCACTCATCTTTATGGGCAAGAAGGCTAGGAGCAGTGCGCCTACGGTCGGTAGCCAGATCAGGGGGCTTAGCATTGTTTTCTTTGGTTAAAAGGAGACTGATTAAAAACCGTGAGAGTAAAGAGCTTTATAGAGAGAAATAGCCCCAGCTTAGATAGACGCAGATCCCAACGACAAAAGAGGCGATGGTGAAGGCATAGAGCTGAAGTTTCCCGGTGTTGATATATTTCAAAGCTTCGCCGCTAAACAAAGAGCCCAGCCCGACAAAGTTGACCAGACCATCGACGACATAGCGATCTAGCCAGTCTGTGAGCTGAGAGAGCTTGTCGACTAGTGCGATCGCAGTTAACTCATAGACCTTTGGCGTATAGAAGTCGTAAGCCAGCAGTCGATTGGCCACAGCGGGTATCAGCTTGGTCGGATTCTCAACTCGATTGAGTACATAAAAGGCACTCGCCAAACCAATCCCAGCCACGCTAGATAGAAACAGCGTCCAGCCTAACGACCAGCTCAAAATCGATTCGGTCGGATACAAGGAGAAATTTCTGACGATAGAAGGCATGTTTAGCACCAACCCTGCCATTACTGCTGTGGGTATCACCACCAGCCAGATAGGCTCTGGGGCGCGGGCGGTAAAAGCAGTGCGATCGCCTGCAAACATCAGCCCAAACATCCGCACCAGCGCAAAGCTAGCAATGCCATTAGTCAAAATAACAACGCCAATTAGTCCCCACTGCCCGCTCTGCAACAGTCCTTCTAGGATCGCCATCAGCGACCAAAATCCACCAAACGGCGGCAGTGCGCTCAAGCCGACAATCGCTGCTAGAAAACAGATTCCAGTCACCGGACGACGACTCCATAGCCCGCCCATCTGGGTCAGATCTTGAGTGACCACGTTCAAAATCACAGAGCCTGTACTCATAATCAGCAGCGCCGAGGCAACCGCGTGAGTTAGCACCAGCAGCAGCGCCGCCCAGGTTTGCCCTGTACCGACCGCGATAAAAATCAGTCCCATGTAGGTGCTAGCCAAGTAGGACAGAACTCGCTTGGCATCGATTTGAGCAGCCGCGATCGCCGCACCGCCTACGGCTGAGATGGAACCAATGGCGATCGCCAGTCCGCTCGCCAAAGGAGAAAGCGCAATCACTGGCTCTAGCTTCACCAGCACCCAAGCGCCCGTCGCCACCACCACCGAATTTCGCAAAATCGTAGTCGGCAGCGGCCCTTCCATCGCCTCATCTAGCCACAGGTGCAGCGGAAACTGAGCGCACTTGCTCACCGGACCTGCGACCAAGGCAATCCCAATCAGCGTCAGCGTCAGCGTCGGCACCTGCTGAGCGCCCGACAAGACAGACTGCGACCACACCGCCAGCTCAGTAAAGTTCCACGTCCCCGCCAGCGGATAGAGCGCCAGCACGCCCATCAGCAAAATTAAATCGCCAACCCGCTTGGTCAAAAAGGCATCGCGAGCGCCCGTCACCACCAGAGACTGATTGAACCAGAAAGCCCACAATCAAGTAGGTGCCCAGCGTCAAAATCTCCAACAGAATATAGCTAAAGAACAGCGAATCACACAGCACCAGCGCCGTCAGTCCTGCCTCAAACAGCGCCAGCAGCGAATACATCCGCCCCCAGCCCCAGTCCATTTCCAGATAGCCCACCGTATAAATCTGGACCAGCAGATTCAAGATAGTGATGACAACGCTAGCACCCAGAGTCAGTGCTGACAGCTCCAGCGGTATGGTCAAATTCAAGTCAGCGACCTGTAGCCAGGGCAGCGCTAGAAATTGGGCGGGCTGACCCCACATCGCCGCAAAGGCGATGCTGCTGTGAACCAGCGCTACGACAGTCAGCAGCAGGTTCAAATAGCCCACCGGACGGGGGCCAGTTCGCTGAATAAAAGCGGGCGACCAGAAGACAGAAAGCAGCGCTCCTACCAGGGGATAGCAGGGAATCAGCCAGCTAGTCTGAGCGAAAAAATCAGCAGTGAGCATAGAAGTCAGCCGGTGCAGGCGGAGTTGTGGTTGCAGGCGGATTTGTGTTGAGTGAAGGGGCAAGTCTCGCGGTCGTGCATAGACTGAATACTATGGCTGATTAGAAACTTGCGGACTTATTCAATACCTAGAATATACCATTGCATATATCTATTCTGATAACGAAGCCTATTGAATAATCTAAATAGCTGTTTAGCGTTGCTTATGGAATGCGATCGCCCAAGTCTCCCCGGCTGTAGTTTCGGCTGTAGTTTCTAAACCAGAAGACTCGTGCAGCTATCGCAATAATATCTGTTTTCCTGTAGCAAATCCGACACCTGTACAAGTAAGAGCACGCTATTTTCTCTGGAGTTACCGTTTTTTCCCAGTCGTGGTTACTGATCTTATGAGCATCAAGTACAGACATCTAAGGTTTGCGTTGATAGGGATGGTCGTCACCCTATTGATTACCCTTTCTATTTTCCGCCCCGCCCCCGCCCAAGAGCTAGTCTCTGCCCACCCGCTAGACCCGCTTACCACCGAAGAAATCCAGACAGCAGTCGCAACGGTTCAATCGGCACACCCGCTCTCTGAGCGAGCGAGATTTCCTAACGTTTCTCTAAAAGAACCAGACAAAGAGAGTGTCCTGAGCTTTAAAGCTGGCGACCCGATTCAGCGCGATGCCTTTGTCGTGGTGCTAGACCCGTCAGAGAGCAAAACCTACGAGGCCGTAGTGGATTTGGGGAGTGCAACTCTCTCGCAGTGGACAGAAGTTCCCAACGTGCAGCCCGCCATTCTAGACGAAGAATATGAGCTGCTAGATTCCCTAGCCAAAGCCGATCCGCGCTGGCAGGCCGCCATGCAGCGACGCGGCATTACCGACTTTGAGGGCGCTGTCATAGACGGCTGGGCACCCGGACTTCTGAGCCCAGAAGAGCAAGCCTCTGGCAAACGTTTGCTGCGTGGCATCACCTACTATAATCCTGGCAAAATTAACTACTACGGCGCACCGATTGAAGGGCTGATGGTCGTAGTCGATCTCAACGCGCAAGAAGTGTACGAGGTCACCGATATCGATCTTCAAACCTACTCGAAAGAGAACTTTGACTACGATGAGGCCAGCGTGGGTCCATTGCAGCCTGCGCCTAAGCCTTTACTGATTCAGCAACCCGAGGGTAGCACCTTTACTCTCAAGGGCAACGAGGTGACCTGGCAGAACTGGAAGTTTCGCTACCTGCTACACCAAAGAGAAGGGCTGACCCTGTACCAGGTTTCTTATATAGACGATGGCGTGGAGCGTCCGGTGCTCTATCGCGCTAGTCTTTCCGAGATGGTGGTACCCTACGCAGAAACCAACAAAGACTGGTCAGTCAGAAGTGCCTTTGATGTGGGTGAGTACCGCTTTGGCTGGCTTTCAACGCCGCTAGTTTTGGGCAATGAAGTCCCACAGAATGCCGTCTTGCTCGATGCCCTATTCGCTGACGATATGGGCGAGCCTAGTCTTTCAGAAGACGTGATTGGCCTGTACGAGCGCGACGCAGGCATTTTGTGGCGGCACTACGACTTTAACAACTACAGCAACGAAGGGCGACGCAGCCGCGAGCTAGTGATGACGACAGTTGCCGCCATTGGTAACTACGACTACGCTATTAGCTGGATTTTTCACGAAGATGGCACGCTAGAAGAACAGACTGATTTGACCGGCATCATGCTGACAAAAGCAACAGACGACACGACCGAAACAGGCGATCATCTAGGCTATCTGGTTGCACCTCATGTAGTGGCGGTGAACCATCAGCACTTCTTGAACTTTCGTCTAGATCTCGATGTGGATGGCCCGCTCAATAGCTTGGCAGAAATGAACGTATCGGCTTTGCCAAAGAGCGAAAGCAACCCCCAGGCCAACGCCTTTGCCATGGAGGAAACCATGCTGACTTCTGAAACAGCCGCCGTTCGAGATATGAGCTTAGCGCAGAGCCGCTCTTGGATGGTAATGAACGCGGAGAAGAAGAATGCGCTGGGAATGCCGCCTGCCTACATGCTGATGCCAGGGAGCAATTCTGTCTTTTATCCGCTCGAAGAGTCGAACGTGAGGCAAAGGGGCCAGTTTGCTACTCACCATCTGTGGGCAACAAAATACGATCCTAGTGAGCTATATGCTGCTGGCGATTACCCTAACCAAAGCAAACCGGATCAGGGCCTGCCGGAATGGGTGGCCAATGACGACTCTCTAGAGAAAGAAGATATCGTGCTCTGGTACACGCAGGGTGTGACTCATATTCCTAGGCCAGAAGAGTGGCCAATTATGACCATTCATCGCGCTGGTTTCAAGATTATGTCTAGAGGCTTCTTTGTTGAGAATCCGGTGCTGAATGTACCAGCACCGGAGCCGGTAGAGGCGATGGGCGAGTAGTCCCTCTTTTAGCAGCGAGTGGGTGGGGAGGTTTGTCCTGCATTAATGCGGGAGAAGCCGCTGAGATTGAGAACAGAGTTGTTGTAGCGATCGCCCCCCACCCGATCGCCTAGCTCCAAAGCCAATCCTAAATCCAAATAGTTTCGCCCTAGCACATCCGCACCCAGGTCATTCGTCACCGCCTGTCCGGTGACGACGTTGCCCTCTACGCTGCCAGTGACACAGGCGTTGAAGCCACCGTCAAAGTCGTTGAGATTGCCGGTGATGGTGCTGCCAGATTTGTTGAAAGTGAACAGCCTGCCGCCGCTGTTGGCTAGTTCTGAGCTGCTGACATCATTGCTGAGGTTTGGGGTGGAGGTAAGGCGATAGTTGCCGTCTGGAAGGTTTGCGATCGCACCTAAAGGCAGCTTGCCATTACCACCTGCTCCGCTGTTAACAATATTTCCAACCGCTTGAGGTCTGTTGTTGATAGTGATGTTCACAGCCTGATTAGACAGCGGCTGATTAATAGTCGTGATCGAAGAGTTTCTAATCGTCTGACAGTTAACGGATTGGCTGGCGTTTCGACCGACTTGAGTCCAGACTACTATTGGCTGGCTGGCTATTGAGCCTATTCGGAACGAGCGGATCGTTAGTGAGGGTTTGTCCAGTTGGGCGGTTGTCGATCTGCTGACTATCAAGCCGGTTTGGAATCAGGGGATTGTTGGTTAGCGGATTGGTGCGGTAGTAGCCTCTATTGGTGTAGAAGCGCCTTCTGGTCGAGTAGCGTGTTCGGCCAATATCATTGCCACAAATAACGTCTGATCCTAAGCTCTGAAACTCTTGAACGGACCGGTCAAAGCCATAATCAGCGCGGCGAAAAGGGCCGCTGCCAAAAGTGCCGAGATCCTGACTGTAGCCAGGGAGTGCTGCTAGAACGATGGTGGCGAAGGCTGTTGTAGAGACGACAGCAATTTTTGCTGAGCGCTGCAATAGTGAATCAAGCATGGGGGCTGTGAATATTCTTAGTAGATTTTACGTATCCATTTACACCCGTATCGTCAATTGTACTGATCTTTCTATGAAGTGCATAGCTGAAAATTTGAACCAGTGCCATTTAGTAGCTCACAGACAGCAGTAGCGAGCAGTTTTAGTACAGGCACAAACTCATCTTATGGCTGACTTCAAGGACAATCGCTGGCTAGTTCTCGCTTTGGTCTGCACTGTAGGATTTATGATGATGCTGGATTTTTCCGTATCAGGCAGCGCTGCTAACGGGCGCAGGATTTGCAGCTTTGGGCGTGGTGGTAAGTTTGGTAGTTATCCGCAAAAAGAAGGGATGATCAGAGAAATAATCGATATCTTAATTGTGCTCGACTCTGACGGTCAGATCGGAACCTAGGCTTGTGATGGAACGCTTAACTCAAAGACAGCTTGACAAGGTAATTGCAGAAGTTACGCAGCTTTCTGAACAGCAGCAGTCGGAGGTCGAGGCTGAACAGGTTCGTGAAATTTTGCGGGAGCTAAATTTGCCACCTGAGCTGTTAGAAGAAGCTATGGTGCAAATCTATCGGCGCGAGTCAATTGCCTCTCAGCAGAGGCGTCATCGATTTGTGATCGGCAGTGTTGTTGGACTGGCGAGTTTACTCCTAGCTAGCGCCCTGTTTGTTAGCCAAACCCGACAGCATGACTTGGATCAGGTAGTAGCTCAGCAAGATAGTCTTACGCTAGCTCAAGGAAACAGCCTCACTGATGTATCTAGACAGGAAAACAACGAGCTATTCTACCGCGTTACACTTTCAGAAGCACCCGTCAACAGAAGGCTATCGCTGTCGTGCAATTGGATCGATCCTAATCAACAGATAGTGCATCAAAACAGCTATCAGACTAAATCAATTGCAACAACAGTCTGGGATACTTACTGCCGATATAAGCCAGGAACTGAAGCTCCAATCGGTACCTGGCAAGTAGAAATGTTTTTAGGCGATCGCCCTATAGACAATCTCTCTTTCGAGGTGAAGTAGTGGCGATCGCCCAGACACAGGCAGCCATCTGCGCTCAGCCATATGGACAGCAATGGGTAGGATACTGGGGCGTTGGGGATACAGCCGGGCTCAGCCAAAGACTGCAAACATTAGTAAAACAACACGGCGGACTCTGGAAAATCGTAGATGCGACAGATACTTTAACGCTTGGCCTATCGGCCTCAGGGATACACCATCAAAAGGACGCCTGGGTAAATGCGCAGCGCGATCGCCTGACGCTAGAACGAGAGGCTTTTGGGCGAGTCGGTCTCTACTGGGTGCAGAGTGAGCAGGCTATCTGGTTTGCTTCCCGATGGCAGTGGCTACTGCCGTTGGTTAAACCTGCTATCGACGTGTCTGGACTCTATGGCTACAGCTGTTTTTCCTATGTGCCAACGCCGCTCACACCCGTAGAACAGATCGCAGCTATACCAGCTGGAACAGAAAAATTTTGGCAGTTTGATGAGCAGGGGCAGCTATGTTCAAAGGACCGCGATTGTACTCAATGGCAGCAACCCTTTGAGCAGCTAGATGATGAGCAAGAGGCGATTGCGCAGCTCCAATCTCTTCTAATGTCATCTGTTTCAAAACGCATCTCAGACCTATCTAGCGACGAACCGGTAGGCGTTTTACTCTCAGGCGGTTTGGATTCTTCAATTGTGGCGGCGCTGCTAGTACAAGCGGGTATGAAAGTGCGAGCCTATACGCTGGACTTTGGAAAGTATGGCGTTTCTGAATTGCCCTATGCGCAGCAGGTAGCGCGATCGCTTGGCATTCCACTGACGCTAGTGGACGCTAGCCCTAAACGAATAAAGCAGGCGATGGTGCCCGCTATTCAAGCGCTTGATCTGCCCTTTGGCGATGGCGTAACTGTTCCTTTATTTCTACTCAGCCAAGCCGCCAGCCAAGAAACGCGCATCGTCTTCAATGGGGAAGGCGGCGATCAGCTCTTTGCCGGGTGGACAAACAAACCGCTGATTGCAGCCAGACTGTATCAGGCCGAGCATCCAACCCGCGAGCAGCCCTTAATACAGCAATATATGAGTACGTTTCATCGGCTATGGGGGTATGAGCAGCAGGCATTTCAACCAGATACCCTAGCTCAAGTTCAGAAACTACGGCCCGAGCAGTGGATAGAGGATGCGCTATCTTCACCGACCGTCTCTGCATTTATGCACCGGATGCGTCGCGCTTCTATTATGCTAAAAGGCGCACAGAACATCCATCTGCGCGCGACGAATTTAGCTTTTTCGCAGGGGCTATCGGTGCGATCGCCCTTTTGCGATTTGCCGCTAGCACGCTGGACCTTTAGGGTCTCAGGAGAGCTATTTTTACAGGGAAGCTGCGAAAAGTACATTCTGAAGCGAGCGGTAGAGGACTGGCTACCCGCAGAGATTGTGTGGCGGCGCAAGCGGGGTATGGGCGTACCGATGACGCCTTGGTGCCTAGGCGAGTGGCGACGATCGCTGGGCAGCTGGCTAAATCCTGATAGGCTACAGGCAGAAGGTCACTGGCAGCCGGATCTGGCCGCTAGAATTGCGTTTGGTGAATTCAGTGGAATGATCCAAGGACGACGGATCGGAGAGATCCTATGGCTGCTGATTGCATGGGAAGTGTGGCGATCGCACGTCCTCAAAGATCCCGCTAGTCAGGGCGTTTATCGCAGCCTGCGTCATCCTTTCTGGCTACCTAATCAGCTGCGGAGGTACCGAAAATGGCTGTAGCTCAAGGTCGAAAACTGCTGGCCGAATACGGCTCGCCGCTGTATGTGTACGAGGGCGATCGCCTGCGCCAGACAATCGATTTCATCACTCAATCCATTCCACATCCAAACACTCACTTTCGCTTTGCTAGCGTCACGAACGGTAATATCGCCCTACTGCGCATCTTCAAAGAATCTGGCTGGGGCCTTCATGCCAATACGCCAGGTGATATCTATCTGGGCTTGCAGGCAGGATTCGCGCCAGAAGCAATTGTTTATAGCGGCAGCAATTTGAACCGGGCAGAAATGGCTCAGCTATTTGAATGGGGCGTTTCGACGCTGAACTTGGATAGTCTTTCGCAGCTTCAGCTTTGTTGTAATTTGCATCAGGCATTACCTGAAGCGGACAAGCTGCCGCTCCAGCTAGGGCTACGGTTAAACGAGCCGTCACTCACTGGAAATAGCCGCATTGGGGTGCGCCCTGAAGCGTTCTCGAAAGCAGTTTCGCTTGCTCACTCCGCCCAGCTCAGCATTAGCGGACTTCACTTTTATCGGGGGACGGGTACTAATGCGACGCAGGCGTTCACTCAGGTCATCGACCGCGTTCTAGACATCGCACAGCAGCTTCCCAACTGGAGGTATCTTGACTTTGGCGGTGGGTTTGGCTACCCGTATCGCCACGGAGGCACGGCTTTTGACTGGGCTGAATTTGGTCAGGTGCTAAGCGGAAAACTGGCGGGACGCGCTGTTGAGCTGGTGATTGAGCCGGGACGAGCTGCGATCGCAGGCTGTGCAACCCTGCTGACTACGGTAGTTTCGGTGAAGTGGCAGGGTGATAAACAGATTGTTGGAACAGATACGACAGTTGCTAATCTGTCAGTGCCGTCTGTGCATGGCGGCTACCGGGAAATTGCGATGCTAGAAGCAGCTGAGCCCAGTAGACTAGATTGCGAACCTCGCTATAAAACTGACGTATGCGGCAACACCACCTATTCTCGTGACTATTTAGGCCAGGGCTGTTTGCTGCCAAAGCTGGAGATAGGCGACGTACTGGCAATTCTAGACGTGGGGGCGTATGGCTATGCAATGTCTTCTCACTTTCTGCATCGGCCTCGGCCCGCAGAGGTGCTGTTGGAAGGAGGGCAACATCGGTTGATTCGCCGTCGCGAGGATTATTCAGCGTTGTTAGCAAACCAGATAGTTAATCAGAAGGTGAAAGCAGGCGGATGAAATGCGTTTCATGTGGAACAGACAACAAATTAAAAGATCGCAAGCTCAGCGGTCGGTGTAGGCGGTGCAATCACCGCTTTGCCTTTGAGCCGACTGCTATGCAAGGCCACCCTGTGTTCACCGATCGCTTTTTTGAGAAGGCGATCGCAGACATCTCTGCCAACAACACGCTCTTCTTTACGCCAGAGCAATTTCACTACTTTTTCGATCGTCGTCTTAAGAACAAACCGAGCTTTTCTGTCTTAGGTTGCCTTGCCTCCTACTTCTTCGTAGGGCTTTTTCTTAGAATCATTGTAGTAACCCTTTCAGAAGGTGCAGTGGGCTTAGTCGGGCTATGCACCTTCTGGTTTATCTTTCATTTTTTGTCTAGCAGCTTTCTGCTTAACACTAGCAAGTCTCCATCAGCAGGCAATCGCGCCAAGCGCTCATCTATGCTGAGCTTGCAGCTGATTGGAGGGGTGGTTGCTCTGCTCGGTATCACTCTCTTTTTTACTCGCGGCGCTCAAGGCATCTTCTGGTTAGTGGCCGTAGTCGGGTTAGCGACACTGATACTAGGCATCATTCAGCAGCGACAGCTCACAGGTCGAACTCAAACATTTTTGGTAAGTTCAGAACAGGTTTATGGCTGGCTAAGAGCTTGGACAAGCGCAAATAGTCCGATCGGCAGACTGTTGCTTCCAGCCCAGCAGGCCCCTTCAGCCCAGGCTCGTGTAGCTCAGTTTAAAGTCGAATCTGAGATAGCAAAATACAGCTTTGATCGAGTCGTCATTTGCCAAAGCGATCGCATTGCTCAACTGCTAATCGCCAACAACTTTCACACTGAAAATTCCTGTGCCATTCTCAGCGTATCGGGCTATCCCCAGAGCATCTTCAACACTACGCTGCAAATGCTCCGCCGCAATCCGGCCCTACAGGTCTTCGTTTTTCATGACTGTAACTCAAGCGGCATTGCCCTCATCCACCATCTGCGCACCAATCCCCAATGGTTTCCCAATGAGGGCATCAAAATCGTAGACATTGGACTCTCGCCCAGCCAAATTTTGGCAGCAGCAGGCGATGTTTTTATCCAGAACTCCGAGGCAGCAGCGGCGGCTACTGAGAGCTTAGAACCTGCCGTTCGGCAGAGCTTACCTAGCGAGGCGCTGCGATGGCTGGCCGCCGGAAACTTTGTAGAGCTGGAGTCTTTCACATCGAAAAAGCTGATTCAAGTCTTGCAGCGAGGCATTGCGAAGAGCCAGCAGAACTTGAATGAAGAAGATCGCCTAATGCTGAATGACGACAGCGGCGGCATGAGTTCTTTATACATTGTTGATAGTTTCGGCTAGGGTCTTTTCGCGTCATTTGCTTGCAGCCACAGCTCTAAGCTGACAATTAGCCATAGCTTGACGCCGTAGCGCTGCCAGGTATCGTCGCGGTAGCTGAGCCACTGGCGCAGCACTGGCTGATTTAGATAAGGTGCGATCGCCGCATTTCGGCCCAGCAATAGAGACTTTGCCTTTCGCCGCCAGTGCTTGTAAAAGCCCATCTGCACGGGCACCATCATGCCACTCTTGGGCCGATGCAGAATCGCATCGGGCAACAGATCGGCCAATGCCTGCTTCAGGACTGCCTTCTCCTGTGCGCCTGAAAGCTTGTGTTCTGGTGGAATCTGCCGACTCAATTCAACAATGCGCTGGTCAAAAAGCGGCGATCGCCCCTCTATGCCTGCTGTCCTGGTTAAGTTGTTTACTTTTGTCAATATGTGGTCGGCTCCTTTGAACTTGATGTTCAGCGCCATCAGGCGATCGAGATAGCGATCGCTCGATTCCAAGTCAGCTGAGAACACAGACGGTTGCTGATGAACAGCTTGCCAAATCTCAGGTTTCAACAGCTGCGGCAAATCTTCTGCGCATTTATGGAAAGAGCGTAGATAAGCCTGAAGCAAGCGCTGCGAATCGTTCGATTTAGCATCAGCCTGATAGAGCGTAGAAAGCAGCATCGGCTGATTTTTGGGTCCGCCAAAGCAAGGATCTCCGCCTTCCCCGTTCAAGACCACATTTACAGACTCCTTAGCCAACCGCCCTAGCAGCAGGTTAGGCACCGTTAGCGGATCGCCAATCGGATCGTCTAGGCAGGCCATCGTCTCTGGCAGCTTTTCCCACATCTGCCGAAAGGTAATCTCTAAAACGTGGTGTTGGGTTTGGCAGTGACTGGCGACTAGACTAGAAAACGCCAGCTCGTTAGGAGAGTCTTTGCCAAAGTGAATGGAGTAAGTATGTACAGGCGCTGTGTGAAACTTTGCTGCCAGCGCGGTAACCCCACTGGAATCTAATCCACCAGATAAAAAGACACCGACAGGTTCTTCGCTAGGCAAGGCTTCTTGAACAACTTGATCGAGCAGAGTGCGTAGCTGCCGCGCTGAGTCTTGTGGAGTAGAGATCGCTTTGGCGCTGTCAGCTGCGGGTAGCTGCCAGAATGGGCAGCAAACTTCATCTGGAAAGGAGAGCTGGCTACCCGGCCTGAGTTCTTTGACCTGTTGCCATAGCGTTCGCTCGCCAGGAACAAAGGCACAGCATAGATAGTCGCGTAGGGCGATCGCATCTAGCGACCTGTTGTGATATGGATTAAGCCAGCTCAGACAGGGCGCAATCCATCGGACTGCTCCAGCCGTTGTGTAATAGAGTGTGCGACCACCGACGCGATCGCGTCCCAATGTCAAAACCTGTTGCTCTCTATCCCACACGGCTAGAGCGAACATCCCGACCAGCTTACTAAACGTGTTTGTTTTCCACTGTTCCCACGCGATCGCAATTAGCTGTAAGTCAGTCAGCGGCCCGGACATTGGCCGCTGAAGAAAACTATGCATAAAGTTTGTACGACTGCTGAGCCAGACCTCTCCAGCGATGACAAACCGCCCGGAAGGACTAAGCGCAAAGGGTGGAGCTGAGCTAGAGGAAGGCGATTGGAAGATAGCGAACTGATTCTCCTTCCAGACGGCGTTAGAAAAATCCTCTAGATTTCCCCAAGCTAAGCGCCAAAACTCCCTTGTTTCCCGATCGTACCGCCGTGATATCATTCAAACTTCTCTAAAAGCTTGCCATTAGTCGCCAATCCAAATCGTAGTAGGTTTAGCGCTATTGTAAAAGCCTGATTCGACAAAGCGGCTAGGCTGGACTATCGAAGTGCTGCCAAAAGAGTAAACCATTCGACATTAAAGAGAGAAAGAATGATTACTTCATCGCTCCTATATTTCCAACTTATGCTTTAGCAGCTCATAAAACGCCCGCGATAGCTCTCGCCGACTTAGCGGCGTATTGTCCTGTGCCAGTTGCGAAAAGGCTTGATTAAACGCTTCCGGCACTGACGCTTTAATCAAATAAGATAGCTGCTTTCGCGTAATTGGCGTGTCTGGCGAAAACAGCCCTTTGCCGACGCCTGCAATCATTCCTTTGGCTTTGAGCGTTTCGATATTGCTGTAGGCCCAGTGCTTTCCGGGCTGCACGTCGCTAAAGCTGGGCTGGGCTGGCACGACTTTTTCTAGCTGTAGCAGGCTCACTAGCGCGGTTGACACCACTGCTCTAGTCACATTCGCGTAGGGCCGAAAGTGCAGATTGCTTTCGCTTTCGCTGCGGATGATGCCGGTGGCTGCCATTACCTGAATCGCCTCAAAATCGTGGTCGTTGTGGCTGACATCGTCAAACCAAAATAGCGGTACGCCACTGCGAGCCATAAAGCCCTGAAGCTTTCTAAGCAAAGGCACGGTTTCAACAATTCGGCGCGGGCTTTCGCCGGTCCAGGCGGCAAATACGGCCAGAAATCCGCTGGCTTCACCGATCGCCCACTCTATGGGGTGCATTCGATAGGCGGCGTTGGTGATGTGGGTGGTGCCGATGCTCTTGGCAGATAGGACAAGGCCGTCGTGGTCATGGGGACGAGCGATCGCGCTGGCAGAGAAAAGGGTAAAGCAGTCACATCCTTACCTTTGGGGGTGATGTGGCCTTCGACCAGGTTGCCGTGCAGGTCTAGATAGTGATATTGGCCAATGCCGAGGCTGTCGTCAAAGGTACGAGCGCGAGCTTTGTTTGGGAAGAAGGCTTCGGCTACGTCTTCGTGGCGGATGGTGGTGATGGCGATGCCGCGTCTAGCTTCGCGGATGTAGGGTTCGAGGGCAATGCCGTCTAGGGTCCAGGTGAGATCGCCTCTGGGTTTGAGGTCTTTGGCCCCGTGGGTTTGTAGATAGTAGATGTAGGCGGCGGCGCGATCGCGTGCCCTTTTCACCAGTTCCTTTCTCTCCTGACGACTAATCCCAATCAAATGCCCCTGCCGAAAATCATTCCCGCAGCACTGCCCTTTTTGCGGATGGGCCGAGGTTCCCCAGTTAATCGCGGCGACATCGCCAACGCTGACCGTCTTCTCATCAAGCGATCGCCTCAGCACCCGTCGATAGCGAAAAATCCCAAACGGCTCAAAAAAGTCACGCTTTGACCAGCTGCCGCGATTGATCCAATAGTCCTCGGTAAAGTCATCCGGATTTAGCCACGGCTCTTTGCCATAGCCCGCTGGAGCGGCCATCTGCCTTCCCTGTCCTGGCGCGGTTCGCTCTACCATCACGTTAAAGGTAAACGACTGCTGACAGGCCGGAATTGCCTGCTCTGGCAGAATCGCTTCCCCGGTATCGTTTCGGGCTTCTTGACCGACGCGCGAGGGCAAGTTTCCTAGCTCTAGCAAATCGCCAAAGTCTGTTGCTTCTACTGTCACTGGAGCCATCACGGTGAAGCGATCGCCCGTCTTTAGGTTCTGAAACTTTACGCCTGTGACGCGCGATCGCCCTGCATTCCCCCCTAGCGTCTGCGTCTCCACTATCAGCACTTCGGTAGGCTCACTATCGACCACCAGCCGCAGCTTGCCATTCTCCAGATACGGTATCAGCGGCTCATTGAGCGCCGTTGCTGCCACTACCGGCGTTGTCGTCATCTCACAAACCCAGGCCCCGCCCGGATTATTCTGCGCTCTGCCCATCACTGGCTGTAGCTGCCGCTGTCGTTCGCGAAACCACCGCTGGCTTTTAGAAATCGCAAACTCTTCGCCGTCTACCTGGCTAAGGCTTGCCTTTTGCTTGAGCAGGTCACCATCGTCTGAAGCTGGCAGTCCCTGAGCCGTGAACTGACCGCCCAGCAACTTTTGGGGCTGTACCAGACACACGTCCACATTCATCCGCAGGGCCGTTAGCGCCGTGGTGTAGGCAGCGGTCGATCCACCGACAATCAAAATCGAACAGTTTAGCGTTTGATCTGCTGCTGGCCGAGTGAATGTCTCTGTTCCAAACACGCCATTTGACTGACTGACTCTACTCACAGCAACCCTCTCATGTGTTCAAGACGCTTACGCTTTAAAGCGCTGTTATGGATTATCACCGCTGATTGCCTCTTCTTCCTCCCATACTTCAAAAGACTCTACATCAATCGGATCGACATCTGCTGTGTCAGCGGCTTGAGGGTTGATTTTGTTGAAAGTTTCTCCTAGCATCCGCCCAAACGCCGTTTTGCCCAATCTCTTTTCTAAACCTTTGTTGCCGATCTGTTCCTTCGCTTTCTCTCTAGCCTTCTGGAACTGCTCCTGCATTTGCTGCTTCACCTGCTCCGTTTTCTCCTGAAGCTGCTCTGTAATATCGGGGACTTCTCCCACTTCTTCATTTCCCCATTCTCTCGTTTCTCCATTCCCTCGCTCCTGTGTAAACCGCTTCGCCTGCTGCCGCACTCGTTCACCTACCTGCCCCGCCAAAGACTGACCTTTTTGCAGCAGCTCGCCAAAATCTGTTGGTATCTCTGGAAGCTGTTCGGGTCTCCAGCTAGGTTTCACCGGCTCTGCTGCCCTTTTGGGTGGCAAGTTTAGCTGCTGATCGTAGGGCTGCGATCGCTGCGCATCCTCTTCTGCAATCATTATCCGCTTGCGCCCCGCGCTGATAATCACCCGAGGCTCAAGGGCATACACGCTGATCGCTTTGGCTTCTTCTAATTCCTGATCTTCTCCATAGAGCGTCGTCATATCGTCAGCCGCCGCCTCAATCGCCTCCTCCTGAACCTTTAGAGCAAACAAATACCGCTCAATCTCGCCGCTGCTCTGGTCAAAGCAAACATCGACCACCCGACCAATCAAATCGCCCCCATCTGTCCAAACTTCCAGGTCCGTCACATCCTGCGCCGCTGATAGTCTAGACTCTACCGCCTCAGCCATCTCCGCCTGCACCACAATTCGATCCTTGCCAATCTTCACTAGCTGCGCCCAGTCCAAACTCTGCCGTCGCCCGATCAGGCTCGGCGTCTTGTAGGCAAGTCCAACGACTTTGGCCTGCTGCATATCCACCAGCAGATGCTCTACCACACCCATTTCCTCAGTCGTCTCGTAGGCCATAATCCCGCGCCCTACGAGCTCACCTTGACGAATGATTGCCACGTCCACTGCGATCGCCTCCAAAACTTCACTGTATAGATTGTATTTAGTGTAGCGACACCAAGACAAAGCCCATTCGATATCTTACGACTCGGCGATAACGAGCTGCTGGCACTTGAATATAAAGGGAACTGTACCTCGGCTAGCGTGCGGGCGATTCTGTGCGAGAGCTGTGTCATCGCGCCAACAGACCAGCAGAAGGCTACCTAAGCAAAATCATTAGTAGAGAGAACGATAGTTCTAGATCTGATAGTTTTGTTTTTGAATTTGACGAATCTGCAAAAAGTATGCTCACAGAACTATCATCACCGCTGTCTGGTTTCTTAGGTAAAGAGCAGCACATGAATGAGCAAGCGTATTTTTATTTCAAGAAGGATATGCCGTAGGTTTTAAGCTGCCTAACTTGCAGAATGGTCGAGGGACAGATAGTCAATGTCATTCAATCAGCGCCGCTATATGATGAGTATCAGCCGCCTTCAAGCGACCTACTATGGTACAGACTCCGATCAAACCAATGACGCTAGCAGCATTTTTAGAACTGCCTGAAACTGAGCCTGCGAGCGAGTTTGTAAACGGAAAAATTACGCAGAAACCAATGCCGAAAGGGAAGCACAGCCGACTACAGACTAAGCTTTCTAGCGTGCTGAGCGATTTTCTGGAAGCGGAAAAAACCGGTTTGGCACTGACTGAACTTCGCTGTAGTTTCGGCGGCGCGGTCGTGGTTCCAGATGTTGTGGTCTTGCAAAGCAGTCGGATACCTCGCGATGACGATGGTGATATTGCAGACATGGTAGAGGTGGCACCTGATCTAACTGTTGAGATTCTGTCACCGCAGCAAAGCCAAACTAGAGTCATAAAGAAGATCTTTCACTGCCTAACTCATGGCACTCAGCTCGGTTGGCTGATAGATCCTAGTGAGAAAACAGTTTTAGTTTTTCGCCGCGACCAGGCAATTGAAATTTTAGAAGCGCCAACGGCTCAGCTACCAATGCCCAGTGTTTTAAGCGCATTTGAGCTGACGGTAGAAACGCTCTTTGGCTGGTTGCAGGTGTAGGCGCTATGGCGTCACGGGCGAGGTGCTGGTTCTGAATACTTAGGAGCGATCGCACCCCACCCCATAGCCACCATCCCCACGCATCTCGCAATCAGTCCCGGCCATTGAGCGATCGCATCCTCACCCAATGCAACTGATGCCGCCCGCCGAGCCACCCTTCCTGCTCACCGAGCTACCGTTTCCGCCCCTGTAGCAATACCCGACGACCACAGTGCGATTGATGCCGCCCGCCGAGCAACAATTCCCGTTCATATGTCTACTTCCCTACGCACATCGGGCACCATTGACTCGCAATACGCATTGATCGGGGTGCCTTTTTCCATGAGTCTCAACCGCAGCATCGACACTATCCTCGCAGAAGCACAGGTCGCTATCGACAACAGTTTGAACAATCCTCAAGTCTTGAAATATGTAGGAGACTTTGGCTATAGCGCTACCCGGTTAAAGCAGGGCAAAGCGCTCTACAATGCAGCGGCGGCGGCTCAGCTAGCCAAGAGTGCCGAATTGGGCGAACAGATCTCTGCGAGTGAGGCGGTGAATGCTGCCTGGAGCAAGGCGAAGAAAACCTATATGAGATTAGTGAAAGTGGCGCGGGTGGCGCTGAAGCAAGACGGGGGTGCGATCGCTCAGCTAGATCTAGCAGGCAAACGCAAAGAAAGTCTCTCAGGCTGGCTAGCGCAGGCAAATCAGTTTTATCAGAATTCACTCTCGAATCAGGTTGTTCTAAAAGCATTAGGAGAGTTTGGCATCACCGATAAAAAGCTAAAGGCCGGATTGGATGAGATGAAAGCAGTTGAAGCGGCAAACCTGGTACAGGAAAAAGAGAAAGGTGAAGCGCAAGCAGCCACGCAAAAGCGAGATCAGGCACTAGACGCGCTGATGGACTGGCTGAGTGATTATTTGGCGATCGCTAAAGTTGCACTAGAAGAAGATTCGCAGCTCTTGGAAGGGCTAGGTGTGTTGCAAAGAGCATAGATCACTCATACAGCCAAGCCACTGACTCTCCTACCGTGAGGCAAAAGTCTGTTGCAAAATCTGGAACAGTTTAACGGGGGCAGCGAGATGATCAGAATCTTCTATCTAACGCGGCGCTAGCCTGACTTTGACGCCGCCTTTGGGTCGTAGCGTGAACCTTGGGTCAATCTCAATCGGCTGTTTTGAGACTAGGTTGACTTGAAAGCGCTGTGCGATCGCGCTCAAAATCATCACCGACTCCATCACTGCAAAGCTCTTGCCAATACACACATGCGGCCCTGCCCCCCAAGGCATATAGGCGTACTTTGGTCGGTTAGCCACTCGCTCCGGCAAAAAGCGATCCGGGTCAAACTGTTCTGGATTCTCCCAAAAGTCAGGATGGCGCAGCGTAAAGTAAAAAGCAATATTCAAAATAGAGCCCTTTGGGATAGCGTAGCCGCCAATCTCATCATCTTCTAGCGCAGCGCGGGGTGCCAAGCCCATACCCGGCGGACATAGCCTCAGCGATTCATCAAAGACGCGGCGCGTATATTCCAGCTTTGGCAATTTCTCGAAAGTCGGCTCGCCACCCTGTAGAACAGTATCTACTTCTGAGCGTATATTTTCAGCCACTTCAGGATGCAGACCCTAGCAAGTACCAGGTCCAGGCTAAACTTGTTGCAGTGGTATCGTGTCCAGCGTTGAACAACGTAATAATTTCATTCAACAGCTCAAAGTCACTCATGCCTTTGCCCGTTTCCTCATCTGTTGCAGACATCAGCATCGAGAGCAAATCATCACTCTGATCCGGCCTTTGTCTACGCTCCTGAATAATCTTTAGCACCACGCTATCAATCGTCGCCTTCGCCTGCCGAAACTGGCGATTTGGTTGAGTCGGCACCCATACCGGCAGCGACAGCGGCGCAGTCAACCGACCGTACACATACTCCACTCCGGTTCGCAAAGCCTGACTAAGCTGGTTAGACTCATCGCTAATATCCACACTGAACAAAGCCAGTCCCACAATCTTCAGCGTCAGCCGCTTCATCTGGGCCGCAATATCAATCACCTCGCCATCAGGATTTTCTTCCCATTCACGCAAGAGCGATTCCACACATTCCCACATCACGCTATGCAGCCGCACTAGCTGCCGCTGGTGAAAAGCAGGCTGCATCAGTCGACGATGCTTCTGCCAAAACTCTCCTTCACTAGTAAACAGTCCCTGTCCCTGCACCAAGCCCATCGGCTTCAAAAAGAAATCTGGCTTCTCATAGTTTGCTGAATGCGTTGACAAGACATATTCAGCATGGTCCGGATGCGTCGATAGAAAGATATTCAGCCCCGGCATCACCCGTAGCCGCACCAGATCGCCATACTCACGCCACATCCCGCCTAGATACTCCAGCGGCTGAGACTGAAGCTGAGACATTTGGAAGAGAACATATCCAGACGGGCCTGGTGCGGTAGTCATGTAATTTTCAGCTCTTTGAAGCCGGTGTTTGGGTCGAAGATGCGCTGGAAGTTTGTGTTTGGCAGGAGTGCGATCGCAATCTCCAAAGTCGTATAGACAACGCAGCCATACACCACATGCCCACCCTTACAATCACCATTCGAGTCAGCCACGCTCATGTGCAGATGAACGCCCTCGTCGCTCAACATCCCCGACAGGGTCAGCACTTCGTGCTTTCCAGATAGCTCCGTGTGGGTATTGTTACCTGCAAAGCGCAGACAAGTTGTAGACAAACTGCCAACAGCGCCCAAAATCACACCCGCACTGATTTCTCGTTCTTTAGCAAAGTCTTCTAAATATCTGCGAATGTCTGTATCAGGAGACAGCCTCAACGCTATCGTTTTAGTTGTTGCTTCAAACATTCTTATAAGCCACTATTTTTGACAGACAACCTCTACTTTGTAGCCGTTGGGATCGCGGACGTAGGCGGCGTAGTAGTTAGGATGATATCGCGTGCGGATGCCAGGTTCGCCTTCGTCGGTGCCGCCTTGCAATAGAGCTTTTTTGTAAAACTCATCTACTGCCGCTCTGCTAGCTGCGCGAAAGGCTAAGTGAAACCGAGGTGGGTTGGGTAGTTCGCTCAGGTTCTGCTGGTCAGAATTTTTGGAATACAGCCAGAAAGAAACCTGCTGCGAATCGACATAGGCGGCGATACCGCGATCGCCCATCGCAAACATCCGATTGATTCCCAGTGGCTTCAACGCCGCATCATAAAATGCCAGACTCCGATCCAAGTCCGTCACGCCAATCGACAGGTGATCGAACATTACTACGCTAGCCCTACCAATTTCTCACTGAATTCCCAAAGCTTGCCTGCTTTTTCAGTATCTGCGGCTTCGTTCGAGACTTCTTGACAGAAGGCATCGCGGTTCTTGTCCTGGCGGTTGCCCCAGCTCCAGTAGACGCCGGACTTGTTGAAGCCTTCTTCGGCGACGACTTTGGCCACGCGATCGCCCGACTCTTCTTCAGACACATACCCGCCGGTAATATTCTTCTGAAAGAATGGGAAGATCACTTGAAACAGCTTTGGCGCATCTCTAAATAGATCTGACTCTGCCACACAGCCGGGATACAGCGCATTAAAGACAATGCCCGTTTCATCGTGATAGCGACGGTGCATCTCTAGCATCGTCAGCATGTTGCAAAGCTTGCTGTCTTTGTATGCCTTTCCAGGCTTGAACTTTTTACCGTCAATCATGGCGATCGGCGACTTGAATCCTAGCTCCATTCCCTTTAGATCACCCAAATCAGGCGGCGCAGGAATTGGAATTTTGCCGCCTAGCTCCTTGGGATTGGCGGTTACGGTGCCCAACGTTACCAGTCTGGGCTCTGGGTGAGCAGACTTCTTCATGTCTTCTAGCAGCAGATTGCACAGCAAAAAGTGACCGAGATGATTGGTCGCAACGCTAATTTCGTAGCCGTCGGCACTACGCTCAGGAGACTTTAGGCTGGGTTTGTAGATAGCGGCGTTGACCACTAGGGCATCAAGCGATCGCCCCGTCGCCCGAAAGTCTTCAACGAACTGCCGAACGCTGTCTAGAGAAGACAAGTCCAGCTTGATAATTGTGTAGCTGCCCTCTGGCATTCCCACTTCTTTCGCCACCCGCTCCGTCTTTGGCAGATTGCGGCACGCCATAATCACATGCCACCCGCGTTCCGCAAGCGACTTGGCGGCATACAGACCCACACCAGAGGAGGCACCTGTAATAATTACGTTAGAACTTTGGGGCTGTTCCATGAGAGTCAATTACACTTCAAAAGTTGCAGTTCAAAACGACAGAGATATGCGTCAAACAACGCGATTAAGCTCATCATTCATGCTGCCATATTGTTGAACAAACACAACCAATCATTACCTTTTGCAAAGTTCAGTAAAGGTTCAACAACGCTTTTACAGCCACCGGTTAAGTAGCGTAACGCCCATCTCTTCAGAGGCTTCCTTGTTTAACAGCGGTTAAGCTACGTCTAGAGACGTTGTGACAGTCATCGACTATATCCTGGGAACGGACAGAAGCACTCACTATAATAGTTACTGTCTGGCGTTGAACTCGTAAACCCACTTCTTAAGACATATGCAAATTACGCTTAGTTCGCAGCAAAGCAAAGCGCTCGAATCTCTCTCTCAGCATGGTGGGTATGCCTCTTTAGAAGATGCAATCGATACAGCTCTTTTGCTGCTCGCCGACGAAGTAACTAGGCAGAGTCCAACGGAATCACCGGAGTATCTGTCGTGGGCTGAGCAGACGAGACTGAAGATAGAAGAAGGTGTAAAGTCCGTAGAGCAAGGAGCCGTTTTTGATGCAGAGGATGTGCTAGTTCAGTTACGAAATAAGGTTGAGGCTGCTAGATCTGCTTCAGCATGAGAGCGCTACGAATTACGGCTCTAGCTAGCCAAGACTTGGAAGAGATCTCTGACTATTTCTTAGAGAAGAGCGTAGATGCAGGCGATCGCTTTGTGGAAGCATTTGGACAGAGATGCCAACACATCGCACGTTTCCCTTTTATCGGCAAATCTTATGGCCACATAAGAATCGGATTGCGAGGCGTACTCTTGATGGACTACATCATCTTTTACGGCGTTTCTGACGATGCTATAGACATCCTGCGTGTTGTCAGCGGATATCGCAGCTTGCAAGGCATCTTTGCCGAATAGACAGAAGTTATGACAGTCGCTTATCCAGAAGCGTCAACTTTAACGGAGCTATTTGCGATGCGAACCAGTGCGTCAGGGCTAGTTCCTCCCCTTTCTGTCTTTTCTCTAGTTGCACTGCTAGATCGGCCATTAAGCTTGTCCGTGTCTGTTCATCTAGCGCAATATAGTCAGAGAGCGTACTTAGCAACGCCAGATACTTCTCTACGCTGTATGTAGACTGATGCTTTTCTATAGTCACCTCTGTCTGCTCAAACCAGCCTGACTCTCCGATGGTCTGTGCGAAATGGTCAAAGTTGGTCTGGTAGTAGTCTTGTTCTCGCCACTGATAGCGGATTTTTTCACCTATCTGATGCTTTTCGTAAACGGGCTGTAGATACTGGCAAATCTCTTCATTTGGCTGAGGTGGCGTAGCCCATAGCAAGATTAGCGAGCCGCCTGGTTTTAGCGCTGCCGCTGACTTTTGACAGGCTACTTCTGGAGAGATCCAGTGAAAGGAGGTGGCTGCTAGCACCGCGTCGAATTGTCGGTCGTCTAGCTCGAATGACTCAAAGGTGCTGTTTGTGATTGTCACCTGCGGGTAAGCTTCGCAGGATTTTCGGGCTAGTTCACAAGCGGCGGGGCTAGGCTCTACGCCATGCATTGTCAAATCTCGCGCGGCGAAAGAGGCGGTCGCTATTCCTGGTCCACAGCCAATTTCTAGGATAGAACTCTTCGGTGTTAAGCCAGCTTTCGCGATCGCACGATCAATCAAAGCATCAGGGTAGGTAGGTCTTGCCCACCGGTAAGCTTGCGCGGCGTCGTTGTACCACTGCCGCCGCGCTTCAGGGCTATGGGTCTGATCAAAGGACTGATACCAGTCATACCAGCTAGTCTTCTTGTTGTCGTCTGTCATGAATAATTCGCTCGCTTTGTCGATAGCTAGGTTTATTATCTAGCGTCTACGACCAGAGGAACGCCGTTACTTGTAGCTAGCACCACGCCTCGCCGCTTGGGTGTGACGGGTTCATCATTAGCTAGATGAAAAGAGTGCTGAGTCAGTAGGGTTGCCAGAATCAGGTTGATTTCTAGCTTGGCGAGGGCGTAGCCAATGCATCGACGACTGCCGCCGCCAAAGGCAATGAATTCTGACGAGGAGAACTGTTTATCTATGAAGCGTTCGGGCTTGAATTCTTTGGGATCTGGGTAGAGGTCTGAGCGGTGATGTACTGAGTAGATGGCGGGCGTGAGGTAGGTGTTTGGTGGAAAGGTTTGACCGTTGATGGTGACTGCTTCGGTTGAGATGCGGGGGGCGGCGATGGGTGCGATCGGGTAGATTCGCAGAGTTTCTGAGGCGACGGCAGTGAGGTAGGGGAGCGATGCGATCGCAATCGGATCCATGTCTTCTCCCAAACCATCCAACTCTGCCATTAGTTTCGCTTTCACATCAGGCAGCTTGTGTATCCAATACATTGCCCAAGCCAGCGCCGTTGCCGTGGTTTCATGGCCAGCCATTAGCATCGTGATTAGCTCGTCTTTTAGCTCGATATCCTGCATCGGCTGCCCATCTTCGTCACGAGCTAGTAGCAAAAGGCTGAGTACGTCATCTCCTGATTCACCATCTTCTGCATCAACAGATTGCGATCGCCTTTCGTCAATTTCAGCCTGGAGCAAATCGTAGACCTGTCGTCTTAGCCGCACCAATTTTCCCCACGGACTCCACTTGCCCCAATCCTGCTGAAACCAGCGAAAGAAAAGCATACTAGAGCTAACAGGAGAGTCAGTCATGTTTAGCAACTGGACCAATAGAGACTTAATCTGCCCGTAGCGATCGCCCTCTCGCAAGCCAAATACCGTCTGAAGAATCACTTCTAGCGTGATCTCTGGCATTACCTCACCAGCTAGAAACCGATCGCCAGGTTGCCATTGGCTGCTGATTTCCCTTGTGATTTCGCAAATAGTTTCTGCGTAGGCTTTGACCCTAGCGCCGTGGAAAGGCGGCATGAGGAGCTTGCGATCGCGCCGATGCCTTTCCCCATCCAGCACTAGCAAAGAATTATCTCCCTAGTAAAGGCCGCAACAGTCCCTGCCCTTTTCCCGACTCAAACTGCTTGGCATCCGCCGCAAAAATCTCTTTAATCGCCTGCGGATCGCTCAAAAACACCAGCGGCTCAAACCCAAAAAGATGCATCGTAAACGTATCACCGTATTTCTCCGCGCACTCATCCAGATAGTCGTAAGGTCTGCCAAGCCAGTTGACGAGCTGTTTGAGTCTAGAGAGCGTTACTGGATTAGGAAGTGTTTGCATAGTTCAGTTTTATCTTCTGTGGCTGGTCATAAAGCTTACTCAAAATATCAACATTCTGCTCACTCATCGTTAGCCACAACCCACCAATCCCTTCCCCATCTTTCCGCCCCGGTTCTCACTACTTCCCCGATCCCATCTCACTCGATAGAATAAATAAAGCAGTACAAGGTAACTCTCTCATGCAATTGAAGCGTCCCATTCTGGTCGGTGGTTTAGGTCTTTCAGCTAGCTTGTGGCTATTGAACATTGTGGGTCATTCTCCAGTTGGCCATGTGATGGGCGATAGCTCTAGTCTGATAGGGCTGGTTGCCGTTGGCGCAGGCGTTTGGCTCTTCAATAAGTCAAGGGGAACTGAGCTAGCCGTTGAGCCGCCTTTGGCAATCGGTCCGGTAGACAAGACCATGATTGAGAGTGCCATCGCCAAGATAGAGGCTACGTTAGGAACGCTGATTGAAGAGCTTTCTGAAGAGACTAAAGCGGACAAAACGCAGCCTGTCTGGTCACAAATTGAGGAGAAAAGAAAGGCGATCGCTCGCCTCCTGACCAACCTAGATAGAGAGACGCTTTCTCTTGCTGTTGTCGGTAACAAATCCGCTGGGAAAACAAAGCTTATCTCCCAGTTAAAAAGTGGTTGGCAATCTGAGCAACCAAAGGTAAAAGAGATTCTAGAGGTAAACGGAGAAGAGACACTGCCTGCTACTGATGCGGACCTTGTGCTTTTTGTTGCTGCTGGTGACCTGACTCAATCAGAACTACAGCAGATTCATACTTTGCTCAAAGCAGGCTATCGACTACAGATTGCGTTGAACAAGCAAGATCAGTTACTGCCAGTCGATCGCCAGTCGGTATTGCAGCAGATTCAAACGCGAGTAGAGGAATTGGGAATTGGGGTGAGTGCGATCGCAGCTAACCCAGCCGCCATCAAAGTCCGCAAGCACAAAGAAAACGGCGACATCGAAGAACTTACCGAAACCCCTGAACCAGAGCTTGCTAAACTCACCAACAAACTTACTTACCTAGTCAAAAACGAGACCCAGCAGCTCGTCTTTACAACAACCCTCCGCCAAGCCAAAGCCCTTCAGATAGAAGTCCAACAGCTCCTCAACGCTCAGAGAAAGCAGCGAGCCCTCCCCATCGTTGAGCAAATGCAGTGGATTGCTGCGGGTAGTGCCTTTGCCAGTCCGCTGCCTAGTCTAGATTTGCTGGCATCTACCGCCATCAATGGCCAGCTTATTATTGATCTGGGTGCGGTTTATGGGCAAACCTTTTCCTTAGAGCAGGCAAAGAAAGCGGCGACATCTCTAGCTGAACTTCTAGTCAAACTTGGTCTAGTTGAACTATCGACCCAAGCTTTTGGCAGCCTGCTGAAAACTCACGTTGCTACCTACGTTGCCGGGGGTGCGCTGCAAGGTGTTAGCGCTGCCTACCTTACTCGTACGGTAGGGCTCAGCCTAATCGACTTCTTTGAAGAACAAAGTCTGCTACCAGCAAAAGAGAGAAAATTCGCCTTTGCTGACATGGGCGATCGCTTACAAGTTCTCTTCAAAGCGACAAAGCAGGGAATGGGTCTGCAATCATTCATGCAGCAGGCACTTTCTCATCTGCCAGTGAAAGCAAAAGCAGTGGCTTAGACTGTTCTCGAAAAGCAAGATCTAGCTAAGAGGGACTGGCTAGAATTGTTGTATGCCGAGACCCACCCCGTCACTGTGTGCCACCCCTCCGAGGAGGGGATTTACTTCAGGCGATGAGGGTGGAGGCGATCTGCCGCGATTCTCAGACAACACACAGCCAGTCCAAATCCCCTCTAGCGAGGGGTGCCCTGAGCGCAGTCGAACGGGCGGGGTGGGTCAGCCCCCCAGAGATCAGCCAGCACCTCTCTACATCCGAACCCCTCATGCCCTCAGCAGAGACTAAGCCACTCCTCAATCCTCTTGTCGAACAGGCCCGCACCAGCCTCCGACAGGCCATAGATCGATACATTCCTCAGCTCAAAATGACTCAGCTCACTGAACAAGAGCTAGTCCGTCAAGCAGCGGTCAAAAGTGGTATCGATCAGCTCACTGCTTTGATGAACAAGTTAGACAGCTCGCTGCTCAGAGTCGCTGTCTTTGGCCTCGTGAGTCGAGGAAAATCAGCGGTCATCAATGCTCTTGTCGGAGAAGAAATTCTAGAAACTGGGCCACTCAACGGCGTTACCCGATGGCCGCGCTCTATTTATTGGAAACCAACAGAAAGTGATTTAGCTCAGCTTGACTCAGCACAGCTCAACCCAGCACAGCTCAAAAAAAAGTCACTGAAGCTTGAGCTTATTGACACACCCGGCTTAGACGAGATAGAAGGTCAAGAACGTGGCCAGATGGCCCAAGAAATTGCGCAGCAGGCCGATCTGATTTTGTTTGTGGTTTCAGGAGATATCACCAAGACAGAGTATCTTGCACTTCAAGAACTCTATGCCACTCGAAAGCCACTACTGTTAGTATTCAATAAAATAGATCTCTATCCAGATACCGATAGAACTACCGTCGCGAAAAATCTACAGGCACTCTGGCAAAAAACAGAGGAAAAAGCTAATCTTCCACCAGGCGCAAGATTGGTTGACGATATTGTAATGATCTCTGCCGCGCCTGCCCCACTTCAGGTTCGCGTAGAATGGCCAGATGGTCGAATCACTGAGGAATGGGAGAATCCGCCTGCACAGATAGAACCGCTAAAGCAAAGACTATTAGGGATTGTTGTAGAAGAAGGGCCGACGCTGATTGCGCTGAACGCGCTGCGGCAGGCAGGTATTGTAGAAGAGAATCTATCGAAGGAAACGGCTGAGCTGAATCAGACGAGAGCGGATGAGCTGATTTGGAAGTATGCGAAGTATAAGGCGATCGCAGTGGCCTTCAATCCAATCGCCCTACTCGACCTGCTCGGCGGCGTGGGTTCAGACATGGTGATGATTCGCGCCCTCTCGCAGCTCTACGGCTTTCCCATGACCCGGTTCGAAGCTACAAAGCTCTGGCAGTCCATCATCGGCAGCTCTGGCACCTTACTGCTCAGCGAATTTGGCACTAGCCTGATGCTGGGCTTCGGCAAGAGTGGCGCAGCAATCTGGAGCGCGTTCGAAAGTTTTTCTGGGCTCACTGCCTACGCCGGAGCAATGACAGCTCAAGCAGGGGCGGCAGGCTACGGCACCTACGCAGTCGGACAAGCTGCTAAAGTCTATTTGCAGCAGGGCTGTACCTGGGGACCACAGGGCGTCAATACTGTCATGCAAAACATTCTCTCGCAAGCAAAAACAGACTCTACGCTGGAAAGATTACAAGCAGAGATCAAAGAAACTATCGGCAATCCGCAGACACTGAAAGCAGAACTCGCAACCTCACAAGCCGTGGACAGGAAAAGCAAAGAAAAAGCGGCTATGCTATCAGCAACGCCGCTCTCTTCCGCTTCATCTTCAGCGATTGAGATTTTAGAGACTGGGACTTCAGATGTTCAGCCTTCAGGTATTGAATCCTCAGACGCGAAACTTGTAGATGAATCGACGGAATAAATCTCAAGCAAACGAGAAACTAGAAAGCACCTTCGCTCTTGTTGGCAAATGGCTTGGCAAATGGCCTGGCAAATGGCCAGAAGAGAATTTTGCCTGATTCAACTTCTGCACGAGGCTCTAGAGCGTTCTTCATCAAAGGCTCTGGCTGTACGGCAGCGGCATCAACAAGGCGTCTTAGCCGCTGCTTGATCGCAAGCGTTTCGGTTGCAGGTTCTGAAGAGGCATTGGACAGTCCAGTTTCTTTACTCCAAAAAGTAATCGCATACCAGGTTTTGGGGCCAAAGAAACCAGCTTCTTCTGTCAGTCCATATTCTGCCTGAAACGCACGGACTGCCTGCTTTGTAGCAGCGTCAAATAGATTTGTAATTTCGCTACCGTAAAAATTTAGCTCTGTGAGCCGAGTCTGCAGTTGGGCAACAGCAGGACCGCGATCGCCCTCATACAGTGGCTCTAGCGGCAGCTCAGCAGCAGGCATCTTAGTAGTCATAATCTTTACAGGTTTTTATAGGTGATCAAAAAGCGTATAGAACCATTATCCCCAGATATACGCAAAAGTGTCGCCATTTATACAAAATATTTCAATTTAAGTTACTAAAGATACAGAATATCTGGAATTTCTTCCGTTTCTACATTTCTATTCTTCTGACTCATTATCAGCGATCGCCCCACCAAACATTTCACCAATCCAGTCGAACTTAATTTCTCGTAAGTAGTCTACAACCCAAGTACTCCGCCGCTGTAGCATATGGTTAGGGTAAGTATGGGCTACACCGACTACTGGGATCTCTGCGCTTTTAGCCGATTCAATCCCGGCAAAGGAATCTTCAATCGCAATGCATTCGTCAGGCTGCAAGTTCAGTCCAGGATTGGTTTGGTTCAATCGTTCAAGCGCCAGCAAATAGCTATCCGGCGCGGGTTTGCTACCAGCAGGAGAAACGTCGTCACCTGCAATGATACTCAAGAAGTACTCGGCCCATTCTGTGCGAGCGAGCACGTCAATGACCTGCTGACGCTGACTGCCCGTGACGATCGCAATCTTGATATCAGCAGCTCTGCAGCGAAAAATCAGATCGTCTAAGCCAGGGTAGAGCGGCAATTTATCTAGACTATCTAGCCACTGCTTGTAAGCCAATGACTTTTTGGCCAGCATTTTGTCTAGGGCTTCATCGCTGGTCATCCGTCCTCTTTGGGCCAAGAGAGATTTTAGACAGGCGCGATCGCTTCTCCCCAAACACACCTGCTTGTAATCATCCGCATCGGGTCGCAGGTTCTCGTCTAGCAATAGCTGATTGGTCAACGTCTGGCGAATGGTCTCATCATTGATGATGATGCCGTTAAAGCTAAAAAGAGCTGCCTTTAGAGTCATAGATCGAAAACGGTAGCTACCGAGCAGGGAAGTCGCTCCGTTATTTAGCAGCCACCCACATCAGCGAGACAAATGATACAGAGATTGTAAGTTCTTTTGACTACAAGAGCCCGCTAAACCCGGCAATGTTCCAAGCTGGGGTAGATACCAAATAGTGATAGCAACGTAACGAGTCGCCAATCCGACGTTGAACAAGCGATAATGCAGACTCAGTGCGTATAGCCCCGGTGCCTTCAGACTTGATACCTACAGCAGAAAAGAAGACGGCAGAAAAGAAGACAGTCAAAAACAGAACAGCAAACAAGCCAACAACTGTGGATGCTATTGTCATTGGCAGCGGATTAGGCGGCCTTGTCACAGGTTCACTGCTCGCCCGGTATGGACGGCGAGTTGTGATCTGTGAGAGTCATACGCTGCCCGGTGGCGCTGCACATGCCTTCAACCGGCAGCATCAGGGCAAATCATTTACGTTTGATTCTGGGCCTTCCTTCTATTGCGGACTAGGAGAGGTCGGCTCGGCTAATCCCTTAACTCAGGTGCTCTCAGTGCTGGGTGAAAGCCTAGAAACTGTACCCTACGAACCGTTTGGCTACTACCATCTGCCAGAAGGAACTCTGCCGGTTTATGGCAATGCCCAGAAGTATCAGCAGGCAATAGATCAGTTCAGTCCGGGTGCGGCAGCTCAGATGGCAGCACTAGAAGCACGACTGTTGAAGATCTATGCGCCTTTGAAAGAGATTCCGACTTTGGCACTGCGAGCTGATTTGAAGATGGTACCTCTGCTGATGAAGCGGTATATGGGTGCGATCGCCCACCTCATCCCCACCCTTCCAGACCTCGGGAACTCTATGGGGCAGGTCATGGCCCCCTACGTCACGGACCCCTGGCTAAAACGCCTGCTTGATTTAGAGTGCTTTCTCCTTTCTGGTATGAAATGCGATGACACCGTCGCCCCAGAAATGGCCTTTATGTTCGGAGAGCGAGCCGACTCTGTGATTGACTATCCCATCGGCGGCAGCGGCGCAATTGTAGACGCGCTGGTACGCGGGCTAAAAAGATGGGGCGGCACGCTACGGCTAGGCGCTCATGTTCAAAAAATTATTGTTCAAAACGGAAAAGCAAAAGGGGTCCTTCTCAAAAATGGCGAGCAGATCAGCGCCGATACCGTCATCTCCAACGCCACTCGGTGGGATACCTACAGCCATCTGCTAGATCCAACAGATCTACCTGTTGACTATCGAGAAGAAACTCTCTCTACCCCTGCGGTTGACAGCTTTATGCATTTGCATTTGGGTATTAGAGCAGATGGGCTAGACTCGGTACCGATTCACCATGTGGTTGTTCATGACAATGAGAAAGAGATTACTGCACCAGGCAATACCTGCATGGTGTCTATTCCCACGGTTCTCGACCCGCAGCAGGCTCCAGCAGGGTATCACACGGTACATGCCTACACCTTGGAGCCGTTTGAAGGCTGGCAAAAAGATGAGCACTATGAACAGAAGAAAAGAGAGAAAGCGGAAAGTCTCTTTCGTGCCGTGGAGAGGATTATTCCTGATGTGCGCGATCGCATCGAGCTAGAAATGATTGGCACACCGCTAACCCACAGCCGCTTTTTGCGCCGATACAAAGGCACCTACGGCCCGGCCATTTCTGCCAAAGCAGGCCGATTTCCCAGCGGCAAAACGCCGATCAAAGGGCTTCATCTCGTTGGTGATAGCACCCTGCCAGGAATCGGTGTTCCAGCCGTCGCCGCCTCCGGCATCCTCTGCGCCAACAGTCTAGTTACCCTCAAAGAATCAGCAGGCTTGCTCGACCAGTTGAAACAACAAAGCTAACACGATAGAACTTAACTAATACAGATAACTTCGCTCATCTAAAGCCGTTCATTCAAAGGTCATTCAGATGCTGCTTGCTCACATATCAGATCTGCATGTTCTAGAACCAGGCAAACTGGCTTACGGTGTGGTGGATACGACGCCGCTGGTGGAGAAGGCGATCGCCCACCTAAACACCCTTGGCCCAGACCTTGTCGTCATCACCGGAGACCTCGTCCACAACGCTCAGATTGCCGAATACCAGAGACTTCAGGCAATGCTACAGCCGCTACAGATGCCGGTCTATCTCATCCCAGGCAACCACGATAGTCGAGCGCTGATCCGCGAAGTCTTCTCAACCCGCGCCTATCTACCAACCACCGGTTTCTTGCAATACACCGTAATAGATCTGATGGATGGATGCGGACTAACGGGGATACGAGGCTTAGAAACCGTTGTCCAAAAATACGACTGCATCCAGCGTATCGGCTGCGGCCACGTCCACCGCCCTATGCAAAAGCTCTGGGCAGGCACCCTCGCCTACACTGTTCCTAGCCCCGTCCACCAAGTCTCTCTAGATCTCACAGGCGATGCCAAATCTGCCACCTTTGTCATGGAGCCACCCGCTTACCAGCTACACCTGTGGAACGAAGAAAGCGGTCTCATCTCACACACGCAATATATCAATCAGTACGACGGTCCCTATCCTTTCTTTAAAACTGAAAAATCCGCTGCAACCTAGACAAATTGCTAAGTCAAAGTGGATTCGTCAGCTTAAGACTGTAGAGACTTCTTAGAAATGAGAACCCCTACTTTTTGCCCTGAGTCCTCTGAAAAGCCTTGAGCATGTGATAAGTAATCAGTAGCTGAGTCAGCGCCAGCGGATAGCTTTGCATCGCCTCACCCGTCGTTCCGACAACCTTACCAATATCTTGATTGCCTTCTAGGCTACAGAACTGACCTAAATAAGGAACTTCTTTGCACAAAATGCGCTCTAGCTGCTGCACCTGCGCTTCGGTCGCATGGCCATCTACAGAAAGCACATCGACCGGTTTACCCATGTCGCGATCTAGCAGCAAGCGAATCGCATCGCCTAGGTCATTACCCTTGTCGTCCAAGATGTGGGTGAAATCAGGGTGAGGAAGCGTCGGTCGCAAAACCAGCTTGACGTTCAACAATAGATCATTGCCCTTCTCGTCCTCAGCGTCAGGAGGAAGAAAAGAAACGATCACGTCAGACCACTGCCTTTGCGGACGGATAAACGCTTCAGAATCAGGCTCACGCTTGCGCAGTGCTTCGAGTACCTGCTCGTCAGTGTAGCCGCGTTTGCGAGTGTCGCGCTTGATTTTCCACTTGGCTCGCAGCTTCTCTGGCGGTGCAAGATACACTTTTACGTCGTAGGCATCGCGCGCCGCCTTGGTAGAATAGCCCAGCAGACCCTCTACGATCACAAACTTCTTCGGCTGGATGTATTCGGGTGGATCGAATTCACCCGAGGTGTGATTATAAATCGGCTTTAAAATTGCTTTGCCATTGCGCAGATCCTGCAAGTGCTGCTCGATGATGTCTAGATAGTTACAGTCTGGATGCAGGGCGGAGATACCCATTTCTGCGCGCTGCTTACGATCGTAGCGGTGGTAGTCGTCGGTGCAAATGGCTACAACGTTTTCCTCACCTAGCACCTGCGCGATGCCACGGGTCAGGGTGGTTTTGCCTGCGGCGCTATCGCCCACAATGCCAACAATGATTGGACGCTCAGCCATGGTTCCTCCTATTTTTGTCTCTCGTAAAAGCTTTTTGCATTACTTAACACAAAACTAATTCTAGGGAGCAACGGTCATTGACTCAAGCGTTTGACATACACTTTGGGGATATCTGGACTTTTCTAAGCCGTGCGCCCGCTGCCGTGGCTCTCATTCCTCTTCTCACCGTTTTGTCAGAAGGAAAAGATTCTGCTAACTGCGGTCGACCCTGTGAAAAACATGAGGCGAAGTTGCGCGATCGCACAGGCGCAGAACACAGCCTCTCAGCCATCGATAACCGTTTAGTTGTGCCTCTTTGAAGGGTTGATATTTGCAATCGTGTCCAAAGAGTTCAATACGGCCATCTGTTCTACCTAATAAATGCAGAAATCAATTGAGGATTAGGCGCTGTGTTCAGTCCTTGCTAGCTTTCGTCAATTACTGCATCACGGTCTAATAGCAGTAAATTACGTAATTGGTCAGTGTCTAGCTCAGTAAGCCATTGTTCTCCAGCACCGACGACTTGTTCGGCTAAAGCCTTTTTGCTGTTGATCATGTCGTTGATGCGTTCTTCTAGGGTGCCAGTACAGACAAATTTGTGTACCTGGACATTCTTAGTCTGACCAATACGAAAGGCGCGGTCAGTGGCCTGGTTCTCGACGGCGGGATTCCACCAGCGATCGAAGTGAAAGACGTGATTGGCGCGGGTGAGGTTGAGGCCGACGCCGCCAGCTTTGAGTGAGAGGATGAAGATTTTCGGCCCGTTGGGATCGAGCTGGAAGCGATCGACCATTTCCTCTCGTTTGTTCTTCGACGTGCTGCCGTAAAGGAACATAGATTCGGTGCCGAGGCGGTGATCTAGGTGGCTGCTGAGAAGTTTGCCCCACTCGGCGAACTGGGTGAAGATTAGAGCGCGATCGCCCTCCGCCACCACCTCTTCCAACATCTCATCCAATCGCTGCAACTTACCCGATCGCCTAGACTTCCCTAAGCTATCCTGCTGAAGAAACTGCGCCGGGTGATTACAAATCTGCTTGAGCTTGACCAGCAAGCCCAAAATCATGCCGCGTCGCTGTACGCCTGTGGCCTCATCGATTTCGCCCAGCGTATTATCTACCAGCTTTTGATAAAGTCTGGCCTGCTCAGAAGATAGTCCGCAGAAGACGGTCATCTCCTGTTTTTCGGGCAGGTCTTGAATGATGGTGCGGTCAGTTTTCAGACGGCGAAGGATGAAGGGTTGGACGAGCGATCGCAACGTCTTCAGCGAATCCGTATCCCCATACTTTTCAATCGGCGTGGCAAATCGCCGCTTGAAGAAATTCAGCGGACCCAGATAGCCAGGATTGAGGAAATCCATAATCGCCCACAGCTCAGAAAGTCGGTTTTCAACTGGCGTACCCGTCAGCGCAATCCGAAACTCACTTTCAATTTCCCGCACGGCCACAGACTGCTTTGCCGACGGATTCTTAATATTCTGCGCTTCATCGAGCACCATCCCTCGCCACTCAATCCGCTTGAGATCTTTCAAATCTCGCTGCACCAGAGTATAGCTAGTAATCACCAAATCCAGCTTTTCAACCGCCTTCACCAGCGCTGAGCCCTTCGGCCTTTTATCCCCGTGATAGACCAACGTCTTCACCTGATTAGGTGCAAACTTGCTCACCTCTCGCTGCCAGTTCGTCAGCACAGACGTGGGGCACACCAGCAGCACAGGTCCACCCAAAGCCTCTTCCTGCTTCAGATACAGCAAAAAGGCAATCAGCTGAACGGTTTTCCCCAAGCCCATATCATCCGCCAGACACGCACCAAGTCCCCACTGCTCCAGAAAAGAAAGCCACGAGACACCTTTGGCCTGATAAGGACGCAGCTGCCCCACAAAGCCGTCCGGCTCTGTCATCGGCTCCAGGCTCTGATTTCCCGTTGTCATTGTCGTGATCAGCTCGTCTAGCTTGCCAGAAGCATCAAATTTCACCACTGGCAGCTTGTCGATTAGCTGATTGTCGCCAGTGCTGATGCGTAGCGCTTCTTCCACCGAAAGCTTAGTTTGGCCCTTTCGCTTCTCAAAAAAGTCTTTGGCAGCTCGCACGTCCTGTGGGCGCAGCTCTATCCACTGGCCGTTGATTTCCACCAGCGGCGTTCCTTGCGTAATCAGCTCGTCAAATTCTGCTTTGCTCAGGACTTGACCGCCTACCGACAGCTCCCACTTAAAGTTCAGCAGGCTCTGTAAGCCCAGCCGCTGAGTTTTGGGCGGAGCTGTTGCGCTGATTTGTAGACCCAAACGGCTCGCGCCTACCTTGCTCGGATCGACCAGATTATCAGGCAAAACCACCCCAAACCCGCTGTCTTGCAATCGCCAGGCAGTTGTTTTGAGAAACTGAAAAGCGTCAATCGGACCCAGAACGCATTCGGTTGGACTGGGGTCGATTAGGGTTTGCTTGATTGGTTCGTAAAGCCGAGTTGCGCGGCCCAGTCCACCTAGAAGCGTCTCTTGAGGGGCTTCTATAGTGCGACCCTGATAAGAAAACTCATTGGTAGGATGCTGCCAGATTAGGTCAGCATCCACTTTGTAGCTATCGTCATCGATCGCCTGCAAGCCATAGCGTAAGGTCCAGTCTTGTGTCTTAGCAACCGGTGGGATCAGCTGAAAACAGGTGCGAAATCCTTCTACTGTGTCGGTGAGGTTCTGGAGGGGAGCGGTCCAGGTATTGATGGCATCATTGAGCCGGACGACGCCTGCCGGGGTGCTTTCAAAGTGAGGATCGTCTACGCCGAGAGCGTCAAGCCATTCGCGCAAAGGTAAATCTTTGCTCAGGGGGGCGGCGTTGGGCAAGGTGTTGGCACCGGCAATGCTGCGGACCTGGGCGTCGACAACGGTTTCTAGAAAGCTGCGGACGAGTGAATCGCTAGAGCCAGGAATGTCTACTCTGAGGGCGGAGGCTTTTTTCGCTACGGGGGTAGGGTAGCTGCGGCAGATCAGGGGAATGCGATCGCAGAAATCTTTCAGCCGAGTCTGATCAGTAGCGCTGTCAAGTAGGAGCTGCCAAGATGCGATCGCGCCCTTCTTATCACCGCCCACTACCGGCACAAACTTCCCCCGTGCCAGCAGATCCAGACACCACCGCGCCAGATGCGACCAATAGCGCAAGTCATCTCCCACAAACGCGCTTGTCTCCGACTGACCCAAAGGCAGGGCAGTTAAAAACTTGACAGCGGTCGTCGCCTCCAGCAATCCACCAGACACTTCCCAAGGATGCAGCACTGACGCAGTCTGAGAATCAGCAGATAGAACAGGTAGCACCGTTTGCTCTGATTTATCTAGGTCTGATTTATCCAGGTCTGATTGATTCTGCTCTGGTTTGTTTTGCTCTAACTCGCTGAAAATCGTGGGTAGGGCAATTACCTTAGACTGCCAGTTCTCACTCTGTGGGGCTTTGCGATTAGTGGTTTTGCCAGTGGTTTTGGCAGCGCTTTTCTTTGCACCTTTACTACTTGGCGCTTCGAGCACTGTTTGCATCCATGACAAATCAAGCTCATCGCTTTTCTGAAAACTACTCTGTAGCTCACTCTGCGATAGCTGATAAGGCTGAACGGGCGGTGTTAGCTGTTTTTCTGACCCGGAAGAGCCCAGATCTGACAGCGGTGTGGGCTTAGTTTTTCGCCAGGTTTCACCCCACAGAAAGAACCGCTGAAGGTCGGGTAACCAGTTGCCGTGTAAAGTCGCCATGGGCAAAAACGCTCAAATGTATCTAATTTTAGAGATGAGAAATTGAGAGATGACAAGCTCAGAAATGAAATTCTACTTAGCCCGAAGACCAGTTAGCTTGAGACCTTTTCTTCAAGCTTTCTCTTCAAACTGTTCATAGGCTGCAACAATTCGCTGAACCAGGGCATGACGAACCACATCCGCTTTTGTTAACTCACAAAATTCGATGCCCTCGACATTTTTCAAAATCTTGCCTGCCATCGCCAGCCCTGACTGCTGATATTGCGGCAAATCAGTCTGAGTCACATCGCCTGTGACCACCATCCGCGAATTAAAACCCAGACGAGTCAGCACCATTTTCATCTGTGCGGGTGTCGTATTTTGCGCCTCATCCAGGATGACAAACGCATTGCTGAGCGTGCGCCCTCTCATGTAGGCCAGCGGCGCTACCTCGATCACTCCTTTCTCCATCAGATGCGGAATGCGCTCAGGATCTAATAGCTCATGCAAAGCATCATACAGAGGCCGCAGATAAGGATTTACCTTTTCTTGCAAATCGCCCGGCAGAAATCCTAATCGCTCTCCCGCTTCCACCGCCGGACGAGTCAGGATCAGCCGTTCGTACTCTTCGTTCATTAGCGCCTTAACTGCCACCATTGCAGCGAGGAAAGTCTTGCCTGTACCGGCAGGTCCGGTGCAAAAGGTGAGGTCGCTAGTGCGTAGTGCCTTGATGTATTGCTGCTGGCGAAAGGTTTTGGCGCGAATAATTTGGCCACGACGGGTGGTCGCAACGATATCTTTTTGGATCGACTGAAGTTCTTCGCCTCGGTGCGTATCTAAGGCGTGAATAGCGGTAAGTACGTCGGTGACAGCGATCGCCTGTCCCTGACTCCAAGTCGGCTCTAACGTCTCAACAATTTGCTTAACTCGGTTTACCTGATTTTCGGTACCAGCAACGCTCAGCTCACTGCCTCGCAGTACCACTGTTGCGCCCGTCTGCTGGGCGATCCGTTTGATATTCTCTTCACGAGGCCCTGCTAGTGCGATCGCATTTTCAGGACTCATCAGGCCGAGCTTATAATTTCCCATTCAGCTAGTAATAGAAACCAGAAGTATAGCTAGTATCGGATGCCTGTTTCCAAGAGCAGCAAAGTCGCCAGAGCTGTGGAGCAGACTATCGAATGAACCACTAGTCGATTGGCCAGACAAAAGCAAAAGGCCAAGCGATGCAAGCACCCTCAGCCTAACGCTTTCGATTACAGATTTCAGTTAAGATCTACTAGGAATCAGGCTTTGGCTTTTTCTTCGGGGGCGCGGGATTGGTACTTGCTCGCTGGGGCGGCTTTCTATCGCCACCGCTGCGACCGCCGCTACGACCACGGTCACCACTACGACCTCTATCGCGATCGCCACCACCGCTGCGCTCAGACTTTTCTGGCTGCGGCTCACCGAAGACGCTCAGATTAACCGTCATCTCCTCTAGCTGTCCAGCGACCATAATCGTCTGACGAATCGCTTTGATATTGCGACCGCCCCGACCAAACACTCGGCCCTTATCTTCCTCCTCGTTGAACGCAGCTCGCAGCCAGAGCTTTTTCCCACCCAACAAAGATTCAATATGGAACTTGAGCTCTTCTGGCTTGTCCAGAAAAGGCTCCATCAGATAACGCGCTAATGCTTCGTAATCAGCCATGTCTCTTATCCTAATCAAGTCGAAAACGAGCCTACTCAAGCTGGCCCACAAGAAGAAGCGATGCTAGCTGCTTAGCTGCTCATACACGTTCGCTCTCTTCAGAATATGCTCAACAGTCTTTGTTGGCTGAGCGCCTTCCTTTAGCCACTTCACAATCGCAGGCACTTCCAAGCGAGTCTCGTCGGTCCGAGGATTGTAAAAGCCCAGCTCCTCTAGCGGACGACCATCGCGACGGTCTTGTGAGCGCATAGCGACTATACGGTAGCTAACTTCGCGCTTTTTCCCGTAGCGCTTTAGTCGAATCTTGATCATTTGCGATTTAATAACGGCCTAGCCGAACAACGTAAGGGTACTAAATACTAAGTTATTAGTAGTGTGAACTGATTAGAGCACTCGATTTTAACACCGACTGTCGATTTGGGGCAAAGTTTCGTTCTAGCGCTTTCTAGTCCTCATGGTCCTCAAACGGATCGCCGAGCTGCTTTGAAGGCGGGCCAAACGCTGTATACACAGCAAACGCAGTGAAGGCAAAGACAATCGTCCCTACGGACACAATAAGAACTGTTGCAGAATCTAAGTTTTCCATTTAATCTTTTTCGTGATTTCCTCTATGATATTACAGAATATAAAGTAAAAGTTTACCTTCGGTCTCCCCATGGCACAGCGCACGAAACTGGGCAACCTTCTAAAGCCCCTGAACTCTGAGTACGGCAAGGTCGCCCCCGGGTGGGGAACGACGCCAGTGATGGGCGTATTTATGGTTCTATTCCTTGTGTTTTTGCTAATCATCCTCCAGCTATACAACTCCTCTCTCATAATCAACAATGTTGACGTGGACTGGAGAAGCCTCGGCAGCTAGAGGGCATTGGACACTGATTAATCGGCGAAATACTGGTTGAATAAGTGCTTAGTTTGGCTGATACACAGCGTCGACATTTAGTCAGTATTTAGCTGATATTCGATTAGGGGCGGGTGCGTAATGCATCGGCCCTTTATAATTTCAGGCAGTAGAGAAATCGTTGGATAGAACAAAATGAACATCTTTGGAATTGGCCTACCTGAGATGGGCCTGATTATGATCGTGGCTTTGCTGGTGTTTGGTCCCAAAAAGCTACCGGAGATTGGTCGCAGCATGGGTAAGGCAATGAAAGGCTTTCAAGATGCCACCAAAGAATTTGAGACAGAGTTCAAAAAAGAAGCCGATCGCATCGAGAAGACAGTCGCTGAGCCAATGAAGGCCACGTTAGAAAAGCCCCGGGCCATTGCGCCGGACAAAGCTGCTAGTAAAGAAAGCGAGCCTACCGAAGCCAAGATTGTCGAAGCTGAAGCCGCCGAAACTGAAGTTGCCAAAGCTGAAGTTGCCGAAACTAAAGTTGCCGAAACTGCTGACGAGTCGCAGCCCGCCTGAGCCCGTCAGCAGCCAGCCAGCAGCATAAGCAATCCAGCACAAGAAAAGATGATAGGGACTCCCTCAGGCGCTAAAAAAGTAGCCAAAGAAGCCGAAGCTCCGACGATTGTGTTGCCTAGACTCATTGTCGGCCTTGGCAATCCGGGGACAAAGTACGATCGCACCCGGCACAATATCGGATTTGAGATCGTCGATGCTTTGGCCAAAAGTTTTCCAGGCGTTTCGTTAGTAGACAATAAACGCTTTCAAGGGGTGACGGGCGAATTTCGTAACGCGGGGGCCTCCACGCCGGACAATCGCATCGTTCTGCTAAAGCCGACTACCTACATGAACAAGTCTGGGCAGGCCGTCCGAGCTGTATTGGACTGGTACAAGCTAGAGCCGACTGCTGTACTGGTGATATATGACGATATGGATTTGCCGACAGGCAAGCTGCGGATGCGGCTGTCAGGCGGAGCAGGTGGCCATAACGGTATGAAGTCAATTATTTCTCATCTGGGGACTAAGGAATTTCCGCGCTTGCGGATGGGTGTGGGCAGTGCGGATAAAAGTGGCGATCGCGATGGCGCTGTGGTCTCGCACGTACTCGGTCGCTTTTCTCCAGAAGATAGAAAAACTGTCGACGCCGTTATTCCAATGGCAGTTGATGCGGTGGATTTGAGCTTGCGCAAAGGCGTAGAGCGCTCAATGAATTTGTATAACGGTCGCGAAGTCGAGCTTTAGGCTACCTCTTTGAAAACTTCTAGCTGTCGGACGGTTGATCGAATAGTCGAAATGAACTACACCACTCGTCCAGCGACTGACGCTGATATTGAATGGCTAGATCCGTTTTACGAAGCGCTGATGAAACCCTATGTCGAGCTAACTCACAAATGGGACAAGACAAAGTTTAGAAAGTCATTTTCCCCTGAACATACTGGTATTATCCAATCCGACGGCCAGGATATTGGCATGCTGAAAGTTGAGCGCAAAAACAAATATATTTTCCTTGGCGACATTCAAATCAAGAAAGAATTTCAAAGAAAAGGAATTGGCTCACGGCTAATCAGTGAGTTGATCCAACAGTCTAAGTCCGAGGGCCTACCCATTCGTCTTAGGGTGTTGAAGGGGAATCCAGCGATCAGACTCTATCAGCGTTTGGGGTTCGCAGTGGCTAGGGAATTAGACAACTGCTACCAGTTGGAATACACCGTGCAGGAACTCCAAAGAGCTTATGAGTTCAACAGCTAGCGCTATTATTTGGCATCTTTCCGAAGCAGATGTAGATTTGCTGCGAGCCTTACTGCATGTTTTTGGAGATGCTTTTGACGAAGCAGAAACCTATAGCAGCGCTCAGCCGGAAACAGAGTATCTTCAGCACCTGCTTAGCAAAGATCACTTTATTGCACTGGTTGCACTAAAAAACAATCACATAGTGGGCGGTCTAGTGGCCTACGAACTTCAGAAGTTTGAGCAAGCGCGAAGCGAAATTTATATCTATGACTTGGCTGTAGCGTCTGAGCATCGCCGAGAAGGTATTGCGACAGCTTTAATCGAAGCACTCCAAGGAATAGCCGCTGAGCGAGGAGCCTATGTGATTTTCGTTCAAGCCGATCTAGGTGATGGTCCTGCCATCAGCCTCTATACAAAAATGGGAATACGAGAAGACGTACTGCACTTTGATATCCCCGTATGAGCAGGTGCTTACGGGCAAAGTGCTTTGAGTATCTGATTATCTGCTACTGAGACCATTGCATAATTTCCTAGCGATCGCGGGTCAAAACCATTTCATACAAGCATAGCCAGTGGCGCAGGATTTGACGCTAGCTGCTACGGCACTACAGAAACAGTCGTCCCGATCGCCACCTGAGCAAATAGCTCAACCACATCGGCGTTGTGCATTCGCACGCAGCCATTAGAGGCGGCCTGTCCAATCGATTCTACGGTTGGCGTGCCGTGAAAGCCGAAAACGCCCTCGCTATTGCTGGCAAACCCGATCCATCGTAGGCCCAGTGCGCTGTTAGGACCGGGCGATCGCACTTCTCCAGTCCACGGACTTTGCCAAACTGGGTTTACCACCAGCTGCGATACTGCAAACTCTCCTGTCGGCGTTGGCGTCTCAGCAGTCCCAACTGCCACCGGGTAGCTGTTGATCAGTTCGCTGTCGTTGTATAGATAGACCCTGCGATCGCCTAAGTCGAGCACAATCCGATTGTTGGCTAGCCGCGCCTTGGACGCTTCAGTGCGAGTGACCGAGTAGGTTGTGAGCGCGTTCTCACTACCGGTTTGATCCGCGCGCACTGGCAGCGCTACGCCACCCAAAAAAATGCCAGCGCAGAGCAAGACCATGCCAGCTAGCCGTCGGCGATTCTGTGGATTGTTCAGCTCACTCATGTCGATCCATCTACGGCTTTCTAGTACGACAAACACTACAGTAGATGCTTGAATCTCTCTTCTTTGCCCAGCGCTTTGACCGCCTGTTTAATCTCCTGGGTGCGATCCTTCCTGACAATCAAGGTGGCATCACCATCGCGTACTACTACAATATCTTCCAATCCAATCGTGACAACGACTTCATCCGGATTAGCACTGTACAAGATGCTGCCGACGGTATCAATAGTGACATGATCACACATCTCCACGTTGTCATCCTCGCCCTTGAGCAGTCTTTCGATCGCGTTCCAATCGCCCAAATCATCCCAGCCAAAGTTGGCCGGGACGACGTAGGCCCGGTCGGTTTTTTCCATCACCGCGTAGTCAATGCTGAGCTTTTCTAGCGTGGCGTAGGCGTCTACCCCTTTTTCGAGCAGGGCGTTAGTCATCTCAGGCGCATGGGTCTTGAGCTCAGCCATCATCACGGCTGCTGGAAAGATAAACATGCCGCTGTTCCAGCTATAGTTGCCGCTGGCGAGGAATGATTCAGCGGTGGGCTTGTCAGGCTTTTCGGCAAAGCGGCTGACTTTGTAGGCGGGCAAGTCGGTAACGCTGCCAGCGCTGAAGCTGCCGACTGAGCTGCCCTGCTCGATGTAGCCGTAGCCAGTGGAGGCAAAAGTGGGGGTGATGCCTAGCGTGGCGATCGCGCCTTCACTCACTGCTAGATCGGCTGCTGCCCGCAGCGTGTCGCAGTAGCGTTCCTCATCAAGAATGTAATGATCCGCTGGGAAAAAACCGCAGATAGCATCGTCCCCGTAGCGCCTAGCGACTTCTATGGTGGCCCAGGCGACCGCAGGCGCAGTGTCTCGGCCCTGAGGCTCGACCAAGATATTCTCATGGGGCAGCTTGGGCAGCTGTTCTTTGACGCCGTCTGCGATATGAGCAGCAGTGATTACGAACATGTCATCCCAGTCGGCTAGGGGCAACAGTCTGTCAGCGGTGCATTGTAGCAGCGAGCGATCGCCCCCATCTAGACAGAGAAATTGCTTTGGACGCTTCAGACGACTCACCGGCCAAAAACGTTCCCCTTTTCCACCCGCCAAAATAATAGGAATAAAACGAGCCATAACTGCTACTACGCCATCGAAGATTTCGGACCATACTACCGTTCGACTTTCAATCAGCGGTAGTCCGTGAGCTACAATTCCCTTGATAATTGATTAACAAAATACAAACTTGAAAGTATCTTCATACCGGCTGCTGCCAATTTCCTTGTGCAATAGAGAAACTGTCTCATAGATAACGAGTCGCCTAACCGGTATTTGGTACTTTCAAATATTGATTAGGTGTAAGATCTCTTGCCAGTCTCAGGTACAGCCCACTCAGTTTGCGTCTATCTCATCTAATTGACTTAGCTTTTCTTTGTTAACCTCAGAGCCGCCGCGTTCCAGCATGTCTACTCAGCCCAACGAATCAGAGCCTAGTGCTGAAGCGCAATCGACCTCTACTGAGTCTAGTCGTATTCAACTGCCACCTACAGCAGCGTCCAAAACAGCGACATCGCGAGCGCTCGTAGCCCCTACTGCTGAACGCAAGGCTACAGATATAACTGTCTGGAAAGATCCCGACCATACGCCGCGCTTCCGCATTCGTCCCCTCTTGAAGAACACGGTGCTAGCCGCTACCTTTGCCGCTACTGCCTTGTTGACGGCTGGGCTGGGTGCGATCGCAGTCATCACCTTCCCTTTGCCCCGTCAAGTCAGCGGTGAAACTGTCGCTCCACCCCTTGCAGACCTATGGCGATCCGGCTTTCGCTACCAGGTGGCTCGCCCTGTCAACATTCTAGTGATGGGCTTGGATGAGGCTAGAGATATTGATGGGGCGAGCCCAGAAGATCTTGTTGGCCGCACTGATACGATGCTGCTCGTTCGCATCGATCCAGGAGAAGACATTGTCAACGTTATGTCTATTCCTCGGGACACCCGCGTTGAAATTCCAGGCTACGGCATCGACAAAATTAATGAGGCAAACGCCGAAGGCGGCGCAGAGCTCGCGGCGCAAACCGTTAGCTACAACTTCAGTAACGTAGAGATCGATCGATATGTAAGAGTCAGCACCACCGCGTTTAAGGAGATCGTTGATCTCGTCGGTGGCGTTGAAGTGCTAGTGCCCAAGGCTATGCAATACGAAGACAAAACTCAGGGGCTCGTGATCGATCTAGAACCTGGCCTACAAACCTTGAACGGCGATCAGGCCGAGCAGTTCGCGAGGTTTCGGCAGGATGCTTACGGTGATATTGGCCGAGTTCAAAGGCAGCAGATCTTACTTAAAGCGCTGCGTAAACGACTAACAAACCCTACGGTATTACCCAAGCTGCCGCAGATTATTCGAGTGTTGCAGAACCGCATTGATACTAATTTGAGTGTAGAAGAACTGCTGGCGCTAGCGGGCTTCGGGCTCGACATAGAGACCCAAGACTTGCAGATGGTAATGCTGCCGGGTCGGTTTAGCGCACCAGAAGAATACCGTGCTAGCTACTGGCTCTCTGATCCGGCGGTCAATAGCGAAATCATGCGTACTTATTTCGATGCGAACACCGCTGAATTCGTCAACGATGCGGGCGTCAATTATTACGAATTGCCTTCTGATTGGGCGCTCAGTAACCTCAAAGTCGCTGTGCAAAATGCAACCGACGAGCAGTACGCCAGCTCCTCTATGGCTGAGTATCTAAGAGATAAGGGCTTTGCCGACGTGTATGTCGTATCTGATTGGGCAGATGTAGAGCGAAAGACATCAGTTGTTGTGCAGCGGGGAGATGTCGGTAGCGCTAGGGCAATCAAATCTATTCTCGATCTAGGCCAGGTTGTCTCTGAATCTACAGGCGATATCGACTCTGACATTACGATTCGCGTGGGCGAAGACTGGCTAGAGCAAATCGACCCAGACTGGCAGCGCCTTCCCTATGATGGACCTAGATAGTTCACTGATAGAAATTAATCCGTAGAAATGAGATGAGTGTATTGTCAATTATTGTGGCGCTAGTATTGGCCTGCGGCTGGGTGGTCTTGTTTGCGGCACCCGTCAATATTGGATAGTCCTGAGCATGCGCCGAATACTTCAGAAATCGGTCAGTGCCTTTGTAGTCGCGCTTTCTGTTGGTGCGTTTGGTGCTTGTTCGCCTGCGCCGCAAACGGCTGAAGATTGGCATCGTCAAGGGATTGTTCAGACTCAGAAAGGCGATCTTGACCAAGCAGTTGAAAGCTTTGATCAAGCCTTAGCATTAGAAGCTGATAATGCGACGATGCGGGTGAATCGGGGACTGGTACGCGATGAGCTAGGAGATTATGAGGGTGCGATCGCAGACTACACTCAGGCGATCGCCCTAGAGCCAACCCTCACCGCAGCCTATTACAACCGCGCCAATTCTCACCACAATCTGAAGCAGTACAAAGAAGCCGTAGACGACTACACCACAGCCATCGAGCTAGAAACAGACTTTGCCTACGGTTACGCTAACAGAGCGATCAATTACGAATTGCTAGGAGATATTGAGCCAGCAATCAAAGATTTGAACCAGGCTTTGGATATCTTTAGAACCAACAAAGACCAGGAAAACATTGAGAGAATCACCGCCAAGCTCAGTGAGTTAAACCAGTGAGTTAAACCAGTGATTACTCTCATCAAATCAGGCAGCACTAGCAGGAACTTTTGCTTTAATCGCAAAGATTTTCTCAATCACTTCCTGTACGGCTTTATCTGGTGTAGATGCGCCTGAGGTAACGCCAACTGAAATTTTGCCAGCCGGTAACCAGTTCGATTCTATGGTTAGCTCGTTGCTGGTGAGTGGTTTGTGCTCTATGCGATTACCTGGCCCCACTCTCTTGGCGCTGTCAATATGGAATGAGCGCAGGTTTCGCTCAACGGCGATTTCTTGCAGGTGAGTTGTGTTTGACGAGTTGAATCCGCCAATGACAACCATCAAGTCAACATCTGCTTCTACCAGGCTAAACATCGCATCTTGGCGTTCTTGAGTGGCATCGCAAATGGTGTTAAAGCTGTGGAAATGATCGTTGAATTCTACCGGACCGTATTTTTTCAGCATGATGCGCTCGAAGAGCTTGCCGATCTGTTCGGTTTCGCCTTTTAGCATGGTGGTTTGATTAGCGATGCCGACAGCGTCTAAGTCTCGCTCAGGGTCAAAGCCTTCAGAGTGGGCGTTGGCGAATTTAGTCAGAAATTCTGCTCTATCGCCACCGTTGAGAATGTAGTTAGCGACGTACTCAGCTTCAGGTAGGTTCAATACGACCAAATAGGTGCCAGCAAAGGAGGTTGTGGCGACAGTTTCTTCGTGCTTGTACTTACCGTGAATGATAGAGGTGAATTCTTTTTTCTTATGCTTTTCTACCGTATTCCAAACCTTAGAAACCCAGGGGCAGGTCGTATCGACGATGGTGCAGCCCTCATCGTGCAGCAGCTTCATTTCCTGTACGCTAGCGCCGAAGGCTGGCAAGATCACCACATCGCCTTTGCCAACGCCCGAGAAATCTTTCACGCTGCCTTCGACTTCGATGAAGTGGACATCCATCGCTTTTAGCTGCTGGTTCACTTCGGGGTTGTGGATGATTTCGTTGGTAATCCACAGGCGCTGTTCGGGAAAGTGCTCTCTGGCTTCGTAGGCCATGGCAACGGCCCTCTCTACGCCCCAGCAAAAACCGAATGACTCTGCTAAGTGAATGGTGACATCGCTGTCTACTAACCGATTGCCGTTTGCTCTAATTTTTTGGATCAGGCTGCTTTCGTATTCCGATTGCATTTGCCCGGCGATCGCAGCTTTCTCTCCAAATCCCTGGTTGCGATAATAATTTTTGGAATGGTTGAGTTCGCGCTTAAAGGCTTTGGTATCCATGGGGTTATAAGCTTGTCTATCGTCAGTGGCTCTACATAACCTATCGTACCGGGTTCAATCGCAATCTATTTAGCGGATCTGATTCACAATCAAAAGGTCTAGCTATTGAAGTTCTAGCTGGGCATAGAGCGCGATCGCACTGCGCCAAACCAAATACCCCTGCCGGTTCAGGTGCAAGCCATCAGTCGTCAAATCGGGCCGCAAGGTGCCGTCACCAGTCACAAAAATAGGATACAAATCGAGATAATAAGCTTGATTGTCGGCGGCAATCTTCTTCAGAGAATCGTTCATCTTCTGAATGCGTTCACTAGGTAAAGCTGCCAGTTTATCCCGGCTCTCCCAGCTTGATTCCTCGCCCCCGTGCGGCAAAATCGACTGAACGACTATCTGTGTATTCGGATGCGCCTGCTTTAGCTGACGAACAATTTCTTTGTAGTTGGTCAAAATTTCCTCATCTGATTCGCCCCAAATCAGATCGTTGATACCAATCATTAAGAACACTGCTTCGACATCATTGTCTTTTAGCAGGTCTAGTCGACTCAATAATCCTCTGGTCTTTTCACCTGAAATGCTTTGGTTGATCCATACTCGGCGACCCGGCATCAGCTCACCGGGAAACCACAGACTGAGCGAATCGCCAAGCAGCACGCTCAGGTGTGCGGGATGCTTAGTCGCCATCATTTTGGCATCTTCGGCTAGGACCTCGCGCCACTGTTCGTAGCTGAGCTTGCGATCGCCACTCGGGTGGGGCAGTTCTGGAATGCTGTCTGCGATCGCCGCATCAATCACCAAAGGATCTTTCAACTGCTCAGATGCATACAACCCTCTAGAAGACATCGACTGCTCATGCGAAATTGCCAATACCGTTGTGAACAGCAGCCCGTTCATCACCAGTGATAAAGCCGCCCAATTTGGAATCCTATTGAACCAATTAATCACACAAGTACCTTACTCAGACCGGAACTCCATTAGCCAAAATGCACCTACAGCATTCGCCTTCAGCTAGCGCACAAGCGTGTTCGATGCCAGCTACATAGCTTGGAAAATTTTAATCTGAACCGAGCTTCCTGCCTAGCAAGAAGCTTTATTTTCCGTAAGAATACGCGATCGACAGCGTTAAAAGAACACCGCTTTGACCTAGCAAATTTCCTCAACGTACCAAAGTCTACAGACAACGAGCTACTAAACGTCTACACGTTGAATCGGAATAGCATCACGTCGCCTTCCTTGACGATGTATTCCTTGCCTTCACTGCGGACCAATCCTTTTTCCTTTGCTGCCGCCATCGATCCAGAAGTCACCAGGTCGTCATAGCCCACTGTCTCAGCCCGGATAAAGCCCCGTTCGAAGTCAGTGTGGATAACGCCCGCTGCCTGTGGAGCTACCATACCGGACTTAATAGTCCAAGCCCGCGTCTCCTGCGGCCCCGTCGTAAAGTAAGTCCGCAGTCCCAGCAAATCGTACGTCGCTCGAATCAACGACTGCAAACCGCCTTCTTCTACGCCCAGCGCTTCTAAAAAATCCGCTCGCTCATCTTCAGGGATTTCCAGCAGCTCGGCTTCAACCTGTGCAGAGACAATCACTACCTGCGCTTCCTCACCTTCTGCGTGAGTGCGCACTTCTTCCACCCACCGATTCCCTTCTGCTAGATCGTCCTCAGAGACATTCGCCGCATAGATTACCGGCTTGCGCGTCAGCAGTCCCAGCGGCTTGATAGTCAACGACTCTTCCTCGTCTAGCTCCACTAGGCGAGCGGCTTTGCCCTCATCTAGCACCGGCTGTATCTTTTCTAGAATATCCAGCTCCGCTTGCGCTTCTTTACTGTTGCGAGCCTGCTTGCGAATGCGATCCATCCGCTTCTCTATTTGGCTGAGATCCGATAGCGCCAGCTCTAAGTTAATCACCTCAATGTCGCGCAGCGGTCCAATCGAGCCGGACACATGAATAATGTCATCATTCTCAAAGCAGCGCACGACATGAATAATCGCGTCCACCTCACGGATATTGGCCAAGAACTGATTGCCTAGCCCCTCGCCCTGACTCGCCCCTTTCACCAAACCCGCAATATCGACAAATTCGACCCGCGCGGGCACGATTTCCTTTGAGCTAGAGATATCAGCTAGCGCCTGTAGCCGCTCGTCGGGTACGGCCACTACGCCTACATTTGGCTCAATAGTGCAAAAAGGAAAGTTTGCGGCCTGAGCCTTCGCATTTGCGACGACCGCGTTGAATAAGGTAGATTTTCCGACGTTGGGTAGTCCAACAATTCCGGCTCTGAGCATGGGGATTAGGGTGGCATTTTATATAGCTGTCTCCAGCATAAAGGGAATAGGGGATATTTCTTCTGTTATGCTTTGGCTAACTTTCACAAGCCCCCCACCAAATCCTTGCAAAACCGTGGTCAGCACACCATCGAGCGCCAGTCAGTCCAAAACCATGCGGCCAAACCTATCAACCGTCAAATTCGCCAGTGGTCTATTGATTAAAGTGACCGGCAAGACAGCCAGCCATCTATTGATAGGTATGCTCTTGGTGACGGGTTTGGGTAGCTGTCGGTTTCGGACAGATAACAGCGTTGATACGCCCACTCTGCGGGACCAGATATTTGATGGCCCAACCGTGCTAGAAAACACGGATACTAGGGTTAAAATCACCGTTCCGCGTCAGTGGGAAGCTGCGAACCTGCTGCGAGGTAATGCCGACATCTTTGCGACCTATCCAGCGCAAGATCTCTACGCCAGCGTACTGTCTGAAGATAAAGCGGTGCTTAGCCAGTTTGATCTAGAAGACAATGCCGAGCAGTATCGCTGGTTGATTGAAAAAGAGCTGAGCGACTATGAAACGTCGACTCGTACTGGCGTGGATGAGGTGAACGGAGATCCGGCTGTTCAGTATGAAATTCGGGGGCAGGTGGAGGGCATGCCCGTGGTGTATTTACACACTACTGTGCAAGGCGTGAATAACTACTATCAGGTCGTTGGCTGGACAAGGAGAGACAGCTACGCAGACAATAAGGAAACGCTTCAAGAAATCATTGCGAGTTTTGAGGGTTCCTAGTGTTTTTGGATGCGTGTTTTTGATAGCTGGAAATATAGATTAGGTATGCTGGTTCAATTTTTTCGTAGGGTTTGTCTTGCGCTGGTGTGTGCGATCGCGCTATCCGGTATTTGGCTCAGCATTTGGATCACGCCAGCTTGGGCCAATGTCGATGACGACAGATATGACGGTAATATCTTTGCACTGTATGCGGGCAACGGGTCCATCGTCCCACCCAAATTCAACCTAGCTCAATCCTTCCAGCAAGATAAACCGACCCTGCTGGTTTTCTACGTCGATGACAGCCGCGACAGCAAAATATTTTCATCCGTGGTCTCTCAGCTGCAAGCGCCCTACGGCAGAGCGGCCAACTTTGTCCCAGTCGCCGCCGACTCCATCCCCGTAAAAGACAGCTACGAACCCAACGAAGCAGGCTACTACTTCAAAGGCTCAGTCCCGCAAACCGTCGTCTTCGATGGTGAGGACAATGTAGTTCTCAACGAAGTAGGACAGACCAGCTACGAGAAAATTGACAATAAACTGCGCGAAGTATTCGATCTACTGCCACGCGAAGAGTCTACGGAACTACGTCGCCGCTCGGTAAACGAAGTCAACAGTGAGTTAGTCCCGCAATAAGTATGGAATCTAGAGGATTCGACTCGACTACCGTCAGACAAGCTAGCTAAACAGGACGGACCCCAAACAATTCTGGCCCCCTCTTTTGGGAACTTCTACTAACCTATAGAAAGTCTCAAACCCGAAATCAACCGTGTCAATTCCTCAAGTGCAGTACACCGCCCGCTGGATGAGTCGTTTGTCAGATATTCCAGCCGCGCAGTGGGACGCAATGGCAATGCCACTGCCAACGCCTGCCTTTGAGTGGGACTGGTTGAACAATATGGAAACCTCTGGCAGCACTGGCCCCAACACAGGCTGGCTGCCCAACCATCTCACGCTGTGGAAAGACGATGTCTTGGTAGCGGCAGCCCCTCTTTATCTGAAGGGTCATAGCTACGGCGAGTTTGTCTTTGACCATCAGTGGGCGGAGCTGGCATCGCAGCTAGGCGTAGAGTATTATCCGAAGCTGTTGGGGATGTCACCGTTTACACCGGCGGAGGGCTATCGATTTTTGATTGCGCCGACGGAAGATGAAGGGGCGCTGACGCAGGCGATGGTGCAGCTAATTGACGAGTTTTGTCTGAAGCACAAGATATCGGGCTGCAATTTTCTGTATGTCGATCCCGACTGGCAAGAGCAGATGGAAGCGCTGGGCTTTCATAAGTGGCTGCACCATAGCTATGTGTGGCAGAACCGAGACTTCAGCGATTTTGATGATTATCTAGCTCAGTTCAATGCTAATCAGCGGCGAAATATTAAGCGTGAGCGCAAGTCTGTTGAAAAGGCCGGGATCCATTTCAAGGTGCATACCGGCGAGTCGCTGACACCGGAGCTCTGTTTGAAAGTGTACGACTTTTATAGCGATACCTGTGACAAGTTTGGCTGGTGGGGCAGTAAGTATTTGACTAGGGATTTCTTTCGGCAGCTGTTTCCGGCTTGGCGCGATCGCGTCGTAATTTTCGCCGCCTACACCGAAGAGACTCCTGACGAGCCAGTGGGGATATCTTTTTGCTTGACCAAAGGCGATCGCCTCTACGGTCGCTACTGGGGCTCGTTTGAGGAATATAACAATCTGCACTTCAGTGCCTGCTATTACGAACCGATTGAGTGGGCGATCGCAAACAACATCAAAACCTTCGATCCTGGCGCAGGCGGCAGACACAAAAAGCGCCGAGGCTTTCCCGCCACTCCAAACCACAGCCTGCACCGCTTCTACTCTCCCAAGCTCGGCCAAATCCTAGAAAACTACATAGGTCGCATCAACCAGGCCGAACAGTTCCAGATCAACGAAATCAACGAAAACCTGCCGATCAAAAACCTGACCGAAGAAATTCCACTCATTGAAAAGTAAATTTTCTGAAGATAGGAGGCTGTGGTATGAACGGCTTTGCTAGCTTCCTATCAACAAGGTTTGCAAACTGTAGCCCTGTACCCTCAGCCAGTCGCGATAAAATAATGAACCCCCATAGTTCATGCGATTCAAAGCACTCCAATGGCAACCGCAACTCCTACAAAGCCAGAAACAGCCTTCGCCAAACAGCAGGCGCTAGCTGCGCTAGACGATAAGCTTTCCAAACGTTATATAGAGCTTGATCCGGCGGGCTATTTTCTGATCTATATAGATAGAGAAGCCGAGCTAATCTGCGCCAAGCACTTTACCAACACCATCAATGAAAAAGGTCTCGCCTGCGATCCCAAAACCGGTAAGCCTCTATCGGTGCGCGGTAACGTTGTACGCCAGGAAACAACGATTTTCACCGGTCGCACAGCCAAAGAGCTTTGCATGAACATCTTTGAAGACAAAGCTAATCCCTGCCCGCTCACGTATCTAGATCACGCAGCCTATCTCGGTCGCGAGTTCGTACGAGCAGAAATAGCGCTGATTAACGGAGCGGAATACATCCAAGATTGAGCCTCACAAGATTCAGCTTAAAAATCAAACTACCCCCTTGCTAGGGCACTCTCTATCTACAGAGATATAGGTTTGTCTTTTGTCTGCGCTCAATCCGCAAGAGCTCGGTAACTATGGCGAGCAGCTAGTGTGTCAATGGCTCACTGCCAAGAATTGTCAGATATTGCAGCGCCAGTGGCACAGCCGGTTTGGTGAAATTGATCTAATTGCGAAGGGTGTCAGCGGAAAAGGGACGCTCAGGGCTGAAACTCTGGCTTTTATTGAGGTCAAGACCCGTAGCCAGGGAAATTGGGATGCCGATGGGTTACTGGCGTTGACCCGTTCCAAGCAAAAGAAGCTGCGGATGACGGCTCGCTATTTTTTGGTGAAGCATCCGCAGCTGTCTGAGATGCCCTGCAGGTTCGATTTGGCTTTGGTCAGCTGCCATTCGAGTCCGCCCCAAAGCCGACTGAGTTTGCAGGTGCCAGATGCTCGGCAGTATTTGGCGCTACAGGCATACCTGCGAGATGTGTTTTGCTAAAGCTTCGCAGGTATTGACCTCTATGCGAGTGTCTCTGGGCAGTAGCCGAGGCCAGTGACAAACTGCTGACGAAATTCTTCTATTTCTACGCGGTCGGGTTTGCCGTGGGAAACGACAGCGACCTGATAGCGACGCATGACATCTACTGCGGACTGGCCCATTTCGAGTCCCCACAGCGCCATCCGGACCCTGAATCCGGGTTCGTAGGGGGTGCCAATTTCATTGAGAAAGGCCAGGAAGTTTTGCTGCGATCGCACCGTAGCGCTATCGTGCAGTTTCACCTTCACGATCCATCCATTGATTTGGTGAATCACCGTGATGAACTCTACAGGCAGCTGCGTAGCACACAGCAATCGCTCAACCACCCGTAGCGACAGACTTGCATTTGCTAAGTAGTAGATGTATTCCATCAGTTAGTCAGGAGAGTGCTACAGTCTCGAATACTCTGACAATCGCCATACTTGGCCTTGTATCGATACCTTAGTTGACCAAAATCGCTTTTCCATTATGACCCACCGACTCGCTAGAAACGTTACTTTTGTCATCAAGTCGTAGACTAAGTTACAGATAATTCACAGACAGCTTTAGGTGTAGAGCCTATAAATGACGGATAGATAGGATGACGGATATTCAGGCTAGCGGCGATCGCGCCCGTCCCAACCCAGACCACCAGCTGAGCGCCTACAGCTATACCCTACCAGAAGGTCGAATTGCCCAAAATCCAGTTACGCCACGCGACCACTCAAAGCTGCTAGTTATAGATAGCGCCGAGAGTCATTGCCATCAGCATTTCTACGATTTAGTCGACTGGTTACTGCCGGGTGATTTGTTAGTCCTTAATGATACAAAGGTGATTCCAGCTCGGTTGTACGGTCACAAGTCTAGCGGCGCAGCAGTCGAAGTGTTGCTAATCGAGCCGATCGAACATGATCGGTGGCTAGCACTGGTGCGCCCAGGCAGAAGAATTCAGCCGGGCACTGAGCTCGTGTTTGGGGATCCAAAAAGCCCGCCGCTGTCGGCATTAGTAGAGTCGCGCGATAAGGCAACCGGTGGCCGAATTCTACAGCTCACGCCGCAGGTAGATGAGCCCATTGATGCGTTGATTCATCAACTGGGACAGGTGCCGCTGCCGCCGTACATTACTCAGTCAGAGGCGCTGTCTGAGCAGTATCAGACGGTGTTTGCTCAGAAGAAAGGTGCGATCGCAGCCCCCACCGCCGGACTTCACTTCACCCAGGCCCTTCTAGACAAACTAAGCGTCAAAGGCATCCAAACCGCCAAGATCACTCTCCATGTGGGCATTGGCACCTTTCGCCCGGTTGAAGTAACCGACATCGAAACGCACCAAATGCATCAGGAGCGTATTGAGGTTCCAGCCGAAACAGTTGAAAAAGTCAGACAGACCAAAGCGAATGGCGGTCGGGTCATTACCGTAGGGACGACATCTACTAGAGCGCTAGAAGGGACGGCTGCAATTTGCGGAGAGCTACAGCCCTACGAAGGCAAGACCGACTTATTTGTTTATCCTGGCTATCAGTGGCAGGTGATAGATGGCATGATCACCAACTTTCACTTGCCCGGTTCTAGCCTGTTGATGATGGTGAGTGCCTTGATCGGGCGGGAGCGACTGATGGCGATCTATGAAGATGCGATCGCGCAAGACTACCGTTTCTATTCTTTTGGCGATGCCATGTTGATATTGCCCCAGGCCGCTATAAACTGAGTCGATTAAAAAAGCGCTCTTTCGATGAAAGAGCGCCCAATTCTTTAGCTAAACGCAACAACAGTCAGTCACAGGCCGAAATCCTTCAAGCATCCTCTCGGCGTGAACGAATACCCAACCCAACAAGTCCAACGAGCCCAAGCAGCATACTGGGCTCGGGAATTTCTTTCACAGCGGGAGGCTGGACAGGATTGGCCTGACGATAGAGTGATAAGTGAGACAGTTCAGGAGTATTGCCCTTTTTCCCAACAGTTTTGACTCCAGCTGTACTCCAGTCAAAGCTTGCTAAGTCTTCAATTGTGTATAGAGCATAAGAATTGCCTGCTTTGACTGCGATCGCACCAGCCCCAGTCAAATTTGTTCTAGCTGACCCTGCTGTTGAGTTGTTACCACCAGAGGTAAATGAGATCAAAGGATTATTGCTATCGCTATCACCAACAAAGGTCCATCCTTCGCCAAACAAAGAATTAAGATTAGAAAGACCAGAATCCCCTTGTTTATCGTTTCCATCGAAATAACCAGCACAGTCATTGAAGCTGAAGCTGACATTGGCACAGGTAGCACTACCAGTGCCTAAAACGGCTGCCTGCGCGGATGGAGCTACTGCTTGAACCATAGCCGCTGCGGCTATGGTTGTAGTAATAACAGCCAGTTGTTTAATTTTCATGCGGGTCTGATATCAAGAACGCTACACAAACAAGTTAGTGCTAATCGCTACAGGAAGTACTGCGTAGATATACGTAATACTCTCAGTCTACATGCAAGCTTTATAGGCACCCGCTTAATGTGAAGCTTATTGGTGCTGTTCACAATGTCATGGGCGTTCTTCCCTCAACGTATTCTCCTTACACTGACCTCCAGTTAACGCAGATAAATTTCCAACAAAAAAGCGCCCCCAACGGGAGCGCCTTTCTTTGTGAACCTTGATCAGAATGCTATGCATCTGATAAAAGGATTCACGCTAATCAACTAATCAAAGTCGTAATCGTCCAGCAACGCTAGACAAAAAGATCTATGCGTTGATGGAAGGAGCAGTTAAAGCAACCGGTGCTGCTTCGCCAGCGGCCAAGTCTAGCGGGAAGTTGTGAGCATTGCGCTCGTGCATTACTTCCATACCCAGGTTGGCACGGTTCAATACATCTGCCCAAGAACCAATCACGCGACCCTGTGAGTCGATGATGGACTGGTTGAAGTTGAAACCGTTCAGGTTGAACGCCATGGTAGAAATACCAAGCGCAGTGAACCAGATGCCGACGACAGGCCATGCACCCAACAAGAAGTGGAGGCTACGGCTGTTGTTGAACGAAGCATACTGGAAGATGAGACGACCGAAGTAGCCGTGGGCTGCAACGATGTTGTAAGTCTCTTCCTCTTGACCAAACTTGTAACCGTAGTTCTGCGACTCAGTTTCTGTGGTCTCACGTACCAATGAAGAGGTAACGAGTGAACCGTGCATCGCTGAGAACAAAGCGCCACCGAATACACCAGCGACTCCCAACATGTGGAAGGGGTGCATCAAGATGTTGTGCTCTGCCTGGAAGACCAACATGAAGTTGAAGGTACCAGAGATACCCAAAGGCATCCCGTCAGAGAATGAACCTTGACCCAACGGGTAGATCAAGAAGACTGCAGTTGCTGCTGCTACAGGAGCAGAGTAGGCAACACAGATCCAAGGACGCATACCGAGACGGTAGGATAGCTCCCACTCACGACCCATGTAGCAGAAGACGCCGATGAGGAAGTGGAAGATTACCAGCTGGTAGGGACCGCCATTGTAAAGCCACTCATCGAGTGAGGCAGCTTCCCAGATGGGGTAGAAGTGAAGGCCAATCGCGTTAGATGATGGAACAACCGCACCAGAGATGATGTTGTTGCCGTACATCAGAGAACCTGCAACGGGCTCGCGGATGCCGTCGATGTCGACGGGAGGAGCGGCGATGAAGGCAATTACGAAACATGCGGTAGCAGCGAGTAGTGTCGGGATCATCAAGACGCCGAACCAACCTACATAGAGGCGGTTCTCAGTACTTGTAACCCACTGACAGAACTGCTCCCACAGCGACGCGCTTTGGCGTGTCTGTAGAGTAGTAGTCATTATGAATCCTTTTTAGTTATCGAGGTACGAGGCGGAGCTGCAAAATATCAGCTTTCGCCTATGAACTTATATTAGTAGAAGCAACTAGTTTTGTAAAGTTTTTTGAGCGTTTGCAGGAGTGATCACTCCTATAGGTATAAATAGCTAAGCCAAAAGGAATAGAAAGACTGAAAGCTGCTTCACGCAAAGCTTCTACAAGTTACAAAGTGGGCTAAGTTGATAAAAAGTTGATGAAAACCGGTGGTTTTGGACTATTACAAAAAGCTTAAGAAGCTTTTATTTTCTCAGATAAGATTTTGTCTGACTGTTTCTATCATCTGCCGCTGCTTCTCTTTCTGTAGTTATTTTCTGTTTTGTAACAGTTCTAAGTAGATAAGCGGTTTCCTAACTACGGCAATCCAGCCGCCGGGATAGGAATCAGTCTGGCTACCGTTATTAGCTGATAGAAGCGAGACAAGCTTTTCGACCTGCTTAAAGCTGGGCGAGCTTGGCAGCACTTGATGCAACAGCTGCTTGATGACGCGGCGTTGAAGCGATCGCGGTTCGGCAATCAAAGCCTCGCGCTGTATGTACCAGGACTGGCCATCGTCGACTTCGGTAACGGTCTGACTATATATATAGTCAGCTTGTGATTTGAGATAGTCGGTGTCGGCAGCAGTGAGCTCAGCGAGCTGAGCTAGTGCCTGTTCGATCTGGGGGTTGAAGTGCGATCGCAGATAAGGCATCAGCTCCTGACGAATCCGATTCCGCCGAAAGCTTAGATCCTGATTGCTGCTGTCTTCCCAGACGGGAAGCTGCTGATCTTGGCAAAACTGTGTGGTTTCGGCGCGGATAAAGGCCAGCAGCGGTCTGACCAAAGTAATTGCTGGCAGCTGGCTTGTGTCCAGCGGTCTGGTCCAAGTCAAGGTGCCTAATCCATCGGTACCGGTACCTCTGATGAGGTTGTAGAGGACAGTTTCGGCGCGATCGCTTTCCGTATGTCCCGTCACGACATAGCCATAGCCCTGTTCCCTGGCGACTTTTGCAAAGATTTCATAGCGCCACTGCCTAGCCGCCGCCTCACTTTTAATCAATGAGTCAGCTACTTCGACCCAGACCGGCACCTGCCGCATCTGTGCCAGCGCCACCACATGGGCCGCATTCTCAGCCGAATCTTCTCTCCAGCCGTGGTCACAGTGAACCAGTCCCAGTCTCCACTGCCATTTAGAGCGCAAGTCGATGAGTAACTGAGCCAAACACAGCGAATCCTGCCCGCCGGAGACAGCTATCAAAACGCAGCTATTTCTGGGAAGCAAGAGGCGCTGACGTAATAGAATGTGTAGCTTGCTGTGAGCCTTTGACCAGCTTGTTGGCGCATCCGGAGCATCATCCATTGGCCTCGCCATCTTTCTCCTATGATCTAGCAGCTACAGATCTAGCAGTTGCAGATTCGGTTAAATCTCCTAGCGCTCTTTCGTAGCCTCATCCTTAGTCTCAGCAGCCGTCTGCTTCATTTGCTCAGTAGCTTCGTTAATCCGCTGCTTCGCTCGCTGTACCCAGTCGCTACTGTCTTCACTTCCACTGTTTTTACTTTCGCTAGCCTCTCGAACCTCACTGCGAAGTCCACCCGGGCTCTCAGCAAAAGTAATCCTAGAAGTGCCTGCATCATCTAGAGTGCCTTTGACATTAGGCTGCGCCGTACCCTCGATAATATCGATATCACCGCCGTCAATATCACTATTGATGTTCGCCGCCTCAGCACTGATCGGACCTACAGGTTCACCTGTAGTAGTCGCCATAGCAGTAGTTGGATCACTTGGCATGACAGCTAACCCAATATCTGCTGCACCTACTCCGCCAGCAACAGCGGGTCCAATCCCAGCCTCTTTTTCCAGACCGCTGTCAATCTCACCATCACTGACACTGCTATCCATAGCGCTAACGATGCGGTCGTTCGGGACGGTATCTAAATCAGTACTCGTAGCGTAGCTAGTTTCTTCTTCGCTACTGCTTTTGCTAGCCGCCCAAATCAACAGAGCCAGTCCTGCCAATGGCAATAGCAGCCACCACCATCGACCACGCTCAGCACCTAGGTCGCTGATATTGCCGGATTCTTCCCCAATCTCTCTTGCTACAGACTCACCTTCGGCATCGTCAATACCGCTACGGATGGCATCAGGATCAATACCCGCACCCAGGACGCCATCCGCGCCTTCAGCTAGCCGGTTCCCATCGGCATCGACTAGCTCTCCTTGTGTATCGATCAGAAAGCCTTCTGAGTTAATTAATCTTCCTTCAGTATCAACCAGCTGTCCGTCAGCATTTAGCGCTCCAATGCCTATAGACGCGATAGGTGTACCGCCAGCATCAGCGCTTTCAGCATCAGTCTTCTCAGTATCGGGAGAGGCGTTGCCGGGAATGTCAACATTCCTAGAAGGCTCTGTTGTCGTTGTTGGACTAGCAGCTACAGGCGGGTTGCTGGTGCCCGAAAGGCTAGTACGTGCCACGACAGCCTGACCGGGTTGCCCTGTTGCATAGCCTAGGAATGCAGCCACAGGAGGCGAAGTAGCGCCCCTCGCATAGATGAGAGAGTAGGGCTGAGAAAAGGGATAGCGTAGGTCTGTGGGAGGTGTTTGGTGTAGCTGTAGTGCTTTTAGGCTAGGCTGACTGGCTAGCTCACTGACTAACATGTAGCCGATACCGTTTGGGCCAAGTTCTTTTGCTAATGCTTCTGTTGTATTGCTCTGAAGAGTGGTTGCACCAGCGGCGGCTTCAAAGGGCGCTGAGGCAAAAACAGGATAAGACTTAAGCGACTGGCGAATCTCACTGATAGCTGGCTGGTCTACTAACTTGATCGGACCAGGCGTCCCACCGACTACAGACCAGTCGGTGATTTCACCTCTGAAGATTTGAGCAAACTGATTACCGGTGAGGCTTTGGGAGAATGGATTACCTTTGTCGACGACAATGGCGATCTTTTCGCGTCGAAGCGCAATAGACTCTAGACCCTTTGCTTTCTCTTCTGCGGTTAAGGGGCGACTGATAGCTGCGAGGTCAGCGTTGTCGCTGAGGACGTCTTGGATAGCCTGATCGGTAGCTTTGGCTTCTATGTTGACTTTGCTGCTCGCATATTTGCTCTCAAACCCTTGCTGCAAGGCTGCACTAAGCTTCTCCATACTGTCGGAACCGCTGCTGATGCGAACCTGGGTACCTTGCGGAACAGTTTCTAGAAGGGGAAAGCTGGTCGTCTGAGGACTGGTTGGGGGATTGGCTGTTTGGGCTAAAGCTAGCAGCGCCTGGTTAAGCGCTATCGGTTTTATAGGGAGAGTAAAGGCGAGTAGTGCTGCAATCGTCAGCGCGGGAACTTTTTTGTGATGAACCATTGTTCCAAGAACACCTCTGGTATGTTTTGGTAGCCTTTAGAGCACTTGTAAGGTAATTGATGAAGATGAGCGGTGCAGGTTTAGCTACCAGGATATCTATGCACATTACACGCTAAAGCTGTCCCAATAGATGCTCACTCGACTTTATCTCTTCTTGAAAATTGGATTACTCTCTGAGCAACCTATCTCTTGTTCCCTGTCTCTATTGGCTTAGCTGTCTCTGTTGGCAGTAGCTTACTGCCCTTAGCCGCAGAACTAGTGTAAAACAGATGCTTCAAACAGCCGTGAATAGCTGGGTTTCTCCGTATCTACAACTAGACTACAAGTATCAATTAATTTTGATAAAACCGACATATTTAGCCCTGCGCTATGTTCCACAAAGCAATAGTGTTCTAAGATAGCCAAGTCTTATAGCTTGGTGAATAGGGCTTTGGCTCTTTCTCATTTGAGTTAGAACATATCGGCCAAAGGGTGTCGGCAGATGGTTCCAGATTTTTCTTCTCCTCAGAATAGCCAGGCTGCTGAGGGCATTGACTTTAACAATTTTATATTGGAGATTGAGCCGGAGCCTGCGTCGGCAGAGGTCTCTCCTATGTCTGTGAAAGGGCAGCTGAAGCCGGAAAGTAATCCTAATTTGCAGGTGCAGTTCAAGAGCGAAGGTGGTCGACTGCTGCTGATTTTGCCGCCTGCGCCTGAAAAGAGCAGGAATCCGGTCTATTGGGAGGAGCTTCGGCAGCAGCTCAAAGGCCGCATCAGTGGCGGTGAACGCTTTTTGCAGCCGCATACGCCGGTTCATCTGATTGCGCGCGATCGCCTCCTAGATAGCCAGCAAGTACAAGAAATAGACGCTCTGCTCAGCGACGCGCAGCTACCGCTCAAGCGAATTTACGCCAGCCGCCGTCAAACCGCCGTCGCCGCTGCTACTGCTGGATATTCTGTAGAACAGCAGACTACCCTAAGCCACTTGGGACAAGGACAAGAAGCTTCTCGTCAGGCGATGGACGAGCCCCTGTATATGCAAACTACGCTCCGCTCTGGTGTAGAAGTGCGCCATCGAGGCACAGTGATTCTGCTAGGCGATGTCAACCCCGGTAGCTCCATCGTGGCGGAAGGCGACATCTTTATATGGGGGCGTCTGCGCGGAGTCGTTCATGCAGGGGCAGGCGGTAACGGTCAGTGTCGTATCATGGCGCTGCATATGCAGCCGACTCAGCTGCGGATTGCGGATAAAGTAGCGCGATCGCCTGATGAGCCGCCTGCTCAGTACCAGCCAGAAGTTGCCTACATTGGCCCTGACGGTATCCGTATTGCGATCGCATCCGAGTTCGCCCTTGCCGATTTGACCAACCCAGGAACTCCCCCAGAGAATACATGAGCCGCATTATCGTTATGACCTCCGGTAAAGGAGGCGTTGGTAAAACAACCTGTACAGCAAATTTAGGAATGGCCCTGGCCAAAGCCGGACAGCGCGTTGCCGTAGTTGACGCTGACTTTGGCTTGCGCAACTTGGATCTGCTGCTGGGGCTAGAAAATCGAATCGTCTACACTGCTCTAGACGTGCTAGCCGGAGAGTGCCGCCTAGATCAGGCCCTCGTCAAAGACAAACGCCAGCCGAATCTAGCGCTATTGCCCGCTGCCCAAAATCGCTCCAAAGAATCTATCAAGCCAGAGCAGATGAAGCGTCTGGTCAAAGCGCTGACCAAGGTTTACAACTTTATTTTGATTGACAGCCCCGCCGGTATTGAGATGGGCTTTCGCAACTCGATTGCGGCTGCGCGTGAGGCCATTATTGTGACTACGCCAGAAATCTCGGCTGTGCGCGATGCCGATCGAGTTATCGGTTTGCTAGAGGCCAACGACATCAAGGCAGTCCGTTTGGTGATCAACCGGCTGCGACCAGCGATGGTTGCAGCTGACCAGATGATGTCGGTTAAAGATGTACAAAGCATCCTATCTATTCCGCTACTAGGTGTAATCCCTGATGACGAACAGGTGATTGTCTCCACCAATAAGGGTGAGCCTCTAGTCCTAGAAGACAGTCTTTCCAAAGCAGGGATCGCATTTACTAACGTTTCTCAGCGCTTACAGGGCGAGAAAGTGCCTCTTATGGATCTAAGTATTGAGAAAGAAAGCTTCCTCACAAGGCTCAAGAAACTGTTTGGAGGATAGGCTAACAAGGCGATCGCCCACTCCGACCAAGCCTTTGTAAACGCAACTCCGACCAGCCAACATCCGCTGGCATCGACATTACGGTGACACCCCTATGGCAATTCCTATTATCAGCGACTTACTAGCAAGACTGTTTGGGCCACCAGAAGACCCTCACAGCCGTGATGATGTCAAGAGAAGACTCAAGATTGTGTTAGCTCACGACCGGCTGGCGCTAGATCCGCAGACATTAGAAATGATGCGTCAAGAAATCATTGCCGTAGTCTCACGCTACGTAGAAATCGACTTCGATTCGCTGGAATTTTCCCTGGCGACCGATCAGCGAGTGACTGCTTTGACCGCCAACCTACCTATCCGCCGCATCCGCTCCTTAGGTCGTGGCCCAGATGAGCCCATCGCCCCCGAAGCAGAAGCCAGTAAAATTGAGCTGGCTTCTCAGGCCGAAATTATGGCGATGGATGCCGAGGTTGCCAAAGCCGCTCTGCGAAAGTTTGATCTGGAAAATCGCGATGATTCCGATCCAATCAACGCCCCCCTAGATATCGATCGATCTGGCCTAGACGACGACAATGATTTTCCCGAGCAGGACAGCGACGCTACGACTGGCAATCAAGTTGAAGAATCAACCCCTGATGTCCCAGATATGTCAATTCCAGATGCATCAGTCGAAACTATTGGTAAGGTGAGCACAGAAACCACATAGATGTCGATCAAAACGACGCAAAATCTAGATGCTACATCATCAAACCGTCTCTTTGGACCATACTGCCCTAGCAGACCTCTTGAGCAAAACAGAAAACTTGCTCATTCTTCAAGACTTAGACGGCGTCTGTATGCCGCTGGTGAACGATCCGCTGACTCGAACCATCACCAAGCAGTATCTGAGCGCAACGGCAGAGTTTGATGAGCATTTTTTTGTACTAACCAACGGTGAGCATATCGGCAGACGAGGGCTGCAAACCATCATCGAAAGGGCAGTGGGAGGAGCAGAAGTTGCCAAAGCTCAGAAGCTTTACCTCCCAGGACTAGCGGCGGGAGGTGTGCAGTGGCAAGACAGGAGCGGCACCGTCAGCCATCCCGGTGTCAGCCAAACCGAGTTGGATTTTTTGGCAGAGGTAGCCGAGCGCATTGAGCGGGTGCTAGACGATTTTCTGAAGGCTCAGCACACTTTTGAGGTAAACGAGCGCACTCAGCTCGTGCAAGCCTCTGTGTTAGACAATGTGGCTTCACCAACTGCCAATCTTAATTCGCTCTATGAAAAGCTAGTTGGTAGCTCGAAGACTCCTTCTAGTGAGAATATTGAACGCTTTGTGCAGCTTCAGCAGCACATGGTTACTTTGATGGAAGAGCTGCTGCAAGAGGCGGAAGCAGCTGGGCTAGCCGATCAGTTCTTTGTCCACTACGCGCCTAACCTAGGACGCGATGGATTTGTCCACGAGGCGGTTTGGTTTGCGGATGCCGAGAGTGCAGGCACCACTGACTTTCAATTTATGCTGCGAGGTGCGCTCAAAGAGGCGGGAGTGCTGGCGCTGCTGAATCATTACTTCTCTGTGCATACGGGGCACTACCCGCTGGGTGTGGATTTCAATGCCAGGCAGGCACCGCGATCGCTCGATGACATGCTCAAGCTAGTGGTCCAAAACTTCGATCCAGCGCTGATGCCAACGATAGTGGGCGTTGGGGATACAGTCACCAGTCAGGCCGTAGAACGGAACGGCAATTTAGAATTTAAGCGGGGGGGAAGCGATCGCAATTTTCTCCAGCTCATCCAAAACATCGGCCAAGCCATCGACACGCCTACCTTGCGAGTGTTCGTCGACAGCAGCAGCGGCCAGCTCCACAACCGTCGCCCCGTTAGGCTAGGGCGCAATGAGCAAGACACTCCTATCGTGCTAGGCGGCATCGGCGATCCTAAAGATGACAGCGATCCGCTGACCATCAATGTAGTTTTTCCCGGCGGACCAGAGGAATACTGCCAAATGCTTCAGCAGGCAGCAGACAGACGCAAGGCGTAGAGGCACATAGCCCAATCCCCGGCCAAAATCTCCCTTGAGACCGAGATTTACAGACTGTCCCGGCAAATACAGTTAAGTTTCATATACATCGCTTATGATATCTTTAGAAAAGTACAGATGAGTAATCATGAAAAACGAAACGCCGCTCGTCCCCGCAGAGTCCAATATTGCCTCTGCTGCTCTTGATAACAAAACCCTCGGCGTCAGTGCTACTCGCTACTACAAGCCAGAGCCTCGACTGGGTTTCACCCCTTACGCAGAGCTCTGGAACGGACGACTGGCAATGGTTGGGTTCTTCGTCGCACTCATTTTTGAGCTTTTATCTGCTCACGCTTTCTAAGCAGCCAGTGTTTGCTCGCTCTTAGTTTGCTAACTTTCTTAGTTCGCTAACTTTCAGATAAATGTCTTCGAACTAGGCCCTCTGGAACTGACTCTCTTTGAATCAGCCTGCGTAATTCGATATTTTTGCGCTCAAGGGCATCAGCTGCTCGGATAGCTACTCTCTAAACAGCTGCCCCAAAAAAGTAAATAAACCAACTAACCCTAGTTTCTCCTATGCAATATCTGGAGGAACCTGGGGCTTTATACTCTGGGCGAGCTGGCTTTGAAACATAGCCTTGACATCATCGCGGCGCACCTCTATAGCCTGGTCACGAGCCTCATTTTCCAAAAAGATTAGACTATCAACCGGACTGATAGAGGGCAGCTGAAACAGCAGCTGCGCAACGGGCATAGGGATCGCCATCAGGCCGGGATTGCTAGTCGACAGCTTGTCTCCAGCAGCGGCGCTCAGCGATGGATAGGCATAAATCACGCGCTTCGGTTCAGCAGGATGGTCCTTGCGAGTGATGGTTGCCTGTAGCCACTGTCTGCCCGCCGACTGCAAAATGTAATACTCCAAATGCTGGAGCTGCTGAGCAACGCTGCGAATGACAGGTGCAACGACCTGAATCGCCTGCTTTATATTGGCTTCTGGGGGAGCTGTCTCAATCAAGCTTTCTAGCTGCTGGTCAATAGTCATACAAAAAGGCATCCATAGAATCAGGGGCAAATAGATCAGATCTAATCAAATTTAATACTTGTGTGAAAATCTAATCAGATTGTCTGAAGAGATGTTCAAAAATTGGAGCGATCTGTCTATTCTCATATTGGTGCCTATTATCTACAGATCTTGACTATAGCTTCCGGTCCTTTGCTTCTAGCATGACCAAAAGCTACAGCTCTTTTCGAGTGAAGCAAAATGCTTCGCAGAACGCACAATGCATTGCGCGTTCTGCCATACAAGAGATCTAACCGAAAGGTCAACCATCAGGGAATAAGTATAACTAGCAGTGGAAAAGCTTTTTGAACAACTCTCTCAAAAGCTTAGTGTGCAAACTAAAGCTTCGATTCAACACTGCCGTGAAGTCGCCAAGCGGATTGAAAAAGACGCACGTCGCGTGTGCGCCGAAAGCCAGCGGATTCAAAATTCCGGCGATATAGAAGGCTGGGCAAACAATTTAGCAGACATCAGGCTGGCGCAGTGCTTGAAATACGCTCAGCTAGGTTCTACTAAGGGGCGACTAGAGCTGCACAGCAGCTTGAGCGCAATTATCTATCGCTATATGACGCCGCCGCAGGTCCAGGCGAGCTACCAGGCCCGCATCGCGCTAATAGAAGACTTCTTACAGAATTTTTATGTCGAAAGCATCAATGCCTTCAGGCGAGAGTACGAGGTGTCCGCTACCTACCAGCCGCGCTCTCTGTTGGAGCTAGCTGAATACATGGCCTTTACAGAGCGCTACGCCAAGCGGCGAATTCGTTTTTCTAAAGGTCGTAGTCAGCAGCTGATTATTTTGCGCACCCAGACCTTTTCTAAGCAGCAGCCGCCGGAGACGGTGGTGGATATCCAGCAGGCTATTGAAGGCACCGAGCAAGACCAGCCCCGTACAGCCCCTTTGCAGCGCTTGCGTGAGGAACTTACAGCCGATGAAGTTAGTGTTGAAGGTAAAGAAACGGTTAGAAATCAGGTGATTGAGCAGCTGATGGACTACCTGGTAGAAAAAGGTCAGCAGGACTGCGCTGACTACTTCAGCCTGCGTTTGGATGATTTACCTACTAATGAAATAGAGGAGATTTTGCAAGTCACACCGCGAGAGCGAGACTATCTACAGCAGCGGTTCAAATATCATTTGCTAAAGTTTTCTTTTGCTCACAATTGGGAGCTAGTCCATGAGTGGCTAGGGGCAGAATTATGGAAGAATCTGGGGCTGACGCCTCACCAGTGGACGTATTTTCAAACTGAGATGAACCCTACCCAAGAGAAGATTCTAGCGCTGAAGCAGCAGCAACAAAGCGACCAGGAAATTTCTAATCAGCTGGATATCACAGCAACCCAGTTGAGAAAGCAGTGGTCTAGCCTATTGGAGAAAGCCTGGGACATTCGGAATGTATAGTAAAATGCGCCGCGCATTTTGCTAAGCACTTTGCTTTATCTGAAGAAAGCTGTAGCGTTTGATAAGGCTAAAAGCAAAGTGCCAGACGCCGTACCCCAAAAACCCTTTCTAGAATCTATCCGGACTATCACAGCGACGTGTGAATATTGACTCAGATAGTACTCAGAACTTGCTTTTGTGACTGCTGCGAGTCTTCGACCCGACGTTTTCTATACCTTTAGGTATGCCATCAGGAAACTGTTCTACATCAGCAGTCAATTCATCAAAAAGCTCGTTCATTCGGAGTCGGGTCTGATGCAAAGTCTAGTAAGCCTACTCACCAATAAGGGAGACGCTGAATCTACGGATTTGGTCTCAAACTCATCTACATTTCTAGGAAAGTGACGTTCAATACCTTTTTGACGTTTTCAATGTTCCTAGAGTTTTCGTGGCTTCGAGAGAGGTATCTTTATCAGATAGGTTCTCTCAGACGGCTCAGTCATTTAACTTCGGAGAAATCCACGCTGTGCAAGAACGTTTTCATTTTCTGATCAAACAACGTCTCATGTTGGAATACGAAAAGTCGCCGCCCCTCTTCCCTTGGGAATCGGAGCTGCGCGAGTATCCGGCTGACGTGGCTGATTCTATCGGTGCGACCCATGCTGTACCCGGTGCAGCTTCCTCGCTCTGGAATCAGCACTTAAGTTCGCTTAAGGTGCCTGGGCTATTGCCTCAGCCCGTATTGAATGCTTTATTCAAGCGGTGTCAAGAAATTGCCCTATCGCCAATCAAGCAGGGGGTTCAGTTGGTTCGTGCGGTTGAAGCATTGTTTCCTATGCAGGGTGACGTGCTAGAGCCGATTGCTGACATTGTACTGGTGCCCGCCTATCGCTCTGATAACGAGAACCAATCGGCGGTGCTAGAGCAGATCACTCAGCTGGCAGATGACTATGATTCTGCTAGCCCAGAGCAGCAGATTGCGCTATCGATGATGGCAGCTCAAGAAATATTAGGGGCGATGACGCTGTCGTTGTCCGCGCAGAAGCCTGATGATAGCCGGGAGTGGATTACTGCTCATGGCCTATTGAGACTGTCAGCTAGCTACGTTGCCAGTGGCGCTGATAGCCAGCTCACGATCAAGGCTGTGTTGCCAGAAGGTGGACAGGTGCGATTGTGGGACGGCACTGTAGAGAAGCGGGCGCTGTGCTCACAGCCTGGCTCTTTAGATCTTAACTGGGGTTGCTTTTCCCCGGAAAAGATTTATCTACTAGAAGTCTCTTTACATTCTGAGGAAACACTGCTCAAATTTGTGGTCAAACTAGAGAGCCGCTAGGGGCTGCCTTTGTTGTAGCTTAGTTTAGAGAATCAGCCTGAGCTCGGGCTGATATGACTTTGCTACCCATTGGCATTCGCTACAGAGTCCAAAATGCAGGATAAAGATAGGAATAGGATCTACCGATCATGGTCCGCTTCGATATGTCGAGGCGGACTTTTTCGCAGTGAGATTTTTTACGATGAGGGGTCGGCTTCGACTGCGCTTAGCCAGCGGGGGTGATCAGCCAAGCGACCAACGCTATAGTTGCGTAGTTATCACAAGCGTAGTCGTAGGCTTTGCCTTCTCGTAGAGCGGGGCGGCTAGTTAATTGTCATTGTCTGTTCACATATCGGCTCTCCATCATTTGCTACTTCGCTGCGCGAGCTATCGATCAATGAAACCTGCGTTTTGGCAGGCTACTCAATGTTTTCTGTGATGTCACGAATGCGCGTCGATTTAGCCTTTTCTCTGGCAACCCGCGTCCGTCGCTAGCCATAAATAGCCTCTTCACTGCCGCAAAGGAGTATCGCTGTCGGCTGGAGTAGCGTTACAATCATTAACCTAATAATCTACTGCTTTGAAGTCCCTCTTCTCTCTTAATACTGCTTCCTATGACTTCTCAAACCCTTGTGCCCACTGCAACGCCTGATGATGTCTCTACGCCGATAGTCGAGACTGCTTTTCAGCCAGCAGAATTCGATCAAAACGTGATGTCGACCTATTCCCGTTTCCCGATCGCGATGGAGCGCGGTGAGGGATGTCGTCTGTGGGATTCTGCAGGGCGCGAGTATCTTGATTTTGTGGCGGGGATTGCGACCTGTGCGCTGGGTCACTCCCATCCGGCGATGATAGCGGCAGGAACTGCGCAGTTGCAAAAGCTACAGCACGTTTCAAATCTGTATTACATTCCTGAGCAAGGGGCGCTGGCTCAGTGGCTGACGGACCATTCTTGCGCTGACCGGGTGTTTTTCTGCAATTCGGGAGCGGAGGCAAACGAAGGGGCTATCAAGCTGGCTCGTAAGTATGGACATACTGAGCTGGGTATAGAAGCTCCGATTGTGATTACAGCGAAGTCGAGCTTTCACGGCAGAACGCTAGCGACGGTTACCGCGACGGGTCAGCCTAAGTATCAGAAGAATTTCAATCCGCTGATGCCAGGATTTTATTATGTGCCTTACAACGATATAGAGGCGCTGAAAGCGGCGATCGCACAGCTAGACTCTGACCAGCGTCAGGTAGCGGCGATCATGCTAGAGCCCATGCAAGGAGAAGGCGGCGTTTGCCCTGGGAATCCGGTGTATTTCAAGCAGGTCCGTCAGCTGTGTGATCAGCTGGGGATTCTATTGATTTTGGATGAGGTCCAGGTAGGGATGGGTCGTACGGGTAATCTGTGGGGCTATCAGACGGTGGGTGTAGAGCCGGATGTATTTACCTCGGCGAAAGCGTTGGGGGGTGGCATTCCGATTGGTGCGATTCTGACGAAGAGCCATTGCGATGTGCTGCTGCCTGGTGAGCATGGAAGTACATTTGGGGGCAATCCCTTTGTCTGTGGCGTGGCGATGGCGGTCTGTCAGACACTGGAGCAGGAGAATGTGCTGGAGAATGTGCGATCGCGTGGCAAGCAGCTCAGAAAAGGGCTCAAAGCGATCGCCCGTAAATATCCTCAGTTGTGCGAGGGCGTTCGAGGCTGGGGCTTGATCAACGGCCTGGTCCTGAATCCAGATAGTGGCATCGCTGCAATAGATATCGTCAAAGCGGCACTCGCAAAAGGACTGCTGCTAATTCCTGCTGGAGCTCAAGTTGTAAGGCTGATTCCACCGCTGATTGTGACTGAAGCGGATGTGGATAAGGCGATCAGTCTAATTGATGAGACGCTAGCTAGTCTGTCTAGCTAGTTCGTTCTCAACCGGTTCCTAGCCGGTTTCCAATAATGCGCCCTGGTGAACCGTCAAAATCTGCGACTCTCTAAGCCATCTAGCGTCAAACGCACCTAGATGAGTAGTGGTGATCAGGGTTTGAAATCTATCTTCAATAGTTTCCAACAGCTGATTTTGCCGCTTTAAATCCAGCTCAGCTAAGACATCGTCTAACAACAGCAGTGGTGGTTCGCCGATGACCGCTTCGATCAGCTCTAGTTCTGCCAGCTTCAAAGCGAGGACTAGGGTTCTTTGCTGTCCTTGCGACCCGTACTGGCGAGCGGGCGTTTGATTGATCGAAAAGTCAATATCGTCACGATGGGGACCGACTAGAGAGGTGCGCTGATGATATTCGGCAACCGCCCGCAATTTTATCTTTTCAAAGAAGGCTTGCTGGATATGGCTGGGGTCATCTAGATAGCTATCCTCAGCTGATTTCTCCTCTGCTAGTAGATCACCTTTTATAGAGGAATCCGTAGAGATGTTTGGCTGATAGGCGATGACCAATCGTTCTGTATCACCACTGATAGCCTGGTGCCAGGACTGTGCCAGCGGAATTAAACGCTGTAGACCGCGCGATCGCCGTCGAATTACCCTGGTCCCTGCTGTTACTAGCTGCGCATCCCACAAGGCCATCTGCGTAGGGTCGAGCGGCTGACTACTCTCTTCATCCGTGTGCTGCTTGATGAAGGCGTTGCGCTGTTTCAAGACTTGGTTGTACTGCTGCAAGATATAGGCGTAGACGGGCTCTAGCTGGGTGAGCAGCGTATCTATCCAGTTGCGCCGTTCGCCTGGGCCACCACGGACTAGGTCCAAATCTAAGCTAGAGAACTGGACGGCATTGAGATGGCCCAAAAAATCCTGCTGCCGCTTGAGGGTTTCTCCGTTTAGCACTGCGGCTCGTCGTCCGCCGTTGCGTAATACCAAAGTGAGTTCGCTAGGGCCAATGTCTCTTTCTAACTGGGCTTTGATGTGGCCGGTGGTTTTGCCCTCTTGGACTAGGTCGCGATCGCGGCTCGTTCGATGCGATTTCAAGGTGGCCAGCAACTCGACAGCCTCTAATAGATTTGACTTCCCTTGCGCATTGTCCCCTAGCAAAATCGTTTTGGGTGCGCCAAAAGCCACAGACTGACTCTGATAGTTGCGAAAGTTCTGGAGGTAGAGATGCTTGAGAAACATATACCCCAGTTTAAGCCCAGTCTAAGCCACTAGTCCAAGCCCAGCCCAAGCCCAGTCCAAGCCCAGTCTGAGTTTGGAGCAAAGCGGTAATTTTCACCAAAGCTGGCTCAGGAATATCTTTTTTCTCTGCTCAGAAAATGACAATGCGGGTGCTATAATTTCTAAGCAAAAGCGATGGGGTGTCGCCAAGTGGTAAGGCAGCGGGTTTTGGTCTCGCCATTCCTAGGTTCGAATCCTAGCACCCCAGTTCCATTTCGACTTTGAACTTGCTCACTAGCCGTTGCCTTTCTGCGGTTGCCTTTCTATGTAAGATCAACCGTGAGTTTGCTCAATCATAAAAACAGCGGGCCATAAAAGACAGTGGGCCATAAAAAACAGTGGGCCATAAAAGACAGTGGGCAGTTCGATGGAAGGCACTAAAGACACAAGTAGAACCATGGAGTATTCTGCCGCTGTCATGCGACGAGCCGAGAGATCGGTGTGGTGCTCTCCCTTTTATGTCAAGCTGCTGGCAGATATGCGCGATCGCAGCGTCAGTGTACCAACCATTGCAGAAAACAGCGGTGCCATCAAGGGCTACACTCAGCAGCCGCTATCCGACGTTTCGACTGAAAGAGAACTAATGTGGCTGACCTCGGTCGGCATCTTGCGTCGAGAGGTCGATGGTCAAGGTCTAACAGATAGCTTTCGGCTAACTCCTTTGGGTCGACAGCTCGTAGCAAAGTGGCAAAGTAACGGCTGCGTAGACAAGCGGGCAAATCTATCCGACTTTATCCAGAATGCTGCGGTTCGATGGCTGAGATTACCCGATTGGCTAGTCTGAGTCTGAGCGTTCAAGAACTGATGGCGCAACTCAGAAGGTAGTGCGCACCTTTGGGAAATTCAGCGGCACTTCCCAAAAAGATCATACGACAAGACCCCGTATCTGTTCTCAATCCATTCGTCCCCAATGTTCAGTGCTGTTCTTTGACTGAGATGAAACTGGCATCTGAATCGTAAAGACAGTGCCTTCTTCTGCCGTAGATCGGCACTTGAGCGATCCGCCATGCTTTTCTGTGACGATCTGATGGCTGATCGACAAGCCCAGTCCAGTCCCCTGTCCGACAGGCTTGGTCGTAAAAAAGGGATCGAATAGTTTAGCCATGACATTAGATGGAATGCCCACACCGTTGTCTGCAATGCTGATCACAGCACTATTCCCTACAGTCTTAGTTTGGATGATGATAGTAGGGTCAGGATGACTAGGGCGATCGCCGTCATTCGCGTCACCTCTAAGCTCGTCGATAGCGTTGGTCAGCAAGTTCATAAAAACCTGATTAAGCTGACCGGGGAAACAGTCTACTAAAGGCAACTTGCCGTATTTTTTTATCAGCGTAATGGGCTGGTGGCGGGGATCTGTCTTGAGGCGACTATTCAAGATCAGCAGCGTATTCTCTAGCCCTTCATGGATATCAACCGTTTTGAAATCTGATTCGTCCAGTCGCGAAAAGTTGCGCAAAGAGTTGACAATTGATTGAATGCGCTGTGTTCCTATCCTCATCGAGTTGAGCAGCTTCGGGAAATCTGCGCGAACGAACTCGATTTCTAACTCATCGAGCGCCTGTAGAATCTGAGGGGACGGGTTTGGATACTGTTGCCGATACAAATCGAGTATCTTCAGAATGTCTTGTACGTAGTCATGGGCGGGCTGAAGATTGCCCTGGATAAAGCTCACGGGATTGTTGATTTCATGGGCAACGCCCGCAACCAGCTGACCCAAGCTAGACATTTTTTCAGTATGAATGAGCTGTCCTTGCGTAGAGCGAAGTTTCTTCAGAGTTGTTGTTAAAGCTTGATTGGTGCGATTGAGTTCAGCTGTGCGCTGTTGAACTCTCAGTTCTAGTTCCTCGTTGGTCTGTTGGAGGATCGCTTCGGCCCGTTTCCGCTCAGTGACGTTGATCAGCGAGCCCGATAAAATATCCTCCTGGCTGAATTGAATGGCTAGTTCTAGCCAGAGTAGCTCACCCGTCTGATGAGGAAAGCGTAGCTCTAGATGGCAATCGGTTTGCTTGTCAGCGAAACCGTTAATCGAAGCATTGGTGTGACAGTCAGTTTGCTGGTTTAGGATGGTTTGCCAGCGTTCTACATCGGGTTCGTCAATGAAAGCCGCTAGGGGCTGACCTATGGTTTTTGAGACTTGATAGCCGAGGGTATCGGCCCAAGCCCGATTGACGAAAACTAATTGGCCTGTGCGATCGCACTCGAAGACTATCTCACGCAGGCTTTCCACTCGCTCACGATAGCGGTGCTCTGAGGCAGTGAGCTTTTCAATGAGTCGATACTGGATTTGGGTGTTCAACTCATTAGTTGTATCGGGAGTTGTATCGTCGGGTTCTAACATATGGCTGTAACGTCAAGAGCAGCGAGCAGCTCGTCTGCGGTTAGTATCTCTGCATAGAGGGGAAACACATCTTCTAGATAAAAGGACTGCTCAAAGGTCGTCCGTGCGGATGTACAGTCGCTCAACACCGACACCTTATAACCTTTTTCATGAGCAGAGCGTCCTGTTGAATCAATGCAGATAGATGTCACTGCACCCGCAATCACTAAATGAGTGATTTCTCTTTGCCTCAATACTTCATCGAGATCGGTATTGATGAATGCATTAAATCCTCGTTTGCCTGGAATTTCCAAGATGTCGTCCTGGAAAGGCACCAGCTCCTCAATTGTTCTAGACCCTATGGTCCCTTCTTTAAAGGCACCCACTTCCTTAATCGTCTTCAAAATGCCGACCGGCTCAACTAGTTCGGTGTAGTCAGTCGTAAAAAAAATAGGCGTGGCGATGATAGAAACGGGCGTCTTGGCTAGTTCCTGTACGAGGTAGGTGATGTTCTCTACGGTTTTGACGGCTTTTGCAGATGCCTCAATTACGCCGTGTAGAATGCCCTCTGGCGAAAAATAGTCGTTTTGGAACCCGATCAAAAGCAGAGCCGTATTCTGAGGATTCATTGTATATATCTATATTGTATGCACCTATTTCTATGCACCTATATAAAAGAGATAGAGGCAGATGCTGAATAGTCAGTCTCACAGTTCCCTGGGCGATAAACCGGTTAACACCACAGAAGTACAGAATCATTTCATACTATGGGGTAGTGACATGTAGAGGGTGGTAGGTGCAGCCTTCTCTTTGAGTATGCATTAGTAAGCCTAATAGGATCTATTGATCGATAGCGGGTGAGTAGTACTCATGCGGATGCGTTTGATGCAAAAAGCGTGCTGTAGATGCCAATTCATCAACTTTTATTACTCACATTTGACCAAGTTTGGGTAATGTGAGGAATGTACAAACCAAACAAGGGGCGCGATTGGTGAAGTCAATAATGGTAGTGGGTACAACCTCCCACGCAGGTAAATCCATGCTAGTGACTGCCCTTTGCCGTATCTTGAGCCGTAAAGGATGGCGAGTATCTCCGTTTAAGGGCCAGAACATGGCACTCAACTCGTATGTCAGTACGACGGGTGCCGAAATCGGCTATGCACAGGCGGTACAGGCGTGGGCAGCTGGGGTCTCCCCCCAGGCGGAAATGAATCCGATTTTGCTAAAGCCTCAAGGAGACCAGACCTCTCAGGTCATTCTTAAGGGGCGAGCAATTGGCACCACGACAGCTCAAAAATATTACGAAGAGTTCTTCAGTGCTGGCTGGCAGGCTATCCAAGAAAGTATTGCCAGGCTCAGTCAGGAATTCGATCTGCTAATTTGCGAAGGCGCAGGTAGTCCAGCCGAAATTAATCTAAAGCATCGCGATTTGGCGAATATGCGGGTGGCTTGCTACCTAAATGCGCCGACTATTTTGATCGCAGATATTGATCGCGGTGGCGTGTTTGCTCATATTGTCGGTACTTTGGAGCTATTGGAACCGGACGAGCGGGCGCTGATCAAAGGTATTGTGATCAATAAATTTCGAGGTCAGCGCTCTATCCTCCAGCCGGGGATTGACTGGTTAGAAGCGCGTGTAGGCATTCCGGTGATTGGGGTGATTCCGTGGATTGATGAAGCGTTTCCAGCTGAGGACTCGCTTTCGCTGCTAGATCGGCCTACTGTCAAATCTCAATCCGAAATTACGGTAGCCGTGATTCGGCTGCCGAGAATTTCTAACTTCACCGATTTTGATGCGCTAGAAGCTGAACCTTCGGTGACAGTCAAATATCTAACGCCCAGAGATCCGCTGGGCTATCCGGATGCTGTGATTTTGCCAGGCACGAAGACGACGATTGCCGATCTACTAGTCTTGCAGCAAACCGGTATGGCAGCCGCCCTAAAGAACTACGCTGCTGCAGGCGGTACGGTGATGGGAATTTGTGGCGGATTTCAGATTATGGGACAGATGCTGGCTGATCCTGAAGGCTTGGAAGGTCAAGAAGGCCGCTTTGATGGCTTAGGACTGTTGCCTTTGCGGACGGTGATTACCAATCAAAAGGTAGCTAGACAGCGGACGGTAACCTCAAAGTATCCGCAGGAAGGACTGCCAGTGATTGGCTATGAGATTCATCAGGGCCGAACTCAGCTGGTCATGACGGCGGGAAGTGAGGATGAGAATAAGTTCATGCCCATTTTTGACGATCGCGGTTTGGGCCTTGTGGACAGTGAGCAGTCGGTGTGGGGTACCTATTTGCACGGCATTTTTGACAATGGTCCCTGGCGGCGGGCGTGGCTAAATCGATTGCGTCAGCAGCGCGGTTTGAGCTCTATGCCGACAGGAATTGCCAACTATCGTGAGCAGCGCGACAGTATGTTGAACAGCTTGGCAACTACGATTGAAGAGTATATTGACCTATCGCCAATTCTGCTCTAGACAGTAGACCGGATAAGAGAGTGACTGGGCAACTCATCTGCACTCGTCCAGGCTAGCTTCGATAGCTGGCTTCCTAGTAGCTTTCTAGTGTCTTTGTGTAGACTATTGATGACGAGTGGCTGATATCGTCAGGCTTTTATTGACTATTCAGGTAGATGTGTGGCCATTAGCTCGGTCGTTTTTTTGTCTTTAGCCGGTCTGTTTTCAGGCATTCTGGCTGGTTTCTTAGGTATTGGTGGCGGGACGCTGCTAGTTCCTGTTCTGCTACAGCTCGGGTTTGCGAGTCATACGGCGACGGCGACCAGTAGTCTGGCTATCTTGGTGACTTCGACTGCGGGTAGCGTCCAAAACTGGCGAATGGGCTATCTACAACCCAAACAGATTTTGCTGCTGGGAGTACCGGCTGCGATCGCGGGATTCATTGCCGCTCTACTGGTAGATGGCATCCCGCAATACTGGCAGCTAGCTGGATTTGGCCTGTTGATGCTGAGCAACCTATACCTGGTATCACTCAAGAAGCAAGTGATTCAAAAAGCGCAGTTTCGTGAACCCAGAATGGCGCTTGGCCCCGCCATCAATCCGACGATGGCCCGGACAGTGACCGGCGTGATTGCAGGGTTTATGGCCGGGCTATTCGGTGTAGGCGGCGGGGTGATTTTAGTGCCGCTCCAAATCTTGCTGCTAGGTGAGAGCATCAAAACGGCGGTCCGAACTAGCCTAGGCGTGATCGTGGTTACTTCTATATCTGTCTGTATTGGCCATGCTATTCAAGGCAATATCCTTCTGGCCGAAGGACTGCTCTTAGGCCTAGGCGGCTTAATTGGTGTGCAAATCAGTACCCGATTCTTACCGCGACTGAGCGACAATACAGTCACTCAGCTGTTTAGAGCGCTACTAATTGTTCTTTCTGTTTACACTTTTTGGAAGGCATGGTCACTCTACGCGGCAGGCATTACATAGAGCCGTGACGGTTGCATAGAGCCGTGACGGTTTCATCCTTGGCAGATCTGCCGGGCTAGCGAAATGTCAAAGTACTGGGCATCTCCCGCTTTTCCAGAGATAACGCGGAACGGCTCGTCAGGTTCACCCAGATTGTTGATGACTAACGTTGCTGCTGAAAAGTCTTGACTGCGAGTGTAGTCATTGACTGTGACAACGGTTTTGAGGCCGGTTTGAGTCGCAGAAAGCAGGCCATTGTTAGTATCTTCAAACGCAAGACAGTTTTCAGGCGGTAGGTTCAGATAGGCTAGCGCGTATTCAAAAACGTCGGGAGCGGGCTTTTTGTGGGGGACCATGTCACCCGCAGCGATGACTTCAAACCAATCTAGGCTCTGCGGGCCGAGGGTATTTTTGAGCAGGGCTTGGACATTGGCTGGTGTGGTGGTGGTTGCGATCGCCAGTCTCACCCCTTGTTCTCTCGCCTCATTCAGCAGGCGTTCCACCCCCGGACGCAGCGGAATGCGTCCTTCTGCCGCGTACTGCGTATAGTATTTTGTCTTGATTGCATGTAGCGACTTGATAAACTCAGTCAAATCTGCAATCCCGTCAGGTAAAGCAAAATTCGGCTTTGACTGCGCGATAAAAGCGCGAAGCCGTTCCTTTCCACCTGAGACTTCTAACAGCTCTCCGTAGCGCTCAGCAGACCAGTTCCAATTGAGCCCTGCATCTGCAAATGCCTGGTTGAACGCGGGTCTATGCCCATCGCGTTCTGTTTCGGCCAGGGTGCCATCCACATCGAAGATTAGTGCTTTTAGTTCGGCCACGCGATCATCCTTGAAGGTTGAGTTACTTCCAAGTCGATATTACAGCTAATGGCTGTGTGCTCTATCAACTATCTGTCGTACTCACCTTTGTCGAGAGTATCTTGGATAACTCGGCTGGGCTGCGCGGTGGGCATTCTAAAGTCTGATGCGACTGGAAGAATGATTGTGGCGACGGAAAGGGCGTATTGGCTGGCATGGTCGCAGGTTAAACATGTCGGACCGGTGACGATTAAGCGGCTGTGGGAGCATTTTGGATCTTTAGAGCTGGCCTGGCAGGCGGCGGCAAGCGAGCTGTTGACAGTTGATGGAATTGGGCTGTTGAGCGCTGAGCGGACCGTGGCAATGCGATCGCATCTCGATCCCGAACGAGCGCTGTCTGAGCACGAAAAGAAGAACGTGGCTTTCTGGACACCTGCGGATGCGGGCTATCCGGCGCTGCTGTTTACAATTAGCGACCCACCGCCAGTGCTCTACTACCGTGGTACCTTGCGGCTGAACGATGCGAACGAACTGACGGTGGGCATGGTCGGCACGAGGCGACCTTCTGCCTATGGCAGGCGGTGGACTCAGCGACTGAGTCAGCGGCTAAGTCAAAAAGGGGCGGTGATTGTCTCCGGGCTAGCGGCGGGTATCGATACGGAAGCGCACACTGGCTGCTTGTCTCAGCAGGGTTCGACAGTGGCCGTGGTAGGAACCGGGGTAGATGTGGTGTATCCGGCCCACAATAAGAGTTTGTATGAACAGGTGGTCACAACAGGGCTGGTCGTCAGCGAGTATCCGGATGGAACCGGGCCAGATAAGACGCATTTTCCGCAGCGGAATCGAATCATTGCGGGACTGAGCCGAGCAACGTTAGTGATGGAAGCACCAGTGAGATCGGGAGCGCTGATCACGGCGAGATTGGCCAATGACTACTGCCGCGAGGTGTATGCGCTACCAAGCTCGTTAGAGAACGAACAAGGGGGAGGGTGTCTGCGTCTGATTGCTGAGGGGGCGCAGATAATTTTGGGTGAACAGGTTTTGGTAGAGGCGCTAGAGAGCTTGCCTGCGGTGTCTTTGCCTGCGGTGCCAAATCAGCTAGCCGCTTTTGAGAAAGCTGTCTCTGAAGACACGTCTGAGAATATTTTTGAAAGACCAGGCACATCCAAGGAAACCGCCAGCGGTCCGGTTGATCTAGAGAAAGCTTCTTCAGAGCTAACCCCGGTGCTAGCTAGTGTGCTAAGTGTGGTGCCAATCGAACCAACCGTCTTTGACCATATCGTTCAGCAGGCTCAGATGGAAACGGGCGCTGTGCTCAGTGCGCTATTTCAATTAGAGCTGTCGGGACTGGTGATTCAGCTGCCGGGTGCGCAGTATCAGCGAGCATAGTTACAGAAAGCCGGAAGTCGGTACAGCAGGGCATAGACGCCTCCGACGCTAGCTATACTGTCATGCTAGAGCACCTAAAAGGGACTAAACAGGGCAAGCTGGATATCAAAGCTTTGACTACTTTCATTCGTCTGTTCCTGGCTTTGTCCTTCGTTAGCTTGCCCTTTGGTCTGTTCTTTTAATGGCTTCTGTAACCCATCGCGCTCGGCCCGCTCTTGATTTTATTCCGCCCAATTACAGTCCACTGCTAAGACGGGTAATGGGGCCGCTGATGCCTGTATGGACTAGCTGGCAGACGGATTTAGCTGAGATAGAGTCGCGTAATGTAGAGACTTTGGCAAAGCTTTATCACGAGTTTGAGATGGGAAAAACTCGGGTTCTGCTAGCTTTTCGCCATCCAAATCCGACCGACCCCTATGTGCTTAGTCAGCTGTTGTGGCGAGACTTGCCGCAGACGGCCAGGCAGATGGGGTTGCCTTTAGGAACAACGCATTCTCACTTTATTTACGATCGCGGCATTCCGCTATGGGCCGGAAGCTACTTGGGCTGGCTATTTTCTCGTTTGGGCGGTGTCCCCATTCAGCGAGGCAAGCTAGATTTACAGGCGCTGAAGACGGCGCGACATCTTCTAGTGAACGGGCGATTTCCTCTGGCGGTAGCGCCGGAGGGGGGAAACAATGGGCACAACGAAATTGTGAGTCCGCTGGAGCCGGGGATCGCACAGCTAGCGTTTTGGGCTCAGGAGGATTTGCTGGCGCAAGGATGTGATACGGACGTGGCGATTTTGCCAGTGGGGATTCAGTATCGCTACATTGAGGAACCGTGGCAGGCGCTGCGATCGCTGATGGGTCAGCTAGAGATAGACAGCGGTATGGGTCCGGCAGGAACGCTTGATTTGTACGGGCGGCTCTACCGGCTAGCCGATCATTTGCTGACGCTGATGGAGGACCACTATCAGGAGTTCTATGGGGTGACGTTTGAGTCGGTAAATGGGAAACTTGCTGATTTGAATGAGAATGATCGACTGGCAGTTCGGCTGCGATCGCTCATAGACGAAGCCCTGAAAATCGCCGAGCAGTATTTTCGCCTGAGGCCCAAGGGATCGCTAATCGACCGCTGTCGCAAGCTAGAGCAGGCCGGTTGGGATCGCATCTTTCGAGACGAAACGGAAACGCTCTCTCCTGTGGAACTAGGGCTAGCCAATCGAGTCGCAGAGGAAGCCGAGTTGCGCCTGTGGCATATGCGCTTGGTCGAAAGCTTTGTAGCCGTCACAGGCCACTATGTCAAAGAGCACCCCAGCGCCGATCGCTTTGCGGAGACGGTTTTGCTGCTGCGCGATATGGTCGACAAGATTAAGGGAAATACGCAGGGGCAGCCGGTAAGCGGGCTACAGCTAGGGCCGCAGCGGGCGATCGCAACGGTCGGTGAACCGATTGCGATCGGACCGTTGTTTGCTGGGTACAAAGCGAAGCGACGGCAGGCAATTTCAGCGCTAACAAAGGAGTTGCAGGAGGCAATGGAGAAGATGATCCTGACGTAGACAATTTTAATGCGACTATGCTAGCGGCTGCATTTTCTCAGCGATGACGGCATAGAAGGGATCGCCTCCACCTAGCCCCATCATTTGCAAAATAGCGGGAGCTTCTGACTTGTTGATGACGGTTTCGATATTGCCGAAGCCAGGAACAGCCTCGAAGTAGCGTTTGACAAGTTCAATGCGACTCTCTTCACTGCCGTCTCTCCACAGGGCGATCGCCTTCTGGTAAAACATCCGATTGGAGAAACTAAAGATTGCGATCCCGCCGGGTTTGAGGACTCTATAGACCTCGGCAAAAATCTGTTCTGGATATTGGATGTATTGAACAGAAACAGTGTTGACTACCGCATCGAAAGAACAATCTTCTAGGGGCAGCGTCTGATTTTCGTTGAGGTTTTGAACGAAGTAGCGATCGAGCTGTTTGTTGCGGGCGAGTTCTTCGGCGTTGAGGCCGTGCCCGGCTACGTAGGCGTAGTCGATATCGCCTGGTAGATGCGATACCCAGCTGCTCATCAGATCGAGGACGCGGCTATTGGGAGGGATGCGATCGCGATACAGCTTCGTCAGTTGCGCAATGAAGCCTTCATCTACATGGGTAACGAATCTAGGCGAAGCATAGAACAGAGTATCGTTCGAGGGGTCAAGCTTGTCTCGTTGAGCGGATTTTAGCAGCATAGGATAGGGAAGTGAATTTCTTCCCTTTAGTGTAAGCATTAGACACAGCCTGCGATAATCTGCCGAAAGCGTATAGCAAGAGAATATGACGAAAGCCTGTTAAAAGTGGCAGTTTGTGGTCTATATGTCATTGGAGTGTCGCCACCGTGTGATATCAGTGATATTACCGACTGGACGGTGACCAACATTATTGGCAACGACATTAGTGCGTCTAGTGCTTCGAGCGGACCATGCATGAGACTGATATGACTAAGGCGCTGATCTTAACTGTCAAAGAATGGCTGGCTGAGCAGCCAGGACATCCGGCAGTAGAGAGAGTGCATTTGACAGTGGGTAAGTTCACCTGTGTGGAGCCTGCTAGTCTACAGTTTGCGTTCAAGGCGCAGACTCAAGGAACGTTTCTAGACGGCGTGGAGCTGGTCATCGATGAAACACCTTTGATCGCGTTTTGTCATGCTTGCCAGCAGGAGTACAGACCGGAGATGGGACTGCAGTACGCCTGTCCGTCCTGTCAGTCACCGATGGATGATATCCGTTCCGGGCGAGAATTGAAGATTGGTCGGGTGGAATTTTCGCTCCAATCTACTCCGACAACAGATCAAGAGACGCAGGAGACACCCTATGCATCAAACGTTTGACGCTGCTCTAGAGATGAATTTGCTTCATGCCAATCAGCACGGCGCTGATGAGAATCGCGATCGCCTGGATAAATGGGGCGTTACCTGTCTAAATCTCATGAGTTCTCCGGGGTCAGGAAAAACTCAGCTGCTAGAGAAAACGTTGCAAATGCTACAGCCTGAGCTGCGAATGGCTGTTATAGAAGGAGATATGACCACTCAACTGGACGCGGATCGGCTGCGCCAGCATGGAGTCCCTGTCATCGCGATTAATACAGGTAGAGCCTGCCATTTGGATTCCAAAATGGTGGCTGGTGGTCTGCATCAGTTCTCTCATGAGCAGCAGCCCGAAGATTTCGATTTGATGTTTGTTGAAAACGTTGGCAATCTGGTGTGTCCTGCGGAATTTGAAGTGGGAGAACATGCCAAAGTGGCGCTGTTGAGCATTACAGAAGGAGAAGATAAGCCACTCAAATATCCCATCATGTTTCGCGAAGCGGACTGCCTTTTGATTACTAAAACAGACCTAGCGCCCTATCTAGACGTTGACACTGAGACCATTATTAAAAATGTACGTCAGCTAAATTCTAAGACGGCGATCATCCTGGTATCGGCGAAAACTGGTGAAGGATTAGATGCCTGGTGTGACTGGGTGAGACAGCGTGTGTCACCGCAGAATCAAGGTGATAAGAGGGATGCAATGGTGGTTTAGATTGCGGATGGTTTACTGCCTTTAAAATGATGTTTATCGGTTTTAATTCAATGGTGCGTTTTGATTTCTTGCGTTTGCGTCGTCGTCCTTTGGCTGCCTGGCGGGTGTATCGAGCGATGTTTTCAGCTTGTGAATGTTTTATGGATTAGTAGATGGAGCTGAGCGATGCCCCATCTGCTGCTGAATCGTTTGTCCCGTCTATCGCTAGATAGCTGTAGGCAAACTAGATAGTTGTAGGCAAACTGGTAACATTCGTAACCATATGCAGGTGCGTTTGTCGGCATCATTGCGTTGTTGTACTTTCAGTTTTTTGTGAATTTCAAGTCCTCTATGAAAAGACGCCAGCTTGTTTCTCTGTGCCTAGCCTTCTTTTGCACTCTGTTTTTTACGGTTAGCTGTGGAGGTCCGTCTGCTGATAGTGGCAGCGCACCAACTGGTGAGGCCGCCAGTGAGCCAGCGGGTGAGGCGATCGTGATTGGATACAGCAACTGGGCAGGCTGGTGGCCCTGGGCGATCGCGGAGGAAGAAGGTCTATTTGCTGCCAATAATGTCAATGTCGAAATGCGGTGGTTTGACGGCTACGTCGAATCGATGGAAGCCTTCGCCGCCGGGCAGCTAGACGGCAACTGTCAGACGTTGAACGATACTATTTCATTCGCAGCCGATGCGGTAAACGGAGAGGTTGCCGTTCTGGTTAATGACAACTCTGCCGGTAATGACAAAATCATCGTGACTGAAGAGATTAATTCGGTAGGTGATTTGGTTGGCAAGAAAGTCGCTGTGGAAGAAGGCGTGGTTGATGACTTTCTGCTGACGCTTGCCTTAGAAGAAGAGGGACTTTCTCGAGATGATGTAGAGATTGTTCCTTTGGAAACTGGCGCTGCGGCTGCCGCGTTCGCCGCTGGCCAAGTAGATGCTGTCGGTGCGTTTCCTCCTTTTTGGCTAACGGCTCTAGAGCGCGAAGGTAGTAAGGAGCTGGTGACTTCTAATGATTTTCCCGGTGCGATTCCTGATTTGCTAGTGATGAGTCAAAAGGTGATTGACGAGCGGCCCGAAGATGTTCAGGCGATTGTCAATACCTGGTTTGATACGCTAGCTTTCATGGAAGAGAATCCTGATCGGGCCGATGAAATTATGGCGGCTAGAGCTGATGTCACGGTAGAAGAACTACAGCAGCTAAAAGAAGGAACCCGGATGTTCACGATAGAAGACAACCTCGAAGCCTTCAGCGATGGCGATGATATCAAGTATCTATCAGCGGCGGCGGAAGAGATGGCCGATTTCATGGTGGGCGTAGGCTTTATTCCAGAAGCGCCTCCCCTAGAGCCAATCTTGGACGATCAGTTTGTTAAAGCCTATGCGGAAGCTCAATAGATAACTATGGAATCTAGCTCATCTGCTTATTCGCCGATCGCATTGCTATCTAAGCGTAAGAGCCTAAAGCCAAAACTGTTCTGGCGACTAGGTGAGCCGATTCCATCTGGTTTGAATTGGGGCTTACGGATTGTGTCCGTTGTTGTTCCGATTTTGCTTTGGTGGCTGCTCGCTGAAAGTAGCCTAGTGAATCCGAAGTTTTTGCCTTCGCCGTTGGATGTGGTGGCGGCGTTTGGCGAACTGTGGAGCAAAGGACTGCTGATTGAGGATACTAGAGCGAGCGTGACGCGCGTCGGTATCGGTTTTTTGCTGTCGGTGATTGTTTCGGTGCCTTTGGGTATTGGCATGGGGGCGTTTGCAGCAGTGCGATCGCTACTCGAACCAATTATCGGCATCGTTCGCTACATGCCTGCTCCTGCCTTTATCCCGCTGCTGATTATCTATTTGGGGCTAGATGAAGCGCCAAAAATTGCGCTGATTTTTATTGGCGTCATCTTCTTCAATACGCTGATGATTATGGATGCGGTGAAGTTTGTGCCTAAGTATCTGTTAGAGGCGACCTATACGCTGGGCGGATCGCGCATACAAACGCTGTTTCAGGTGATTACGCCTTACGTGGTGCCGAACATATTAGATACGCTGCGGATTAACATGGCATCGGCGTGGAATTTGGTAGTGGTTGCCGAGCTGATTGCCGCAAATGAAGGATTAGGGAAACGGATTGCGATCGCGCAAAAGTTCTTCCGCACCGACGAGATTTTTGCCTATCTGATTGTGTTGGGTGTGATTGGCTTTTTGATCGATCTTTCTTTGAAGCTCCTGCTAAAAGCAACCTGCAAGTGGGCCGTTGACTAATGCATCTCGAAGTTTCTCGGTTATACAAACAGTTCGAGACCCAGAAAGGCACCGTCAGAGTGCTCGAAGATCTCAACTTGCACGTAGAACAAGGAGAATTCGTCTGCGTCGTCGGTGCCTCTGGTTCTGGAAAATCTACGCTGCTGAGGCTGGTTGCGGGCTTGGAGCTACCGACTACAGGCCGAATTGAAGTCGATGGGGAAGCTGTTGTTGGGCCCGGCGCAGATCGAGGGATGGTGTTTCAAGACTACACTTTGTACCCCTGGATGAGCGTGCAAAAGAATGTGGAATTCGGACTGAAGCTGCAAGGCGTCGACAAAAAGACTCGGCGAGAACAAGCTTCGTATTATCTGAAGATGGTGGGACTGACGCAGTTTGCCCAATCTTTGCCAAAGCAGCTGTCAGGAGGTATGAAGCAAAGGGTTGCGATCGCCCGTGCCCTCACCAGCCAGCCCAAAATTCTGCTAATGGACGAACCTTTTGGCGCACTCGATGTGCAGACCAAAGAGAACATGCAACAGTTTTTACTCGATTTGTGGGCGAATACAGGCACCAGCATTTTGATGATTACCCACGATGTGAGAGAAGCGGTCTTCTTGTCGCAGCGGATTTATGTCATGACCGCTAGACCTGGGACAGTGCAGGCAGAAATCAAAGTGGCGTTGGGTTCTAAGCGAACAGCCGCTACCCGCGAGGGCGGTGCCTTTAGGGACTATCAAGATCAGGTGACCGGATGGTTGACTCAAAACAAGGGCCCGGAGGTACTGGTTGCAAACACGCCTTAGGAAGGTGAGAGACTAGCAAGTTCGAAGTCAGCCTAAAGTCAGCCTCAAAGTCAGCCTCTGATTACTGACCTCTGATGGTCAATCTTTTCACAGGCATTCGTATCAGGCTGCACCAGAAAATTCAACCCGATATAGGCGAATCACGGCATAATATTACAGACAGTTGAGGGGACAAGTACTATATTTACTAACCTTTAACTACCCGTCTGTACAGAAGGTGAGTGAAATATGCTTGAGTCTTATCGTAAACATGTTGAAGAACGTGCTGCTTTGAATGTGCCGCCGCTGCCACTGGACGCGGATCAGACATCGGCTCTTTGCGAATTGCTCAAGTCTCCGCCTGCGGGTGAAGCGGACTTTTTGATGATGCTTTTGTGCGATCGCATCGCCCCCGGCGTCGACCCCTCCTCCTATGTAAAAGCCTCTTTCCTCACCGCCATTGCCAAAGGCGAAACCACCAGTCCGCTGATCTCACCCAAAAAAGCAGTCGAACTCCTTGGCACTATGCTTGGTGGCTATAACGTCACCGCTTTGATCGCGTTATTGAAAGACGAGCGCGAAGAAATTGCCCAGCTTGCAGCAGACGCGCTAAAGAAAACCCTGCTGATATATGACGCTTTCAACGACGTGCTCGATCTCGCCCAAACCAATGGCTACGCCAAGCAGGTTGTAGATGCCTGGGCCGCTGCTGAATGGTTCACCAACAAGCCTGAAGTGCCAGAATCGATCACCGTCACCGTCTTCAAAGTGCCTGGTGAAACCAACACCGACGATCTGTCCCCTGCGCCGGATGCCACCACCAGACCAGACATTCCGCTGCACGCTCAGGTGATGCTGGAATCCAAAATGGACGATCCGCTGGGTACGTTGGCGAAGCTGAAAGAGAAAGGACATGCGATCGCCTACGTCGGCGATGTCGTCGGCACCGGTTCCTCTCGCAAATCTGCCATGAACTCCGTCATCTGGCACATCGGCTCAGACATTCCCTTTGTCCCCAACAAGCGAACCGGCGGCTTCATTCTCGGCAGCAAGATCGCTCCCATCTTCTTCAACACCGCTGAAGACTCCGGCGCACTGCCGATCGAATGCGATGTCAGCAAAATGCATACAGGCGACATCATTACCATTCATCCCTACAAAGGTGAAATCACCGCTGGAGGAGAGGGCGAAGCAGGTGAGGTTATCTCCACTTTTACCCTAGTTCCCGAAACCATTCTGGACGAAGTCCGTGCGGGTGGTCGCATTCCACTGATCATTGGCCGCTCCCTCACCGACAAAACTCGCATTGCGCTGGGCCTAGAGCCCTCAGCCGTTTTCGTTCGCCCGTCTGCCCCGGTTGATACAGGCAAAGGCTTCACCCTCGCTCAAAAAATGGTCGGCAAAGCCTGCGGTCTGCCCGGCGTCCGCCCTGGCACCTCCTGCGAACCTCTGATGACCACCGTCGGCTCGCAAGACACCACTGGTCCCATGACCCGCGACGAAATGAAAGAGCTGGCCTGTCTGGGCTTTAGCGCCGGACTCGTGCTCCAGACCTTCTGCCACACCGCCGCCTATCCGAAACCCGTAGACGTTCAAACTCATGCAACGCTGCCTGATTTCTTTGCCTCCCGTGGTGGCGTTGCCCTAGACCCTGGCGATGGCATCATCCATTCCTGGCTAAACAGAATGCTATTGCCCGACACTGTTGGGACTGGCGGCGACTCACACACGCGATTCCCGCTTGGCATCTCCTTCCCAGCTGGTTCAGGGCTCGTTGCCTTTGCCGCCGCAATTGGGGCAATGCCATTAGACATGCCCGAATCTGTTCTAGTTCGATTTAAAGGAGAACTTCAGCCTGGAATCACGCTGCGAGATGTTGTCAATGCAATTCCTCTAGTTGCCATCCAAAAAGGTCTTCTGACCGTCGAAAAAGAGAACAAAAAGAATGTCTTTTCTGGCCGCATTCTAGAAATGGAAGGGCTCCCTGATCTAAAACTAGAACAAGCTTTTGAACTCACCGACGCCTCAGCCGAACGCTCCTGCGCTGGCTGCACTATCAAGCTTAGCGAAGAAACCACCGCCGAATATCTGCGCTCTAACGTGGCGCTGATGAAAAACATGATTGCTCGCGGCTACCACGATGAAAGAACGCTGGCTCGCCGCATTGCCGAGATGGAGCAGTGGCTAGAGAATCCTTCTCTAATGAGCGCGGATGTAGATGCTGAGTATGCAGAAGTGATCGAAATCGATCTCAATGAGCTAAAAGAACCCGTCGTTGCAGCTCCCAACGATCCTGATAATGTGAAAACGCTGTCAGACGTGGTGGGAGACAAGATCGATGAAGTCTTTATCGGCTCCTGTATGACCAATATCGGCCACTATCGCGCCGCCGCCAAAGTGCTAGAAAATGAAGGCACCGTCAAAGTTCGTCTGTGGATTTGCCCACCCACTCGCATGGACGAACAACAGCTTCGCAAAGAGGGCTATTACGGCACCTTTGCTGCTTCGGGCGCTCGCACCGAAATGCCTGGCTGTTCACTGTGCATGGGCAATCAGGCCCGCGTAGAAGATGGCGTCACCGTTTTCTCTACTTCTACTCGCAACTTCAACAACAGAATGGGCAAAGGCGCTCAGGTGTATCTAGGATCTGCTGAACTCGCCGCAGCCTGCGCGTTGTTGGGCCGTATTCCAGACATGAAAGAGTATCTAGAAGTGGTTGCTAGCAAGATCGATCCGTTTGAAAGCGAGGTATATCGCTACCTCAACTTCAATGAAATCAAAGGCTTTGAAGATGAGGGTCGCGTAGTCGCAAAGGAAGAAGAAGAAAAGATCGAAAAAGAAGCGATCGCCGTCAAATAGATAGAATATTCGGAATTAAGGAAATAGGCCCCCATGAAGATTTTCGGTTTTGGCGTACAAAGCGCCGACGATAAGCTAGCTCCCATTACGTTTGAACGACAAGATCCGCGTCCCGGCGAGGTCGCTATTAAAATCACCCACTGTGGCATTTGCCACTCTGACCTGCACCAGGCTCGCAATGACTGGGGCAATACGCAATATCCCTGCGTTCCAGGCCATGAGGTGTCGGGAGTCGTCACGGCGGTGGGTGAGGGTGTTGAGAAGTTTAAGGAAGGCGATCGCGTTGGCGTAGGCTGTATGGTCAATAGCTGTCAGGTCTGCGATCCCTGTCAGCACGGCGAGGAAAACTACTGCGAAGGTCCCAAGAGCTTCACGCTGACCTACAACGGTCCTGCCAATCCTGACGGATCGAACACCTACGGGGGATATACGACTGATATCGTCGCTCGCGAAGAATTCGTACTGCGAGTTCCCGATGCGGTGCCTTCAGAGATGGTCGGCCCTATCCTGTGCGCTGGCATTACGGTATATTCGCCCATGAAACACTGGAAACTGCAAAAGGGTCAGAAGCTGGGCGTTGTGGGCATTGGTGGGCTAGGACACATGGCTATCCAGCTAGGCAAAGCACTGGGCGCTGAAGTGATTGCCTTTACCCGCAGTGCCGAGAAGAAAGACGCCATCCTTGAGCTAGGTGCAGATAAGGTCGTCATCTCGACGGACGAATCCCAGATGGAATCAATGGCGCAGAGCCTACATCTGCTGATCAATACAATTCCTGTGCCTCACGATATTGCCCCATACATCGCCCTAATGCGGCCAAACTCTGCCCTAATTGTGGTTGGCAACCTGATCAGTTTCCCCGAATTTTCGCCCAGTGCGCTGGTTTTCAGTCGGATCACGCTGGCGGGTTCCCTCATCGGCGGCATCGCCGAAACCCAAGAAGTGCTTGACCTATGCGCCGAACACGGCATCTCACCCAAGATCAAAATGATCGGTATCGACGAGATCAACGACGTGTTTGACACGCTAGCGAGCGGCGGCGACGGTGAGTTTCGCCATGTTATCGACATGGAGACTCTACGAGATCACGAGGCTATCAAAAATGATGCTGCCAAGGCGATTCCTAACCCTGATCGCGGCGAAGTAGTGAATCGCAAATAAGCGCTCGGGCCAAACTCTATACTGTTCATTGAGCCTAAGTCTTTTGAGAGATGACTAATAATGGCTGCTAAAGGAGACTTTATAGGCAGCAATTATAGGCCATAAAATCAAGCCGTTTTCTCTTTGAATCACTCGTAGAAGTCATACCCACGACGAACCGCAAACGGTAGTACACCCATAAGACGTGCCCTAAAAAAAGTCTCCAACTACAAAGGCACTCGCCGTTCAACCCACCGCAAATGGCGGCGCTCAGTGAATTTAGTCCAGTGAATTTAGCCCAGTGCAACTTACAAACAAATCAACTAGATAAGGATCGAACTTAATGAATAACACCCCCGTCGCTCCCGCCGGACAATGCCCCTTCCGTGGAACCCGCGTTGGCGGTGCCCTCGGCTCCAAACCGCAAACTGATGACTGGTGGCCAAATCGACTTCAAGTTGAGCTACTGCATCAAGAATCACCTCAGGCTAATCCGCTACAGGATCTCGATTACAGAGAGGCGTTCGAGAAGATCGACTTCAATCAGCTAAAGAGCGACATCAAAGCGCTGCTGACCGATTCGCAGGATTGGTGGCCAGCTGACTACGGCAACTACGGGCCTCAGATGATCCGCATGGCGTGGCACTCCGCAGGCACCTACCGAATCGCGGACGGTCGCGGCGGAGCAGGTCAGGGCATGCAACGCTTCGCCCCGATTAACTCGTGGTGGGACAACGGCAATACTGATAAATCACGGCGGCTGCTCTGGCCCATCAAGCAAAAATACGGCGCTGCACTGAGCTGGGCCGATCTGATGGTTCTAGTTGGCAACTGCGGCCTTGAGATCATGGGCTTCAAGACCTTTGGTTTTGGTGGCGGTCGCATTGATGCTTGGGAAGCGGACCGGGCTACCTATTGGGGCCCTGAGTTCTGGAACGGCGGCTCGTTCGAAGAAAACGGAAAGAAACACGACGGCCATCCAGATGAGATGGTTACCCGAGATGTTCGGTGGGTCGGTGAGCCAGCCGACGAATATTATGACCTTGAGAACCCGCTGGCGGCCTCGCACCAGGCGCTAATCTACGTCAATCCAGAGGGTCCAAATGGCGAAGGAGATCCTGCCGCCTCTGCCCGTGACATTCGTGAGACCTTTGCACGTATGGCCATGAACGACGAGGAGACTGTCGCTCTAATCGCTGGCGGACACGCTTTTGGTAAGAGTCACGGCATGGTCGCGCCGGACAAGATCGGCCCAGCACCAGAAGGTGCGCCAATTCAGGCGATGGGTCTGGGATGGCAGAACCCTGAGGGCACCGGCTTTGCTGAATACACCATGACGAACGGCATTGAAGGATCGTGGACACCTAACCCGACCCAGTGGGACAACAGCTATCTCACAAATCTTTTCAACTACGAGTGGGAAAAGACAGAGAGCCCATCGGGTGCGGTGCAGTGGAAGCCGAGTAATCCTGATGCGCCGAAAACACCAGATGCTCACAAGCCAGGCGTTGAGCATAATCTGATGATGATGACTTCGGATATTGCGCTGAGAGTTGATCCGGCCTACAACGAAATCTGTCAGCGCTATCTCAATGACTTTGATCACTTCGGCGATGCGTTCTCGCGTGCCTGGTACAAGCTGACCCATCGAGATCTAGGACCGAAGACGCGCTATCTTGGCCCAGAAGTCGCAGAGGAAGATATGCCCTGGCAAGATCCGATTCCGGCGCTTGACCACGACGTTGTGAATGAAGCCGATATCAGTTCTCTTAAAGACAAGATTTTGACAAGTGGGCTCTCTGTCTCGGCGCTGGTGTCTGCTGCTTGGTCGTCGGCGTCGAACTATCGCGACTCCGACAAGCGTGGTGGTGCGAATGGTGCGCGCGTTCGCCTAAATCCTCAGAAGGACTGGAAGGTGAACCGTCCGCAGGAGCTTAGTCAGGTGCTGTCAACGCTTGAGGGGATTCAATCAGAATTCAACGGTGCTCAATCGGGAAACAAGAAAGTTTCAATAGCGGATCTGATCGTCCTCGGTGGCTGCGCTGCGGTTGAAAAGGCTGCCAAAGATGCCGGAGTCGAGATTGATGTTCCGTTCACGCCGGGTCGGATGGATACGACTCAGGAGCTGACTTCAGACATTGAAAGCTTTGAATGGCTGAAGCCGGTCTCGGATGGTTTCCGTAACTATCACAATGACGCTATTGGCTACAAAGTAAAGGCGGAGCGTATCTTCCTCGATCGCGCTCAGCTGCTCACGCTGACCGCACCTGAGTGGACGGTTCTTGTTGGCGGACTTCGCGCCCTCGATCAGAACTACGATCACTCAAAGCACGGCATCTTTACTGACAAGCCAGGTGTCTTGACCAATGACTTCTTCCGCGTCCTGACTAGCATGGACTATGAGTGGAAGCCGGTCGATAATCGTGAGATGGTCTTTGATATTTGCGATCGCAAAACAGGCGAAACCAAGTTCACAGCCACCCGCTGCGATCTGATTTTCGGCTCAAACGCAGAGCTTCGCCAGGTTGCCGAAGTCTACGGCGCAAATGATGGTCATGAGCGTATGGTCAAAGACTTCGCCGCAGCTTGGAACAAGGTAATGATGCTCGATCGCTTCGACCTCCAAGCCTAATAGTCTGATCAAAACAAAGCCCAGGTTTCACTAGTGAGACAGTCGGGTAGGGTAAATGGTAGTTCTACTTAGGACTACCATTTTTTCTTTGTTTAACATTCGCAAACTACAGCAATCTGCACTTAGCTTTCAGCATAATCAACAGCTACAACCCTTTTCAAACGAAGCAAACAGCACAATGCATTGCGCTCTCTGCTATTCGAATCCGTCCTACCTGAGGAAGGAATTGATCACAGCATATGCAACTCATGCTGTTCGCTCTACATCTGCCAAGAATGCTTCAGCTTCGGCTGCTGTTGGCATAGCGCCTTGAGCCCCTGAATGGGTGACGGCGATCGCTGCTACGGCGCTAGCATAGCGAATTATCTTTTGACGTAGGTCATAGTTGCTCAAAACCATACTCAAATCAGCCGCCTCCACCTGGCAGAGCGCTGCCGCCAATCCACCGTTAAACGCATCCCCAGCCGCTACCGTATCCACTGCCTCTACTGCAAACGCCGGAAATTCAAAGATGCCAGCTCTGTTAACACATACACAGCCCTGTTCTCCTAGCTTCACAATCACCGTATCAATGCCCTGCTGATGAAGGCTTTTCGCGGCTGCGATCGCACTCTCCCCATCAACAACCTCTATCCCCGTCAATAGCCCCGCCTCTGTCTGGTTCGGCGTCAAAACAGAAATATGCTCACAAAATTCTCTCTCTAATTTTCCTTGAGCCGGAGCCGGATCAACAATCACTAAAATTCCTGCTTCATGCGCTAGTGCTGCGGCTCTTTGCACAATAGGGAGTGGAATTTCAAACTGAAGCAACAACATTTTTGCCCGTCTAGAGGCTCCTTCAAAGTGAGACACCAGCTTCTCTAACTCAGTGTCACCCACTTCGCCATTCGCACCTGGTACAACAACAATTTGGTTGTTATTAGGCGCAGCTGTAATCAGCGCTGTCCCTGAGGGCTCTTGCGTACTGACGCCAACCAATTGCGTATCGATATTTTCGGTTTGGAGCTGCGATCGCAGCCTCTCTCCAAACCCGTCATCTCCAACCCGGCCCACCATCGCCACGCTCGCCCCCAGCCTTGCCGCCGCTACCGCCTGATTCGCGCCCTTTCCACCTGGCACCGTCTCAAAGCCAGACCCTGTTAGCGTCTCTCCTGGCTGCGGCAGCCGCGCTACCCGTACCACCAGGTCCATATTCAGGCTGCCCAACACCAAAACATCCATTCCCTATTCCCTATCCCCTACTCTCCACTCGCCATGTCCTCGCCCTTCCCCAAATCCACCGGAGGCCGATCCGAACTCCACCCCCACCAAACCGATCCACACTCACACTGATAAAATTCCTGGTACTTCCGCTTGCGCCCATTCGTGAATACAGGCGCACGGCGATTCAGCCAGACTGACTGCGCCTCGGTGCTCCCGGCCCCACAGCTAGGACATCCGAACGGCTGAGCATGGACGGCATCTTTGGTCCAGTCTGGTGGAGTTGGGTCAAATGCTTCCATGAGTGTAGGTCTCCATGAGTGATGGCAAGTGCCTACATTATGCCGCGTCTATCTAGTTTGCAATGGGTTCGGATTTGGAGCAGACTGCGCAAAGAACCTATAGTGAAACAAAGCAAACATTACGGACGGGATTCCTACTGTGAAAGCCATAACCCTGCTCGGTTCAACCGGTTCTATCGGCACACAAACGCTCGATATTTTGGAGCAATATCCCGACAAGTTTCGGTTAGTGGGCATTGCAGCAGGCAGCAACGTCACGCTGCTAGCTGAGCAGGTGATGCAGTTCAAACCAGAAATTGTGGCTATCTGTGATGAAAGTAAGCTGGCCGAACTCAAAGCGGCCATTTCTGCCTTAGACCCTCAGCCTACTGTCGTTGCTGGTGAAGCAGGCATCGTCGAGGTTGCTAGCTATGGAGACGCAGAAGCTGTCGTGACTGGCATCGTTGGCTGCGCTGGCCTTTTACCCACTATCGCTGCGATCAAAGCAGGCAAGGATATTGCCCTGGCGAATAAAGAAACCTTAATCGCGGGTGGTCCGGTTGTACTGCCGCTGGCGAAAAAGCACGGTGTCAAGCTCTTACCGGCTGACTCTGAGCATTCTGCTATCTTTCAGTGCCTGCAAGGGGTGCCTGAGGGCGGTTTGCGCACTATCGAACTCACTGCCTCTGGCGGCGCTTTTCGCGATTGGCCGGTAGAAGACTTGCCCCAAGTCACTGTGGCCGATGCCATTAAGCATCCCAACTGGTCGATGGGTAAAAAAATCACCGTTGATTCAGCCACGCTGATGAACAAGGGGCTAGAGGTGATTGAAGCGCATTATCTTTTTGGTATGGACTACGACGACATTGATATTGTCATTCATCCGCAGAGCATCATTCACTCGGTAATTCACTTGCAAGATACTTCAGTGCTAGCGCAGCTAGGGTGGCCTGATATGCGTTTGCCTCTGCTCTATGCACTGTCTTGGCCCGAGCGTATTCCGACTAACTGGAAGCCGCTGAGCCTTGCAGAGATTAGTAATCTCACGTTTGATCGACCAGACCATCAGAAGTATCCGTGCATGGATTTGGCCTATAGTGCAGGTCGCGCTGGGGGCACTATGACAGCGGTGCTCAATGCGGCGAATGAGCAAGCGGTGGCGCTGTTTTTAGAAGAGAAGATTCACTATCTAGAGATTGCAAAGGTAATTGAACAGGTATGCGATCGCCATCGCAACGATCTCAACAGCGCCCCAAACCTAGAAGACATCTTGGCTGTTGATCAGTGGGCCCGCACCGCCGTCACTGAACTAACCGCCGCACTTGCCTGAGGGTTAGCCCTCGCCCAGTCAGCGGCATTCGTAATTAGAACTGCTCACACTGATTTACACTTGCAAGAACCTACCAGAGAATTGAGGAGACCCGCGTGGAAATTGCATTAACCATAGGTGCGCTGGCGATCGCAGCCGTCATTTTCTTCTGGCTCCTCGACTTTCTCAAAGACACCTTCAAAGCCGCCCTGATTGTCTGCTTGTTCCTATTTGGCCTGTGGCTAGCCTTTGGTATCGGCCCCACCGAAGTCTGGGAAACCATCAGAAGCTGGCTTCCCGATTTCCTATTCCCTCAAGATACTAATTGAGCGCAAGAAGCACCTATCATCTCTATTGCCTCAAACGCCTACAGAAGTTTCTGTTCTTTGCTGGAGCTCTTCTACAAACGTGTCATCTTTCAGCGCTGCCTCGATCAGTCCTGAGAACATCGGATGAGGGGTATTAGGCCGCGACTGAAACTCTGGGTGAAACTGGCAGGCAATAAAATAGGGATGGCTCGGCAGCTCCACAATCTCGACGAGCCGTCCGTCTGGGGAAGTACCGCTGACCATAAAGCCCGTTTCTAAAAACAGATTGCGATAGGCGTTGTTAAACTCATAGCGGTGGCGGTGACGCTCATAGATCACCTCCTTCTGGTAGAGCCTGCTGGCCAACGTATTCGGCTCAATTCGGCAAGGCCACAGCCCCAAGCGCATAGTCCCACCCAAATCCACCACGTCTTCCTGTTCAGGCATCAGGCTGATAACTGGATTCGCAGTTTCCGAGTCAAATTCAGAACTATTAGACTGCTCTAGCTTGGCGATATTTTGCGCCCACTCCATCACCAGGCACTGCATTCCCAGACACAGGCCCAGGAATGGAATCTGCTTTTCTCGGGCGTATTGAATAGTCTGGATTTTGCCATGTACGCCTCTAGAGCCGAATCCGCCCGGAACTACAATCGCGGCGACCTCTTTTAGATACTTCTGAGGTCCGTGCTGCTCAATGTCTTCTGAATCTACCCAGCGAATTTTGATTTCTGTGTCGAATTGCGTTCCGGCATGGCTCAAGGCTTCGGTCACGGATAGATAGGCATCGTTGAGCTGTACGTATTTGCCAACGATCGCGACTTCCAACGATTTACTAGGGCTGTGCATCCGTTGAATAAGCGTCATCCACTTGGTCAGATCGGGCGATCGCTGCTCTAGCTGCAAAAAGTCTAACGTCTGCTCAGCTAGCCCTTCTTTCTCCATATACAGCGGCACTTCGTAAATGCTGCGTGCGTCTAGCGCCTGAATCACGCGAGGAAGCGGCACATTGCAGAAGCTAGAAATCTTCTGCCGCAGTTCTTCTCTTAACGGCCTTTCGCTTCGGCATACTAATATATCTGGCTGAATTCCGATCGAGCGCAGTTCTTTGACCGAGTGCTGAGTAGGCTTTGTTTTCAGCTCATGCGCTGCGGGAATCCAGGGAATCAGGGTGACGTGCATGTACAGCACATCGTGTGGACCTACATCCTGCTTGAACTGACGAATCGCCTCCATAAACGGCAAGGATTCGATATCACCGACAGTGCCGCCAATTTCTACAATCACTACGTCTGGATTGCGGTTGCGGGCCACCCGGTGAATTCGCGATTTGATCTCATTGGTGACATGAGGAATCACCTGAACGGTGCCGCCATCATAGTCGCCGCGTCGCTCTTTGTTGATCACTGACTGATAGATAGAGCCTGTGGTGACGCTATTAAGCCGTGACATGGACGTGTCGGTGAAGCGCTCGTAGTGGCCGAGGTCTAGATCCGTTTCTGCGCCGTCTTCGGTGACGAATACTTCGCCGTGCTGAAACGGGCTCATCGTGCCAGGATCGACGTTGATATAGGGATCGAGCTTTAGAATCGACACCGAATAGTCGCGCGATTTGAGTAGCCGTCCTAGACTGGCGGCCACAATGCCTTTGCCAATACTAGATACGACACCGCCGGTAACAAAGACGAATTTGGTCATGGACTTTTTTACAGGGCTCAGGCGCAACTCGTCAATTGTGCCATAAGTAATAGAATGCAAACGGATGTTGATTTTTCTTCGTCGAGATTGCTTTGGAGGATGAAAATCATGGTTGGTCGATCGGTATCCAAAGTTAAATGGAATATACGAGACTTGGAAGTGCTACCGCGCAATGAGTGGAGCACTTACGAGATTATTGACGGAGAGCTGTTTGTGACCAGATCTCCCCACTTCAGGCATCAAGAGATCGCTCATGAAATATGCAGTGCTCTCAGCCTTTGGTCGAAGCAGTCAGGCTTAGGGAAGGCTCTGTTCGCGCCGGGTGTGATTTTGTCTGATGCCGATAACGTTATTCCAGATGTGGTGTGGATCTCGAAAGAGAAGTTTGAGTCTGGGGTAGATGACGCTGGCCATTTGACAAAAATGCCTGAACTTGTAGTTGAGGTGCTTTCTGCTGGCGAGCAAAATATTCGGCGGGATCGAGAAGCCAAGCTTAAGCTTTACTCTGTGCAAGGTGTTCAAGAATACTGGATAGCCGATCGATTCTCGAAAGAGCTCGCTGTCTATCGGCGTGACAATCTACAGTTAGTTTTAACGGCGACACTATCACTGACCGATACGATCACATCGCCCTTACTTCCTAATTTTTCGTGTCGCATGGCGCAAATTTTTAGCTAGTCATCCTTGTCCGGGCTAATTTGCAACAACTGGCATACTAACTATTGCTGAAGCGCTATCGACTGAAATACTAGGGTAGAATGCATCAAATTTTGTTTTTGATGCGGTTATTCTCAAGGAGTGGGTTTGTGGGTGTTTTTTGTGATCGCGCTGTTCTCAATACATTAAGAAGCGCTCTAGGACTGGTCACGCTCTGTTTGTCTAGCCCAGCGATCGCCCAAGCACCCATCCAAACGCCACCCGTTGCAGAATCAGTCACTGACATTGCCCAATCCCCCACGCAGTCTTCTCCCGGCAGTCTGTTCGTCGCCTATCCACCTGTCGAGCATCAGACAGTAGCCGATCGCATTTTCTTTATTGGCACTGCTGATCCGAATGCCCCCGTCACGATCAACGGCCAGGTCATCGAAAACCGCAGCGGCGACGGACATTTTGCCCCGACTCTGCCGCTAGCGCTTGGCGAAAATACATTCACTTTGACTCAAGGTGACGAGAGCTTGACGCTGACTATCAACCGGGTTTCAACAGATCCGGTGCTGCCAGACGGGATCAATTTTGCTGAGGGGTCGCTGATGCCTGCTGAAGATATTGCGCGGATGCCGGGAGAGCTGATTTGTTTGAGTGCGATCGCGCCTACAAACGCTACCGTATCTGCTAGTCTAGGCAAGCAGACCATCAGCCTTACCCCACAATCAAGCATCGAGCTGCCACCTAACTCCGCCGTCCTGACCGACCAAACAGATCCTGTCAGCTCAGGAACTAACGGTAGCGCCACCGAATACGCAGGCTGCACCACCTCTGATCGCGTTGGAGCCCTAGATGCGCCTCGCTTCACCCTCCGAGCTGAGGGTAAAACAGTTACCGCTACAGCCCTTGGTCAAGTCAGCATTCTTTCTCCAACCAGTTTAGAAGTGGCAGAAGTGACTTCCCCTCATGGCGTTGCCCGCGTCGGCCCTAGCACCGACTATTCGAGAATTACGCCGCTGCCCGCAGGCACTCGCGCCGCTGTGACCGGACGCGAGGGTGAATGGCTCAGACTCGACTACGGCGGCTGGATAAAAGAGTCTGAAACCACCGTCAGCAGCGCCTCCGCTCCTCCAAACAGCATCATGAGGGGCGTCAGCGCTCGCCAGGTAGGAGACTGGACAGAAGTTGTTTTTCCACTACAAACGCCTGTTCCAATCACGATCCAACAAGACACTCAGTCTCTCTCTTTGACATTGCACAACACCACGCCGCAGACAGACACTATTTATTTCTCCAACGATCCGGTTGTAGAGCGAATGGACTTTCATCCGCTGCTGACTAATAGCGCTGAGTTTGTTTTCCACTTCAAAGAACCGCAGCAGTGGGGATATAAAACCCGCTACGAGGGCACTAGTTTAATTCTCTCTTTGCGACACGCTCCACCAGGCAACAGCCCTGACAACAGCTTAAGCGGTACGACTATTCTGTTGGATCCAGGGCACGGCAGCAATGAAGATTTTGGTTCTCGTGGACCCACGGGCTATCCGGAAAAAGATGTCACCTTAATTGTCTCTAAACTGCTGCGAGACGAGCTAGAAAGCCGTGGTGCTAGCGTCGTCATGACTCGCGAAGGCGACGACGATCTCTTTCCTGCCGATCGCGTAGAGATTATCGATGCAACAGAACCCACAATGGCGCTGAGTATTCACTACAATGCGCTGCCCGATGCTGGTAATGCGCTAGACACAGCGGGAATTGGGACTTTTTGGTACTACCCACAGGCCCACGATTTGGCTACCTTTTTGCACGACTATCTTGTGAGCAATTTAGGTCGCGACTCCTATGGCGTCTTCTGGAATAATCTGGCGCTGACTCGGCCTTCAGTCGCGCCCTCAGTACTGTTGGAACTGGGCTTTATGATTAATCCAGAAGAGTTTGAGTGGATTACCGACGACGCCTCTCAGCGAGAATTAGTCAGAACACTCGCAGATGGCGTTCAGGCTTGGCTGATGACTCAATCCTAGAGCAACCAGCACAAGAGAAATTCGGATGACAGTATTCTCGCTTCCTACCTTCAAAGATTCTGCGCTCTGGCAGCAGGCAATGACTCACAAGTCTTTTGCCAATGAGCAACCGATTCCGGTGGCGCATAATGAACGACTGGAGTTCCTAGGCGACGCGATTTTGACCTTTATCAGTGGAGACTATCTGTATGCTCGCTTTCCGGACAGGTCCGAAGGTGATCTAACGCCAATGCGGGCGTCACTGGTAGATCAGCCTCAGCTGTATCACTTTGCCCAAAGTCTAAGGTTAGATAAGTGTCTACGGTTAGGGAAAGGAGCCGAAAAGGAAGGTGCGAGCGCTCGTTTGCTGTGTAGCGCGTTTGAGGCGCTAATCGGCGCGTATTTTTTGGATGTGGGACGGGATGTGCAGCCCGTAAAGGACTATGTCGTTCCGATGTTTGAGAGGGCGATCGCAGCATCGGCAGAAGCAGGCGTAAAAGATGATAAGACTCGTCTACAAGAATGGGTCCAAAGCAAAATGGGAAGTGTTCCCGAGTACGTAGAAATCAGCAGTCTTGGTCCTGACCATGCCAAAGAGTTCATTATAGAAGTTCAAATTGAGGGTAAACCCTACGGTCGTGGTCAAGGGCCTAGTAAACAAAAAGCTCAAAAAATGGCCGCTAAATTGACATTAGAAATGATATAGAGACATTTTTCTTGATTTAGCCACTACTGCAACTAAGCTAAGCTCAGCAGTTGTTGAGCAGTTGCTTTGTCAACGCTTTTCGAGCTTTGAACTTCAGTAATCACACTGGCTAATTACACTGGCATAGCCTGATAGCCTTGAGCTTTCTCCTTGCTGCTTTAGCACTCGTTTAACAAGAGTTTTTAGTTCTTGTTTCAACCTTCAAAAAACCGATAAGGATTGATTACAACTGCTTCACAAAAGCTCTTTCTTAAGAAAGAGCGAGTTCATTTTCATACCTTGTTACTCTTGCGGATGTCCGATAGGAGAGAAGCGCTTACTTTATGACTATCGGGCACAATTAGGACGCCAGTTTTTAATTCTTTTCTGTTTCTATAGACAATCTTTTCTACAGGCTAGAAAAGTTCAAGCTTTGAGAGATAAGAGCTGCTTAACCATCAATTTGGAGATATGACCACTATGGCTATTAACGACAACCTTTCCAACCAGCCTCCAGACGGCGTCACTGGCAGAGAGCCAACGCCCGCAGAAGTCGCTCGCCATGACGGCTATGTACAAGGTCGCACTGACGAAAACTATGTGCAGGGTGGCGTCAGAAGCCAAGAACGTGCGGTTGCACAGGCCCGTGCTAACGACAATGCGGCCAGTGGCATGGTCTTTGGGCTTTGTATTGCGCTATTGGCAGCAGGTGCTGGGGCGGCGATTTATTTCCTGATGGGCGATCGCACGGACGTAGTCCCAGTCGCGGTTCCTCAAATTCAAAAAGAAAAAACCGTCGAGAAGGAAACCACCGTTATTGAAAGGGAATCTTCCGCGCCTGCTATTAACCTACCTGATGTGAATGTCCCAGATGTAAATATTCAAGTGCCAGAAGTCAAAGCACCTGATGTGAATATCACTAACGAAGCACCCGCCGCCCCAGCAGAGCCTGCCCCAGAACCTGCCGCAGAGCCTGCTCCAGAGAATGAAGTGTCTGAGCCTGCAACGGCTGAGTAGTCTTTTTAGGCTGTAGCGTCTATCACTTTGCGATTGCCGACTCCTTTTTCATACCTTTCTAGCTGCCTACTCGGTCCTTTGCGATCGAGTAGGCAGTTCTTTGTGAGCTGACTCTATCGGCTTAGCCATGCGATCGCCTCTCTAATCCAATCTTCTGCGTCAGCGCTCTTGCTCAGCGCTGCTCCTTTCCCTACAGCTACCAGCGCCTTACTGATTTCGCTGTTGCTATAGCCTAGTGCAACCAGCATCATCTCCACATCTTCTTGCACCGCCGATACCGGCCCACTCGTCGGTGCCACGATTCCAGAATGCGATCGCCACTCACCTAGCTTCGTCTTCAGCTCTAAAATAATTCTCTCAGCCGTCTTATTCCCCACGCCCGGTGTCCGAGTCAGCACCCGCGCATTGCCATTCACCACCGACTGAATCAGCTCATTGAGTCCCAGCGCATCTAGCAGCGACATCCCCATCTGCGGACCAATCCCGCTCACCGAAATCAGCAGCCGAAACGCATCCCGCTCAGCTCTGCTTGTGAAGCCAAACAGCACCTGCAAATCCTCTCGACTTTGCCAGTGGGTAAAAATTCTAACCGAATCCCCGATCTGCGGTAGCTGACTAAGCGCTCGTGGATTCACCTGTAGATCATATCCCACGCCGCTCGCCTCTACCGTCACAATCACCCGACCATTGGGCAGCTTTTGACTATCGGTCAAAATCCCTTTGACGTATCCGATCATGAACGATTGCCAGGATTCCGCTGAAGAGGAGGACGTTCTGGCAGCGCTCTTACCGGCGTAGCTTCACGACGGGTCGCCGGGCGAGCTGCTCCCGTAGTGGGATTGATTTGCGCTTGAGGCGTGGTCGTCTCTGTATCTAGCGACTGGCCCCCCTGGATTTGTTGACGCCCATTGCGCAGAATGTGCAGCATTTCCATAAACTGACGCTCCATATTTTCCAGCACCTGGTCGGCATAGGTGTCAGCATCTTCTTGAATGGTCTTGGCTTCATTCACAGTGCGAGTGCGCGTTTCTTCCCACTCTTTACGGGCCTGGGTTTGCAGTTGCTCTATTTCACCTAGGGTCTGCCCTCTAAGCGCCGCGCATTCCTGCTCCGTCTGAGCTCTTAGCTGCGCCGCCTGAGACTCAGCTTGACGGATAATTGCCATCTCATTAAGGATAGCTGCCGCCTGCTTTTCTGCGGACGTGATGATTTCCTGGGCGTACTGCTCCGCCTCCATCAAAATTTCTTCGCGCTGCTGAACAATTTGCACTGACTCTTGAACGGCCGCAGGCAAATTGACCCGGACCACATCTAGCTGATCGAGCAGCTCATCTTCGGACACCATCGTCTTACCTGAAAGCGGTACCCTTGGGCTTTCAAGTACGATTTCCTCAATGCGATCTAGCTCTTGCTGAATGCTGAAACGCTCGGAGGCCGGAGCTTGGTAATATTCGCCGTTTGCAGAAGTGTTCACAAAATTTTTCGGTAAGAGATCTTCAAGAGGTAGACAGAGCGTTCGCCCCTTTGCTCCACACCTGATTCAATGAGTAGAATTCAATGAGTGCAACCCTTGCGATCGCAAGAGCAGGTGTTTTGCAGGCGCAAAGCGGTCAACGGATCAGCTAGCCTGCGGAAGCATCCGAAACTAGCCATACTTTCGCCGGTAGGCTGCGGCTTTTGCCGATAGGCTATCGTCAACCTGTTTTTGGTGTTCCCTTTTTATATTATTGAATAAAGTGCGTTCTTAACGTCTGTTCTTCTCATAACATTCTTCAACATCCTGGGCAATGTGCATAGGCACTAGGTGATCAATCGGCCCACCGAAGCTAGCGATTTCTTTGACCAAGCTGCTGCTCAAAAAACCGTACTCGGTAGAAGTCGCCAGGAACACAGTTTCGATTTCGTGAGAAAGCGTCTTATTGGTGTGCGCCATCTGCAGCTCTTTCTCAAAATCAGAGAGCACTCGCAGTCCTCTAATCAGCACCTGAGCCTGACGCACTTTGGCATAGGAAACTGTCAGGCCGTCAAAGCTATCAGCTTCGATATTGCCGAGATGCTCAGTGGCCTGGCGAATCTGCGCGAGCCTTCTTTCGACTGAAAAAAGGGGATTCTTGCCTGGATTGCGAGAGATAACGACAATCACGCGCTCGTACAGCTTGCTGCTGCGAGTGATGATGTCCAGGTGGCCTAGCGTGATGGGATCAAAGCTACCAGGGTAGATTGCAATCATGAGGGGGGCAAGAGAAGATAAAAGGGTCCTCTAATTTAGTGTATGACCCATGCCTTTAGCTGTCTTGAAATTCTCGTCTGAGGACTGCGGTATCTGTCACAAGATGTCTTTCTATGATGAAAAGGTGGCAAAGGAGCTGTCTCTGGATTTTGTGAACATCAAGATGCAAGATACGGCCACCTATCGCAAGTACCGTCAGGTGCTACTGAGCCAGTACCCAGAGAAGGCCGACATGGGCTGGCCGACATACATCGTCTGCGATGATCCAGAGGGTGAGTTCGAGATCGTAGGCGAAATCAAAGGCGGCCATCCGAAGGGAGAGTTTCGGCGGCGGTTGCAGACCGTATTAGAGGAGGCAACGTAGGAACGGCGCAAATGCGTCAATAGCCCAGCCTTGGAAACTAAGCTGCTGCCAAAGCTGGGCTATTTTCTGGACTATCCAACTTGTTTGGCCTAACTTGTTCGGCTATCGCTCTATCTTGTTCGGCTATCGCTCTATCTTGTTCGGCTATCGCTCTATAAAGCTACAGGCCGTAAAGCTACAGACCGTAGAGCTACAGACCGTAAAGTTACAGAACGCCAATATTTGCTAGACCAAGAATAGCGCCAGCGCCAATTAAGTGACCCAGGCTAGTGACTCCTAGCAGCGCAGGCAAGCCCAGTCCTAGAAACATGCCAGAAGCAGGCTCCGCATCCGGAATTTGGATCACTTGCTTGCCGATGGCAAAGGCAATGAGATTACAGACAATCATGACTAGGGCAACGCTTGGACCCCACTCGGGGGTATGAGGGACTGTGCCCACAGCAGCGACTAAAGACAGCATTTATTACGCTCTCCAAAAAGATTTGATGACAATAGGTACCTGTACGTAATGCGCTCTTAATTCTGGTTTGAGTACAGATGGGAGCGCGCAAAAGATAGCAGGCATCTATCTGGTTCTCATCATTTCACGAAGATGGATGGGAAGATGTCAGAATCAAGTGTATTCGTTGTAAGAGTTAACACTTTTATTGAGGCGCTATTTCTATCGAGGCACTTATGTTGAGGACTCATCTGTTGAGAACGCATCTGTTGAGGACGCATCGTGGTTAGGGGTTTGCTGTGGTTGCCGCTGTTGGCTGTATTCATTGGGCTGACTTGGGCTGGCTGGAACGAATACCGAAAAGTTGAGGTTTACAAGCAGTGGGCGGCTCAGTTTGAGCGGGCCAAGTTCGATATCTATGCGGTGCTAGGGCAGCAAGGGGATCAGCTGACGTGGGGACTGCCGACGCGCAATGGAGTGGTGGAGACGGAAACTTTGAATCTGCTTCAAGTAGAGCGGTTGTGTATGGAGGTGAATGGTCAAAAAATTGATCCAGACCAGCCGCCGAGTCGGGGCCGATTTGCGCTGGGCTTTGCTTTGAAAGAAGGAAGGACGATCAGCGTCCCATTTACGGATGGGGAGATCGCACGTCAGTGGTTTGATTTCTTGAGGCGTGAGTGGTCGCTAAATTAACTGCCCCAAAAAAATCAACCTAGGGTAAAGTTTTACGTGCATCTTATTTCTATAGCTTTGACCCCTTAGCTCTGCACATGAACCGCTTACGGTGTGTCTTCGATTGAAAACTATGCTTCCTTCACATGACATCGTTCAGGGTATGAGCGCACCCAAAGTAGATGATTTGGCTGAGCGGAGACGACAGCTGAAGATCAAGCGCAAGGTAAAGTTCTATCAGCGGGTCTGGCGATCGCTGGCAATGATCGGTTTTGCGGGTGGAATGGTATGGCTAGCGACCTCTCCAATCTGGCTGTTGCGCAGCGATGAGCAGATAGAGGTCAGTGACAATCAGCTACTCTCGGATGAGAGCGTGCGGGGGGTGCTGAGCGTGCCATATCCGCAGACGCTGCTCGAAGTCGAGCCAGATGAATTGGCACAAGCGCTGACAGATGAGGCTTCGATTGAATCAGCAGTGGTGAGTCGGCGACTGATTCCACCGGGTTTGCATGTGCGCGTGACAGAGCGTCAGCCAGTGGCGATCGCACTACCCAACAAAGCCCAGCCCGTTCAGACCATTCCGCATCAGCCCCAGCCCTTCCAAGAGCCTGGCCTGATCGATGCTCAAGGCTACTGGATGCCCCGTAATACCTTCTCTGAATTGGGCGCAGAGGTGACACCTCCCGCGCTCACGGTGGAAGGAATGCGACCCGGCTATGAGGGAGCCTGGCAGGTGATCTATCAAGAAATTCAGCGTAGCCCTGTTAAGATTTCTGCAATTAACTGGAGCGATCCGAATAATTTGATTTTGCAAAGTGATTTAGGATCCGTACATGTCGGTGCGTTTGGCGAGCAGTTTTCGGCGCAGCTAGCCGCACTCGATCAGATGCGATCGCTCAACCAGGAAGTCAATCCTGAAAAAGTTGCCTTCATCGACATTAAAGACCCCGAAAATCCAGTGGTAGAGATCTTGCAGGCAGCTGGGCAGTCCTTCTAGACGTTTGCTAGCGTCGATTTTGTAGTGGTGTCGATTTTGTAGTGGTACAGAGCAGCGATAGTGCTGATGCTGCTGACACCAAAACGGCAAAGTTAGCGCAGAACTTGGCTTTTTAAGCAAGTTCCCCTATAGTTGTCTCAATTCGACGCAGGTAAAGAAAATACAGTCAGTTGCGCTGTCTTTCTAAACTTCACATACACTCAAGCTAAACATTTCCCGTTTGAGTTCGGTGATTGCCGCTGTTTGACTCTATAATCTTCCCCTAGAGGAAATCTTCCCCTAGAGGAAAGGTAGAAGGATAGCAGCTTTGTTCTCTACTTATACATACCAAAGAAAATCATCAGCTCACCCTATGAATAACGCATCCCCTCACACAAATTCTTATGCGAACGATGGGTCAGGTGTACAATCAGTTACTGCAGCTAGTAATGGCAGTGCGCTGTCAGCGGAAGGGCCGATGAGTGGAGATATAGTACCAAGCAGCGTTGCAAGAATTAAGGTGATCGGCGTCGGCGGCGGTGGCTGTAATGCCGTCAATCGAATGATTGACAGCGGGCTAGCGGGCATTGAGTTTTGGACGGTGAATACTGATGCGCAGGCGCTGACCTATTCGAGCACGACCAATGCGATGCAGCTAGGGCAAAAGCTGACTAGAGGCTTGGGCGCAGGCGGCAACCCTTCAATCGGCCAAAAGGCGGCTGAAGAATCGCGAGACGAAATCTTTCAGGCTGTAGAAGGCGCTGATCTTGTCTTTATTACTGCCGGTATGGGTGGCGGGACTGGAACGGGAGCGGCTCCGATCGTGGCTGAGTGCGCCAAGGAAGCCGGAGCGCTGACAGTAGGTGTGATTACGCGCCCGTTCACCTTTGAAGGGCGCAGGCGAACGTCTCAAGCCGACAGCGGCATTGCGGCGCTACAGGCCTCTGTCGATACATTGATTATCATTCCGAATGACAAGCTGCTGTCTGTGATTTCTGAGCAGACGCCGGTTCAAGAGGCGTTTCGAGTGGCTGACGACATTTTGCGCCAGGGCGTTCAGGGCATTTCGGATATCATCACGATCTCGGGTCTGGTGAACGTTGACTTTGCAGACGTTAGAGCGGTGATGGCGGATGCCGGTTCGGCGCTGATGGGTATCGGGGTCGGATCTGGTAAGTCTAGGGCTAGGGAAGCGGCGATCGCGGCCACTTCTTCCCCACTGCTAGAAACTTCGATCAACGGCGCGGGCGGCGTGGTCTTTAACATTACTGGCGGCAGCGACCTGACGCTTCACGAGGTCAATCAGGCCGCTGAGATCATTTACGAGTCGGTTGATCCCAACGCAAACATTATCTTTGGTGCGGTGATTGACGATCGCCTCCAAGGTGAGATTCGCATTACCGTGATTGCTACTGGCTTTAGCATGGAGAGCCGTAGCATTCCCTCGATGACCAGCGCCAAGGTGATGCCGATGACGCGGACTTCTAGTCCGACGCCAGATACCTCTTCTGATTCAGCTTCAGAAGAAGAATCGACCGAAGAAGTCAGCAATCAGCCAGTGATTTCACCTAACTTGGATATTCCTGAATTCTTGCAGCGTCGTCGGAATCGATGACTTCGACTCCGCTCAGTCATCTAGCCAATCACCAGACTTCGATTCCAGTTGCACTGACGATCGCGGGCTCTGATAGCGGTGGGGGTGCGGGTATTCAGGCCGACTTGCGCACGTTTGCGTTTCATCAGGTGCATGGTACGAGTGCGCTGACCTGTGTGACCGCGCAAAACACGGTTGGGGTTGCCCGTGTAGATGCGCTGCCGCCTGAGGCGGTGACTGCTCAAATTGAAGCGGTCATAGTCGACATTGGTGTGCAGGCGGCGAAGACGGGGATGCTGCTGAATCAGGCGATTATTGAGGCGGTGGCGAGCTATTTGAGTACGCAGCCGATTGATCGGCTTGTGGTCGATCCGGTGATGGTTTCTCGGACAGGGGCCAAGCTGATTGATGAGGGTGCGATCGCGGCGCTTACTAGTCAGCTACTACCCCTAGCCACGGTGTTGACACCGAACCGCTACGAGGCCCAGATCCTGGCTAATATGCAGATCAGTACGCTATTCGAGATGCAGATCGCCGCACAAAAAATTCATGCCCTCGGTCCTGGAGCTGTGATTGTGAAAGGCGGCGGCTTTGACAATGAGCTGCAAGGCGTAGACGTTTGGTTTGACGGTGAACGGCTAGAGACCTTGAGGACTGAGCTAATAGATACGCCGAATACGCATGGGACTGGCTGTACGCTTTCTAGTGCGATCGCAGCCAACCTCGCCAAGGGCAAATCGCCCTTCATCGCCGTCACCGCAGCCAAGCACTACGTTACGCAGGCGCTCAGGCACTCACTCTCTATCGGCAAAGGTCAAGGGCCAGTCGGTCACTTCTATCCGCTGCTGAAGTCTAGTTTGTAGGGATCATCCTAGTCTTTTGACTGAGGCTCTGGCCAAACCGATTCCCAATCGCGACAGCTCTCCGTTTCGGGACCATAGGGATGCATGGCACAGACCATCATCTCGTCACCATACATCATGCCGTGATAGTTGACGCAGCCTACGCAGGTAGGATGATTTTGCAGCCAAGGATTGACCGTACGGCTAATAGGAGCAGTGACCTCTTCTATCCAGGGCGTGAGGTGCTGATCTAGATAGAAAAACCCGGATTCTAGCGACTGATCTATCTGGTCACTCCAGTTTCTAACGGTAGGTCCAACGACTCTATCTATCTCGTCTATTACCAGGCTAGACGCTTCAATCAGTTGGTCAGCGACTTTTTCAGTTTCTTTAGCCGTTTCTCTAGACACTTCCTCAAAGAATTCGCTAGTTTCTTTAGCCAGCTCATCGGCTATGGCGTTGAGCCTGTCTTGGAACTGCTTTTGCCAATCGTCCATTTCTATCTCCTTATCAATTCGAGCGCAATCAATTTAAAGCTCGGCTGAGGTTATTTGAGCCGCTTTAGCTCATTGCGCAAAGCTTCTACTTCCTTGCGTAAGGCTTCGGCCTGTCGCTCTTCTTCGGTAGAGGCATCGTCATCCAAAATTTGAATCTGACGGGGTCCGCTAGAGGCTGTAGCGTCCCTGTTTGTAGCGATAGGCGCTTCGCCTTCTGAGCGTCCTGCTTCTTGGGCTCTTTCTACCATCTCATTCATCATGGTTTGAGCTTCTTCGGTGGTCAGCTCGCCCCGGGCAACTAGCTCATCGACTAGCTTTTGAGCCTGTCCGCGCAGATCGCCAAACGCACCGCCCGCCTTTTCCTGCGCATACGAAGCGATGCCCACGCCCAGGTAAAAAGCCTTTTGTACTAAGTCACCAAAGCCTGCCATGAGATAATTGCCTCGCTAGTTCAAGAAAAGTGGGTTTAAGAAAAGTAGTCGGTTGAAGAGTTTGATGTTTCTAGGATAGATAGCCATTCATCAAATAACCACCGCTTAAACCGCCCACAACAGGTGAGCAAATCCGAATCAAGTTCCTTTCGCGAATAGACCTTTAAAAGTAAAGAGGCCCGAAGTCCACGCCTATCACAAGCATCCCGTATTGCTGCTACCTTCCGGTCCTGACAAGATTTGGGCGTTGTAACTGCATGGGTCCGAGCCATCTCCACAATAACATTACTTCCGCCTGAGCTACCAAGCCTCGACGCAGATGATCGCAGTCGACCTAAACTAGTTAATATGTACTTAAATCGGTATGAGCTGTTGATATGGCGCAGGATACAGCCTGTCAGCCGAATCGACACAAGGCTGAGCACACAAAAGCTGTATCTAGCGCACATAACCCTTTAGTTGAATGCTCAACGCCATCTCTAGCGTTTTCAGTTCCAAAAAGCTCTACAATACCCACACCAAGTTTCCCCCTTTCCCCATCCCCAATTCTCCATGGGCAACCCCCATATCCATCCTGACACCATCGACGACGTTCGCCAGCGAGCCGATATCGTCGACATCATCTCCGAGCAAGTCGTCCTAAAAAAGCAGGGCAAAGACTTCGTTGGGCTGTGTCCCTTTCACGATGACAAATCGCCTAGCTTTAGCGTCAGTCCATCGAAGCAGTTTTACTACTGCTTTAGCTGCGGGGCGGGGGGAAATGCGTTTAAGTTTTTGATGGAGCTAGGGCAGCGTTCGTTTGCGGATGTGGTGCTGGATTTAGCTCGGCGCTATCAGGTGCCGGTGAAAACGACAGAGCCCGCACAGCAGCAGGAGCTGCAAAGAAAGCTGACGCTCAGAGAACAGCTATATGAAATTGTGGCAGTGGCAGCAAAGTTCTATGAGCACGCTTTGTTTCAGCCGGACGGAGAGCAGGCGCTGGCGTACTTGCGTGATGAAAGGCTGCTAAGCGATGAGACGATCAAGCATTTTCAGATTGGCTATGCGCCAGAGGGCTGGCAGACGCTGTATGGCTATCTTGTGGACCAAAAGCGCTATCCGGTAGGGCTAGTTGAGCAGGCGGGTCTAACTGTCCCGAGGAAGGAAGGGACGGGTTATTACGATCGGTTTCGCGATCGCATTATGGTCCCCATTCACGATGTCCAAAATCGGCTGATCGGCTTTGGCGGGCGCGGACTGACAGCAGAGGCCAAGCCTAAGTATTTGAACTCGCCTGAGACAGAGCTGTTTGACAAGGGCAAAACGCTGTACGGGCTCGATAAGGCGAAAGCTGCGATCGCCAAGCAAGATCAGGCGATTGTGGTCGAAGGCTATTTTGACGTGATCGCCCTGCACGCAGCCGGTATTACCAATGCGGTAGCTGCGCTGGGTACCGCTTTGAATGCGGGGCAGGTTAAGCTGCTGCTGCGCTATACCGAATCCAAGCAGATCATCTTTAACTTTGACGCGGATGCGGCGGGTGTCAAAGCGGCTGAGCGAGCGATTGGAGAAGTCGCAGACATGGCCTACCGAGGTGATGTGCAGCTACGTGTTCTCAATATTCCTGATGGCAAAGATCCCGACGACTATCTGCGGCTGCATCCGGCTGAAGACTATCTCGCCCTGGCCAATTCCGCGCCGCTGTGGCTTGACTGGCAGATTAACAAAATCGTCAGCGATGCGGATTTGAAGCAGGCCGATCAGTTTCAGCAGTGCTCTCAGTCGATTGTCACGCTGCTGAGCGATATCGCCAATGCCGATACCCGGACGCACTACATTCGCCACTGCGCCGAAATATTCAGTCAAGGCGATGGCCGAATTGTGCCTTTGCTGGCCGAGAACCTGCTGGCTCAGGTTCGGCGTAAGCGTCGCAACCCTGGCAAACAAGACGAAAAAAGCAGCAAAAAGCACGATACCAAGATACTCAACCGCAGCTTTTTAGAAGAGGCAGAGGCATCGCTACTGCGAATCTATATTCACTGCCCTGAGCATCGTCAGACGATTATCAACGGCTTGGACACTCGCGACTTGGGCTTTAGCTTTTCTCATCACCGGGCGCTGTGGCGGATGGTCACCGAGCTAGCTCAAATAGAGGGGGATGCCCAAGATAATTCTCTCGATCCTGTGGTCGCAGGTACGCCTGCTGTGACCATGCTTGAAACGCTGCGCAATTTTTCGGCGGAGTCGACCGGGCCGCTCTCTCAGGTGCATCATCTGCTGTATTTAGATGAAAAAACGCGGATAGACACCGTGCGTGAGCCCTTGGTGATTCGAGCTGCGATCGCGTGCCTAGAGCGTAACATGTGCGAAAAGCGCTACCGGCGACTGCTGGAACTTTGGCAGGCGGGCGATTTTTCAGAAACGCCTGAAATTCACGCTGGCTATCAAAAACAGATCGTCGCCGAGAAAAGTCGGATCAACGAGCTGGATAAAGCAGAACGCAGCGTTGACTTTGCCGATCTAGCGGGTGTGCCCTGGGTCGGGCAGTAGCACTGGTCGAAGGCAGAACCCTTTTGAACTGACCAGCCTGAAGAAGATCGACTTCAGGCTGAGCGGTGCATGACTACAGAGCGGCTACGATGCTGCTGGCCATCAGGGGCTCAGTGGTAAGGATGCCTTCTGTCTGAGCCATGTAGAGCATCAGGTCCATCACCCGATTGGAATAGCCCCACTCGTTGTCGTACCAAGAGAGCACCTTGAAGAACTGGGAATTGAGTTCCATGCCTGCTTTGGCATCGAAAATGCTAGAGCGGGGATCGCCAGTAAAGTCGGACGAGACTAGGGGCTCTTCGGTATAGCCCAAGATACCGCGCAGTTCGTTTTGAGCCGCATCTTTCATCCGCTCGCAGATTTCTGCGTAGCTGGTAGGTCTTTCGGTGCGGAAGGTGAGATCCACGACTGAGACATCAGGGGTGGGAACTCGTACGGCCATGCCAGTCAGCTTACCGGCTAGCTCCGGCAGAACTAAGGTCACCGCTTTAGCCGCACCGGTAGAGGCTGGGATTAGATTCTGGCCAGCGCCTCGACCGCTGCGCAAGTCTTTGTTACAGGGGCTATCTACAGTGTGCTGTGTCGCTGTTGCGGCGTGGATTGTGGTCATCAAGCCTTCTGCTAGGCCGAAGCTGTCGTTGATGACTTTGGCGATCGGCGCTAGGCAGTTGGTGGTACAGCTGGCGTTGGAAACAATGCGATCGCTCGCGGGATCAAATGTTTTGTGGTTCACACCGACCAAGAAAGTCTGTATTTCAGCTGGGCTTTTGGTAGGCGCAGAGATAATCACCCGCTTGGCACCTGCGCTGAGGTGAGCTTTGGCAGTGTCATGCGTTGTAAATAGGCCGGTTGCTTCTACCACGTAGTCAGCGCCGAGTTCTCCCCAGGGCAGCTCTGCCGGGTTGCGAACAGAGGTGCAGGGGATGAAGTGACTGTTGACCAGGATGCCACCCTCTTTGGCTTCTACTTCACCAGGAAAGGTGCCGTGCGTAGAGTCGTACTTGAGTAAATAGGCCAGGGTTTCGGGGGGAACTAAGTCGTTGATCCCGACAAACTCGATGTTGCTGTTATTTACTGCCGCTCGAAAGACCAACCGGCCAATGCGTCCAAATCCGTTGATACCAACTTTTAAAACAGGCATAAGAAGATAATTGGGGAAATAATGTTGAGGGTCGTCATGAATGTGAGGCAAATAGTCGCGGCCAAGTGCTCGAAGCGATCATTGCCTTCTGGCTTCATTTCACTAGAAAAAATCCGAAAACCCTAATATTCACACTTTTCCTTCAGAGTTGGCCGCCAAATGGCATCCACGATGTAACCAAATGTAGCAGAATGTACAAAATCAGTAACAATTGACCCGTGCAATTACTGCTCGTCGATGTAGTGAATGGGTGTATTTGCTTAGTGAAAACGTGCTTGGATGAAAGCCAGAGTGCGGCTCCACTGGACAGTCTGGTTGGTTAGCTGGCGGACAAACTGCTGCCGAATGTTGTTGATATCAGCCGGTAAAAGGTCGTGCTCGACTAGGCGATCGCAATACTTACTCCCTTCACCTAGCCACCGTTCTAGCAAGTCTGTTGTAATAGTCAGCTGCGTGAGTAAAGTCACCGGTTCAATCTCACACTCAAACCCTACTGCTTCAAAGTCACGCTGCAAATCGGAAATATCCCAGTTCAGCATCGGATCGGTTGGATTGTTGTACAGGTCGTCTTCCGCTATGCGTAGCTGCTCATACCATCTTGTTTCTGTTTCCTGGGTATCCAACAGATTTGACAAGCGCTGACCTAAACGAGGAACAGATTCTGCAAGAACAACAGATCCTTTGGCCGCCGTCAGACGGCTAATCTGTCTGATCGCGCTCAGCTTGTCAGGCAGCCCCATCAAAACGTTTCGACCGATCACGCCGTCAAAGCTAGGAAGCAAGCGAGACTTTTCTATGGTTTGTTGCTGCAAAGCAATCAACCAGTCAGACTCACTGACCGACAAAATGACCGGTCTAGTTAGCTCACTAAGCATTTCAGATTGTTCAACTAAGGCTTCATATTCTTTAGTCGATTGGGCGCAGCTATAGACGCCGCCTTCTGGCACTCGGCGAACGGCTTCCCAGGTGAGGAGGCCCGTGCTGGCGTTGAGATCTAACAGGACGTGGTGGCGCTGGGGATTGAGTCGGGTGAAAATGCGATCGCGCACCCCCCCAAGCTGCTCACCCAGCACGCCCGTCGCCCGCTGTAGCCATTTATCCTGCTGCTGATCCAGCGGTCCGTAGGTCAACGCTTCTGGCATCGAGCGCTCATTATTGCTTTCCACCAGCGCCGCTAGCTGAGCCTCTCGTCGCCGCGCCACCTGCACCTGAATTCCAGCCTCGTAGCCCTGATCCGACGGCTGATAGAACACCTGCCCCTGCAAGCTGCCCGGCAGGTACTGCTGCGCCACCCAATGATCGCGGTAGGCGTGAGGATACAAATACCCGGCCCCATGACCAAATCCCTTCTTATCGCGGGTAGCGTCTCGCATGGCGTTGGGCACATCGCCTTCGCGCTCATCCTTGACCGCCGCCAGCGCGTCAAAAAACGCCATCACGCTGTTGCTTTTGGGAGCAGTCGCCAGATACAGCGTCGCCTGTGCCAAAGGATAGCGACCCTCTGGCATTCCCACCCGGTCAAACGCCGCAGCGCAGCCAGTGACAACGACGACCGCATTGGGATCGGCCATGCCCACATCTTCTCCGGCCAAAATTACCAGCCGCCGAAAGATATAGCGCGGATCTTCTCCGGCATACACCATTCGCGCTAGCCAATAGAGCGCCGCGTCTGGATCGGAGCCGCGAACGCTTTTGATAAAGGCGCTGATAATATCAAAATGGGCATCGCCCTCTTTGTCGTAGAGTACGGCCCGCTGCTGAATTGAATCTTCGGTCACCGGTAGCGTGATTCGTCGCTGTCCGTCAGTGTTTGCAGGGGTTGTCTCGACTGCTAGCTCCAACGCATTTAGCACCGTTCGCGCATCGCCGTTGGCCACATTCACCAGGTGATCTAGCGCGTCAGTATCGATTTGAATCGGCTGCTTCCCATATCCTCTTTCCGAATCGCTTAGCGCCTGTTGAACAATCCTTTTCAGATCGCCTGCATTCAGCGGCTTGAGCTGAAATACCCGTGAACGGCTCACTAGCGCCTTGTTCACTTCAAAAAAGGGATTCTCGGTAGTTGCCCCAATCAAGATCACCGTGCCGTTTTCGACCCAGGGCAGCAGCGCATCTTGCTGAGCTTTGTTAAACCGATGCACCTCATCAACGAACAAAATTGTCCGTCGCCCAAACTGACCGCGATGGGTTTGAGCAAGCTCAATCGCCTCTCTGATATCTTTGACGCCCCCGAGTACTGCGTTGATTGCTACGAACTGGGCCATCGTCGTATTGGCGATCACTTTTGCCAGCGTTGTTTTTCCGGTGCCCGGTGGCCCGTAAAAAATCAGTGAAGAGAGCTGATCAGCTTGAATAGCCCGGCGAAGCAGACGACCGGGACCGATGATCGCATCTTGTCCGACAAATTCGTCTAGCGATCGCGGCCTCATCCTAGCTGCCAAGGGCGCTTCTGACGCTATCAACCGCTGCCGGTTTTGTTCAAACAAGTCCATGGCCATTCCTATCCATCAAAAAGCAGCCTCATACAAAAATCCCACGCGGAAGCAATAACCGCATGGGATTCTTTTTTACTTACCGCAGATAATCAGAGATTAACGCTTAGCTAGCTTCTTCTTGCCAACCTTGCGCAATCGAATCGATTCAGGCGTGACTTCTACCATCTCGTCAGGACCGATATACTCTAGCGCCCGCTCTAAACCCATTTCCATCGGTGACTGTAGCTGAACCAGCTCATCGCCGGAAGCGGCACGGTGGTTGGTGAGCTGCTTGGCCTTGCAGATGTTCAGCTCTAGGTCTTGAGGACGGTTATTTTCGCCGACAACCATGCCTTTATAGACCTTTGTGCCGGGCTCAATAAAGAAGGTGCCTCTGTCTTCAGCGTTCTTCAGCGCGTAGAAAGTAGCCACCCCTTCTTCAAACGAGATCAGCACGCCGTTGCGGCGAGTATCAATATCGCCAGACATAGGACGGTACTCCAAGAAGCTGTGGTTCATGATCCCCGCACCCCGAGTAGCTCGCATAAACTCGCCCCGGAAGCCAATCAGTCCACGAGCGGGAACGACAAACTCTAGCTGTGCGCGGCCATCGCCCGAGACCATCATGTCTTGTAGCTCAGCTTTGCGCTGGCCCAATCGCTCCATACAGCCACCGACAGCATCTTCGGGCACGTCTAGCACCAATTGCTCAAACGGCTCGCAGGGCTTGCTGTTCACTTCTCGATAAATTACCTGTGGCTGAGACACCTGGAACTCGTAGCCTTCGCGGCGCATGGTCTCGATTAGGATGCCTAGGTGCAGCTCACCCCGGCCAGAAACGGCAAAGCGATCGGGTGAATCGGTGGTTTCTACGCGCAGGGCGACGTTGGTTTCTAGCTCGCGGAAGAGGCGATCGCGCAGCTGGCGAGAGGTGACAAAATCACCCTCCTGCCCAGCAAACGGCGAGTCATTCACCGCAAAGGTCATTTGCAACGTCGGCTCATCTACCTTGATTAGCGGCAGCGCTTGTGGATCGGTGGCACTAGTGATGGTTTCACCAATGTTGGCGTCCGCAAAGCCCGCAACGGCAACCAGGTTACCCGCAGTCGATTCTGGAATTTCAACCCGCGCCAGACCCTTGAAGCCCATCAGCTTGGTAATTTTGCTTTTCACAATCTTGCCGTCTTCTTTCACTAGCGCACACTGTTCGCCCTGACGAATGGTGCCGTTGTGAACCTTGCCGATGACGATCCGGCCTAGATAATCGGAATAGTCGAGCGTGGTTACCTGAAGCTGTAGAGGCTTTTCAGGATCGCCCACAGGCGGAGCGACGTGATGAAGCACCGCTTCAAACAAAGGCTTCATGTCTTTATCTTCGTCTTCCATTTTCTCTTTGGCAAAGCCAGTCAGACCAGAGGCAAAAAGATAGGGAAAATCGCACTGATCATCATCTGCGCCCAGCTCAATAAAGAGATCTAATACTTTATCGACAGCGGTGTGGGGATCGGCGCGGGGACGGTCGATTTTGTTGACGACCACGATTGGACGCAGCCCTTTTTCTAGGGCCTTTTTCAGCACGAAGCGGGTCTGCGGCATGGGGCCTTCGTTCGCATCCACAATCAGCAGACAGCCATCGACCATGCCCAGTACGCGCTCAACTTCGCCACCGAAGTCTGCGTGGCCGGGGGTGTCAACGATATTGATGAGCGTGTCGCCGTAGTAAACTGCCGTATTTTTCGACAGAATAGTAATCCCTCGCTCCCGTTCCAAATCGTTGGAGTCAAGGACACAGGTGGGCACCGCTTCGTTGTCACGGAAGATGCCAGACTGCTCTAGCAAGGCGTCGACCAGTGTTGTTTTGCCGTGGTCTACGTGGGCGATGATAGCGACGTTGCGGATGGGAAGGCTCATAGGAGTCTCGGGGTTTAGCTGATGTCTTAAATTTACATCTTTGCAATAAAGGTTTATCAATTGTAACTTATGCGATAGCGACCCAACACGAACCCAGCTGCTAATTTAGCGGGGCTACAGAAGTAGGTACTGCCTGTGCGCTTAGAAATCCAGTCAAAGCCTTGCGCCGCGAACAACGTGTCAGCCGAATTAGATACTAGAGATAAATAGCCTGAGAAAAATAATGCCCCGACTAAGTATGGTTGGTCGGGGCGTGAGCTGGGTGCTGATCAGGTGCTGATCATCAATAGAGCGTTTATGCCGGAGTATCTACACCATGACGAAGCTGTCTGGTGCTAGGGCTGTGGTGTCTACGCCCGTCAAGATAGCCAGCGTCTGCTCCCCTAGTGAAATCGTGTCGCCCTGGAAAGAGAGCGATCCTAGCGTCAGGCCGTCAGCGAGTCCGATGAAGTCTTGCGCTATTTGGAAGTCGACGATGGTGTCGGTGCCTTCGCCTGCGGCTAGCACGAAGGTATCGGCTCCCTGACCGCCGGAGAAGTCATCGCCCGTCAGGATGTCGTTACCGAGCCCGCCGCGCAGGATGTCATCACCGTCGTCGCCCCAGATCTGGTCGTCGTCATCGCCGCCAAAGAGGGTATCGTTGCCGCCTTTGCCGCCAATGCGATCGCGCCCCGCCCCACCATAGATAGTGTCGTCACTTCCAATCCCAACTTGAGCACTGCGCAGGTTCAGATCGCCGCGCAATACATCATCACCGCCGCCGCCAAAGATAGTATCCTCGCCCAAGCCGCCAGCGATCAGATCGTTGGCATCGACTAGCACCGTCGCTGTACTAGAGCCTGTAGCCGTCAGATCGTTTGCCATTCCAGAGACCGTTACTTCATTGACTACGCTCGTCTGCTGACCGATGAGCGTATCCGCACCCGTAGTGCCTAGCGTTGTGAGATCGGCTCTAGATAGCGTTGCCTCGTAGGTTGCGATCGCAGATTCACCCGCTGCCAGCGTCTGACCAATTAGCGCACCGAGCTGAGACATCTCGCCAAAAGCGCTGTCTTCGACCTCGCTAATCGTCAGATCAACCGCACCTGTGTTGACCACTTCAACCTGGAAAACGACTTTGCCATCGTCAGCCTCGACCTCTTCACTGCTAAAGGTGCGATCGCCATCAGCATCTACCAACTTCTCAACACTAAGCGTTGGATTAACGGGTGGTTCAACCGGCGGCTCAACCGGTGGCTCACCCTGCCCAAAGACTACATAGGCCAGTCCTGCCGTTTTGTCGTCCGGATCTGCTGTTATGAAATCATCGATACCGTCATTGTTAAGATCACCAATGCCGCTGACCTGCTTGCCTGCGTTGACGAACTGCTCGAAAAAGCGAAAACCGTTGTCGCCGTTTAGATCCGTAACGTCTAGAGAGCCGCTTTGCCCGATATCATCACTGCCAAACACGGCGTAACCGTAGGGAGAAAAGATGGTACCGACTAGCAAATCGGCGATGCCATCGCTGTTGATATCACCCGCGCTGCTGACCGAGTTGCCAAACTGACTGAAATCGCTGTCGCCATTGATGACAAAGCCATTGCTGCCATCTAGATCAGTAGTAACCTCTAAAAGGCCCGTACTGCCCAGGTTCTGGCTGCCAAAAACAACAAAGCTGCGGCCCGCTGCGTTAGGCCCACCATTGGTTGGCTGAGGTGCGCCAACAATAAAGTCATCAATGCCATCGTTGTTAACGTCGCCTGCGCCGCTGACCGAACGACCTAAGGCATTGCCGCCCACAGGAGCGGTGCGATCGCCCCGCAGCACAAAGCCCTCAGTCCCATCTAGACTATCCAACCTGATCTGGCCATCGCTGCCCACATCAGATCCGCCAAACACCACGTAGCTCTCTCCAGCTTGCCCGACTCCAGCGGCACCGACAATAAAGTCATTAACGCCGTCACCATTCACATCCCCTATCCCGCTGACCGCGCTACCCGAAGCGCCTAGTAGATCGCTAATCCCCTCCAGCACGAACCCATTGGAGCCATCTAGATCGAGCGTACCGAGAAAACCATCGTCAGCGATGTCAGAGCCCCCAAACACCACATAGCTGCGGCCATCAAACCCGCGACCGCCCTGCGCAAATGCCCTAGGCGCACCCACGATAAAATCGGCGATACCATCATCATTGATATCGCCGACACCACTGACCGCAGAGCCCAAAGACTCGCCAAATCTACCGTTGCTCCCAAATGTAAACCCGTTACTGCCGTCAATCTGGTCTGCAACTAGCTCCCCATTGAAAAAGTTCGAGCGCCTACCGCCGAACAGAATCTGCGCCTGCCCTTTGTCAGCACCAGGCGTGCCAATGAGCAGATCATCAAAGCCATCATTGTTGACATCGCCCACACCGCTGACAGACGTGCCCGAATAATCCAACGCTGCCGCGCCGTAAACAGTAAATCCGTTACGGCCATCAAGCATGGATACGTCAAAACTACCGTCGCTTCCGACCTCGCTACCGCCGAAGATGATGTAGCTTTCGCCCGCTGAGAAAAATAGGGAATCATTCAGGCCATAGCTATCTGGGGCACCAATGATCAGATCGTCAATGCCGTCACCGTTGAAGTCGCCCGCGCTACTAAGCGATCTGCCCAAGTTATCGCCAAGATTGAGGCCCGCGACTTTAAAGCCATTTGTACCGTCTAAATTACCGAGATCAAGAGTAGAACCAAAACTCATAGTTTTTTAGGATTGAGAATTACAGCCGAAGCTGCTTATCAATATTTCTCGATGGTTCCAGGCTATTCACAAACTAGAAGATGAAGCTATCGCCACACTCAGGTCAAAAGCCTATGAAGACCTCTTCTATGTTGGTATAGCTGAGTAGCGCTGCCTGCTAGCCTATTAGGCAGTCAAAGCTTCGTATGAATTTCAGTAAGTCCACTGTTTCCCCATCTTAGAGAGCTAATGCTTGAACAACAGACCCGTGCAATTGTAAAGGCGTTGGATAGCGTTAGAATTGGTAGATTTGTTCTTAGAACGCTCTGTGTGGGTGCTTCTATCTTTCCCCTCAAAAACTCACTACGCCTTTGGCTGCTGCGCCTGTCTATCAGGCACGAACATGGCCCTATTCGGATAAAGCCGAACTCGTCCGAAGCGGTTGTACTATGCGTTGTCAAGAATGGAGAAAGCCTTGTTCAAGCCTTTATCGACTACTATCTGGGTCTTGGCTTCAGGCACATTTTCTTTTTAGACAATGGCTCTACAGACAAAACAACTGAGATTATCAAGTCAAACGGACAAACTACGCTGCTCTCTTCCCACAAGCCTTTTAGAAGATACTTTGATGTTTTCAAAAACTTTCTAATCAACATCTGCGGGCGTGGTCATTGGTGTGTCATTGCCGATATAGACGAATTTCTCCATTTCCCGTTAGACAGAGAGCTAAAAGATGTCTTAGCATATCTCGATCAGCACAAGTACGATGCTGTCTGCATACAGATGCTAGATATGTTTTCGAAAGAGGGCATTCAACTGTCAGAACAAACTAAAGCTCGAAGCTTGGAGAGTTTGAAATCTATTTTTTGCTACTATGACACCAGTCGCATAGACAAAAAAGCCTACGTGCGTCAGTTTCAGCCAGACATTCATCCAGAATTGAAGTTTTTCTACGGTGGCATTCGCAAAGCAGTTTTCAACCGAAATTGCTTTCTGACTAAAGAAACAATGTTCTTTGCTCATTGGGGCACACAGATGAAGTCTTCTCATTTGTTGAACTATGCAAGAAGAGCAGACTTTTCTATGGTTTACTTGCACTACAAATTTACTGAGGACTTCTACACGAAGACGCTAGAAGCTGTAAAAACTGAAAACCACTGGAATGATAGTGCAGAATACAAAGCCTACTTAGCTGTCTTGGAGAAAGCAGCATTAGAGCAGAAAACAGCTTTCTCGCTATTTCAATCTTACTCCAATGAGCTCAGAACGATAGATGACTTGATCGAGGCTGACTTTCTGTTTGTTTCTGAACAGTTTCGGACTTCTGCTGATGAGCAAGCAGCCTCTATCTCGGTATCGCGTCCGATGCTACGGGCGTAGCCTCATGAAACTCTTTTACTACCAGGCTAAGTCGTCTGTAAGAAACTTCGGGGATGAATTAAACCCGTGGCTGTGGTCACGACTGCTGCCTGAACTAAATGAATGTGATAAGAGCGTTTTTATCGGCATTGGTACTCTGTTGAACGAGGCTACGGCAAATTTGGTTGACGGCGCAGAAAGCGTTTCTTGCTTTAGTACAGGCGCTGGGTATGGTAGAAACCTTCGTTTTCAGCAGCCGTCGAACTGGAAGATTTACTGCGTGCGAGGACCGCTCTCAGCTCAGCAGCTAAACCTCCCGATGACAGCAGCCGTCACAGATGGAGCCGCTTTGCTCAAGCGTTACTTTACCCCTGTGAGTGAAGCCGAACGTCTCTATAATTTCTCCTATATGCCCCATTTTCGTCACCGTCTTCCGCCGCTGTTCGAGACTGCCTGTCAAAGAGCAGGTATTCACTATATCGATCCAACCGCAGAAGTCGAAAAGGTGATCGGAGATATCTTACAAACCAAGGTGCTAATTAGTGAGGCAATGCACGGGGCGATCGTGGCCGACACGCTAAGAGTGCCATGGATACCTGTGCGCACCAGTCCTAGAATATTGCCGTTCAAGTGGCGTGATTGGTGTGCCTCTGTGCAGCTACCCTATCGCTATCAGGTGATTAGCGGAGCAAAGTCGCTTTCTTTCACAGATTTCAAATATCCAATTCGGCCCTATCTACAGAAACAATCATCGATAGTCGCTCTATTGGATGGTTTTAGGATGAATGATTTTTCCAATGCTCTTGGACAAAGCTTGCCGGAAGAAATCACAGAAAGAAGATTGGATAAGCTGAGTGCTCAGCTTGTTTCAATTACTCGAAAGACGCCTTTTTTGAGTTGCGATCGCACCCTAGAAACCCTAGTCATCAGGCTAGAAGACTGCTTAGAAAAACTAAAGAAAGACATGCGCCTACGCGATCCTGACACTGAGCACAGATAAATAGAAGCCGCGAATGACCTAGCACGTCCCTACAGGGTATCACTCTCCCTATACTCGCAGCATTGATGAATCAGCTTAGCCACTAGCCCGGTCCAGCCCGTCTGATGGCTAGCGCCGAGCCCTTCGCCCGTATCCCCATTGAAGTACTCATAGAACAGAATATGATCGCGCCAGTGCTCATCAGTTTGAAAAGTCTCGTTGTTGCCATACACGGGCCGACGACCGTTTTCATCTTTTAGGAATGTGCCAATCATTCTCTCTTCTAATTTTGTCGCCACGTCCCACAGATTCATCTCGGGGCCAGAACCGTAAGGACATTGAATTTTGAAGCGATCGCCAAAAAAGTTGTGATAGCGCTGTAGTGATTCAATCAATAAATAGTTTGTTGGAAACCACACCGGACCGCGCCAGTTAGAATTGCCGCCAAATAGACCGATGCTGGACTCTGCTGGTTCATAGTCCACTCGATAAATGGTGCCATCCACATCAAATGTGTAGGGATTATCCGCATGAAAACGAGAAAGCGCTCGAATTCCCGTCGGTCCTAGAAACTCGTGCGGCTTCAGCATTTTTGCAAGAATACGCCGCAGCTTGTCGGGTTTGACCACACAGAGCATCCGCCGCTTATGTTCCTTTTCTCCATGAGAAATCATATTCTTTGCAAGCTCAGGGCGGTTGGCCTCAAACCATTCCAGGCGTTCTTTGAATCCAGGAAGGCGATCCAACAGTTCTTGCTCTAGAGTGACGTTGGCGTAGAGGGGCATCAGGCCAACTAGCGAGCGGATTTTGATTGGCATGCGGCTCATGTCGGGCAGGTGCAGCACGTCATAAAAGAAGCCATCTTCTTCGTCCCACAGCTGAGTGGCGTTCTCACCAGAAGCGTTCATGGCTTCGGCAATGTAGATAAAGTGTTCAAAGAACTTGGTCGCCATGTCTTCGTAGACAGGATTTTCTAGCGCCAGCTCTAGAGAAATAGAGAGCATGTTCAGGCAGTACATCGCCATCCAGCTAGTGCCATCGGCCTGCTCTAGTCTGCCGCCTGTGGGCAGCGGCTTGCTGCGATCGAATACCCCGATGTTGTCTAAACCTAGAAAGCCGCCTTCAAAGACATTGTTGCCTTCTGTGTCTTTGCGATTCACCCACCAGGTAAAGTTCAACAGCAGCTTTTGAAACAGGCGCTCTAGAAAAAGGCGATCGCTCTTCCCGGTCAATTTCCGCTCAATCTTGTACAGTCGCCAGGTCGCCCAGGCATGTACAGGCGGATTCACATCGCCAAAGGCCCATTCGTAGGCAGGTAGCTGACCATTGGGGTGCATGTACCATTCACGGGTCATCACATCGAGCTGCTGCTTGGCAAAAGCCGGATCGATCATGGCCAGCGGAATGCAGTGAAAGGCCGTGTCCCAGGCAGCAAACCACGGATACTCCCAGGTGTCGGGCATAGAGAGAATGTCTTGACTGTCAAGGTGGTGCCAGTGCTGGTTTCGTCCGCGTAGACGCTCGGTGGGTGGATTGATGGTGGCCGGATCGCCCTTTAGCCAGGTGCTGACATCGTATAGATAGTATTGCTTGTTCCACATCATGCCCGCAAAGGCCTGACGCTGTACGTTTCGTAGATCTGCGGTATGAACTTCAGGAGAGACCTGATGATAGAACTTGTCGGATTCAACTCGGCGAAGGTCAAATACTTCGTCGAAGTTATTACCCAAAGGATCGTCAATATCAGGCGTATTGGCAAATCTCAGCTTGATCTGTTGGGTGGCACCCGGCTGGATCGTCAGTGAATAATGAACAGCAGATTTGGTGCCGATTTGGTTGGGGTTGACGGCTGTTGCTTCCTGTTCGATTAGGTAGCGGTGGAAGGCGTCTTTGACATAGGGCTGTGGATTAGGAACATCAAAGAGTTGTTCTTTGTTGGTCTCATTTTCAGTAAATAGAAGATGATTTTGGACAGAAGGCTGATTTTTGTTGTCTTTGCCTAGGGATATCCACTGGTTAGAAGAATCAGAAGCGACTGGCGTTTGGCAATATAGCCAGCTTTGTCCTAGTTCTGGATGATTGGTTTCTAGAACAGAAATATCGGCGTCTGCCTGTTGAGTCTTGATGGTGGGTTTGATCGCATCTGTCTGCCATGCCCAGGTGTTGCGAAACCATAAGGTGGGCAATAGGTGAAAATCGGCGGCAGTGTCGCTGCGGTTAGTAACAGAGATTTGAATCAGGATATCGTCGGTGTCGGCTTTGGCATATTCCACCTGAACGTCGAAGTAGCGATCGCACTCAAACACCCCAGTATCCATCAGCTCATATTCTGGCTCAGTGCGATCGCGCCCCCGATTTGCTTCTAAGAGCTGCTGATAGGGAAACTCCGCCTGCGGATACTTGTATAGCGCCTTCATGTAGGAATGAGTCGGCGTGCTGTCTAGATAGAAATAGTATTCTTTAACATCTTCGCCGTGGTTGCCCTCATTGCCAGTAAGCCCAAAGAACCGCTCCTTTAGAATCGGGTCTTGGGTGTTCCACATCGATAGGGCAAAGCAAAGCATCTGCCGATCGTCACAAATTCCGAGAATACCATCTTCGCCCCAGCGATAGGCTCTAGATCTAGCCTGCTCATGAGGAAAATAATCCCAGGCATTGCCATCAGCGCTGTAGTCTTCGCGCACGGTGCCCCACTGTCTTTCGCTCAGATAAGGCCCCCACTTTTTCCAGTTTCTTCCTTCTGAGATCTGGCTTTCTTGAAGTCGAATATGTTCGGGCGTGGGGATGGAGCTTGTCATACCAAGGTCGTCATACACGGGCGACATTTCAAGAACAGCACCCATAATATAAGGCGAAACCCTGAACGCCTGCTAGCGCGCCACCGATTCCACCGACAACATCTATCTATGGTTCAGGATTTAGCCCAGATTTTATAGGCTATTTTGCTCAGCAGATTGCGCCAAATCATCTGCGCGAGCTGCGCTCATGCGAGCTAGACACTGATTTTCTGTGCCAGTAAAGGTTGGGCTGTCGTTGACTTCGTAGGTGCAGTTGCGATCGCGATACTCAATCCAGGCTAGCTGCGCCCTAGTCAATGCCTCGGCTTGCGGCTCGCTCAGCGTCTGCTTCAGGCTCTGATAGTTTTGATTGAGCTGAGCGTCTGCGTCCGCATAGCTCAGATCGGTTTGCCCTTCCCCGGCCAGCTCTTTGATTCGAGTCAGGGTATGGTCGTTGGCGCACTCCCCGTAAACAAAGGGGGCTATAGAACCGCCCGTGAACTGCTCGCTCACAAAGCCGCAGTCTAAGTCTCGAAACTTTTCCCAGGCTGTTTCAGCGCGATCGAGTCTAGTCCTGCCGTCTGCGGTCAGTGAGTCTCCTATGAACGATCTAATTTGTCCTAGCTGAGCAGTTGCCGTGTCAACATTTCGCTTGGCACACATGTTTATTTCTGTCTGCGTGCTGAAGCTACTGCAGTCTTCTGAATCATCAACAATAGGGCCAATCAGTAAAGAGCTTGAGTTCGATCCTCTAGAGGGAGTGGTGTAGCCGTCTGGCGCTGCCGCTGTGCTGCCGCTGCGATCTGTCGACCCTATCACCTCAGAGGGTGACTCATCGCTAGCTGACACGGGTTCTGATGACTGGACTGTTGGCGCTGGCGCTGTTGATTTTGGCGTACAGGCATACAGCGCCAGTAGGGATGACGCCAATAAACAGGGAAGTAAGACTTTTTTCATTGTTCTGTAGCCTAACTGAGCATGGCCTAGCTGAAGATGGCAGTCTCTAGATCTTTGAGCGCAGTTTCCAGGCTGTCGTTGACGATCTGGTAGTCGAATTCATCAGCGGCGGCTAGCTCTATTTTTGACTGAGCCAGGCGTTTGGCGATCGCACCTTCCTCATCTTGCCCACGAGCGCGAATCCGCTCTTCTAAGGCGGCCACACTAGGAGGCATCACAAAAATCTGCTTCGCTTCCGGAAAGCTAGCTCGGATCTGACGCGCCCCAACCAATTCAATTTCTAGGATGATTCGCTGACCCAAGGCGATCGCATCCTTGATCGGTCCTTTGGGGGTGCCATAGTAGTTTCCTGCAAACTCGGCCCACTCTAGCAATTCACCCTGCTCGATCATCGCTTTGAACGCGGCTGCGCTCTTGAAATAGTAGTGCTGAGCGTCAATTTCTCCGGCTCTAGGCTGGCGAGTGGTGGCAGAGATCGAGACTTGGAGATCGGGGTGGCGATCGCGTAGATGAGCCAGCAATGTCCCTTTGCCAACCCCGCTAGGCCCGGCCAGCACAATCAATTCGCCGCTAGCCTCTGGTTTTGACATAAGTCCCTCTATTGATCAAATCCTCAATTCCTAATCCTCTGGAAGATCAAACAGCACTGTCGTCATATAGCGCTCGGCCCACTGCGGATCAAAGGCTTTTTCTAGGACTCGGCGAGTCTTGTCATTTTGCTGCTGCTGTTTGCAGTAATAGCGCTGCCGACTAAGGAATTCAGCCCGGCGTTCTGGCACGGGTAATTTGCTCAGCGCTGTTTGCACATGGATGCTGAGATAGGTTTTAGTCTGCGACAGAAACTGCTGCTCTTCAGCCGGTGTAGTCGGTTTTACAAAGCAGCAAAAATCTGAAAAGATCCGCTTCCCCCAGTCAGGCAGATCTCGCGGATGGCTGTAGCTGGACCAGGCAATCTGTGAAAGCCGACTAATGTATTCATCAGTCAAGCGGCCCTCGGCAGTTGCTGCTGATAAATCAACAATCGCTGCGCTGATTTGGCCTCTCCCGCTGACGATGTCACAGCCAAAAATTGGCAGTTCATACTCGAGGCGGGGAAACATGACGCAGTGCAGAATATCCAAATTCTTGCCAATCTTTGCCAGTTCCAAATGCATCTTTCTGAACTGCGGCGTCTGATAGCAGCGGTTCTCGATAATTAGCTTTTCGCCCTCTAGCTTGCCTTCTACGTAGCCTAAATCCTCCGGTAGATAGTAGGGAGAAAGATCTAGCTGCTGCCAGATAGCTTCTATCCCATCAGCGAGCTGACACACGAGGGGATGCTGATGCTGACGAATAGATGAAGTAGCGACAGAAAGCGGCATGTATTGAACGGTGACCTAAAGGGGGCGATAGATGTGCCTGTTTATAAAGGCTGTGGGCGAATGATTAGAAGCCTCAGTCAGCCTTTAGCATAGCAGTTTCAGCGGGGCATCAAATTATTCCTGAAGGGAACGGTCTGCGTCCGAAAACAGTAGTAGGTCACAATCGATACCTAGCTATAAAGCCATTTCCCCAGAGCCACTTACCTAAGAGCCACTTACCTAAGAGCCACTTACCTCAGAGCCACTTACCCAGAGCCATTTACCCGCGCCTCGTCATGATCGCCGTTCAGCCAAAGTCTCGCCAGATCCTTGGAATCAATCAGCAGGCATATCAGTCGCTTAGGTCTGCGCTGAGCTTGCATTTGCGCAGACAGCTATTTATTGCGGTGTGTGACAGCGTGGTCTTGCAGGAACGACTGGCGACTCAGTTAGAAGATGACATCATTTTCAACAGCAGAGGGAGCTTCGACCATTTCGGTTTAGACGACTTTGATCTCGATGCCGAAATGAAGGCTACAGGTACGGGGGCTAATGCTGTTTTAGACCGGCTTGTGTTCGAGCCCGAGGACGCTCATCTGCCCCGGCAGGTGGTCCGTTGGATGCTGCAGTCTGGACACAATCGCGGGCCGATGAGTCAGCTACAAGTGCTGGGTCTTGGACAGATGACGCGCCAGCCTGCCATTGTTCAAAATCACTTTTTGCGATCGCTAGAGAAGATAGATGCCCTCCTGCCTCGGCTCAACACTAGCCTGCTCGTTTGGGTATCTTGGCCCTGGCTACGAACCATTCAGCAGTCTGCACCGAATTTCTGGCAGTGGCGCAACGGTCTGTACGAGTTCGTTGGCGATCCAACCCCCACACCGGTCAACCTAAGCTACCTACTCTCAGATTCTGATGCGGTTACCGAGTCGCAAACGGTAGCAGATAATCTAGCCGCGACCCTAAATGGTGAGGTAGCGCGGCTGTCTGTTCGTCTGCATGGCGAGGCAGATGACTGGGAATCCTTGGAGGCTGACACCGTTGTCGATCTAGAGGCCGAGTCGACTGTTGCCCCGATCACGATAAATGCTCGAGAAACCGCTCCAGAGGCTGTCATACCAGATAGTGACAGTGTCGATGCTACAGATGCGAAAAACGCGCAATTGCAGGTGAACACAGCAGTAGTCGATTCTGTCTTAGAAGACTTTGGCATAGAAAAGCCAGTCCCAGAAGAGCCAGTCCCAGAAGAGCCAGTCCCAGAAGAGCCAGTCCCAGAAGAATTTGTCCTAGAGGAATCGAGCCCAGAAGAGCCAGTTTTAAAGAAATCGTTTTCAGAAGAGCCGTTCCTAGAAGACTCTTTTCTAGAGGAATCTTTTCTAGAAGAATCTTTCCTAGAAGAGGCACTCTTAGAAGACTCTTTCTTGAGTGAATCGCTCTTAGAAGAGCCAGTTCTCGAAGACTCTGTCTTAGAAAAGCCAGCTTTCGAAGAGTCGGTTCTCGAAGAGTCGGTTCTCGAAGCACCGATTTCAAAAGTGGCGAACCTCCCGCCGCCGAATGAATCTGAGCTAGCCAGTTGGGAGAAGGCCGCAAATGATTATTTTGCGGTGGGCTATCAGCATCGGAGCCTGATTGAGGCAGGCGATCGAACACCAGACGCGATCGAACCTGCGATCGCAGCCTACGAAGCTGGTCTGCGCTGTATAGAAGGCCCATATCCCAACTTGGGCAGCTGCCTAAACGATCTTGGGACGCTTTATTGGCTCAGAGCCCAGCAGCTCGGCGAGCCGCAGCAAATCGCTGACTGTATGATCCATAGCATCAAGCTCTACTCACAGGCTCTAGAGCAGCTAGATCCACAGCAAAACTCCGCTATGGTTTGTCAGCTGTATAGCAACATGGGAGCGGTCTACAGCTTGCTAGCAGCCTATTTAGAACCTGCACCCTGTTTTCAACAGGCGGTAATTGTCTACAGCCAGGCCGTCACTATCAGTGCAAAGACGGCTCCCCCTCAAGAGCAGTCCATGTTGTGCAATAGTCTAGGCTCGGTCTATTGGAAGCTATCTCATTACGAGCAGACTGAGCAGAATCTACGCCTAGCGATCGAAGCCTATCAGCAAGCGCTATCTGGCTATGATCCAGTCCCTCAACCCCTGGACTATGCCGCCGTGCAAAATAATTTGGGTATTACCTACTGGAGCTTAGCGAAGCATGAATCGTCTATAGAAGCCTATGAGAAGGCGATCGCAGCCTACAAAGAAGCGCTCATCTATCGCACCGCCGAAACCGACCCTGCTGCCTGTGCAATCACCTATAACAATTTGGCTTTGGCCTACTGGGACTTGTCTAAAGACAGCGCTGTCGAACAGAGCCAAAAAGCCAGCTGTCAGCAAAATGCCGTTACCGCTTTTGAATCCGCACTCGAGACGGCTGAGGGTGTCGATGCGTTGAGCGATATGGACAGTGCTGCTGTTTATCACTGTCTAGGCGATGTGTATATGCAAATGATAGATATCACCGCTTCTACGGAGGAAATTGCCCAGATGCTACAGAAGTCTCTACAGAGCTATATTCACTCAGTTGATGGTTTGACAGATGAGTCACCGCTGTTTCAGCCTAGACTGTCCGCAATCGTTGCCAACTTGCAATTCCAATACGAATATATTGGTCTATCGAGTCAACGAACCGGCCTGAATCAGATTCCACCCTGGCTTATCCCCTATGTGATGCCCATACTATGAGTCACACCAGCCTGCTTTCAGGTAGCGTTTCTCTGAGGTGTCAAGGGCCGGGCAGCAGTGACTTTGTATCTAAGGTCATAGCTTCCTAGGTAGGATGAGAAGGTAGGCTAAGAAGTGTCTTTGTGTAGGACTTTCCCGATGCCACTACTGATTATTGCTGCTATTGTGATTGCTTTTTTGGCGATCGCATTTGCTCTCCAGAACAACAACATAGTAGAAGTCCATTTGCTGGTGCAGCAGTTTCAGTTCTCACTGGCGTTGCTGCTGCTAACCACGCTGGCAATTGGCGTTTTGATTGGTCTGTTGGTGCTACTACCTGCGCTAATCAAAAGAGGATGGCGAATTTCCAGAGCGCAAAAGCAGACGGCTGCGCTAGAAGAGCAGCTACAGGAGCGCGATCGCATACTCTCCAACCGTGATCAAACAACCGATGGGCTCCGTCAAAGTCATCAGAACCTACTACAGGCTCTCGGCTTAATCGATCACAACACTGGACTGATTTCTTCTAAAGTTCTTTCCCAGACGCTGTCTGCTTTGATTCAGCAGATGAAGCTACAGCCTGGCAATCCTAAGTTCGACTCGATTGGACTGCTGATTGTCGAAGCCCACCGTCGTGAACCTTTAGGCGAAGTGGACACGACCGAGCGCCAAAACAAGCTACTCGACGAGGCGATCGCAACGACTATTCGTCAAAACGTCACCGTTGACACCTGGCTATACTGCGACAGCACAGCGCCTGAAGGGGCGGAATTCCTGTGTGTGCTCACTGGCAAGGACAAGAGCGGACTGCGTCAGTACGGCGAGGCGCTACAGTCGGCGCTGACTCAAGAACCATTAAAACTGGCCGATGAATCGGTAGTCGCGGTCTCGGCAAAAGTGGGCGGTGCGATCGCCGATCGAGACCACCCCACCAACCGCGAGCAAATCATCATCGACAAAGCCCGCCAAGCCCTAGAAGAAACCGGAAAGCGTCAGTTGACCTCGCTAATGAGCAACCAAGACATCAAGATTATCAAGGTAACCGATATCTAAAGTTCTACAAGCTTGCAAAGCAACAACCTACGCTGGCTGAGCGCAGTCGAAGCCTACTGCGCGGCCACATCTAGCCAGCCGCCGCTCAGCACAACTGTCAACGCCATAAACACAATCGTCAGCAGCCAAGTAGCTCGATTAAGCGTTTCTTCAGCACTCTTGGTGCTGGTAAATAGCTGCGCCTGCCCGCCCAAAGCCCCAAGGCCGTCGCCCTTAGGACTATGCAACAGGACCAGAACGCAAACGCCAACGGCTGCGATCGCCCAAGTAACTTTGATAACCGTAACAATCATAAAAAACCTATGCAGCGGTGCTCTTTAGCTTATCTCATCTAGCTTATCCCATAGGCCCTGCGCAGGGACAGATCTTGACCTCTCCCTTTCAAACCTGCTGCGCCTTACAGCCCTTTTATCGTTGCAGCGACACCTTAACCGGCGTACGGCTCTGCTTGTACTCAGCCTCGGCCTGCACAATCATTGACTGTCCGGTCATATCTTCTGGAATAGGCAGCTGCAAAATCTGCAAAATAGTCGGCGCAATATCCGCTAAGCAGCCACCCTCCTGTCTGATCTGCACTTCAGCGCCATGCCCAGGAATTTTCAGCCCTTCCCCTTCTATCAAAATGAACGGCACCGGATTAGTGGTGTGTGCAGTCCAAGGGCGGCCCTCTTCATCGTGCATATATTCTGCATTGCCGTGGTCCGCAATGACGATCGCAGTGCCGCCTACCTTGCCAATCGCCTCTACGAGTCGACCCACTTCTGCATCGACCGCTTCTAGCGCAGTGATAGTTGCCGCCATGCTGCCAGTGTGTCCCACCATATCGGGGTTCGCATAGTTCATGACGATCAGCGAGTATTTGCGTTTGTTCATGGCTGCGATCGCGGTATCAGTCACTTTCTTCGCAGACATCTTTGGGGCCTTGTCATAGGTCGCCACCATCGGACTGGGCACCAGCTCTCTGTCTTCTCCAGGAAACGGCTCCTCTAGCCCACCGTTAAAGAAATAGGTCACATGAGCGTACTTCTCAGTCTCCGACGTGCGGAACTGCTTGAGCCCGTGATCTGCAATCACTCCGCCCAAGATATTATCCAAGCTCTGAGGCTTGAAAGCTACGCCTACTGATAGTGAGGGATCGTATTGCGTCACCGTCACAAAAGTCAGCGGCAAGATCGGGTCGCGCTCAAAGCCGTTGAAATCGCGCATGACGAATGCCTGTGTTAGCTGCCGGGCCCGATCGGGCCTGAAATTGAAAAAGATCACGCCGTCTTCTGGCTCAACTGCGCCAGGTGCAAGACGCACAGGCTCTACAAACTCGTCTTGGATGCCTTTTTCATACGAGGCTTTTAGCGCTGAGAGGACAGAAGGATCTTCTGGAAAGCGATCGCCATTCTCAGTCATGACTCGATAGGCCTTCTCTACGCGATCCCAGCGGTTGTCGCGGTCCATGGCATAGTAGCGACCGCTCAGCGTGACGATCTGCCCGACGCCAATACGATCAACGGCATCTTGCAGCTTCTTGAGGGCAAACTCACCGTCCGTAGGCATGGTATCGCGCCCGTCTGTAACCGCATGGATACAGACATTCTCCACGCCCTGATGCTTTGCCATCTCCAAGAGACCGATTAAATGGTCTAGATGCGCATGTACGCCCCCATCCGAACAGAGTCCTACAAAGTGGAGCTTGCTTCCCGTGTAGGCTACTTTCTGGCAAACCTTGAGCAGGTCTAGATTCTCCTCAATGCTGCCATCTTCTACCGCGTTAGAAATGCGGACTAGCTCTTGCGGTACCACTCGACCAGCGCCGATGTTAAGGTGGCCAACTTCCGAATTGCCCATCTGGCCGTTGGGTAATCCAACATGTCTACCGGATGTGTTGATTTTTGCTTTAGGATAGGTATCCCATAAGCTGTCTACGACGGGCGTGTTAGCGTGGCTGATAGCATTGCCATCACTGTCGTCTCGGCAGCCCCATCCATCTAAGATGACCAGTACCATTGGAGAAATAGGCGAGTCTGCCATACCAAAAAAACCTCTGTGATTAGCAACAGTTGGAAGTGAGTTGATCAACAGCTAGCTGGACATAGCTCTTTATTGATGGCTGTCAAGCACTGCCTGAATTGTCAACGAAAATAATTGAAGATGCGATACGACGCTTTGGGCGCTGTTGGGCGCAACGAGATATTGCGCAGCAAGGGATTGACCTACTAGAAGTGGTATATCAATGAGGTACGCGCCGACCTCACTGAACTTCTACTACTGAGTTAGAATCCCTGCTTAGCCAATTTGCTCGCTGCCTACCTCAAAGTTGTCCGCCTCTAAATATGAGTTCGAGGTCGTATCTAAAGCCCTAACGTAACCTTGTTTCTTGACAGTCAAGGCTGAACTTAATGTTTTTGATCGACTTTTTTATGGTGGTTTTTAACAATTAGGCTGGGTCGCTACCGTGCAATCGACTGACTGCGTAGCATTATGAAACCGCAACATAAGTGGATGTAACTAAACATTTAACATGAGTCCTTACTAAAAATAAAGCGCGCCTTTCCCGTTTGGTCAGACACGCTTCGCTTCAAGCGTCAGTGAAGTGCTACTTCACAGACCTAAATTAAGAACTTTTGGCGGTTTGAGCAGTTTGTTTCTGTTGCTGCTTTTCCCTTTGTTTTTTGCGCCTAGCTGCGGCCTTAGCGGCTTTTTCGGCTTCTATCTTTTCTAGTCGTGCCCTTTCTTTTTCTTCGGCGAGTTTGTCTAGATAATAGTGGTAGTCGCCCTGATAGATTCTGAGTTCACCGTTTCTAATCTCAACAATTTTGTTGGCTACTTGAGAGATAAAGTAGCGGTCATGCGAGACGACCAGAGCCGTGCCATCGTAGTTCTTGAGGGCCGTCTCTAGCATTTCTTTGGCGGGAATATCTAGGTGGTTTGTGGGCTCGTCCAGTATGAGTAGGTTTGCTGGCTGCAAGAGCATTTTGGCGAGAGCAAGACGGGCTTTTTCGCCGCCGCTGAGGGCGTCTACCTTTTTGAAGGCAGCGTCGCCGCTGAACAAGAATCGGCCCAAGAGGGTGCGGACTTCTTCGTTTTTCCAATCAGGAACTTCGTCATGAATGGTCTGGATGACGGTCTTGGATAGGTCGAGGGCTTCGGCCTGATTTTGCTCGAAGTAGCCGGGGATCACGTTGTGGCTGCCTAGACTGACGCTGCCATCGTCTGGGGATTCGCTGCCGGTGATCAGGCGCAGCAGTGTGGATTTGCCTGCGCCGTTGGGTCCGACGAAAGCAATGCGATCGCCCCGCTCCACCTCTAGATCTGCTCCTAAAAACAGGATTTTGTCATCATAGCTATGGGTCATATCACTGATGGTGACCACTTCTCTGCCGCTGCGCGGCGCGGGCTGGAACTGAAACTGTAGCCCTCGCAGACTCGCAGTTGGGGCTTCTATCCGCTCTACTTTGGCCAGCAGCTTCTCTCTACTTTTGGCCTGGGTACTCCGGGTAGCGCTAGCTCGAAACTTATCTACAAAGGTTTGCTGCTTAGCTAGTTCCTTTTGCTGTCGCTCATAAGTGCTGAGCTGAGCGACCTGACTCTCTTCCTTTTGTGCTAGGTAGGCGCTGTAGTTACCCAGGTACGTAGTTGAGACGCCTCGCTCTGTTTCTACGATGGAGGTGCAGAGTCGATCAAGAAATTCTCGGTCATGAGAGACAATCACCATCGGGATCGAGAGCCCTTTAAGATAGATCTCTAACCACTCAATGGTTTCGAGATCTAGATGGTTGGTCGGCTCATCGAGCAGCAGCAGATCGGGAGACTGTAGCAAAACCTTTCCCAAACCCATCCGCATCTGCCAGCCGCCGCTGTAGGAGCTGACGAGCCGTTCACCAGCGTCGCTGTCAAACCCCATTTCTGGCAGAATCTTTTCGATGCGGGCTTCTAGTCCATAGCCGTCGAGCGCTTCAAATTGTCGCTGCTTCTTGTCTAGCTGATTGATCAGCTTGTCTAATTCTGTCGGGCTAGCAGTTTCCATCTTGAGTGGAATCTCTGCTAAGTCGTGCTGAATCTTGTTGGCTTCTGCAAAGACGGTCCAAAATTCTTCGCGGACAGTTCGCCGGGGATCAACTTCAAATTCTTGGTTGAGCGCAGCAATATGCATGCCGCCGGGTCGGATAATTGATCCTGTTGTGGGTTCTACTTCACCTTGAATAATCTTTAGCTGGGTGGATTTGCCTGCTCCATTCACGCCGACTAGCCCAATGCGCTCACCGGGCTTTACTTCCCAGTTCACATCTTTCAGGACTTCTCCTGTGGGGTAGATTTTGCTGATATTTTCCAGGCGCAGCATGGACAAACGTCTCCGTTAGTGACGGTGAGGGAAGTAGAAAAGTTAGTAGTTCAAAGGACTGAATATGTAGACATCTTAACAAAGATGTTACAAAGCGAGATGATAGATGCTGTTCAATTCACTGTTTGCCTGGTATTTCTTATGCTGACAAATTCAACTTTGCTTGCCCTGACCCTGTTTGGTATGGCATTTCCTGCGTGGTCTACCCAGGTTGCACAAGTAGAGGACACGCCAATGGAGACTCCGGTTTCAGTTGACGATTTAGGAGCCGACGATATAGAACCGGCTGACTCTGAGATCGACTCTGAGATTGACTCTGGGGCTGACTTTGAGGAAATGCCTGCGGCAGCAAAGGCTAACTATTCGGATGGAGAGCTGTCGATTGACTACCCGGTATCTTGGCAGATTGTGATAAATCAGAACGGGAACTTGCAGATTCTCGACGGTACAAAGGGTAGTCCTGATAATGTAGTCACAGAGATTTTTGTGGTGGATTCACCGCCGGGTGTGCTGATCAACGCGAACATCGACAGCTTTATATCGGAGGGATCTGCGGTGGGTCCGTATGGTCAGGTGACGATTGACGATCAGCGGGCGTTTACAATTTGGCTCGCTGATCGGCCTAGAACTTTGAGCCGGGCGATCGCAACTTTCATCGGCTACGGCGATCAGACTGTCATGCTGTTTAGCAGCTTCACCCCAGAAAATGAAGCAGTCGAGGGTAGCCTGCTAGAGCTGCATAGCTCGTTCAAGAAAGTGACTGACGCCGATACGGAGCTGGAGAGTACAGAACCAGACAGTACAGAACCAGACAGTACAGAGCCATCTTCATAGCTTGTTCACTACTCCGTTTTTAGCGCCGCCCATCAGATACAGCAGCGCCATTCGTACCGCAACGCCGCTAGATACCTGCTTGGATACCAGGCTGAGCTGGGGATCGTCCATCAGATCGGAGGTGATCTCGATGCCCCGGTTGGTGGGACCGGGATGCAGAACTTTGACGCTGGGCTGACAGGCTTTGAGGCGATCGCGCGTAATTCCAAACCGCTGATGATATTCCCTCAAGCTCGGCAATAGATGCGCACTCATCCGCTCCTTTTGTAGCCTCAGCGCCATCACAAAGTCGGCCTTTTCTAGGGCAGGCTCTAGATCCCAGTGGACAAACACCTGACGCTGTAGCGTACCGGCTTCAGTGGCCAATGGCTCGGAGAAAGCTGCCTTAAAATCCTTGGGCAGTAAGGTAGGAGGTGCGGCCAGATGAACCTGCGCCCCGCAAGCGGTCAGGCTCCACAAGTTTGAGCGAGCCACCCGCGAATGCAATATATCGCCAACGATCGCTATTTTCTTGCCCTGCAAATCCTCAATCTTGGGCTGGTTGGCGTCTAGCGCATTGCAGATTGTCAGCAGATCGAGCAGCGCCTGGGATGGATGTTCGTGCTGACCGTCTCCAGCATTGAGCACGCCTACACCAGAGTCCAACCGGTCCATTTCTCGGGCGATCGTGGCAGGCACACCCGAGCCCTGATGCCGAATCACCATCAAATCTGTGCCCATTGCCAGATAGGTTTTGGCGGTATCAAGAATAGTCTCCCCTTTAGATAGAGAAGAGCTGCCAGGGGCAAAATTCAGCGTGTCCGCAGAGAGGCGTTTGGCCGCAAGTTCAAAGCTGCTGCGGGTACGGGTCGAGGGTTCAAAGAAGAGATTGGCAACGACTTGGCCCTGTAAGGTGGGTACCTTTTTATTGCGCCGGGCAAGCACACCTTGGAAGCTGAGCGCTGTGCTGATGACCGTTTCATACTCTGACGGGGTAAAGTCGGCCAGAGAGATGATATGTTGCCTGGTCCAGGGAAAGGTAGTCATAGAAAGTGAAAGTCATCGCGCTGCTAACTCGATCGTGGCTGCTAACTGTGGCTGCTAACTATAGTGATTGGCCGAGTCATACTCTACCCATGTGCTTTGCAAATTGGCACATAAATTTAGCAGCCTAGGCTTTATCTTCTGTAGGATGAGAATGTCTTTGTATATAGTGCTGTATTCAGTATTTCGTCAGATGGTTCGGTTGCCAAAATCTATTCAAAAGCATATTTCTGGGCGTACACCGCGCCAGCTTGGCCAACCTTCTATAGTGGGCCTTGCGCTTACCCTTAGTCTGGTGTTTGCGGGCTGTGCGACCGCGCCGAATACGGTGACGGTTGACCCGGATGAAACGCCTACCTCTGAAGTAGAGACACCTAGCAAAGAGACTAAGCCACCGGTTTCGACAGAGGCTCCTGATAAAGTCGAGCCGATTGAGGCTAAGCCAGACAGTGCTGGCGTTGATAAGCAGCCGGGTGAAGCGGGTGAAATGGTGACGGTCTCGGTCTATACGATTGATGACCAGTGCAATGATTTTGTAGAGCAGTCGGTGCAGGTGCCGAGCGATCAGGCAATGGCATCCGCCGTTGGCAAAGCAATGAGTTCAGTTGACTACAATGCCTTCAAGCTGGCTGGCTATCAGGTCAATATCAATGGCCGCACCGCAACTGTCGATATGCAGCTAGCCCCTGGCTCTCAGCGGCAGTTTGTTTCACTCTCTAGCTGTGAACAAAGAGCGCTGTTTGGCAGCGTCGAGGAAACCTTGCTCAACAACAGCGACTGGGACGTAGACGCTGTGAAATTTACAGCCAGTGGCAAAGAGCTGGTACTGTGACGACGCTCTGAGATTGAGATCGAGAATCCCCAACAGGAACTTCCCTAGAGAGTTGGGTCAGCAGCCAGCTTAGAGACTGCCCTGCTGTTTTTTAAGTACCATCGCCAGGGCTTTTCCGCAGCTTTTGTAATACCAATGCGAGTCGTCTGAACGATACGACTGGCCGGAATATCGATCGTTCGATGCTCTAGCCAAAGCCCGTTGTCGGGATGATACAGAACGCCATCTAGCGAGCGATCGATTATCAGGGCTCTGCACAGTTTGCCTGGTCCGGCTGCAATTCGGTGAGGCTTCGCGGTTTGTTTGGGCGTCAGATGGGGTGGAACGCTGTCTAGCGCTAAGGCTCTAATCAAGACGGCGCTGCCGATTCCTGCGGGTTCGCTGACGACATTTAGGCAGTGATACATGCCGTATATCAAATATACATAGCTGCGACCAGGTGGGCCAAACATCGCGGCATTGCGCTTGCTTTTGCCGGTGTAGGCGTGGCAGGCGGGATCGCCGGGGGCGTAGGCTTCGGTTTCAACAATGGTGGCGTGGATGAGCGGGCCGTTTGGCAGCTGACGGTGGAGCGTGCAGCCGAGCAGGTCGGGGGCGAGCTGGGTGGAGGGGCGATCGCACCATGCTGGCAAAATCAATCCCGAGGGTCGCTTAGAAACTTTGCTATAAACCATTAAGAATTGGCAGCCCTCTCTGATGAACTTGTTAGGATCGCAGGTGAAGTCAATTGATTTATTTTATGGATATCAAGCTTGCTCTCTTTGTTTTAACCGGTTTATTCTCGGTTGCCTGCCTGTTTTTTGGCACTCGCAACGGCTTTTATGATTCCGAGAACTACCACGGTAATGGGTCTGCACACTAACGCGATCGCCGCTTCCCTCTCTTGGTATCTATTTCCCCAATGCCCGATTTTTCCAATACTCAATGCATAGTCTGTGCATTTAGCGCCTCGCTGTGACTGAGCTGTCTTGTTTACCTCATAGCGTTGGCTATGAAGATGAAGGGGTCTGTCTGAGCATTCAGATTGGCCCCTACTCTATTTTGCTCGACTGTGGTCTAGCTGATATCGCCACGCTACGAGACAAGCCTGCGGATTTTGCGTTTTGCAGTCACGCCCATACCGATCACATCCGGGGACTGCTGCCGCTGCACCGGACTTTTCCCCATCTGCCGATTTTTGCCAGTGAGGTCACCACGCGGCTGCTGCCCTTGAACTGGCCAGGGCAAAGCGATACTAATTTTTGCCGCGCATTACCCTGGCGATCGCCCGTCGAAATCGCCCCAGGCTTATCCGTGCAGCTATGGCCTGCGGGTCATATGCCAGGCGCAGCGGCTTTTTTCATTACTTACCAGACGGCGCAGCGCACCTACAGCGTTTTCTACAGCGGCGACTGTTTCCTTTCTAACGGGCGACTAGTCGATGGGATGCCCCTAGCAGAGCTTAGAAATCTGAAGCCGGATGTGCTGATTATCGAAGGCAGCTACGGCACTGAAAGGCATCCTCATCGTAAACAGCAGGAAAACTATCTAGTTGAGCGACTAGGTGAGGCGCTAGCCAACGGTGGCCGTGCGGTCTTCCCTAGTCCACTGCTAGGGCTGGGCCAAGAGCTGCTGATGCTGATGCGCAGTCATCACAACTTTACGGGTCAGCCGATCAACGTCTGGGTCGATCCGCTGATCGCCAGGGGCTGTGATGCCTATCTAGGCTGCCTGTCAGCACTGCCGACAACGGTGCAAAATTTTGCTCAGCATCAGCCTTTATTTTGGGATGAGCGAGTTCTGCCACGGGTAAGGCGACTGGACCCAGAGATATCGCCCGAGCTACTAGCGGATGAGCCAGAGTCAGCAATTTTTATCGTGCATCCGGCCACGCATCCGAGTGCCTATGGAATGGTGGGAGTGTCGGACTGGACGGTATTTGCGCCGAGCGTGGAGAGTATTGCGCTGTGGCAAACGCAGATGTCAGAACAGCTGTACGGTGCCTACCGTCGTTTTGATTGGATAGAAGAGCTGACGGCTGTAGTGGGTTCAGACGCAATTGAGCACTACATGCTAACGAATCACTGTGACGGAGTAGGAACCACGCAGCTGATTCACAATCTGCGTCCACAGCATGTGATCTTTGTCCATGGCAATCAGCGTCAGCTCAATAGTCTAGCAAGCTTGGATGATTTACAGGCTCGCTATCATCTGCATCTGCCGACGCCAGCTCAGGTGATTGAGCTGCCTTTGGCCTCGGCTTTCTGGCAGCCTGCGCCGCCGCAGGGCACCTTGTACGAAGGTGAGGTGGATATGAACGCTCAGGGGGTGCAGCTACGATTACCCGCGCTTTTGGAGAGCGATCCGCGCTGGGCGCAACTTTCTGATACGGGGATTGTGGAAGCGAGCTGGCAGGGCGATCAGCTGGTGATTCGTGGGCTCAATCAACAGGAGCTGATGCGGGTGAAACCTGCTAAGGCAGACGATCCGACGCGGACTTGCTATTACTGTCGTCATTTGAGGGGACAGCGCTGTCGAAATGCTGAGTCGCCCTTGGTCGGATTGCAGGTAACCTCTGACGGGACGTGCGGCGTTTTTGAGCGCTCTGGCGGTGGTCGTGGCTCTGAGGATGGGTGATGACTCCGTTTTGGTACGATGGCTCTCTGTTTGATGGGGGCGACCGGGCCAGCACCGGGCTGCCTTTGGATACTGCGGGTCTGCAGGTGGGTTTGCGGTTTGGCGCGAGTGTGTTTACGACGCTGAGAGTGTATGGGCAGGACTTGGCCCAGCCGATGACGATGTGGGAGGGGCATCGCGATCGCATCACCCAATCTCTCACATACTTCAACTGGCCCCATCCTGACTGGTCCTCTATATACAGAGGCGCACAGCAGCTCAAAGCTTATTACCCAGTTCTACGAGTCACCGTCTTCCCCGACGGCAGAGCCTGGATTACAGGGCGTGATTTGCCACCATCGCTGAGCCAGCAGCAAGCCGAAGGGGTCACCTGCTGGCTGGCTCCGGCGGACTACCTACGCAGCTTTCCCGTACACAAGACTGGCAACTATCTCGCCTGCTGGCAAGCCAGAAAGCAGGCTCAGCAGCGCGGCGCACAGGAGGCCATTTTGACGAATGCTCAGGGAGAGTGGCTAGAAACCGCGACCGGGAATCTGTGGGGAATCACCCAGGAAAAAGGCAAGTGGTGGACGCCATTGTCCAAGCAGTGTCTGCCAGGATTGATGCGAAACCGGCTGCAAGCGCTGCTGGGCGCGGAAGGGCAGAGCGTGAGCGGTCTGCCTTGGACTCGGGCAGTTGTTGAAGGGTTTGATGCGATCGCCTACAGCAACTGCGTCGTCGGACTTCTACCTATCCACACAATTACAGACGGAGACATTAAACTAAAGTACAACGTTCAAAATGCCAGCCTTAAAGCATTACAGCAGCAGCTAGCAGGTTTGACACCAGAGCAGCCGATGATTCCTGAAATGCGTTAACATAAGTTAATAACAAAGGAATTAAGCTATCAGTGTTGAGCTCTAGGCTTCAGTTTTAGACCCTTTCTCTGTAGCAGCAAGCAGCTCTACAGCGTATCAAGTGTCTTCTTTAGAAATTGGCCAGCTTTAAGACTAAGCATCCTCACTTCAACCATCCCAGGAGGCTTTAACCCGGTGAACAAACGCTGGAGAAACGCGGGTCTTTACGTACTACTCGTCGTTGTTGTCATCGCATTGGCAACTGCATTTTTCGATCAACCTCGCGTCGAGACCCAGTCTCAGCGCTATAGCCAGTTTATTAACGACGTTCAGCAAGGACGTGTTGAGAGCGTATCTATTACATCAGACAAATCTCAGGCGCGCTTTGCCTCTCCAGACGGCACAGGCCGCGTTGTAGTAAACCTGCCTCAAGATCCCGGTCTAGTCGATCTGCTTACATCAAACAACGTGGACATCACAGTCCAGCCTACTCAAGACGAAAGTGCTTTTGTAAAGCTGTTCAGTGCCTTGATCATTCCGGCCCTGCTGCTAGTAGCGCTCTTCTTCCTGTTTCGCCGCGCCTCCAACGGCCCTGGCAGTCAGGCCATGAACTTTGGCAAATCCAAAGCGCGTGTGCAGATGGAGCCCCAGACTCAGGTCACCTTCGGCGATGTCGCCGGTATTGACCAGGCCAAGCTAGAGCTAACTGAAGTCGTCGACTTCTTGAAGAACGCCGATCGCTTTACCGCCATCGGTGCAAAGATTCCCAAAGGTGTCCTACTAGTTGGCCCTCCGGGTACTGGTAAGACCCTGCTTGCCAAGGCCGTTGCGGGTGAAGCAGGCGTTCCCTTCTTCTCTATCTCTGGTTCTGAGTTCGTTGAAATGTTTGTGGGTGTGGGCGCTTCTCGCGTTCGCGATCTGTTCGAGCAGGCCAAGACAAACGCCCCCTGTATCGTCTTTATTGATGAGATTGACGCCGTTGGTCGTCAGCGGGGTGCTGGTCTAGGTGGCGGTAACGACGAGCGTGAGCAAACGCTCAACCAGCTGCTAACTGAAATGGACGGCTTTGAAGGCAACACTGGCATCATCATCATCGCAGCGACTAACCGCCCCGATGTCTTGGATGCTGCCCTCTTGCGCCCAGGTCGCTTTGATCGTCAGGTGGTCGTTGACCGCCCTGACTACTCTGGCCGTTTGGAGATTCTAAACGTTCACTCTCGCGGTAAGACGTTCTCGCAAGACGTTGACCTAGAGAAGATTGCTCGTCGTACGCCTGGCTTTACCGGCGCTGATCTGTCTAACTTGCTCAACGAAGCCGCCATCCTAGCAGCGCGTCGCAATTTGACTGAAATTGCCATGGATGAAGTCAACGATGCGATTGACCGCGTCTTGGCTGGTCCTGAGAAGAAAGACCGTGTCATGAGCGAAAAGCGCAAAGTGCTAGTGGCTTACCACGAAGCTGGTCATGCCTTGGTCGGTGCTTTGATGCCTGACTATGATCCGGTTCAAAAAATCAGCATTATCCCTCGTGGACGTGCAGGCGGTTTGACCTGGTTCACGCCTAGTGAAGAGCGTCTAGAGTCTGGCCTTTACTCCCGCTCTTATTTGCAAAACCAGATGGCTGTTGCCCTCGGTGGTCGCCTCGCTGAAGAGATTGTCTTTGGTGATGAAGAAGTCACTACTGGTGCTTCTAATGACTTACAGCAAGTTGCTAACACTGCGCGTCAGATGGTGACTCGATTTGGCATGAGCGAAGTGCTAGGTCCGGTGGCGCTGGGTCGTCAGCAGGGGAATCCTTTCCTCGGTCGTGATATTGCTAGTGAGCGTGACTTCTCTGAGAAGACAGCCGCTTCTATCGATTCTGAAGTTCGCGGTTTGGTTGATCAAGCTTACGCCCGCTGCAAACAGGTGCTAGTTGAGAACCGTCATATCCTCGATCAGCTAGCAGACATGCTGGTGGAAAAGGAAACCGTCGATTCTGAAGAGCTACAAACTCTGCTGGCTAGCAGCAACGCAAAAATGGCTAGTATCGCCTAGCTGATGCTTGTTCTGAAGCTTGCCTAGCGCAGCTTTAGAACGATGTTTCAACATTCAAGAAGCCATCTCTTGTAAAAGGAGATGGCTTTTTGTTGTTTGACCGAAGAATCCTGGTGGCCTAATTGCGGCAGGTTTGCGAACGATCCAGTTTGGCGCTAGGCCATCACTAGAGACTGTGAGTTGAGTTCGGTTTCCGTCTGGGGCACAACAGAATCTGCAAAGACTTCGGCGGAGTTGTTTTTGCTTTCAATGAGTTTGACTTTGTGAAGGGTGGCTCCGGTGTCGGCGATGGGCTGACGGAGCAGGTGGCAGATGTGGATGACGATATTTTCGGCGGTGGGGACGACGCTGGTGAAGTAGGGAACGTCTTTGTTGAGGAAGGTGTGGTCGAATTTCTCGATCACGTGGTGAGCGATCGCACTCTGCAAGTCCACCAAATCCACAATCATGCCCGTGCGCTCGTCAATCTTCCCTTTGACGGTCACCTCCACCTGATAGTTGTGTCCGTGACCATTGGGGCTAGCGCATTTACCGTAGATTTTCCAGTTTTCTTCTTCACTAAGCTTGGGTAGCGCAAGTCGATGGGCAGCGCTGAAGTGATCAGATACGGTTAGATAAGCTTCCATTCCATTTCCTTTGTAGTCAGCCCAAAGCTCCGGTGTTTCGAATAGCTGGATATTGACAATGGGTAAGTGAGCGTCCAGACGCTGCCAAATCGTTCGGGCAATGTGCTCGGTGGTCGGCAGCGTTGTCTTGAATTCGGGCCAAACTTCATTGAGATAGGAGAAATCAAGCGAGTCAAGAATTTCTCTATGGATAATTTCTTTGGCAGTCGTCAAATTCAGCACCATGCCATAGGGATCTAGCTCGCTTGCTAGTGAGACGTTTAGCACGTAGTTGTGGCCATGACCCGGCTTCCTAGTGCATTTACCAAAACGCTGAACGTTCTCTTCTGAGCTGAGTTCGGGCAGCCAATAGCGATGACTGGCGGAAAATTGCGATCGCCGATTAATGATGCACTTCATGCAGGGGATAAACTACCGAGATCGACAGCGGACTGAGGAACGGTCTGAGCTTTCTATTTTAGATAAAACCACCTGTCTATGGCACGTGGATAGCCGAACAAAGGCGGATTTCTCGCTGCACTGAGAATGGCTTGGCTAGCGATCTGTCAAAGGCATCCTTCAAAAGTAAGAAGTCAGATGAAACGCTCACTAGATTTGACAAATGTATCTAAACTTATCGCACTGTTAAGAATTTGGACGCTTTAGGTCCTGATATTCGGCCTAGATTCCTTGTACAGATAGGATTGAAGCAATATGAGACGGATATCCGTATGTCATGCTAAGTTGTCATTTATTGACCAAACTGTAAAAATAGATACAGAAACCAGAGAAATCTGAGTCCGTTCATCTCGATCCCTTGCTGGGGATAGTTCGAGACGGAAGTAAGGGCAGCAGCTCTCGCTGACCCTGAAGGAACGCGTTCCTAACCCAACCACGCTATTTTCTAAGGAACGAAGAGAATGAAACTTACTTATCGCGGCGTCGAATACGACTACAACCCGCTCGTACTAGAGATCACGCCCAGCGAAATCACTGGTCAATACCGGGGCCAAAAGACTCAATACAGCTACGTTCGTCATGTGCCTATCCCTCAGCCGGTAGAGCGTTTGAGCTATCGGGGTGTAGCCTACCAGACCACTCGCACAGGTGGCATTCAGCAGCTAAGCGATCGCACAGCTACGCCAAACGTTTGGGCAAATCTCGCCAGCAAGCTGACCGGCACCAGCCCAGCCGCCCAGTCCAGACGCGGCTTGATCAAAGAATCAAGCGTTTTGCATCAGCAGAATATCACGCGATCGCTTCAGCACCGGATGGAAGTTGCTAAGCAAAAAGGCAACCAGACCTTACTAGAGCAGCTAGAGTCTGAGATGCGTCAGAGCGTCTAGTCATCTGACCGGCTATGGACTCGAAGAAAAGGGGGAGGAGGCAATGGCTTCTTCCCCCTTTTCGCATGTGGCTGGCGGCAAAGCTTTCTTTCGAGTAGATGATGTTGATTGTGGCTGGTAGAAAGCACTTACGCCTGGCAACACTGGTTGAGTAGTAATCAGGGCGAGAAGGCTGGCTATGGGTATCTTTAACGCTGTGTTTGGGACTGAAAGCGAGACAAAGGTGGCAATGAATTCGGTGGAGGCGTTTACGGCGATTTGTTTGGTGGCGATCGCATCCGACGGCTATCTCTCTGATTCTGAGAATGAAGAAATGACGCTGCTGCTTAGCCGAATGAAGCTATTTCAAGACGTGTCTGAAGAAGGCTTCTCGCGCATCCGCAGCTATCTGCTCGAGTGCCTGGAAAAACACGGCCCAAAGCAGCTGGTTAAAAGTGCGAAAGTAGCGCTTCCACCTAAGCTGGCACCGACGGCTTTTACCTTTGCGGTCGATCTAGTTTTTTCTGATGGCGTTGTTTCTAGAGAAGAGCAGGCCTTTATCGACGATCTGCGCCAGATGCTGGCTATTCCTAATGAGCTAGCGCTGAAGATCGTTGAAGTCATCACTATCAAAAATCAGGGCTAGGTTAGCGGTAGCTTTCCAGGTACGCCGATTGCTCGGGGAAAGTCCTGGGCAATCGGCTGTTCCTTGTGAATAAATAGACAGTGACGATTGCTCTGGGTCAGCGGTGTCTGCCAGCTTTGCAAGTCGGTGAGTTCGCCGCCGAGTAAGTCGATCACAGGAATCAGCGTTTCGGTGTCAGCGGTGGTCCACTGGCCGCGATAGATCACGGCCTGGCCGCCGACTTTGAGAAAGGGCATGACGTATTCGGCGCAGGTAGCGGCAGATCCAACCGCGCGGATCAGGGCGAGGTCGTAGGTTTCGCGATGCTCTGGGTCTCTGCCGAGCGCTTCGGCTCGCTCGGGGATGCAGGTGGCGCTAAGGCCAAGCTGATGACAGAGCGTCTGTAGGAAAAAGATCTTTTTGCGGGTGGCGTCGAGCAGGGTGATGTCAATGGTGAGTGGAGAGAGTGCGATCGCCGCTGGTATGCCCGGAAACCCACCGCCAGTGCCAATATCAATAACTCTCAACGGCACGGACTCGTCAATCTCTAAGGCCGATTGATTCTCAATGCCAACTTCGGTTTCAGCTTCTGGGTCAGTCTCAGTTTCTGGATCAGTCTCAGTTTCTGTAGTGGACAGTGAGGCTTCTGTCATATCCGATAGCCAGGGTGCCAGTCCGCTGAGCGAATCCCAAAGATGCTTTTCCCAAAACTCATCGGGCTCGGTGATACGAGTGAGGTTTAGCTGCTTATTACCTTCTAGTATCTGGGCGTAGAGATCCTGAAATAGCCGCTGCTGTTCGGCGGTTGGCTGCCAGTTCAGCGTCGATTGCCAGATATCGAGATGAGTTGGAAGGGTGTTTGTCATCAAAAGAACAACGAGAATATCACGATAATATTAGGATCGGCGAAACGTATCAGGATCGGCATTAGAGAGCTGTCCGTGATCGATTGTCCAGCAGTAGTCGGCGATATCGACCAAATCTTCAGCGTCGTGAGAGACGATTAGCAGGCTCCACTCTTGCTTGAGCTTTGCCAGGAGGTTGATTAGCTGCTGACGCATAGACCAGTCGAGTCCGGCGGTCGGCTCATCTAGCAATAGTAAATAGGGTTGACGAATGAGCTGGACTGCCAGCGCTAGCCGCCTTTGCTGGCCGCCGCTAAGCTGCTGCGGTGAGGCTTGCAGGGACAGATCGCCTAGTCCAACTTCAGCCAGCGCTTCAGAAACCCGATCGGAATTGAGTTCAGGATGGCCCAGGCGCAGCTCTTCAAAGACGGTGTGACCGCAGAAGTGGCGCTCTGGAAACTGAAAAACCAGCCCGCCTATCTGCTGAAGGGCTTCTGGTAGCAGCGGTTTCTCTCGCCAGAAGACTTTACCACTAGTAGGTGCGGCCAGCCCTGACAAGATTTCGAGCAGCGTACTTTTGCCAGAGCCACTAGGGCCGACGATCAGACCAAGCTGTTTGGGAGCCAGATCGAAGGAGATTTGCTTGAGTATGGGGGCAGGGGTGGCGGTGGGGTGGTAGCTAACGTCGCGCAGGTGAAGCATTGGCAGAAAGGATGAATGATTTAATCGTATAGTGCTAATGGTTCCGTGTGGGAGTAGCGCTGTGCAGGTTCAGTTTCGTGAGTGTGATTTTTTCAATCTGTGGATTTGGCTGGAGTTTGATACGGTGCCGTCCACGGCTGAGCAGCAGTATGTGGAAGAGATTCTGAACTCTTGGTTTTTCATGGGCAAGCTGGGAGGATTTAATGCTGAGAATCTTCAGGTGCAGGAGACTGGGATCGATATCAGCTACTTTGACTACGACGAGGAAACGTCTGAGCAGTCACTGCTTTCGCTGATGCACAATATGGCTGAGGTGGAGTTCAAGGGGTTGTGGAGTCGCTGCTGGTTTGATCTAGGGACGACGGATGCGATCGCGTTAGACATCCTGATCAACACCATGCGCCAGTTCAGCAAAGACTACGTGGAAATTCGCCAGATCATCATTGGCGGTGAAAACGAAGACTGGCCCGTTCCTGAAGAGAATCCAGAGGCTGCTTTCCCAGATTAAATTCGCTAGATTACTGTAGATGCTAGAAACTAGCCATGCCTAAACACATTCGGCCCATCTCTTTGGGCCTGATAGAACATCAAAACCATATTTTTGTCAGCCAGGGGCGAGATCAACTAACTGGTGAAAAATTCTATCGGTTCCTCGGTGGTGGTATCGACTTTGGTGAAACTAGTGCCGCTGCCCTATCTCGTGAGTTTCTAGAAGAGATTCAAGCTGATTTAACTGATATTGAGTACCTGAGCTGCTTAGACAATATTTTTACGCTCAATGGCAAGCCCAAGCACGAGCTGATTCAGCTATTTCGCGCTCGGTTTGTGGACGCGGCGTTTTATCAGCTAGATGAACAGTTTGATCTGGTGGAGGGCGATCGCCTCACCAAAGCCTTTTGGATTAAAACCGCAGACGTATTGAACGGTCAGTGCCGACTGGTTCCCGAGAGCTGTTTGGCGTATTTGACGAGTGCATGAACACGATCCTTTTGCAAAAACATTTCTGACGTTTCGTCTTACTTCGTTTCTTTTCAAAAGAGGTGTCTGTGCGCGGTTTCAATCGTTTGAGCATTCAGTCGAAGCTGATGTCGATGCTGCTAGCGGTAAGTATTGGCTCAATTGTTGTCATCGCCTATGAGGGCTATCGCAGCGGTCAAAAAGCGCTCGCTGACAGCTTTGAAAAACAGCTCACGGGTTTGCGTTCTTCTAAAGCCGGGCAGATAGAAGACTATTTTCAGACGCTGCGTAGCGAGGTCCAAGTCTATGGCAACAACCCTAGCACCATTGCCGCGATGAAGTCTTTTGCCTCGTCATATGGCTCGGCCCTAGGAGAGTCAAAGCCAATTGATGCTCGGCGAGCAAACGGACTGCGCGACTTTTATCGCACAGAGTTTGCCCCGGCCCTTGCGAAGAACACAGGGCTCAATGTCGACTCGGACATTTATCTACCCTCTTCTATCTTGTCTCGCTATTTACAGTTCGAATACATTGTTGAGAATCCTAATTCAATCGGCGATAGAGAAGAGTTTGAAGGCCCTGATAATGGCACAGAATACAGCAAAGCCCATGCCCTCTACCATCCAATTTTTAGAGAGATTGTTGATGAGTTGGGCTACTACGATCTGTTTTTAATTGATAACAAGGGCGACATCGTTTACTCTGTTGAGAAAGAAGTAGACTTTGCGACTAGCTTGCTCTTTGGCCCTTTCGCTAGCTCTAGTCTGGCGCGAGCCTACAAAGACGCTCAAAAACAGAATAGCGGCTATGTCACGATGGTGGATTTTGAATTCTATACCCCCTCGTATGGTGCGCCTGCTGCGTTTATGGCTACTCCTATCTATGACGATGTAGAGCTAGTTGGCGTGATGGCCATACAGCTATCCCCAGACGAAATCAACCGAGTGATGATGGGCGATCAGCGCTGGGCAGAGGATGGCCTAGGCGAGAGCGGGGAGACTTTTTTGGTGGGTGAAGACTCGACGATGCGTTCAGATTCTAGGGTGCGCCTGGAAGATCCTGATAGGTATTTTGGTGCGATCGCAGCTAGACAAACAGACGCAGAACAGATTGAACGCATCAAGCAGCTAGAAACTTCCGTCCTCACCCAGCAAGTGAACAACAAGGCAATTACAAGAGCTTTGGCTGGGCAGTCTGGCGTCAGCACGGTGACTAACTACCTAGGAGAGCCTGTAGTCAGCGCCTATGCGCCGATAGATATTCAGGGCGTTAAATGGGTGATTATCTCTCAGATGAACGAGGCCGAAATCTTTGCGCCTGTCTCTGCCTTTGCTAGGCGTGTCTTGATTTCAGCAGTTGGACTGGTCTTTTTGATCACGCTGGCGTCTCTATGGCTAGCCAAAGCTTTTTTGAGACCGGTTAACAAGCTTAGTGAGGGATTTCGCCGATTGGCGCAAGGACACAAAGAGGTATCAGTCGACGTGCTAGCGGACGACGAACTCGGCGAACTGAGTAGAGCATTCAACCACATGGTGAAAAAGAATCGCAAAACCAGCACGCTTGTCTTTCAAAAAACGCAGGAAACTGAAAGATTACTGTTGAATATGTTTCCAGCTTCTGTGGCCAAGCGTCTCAGAAAAGGTGAGGAGCTGATTGCCGATGAGGCAGAGAGCGTCACGGTTGTGTTTATGAACGTGCTCAACTTTCAGCAATTGACAGAAGAGCTTGAGTCTAAGAAAGCGATCGAAATTTTGAATGAGCTGGTCAAAGCGCTAGATGAGTCGACAGAAAGCTACGGCGTTGAGAAGATTAAAACAACAGGAAGTGAATATCTAGCAGTTAGCGGGCTATCGGTAGCCCGACTAGATCACACCAAACGAGTCATCGACTTTGCGGTAGAGTCGATTCGGATTGTGGCGCAGATCAACCGCGAATGGGAGACTGATTTGAAAATGAGAATAGGAATTCATACGGGCGGTGTGATGGCGGGGACGGTGGGCACGCAGCGCCTAATCTATGACGTATGGGGCGATACGGTAGTCATTACGCACAATGTGCAATCGGTGGCAGAACCGAACAGTATCTATGTCACAGAGGCCGTGGTCGACAGCATAAGCGATCTTTATGAGTTTGAGCCTGTTCAGCCTATTGAGGTTCGAGGAAAGAAGCTGTCTATTTTTCAAGTCAAAATTTAGAGAGTCTGCTGTTGAAAGAATTGGGAGAACGTTGAGTCTATGAACGTATCGCTTGCGGATGACTGGCTGCGGTGGGGTTTATTCTTGATGCTGGGCTTTCCAGTGTTGATGCTGCTGGTCGGTGAGCTGGTCTTGCAGTTGAACAAGCGCAATCACCCGATGGTGAAAGTGGCCAGGGAGCTGCGAAATTTTGTGTTTCCGCTGGCGGCGCTGTTTTTTCTGTTGACTCGGGTCTTGGAATTTAGCGATGACTGGGTGCCTATCAAGATTGTTGAAACGCTGGCTTGGGTGGCCTTGATTGCGGTGACAGTATCGTTTGCTAATGTGTTGCTCTTTACTGGCGCAAGGCCACAATCCTGGCAGGCGGAGATGCCCAAGCTGTTTCGCGATTTGGTTCGGCTATTTTTGATTGCGATCGGCGCTGCCCTGGTGCTGCGCGAAGTCTTTGGTCAAGATTTGGGCGGCTTGGTCACAGCGCTAGGTTTGGGCGGTGTTGTCATTGGTTTTGCCTTGCAAGATACTCTGGGCAACTTGATATCTGGGATGGCGCTGCTGTTTGAGCGGCCTTTTCAGGTAGGCGACTGGTTAGAGATAGACGGCAACAAGGGCAAGGTGACAGAGGTGAACTGGCGCTCTGTGCATATTGTGACCAGAGAGCTGGAGATGCTGGTCGTGCCAAACTCTGTGCTTTCGCAGGCGGTGATTCGCAATTACAACCGGCCTCAGCCTCGCCACATTGAGCCGGTCGATATTGGCTTCTCTTATGACGATCCGCCTAACAAGGTGAAGCGGGTGATGCGAGAAACTGCGCTAGGCACAAACGGCGTACTCGACCAGCCAGCTCCGGTTATACAGACAATCTCTTACGATGATTTTGCAATCACCTACCGGGTTCGCTTGTTCTTAGAAGACTACAGCCTGGTACCGACAATCAGAGATGAGTTTGTCACGCGAATCTGGTATGCGGCAAAGCGAAACAATTTATCGATTCCGTTTCCGATTCGCGATGTTTATCACCATCATGTGCCGAAGGCTGGTCAAGATGAGCCGCTGCGACGATTGGCTAGCTATATGAAGTCTTTGCCAGCGCTGGCGATGGTAGGAGATAGCGTATTAGAAGAGATTGCGGCCCAGGCGAGCTTCAGTCATTTTGGCAAAGGTGAGTCGCCGATTGTGCAGGGGCAGCAGGGGGTGAAGCTGCATTTTGTGCTGGCGGGAAGTGCGATCGCGCTCTTCCAAGACCCCAAGGGCAAAAAATACACCATCGCCGAAATGACCCGAGGCGACTTCTTCGGCTATTCCGCTGTTCTTGCTAACGAACCCACCCCGATGACCGTCACCGCTACCACAGACCTAGAAGTATTGATTCTAGAAGTCGAAGCGGTCCAAGAAATGCTCAACCGTGCCCCCCGCTTTGCTCAACAGCTTGGCGCAGTTATTGGCGATCGCCAGAGCAAACTCAAAGCCGTTCAGCCGGATGTCCGACGGAACGGTACTTTGCTATCCTCTGTGAACTGACAAGGCAAAATTGCACCAATGCTAGACTATAGAGATAGGTGACTAGCTGAAAGGCATATTGCTATGGGCTCTCCGTTTCCTGGCATGAATCCATATCTAGAAAATCCTGCGACTTGGCCAAATCTCCACAGTCGTTTGATTGTCTCGCTTGCAAACAAACTCGGCCCACAGATCCGACCAAAATATCGAGTTGTGGTAGAAGAAGCTGTTTACAAGCGAGATAGTTCGGACCAGGCTGTGTTGATTGGCGTACCAGATGTTTCGGTTCGTCGAAGCAGCGTTTCTAACTCTGAGCCAAACGTGCAGCTTAAGGGAAATGTAGCCGTTGCGAATCCTGAACCTGTAGTTGTGACCGTGCCGATGCCCGATACTATTCGGCATCGTTATCTAGAAATTCGTAGTTTGCGTACTAATGACGCAATCACGGTGATTGAGATTTTATCGCCCGTCAACAAGCGGGGAACTGGACGACAGAAGTACGAAAGTAAGCGCCTTGAGATTTTGGCGAGCCAGACGCATTTAGTTGAGATTGACTTGCTGCATGAAGGGAAACCTATGCCCGTGTTGAACTATGAGCCGCATAGTCACTATCGAATTTTGGTAAGTGAGAGTGGCGAACGGCCTCAAGCTCAGCTCTATCCTTTTAACCTACAGCAACCTATTCCTACATTTTGGGTTCCTTTAAAGCCAGAAGATATAGCGCTTGTAGTCGATCTGAACCCGCTATTGGATGAAATCTACGAACTTTCCGGCTACGATCTAGACATTGACTACCGCCAAGATCCTGCACCCAAATGGTCTGTCTCTGAGTCGGCTTGGATTGCTCAGCATTTGAAGTCTCAGAACTTGAGATAGTAGAGATTGGGGTACGATTAGTGCTTTGATCGCGAGGGAAAATTTGCCGGTTGCTGATTGTCAGAAGCTTCAAGGATGATTTGATGAACGGTGACGCGATCGCACCTCCTACCACTTGCATCTACGTAAAAATACTCTTATCATCATTTCTAAGGCTGTGGCCCAACGCCGTAACCTTCTCAGAACTCGACAAGACCTTAGCACCGTTGATAGGTGCAGACACACCTACCAACGGCTAACGCACAGGATTCACAAGCAATCCCGGACGCTAAGGGTAAAGATAACCTCTAGCCACCCCGATTTGCACGTCATATCTGTGGATGGCTAAGGAATTGTGAGTTCTGGGTTTCCTTGAACACCTTACCCACGGAATCCCAGAATCACCATGTTTACCCCCACCCTCCAGGGCGCTCTTGCGTCCACCCTCTCTAGTGCAGCAAAACCGCCCACTCAAAGGCCCGTCGCCCAGGCCGAACCCGTCCGTCATACGCTATCCGGCAGCCTCGCCGCCGTCGAATCCACCATCAAACTGTTGTACAAGCTTAACTACGCCATCCCAACCGACTGGAGCCAGCCGCAGCCAACGGGCCGACCCAACGAATTTATCTCTGTTCTGAAGCGAAAAGCGATGACGAGATAGCCATCTCATTCTATGAGACCGAGGCTTTGCTCAGAACCTCGGCCTACAGCCCAAATTGGGACGATAGGATTTGAATAGAATTGACTTTAAACCTTGCTTTAAAGTCAATTCAAAGTTCGACTGAGTATAACTATGGCTACTCTCCAAATAGAACACTTACCTGAAGGGCTTTATCAAGCCATTCAAAAGCTACCCAACTGTGCAAACATCAGCCTCGACGAGGCGGTCATTCAAATGCTTAGGATCGAGGATTAAATAACCTGCTGATCTCTACCCGACCACCCTTCGACTACGCTCAGGGTTCGGTAACGGCAACTTACGATGGCTGAGCGCAGTCGAAGCCAAAACCCACCAGTCCGCGAAAGCGGCTTTTATTAAATCTTCATTCCTTACTCAGCCCGGAATCTGCACCTCAGCCAAGTGACAAAAGCTATAGTCATCTCAAGGTGCGTCTATCTAGATTAATTTTTTCCACGCTCTACCTCTAGTAGCCACACGATAAATACCGTTCCCGGCCCAGACTCAGCACCAAAGGCACTTACTGGCAGCCACGGTGTTCCGGCTGCCGGAGTGATCACTTCGATAAAGCCCTGCATTTCGCCTGTTAGTGACTGCGCGATCGCCAATCCCAATCCCGTCCCCGGAATGTCACCCTCAGCCTGCACGCCTCGATAATTCCGCTCAAATAACCGCACCAAATCCGCCGCCGGAATTCCTGGTCCCGTATCGCCCACCACGATGCCCTGATATTGCCCCTGCGATGACTCCCGAGTCTGGTGCATCCGGCTCACCCCTGTTTGCACCCATATCTGAGCGCCCATAGGCGAATACTTCACAGCATTGTCAACCAGGTTGCTCACCACTTCGCCTAGCGCTTCTTCCTCCCCCCATACAGATGGCGTATCCGATGCAACTTGCGCATGCAGCTTTACCCCTTTCTCTGTCGCCACGATATCAGCAACGGCCACAATCGGCTCCACAATGTCAGGCAAATACTGAGCTGACAGCGTCAAAGCATGGCCTAGCCCAGTCCCCTGGCAGTCGCCAGTTGCCGATTCGCCAGCTTGGGAGGTGTCCTGCGAACTGCCCAGAGAATTCGCTATAGAACTGGGCGGCAAGAACATCGGTGCTGCTGGTAAGAGCGATGGACTGAGCGCCACGTCGTCCGCTAGCTCTGCATCGCCAATTGCTACCGTCTCGTCAAAATGCGCCACCATCTCCCGCAGTCGCTTGCTCTCGCGGACAATCCCAGATGCCACCTGTTTATTGGGATCTTCTGGTTCTAGTCGCCGTATTAGCAGCTGACCAAACGTCGTTACCGCTGTCAGCGGATTGCGAAACTGATGCAGTAGATTGTGAAATATTTCTGACTGACGGCTCTGTAGCTCTCGCTTTGTAGAGAGCTGTCCTTGTAGCCACTGATTGCGCCGCTCTAAGACGCAGCCCGCCGCCAACATCTGTGCGACTGCCTCGATGTACTGCTGCTCGTCGCTTCTCCAGGGGCGATCGCGCCGCACTGTCACTAGCAGCCCGACCACTACATCGGTATAGATCAAAGGCACCACTAAGCGCTGATCGGACTGATGCTTTGGCTGGTGTTCTGGCTGGTGCTTTGGCCAAGTGCGATCGCTCCCTCCAGCCACTGTCTCATCCATGGCATCCACGCTAGATCCCCCGGTCCCAAACCTCTCTGTATCAGCTAGGTTCTCCCCGGCAACCAACGTACCACCAGCACTCCCCGGCAACGCCAGCGCCTCAGATTCACCGCTACCCCGTCGTCGTCCCTCAAAGTTATCCACCCAGCGCTCAATTGATTCTGGATAGCTAACTACAGGCGCAAAATCAGGCTGCTTGCGCGCATAGGCTCTATCTGCCGCTGCCTCTCCTTGGTCATCCATGGCTAGCTCAGCGATATAGATGGCTGCGGAAGACTCCTCTATCTGCTGAGTCAGCAGACGCAGCTGCGTCTGACAGAGCGACAAAAATTCGGGGCTGGCAATTACGGCCATAAACGTCTACGAAGCAAAATGAACAAACCGAAACAGGCTAAATCTAACGAAATCAGAAGGCTAACATAGGGAGAGTGTTAAGTTTTTAACATTCCCTTAATACATTTTGTGCGCAAGTAGCCTTCTCTGCAACTTATAAAACCACTGCCTGCTATAGAACACACTCTAGAACTCAGCTCAAGGCAGACGATGAGGAATTTTTTAAACCAACTTGAAATTCTATGTTGTACCTGATATATTTTGCAAGGTCTTAATCATTTTGTAGCTCTTGCTACACCTGAATCACACTACTGGAGGGAAGAAGTTGGCACGAAGACGCAAGCGGAAGAGCCGTCGTCGCCTAGAGGGACGGCGCATTCTAGAGTCGGTTCCTCAATTTAGCATTGAGAGCGGAGAGGAAAAACCGGTTACAGCAGCTCGGAACTATATCCATGCTCAGGGCATCTGTCCGCCCGCCCTGCTGCTCGTAAAGCGAAACGAGCACACTACCGATCGCTATTTCTGGGCAGAGAAAGGTTTGTTTGGCGCTCAATACGTAGAAGAGAACCACTTCTTGTTTCCTAGCCTTCGCCTACTCATGAGCGAGGAAGAGGAAGAAGTCGCCGTTTCCCTGTAGCCGTAAAGCTAGCTGCATAATCGACATAATCAAAACTAAAAAGGAGCGATGAATATTCATCGCTCCTTTTTAATGTGCTTTTTTGGTTTAGGGTGCTTTTTGGGGCATACCTGCTGGCGTCAAAGAGCCGTCAGTGCCATACCTGCGTTCCCCAAACCAACAGATTCTCTGCTGACGTGAAGAGATCTCCAGCGATTGTTTGAATTTTGATAGTATCATTTGACAGCGACAGTGACTGGATGTGATACCAGCTGCCTCGTCTTAGAATCATAATGTTAGCCCTGGACACTTTAGGGCTTTGGGCTGCGTCGTTGGCCCCTGGGCAGGCTTTCCCATGCCACACTTCCCACAGCTCTGAGGCACTGGTGCGGTATACCTGACAATCTTTTGGAATGGTGCAGTACTGAAAGTAGCAAGTGCCGTTGGTTCTTTGACTAACCGGAAAAAAGCTATTTTCGATCAGGCAATGACACATAACCTCCCAGTAAGCTGAGTGACGGTTGACAATAGCTGTGAGCGTGTCTCTCACCAGTTTGCCAGCGATAATAGTGCCTTCTTTGCGGCTAGTTAGGGTTGCTGCATCTTTGCCATGAGTGGCAACGAGATCGCCGCTAGCAAAGTAGGTAGGCTGCTCACAAATAAATGACTCAATGAACGTTTTGATGCAGCCTATTTCGTGCTGGCTGAGCGAACTTTCGGCATGGCCGAGAGCGCTATTTGCTGATGGTTTTGATTGGGGCTCTGGTGGTGTCTTTGGCAGCGTATTTGTCTGCATTTCTACAGATGTTCTCAGCGTGAAAAGGCTGCCCGTAATGTATCCCGTTGTATCCCTGACTGCGACTGCGTGACCTTCTACCGGTAGAACTTGTAAAGATCGCTTTACGATCTGAATATGCTGGGGTAGCGGCACCACATCTGTCCCACCTAGTGTCGCTCTTAGCGCCATCTCCAGAATGGAGCCAGTGTTTTCTGAGCCGTCGACCCTATCAAACTGCTGAATTTTTCTCTGAAAAGACAAAACATCGGCGATCGGACGATCTAGCGCCTCTGTCAAAGGCCAACCGGTGAACGATTCAGCCAGCGCATTCATGAAGATAACGTCGCCGTGTCGATCGGTTGCCACCACTGCTTCGCTGAGAGATTGAAAAGCGGTTGCGTACCAGCGTTCGCTAGAACGTGTGATTTGTTCTTTTTCGTGCTTGTGGAGGGCGATTTCGATCGCAATTCCCAGCTCTCTTTCTTCAAAGGGCTTGAGCAAATAGCCATACGGATCGGTCTGATTGGCTTCTTTAAAGGTGCTGTCATCCGCATTAGCCGTCAGGTACACAATCGGAATTTGAAAATCCGACCTCACTTGCTCAGAGACATCAATGCCCGTCATCTCACCTTTGAGATGAATATCCATCAGAATAAGATCGGGGCGGCTGCTCTCAATCTTGCTCAAGGCGCGCTCTCCAGAAGCAGCCACACCAGCAATGTCATAGCCCAATCGCATCAGGCTATTTTTAATATCTAATGAAATTACGCTCTCATCTTCAACAATCATCACTCTTTTGGGTGGTGTCAACTTGGAGACTGGCTTAGAGGCTAGTTGAGTCGCCATAACTGTGTTCCTTTAATTGAATAGAATGAATGGTAGTGTTCGTTTAAGCAGGTTCGTTTAAGCAGTGTTCGTTCAACTCGATCGCGAAAGCTTATTTAGCTTAAATTCTGTTGGATAAGTGCAGATGGTTATCAGGCCGCCCATCTGTTCGGTGAGACTAGTGATGAGCTGCAAGCCCAGCGTTCTTGCGTTCTCAATATCTAATTCCTCCGGCAAGCCGACGCCACTGTCTCGGTAGCAGATAGAAAAATGCTTTGAGTCTGTGAGTTTGGCTGTGATTTCAATTGTTCCCTGAATAGGTTGCTGCTGGCTTGAAGGCGGAAATGCATACTTTAGAGAGTTCGTAATTAGCTCGTTGACAATCAGGCCACAGGCTACAGCGGTATCTATCTCTAGCGCAATGCTGTCGATCGCAATATCTAGGCGAACTTGGCTCTGATTAATTCCATAGGAGCGGAGTAGATAGTGAGATAAATCTCGAATGTAGTCTGCTAGCTCGATTGTGCCAAAATCATTGGATTGGTAGAGTTTTTCGTGAATCATTGCCATCAGCCGGATTCGGCTTTGGCTTTCTCGAAAGAACCCCAGAACGTTCTCGTCTTCAATGCCGTTAGATTGAAGGTTTAGCAAGCTAGAAATGATTTGTAGGTTGTTTTTTACTCGATGGTGAACTTCTCTTAGCAGGGCTTCTTTCTCTTTTAGTGATTTTTTGATTTGGGCCTCGTCCTGCCGACGCTTGATGCTATCTCGTAAGCCTCTGACCCGGTGGCGGAGCAGAGCCCAGTGAATCGGCTTGGTCACATAGTCGCTCGCGCCTGCTGCGAACGCTTGTTCAACCGACTGTGAATCATCTAGGCTCGTAATCATGAGTATGGGGGCTGGGAATTTCTCTGCTGAGTCAGATGGCAGTTTGTCGGATAGATCTTGTAGCGCGGCGCAGCAGCTAAATCCATCCATTTCGGGCATCACGGCGTCTAATAGAACGATATCGGGTCGCTCTTGCTTGAATTGAGCTAAGCACTCTATGCCGTTGCTGGCTTCTATCACCCGAAAGCCTTCTTTTTGCATTGCGACACGAAGCAACAGTCGAACTGTCGGCTCGTCATCGACGACTAAGACAGACAGACGATTTTGCTCTGTCTCTTTGAGGGCAGGACCGGTCTCGGTCATTGGAGCGCGAGCGACGGCAGTCTCACTCGCTTTAGGCATAGCGATCGCATGTATCATAAATATTGTTCTGTTGGGCTTTTTCTACGAGGGGTTCTGCTGCTGAGCGGTTTTGTAAGCTTGAATGGCGAGTTGAACGCTTTGGTATTCGGCTTTGACCTGTTCTATTAGTCGCAGAGCTGGCTTTGTATGGTTATTTCTACCGATGATTTCCATAGCCTGGGCAATTTTATACAGGCCCATAGCGCCGACGCAGCTACTGAGCGACTTTAGCGCGTGGGCGCTGTTACGAAGCTCTGCGGGATCTTCTTGGGCGATCGCAGCCTTCACCGCCGCGATTCGATTAGGCGCATCGGCCAAAAAACTGTCGCATACCTCGATCAAAAATGAGCTGTCACTACTTAGACTTTCTAGAGCCTGCGTGTCTAGCGTGGGGACATCTTGCGTGTTTATAGACATATGAATTTCTATTTCTTTGTTGATGAAGGCGCTGCTGGCGGCTTTGGAAGATCAAACTTTAGGTATCAGGCTTTGGACATTAGGCTTTGGATAGTAGGCTTCTATCTAAAGCTTGCTGCTACAGACTTTTGAGGGCACTGCTGTAAAACAGCTAGTAAGTCTCGCTTGCCAATCGGTTTTCTAATATAGTCATTCATCCCAACCGCAAGGCATTCCTCTCTATCTCCTTGCATCGCGTGCGCTGTCATTGCGACGATGTGGGGTTGACTGATACTTGAGTCTGAGCGAATTGTTCGCGTAGCTTCTAACCCATCCATCACGGGCATTTGCACATCCATCAAGACTAGATCGTATTGCTCACGCTTCAGCGCTGCTACAGCCTCTGCTCCGTTATTAGCGATATCAGCTTGATAGTTGTAGGCGGCGAGCATATGCAAGGCCACTTTTTGATTGAGAGCAATGTCTTCTGTCAATAGAATCTTCAGCGGCTTCTTAGCATCAAGCGGCTTTGCAGTTGCAGGTTGTTCTAGAGAATGCGTAGACCGCTGTTTGCTGATACTCTCTTTCCTGGTTTTGTATATATGCTCAGTAGACTCCCCGTTATCAAGCAGGAGCTGAACGAGAGCCTCGTAGAAATGCGATCGCCTGACGGGCTGTCTGAGTAGCTTTGTACAAACGTCTAATTCGTTCAGCGGCTCTTCTGCTGATTTCTTTTGGCGCTGAAGCAACAGCAGAGGAGTTCTTGAATGGTTGTCTAGTCTTCTAATTTTCAAGGCTAGATGTACACTATCTATTTCTAATTCGGCTTCATCGATTGCGATCGCATCGAAGTCATGCTCAGCTAATTCGGCAAGCGCTGCCGCTGCTGATGGTACAACAGTGACTTCTAAATCCCAAGATTCAGCCTGTAGCGACAGGTATTCACTATTGGTCTGATTTGCGGCTACAATCAGCAGCCGCTTGCTGCTCAAATCAACATTGGTGCAGGCGATCCGATTGTGATAGCGCGAGGTTTCGGGACTAGGCTCTTCATAAGTCTCCATTATCAGCGAGAAATGGAAGGTAGAGCCCTGGCCCAACTCACTCTCAACCGATAGCGCGCCGCCCATCATCGCAACTAGGCGCTTGCTAATCACTAGACCCAGACCCGTTCCGCCATATTGCCTAGTTACGGAGGAATCAACCTGACAGAAGGGCTGAAAGAGACGAGAGATTTTGTCCTGGCTGATTCCAATTCCCGTATCTTTAACAGAAAACTGTACCTTGTAAAAAATAGGAATCCTACCGTCTTCTGTACTATCAGTTTTTGGGATGTTGCCTGCTACGGCATTAGCATCGACCTTGCTAAGCTTGATGCGTAGACTTACTTCGCCCGTTTCTGTAAACTTGATACTATTGTTGACCAAGTTGCTTAGGATTTGTCGCAATCGAACAGAGTCCCCCTTAAAAGTATCCGGTATGTGGGGCGGTTCAACCAAACAGGTTAAGAGCAGGCCCTTATTTTCCGCCTGGTTGTAGAATAAGGTAAGAATATCTTCAATACAATCATACAAATCTAACTCTCTCTCCTCTAGCTCTAGCTTGTCGGATTCGATTTTAGAAAAGTCAAGGATGTCATTAATCACAGTGAGCAGCGTTTTGCCGCTTGTGCGAATCACTTCGACAAAATCCTGCTGCTGGTTATCTAGCGCAGTCTCTTCAATCAGTTCAGTCATTCCCAGCATGGCGTTCATCGGCGTACGAATCTCGTGACTCATCATCGCCAGAAATTCACTCTTTGATCTATTCGCTGCCTCTGCCGCCTGAGTCGCAGCCTGTAGGGATGCATTGATCCGCTTCTGCTCTGAAACATCATTGACATGTGCAATAAAAAGCAGCGGATGATCCTCGGCATCTCTTAATAAAGCAACACTTAGCTCGACTGGAACAATATGCCCGAGCTTGTGAAAGTAGCGCTTCTCAAACTGATAGTATCGGCGATCGCCCGCGATTAGCTCATTAACTAGCGTGAGATCCGTCTCTAAATCGTCTGGATGCGTAATCGACTGAAAATCTAAAGACAGCAGTTCCGCTTTGGAATAACCCAAAATTTCTAAGATAGCCTCATTAGCCTCTCTAAAGAAGCCATCTAAAGAGACCAGCACCATCCCGATTGGAATATCATAAAAAGCGCTCTTAAAGATTCTTTGGTTCTCCTCTAACTCTCTCTGTCTGACTACTCGTTCCTGAGCGTCTGTTTCTAGCCGCTGATTGACATCTTGCATAGCCAAAAAATGCGGCAAGAGCACAGTCAGCTCTACGGCAGTATAGCCAGATACCAGGGCCGTAGCTGCTCTGATCGCACCCGATAGCCAGTAAACCGGATACCAGAGCGTCACAATATCAAACAGATGGCCAATACCACACAGCAGAATAAAGCTGCCAAAGAGCAGGGTCAGCCGCACGGGAAAGGGATGTTTACGCTTGTAGATGAAGTAAACTAGCGCCGCAGGAATGGAGAAGTAGGCTAGCGCAATCAAAAGATCGCTGGTGGCATGGAGTGCAACTAGGGGCGTCTGCCACAGATAGCAGTGTCCATGTGGAACGTAGTGTGACGAGAATAAGCCTGATGAGAGTCGATTCCACATTGAAATAGGCTATAAAGGTATGTTGTTCTATATATCAATAGAAACTGTTCTTAATCGCTGTTGTGACAGAGGCTAGGTGAAAGTAACGAGCTTGCGCTAGCTCGATTACTCAGTGTTTTATGGGACGCATGGCATAGGTGAAAACATAGAAGCTTTACGGTACTCTTTTACTTCTTCTTATAAAACCCATGTTGATAATACAAATTCTAGGTAGTTCCTGTGATTTTTCGCGATCGCCTGCATGTCATTACTACTTCGGTTTGTACCTGTGCTGATGACAGCTTCAGAATCAGCAGGTTTAGAGCTTGCAAGATTGTTGTAATAAGTAGAACTGTTGTGTGAGCGCCCTGTCGGCGAGCAGCTAAAAGCTAGAGGCAAGGCTAAGAAAGCTGCCATCGTTGCCTACATACGCAAGTTCTTAGTCTGTCTTAATACGATGGCTGTAACCTAGGTGTCTGGCATGAGCAAGTCATTGCTTTAACCGACCGTTGTGATCTATTAGCACAGCACCAAATGCGTACCTCTTTACCAAGTCCTTAGCGTAGATGACAAAGTATTCCTGAGCTCAGCTAGCTCATCTCGATGTCCTTTGACTGTCAGCTTAGAGACAAAGTCCTTAGCTGTTTCAGCTTCTATTCTAAAAACTACTTTCTCCGGGCGGCTAGACTTTCGCCAATAAAAAATGCCTGCCAGCGGTGAAGCGGCAACCAGTCCAAACATTACCCAGCCCCATCTGGGAAAAAGTGTCACCACCACCAGTGCCAAGCAGGCGAACCCTACCGCTGCCAAAGTCGATAAGAAAACTGCCATAAACCAGCTAGGACTCACTAAGCCAGCTACTGTAACCGCCGCTTCGTCTTTTAGCGCAGCCACGACTGGTTGCTTTTTGAGCTTCGCATCTTCTGGAGTAGACTCTATTTGCCTGTAGGCGCGGCTTTGAAAGTAGTCCATGACTGCCTGCTGTAGAGGCTCTGCTGACTGAGTAGAGCCAAACTGAGCCACCTCGATTCTGTCCTTGGTAGAGGCCCGGATAAAAAAGACCAGTCCAATCACCATTAGGCTAGTGAGCAGTAGTGTAGAGGCTCTAGTGGGGTCAGTAAACACAGGAAAGCAAGGAGCTCCAAAGCAAACAACAGCAGCGGAATAGTATCCAATAGTCTATGCCTCTACTGTCCCACAAAAACATCTGTCCTACCAAAACATCTGTCCTACCAAAACATCCTACAAAAAACGCTGTAGCAAATAACCGCTACAGCGTTTGGGTGGACTTCGCTAAATGGAGTGTGCGATCGCGCCCGCCGTCTTCTACAGACCGCTCTAATGCAACTTTACAAAGAGAGCCGAACAGCTAGGAGCCAGCATACTTGATGCCAGCGGGAATAGGCCGGACCTGAGCCGTAACCTGCATACTGCTCTTTTGAGGAACGACTGATACAGCCGGTTGCTTGCCTACCATATAGCGCTGCCACAGATCGGCTAGCTCACGAGCCTTCATCTGCCAGTCCGGACGAAGGCGATACATCCGCCGGGGACGACCTCGGCCTTCTACTTTCTTCCAATAGCCCATAATCGCGGCCTGATTCTCAAGGAATTTGAGGGCGCTGTAGAGTACTGTGTCGGACAGCCGATAGTTTGGATAGTCTTTCTCAATGGCATGAATCAGCTCAGTCCCGTATGAGTCGTGACGGATGAGCACCGAGAGAACGTAGCAGACAGCAAGTTCTTTGTTGAGATAAACCGGCGGCGGATCTTCGAAAAACTGATAGATATCTTCAAACTTCATGAGGAAGCTCCGATAGCGGTGAGTAAAGGAACAGCGATGACCGGTCATGGCTATCGTCGGATGCATATGCCGACAGAGGGTTACGCATACGTGCGATAGTTAGTCACTTTGCATAGGTTAGAGGCAAGCGTTTCACTAGACTGAAACCGTCTGAAGCAAAGTCGTCAAAGCCGTAGATGAACTGCTTGAGGACGTTTAACACTTGCTCTAGAACTGCTGGTCTATTTTAGACATTGAACAAAAGATTTGCTTAACTTTTGAGCAAGTAGTAACTATCCGCAAGGTTTTGTCAGATTTGCTGGCAAGTTTATGATGAAAAGTCTAATTTCGTGATGTTTTCGCAAGCTTTTACGCTGCTCAAGAAAATTTTTGTTGCGTAGTGTTATTTTTTCGACACAAAATTAAGTGGTGGTTGACTAGAACGGGTTAGACGGGCTAGACGGGCTAGGCCGATCGGGTGCCTCAGGTTGTAAACCCTGGGTGGTAAAGAGCACGCGCTCGTTTTGAACGGCGGCCAGTCCTAGATAGACAGGACCGATGGTGTAGGTGGGCTGACTGGCGATCGCCTGGATTTCTAGCGGCTGATCGTAGGCTTGAACCTGACGTAAAAAGTCTAAAACCGGCTCGGCGAGCCCTCTAGCAATAATCGGATTGAAGTAGATGATGCCATCTCTTCTAGCTTGAATTTCGGCTCGAACCTGTAGGGCTCTGTAGCGTTCTGCGAGATCTTCATCGGCGAGATCTTCTCTGTCTATTTGCACAGCAGCAACAGTTTCACCGGGTACATATCGAATTTCATTGACGGGGGCTTCTATATTGACTTGTAGACAGGGTTCGCCCCCCATGTTCAAGATTTCTCCGACACAGGGCTCGCCGACAACATAGTTAGCAGCCGAGGAGACTCTGATGATGTAGCTTCTGGTGTCGGCGGTTGCTTCGATAATCTGCTGGACGGTGTCAGCATCAAATGCAATGGCAAAGTCGTTGATTTCACCTAGGCCAGGCCAGATAGCACGTAAGGCTAGGCGGTTAGCTTCAACGAGGGCCGCTTCTACGGCGCGTTGGGCCGTCTCTATTGAGTCGGAACGGGCCAGCGTGACGGCCAGGGTTTCATTGCGGCGGATGGCTACGTTGCCTAGGCGCAGGACCTGGTATTCGTCGTCTAGACGGGAAATTTCTTCAGTGAGCAGAGTTTGCTGTGCCTGGAGATCTTCTAAGCGGCGGGTGCGTTCGTCGATTGCCCGATCGCGCTGGGAAATTTGACGATTGCGTTCGGCAAGTTCTTGATCGCGTGTTTGGAGCGCCTGGTCACGCTGGGCAATTTGCGATCGCACCACGCTCTGTTCTTCGATTAGCTGCTGCCGTTCCGAGCGCAGCCCGTTGATTTCATCGCTTAGGCTACCGATCTGCGTCGATACCGTATCTAGCTGATCTTGGGTCTCGACCAGATTGTTCAGCGTTTCTTCTTCTCGGCCAATCGCCGTACGCAAAGACCGATTGGTGTCTTTTAGCCGATCTTGCGCCGCTGCTTGCAGCAGCTTGGATTCTTCTAACGTCCCTTCTACGGTTTCTCGCTCTGTCACTGCGGCTTCTAAAGCAGTCTGAGCCTGAGAGAGATCTTGCTGAATATCGTCTAGCTGAAACAGACCTTTGCGCAGCTGGCCATCTAGTGCAATCAACAGCATCAGCGTGGAAAAAGAGGCCACCACTCCAGTTGCGACGCTCACTAGAGTAGCCGTCTGACGCGGACGCAAGTTGAATAGGCTGAGACGAGACTTGCCTACCTTCATCCCAATGCGATCGCCAACCGTCGCAATCACACCGCCTAAACACGCCACCGCAAACAGCAATACAAATCCAGTCATTCACCCCTACCGTGGCCGTAAAAACACCCACCCACCTGCATCACGATAGTAACTGATTGTCATCAGGGGCGAAGTCACAAGTCCTTAGGAAATCGCCAGCATTCGCAGATCAAAACCTCAAGGTCTAGCACTAGGTGAACTGCTGAGAGAGCGTTACCGGGTCGTGAACCGTGATTTTCTTCTTATGGATAGAGATCATGCCCTGCTCACGCAGATCGCCCAGCAGACGAGTGACCGTCACTCGAGTCGAACCGATGGCCTCTGCGATCGCCTGATGAGACAGCTTTAGATCAACCGTGATCCCCTCATTGCCAGGCACCCCAAAATCACGACAGAGAATCAGCAAGAAACTCACCAGCCGGGAGCCCATATCTCGGTGAGCTAGCGTCTCAATCATCATCTCGGTTTGCAGAATTCGCGAAGACAGCCCTCGCAGCATCAACGCCGACAGTTCCGGATGCTCTTTGAGCGCTACGTTCATCTGATCCGCCTGCAAAGACATCAGCTCAACCGGCGTAAACGCTACCGCGTGATAGAAGCGGTCTGATCTATCGCCCGTAATCAAGGACAGCACGCCAAACACACTATTTTCTCGCAGGAGGGCCACCGTAATCTCTTCCCCGGCTTCATACACCCGAGAAAGCTTCACCGCTCCCTTTGTCAAAAAGTAAACCCGCTCTGCCGGATCTCCAGGGAAGAAGATCGTCTTGTTGCGTTCGTACGACTCGATTACCGGTGGGAGAGTTCCACCTACAAACGAGCGAACCATGTCAGCGATCGGCGAACCGGGAACTGCGATCATAATGAAAGAATAAGGGAGGATTGGGAGCTAGACTGGCCTATGCATATCAAAAAGTCAAAACTTTTACGAGAGCAAATCCGAAAATGTCAGGAGAAGCTCATCATGCTACATACACTAAAGCCTATGCCATTAAAGGTGGTTTGTATCCAACGTTACAAAACGCAGGCTAGAACAAAATCTCAGTCTGCCTCACATCACCCATAGCCCCTATCCGGCGCTCCCCTTTTTTCAGTATGCTCCTAAGACGCAATTAACGAATTAGTAGATAAGAGTCATGCTAGATCTGTCCGGAAAGAAAGCCCTTGTCACCGGCATCGCCAATAATCGCTCCATCGCCTGGGGCATTGCTCAACAGCTCCACGCAGCGGGTGCGGAGATTGGCGTCACCTATCTCCCCGATGAGAAAGGCCGCGCCGAAAAAAAAGTCCGCGACCTGACCGAGTCCCTCAATCCCAGCCTGTTTCTCCCTTGCAATGTGCAAGATGACGAGCAGATCGACACGCTTTTTGACACCGTCAAAGACAAATGGGGCAGCTTCGATATTTTGATTCACTGCCTGGCCTTTGCCAACCGCGACGATCTAACCGGAGCCTTTAGCGATACCTCCCGCGCTGGATTCGACCTGGCTCTCAGCGTCAGCGCCTATTCCCTGACTCGCCTTGCCCAAAGCGCCAAAGACCTGATGCCAGAAGGCGGCAGCATTGTCACCTTGACCTATCTAGGCGGTGTGCGAGTGGTGCCGAACTACAACGTGATGGGTGTAGCCAAAGCTGCCTTGGAAATGAGCGTTCGCTACCTAGCTGCTGACTTGGGTCCGCAAAACATTCGCGTCAATGGCATCTCGGCTGGCCCGATTCGGACGCTGGCTTCCTCGGCAATTGGTGGCATCCTCGATATGATTCATCACGTCGAAGAAATAGCACCCCTGCGACGTACCGTGACGCAGACAGAAGTCGGCAATGCAGCGGCCTTTTTATGCAGTGATTTGTCTAGCGGGATCACGGGACAGGTGATTTATGTGGATTCTGGTTACGCGACGATGGGCATGTGATCACTCTTCGAGAAGACTAAAGCCTACGGCTACGCTCAAGTCTCCGGAGCTGCGCGTAGTCACAAAGACTTTGGCTCTGTTTAATCGCCGAGCAAAGCTCGGCTCTGCTGTTCAATCACCGAGCAAAGCTCGGCTCTGCTGTTCAATCACCGAGCAAAGCTCGGCTCTGTGCAAAGACACTAGCTGCATTCTCAGAGCCTATGTAGCGCCAGTGCCAGGGCTCAAAGCTGACGCCCTGCTTGTTGTTTTCGGGAAAAGACTGCTGAAAGCCATAGCGGTAGGCATTGGCAAGCAGCCAGTTGTAGGCGGGTGTGTTTTGGAAATCGTAGGTGATGTCGGTGTCGGGTAGGGTCATGTCCCCAATATCGACGGCGTAACCGGTGTGGTGCTCGCTGTAGCCAGGGGGAGCGCTGAGTTTGGCGGCGGCGGCTTCGCTGCCAAGTTTATCGACTTGAGCTTTGAAAAGATCTGCTTGGCGAGCGACGGTACGAAAGCCAGAGATTGCCTGGATTTTGATGAAGTCAGCGGCGGCGGCAGCTTTCATCTGCTCGAAGGCGGCAGCGGCTTCAGTGTGCAGGTATTCTTCGCGCTCGTAGGATTCGCGGGTAAATAGGCCAATCGATTTGATATCACCGCCATAGGCTTCGTCGTATGGAAGGTGGTTGAATTTAGTGACAAGACTGTCGTATTGCGCTGCGTATGCTTCTAGCTGTGGGGGATTTTGTAGCGGGTCTAGCGGACTTGCGATCGCGCCAGAAATAGAATCAGCATCGGCAGAGGCAGACCCATTGGGAACTGGCGTGATGATCAGCTTAGAAGCAGTAGGCGGGGTTTCGCCTGTTGCGGCTGTGGGCCTATCTATGTCGGAGGGCTCGGAGGCTGGCTTTGGAAAGGTGAAGTAGACAGCTAGACCGATCAGTGGAATTCCTGCTGCTGTAGCTGCGGCGATCGCAAGCTGACGATAGCGATTCGGAATAGCGTGAAACAACTTTGACAGCATGGAAAGTCTGGCAGTGAGCACTAAGCCGGTAAGGTTCAAAGATAGCTGCGGTCTTGACTTCTGTGATACTAGCTTGAACTTAGTCTCTTCTGACTAGCTGGCTGGCGATCCAGCCCTGTGCGCCTGATTTTGGAAAGGTGACTTTGTACCAGGTGTAGCCGCCCGAATCGACTGAGCTGGTCTGGATGATGATGCGATCGCCCGGGTAGGCAATATGTGCAACTGGATAGTTGGTCCCTGGCCCGGAGCGGATATTTTTGCTGCCTGATTCTTCACTCGCGATAGTCGCATTTGTCCGATCGACAGGCGCTGGCGTCGGCGCTGGCGTCGGCGTCGGCCTGGGCGTTGGCAGGGAAGTCGGCGGAGCGGCGTCGCCGTCGATCTGAATTAGCTGCCCGGCAATCCAGCCCTGTGACCCCCCAGGCGTCATGATTTGATACCAGGGAAAGCCCTCAGTGTCATTCGCCCGGTTCACCACCCGAATCCGGTTGCCGGTTTGCACCGTGTCGACTACCGCAAAGTTGGTGCCAGCTCCAGCCCGGACATTCTTGCTGCCTGCTTGACCTACGACAGATCCATTAGCATTTGGAGCCGCAGCAGGCGGTGCAACTGGCGCAGGTTCCGCAGTCGGCGGCGCAACTGGCGTTGATGTGGGTGTAGGTGTTGGGGTAGGTGTGGGTGTTGGCGTCGGCGTCTCTATCGTTTCTACAACAGCGTCAGGAGCGTCAGGAGCGTCAGAATCTTTGGACAAAAAGCCGGGTATCTGTTGAGTCAGCACCAGCGCACCGATCAAAATGCTAAAGCCCACCATGCCGCCGACGATGACAGCACCTTTCCACTGGGGCGCAGGCGGCGCAGGCGTTTGGTTAGCGCTTGGGTAAGGTCCGCTTGGGTAAGGTCCACTCTGGTAAGCTGCGCCGGGTTGGGTCGGTGGCTGATAAGTCGGACCAGAGGCACCCAGCGGTGAGACGGCAATAGTATCGGGCCCAGTTACTGGCGCTGGTCTCGGAGTGAAGGGCGCAGAAGACGCGACAGTCTGAGTCGAATGCGACGCGGTAGTGGGGTCAGTGGGGGCGGTCGGGGCGGACATTTCGGTGCCCATCTGATTCATCATCAGCGTATTGAGCACGGACTGCATGTCTTGTACGGTGGCAAACCGACTTTGCGGACTGACGTGGGTGGCACAGTCTAGAAAATTAGCGAATCCGTTGCTGACATTGGGTGCATAGTCTCGCCAGCTCAGTGAGCCAGTTTGCGGATCGGTAGTCAGCTCTTGTGGAACTTTGCCAGTGAGCAGGTAGATAGCGCTCATGCCGAGGCTGTAGATATCGCTGGCGTAGATCGGGCGACCTGACACCTGCTCGCTGGGCATGTAGCCGGGGGTGCCGACCACGATAGAGTGCGAGCTTTGTTGACCGCTGTTGATGACGGTTTTCATGGTTTCTTTGACCGCGCCAAAGTCGATTAGTACCGGCATCCCGTCCCGCGCTCTAAGGATAATATTGTCGGGCTTGATATCTCGATGCACTATTTTTTGGCTGTGGACGTAGGCGATCGCACCCAGCAAATTCGCCACTACCGCCTGCACCACCCTCTCACTCTGCGGCCCTTCACGCTGCACCTTTTGCGTCAGCGTCATCCCTTCTACCCACTCTTCTACTAGGTAGAACTCACCGCCCTCCTGAAAATAGGCGTACAGGCGCGGAATCTGATCGTGCCCCTCACCCAAATGTTCAAGCGTTGCCGCCTCGCGCTCAAAGCGATCTTTTACCATTTGCTCTAGCTCAGGCTTGTCATGAACTGGCTTCAGCTGCTTGAGCACACAGTGCCGGTTCGAGGGCATGTGCAGATCTTCAACTAGAAAAGTCTTGCCGAAGCCGCCATCGCCGAGCAAATTCAGCACCTTGTAGCGATTGCTGAGCAAAATCAGGGGCGTGTCACCGAGTCGTTCGCTGGCAGCATTTTCTGAAGGCATCGAAAGTATTTCCTATAGACAAAAACGAATAGATAGAACGATACCGTTCTGAAAATATCTGCACCTGAAATATCCACAGCCGAAACATGCACAGCTATATAGCGATCTTGCCTCAACCACAGACTGCCGACAAGCCCTTAGCTTTTGATGAATTGTAATGGTTTTTCCCTTTGCAACAAACTAAAAACTAGTTGAAGATACAGTGAGCTTTGCTGCGTTTATTTTTCTGAGAACGGTGTATCTATTCATATAGCCCCCGCCTTTTTGGTTCTCTAAGCGGCCTCTTCATCTTCTGAATTACATTCATTTTGTAAGTACACAGACATGGATCGTCCTGTTTCTACGGCTCTATTCACGGGTCCCTATATTGAATTAAACAATCGTGGTCAGACCCTGCAATACAAACTTACACAGCCTGTGCATCGTCTGGGCCGAGATAGCACTTGGGCGGATTTAGTAGTGCCAGCTCAAGATTGGGGTGTGGTATCGGGGCAGCATATTGTCTTCACCAAAGAGGGTGAGCGCTATCGCATCAAAGATGGCGATGGTCAGTCGAAGCCCAGTACGAACGGTCTGTTTATCAGCCACACGCGGGTGACGATTCATCCGGGTATGGTGCTAGAGAAAAATGTGCAGTTTCAGATTGGGCAGAATCCTCAGAACATGATTTTGATGGATTATGTCGTGCAGCCGGATGCGCCGATTACGGCGCACTTGAAGCAGACGAAACTGGCTTTACGGGGGCTAGAAGCTACGGTAGCTTTGGGGCGTGAGCCAGCGGCGGTGACGGACGCGGTTTCAATGACGCTGGATGCGCCTTCGGTGTCTCGGTATCATGCGTCGATTCAGCGGGAGGGGCCAAGGTATGTTTTGCGCGATCGCTCCACCAACGGCACCTACGTCAATCGCCATCGCCTTACTCAGCCCTACGCCTTGCAAGACGGTGACATCATCCAAATCGGACCGTTCACGCTCCTATTTCGTCACGAGGTGCTAGAAATATTCGATCGAGGCGATCAGCTCCGACTTGATGCGCTAAATCTGGTGCGCAAAGTAACCTATGCTAAAACGCAAAAAACTATTCTCAGTGATGTTTCTTTGGCCATTGAGCCAGCTCAGCTAGTTGCGATCGTCGGCGGTAGCGGTGCTGGAAAGTCAACGCTGATGAAGACCTTGCTGGGCATTGCGCCAACAACTTCTGGCACCGTGCTGCTAAACGGGAATGATCTACGACAAAACTTCGATCTATACCGCGCTGAGATTGGCTATGTGCCGCAGGACGATATTGTCCATTACAACCTGACGGTAGAAGAAGTTCTCTCTTACGCTTGCGAGCTGCGGCTGCCACCGGATACGGATATTCCAGCGGCGGTCACTCGCACATTAGAACAAGTCAAGCTCAGCCACGTTCGGCATACGGTGATTGCTCAGCTCAGCGGCGGGCAAAGAAAGCGAGTGAGTATCGCTGTAGAACTGCTGGCAAATCCAAAGCTGTTCTTTCTCGATGAGCCTACGTCAGGGCTCGATCCAGGTTTGGACAAAAAAATGATGGAGCTGCTGCGAGAGCTAGCTGATGATGGGCGGACGATTGTGCTGGTGACACATGCAACGTCCAATCTGGAGGTGTGCGATCGCATCGTATTCATGGGCAGCGGCGGCCAGCTCTGCTACTTTGGCCCGCCCAAGGAAGCGATGACCTTCTTCGATGCGCCCGCTGACTTCAAGTACTTTGCCGATATATACATCAAACTAGACGAAGGCAACAGTGATGAAGAACGGGTCAAAAATGTTCAATACTGGGCGCAGAAGTTTCAGCATTCACTAGACCACAGGCAGTATGTCAAGTCTGTTCTAAGTACGGCTAGTAATTCGACCCTCTCGGACAAACCAAAAAGACAGAAAACCTCTTCTTGGCGGCAGTGGCTGATTCTAGGTCGGCGGTATTTGAAACTAGTGAGGCGCGATCGCTTCAGCCTTCTCCTGCTCTTCTTTACCGCTCCTATTGGCGTCTTTCTAATTCGCCTTGCCCTGCAAGGCGAAAATCCCCTCGCCGAACCTTCTACTCCCGTCGATCCAGCCCAAGGTCCCCTCGCCCTCAAAGTTCTGTTTGTCTTCACCTGTGCCACCATCTGGGTGGGGCTTTCTAGCACCGCGCAAACCATTGTCAAAGAAGCCAATATCTACCTGCGCGAACGCCTCGTCAATCTCCGTCTGATGCCCTATCTAGGCTCCAAGTTCTCCATTCACGCTGGGCTTGCCGTCATTCAAACGCTCTTGCTAGTCATCGTCATCATCCTCAGCTTTGAATCTCCTCAGCCCGATCTGATTCCATGGAGCCTTAGCCTGCTGGTCACTACCTTTTTGACCCTACTTGCCAGTACCAGCTTGGGCCTGATGATCTCTTCTTTTGTCAGTAATCCGACTCAGGCTAACAGCACCCTGCCCTTAATCCTTATTCCTCAAATTGTTTTCTCTGGCATTTTGTTTAAGTTAGAAGGTGCTTCGAGAGTTATCTCGTGGATAATGATGAGTCGATGGTCAATCGGAGCCTATGCTGCGGGGTTGAACGTCAATCAAATGGCACCCGAACCTGTAGAAGGAATGGCCTCTATTTTTGAGAGTACTTCTACTTACGACGCTACCTGGAGCAATCTTATGCTGAACTGGGGAATTTTGTGTGTCCACAGTTTGGTGTGCCTGAGCGTCAGTCTCTGGCAGCAAAAGCGAAAAGATATTCTGTGATTGAGCCGATTCGACTCGAAACAACTAAAGTAGTTCATATGAATTAAAAGAGGCGAAACCTTCTATCTTTTGGCATAGAAAATTAGAAAACCGTAGGTATTGTTACTTACAAACACTGTCGTATTGTTGTACATAACGAATAGCTCAATGCAGAAGCAGGAACTCTTAATTGGTCATTTGTTCTGAGCTGCTTGTTTTGTAGGGAGCTGCTGTTGCTATGGCACTACCGCTATGCTTGCACTTCGAGATGTTTTCTTCGCGCTTGTTTGGATTGCGCTGCTAGTTTTAGCAGGCCGAATTGTCAAACAGAAAGTTCATTGGATTCAAAGACTCTATCTACCTGAGTCGATTGTTGCAGGGGCGATCGCACTGCTGCTAGGTCCACAGGTATTAGGTGCGATCGTCACTGCGATCGCCGGAGAAGGCACACTGCTTTCTCAAGGACTGTTCTCCGAACCGATTCGCGAAACCTGGTCTCAATCGCCAGGTATTTTCATCAATATCGTCTTCGCTGCGCTCTTCTTGGGAGAGATTATTCCTAGCCCAAAACAAATTTGGCGAAAAGCTGCGCCTCAAGTTGTCTTTGGTCAGTGCCTAGCCTGGGGGCAGTACGTTGTGGGCATCATAGTTACCCTGGTGATTTTGATTCCTCTATTCGACGCCAATCCGATCTCGGGGGCGCTGATTGAAATCGGATTTGAAGGGGGACACGGGACGGCTGGTGGAATGGCCTCAACGTTTGGAGAGCTAGGCTTTGATGAGGGGGCCGATCTTGCTTTGGGTCTGGCGACCGTTGGTATTATCTCTGGAATTGTAACCGGCACATTTTTGGCAGACTGGGCTCGCAAAAAGCAGCATATTTCCGTATCGAGAAACAGTGATGTCGAACAAGGGGATGATTTGCCAGAACTCTCCCATACTGATACAGAACAGCAGAGGGAGCGGCGATCGCAACTGACTCGGGGCCTGTTAATTGATCCGCTTTCGCTCAACTTTGGATTCGTAGGAATTGCTGTTGTGATTGGCTGGCTGATTCAACAGGGGCTAGTGTTGCTAGAGACGCTTACCTGGGCCAGTACTGGCTTTACGATCATGGAGTACGTACCGCTGTTTCCGATGGCTTTGATTGGTGGCATCGTGGTTCAAATGCTGATGGTGCGGTTGAATATTGATGCGTTAATCATTCCACGACTGACTAAGAACATTGCTGGCATGGCGCTGGATGTTGTGGTTGTAACCGCGCTTGCTTCTATCTCTCTAGAGGTGATTGGCGGTAATCTTGGTATCTTCTTGACCTTGAGCATCGCGGGTATTGCGTGGAATATAGCTTTCTTTATGTGGTATGCGCCGCGCATCTTCCCAGACTACTGGTTTGAAAAAGCGATCGGAGATTTGGGTCAGTCAATGGGTGTCACTGCAACCGGTATTTTGCTTCTGCGCATGGTAGATCCTGAGAACAACTCCGGCGCGTTCGAAAGCTTTGCCTACAAGCAGCTTTTCTTTGAACCGATTGTGGGCGGTGGTCTCTTTACCGCAGCGGCTCCTGCTCTAATCGTTAGCTTGGGACTGGTAACGACTCTGCTGATTACCGCCGGATTGCTGCTGTTTTGGCTGGGGGTTGGCTTTGTACTAATGAGGCAGGAATCACGCGCAGCCGTTGCTAGTCAATAATCTCTTTGGTGTCCCTCTCAATTCTAAACGGATAGATCTAGAACGGATAGAAAAGGTGCGATCGCCGATTTCATCCGTGCTTTCAACTGTAGCTTTGGCCATTTGTAGCAAACTGCGCAATGCATCGTGCAGTTTGCTTTGTTTGAGAAGTGTTGTAGCTGTTGATTATGCCGGAAGCAAAGCGCTGAAAGCTATAGCTCACTGCATTGGCAACTGCTGAAATCATTATCGATTAATAGTGCGATCGCCCGATCGAGCAGAGTGAGTGCTAAGTCTGACATCGGCGTAGGAACAGATGTGCTCTTTTGTGCTCTTTGCTGTGTGGTTCTCTTGCCAATCAATGCAACTGATGTTTTCTTCTCGAAGGAAAAAAGGTAGAAATACTAAAAATCAGACTGTTTTGCTGACGGCTCTCTCCATTTCTCCCAGAAAAAGCCTGTAGCAGTTGCTACCTGAGAGAGAAAAAACAGGCTTGATACCTGCAAAGGCACGTTGACTTTTTCCTGTTTCAAAGGGTAGGTAAGTAAGTCTGTATAAAAAGTTATGGGCTCAACTCGAATAGTCTTCTCAGTGCGCTGGGCTCTGGCTTTGTGAAAGCAAAAAGCGCCTCTGCCATAGCCAAAGTGCTGTCGCCAGAATGACTTTAAAGAAAGTGCGTGAGCGTGCTGAATGGTGGCCTCTGGTACGTATCGCATCGGATAGCCGTACTGCTGCCAGCGATCGCACAGCTCTCTGTCCTCGGCAGCGGCCAGTGGAAAAGAAACGTCGAACCCACCAATTTCTAAGAAATGCGATCGCGACATGGCAATGTTGTTAGACGCGAAGAAAATCCCTGCGTCCGTCGAGCCGTAATACTCATAGATATAGTCAATCAGCGCCTGCGAAGCTGTGGAGTACAAATTTTGGGGTAGGGCGTTGACTGTATGGCCGCCAATCATAGCATCCGGGTGAGCTTTGAGTGCGATCGCGAACTGTTCTAACCAGTCGCTAGCAGGCATACAGTCATCATCTGTAAAGGCGATGTAGTGGCCTTCGGCAAACTTCGCACCAGCATTTCTAGCTGCGGCAGGGCCCGCATTCTCTTGTCGCAAAAGGGCAACATTCAGCTGAGCGCGAAAAGGCTCGATGACGGCGTCCAACGGCTGCGCACTGCCGTCATCGACAATCACCACTTGATAGCAATCAGATGGATAATCGATTTGAGAGAGTGCCTCTAGGCATCCCTGAAGCGGCTGAGGTCGATTGTACGTGGGTACAACAACAGAAAAAACAGGGTAGTCCATGGAATTTGAGAGCATATAGAAAAGTAAACACGTACCTAGACGCTGAGCTCAATCAATATCTAGACGCTGAGCCCTCGGCCACATTCAGGCGGCTAAGATATTGATTTAGTTGCTCAATTATTCAGCTAGTTAATTAGCTGCTGAGCCAGCGTAGGCTTCTACTACTTCCTTAGGTATTTTGGCTTCTTTCCACTGCTCTTTTGTGAATTCCTCATGATAAGAGCGTTCTACGTTGACATTCCACAAGTCGTGCTCTTCGCCCAAGATGTTCTTCGCCGCCAGTAGCCCGGTTAGCATAGAGTGATCCTGATTGTTGTATCGGTGCATCCCGTTGCGACCTACGGTCTGCAAGTTTTCAAATTGCGCTAAGTACTTTTGAAGAACATCAAGGTGTTGACGATACTGACCGTCATAAACCGGATATGCCTTCTTCTGTCGAATGACAGTGCCGTCTTGCACATATTTCAGATCGGGTACCAACCCTAAGCCCACAATCTCCTCGCCCGCTTGCTTGATCAAGTCCTCATCAGACATTTCCCACAGGCTGTCGCCTTCACTACAGAAATATTCCATGCCGACACAGGTCTTGCTAGGATCTGGCACCATTGCCATACTCCAGTTCTTGAAGTTTTGAATCCGACCGACCTTGAATAGAGGGCTGTGAATATAGATCCAGTTATCTGGAAAAATCTTCTCAAGATCAATCACTAAAGGTACGATCAAAAAGTCGCGATACTTTAGCCCACTAGCGGCGTTCAAAACTGGCTCGGGTGGGGCGGGCTCCATCCGGCGAACCAGCGCAGTAATTGGAATACTAGAGACGTAGCTATCGCCAGTGAGTTCGATAGTTTTGCCGTCTTTCTCAGCAGTGACACTTTTGATTCGTTTGCCGTCGTGTTCTACCTTCGTTACCCGCGTTTCCATGTGGACAGGGGAGCCTTTTTCTTCTAGAATCTTCTGGCAGCGCTCCCACATCATGCCAGGGCCATAGATGGGATAGTCAAATTCTTTGATCAGCGTTTTGGTGTCGTTGCTGCCGAAAGCTGCGTTGAGCACTGCTTTCTTCAAAGAAAGTCCTTTGATTCGTTGGGCCGCCCACTCTGCCTGAATCTTGTTGCAAGGAATACCCCAGACTTTCTCTGTGTAGGATTTAAAGAAAGTTCTGTACAGGCGGTTCCCAAACCTTTCGATCACCCAGTCCTCTAGGTTTTCTGCCTCCTGACCAGGGTTGAGCTTGCTGTTGACTTTCGACTTTAGATAGCTAAGGATGATCATGCTGCTATCAACTGCGCCCAAATTGGTCAAAGTGCTAGCGATGGAAAGCGGATAGTCAAAGAACTTTCCTCGATAGTAAATCCGAGAAAGACGAGGAACCTGAATAAATTCGTCGCCTAGTATCTCTTTCCAAATCTGTTGGACTTCTCCTACTTTTGTGAAAAAACGATGTCCGCCAATGTCAAACCGGTACCCCTTGTAGGTTTCTGTCCGAGAAATTCCACCAACTTTATCAGCTTGCTCTAGAACCACCGAGGACTTACCGTGCTTTGCCAGTTCGTAGGCTGCTGTCAATCCTGCTGGACCAGCGCCCATTACTACCGTGTCAATCATTGATGTGTTCCTTTTAAAGCTAAAATTAACGACTCATGCTCTCTGCCGGGCGCATACCCACTGCGGCGAGATAGCGGGCTAACTGATGTCGGCTGACGCCAATCACAAACGCTAGTCCGCTGTAAAAGTAGTAAAGCCAGTGCCAGGGCACGACTCCTACCGAAAACCAAAACCCTCTCTTTCTATAGAAGAAGCGATATACGGACCAGTTGATCGCTAGAAGCGCAAGACCACACAGCAGTGCGGCCCACACCAGCAGCGGCCATACAAAAGACAAGACGGTAGCTACACAAAAACAGGCGATCAACAAAACGCTTAGTCGACTAGACCACTTCAAATTTAGATCGCTAGAAAATTGTTGATATTGCTGTGGGTTATCTTGGCGGATTTTGAGCAGCAGTGCCATCCAGGGAAGCGCACGATAGAAAACTTCGGCTCGAAGCAGCGTGAAAGGTGTCCATTGTTTTAGATGTTTGACCTGGATATGCTTACACAGTGCGATCTTATAGCCTGTTTGTCGCAGGCGATATCCTAGCTCAATATCTTCAATACAGGGCTTCTGGTAGCTCTCTGTAAAGCCGCCCAGAGATAAAAATATGTCTCTCTTGATGACCCCACATGCTCCCCAAAAGGTGGAAGCTTCTTCTGAAGAAGTCTGGTGAGTGTAGTGGTGGAAGAGATTTTTGTACTGAGACAAAAAGTTACTGGCACCGGGCGCATCGTCATAAGAGCCAATCAATGCAGCTAGTTCAGGCGACTCTTTGAAGGCATAGAGGATTCTAGGGACCGTTGCCGGATGAATCTCTACATCGGCGTCCGTGAAGAACAAGAGTTCAGCAGAGGCTGCTTTTGCCCCGATGTTTCTGGCCCTTGCGGGTCCACCGCACTCTGGCAGCAAGATCACCTTGAAGCCGTACTGCTCGGCTAGCTTCCAACTGCCGTCGGATTCCCCATCAGCGACAACAATTACCTCCGCATCCGCTCGCCATTTGCGAATACTCTCAAGAGAGTTCCGAAAGCTCTCTCCGCCGTTGTATACGGGTATGATGATGGAGAGTGACGGTAAATCAGGGAGTGGGCTCATAGTAATCTGTAGCTATCTCTGAAAAATATTTAACATTTGCTGTCGACTACAGCTACTGAATGCAGCTACTGAATGCAGCGGTCGGATGTGAATGCAACTATCGAAAGTAGCTGAAAGCAACAGGTGGTGCCGGGCGTCAGCTTTTGTTGAACGTCGCTAACACTTAATTATTCCTAGGAATTCGACTATATTCGGATGTTCAAGGGCAAGAGAGCTGGTATGGTCGCCTGGTGGCAGCGTTGCTTGAACATGCGTAATCGATACATGGTCTTTGGGGAAACAGGCGTTGTTGCCTATTGATACCTAAGTCGCAGATTTAGCCGTAGCAGTTGGAGAAGACTTTTGCAACTTCGTGTTCTTTACCTGTAACGGACTGTAACTCATGTGTGAAAGCATAACAAGCACGCACTGGTGCCAAACCTGATGGAGATTGACTTTACACAATCTTCATCGGGTTTGTTAATCGAGGCTTATTGTATTCAGTGATACTGACAGATGATAGAAACTAAGAGAATCGTAAGTAGTAGATTTCCAACATCTTCGGCAGAAATACGTCTGAAGCTGGAGTAGGCAGCACGGGAGTGCTTTTTATAGGGTGGGGTCGAGAAAGAGCCGACTCAATCAGTCTGTAAAAGCTCTGTCCGTTGCGTGCGAGCTGACTCCTGGACTGTGGGGATGCAGGAGCGGTTTCAGCGCGATCGCCTGCGCCATCTTCATCTGCCCATAGGTAAACACACAGGGCGTTCCTGCTGGCAGCAGCGGTCGAATCTCTCTCCATACATACGGACTGCCATAGATCACCACAGCCTGGACGTTTTGATCGAGTGCCTGGATGATTTCTGAGGCGATCGCACTTAATCCTTTCCCACTTTGAAAGGGATTCCCCCGAATAAACAGCTGTACCAATGTCGTCACATCTGTAGGCCAGTTTGCTGCATCTGCGTTACGACTATCTAGCAGCGTAAGATTGTAGCCTTGACTAGTCGGCAGAGCTACCGCTGGCGCAGTCCGGCCTAGAAATCGACAGTGCAGCAGATCGTCTACCAGCACCAGATTTTGTCCTGGAATCAGCGGTGGACCGATCGCCTGACCCAGCGACTGCCTAGGTGGATGGATCACTTGCTGTGAGGCGTGCAAGATTTCTGCCGCGAGCGATCGCGATGCTTCGGTCGCAATTTGCTCTATCTGCACAGGCGGCACAGACTGATGCTGCCAGGCATGGCGAGACATGCCATCTGTGACCAGCAGACCGGCAATTTTATGCTTTGCTCGCCAGATCCGCTCTACAGATTGGCGAATAGTCTCAGCAGAGATCCGAGCGCTGTTAACCGCTTCGCAGATCGAGGCGATCGCCCCTTCTACATCTCCTGGCATCAGCACAACGTCTGCGCCCGCTTCTACGGCCAGCACCGCCGCTTCATTTTCTCCATACTGCTGAGCGATGCCGCCCATCACCAGTGCATCCGTCACAATCAAACCGCCAAAGCCCATGTCCTGCCGCAGTAAGCCAGTCAGCGTCACTTTTGATAGGGTGGCGGGATGATCGGGGTCAACCTTCGGCAGCTTTAGGTGCGCGGTCATAACGCTGTCTACCTGAGATGCGATCGCTCGTTCAAAAGGCACTAGCTCCAAAGCCTGCAGCCGTTCAAAATCATGATTCAGCACTGGTAAGCTGAGATGCGAATCCATGCTCGTATCGCCGTGGCCAGGAAAATGCTTCGCTGATGTCAGCACCGAGACGCCATCTTTCGTAGACTGAGTCCCTTTGATAAATGCGCCAGCCAACTGCGCTACGACCTCAGCTGTCTCCCCAAACGCTCGCACGTTGATGACCGGATTATCTGGATTGTTGTTTACATCTACCACCGGTCCTAGCAGCCAGTTCAGCCCGATCGCAGCCGCCTCTTGTGCGATCGCCGCGCCCATTTGTTCAGATAGTCGTAGGGCTAGCGCCAAATCTTTCCGCGCAATTTCTCCTAACGCCATCGGCGGGGCAAACCAAGTTGCGCCGCTGAAGCGCTGCCCGACGCCTTCCTCAATGTCTGCCGCTATCAGCAGCGGGTACTTGGCTAGAAACTGAAGCTGCTGCGATCGCACTCCCACTTCAGCCGCGCTGCCACCTAGCAAAATAACGCCACCAATCCCCAGCGAAAGATAGCGCTGCATCTGCTCGTTGGTGGCTTCCCACTGCGGATATTCCAACTCATGGTCGAACAAATGTCCCGTCGTGCGGACGACCATCATCTGCGCCACCTGTTCTTCGAGCGTCAGCGTATCTGGGCTAGGCAGGAGGGAAGTCAACATCGTCTATTTCCTGCGCGTCGATCGAATCACCAGCTTTGCGCTCGGCGCTGATCTGATTGATGACATTCAGCACATTGGTTGCCAGATCAAAAGACCGATCTTCTTTGAACGTGATCTCTGGTGTGCGCCGGAGCGTCATTCTTTGGCCAAGCTGTCTGCGCACATAGCCTTCAGCCGCCTTTAGCCCTGCCATCGTTTCAGCTTTGGCTTCGTCTGTGCCGTAAATGCTGACGAAGATCTTGGCATGCTGCAAATCTCCCGCAACGTCTACATCGGTGATACTGACCATGCCTGCCCCGACCCGATCATCTTTAATATCGTTCAGCAGCATTTGGCTGACTTCACGTTTGATCGAGGCTGAGACTTTTGCGACTCGTCTACTAGTTGCCATGTTGAGTTGAAGAAGGGTGGAAGGAATGGGTCCGAAACTTTTCTATGCTCAGCATTGCTTTAACTAAGACCTAGCATTGCTCGAAGGGTAAAGCTGAGCCCAATAAAAAAGGCAATGGTGGCGCTAATTAGAGCGATCGCAGTCGTAGGCCGCTTGAGCAAAGACACTAGAGGGGCGATCGCGTTGTAGAAGATACCCAGTGAAAAGCTGATCAAATAGCGAGGATAGCGCGATATATTGTCGAAAAACTCTTGCATGATAGCGAAAAGATAAAGAGCTGAAAAAACAGGTTACGCTGACTAGAGTTACCATTCACTATCCTACCGTAAGTATTATTTCTGCTGTCTGAATCTAGGTGGCATCTTCAATAGAGTTTATCTATGACATCGCCGTCTGCTTCATCTTTGGCCGCTTCATTCTTGGCTGCTTCAGTAGAGGACACTCAACTGATCGCGGCGGCTCGTCCTTTTCTTAAGTGGGCTGGTGGTAAATCGAGGCTGATAGAGCAGTACCAACCTTTTCTTCCCACAGACTTTCAGCGCTACCACGAGCCATTCCTAGGGGGCGGTGCGCTGTTTTTTCATTTGGCACCGCAGCTGCACGCGCAGGGCAAGCGGGCATACCTGAGCGATTTGAATCCTGAGCTGGTGAACGTGTATCGATGTGTGCGCGATCGCGTCGTCCCCCTCATCCGTCTACTCGCCAACCACCAACAGCAGCACAGCAAAACCCACTACTACCAGGTCCGCGCCACCCCAGAAGCTGATCCAATCGCTCGCGCCGCCCGTTTCATCTATCTCAACAAAACCTGCTACAACGGCCTATATCGAGAAAACTCAAAGGGAAAGTTCAACGTCCCGATTGGCCGTTATAAAAACCCAAAAATCTGCGCACCCGACTTACTCCAGTCCGCTGCCGCCGCGCTCCAAATTGCGGATATCTCAGAACAGCCGTTCACTGCCGTCACTAAGAGAGCCACAGGGGCCGAAGATTTCGTCTACTTCGATCCGCCCTATTATCCCCTCAGCGAAACCAGCAAGTTTACCGCCTACAGTCAATACCGCTTCGATACTGAACAGCAAACCGCCCTTCTAAACGTCATTCGACAGCTCACCAGTCAAGATGTGCAGGTACTCGCATCCAACTCCGACTGTCCGTTCATTCGCGAGCTATACATAGACTTCTCCATCAAGACCATCACCGCCGCCCGCTCAATTAACTCCAAAGCCAGCAAGCGCGGCAAAATCACCGAAGTGTTAGTGATTGGATAGAGTGTGATTGGATAGAGTGCAACTGGATTGTGCCGCTCAAGGAACAGCGACTAATCGCATCTATTGATCGTAGCTACCGCCAATGCTGATTGGCGTGTTTACGACCTCCGCATTGAGCAAGTTGACATCACTAATATCAGCACCCTCCAAACTGGTGTAGATAAGCGTTGAATCAGACAGATCTACGTTGCTAATCAGCGCCTCGTCTAGCAGAGTATTGGTTAGAAAAGCGCCGCTCAAATCAGTGTTGACTAGAGTCGCACCCGTTAGATCAGCGCCTTCTAGATTAGCGCCCGAAAGAACAGCATCCGTCAAATTTGCCTCCCGTAGGTCAGCACCAATCAAATGCTCACCTGCTAAGTTTGCACCCGTTAGATCGCAGCCTCTGCAAAGGCCCGTTTCCGCAAGCTGAGCGATATCAGCAACGTTTGCGGCTTCTACTCGCTGAGCCGACAGCGTCATTGCGCCTGCTGCGCCTAGTGCGATCGCCGCTGAATAAGTCGCTAAACGGCCTACTGCACGGCTCTTACTAGTCCGGCTTTTGTTAGTTAGTAAATCAGTGAACAATTTCATGATGTTTCTAGTCTCCTCTTGATACGTTAAGAGACAGCTGACTGTTGAAAAAAGGCTAGCTCTTAATGCGCTTGCTGTTAGCAGAAACAATTCTAGTTGTGGCGGCTGCTAACATTAATATCGTAGTTTTTCCTACAGGAAAAAACATCCGCTAAAAGAATGAAGGTGCGCCTTTCGTCTGCTTCTCTGGCCGATCTTTCAACCCAATCTTTCAATGGGAGAAACTACAAAATCCAACCGATGAAAGCCTATAACTGACTAACTATTGAACTGTCTTTCCTTACTCTTTAATTTTAGAGTAAATTGTCTCCTTAGAAATGTAGTATTAACCCCACCTTAATGATTCAACTTTTGTCTGAGCCAAAAAGAAATCTAATACGATGGGCCCTTTTTAGTATGCTAGCGACACAGGCGAGATGAGTCATTCTGACGAGATCGGTGTAAGCTTAATGGCAATTTACTGATGGCCTCCCGACATCTTTGGAGAGAAATCCCCTACAGCCGCTATGGATGCGTTTCTTCTAACCGTTTATTTTTTAGTCGTAATCTACGTCCTGTATCAGATGGCCCTGTCTCTAGAAAATCGGCTAGAAGACAAGGTCATTATTCATCTAGACAAGGCATTTCTGGCAGAGCAAACCCAAGCGCAGCTATCTCGCCAAAAAGAGGTCGGGCAAGGCATTACAGCAGTTGCTACAGATGACGGATTCAAAGACGGCAAAATAAAATTTCCGGTACTCAGACTGCTCGTTGGCTCTTCGTCGGATCTTTCGAAGCTAGATGGGGCGAAGCTAGCTAACCTCAAGAGTATAGGCTTCGATGAATCAGCGATTTCGTCGATGCTTCAGAAAAGAATCACTATTCAGGTAAAGCCGACCGGTCAGCAAACGGTAAAGAACCCGCTGTTTTATCTATCGGTTACGGTCAACAATGATACTGCCGACAGACAGCTCTACTTGAATTGGGATCGTAGCTCCTTAGAGATGTTCAAACAGGGGCATCGCATTATCCGAAGTACGCCAAATATGCCAAGAGATCTCTCCCAACCACAAATTTTTAGCGTTGTGAATCCGGGGCAGACAGTCACCTCAGATATCACCATCGAAAAAAACTATCTCTACAGCGCCGAAAGCAATCAAATGGTGTTGGGTAGACCGCTGATTAACCTACAGGAACGGCTGGAGATGTCAAAACTAACCGATCCAACTACAGAGGACAAGAACATTCAGCCGCTCTACAATCTCGATCTGATGGTAGGGATAAAGCGAGTGACCGACTCAGATACTCGGATTGTCAGTCTGTTAATTCCTTTTAGCTTCACGCTAGAGATTAAGGCCGATGAAATTGCGCTGCCGCCTTTGCGATGGCTGCTTAGAAGAGTCGGGCGAAACAGACAGAGCTGGCGCGGCTGGATGTGGGGTAAGTAGTTCAAGTCAGTGAATGACGATACACTATGTTATCTAGAGTTGGCTCAGTGGTTGCGGGCTAGAGACAGGTTTCAAACCTGTTCCTAGCCTGAGGAAAGTCCGGGCTCCCAAAAAGTCAAACTTGCTGGGTAACGCCCAGTGCGGGCGACCGTGAGGATAGTGCCACAGAAACATACCGCTAACGGGAAGTGGTTTTTCTGCTTCTACGAGTAAGGGTGCAAGGGTGCGGTAAGAGCGCACCAGCAGTATCGAGAGGTGCTGGCTAGGTAAACCCCGGTTGGGTGCAAGGCCGAAGGAGCGACGGTTGACTTTTTACCGGCTCCGCTTTAAGTGTGCCGCTAGAGGCGTCTGGTAACAGGCGTCCCAGATAGATAACCGCCTGATGAAGTAGGTTTCAAACTTGCTTTATGCAGAACAGAACCCGGCTTAGGTCCAGCTCTAGATTCTTTTTGTTCGATAGACTGATGGCTGGAAAACGGACTGCTCTAGGACACATTGGGCCAAATGCCTCAAGTGACTCTGTAGGGATAGCCTTACTGCTAGCGGATTTAGAGATCTGCGAGGCGGATGTGCGGCTAGATCTTTTGCAGCTGGCGCTGGTGGATATATCTAGTTCGGCTCATAGGAATAATGAAAAGCTAGAGTTTTTGGGAGATGCGGCGCTACGTCTGGCGGCGGCAGAGTTTTTGATGGAGCGCTATCCAGATATGGCACTGGGTGATATGTCGGCGGTGCGATCGCAAATTGTCAGCGATCGCACCCTCGCCGATCTCGCCAAACGCTACCACCTCCAGCGCTATCTCATCTTGTCCAAAAGCGCAGCCGGTGACAAAGCGGGCACCGATTCCCGTCTAGCAGACACCTTCGAGGCCATCTTGGGGGCACTGTACCTGAGCGTAAACAACCTCAGCCTGATTCGCCCTTGGCTAGATACCCACTTCGAGCAGCTTACAGAGTCTTTGCGCACCGATCCAGCCAGACAAAACTACAAAGCCGCCCTGCAAGAGCTCACACAGTCTCACTACAAATCGCTACCTACCTACGAAGTGACCGAAATCAGCCAGGTACACGGCGACGAAGAGCGTTTCCAGGCAAAAACCTGGTTTCAGTCCAAGCTGTGGGGGACGGGTAAAGGCCGCTCCATGAAAATGGCCGAACAGGCCGCCGCTAGAATCGCGTTTGACGCCCTCAAACAGGTCGTCGATAACGCGTGAGCGGGCCTCTGACTGACATCTGACTAAGCACTCTAGTTGGGCACTCTGACAGGGAACGCCATACCCAGAGCGAATACGTCATGACGGAAGCTGCAACGAACCAAGGGCCAGTCGATGTAGTGCTATTGGGGGCTGGGCGCTGGGGCACTCATCTGCTGCGCAACTTTTTGAACCATCCGCAGATTCGCCTTCGAGCCGTAGTGGAACCGTCCGAGGCTCGGCTGGCGACGCTGACTGACGAGCTGAATGGCTCCTCGGTAGCTGTGATGAGTGATTGGCAGGCGGCGATGGATATCGAGGGAGTGGTTGGGTGTGCGATCGCCACCCCAGCCGCCACCCACTATAAACTCATTGAAGCCGCCCTCAAACGCAAACTCCATGTCCTCGCCGAGAAACCCCTCACGTTGGATGTTGCCAGCTCCCAGGCTCTGTGCGACCTCGCCGCTCAGCAAAACCGTCAGCTCGTCATCGATCATACCTATCTCTTTCACAGCGCCGTCACCGCTGGCAAAACCGCCCTCCCTAGCCTCGGCAAACCACGCTACGGCTACTCTACCCGCACTCACCTAGGCCCAATCCGCCGAGATGTCGACGCACTTTGGGATCTAGCTGTCCACGATATCTCGATCTTCAATCACTGGCTAGGCGAGATCCCTGTGCAAGTACAGGCCCAGGGCAATAGCTGGCTACAGCCACAGATAACAACCCGCCTATCGCCAAACGGACTAGCCGATATCGTGTGGTGTCAGTTACGCTACCCCAGTAGATTTCAGGCGACTATTCACCTGTGCTGGGCAAATCCCGACAAGCAAAGAAGGCTGGCGATCGTATGCGATCAAGGCACCCTTACCTTCGACGAAATGAACCAAAACGCGCCTCTAATTCAACAAAGCAGTAGGTTGACTCAGCAAGATGGCTGGTTCATCCCGCAAGCACTAGAAGCAAAATCAATTAGCCTATCGTCTGCCGAACCGCTCAAGACTGTCTGCAATCACTTCGTAAAGTGCATACGAGAAAATCAACCCTCTAGAATCTCATCAGCTCAGACAGGTACTGAGCTTGTTTCTGTACTGTCCGCGCTCTCTGAGTCCATGAACAAAGATGGCGCGTGGGTAACCACAAAGATTTCTAATAATCAACGCGCCATACATGAGCAGCCCGTCTAGCCATCCTTTCCTGGCGTCTGAGCAAATAGCATCCATATTCCAATCATCGGCCTGGATATCTCTAGTGATTGCATACACGCTCTGCTAATAAGCGCTTTGCTTCTCTTCATATGCTTTGCTACCGATCCTTTGATTCAGCGATTTCTCCAAAGGCGTCATGTTTCCTAGACGATAGATTGCCTTATCGATCTGGGACTCATCAAAGTTTTGTCTCCACGATTCATTAGGTGCTTGAGGAAGTATGGGTTCGACTGAGAAACTATCCTCTGTCACATCCTTATTCACCCTGTCTTTTTCTGACTTCCTTAAGATGTATTTCACCAAGCTTTTCTGACGCTTAGTTTGAATAGATAGCCGTGAGAAGTCCTGAATAAATTTCTCATTGTCGATGTACGCAGCAGCAGAAATTAGACCGAACACGGCTCTTGTAGTTTTAACTTTGCCCTCTGAAACGTCCGTAGAAAGCGCGTTGTACTGAACTTCAAGTTCATTAGGATTTAGCCCGCTGATGACTGTACACCGAAAGGATATTGTAGATACTAGCTTCAGAAGCTTTTCAAATTCTTGCTCGCTGAACACCTCAGATGCAGCAAACAGGACAGGATAAGCTTGTTTTGCCTGAAACAGATTCAGTTCTCTGATGCATTCTCTAACAATGTGACTGTTGTTGTAATCCAACCAGTAGTCGTCATTCGAGTTTCCCAAGGCCACATAGAATCTGCTTAGCCTGCTGAGCTGATCTAGCAGACTGAAGGCTTCTTCAGCGCTCTTCATTGTTTGCTTCGTAACCTTAAACAGATGATTGCTTCTAACTCTCTGCCCTATCGTACTTAGGAAATACTTCAAGAAGTCAGGAAACTTCTCCATTCCGACAGTTCTCGTAATCTCTTGCCGTTCTTGTTTAGCTGCATTCAAATCATCCGTGCTGCCTTTGAATCTAGAAAACAAGTAGTTCTTGAGCAGGTCTGTTGTGCTCAGTTCAACACCGCGCGAATTCAAAGTTGTCTTGCCACAGATCCTCCCAATTATCTAAATGCCAAGAATAATCTCGCTGGTATAGAAGAACTTTGTAACGTCTGCCGCTACTGATCAGCTCACTAAAGCTAGTCGTCTGAGTGTAGAGTAAGGTATTTCTTGCCATGGCCCAGTGTAGTGGCTTCAGGGTGGTAGCTTTGATGCTAAAGCTCAAGGTAAGCGAAAGAACCCATTCTTTACTTTAGCCAAGGAGAGGTCACGTTATCGAGCTGCTCGCACTCAGTATCCGTCATTTCCCAACCGAGCGCGCCTGCGTTTTGTCCTGCCTGCTTTGCGTTTTTCGCACCTGGAATCGGGATGACATTACCTTTGCAGATTAGCCAGTTCAGCGCGACCTGCACCGGAGTTTTATCGTAAGTATCGCCAATAGATTTCAAAGCAGCTAGCACAGGTTCTATCTTCTGTAATCCTTTCTTGCTGAACTTTGGATCTAACTTTCTCGCGCCTGCCGGTTGTAGGTCGCTACCTACTGTGTATTTGCCAGTCAACAGACCCTGAGCCAATGGGCTATAGGCTAAAATCGTCATCTCCAGATTTTGAGCGGCTTCCATGACACCGTTTGTTTCAATATCGCGATGTAGCAAAGAATACTGCACCTGGTTAACGGCTAGGGGAATGCCTCGCTGAGCTAGATAGCTATGGGCTTCGCGCATCTGCTTGGCAGAGTAGTTGCTGACGCCGATGGTTTTAATTCGCCCCTGCTCTACTTCGTCAGCTAGGGCGTTCATCAGTGTCTTTTGGCTCATGAAAAAATCGAAGGGCCAGTGCACCTGATACAGCGTAATAGATGAACGCTTGAGGCGTTTGAGACTGGCAGTGAGCGCATCGGCAACAGACTGAGCAGAGAAGCGCCACGGCACTGGCATGTACTTGGTAGCGATGATGGCGGGGGTGTCGCTCTCTGACATGGCCTCTTGGATAAACTGGCCGATTAACTCCTCTGATTTGCCTAGGCCGTAAACTTCAGCGGTATCGAAGAAATTGACGCCAGCAGCCAGAGAGGTTTTGAAGGCAGCGCGAACTTCGTCAATGCCGTAGGCGCTGCCATACTGCCAAAATAATGAGTCACCCCAAGACCAGGTGCCCAGTCCTAAAGCAGGAACTTCTGGGCCTTTGGGTCCAAGGGTGACGGTTTGTAGCGTATTAGAGCTCGCCATAGTGAAAATATAAGAAGTCAGCTTATATAAAATAGCGGCTCTAGCCAGCTTTAGTCATCTAGCGGTGTAGTAACGATTATCCAACGATGGCATCGCGGACAAAGATATATGACTGCTCAAAGCTAATTTCGTTAACGTCGTGGACTAACTGCTTAGCCTTGTCAGATAAGTCATAGTCGCTGGGGACCTGGATGACCGATCCGTCTGCCATACCCTGGCCCAATCGGTACCAGAGGGCAATTTTTGTAGTGTTGCTTAAGCTGCCGTATGCGTTGGTCAGATCGTTGCTCTTGCCAGAGAGAACGTCACGCATGAACCGAAGCTGATCTTCTTGAGATTTTCCTTTGATTTTGTTGTACAAATCTGAGGAACTGTCTGACTCTTTATTGTCGTCTGGGTTTTCGAGTCTCTCTTCGCCTATTCCTTCGTAAACGTACCAGAGAGCGGCTAGCTTTTCATCGGCGCTTAATGCGTCAAATTGTTGCTTGTATTCTTTCTGTGCCGTAGTGTAATCGGCGGCAGTAGCCATGGATTATCTCCTGATATAAATTGCAAAAGTGCTCAGTCCTTGATTCACCGCAGCTTTCACCGCGAAACAAAAGCTGGTGAAAGCTGTCTAAGAAGTATTCAAGGATTGCTCACTTATCTACAAGGTAGTGAATTACACCATTTGAAGGCGACCTTCGGAAGTTAGAACAGCGTTATCAGTAATCTCTTACGTCTGAGGTAGTTTCGATACATCTTTAGAGCTGCTGTTGCTTCTGGCACTGCCATCGATAGTTTTGGACGCTGTGATAGCCGAGTAGAGTATCTCGCTATGATTTGAGTCTCAGCAGTTCGTTCAGCTTTGCCAATAGCTTGACCTTCACGCTGACAATCTCTTGAGCCTCGTTAAGCGTGAATTCCCAAGCAACGTTAACTAAAAATAGAGCGGTTTTGACTTTTCCTCTGACTAGGCAGCGTTGGCTGGAGGCTGGAATGTCAGCTTCATTTGCTTCTGGGTGGGGGGCTTCGCACTGCTCACACTTTAGAGGTGTAAAGGTCATTCCTGCTGCTTCGGCGCTCAGATACTGGGCGATCGCATCTCTCCCCACAATCGGCTGCTCGAATGGTGGCACCAGCTCCCCTTCGCCTGCGAACAAAGCCGCCGTTTTATCAAACTCGTCAGCATTCGCCGTTTCAAAATAACGCCGAACCGAGTCAGGTAAAACCAGCTTCTCTGCTGCTGGACGATCGCTTGCTGGAGCAGAAGAAGCCATAGCGCTGTGCCTGTAAATATGCCTGTAAATATGTCTAAGAATATGACTGTGCAGCCCGAACACAATCACGAAACAGTCTCATCAAACGGTAGAACGCGCCGACCTTTCCTCTACCGCAAGTCAGAATCTATTAGTTAGGTTCTGTTGTCAATAGCGTTATTGCATTCCCTGCTCTGCAATCAAAAAGTCAACAAACTGCCGAGCCGTACGACCCGATCGGCCATTGTTTCTAGTTGCCCACTGCCGGGCTCGCCAGTCTAGATTTTCGGCCTCTATCTTTAGATCGGCCTGGGCTGCGAGTTCGCGAACGATGGTAAGATAGGTTGGCTGATCAGCAGGTGAAAAGGTCAGCGTCAGGCCAAAGCGATCGCTAAACGAAAGCTTTTCCTGCACGGTGTCCCAAGCCTGAATCTCGTCAGCGTCTTTTGGCCTCGGGCGCTCATCAAAGAACTCACGAATAAGATGACGACGGTTTGACGTTGCGTATACAACGACGTTTTGAGGCCGAGCGGTGACGCCACCTTCGAGCACCACTTTAAGCGCCTTGAAGTCTTCATCGTCATCTTCAAAGGACAAATCGTCGACGAAGATAATGAACTTTTGCGGGGCATGGCTCAGCGGTTCTAAAATTTGGGGCAGGTTTGGCAGGTTGATTTTGGGAACTTCGATCAGGCGGAGGCCGCGATCGCGATATTCATTCAACAGCGCCTTTACCAAAGAAGACTTGCCTGCCCCACGACTGCCGTAGAGCAAAACATTTTGAGCAGCATAACTCTGTAGTAAAGCTTCCGTATTTTGAATCAGCTGTTGCTTTGGGTGGTCGTAGCTAACAAGCTGAGATAGCCGAATCGGATCTGGCGTTTGAATACCGACGAGCTGCCCTGTAGCAGCGGCTGTAGATGAATCAGACTGCCAGCGGAATGCGCCAAAGCGCCCAAACAGACCAACGCCTTGATTGCGGTAGTAGGTAGCGAGTTCTGCAACAGCCTCTGTCCATTCCGGTTTGTCAGGAAAATGAACCGGAAGCTTAGGTTCGAGAAAAGATTGAATAGAGGGCGAAGCCATACCACCACAGATTTCTTTGACCCACTCGCTAATCTGCTCCGTAGAGAGACTATAGAGACTATGAAGAATAGCCAGATCGTGATCGACAGCAGCGAGGATAGCAGGGTTAAAGCGATCTAGCAGATCGTTTTTAGCCAGGCTTTTGCTATTTTCCAGGCTTTCGATATTTGCGCAGAGACGCTGCGCCTGCTGGGAAAACGGATTATCGGCAATCAGAATCTGTTGAATAAGGTGATACTGCCAGCTCTGCTGCTGCGTCGCTAGCGCTAAGAACCATTGGCCGTAAGCTCGGCGACAAGAGATAATCCGCGCAGCTTTTGCGCTCAGCGTACCGTCTAGAACAACTGCCGGATCGGTCGTTTCGCTTAGTATTAGAGTCGCCAACAGTTGGATGAAGGCCTGACCAATGTCACTTTCTAGGACTGACTGATAGAGCAACAGTGAAGCGGACTGCTGATAATAGTTCTGAATTGTGGCGATATCTGTCTGAAATGGCTTTGCCACCGCGTCCAACCCCATAACACACCTGTATGCTTACCGATAGTCTTTATCCTATCTCCGAGGAGCGGCTATGTCTTAATCTCGCCGTATAATTCCTAAACATAGCCGCGATATGAGTTGAAGCAGCCCAATGAATCTTACTTTTGCACCTTTAGTCACTTTGGTTTATGGCATTTTGGCAATCGTAGGCGGAGCTATTGGCTATAAGCAGGCGGGTAGCCAGGCCTCACTGATTTCGGGCATGATCAGCGGATTTCTGTTATTGATTGCCGCCTACATGCTCTATGGCCGGAGTCCTGCCGGTCCGCTTTTGGCCGGTGTTGTCAGCCTTGTACTGGTGATTGTCTTCATTATTCGGCTAGCTAAGACGCGAAAATTCATGCCCGCTGGACTGATGATCATCGTAGGCGTGATTAATCTAATTTCGCTCTCAACGCTATTCACTTCGGTCTAGCGATCGCCTTCGAGCAAAGCCCATAGCTCAGCCTTCTGAGAGTGAGAAAGCAAATCGCTAGTTTGCCAAAATAAAGCAAAATTCTTCACTTCCTCTAGCCCATGCCGCCAGGTACCAATGCCTTTATCACGCCCGCTTCTGTTCAAGATCTAGCTGCTAATCAGCAGGCGTATCCTGAGTCTGCCGTTCGACAGAAAGCTGCTGACCAGCCAAGCCAAGCGCGCTTGTGGAAGCCTAGGCAGGTACTGTTCACGCCTGCTGCTCTAGAAGAAAGCTGGGGACAGCAAATCTACCAAAGGGTGAGTAATCTAGGACTGCCGATCACTGAGCTCAAAAGCAATCGAGTGACCGGGCTACGGGGTGAAGACGAACGCCAGACCTACGCCAAAGCTAAACAAACGATGGCCGTAGTCACTGCCCCACCAGGACAGCTGAAGCTACAGCCGATTCCGCCCTCTGCCGACTGGCAGTTTCACCTTGCTGAGGGCTGTCCGGCCCACTGCCAGTACTGTTATCTGGCCAGCAGCCTTTCGGGTCCACCCGTTATTCGAGTTTATGCGAACCTGCCAGAAATCCTAGAGAACACCGATCGCTTTGTAAAAGAAGACGGCACGCCCACGAGTTTTGAAGTGAGCTGCTACACCGACCCGCTTAGCCTTGAGCATCTGACCGGCAGTCTGGGTGAGTGCATCCGCTATTTTGGAACGCAGACAGATAAGCAGCTACGCTGGGTATCCAAGTTTGACAACGTGGAACCGCTGCTAGAGATAGAACACAACAGGCGGACTCGGTGCCGGGTGAGTATCAACGCCGATCCGGTCTCGAAGGGGTTTGAAGGGGGGACCGCTAGCGTGCGCGATCGCATCCAAGCCCTCAGAACCCTCGCCTTACCCAGAGAGCGAGGCGGTAGTGGCTATCCAGTTGGCTTTGTGATTGCGCCCATCATGGCGTTTGAAGGCTGGGAGGACAGCTACAGCCAGCTATTTAAAGAAATCGCTACCGCCCTAGATTTTGACTGCGACCTGACGTTTGAGCTGATCAGCCACCGATTTACAGCAAAGTCGAAACAGGTATTAAACGAGTGGTATCCCAACAGTGAGCTAGATATGCAAATGGAATCGCGAACCACCAAGCGCAACAAGTTTGGGGGTATCAAGTATGTCTACGACAAAGACACTACCCAAGCACTTCGCAAATTCTTTGAAGGAAAAATAGAACAGATTTTCCCCGACGCTGATCTCTTGTACTGGACGTAGTCGATAGTCTATACAGCTTCAGACTCTCGTATCTTTCGTCTGTGCAGCCGTTTTGACTAAATATTTCGGTTTTTACGGAATCTAATAATTTTTATCTGGTTTCTTTACAAAAGTCACACCATACGGATGACCGTCGAAGATTCCACTGCTAGTTTGGTGAGGTAGGGCATCAGTAAATTTACTACATCTTCAGTTTGAAGATACGTACGTTCTTTGACGCTGATCCAATCAGGATGGCATCTCTAGCACATGAAGAAACTGTATAGAATCTGACCTGCCAGTCAGTAATTCTAACCATGCGACTTCATTGGAAGTACACATCTACTGGAAAATCGATCATGTCATCTTCTTTGATAAAAGACTATAAAAGTAAAAAAGCCTGCCCTCAGTGTGAGGCGTACCAGCTACAGACCAACGACTTTGAAAAAGCCGCAGATGCGATGAGTATTCACTATCACTGCTTGAACTGCAACATCGAATTCTTTGAGCATCCTGAACAGAAGAAAAGCAGAGACCGTCAGGAAAAAATGCGTCACAGCAGCACCAGCGATCTCTCGCTTAGCAACGGTGTAGCGGTAGTGTTGGTGCTTTTGGCGACTATCTTGTTTGTCAACGTTGTCAGGCAAAATGATCAGCACAGAAGCATCTTTCAGCCCGCTGATCAATCAGAAATAAGCAACTAGCAGCTTCTGTTACAGATCCGCTGCTAGTCTGTCACCTTTGCATCCGAGGCTGATTATTCAGAATTGGCCTCATTATTTTTGATCTCGTCGTTCATGGTTTCGCTGTCGTCAGATTCCCCGACATCGGGCTTACTGTTGTCAAGCTGATTATTACCGGTGCTAGTCTCGTTCTCTTCAGCCACTAACCACTCATTAGTTGGACGCTCAATCGCGCTGATAATCCCGCTCGAAACAAGATGGATTTTAATATCCGGCGAGGTGCTAGCCTCCTCCGAGGCAGTTGGCTGTGGTTGAGTCTCGTCGCTAACGGTCCCATCTGACTTGCTATCTGGATCGATGACTTGTACATAGCGCTGGTCGCCGCCGAAATCAGCATCACCAACTAGTATCTGGTAGGTGTTCTCTTTGGCCTCTGTTTCTTCCGTCTTTAGGGTGATGATAGCCTCTGGGTTGTCTAAACCAAAGTCTTCTAGACTGTTGCTATCTGCGCTAATGACCCGATTGGATGGGCGAGTCAGCTGGCTGAGCAGAAAGGCGATCACACCTCCTTCTGCCATTTTTTCTTCCGGCGCACTCATCTGCCAGATCCCCGACTCATCTTTCGAGAAGGTCAGATCGGCTTCATTAGGACGCTTGAGAGTAAACTGCGCGATCGCACTCTCTTCAAACGGCAGCAGCGGCTCACCCCGCGCCTCTTCCACACCATCCAAACGATCCACATCGCCCCTATTTTCAAATAGTAAAACACCACCGCCTAGCGCGATCGCACTCACCAACAACAACAGCGTCCCACGATTCAACATAATCCTCTTCCCTTCAACTCTCCATTCCCCTTTTCCCTTAGCGACGCTTCAACCAAAGCGTCCCAGCTCCCACCAGCCCCGCCAGCGGCAGCACAACCAGCGCCAGCACCGTCAGCACGATCTGCTGCTGCACCGTCATGTTTAAACGTCTGTCCGTTGCCTCTTTTGGCCGAATCTCCAGCGTCGGACTCTCCACCTTACTCAGCCAGCTCACCGCATTCAAAAACACATCGCCATTCAGCTGCTGATCGAACAGTCCATCTGTAGCAAAGCTCGAATTGCCAATCACCACCATCCGCGCATCATCTGGCCCACTCAGCGCCACGCCTAGCGCGAACGGACCTTCCGGCGGCTGATTGGGATCAACCGTCAGCTCATCGCCATCTGCCAGTGCCTGGGCATGACTATTCTGATTCGTAAACAACAGAGGAGTCTCTTCTATATTGGGCACTTCTCTAATTTGTAAGGGCCTCGCCACCGGGAAAAAAGATCGCCCCTGACCAAAGGCTTCCGTGATTGGATGATCGCCATAGTCGGTCACCAGCGGCGCTGCCGGACCTAGTCCCACTAGCTGCCCACCGCCTGAGGTGTCAATCACAACCGTGTTTTCTGGCACCACACCCCACTGGCTCATCAGCGCTTCTAAGCCTGTACTCACCCGTGGATCAACCATGACTAAGAGACTTCCGCCAGACTCTAAATAGTCTCTCAAAATAATCACTTCGGTGTCGAACAGCGATCGCTGCGGCCCCGCTACAATCACCACATCCGCATCATCTGGCACCTGATCTGTCTCTGCCAAATTCAATGGTGCAACGGCAAAATTCTCATCTGTTAACCGACTGGCCGCTTCAAACAGCCCCGGCGTCGAGCCATCGATAGCGTATTCGTCATGACCCTGCAAGAAGTAAACAGCCGCCGTCTCGCTTTGACTGAGCTGTGCCAGCTTATTTGTCAGCTGTCTCTCGCTCAGACGCTCTTGGAGATCAACCGTCTGCACCAGAAGCGGTCGGTTTTCTACAGTTTGAGGTGTGCTCTCACCTGCACCTTCATTCTCGGCCTGCACATAGACTTCACCCTCCGCCTCGACACCAAAAGACTGCGCCAGCTGTGGGTCGGCAAAAGGATCGATATAGTCATAAGTCAGCTCGCTGTTGTATCGACGATAGTTGTCCAGTAGCTGCTGGTCGCTAGCGTTTGCATTTGAGCTAAAGATCAGAACTTTAGCCGGTGTCTCTAAATTTCTCACCACCTCTTGAGAGGCCGGAGAAAGCGTCAATAGCTGTCCGTCTGTGAGGTCAACTCGGCTGTCGTAGCGAGCGCCGATAAAGTTGATAATGCCTAAAATTAGCAGCACAGAGAAAACTGACACTGCCGCATTAGTGCCCGCTTGGGTAGAGCGCCGCTGCCAGAATCCCAGTTTAAAAACGCCAAAGTCACCAGCGGCAATGCTGGCTACTAGGAGCAAAAGCCCAACGACCAGCAGCGCTACCGCTACGATTGTCCAACTGTTCAAAAGGCCCACGACAATCCCTGCTGTCGTCAGCATGATCCCTGGCCAGATGAGGTATTTGAGCAAGCCCTGAATATTTTTCATAAGAATTACGACCGCTGGAACCGCAGCGTATCGATCGATTGAGCGGTTAGATACAGACCTAGAACGATGTAGGAGACAAAAAGAATTAGACCGCTGGTGTCAAATACTCCCTGCGTAAAGTCTGTGAAATGCGTGAGCAATGACAGGTGGCTAAGCGATGAACCGATGGGTCCAGGTAGAGCCGTTGCGATCGCATCCACCACCCACAGCAGCAGCACCACCCCAAAGGTCATCACCGCCGCCAGCACCGTACTATCCGACAGAGAAGAGATAAACATGCCTATCGCTAGCGTGCTCGCACCTAGCAACAACAATCCGCCGTGTCCTAACAAGAATAGAGACAGCGGAAACGCCGGATCGCTAGCGCTAAATGCAATCAGCTCTAGCACCATCAGCGGCACCAGCATCGCGCTATAAAACGTGACCACGCCCAGCAGCTTGCCAAGTGCCACCACCCAGTTCGTCAAAGGCGAAGTCGCCAGCAGCTCTAGCGTGCCTTGCTTGCGTTCTTCTGCGTACAGTCCCATCGACAGCATCGGCAGCACAAACATCGACAGCGAGCCCAGCAGATTGAGATATATTTTCAAAAACTCGTACGGTACGTCATACGCCTGCCCCAGCCCCATCTGATCAGAAGCGCTGACCTGAGCGATAATGCCGCTCGGCGAGAGCAGCAAGACGATCAAAAACAGCCCGCTAATAATCCAAAACACCACCGCAATCACATAGGCAAAGGGTGATTTGAAGTAGCTCTGAAGCTCCCGACGATAAATCGCCAGCAGGTTACTGATAAATGTCTTCATGTCAGCTCTTCCTCTGTCGCTTCTGTCTGGGTTGCCTTAGTAGGCTGCTCTGAGGCGAGTGTTGGGTCTATCGGTGGTGCCCCAGTGGGTTCTTCTAGAGTTGTTCCCTGAGAAAGTGTTTCAATGGCTTCTGCCTCAGTGACTTCCGTCTCAGCTTCTTGCATTGTTAGATTGATAAACACGTCCTCTAGGCTGGCCCGGTTGCGACTCAGTTCGAATAGACCCAAACCCTGTTCGACGACTTGGGCGGCGATCGCATTTCCTACATCTACCGCTCCTGTCATCACCTGAAAGCGCGAATGCCCAGCCGCTAGTCCTTCTGCTGCGCTCACTTCTGCATTTACCACTCCAGGCACCGAGCGCAGCACCGCAAGCGCATTCTCTACCTCTCCATCTAGCTCAACCCAGTAGCCGCCTTCGCCCGCTAGCCGTTCGACTAGGTGCTCCGGGCTATCGGTCGCAATGATTTCACCCTGGTTGATGATGGTGATGCGATCGCACGTCATACTCACCTCCGGCAAAATATGCGTCGACAAAATAATCGTGTGTTCCCCTGCCAGACTCTTAATCAGGTTTCGCACGTCAATAATCTGCTTGGGATCTAGCCCCACCGTCGGCTCATCGAGGACAATCACTGGCGGATTATGTACAATCGCCTGCGCAATTCCCACCCGCTGACGAAAGCCCTTCGATAGCTTGCGAATCATCACCTGGCGCTTTTCTTCTAGGTTGCAGCGGGCAATTGCCGAAGAGACTTTGGTGGCGCGATCGCCCGCACTCACGCCCTTAATCCGCGCCACAAAGTGCAAAAAGCCCTCCACCGTCATCTCCGGATACAGCGGCGGTGTCTCCGGCAGATAGCCAATCCTTTGGCGCACCGCCATCGACTCAGCATGTACATCTTTTCCTGCCACCCGAGCCGTCCCCGCCGTCGCCGGTAAATAGCCCGTCAGAATCCGCATCGTTGTCGTCTTGCCCGCACCATTCGGACCTAAAAAGCCCAAAATCTCACCCGGCTCCACCGAAAACGTCACATCCTTAATCGCCAGCGTAGACCCATACGCCTTGCTCAGCCCATCCACCTCAATCATCAATGCACCTCAACCGCCTTCAAACTAGAGCCCCTAAAACGGAGCCCTTAAACTAGAGTGGTTACTTCATAGACAAGGCATATTAGCACCTACCCGCTTCAACCAACCGACTCAACCAACCACTTCCCTGCCAGCCCCTTCCCCCGGCGGCTGAGCGCAGCCGAAGCCCCCTCTCCCCGTGCCCAAACAAAAATTCCCCCACCTCCTCGGCTCCAAATGGACCGCCCAACAGAAAACCTTCGGCTGGCGTCACTTCCATGTCGCTAACCGAAAAAACCAAGGTAAACTTGTCTTCGCCGAACTCGTTGCCGCCTGCGATCCCAGCGTTCGCCTCTGGATCAACGCCAAAGTCCTGAAGAACCGTCTCCTCTGGGCAGCAGGCTGGCAAACCCTTCACGAGATCGAGGCCACCGCCACCGACTACACCGGCAGTCCACATCGACTCGAACCACCCATCGAATAATCTTTTTCTACCCTCCGCATCACGACATCTAAGAGGGAGATCGTACTAATATATAGAGAGCCGCCAGCCGGACCCACACTTCTATGGCCTCACCCTCTGTCCCCCCAGAAGATACCAATCTATTAAAAGCAGTCTTGCCACCGCTCTTGGATGACTTTCAGCATTGGTTTGGTCGGACAATTACCCTGCTCGAAGAACAGAATCTCAGCTTTTTGAGCCCTACGGAACAAACCGATCTCCTCACAAGGGTCCGCTCTGCCCAAAAGCAAGTTAGCGTTTCCCAAACGCTATGTTCTGCCACCGACAGCCAAGCTGGCATCGAAATGAAAGTTGTAATGAGCTGGCACAAGCTTGTCAATGAATGCTGGAGCGTCGCTATGCGCTACCGCCGAGAGAATGCCAACAGCCCAAGCTAGTAATCCAAGCTAACAATCTGAGCTGGTAATCGATACCAGCCACCACAGCCATCAAAGCCAGTCGCTTCCACCCACGCCCTCTTTGCTTATAACCATGTTCCATTTGCTATACGTTCTTGCTTTCACTGTTCTAGCCGTCTTTGCCGTCTCAAATATGATTCGCAATATGGTCAGGCTGGGCACCGAAGTACGTCAGCCCGTACAGAGAGCAAACTCTAACCGCCCGGTCCCCCATCCTGAACTTCTCAACGACAGCGGCGGCGTAATTGATGAGCCGCTGCTCGTGATGCGCTCTATCTCTATCAAAGATGCTAGAGACAAGCTAAACGCGCTGTATGAATCTTCGGGCACTTCTTCTAGCAGCGAAGATCAGCCAGATGTAGATGTTTAAGACCGAACGTAGCTTTGTTGTATGATTTGAGCTTTCAGACTGCTTGAATAATGCGGCACAAGATTTTAACCCTGATTCACAAAGAGACCTCCGTACCGGGGCTGGTAGGACAGAAGCTGGAGTCGATGGGACTTCAATTGGACATTCGTGCGCCTATTCTCGGTGATGCGCTACCCGAGTGTTTTGACGATTACGCCGGGGTGCTGGTCTTTGGCGGACCGATGAGCGTCAACGACAATGAGGCTTATCTACAAGAGGAGATAGCGTGGATTCGGCAGGCACTAGCGGCAGAGCTGCCATACTTGGGGATCTGTCTGGGGGCGCAGCTATTGGCAAAGGTGCTAGGTGCAAAGGTAGAGCCGCACGGAAAAGCGGTGGAAGAGATTGGCTACTATCCGATCTATGCGACTGAAGCGGGGCGATCGCACTTCCCCGACAAAATGATGATCTATCAGTGGCACAAGGAAGGCTTTGGCCTGCCAGAGGGAGCCGTTCTGCTAGCCACGGGGAATGACTTTCCGCATCAGGCTTTTCGGTGGGGCGATCGCGCCTACGGCCTACAGTTCCATCCCGAAATGACTGCCGATATGGTCGACTTTTGGAGCACCAACGGCGAACACCTAATCGGCGCACCCAACACCCAAAACAAACAGCAGCAGATCGACAATCACCGCCACCATAGCCAGAACGTAGATCGCTGGTTAGAAACTTTTTTAAACAATTGGCTTGCACCTGTCCTGCAAACCAGCATGATTGAGAAGTTGTAATCGGTGCCTAGTAAAAAAAGGCATTAGCAAAAAATGAGAGGCATCAAGCTCAAAAGTCTGACAGTCAGATCGATCGTCAAAGGCATGTGGGGCTGGCTGTTTGTAATGGCGCTTTCCCTCACGCTGCTCTTCCAAGCCTGTGGAACCGACACGGCAGTTCAGTCAAACAGCCCTACTGAAGCTACTGACAGCAAGGCCGCTACCGAAACCCTCGCCACCGAACACGCAGGCGATAAACCGACCGCTACCCCGATTGCCGTCGCCGAGCCTACCGTTCCTGTCACTGGCCAAGCTATTGCCTACGCCACCATTGACGGACAGCCTATCACCGGCTATCTAGCCCAGCCCACCGATCCCACCAGCGATAGCCTCCCCGCTATCCTCGCAATCCACGAATGGTGGGGGCTCAACGAGAATATTGAAGCGATGACTCGTCGGCTCGCAGGCGAAGGCTATACCGTTCTAGCGCTGGATCTGTACAACGGGCAGGTGGCTACAGATCCCCAAGCTGCCCGCGATCTGATGCGTTCAGTTATGGACAATCCTGGCCCCGCCCAAGAGAACATCGTCCAAGCCGCCAACTTTTTAGAAACCGATTACAGCGCTCCTAAGCTAGGCTCAATCGGCTGGTGTTTTGGTGGTAACTGGTCTTTGCGCACGGGCCTGATCCTATCTTCTGAGCTAGACGCTATGGCTATCTACTATGGCCAGCTAATTCTGGCACCTGAGGCGTTAGACGGTCTAGACATGCCCATCATCGGCTTCTTTGGCGAAGAAGACAGCTCCATTCCGGTCGAAGACGTTCAAAACTTTGAATCGACCCTCGACGACATTGGCAAAACTGCTGATATCAACCTGTATCCTGGCGTTGGCCATGCCTTTGCCAACCCTTCTGGCCAAAACTACAACGCCGCTGCCGCCGAGGACGCCTGGGAGAAGACGATTACCTTCTTCAATACCTATCTCAAGGCCTAAGAGGTTGGGTCTGAGCATTCGGCTCAAGAATTTGGGAGGCCAAGAAACTGTAGCGCTGTTAGCCTGTGTTAAGAAATCGGGCACTATCCGGTATATCAACTTTTCGTGTTGATTTATAGGAAACAAACCTCAATCATCCGAGACTTAGAGAGTTTTATAAAATGAATGACCTCACCCTCACCACACTAGAAGGCGTCCCCGGCAAAGAGATTGTGGAACATTACGGCTTGGTCCAAGGCAGCACTATTCGCGCCAAGCACGTTGGCAAAGATATCCTTGCTGGCTTTAAAAACATCGTCGGTGGCGAGCTCAAAGGCTATACCGAACTGCTGCAAGAATCGCGCAAGGAATCGATTGAACGCATGGTGATGCAGGCCGAACAGCTTGGGGCTAATGCCGTTGTCAATATCCGCTTTGCCACCTCTTCGATTGCGCCCGGTGCCGCTGAGCTCTTTGCCTATGGCACTGCGGTCAAGGTTAAGTAGTTGGTATCGAGTCGACTGTGAGATTCTTCAGAGCTAGACATAATTTTGAGGCAAATATATGGAGCTGTTATTCCAGCTGTTATTCCCGTTAGTCTTGATGGCTATTGGCTTTTTTGCAGGCCGATACTTCGAAGCCAAGCACTACGCATCTATCAAGGACAGAGAGAAGAAAACGCTGCACGTGCCGATGATTAGCTTTGGTGCTAAACAAGCGCTGCCGTACGCCCACGACGCTAAGCTATTTGTCGGCAGTGTGGTGGTCGCCAATGACTATTTCAAAACCATTTCGGCGAGCTTGCGCAACCTGGTAGGTGGCCGCGTGGTGGTTTATGAAAGCCTAGTTGATCGCGGTCGTCGTGAAGCTTTGCTGCGGATGAAGGAAGAGGCGATCGCATGGGGCGCATCTCAGGTGATCAATGTCCGCTTCGAGACTTCTAGCATCGGCGGGCAGTCTCGCGACCAGGGGATGTCAGCAGTCGAAATTTTGGCCTATGGCACGGCTATTCGATAGGCACTGCTATGAAGTTCGTTCCCAAAGAAATCACTGAAGAAGTCAACGTTACGCCGGTTCATCCTTTGGTGAATCTGGCGTATTTGCTAGGAACAGTGACTTTGGCCGGGATAGTCATCTACGTCGCATTGGGGCTAGTAGCGGATCAGCTGGTCAAGCGAATCGGCCCAAAAACTGAGGAAAAAATCGGGGCAAGTCTGGTTAGCTCACTACCAGATAGAACAGATGCCAATGATAGTCGGTTGGATTATCTACAAGATCTAACGAGCTCTCTTCAAGATAATTTCTCGCAAACAAGCATTGCTGCCGTTGATTATCCGCCCGTCAAGGTCAGTATTCTGGACATGCCCGAAGAAAATGCGATGGTGACAGCGGGTAGCTATCTGATTGTTACAGAAGGACTACTTTCTAACGTCGAAAGTGAAAATGAGCTGGCTTTTGTCCTGGCTCATGAGCTGGGTCATTTGCACAACCGCGATCCGCTGAATGCGCTAGGGCGATCGCTTGTCCTAGTCACGGTTAGCGGTTTGCTAGGCTTAGGGCAAGGTCCGACTTCTGCTGTCGTTCCGAATGTTCTAAATTTGGCAGAGCGCGGCCACAGTAGAACGCAAGAGAGTGCGTCTGATGACTATGCGATCGCACTGATGATGGTCCGCTATCCTCACGCGGGTCATAGCCTAGATTTCTTCAAGCGCGTCCAGTCAGAAGAGTTTGACCTTGGCATCTTCAGCCCCGTTGCCGAATGGCAGCAAACGCATCCGCTCACCGACAGCCGGATTCAAAGATTAGAAGCCATTTTTGAGGAAAATGACTGGTCATTGACCGGTACCCCCACACCTTTGCCAGAAGGGATTGAGTGTCCTAGCTTCGACTGCGAAGACGGCTGATGATGTGCTCAACACCAAGAACAACTGTTGCAGAAAACTGCCGTCATCAAACCGCCTGTTCCAGTGGCTTCGCGTCCGACTCGTTTGTAGAATTTTGATTGAGCAATTCGCTGTCTATATCTACTTTATTAAGTCTGCCGCCGAACTTCAGCTCATAGAGCTTTACGCCAATCTGATACTCATACTGACTTAGCAAACGTCCATAGACATAGCCTGCATAGCCGTCTAAAAAGCCGAGCCGCAAAATGTAGAACAGCACAAAGCGCAAGCAGGGCTTAGATGGCAGTCGGACCCAAATCTTTTTGAGGAAGCGTTTGCGTTGAACCGCATCGCCAAACAGGTTTGCACCAATGGTGCCGCCGTCGTCCATACCGGTGAGCAGGTTGTGATAAACCTGCGCCTCCCAGTTAGAGTATCGATTGTGACGAGCGAGCCAGTGGTATAGATCGCGAAAATCTTCGTGCAGCATGTCCTCTTGGAGATAGCCAACTTTATTGGCAGGGATCATCACATGCTCATGGACTTCGTTGTCGCCAGTGTTGCGGATGTCCTCTGTGTTGAGATTCTCGTAACGGCCTTTGGCATGGCGAAACAGGCGCAGGTTCCAGTCGGGATATTTGCCGCCGTGCCGAATCCACTTGCCCAAGAAGAAGACGCGGCGATTGATATAGTAGCCATCGAAGTCGGGATCTTTGATCTTTTCGGCAATTTCAGCCCAGGATTCTGGGGTGATCCGCTCATCGCAGTCTACGATTAGCACCCACTCGTTGCGAAAAGGTAGATTTTCTAAGGACCAGTTTTTCTTTTTAGGCCAGCGACCGTTGAAATCAAATTGAACGACGGTTGCGCCGAGACCTTCGGCAATTTCTACAGAGCGATCGTCGCTGCGGGAGTCGACGACGAAGACTTCGTCAGCCTGCGTCAGACTAGCTAGGCAGGCGGGCAGATTTTCTTCTTCGTTTTTGGCTGGGATCAGAACAGAGACAGGGATAGAAGTCATAGGGTTTGAGTAGGGTTTGAGCGGTACAAACGCCGAAGCAGAAGATTACAAAGATCTCGATCTATGGCGTAGGCTGACGGTGAAACCAGTGGCGAACAACGCTTCCTAGATAAGCAAGCTGACCGTAGGCATAGGCAAGGTTGCTGAACTGCCGGGCAGGCTGATGACTGTATTTGATCGCTTTGTAGAGGCCACGGATAAATCTTTCGCTGCCAGCTTTGATCTGCCAAAAGCCAGTCGTGCCGCTGGCCTGTTCGCGGTAGCTTTCGCTGATGCCCTGCCACCAGCTACGCCGTAGGAACCAGCCGCGTTTGAGCCTGTCTGGAGCTACATTGTGAGCAGCTAGGGCCGTTGGGACGTAGGCTACCTGCCAGCCGTTGTCTAGCGCTAGGCGAGTGAGCTGCTGTTCTTCGTTAGAAAGTAGGTTAGTGCCGACTCTACCTAAGTGGGTGTCGAAGCCGCCGACCGCAGTGAGAAAGGATTGGCGAACGGCGTAGTTGAGACCGCGCGGCGTGAGGGCAGGGTCTTGAATATAGGTAAGCTCGTCGCCAAGGTCATACGCACCGAGGCTGCTGGCCAAGTCATCCGAGAGCCAGTGAGGAGGCGCTGTCTCGGGTGGCCAGATCAAGGCGACTTTGCCGCCTGCGATCGCCAGCTTCTCTTCTTGCTCAAACACCGCCCACAGCGCCGCTAGCCAACCAGCGCTCGCCTCCGCGTCATCATCTAGATACGCCAGTACCTCGCCCTTTGCTGCTGCTGCGCCGCGATTACGCGCTACGGATAGTCCGAGCGTAGACTCGTGAATGTATCGAAGTTTGGGGTTTGGGCCAGTGAAATGAGTGAGTCTGGATTGGACGATTTCTGAGGTGCGATCGCTCGAAGCATTGTCGACCACAATCACCTCGTAGCGCTCAAAGCTTTGCTGCAGCAGGCTATCGATCGCAGCACCCAGATACTGCTCGCGGTTGTGGGTGCAGATAATAGCCGAAATCAGCGGCTTGTCCATATATAGACCAATACAGGGAGTGAGAAGGCAGGTTTGTATCAAGATTGCCCGGCATCAGACCCCCATTCCCCTTTGATTCGAGGATAATGATAAGTCGCAGCCATAGAGCCTCCACGGACAGACAACTAATGACGACACCTACCCAGGCCCAATCAAATAGTCGATCTAGCAGTCGATCTGGCAGCCGATCATCCGAGATTGACCTGGCTCCTTTGATCGACCATACGCTGCTGGCCCCTGCTGCCACGACAGAGCATATTCTCAAGCTTTGCGATGAAGCCGATCGCTATAGATTTGCGGCGGTGTGTGTCTATCCCGTTCATGTCCCTACCGCTGTCGAAAGGCTGTACGACAAAAAGGTCAAAGTCTGTACGGTGATTGGCTTTCCCAGCGGCGCAACCACCCAAAGGGTCAAGCTCTATGAGGCCCAAGAAGCCGTCGAAAATGGGGCTAGTGAGCTAGATGTGGTGATTAACCTGGGCTGGCTCAAAATGGGCGAGACCAACAAGGTACATGAGGAAATCGCCAGGATTGTCGAGCTGTGCGATCGCCCCGTAAAAGCCATTTTAGAAACCAATATTTTGACCAGAGAAGAGAAACAGCTAGCCGCCGAAATCTGTCTGGATGCGGGTGTAAGCTTCTTGAAGACCAGCACGGGCTGGCAAGGTGGCGCGACGGTAGAGGATGTGAAACTACTCCGACAGATTGGCGGCGATCGCATCGGGATCAAAGCCTCGGGCGGAATTCGGACGCCTGAAGATGCGATCGCTCTAGTCGAAGCCGGGGCAACCCGGCTGGGCACCTCGCGCGGGGTCGAACTGCTGAAGCTGCAATCCAAGGCCGACAGCTGATGAGTCAACAACGCAGCTACAAGGCAACCGGCATCAATCTCAAGGGCATGCCGATGGGCGAATCCGATCGGCTCGTGACCGTGCTGACCAAAGAGTATGGGCTGGTGAGGGCGATCGCGCCAGGTGCTCGCAAGCACAAATCCAGGCTTGCCGGACGCTCTGGCCTTTTCGTCATCAACGAAGCGCTGTTCGTCAAAGGCAAATCCTTAGACAAGCTTGTCCAAGCCGAAACCATCCGCTCTTTCCCTGGTCTCAGTAAAAATCTGGTCAAACTCACCGCCAGTCAATACCTCGCTGAGATCGCCCTGTCCCTTGCCCTGAGCGAACAGCCGCAAGAAGAACTTTACTACCTGCTAATAGAGCACCTAGCTCGAATCGAGACTTCCCCCCCGGCCCATGTTTTACCCTGCCTAGCCCACGCCACTTTTCACCTGTTAGCACTAGCAGGCGTCGCCCCAGAAGTACATCGCTGCTGCCTGTCGAGATCCCCTTTGGATATTGACCTTAGCAACCCAGACTGGCGAGTAGCCTTTAGCGTCTGCTCCGGTGGTGCCGTCACCCTCGAAGCCGTCGAGCAGTTAGAAAACGAGCACCTTCAGGAAATGCGGCAGCGCATAGCCGATCAAAGAAACGAACTTACTGTCAGCGAAGCCACTACGGAATACGCTGAGGCCCCCTTGGACTCTTCCCCAACTCCCCGATCCCTGTCTCCCTCTTCCCCCCTCAAGAAACAAGCCACCAAAGACATCACCAACCAGCTCGGCATCGTCGCCCACCTCACCGCCGCCGAACTCGCCCTTATGCAGCAGCTCAGCAAACCTGACCTGATCCTTTCGCAAATGAGCCAGACATCCGACCAACAATTTGAACCGATGTCAGGCACAATGAAAGCAGGTGTACTTTCGTCAGGCCAAAGTTCAGCTTACGGTTCGCAAACCGGCATGCTGCAGGCCACTGGCTCTCACCGAATGTGGTTGCATATCGAACAGGCTCTGCGTCTGTATGCTCAGTATCAATTCGATCGGCCCATCCGATCAGCTGCTCTCATCGACACCTGCTTTACACCATCCACCCATGCTGCGCGAGCCTGAGTCCGACATCGATAACATCAATAGCGAATCTACCAGCCCCAGCAGTATCTCTAACAGCTCCGATAAAAAGGATACTGATTCTAATGCAAATGAAAAGTTCAGAGACGCAACACTAGCCAATTCGTCCCGTAGCAGTCATTCTCATGGCAGCAATTCTCACGGTGCTGATAAATCTAGTCAGTCGCCATCAGCCGAGTCGCCAGAGAAACCATCCATAGAATCCAAAAAGTCCCAAACGCCACAGGTTTCTGGAGCTGAAGGACTATGGCCTGTCTTCCAAAACCGAAATTTTCTAACCCTGTGGAGCGGTCAAGTTTTCTCCCAGATGGCCGATAAGATCTATCTGGTCCTGATGATTGCGATTATTTCTGATACGTTCAAGTCGCCTGACCAAACGATTAGCGGCTGGGTATCGGCCATCATGATTGCCTTTACGATTCCGGCTGTGCTCTTTGGTTCGCTTGCGGGCGTGTACGTAGACCGGTGGAAAAAGAAGCCCGTACTGGTAATGACCAATCTGCTGCGCGGCTTGCTAGTGGTTATTTTGCCTGCTTTACTCTGGGCTACTAGCGGCTGGGAGGTACTTGGCCTGCCAGTGGGGTTTTATATTTTGCTGCTGGATACGTTCTTGATTTCTACGCTCACTCAGTTCTTTGCGCCAGCAGAGCAGGCGGCAATTCCACTGATTGTCAAGGAAAGTAATTTACTGCCAGCTAATTCGCTCTACACCACCACTATGATGGCTTCGGTAATTGTTGGATTTGCGGTGGGTGAGCCAGTCCTGGCGCTAGCCGATGCCTGGCTAGCGCCGATCGATCAGGGGACAGGCGTCGGCAAATCAGTGCTGGTAGGTCTTGGCTATGTGGTGGCAGGGGTACTGCTGCTGCTGATTACAACTAACGAGGTTAAAGTTGAGCCGACCAAGCCATCAAAGGCTTGGGATGATATCAAAGACGGGCTGCTGTATCTGCAAAAGCAGGTACAGGTACGAAGCGCGTTGATTCAGCTGACGGTGCTGTTTTCTGTGTTTGCGGCGCTGGCGGTATTAGCAGTGCGGCTAGCGGAGGTGATTCCAACGCTGCGCTCATCTCAGTTTGGCTTTTTGCTGGCGGCAGGAGGTGTGGGATTAGCGGTAGGTGCGGTTGCTATTGGCCAGTTCGGGCAGCGATTTTCTCGATCGCAGCTGAGCCTGGTAGGTTCACTAGGGATGGCGACCACCTTGACAGGTCTGTCTCTTGCTCCGGCTCAGATCGGGCCGAGCTTGGTACTGCTGGTGGGGCTAGGCTTTTTTGGGGCGATGATCGGGATTCCGATGCAGACGACTATTCAAGAAAAAACGCCTGAAGAGATGCGTGGCAAAGTCTTTGGTTTGCAAAACAATGTCGTTAATATTGCCCTCAGTTTGCCGCTGGCGTTGGCTGGGATTGCTGAGACATTTTTGGGTCTGCGGACTGTGTTCGGGTTGCTGGCGATGCTGGTAGCGGTAGGTGGATTTTTTACCTGGTCTCTGGTGAAATCAGTAGCTGAAGAAACCGTCTGATATCTGGTTTTAAGGGGATTTCGTTTTGATAAACTGATCCCTGAATAGTCATAGTCTCTACACAATGCGCCTATACTGCTATTAGCTAGTGGGTGAAATCACTTACGCTCTGAGACGGTTTAAAAAGCACTTTAAAGAACTAGATGCATATTGCATGGCTCGGTAAGAAATCTCCTTTTTGCGGCAATGTAACCTACGGCAAAGAGATTACAAATGCTCTGCTAGATAGGGGCCACCGGGTTACTTTTTTACATTTTGCCTCGCCTGACGATACTCCAGAAGATTCTGTGAGCTATGAAGAGGTATCGCTGCCTTTTATCTTTAAGTCGCAGATTTTAACTATTCCCGCTTTGGGCTCGGCTCGGCTGCTGAGCGAGACGCTACAGAAGCTGAAGCCCGATGTGGTGCATGCGTCTTTGATCTTATCGCCCTTAGATCTAAAGCTGCCGGAAATTTGTCAGGAGTTAGGTATTCCGCTAGTGGCCACGTTTCACCCGGCCTTTGATAGCAAGCGGCGAAATCTATCTTCTAGTACGCAGCATCTGGCCTATCAGGTCTATGCGCCGCGTCTGGCTAACTATGACAGGGTGATTGTGTTCTCACAGGTTCAGCGTAGCCTGCTGGTGAAGCTGGGCGTGCCAGCAGAGCGAGTGGCGGTGATTCCAAACGGGGTGGACATTTCTCGATATGCGCCTGGACGCTCGATTATCAAGCAGCAGCTGGGCGCTCGGCAGCTGTATGTGTACCAGGGCAGGCTGTCGATGGAGAAGAATGTAGAGTCGCTGTTGAAAGGATGGCGGGCGGCGGACATGCATTTACAAGACAAGCTAGCGATTGTCGGGAGCGGACCGCTGGAGGCGTCGCTGAAGACTTTCTATTCGGATAGCAGTATTGTCTGGCTGGGCTTTGTGGCAAATGAGGAGCGGCGAATTGAGATTTTACAGGGGGCGGATGGGTTTATTCTGCCGTCACTAGTAGAAGGGCTGTCGCTGTCACTGCTGGAGGCGATGGCCTGTGGTACGGCTTGTGTGGCTACTGATGCTGGGGCGGATGGGGAAGTGCTCGACCAAGGTGCGGGTATCGTTCTCAATACGCAAAGGGTCTCTAGTCAGCTGCAAACGCTGCTACCGCTGTTTCGAGAGCATCCGGATATTACGGCGCTGTTGGGAAAGAAGGCGCGATCGCGTGTCCTAGAACGCTACACCCTCAGCCGCAACATCACCCTGCTAGAGCAGCTATACAGCACGATCGCTACCCCCATTAGAAGCCACTATTCTCTTAGTCAGGGCGCTTGATCGACAGCGAGCCTATAAGCTACTGCGGCGGCGATTCGAGAAAGCTAGCGGATAGCTGGCGATCGCAATCGGAAGATATGCGTATTCGTACTGATATGGTTGGTAGGAATTGGCTTGTCAGACAACGCGATCACCCGCAAAATACCTTTTCCTACGATGGCTAGCTCCCTTTTTAAAGCGCCTATCCTGACTATTTTTTTTCAGCTAGATCCCTTCAATCCGACGATTGGAGGAATCCAGACCTGTATTAAATACATCTTCAAATACGCGCCGTCTGCATTTCGCATCCAGCTAGTAGGCATCACTAGCAGCCAATCAGAGGTAGGAAAATGGCACTCGACTCGTCTTCACGGTCGTAGCTTTGACTTTTTGCCACTGCTCAAAATCGATGATGATAACGTGCGCGGGCTGATTCCCACGACGCTCAAATATGCACTGGCGCTGAAAAAATATCTGGCGAGACGCAGTATCCCATCAGATTTCTACCAGTTTCATCGGATCGAGCCCACCCTATTTACCCGGCGGCTCTCTGGCACAAAGCTGCTGTATATCCATAACGATATTTATCAAGAGATTAAAGGGGACAGTCGCGGCGGCATCTTGTGGAAGCGATTTCCAAGCGCTTATTTCGCTCTAGAGCGGCGACTGGTGGGTCAGTTTGACCATATTCTGTCCTGTAATTCTCAATCGGCAGCGCTGTACAAAGCGCATTACCCAGAGATTGCCGATCGCGTTTCCTATCTGCCTAATACCTTTGATCGCGAGCTGTTCTATCCGCTGAGCAACGAGGCCAAGCGGCTGGCCAATCGAGCGCTAGCGGCACGCCTACAGCTATCGGATCAGACTAAATTCATTTTGTTCGCAGGACGGCTGCATCCGCAAAAGCAGCCAGCGCTGTTGATCCAGGCATTGGCGCTGCTCGATCGGCCTGACACGCACTTGCTGATCGTCGGGACTGGCGAGCTGGAAGCAAAGGTTCGCGATGAGATTAAGCGGCTGAATTTGTCTAGCAGAGTCACACTGTTGGGATCTTTACCCCAAGCTGAGCTGGCGGATCTGTATCGGCTGTGCGATTTGTTTGTGCTGACAAGTGCCTATGAAGGACTGGCGAGGGGAAGCCTGGAGGCTTTGGCCTGCGGTGCGCCAGTGGTGACGACGCGGGCAGGAGAAACGCCTGAGTTTTTGACGAGTGATAGCGGGGTGGTGTGTGAAGATGATTCGCCCAGTGCGATCGCCCGCAGCTGGCAGATCGTTCTACAGCATCTAGAAAAATTTCCTAGCGAAGCCTGCACGAGCGTGGCAGCTCCCTATGAAGCCTCCGCAGTGATCACCAGGTTCTATGGTGAACTGCTCACAGACTGGAGAACGCAGCAGGGCACAGACTTGACCGATCGAGATCTTGCCAACCAGCAGCTAGCGGGGAGGCAATAGAGCATGAAGCGTTTGAAGATTGCGGTGATTGGCTCGAAAGGATTGCCCCCTCATCAGGGCGGCATTGAACATCACTGCGCTCAGCTCTATCCAAGGCTGGTGAAGGCTGGGCACTGCGTAGATCTGTATGCGCGTTCGTCCTACACACAAGGGGAGCCGGTCAAACTGTATGAAGGCGTGAGAATTATCACGGTACCTTCGATCAAGGTCAAAGGATTTGATGCGTTTGCCTGTTCGGGGATGGCGGCGGCGATCGCCCTGACCAAACGCTACGACATCGTCCACTACCACGCGCTTGGCCCCTCCCTTTTCACCCCGTTCACCCGCCTCTTTTCCCATGCCAAGGTCGTCGTCACCTGCCACGGCCTAGACTGGCAGCGGGCAAAATGGGGCAAGCTGCCTAGCCGGATCATCAGACTGGGCGAGCAGGCCGCTGTGAGATATGCCGATCGGCTGATTGTGGTCTCAGAAGCGCTTCAGCAATACTTTTTGACTCGCTATGGCAAAGAGAGCGCCTATGTCGAAAACGCGCCGGTTCCTTACGTCGACTCAGACGCTCGATTTTCCTTTGGGCGATCGCACGGATTAGAACAGAATCGCTATCTGTTGTTTGTCGGGCGACTGGTCCCCGAGAAGAGGATAGACCTGCTGATCGGGGCGTTCCAGCGGCTGAAGCTGGCTGGCTGGAAGCTGGTAATCGTAGGTGACAATAGCGACAGTAGTGATTTTGTGCTGAAGCTGTTGCGGTTGGCGAATAGCGAACCGAATATTGTTTTTACTGGCGAGCTATACGGGCGGTGGCTGGCCGAAATCGTGAGGGGGGCGGGGCTATTTGTTCTACCGTCGGATGTGGAGGGGCTGCCGCTGGTGTTGCTAGAGGCGATGCAGGAGCGGGTGCCGGTGGTGGTGAGTGATATTCCGGTGCATCGGCAGATGGTAATGGGCGGGAGCGGGCTGACGTTCGCAGCAGGCTCTGAGGAAAGTTTGCACGAGCGGCTGGGCTGGGCGATCGCCCAGCCGCAGGCAATGCAGCAGATGGCACAGCAGGCGGCAGGGTATGTGAAGATGAACCATAGCTGGGATGCGATCGCCGATAAATACCTGGCCCAATACGAAGCCCTCATCCGTCAAACAACACAGTCAGTTGCCCCTGTTCGAGTTGGTGTAAAACGACCATAGACATGATTACAACAATCTGAGCCAGGAATAGACCTTTTTCATCCAGACTGTCTGACGGTAAAGTGCTCGGGAAATGTTGCTATAAATTGGCCAAAACCGGTGGGGAGAGTTGCTGAGTTCGGTGGCAGTGTAGCCGTAGAAGTGAGCTAGGGCCTTGATCTCTGGCGCTAGGGTGAAGCCGAAGAAAGAATCGGCTTTCCACTGACCGTTTTTTCTTAGGAGGGTGCGATCGCGCAAAGTCTCCAGCTCACCAAAAGAAGATTCACAAAACTCGAAAACAGGCGCTAGCGGCTCCAGCGAAACGGTCAAATCTTCGTAGCGAACAATCGCCACTTTTTCTCCTAGCAAGTCCGACAGCTTTCTCAAATTCTGGTAAGCTGTGAGCCATTCGTACTGCAACGCTTCGGGCGGTGTCTTCCATCGCCGAAACGCAGAATACAACATATCCATCGGGTTGCGTACTAGGCCCACTAGCAAGAAATCTACCTCTCCCGCCAGCTCATCCATACTTTTCACCAACAGATCTAGCGCGGACCATTGCAACAGATGATGAGGAGACTTTTCTAGAAAGATAGGACCGTGCTGATAGCAAAGCTGTCGCCAGCCGTCGAATACTAGCGATCGATCATCTCTTGGAATTTCATAGCCAGGTATATTGTTCTTCAACAGATCGATCAGCTTTCGTCTAGCTCGCTTTGGCGAGATTGGCACCTCACTGTCTAGCATATTCTGCTGTGGCAAGCGCAAGATGGAGGCGGCCTTGGTCCAGTACAGGGATTCGCTTTGGAAGTGGCGCGTTTTTTGGATGCAGTTTACTAGCGGTAGCTGCATCAATAAACGCTGTACTGCGCTAGAGCCAGAAGATTTGTGAGAAAGAATCAGAATTGTTTTATTCACCGCATCTTCAGCTCACTTTTTGTTTAATAGTCTCAGTTGTACCTGTTCAGCCTCAAAAATTGTCCTGTCATCGGCCAGAAATGTTCAGTCGCGCTCAGGAAACCTTCCACCTCAGTCGGGAATAGCTCAGTCATCAACGGGAATTGTTCAGTCGCACTCTGCAATCGTTCAGTCATCAACGGGAATTGTTCAGTCGCACTCTGCAATCGTTCAGTCACCAACGGGAATTGTTCAGTCGCGCTCTACATCAATTCCGCTTCATATGGATTCGACTGGATCAGCTGATTCGACTGACTCGACTGGCTGGGAACGGCGTCGCAGCACATTTGCCAGCTCCATCGGAATCACCCGAACCGTCGGTATCAACAGCACCAGGCTGTAGCTCAAGCAAAATGCCACTATCCCGATCACAGGCGAGATTAAGCTGCCTAGAATTGGGACCATCGCCGCGACTGTCAGCCAAGCTGCCGCACTGTATCTAGGTGAACCATATAGCTTGACTATGGCAAGGTGCAGTCCCACATAGCTGAGCACCGTCAGTAGTTCTGCAAAGCCATAGCCCCACAGTCCAAATCTCGGCATCATCAGCCAGCAGCCCACCCACAGCAGAGCGATGTAGGCGATATAAACGCGGGTCACCGCCAGATTGCGATTGACCGCATGCAGCGCCCCAGCGTGTAAATCAAACATCGCTCGCACCATCGCCGACAGGGCAACAAAGGGGAAGATATGCGTGCTACGCAGCCAGTCATCGCCAAAGAGTAAAGGAATAATCCAGCCGTCCAAGCAGGCAAATGCCGAGCAAATAGCGCCAACCATCAGCGCCTGATAAGCCATGCCTCGGCTGATGGTTGAGAGGATGACGCGGGTGTTATTGCCCAGCCGGGCCATGATGCTAATGGACATGCGGCGAATGACCAAGCGCAAGACGGACAGCTGTTCGGTCAGGCGAATGGCGATGCTGACCAGTCCGGCGGCTTCTACGCCTGCAATTGGCGTGACGACGACGGGAATGGTGAGGGCTTTGAGGGCGCTGACCCAGTCTGCTAGTGAAAAGGAAAGACCATAGCGCAAGGCCGGACGAAGAGTAGACCACTGCCAGCGCCACTGCCACCGCACCGGATAGAAAAATTGCGCCAGCAGCAATAGCGTTAACCCGCGAGCGCTCAGGCCAGCTATCGGGCCCCAGTAGCGCCACCCGGCAAAAACCAAAGGCAGCGTAATCAGATAGTTGGCGAACTGAGCGCCCATTTCAATCAGGCCCACTTGGGCGAAGGCTAGCCGCCGCTCTAGCATGGCAATAGAAACGCTGGCGGCAAGGTCGGTGGCGATCGCCAGCGGCAGCCAGCGAACCAGATCGGCGATCGCAGCCTTCCCGGTCCAGCCACCAATAGCCGGTGCTATCAGGACAAGTGCGATCGCCAAACCCACATTCAGCCAGTTCAAAAAAGCCAATATCTGCGCCGCTACCCCATCCGCAAGATCCTGCTTTTGGATCAGGTAAACATGCAGCCCCAACCGTCCCGTCCAGGTAACGAAGTAATAGATGCCCAGCGCATTCACCAGTACGCCATAGTCCGCTGGCCCTAGCTTCCGAGCGACCACCAGCACGCTGACAATTGACAGTCCTACTGACACTAGCTGCCGCATAGCTAGATACAGCCCTCCTTTCATCACCTTTTGGGCAAAGTCAGCGGTTGAACCGCTCGTCTTCTGGCCTTCAGAGGATTGGCCTTCAGAGGATTGGTCTTGAGAGACTGGGTCTTGAGAGGGCTGGTCCTGAGGAGGCCGGTCGTTGGGATCGGACATTTGAAGCCAGTGTTGAGAGAGGGCTGAACGCTACAGTGAAGAAAATTGTTTGAGAAACGAAAGCCTGTAGCTAGCAATCAAGTGGCGTGATTTGGCCAAATAGCCTAGTCCCTGCCGATATCGAGCGGTGCCCACTAACGTGATGGCAAGCATGACGCAAATCAGCTTGATGGACTCTACTGAGACTATCAGCCCCGGTCGATACGCCAGAGATTTGCGCAGATAGCTCAGCGAGACACCTAGCGAGACTTCGTCTGTTTGCAGTGGCTTCCAGGCTAGATGGCGATTGAGTTCGCCGTAGCATTTTTGCTTTAGCGCTTTGAGGGTGCGATCGCTGATATCTGCTGGCGGCGCAGCAAAAGCTCGTTTCAGCACCTGGTAGGACGCCTGCTCCATCGCCTGCCAGTCTTTTGAAACATTCAGCGGATGCCGCCGCTTGTGAATCAACACTTCAAGCAGCGTCCGAATTTGATAGCGCAACGCAATCCGTAGCCAAAGATCTTTGTCTTCTACATAGGACTTCAGCGCGGTGTCAAATCCGCCGACCGCCTGCAAACACTCTCGTCGCACCAGCACCGCGCTGGGCGTAGAAATAACGTTGTGAATCACCAGTTTTTCCCATGCCGGTTGCTGCAATCGCTCCGCATACAGCCGACCAGTTGGCCTGCCCTCGCGATCTACTGCTGCTGCCCAGCAATACACTAGCCCCACTGCCGGATTTTCTCGCATTATTTGAATTTGCTTTGCGAGCTTGTCCGGCAGCCAGATATCGTCTGCATCTAGGAATGCAATCAAGGGGCTTTGCGATCGCGCAACTCCCAAATTCCGAGCGCTAGCGCAGCCGCCGTTTTCCTGTGAAATTAATTTCACCTTTTGACGAACAGATTCACTAAGCTGCGCATACCAATCGTCAATCTCATCCTGGCTACCGTCGTTCACAATGACCACGTCAAAATTTTGATAGGTCTGATTCAGTACGCTTGCCAACGCCTTGGGCAAATAGCGCATCGCATTGTACGCCGGAATGATCACAGAGACATCAGGCATTGCTGCTTTTTGTTCTATAGCTTTTTGTTCTATAGCCTCCGGCACTTTGCTTCCAGCATTTTGAGATCCTGATGATCTTGAAGTATTCATCGACGCTTAGGAATGAAGATTTAATAAAAGCTACTTTCGCAGACCGGTGGGTTTTGGCTTCGACTACGCTCAGCCATCGTAAGTTGCCGTTACCGAACCCTGAGCGTAGTCGAAGGGTGGCCAGTTAGAGATCAGCAGGTTATTCAATCCTCGATCCTTACTCTGTCCATCTCTGTTCTAACGAGGGCTCCACCGGCCAGCGCCAGCCCAACAGCGCCATCAGCACCCACCAGTAAAAGAAAGTCGCCGTATGCACCATGACGTTGCCAGCGGTCATGCCCACCAGCATCGCCACCGCAAATGCCAACATCACCTGTGCAAGCGATCGCTGCGCCGACCCTAGCCAGCTCTGACGCATAATTCGCCAAATCCAGGCCAGCTGCGCCAGCCAAAACAGTAAAAACAGGCTGAGCCCAACCACGCCTTCTTCAACTAGAAAGCGCACATAGTCGTTATGAGAGGTGTTGTCGTAGGCACTGATCGCCTTTGTCGTTGCCAGCCCGTAGCCCATCAGCGGATATTGCTGCCAGCTTTGCATCAGGCTGTACCATTGCAACAGCCGCCAGTTGAAGCTGTTTCGATAGGCGTCTACATCTGCGGCCTGCAACGCGATCGCCTGCGAAAAACTAAGGTCCGGGTTCATCAGCGGCGTTTGGGTCAGCTCGACCAGACGAGACTGACCCAGACTTGAGGTCAGGGCAATTACGCCTAGTGTGACCAGGGCGATCGCACCTATCCACCCCCCCTTATTTAGCTTTGGAAAAATGTACAAGCCGCTAAATACACCTAGCATCATTATTCCAGTCAAGCTCTTCGAGAGCATCAGGCAAAGCAACAGACTGCCAGCCAGCAGCCACCACCCCCACGGTCTGCGCGACAGCTGCGATCGCCACAGCGCCAGCGCCATAAACAGCAAAGAGAAGGTCGCAAAACTGTTGTAGTGTCCTAGCGAACTATCGATGCGTCCGCTGGCGATCGCCAATTCACTCGCCTGCTCGCCAAAGCTGCCGCCGCTTCGCAACAGCACTGGCAGTAGGTCTGGCACCGCCCACTGTAAAAAAGCCAGCCCTATCGGCACGATCAGGCTCAGCATTAGCCAGGTCGCCAGCCGCTGAGGAGCAATCTTTCCCCGCAGCTGCATCACCAGCAAATACACCATCGCCAGCGACAGCAGTCGCGCCCATTCTCGCACCGCCTCTGAAATCAGCGCAGGCGCACCGCCCAATCCTCCCAGCGCCAGCAGCACGACCCAAACGCCTTGCAGCAGCACCCAGCTCAGCAGCACCCACCAAAAGCGATCGCGCTGTACTTCTCGCCGCAGCACCAGCTGCCTTCCGACATAGGCAATCGTCAGCAGATCTAGCGCGATCGCAAACATCGCTGGCACCTGCTGAAGCGTCAGCACATCCAAAGCGCTGCGCAACAGCAGCAGACACATCACCGTTTGCTCAAAGCGGCGCGATAGGGCAAAAAGCGTGAGCGCGGTCAACGTCAGGGCGATCGCACCCACCGGCTGCACAAAAAGCAGCCAGCTAAACCCTACCGCCAAGACAAAAAGCAGCAGTACGCCTAGCCACTGCCAAGCCCGCCGCCGCCGCGATTGAATTAGAGGTAGTAAAGGACGCTCCATATCTAAACAATCGACATTTGGACAATCGACATCTGGACAATCGACAAAACGGCTAACTCTCAGCTAGTAAAACAGTCGCAGCAGCGTGCCAAAAGGATTCAGTATTCGACCTAGAAAATCGAACACATTCCCCACATTGCCTCGACCCGACGGCTCTACAAACACCACATCGCCCTCTATCAGCGGCTCCGACGCTTCCCCAAAAGTGTAAGAAAGCTGCTCAATGCGGCCATCAGGCATCATCCGCAGCAGCACCACGTCTTTTTTGTCAGCGTCTTCAGTCGGGCCACCTGCTGCTGCCACCGCGCCGCTCACCCCAATCAGCGGACTCACGACTAGCTGTCCAGGACGATTCACTTCGCCAGCCACCTGCACCGTAATTTGACTGGGCGCAACCGTTGAAGACAATAGCGTTCGCTGGTCTAGATCCACCGCTGTCGCTGTTGGCACCACAATCTCATCTCCATCGAAAATCCGAGGATCTGCCTGCAAATCACCGCTGCTAACCGCCTGCCACAGGTCTACTCGAAACTCACCATACGTAGCAGGTTGACCCTCTATCCGAGTCGGCACTGGCCGCCGAATCACAATATTTCGTAAGTCCGCGCTGGGCGTAATTCCGCCAGATTCCATCAGCGCCGTGCTCAGTGTCGGCGGACGGCGGGGTTCGTCGTCTGGCTGATTGATGGGCAAAATCAAACGCGGTCCTGGCTGCAAGACTTCGCCGCTGACGCTGATTCGAATGGGGCTGGCGCTGAGTAAGGCTACGCTGACCTCTGGCCTGCGCACATAGGGCTGTAGTGAAGTTTTGATGGCGGACATCGCTTCGAGCGGCGTGTATCCACCGACGAAGATAGGTCCCCCGAGAGGTAGCTGCACGGTGCCATTACTGCTGACCTGCTGCTGGCCGGATAGGTTCTCGAAGCCGAGGACGGTGATAGAGAGAACGTCGCCAGGCTTAAGGGGATCGTTGGTGTTGAAGGGGAGAGCAGGAGCGAGGAGAGGGGGAGTGGAGGTTGTGGGAGACTGGGGGATTGGGGAGGAGGGGAGGGGAGTGAGATCGGGTTGGGATTGAGCGATCGCATCGGTTGATAGACAAAGATGACTTAGGACTGCACTGGTTAGAGCGAGGGCAGTGAGGGCGGTGAGGCTTTGGTTTTGGCGGGGCGATCGCATGGCAAAATCTGGGACGAATGCTGAAGAAATAGTGACTACAGATGGCTGTTTACAGCTGAGCGCCGTTTCGTGAGCCGTTGCGAGCGGCGACTGGAGGTTGCGATCGCTCGGTGTCAGCAGCCGATTGCCTGCTCTGGGTTTCGTTCATGGCGATTCCTAGCAGGGGCGCACCGCTGGTGCGTAGCTGCTGTACGGTCTCTGACAAAACCTGGCGCGGCGTATGGCCTGCTAGGGTTACCAGCAGCAGCCCGTCTGTGAGCTGGCTCAGCGTCGTCGCATCTGTCGATTCGTCGACGGGGGCGGTGTCGACCAGGACCAGATCGTAGTTCTGGCCCAGGTTTTTCAGCAGTACGCGCATCGCGGCTGACTCGATCACCGTCGAGGGGCGATCTAGCTGCTGACCATAGGGCAATACGGATAGTCGACCGATTGTCGTTAGCTTCACGGCCTCGGGTAGCAGCTGGCCGTTGTTGATCGCATCGGTTAGTCCCGGCTCTGCCTCCACCTGTAGGTGATGATGCTGAATCGGGTTCTGTGGATTCGCTTCAATAATCAGCGTTCTGCGTCCCAGCATCGCGGCCACCGCTCCTAGCCGGGTGACTACCGCCGCCGCTCCTTCCTGCTGGGTCGGGCTGCTGATAGCGATCACCTGCGGGAGTCTGGCACCATCGGGCATGCGACCGCCAAAGGCAAACTGCTGATCTGCGGCGCTTCTCTCACTGAGGCCATTCGGTTGAGGATCGTCTGCCTGGCTAGCGCCGTTGCGCCCGACTAGCCGCTGCCGGTACTGACGAGATTCAATTGCCTTTAGCAGCGAACGATAGGGCTCCACCTGCTGTGGGCTGTCTAGGAAGGCGTCTAGCTCAGCCACACTCTCAAAATCTGAAGCCAGTCTGGGTAGATAGCCCAAGACTGGCAGCTTCACCAGCTTTTCGACATCTTCGTCGCTTTGTAAAGAGACATCCAGCAGATCTAGTAGCAAAATGCCGCCAATAGAGAGAATAGTGCCTGCGATCGCACCCAAAGCCAAAATGGGTAACGGCTTTGGCGAGACGGCTTCTAAATTGGGTTCAGCTAGCCCTAGCACCCGTACGTTGCTCACTAGCTGCGCTTCAGCGACTCTAGCCTCTTCTAGTTTGGTGCGGATCAGCTCTAGTGATGCTGCCGCGTCTTCGCTTTCTCTAGTCAGTTCGGCCAAGGGTTGCTGTAGCGATGGCTGTCCCACTAGCTCGGCTCGCAGCCGGGCCACATCTGCGCGAACGACTGCCAGCCGACTGGCGATCGCCTCCGCTTCTATCGTGCTGTTGATTGACTGTGCCAGCAGCTGATTGTTCAAATCGTTGGGCGCGATCGCACTGCCACTGCCGTCTAAACCGCCACCTAGCTGGTTCAGCCGCTGCTGATAGAGCGAATCCAGCCCTCTGAACTGATCCACCAGTGCTAGCAAATCGGGATGGCGATCGCCCAGACGAGAGCGGGCTTCATTGAGTGCAATGCTGGCTTCGGTGAGCTGCGATCGCAACGTATTTAGCTGTGCGTCTTGCTCGACCCTGGCCGCTGCAAAAGCTGCCTCTGGCGAACGAATTCCCGTCACCGACTTTAGCCTTTGGTCGCGCGTTGCCATTTCTTGCAAAGCGGCAACCAGCGATCGCTCCTCTTGCTCTAGCGCCGCTAGACTGCTAACCATCTGCTGGTTTTGATCCGTCACCGACAGCAGTCCATTTTGCTGCCGATATAGACTTTCTGCCTGCTCTGCTTGCTGCAACCGGGACTGCGCCGCTGATAGCTGCGGCTCTAGAAAGGACCTAATCGCCGATGCCTGAAAGCTGATATCTTCCACATTTTGGGTCACGGCTGCCTGAGCGATCGCATTGACAATGTTCGCTGCCTGCCTAGGATCGTCATCTTTTAGGTGGATTTCAACAATATTCGTCGCCGGTAGAATGTTGACCGTCAGCGCCTCTGCTAGCTGATCTACTGTTGGTAAGGCGGTGACTAGCTGAGTGTCTCGTCCGGGTTTGATTAGTCCAGAGCGCTTCTCTGCGTAGCGATCGAGCGCCGAGCGCAAAACGCCCTGGGACTTGACCACCTCAGCTTGAGTCACGATCGGATTAGCTCCGCCCAAGTCATCGGTTTCGCTGAGCGTCTGGCCAATATCCGAAACGCTGGCTCGCTCATCTTCTACCGACAGTCTGGCGATCGCTTCGTACGCGTTTGGCGTCAGTATCAAGTAACCTACAGCCGCTCCCATAGAGGCCAAGAATGCGGGAATAGCTACCCACCAGTAGCGCTGGAAGGGAGCCAAAACCGTGCGTGAGGAGGTATTTCTCATGGGTAGCAAAGCACTATCATGATGTTCATATAAAAGCTGTCTGCTTCTAGCAGTAAGTCCCGGCAAACAGATCAAACAGTCTAGGCAGACCAGATTCCATCTGCTTATTCTACGTGACAGTTGAGAATGCTTCGGTATTTATACGGTTTGCAGCCGTAAGTTCATACAAACTACACCCTCTATACAGGTCTATGATTGCGGATCTTCCTTCTAGCTCCCTCCGTTCGGCTCAGTCACATCCCGATGATAGTTTTGCGATCGCATTTTCCCCGTTGGATCTACATCAAGCCTATGCGCTAGCAGAGAATGAGGCTAATGGTGCGATCGCCCTCTTTAGCGGCATGGTGCGCAACCAAACCGACGGCCAGCCCGTCATCGCCCTCGAATACCAAGCCTATGAACCCATGGCCATTGAGGTGTTCAGGCAGATAGCCACCCAGATTCGTCAGCAGTGGCCAGACATCACCCGCATCGTCATCCACCACCGCACTGGTAAGCTGAGCGTAGGTGAAATCAGCGTCCTCGTTGCCATCGGCAGCCCGCACCGGGCCGAAGCCTTTGCCGCCTGTCAGTACGCCATCGACACCCTCAAGCACAACGCGCCTATTTGGAAGAAAGAGCACTGGAAAGATGGCTCTACCAGCTGGGTGAGCATTGCTGCTTGCGAAGAAGAAAACTAAGCACTTCGAGAGGAACTTCGGACTGCCCAGTCAAAGGGAAAGGCTCCTATGAAATGGTGCCAATTATGACCGATGCAGAAATCCCAAAAAGTGAATGGAAGAGCGATTGAAGTAATTTAACTATTTCTATAGACAGAAGTGATTACTCTTGTTCTATAGACAGAAGTGATTACTCTTGCTGAATGTAAATCAGTGTTGCAATCTGCTTAACATTAACGGGGTTTCAGTGCTTTCCCACAAGTGACGGTGATACGATTCTCTCCATAGGTTTATTTATTACGTGGAGCATAAGCCCTTGGCACTTCGGGTTGCGGTTGTAGGCGGTGGTCCGGCGGGTTCTTCCGCTGCGGAAACACTTGTAAAGGCTGGCATTGAGACGTTTTTGTTCGAGCGTAAGCTAGACAATGCCAAACCATGCGGCGGGGCCATCCCTCTGTGTATGGTCGAGGAATTTGATCTGCCTCCAGAGATCATCGATCGTCGAGTTCGCAAAATGAAGATGATCTCGCCGTCGAATGTTGAGGTCAACATCGGTGAGACGCTCAATAACGATGAGTACATCGGCATGTGCCGCCGTGAAATCCTCGACGGTTTCCTCAGAGACCGGGCTGAGAAGCTAGGTACCAAGGTAATTAACGGTACGGTCCACAAGCTGGAGATTCCTGGAAACGACAAAGACCCTTATGTCCTTCACTATGCTGACCACTCTAAAGAGGGTTTGCAGGGCGAAGCGAAGACGCTCAAAGTAGACATGGTAATTGGCGCAGATGGTGCCAACTCTCGCGTGGCTAGAGCGATTGATGCGGGCGACTATAACTATGCGATCGCTTTCCAAGAGCGCATCCGTCTGCCCGAAGACAAGATGGCCTACTACGAAGAGCTAGCCGAGATGTACGTCGGCGACGATGTCTCCCCTGACTTCTACGCCTGGGTCTTCCCAAAATACGATCACGTCGCGGTCGGCACCGGCACTATGCGTCCAAACCAGGCTCGCATCAAAGAATTGCAGCGCGGCATTCGTCAGCGGGCGGCCAAGCGGCTAGAAGGCGGCGAAATCATCAAGGTAGAAGCACATCCTATTCCTGAGCATCCCAGACCTCGCCGCGTCGTTGGCCGCGTTGCGCTAGTCGGCGATGCTGCGGGTACCGTCACCAAGTCATCCGGTGAAGGCATTTACTTCGCTGCTAAGTCTGCTCGGATGTGCGCTGAAACGATTGTTGAATTCTCCAACAGTGGTGAGCGAGCGCTGAGCGAAGCTGAGCTCAAGACATACATCAAGCGTTGGGACAAGGAATACGGCCTGACCTACAAAGTGCTCGATATTTTGCAGCGTGTGTTCTACCGCAGCGATGCGTCGCGTGAGGCATTTGTCGAAATGTGTTCTGACATTGACGTACAAAAGCTGACGTTTGACAGCTACCTGTATAAAACTGTTGTACCAGCCAACCCAATCACGCAGATGAAGATTACCGCCAAGACGGTCGGTAGCTTGCTGCGTGGCTATGCGCTAGCACCCTAGCCGTCATAGTTCTTAGAAAGGCTTTTTGACTAACTGCGTTATTCTCTTTGTTCAAAGCGTCCCTTGATTTTTCTAAGGGACGCTTTTTTCTAGTTGCCTCAGATTTGAACAATTCTTCAATCATTCTTCCGAGCCATTCAATTTAGAGAGGTCAGTAGGACTTTGCTCAACACTTCTACTGCCAGAATGCGACCACTACAAGCCAGTCATCAAGACTTCTTCAGCCGTCAGTTCCAACTTCGGAAAGGTAGGAGAGACGATTGCTTGACTGCCTCGAAGTTGCTGGATCTCATAGTCTCCATCCACTAATCTACAGATAGTCAGGGTGGGCCGTTTGGGTTTTCCAATGTGCCGAGTTCCTCCCAAGCCTGCGTAGTCTGCGATCCAATATTCAGAGATACCCAAGGCCGCGTAGTCTTCAACCTTACGGGCGTAATCGTTTTGCCAGTTGCTACTCACAACTTCCGCTACAAATTTAATCGAACTACCCAAAGTCAGGATTGACTGGTCAGTCCAAAGTGGTTCTTTGATAAGTTCATCTCGATCGACGACAGCAACATCAGGACGAAAGGCTGTCATAGCTCCGACAGAGGGGCGCAGTAGACCGCGCTGAAGAACAAACCAAGGTAACCCACTGCTGTCAATCTGGACACAAACCTTCGTGGTAATGAGGGCTGCAACTTCTTCGTGTAGACCTACTGGCTCCAAGTCAAATACCTCTCCATCGATCAGTTCATAGCGGTTGTCGCCACGATAGCGAGCAACAAACTCATCAAAGCTGAGTTGCTTCTGTTGTATTGGTTGATCGATTGCAAGCGTCATAGGTGGAACCTAGGGCAGTCAATACCTTCAGTCTACCAAATCAAATTTGATTTCCGTTTCTCCAGCTGGCTATTGAGCCACCACCTTAAGCGTTTGTTTGGCTGTCACGCTCCAGCATCCTTATGCCATAGCGATACAATGATCTAAGCAGATTAATACAGAAGGCATTGAGGATGACAGACCGGTTAATTAGGGCGACGGCAGCGGATGGGGGTATCCGTGTCGTCGGGGTGACGACGACTGAGCTGGTGCAGGTTGCGCGCGATCGCCATCACCTTTCTTACGTAGCGACGGCAGCTCTGGGTAGAGCAATGACGGCTGGATTGCTGCTGGTATCTAACATGAAGAAGGCCGAATCGCGGGTAAGTATTCGCATCAAAGGCGATGGCCCGTTGCAGGGGCTGATGGTGGATGCAGGACTCGATGGGACTGTGCGTGGCTATGTGGAAAAGCCGCAGGTGGAGATGCCGCCGAGCGCTGATGGCAAGCTGAATGTGGGGGCGGCGGTTGGAAAAGAGGGCTATGTGCAGGTGATGCGCGATGTCGGCTACGGTCAGCCCCATGCCAGTACGGTGGAGTTGGTCACAGGTGAGATTGGTGACGATCTGACTCACTATTTGGCGACTTCTGAGCAGACGCCTTCGGCTTTGGTCTTGGGGGTGTTTGTTGGTGCTGATGGGGTAGAGGCGGCGGGTGGGCTGCTGCTGCAAGTTTTGCCGAAGGTGGCTCGTGATGAGGCGTTGATTTCTCAGCTAGAGTCTCGGCTGATGAGTTTGACCGGCTTTACGCCACTGCTCAAGGCGGGGAAGACGCTGCCGGAGATCATTGAAGAGCTGGTGGGTGATATCGGCCTGGAGTTTTTGCCGGATTCGCATGATGTTAGGTTTTACTGTCGGTGTACGCGCGATCGCATGATGGGCGCACTCAAGCTGCTGGGTACAACCGAACTCACTGACATGATCAAAGTAGACGATGGCGCGGAAGCCACCTGTCAGTTCTGCAATGAGGTCTACCATGCAGATAGCGATCAGCTTCAAGATTTGATCGAACAGCTTCAGACAGAGAGAGCCCGCTGAAGACTGCGCGTTTGCCAGATCTGCATATCCCGCGTAGGGGTGCAACATGTTGCGCCCCTACGTCTTGGCCTGAATTATCCCCAGGGCAGCAGCAAACTGGTCATAACGTAGCTAATCAGTGTGCAGATCAAGATTGAGGCAGCATTGAACAGATGAGAAAGCTGTTTGCGCAGCTTGGGGTTGTATTCTAGTGAGTCGCCGACGATTTCTAGGGTGGGTCGATAGTTTTTGCCCTCGGGCGCTTCGGCATCAACAGTGAGCTGCTGGGTGTGGATGGCCAGGTCTTTTAGCAGGCGACGTAGCCAGAAGGTGAGGCCGATGGTGCCAATCAAGGCCAGGGTAGAAACTAGGACTGGATGAATGATGATGTTGATAATGGCGATCGCCCTGTCAGAGACCTGATGACGCACCAGTCGCAGCACGGCCCAGACCAGGCCAGAAATGGCTGTTTTGTACAGCAAGGACAGATAGGCGTTGCGATCTTCTTCTAGAAAACGGCGGGCGATCGCTTCTTCAGCAGTCTCAGGCTCTGCTTTTGGTGCCTTCGCGGTCTTGTTTGAAGCCCTGGTCTTTTTAGCTTTTCGAGGTGTCTTTGTCGTCGAAGGCTTACTAGAAGCCCTTGACTTTCGCCTTGTTGTACTAGCTGCCTTGTCTGTATTCTTATCAACGTCGAACTGATCCGCTAGCAGATCGGCTGGCTGCGCACCTGGAATAGTGGAAATAGCTGGAAACTTATCGGCTGCGCCTTTAGTTGGCGCAAGATCTAGCCCTTCTTCGAGAGCAGCCTCGCTGGCGTCATCACTGTTCGGCTTTTGAGGGTTCCCGAATGGGCTTTGGCCGTAGGTTTTAGAGTCGTATGCCATGCTTACAGATCTGACGGAGTGGACTTTAGCCTATTGGTGGCTTCTTCAAATACCTCTAGGGGCGTATTACCGGGAAATAGGAAGCTCTGATTCATATTGGTCACTAGAAAGTTAGGCGTGCCTCGAATATCTAGCGCCTTGGCTAGCTCGATGTCTTGACTAATAACCGCTGCTGCTTCAGGGCTGTTGCGATCGCGGTTGAACTGTGCCATGTCTAGGCCAATCTGCTCTGCTAGCTCTACATAATAGTCCTCGCCTAGTTTGTCTTGAAAGGCGAAGAGCCCATCGTGATAGAGCCAGAACTGCCCTTGTTGCTCGGCGGCCCAGCTTGCTTTGGCGGCGGGTTCTGCTTCGGGGTGAATGCTGACGAGGGGAAGCTGTTTGTAGACGTAAAGAACGTCGTCTTCGTGTTCTTTGGTAAAGGTTTTCATGTTAGCGGAGGCAACGGCACAATAGGGACACTGAAAGTCCGAAAACTTCAGCACGATGACCTCTGCATCGGCTGGCCCTTTTGTTGGAGAGCTGCCAATCAGTTCGGCGCGAGGCGTTGTCTCTACGACCGATTGCACTTTTGCCATGCGAGCGTCCCATTCGGCTCGCATCGCGGCTATTTCTGCTTCGGTTGGGGTCTCTTCGGCAGGTGCGCCTTCCGCTGCTTCAGTCGGCACTTCTGCTGGGTCGACTGCTGCCTTTTCAGCGGCTGGATTTCCACAGGAGACCAGGCCGATCAGGCTCAGTGCGATGGCAAGGCCACTCCTGCGGAGTATCGCGCCTCGAAGCGTGAGTAAAGAGAACGCAGGTAGAGCGCGGCGCAAAGCGTTCGCCAAAGAATCAGCCATGATGAAAACGTCTTTAGTTAGAAGGTCTTTACCATCCTAGACAATTAGTTCCTGTCTCCAACCTATATTGAGCCGCAAGTACTAATCGACCCAACCAATATCGTCGTCATCTAACATGCTGCTGTTCTGCCCACCTGCGGGGGTTCCACGCTGAATGGCGTATTCAGGAATGGATTTGTAGCTGGCGTACGGACGTTTGAAGCTGAGATTGCTTTTCTGTTTCTCGGCTTTCTCTTTGGCCGCTTTCTCTTCAGCAGCCTTTTGCTGGGCGGCTTGTTTTTCAGCGGCTCTGGCTTCAGCAGCTTTCTGCTCGGCGGCCTGTTTCTCTAGATGGGCTAGCCTTTCTTGCTCAGCATTTTGACTTTCGCTGATCTTGAGAATCGTTTGCCTGGCTTCTTTGAGTTGGGCACTCACTTTGTTTAGATCGGTGTCTTTTGTTTTACTTTCACTTTCTGCCTTCTCTAGGCTATCTTTCAGTTCAAAAATACGATTTTGATGGGTGTCGACATCGTCTTGTAAGGCACTAATTTGAGATTCTGCCTTGATCAGTGCCGCTTCTAACGTCTTGATTTTTTTATTCAGCGCGGCTGTGTCTGCACTAGCGGCTGACGATTTTGCTGTGGCTTTTGCTGTGGTTGACTTTGTAGCTGAAGTCTTGGCCGTCGCACCTTTGACAGCCGAAGCTTTACTGGCTGACGCTTTGCTAGCTGTGCTCTTGGTTGCTGTTTTGGTTGCGCTCTTGGCAGCCGGTTTGGTCGCGCTTTTGGCAGCCGGTTCAGCCGGTTCAGTGTCTGGTACTGGCTTTTCGACTTCTTCTTTGAGCAGGTCGGCAATCCGCTTTTTGATCATGAGTCTTTCCAGTCCCTTTTGATTTCGTTAGCAACTCGGTTGTAATCGGCTTTGGCTTCGGCGACGTTTTTTCCCTTTAGCTGGGTGATGGAGACGCCTTCTAGTGCGGCGCGTTCATGAGCTTTGTAGGTTCTGACGAAGGCGTGACAGGCGGGGATATCTAGCTCCATGAGCATGGTTTGGGCTTCTAGGGCTTCGCCTAGTGAGCGGGAGTCTACTTTGGTGAGTAGAACGCGATGGGCAACGCCAGAAGGAACGATGGATTTTTTGACCGTTTGCACTAGGGCGGCGATGTCCATGGGTGCGGGCGGGGTCGGTAGTAGTAGATAGTCGGCTAGGGGAATGACGGCGGCGAGTGCGGCTGAGTTGAGGGCGGGCGGGGTATCGACTACGATTAGCTCGTAGCTGTCTATTTCTTTTAGTTTAGCAAGCAATGTCGGATCGCTTTCTTGACTTACGTCGCAGCCGATGGTGCGATCGCCTCGATCTGCCCACCAGGAGGCTGAGGCTTGAGTGTCGGCGTCTACTAGCAAAACGGATTGGGTTTCGGCGAAGATGGCGGCTAGGTTGACGGCGGTAGTGGTTTTGCCGACGCCGCCTTTGCCGTTGAAGACGACTAGGATTTTAGGGGACATACGAAGGGGCTGCTAGAGGGGGCTAGCTGGATTGGCCGACGTGTTAAGAATAAGGGCTATTGCGGTAGTCTGCTGATTTTGTATAGTTCCTGTTACGACTTCTGTTCTTTTTTGGTGTCAAGAGTCGGAGGTAAGGCGCAAGGCGGTAAGAGATGGGGATTTCCTCCCCAAACCCCTCCTCTGCTAGGAGACTTAATATCCTGCTTGGGGGCCGCATGGCCTCCCCCAAACCCCCCGAATAAAAGACCAGGTGAGAGGGGTAGAGGGGATCTAGTTTTTGGGTTACCCTGCCGTAGGCTGAGCGTAGGCTGAGCGTAGGCTGAGCGTAGTCGAAGCCTACTTTCAAAAATCTAGGTTGTCTGGGGTGCGGGGGAAGGGGATGACGTCGCGGATGTTGCTCATGCCGGTCATGAATTGGACGAGGCGCTCGAAGCCTAGGCCGAAGCCTGCGTGGGGGACTGTGCCGTAGCGGCGTAGGTCTAGGTACCACCAGTAGTCTTCTTTGGGTAGGCCTGCTTCTGTGATTCGGCGCTCTAGGATGTCTAGTCTTTCTTCTCTTTGGGCACCGCCGATAATCTCGCCGATGCGAGGGGCGAGTACGTCCATGGCGGCAACTGTTTTGTTGTCGTCATTTAGGCGCATGTAAAAGGCTTTGATTTCGGCTGGGTAGTCGGTGACGATGACTGGCTTTTTAAAGAGGTCTTCGGCTAGGTAGCGCTCGTGTTCGGACTGTAAATCGATGCCCCAGCTGACGGGGAACTCGAAGGTTTTGTCGCCGTTTTTGATGGCGCGTTCTAGCAGGGAGATGGCTTGTGTGTAGGTAATGCGCTCGAAGTCGTTGTTGATGATGTTTTCGGCGGTTTCGAGGACGGTTTTGTCGATGCGCTGGTTGAAAAATTCCATGTCGTCGGCGCAGTGTTCCATGACGTGGCTGAAGACGTGTTTCAAGAAGGCTTCGGCTAGGTCCATGTTGCCTTCTAGGTTGCAGAAGGCCATTTCGGGTTCGACCATCCAAAATTCGGCTAGGTGGCGGGCGGTGTTGGAGTTTTCGGCGCGGAAGGTGGGGCCGAAGGTGTAGACGTTGCTGAAGGCCATTGACATGATTTCGGCTTCGAGCTGGCCGCTGACGGTGAGGTAGGCGGGTCTGCCAAAGAAGTCCTGGCTGTAGTCGGCTTTGCCTGCTTCGTTAGTGGGAATGCTGTCGAGGTTGAAGCGGGTGACGGTGAACATTTCACCTGCGCCTTCGCAGTCGCTGGCGGTCAGGATGGGGGTGTGCATCCAGAGGAAGTCGCGTTTCCAGAAAAACTCGTGGATGGCAGTGGCACAGGCATTGCGCACTCGAAAAACTGCGCCGAGTGTATTAGTGCGGCTGCGCAGATGACCGATTGTGCGGAGGAATTCGAAGGAGTGACGTTTCTTCTGTAGTGGGTAGGTTTCGCCGTCTGACTCACCGAAAACTTCTATCTCGCTGGCCTGTAGCTCTACTCTTTGACCTTTGCCAGGGGACTCGCTCAGGGTACCGGTAATCTGGACGGAAGCGCCTGTACTGATGCGCTCCATCTGCGTGTCGTAATCTGGAATATCTTCGGACGCAATGACCTGAAGCCCGTTCATAGAGGAGCCGTCGTTGACTTCTATGAAGGTGAATTTCTTGGCGCTGCGTTTTGTCCTGACCCAGCCCTGAATGGTCAAGGACTCGCCTGGTTGACCTAGTTTGAGAATGTGCTTGATGCGCTGGGAGGTAGTCATAGCAGGGGCAAGGGATCTGTTGTTCTTATTATTCTATGCCTTCAACTAGTCAAATGCCGCCCAGTCCAATGCCGCCTAGCCAATCATGCCGCCTAGCCAGAGATGTAAGAACCAGCCGATGACGATCCCTAGGCCGACGAAGCGGACGACTTGCCAGAAGGGTTCTTGCATCTGACGCCAGGAGAGAAGATGACTTTCTAACGTGACTTTGAGCGCTTCTATGCGGTCCTGCATCTGGGCGAGGTCTTCGGCGGGCAGGTGGCTCAGGTCGGCTGAGGTGAGCTTTTCGTATTTGGCTTTGGCTCGGCGGATGGCGAAGAAGCGATCGCGCAATAGCAAAAAGTCATCAGCTGTCTGCTTAAGGTCTCGCTCGAAGCTTGCCAGCTCTTCGTCACTGGGCAGGTGAGGGGCTCTAGTAGAAGCCTTTCTGGATGATTTCATATATGCTGCAAAGGATAGATGGCCATTAATGCAATAGAACAATGACAACTTCTAGTCACCCCTCCAGTCAATCTACTCGTCAATCCACTGGCGGAGAATCTGCTGGGCCAGATCGCACCCTACTGCAATCTTTTAGCGCCGAAATTCTAGCCCAGGCACTAGCAGAAAAGCTTGCTATCTCGAATCACGACTGGCACCAGCTCAGCGCTAATCGTAATGTTCGTGCCAAAGAACAGGCCGCTGCCGCCCTAGTATACATGCTCAAAGACAAACCCGAAGAAGCCCTGCCTCGGCTAGAACAAGCCGTTGGCTGGCTAAACAAAACGCTCAAAGCGCCTCCTTGCCCCACCCACAAAGAGCGTAAACACGTAGAAAGCACTGGCACTGCCCAATAGCCTGCGCTACCGCTCCTACACTGAAGCTGTAGACCACCTACGCAACCACAGCTCGAACTGCTTTACAAGCAAAACGGGGCTGACTGATCCAAACCGGGGGGGAGATGGCTTAATCTGCTTTGCCAGCTGAATTTCTTTGCCATTGTTGCTCCACCGGACTTGATCGAATACCTGGTGCAGAATGTAGAGGCCACGACCGCAGTCGCTGACCATTTGAGCATCCAGCAAATAGCTATCTCCATCTGGACAGGGGCAAGCTATCGGTTCGGCAAAGCCGTTGCCCTGATCGGATACAATCCACCAGTAATAGCCGTCAGCTTTGGCATAGCGAACCGAGACTAGCTTCTGCGGATCTAGCTGGTTACCGTGCTTGGCAGCGTTCACCAGAGCCTCTTGTAGCCCTAGCCGTAGCTCATCGTGAAGCAGCCCTGGCATTGGCGCAAGCAGAGCATCCAGGACAGGCCGAAGGTATAGTGTCGAGGAAAAGCTGAGGCTGTCCCACCGCTTCACAGTGCTAAAGGCATCAAGGACAGCAGACGGATCGTTTACAGATCTTTTCTTAGAAGATGGTGCAGTGTAGCGCACTTAAGCAGCTCTCCTACAGGCTTGACAATTACTACTGACAGTTAAATTAAATTTAGAGCGATCGCATTAGCCGATTCAGTTATTCTTCTGTATGCAACTCGCTCATATTCGCTCGATTAACTAGCAAACTGTATTTTTCCAAACTGTATTTTCAAACACAAATCACTATTTTTGTTCAATCGAGAACATTGTTTTAATCATTATTGATATGAACCCAGCTTATCAGAATTTCCAGCTAGATAGTCAAAATGCGATAAATAGCTGATCTCGGTGATATCCGAGAATGACTTTGGAGAAACCTCTTTTAGAGGGATAAAGTATCCACACTGTGGGATCAGATACAGACACTAAGGCTAGCGAAACTAGCGTTTTCGCTAACACAAATACAATGGAAAGCTTTCTCCATAACCCTTTGACAATCGGGGATACAGGCATCTGGCAACAGTTCGATTAGCGCAGCTTGTAGTTCGTCAACAGATACAGACAAAGATTGCCTCTCTATCCGTGTAAGTACGCAGATAATAATGTTCTTCAGCTTTGAAAACAGTGCGAAACGCACCTATTCATTTTGATGAATTGTTAACTTATCCGGATCGTGAAAAATGACTCAATATCTACTGACGTTTTGATTAAAAATCCGTCAACTAAACATCTTCACTAAAATATCTTTGATATATCTTCAAGAACAAATGATCCCATAGATGATCTCGCAGACACAGAAATAGAACCGCTTGTGAGTATTAAGTCATTTAGAAATCTGCTGACTTTTAGCGGTTTCGGCGACTAGGGCCGATTCATCGGCTGAAAGCGTCTCCAGCACTTGCTTGGCGTCGGGGTGCTGGGCAAAGTGGCCTAGCGCCTGAGCTAAGCGATGTCGAATTTGCCAATCGTCGCTGTCTGCGTAGGGAATCAATAGGGGAATGGCACGCTCGTCTTGTAGTTCACCGAGCGCACCGATCGCGGAGACCGAAACGAGGGAATTTCCTTCTTCAAGGGCAGTTTGAAGCAGGTCGAAGGCACGGGGATCGCCCATTTCGCCGAGGCAGGCAACGATGCTCATTTGCACTAGCCATTCAGGTGTGGTTTGGTAGAGCGTTTGTAAATCGGTAAAGGCTTCGGTGAGCTTGAGCGCACCGATAGAATCGGCAGCGGCGGCCTGTACATCTGGCTCAGAATCGGCGAGCGCGGTTTTAAGCAGGCCCTGGGCCACGCTAAGATCTTGAGCGCCTAGCGTAGAGACCTGACTGACGGCGGCGTAGCGGACGCGGGTGTTGCTGTCTTGACAGAGCGGTTGGATCAGCTCAAAGGCAGTGGCGGGATCGATGTTGCGCAGCAGGTTGATGCCTTTGATGCGATCGCCAAAGTTCTCTGAATTGAGCATGGACTGAAGCTGCTCAGGCGTGGGGGCAGAAGACATGGGCTGGCAAAGTAAATGTGTGTTTAGCTACTTGTTTAAGCATAAAGGACTAGCTAGCTGTGAGTGCAAGTGATTTGGACAGATACGATTCAGGTGGAGTAGTTTGAGCGTTGTAGTATCGGCGGTGCTGCCAATTGCGCTAGTGGCACTCTGTGGGGTTTGGGTAGGGCGAGCCTTTTTGTTGGATATCAGGACGCTGACTCGGCTGAATATCTACGTGTTGCTACCGGCGCTGGTCTTGACTGGGGTCTATGGCAGCAGTCTAGATATGAGCATTACGGTGCGGATTGTGGCGGGCTTTTTGCTTAACTGTGGGGTTTTGTATGGGATTGCGATCGCGCTTAGCAAAAAACTTCACCTCCCCACTGACACCCAAAAAAGTCTCGTCGCCACCACGCTACTCGCCAACACTGGCAACATCGGCCTGCCCTTCATCCTCTTTGCACTCGGAGAAGCCGCACTAGAGCGCGCGATCGTTTACCTGATTGCATCCGCCATATTCATCACCAGCGTCGGTCCTATCTTCTTGAAAGGCCAAGGCATCAAAGCAGGGCTCAAAATTACCCTCAGCCTGCCAGTCTTCTGGGCAACCTCAGCCGGGATCGGATTACAGGCCCTCGCATGGCAAGTGCCCCTAGCCATCGATCGCGCCCTAGCACTCATGGCAGACTCCGCCATTCCCATCGCCCTGCTGACCTTAGGGATTCAGCTTTCTCGCATTCCCATTCAGATCAGTCAGTACGAGCTGATTGCCGCCGCTCTTCGCCTAGTCGTTTCACCGCTGAGCGCCTATGGCATCGGTCGGTTGCTAGGGCTTGAGGGATTGGACCTAGCCGTCTTAGTCATGCAGGCGTCCATGCCCGTCGCCGTCAACACCCTAATTTGGGTAACAGAATTTGGAGGCGACACTGTTCGCGTAGCTAGGACCATTGTCCTATCAACTCTATTGAGCTTTGCGACCTTACCGACCGTACTCTGGCTAGTCACACGCTAATTCACTGGCAAGTCGCTAGGCGCAGCTACCGTACAAGGAGCTGCCAGAATCTGCTCTCCTGTTTGGTAGATATATAGGCCAATATCACCCTCGTAGTTAGTAATGGCGTACTCATAAAACTCGTCCCCCTGCTGCTGGGTAAAGCTATAGCGAACGCCACTTTCAGGTTCCTCAATTATCAGCGGCGCATTCAGGTTAGGATCGAGATCGTCATAGACAATATCGCTAGTAAGCGTCAATCCCTGAGCAGTCAGACCCTGGGCACTATAAGTCATCTGGTCTGCGCTCAGCCGACTGAGCTGAACTTCATATAGTTCTTCGCCGCACTGATATTGGGCGCTCCAGCCAACCGCAGGCAACCGGCTATAAAACTCTTCGTCAGTAGGGGTGTAGCTTTGCTGAAAAGGCGGTTCAGGAATTTCTCCCACACCGCGCACACACTCATCTGAAACGCCATCACCATCGAAATCAATTTGAGATTCGTTGCTGATCCCATCGCCGTTACAGTCGACCTCTGAGCCAATCAGTTCGCCCTGCGAGCCTTCAGTCTTATTTTGTAGTACCGCTGCCTGGGGCTTGATGGGTAGTGCAGTTTCTGTCGCCGTTGCGACCAAGGGCTTTTTCACTGCCGCTGCGGTAGCAGGAAGGACGACAGCAGAGGCCGCTATCAGCGCGGCTAAAAAGCCAGGGGGAGAACATAATTTTAGCGAGCGAACGATGTGCATTGTTTCTGTAGAAATATCAATAAGACTTATAGGGAGCAATACGACGATCAGCATCGGATGCCGATCTCAGAAAAGGGGCGATCGCTGTGGTGAAGATACTAGCACCGACTTTTTTTGATGTTTACAAGCGGGTGGTCACCTTCCCAACTGTACAGTTGTGGGCGGTTCTATCTTCCTCGTAATAGAGAATATTCACGCTAAACAGGAGGTGGCCAAAACATTTGAGAATATCTGATTTTGTTTCATAGAATTGTTACGAGCGAGCAGAATCTTCATAATTTAGACAGATTTGAGACTTATGCTGTTAGATGTGGCGGTCTCTAGGATCATGCAATATATCTACTACTTCGCTAATACCAGCTTGGTTTTGCGGCTCTTGACTTACTTTTCTAAACAGGCAGCTATCCGATTGGATCTAGTCACGGTGATCTATTTAGTAGATAGATGGGTTGTCAGGGTAAAGCTGAAAGAATGTCTCTGCCCCCAGCAAAATGGCGACTTCCTGGCGTTCTTGAATGAAAATGGTACGCCTTTCAGCGTAACGGCCAGACTGGCTATTGCCCTCGAAAGTCTAGAGGCAGAAGTCAGTATTGCTGAGGTGATGAAGCGCTACCATCTGGTAATCATTTCTCACGGGGCACTTAGACCTACCGACCTGACCGAGTTTCGTACTAGGTTTGTTCAAGGTTTGGGCTACTGTCCGCCGAGCTTAGTGTAGTATCGACGCCTGATTCGGCTGGCAAGTCGGACAGTAATAGAGTCGGCGGCTGCTCACCATTTCCTTCACGATTGGCGTAGCGCACACATAGCAGGGCTTATCGACCCGTCCAAACACCCAGTACCGGTAGTCCCGGTAGCTTGAACCCTTAGACTTCAGTCGGTTGGCCAAGTCAAGATCGTTGGTCACGCCTTTGTATTTGTAAGACTGATAAGAAATAGAAATAGAGGCATCCGCCAAGGCAAGCAGCTGATCGTCAGTGCAATCTATCGGACGCAGATGCGGATTTAACCTGGCGACAAATAGAATTTCGCTGCGCAGATAGTTGCCAATTCCGGCTAGAAAATGCTGGTCGAGGTAAAGCGTAGACAGACGGCGGCGATGGTGCTTTTTGGAACGTAGTAAAGCCTGTAAAGCTTCTGGCTTTAGCCCCTTACTCAGCACGTCCGGACCTAGCTTACTCAAGAAAGGATGATTTTCTATTTCCGACTGACTGCTCAAAATCTGAATATCAGAGGCGCTGTAGAGCAGAGCGGATTTTTTGGCATTGTGGATCGCAAATCGGAGCTGCCGATTGGTCTCGGGAAAATCGTAGGCTTTGCGTACCATCCACTTGCCATAGAGCTGGTTGTGGGTATAGACGCTCAGGCCGTTGTCAAAATGAGTCAGCATTGCCTTGCCGCGTGTTTCGACCTTGGTGACATGGCAGCCCGCTAGGTCTGACTCGAAAGGTTTGAGATGCTCGAAGGCAAAGAAAACTTCGCTGGCGGGATGGGGACGGATAGCGCGTTGGATTTTATCGGCGGCGATGCGGATTTCTGGGCCTTCGGGCATTGGATGATGAAGTTGGGGGAAGGGAAATTGGGGGAGTCTAAAGAGTTGGGGGACAAAGAAAAATTACGAAACAAGTCGGCAGGGACTGAGCCAACCAGCGGATTGCGGTATCGTGATCATAGGTTAATTCATGGTTACATTGCTTTAGATAGCGCTCTTTGCATATGACTTCAGCCCATCTCTCAGCGGCCAGTACTTCAGATAAACCCCATGCGAAAGCTAGACCTCTAAAGCCCGGTGCGGCCAAACCCGCCAAAGAGAGATGCAGCGAGTGCGGCCTTTGTGACACGGCTTATATTCACTATGTGAAAGATGCCTGCGCGTTTTTGAATCAGCAGGTGAGTGAGTTGGAGGTGGCTAATCATGGGCGCGATCGCAATCTAGACGATCCAGATGAGCTGTACTTTGGCGTGCAGCAAAAGATGGTGGCGGCTCGAAAGCTAGAGCCTATAGAGGGAGCGCAGTGGACGGGAATTGTCAGTACGCTGGCGATCGCAATGCTCAATCGCGGCCTAGTAGAAGGCGTGGTCTGCGTGCAAAACACCGAGGACGATCGATTTCAGCCGATGCCGGTGATTGCGAGAACGCCAGAGGAAATTTTGGCAGCGCGGGTGAATAAGCCGACGCTGTCGCCGAATCTGTCTGTGCTCGATCAAATTGAGCAGTCAGGCATGAAGCGGGTGCTAGTAATTGGCGTAGGCTGTCAGATTCAGGCGCTGCGGGCGGTACAAGACAAGATCGGCTTGGAAAAGCTGTATGTGCTGGGAATGCCGTGCGTGGATAATGTCACCCGAGCGGGCTTGCAGAAGTTTTTGGATACGACCAGCCGATCGCCAGATACGGTGGTAGCCTACGAATTCATGCAGGATTTTCAGGTGCATTTCAAGCACGAAGACGGTTCGGAAGAAAAGGTACCGTTCTTTGGTCTAAAGACGAACCAGCTAAAAGACGTGTTTGCCCCGTCCTGCATGAGCTGCTTTGACTATACAAATTCGCTGGCGGATATTGTGGTGGGCTATATGGGTGCGCCGTTTGGCTGGCAGTGGATCGTGGTGCGCAATGAGACGGGCGCGGAAATGTTTGATCTGTTAGAAGGGCTGATTGAGACGCAGCCGGTGATGAGCAGTGGCGATCGCACCCAGGCCGTCCAAAACAGCATCCCCGCCTACGACAAAGGCGTCACCCTGCCAATGTGGGCCGCAAAACTAATGGGCGTCGTGATCGAAAAAATCGGCCCAAAGGGACTAGAATACGCCCGCTTCTCCATCGATTCGCACTTCACCCGCAACTATCTATACACCCGGCGCAACCATCCTGAAAAGCTAGAAGCGCACGTCCCTGAATTTGCCAAACGCATTGTCGGGCAGTACAAGCTACCTGAAGAAGTAGGTTCGCTAGTAGATTAGGAAGTGGCCATTCGCGCAATACTGTTAAACACTGATGGGACGGTAAGAACGCCAACCTATCGACTCGCCCGTAAAGCCGAATTTAATCAGATTACTCAAGTGCTGTGCGTCCAGTAGAATTTCGATGACGAGCGTCTTTCCCAGACCGTAAGCAGCTCCATTTCTGGTTCGTCATGATTTTCACTGAGAAGTTCATGCCTTCTCAGTTGCGTCAGCTTAAGTCAACCACGACAAAGCTCTTGCTTCAGCTTCTAATAACTATTCGCAGCTTGTAACCTACCGCATAGTGCTTATCTTCGTAAGGTGGCAGATCGGCAATGTTTCCCGCTCCTAAGGTAGTCTAACCGGGTATAGAGTGGGTGCTTCGTCCCCATTCGTTCTGCGACCTCAGCTTGAGTCAGACCAGCACTTCTTCTAGCTCGCAGCATCTGACTTAGCGGGCCTCGTTAGTTCCGACTTCATCGATCAAGGCGTTTAGGCGTTCAACGCTGCTGTCATACTCTTGCTCATTGCGGATAGTCAGAAGTGGGACGATCGCACGCCACTGTGCTTGAATATCAGGTGCAATTGTTGTCATAGTTTCCACGCCTCTTCTGTCGTATTCCTTGTGCGTCAAGATGTGACGGACAAACAGCTTGCCTCGGTTGACATGAACAGAGGCAATCAACCGATACTTGTTACCGCCAATATTAGAGACAATCAGATCACCTACTTGATCAGCAGATGGAAAGCTTACCCGCAAAGCCGAAAAATCTTTAAATTCGTTCTCCGCAATGATCTTAAACTAGAAGGCAGATCGAGAACAAACTGTTCTGCCTGTTCAGAAAAGTATTCAATTGTGTAAAGCATAAAAATAAAAGGTTGTATATAATCAACTTTATTTAAGCAGCACTGACTAAGAACTTTGTCGTGGCTAATATTATATAACATATTTGTTATCTTCGGGGGGTGAAGCGGCTGGCTATGACTGCATTTGTTAATTTATCGATGTTAGTCTCAGTCTGATACTGTGTCTACCATCAAAAGCTTGTAGACAGTACAAGACTTCTGATTTTTTAATTGCTTCGTCTATTGTCCTCTTTGCAAAAGATATTACGCAATGAGTAACTATATTAGCCGCCGTGACTATGCTGATACCTTTGGGCCGACGGTGGGCGATCGCATCCGCCTAGCTGATACCGAACTGTTCCTAGAAGTAGAACAAGATCTCACTACCTACGGTGGCACCTACTACGGCGATGAAGTGAAATTCGGTGGCGGCAAGGTCATCCGCGACGGGATGGGTCAGTCGCCAATTTCTAGGGCCGATGGCGCAGTGGATACGGTGATCACCAACGCGCTGATTCTGGACTGGTGGGGCGTGGTGAAAGCAGATGTGGGAATCAAGGATGGAAAGATTGCCAAGATTGGAAAAGCGGGCAATCCCTATACGCAGAATAACATTGACATTATTATCGGACCGAGTACGGAGATTATTGCCGGAGAAGGCAAGATTCTGACGGCAGGGGCAATTGATTCGCATATTCACTTTATTTGTCCGCAGCAGATTGAAGTTGCGATCGCATCCGGTGTCACCACTATGCTCGGCGGCGGCACTGGCCCAGCCACTGGCACCCTCGCCACCACCTGCACCCCCGGCGCGTGGAATATTCACAGAATGCTCGAAGCTGCCGAAGCTTTTCCAGTCAACCTGGGCTTCATGGGCAAAGGCAACTCTAGCCAGCCGCAAGAACTCGTCGCGCAGGTGCGAGCAGGCGCGATGGGTCTAAAGCTGCACGAGGATTGGGGAACGACAGCCGCAGCGATTGACACCTGCCTTTCTGTTGCAGACGAGTACGATGTGCAAGTTGCCATTCACACCGATTCTCTCAACGAATCTGGGTATGTAGAAACAACAATCGCCGCCTTCAAAGACCGCGTGATTCACACCTTCCATACAGAAGGCGCTGGCGGCGGCCATTCACCGGATATTCTCACCGTTTGCAAGCTCAGTAACGTGCTGCCCGCTTCCACCAATCCGACTCGGCCCTACACCATCAACACCTTTGACGAACACAAAGACATGCTGATGGTGTGCCATCACCTGGATAAAAACATTCCAGAAGATGTCAAGTTTGCAGAGTCTCGCATTCGCCGCGAAACCATTGCCGCAGAAGATTTGCTGCATGATATGGGTGCGTTTAGCATTATGGCCTCTGACTCGCAGGCGATGGGGCGAGTCGGTGAGGTGATTACCCGCACCTGGCAGACGGCGCACAAGATGAAGGTGCAAAAGGGACTGCTGCCTCATCCTGAGCAGACCAGTGAGACGCACGATAATTACCGGGCAAAGCGATACGTGGCGAAGTACACGATTAATCCTGCGATCGCACACGGCATCTCAGACATCATCGGCTCAGTAGAAGCAGGCAAGCTGGCAGACCTTTGCCTGTGGAGTCCTGCCTTCTTCGGCGTGAAGCCAGAGATCGTCGTGAAAGGCGGCTTGATTGCCTGGGCGCAAATGGGCGATGCCAATGCCAGCATTTCTACCCCTGGTCCGGTGCATATGCGACCGATGTTCGGCAGCTATGGCAAGGCGATGTCGAGTACGGCGCTGACATTTATTTCACAGGCAGCGATGGAAGATGATATTGCCAGCCAGCTAGGACTACAGGCTAGCCGACTGCGAGCAGTGTCTGATACAAGGCAGCTCAAAAAGACTGACCTGAAGCTGAATGGTGTGATGCCCAATATCGAAGTAACGCCAGAAACTTTTGAAGTGAGGGTGGACGGCAAGCTGTTGACCTGCGAACCTGCCGACCGGTTGCCGATGGCTCAGCGCTACTTCCTGTTTTAGAAACGCTGACAAACAATAACAAAAAAGTAATAAAGGGATGCACATAGGCACCAAGACTGGTTCACGCACCTGTGAAAACTCAGCCGCCCGGTTTAGTATCACACGCTACAACTTAGGACGTAATCGGGGCATAGGATACCTTCAAAATCAGTGAAATTACCAGCAGGAAGCTGATTTAGCTTCCTCCTAGCGGTTGATTCTGATCGATCAAATTGCTCTTGAGCTTGAAGCTAAGGGGCATTCAGGGCGCTGAGACTATGACTGTTAGACGTGTGACTTTAGGAAATAAAAGGATTAGCTGATGGCTAAACTGGGTAGACGTAAATTTTTGGCATACGGCACCGCTGCCGCAGGCGCAAGTGTTTTTCTAAAAGCCTGTGCTCCGGCAGCGGAAGAGGGGGCTGAGCCCGCTGCTGATGCAGGTGCTGATGCCGGTGCATCAGCTGATTCGGGAGATACGATCAAAGTTGGTATCTTGCACTCTTTGAGTGGCACGATGGCGATTAGTGAGACTACTGTCGTAGACGCCGAAGAACTCGCGATTGAAGAGATCAACGCGGCAGGCGGAGTCTTAGGGAAGCAGATTGTTGCAGTTAAAGAGGACGGTGCGTCTGACTGGCCTACGTTTGCCGAAAAAGCCGAAAAGCTAATTGACCAAGACGAGGTTGCTGTGGTCTTTGGCTGCTGGACTTCGGCTAGCCGGAAGGCGGTGCTGCCAGTATTTGAAGAAAAAGACCACATGCTGTGGTATCCCGTACAGTACGAAGGGTCAAGAGTGTTCTAAAAACATTTTCTACACAGGTGCTGCGCCCAACCAGCAGATTGAGCCTGCGGTTGACTGGCTGCTAGAAAACAAGGGTACAGAGTTCTTCTTAGTCGGCTCTGACTACGTTTTTCCGCGTACTGCGAACAACATTATTAAAGAGCAGCTCAAGGCTAATGGTGGCACAACGGTTGGCGAAGACTACTTGCCTTTGGGTAATACCGAAGTTACACCCATCATTGAGAAGATCCAGCAGGCACTACCTGACGGCGGCGTAATCTTCAACAGTTTGAATGGTGATAGTAACGTAGCCTTCTTCAAACAGATGAAGAGTGCAGGCATGGAGGCTGATAAGTATCCTGTAATGTCTGTGAGTATTGCAGAAGAAGAAGTCCGTCAGATTGGACCTGAATTTTTGCAGGGTCACTACGCCGCTTGGAACTACTTCCAAACCGTTGAAAGCCCTGAGAACGAAAAGTGGGTCGCAGACTTCAAGGCGAAGTACGGTGAAGACCGGGTGACTAACGATCCGATGGAAGCGGCCTACATCATGGTCTATCTATGGGCACAGGCTGTAGAGAAAGCGGGTACAACAGATATCCCTGCGGTACGTGAGGCGGCCTACGGTCAGACCTTTGACGCGCCAGAGGGATTGGTAACGATGCAGCCTAATCATCACATCTCTAAGACTGTTCGAATTGGTGAAGTCCGTGAAGACGGTTTGTTTGACATTGTTTCTTCGACGGATGGTCCTTTGGAGCCTATTCCTTGGAATCAGTACGTTGCCGATACTAAGGGCTTTGCCTGTGACTGGTCCGATGCTGAGAAAGGTGGCAAGTACAAGGCCGACGAAGTTTAAGAGCTAGTTTGAAATGGTGCCGTTTTATTTGGCGGTGATTATCCAGTAAGTCGTTAACTACAAGGGGCTGGCAGTCGTTAAGACCTGCCGCCCTTTTTTGTATTGATCAGTGCGGTTGTGGAGACGGTTTTGTGAGAGTGTTTTGGAAAAGCTTCGACAGGATTGAAGCGCATATTGGGAGGCAGAGAAACAGTTGTGATCAGTAGCTTAATTACGACGCTGTTTAACGGGGTGAGTATTGGCACGGTTTTGCTGATTGTGGCGCTGGGCTTGGCGATTGTGTTTGGCCTGATGGGTGTGATCAATTTGGCCCACGGTGAGCTGATGATGCTGGGCGCCTACACGACTTATGTGGTGCAAAATGGCTTCAAGATGCTAGGCGACGACTTTCAAGGATGGTATATCTGGGCGGCGATTCCGCTGTCTTTTTTGGTGGCGGCGCTGGTGGGCTTAGCCCTGGAGCGGGGCGTGATTCGTTTTCTGTACGGTAGGCCGCTAGAAACGCTGCTGGCGACGTGGGGCGTGAGCTTGATTTTGCAGCAGTTTGTGCGCAGTGTGAGCTGGTCGATGGTGATTGGGCTGCTGATGTTTTGCGGACTGTTTTTCGGTGGCAGGTGGGTGCTGGCTCGCTTTGCTCGGATTGCTGAGCATCGGCGAAATTTGGTGAATACGGGTTTGTTTCTGCTGTCGGGCGCGATCGCATTCACCCTAGGCAACAGCCTAAACGCCAACAGCAAACTAGCCAAACCCTGGTTCAGCGCTCGCAATGTGGACGTAACCGCGCCTAGCTGGCTTCAGGGCAGCGTGTCGGTGACTGATTCGATACAGTTTCCGGCCTCTAGAATATTTATTATTGCCCTGACGCTAGTGTGTCTATTGGGCGTGTATCTATTTTTGCAAAAGTCAGCCTGGGGATTACGTATTCGCTCGGTAACTCAAAACCGCAATATGAGCGCCTGTTTAGGCATTCCGACGGCGCAGGTCGATGCGGTGACCTTTGCACTGGGTTCTGGCCTGGCGGGGGTTGCGGGCTTTGCTGTCACGCTATTGGGCTCGGTCGGGCCAAACCTGGGAGTGAACTACATCGTGGACGCTTTTATGGTGGTGGTAGTAGGCGGCGTTGGTAACTTGCTAGGCAGCGTGATTGCGGCGCTGGGCATTGGCATCGTGACTTATTTGCTGGGCTCTGGTACGATTCCGCTGATGTTAGGTTCTGGCGAAGGCTTGCAGCCGGTGGTGTCATTTTTTGACTTTTTCGCGACGACCAGTATGGCCAAGGTGATGGTATTTGCCTTGATTATTGTGTTTTTACAGCTACGTCCGGCGGGCCTGTTTCCGCCTAAAGGCCGTTCGGCGGAGGTTTAGACCATGGCAGAAGCAAATATCAAAGCGGGATCTAAAGTCGGTGTGGGAGCGAATGCCAGCAAAGGGCCGTTGATTCAACGGCGCTGGGAGGTGCTACTGGTAGTGGCGATCGCACTTCTCCTACTGGTCGTTTTTCCTCTCATCCTTTCTAACTTTCGTCTAGGTTTATTGGGTCGCTTTCTCTCTTTAGGCATTGTGGCACTAGGGATTGATTTAATCTGGGGATTTACTGGCTTGCTCAGCTTGGGCCACGGCATTTTCTTTGCGATTGGGGGATATGCGATCGCAATGAACCTACAGCTGCAAAGTCTGCCCGAAGGCACGATTCCTGACTTCTTTAGCCTGTATGGGGTTTCTGAGCTGCCAGCTTTTTGGCAGCCGTTTTATTCTTTCCCGTTTACGCTGATAGCGATTGTTGTGATTCCGTCTATCATCGCTGGACTACTAGGCTATTTGGTTTTCCGCAATCGGATTCGAGGCGTTTATTTTTCGATTTTGACGCAGGCAGCGCTAGTCGTCTTTTTCAACTTCTTCAATGGTCAGCAGGAACTGATCAACGGCACTAACGGGCTAAAAACAAACACTGCGGAACTATTTGGCCGACAGGTGGGAAGTGACGGTATGCAGTTTACTTTTTACTGTGTGACGGTTGTTCTATTAGCACTGACCTATAGCCTATGTCGATGGCTAACAAGTGGACGCTTTGGCCGAATGCTGGTGGCTATTCGTGATGACGAGAACCGAGTGCGGTTTTCTGGCTACGATCCGACTGCTTTCAAGGTGCTGGTATTCGCTGTATCAGGTGGAATTGCCGGTGTTTCTGGGGCGCTCTACACGGTGCAGTCGGGAATTGTCTCACCACAGTATATGAGTATTGCCTTCTCGATTGAGATGGTGATCTGGGTGGCGGTCGGTGGCCGCGCCTCTCTAGTCGGGGCGATTATTGGCGCACTAGCGGTGAACTGGGGGCGGGCGCTGCTGAGTGAAAGCTATCCAGAGATTTGGCTGTTTTTCCAAGGGGCGCTGTTTTTGATTGTGGTGACGGTGCTGCCGGATGGCATTATTGGCTGGTTTCGCTACCGGGCGGCGGACGATCTGCGATCGCTCTTTGGCAAACCCCAACAAGTCAACACGTATCCTCGCCTAGAAGTAGACGAAACCGTACGACAAGAAGCTGAAATATACGGTACGCCTGCCGCTCAACCAATTGATCCTACCACCCCAGAGTCAACCCTGAAGTCAGGAGAAAAGCCATGAGCGCTGTCAGCCAAGCAACGCCTCTGTTAGAAATTGATAATGTCACCGTTAGCTTTGACGGGTTCAAGGCCATCAACGGGCTCAACTTCAAGCTGGCCGAAAGAGGACTGCGGGTAATTATCGGTCCGAACGGGGCAGGCAAGACGACTTTCTTGGATGTAATCACCGGGAAGGTGCAGCCGACGACAGGACGGGCGCTGTTTAAGGGGAAAGGATATTAGGGCTTTGCCGGAGCATGCGATCGCCCGCCTCGGCATCGGTCGAAAGTTTCAAACGCCTCGGGTGTACCTGAACCTCACGCCCAGAGAGAATCTGGAACTCTCTTGCAATCGCAACAAAACGGTCTGGACAACTTTGTTCAAACCCACACCAAAAGCCGAAGCTAGAACCGTCAGCGGTCTGATTGAAACCATTGGCCTAAGTGCCAAAGCCGATGTCCCAGCCGCGCTACTTTCACACGGAGAGAAACAGTGGCTAGAGATTGGTATGCTAGTCGCTCAGTCGCCCGATTTGCTGTTGGTTGATGAACCAGTAGCAGGGCTAACAGATGAAGAAACAGAACGCACAGGCGAGCTGCTGCTGTCTTTGGCTCAAAGTCATGGCGTGATCGTCATTGAGCATGATATGGAATTCGTACGACAGATTGCGCAACAGAACAAGGTCACTGTCTTACATGAAGGCAGCGTACTGTGCGAAGGCACAATGGACGAGATTCAGAGCGATCCGCGTGTGATCAAGGTGTACTTGGGTGATCCTGATGCGATGTGAGATACCGGAGACCCACCCCGGCCCTGTGGGCCAGACACTCACGTCACCCCCCAACAATTCAATACAGACAATCCAATACCAGCAATATTCTGATAGTCCAAACGTCATGACTCAAACCACTACTCTTCCACCGCAACAATCGACTCCCACAGCGCCGACACTGAAAATCTCCGGTCTTAACGTCTACTACGGTGAAAGCCACATCCTGCGGAATGTAGACATGACTATCCCGCAGGGAAAAATGATTTGCCTGATCGGTCGTAATGGCGTTGGTAAAACAACTTTGCTGAAAACCGTGATGGGTCTGCTGGCTCCTCGTAGCGGACAAATTGACTATCAGGGGCGTTCTCTCCTGCGGTCTGCCGACCAACAAGCGAGCAAAATTAGGCATTGGCTACGTGCCACAGGGTAGAGAAATCATTCCGAGACTGACTGTCAAAGAGAATCTTTTGGTTGGTCTAGAGGCTAAGGCGCAGCAGAAGGGAAATCCTTTGAATGAAAAAGTGCCTGAAGATATTTTGCAGCTATTTCCGGTGTTAAAGCAGATGCTTTCTCGGATGGGCGGGGATCTCAGCGGGGGACAGCAGCAGCAGCTTGCGATCGCCCGTGCCCTGATGGGTCGCCCGAAGCTCCTCGTCCTAGATGAACCCACCGAAGGCATTCAGCCTTCGATTATTCTCGATATCGAAAACGCAGTGCGTCAGATTGTTGAAACCAGCGGTATGTCCGTTTTACTTGTAGAGCAGCATCTACACTTTGCCCAGCAGGCTGACTACTACTACGCTATGCAAAAAGGCGGCATCGTTGATTCTGGTGAAGCTAGCCAGCTCAACAGTGATGTCATTCAGCGATTCTTAGCGGTTTAGCTGAGCTGCGCGATCGCCTCAAACTGCTCGAAGTATCCCAGTAAATCGCTGCGGTGTGTTTTGACCACCTGACGAATCCGCCTTTTTTCATCATTAGGAGCGTGTTGTATCATTCCAACAATATCGCTAATATCTACAGCGCGAGTTGCTGACAGCTTTGGATTAAGCCTGTAAACAGTACGGGGCGAAACAGGGAGTCGCAGGACATGATCAGACGCTATACAACGAGTTTTTGTCAAAGCTAGTAGGGCTTTAACAGTAGGTCTATTGAGTACCGGTTTGCGGGTTGGCATAGTTTCTATTCCAGCGACATTGTCTAGCGCCATTGACAACGCCGTCAGACAAACCGAGAGAACCCCTGCTAAGTGGTGTGCAACCGAGCGGTTTCTAGCAGTGTAGGTCTGCTCTCTTTTTCAACCCGGCTCGTCTCTTAACCTAAAAATAATCGATTCATAACTTAGAGAAATATTTCGTAATGTAATTCCAGTGTTTTTGTTAAGCAAAGGCTTAGTTTCTAGTCATTTGCTACACAATAAGGACTCTGACATTTTCCATTTTAGATAACACTTACCCCTCGGTTTTTTTGCGATGGCCCCTTCCGACCAAATTGTCAACCGCTCGACTAATCGCCCAGCAGTGCCTACTCAGCAAGGTCTTTACGATCCTCAAAATGAACATGATGCTTGCGGTGTGGGCTTTGTAGTGCAGATGAAGGGAGAAGTTTCTCACGATATTGTGCAGCAGGGGCTTACTATCCTGCTGAATTTGGATCATCGAGGTGCAGTGGGCGCTGAGCCGAACACGGGCGATGGTGCAGGGATTTTGATACAGATTCCCCATCGATTTATGACGAAGGTAGCTACGGCTGAAGGGATAACGTTGCCAGCCCCCGGTCAATATGGTGTGGCAATGGTGTATGCCAGTCCAGATAGCACGGCCCGCGCTAAGAGTAGAAAAGACTTTGAAGCAATCGTTGCAGAAGCGGGCCTAGAGCTGTTGGGTTGGCGAGACGTTCCTACGGATAATTCTTCTTTGGGACCAAGTGCGCAAGCGAGCGAGCCGTTTATGCAGCAGGCGTTCATCGGTCGCGGCAGCCTAGGCGCTGAGGCCGATGAGCTGGCTATGGAGCGCAAGCTGTATGTGGTGCGCAAGCGGGCCCATCGAATTCGTAAAACTGAGCTTGATAATTACTGGTATGTGGCCAGTATGTCTTGCCGGACGATTGTGTATAAGGGGATGCTGATGCCGGTGCAGGTGGGTAAGTATTACCTGGATTTGGCCGACCCGGATGTAGAAAGTGCGCTGTCTTTGGTGCATTCGCGCTTTAGTACCAACACGTTTCCGAGCTGGGAGCGATCGCACCCCTACCGCTACATCGCCCACAACGGCGAAATCAACACCCTGCGCGGCAACATCAACTGGATGACCGCTCGCCAGAGCATGTTTGAGTCCAAGCTGTTTGGCGAAGATCTTGACAAAGCTAGACCGCTGATTAACATGAGTGGCAGCGACTCGACTATTTTTGACAATACGCTAGAGCTGCTGGCGTTGAGCGGGCGATCGCTTCCCCACGCGCTGATGATGATGGTGCCCGAGCCGTGGTCTGGACACGCGACAATGGACGCCAAGAAAAGAGCCTTTTACGAATATCACTCCTGTCTGATCGAGCCCTGGGACGGCCCCGCTTCGATTGCCTTTACTGACGGCACTCAGATCGGCGCAGTGCTAGATAGAAACGGCCTTCGTCCCGGTCGCTACTACGTCACTAAAGACGATCGGGTGATTATGGCGTCCGAAGCGGGCGTGCTGCCCGTCGCGCCAGCAGATGTGATCAAAAAAGGGCGTCTAGAGCCAGGGAAAATGTTCCTGGTCGATACCAAGGCTGGCAAGATTATCTTAGACGAAGAGATTAAACAACAAATTGCCGCCGCTGAGCCTTATCAAACTTGGCTAGAAGAGAATTTGGTTTCTCTAGACAATCTAGAAACAACAGCCGCCAACGACGCAGAGATCGATCGCAGTCCCGCTGCCGTTACCAAGCGTCAGATGGCCTTTGGCTACACCTTTGAAGAGCTGAGAATGCTACTCTCTCCGATGGGCCAAAACGGCGTAGAGGCGATCGGGGCGATGGGCACAGACACACCGCTGCCTGTGCTCTCCAACCGGCCAAAGCTGCTGTACAACTACTTTCAACAGCTATTTGCGCAGGTCACTAATCCACCCATTGACTCCATTCGTGAGGCCATCATCACCTCAGCCACCACAACTATCGGATCAGAGCGAAATCTGTTGGAACCCGATGCCCAAAGCTGCCGTTTGCTTCAGCTCAAGACACCTTTCATCACCAACGCCGAGCTGACTAGAATCAAGCACAACAGCCAGTTCAAGACCTCTGTTCTGCCAATCTTGTTTGATCCTGATAGGGGTGAAGCGGGTCTGAGCGGTGCGATGGAAGCGCTGTGTCTCAAGGCCGATGAAGAGATCGAGGCAGGCAGTGAGATCTTGATTCTCTGCGATCGCGATATCACCCAGAACAGAGCGCCGATTCCAGCCCTGCTAGCGGTAGCTGGTTTGCATCACCATCTGATTCGTCAAGGAACCCGCACTCGGGTGGGGATTGTGCTCGAATCGGGCGAACCACGCGAGGTGCATCACTTTGCGGTGCTGTTGGGCTACGGCTGCGGGGCGATTAATCCCTACATGGCTTTTGAGACTTTCCAACAGATGATCGAAGACAATCTGCTGCGTGACATTTCGTTGACAGACGCCTGCAAGAATTACATCAAAGCAGCTACCAAAGGTGTGGTAAAAGTCGCGTCTAAGATTGGGATTTCCACGCTGCAAAGCTACCGAGGCGCGCAGATTTTTGAGGCGATTGGCCTAAATGAGTCGGTGATTGAAAAGTACTTTACCTGGACGGCTTCTCGCATTCAGGGCGTCGGGCTAGATGTGCTGACAGAAGAAGCGATTCAGCGTCACCGTCATGCCTTTCCTGACTGGTTGGCGACCGGTAGCAACAATGCCGCCACGCTGGATGTGGGCGGCGAATATCAGTGGCGCAAAGACGGTGAGGCGCATTTGCTCAGTCCGCAAAGCATCCACCTATTGCAGCAGGCGACCAGAGATGATAGCTACGATCTCTTTAAGAAGTACTCTGCGCTAGTCAATGAGCAGGGTAAGCAGTTCTTCCGCCTGCGCGATCTGTTGGAGTTTACGCCGCAAGAACCGATTCCAATTGAAGAAGTTGAGCCGATTGAGGCGATTATGAAACGCTTTAAGACGGGCGCGATGAGCTATGGTTCGATTTCGCAGGAGGCGCATGAGACGCTTGCGATCGCAATGAACAGAATCGGCGGTCGCTCGAACACAGGCGAGGGCGGCGAAGACCCCGATCGCTACACCTGGACCAACGATCAGGGCGACTCTAAAAACAGCGCGATCAAACAAGTCGCCTCGGGTCGCTTTGGCGTCACTAGCCTGTACCTGTCTCAGGCCAAAGAGATTCAGATCAAAATGGCCCAGGGTGCCAAACCAGGTGAAGGCGGCCAGCTACCGGGCAAGAAGGTCTATCCCTGGATTGCCAAGGTTCGCAACTCTACGCCAGGCGTGGGGCTAATTTCGCCGCCGCCCCACCACGACATTTACTCGATTGAAGATTTGGCTGAGCTAATTCACGATCTAAAAAATGCGAACCGAGCAGCCAGAGTCAGCGTCAAGCTGGTGTCTGAAGTAGGCGTTGGCACGATTGCCGCAGGCGTCGCCAAAGCTCACGCAGATGTTGTTCTCATCTCTGGCTTTGACGGTGGCACGGGCGCTTCGCCGCAGACTTCAATCAAACATGCGGGGCTGCCCTGGGAACTAGGACTCGCAGAAACGCATCAGACGCTGGTATTGAACAATTTGCGCTGTCGGATTGTGATTGAGACCGATGGGCAGATGAAGACTGGGCGGGATGTTGCGATCGCAGCTCTACTCGGCGCAGAAGAATTCGGCTTTAGCACCGCGCCCCTAGTCACCCTCGGCTGCATCATGATGCGCGTCTGCCACCTCAACACCTGCCCCGTCGGCGTCGCCACCCAAAACCCAGACCTGCGCAGCAACTTCAGCGGCGATCCTGCCTACACCGTCAACTTCATGAAATTCATCGCCCAAGAAACCCGCGAAATCATGGCTGAGCTGGGCTTTCGCACCATTGACGAGATGGTGGGCCGCACCGAAATGCTCGCTCCCAAGCAAGCCATCGACCACTGGAAAGCCAAAGGCATCGACCTTTCTCCTTTACTACACAAGCCAGAAGTCGGCCCCGAAGTTGGCCGCTACTGCACCCAAACCCAAGACCACGGCCTAGACAAATCTCTCGATATCACCAAGCTGTTGGAAATTTGCCAGCCAGCAATTGAGAAAGGAGAAAAAGTAAAAGCGACCCTTCCCATTACCAACATCAACCGCGTCGTCGGCACCATCATCGGCAACGAAATCACCAAAAACCACTGGGAAGGTCTACCCGAAGACACCGTTCACCTACACTTTCAAGGCACCGCCGGTCAAAGCTTTGGTGCCTTCACACCCAAAGGCATGACCCTAGAGCTAGAAGGCGACGCCAACGACTACCTTGGCAAAGGACTCAGCGGCGGCAAGATCATCCTCTACCCGCACAAGTCTTCTAACCTAGTCGCCGAAGACAACATTGTTACTGGCAACGTCACTCTCTATGGTGCAACTCGTGGCGAAGCCTACATCAACGGCCAAGCCGGAGAGCGTTTCTGCGTGCGCAACTCGGGCGCTCAAGCCGTTGTAGAAGGCGTCGGCGACCACGGCTGCGAATACATGACCGGAGGCAAGGCGATCATCCTCGGCCCGACCGGACGCAACTTTGCAGCCGGGATGAGCGGCGGCGTCGCCTACGTTCTAGACGAAGCCGGAGACTTTGCCAGTCGTTGTAATACCGAAATGGTCGGCTTAGAGAAAGTCGAAACATCTGGTGAACAGCAAGAACTGCGAGACATCATCCAGCGTCATCTAGAGCTTACTGGTAGCAACAAAGCAAAAACCTTGCTAGCCGACTGGGAGAATACCCTACCTAAGTTCGTGAAAGTCATGCCGCGCGACTACAAGCGAGTCTTACAACACATTCAAAAGGCACTCGCCGACGGCCTCAGTAACGACGAAGCCATGTCAGCCGCCTTTGAAGAAAACGCTCGCGACCTAGCCAGAGTCGGCGGCAGCTAACCCTTCCAACTCATCGCCTGAAGTAAATCCCCTCTCGGGAGGGGTGCCCGATAGGGCGGGGTGGGTCCAACACTCACGAAACACACCGGACCCACCCCCTGCCCCCTCCCGAGAGGGGGAGTCCCTGATCTCCTAATATTCAACCCTCTACTTTCAACACAAATCCCATGGGAAAACCAACCGGTTTCATCGACTATCTCCGCGAAGCACCCTCCGAAATCTCTCCAGAAGACCGCATCCGCAACTGGGATGAGTTTCACCTCCCCATGCCCGAAGAGAACCTGCAAACCCAGGGCTCTCGCTGTATGGACTGCGGCACTCCCTTTTGCCACACTGGTGAGCTGATCAGCGGCATGGCCAGCGGCTGCCCGATCAACAACCTCATCCCCGAATGGAACGACCTAATCTACCGGGGACTGTGGCACGAAGCCCTAGACCGCCTGCACAAAACCAACAACTTCCCTGAATTCACGGGCCGCGTCTGCCCTGCCCCCTGCGAAGGCTCCTGCGTCCTAGGCATTACTAACCCGCCTGTCACCATCAAGAACATCGAATATTCCATCATCGAAAGAGGATGGGAAGAAGGCTGGATTGTGCCGCGTCCGCCCGCAAAACGCACTGGCAAGAAAGTCGCCGTTGTTGGCTCCGGTCCAGCAGGCTTAGCCGCTGCCGATCAGCTCAATAAAGCTGGACATACAGTCACTGTGTATGAACGAGCAGATCGTCCCGGTGGTTTGCTGACCTATGGCATTCCAAACATGAAGCTCGACAAGCAAGACATCGTGCGCCGTCGTTTGGACATCTTGGAAGCAGAGGGCATCACCTTTACCTGCGGCGTTGAAGTCGGTAGCGATTTGCCCGCTGAGAAACTGTTGAGTGATTTTGATTCTGTTATTCTTTGCACAGGCTCCACTCGCCCTAGAGACTTGCCCATCGAAGGCAGAGAACTTAACGGCATTAACTTCGCAATGGAGTTTTTGACGGCGAATACCAAGGCGGTGCTAGATGGCAAGCCAGGTGACGACTATATTTCTGCTGCTGGAAAGGATGTTGTGATTATTGGTGGTGGCGATACGGGCACGGACTGCGTAGGGACTTCTGTTCGTCATGGCTGCAAGAGTATCAATCAGCTAGAGATTATGCCGAAGCCGCCGGAGGTCAGAGCTTCTAGCAATCCGTGGCCAGAGTGGCCCAAGATCTATCGCCTAGACTACGGTCAGGAAGAGGCCAAAGCGCTGTTTGGCGAAGATCCACGGGGCTATGTGACCACAGCAACCAAATTTGAAGACGATGGTAGTGGCAACGTGGCTGCGGTTCATACGGTAGAGGTGAAGTGGGAGCGGGATGAGAATGGCCGCTTTACACCGATTCATGTACCAGGTAGTGAAAAGAGAATTCCGGCGCAGCTGGTGCTGTTGGCAATGGGATTCTTGGGACCGGAGTCTCCTTTGTCGGATGCGTTGGGTTTGGAGAAGACTGAGCGCAGCAATATCAAGGCTGAGCATGAGGAATATACAACAAACAAACCAGGCGTGTTTGCAGCGGGTGACTGTCGTCGGGGGCAAAGCCTGATTGTATGGGCGATCAATGAAGGTAGAGGGGTGGCGCGGGAGTGCGATCGCTACCTCATGGGCACAACTGAGCTACCGTAACGAGAAGCACACAAACAACCTATCTAGCTTGGATAGGTTACTAGAAAGCTGGATGCATGACCACAGTTCTCAATATTGGTCTTTATCGGTTCATCTTTTTCAGTTCTGACAAAGGTGAACCTGCCCACATTCGTCTGGAGGGATGGCATGACTACTTTGATACTTGAGTCTGATCCGCTTGCCACCGTGGTTTCAGTCGGGGGCGACAGCTTGTCTGTGACCTTGGCCGATGGTCGAATGGCTCGACCTAGATGAGCATATTGGTGTCGAAGGGTTGCTCGCTGGTAGACGTAGTAGTGAAAGTCAACGGTCTCTGCAAAGATGGTTGAAATCCAGAACGGATTTATGAGATATGAGATAGCCCGTGAAGACTGTTGATAGTTACAGAATTTGCTTGTGTGGACGACTGATGAAAAGCGTGACAAGAGACACCTAAGTAACAGACTTCAGCTAGCCACTCTCTGGCAATCCCCAAAATCTATCCGGAACGGAGAGAAGTCGTTCTGACGCTTACGAAAACTATGCAGACGCACGGGAAAGCTGCGCCGAAGCACAGGAAAACTGTTCTGAAGCACAAAAATATCGTTTTAAGTCATGAGCAAGCTACTCTACGGCACGGACAAACCATCCTGAAGCGCAGGAAAGCTATTCTGAAGCGTGGGAAAATCATGCAGGAGCATAGGAAAACCATACAAAAAAGCTTCCGACTAACTTTTTCATGCCGATACTTCAAATTCCAGCGAGGAGAAAGCTTTCGCTCTAGACAAAGTAGACTTTGCTACTGCGGCATACCAAAATGCGATCGCGCTGCCCACAAAAAACTAACCTGTTCTGCCACTTTGCGGGTCTGCTGTGCGATCGCAATCAATTCCTACCTCGTTCTTCGACTAGATCATCACCTCCAAGAGCATCTTTCCACTGCTTAGCGCTAGGTGTCATAGCTAGCGCCTGTGCTACTTTGAAAGGATGAAACATACGAAGCGATGACTATGGTTTCCCAACTGCAAAAGTCCGAGGCGGCGGAAGTCTTCTACCCCGATGATGATGGTCAGCCGATGGCGAGCAATACAGAACAGTATCAGTGGATTGTGATGATCCAGCAGAATCTAGACGGGCTGCTCCCAGAGGCTTTTGTCGCGGGTGATTTGTTTTGGTATCCCGTCGAAGGTCGCTCCGATATTTCGGTAGCGCCTGATGTGATGGTGGCGCTAGGTCGTCCGAAAGGAAAGCGACTCTCTTACAAACAGTGGGTGGAAGAGAACGTCCCCCCTCAGGTCGTCTTCGAGATTCTTTCGCCTAGCAACACCAGACGCGAAATGGACGCCAAGCTGCTGTTCTTTGAGCGTTACCAGGTCGAAGAGTACTACCTTTATGACACTGAGCAGCCAGAACTCAGCGGCTTTCTCCGAGGCGAGTTCGGTCTGACGCCGATCGCAGACATTGGGCTGGGCTGGACTAGCCCGCTGCTGAAAATCCGTTTTGATATGTCTGCGGATGAGCTAGGGCTGTTTCACCCCGATGGTGATCCTTTTTTGACTTATCAAGAGGTTCTGGCGAAGGCGCAGCGAGCTGAGGAAAAGGCGCAGCGAGCTGAGGAAAAGGCGCAGCGCTTAGCGGATAAGCTTCAAGAAATGGGGATTGATCCCGACCAAGTTTGAGGAGGCCGGTGCCGCTACCTACGAGAAGCTAGTAGAGGTAGCAGCGTTGAAACCTTTGCAGACCTGATCGTATTGCTGGCTACAGCCGCCGTGGCAAACCTAAGGTTTTATTAGGGTGATGTCAATGCTTGTACCTGTGTCTGATACTGCATCCCGTCCAAGTTTGGATGCTTCTAGGCTGCTGTTTGACCTGAAGCGATGTGGTGAGCTGGTCAATCGCTTTGCGGGTTGGCTAGATGCGGATGCGATCGCAACCTGCACCACAGAGGGATTAATCGAAACTTTTAACTGTGCCTTTGCCCGGATTTGGCTAGTAGAAGACGATCGCCAGGCCCTACGATTAGTCGCTTCTTCTGGGCTGTACACTCGGCTGGACGGGTCGTTTGCTCGGGTCCCGATGGGTGCTTTTAAGGTTGGGAAAATTGCTCAGCACCGGATTCCTATCTTGAGTAATGCCCTACCCGATGAAGACTGGGTGAAAGATAGGGACTGGGCGATTGAAAACAAAATTCAGGGGTTTGCCGGACTGCCGTTAATCGAGAAGAACGAGGCAATTGGCGTGCTGGCTATCTTTAGCCACAGGGCGATGGCTCCTGAATTTTTAGAAGTCTTACAGATACTGAGTCTGTCGGTTGCTGGCGCACTAGCAAGTTCACTAAATCATCAGGAAATAGTGCAAGCTGTCCATCCACCAGCGACATTTCCTTCTATCTCTTCATACATCTCTTTGTCTGAGCGACTCGCGGCTCTCCTTGGCCCACAGAAGCTCAGTCTACTAGGCGTAGAGCAGCCTTTAGAGCCAGCGACTACTCAGCAACTCATTGAAGTAGCGAAACAGTTGGCTAACAGCGCTTGCCACTACTGTCGTTTGGTATATGAAGGGGAAAATGTTGTATTAGAAGCAATTTTGTCTGCCGATACAATTGAACAGACCGATCAGTCATTACATTTCGTAAATAGAGAATTGAGGAATCTGTCTGTTGAAATTGAGCGCCTTGGCGGAACTGTCCAAACTAAGCTAGATACCAACAAAACAGTGGCGGAAGTTCGGTGGCAGATGCAGCAGCATCACTTTAAGGAGATGTCTGGAAGGGAAATACCTTTGAGCGAAACGCCAACTGTCTCTGCGTTTGTCCAGGGCACTGAGTCGCCTTTGTCGGAAAGGGAGCAGGAAGTAATTGTGCTACTGGCTCAGGGGTTGCGCGATCGCGAAATCTCAGAGCAGCTCTACATCAGCGAACGCACAGTCAAATTCCACACCAAAAACATGCTGAAAAAGCTAGACGCTAGCACCAGAACTCAGGCCGTTTTCAAAGCAACAAAGCAAGGCTGGCTATGAGCAGGGCAAACTAGCCCACTCTTGGCCTCAAGAGCCAATCGCTACCTCATTGATGACGCTGTAGCGAGCAGAGTCTTTGACCTTGAAGCCACGGTGCTTTAGTGCAATGCAGTCGGCTATGTGCTCTGCGTCCTGGGCCACGCCAGAAAATCGACCCGACCCCCAGGTATATAGCCACGGCAATCCAATAAAGTAGAGCCCCTCTACCGTCGTCACCCCGCGCTGATGGGTAGGATAGCCCTTGCCATCAAAGGCCGGAATCTCTATCCAGCTAAAGTCCATATGATAGCCAGTCGCCCAGATTACGGTGGTGATGTTGCTATCTGCTAGATCAATTTGCGTTGGTGTGTCTTGCGGCTGCCAGACAGGTTTGTAGGGTGGTTCATCGATTGCATCTATATTGTTCTTTTCTATATACTCATCAATTGTTCTTTTGATGCTTTCAGCAACCTCATCTGCCTGATCGAGATTCTTCTTCAAGTCATCTTGCAAGGTTAGCCGACTGCCTTCAACAGACTCTAGCTTGCCATAAAGCTGCATCCCTTCTGTCGCAAACTGACGCAAGTCAATTTCTCTGCCGCCGCCTCGCCCGGTCACATAGTGATTTGTTTTCTTCCTGACTGCTTCCTTTTGTGGGTGTTCATCGACCGTCATATCGTAGTAGCCGAGCTGGTCTAGCCACTCAACGACATCTTTTCCTCGGTATTCTCTAGGCGATCGCGGCGCACCGCCCACACATAGATGTACCTGCCGACCCGCTAGGTGCAAATCTTCTGCAATCTGGCATCCGGACTGCCCGGTCCCGACGACCAGCACTGCCCCCTCAGGTATCACCTCGGGTCTTTTGTATTCCGAAGAATGTAGCTGCAAAACACTAGCCGGGAACGATTCGCTCATTCTCGGCACCTTGGGCGTGTGGTATCCCCCTGTAGCTACAACAACTTGACTGGCCGTGTAGCGCCCTGCCGAAGTCGTCACCTGAAAAACAGACTCGCTGCTATCTCTTTCAACTTTCTCTACAGCAACCTTCTCTTTAATATTCGGCTCAAAAGATCGGGCGTAGTCCTGCACGTACTGAACAATTTTGTCCTTTTCCATGAAGCCGTAGGGGTCGTCACCTGGATACTCGTATCCGGGCAGCGTACACTGCCAGTTGGGCGTGACCAGGCAAAAAGAATCCCATCGCTTGGTCTGCCAGGAATGAGCGATGGTGTATTTTTCAAAAATAATGTTTTCGATGCCACGCTGCTTTAAGCAGTAGCTGACAGAAAGCCCTGCCTGACCGCCGCCAGCAATAATGACTGGATAGTGCGTAGCTAATTGAGAGGTCATAAGAAAACACTTTAGCTTCAGAAAAACACTTTGACCCGATGCAAGCACAGAGACTAAGAACGTCTACCAACCATAGAAAGACCACCCAAAGATTCTTGTATCAGAGGTTACGGAAGCTAGAATTCTCGTGCTTTCGACAGCTTGGCTTGCGCAACTATTGGAGTCTGACTGTCTTTTTGTACAGGTTTGCGATCGCAATTGATTCACACAACAGCATTGTAAAGCGCTTATCCTGTTTCAAGGATCAGGCTTCATATGTTTGTAGCAACAGATACCGGAGAAGAAACTTTTACCTCTTACGGTGTGAGCAGGATATTTGGGAGTAATTGATATGCCTGCTGTAACAGCGCCAGCGCATCAGAGTGGTGATTTTTTCGTAGACTATGAGGAAAAAGTATTTCCCGACGTTCAAGCAGAACCGGGAGAGAAAGCGTTAGTAACCTTCCACACGGTCGCTTTTGAAGGCTCTATTGGACTAGTCAACCTGCTGCAAGTCAGTCGGCTGATTAGCAAAGGGTTCGATACGTCTGTTTTACTATACGGACCAGGCGTCACGCTAGGCATACAGCGCGGCTTTCCCAAGCTAGGAGACGAGGCGTTTCCCGGTCACCTAGCTATGAACAATCGAGTTGAGAAGATCATTGCCGATGGTGGAAAGGTCTATGCCTGTCGGTTTGCCCTACAAGCGCTCTACGGCCACGGTGAACCTTCTTTGATTCCGGGTATCACACCAATTAACCCGCTAGACGTGCTGGATATTGTCTTGATGCATCGCAAAGAGGGTGCGTTTATTTTGGATACTTGGACTATGTAGTCGAAGACTCCAGACAATATGAACGAACTTCTGTTCATCGCAGAGCCCTAATTTATGGACTACTCCAAAACTGTAAAAGCCGCCGCCGTGCAGCTCTCGCCTGTTCTGCACAGTCAGTCAGGGACGGTGGAAAAAGTCTTGAAAGCCATCGGCGATGCTGCAAAAGAAGGCGTAGAGCTGATTGTTTTTCCTGAAACTTTTGTGCCCTACTACCCTTACTTTTCTTTTGTGCTGCCGCCTGTGCTGATGGGCAAAGAGCATATGAAGCTGTATGAGGAAGCGGTCATAGTGCCGGGGCCAGTCACTGAAGCTATTGGCAAAGCGGCTAGTACACATCAGATGGTGATTGTTCTAGGAGTCAATGAAAGGGACAGAGGTTCTCTCTACAACACTCAGCTGATTTTTGATGCGACGGGTGAGTGTGTGCTAAAGCGGCGCAAGCTGACGCCGACCTATCACGAGCGCATGGTGTGGGGGCAGGGCGATGGTTCTGGGCTGCAGGTGTGCGAGACAGCGGTGGGCCGGGTGGGAGCATTGGCCTGCTGGGAACATTACAATCCGCTGGCTCGCTATAGCCTGATGGCGGCGCATGAACAGATTCACTGCGGGCAGTTCCCAGGCTCGATGGTGGGTGATATTTTTGGTCAGCAGACTGAAGTGACGATGCGCCATCACGCACTGGAATCAGGGTGCTTTGTGGTGAATTCTACTGGCTGGCTGACGCCTGAGCAGGCGGAACAGATTGCGCCGAATGAAGGGCTGCAAAAGGTTCTACAGGGCGGATGCTACACGGCAATTATCAGTCCAGAAGGAGTGCATTTGGCTGAGCCCATTCGCGAAGGAGAGGGGATGGCGATCGCAACCCTAGACTTCTCCCTAATCACAAAACGCAAGCGCATGATGGATTCTGTCGGTCACTACGCCCGGCCCGATCTGCTACAGCTTCATCTAAATACGTCTCCTTACTCCGTGACGGCTTCGCAGTTCCTCGAATCATCTTCAGAGGAATTGTCCCCAGCCAAAAAATCTGACAGTTCTATCAGCAGCTTGGAGAACCTCCCTCCAGCTAGCCAGGAGTCTCTCTCACATTCTTCCGATAATCCTGCTTCGACCTATGCCTAAGTCCGCTTCATATGCGCCGAATAGACTGCTGTCGAGTGAGCCTTTCAACGCTCAACAAATTATTACTGACCTGCAATCAAAGGGACTAAATCTAACGGCGATCGAGGTAGGCGCGTCTGGGCGAAAAGGCGGCGCAGGCCCCTCAGATCACAAAGCAGTGACGATTGGTGAAACAACTGTCATGGTGCCAGTCTATACCGATGGCGCAGCCAAGTCACCCTACCGAGTAGATATCGACCAGGCAACGGGCAAGTCTTATCTCGCAAAAAACGACCAGATTATCAGCCCGCTCGACTTTCCTCATCAGCCCAAGTTCTACAGCTTGAGGACGGCTGATGGCATTCCCTATTCGAAGATTGCGCTGCTGCATAGCAACAATGTGCTAGCGACAACTGTTTTACAGACCTGTATTCGATACGAGAATCGTAAGACGGCCTGCCAATTCTGTGCAATCGGGCAGTCCTTAGAAGGCGATCGCACCATCGCGCAAAAAGCACCTGCTCAGCTAGCGGAAGTCGCCGAAGCTGCCGTACGCCTGGACCATGTAGAACACATGATCATGACGACTGGCACACCGAATACAACAGATAGAGGGGCGGCCTATCTGACAGACTGTGCGCAGGCGATTAAGGCAAAAGTTGCTTTACCGATTCAGGCGCAGTGCGAGCCGCCGGATGATTTTCGCTGGTTTGACCGGATGCGGACGGCGGGTGTTGATAGCCTGGGTATGCATCTAGAAGCGGCAGACCCAGAAGTGCGAGCCAGGATTATGCCAGGGAAAGCAAAGGTGCCGGTTAGCTACTACTTTGAAGCGTTTGCGGCGGCTGTCGAAGTGTTTGGCAGAGGGCAGGTGAGTACGTATCTGCTGGCGGGACTAGGAGATAGTAAGGAGACTTTGCTTGGCGTCAGTGAGCGATTGATCGGAATGGGTGTTTATCCTTTTGTGGTGCCGTTTGTGCCGATCGTCGGGACACCGCTAGCGCAGACGCCACCGCCTAATAGCGATCTGATGTTTGAGCTGTATCAACAGGTAGGTCAGATGCTGAAAAGCTCGAATCTACTGTCAAGTGAGATGAAAGCAGGCTGTGCAAAGTGTGGGGCCTGTTCGGCGCTGTCTAGTTTCGAGCGTTAGTTTTAGGCATTTATCTTGAGCATGAGTCTTGGGCATCAAACTCAGGAACGAACAAAAGGGAGAATCGCGAACGATGGCTAAGAAAACCTACAGCTTTCAACTGGCGCTGTCGAAAGAGGAGATCAGCCAGTATTTTGACTTGCGATCGCAGATCTTCTGTGAAGAACAAGAACTCTTTGAACAAACAGATCGCGACGCGCTCGATCGGCAGTCTTATCCAATCGTGGCGATCGCTCATGAAGACAACAAACCCAACCAAATCGTCGGCGTCGTCAGGATCTACGAACAGTCTCCTCGTCTTTGGTACGGCGGCAGACTAGGCGTACATCAAGACTTTCGCCGCGTAGGACGGATTGGTAAAGGACTGATCCAAAAAGCGGTCACCACTGCCAATACCTGGGGATGTGATCGCTTTCTCGCCACCGTTCAGCTACAGAACGTTCGCTTTTTCACCCGACTCCATTGGGAAAGCCTAGAAGAGATAGAAATTCTAGAACGTCCTCATCACCTGATGCAGGCCGACTTAGATTACTATCCGGCGACCGATCAGCCGCGTCCAGCGCTACCGCTGCTTCAAGTAGCATAGCCGTACCACAAATTTATATGGAAACGCTCTCGCAGGTTGTTCATTCTCTTCAATCGTCTGCCAGCATCTTGAACAAACACGATATTCAGACGGCAGCCGCTGCGATCGGGCAGTATGTGCCAGGTGTAGATGGCTCAAAGATTCGGCTAGGGGACGACTGCGCGGCCATTCCTGATGGCGATGGCTACCTGCTGCTAGCGGCAGAAGGCATCTGGCCGCAGCTGGTATCGAACGATCCGTGGTTTGCCGGTTGGTGTGCGGTCATGGTGAATCTATCGGATGTGGCGGCGATGGGTGGGAATGCGATCGCTATCGTAGATGCGCTCTGGAGTCTTTCGGCAGAAGGCGCTCAGCAGATCTGGGCAGGGATGCAGGCAGCGGCAACCGCCTATGGTGTCCCGGTTGTAGGCGGACATACCAACTGCCACAGCGACTATAACGGACTAGCTGTTGCTATCCTGGGACGGGCAAACCGGCTGATTACTAGCTTTGATGCCAAGCCTGGCGATGCGCTAGTGATGGTCGTGAATATGGCTGGGGCCTATTACAGCACCTATTCGTTTTGGAATGCAGCAACGGCGACGGAATCGGCTGTGCTGCGATCGCAGCTATCAAAGCTAAGCGATCTCGCCAGTGCAGGACTGTGCAGCGCCGGAAAGGATATCAGCATGGGCGGCCTAGCAGGGACGCTGCTAATGCTATGCGAGGCTTCTGGCTGTGGGGCGCTATTGGATTTGAACAGAGTGCCGCGTCCGAACGGGGTGACGTGGACCAAGTGGCTGATCAGCTTTCCAAGCTATGGATTTCTGCTGAGTGTGCCCGTAGAAAATGTTTCAGCAGTTGAGAAGCTGTTTTCTATTGATAAAATTGCCTGTCAAACGATCGGAGAAATCCGGTCAGGGGCTGAGGTAACGTTGCAGCTAGGGGAAGAGCGGCAGCTATTTTGGGATTTGGCGCGATCGCTGACCGGATTTGGCACCAACATCGGGAGGGATAGCCCTTGCCCAGCTTGAAAGTTGCCCTGCTGACCTACTCGACTAAGCCACGCGGCAGCGTTATCCATACGCTGGAGCTAGCTCAGGCACTCTCGGAGCTGGGGCACCAGCCCTGTGTCTTTGCACTGGACAAAGACGGTCAAGGCTTCCATCGAGCGGTTGATTTTGAGACCTTTGCGGTGCCTGCGAGCGAGTGTAAAGGGGATACGAATGCGCTGGTGAAGCAGAGAATAGGAGAGTTTGTCAATTTTTTTGAGCAGCACTTTGAGCAGGTCGATCGGAAATATGACATTTATCATGCGCAGGATTGCCTCAGTGCGAATGCCTTAGCAGTCCTTAAAAAGCGAGGCTATCTTTCTCAGTTTGTGCGGACGGTGCATCACATTGAAAACTTTCAGAGTCCGTATTTGAGAGACTGTCAGCAGAAGTCGATTGTCCAAAGCGATCGCTGTTTGTGTGTAAGTGAGCTGTGGCAACAGGTATTGGAATCGGACTACGGCATATCAGCGCATCGAGTGATAAACGGTGTTAGTAAACGATTTGCCCGCGCCGGAAAAGAATCGACAGAAGATATGGCCGCAGTCGACGCCGCCCAAAGCCTCTTGCCTGGCAGCACCGACGGCCCGATTTATATGACGGTGGGTGGCATTGAGCCGAGAAAGAATTCGATCAATTTGCTCAAGGCGTTTGTAGCGGTGCGGGCTGTGCAACCGGCTGCAAAGCTGATGATTGTCGGTGGAGCCACTTTGTTCGACTATCGGGATTATCGAGATCGGTTCATGAGCTTGGTGGACAGCTATGGTGTGGCAGACGGGCTGATCTTGCCGGGGGTTGTATCGGATCAGGTGCTAGCCCAGCTATATCGACTAGCGGACGCGTTTGTGTTTCCTTCGCTGAAGGAGGGCTGGGGATTGGTGGTGCTAGAGGCGATCGCATCTGGTCTACCGGTTCTCGCCTCTAATCAAGCGCCGTTTACAGAATTTTTGTCAGCAGCATCGGCTGCTTTGGTAGACCCGACCGATATAGAGGCGATCGCAGCCGCTATGCTAGAGATCGTCAAGCCCGACGTGGCCAACCGACTAACTTCACACGGTCCCGCTATCTTGGAAAGCTATAGCTGGCAGCGTTCAGCGAAATTGCACCTCGATCTGTATTTTGATCTGTGCGCTGTTTAAGTTCTGTTCTTTATCCTTTTACTTTCCACCGCTCAAAATACAGGTAATACCATGCCCGAAATCAATTTCAAAATTCAATGGCCTGACGGCAATCAAGAAACCTGCTACTCTCCTTCTCTTATCGTCAAAAAGTATTTCGAGCCCGGTGAACGCTACAGCGTGACAGAGTTTGTTGAGCGATCGCGCGAATCACTGACCATTGCGAGCGATCGCGTTCAAGCTAAATACGGATTCCCCTGTAGCCGAGCCCTAGGACAGCTTCGCCAGATAGAAACAACAGCAAAAAACTACGACGATTCCGCCGAAGAAAAAGTGACTTTCTTGCGGTTTGAGTAACCGATTATCTACTGATCCAAAGGCTCAAATAGGTGAGTATTTATACCTGCATAGACTTTTAAGTCAGGTGATGCTCCCCTAGCAAGGTTATCGATTATACTTCGGTTCACCGTATTTTCTCGCCATTTTCAGCAGAAGTCACCCTTTATATGAACTTCACTTTACAATCTGTCAACTTCAGCCTAGAAAGGGTTTTCCGCTCTGCTATATTGTTCTTAAGTCCGTACTCCTTGTCCCGTAAAATAAATGTTTTGCAAAGCTGGGACGAACTCACTGCCTCTAAGTCGTCATATCAAACAAAATTGAATTAAGGTGATATTTACATTGAAAAACTTATGGCAGATACAATTTGCTTGACGATTGACTGGCGGACAGCCAACCACGGCATGCCCGATTCACAGCAAGAGATCTTTACTCAACAACTGTTCAGAGAGCTGAAAACTCTGGACGTTGTTCAAACTGTGCGGCGAGTGTCTGACAGCAGCGTTCCAGAAGGTGCAATGGGAGCGAGCTGGCTATGGAGCATTCTAACGGCTGAAATTCCAGGAGACGGTCTGCGAAAGGCCTGTCAAGAGGTGTTCAGTCGCCTAGCGGGAGCACCAATGGATCTAACCATTGAAGTAGACGGTTTGGCGCAGAAGATCGATGCCAAGAACGTGCGCCCAGGTGACTTTGATGAGGTGATCGACAAACTAGTCGCCGCCGCACAGCAGATGAAGGCTGCGAAATAGAGATAGTTTGAGGGTTTATAGCGTTTGCTGCTTTGCCTGCATACCTTCAACAAGTTAGACCCGTCAGCTGAGCTAACAGTTAAACCAATGTTTAGACCTTGACTTTGTAGCAGGAGAAAGTAGCCAGCTAATGTACGTAGATGCGTCTTTTTTGGATGCACATACGTACATTAGCCATAGCATCTACAGCAGATATCGACATCATGGCTAGGAAAATTGCATTACTAATTGGAGTCGATGACTACGGAACCGGGCTCAAATCGCTGCGATGTCCCACAAATGGGGTAGCAGCGATGCGTTCTGTGCTGCGTAATCCAGAAATTGGTGGATTCGATCAGGTAGTGGCGCTGATGGACCCGGACGTGGGTGAAATGCGATCGCGCATCTGCGAAATATTCGCCCACCTACAAAAAGAAGACCTGGTTCTATTCTATTTCACCGGCCATGGCATCAAGGACATGAGCGGTGACTTCTATCTAACCACCACTCAAAGCGAACTGTTTGAAAGCGGTCGGCCCAATGCTGGCACAGCGGTAGAGGCCCATTTCCTGAAGCGGGAATTGAGCAACTCTTGGGCTGAGCGCAAGGTTGTGATCTTGGACTGCTGCTTTGGTGCGGCCTTTGCTGACGGCTTTTTGGCAATGAGTGACGACAGCGTAGATATTGCCTCCCATTTTGGTGGGAAGGGATGGTGCGTAATGACCTCATCCACCTCGTCTCGCTACGCGCTAGAGCAGGAAGGAGAATCACTTTCGGTCTATACGCGCTATCTGATTGAAGGCCTTAAGACTGGAGGAGCCGCACCCGATGGACAAGATTTTATCTCTGCACAGAACTTGCACGAGTATGTCAAAGCGCAGATCAAAGTCGCGGCTCCGGCCATGGAACCAGCCATATTCAACGGCCAAGACGGGCATGACATCATCGTCGCCAAAGTCCAGCTCAATAATGAACAGCGCTATCGAAAACAGGTACAGCAAAAAGTAAGAAATGGCGACATCGGCCCAGCTGGGAAAGCTGTCTTGATCGAGTGGCGGCAGCGACTAGGGCTAACCTCTGTCCAGGCCAGCGCCATTGAAGACGAGATCTTGCAGCCCTACAAAGAGAGGCAGCGTCATCTAGCGCTGTATACCAAAGCATTAGAAGCAGAAAAGTCTTTTTCCTACCCGCTCACTGCGATCGCGATTCAAGACTTGAAAGAACTCCAAAGATTATTGAGCCTGCGAGACGAAGACATCCACTCAATCGAAGAGCGTCTCTTGGATTCTGCCAGCACAGCCGGTCAGACCACCAGCCCTTTGTCTAGCAGCCTTTTAACGAACGTCGCTTTGTACAACAATCCTCTGTTTAACAGCAATTCGTCTAGTGGCACTTCATTCAACAGCGCTCTACCTAATAGCGCTTTACCTAACAGCACTTTACCTAACAGCACTTTGCCCAATAGCGCTCTACCTAACGGACAGCTCGTCTCTCGAACCTCCTTGAAGCCGGTCGAGAGGGATGTCCAGCCGCTACCAGCTCAGTCGAGACCTACCCAGCCTGCATCTACTCGATCTGTCGCAGTTCAGCCACCGCCTGCACAGCCACTGCCCCCAAAACCGCTGCCTATCAAAGAATGGGTTCGCTCTACAAGAGTAAAACTCAAGTCCTTCAAACCCGTAAACTATTCAACATTTTCCTTTCACACCTTACGAGTAAACGAGCGAGGAGAGCCTCTCCGAAAAACTCGACAAAAGTCGACTTACTTTAGCGAATTGCTGGGTAAAGGCGTCTCCTTGGACATGGTTCGCATTCCAGGCGGTCGCTTCCTGATGGGGCCGACGGATAGAGAGAAAGAAGCGAACGATCTAGATTCACCGCAGCGTGAGGTAACGATACAAGAGTTCTGGATCGGAAAGTACACCATCACCCAGGCGCAGTGGTGGGCACTGATGAAAAGAGCACCCGTATCGCCAAGATCAACCTCTCCTATTCAAAAGAAAAAGAAGCCGCTCCAGCCGATCGAAAATATTTTTTGGACAGATGCTGTCGACTTTTGCCAGCGCCTTTCACAACAGACTGGGCGGCACTACCAGCTCCCCAGTGGAGCCCAGTGGGAATACGCTTGCCGCGCTGGGACAGACACCCCCTTTCACTTTGGCGAAACCCTCACGCCAGAGATTGCCAACTACAACGGCAACTACACCTACGGCGAGGGTCCTCGAGGTCGCTACCGAGAAACCAGCACCGAAGTCGGCTGCTTTCTTCCTAACACCTTTGGCCTGTACGACATGCATGGCAACATGTGGGAATGGTGTCTAGACGGCTGGTACGAGCCGCCAGAAGATCATCTCGACACCCAAAACGTCAGCAGCCGATTCGCTAGTCAAAAGAAATCTCTAAGAGGAGGCAGCTGGTTCTACCTACCCAACAACTGCCGCTCTGCCTACAGCCTTACCTATCCATTCCACAACAGAACCGACGATATTAGCTTTCGGGTCGTTTGTACGTATCCCAATGCTCAGACGCCCAAGCTCTAAGCTTGGACTTCAAAGAGCCCGATTAAAGAGCCGGATTCTTGAGAAAGCCAAGCCGACTGTTAATACTCAGCGCTGACAGAACGCTGCCTGCACTCATAAAGCTCAAGAGGCTGCCCACACTGCCAATACTCAAAATACTGCCCGCGCTGCAAATACTCAAAATGCTGCCTGCACTACCGATACTGAGAAAGCTACCAACGCTTCCCACGCTCAAAATGGTGCCATAGCTGGCAATACTCAAAGCGCCTTTAGCCAGCGATGAGCTAACAGAGAGTGTTGTTTCATTCAAGGCTGCCAAGGTTTGATTAGGCATAATTTCGATCCAGACGAGAAGTGATTAAAGCTTTTTTTCAATATCAAAAAGCGAGTCATTTGTTTGCTATGGTCTATCTGACAAAAATAAAAAACGTTATGGCTATGCATCAATTATCTCATGAGTGGCAGCGGCTGCAAAATGGCTCAGATATTCGAGGTGTGGCGCTAGAAGGGGTGCCGGGCGAATCGGTGAATTTGACGCCGACGGTTGTCTATCGGCTAGGTCAGGCGTTTGTGAGCTGGCTGGCAAACAAGCTGGATAAGACGACGATGGACTTGGTGGTGTCGGTAGGTCGCGATAGTCGGCTGTCTGGTCCGGCGCTGCGAGATGGATTGGCAGAAGGGATGATAAGTTTGGGGGCGAGGGTGTTTGACTTTGCGATCGCATCCACCCCAGCCATGTTCATCAGCACCGTCACCGAGGGTTACGACTGCGATGGTGCCATCATGCTCACCGCCAGCCACCTACCGTTCAATCGCAACGGTCTAAAGTTCTTCACCGCTGAAGGTGGCCTGAACAAATCAGATATCACAGACATTCTGACCCGCGCTGACGAGAACAAGTTTTCTACCGTGCAGACAGAAAGAGAAGTTGAAGAAAGAGATTTCATCTCTGTTTATTCTGATGGCTTAGTACAGCAAATTTGCAAAGCTGTGAACCATACAGAAAACTACGATCAGCCGCTAGCAGGACTACACATTGTTGTAGATGCTGGAAATGGAGCAGGCGGCTTTTATGCCAGCAAAGTACTCGAACCCTTGGGCGCTGACACCAGCGGCAGTCAGTTTCTCGATCCGAACGGGAACTTTCCCAATCATATTCCCAATCCAGAGAACGAGGCAGCGATGGCCGCTATTCGTAGCGCGGTACTAGAGAACAAGGCCGACTTTGGCATTATTTTTGACACGGACGTTGACCGCTCGGCAGCCGTCGATCCGCAGGGAAACGAGCTGAATCGAAACAAGCTAATTGCGCTGATTTCGGCGGTGGTTTTACGAGAACATCCGGGCTCTACGATTGTAACGGATTCAATTACCTCAGATGGTCTAACAGAATTTATCACTGGGCTAGGCGGCGTACATCATCGCTTCAAGCGCGGCTACAAGAATGTGATTAATGAAGCGGTGCGACTGAATGGTGAGGGAGAAGAGTCCTGGCTAGCAATTGAGACTTCTGGTCACGGGGCGATGAAGGAGAATTACTTTCTAGACGATGGGGCTTATTTGGTCAGTAAGCTGTTGGGAGAGCTTGCGATCGCCCGTCAGTCCAACAAAGTTATCACCGATCTAATCTCGGATCTAAAAGAACCTGTAGAAAGCAAAGAGTATCGCCTCAAAATTCTGACGGAGGACTTCCAGTCATACGGCGATGAAGTTATAAAAGAGCTAACATCTTTTGCAGAGACGCAGACTGATTGGCAAATAGTCCCGAACAATTACGAGGGGATTCGAGTGGCCTGCACCAGAGAAGAAGGCTGGTTTTTGCTACGCCTCTCACTTCACGACCCGGTATTGCCATTGAACATAGAATCCAACGTCGAAGGCGGAGTAGAAGCGATCAAGAAGCCACTGCTTAGTTTCTTTGACACCGTAAATCAGCTAGACACGAGTGCTCTCGATGGCTGAAAAATATAGAACATTTGTTGAAAAGTAAGCACTTTTCAGAAAGTCGGATCAAAGGATCGCAAATGAGGTTGAAATCATGCTGAAAACTGCTGGACTGCTGGCTGTAGTCGCTTTTGTAGGATTGATGGTTTCTGTGACTTCTGTAGCTATAGGCGTAAAGCTACCCTTTGTTCATAAAGAACAGTTGAACCGGATGGAGACCAAGGCAGTGAGAATCAATTTTGAAGATTTAGCCGAGGCTACTCGCTGGCGTGCGGTTGATGACACGGTGATGGGCGGCGTGTCTCAAGGGTCTTTTGAGGTAACGTCAGCGGGCACTGGTGTCTTTAGCGGCGAGCTATCGCTAGAAAATAGCGGTGGGTTCACTTCAGTGAAGCGTGATGTTGAGGCGGGTGATTTTGAAGGAGTAGATGCGATCGCACTTCACATCAAAGGTGACGGACGCCGCTACCAGTTTCGGCTAAAGATGGACCGCTCCGACCGCACGCTTTCGTATCGAGCGGCATTCGATACGAAACCGGGTGAGTGGCTGAGCGTAAGCCTACCGCTACAATCATTTGAACCGGTATTTCGTGGACGCATTGTCGAAGACGCTTCTCCGCTTGTCGCTGAGAGCGTACAGGAGATGGGCCTGCTGCTAGCAGGGAAACAAAGCGGCAGTTTTAGATTGGAGATAGATTGGATAGAAGGCAGATAGAAAAGCTCAATTTATCCGAGAATCCTATGAGTGAAGCTAAGCACGATGCTAATAAGGGAAGTGCCCTTAAATAAAGTCCCATTCCATCCGGCCTTCGACTACGCTCAGGCCTCGGTTTCAGCTTTGCATGTTAGGTATTCTATTTCTGAGCGAATCCCTAAGCTAGTAGATAATGGAAAATACTTTGTCTTTATTCTTTAGTAGAGCGACTTTGCTGAGACCAGCAAAAGTTTATAAGACGTATTTAGCAGCAGTATCTAATAAAGAGGCATCATACCTGTACATAAATATTCTGAGCTGTTGTTAGTATCTCTCTTTTTCGAATCCAGTTTTCGCTATTCTCAGTGGTTTTTCCTAACTATCAAATCGACTGACCGATGGGTCATCTCTTCGAGTTCCTACTTCATTCTGACACGCTTGAGCAATCCACAGGGAGCATCAGGTACGTATGTAATCAGAAAGTCGATGTCGCTATCAGGTCTAAAATCCTCCCGAAGCACAGACCCGAACAGATCCAAGCTTGCAATCTGCCATTTCTCGCAAAAATCGGCTATCTGTTCTATAGAGAGCCCAATCCGTGAGCTGATCGTTGGCTCAAGTGCTAATAGCGTTTTACTCTTTTCTATTCTACTTTTTTCTGTCGGGCTTTGCGTCATCGAAGTGCTTGCCAACTCTACGTACATCATAGCTGCATATCTTATTTCTCTACCTTAGTCGTCACCTTCTATCAAGTCAGGTTTATTAGCTAGGCGACCATCTTCCATATAGACGATGCGATCGGCGATGTCGAGGATGCGATTGTCGTGGGTGACTAGCAAGATGGTGCAGCCCTGCTGTTTGGCGAGATCGTGCATGATTTCGACTACGTCTCGGCCTGATTTCTTATCAAGTGCGGCGGTGGGCTCGTCGGCGAGGACGATTTTGGGCTGACTGACTAGGGCGCGGGCGATCGCCACTCTCTGCTTCTGCCCGCCGGATAAATCAGCCGGATAGTACTGGGTGCGATCGCCCAGTCCCACTTGCTTCAACATCTCTCTTGCTCTTTCATATCGCTCGGCTCTACCCATCGTCCCTTGAACCTCTAGCCCCATTTGCACATTCTCCTCAGCGGTTAGGCTCTGGTGCAAATTATGCGCCTGAAAGATATAGCCATTGTCTCTTCTTGCGCGAACTAATTTGCTTTCGCTAGCGTGTGTGATTTCGTGACCCACCACGTTCAAGCTACCGGACTGGGCCGATCTTAGGCCACCAATCAGCGTGAGCAGTGTTGTTTTTCCTGAGCCGGATGGCCCAGTCATGATGACAATTTCGCCTGTCAATATTTCTAAGTTGATATCGAACAAAGCTTGTTTGCGCAGTTGCCCTGAGCCAAAGAAATGATCGAGGTGTTGAACAGAAATCGCTGTTGAAGTTTTCATGGATTTTGTACTAATGCAAGAAGATAATAAAAGAGGTGCAAGAAGATAATAAGAGAGGATTAGAAAATATCAGCAGGATCAGCCGCCTGGAGTCGGCGGGTGGCGATCGCACCCGAAGCATTACACATCACTAGGGTCAAAATGAAGACCACCACCACTCGCCTCACTGGCATCGAAACCGCTAGCGCAGTGGCACTGGCCGTCAGCTGATAGGCTCCTAGCGAAACCAGCAGGCTAGGAAAAAAGCCTAACAAAGACAAAATCAAAGCTTCTTCAAAGACGACGCCTAGCAAATAGCTATTGCGATAGCCCATCGCCTTAAACGTGGCATATTCTGCTAGGTGACTGTTCACATCCGTAGAAAGCACCTGGTAGACAATCACCACGCCGACAATAAAGCCCATCGCTGAACCGATCCCAAAAATGAAGCCGATAGGAGAATCTTGTTTAATATCATTTACTTCAAATTCAATATACTCTTCCTTAGTAAATACCTGCACATCGCCTTCCAAATAGGCTAAAAGTTCTGCTTTTACCTGTACCGGGTCGACTCCCGTTTCTAGCTGGATGAGTCCCATACTCACCGCGCCCGCCTCCTGCCTGGGAAATAGCCTTAGAAAGTTTTGGTCACTGGTGATAATTGCCCCATCGCTGGCAAAAGAAGCCCCTACCTTAAACAGTCCTACAATAGTCACCGTTTGCAGTCCGACTTCTGTGGTAACCCTCTCGCCTGCTTCGACCTGGGCGATCGCCTGCTGATAGTCTCCCCTGGCAGCTCGATCAAACAGCACATAGTTCGGCAGTTTAATCTGTTCTAGCTTCTGATTCACTTCTAGTAGATCAAACGCCGATCTGGTTGGATCTTGCCCAATCAGCAGCATGGATTTTTTCTCTTGCGTCTGTGGATTTTTCCATTCTTTGGTGGCAATATACAGCGCGTCGGCATTAGCAACGCCTGGGATATCTTGCGCCTGATAGAGTCTTCTTCTAGAGAAAGTCCTTAGTCGGCCAAAGTTTTTAGCCTCGGTGCTAAGTATGACCAAATCCGCCTGTACCTGCCTGGGAAACTGAGTGTTGGTTTTGTAGAGAGCATCTGAAAAGCCTAGCTGCATAAAGATCAACACATCGGCAAAGGTAATACCGGCGATCGCAGTCAACAGCCTCAGCCGATCGTGCTTTAGCTGTTTGAGCCCCAAAGGCGTACGATTCCGCAAACGGTGGAGCAGTTTAATCGGATTGAATGAGCCAAGCATAGCAACACCTTCGATTTTGGAGAAAAAGAGAGCCTATTCGGTTTCGATAGTGACGGTTACCTGTAGATTCGAGAGTCTGGCAACTTTCGCACTGTCCGCTTCATTTAGTCGCACATGGACTTCAACAACTTTGGCGTCGATATTCGCAGCCGGATCTTCGTTCACCACCTGCTGACGTTCTACTTGAAAGCCAATTTGTTCTACGCTGCCTTGTAGCGGCTCAGCAATCACCGAAGAAGTCACTACCGCCGATTGACCTACTTCAACTTTATGAATATCGTCTTGATAGACCTCTGCGATCGCCATCATCTGCTGCGTTTGGCCAAGAGTGACAACGCCATCGCTGCCTACGGTCTCACCTGAGCGAGCATGAATTTTGATAATTTGTCCAGCAATTGGAGAGGTGACGTATGCCTGCTCTAGGCTAGCTTGGGCTTCGGCAACAGTGGCGATCGCAGCTTGCACTTCCGCTCTAGCCTCATCTACATCGACCGGACGGACCTCTTCAATTCCATTTAGAGCCGCTCTCGCTTGAGAAATCTGCTGCTGACTAGTCGTTTCAATACGCGATAGGGCAGCTCTCGCTTCGGCCAAGCTTTGCTCTGCGGTGGTGAGAGTCAAGCGCCGCGCGTCTCTTTCTGAAGCTGAAATACCGCCCTGCTGGTATAGCGCATCGTAGCGTTCGAAGTCGGCGCGGGCATTGCTGAGCTGGGCTCTCATGCTAGCGATAGTGGCCTGCTGCGTAGCAATATCTCCGACTCGGCTAGCTTCTAAGCGAGAGATCTCAGCGCGCTGCGCCCGAATATCTCCAGATTTTGCCCCTGCTTCGATTTGGGCCTGCTTGGTACGAGAAATTTCGACCTGCTCTTTGGCGGTTTGCAAGGCGGCTTGCAGGCGATCGCGATTGTCCAAAACAGCAATCACCTGACCGGCGGTGACGCGATCGCCCTCCTCCACCCGCAGCTCTCCAATCCGACTCTCCTGCACCGAAGTCGGCGGCGTGATATTGATCAGCTCCCCTGCGGGCTCTAGAGCGCCCAGCGCCGTCACCGTAGACAGCCTAGGCGCAGCTACCTCCGACTCAGCCGCTGCTATTTGCGCCGATCTCAATTGCCAGGTCCGCCAGCCAATCAGGCCGCTTATCCCTATCAAAGCTAGTCCAACTATCAGACGCCAGCGCAGCGGGGATTCATCTGCTGTGATTTGCTGAGTCAGTCCGCTCGAACTTGATTCGCCTAGAATCCACTTGTCTAAAGCCATGAAAAGAGCCCTGCTCGTAAGAATTCAACATGGTAGCGCCTCTCTATACTACTAAACCGTTTAGTAAAGTCAAGGTCTCTTTTGCCGTCACACAAATTCGCCTTACTTCTGTCATGCTAGAGGCACATTCTGTGGAGCTATCTGAGTGAATCCTTTGTCAAAAACCGAACCCGCTACTCTATCAGGACGACTGGCTAGCCAAAATCCTGAGAAGGCAGCGGTGATCTTGGCAGGGGCATTGTCTGTATTTACGAGTCAAGGGTATGCCGCTGCCAGTATGGACCGAATTGCAAAAGAGGCCAAGGTTTCTAAGCCAACGCTATACAAATACTTTCAAGATAAAGAAGGGCTATTTTTTGCGCTAGTGCAACAGCTCACCGAGCGCAATCAACAGATGCGGCGACGGTTGTTAGCCAGTACGGAAAATCACCGTCCGCCTGACGAAGTACTGCGGCAAATTGCTACCTTTGTGACCGACGATTTTGGGCACGATCAGGCGTTGATAAATCTGATGCGGCTGATCGTGGGAGAGTCAGAGCGGTTTCCCTTTCTGGCACAGAGGTTTGTCCGAGAGATTGAGAAGCCGATTATTGAAAACTTCGCCAGGTATCTAGCCACCCAAACGCAGCTTCAGCTTCGCGATCCGATGGTAACCGCGCGGATTTTTGTGGGTTCGATTGTTCACTATCTGTTGGTTCAGAATGTGCTGCATGGCGACGAGATTTTGCCTTTGGAGCGCGATCGCCTAGTAGATGGATTAGTTCAAATGATCACCGCTCTAGATACAGGCACGCCAGCATTAGAATAAACACCATAGAAGACAACGAACTTCCGATGAACATCACTTCAGCAACCGAAGAAGCATCCATAGAAGCGTTAAGAGAACAATACTTGCAGCTAATCAACCACCATCTACCGGAAAAGGCAAAACAGGTTTCCATGCCAGTTCGGTTCAATCATTGTTTTGCCAGAATCGTGTTGGATAATTTGTTTGAAGGATGCTGGTACGATCACCTGTCGCGAAAGCTGCCTGCTTACAAGCAGCTAGACGAGCAGCAGTTGGGGCGGGCGATCGCGATCGCAAACAATATGTTGTATCACCCAGAAACAGTCAGTCAGCTGAATCAAAACAGTCTACAGTGGCGTGGAAAAAGAACCACAGGCTAGACTATGAGAGTTGCTTTCTATCTGAACTTGCAGGGAGCCGGACACTGTCGGCGATTTGAGGCGATCGCCCCCCACCTCCCTTCGGACTTTGAACTAGCTGCCGTCGGCATGAATGGGCCTCCAAAAATTGGTGATATAGGAGGACGCCCGGTAGAACAGGTAAGCGTCCCTGCATACGGACCCAAGTCGCACAATCCATTCGTGCAGCAACAGACTGCTCACGACTACCACGACTTTTTGGTTAACCACGGAGACAATACGCCATTTACCGTGGCAATGGTCTCTTTTTTAAGCCGTTGGCAGCCGGATCTGCTAGTCTCAGACGTTGGGTTAGAGGCTTCTGTCCTAGCTAGAATGTGTGGTATTCCGGTTATCTACAGCAGGCAGCACGGCAAAAGATGGGACAAAGGACATACGCTAGCTTACGATTGGGCCTGTTCTTTAATAGCCCCTTTCTCTGAAGAATTAGAACAGTCGGACTGCCCCCAGTGGATTAAAGAAAAGACTTTCTACAGCGGTGGGTTTAGCCGATTTGCAGGTAGAGAAAAAGCAACAGAAGCGCCGTCTGGCTATTCAACAGAAAGGCCCAATATTCTAGTGATGACCGGCTTTGGGGGTACCCAAATCACACCAAAGGATGTGGCTACGGCAGCGATCGCTACACCGCAGTGGCAGTGGCATTTTCTAGGAGCAGACGCGATCGCCTCACCGTTTGTTCATTCTCCGGGCCTGGTCAAGGACGTGTGGCCCTACCTGTGTCACGCGGATTTAGTTATCGCCAACGCTGGCCACAATTCCACTATGGAGATTGGGGCAGCGGGCGTGCCTTCTATCTCCATTCCAGCGCCGAGGTATTTTGATGAGCAGGAGTGCAAGGCGGCAGTGATAGCGTCAAAGGAATTGAGTATCGTTTCAAAAGGGTGGCCTGAGCCTGCCGAGTGGCCTGGCCTCTGGCAGCGGGCGATCGCACTTTCTCCAAGTCGCTGGCAGCCGCTTCAAGATGCGGACGCTCCCAAGCGAGCCGCTCAACATATCGCAGCCATTACAAGAAGATGCCGCCGATTAGAGCCCTCAGACTAAACCGAGGGCGATCGCAGCACCTCTATCCGATCGCCCTCTAACGACCACTCGATATAGCCCTCATCTGCAAACACTTTCAGCCAGGAGTCCATCGGCCACTCGTTCCAGCGCTGATAGAAGACTCTGGCATTATGAACAATGCTGTGAAAATGACGCCAGGGTGGAACAGTGCTGTGATGGTATTGATGGTACGCGATCGCTTGCGGTACCCATAGCAAAGGAACAGATTGCGCCCTAGCTTTCCAGGCGAAATCCGTATCTTCTGCGCCATAGCCAGGATAGCCCTCGCTAAATCCGCCTATCCGATCAAAAACTGAGCGATGTAGCGCAAAAGAAAGCGACCAAAACAGGCCGTAGTTAGACTCTAATGACGGTTGGGTCAAATTAGAGATATCTCGCTTAGCGTTTGGTTTACTTTGAGATCGAAGGAAAGCTTCTGTTGTATCACTCCAATCAAGGTCTACTTTATTTGGCAAATAGCGGACAGCGCCCATAGTGATGGCTGCGGGCGATCGCACACAAGCCCTTTCATATTCTTCTACTAGCGCCGCACCTGGAATGCAATCCACATCCAAAAACAGCAGTAGATCTCCCGTAGCGTTTTGAGCTGCAAAGTTACGGGCGTGAGCGAGTGGTAAAGCAATCTCGCTACCATCATACCGACCATCATATCGATAGTGATGACACTCAAAAGGCCAATCACCTAGAGGTTTCGCTGGCTCGTTCATATGGACCACAACGCAATTGTCCGGTAGCCTGCTAGAACGAGCGAGTCCTTCTAATAAATTCTTGAGATGGCTAGTGCGATCGCGCGTTATCGTCAAGACAGAAATTTTGTTCACTTCATCCACAAAGTCTAGTCAAAAAAAATGAGCGCCAGCAGCAAAGCCGTCCGCTCATTATTCTAGAAAAGTTTTATCAGGGCATCTGCCGTAGGACAAACCACCAAATTGACTGCCCGATTCGCCCTGTCAAAAGCGTCAACCTTGCTTTGTCTATCCTAGCTAAGGATCGAGGATTAAATAACCTGCTGATCTCTACCCGGCCACCCTTCGACTACGCTCAGGGTTCGGTAACGGCAACTTACGATGGCTGAGCGCAGTCGAAGCCAAAACCCACCGGTCCGCGAAAGCGGCTTTTATTAAATCTTCATTCCTAAGCATCCTTGGCTAGCCATTCTTAGCTAGCCATTGTATATTCCTTTAGACCGGTACCAGTCCGGCGCAGTGTCCGTAGTGCTTTGCGCTCGATCTGACGAACGCGCTCTCTGCTAATTTCTAGATTGTCGCCAATCTGCGCCAACGTCTTTTTCTTGCCGTCATCCAAACCAAAACGCATACTGATGACATCTCTTTGTCTATCAGTCAATTTAGCCAGAAGCTGGCCTATGTCTCGCTTCAAAAGGCTCTGCGTTGCATAGTCCTCTGGAGACTGCCCCTCTGATTCGAGCAGTGCGCCTAGCTCTGTGCTCTGCTCACTGCCGACTCGCATATTCAGCGACAGCGGTAGTCTGCTCTGCCTTTGCAGCTCTCTGACTTTCTCAACAGGAATGTCCACCCTTTGCGCAACTTCAGAAACGGTCGCAGGACGGCCTTGCTCTAGAGAAACTTCACGCTGAGCTTTTCGGATTTTGGACAGCTTTTCGTTGATGTGGATAGGCAGGCGGATAGTTCTGCCTGTATCTGCGATCGCCCGCGTGATTGCCTGACGAATCCACCAGTAAGCATACGTCGAGAATCGGTACCCCTTGAGCGGGTCAAACTTCTCAACCCCTCGGCACAGACCCAGGCTACCTTCCTGAATCAAATCCATCATATCGAGCTTACTGCCCCGGTACTTCTTCGCAATCGACACCACTAAGCGCAAGTTCGAGCGCATCATCTTGTCTTTTGCTCGCTGGCCAACTTCAACCGTTTTCTCCAAATCCTCTGGAGAAAAATCCGCTGCCTGCGCCCATTCTGACAAGGTGGGCTCTCTATCCATCGACTCAGTCAGCTCCTCTCGGATAGACTCAAGGCTCATTAGCTGCTGTACGGTTTTTCCCAAAGTAATTTCTTGCTCGTGAGTCAGCAAAGGGAAGCGACCAATTCCCTTCAAGTATCTGCTGACCAAGTTAGAAGAGCTAGACTTACTGTTCATAAATTATTTGTATTGAATATATCTACTTTGACATATTGACATATTAAGAAAAGTAGGGCATCACCCAAAAGCGGTAGATTCGTAGATCTATTTAAAAAAGCATCTACAAAACCGACGGTATCGCATAGACAACGCATCACGTAGAACGGCTGGACGCACCGGACGATACAGCTCTAGAGAATTTAGCCGACTAATTCGCCGTGTTCTATTACAGCGACTCGATTATGCGCTAATCGAAGCAATCGACTTGCGGAATACAATTTTATCGGCCCCAGCATCGTAAAAATCGCGAATTCGAGCTTCGTTCTCGAAACCGTTGTTGGTGTAAAACTTGCGTACATAGTCAAAGTCATTAGTACCTGCGGTTTCGACTAAAAGGATACGCTCGCCTCTGTCAACTAGCCACTGCGAACGTAGCTCAAAATCGCCTGCCCTCGCCCTTGACGCTGTTGGTCAGGGTGGACAGCTATCCAGTAGAGGTTCCAAGCCCCGTATGTCATTTTTTCAGGAGCCATATAGGCTACCCCCTACTGAAGCCGTTCCATCATCATCCGTGAACCAGACATCTTCCTCGCCGGGTGATCTCAACATCTCAGAAAGAAGTTCGATCTGCTCCGAGTCAAAAAGACAGGCGGCAGCTAGCGCCATCAAGGCATCGTGATCGGATTCAACAGTAGGTCTGATCATCATCCAGTCTGCTTCACAGGCATGTGTCTTAAAAACCCTGTAATCTCCTCATAAAAGAGGCAAAGCCATTAAGTAAATGCGGATTTGTGTTCGTTAGCCCAAGCTGAAAATGTTGTTGCAGACTGCCCCGTAATTGTTTGAATGTTGTTATTTGTATTTGCGAAATCGCCAGTGGCAAACACGCCATATAGTTCTGCAAGCGCCTTGGCTGTCCATTCAGGCATTCCTGAGTCGAGCATTCCCTGCAAAGCCGCCTCGTTTGAGGTAGGAACATATGCAACCTCCTTCCCAATCAAGGTACTTAGCTGCTGAGCTACATCGTGATACGAGAGGCTTTCTGGACCAGTCAACTCGTAGATTTTGCCTCGGTGTCCTGCTTCAGTAAAGGCCTGAAAGGCGACCCCGGCCAGATCGCGGACATCAACTAGTGACTGCTTGGCCTCAGCAAAGGGGAGATAAAACTGTCCGGTCGCTCGAATGGAGTCTGCCGACCAGAGCATATTTTGATAGAACGAGTTCGGTCGCAAGATTGTGTATGGTAGACCCGATGCAATCAAGGCTTCATCACTTTCAGTATGCTGCTGCTGAACGACTGATCTTGCATTATCACCAGCACCTAGCGCAGAGAATTTAACAATATGCGCACCAGCTGTTGCTTTAGCAGCATTATAAAAGTTCTGGAAGAGTTCAACAGTGTTAGGTACGATTGCCGTGGCAATAAATGCTCGATCAACATTTTCAAATGCTGAAGTAAGAGAAGCAGGATCGTTGAGATCGCCTTTAAACAATTGAACATTGGGCTGAGCTAGAGATTGAGCCGATTGGATGTTGCGCACTAATGCCCGCACAGAGTATCCAGATGCAGCTAGCCGCTCGCTCAAGGCTCTGCCATTGGTGCCAGTGGCACCCGCAATTAATATTGTGTTGTTATCAACCATTTTCTTTCCTGAATTGTTTAGGGAGTTGTTTTTGAGTCATCGTGGGCTGGTAGATCAACTTGATCCTCATGCCCTCAGAAGTCAAATAGAGTGTCTTGCAGTGAGTGCAAATGCTTCCTATTGTCGATAAATCGCTGTATTCTTGCCATAGATGTTTCGTATAGGTTTTATTCACGCTGTGAATCTTCTAGGCTGGGATCTCAATTTGTTGATAGTGTTCGATGCGTTGATGGCTGAACGGCATTTGACAAGAGCTAGTGAGCGAATAGGGCTAAGTCAGCCTGCTACTAGTAATGCGCTTGCTCGTCTGAGAAAGATGACAAAGGATGACCTATTTATTCGGGCCGGAGGTGTCTTTCAACCGACGCCTGTAGCGATCGCCCTAGCCAAACAAATTCAGCCCGCCCTGCAACAAATCGACGCGGCATTGACGCGACCCAAAACTTTTGATCCTGTCACTAGCGATCGCATCTTCTCCATCGGCATGACTGACTACACCGCCTTTCTGCTCCTACCCGATTTGCTCAGAACCCTTCAGGTCGAAGCGCCTCACATAGCTATCCAAGTCAGAACCGGTGAACGCGATAGGCTCCTGAAGCTGTTGGATGAGGGCAACGTCGATGTCATCTGCGGTGTATTTCCTGAAGATATCCCCTGGCACCATTCACAGAAGCTATTTGAAGAATCGTTCGTATGCGTTTGTCGTCAGGCACATCCGCATATCGGCAGCGAAATTTCTATACGGCAATATGTGAAGGCGGATCATTTGTTGGTATCTGTGGGGGGCGATCGCACCGGAAGAATTGACCAGATTCTAAGCCAGCAAAACCTATCGCGCCACGTTGCCGTTTCTGTTCCTCATTTCCTAGTAGCCCCGTTCATCCTGGCTCAAACAGACTTAGTCGCTACCCTAGCAAAGCGAGTTGCAGAAAGCTTCGCTCAAATGCAGACCCTCAAAACTCTGCCGCCTCCCATCGCCATCAAAGGTTTCTCCGTTTTTATGCGCTGGCACCAGAGCAGTCAAAATCACCCCGATCAAGTCTGGCTACGTTCTAAAATAGAGACTGTCAGCCAAAAATTTGTCTCTAATGCTTCCACCCACTAAACGAAGATTAGCTTCGTGCTTCAACTTATAGATCTATAGATCTGTAGTGTTCTACGATCGGAAACGGTTCGTAGAAATGATGCAGCAAGGAGCACCACTCCTGATACTGACCTGATTGTCGAAACCCAATCGTATGATCTTCTAGTCTTTGCCAGCGTACCAGCAGAATATAGCGGTTTGAAGTTTCTACACAGCATTGAAGTTCATAAGAAACGTAACCCGGCATCGTCGCAATTATGGTTGAAGCTATCTTAAAAGCAGCCTCAAATTCGGAAGATAAATTAGGTTTGACATCAAGGATTGCAACTTCTAGAATCATGGACTACGCCAAATCAACACCATGAATTATCTCACTTATGAGCACAACGCCTCTTTATTTAGATCGGCATCAGCTTGAGATTGTGCGCTATACAAGTCCTTTAGTGGTCGTCACCTGCGTATATCCACATGGCTTCTGTTTTGCTAGCCCTAGTGAATCCGCATTTCTTATAAAATTCAGTCGTGTCCCCATCAGCAACCAGCATCTGCATATGCATTCCCTCATACCGCTGCTTTAGAATTTCCATGATTCTGTGGCCAATCCCCTGCCCCTGATAGTCGAGATGAACCAACAGGTGAGGGTAGTAAACTACCAAGAATCCATCTGAAATTGCATTCCCAATGCCTACTAGTCTCGTATCATGCCAAGCCGAGACTAGCGAATGAGCGTTGAGCAGTGCCTGATGCAACAGTTTAGGTTTTTTCGCCGAGGACCAGCCGTTTGATTCGTAGATAGGGAGAATTTGCTCAATAGCAATATTTCGCTGTTCAGAAAAAGTAATCATCTTTATTTCATCCGTTTGTTCTGTAGCATTTGGTAGCACATAAACGATAGTCCATAGACAGATGCGGCGAATAGCGCCGCTCAGTATTGTGTTATCTAACCGCGTTTACCCAAACACTCTTTTGCAACTTAGCCTCACCACTGACCAAAGTGAAAATCTCAACGACAAGGCGATCGCAATCCACCAAAAGCTCTGCGTTGAGTACGGCTGCCCGATCGCCTACTTTCATAATCTAGACCCGCTAAGTGAGCTTGTCTCTTCTCTACTTTCTCATCGGACTAAGAACAAGGATTCGGGGCAGGCGTTCAAACAGCTAAGAGCCGCGTTTCCAAGCTGGGAAGCAGTTCGAGATGCTGATACTGATGAGGTGAAAAAGGCGATCGCACCCTGCACCTGGCCGGAGCAAAAAGCGCCGCGCATTCAACAGATTCTGACACAAATCACGGAAGAAAGAGGAACGCTCTCGGTTGATTTCCTCACCGATATTTCTGTGACAGAAGCTAGAGCCTGGTTAGAAACGCTAACGGGCGTCGGACCCAAAACCAGCGCCGCCGTCCTAGCGTTTAGCACTTTGCGGCGCAGAGCCCTACCGGTCGACAGTCACCATCATCGGGTGGCCGTTAGAACAGGGCTGATTCCGGCAAAAGTCTCGGTTGGCCCTTCTCACGTGATTCTTGAAGCGCAGCTACCGGAAGATTGGACGGCTCAGCAGGTGTACGACAACCATGAAGTGCTGATGCTGCACGGGCAGCGGTGCTGCTACTATCGAAAACCGGAGTGCGATCGCTGCGTCATTCTCGATCTTTGCCCCTTCGGACAGCAGTCAACGTCGCTATAGCCAGTTGCCCAACAAGATATGTGAAGCCCAAAAGCGGGGATGTTGGGACGACTCACCTTCTAGGATCTGAAGCTGGGCAGCTCTTAGCGCCTGAGCTTTTGAGGTATTTGGCTGCTGAAGCGCATGGTAGAAATAATTAGAGAAAAGTGCGCCGGTTTCGTCATCTAGGTTCCAGAGGGTCGCTAGCGTGCTACGGGCTCCCGCTTGCACAGCGACGCCAGCTAGGCCTAGGGCGGCGCGTCTATCGCCCAAGGCCGTTTCACAGGCGCTGAGAATGAGCAATTCTATAGCGTTTTGGCGGTTTTGGTCGCTTTGGCGCAGCAGGGTGTTTAGCTCGTTGACTTTGATGGGTTTGTCCCAGGCGAGAATAAAGGTCTCTTCAGCGTTAGAGCTGAACTGCCCGTGAGTGGCTAGATGTACCACTGGGTAAACAGCGTCGTTGAGCAGCGTCGTGAATCTGGCTTCGGTGAAGTCTTCGTTGAGCAGAACGCGGCTGCGGGTTGTTTGTTGCACCTGAGAAATTTCTTCTACAACAAAAGGCAGATCTGAGAATCCATGGCGAGCTTCGCTGAGTCCCGCAATTAGGGTGGTCAGCCCTTTGGTCGCGATTGGCTCGGGGGCTACGAGCTGTAGTCCGGGGGCGAGGGCAATGCTGTAGTTTTCGATTAGGTATTGCTGACCGTCATAGAGCGCGGCCATCGGCACATTGCGCAGGGAACCATCTAGAACAAAGACAAGCGTGTCGATATTGTTGTCTGCAAGTGTACTCTGCGTAGGGCGAATGAGTAGGTCGTAGAGTTCGGCTGAGAGTGTTTTGAGCTGGTTGATCGAGAAGGGCAGGCGGAGATTGGCCTGGAGCTGGTCGAGGAGTGTTTCTAGCGCCTGCTGAGCGATGGGAACGGTGTACTGCTGAAGGGGTTGGCCCGGCAGCTTGAGCAGGATTTCGAGGCGATCAAAGAGAATAATAGGATAGAGGACGGCGGTAGGAGAGACGGTGTTTTCGATGACCTTACCGATGTCTTGGCTCAGGGGAATGCAGGGCTGTGCAAAGTAGTTTTCGAGCTCGGCGAGCCGCAGGGATTCGATGGCGAGCTGGGCTTTTTCGAGGTTTTTGGGCGTGGTTAACCCTGCGCTTCGACGTAGGAGCAAATCAACCCACTCTCGGTAGACGGGCTCTACTCTTTCTCTAAAGTCAAATCGCAGGTTGGGCGCGATCGCAATCAAATTCCCCCTCAGTGTCTCCAGGCTATTCGCTGCCTGCTCGTAATAATCTAGCGCCAGCGCTCTTTTATCCTGCTGTCTATACGCTCTGCCCAACGTCCACTGCCACTGATAGGCCAGATCGGGAGCCGACAACGCTCTGGCAATCTCTAACGCTCTTGCCAAGGCAACTTGTGCATCGGCGGGCTGCTGCTGCTTGAGATACAGCTTACCTAGATAGCCCAACGCATAGGATTCGGCGCGACTGTCTGATAGCGCTTGAGCTTGCTGATAAGCAAGTGCTAGGTTCTGGGCGATTGACTGAGACGCATTGACGTTGTTTTGCCTGGAATCTTCTACGGGGTAATCTTCTATCTGATAGCGAGCCAGCTCCAAACGCGCATTTACGGTGATTTGGTTGACGGGCAGGCGCTCTATTAGCGCCTGGATATCTGCGCAAAGCCTTTCGAGCTGCTGGCTGTCAATTTCTCCAATCAAAGATTCTCTAAGAAGCGGGAGCTGGCTGAGCTGCGATCGCAATTTCAACTGCGGCGTAGTCGCGATCACACTCACCCTTTGATAGTGCTCCATCGCCTGATCTACCTCTCCAGCCGCCGCAGCGACATGACCCAGGCTAAGGAGCAGCGGCGCAATCTTGACTGTGTCTGGATTTTGAGCGTTGAGGGCTTGTGCGATCGCCATTGTTCTTTCTATCGTCGTCTTAGCCGCAGATAGATCGCCAGTCGTACGCTGAAGGTCTGCCAGCAGATGCAGTCCCTTCACCTTAGGAACAGAATCCGGCTGTTCCCAAAGGTTAGAAGTTTCTAGCCGAAGCAATGCGCGGCGGTAGAATCCCAGCGACTGTAGTTCTCGCGCCTGGGCGATCTGTTCTAAGAGCCGAGAGCTTGAGACGCTAGAAGCATCAGCTTGAGCGACTGCCCGCGTTGAAATACTTGAGAAGTGAGAAGGCGTGAAGCTCAAAGCCAAAGACAAACAAAAACCGATAGTCAGCGCTAGTATTCTATGTTTTGATAGTTTCATCTTTTATTATCCTCAGCTCTGTTCATTCTCTTTGAACGAGCGTTTGATTCAGACAAGAGTGATAGTGAGCGCTATCCGTAGTAGCAGCGAGTGGATCTGAGGCAACAAAGACGACCGTACCCTCTTGATCTCGTCGCCAGCCGTTCGCCTCAACAATAGTGGCTCTAGGCGAGGTGTCCACGGATGAAGTGTCCACGGATGAAGTGTCCACAGACGCATCTCTGAAGCGATCGCCATCGGCTTCAACAACTGCCATATCAGTCGTCACGGTAGTCGCTACATCAACGGTTAGAGCCTCATTGCGAACAATGTCTCCAGGACCAGGCGTCACACCTCCCTGTCCCGTTACCACAAAAGCATTTTGCCCGGTGCTATCTGCCAGGCAGCGCTCGGCGATTTGTCCTGGCGATACTGCCTCAGCCGGAAGCTCGATAATGCCCTCAGTCGGATCGAGTTCGAGGTTGTTTAGGATAATCGTGCCATTAATGCCAAACTCGGAGCTGGCATCAATATCGTTAGTGCCGTTATCTGCGATCGCTCGGCGCGCTTCTAGGCCGATGATGCTCTGAGTATTGATGCTGATATTGCCGCCCGTCCCAGAAAACGCATTAGCTAGAATGTCACTGTCTTCATCGGGAATCGCTAGGATAAAGCCTGTTGGCGACGTAATGCTGACATTGCCACCGTCGCCTCCAGCTGCCGCCGTACCTGCTGTTGCCGAAATCAAGCCGCCGTTACGCAACAGTAAAAAATCTCGCACATTAAAGATCAGATTGCCACCGTTGCGCGAGCGAGACTCTGCCGTAATACTGCCGCCATCTAGCACGACTGTATTCGCCGTAATCACCGCATCCCTAACGGTGCCAAGATTTTCAATCGGCGCATCATCGTCAGTGCTGACAGTCAGCCGCGCGCCGTCGCGCACCGTCAGCGACCCTGTCGTCAGATCCAATCGTCCTGAATCCCCGGAGCCTTCTGTTCTGGCGAACAAGCCAAACAAGCCATCGAGAGCATTCCCCGAACCAGATAGAACAACCTCTTCGGCGTCGACTATCAAATCACCCCCTTGGCCCGATCCATTTGTACTGGTAAAGATTCGGCCACCATTGGCGATCTGGAGATGTCTTGCAGAAAGATCAATCGTACCAACATCGCCAGTACTGCCTCCAGTATTAGATGAGGTAATAGCACTAGCAATACCATCCAATTCCTCCCCTACTAGAACAGATTCAGCGACCCTGATCACAATCCCTGGGCTGTTACCACTGCCGCTGGTACCCGCATCAATCTGTCCGCCCGAGCGCACCAGCAGATTTTTAGCGACGATCTCGATGGCTCCAGCAGGCTGGCTTCCAACTGTTCTTGAAATTAGTCGGCTGCTTCTAATCGGAGAAACACCGGAAACTTCTACTGTGCCATTGGGAACCTCTATAGTTAAAGTCCCGCCTAAACCCTCTCCAAGCGCAGAAGTAGACGCTTCTGAGCCATCTCGAATACTCAATTGACCAGCCCGTATCGTCATCGAGCCCGCCGCACCCGTTGCCTCTTGTCTGACTTGCGATCGCAGCCGACTCCTCCCTAGCAGGTCAAAAGCCCCCCTCACCTCTATCAAAATATCGCCACCATCACCCGATCCTAAAATTTCTGTTGATATCAGAGAATCGTCATCCACACTCAGCCCCGCTGAAGCAAAGATAGAAAGGTCACCCCCTTGCAAATCACTAAAGTTGAAACTCACAACTTCACCGCCTTGGAGATCGATTTGGCGGCCCCTTAGCAGAATTCGACCGCTCGCACTATCGTCTTCTCCGCTAGTATCTACAAAGCCACCTGCCAGCAGTTGAATATCTCGGAATTCTTCTCGCAAATTGGTAGCCCTAAGCCTTTCTTCCTCTGTGTCTATTGCTTCTACTGTGTCTAAACGTGAGATCAGCGTATCATTTGCAGGCAAAACGTTAAGTCTGCTACCGGGCGCTAGACTGATCAGCTCAACTTGACCTGAAGGAGCAATAATACCGCCGTCTGTAAATGTGATGCCATTGCCCACAAACAAAACAGTTTCACTCAAGTCAACCTCGAGAAACGCACCGTCAATAGAAATATCTCTAGACGTTTCCCCCAGAGATAGTCCAATCGGCTGACTTACCCTCAGCAAAGGCACAGGTTGAGGATGGGCAGCGCTAAACTCGCTATCCTTGCCGAAAGTGATCGCCTCAGCAGTACTGATCATCACAGAGCCACCGACTTCAACAGATGCCTCCGGACCGAAAACCACGCCCGCCGGATTGATAAAGAAAAGATTAGCTACATCTGCGCTGATTGTTCCATCAATCTGTGAAAGGCTGCCGCCCGTTATTCGACTAAAAATAGTGCTGATGCTTTTATCAATTACAAACTCAGCCGTCTGCCCAGCCTCAATCGAAAAGCTATCGAAGCTATGAAATAACAGTTCTGAACTAGCCCCCCTGATCGAACCGTTCGTGATTTCGTAGGTGCCATCCAAAAGAACTGCGTGGGTATTTTCGCTGCCAGATAGCGTCTGATCGCCCACAACCTGCGCCGTCGCGTCTGTTGCTTTTAGCAGTGAAAGAATTGATGAAGCCAGTACCAAAGCAAAGATTAAAAAGCGATGCCGTAGGACAGATCGCGATACTGAACCCGCATCATTGAAGGAAACGTTACTAAGCGGCATGGCTATCATCTGCTTACAAAGACGGGTGCTTACAAAAGCTGGAAGCAGCTAGGTAGAGCTATAGATAACCCTACCAAGTCCTGTCTACAGAAATAACGACCTCACTACAAATCTATAGCGACCGGCCAACGCATTCGCCCGCCGATAGATTAAGCGCCTACAGAGAAAATCGGGATCTCCTTAATGATGAACTGCCAAATCTTGCTAAGTCCTAGCTTATTTTTACCGAGCTGACCCTTGTCAGACGGGCCTTTCCCGGACCCGTGTCGATCGGCTAGAGCAACCAGACAGGGGTTATCAGACACTAGCTGATAAGGCTCTGCGCTAGGCATATACGATCCAACGGCGGCTAGCTCCGTTACATCTCGCACGGAAGGACACTTTCGAGTAGAAAACGGCACATAGGGACTCAGCACATCAGGCACATCTGTATTGCCAATATGAGAAGACGCTGGTACGCCCTTGACCTGCTTGTTTACCTGAGAATAGCCCATCGCATGGCCCACCTCGTGTAGCGCAACTGTAAACAAATCAATCACGTAGGCATCGGGCATCTTGCTTAACAGCGCTGGGCTTTGCTGGATTCTAGTCGGTGAGGCTGCAATCTCTGCGAGAGAGCCAAAGACAGACGAGCTAAATGGATCGGTATCCAAGAATAACTTGATCGGAACTTCCTTCGATTGACCCATTTCATCGATTTGACGAACGCTCAGCAAATTACTGTTGAACAAGATGGTTGCTTCATTGCGATCGGCTTCACTACAGGTGCTCGAAGCAGGCTTGCCCGGTGCTCCGCAGATGTGCAAGGCGACGACTTCATCTTCTACAGATGGATAGTCGGTCGAGGCGGATTGACCTAGCTGCTTGAGTTCTTTTGAATCGGCTTTGCCCGTCGTTTTCACACCCCCGACGAGACTACCGACAAGGGCTCCATCAGTATGGGTTTGGCTGTCAATGCCAAAGTCAGCCCAGCCAACGGTCACCTTAAACCTTGGAAGGCTTGAATCATCAAAGGCACTTTCCCAAACGGTAATAGCATTGTTAACAAGCGCTACGATATCGGCTGGATTGGTAGAACCACCCTTGATACCTTTGATCAAGTTGGGCTGAGCTGATCGCATATCTTGAACGGTTAGAGGCTTTTGGTTGATAGTACCGACACCTTCTATAATCTGGGGATCGCAGGTTGGATCTTGGCTACACGAAATCACATCGCCGCCGTTACCTCGATCGCCACGGATTCTGTGAGCTGCATATGCTGGAGAACTGTCGGACAGAAGCAGGATGATGACTAGAATGACGGCTAATATACGGCGTGTGGTTGAGGGCTTTATACTCATTGGTTGTGTTCTTTGAGGAAAGAGATTAAGAGAGAGAAGATCAGAGTCACGAAAAGGCGCGAATTCGTAGATGCACTTACCTCAGAGATTGCCAGACAAAAGTTAGTTGTATTTCAGCAATATCTTCATGACCTTTCAGCGTATCCCTAAAGTTTTCTGCAAGGACTTTACAAATACTTAGAAAAGTTGGTTTGATAATGACTCGGAGCGATGACTGGTAAGCTACGTCTACACCAGAGAATATCTGCTCCGAAGCTTACCAAATCCAAACCGCATCAGATCTGGGCCATAGCTATTCAAGCACTGTATGCCTCTACGATTGATGGATTAAACTCGCCGCTGAAGTCGTGTCATGGACAGAAGGGTCACCTTAAAATTGAATGAAGGTAGCCTGACATCAGGATTCTTGGTCACTTTGCTGATGGGTGAGGAAGGCGCAGTACCGTCTGTCGATATTTCAGGTAGATTGCCTGCTGCGCCTCATCTACAGTCACTCTATCAGCAGTGGCAGGTGGCCTATCGGCAGATGGGCGCGGCTAGTCGCCTGGAGCGCGATCCGGTGCCCTATGCGACGAACGTTTCACGCCTGGATGACTGCGGCGATCTGGCCGATCGGCTATGCGCTGCCTTTAATCAATGGCTGCACGCAGATTCGTTTCGGCCCATTCACGACAAGCTGCTAGAGCACCTGAATGCAGCCGACGCCGTGCGACTGATTTTGCAGACTGAGCCGGGAATTGTGCAGCGACTGCCCTGGCATCTGTGGGAAATTTGCGATCGCTATCCCAGACTAGAAATCACCCTCAGCGCCGCCACCTACGAAAGACACACCCCAACGGCTCCTAGCACCCGCAGCACCATTCGCATTCTCGCCATCATCGGCCAAAGTCAGGGCATCGATCTCAAAACCGATCGAGACCTGCTCGATCGCCTACCCAATGCCGAAGTCCATTTTGTAATCGAACCCGATCTTCAGACTCTAAGCGATCGCCTGTGGGAGCCAGCGGGCTGGGATATTCTATTTTTTGCTGGGCACAGCGCTACCAAATCGCTCAGAGAGTCTGTACAGGCGTCTTTGCCTGAAGAAGTGCGGCAGACGAACTATTTTTCGCCGCCGACTAATGGCGAGCTGTATGTCAGCGCAGCCACGCCCTTGATTCTGTCCTCTCTGAAAAACCCGCTCAAAAAGGCGGTAGAACGCGGCCTTAAAATCGCTATTTTCAACTCCTGCGACGGCCTGGGTCTAGCCTACGCTCTAGCCGATCTGCAAATTTCGCAGATACTAGTGATGCGCGAACCCGTCCCCGATGTGGTGGCCCACCGGTTTTTGCAGTCCTTTCTCGATACGTTCTCGCGGGGTGAGTCTTTGGCCCTCTCTGTCCACGAGGCGCGAGAAAAGCTTCAGAGTCTAGAAGATGAGTTTCCCTGCGCTTCTTGGCTACCGACGCTCTATCAAAATCCAGCCGAGGAGCCGCCGACCTGGCAGACGCTACGAGCGCCAGCCCCCCAAAAGGCCGACCGACAGTATCGTTTAGTGGGAGCTGCGTACGTGGTGACGACAGTCTTGCTGCTGCTACTTCGCGCCTTTGGCTTTTTTCAACCGTCGGAGCTGCGGGCCTTTGATCGGCTGATGGGGCTACGGCCAAGGGAAAGCGCAGATTCTCGTTTGGCGCTGGTGACGGTGACAGATGCAGACTTGCAGGCTCAAGACCCTGAGGATAGAAGGGGGTCTTTGGCCGATGGCGATTTGCTACAGCTGCTGACGATTCTCAATCAGATGGGGCCGCGTACGATCGGGTTAGACATTTACAGAGACTATCCAGCAAGAGCAAACCAGCCCGAGCTAGCGTCGGCATTAGCAACGCAGTCTAATCTTTTTGGGGTGTGTAAGAGCCGAGATATCGCAGCGGGGAGTGAGGGGATTCCACCGGCACCAGAAATGGCGAATAGCGGCAGGGTGGGGTTTAGTGACTATCTGACTGACCCGGATGGCGTTGTTAGAAAGCAGCTGATATCGCTACGACCCGATCCGGTGTCGCCCTGTAGGACTGAGTATGGATTGGCGATGCTGCTGACGCTGCACTATCTCTCGACGATGGGGATCGCGGCTGAGTTTACGGATAGCGGCGAGCTGAAGCTAGATGACAAGGTACTGCTGAAGCCTTTTGATCGCAACGATGGGGGCTATGTCAATAGTCCTGATCAGGGCTGGCAGATGCTGCTGAACTATCGCAGTCTGCCGAGGCTAGAAGAGATTGCTGAGCAGATTACGCTGACGGAGATTTTGTCGGGAAAGGTGTCTCCAGAGTCGATTCGCGATCGCATTGTCATTATCGGCAGCACGGCTAGCGGCTTTGACGATGACCGCTGGCTGACCCCCTATAGCAAGGGCGCGGATAAAGAAACTAGAGGCGTGGTGATGCAGGCTCATATGGTCAGCCAGCTGCTGAGCGCTGTGCTAGACGATCGCCCCTTTATTCAGACCTGGCCGCTGTGGGGCAACGTGCTTTGGATCGGGTCTTGGGCTGGATTGGGGAGCCTGCTGATGATCGCGATCGCCAGTGGCCGAAATCATTTTCTTGCTAAGCTGCTTTTAGGCTTGCTAGTCAGCGAAGTTGCACTTTTTGGCCTTTGCTGGCTGCTATTGTCTAGGGCTTGTCTGTGGGTGCCCTGGGTGCCTGCTGCGATCGCACCCGTTGCCGTAGCCACCACTACCTACGCGCTCAGGCGTTCATCGCTGTTGCTCAATCGCTCAGCTTCTACGACCGCTCTACCAAATTTTCTAGAGACCTCGTCATGACCCCCCCTCGGATGATTTTTTCGCTCCTGGGCCTACTCGTACTATTGCCAGTAGGTGTGGCCAAAGCAGACTCACTTGAACCCGCTCAGACCGGCCCGGCGGTTTTGGTTTCCCCAAGGCTGCCGACTGCGCCGCTTCAGTTTGTAGCGCCTGTGGCCCCAGATCGGGGGCGGCCTCCTGGCAGACGACAAGGCGGGGCTAGCAGAGGCAGTTGCGATTTGGCGGGTCAGCCACCCCTCACGGCGCTGGTTCCTTTTTCTCAGTCGGAGGGACTGCTTGATACAGAAGCAACAGATGTAGAAACAACAGGCTTAAAGCAACAGTCTTCGGGCAGCCAGTCCGCTGATGTTTTTAGTTTGACGGTGCAGGCGCATCCTTCTTTTTGGTTTTTTGTGCCCTATTCGCTGGCAACAACGCCGCTGGAGTTTGTTCTACAAGACGAAGACAACAATACGCTGTATCAAAGCCGCCTATCTGTGGATGGCGCTAGCAGCAGCGATCGCGGCATTATCCAGATCACGCTGCCTGAGTCTGCACCCGCCTTGCAGCCAGAGACGACCTATCACTGGTACTTTTTGGCCTATTGCGACCAGGGGGAGCCTAGCTTTGTCGATGGTTGGATAGCGCGATCGCCCCTCTCGCCTGCTGATTCTCTGACTGGTGCCACGCCTAGAGAGCAGGCCATTTTCTACGCTCAGCAGGGCATTTGGCAGGAGACGGTGACATTGCTGGGCGAGCGCTACAGAGAGGGCGTGACGGATGCGGACGTTACTCGTGATTGGGAAAGTTTGTTGGAATCGGCGAATTTGTCTGGGCTGATGGAGCAGCCGCTGGTGGATTGTTGTTCTTTGGAATAGCGATCGCACATTCTCGTTAACGCTGTTTGGGACGCTGCTGAGAATCTGGTCAGTTAGAATTTGATTGAGGTTTGGCGGATTGAGCGCTAGTCTAGGCAGCATCCCACCTTCTCCTAATGTGGAGAGCCAATATGTTAGATGACATCAACATGACGCCAGATGAGCTGCTGACCGAAATCTACAGCGCTTTTGAGCCTTTTTTGCCGCCGCCGGAGGGAACGTATGTGGACTGTGAGGAGGTGCGGGGTCGGTGGAATGTGGTACGCGAGCTGGGTAATCAGATTACGCGCTCGAAGGTGCCGACCTGTCAGCTCTACAGCGGACATCGCGGTGTGGGGAAGACGACTGAACTGCTGCGGCTAAAGGATTATCTGGAGGGCAAGTCGTATCAGGTTGTTTACTTTGCGATCAATGACGAAGATGTAGAGCCGAACGACACTGAATATGCGGATGTGCTGTTTGCCTGTACAAAAAATCTGGTGCAGACCGTGCAGCTACGGGGGCGAAATCCGCTGATCGACTGGCTGCGCGATCGCTGGCAATCACTCAAAGATCTAGCGCTGACCAATGTAGAGTTTGACAGCTTGAGCTTTGAGCAACAGATTAGTCAGTTTTCTAAGATCACAGCGAGTGCTCGGGCCGTTCCTGATATGCGCCGAGCCTTACGAAGACAGCTTAATGACAGTACGCCATCGCTGCTGCTAGCGCTCAATAGCTTTATTGCTGAGGCAATGGAGACGTTGCCGCAGTCCTGCAAAGGGATCGTCGTGATTGTAGACAATCTGGATCGAATTGCTGAGAACAAGCCGGATGGACGCAGCAATTTTGACGATATCTATCTGAACCGTAGTGAGCTGATGCGCGGGCTAGATTGCCATGTGATCTACACTGCGCCGATTCAGATGATCTATTCGCCTCGGGCGACGCAGCTAGAAGATAACTATGGCAAGCCTGACGTTTTGCCGATGGTGATGGTGAAGTCGCTCTCTGGTGAGATGAATGTGGCAGGTATCAACAAGCTGAAGGAAGTGATTTGTCGGCGACTGTACAGCATCGATCCACAGCTAGCAGATAATCTGGATGGCTATGTATTTGACAGTGCGGCGACGTGGCAGCGGCTGTGTCTGATGAGCGGCGGGCATATGCGAGTGCTGATGCAGATGCTGCAAAAATCGATGGACTGGACAGAAGCCCTGCCGATTACGGCAGAGGCTGCACAGATTGCGATTGAGGAGCAGCGAGATACGTACAGGGGTGGGCTCAATCGGGCTAGATGGGAAGTACTAGCGCGAACGCACGTTACCAAGCAGTTTGAGAATGATGAGGCGGCGCTGTTGCTGCTGCTGAATCGCTGTCTGGTGGAATATCGCTATTATGATGAGGAGATGAGGCTAAGGCAGTGGTGCGATGTGCATCCGCTGATTGAGGGCTTTGATCAGTTTCAGGAAATGTTAGCGAAGCAGCAAGCATAGGCTAAGTGAACAGAACAGTTAGGATCGAGGATTAAATAACCTGCTGATCTCTACCCGACCACCCTTCGACTACGCTCAGGGTTCGGTAACGGCAACTTACGATGGCTGAGCGCAGTCGAAGCCAAAACCCACCAGTCCGCGAAAGCGGCTTTTATTAAATCTTCATTCCTTAGTAAATGAGATCTAGACAGTAATGTCTGATAGCCAAGACAGTACTATTGACGAAACCTGGCTGGTGAAAGAACCGCTAGCTATAGATTCGTATGGGTCAATTCCTGCTGAGGTGCAGACTGCGGCCAGATCGAAGATAGATGATCCAGAGGCGCTGTATTGGTCTTTGGTGCGATCGCTTAGACGCCGTAAAGGGTTTGGCATTCTCTTTTTGCAGTGTACGCCCGCCAAGGGGCAGGAGATATTTGCTCGGCTGAAGCAGGATTTGCATCGGAAGCGGTTGGAGCGGCTAACGCTGTCAGAGCCAATCAATAACTTATTTGCGCTAGTCAGAGAGAGAGAAGAGATTGCTCAGACAGATATTCTGTTTATTGAAGGAATTGAGCATTCGCTGTCGCCATATATAAAGACGGAAGCAGGTCGCAATGACTATTACAAGCTAGAGGTCTTGCCGCCAATTCTAGATAATGTGAATCGGCTACGAGACAACTTTCGCGAGCGGTTTCCGCATTTGTGCTTTGTGTTTGTGGTGCCGCCTTTTGCGCTGAAATATTTTATGTTTCGAGCAATTGATTTCTTTGCTTGGCATTCGGGCATTTGGAGATTTGCGCCTGAGAAAGAACAGATCGAAAGAGATACGGCTAAAGCACTGGGGGGGAATTCTTCTGAATATAAGCGTTGGTCAGAACAGGAAAGACAGAGCAAGATTCAAGAATTACAAAACCTAATCGATCTCACGAATCAGTCTGATGAGAAAAAAGCTGCGCTGTTGTCAGAACAGGGAATGGTTTTTATCGCTGCGCAAAATTGGGCGGCGGCGTTGCGCTGCTTTGATGAGGTGATTGAGCTTGGGAAAATAGATGCCAATGTTCACTTCCTTAAAGGTTACTCACTCATCGAATTAGGTGAATATGAAGAGGCGATCGCCGCCTATGACCAAGCCTTAGCGATTAAACCCGACTACCACGAAGCGCTGTATAACAAAGGTATTGCCCTCAGTGCCATAGGCAGAAACGAGGACGCGATCGCCGCCTATGACCAAGCCTTAGCCATCAAACCCGACGACCACGAAGCCCTGAATAACAAAGGCATTGCCCTCAGTGCCTTCGGCCGAAACGAGGACGCGATCACCGCCTATGACCAAGCCTTAGCGATTAAACCCGACGACCACGAAGCGTTGTTTAACAAAGGCAACGCCCTCACTGCCCTGAGCAGGCACGAGGACGCGATCGCCGCCTATGACCAAGCCCTAGCAATTAAACCCGATGACCACAGAGTGCTGCGTAACAAAGGGAATGCCCTTAGTGCCCTCGGCAGAGGAGAAGATGCGACTGCTGCCTATGAACAAGCCGCAGCTATCAGAGGGCCCCTACTGCTACAGGACTTAGTCAAAATACTTTAAAGCAAAGCTTATTACAGCGACACCACCGCCTGTCTAAAACAAGCGATCGCGCTAGAAGGCGGTACCAAATACATCGACATGGCCAAAACCGACACCGATTTTGATGCCATTCGCGACCATGCCGACTTTCAAAGGCTGCTGACGATCAGCAGTTAGCAAGTAATATTGAACTTGCTTATACCGCGACTGCCTCTGCCCGCTCTGTCAAAGCGGCTGCCGGAGACGCAGCCTTTGGATGAACAACGGTCACCGAACAAGGCGCATGACGAGTTAGATAGCTGCTGATGCTGCTTTGGTTCGTGCGATCGCGGTTGCCAGTCACAATCAAATCAATATTGTGAGTCTTTGCGACTTCGCAGATTTTTCTTTCTGGCGTTCCCTGAACTTGCAGATGCGTCGCCACCACACCAGCGGCCTCAGCTTCCGCTCGCCTTTGCTTTAGCAAGTTACCGTAGCGGTCTTCAAACTGCTGCCACGCCTGCTCATACTCTTTTTGGGCAGAGCTTTCTATAATTCTTGCATAGCTGCCTACCAGGAGCTGAGGATGCCTGGGACTATCGAATGAAAACGCATTTAGAACATGCACCAACAGCAGTTCAGCGTTAAGCGCTTTGGCCATGTCTAAAGCCGTATCAAAGGCCCACTCGCTAGAAGCTGACTCGTCTATAGTGACTAGAATTTTACTCAGCATGTGAAATAACTCCTGTGTTTGAAATGTTTTCTGTATACCATGTTACCAATTGTCGAAGGTTTCAAGGTAAATAGCAAGGGAAGATTGATTTTTTGTAGCAATTGATACAGATCATCCGTCTTTGGGAAGTACCTGTTTAGCGTCACACGCCGTGACCCACCCCGTCACTGCGTGCCACCCCTCCGAGGAGGGGATTTGTCCCGGCTATGTAACATTTGAAGATCGGGGTAGATCGCCTTTAGCATCACTGCCTGAAGTAAATCCCCTCCTCGGAGGGGTGGCCGCAGGCCGGGGTGGGTCCGGCAACTCGTGCTTACAATCGGCTTATGCTAATCAGGTACTTTGGGAGTAGCCAGAGATAGCTTGCGCCAAATTCTTTCAATCACGACTAAACCCGTTATGTATTGCGGATTAAGCAGCTATGGTGATGCGATCGCACCCCAAACAACATCGTTTGCTACAGCAGGTCTGTAACGGAAGTGCAATAGATCGATGGCTTTTGTCACTTAGGAATGAAGATTTAATAAAAGCCGCTTTCGCGGACCGGTGGGGTTTGGCTTCGACTGCGCTCAGCCACCGTAAGTTGCCGTCACCGAACCCTGAGCGTAGTCGAAGGGTGGCCGGTTAGAGATCAGCAGGTTATTTAATCCTCGATCCTTAGCTGAGGTACAGCACACTAGCTGAAAGCCTTATATGGCAATGGGCAAAGTGACGCGCGGTTCCCACAAGTGCAGCCTTCTCTTCATAAAGTCACGGCAATCATAGAGATTTATTTATACTCGAAAGAACCAGCATAGAAAACCTTCGGACCCAAGCGCTTAGAGAACGAACCCAAGCTCTTAGAGAATAAACCCAAGCTCTTAGAGAACGAACCCAAGCTCTTGGAGAAGGAACCTAAGCTCTTAGGGAACGAACCAAAGCTCTTGGAGAAGGAACCTAAGTTCTTAGAGAACGAACCCAAGCTCTTAGAGAACGAACCTAAGTTCTTAGGGAATGAACCTAACCTGTTAAAGAACGAACCCAAGCGCTTAGAGAACGAACCTAAAGATTGAGGATTAAATAACCTGCTGATCTCTAACCGGCCACCCTTCGACTACGCTCAGGGTTCGGTGACGGCAACTCACGGTGGCTGAGCGCAGTCGAAGCCAAACCCCACCGGTCCGCGAAAGCGGCTTTTATTAAATCTTCATTCCTAAGCGCTTGAAGAACGAACCGAGCTAACGTCAGTTCAGAATCAGAACAAGCCCGCTAAAGCTGCTTTCGCAACAGACTCATCGCCTCCCCTTGCGCGGGCGTAATCACCACCGCCTCCTCAATCGTCAGCACCGGACTCCACAGAATGGTTTCGGTGTAGTGCAAAATGTGCAACAGGTGAATGGTTTGGCGGATGGCGTCGGGCTTGCCAATCAGGATGTGGCGGATGGATTCGCCGGGAGCCATTCCAGATGGCGCTAGATGCGGCAGCGGTGAAGTCTGCAAGTCTGAAGGCAAAGCAACAGAGTGCAGGTCGCCCACAGCAGGGCGATCAGCGAGGAAGGTTGTGGTTTTCACGGGTTTTCTCCGATAGGGTTAAGGGCTGCTCACAGTGATTGTCAAAGCGAGCAGTTGAAGAAAGCCACGCGAAAAATTCAGCCACCCCAACTTGCTAAAGGTCAGGGTGGCTGTGGCATGATGATGCACAACCTCCATCGCTGTCTAGTCAGTCTTTGGGGGCTAGCTGGCGATGATCTGTTGCTGCAGTCATCGTCAGCGACTAAATTTTTCGGGGCGGTAGGCTGCTAGCTACATAATGCTAATCAAGACAGTGCCGGTTCAGCAAAAGTACTAGAGCCATAGAATCTACCCTATCGCTTTTGTTTTTAGCCTGTCAATTATTTGACAGAGAATCCTTACAATCCACCGGGTGCAAACAGCCTGAAGCTGTTCTCATAACGATCCATCTCAGCTCCCAAACATCGCATAGCCAGGACAAATCCCCTCTTGGGAGGGGTGGCACGCAGTGACGGGGTGGGTCTCGGTGTGTAGCGCCAACAGGTGCTTTATTGTGCAAGCTCCTACAGGGTATACGGCGGTGGACAGTATGTTATTTAGACGCATACCCCTAAAATGTACTCCCAGTCACTTATTGTGCGACGATCATCACAACCCTTGAATCCACTTCTGTATGGCATCCTCAAAGCGCCGAAGAAAACGAAGAAAAGAGAATGCTCTCAAACGCGAACTCAACGATTTAGTGCGCGGACTCTGCGGCGGATTTCTGTTTGGCATTCCTTTGCTCTACACCATGGAAGTGTGGTGGATTGGCTCGTCGGTGTCGCCGCCTCAGCTAGCAGGCGTGCTATTAACAACGCTATTGGGCACCTATGTACTCAGCCGCACAGCAGGCTTTCGCAAGTCGCAGGCAACCACGGAGAGGGAAGCGATCGCAGATGCTGTAGAAGCGATCGCACTCGGCATTCTCTGCGCCCTCACCATGCTAGTCATCCTCCGCCAAATCACCCTCGAAACTCGATTTAACGGAGCCATCGGTCAAGTCGTCTTCGAGAGCGTTCCTTTTTCTCTAGGCGTCGCCCTAGCCAATCAGTTCCTACAAAACTCAGACGAATCAGAAAACTCAGACGAGTCAGAGAAAGCAGGCTCAGACACCCCGCCTTCCAACTCATCTAAACCCAACAAAATGGAACGCTTTTTCCCAGAAGACAATCTAAACGAAACTATCTCCGACATCGGCGCAACCCTACTAGGCGCACTGATCATCGCCTTCAGCATCGCCCCTACGGACGAAGTCACTGTCTTAGTTGCCGCCGTCAGCGGACCGTGGCTAATGCTGGTTGTCCTAGCCTCACTTTTGCTGTCTTATAGCATTGTGTTTCAGGCCAACTTCACTCGCCAAGACCAGCGCCGCCTGCAACCAGGACTCTTCCAAAGTCCACTGAGCGAGACCGTCTTCGCCTACTTGCTATCACTCATCGCAGCAGCGCTAATGCTAAGCTTCTTTGGAAAAATCGACATCAACGCCTCTGCCCAACTCGCCTTCAGACAGGTTTTAATCCTGGGTCTGCCTGCCACTATCGGCGGCGCTGCGGGGAGACTAGCCGTATGAGCCAGCTCCATTCAGACCAGCCAGACTCAAACCAACCAGACTCAAACCAACCAGACTCACAAGACACAGAATCAAACTCCAAAGAGTCGCGATCTGTGGCTGAACATATCAGCTTCTTTATTGCCTTGGCTATCTTGCTAGGCATTGTCGGCAGCGTGGGCTATCTGTGGGTAAGCGATCGCGCCCAGTCCTCCCCCGTCCTACAGCTATCCACCGACAGCGCCGAACAGCGCAAAGCCAGCTACTACCTACCCTTTAGCGTCACCAACCTCGGCGGCCAAACCGCCGTCAACGTCCAGATCATCGCCGAACTACGCATCAACAACGAAATCGTCGAATCAGGCGAGCAAACCATAGACTTTCTCTCTCACGAAGAAGAAGCCGAAGGCGCATTCGTCTTTGTTCGCAATCCCAGCGAAGGCGAACTCACAGTCAGAGTCGCTAGCTACTCAGAACCTTAGGATCGAGGATTGAATAACCTGCTGATCTCTAACTGGCCACCCTTCGACTACGCTCAGGGTTCGGTAACGGCAACTTACGATGGCTGAGCGTAGTCGAAGCCAAAACCCACCGGTCTGCGAAAGCAGCTTTTATTAAATCTTCATTCCTTAGCGTCGTTTTTTCAAGACTTAGCGTCGGACATTGCACTGCGGGCCATCGATGCGATCGCCCGATCGGTCGCCTTCGGTAGCTGATAATACTTGCCGCCCGCCGTCTTTGCCAGCTCCTTACCAAAGCCCGTAGACACAAACTTTCGCTCTGTATCAATCACTAGCATCTGATAGCCAGTGGCGCGGATACTCGCCGCAATCTCCAACAGCTCTGCTTTTAGATCCGGTTTCTCTTCTGTATCATCGGGTTCATCACCCAGCGACCTAGCCAAAGGCACATTCCCCCGACCATCCGTAATCGCCACAATCACCACGCTGCCCACATCGCCAGACTTCTGCGCATTGGTTCCCACCCGCACCGCCTGCACCAATCCATGAGCCAGCGGCGAACCCCCTCCACAGGCCATCGTCTCTAATCTACGCTTGGCAGACGTAATCGATCGCGTCGGTGGCAACAGCACCTCAGCCTGCTCCCCACGAAAGGGAATCAACGCCACCTGGTCGCGGTTCTGATACGCATCCGTCAACAGGCTCAGCACCGCGCCTTTGGCATTCTGCATTCTGTTCAATGCCATCGAGCCAGAAGCATCGACAACAAAGATAATCAGTGAACCCGCTTTGCGAGCCAGCCTTTTGGCGCGAATGTCTCCTTGTTCTACGATCACCTTGCGATCGGGCTGACGTTCGCGGCGGGCTTTTTGATAGGGGGCAGCAGCGCGAAGGGTAGCATCTACGGCAATCCGGCGAGCCTGACCGGGTGGAATAAAGGGCTTGATATATCGGCCTCTCTCATCGGAGAAAATGACGCTGTTTTTACCCGATGCGCCCTGTTTACTAGTGCTTTCAGCAAAAGACATCAGGTTTTGATCCATCACTACGCCTTCTGCATCAAAGACAAATTCTTCAGGGATAGAAGGCGGCGTCTCAGGCTGTTCTTCTTGTTCTTCGTCCTGGTCATCTTCGCTGTCAGAATCGTCTTCCTGATTGTCGGCGTCTTCTTCTTGTTGATCTTGCGGCGGCGGTGGCGGTGGCGGCGGCGGTTGTTCGTCGTCCATTGGCGGAATGGAGCTAGATCGCGGCACAATCACCAGCTCTACGGCGCTACGCAGGTCGTCGGCATTCACAGTCGCCCTGCCATCAAGGGCAGCGCAGGCTTTGGCAACGCGAACGGCAAACAGTTCGGCCCGATGACCCATCACGCCGCCGCGCATGGCCTCAGTGACCAGATAGCTAATTTGATCGGTGGTGATGGTAACGTCCTTTAGCCATTCACGGGCGAGGACAATCTGAGTTCTGAGGGTGTCGATTTCTTCTTCAAAATCAGCAAGGAAGGCTTTGGAATCTGCGGCAAACTGATTAACCTTTTCGACGGCGGCGACGCGATCTTCTAGGGTGAGTTCGGCGTCTGCGGAGAGTGCGATCGCAATTCGATCCAACAGATGCTCGCGCAAATTCCCCTCTTCCGGGTTATACGTCGCAATCAGCAGCGGCTGACAAGGATGCGCAAAGCTAATGCCTTCTCTCTCAATCTTGTTGCGCCCCTCCGTCAGCGTCGTCAGTAGCAAATTGCTAATCTGATTGTCCAACAGATTGATCTCGTCAATGTAGAGAACGCCGCGATGCGCTTCTGCTAGCAGCCCCGGCTGAAAAACACTTTCTCCTAACTGAATAGATTTCGCCACATCCACAGACCCCAGCAGGCGATCTTCCGTCACCCCCAAAGGAATCTGAATAAACGGCGCTTTAATTACCTTTGTCGGCAGCTGATCAAACGGCGTATCCGGCGAGAACCGGCTAGCCGTCTCGTCATCCCATTCGGCTGGCTTTGTCGGATCGCAGTTACAAGAGTCTTCAATAATCTCAATCGGCGGCAGCAGCTGATACAGCGCCCGAGCCAGCACAGACTTAGCCGTGCCCCGTCGCCCGGCAATCACCACCCCACCCAATCCCGGATCTACCGCCGAGAGCAGCAGCGCAAACTTAATAGAATCCTGACCCACAACGGCCATCAGAGGAAAAGCGTCAGGAATGTTGTTGGTGAGTAGCGCTGGCATGGAAGGGGGCTTTCGGTTGTGAAGGAAACGTGGGGACGAAGAGGCAAGAGACCCACCCCGCCCTATCGGGCACCCCTCCGAGGAGGGGATCTGTCCCGGCTGTGTGACGTTTGGAGTTGAGGTAGATCGCCTTTACCTTCATCGCCTGAAGTAAATCCCCTCTCGGGAGGGGTGGCACGCAGTGACGGGGTGGGTCTCGACGTGTAACGAACCTAGCCGAGATTCTCCAGGTCTCTTATCCTAAATCTCTTATTCTAAGACGGCTGTCGGCCCATCGTGCTGCTACCCGGAATGATCGGCACTTCCACCGCTTCTCGGAACTCTTCGACGCTCTCATCAAACTGAATAGGCAACACGCCGATCACGTTCTCGTGCGGACGCGGGATAATTACCCAGGTCTCTAGCACACCACCAGGAGCATTTTGAGCCGCTTCTACGCCAGCTTCCATCGCTGCTTTGACTTCTGAAACGTCACCGCGAATATTGATACAGAACCGGGCGCTTCCAGCTCGGATGTAGGTAACCAGGGTCACTCGACCGGCTTTGACCATGGCATCTGCTGCGGCCAACACGGGAGGAAACCCTTTGGTTTCGAGTGATCCAACTGCCTGTCCCATCTATACTCTCCTAAAGGTGAATGGAGGCCCTGCGTCTGTCATTGCCATGACTCTATGAACTCCATCACTGATTGTAGGGGAGAAGGGGGACGCTCTTACGCATCACTCTACAAATGGCAAAGACTCTTCTGTGTAGTCTAGTTCCAGCGTGGTGAGTACATTTTGAGTCGGACTAGGGATGAGAGTATGCGCATAGGCACCATCACCAGGACAGGCATTAGCCGCTTTTAGCCCCGCTTCTAGAGCGGCTTTGACTTCGGCATTAGGCCCTCGGACAACAACGTATTGATGGCCACTATCAGCGGGAGCGATCTTGATCAGAGTGACTCGACCCGCCTTGACCATGGCATCTGCCGCAGCTAGGGCAGCCGGAAATCCATGAGTTTCAATAGTGACAACAGCAATAGGCATAGGGCAAATGATGTATGAAAAGGTTAGTTCATCATACGCTTCTGTCTAAGCCAAAAAGCAAGGACTTCCTCTGATTCATACTTTAATGCCACTCGGTCGTCCTTTGGTGGCGATGACGCGATCGCATCCCGACTCTGGATACGCCCAGGCATAGTAGCTCTCCTTCGGATTCCCCCAGCACAGCAGCAAATACAGCTCGCTACGGGTGGCTTCGACATCGGCCCATTCTGCATTTTCGATCAGGGTTTCGACTCGCTCAGCGGCAATCGGCTCGGGCGGGTTCCCGGCTCGCCAGAGATTGAGATTCGCGATCGCCCGCCGCCAAAAAGAAATCACCACGCCTTTAGCCGCGCCCAATCGCAGTTTGTCTTCGGCGATAGCTGCGAGCTGCGGATGAATCTCTGGAAAGCGAACGGACTCTCCTTTGAAGTGACACTCGCGCCATACGATACCCGAAACGCCCTCGGCCACCTGATACTGATGAATCTGTTCGCGAAAGTCCCGGAAGGCGTAGATTTGACTGAGCTTTTGGGGGCTAATGGCTTTGGCAATGACAGGATCGTCGATGCGGCTATCGGTGCTCAGCAGCAGGCGATCGCCCCGGACAGCGGCTTTCATCTCAGCATCGAGGATGTCTAATAGCTGGGCGGTGGTGTAGGCCATAGCGCTCGCCGGGGATGAGTTTGGAATTATTTTAACAAGGCAGGGGATCGGGCAGCTTAAGACAATCAAGAAAACTGTTTCAGCGCTTCGACTAGCAAGGCATAGAAGCCTTCTACATCAACGGTTTCTACGACCTGCACCGTCGAGTCTGAGCTGCCACCGTACCAATCTACGACCGTTCGTCCCAGCGTGTGCTCACCTGTGGTTTCAACTTCAACGCCCACGGTTCGAGTCGTGAACAAGTCGGGTCGGTGCATGTAGGCCAGCACACAAGGATCGTGCAAAGGGCCACCAGGCAGGCCGTAACGTTCTAGGTCAGATTCGCCATAGAATTCCAACATGTCCGCAGCGGCGGTGCTGACGGGATTGCCGATAGCGCGAATGCTGGCTAAACGTTCAGGCGTCGTCAGCACTTGATGCGTAATATCTAGCGTAATTAGCGTCGTGGGAATGTCGGCGCTCAATACGACTTGAGCAGCGTGAGGATCGACATACATATTGAACTCAGCGGACGGGGTGATATTCCCCTGGTTCATGCTGCCGCCCATAATCACTAGCTGAGCAATTTTTTCAACAATCTGCGGACATTTGATCAGGGCGACGGCTAGGTTGGTGAGCGGACCTAGCGCGGCAATTCGCAAAGGAGCTGGAGCACTCGACAGCTGCTCTATTAGGAAGTCCACACCGTGCTGAGACTGTAAGGAATTGGGACTAGGGTCGGGAAGGTTCGCACCTTGTAGTCCAGTTGCGCCGTGGATGTCTTCGGCGGTGGTGAGGGGTTTGAGCAGGGGACGGGGACAGCCTGCAAAAACGGGTAGATCCAGGCGGCTGGCGAGGGCGCAGATTTTGCGGGCATTAGCGGTGGTGAGTGAGAGAGGGACGTTGCCAGCGACGGTGGTGATGCCGAGAATGGACAGGTCTAGACCGAGGGCGAGCAGGATGGCGATCGCATCGTCCACACCCGGATCGCAGTCGATGATAATCGGTGTCGGCATAAGGATTCCGTTTTAGGATAGTTTAAGAGCCATATAGCAAGGGTATGACCTTGCTGATGCGAATACTGTTTTGGCAATGGTGATGATTCGGAACTTGACTGGGCTAACCACTTTTCGGGCGCTTGCAGCCTCCTCCGTACTGCTTGGCTTGATAGTGCTGTCTGGTTGTGCGGGTAGCTCTCTAGGCGATCGCGTTGGCAAAAGCCTAGAGCCCGATCCTCAGCTCGCCGAGCGGAACAACAATAATACTGATGGATCGAGCGCAGCTACCGATTCCTCTACCACTGATAGCCCAAAAGTAACGGTCAAGCCAGCCACTGATACCAGTGGGTCCGACAGCACTGCAACCGACAGTGGAAACTCGAACACCCCTGCTGCGCAAAGCGATCAAAACTCCGCGACCAGCCAGCCAGCGACAGCCAGCGGCTATACAGATCTTGACAAAGCCCCAGAAGAGCTGCGGCCCTACCTAGTCGATCTGCTGAATTTGAAGCTTCTGGCAGTGCGATCGCCTACCGCCAAGCCTGCTACAGGCGGTACCACAGCAGGCGCTACGCCCTCTCCACCGCCCAAACCTGACGAATTTCGCCCCAATCAGGCCACCACCCGACGCGAATATGCCCGCTGGCTCTTGGCCGTGAACAATCGGCTTTATCAAAGCACGCCCAGCCGCAAAATCCGCGCTGGCGTCACCAGCAGCCAGCCCGTCTTTCAAGACGTTCCCGTCAGCGATCCTGACTTTGCCGCTATTCAGGGACTGGCCGAAGCTGGCATCATTCCCAGCCCGCTCACTGGCAGCAGCACCACCCTCACCTTGCGCCCCGATGCGCCGCTCACTCGCAAAGACCTGCTGCTGTGGAAAGTGCCGCTAGACACCCGCCAGCCGCTGCCCGACGCCACCGCCGCCGCCGTCAAACAGGCATGGGGCTTTCAAGACGCCGACAAAATCGATCCGCGCGTCTCCCAAGCGCTAATCGCTGACTATCAGCAAGGCGACTTTTCCAACATCCGCCGCGCCTTTGGCTACACCACCCTCTTCCAACCAGACAAAGCCGCCACTCGCGCCGAAGCCGCCGCCGTCCTCTGGCGATTTGGCAATTCCACCGAAGGCATCACCGCCGCCGAAATCCTTAACCCTACCGCGCCAGCAACCAACACCGACACCCAAGGCAATGACTGACCCTACATCTTCTGCCAGCCTAGAGCCTGAAGCCACTGAGCTAGAGCGCGATCCCTGGGATGACGATCGCTTTTTTGACACCATCTCTGAACTGGTAATGCTGCACTCACCCAGCGGCGTGGAGGGCGAAGTAAATGATTACTTGCTGGCAAGGCTTTCAGCGCTGGGCGTGGAGCATTGGCAGGATGAGGCGGATAACGTAGTGGTGAAAATTCCGGCAAAAAGAAGTCTAGAAACCAAAAAGCAAGAAAGCCTCGTCATCACTGGTCACAAAGACGAAATCGGCGCGATTGTGAAGGGGATAGAGCGCAATGGTCGGATTTCGGTGCGGGCCTTGGGCGGTGCCTATCCATGGGTTTATGGGGAAGGGGTAGTGGATTTGCTAGGCGATCGCGCCACCGTCAGCGGCATTCTTAGCTTTGGCTCAAGGCATGTCTCTCACGAGTCGCCGCAAAAGAAGCTGCAAGAAGGAAAAGCAGTAGAGTGGCCCTTCGCCTGGATAGAAACGAAGCTGTCAGCAGGCGAACTGCGAGCCGCAGGCGTACGACCTGGAACCAGAATGGTTGTCGGCAAGCATCGCAAGCGCGCCTTTAGGATGGGAGATCACATCGCCAGCTATACGCTCGACAACAAAGCGTCCCTGGCGATTTTGCTAGCGCTAGCAGAACAGGTAAAGTCGCCACCGATAGACGTGTATCTAGTCGCTTCTGCCAAAGAAGAAGTCGGCGCAGTCGGCGCTCTGTATTTTACACAGCGCAATCAATTCGATCAGATGATCGCCCTAGAAATCTGTCCCCTTTCAAAAGAATATCCGCTAATAGATGGCCCAACGCCCGCCTTATTTTCCCAGGACAGCTACGGCCTGTACGACGAAGGGCTAAACCGAGAGATTATGGCCGCCGCCGAGCGCCTGTACTTGCCCTTACAGATAGCCGCGATTGATGGCTTTGGCAGCGACGCTTCGATTGCTATGAAATTTGGTCACGTTGCCAGAGGCGCTTGTCTAGCCTTTCCCACCGAAAACACCCACGGCTACGAAATCGCCCACCTAAGCGCAATCCGCAATTGCTACGAAGTCCTAAAGTCTGTCATTGCCAGCTCATGAGCGATCGCCCGCACCCACCACAGCCAAAACTTCCCTCTTCCCCTTTTCTCTTTCTCACCCCCATGCAACCCCCCTCCTTCTTCCCCACTACTAAACCTCCCCGCCTACGCATCGGCGAAGCTGAAAACGAACCGCGCCATGCAACCTGGCTAGAGCTGTTCTACGACCTGGTTTTCGTCGTCGCGGTCTCGCAGCTAGCGCACAAGCTCAGCGGCGATGTCTCCTGGCGCGGATTTCTAAGCTATGCGGGACTATTTGTACCGCTGTGGTGGACTTGGATCGGCACGACTTTTTATGCCAATCGATTTGACTCGGATGATTCGATTCGGCGAGTAATGATGGGATTGCAGATGCTGGCGATCGCAGCGCTAGCCGTCAACGTCCACCATGCTTGGACTACCACATCTCAAGGCTTTGCTCTCGGCTACATCATTTCGAGAATCCTGCTAATCGTGGAGTATGCGCGAGTTCTCAAGCACATTCCGACAGTCAGGTCGCTGGTGTATCCAATGAACACCGGATTTGGTATCGGCGTGCTGTTTTGGATTGCCTCGCTAGTGGTACCTGCGCCCTGGCGATTTGTGCTGTGGGCCGTAGGATTGGGCGTCGATTTTATCTCACCGCTGGTCGCGGCTGAAGGACAAAAGCAGTGGCCGCCCCATGCAGAACATCTGCCGGAGCGCTTCGGGCTGTTCACAATTATCGTGCTGGGTGAGGCCATTATTGCAGTGGTCAATGGCCTTTCAGAAGTGAATTGGACGGTAGGGGTCACGGCGACAGCAGTTCTAGGCTTTGTGACTGCGTTTGGTCTGTGGTGGCTCTATTTTGAAAATTCTCTGGGTAAGGCGATAGAAAAAGCTCGCAATACTGGAAATCCGCTGATCTTACAGGTCTGGATGTATGGGCACCTGCCGCTGGTGATTGGACTGGCAGCCGCTGGCATTGGCGTAGAGCATGTGGTGGTCAGCGATATGACGCTGCCGCTGCCGGGCAATGAGCGCTGGCTGATGGCTGGATCGGTAGCGCTGTGCTATCTGTCGCTGTCAATATTGCATCGGGCGGGCGTGATTTTTGCCTGTAAGGTGCGAACTATGCATCGGCTGGGGGGCGCGGCAGCGATGCTGGCGATCGCAGCTTTTGGCACGATGCTGATGCCAGTGGCGGTGATGGGGGCGATCGCCATAGTGGGCGTCGTTCAAGTGGGGCTAGACATCATGCAAACTCAGGTCAGTCTGCGCCAGTACTAGAGCAGTAGGATGAATCTACTCCAAGGCTGAGTGCTGTAGCGCCGGGCTTCTAGCTAGCGCCCGATCGAGCGCTTCTCGCTTGATCGGCTTACGCAAATAGTCGTCCATCCCTGCCGATAGACACAGCTTGCGATCGCTATCCATTGCACTTGCTGTCATCGCAATGATCCAGATATCCCGATACTGTGGTATTTGACGAATCTGCCTTGTGGTTTCTATACCGTCCATTTCTGGCATCCGCATATCCATCAAGATCAGGTCGTAGTGCTGACGTTTTAGCGCGGCTAACACCTTTACCCCGCTGCTGGCTAAATCCGCACTGTAGCCCAAGATTTCTAGCAGGCGCAGGGCTACTCGCTGATTGATCCGGTTGTCTTCTGCGAGCAAGATTTTGAGAGTGGCGCGGCTCAGTAACTCAGCGGGCCTGGAGATCAGCATTTTGGGAGCGGCACTCAAAGTGGTCGGACGAATAGAGCGGAGCGCTTGATAGAGTGCGGATTGCTTGATAGGTTTCCACAGGGTGATGATATTGTCTGTGATGGCATTGTCTGTGATGGTATTGCCTGTGATGGTACTGTCTGTGATGGTACTGTCTGCGATCGCGTCCAAATCGCTCTTCAGTGCGCTCAAAAAGATAATCGGTCCCTGAGAATGACTCATCATGCTGCGTAGCTCAGCAATTGAGCGGCCACGATCCGCCGATGCACGGACAGCGGCCTCATCCAAAATCAGCCCATCCAAAGTCGGCATATTTTGGGCCAGTGCCCACGCCTCTGACAGAGACTTTGACTGTAGTGATTGAATGCCCACCGCCTGCAAGCTGCGAGTCAGCTGCTCTCGCCGAGTCAAGTTAGCATCGACAACCAGTAGCCAGGTGCCTCGCAGCCCAGTTAGATACTTAGGCAGTGGCAACACAGCCTGAACGACCTGAGCGCAAAAAGTAAAGTAAAACTGACTGCCTTTATCCGGTACGCTTTTGACCCAGATATCTCCGCCCATCCGTTCGCTTAGCCGCTTGCTAATAGAAAGGCCCAAGCCAGTCCCACCGTACTTTCGATTCGTAGAGGCGCTGACCTGACTAAACGGCTTAAACAGGCAAGGCATACGATTGGCTGGAATGCCAATACCCGTATCTTTGATTTCAAAGCAAAGTTCATACAGTCCCCAGTGATCTAACTGTCCGGCACCGCTATTGAACTGGTTAGCCCTGCTTGCCCTGCTATTGACCCTACTTTGGGAGCTAAGACCGGCTCGGGTAAAGCTCCGAATTTTTTGGAGCAGTCGCGGCCAGCCGGTAGGACTTTGCGGCTGACCGTAGGGACGGGCCTCGACCCGCACACTGACTTCACCAACGTCGGTGAACTTCACTGCATTACTCAGCAAATTGCTCAAAATCTGCTGCAGACGAACCGGGTCGCTTATGACAACGGCAGGAACATTGGAGGCTACTGCATAGACCAGCTCGATATTTTTTTCTGCCGCTCTAGGTGCCAACAGCTCAATACTGCGTTCGATCGTTTCTACAATATTGACCGGATAGTCTTCTATAGACATCTGCCCCGACTCGATCTTAGAAAAATCGAGCACGTCATTGACCAGCGCCATCAGGGTCTGGCTGCTACTCTGGAGCGTTTCGGCATACTCTCTTTGGCGGTCATTCAGCGGCGTTTCTTGCAGCATCTCAGATAGATTAACAATCGCATTTAGCGGCGTTCTAATCTCGTGGCTCATTGTGCTCAAAAAGGCTGAGCGGACCTGTAGCAGCGCATTAGACTGTAGCCTCCGCCAGATAATCACAAACAAACAAGTCCCAAAAATGACCGCGATCGGTGACACCACCGGCAGCAGGTAGCCAAGCTGCAACGCCGCCATACAGATCAGTAGCCAAACGCTTATCAGTAAAAAGGCAGTAGCCAGCTGGACAAGCCAGTCCCAGCGAGATAGCAGTCCGCTTAAAATTGGTCCACCTAACAGCAGCAGCAACAGTGCGTTTTGATCAGACAAAGGCCTCAGCCAGTTCCGGTTGAGCAAGTTGTCAGCGACTGCCAGATGCAGGTATCCAGCGGGGACAGGCCAGCGATAGTTAAACGGCGTTCGCATCGGCGTATGGCTAGAAGTCGCCCCATAGCTGACAAAAATAATCTTGTCCGCAAACAAATCAGGCGGGATAGCACCGCTGAGTACATCGACTAGACTAAGCGTGGTGAGCTCACTGATAGGTCCGGGCCAGTTGATTCGAAAATTGCCAAGACCAGCAGGAATATCGACCAGCTCATGATCTAGACCATAGGCTTGCACAGCCGCCACCCCTAGCGCTGGCACGTCTCGATAGAAAACTTCTACTGAGCGGGTGAATCCGTCTCGATCAATAGGCAGCCGCAGATGGCCTATGGCAACCGCAGCGTCGGCTAGTACGGGCGCAGGATTGACGGCCTCCCCTTCTAAGTTCCACGCCTGAGCCAATACCACTCGTCCCTGTTGACTGATTGCTTTAGCCAAACGCGCTGTCGCCGATCTGCCAGTCGATCTGCCAGTCTCATCTGCCAGTCTCACTGCCAGTCTCACTACCAGTCTCACTACCAGTCTCATTGCCGCCTGCGTTGGGTGGAATGCTGCCTGACGGGGGACCGTCAGCAGCGACATAATCAGACAAAATCAGGTTGAAAGCAACAACGCTAGACCGATGTTTGCTGAGTAGCTTTAGCAGCTCGGCGTAGTAATCTCGAGAGATGGGAAACTGCCCGACTTGATCGACCGTTTTGTCATCGATGCTGATCATGACCAGACGGCTATCCCAACCGTGAGCACCGTGCCAGCGAATCACCTGGTTATTGACCATCCGCTCGATCGGAGCAAACGCCTGAAGAGACAGCAGTATCGCTGCTAATCCGCTAGCAATCAGTCCGGGTATCAAACGGCTGAAACCTTTGAATTGTCTACCCATTCTTAAAACCACGGTATTGCCAGCTCGTACGCTTGTTTGGTTCCAAGCGGTGTAGTCACCTGTACTTGGATGCGATGGTTCGGTGGCAGTTCAATGGTGAGATCAAACCGACCAGCGTCATCTGTATTGCGAAGCTCTTCACTAATTTCTAATAGGTTAACGGGATCTGTAGAACCTGAGATCTGGACAGAACCCCCCCTACTTGGTTTCAGAATGGCGATAAACAGCGTGGGATCGTCTCTAAGCGGTTCGGGCAGGGTCGGCGGTTCGCCAGGACGCACTGTTGACTGCTGGTTGCTATCGACCGACACAGTTTGGTTCTGGGCGCTCAAGGCTATACCGCCTTCTAAAGTCGCAACGCCGGTTTTTCCATTGGGCTGCACGCTAACGCCAAAGTCTGTACCGCGCACGCCGCTGACCCCGGCGGGCGTATATATCTCTAGTTCGCTGTCGGGATTTGTAAGAGGCCGAACTCGCAGACGGGCCTGACCCCTAGGTACCCATAGCTGAGTAACGTATCCACCAGATTGAGTAAGGCTCAATGTTCGGATTTGCAGCTGAGTCCTTTCAGCGACAGAGATGCTTGCGATACCTAAATCGACAGATAACTGGGCGAAAGAGTTTTGTCCCGTGATGATCTGATCGCCGACTTGAGTGAGACGATCGCCCTTTTGTACTAGGCGAGCGCTACCGCCAAAGGGCACTATTTCCACAGTTCCATTGAACTGTGTAACGCTCAGCCAGCGAGCTCCCTCAATTCTCCAGAGCTGTCCGTAGGCGGGCGATAAACAGAGTATCAATCCCAGCAGCGCGACAAGCGGCAAAGTGAGCCGGACTTTGAACATAGGCTTTGTCTGGATTTGATCAGCGGCTATAGACGACACGAGTTGGGTAGCCGTGGCTTCGCAGTATCCGACGAATTGTTTCTGCGTCTTGACGGTTGCTAAAACTGGCGATTTGGATGTAGCTGCCTATGCGCGATCGCGTCGAATAGGCATCTAGCACACAGGTTCTAATCCTGTCTAGCATCGCTTCTGAGCCATCCATCACCACCACTCGATAAGGGCGCTCAGACTGATGCCCGATCACGATGATATTGTCTGACGTTTGGGTATTGAACCGCTGGGGTTCCGAGAACAGAATACAGTCTGCTTGAGCGGGCTGAGAAAAGGCTGTCCAGGCGATCGCGCCAATTCCTAACCACTTAAACAAACGTCTACTTTCCAAGCAGCTGCGTTTCTGAGAACTCATGATTACAGTTTGAATCTATGCCCCTAACCTAGCCATCCTCAATGCACTAGGAGTCATCTCACCAGAATTTGTCACCTGAGTCTGTGACTGCTGACATATAGCTAGCGTCGGAAGGATATACGGATTTAGCCAGCGGTATGCGGCTAAATCTCATCCATCCTCTGAGAGACTTGCGATCTCCCGCCTGTCTGTTAGCGGCAAAGATAATCTAGCCCCTGTCAGCCGATGGCCGGTCATCTCATAGCTCAGAACTCGGCGGGGTTCATCTGCAACAGAAGGGCGAGCGAGGACAGAATGAGTAGCGGTGGAATTATCAGCAGTCCTTGGCAAATCGAACTTGCCAAAGTCTTTTGAGCGTTGCGCACTAGGCACTTTATCAAGCACTTTAGCTGCTGCGGTAGCAGTCGAAACGGCGCTACGACCAGGCTGTTCTGCCGACGTATGACCTGCCACCGCTGGCAGATAGGCTGTCAGACTAAACGCCAGCACAAACGAAACCAGACCTAGTCCAAACTGGCGCAGTGGCCCACGAATAAAGCGTTTCAAAGCAAGCAGCGCAGGGGTAGGCTCGACCGGAGCAGTAGAAAAATCAGTCCTTAGAGTCAAAAAATCGTTAAACACAGTAGTTCCAAAGCAGGCTATTTAAGGGCAGAGCGTCCGAAAACCGACCGTTCAAAAACCGAATAGGTAACGCTTGGCTTAGTGACAGGCAACATTTTTTACAGTATCAGAAAAGCTGATGCAAATCGTAGTTTTGCAAATCTAGTAGCGGATACGCGGATCGACATAGGCATTCAAAATATCAATGGCAATGCTGACCATCGCCACAATCCCTGCAAAGAAAACCATCAGCCCCTGCACTACCGGATAGTCTCGCTGGCTAATCGCCTCATACAGTCGATTAGCTAGCCCTGGCCACGAAAACGTCACCTCTGTGAGCACCGCCCCCCCCAGCAAAGAGGCAAACGTCAGACCCAAGATCGTAATCACCGGAATCATGGCATTCTTCAGCGCATGAGCCGTAATAATCCGAAACTCCGAGATTCCTCTAGCCCTAGCCGCCTCTACATAATCTGCCTTCAGCGTCTGCTTTAGATTGACGCGGACAATTCTTTCAAATACGCCGCTAATCAGCACGCCCAGCGTCAAACTTGGCAGCGCTAGATAATACAGCGTCGTGCCAAACTGCGCCAAATTGCCATGCAGCAGGCTATCTAGCAAATACAGACCCGTCGGACCACTCGGTGCTAGCTGACCCAGCGGAAAGCGCGTCCCAATCGGAAACCAGCCCAGCTGCACTGCAAAAATCAGCTGCAAAATCATCCCAAACCAATACATCGGCACTGCATAGGTGACAATGCCAAACACCCTGCCGCCCGCATCGAACACAGTGTTTGGCCGAGAAGCCGCAATTGAGCCCACCGTTAGCCCTACCGCCGCCGCAATGATCATGCCGCACAGCGTCAGTTCCACAGTCGCTGGGAAATGATCGCCGATAATCTGCCAGACTGTTTGGCCCTGACTTGCCAAAGAGCTACCCAAGTCAAACGTGAATAGCTGAGCAATGTAGTCGATGTACTGCTTAATTAAGGACTGATCGAGCCCTAACTTGGCTCGCATGATTTGCTTGGCCGCTTCCGGGGCGCGAGGACCTAGTAGCGCATCGACCGGATCGCCAGGGGTCGCTCGCATCAGCAGGAAAACAACCGTGGTGATTGTCCAGATCATCAGGGGCGCGAGCAGCAGTCGGGAGATGACGTAGAGACGGAGGGAACTAGTGCGGGACGACATAGTTAGCTTCCTTTCTCGATTTGCCAGAGTAGAAACTGCTGGTTTGGTTCGATGGCAACGTCGCTGACATCAGCGGTAGTGAAGACGTAGTCTTTGGTTTGCCAGAGGGGCACGTAGGGGACATCGTCAATCATTAGCTGCTGTAGGTCCGCAAAGATGGCGTCTCGTTTGGTAGGGTCTTGCTCGGCATTTTGCTGAGTGACGAGCTGGTTGGCTTTGTCGCTGTAGTAGAAGGAGCCGTTAGCCTGTGTAGATCCGACTGTGCAGAGGGTTTCGCTAGAGCCTTCGTCGCAGGTGAGGAAGGGCTGGACAAAGTTCTCCGGATCGAAGTAGTCGGGGTACCAGTTAGAAAGGACGCTGTTGTAAGCGCCGCTTTCGACGTTTTCCCAGAGGGTGGCGGATTCGGCGGTGCTGACCGTGACGTTGACTAATCCGGGTAGTGCCTGCTCAACTGACTGCTTGATAGTCTGAGCGGCAACCTGTCTAGGCGTAGACGAGGAGGGATACCAGATCTCGAACGCTAGCGGGTTGGATTCGGTGATGCCAGCGGCCCCCAGATACTTTTTGGCTTCTTCAAAGTTACCGTCGCCGTAAGCTTTTTCAAAGACGGGGTCGTAGACAGGAAAGCTCTTTGGAATCAGGCTGTAGAGGGGTTCGGCTTGGCCTTTGAAGGCGCGATCGCTAATCAGCTGACGATCCATCATCGCCGCTACCGCCTTGCGCACATTCAGATCGTCAAAGGGCGCAATCTTTTGATTGAGCGATAGATAGTTCACTACCGTCGAGCCTGCTTCAATCACCTGCCAGTCATTGCCAGCAGCGTCTTCCTCTAGCTGGGAAATTTGGTCGGGATCGAGCGTTTGGTAGGCCACATCCAAGCCACCCGAGGTGAAAGTGTTGTACAGGTTGACCGCGCTAGTAAATACCTGAATATCGATACCCTCGTTGGCAGGTTTCTCACCCCAATAGTCTTCGTTCACATCTAGCTTGATTACATCGCTACTAAATGAGGCCAGCTTATAGGGACCAGAGCCAACGAATGTGTCGGGATTGAATTCGCCCGCACCCAGTTTGTAGGCTTCTGGCGAAACGGGCGTCACTCCAGAAAAGGTCAGCAGCGAAGGAAAAGCGGCAAACGGCTGTTTGAGAGAGATCGCTAGGGCACCGTCCACAGAAGCAACCGAGTCAATTTTGCCTGCGAGTAATGAAGCCGGGCGACCGCCGTTTTCCATGAAACGCTCGATCGAGAACGCCATCACTTCAGCAGTGAAGGGAGTGCCATCATGCAAAGTGACATCGTCGCGTAGCGGGATGGTGTAGGTGAGGCCATCATCGCTAACAGTCGGCATTTCGGTCGCTAGCTGAGGGACTAGGTCGGTGGTGCCAGGCGTGTAGGTGTAGAGGCGATCGCCCATGTTGTAGAGCAAAATGCCTGGAAAAATTTCGTAAGCGTCAGCCGGATCTAGCGTACGGGCGCTGAGCGTGGTGCCAATTGAGACGCGATCGCCCGAAGTCGCGACCTGATCTGGCGCTTCACCACCACCGCAGCCAACTACCAGCACTAGACAGAGACTAAACAATCCTACATAGCGCCCTATCCTAAGGAACCATCGTCTAGAGAGCTGACCGTTAGAGAGTGGAAAGGCAATCATGAGCTGCTTGTGTAACCTACAACACGTCATTATGAGCGATGGCCAGTAGATTAGCAGAAAAAGCAGTGCCAGTTCAGCAGACCGCGTTGATTTGCAGGCATTGAAAGTTCAGTTCAAGGCTTCTTGACTATTCACTTCGGCTAGCCCAAAGACACGCTCTTGAAGCTGCGTTGTAATCAGATGTGAGAGCAGTCCAATCGGTCCCGCGAACAAGCACAGCAGCAGCGAGTGCCTGGTCCAGATGCCTTTTTCTTGACCCTGCCAATAAATCCAGCGCCCCACAAACAAATCCATCACAATGTAGTGAATCCAGCCCGTCGCCATTACCCGTTCATCCGCAAAGAGCCCAGCCAGTGCGCTCAGCGTAGGATTCGCAAACGATTCTACAGACGATGAATCAATACTATTGACAAAGCAATAGAGATACGCCAAAGCCAGCGGCACAAACATCAGCACAGAGCCCATCACTCGCCGCGTCACCGACCACCCCGGCACAACCACCATCAGCGCCCAGAACGGCAATGCAAACAGATTCGCGCCGCTATACAAATATTCGATCAGCATTTATTAAAACCTATCGGGTAAAGTCCAACTATTACAGCAATCAAAAGTGCTCAGTATCCGACAGCTTCCGGTCGAACGTTGCTGTTTCCAGGCAACCTGCGTGCAGATTGATCCGTCCGATTATCTGTCCGATTAAATAATCAGAAAAATCTCCTTGACCTTCCTTATATTGTTGTAGTACTGCTCGATAAACAGATTCGTTCTCAACCAACATCCTCCGCTGCTCAATATTATCCTTCGTCAGGTAGCGAACTAGTATATTCGTGTCTAATCCTTTCATTGGATTCCATGGCATTTTTTGCGATTGCTATGTCCATCTCCTCAATCGAGATGGCGCTTTGTCCAGGACGATACAACATGCCAGAGAGTAATTCGATATCATTCACCGCTTCGCCTGCACTTTCCCCTTAGTCGAGCGAACCCTCGATGCACTGATCCACTGCTGCTAAGGAGTGATGCTTTTCTTTCTTCGATTTTAAAAGTTCCAAGAATTCATAGACGAGAGGCAAGATTGACTCTGGTGCATCTTCTATTGCCTGAATGATCATCGATTTATAAGTCATATCAGCAAGGCGTGTAAATTTTGCCTTCTTACTTTCATTACGCATTTTAGTTCTTTACACAGTATGTCTTTCGCGCAAGACACCAGAACGAGCTTGCATCATAAAGCAAGCGCTATAAGCTATCGTAAAAGCATTAGAAACGTACCCGTCCTCTTAATACTAAGCAACCATGATGATTTTGCCGGGATCCCCCATTCGAGTCACCAACGTCGACGATACCTACTACGGATTTGAAGGCCAGGTGCAGCGCGTCACCGATGGGAAGATCGCCGTTCTATTTGAAGGCGGCAACTGGGACAAGCTAGTCACCTTCAAAGCCTCTGATATAGAAGTTGTGAAGCCCAAGCGCGGGAAGAAGTAAGCGATGCGTCTGCCGCTACCGCAGTTTGATATTACCAAGCGTCGTCCGAGTCATATCGCTGAAGTGATTGAGACGACCACAACCGAGTTCTTGGCCCAGTGTTTGGAGCCGGAAGATCTGAGCTTTCCAGCAATGCCTCCCTTTGGTAGCTGGGCAAAAGCTTATGACGAAGAGTCCAAGAATCAGATCTATGGTGTGGTGTATCATGCCACAACTAGCCCCCTAGATTCTGTACATCGAGCCAGAGCCTTGGGGATGTCTTTGGACGATTTGCGCGAGCAGCAGCCGCAAATTTTTGCCATGCTCAAAACAGAGTTTCGAGTTGCAATTGTAGGCTTCGTGCCGATGCAGGCTAGCCGTAAGAGCCAGGGTGAAATGGAACTGGGCAATCGGTACTATCAGCATTTGCCACCGCGCCCACCGCAGGTGCATCAGGCAGTGCATCGGTGCGAACCGGCAGAGGTGGTCCAGTTTACGGAAGAACTCGACTGGCTACGGACGCTGTTGCAGGTGAGCGGCGTGCCGACTGAGAGCCTAGTAGCCGCAGCGATTCGCGAAGTGTATAGCCTACGCGATTTAGATCGTGACTGGCTAGTTCGAGCTGGTCGCATGGTCAGCGTACTGCTAAAAGACGACTACGATCGCCTACGCATGATTCTCTCTCAAATCCACCCGTAGTTGCCGCCCTTCGACTCCGCTCAGGGCTCGGTTTTCGACTCCGCTCAGGGCTCGGTTTTCGACTCCGCTCAGGGCTCGGTTTTCGACTCCGCTCAGGGCCCGAAGTCAGCACTCACCGCTGGCTGAGCGTAGCCGAAGTCAGCACTCACCGATCTTCTCATGCAAACTTACGACACAATCGTCATTGGCAACGGATTAGCAGGCGCAGCTCTCAGCTATGAACTGATCAAAGCAGGACAGTCTGTTCTACTGATGGATGACGGCAGTGCCGACAGCGGTACGCGCTACAGCTATGGCGGCATCGGCTACTGGGCTGGAACAACAGATCTCACAGAGACGTTGTTTCGCGCTGGCATCGCTCGACATCGAGAATTGCCGGATGAGCTAGGCGCAGACACCCAGCTAAGAGAATTAGATCTGTTGTTGACGGTAGAAAAAGCTGCTGAAATAACAGATATAAAGGGGAGCTATGCAGCACTACGCACGCCGCCTCAGTTTGTTTCTGTTGAAACCGCGTGTGAAATCGAGCCGCAGCTAGATCCCGATACAATCGCAGGTGCGTTTACGACTCGTCATGCGCACGTCGATCCAATGTCGCTCGTAGCTGGCTACAACCAGGCATTTCGACGACTTGGCGGTCATCACAATCTGTCGGCAGTAACCGGGCTGGTCCGGATTGGAGACACGGTTACTGGCGTAACTACCGAGGCGCAGGCATATCCCGCCAAAACGGTGATTGTCTCAGCAGGGGCGTATAGTTTGCTGCTGCTGCGAGCGGTGGGGGTGCAGGTACCGCTGCATTTTACGCATGCAGAGATTGTAGAGACTGAGCCTTTGGACTTTGAGGTGCGATCGCTGATCATGCCCGCTGCCAACCCTCGGATTCAGTCAGAATCGGCAGCCCCTGATCTGTCCGAATGGCAAAAGCTAGATCACCAGGTGATGCCTCCTGTGTTAGAAGCAGGCGTCGTCCAGTTTCGAGACAAAACCGCTCGCATCGGGCAGATCAGTCGGTTTCACACGGCCTTTGCACCGCCTGCCGATCCGAGGGAGAGTGAAGCGGCGATTCGGGATGCGATCGCCCGCCCCCTCCCCCGCCTGCAAAACGTCCCCGGCACCTGGCGACACTGCTTGGTCACCTTCACCCAAGACAATCTCCCTCTCCTCGGTCCGGTCCCTGGCATCAACGGGCTCCAGCTTTTCAGCGGCTTCACCGGTCCCTTTGCTCTGGTGCCACCAGTGGCGCAGCGCTATGCTCAGCAGATCAGCCAGTCACCTGATGAGCTGATAGAACAGATGATGGTTTCTCGGTTCTTGTAGTGCGTAAAGTGCGTAGTCGGTACGGTATGCTTTGGCACTTCAAAATACTTTTCACACACTCTGTTTAACCCAGACATCACACTTCGTTAAATTCCACGGTCTCGTATAAATCTGCCAGCTCAATTTCTACCTCTACTGACGACAGCGTAAAGCTGCTGTTTGGACCGCTATAGTCTTCTAAATAGCCATTCATGATCGCCCTGCTTAACGTAATGCTCTACATGCGGACAAGACTGCTCTATCAACACGTACTCCTGAAAGGATTCAAGCGTACGGTAGTAGGTAAATTTATCTCCTCGGTCATAAGCTTCCGTAGAGTCAGAGAGCGTTTCTGCAATCAAAATAGGATTCATTACCGTATCTTTGCGACTAGGCTGTAACAGTGGAGGACGGGGCGTTATCATCACGTCTAGATAGGTGTAGCGGTTGACTTCGGGTAGCCAAAGGCGCTGATCGGTGACAAAAATGCTGTAGGGCTGTTTTCTGAGTGCCGCCGTCAGTAGAAACACAAACATCCGTGAGATCTCGTTGTGTTCTGGGGTGCCACCTGCCATCTCTACGATCTCTCCGTTACGAAACTCATGGCGAAACTCAGCTTCTACTTCTAGGGCCAGATATTCTTCGGCGGAGTAGGGTTTGGTTCTAGCTACCGTAGTAGTCATCGGCGGAATCCTGCTTGCGTTTTCGGGTGAGTTTTGCCTTTCCTATTACTATGCGACACTGTGAAGCCCATGTAGGGGATGCTTGATGATTGTGGTTTTTGCGATCGCACCCAAGAAACAACAAGTCCGCAGACTCCTAGGAAAGCAACCGCTGCAATAACCAAGATAGCCGCACGCCAGCCCTCTCCACCGCTAACACTATCGAGCGCAGGGTAAGAATAAATAGCCTCCCTATCAAAAGACATTTGTGACTCTGTTGTTTGCGCTGGAGATTTTGCTGAAGCGGACTTTGTCAGCTCTGTATCCGGATCGGCAGTCGGATCGGCAGCCAAATCGACGAGCTTGATTCCGGATGAAGTGAGTAGATCAGCCGCGCTAGATTCGATGACATTTTGAACAACAACAACTTTTTGCCAGCTAGGTGAAAAGCGACCGTAAAAGTCCAGTCGAGATTTCATCGCCTGGGCACTGGCTTCAGTGAGCGCAAGCGTGCAGAAAATAATCTCGCGGTCGGTGAGAATGTCAATCGTACCGCCATCCTCACCAACGGGCATATCAATAGAGACGCCTTGTCCCATTTGTTTTAGGCGTTCAGCATAGGCTTCTTTTAATTCCGCATCCGTCCGGAAGACCATGTCGATACTAGGGTCAACGTTGCTCTGCTGCTGATAGTATGCTTCATGCTACAGGACGGATATAAATAAGAACGTGTCACGAGCTACGAAAGGCTTGTTTCCCTTCTAGTCCACCTGCTCGATCTGGTGATACACAGCTGGCAATCTGCAATTATTGTATTTGTCACAATCCAATGTTATTTTAGTATTTTTGTTCTACATCGATAGTCACCCTTCTTTAGAGAAATACGCAGCCGTCATATGGCCATCAAACCCTCTCAAATTCAGTCAGCGCTCAACAGCAAACGGGCTGATTTTTCTAGCTTTGATGCCAGTACTTCTAGCTATCTAGCTCAATATCGGCTGGCGTGGGATGAGTGGACGCTGCTGCCAGCGACTAAGCGCGATCAGTGGACTCAGGCCCAGTCTGGCGATCTCGGTGCGCGTTCTCTAGAGCCAATTAGCTCTAAGAGCAAAGGAATCATTCGTAGCCATCTGCGCTGGGAGAACCGGGAGCAGAGCTTGGAATGGGTGAAGCAACACTTGAGCGATGTCACGACTTTCGCGGTAGATGGATCGCAGGTGTTTCCACAAAAAGACTTTTCGATTCCGATCGCCCTGGTTCAGATTGGCTGGTTTGAGAATCATCACTCGGCAGCAGGCACGTATGAAAAGGACATTTTGCTCGATGTGATGACGCCGAAGGATTTGGTTGCCGACCGATCGCAGCCGATGGATCGGTGGATCAATATGCGCCGGTTCTCAATGGAGGTGCAGCGACTGACTGACTATATAAAAACGGCGAAAGATCGGGCGGTCGATCAGGGGCGCGATCCAGAAAAGTGCCTGGTCTTTTGCGATGGGTCGCTGGTTCTGTCGTTTGCTTCGATGCTCGAAGACAATATCCGCGCTCCCTATGTGGAGCAGGTGCTGACGCTGCTACAGGCGAGTGAAAAGCATCAGGTGCCGCTAGTGGGCTATGTAGATACCGCAGAGTCAAACGACATAATCACGCTGCTACGAACCTTTCACGATCTGGATAAGTCTCGCGCTATTCATGATGCTAAGCTGCTGAATCCGCTGATGGCATGGGGCGATCGCACCCCGATCATGACCTGCGATCGCGGCGGCATTTTGAACGACTACCGAGAAATGCAGGGTCGCCTCACCTTCACCTATCTCAAAACTAACGCAGGCTATCCCGCCCGACTAGAGCTGCCAAAATGGATCTGGGAAGCGGGACTTGCCGAAACCGTGATCAATCAAGTCCGAGCCGAGGTCATCGTCGGCAACGGCTATCCCTATGCCATCGAGACCGCCGATCAGACCGCCGTTTTGCAGAGCCGCGATCGCCAAATCTTCTACCGCATCTTGCAAGACTGGGCCGCGCAAGAGCAGTTGCAGCTCAGCCTATCCCAAAAAATGATCAGCAAAGCCAGACGCCGACTGTAAACAAGAACGCTTTCATTGCAGTACTTTGCCCATATAGCTACCCCAGAGCGCAGCCGCCTGACCGCTACTGCCATCGGTAGGGGTGTTGTCATCATTTCCTAGCCATATGCCGGTCGCGATCGCATCACGAGGCACGTAGCCAACAAACCACAGGTCAACGTTGTCATTGGTAGTCCCGGTTTTTCCAGCTTCTCCTCGCCCGAGATAAGCACCGCTGCCAGTGCCGCCTTGGATCACACCCCGCATCATGCTCACCATCGTATCGGCAACCGCTGGGTCCAATACCTGCACTCCCGCATCCGCTGACTGAGAAAAGTCATAGATCACCCGGCAGGTAGAAGGGTCATTGAAATCTGTACAGTCGCCGCTGTCTAGCACCCGTTGAATGCCGTGCGGTCGGTTCCAAACGCCTTCGTTAGCGAAGGCTGCAAAAGCGCCAGTCATTTCTAGCGGGGTTACTTCGCTTTGACCCAGTATGAGGCCAGGCTCAGCCCGCAGCTCCGAGGTTATCCCCATCTGCTTGGCTAAATCGATCACCGAGCTGAGTCCGGCTGCCTGAGCAACCCTAAGGGCGATTACGTTCTCCGAGCGGGCAATGCCTGCATACATATCAAGCGCGCCGCCGCCCGATCGACAGCCTGAATAGTATTGACCTTCCCAGTTGAGGTCGTTGCAGGAAAAACTTTCTCCTGCTGAAATGCCTTGCGTTAGAGCGGCGGCGTAGGCGAAGACCTTGAAGGTAGAACCGGGCTGGCGCAGGGCCTGACTGGCGCGGTTGAACTGGCTTTGGGCATAGTCTACACCGCCGACGAGGGCCTCTATTTCGCCGTTTTGGGTGTTGAGTGTGACTATTGCACCCTCAGAAAATCCGTAGGTAGCACCTTGCGTATTAACGGTGTCACGGAGAGCGCTTTCGGCGGTGGCTTGGGTTTCTAAATTAAGGCTGGTTTCGACGATAAAGTTTCCTTCTCTAGCTAGCCCTTCGCCGAGGACGCTGTTGAGTTCATCGAAAACATAGCTGTAGAAGTAGGGAGCGATCGCACTTTTTAACTGTTCTCTAGCCTTGGGGCTAATTTCGATGCGCGATCGCCTAGCTCGCCTGCCGTCTTCGGCGCTGATCATGCCGAGATTGACCATGCGTTCGATCACGCGATCCCGGTACAATACAGCCGCCTGATAGTCCTGCACCGGGTTAAACGCATTTGGCGCAGGTAAAATGCCCACCAGCGTCGCTGCCTCGCTGATGCTCAAATCCTTGGCATCTTTGTCAAAGTAAAACTGCGAGGCATCCTCAAATCCATAGAGGTTGTTACCGAGATACACGCGGTTTAGATAGAACAGCATCAGCGCATCTTTGCTATAGAAAGTCTCTAGCTTCAGCGCCACCACCGCTTCTCGAATCTTGCGCACAGCGCTGTCTTCGGTGCCGACATAGTCTCGGTAGGTATTGCGAGCGAGCTGCTGGGTGAGCGTACTGGCCCCTTCTTTGATGCCGCCTTCTTCTACGTTGGCTTTGAGCGCGCGGGCAATGCCCCAGGGGTCTACGCCAGGATGCCAGTAAAACCGCGAGTCTTCTGAGGCGACAACGGCTTGGGGTAAAAAGGACGAATAATCCTGTAGCTGCTTGTTTTCTCGGTGGGTGATGTTGGGCAGTTCGTTGAGCGGTTTGGGTTTGCCACTAGTTCCGTCTTCTGCGGTGACCAGTACTGGCCCCTGCACAGAGTCGGGCAGTGGGCTGATGGAGATTTTGGGCCACTCTAGGCCGACAATCCAGATGGCTAAAAGTCCAGTTAACCCGCTGACGCCATAGACGCCATAGCGCGTTGCAGTGATGTACCAGGGCGGCGGATCGATGTAGCGAACGGTGACCGCATCGGCTAGCTCTTCTGGCCCGAGTGTGAAGACATCGCCGTGGCGCAGCGGTCGCTTTGAGAGACGCTTTTTGTTGCGATAGACGCCGTTGGTCGATCCTTTGTCTCTGATTACGAAGGGCCGTCCGGGCAGGGAGTGATCGCGCGTTAGGGTCAGATGCGTCTGGCTGACGATGGGCGATCGCACCACAATGTCGTTTTTAGAAGAGCGACCTAGCAGATAGTGCTCACCCACCAGCGGATATTCCTGGGTCTTGCCATTGGCATCCGCTTCTACCACCAGCTTCGGCACCCGCGCATCCGGCTTCAGCGGAATCTTAGAGAAATCCACATTGGCCTGAACAGTCTGAAACGCCTGAGTAATCGATCCTAGAAACGTTTTAGGGGGCTTTGACGGTGGCTTGGGTGGTGGAGAAGTCATAAGCGCAAAGGTGAGCTTGATGCTGAAGTGTCTACAGTATAGGAATCAACACAGTGAATGTGAGCAATTTCGCACCTAACGCTGAACTCAACGGTTATCAGAGCGCTTGCCAGCTGGCGAATCAGGAAAAAATATGGCGACGAGCAATAAGCAGATAATACCAACGTTGATCCAGATATCGGCCAGGTTAAAAACGGGAAAGCCAGTGACCGGAAACACCTGTAGAAAATCGACCACTTCCCCGGCTAGGACTCTATCAATGCCGTTGCCAAAAGCGCCGCTCAAAATAAACCCGTAGCCTGCTGATTCCCAACGGTTGGGAATGCGAACAAACCAGCCGTAAAGCGCAATGCCCGCGCTCACCAGCATTGACAGCCACTTTAGCCATTCCCCGTTGTTGCTAAATAAGCTCCAAGCCGCGCCGGGATTCGTCACATAGGTAAAGTGCAGCACGCCCGACAAAATCGGAATGCTCTCACCTAGCTCAAAATTTTGCACCACCCAAAGCTTTGTGAGCTGATCGAGGATGACGCCGACGATCGCCACCAGCCAAAACAGTCCGTTTTTGGGCTTCATTCTACTTGCAGCGGTCATCCTGTTTCTGGGGTTCATCCTATTCCTAGAGGCATGCACGCTAATAAAACAGCAGTTTGCGCAGGCCGAAAGCAATTAGCGCGATCGCACAGCTCACCATCACCTGCCCCGGAATCTGCCCTACCGAATAGCTCATTATCGCAGCCCCCAGCCCCGGCGAAGCAGGCAGCCACCGAAACAAATGTCCCAGCACCAAATAGCTCACCCCGCACAGATGAATTGGCACCAGTCCGCTGATCGCCGCAAACCCTAACCGCTCCAGCGATCGCTTCGAGCGAAAGGCCAGCAGCCCACACAGCCATCCCGCCGGAATAAATCCCAGCAAGTACCCAAAGCTAGGCTCTCGCAAATACCCCAGCCCGGCCCCTTGCGAAAATACCTCAAACCCAAAGCGCTCAAACAGCACGATTCCCAGCGTGACGTAGGCAATCTGAGAGAGCGCCGCCGCGTTCTTGCCGCCCATACAGCCGGTAAACAGCACTGCGCCCACTTGAAAAGACACTCCCAGAGACGAGATCTCAACCCCACCGCCAGTTCCTTGCAGCCATTCGCCGACCGGCAGCTCAAGAACAAAAGCTTCTAGCCACGTACAGCCAATTGTCAATATCAGGCCCACCAGCGCCCAAAGCAGCTCAGAAGGAGCAAACACAGCTCACCATCATCTCCACACGAGCTCAACACAAAGATCTTAAGCCATTTTTTACAGAACGTTACTTTTGCCCAGTTCTACCTGATTCATTCTGGCGCAAGCTCTACACTTGATTTCAATACAATTTCTATCGCCCTCGGCTGTCCCTATGTTTCCTTTTCACCGTCCTCGCAGACTGCGATCGCACGCCAATATCCGTCGCATGGTCCGCGAAAACGTCGTCACCACTAGCGATTTGGTCTATCCCCTCTTTGCCGTCCCCGGCGACACCTTCGCCCAAGAAGTCAAATCCATGCCCGGTGTCTACCAGCTCTCCGTCGACAAAATCGTCGAAGAAGCCAAAGAAGTCTATGACCTGGGCATTCCCGCCGTCATCCTATTCGGCATTCCCAGCGAAAAAGACACCGAGGCTACCGGCGCATGGCACGATCACGGCATCGTCCAAAAAGCCACCGAAGCGATCAAAAGCGCAGTACCAGATCTGGTCGTCATCGTTGACACCTGCCTCTGCGAATATACCGACCACGGCCACTGCGGCTACCTAGAAGTCGGCGATCTCTCTGGCCGCGTCCTCAACGACCCCACCCTAGAACTGCTCAAAAAAACCGCCGTTTCCCAGGCCAACGCAGGTGCTGATATCATTGCCCCTTCCGGTATGATGGATGGCTTTGTTCAGGCCATTCGCAGCGGGCTAGACAGCGGCGGCTTTGAAGAGCTGCCCATCCTCTCCTACGCCGCCAAATATTCCTCCGCCTACTACGGTCCGTTTCGAGATGCTGCCGAGTCTGCTCCCCAGTTTGGCGATCGCCGCACCTATCAAATGGACCCCGGCAACGGCACAGAAGCGCTCAAAGAAATCGAGCTAGACATTGCCGAAGGCGCAGACATGCTGATGGTCAAGCCTGCCCTGGCCTACATGGATATCATCTGGCGCGTCAAGGAAGCGACTAACCTGCCTGTCGCCGCCTACAACGTCTCCGGCGAATACTCAATGGTCAAAGCTGCTGCCCTCAATGGCTGGATCGATGAAGAAAAAGTCGTCATGGAAACCATGACCAGCTTCAAGCGCTCAGGCGCGGACCTGATCTTGACCTATCACGCCAAAGACGTTGCTCGCTGGCTGGCTAACTCGGCGGTTGGGTGATTAGTACGCGCCAGACTGTTTAGACAAAAGCGTCATCACCGTCATCAACAGCAGCTTCACGTCGTAAATCGGCGTCCACAGCTTCTGGTAGGCCAAATCTAGAGCCACAATTTCTTCAAAGTCTTTGATTGCCGAGCGCCCGCTCACTTGCCACTGTCCGGTAATGCCCGGGCGCACCTCCAAGCGTCGCCAGTGATATGTCGTGTAGTGTTTGACTTCATCAGCGGTAGGAGGACGAGTACCCACCAGACTCATCTCTCCTCGCAAAACGTTCAAAAACTGAGGAAATTCGTCTAGGCTAGTCCGACGGAGAATTCGGCCAACGCGAGTAATGCGAGGATCTTTGGGGTTTTTGAAGATCAGACCCTGCGCTTCATTTTTGATGCTGGCTTTGAGATCGTCGGCGTTGCTTACCATCGAGCGAAACTTAATGATGTGGAACGGCTTTCCCTGCAAGCCAAAGCGCTGCTGCGAATAAAAAATGGGGCCTTTGGAATCCAAACGAATAGCGATCGCCACTGGTATCAGCAATATCCCTAGAATCGCTAACCCAACTAGGGCACCCAGGATATCTAGACCTCGCTTGAAGATGGAGCGGGTAGAAGCATGGGGTATACGCGGCTGATAAACCTGGTAGCGCATGTGGGGTAGGCTACTGCGTGTCATGGACATCCTCTCTTCGGGTGGCGATGGAAAGAAGTCGCCTGGCTGCAGCTAATCGCGGATATAGCTATTCAATAGAAAGATAGAAAGTATAGCGAGAATAACTAGGAAATGCTGTCTCAACGGAAACCTGAAACTATTGGGGGGCTAGGGTTTTCTATCTTGGGTTAGAGTAAGCAATAGTTTGGATTTGGGAAGACAGGTGATGCCAGCGGATGCCCATAGTCGTCAAGAGCACGCTCATCAAGAGAATGCCCACCAACAAGGTAGCTACCATCAAATTTTGTCGACCTGGCAGCGGCAGCTCCGAACTGATTTGCCCGACCAATCTGAACTGACGCATAGCGCGATCGCCCAGTGGCTAATTGGCGATCCCGCCCGGTTTGAGCTGATGACGCCCGCCGAGACCAAGCTGGCCTGTCAGGCGATGGACTATCGCTATCGCATACTGATTTCTCGCTACTGGGGGCTATCGCCAGAGCGAGGCTACCAGCGACTGTTGCAAAAGTTGGGCGGTCTATTTTTGATTCGCACTAAGATCCGTACCTGGATTGCGCTGAGCCGCGATCGCAAGCGGGCGGTCAAAGATGTGCTGCAAGAAGTGATTCAGGAGATGTTGCAGAGCGATCGGTTTTTGCGATCACAGGCCCAGTGGATTGGCCAATGCACAGATAGACTCAGCCTGCGCAATCTGCTGACGCTGGCCACTATCGAAGAATACTGTCTCCGGCCCATTCGCAATCAGCCGCTGCTGGTGTATCGGTTTGTCAACTATCTGAGGCGATCGCAGCGCGGCGGCATGACTCAGGTGCCCAGCGATGAACTCATTCAGCTCATTTCCGAAGAAATGGGCACAGATGATGCCGACGGCACCCTCAGCCTGCTGGATTTTGAGGCGCTCGATCAATACGAAGCCCAAAAAGCACTAGAAAACCAGCAGGCCGCTCGCCAGCTCGTTAAACAGCAGTTCTCTGACTATCTTCAGAGAAATCTAGGCGCTCAGGCGGTTCAGTGGCTAGATCTGCACCTGCAGGGCTACGCCCAGGACAGCATCTCTCGTCAGCTCGGACTCAACATCCGCGAAGCCTACCGCCTGCGAGAAAAAATCAGCTATCACGCGATTCGCATTTTCACCCTAAAAGAGCAGCCTGACCTGGTCTTTTCCTGGCTAAAAACCTCCCTAAAGCAGCACAACCTGGGTTTAACCACACAGGAGTGGAATAGCTACTGGGCCAGCCTCAAGCCAGATCAACAAAAAATGCTCACCGCCTTTAAATCAGGTGAGTCAGTAGAAAGTATTGCCAAATCCTTTGAGCTGACGCCAAAGCAGGTAACCAGTCAGTGGGCGGAGCTATATTTGTTAGCGCAAGAAACTCGTGCGGCCAGTATTGGGGCTTGAGACGGATGCTCAAGCGGTCGAATCACGTCAGCGCTCAAGTTTTGGACTGTCTGGACTCTTTCCAGGCGGCCTTCATTCGTCCTAAATTCAGCTTGAACTCATCCATACCGATCAAGCCTCCTGGCTCTTCATCCCAAGATGCCGACAGCATGCCATAGCTTAATCCCACCACACCCAGACCAAAGCAGCCCATCGTTGTCAGCAGTACGACAACGGGCGCAAATTCTACAATCTCCTGACTTAGCAGGTAATAAGACAGAAAGAAGATACCGACGCCCAGCGCAATCGGACTGATTGAAAGCACGGCCATCCGTCTGAGCATTCGCCTGCTGACGGCTGTAGGAATGCCGCCCTTACTATCCGCTGTGCTCGAACTGGCCTTACTCGGACTGGTCTGCTTTAGATTTGCAGATGCCTTTGCCTCTGCTTTTCTTCGATTGCTGGCCCGAATTTCATCTACCCTAGCCTGCGCTCTGTCTGATATTCCAGAGTCTGATATTCCAGAGCCTGATATTCCAGAGCCTGATATTCCAGAGCCGCTGTCAGATTTATCGGCCTTTTGGCTGGCCTTCTTATCAGATGTTTTACTAGACCTTTTGTTGGCCTTTGGCGATTCTGTTTTAGCAGAGGACTTGTCCGCAGAAGATTTAGCAGTTTTTTTGCGATCGCGTCCAGGTTCAAACGGCAGCGCCGGTCGATCGCCTTTCTTCTCATCTTTAGCGCCGCGCTCAGACTGGGAGGCCATCTTGTCCTTATCGTTAAAGTCCTTGTCGTCAAGCAAATCGTCGAATAAATCGCTCAAGCGTTCTGACCAGTGCTGCTAATCGAAAGCGCTAGCGAAGAGACCTTAACGGCGAATGCCTAGCTTTTTGATCAGCGTTCTGTAGCGCTCAGCGTCTTGCTTCACCAGATAGGCAAGCAGTCGCTTACGCTGACCGATCATCTTCAATAGGCCACGGCGAGAGGAATAGTCCTTCTTATTTTTCTGAAGATGCTGACTGAGGGTGTTGATGCGATCGGTCAGCATCGCGACTTGAATTTCCGCAGATCCAGTATCCGTCTCGTGGACCTGGTGCTCAGCGATTATTTCCTGTTTGCGTTCTTGTAGCAGAGCCATACGCTTTGTTAATGATTAGACAAGTTGTGAATGTAGCAGTTCTCAATAATATCACAGGCTACTAGCTGCCAAACAATTTAAAGGTCACAGAAAGGATTACAGGTGCAGCGCAGCAAACGAGTTGCGGCTAAGAGCTGCTCTTTCGTAACTCGTTTGCCATAACAGGTTTGGTTGATAGCTCAAGTGCTGATCCGGGAATTTTGATCGAGACACAGCATTTACTAGTTTTGTCTCCCTCTTCCTTCAGGTTTTGGGCCTGCTCGTTATTTCTATGGTCAAGCGCCTGTTTTCTATTCGGCCTCGCAAGCCAGTCAAAAGAGACAACCGTCCCTACATATATGGAGGCGCTGTTTGCGGACTGGCGGGACTTGCCTTTGGTGCGATCGCGCCAATCCTGACCTTTGCCCAGACCATACAGATAGAGTCTGCCAATGAGCTATCAGTCGCCGCCGATCCACCTCCCGCCAAGATTGCTTCAGTCACGCCTGCTGAGTCTGAAAATGGTCTGAGTCAGAAGGAGCTTAGTGAACAGGCCGCTACGAAGACGGCGTCTGAAGCGGTTGAAGTAGCTAGCGCCATTTCCAAGCCAGACGTGCGCTCTATCTGGTTGGATCGTGAAACTATCGTGAATGCGGGTTCTGTGGAAGGACTAGCACAAATTTTTGACCGGTTTAAAGCGGCTGGGATCAATACGGTGTTTGTCGAGACGGTGAATGCGGGGTATCCGATTTATGAGAGTGCGATCGCGCCCGAAAAAAATCCTCTGATCAAAGGTTGGGACCCGCTCCAAGCCGCCATCGATCTTGGCAAGCGCCACGACATGGAAATTCACGCCTGGGTCTGGCTTTTCGCCGCTGGCAACCAGGCCCACAACCGCATCGTTGGCTTGCCCAACAGCTACCCTGGCCCCATTCTCAGCGCCAATCCCGACTGGGCAGGCTTGGACAGCCACGGCAATCTCATCATCCCCGGCCAAACCAAAACCTTCCTCGACCCTGCCAATCCTGAAGTCCGCGCCTATCTACTCGATCTGCTCTCCGAAATCGTCACCCGCTACGACGTAGACGGCATCCAGTTCGACTACGTCCGCTACCCTTTCCAAAACGCCTACAGTGGCCGCAACTTCGGCTACGGCACCGCCGCCCGCGAAAAATTCCTCAAGCTCACTGGCACCGATCCGATCACCCTCAGCCCGCGCAACGGCGGCGACTCCACCAGAGCCTATCTCTGGAACCAGTGGACCGCCTTTCGCACCCAGCAAATCACTACCTTCGTCGCCGACGCCTCCCAACGCCTCCGCCGCCAGCGCCGTGACCTAATCATCTCTGCCGCTGTCTTTGCCGACGGTAGCTACCAACGCCAGCTCGCTATCCAGCAAGACTGGGAAGACTGGGCCGACCAGGGGCTAGTCGATTGGATCGTGCTGATGAGCTATGCCGACACCGTTGAAGAGTTCTCTGCACTCGTTCGCCCTTGGGTTGTTGAATCTAGCTATCGCTCTACTGAGGTGATTCCTGGAATTAGATTGTTGAATTTACCAACGGCCGAAGCACGAAATCAACTACAGATGCTGAAAGATTTATCAACGGAAGGATACGCGCTATTTGCTGCTGATAATTTGCATGAAGAAGTGCAGTCAATGCTGGCTGGATTTCATCAGGAAGGTCAGCGAAATGCTTCTTCTCTGGCTATTCCTGTAGCATCAGCGCCGTAAAGTGAATCTTGCTTAATTCGACCCGATGGCTATATGAGCAAACGTCTTCTATCACATCAAAGTTACAGGGATTTTGTTCTGTGGACGACTAAGAGTTTGAAGTCGCCGAGTGTTGGGGCAAATACTGTTTGGCAACTTGTCGAAAAAGCTTTTCGTCTGTGCTCGGCTCTAGTCTCTGGAATTCTTGTCGCTCGGTACCTGCAGCCGGAGCAGTATGGTGTTTATAACTATGCCATCGCGTTCGTTAGTTTCTTCGTTACAGTTTCCCATTTAAGCACTAATCAAATTTTTGTTAGAGAACTTGTAAAACAACCAGAACACAGTCAAGAAATAGTCAGTTCGGCTCTTTCCCTGAGAATTTTGTCGGGCATCTTGTCTGTTGTTTTGGCTATTGCAGCATCTTTCACGTTTGTCTCAGAGCCAGAAATTCGGTTGCTGGTAGTGATCTTCTCGCTTCAAATGATTTTCAGGTCCTCTGAAGTGATCGAATGTTTTTTCGAATCAAGGTCAGAGTATAAGCATGTAACTCTACCAAAAAGCGTTTCGTCTATTACTTCTACCTTGTTGGTAGTAATTTTGATAGTCGAAAGAGGGTCGATTTTTGCATTAGCCACAGCGTATAGCGCCGAATTTTTAATGTCATCCGTCGCCCTTGTTGCAGTCTATCTAAGACAGAAGCAAATTCTTAGTATTGCCTCTATTTCTTTATCACGAATAAAGAATGTTCTTTCTGATAGCTGGCCGCTCATCTTCTCAGGAATTGCTGTCACAATCTACATGAGGATAGACCAGATCATGATAAACAGTATAGTAGGCAGCACGGAATTAGGGTTGTACTCTGCTGTAGTTCAGATAACAGAAGCGTTTTGTATCATTCCAATTGCATTTGTAAACTCTAGCTTTCCTGAGATTGTTCAGTTGAAGGAAGAAGAATGAGACAGATTTTATAAGAGTCTTCAGAACTTGTATAACAAAATCAGTATTATGGGCTACGCCTCAATAGTATTTGTTTCAATGTTCTCTAGAGAAATCTTAAACATTCTGTATGGACCAGCTTACGACGAGGCAACACCTATTCTCACTTTACTTGATTTGGAGTGTTCTCTTCGTAACGTTAGGAACCGCACAAAGCACGTTCATAATTGCAATGAATTTAACGAGTATTTATCTAAAAATTGTCCTGATAGCTAGCGTCATCAATATTTTCCTCAATTATCTTCTTATTCCGATTTACGGTGCATTTGGCGCAGCTATAGCAACAGTTTTTTCGTATTGGGTTGCCGCACATGGAGCTTGTTTTTTGTTCTATCCTCTCAGACGAACAGGAAACATGCTTACAAAGTCACTCGTATTGTTTAGGCAAGCTTCCTGAAGCATAACTAAGGATCGAGGATTTAATAAAAGATCCAACTTGACAATCACAACCCTTAAGAGCCGCAGTAAGTGGCTCGTCGACTGAATCAACTAATCAATTCTCTATCCTAAACAAAAGGATGTTTAAAGATCATGGATCAGCTCAAAGATGCTCTACTCTCAACCGATCGAAAGCTATGATTCACAACCAGATACGTTTTAAAGATTACGTGCCAGAACAAATCAAATCGGTTGTTAAATATTTTGTCCACTGCACCAGTTTTAACCCTTTCATAGTCGTCTCTTACTCACAAGAAGGCGAAGATTTGATCTTGAAACGTTTGTTTGATAAAGACCGAGGTTTTTACGTAGATGTTGGCGCTCACCATCCAAAGCGATTCTCAAACACATTTCTCTTTTACAAGAGAGGATGGAAGGGAGTTAACATTGATGCTATGCCCGGTAGTATGAAAATTTTCAAAGAGCAACGTCCAAGAGATATAAATCTCGAAATTCCTATAGCAAAGGAATGTAAGTCACTAACTTACTACGAATTCAATGAACCTGCTCTCAACAGTTTGTCTGAGGAAATAGCTCTGTCAGTAAGGAGACCTTACAAAATTGTTTCAACCCAAACTATGAAAACTTGTCCTCTGAGCGTAGTTTTGGAGAAGTATATATGCACAGCACAGGAGATCGACTTCTTCTCTATTGACGTAGAAGGTTTAGACTTAGAAGTTTTGCAGTCTAACAACTGGAGAAAGTTTCGGCCAAAGGTGGTTTTAGTTGAACAACTAAAAAGCTCGATTCATCAACTGAATGACGATCTGATATATCAGTTTTTAACTGCTCGCAGCTATCATTTGTATGCAAAATCAGTTAATACTACTTTCTTTATTGACGATGAATATTTAGCTCATTTATCAACTTAAGAAAATAATCAAGAGACAATAATGACTCTTTCAACCGTCGACAATAATGAATGATTTTTCTGCTCCCGTTGTACTCATTGTGTTCAACCGACCTGAATTAACTCAGCAGGCCTTAGATGCAATTTCAAAGGTGAAGCCTCGGCAGTTATATGTAATTGCTGACGGGCCACGTACCACCTATCCCAACGATATTGAAAAGTGTCAGGCAACTCGGGCCGTTGTGGACACTATTGACTGGGAATGTCGTGTTTCAAAGAACTATGCGGACCAAAATTTGGGCTGTCAACAGCGGATCAGTAGCGGGCTTGATTGGGTATTTGAGCAAGTTGAATTTGCGATTATTCTTGAAGATGACTGCTTACCCAACCCTTCGTTTTTTCGGTTTTGTGATGAGTTGTTGATACGCTATGAAGATGACAAGCGCATAGCTGCGATCTCCGGTAATAATTTTCAGTTTGGTCGCAACAATACAGAGGACAGTTACTATTTTTCAAGGTATCCCCATTGTTGGGGCTGGGCAACGTGGAAGCGAGCATGGCAGTATTACGATGTTGATATGCAGCTTTGGCCTCAAGCCAAACGCGAAAATCGGCTAAAAGACATCTTTTATGACGGGATATCAATTCGCTACTGGCAAGATAGATTCCAAAAGACTTATGATGGAAATATAGATACTTGGGATTACGCGTGGTTTCTGGCTTGCTGGTTGCAAAATGGGCTTTGTATCTTACCGAAGGCTAATCTAGTATCAAATATTGGATTCACTGCCGAAGGAACCCACTGCATCTCCGAAAGCTCGCTCTTCTCAAACATGCCGACTGCGGAAATGATGTTTCCTTTAGAGCACCCTGCTATCATCTTAAGGAATGACCAAGCCGATAAATTTACACAGTTTCATACATTTGGTTTATCGTTCCGCTTGTATAGAAAGGTCAAGGCTGTTTTCAAGTACTGGATCAAGAAAAGTAGGTCATACACAACTACGCTAAAGAATATTTACTTAGTTTCTCATGAAGAAAGTACATCTCGAGATTCATGAAAAGCAAATGTATCATCGAACAGTGTTGTACGAGAATATACTTTAAAGAGATGCTAAGCGGCATTCTTCACTAGATGAATAAGAAGAACAACATTAGCGTCGTAATCACCTGTCACAAAGAGGGTACATTGCTTCTTGATGCAGTCAATAGCGTGTTTAGTCAATCTGTAGCTCCTCTAGAGATAATTTTAGTTCGAGATGCATCCGACGACACTGAGACACAAAGAGTTTGTTGCACTTTGGCAGAAGATAGTAGAATTCGTCTAACAGAACTTGAGAAAAATGGTGGACCTTCGGTTGCACGGAACGTAGGATTTTTACAGGCCAAAGGTGAAATCCTCGTACCTCTAGATGCCGATGATCTCTTGCCACCACAGGCGCTAGAACATATTCAGTCAGCATTTCTACGCTTCCCAAAAGCTAGTTTTATTTACGGAACCTATATCCGTCAAGACTCAGAAAACTGTAGTCAACGTATCGTAGCTGAAGAGATGTCGTTGCAATCAATGTTGAAAGCAAGACGATTTTCCATAAGCTCTAACTGGAGGTTGATTGGTACTGCTCCCTTGAAGAAAAGCCTATGGGAGAAAGTTGGGCATAGTGATCCTTCTCTAGACGCGTCAGATCTACACGACTTAGAATTTTGGCTTCGCGCAATGGCTCTTCCATGCCAACATTTTGCGATATCAGAGGATATATATATCTGGAGAAAATATCTTGGCAGAAATAGCTCCCGAGTTACACCACTATCCTGGTATCGAGTAGCCGAGAAGCACTTCGATGTTTATCGATCTCTAGGGCTGGAATATCGCGCATGTGAGCTCTTGTTATTAGGTAGTAAATGGCTAGGAGATGGGGAGAAGATCTCTTTCTATGCGAGAAAGCTGATGCACTGTATCAGCAGAGGTCAGTATCAGGCTTCTAGTTTCATAGTGTTAGTGATACCAGCATGTTTATTTAAGCTTCTAGCAAGGAAAGCTGGACATCGCCGCTGATGATATTGATTTATTTTCCTACAATCGAGGGCAAACTTATATACAACCGAGATTCGTATAGGTGGCAGCTAGAACGTAAGTGCAACACAGTCAAGTGCTCAATCCTCATGAAACGTGCAGAAACATTCTAGGAATTTGGATTGACCATATTGATTATATGAGTGCTTGCGATCGCATCCAAACCCTCGCCCAAGCCAAACAATCTAGCTACATCGTCGCTGCCAACGTGCATGTCGTCATGACTGCATTTTGGTGCGCTCAATACCGCAATATTCTCGATAGTGCCGACTATGGTCACCCCAGACGGGATGCCTTTGGTCATGGGGATGCGATGGCTAGGCGCTAAGATATCAGTCGCGTGTGTATGGCCCAGATCTGATGCTGGCCTGGTGCGATCGCGCTGCCACTACAAATCTTTCTATCTACCTCTACGGCAGCACCCCACAAACCTTACAAAAGCTATTCTACAGACTTCAGGCTAGACTTTCCAACTCTTAAAATTGCCGGTACTCATTCACCTCCCTTTAGATCGCTTAGCCCCAGAAGAAGAAAAAGCCGATATTGAGAGAATTAGTCGTCTGGTGCTGCTGTTGTTTTCATTGGACTAGGCTGTCCAAAACAAGAAGAGTGGATGTATCGTCAGACGGGTAAGCTAGATGCCGTCATGATTGGCGTCGGCGCTGCTTTTCGATTTCATAGCGGAGAAGTCACCCAAGCGCCCAGATGGATGATGAAATCAGGTCTCGAATGGTGCTTTCGACTTCTGCAAGAACCCGAGACGGCTCTGGCGACGTTACCTAGTTACCAACCTTGTCTTTGTGTTTCTGTTCTCTGGGCAGTTATTGCAGTACCATCTGAGTCGCTACTTGCGGCGTAGCTACAGTTCAGAAGACGCAAGGCTGATCTAATCAATCTGAAAATACTGCGTACCTATGTTTTAGTTACTCGATAGTCACCCTATGAATCCGCACCCGACAAACGTTCAGAGGCTTGGCTTGCAGACCGATATTCGTGCCTCTCGCCAGTACTTCCGACCTCGGAGCATCAGACAGCCGTGGATAAAAGGGCTTAGTCTGGTTTTGGCCGATGTCTGTGCGATCGCCGCGCCTGGAAACTAGCCCAATTTCTCAATCAGTTTTACTCGCCAGTTCCTCAACGCTTTTATCTGGTGGACCTGGCTAGGGTTCCCAGTTTATTTTGGCTACTAGTCTTCTCTACTGTCGCTACATTTGCGCACTATGGGCTATATACCTACACCAGCGCTGCTACAGACTACGCAAAAGCTGCACAGCTGATCAGCTGTCTTTATCTCAGCTCTCTTATCTTTGTCTACTTTTACGACCCCCACCTCAACTTACCTCGCTCTCTTTTTCTTTCAGCCTGGTTAGGTAGTGTGCTCAGCATATTCTTCACCCGACTTCTGACAAATTACTCCTGCATAGGCTAGAAGCTTGGCACAGTCCAGTGACTGTTTTTCTAATTGCGCCAGCGCAGCGGCTGAAAACATTGTTTGAAGTTGTAGACAAGCAGCCACACTATCGAGTGGTAGGCGCCGCGATCGCCTCTACCACCCATTCTGCCACTATCGCTTCAATCGATTATTCGGCTCCGTCCAAAGGAAGTGCTCGCCGAAGAGGTTCCCGATGCCGAACTCGCATCTAGCCTGTTCTGGCAGCTACGAAGTGTCGGCATCGCACTCAGGCTGCTGCCGTCCAGCCGAGAAATGATCTATCGACGCGGCATCCCAGAAATCTTTGCCAGCTTGCCCACGCTTAGGATTGAATCTTCTTTTTTTAGAGGGTTTGATTACCAGCTGAAACGATGGCTTGATCTGATGCTCTCCGCTGTCGCCACTGTCTTACTATCGCTGCTTTTTCTACGGAATTGCGATCACGATCAAAGCCTCATCTGCTGGCCCAGTGTTCTTTCGCCAACAGCGCACTGGACTACACGGCAAAGTCTTCTATGTTTGGAAATTTCGCACGATGGTAATCAATGCGCCCCAGCTACAGGCCAGCCTAGAACAACAGAACGAAAACTCAGACGGCGTCATGTTCAAAATCGAGAGCGATCCTCGTATTACCACAGTTGGAAGATTTCTAAGGCGCACGAGCTTGGATGAGCTACCTCAGCTCTTTAATGTGTTACTTGGTCAAATGAGCTTGGTTGGTCCGCGACCGCTGCCGCTTAGAGACACATCATTGTTTGAGCCCTGGCATCACGTACGCCATCAGGTACTGCCGGGAATTACCGGTCTGTGGCAAATTTCGGGCCGTGCCAATATCAAAACCTTCGATGATGCGATCCGTTTGGATCTTCACTACATCGACAATTGGTCGCTGAATTTGGACATAGAAATCTTATTAGAAACCATCAAAATAGTTTGTTTAGGGAAAGGGGCATACTAATTATCATTTAGAGTATCTCGCAGAGAATATGGAATCTGTCGGCAATCTTGCTTCTATCCCTAGCCAAAATCCAGCGCAGCCTATACCCTGGCAGATTCGATGCGTAGGCATTTCTGGACTTCTATGTCTACTGCTATTTACCTGGTTACCCAACAGCTATAGCTATATGGTGGGTTGGCCCTCACGTCTTAGTATGGCAGAGTGCTTTTGTGAGTATGGGCATCTGCACCATCTGGCTATGCCGTAAGTTTTCTATCCCCTTCAGACGATTGGGGTATGGTCTAGATTACGTAGTGATATTGACAGTTGTAGCCGCCACACTATCAACAATAACTGCACAATTTAGAGCAGTCGCTTGTTGGAATCTGTTGTTGATCACTAACTATGCTGTTTGTTTATATTTTCTAGTAAGTTTTATAAGACATGGACTTTTAACGCGTTACTTCCTTTGGGGTTTGCTATCGGTCATAGGAGTTGTCACTAGCATTATCGGTCTAGCGCTATGGCGTCCAGATCCTAGTATGTGGTTATCTACAGATTTTTATTCAGCTGTCCGAAATTCTCAGCCTTTAGGACATCATAATTTCGTTGGAGGCTACGAATTACTATTACTTCCTGTCGTTGCCAGCTTTGCGCTCACACAAAAGGGTTGGCGTAGGTGGATAGGTATGTTTGCTCTCTGTAGTTGTTGCGATCGCACTATACGTCAGCGGCTCAAGAGGCGCTTTAGTTGGTTTGTTGGCAGCTGGCGTTGTTGTTATTGGGATCAGCTTGATTATTAGTAAAGGTAAGCATCGGCGTCACTGGGCTACTGTAGGATGCTGCTTTGTCCTAATCATGTCATTAGCATTTGTGAGCAATCCACGGATAAGAACGCTCTTTGCTATGGAGCCCGCTGCTGAAGAGAACACAATATCTGTTGAGTCTTTCTCTGATGGTCCTACAAGAGATCGCATATTCATGGTTGAAACCGCTTTGAATGTTTTGAAAAAGCATCCTGTTCTAGGTATTGGGCCGGGCAACTTGTCTCGGGTTTCTACCATCTACCGACCCATAGAGGCTGGCACAGGGCTAAACATAGTTCAGCAATTACACAATACTCCAGCCCAAATAGCCGCCGAACTGGGCCTCTTCGGTATCGGTATCTATATTGCGCTATTAGTCGTTCTGCTAAGATTGGGCTTTTTACTTGCTCGAAGTATAAGCGATCAACGCGACCATATTCTTCTCTATGGTATTCTAGCAAGCTGGTTAGGTTATAGCGTTTCTAGTCTTACCGATTATCAGCTAGAAAATATTGGCATCACAACAACGCTATTGATAACAACGGTACTATTGATTAGTCTGGCTGATACATATCAGCCTTCGAAGAAGGAACCTTGATTTGTCAAATCGTAAGCGAAGAATAAGTAGCTTATGTCTTCTTGTTTTACTCTGCTCTGACTTGCAGCTTTGGACAAGAGTAGATACCGGTCTGTATCTCGCCAATTCAGCCATTCGAGATACTCGTGATTTAAACTTCATGGAAGCTAATACAAAGTGGGATAAAGCAGCTCGCATCGTACCCTGGGAACCTGCCTATCCTGCCATAGCTGCTGAGGCAATGCTAGATCTGCTCCCAGATGCCAAGTCAGAAAAAGATTCCCAACAACTTAAGATGCTAGCTGTTGACTATTTTAGAGCTGCCATAAAAGCAGCTCCAAACGACCCTTGGTTTCGCCAAAATCTAGCTGTTCTGCTTCTAGATATAGACCCCAAAGAGTCAGAGTTCCATTCAGAACAAGCAGTCAGACTTCTCCCTCGAAATGATGGTAATTATACTTACTACACGCTAGGTCTTGCTTATCTAGAGCAAGGAAAAATAAGCAAAGCTATTGATGCTTTCGTCTTAGAGTCCTTGGGTAACCCTATCTTTTTGATAGGAAGAATGTGGGAGAAGGAGCCTTTGCTTTCTATAAAGCACGCTGTAATAAATAAATCTCTAGAGTCTTACCGGCAAATACTCTTAACGACTAACCCAGTGTCTAATCAATACAAATGGTTACACGAACAGTTAATAGTTTTATCCTGGTGGTACGGTTACCCAATTGCTGCTGAGGATCAAGGAACGAGTAGTCCTCTTATTCGAGCACTCCTCGTTGCCAATGACAACCCTGAGGAAGCGCTTGACCTTATTGACATACACATCAAAAAAAACGGCTACTCAGACGATATTCATCTTCTACAAGCGCGACTATCACCTCAGCAATACCTTCCGAGTCTTTTGGAAAAGCTAGATGGGACAGATGTGGAAGAAGCCACCCTAAAGGAAAGTCTTGAAGGTGAACAAAGCACACAATCTTGGTTGAGTGAAGTTGCAGAGAACGTAGAAGGGCAAGTGCGATATGGCAGTATATTTGCGTATCGCACACTAGTTGCCAACTATATTCAAACGATCTTAAACCCTGGGGATATACAAGTACCTATCTTGCCCTCTGGCATTGGTCTCTTTCCCAAAGCGCCTAGAGAATATCCGCAATTAGATTACTATATGTTGGATATTCGCACGAAGCAGTTAGAGATTGAATAATCCTCCTTAACTGACCGCTACTTCTCTGCTGTATCCATCGAGGAAGAACTATTCGGATTTTCTGTGCTCAACGTCATGTGAGCATCTTCCAGATCTACCTCCTCACTTAGAACGCGAATTCTTTCAATTGCTTCATCACGGATAGACTCGTTCATAGCATTTGACAGCACGCTATTCCATGCAGCGATCTGAGCGTAGCGACTGTCAGGATCTCTCCCCAGAAAAGCTGCGGTTTGCTGCGACGCCGCTCCAACTAGGTCGCTTTCAGGTAGGTTAGAAAAGGCTGCCCATTCTGCGGACTTTCGGAAAGACTTCTTTGCAGCCTGACTATCACCCAAAAACAGCAGCTCATCAACACCCTTATAACGCCAGATGTAGAAACTGTCAGACAGTAGGCTCGGATTAATCCTCTCTAGTCCCTTAGACATTAAATCTACGGTTCTCTGAGGCTGTGCGGCATAAAGCGTAGTGCTGCTAGAAAGGAATAGGTAGTAGTCCCTATAAAATGGGTCAAGCGATATTATCTGATCGAAAAACATCGGACTCAAGTTCTGACCTACAGTTTCTTGCTCTGATACGTTACTAAAGTACTGAAGGAAACCTAAAAACACGCTATTCGCCAGCAAATTTCTGAATCCCAAAGGGGGTGTATGTGAAATACTGTTCAGCTTTTGTTCTAGCTTGTTAGACGCTTCGACACTATACTCTAGCGCCGAGTTTGTACTCTCGGCTTTGATTTGTTTGATCTCACGTATCTGAAACCAACTAGTAAGTGAAATGCTTGAAAGTAAAAGAAGAGCTATTGCCTTTTCTCTGAACTTAGAATCATTTTCAGATGACTTTGTATACACAGTTTTTTCTGTCGTCATAAAACAAACTGCCCAATAAGCATATTCAATACACTCATCGGGCAGTTCAAGCTAGGTAGTCAAAATTTCTTTGTCAGGTTACTTAATAGTTTGCATGCCACTTGCACATAAAACGGCATCACCGGTTGTTGTTGCACTCCCAGGCTCAGCGATACCTGCTACCGATGCCTCGCACAGGATAGCTGAGGTTGTTTTGTCAGTACTATTCGCTACGTTGGTCAAAGCGACACCGCCTGCATATCCTTTGAGAGAGGCGCTCTTGGCCTGTGCTTTGTTTGTCGCGCTACTTGCTGTCGCGCTATCGCCTCCAGTAATAGTGTAGGAATAGTTCTCAGTAGTAGACGCAATTCCCAAACCCAATGCAGGAATAGAATTAATGAATCTGCTATTTTCTAGATAGTAAGCCTGCTGAGCACGATTCATGGAACCGATGTAAGTCTTGGCCTCAGACTGCTTGGCTTTGTTCGCCTGGTTTAAGAAAGAAGGAAGTGCGATCGCAGATAGAATACCGATGATGATGATAACAACGAGCAATTCAATCAGAGTAAAACCGCCATTAGCTTTCTTGCCTGCGAAATGCTGTAGCAGTTTTGCTTTTAGATTAGTGGTCATGAAAAGTGTCTCCGTGATGTTTGAGGTAAGTTGCGTATTGTCTTGCAAAGTCAAGCTGGTCCGCCTGCACCCTGAAAAATTTCAAAATAATTGAAACCCTCCGTATGGTTGGCCTGCACGGTTGCCCGCACAAGTGGTGACTTGCTTTCCGCTCCGAACTTAACTTGCCCCTCAACATTTCTTGAACAGTCAGCTTATTTACACAAGCCAAAACAATTCCGCCACAGATTAATCCGTAGTTTTCCGGTACCTACAACAGACTTTCCGCACACACTTGCCCACCACAAACCTCCAACAACCCTATCTTTCCCACCCACCTATCAAAATAACTTGCTACTAGCAAAAATATCGATACATCCTTAATCATCCCAACCTCACACACCTGAAGCCACTCTCCTCCTTGGAGGAGTCCCCGCAGGGGGAGGTGGGCCCGCAACCCAAACCACACAACGATCTTCCCACTCCCTACCCTTCATCGAAATCCGGCAGATTATTGGGATCGAATCCTTGCGATCGCAAAAAAGTCTCCAACGCTTCCCTACGTCGTTTTTCCTGCTCAAACTCACCAAGACACCGCTTCCCTTCAGCGTCATACCAGGTCAAAATCTCCTGCGGTATGCCACCCACCTCTCCATCGTATCGACCAATACCCAAACCAACTTCTGGCATCCAGTAAGGTTCACCGCTCTGCTTTTGATAAGCCCCCGACTCCAGCTTGTACACTTCAAACGGTTGATGCCGCTCTCCTCTCGGTAAACCCTTGCTATCACGCTCCCAAAACTCTGGGTTATACACCACGTAATACAGCACACCTAACTTTGCATACAGCGAAAGTTTCTTATCGTACTCTCCACCCGGTTTATGCGAAACCATCTCTAAAACAAACTGAGGAACAATACCTTGCTCTTCCCACACCGCATAGCTCCGTCTAGACACTCCGCCCTTTCTTCTCTCTACGCCCAAGCTCAAAAAAGCATCCGGAACCACCGGAGTTCTAGGATTATCGCCAGTGTTGTGGTACACCGCCATATCTACGCCAAAGTACCAGTCCATCCGCTCCGCCCACAAACTAGTCAATAACAACAGCAGTAAGTTGGGCAGCAGATTCTGATCTTCGTTATCCACAGGCGTATCGTCAGAGCAAGGCAGTTCAAAGGTGCTAGGAAGAGACTGACGAATATATGCAGAAGTCATAGGATACGTCTCTCATAAGTCGGCTATCTACAATCATAAGCCACCCATCAAAAATTCTCTATAGTCCCAAACTTCCCAGTCGCACTGCCAGTCACGCTATGTGCCGCCTCGCCACAAGTCTTCGGCGTCGGAAAAATCTTCGTCGGATTCGCCAGCCCCTTCTTGTTCAGCGCTCCTCGCACCCACTGCATCGTCTCCAAATCCGTCTCACTAAACATGCTCGGCATATAGCAGCGCTTATCCGCCCCAATCCCATGCTCTCCAGAAATACTCCCACCCACGCGCACACACAGCTTCAAGATATCTCCCCCCAAAGCTTCCACCGCCTCTAGCTCACCCGGCACGCTGTTGTTATACAAAATCAGCGGATGCAAATTACCATCGCCCGCATGAAACACATTCGCCACCCGATAGCCGTGCTTCTCTCCTAATTCTCCAATCTCTCGCAACACTTCCGGCAGTCTCGTTCTAGGAATCACCCCGTCTTGCACATAATAGTCAGGGCTAATCTGTCCCATCGCTGCAAAAGCCGCCTTTCTTCCTTTCCACAGACGCGCCCTCTCTGTTGGATCAGTTGCGTGAATAATCTGACGGGCTCCATTTTTATAGCAAAAGTCTTCTATCTGCTGCGCCGCTGCGCTCACCTCTGCCGGAGCGCCGTCTATTTCTATTAGCAGGATTGCGATCGCATCTCTCGGATAGCAGTTCGTCGCCACCGTATCTTCCACCGCATTCAAACTAAAATTGTCCATCATCTCCATACCCGCCGGAATAATTCCCGCCTTGATGATGTCCGACACTGCCCCGCCCGCCGCCTCAACGCTAGTAAAGTCCGCCAAAATCACCTGCACAGACTCAGGCGTCTTCAAAATTCGCAGCGTCACCTCCGTAACAATCCCTAGCGTTCCTTCCGAGCCCACCACCACGCCCGTCAAATCAAACCCAGGCATCTCAGCCACCGCCCCGCCAATATCCACCACATCGCCATTTGGCAGCACCAGCCTCAGCCCCAAAACGTGGTTCGTCGTCACCCCATACTTCAGGCAATGCACCCCGCCAGAATTCTCAGCGACATTCCCCCCAATAGAGCAAGCCAACTGACTAGACGGATCGGGCGCATAGTAAAAGCCCGCCCCGCTCACCGCCTGCGTAATCCAGTTATTAATCACCCCCGGCTGCACAACCACCCGTTGATTGTCATAGTCAATATCCAAAATCTGTTGCATACAGGTCGTCACAATCAGCACACACTCCTCAATCGGCAGCGCTCCACCCGACAAACCGGTCCCAGCCCCCCGCGTCACAAAAGGAATCTCCTGCTCATGGCACAGCCGCACCACCGCCGCCACCTCTTCAGTCGTCCTTGGTAATGTCACCACCGCTGGCCGCTGACGATAGCTAGTCAGCCCATCGCACTCATACACCAGCAGCTCTTCCTTTCGCCGCATCACCCTATTGGCATCCAACAGCTGCTCCAGCGCCCGCACAACAGGCCGCCAGTCGCGAACAGAAGCAGTCCCACCAGCCAACCGAGCATCTACAGCAGCAACCATAGCCAATCCAAAGGGAAGAATGTTCCCTTGATCCTAACGTAGAAGTGCCTAGGAAAGAGGCTCAAATAAGTTACCTGTCCCTCATCCGCCACCCTTCGACTACGCTCAGGGCTCGAGTACCGATCACCCCCCGCTGGCTGAGCGTAGCCGAAGCCACAACCCCTTCAGCCTCCTCGACCTTTCTCTAATACCTCGCCATTCAGCATCCGCTGCGCCGCATCCAACAGCGCTTCTTCCAAATACGGCTTAGTAAAGTAGCCGCTAGCACCCAAATCTACCGCCATCTGCCGGTGACGATCCGCCCCGCGCGATGTCAGCATAGCGATTGGAATCTGTTTGAGCTGACTGTCTTTTTGCATCCGCGAAAGCAGCTCCAGTCCGTCCATTCGCGGCATCTCTATATCGCAAAAGACCAAATCGCAAGGCAGTCCAGTCCGCAGCTTGTCCCACGCTTCTTGGCCGTCACGCGCCTGCTCTACTCGGTAGCCCACTTTGTTAAAGCTCATAGAAAGCAGCTCGCGCACCGTAATCGAATCATCGACAATCAATACAGTTGGATCTGTCTTGACTGGCGTTTCTTCGATAGCCGCCTCTGCTTCAGACCACAGCATAGAAACAGGTTCACGACGAACGCGACCTACGGCAATGTCAATCAGCTCTAGAACATCAGCAATCGGCATGACCCGGCCATCACCCAAAATCGTTGCACCAGCAATGCCTAAAGGCTTCGGCACCGGACCTTCCAACTGCTTAATCACAATCTCTTCTTCGCCGATGACCTGATCTACCTGCACAGCGACAAAGGTATTGGCGCTTCTCAGCACAATGATAGATAGTACATCGTCGTCTTGACTGCCGCCATAGACTCGGCCTCTGCCCAGCGTCCGGTTGAATTTCAGCAGGTCGGTCACGGGACGAACTGGCAGTAGGGTGTCGCGCCAGCGGACGCAGTCTTGATCCTGGTCATTTTTGAGAATGCGATCGCGCCCTACATCCAGCATATCCTCCACCCCATCCATCGGAAAGGCAATCCGCGCCTGATTACTCACACAGCTCAACGCCTTAGAAATACTCAGCGTCAGCGGCAGTCGAACCGTAAAGCTCGTACCCTTACCCAGCTCAGAATCGATCGTAATCACACCGCGAATGTCAGCCAGGGCAGTGCGCACCACATCCATGCCTACCCCTCGACCCGCAAAATCATCCGCCTGGTCTCTAGTACTAAATCCAGCCTGAAAAATCAGCTCATATGCCCCGATATCAGACAGGGCCTCCGCTTCGGCAGGCGTAATCAGCTTTCTCTCAATCGCCTTACGCTTGATAAATTCAGGATCAATCCCCCTACCGTCATCTGACACGTAAATGACTGTCTGATTTCCCTGGTAAAACGCCTTGATCGTGATTTTTCCTTCTGAGGGTTTGCCCGCTGCCGATCTCTGCGCTGGCGTCTCGATCCCATGAGTAATCGCATTGTTCACCAGATGCGTCAGCGGGTCGTACAGGCTCTCCACAATCATTTTGTCAATCAGCGTATCCTCGCCTTCTATCACCAGCGCGGCCTCTTTCCCACACTTAAAGGAGATATCTCGTATCGCCCTGGGTAGCCGAGCAGATGCCTGAGAAAAAGGCACCATTCGAGCCGTGTTCAACCCTTCCTGTAGCTGAGTCGTAACCTGTCTAAACTGACGAGTCACCTGATCAGAAGATTCAACCGTATAGCCGATGTCAGAAGCAGACTCTCGCACCCTTACAATCAGCTCAATCATCTCCTGAGAAAGCGTATGGAAACCGGTGAATCGGTCCATCTCAAGGGCATCAAAGATCGCCCCGGTTGCATGACCTTCTGTCTCAGACGTAGTGCTGCTATTGGCCTTGTTCGCCGAAGCATGAGCCTTGCGATTAGAGACCAAAGAGCTTTCTAGCAGCGATCGCTCATACAGATCGCGCATCCGCTGGCCCACATCATTCAGTTGCTGCACCTGAAACAGCAAGTTATCCAAAAATTGCCGCAGCCGCTCCTGATCTCTTTCTAATGTATTGCGACTGACAACTAGCTCCCCGACCAGGTTGCTCAAATTATCTAGATGCTTGACCGGCACACGCATATTCTGTTCGCGTAGACCAGCCGTCCTTTGGATCGCTCTAGGTAAAGGACGGCGAGCAGGAACTGGCGTTGCTCCCTCATCTTCTCTATCTTCTAACAGCCGTTCCAAATCGCCGAAATCTTCATCCTCTGCGCTCTCGAAAAGATCGAGAGAACTGGTTTCGACCGGCGCAGGTGCAGGCTGAGTGCCTTCCGCCAGCAGTGATTCTAAATCGTCAAAATCATCCGGTGCGATCGCCGAACCAGCCTTATCGTGTTTCTCTTCAGCCTCATCAGAGAAATCAAGCTCAAGCAGATCGTCAAGAGACAGCTCGTCTGCCATATCAGGTCCTGCTGTCTCATCTGCCTCATCAGCATCAGCTACCAAAGACAGCTCTTGCATGTCGGCTAGCATCACATCGGTTGGAAAATCACTCGACGCACTTAGATCTTCTTCTGAAGGCTGATCTTCTGAAGGCTGATCTTCTGAGATAGCACTACCCTGTGTCGCTTCAGAGCCAGCTAAATCTCTCCCAAAAGCCTCCTCAAACTCTATCAAATCTTCCGGCAACAACCCATCAATATCAGAATCGGAAGCCTCATCGTCAAGCTCAACGTCATCATCTACCAGATCGAGATCGAACGCATCGTCTTCCTCAACACCCTGACCGTCAATTGGGTCATCTAATGAAGAAAGAAGACTGTCTAGATCATCCTCTGCTGGCGCTGTTTCTCTCTCATCCGATTCCGTATCTACTTCATCAAAGTCCAAGGAAAGCGCGTCTAAAGACAGCTCCGACTCAAAAGATAGCTCTGACTCATCGATAGATACTTCCTTGTCGAGATCTGCCTCGGCATTAACCTTGAGGCCCTCATCCACTGCTGCTTTTTCAGGTTCAACTGCTGACGATACAATCAACGAGGGATCAGCCTCGACCTGCTCATTGCCAGAAAGATTTTCGGGATTCTCCGCAAAACCATCCTCCAAGAAAAGTTCATCCCACGGATCGTCCGAGAGCTGGCTATCTGCCAGATGATGGTCAGCCTCGCTATCGACGACATCTAGATCGTCGCTCATATCCAAGTCATCAACTGTCTCTAAGTCATCAACTGTGCTATCGGCTTCGTCATTGACAAAGCTGTCAACTCCAAACCCTGCTCCAAACTCTTCCAACAGATCGTCGCTCTCTTCTACAGCAGACTGACCGCTTTGTTTCTCAGAAGACTCAGCCCGCGCCGAAGCATCATCACCAAAAAAGAAACTCTCGATATCCTCTTCCGCTTGTTGGAGTTTGACCCCCGTCAGCGTTGGAAACTCTATCTCTAGCTCGCTAGGACTAACCGGCTGACTTGAAAAGAACCCTGCCGACAAAGTCTCCGAAGAAGCAACTCCTTCCGCTGCAATCTCTTCAGCTGTCAGTGGAGGTTTATTAGACCAGCCAAATTCGGGCCGTTCATCAGAAAGTTCTAGATCAAATGATTCATCATCGGCATATACTGTCATTTCGGAGCCACTTCCCCTATTGGCTCCAGCGATCTCAAACAGACTATCAGCGTCTATCCCAAAAAGGGTATCAACCCCACTGTCTTCCGTATCGAACTCACTACTCTGTGATCCTGTTTCTCCCCATACGTCATCAGTAAGTGACGCCACTTCATCTGCTCTATGGCCGGTAGGAGAAGATATCTGATCGTGTGAGGTGCCTTCACTATCAAAGCCGTCAAACTTGAGAGTGCTTTCGGTCGCGAATGCTCCATTTGTTAGGGTTCCGCCAAACAAATCTTCTTCTATATTGTCTGCTGTAGCATCTTCTGCTTGAGAGCTGTCATCTAACTCATCCGAGGATGTTTCTATCAGCAGATCTGTCCAGTCATCTTGTTTTAGATCTATCTTTTCGGGATTCAACCGCATCTCTTCAGAGACAAAAGCATGACCCCCTAAAGTGTTATCAAGTTCTTCTAAATCGCCATCGAACAGATCTGCCAAGCTATTCAGCTCTTCAGCGCCGACATCTGGCCCGGTGACGTTCACAGTCGCTAATAGCGCATTTAGAGATTGATCCGCTCTTTCCTCACTTTCTGCACTGCGATTGAGCATAGAAAGTTCTGCAGGAATCTCGTCAAAGTCCAGATCCAAGCTAAGACGATTAAGGGGTTCTAGATCAGGTGTCTCATCTGAGTTGGGCTCACGTATATTGACCTCTTCTGACACTTGTCTACTGTCAGTCTCACCGTCAAAAATCTCACTGTCAGAATCTACTGAAAAAAGTGAATCGAAATCGCTAGATGCACCGTTTGTCTCTGCATCTGCTATTGACATCTCTGCAAACAAATCATCTGTTGTAGATAAGCTGTCCGCTTCGAATAAATCGTCTTCTAAGAATTCATCAATAGAAAGTTCAGAGGCTAATTCTGAGTTGAGTTCAAAGGCTTCATCTGCTTGCATCTCTGAGTCTAATAACTCCGAACCTAACAACTCCGAACCTGATGATTCTGAGTCTGATAGCTCTGGAATCAACAGATCCGCCGCTGTCTCCAAGGCAGTACTCGAATGAGACTGGGCAAAACCGCTAGACAAATCGGCTGTCAGTTCAGTTTCTAGGATATCTTCTGGCAGTAGTGACTGCATAGTGTCAGAGACGGCAATCTCAGAAGGTCGACCCGAAAGGACCAGATCTTGAGCATTCTTGATCTCTTTGATCAAGATGGGTGCCAAGGCTCGGTATTCTTTGTCAAGATTGGCAGCGGCGATTCGGGCGGTCTCTGTTAGGTCACACCAATCAGACAGCTCAAATCTTTTCCCGAGCGCTGTGAGCTGAATGCAAACTGTTTGAATGTCTTTTCTGCTTTCTGGCGTGTCTGGCCGCTTGAATGCAGCCAACATCTGCCGTAATAGCGCTGCGACATCCTGCCTAAAGCTGACTTGGATAGCATCCGCCAAGCTATCAGTACCAGCACCATTGAAGTGAACACCGTGTTGACCGTCTGCAACCAGGGTCTTTAGGTGTGCTTCTAGCTGGACAAAGACTGGGTCAACGCCAGCCATAATTTCCTGCGCTTTCTCGGCGGTCAGACCAAAGGGACCTTCTAACTGCTCTATTAGATCTTTCAGCCCATCAGAAATTCGCAGGAACATGGTCTCCAAGGTTCGATCTACCTGGATCGACGACTCCTTTAGAACCTTAAAGTAGTCCTCCATACGGTGGGCTGTCTTTTGGATGCTCTCTAGCCCAAGCATGGCCGCACCGCCTTTGACTGAGTGCGCTGCTCTGAAGATCTCGTTCGCTTTTTCAGAGTCCTCAATCGTAGCCTGAAGGCTTAGCAACCCCTGCTCAATGGTATTGAGGTGGTCCTTGGCCTCCTCAATGAAATATCCCATGATGCGCTGTTGTTGCTCAGGCAGCATAGCCGCGTTCTCCCAATCTATGTCTTTCTCAGACGTACATGTGTAGGTGTTATGGAAACTAACACTAATTCCGTTCGCTCAGCTATCTTTAGCTGTACTTACCTTAAATTTATCAACCGAAGTTAATAAGTCTTTAGCAACGCCTACTAGATTTTGCAATGATCCAGACACACGCTGAGATTCTTGTGAGGTTTCTTGAGCAGTCAGCTCTACAGATTGCATCACCTGAGCAACCGCTCTAGAGGTCTCAGTCTGCTCAACAGTATCAGCTGTAATCGAGCGTACCAAGACATCAATCCGGTTGGATACCTGAATGATATCGTCTAGTGATTGCTTGGCTTGTTCTGCCAAGCGTGTCCCTTCGATCACCTGCTGTGTCCCTTCTTCCATAGCTGTCATTACGCCACCAGTCTCACTCTGAATCTGTAGAACGATCTGCTCAATTTCTTTGGAAGCCTTAGCGGCACGGTCGGCAAGCTGTCTGACCTCATCGGCGACGATCGCAAATCCACGTCCGGCTTCTCCGGCTCTAGCGGCCTCGATGCTAGCGTTGAGGGCCAGTAGGTTTGTACGAGAAGCGATCTGTGAAATCAAAGCTACGATTTTAGAAATTTCTTGAGAAGATTCAGCCAGGCGTTTGACTTTGCGGGTGGTGTCGGCCACGGTTTCTCGAATGTCTAAGATACCGGCAACGGTCCGTTCTACGGCTTCACCGCCTCGTAGCGCAGTCTCCGAGGCCGAACGAGCAACTTCTTCTGCCTCGCGCGCGCTTTCAGCCACCCGCTGAATAGAGTCGGTCATCACCTGGACAGAGTTAAGGGTGACAGCTAGCTCTTCGGCCTGTCGGAGGGCATCGGCAGAGAGCGATCTAGCAAATTTCTCATTTTCCGTTGACCCTTGACTGACCTGCCTTGCTGCCACGCTCACCTGCTTCACAATCTCACGCAAATTCGCAATTGTCAGATTGAATGAATCAGCTACCGCGCCCAACACATCGGCGGTCACCTCCGCTTTCACGGTTAAATCGCCTCTAGCCGCGCCTTCTACGTCGTCTAGCAAGCGAATGACCTGACGCTGTAAGTCCTCTTTTGCCTGCTCCTGCTCCTGTGCTTTATGCTGCGCTGCGCCCATGGTTGTAGAGATAGCGCCAGCCATCTGATTGAAGCTTGCAGAAAGCTGCCCAAACTCATCTTTAGCAAAAATAGTAGCCCTCGCGTTCAGATTACCTTTTGAGATTTGGTTGAAACGTTCTTGTAGCTCATCGACGGTTGCCTGTGTACGCCTGTCGACTAGATAGCTCAAGCCGAAGACGCTACCAAAGCTGACAAGTGCCGCCATCCCACTCATCGCTAGTGGATAGACCCTAGAACCTTTTCCTCCGGCCATCGGCTCGCTTGCTGTTGGTGCCATGAATAAGCTGACGGCACCAACAGCAACCATGGACAAAATCCCCGTCGACCCGGCTGCTATCAGCCGCCGGGTCGTCATCGAAGCATTTTCTAGAGGCGCTAGCATACCCTGCTTATGCGGCATGGGATTGCTGACGGCTCTCTTGTTGAAAATGGGCATAGATGCATTCTTCCTATCGGCAGCCCCGCTAGCAAATCCTTGATTGAACCTGTCAGTGCCGTTTATTGCATCTACGGCGATGGGTGCAGCCAAATTCCCCTCGACTTCGCCAAACTGATCGGGAATAGCGCCTATAGATGGGTTGGTAAAGCCTACAGAACTGTCAGAAAGATCAAAATCTGGAACATTGTCAAAGTCGTCAAAATCATCGAAGCTATTGACGAAAGCAGAAGATTCCTCATCATTTGAATCAATAGAATCGAAAACTGATGGTTCGTTGGTGGGTGGCGCTGTCGACCCTGCGTCAGCCATCTCCGGGTTTGCACCCATATCATCGCTATCCATCATAAAGAGAGTTTTCTCTTCTGTTTGCGATGCTGGCTGTGGATCGAACGATACCCCTTCAAACGAATCGCTTTCTTCATCAGGCAAGAAGTCATCACTATCTGCAGCTGGAAAACTATCGAACGCGCTGTCATTTACTGCTTCATCGGTATCAGTGGCTGACTTAGATACTGAGTCTGATAATGAGCTGTGCGCCGATAGTAAATCGCTGTTAGCAGACTCGTCCTTACTGCCAAAGGCTTCGTCAAACTCTGCCATATCGAAATTAGTGCTAGGAGCGCTGAATGTTGTCATGTCGCTTTCTAAATCAGACTCACCAGAGGGTTCATCGGTGAAGGGCATTCCAAAGGGATCGTCTAGGGTGGCAACTAACGGATCATCCTCAAAATAATTTTCCGCTGTACTGTCTGTGGAGAATGGATCGCTACTATCTTCTAAGTTTGATGGAAAATCCTCTGTCTCAGCTTCTGATGATTGGTCGGTCGAAAACGCAAAGGGATTCTCGGCACTGACCTGTGATGATTCCTGGCTTTCAGAATCAGAACTGTCGAGATCATTTGCAAAGTCACCCGCAAAGTCACCGAACATTCCCAAATCGTCATCCCCATGGGCTTCGGTTTCGGTTTTCCCTGACCAAGCTGCAACGTCTGCCTCATTTTCTATATCTGGACTGATGTCAATTCCAGATGCGGGTTCCAAGAGTCCGTCGTCGAACTCTTCTGGCATGGGTGAGAGCGCTTCTTCTATAGCGTCTTCTTCTACGCTATCGATCGATTGGCTGACGTAGTCTAGGCCGTTGTTGGCATAGTCGACAAATTCTGGATCGGATGAGAGTTGTAGAACTGACTTATACTGCTGCTGGGCGACTTCGTATTGCTGAAGTCCATAACAGTAAATATGACCTTTTAGCAACAGCACGCTAGGGTCGCTTGGATGGTCGTTGGCCAGCATGTCAATTGCTTGGGCAGCTTCCTCAAAGCTTCCTTGCATGTAGGCTTTCTCTGCGGCCTGATAGGATTGTGCGTAGTCCGTAGCCGATGCCATTGTTTCTTTCCTCTTGCCGATTCTGAAATCCTGATGCTGAAGTCGTAAGTGTTGTGATAGTGGGGCTACTGCTAAGCTACCCAGCGCGCTGAGCGTAAGATCGCAATATGGTCGAGCAGTTTCAGGGGGGTGTCTGTTTCTAAATGCCATTCGCCTTTGAGGAAAGGGGCCATCCCATCTGACGGGTTGGCGTTTACCTTGAGTGCTTCGGTATCTAGCCAGTCTGTCCCTACTACCTGGTTGATTGCTAGACCTAGCATGGTGCCTTGCTCCTCTACTGCGATGACCGGAATTTCAGCGCGGTCCGTGTTCATTGGCTTGGCGCAGCCTAAAAACTGACCTAGATCTGCTACCCAGATGACGCGTCCTTGCTGGTTGAGCGTACCCAGTAATAGTGGCGATACGTTGGGCACTGGAGTGATGTGATCAGGTGCATGTTCAATAATTCGACGAATTCCTGTGGCTGGCAGCGCGAATTCATCTCCGTCTGCGATAAAGAATCGGAGATGAAGTTCCCCTTCTGGCGTTCCAATTTCTTGAAGCTCAGGGGCCTGGTCCTTCCCGGATATCGTTTGAAAGTCGGGGTTTCCTACCATGATGAGTGTTGTCGTGTTCTTGTGTACATGGACCTTTTCGATCTCTTCCTAGGCTTTGAGTATCTCAACCTTGTCTGCAATTTTCAATGCTCGTCTAGAGTCAACCTTGCAGCAGCTGTTTGACGGTGCCAACCAGCTCGGTTGGCTGAAAAGGTTTGGCGATGTAAGCGTCTGCGCCTTGTTTCATTCCCCAGTAGCGATCAAATTCTTCCCCCTTTGCCGAACACATCACCACTGGCAGGCTATGGGTGGCTGAGTTGGCTTTGATGCGGCGGCAGACTTCGTAGCCGTTCATTTTGGGCATCACAATATCTAGTAGAACTAGATCGGGGGGATGCCCTTGTAGTAGCCGTAATGCCTCAACACCATCGCTGGCAACTGTCACGTTCAGGCCACTTTCTTCGAGCAGACTTTTAATCCTTTCTTGCTGGGCGGTGCTGTCTTCGACAACTAGAATTGTGCTCATAATCTCCCTGATTCTGTGACCATTTGATCTGACAGCACCCGTACAGTCTGCTGGTCAATCATTCCCTGCGCTGCCGTCGACGTATCTGCTTAGTGTTTTGTTGATCCAACGAGCGTTTGAGGTAATAAACGTTGTGTTGGTAAATATTGCGATCGCGCCTTCCCTTCTCTACTGATTAATGATTAGTCACAGACAAAAATGTAGTCCAGTTTGCGGGTGCTGGGCATACTGGGAGCCCGATGGTCTGCACAAATAGAGGGAACTGCCAGCGTGCTTTATCTAGCCGAGACACAAAGAAAGAGCGGATTTATGGGCAGCGGGAAAGCAGACTTTAAGCTGCTTGCTGCTCAGCGATCCGAGCATGATTGGAGCAGTGTGCCGAATGAAGAGCTGATTGCTGCGCCCGATGACGCCCAGTATGCTAGCGGCGTGCTGGTCATGATAGAGCTGACTAATAATCGTCAGATAAAGCGTCACCAAGAAGCAGGACGCACGCTAGTAGGAGTCTTGCAAAATTTTTCTGGCCTAAGTAAGAAGTTTAAGTCTCAAGGCGAAGAGATAGAGCAGTGGAAAGAGTCTTTGACTTATCAAAGTCAGGCTTTGAACCGTCGTGAAATGGAAATTGAGACCCGGCAGGAGCAGGTAGAACAGGCTGAGGCGAATGTAGAGGAGATTGAGTCGCAGCGCCAAAAGATAGAGGCGCAAAAAGCTGAGGTGGGCCAGCTTCAGGCGGATCTAGCACGCAAGAGCGCTGAGTTAGAGGGTGCCTGGGCACATCTGAACGGTGAGATTCAGCAGTTTGAGGAACGCAAGGAAGAGTTTCAAGCTGACCGCCAGCATGAAGTGGATGGCAGTATCAGCAATGAGCAGGCTGCTCAAATTAAATCGTCTTTAGCAGATCTAGGTCGCTCGGCCTCCAGTGCGATCGCTGTGGCCAATGAGGTAGCGACTGCTTTTGAACTAATGAGTGAATATCAGTCTAATCTGAATGAAGAGCGACAGCGTCTTATTCAGAGGCAAGCTGATCTGACAGCGATGCAGGCTGCCTTGACGGAGCAGACAGCCGATCTGCTGACAAAGAGGCAAGCTCTGACAGAGGCCGAATCCAAGCTGCACAGTACTCAAGTTCATCTACAGCGACAACAGTCTTTGTTAGGGGCGAAACAAGATCACAATCAGCTGTTGACAGAGCAACTGAAGAATCAGACTGAGCTACATCAGCGGGTGTATGAACTACTAAATGCTGCCGACAAGGTGAGGCTAAGCAAAAAAGTCGATGTCGCCTCTTTGGAAGCGATGACGGAGGAGTCTTTGCAGACGCTGGTTTCTAAGTTGGAGAAAGACTTGGAAAAGATGATTCAGTTTGTGAACGATCAAGAAGAGGAGTTGAAGCTTCAGCAGGATGATATTGATGCGCTCAAAGGCAAGCTGACTGAGGTGAATGACTATGACCGGTTACAGCTAGAGACGGAGATTGCGGAAGAAAAAGATCGCCATGTGATGCTGAATCGGACGCTGGTAGGCCAGCGACGAAATCTGCTAGAGCGTGAGGAAGTGCTAAGTCAGCATCGCGCGGTGCTGCTGCGCCGTCAGGGACTGGCGGCTGATGGGCCTGGCGCTGCGGCTGAGCTAGAGCCTGTCTTGAACGAGATTGACAAGCTGCGGGCGGCGTTAGGGGAACAAATTCAGGTGGTGGAAGCGGAGAGCGCACAGATCCAGGATGAGTTGGATTCATTAAAACAGATGCGACAGCAGCAGCAGCAAGCTGTGGATGAGCAGCGACAGGCAATTGTCGATGCAGACTCTGCTTGTAGCGCTCAATATCAGGTGGTGGGCGAAATGCAGGGCCAGGTGACTCTGTACGAGACTTTGTTGGCTATGTTTGAGGGACATCTAGGCGGTTTTGGCCAGAGGCTGGAGTCGGTTTCGGCGGCGGTTGGTCAATGGCAAGAAGCAGAAGCACATCAGCAGCAGGCGATCGCAATCGCCCAGCAAGTCGTCGAAACCCTCACCAATCCAGAACCTGCCCTTGTTTAGCGTCGCCTGTCACCAGCGTTGGATAAAAAAGCGAGACCGCCTCAAAATCGGTCTCGCTTTTTGCGTGGTGAGTGATTAGGCTTAAAGCATTGAAAGTAGAATCTCAAAGCTCGCATGGCTATGGCAGCAGACTTTATTAAGCTTGATCAATTTCTAAAAATTACCGATGTTGCTCGCTCCGGCGGTGAAGCAAAGCTGATTATTCGCAGTGGAGAAGTGTCCGTCAATGGCGAGATGGAGCTAAGACGGGGCCGCAAGCTGTATGACGAGGATATCGTAACGATAGATGACACCTCCTTTACTGTGCATATCGCTGCTTCAGAAGACCTGCTCTAGAGACATCATGCCGCTGGATACTCTATCTTTTGATACGCGCCGTTTGATACGGTCGAATCGTGAAGAACCTTTTACACTAAAGGTGTAAATACGACGACATTAGAAGGAGAAGCATGCAATCTAAGATTGAGATTTACACTTGGAGTCGGTGTCCGTTTTGCGTTCGAGCAAAGGCTCTATTGGACAGAAAAGGTGTCGAATATACAGAGTATTGTATCGATGGGGATGAAGCGGCTCGTAGCGAAATGGCTGAGCGAGCTGGCAGAAGATCGCTGCCCCAAATCTTTATTGACGACCAGCACATTGGTGGCTGTGATGACCTGCATGCTCTTGATCGTAAAGGCAGTCTAGACGAGTTGTTAGCCGCTGCATGAATCTGGTAGAGCTATAGTTGCTCTGCGGGTAGAAGAAGAGATCTAGCTTAGCTGCAGGCTGATGATAGCTGTAGCTATTTGCGCGGGTGTTCCACTCTGGGACATCTCCATACTTTGCTTGGAACTGTTTTCCCTGATAGAGTCCACCGGTAACATGAACGGCCTCGGCAATAGCGGCTTGCTGAAGGTTATCGAGATCTTTCCATAGTTTTTTGGTTCCTGAGCCGAGGAGGTAGGCTGCGATCGCATTCATCAACTCAGCCTCGCGTGTCCCCTTCGCTTTTACAGATAGCAGGTCGAGCAGTCTTTTAAGCTGGTCTACGGTGCGAAATCTGCTTGCCAGCCAATACAGATGAGCTGAGAGTACGGATCCTACAGGATTCGAACCTGTGACCGATCGCTTAGAAGGCGATTGCTCTATCCAACTGAGCTAAGGATCCAAGGAGGCATGCTGTACTACGGCCTCTGCCACTTTGCTCCACACGTTTTGAGTGAGTGAAACCTGTGCTTTGAAGGCGCAAAGTAAGTAGCAACGAATGCATCCGATGCTATCTATAACTTACCTCGATAGAAAATATACCGCATCGTCGGCTCTATAGATAAGGGAAATGCGTCGGAAAAATGTGGGTTTGGGTACGCTAGCCTAGCTGCTGACGTTTGTTTTAATCCTTCTCTTCTCACAGGTGGAAAAGATCGAGGAGAGAAGTTTGATCGCCCAGTGCTAGCCTATTTACGCCTTTGAGGGCCTGCTTGCCGCTATGTTTGTGCTGACACCCGAGGACGTTGAAATTAGCAGTGTCCAGCATCCAAAACGGCCTAAGAAAGTCCCGGTTTTGTCTTATCAGGACAGAACTTTTTGCCTGCTGAGTGTGTTTCGAGCGCATCAACATCAGGAAGCACAAGCCTCCTTGCGCGACCTCATTGACAATGAGGGTAAGGCCTGCATATTGCTAGAAGAGCCTCACCGGTTCAGCCTGTGGCGGCACATTAGGATCGACAAAGATTTGCTGAATCCTATGGTGCCAGTTGCGTATGTTAAGTCGTGCTTGCTGATGATTCAGGCACTGTATGGTGATGTGGAGCAGGGTTTGGGGCAGAAGCAGGCAGAAGCTTTTGGTAGTGCTTTATCCATGAATGCTCAGAAACCGCTACAGGTGGTTAGGGGGCTGGGGGCGGCGCTCAGAATCAATCCGCTGATTGAGGCGGTGCCTGTCTGGGGTGAAGATGATTTGTGTCTGCTGCTGCTAACGCTACATCGACTGGGAACTCAGTTTTTTGGGCGATCGCACTTCGTATCCCGGACGCTATCAGCGCTGGATATTCTGCCAGGTAAAGACAAGGCTGTTTTCCTGACTTGGCTGCGACTGTCTTTGCTGGGTAATCTCTGGCTGAATACCTGATGTGTGTGCGATCGCACCTTTTAGATTTTGTCAGCATTTTGGGCCTGGGCGCTGAAGTAGAGCGCTGTATTCCTAAGATACAGAAGGCTGCTGGACACTCGTCAAAAACGACTTTACTGTGTCAGGTTTAACTTTCCAAAAACTGCCATACTATAGCTATGCGCACTTGGCTTTCATATTGGTTAAAGGCTACAGCCTCGATCCCAAAGAAAGCTAGGTGCTTAGCAATTTTTGCCGGTGCATTCCGTAAAAAATTACTGTTAAAGGCATTCGCAAGGATATCGACAGCATGGCTCCTCGAAAACTGTCTGACTCAGATAAGAGTGACATCGTTGATCTATACAAGCAGCCAGAGCAGACTACCTCTACTTTGGCTGAACAGTTTGGCGTCAGCAACAGTACGATCAGCCGTATTCTCAAGACCACTCTGCCTGCGGAAGAGTACGGCGAGCTGATCGCACAAAAGCGAATGTCTTCGGGGAGTTCGGCTACCGCTATCAAAACAGAGGCTTCCAGCAAGCGCCGCTCGACCAAGGAGACTGGTTCAAAGGCTGGCCAAAAAGCTGGATCAAAGAAGGTTGCTGCTACAACGGACGAGTTACTTGCCGATCCGTCCGAGGGCAAGCTGACTGACGCCTCGGTAGAACCGCCAAAGCTGAAAAAGACCGCCGCCAAAGCTGATAAAGACACCGCTGCCGCTACGCCTCGCCGCCGCAGTCGTAAAAAAGACGATGACGGTCAGCTACCTTTGCTTGATCAAGACCCAGATACGGATCAGGACTCAGACGCGGAGGAAGCTGACCAGGCTGTTTCAGTGTCTACTTCCAAGGCAGTGCCTGCACCTCCTGTATTAGCTGCAAAATCTGAGTCTGTGGTTGACGACGATGATGAGGATGACGACGATTTAGAAGGTCTAGACGACACGCTAGGCGATGACTTTGGCGATGATGAGGACGACCTAGATGAAGATGAGGACGACCTAGACGAAGATGAGGACGATGGATTTGAGTTGCCTAGACAAAAGCTTCATGCTGAGGAGTCGGTGGAGATCATGCCGCTAGACACGGCGGTGATGCCGAAGCCTTGCTATCTAGTCGTAGATATGCGTGCCGAGCTGATAACCTGTCCGCTGAGTGACTTTGGGCATCTAGGTCGAATTCCGAGTGATGAAGAGAAATCGACGACGCTACCTGTGTTCGATAATCATCGGGTGGCTAGGCGGTTCTCTCGCAATAAGCAGCGGGTGATCAAGGTGCCTGATGGTAGTTTGATTACGCGGACCAGTCCATACCTACAGGCGAAGGGGATTACTCGGCTGCTGGTGGATGGACAGGTGTTTGATCTAGTCAGCGCTGACTAGAGATTTGGATACTATTTGGATACTATTCAGAGAGCGTTGATAGGTAATCTTGCCAAGAAGATATTTTAACGAACTCGAATGAAGGTAGGAGAGAGCGTCATGCTGCTGCATTTATCGACTTGGCCCGAGGTAGAAGCCTATTTGACGCGATCGCGCGGCATTATCTTCCCCATCGGTTCAACCGAACAGCACGGCCCGACTGGGCTAATCGGAACGGATGCTATCTGCGCCGAAGCAGTTGCTCACGGTGTCGCAGAGGCAACAGATGCGCTGGTTGGTCCGACGATTAATGTGGGCATGGCGCTCCATCATCTGGCCTTTCCAGGTAGCGTTAGCCTCCGTCCAAGTACGCTGATTGCGTTGATTCAAGACTATGTGAAACCGTTGGCTCGTCATGGATTCGAGCGGTTTTATTTCATCAACGGGCACGGCGGTAATGTGGCCACTATGAAGGCAGCTTTTTCTGAGACGTATGCCGCGATCGCAGATGCCAACTTGCCGAATGCGAGCAATGTCCGCTGTAAGGTCGCCAACTGGTACAAAAGCGCATCTGTCACAGCGCTAGCCGATCAGCTATACGGCGATCAAGAAGGCTCTCATGCTACGCCTAGTGAAGTTGCGCTCACGCAGTTTGTGTATCCCGACGAGATCAAGCAGGCATCGCTTTCGCCTGCGATCGCACCTTCTGGCCGTTCTATCTACAACCCGACTGACTTCAGGACGTTCTATCCAGATGGACGCATGGGATCCAACCCAGATCTAGCCACCCCAGAACACGGCAAACAGTTTTACCAGATTGCTGTTAAAGACTTAGTGAACGGCTATCTAAGCTTCTTGCAGGAGACCTAGATCGGGCTGCGTAGCTACCCGTTGCCCATTACTTGATGCTGCCGCTTTGTCCCAATTTCCTGGTGCTGATTTTTTCCAGCGCCAGTCTGTTGTGCGCTTAAAAGAATTCCGTTCGGCACTGTTAGCCAGTGAATATGGCATCCACTGCTCGCAGTTGTACGTACAGATAGCACGGTTTCAAAACCCTTTGATGAAAACCAACATTGTGGACAGTTAGCAGTCCTGTATGGACTTGCAGATGTCGACCACGTAAAGATCTGGCACTTCCTTCGGCAAATAAGCCCCATTGCTGGAACAATTTAAGTAGAATCGCTGAGCGTTAAAACAAATTCACTGCTCAGATGCCTGAACATATAAGTGTTTCTACTCAGAAAAACCTGCAACTACCTTGCCCACCTTTCAAAAAGCTAGCCCGATGCCTTTCTTCTCGTCTTTATTTAATTCTTATGTTAAGTCTGCCGGTTCAATGGTCCCGGTTAAATCTGTGGCATTGCTCTTAGCGATCGCAAGTGTTGGTGCGAACGTGTCCCCCGCTGCTGCGCAAAGAGTCCGTCCTAACAGACCTGTCCGTAGTGAAGATGGGTCTGTCCGAGTTGACAACAACGCCCGCCAAATCCGTACGGGCCCTCTGCGCAATGGATCAAACATTCCACTGCCAACCGGTCTGCCTGCCAATACAACAAACAAAAAGCCAGTAGCTGTCGATACAACCAGACAGGCTCCTAACAGCATTGAGATTAGGTCCGACGTGTCCTACATCGAAGATAATTTCAACCGGCTCATCAATAGTCCAACCAGTAATGAACGCTACAACCTACAGCGGGACTCGATACGATTAACAACCACCTTCGAACTAAATCAGGTTGAGGGACAACACGACTTCGGAGAGGGCGTTCAGATTACGGTGATTGGTGCCGATGGTAGCAGAGGCGAGTCACAAACCGTCTTTGTCCGGGGAGATGAGGTGACTGAGGGACCAGGCGGCACACCTTTGGGAACTAGCGGGCTGATAGAAGTTATCTCTGGCGCGAATGAGGCAGTCGAAGTGCGAGTGCTCAACATTAGGAGCAACCGCGCTGAACCCACTGAGTCAGCTATCTACTTTACGAGCGATTTTTCCGACGGCGGTCCGACTGGTGAATTTATCGTTGAAGATTTCCTGAATGGAGGCGACCTAGACTTTGACGATGGAGAGTATGTAGAGGGGTTCACGGGGGTAGGCGAGGCAATCACCATTAGACAAAGCGAAAACCTGACGGTGACTACTCGTATAGAGACAGTAGATCTGCCTGATTTCGTTGACCAGGCAACAACTATCACTGAAGAGCTGATAGAAGGTGAGCCGCAAACCACGACTGAAGATACCGAACTAGCAAGAGAACGAGGTCAGGTAGAGGTTTCTGACGAAAATCCATCCAATCTACTGGGCCATGCGAGAGGCGTTCGCACAGATAATGACGAGCAGCTCGTGTATAGCCGCTACGCCAACGCGGTTGAAGCCCGCCTGGGCAGTGATGGTCTAGGCGTGACCGGTCAGCTCAGACCGCTAATTAATAATCCCAGTGCGCCGCCAACACTGCTGACAGGCAACCTCCGCTTCGATCCTTTTGCTGACGACAATCAGGCTGGACTGACAACAACAATAGGGTTGACTCAGTATCTAACACGGACTCATCGCGTGGCAGAAGATGTCTTTGGCAATAGGATCGCGCAAGCAGGCGAAAGCGATTCTAATCTACTCGTTCCGACTGGACTATTCAACAATCGCAAGATAGTTGGCTATGTTCCGGCTGCTGCAACAGATGCTGCGGCGCAGCTCTCTGCTGCGAACGGTGTATTTACGCCGCCAGCGGACCGGGCAATTGTCATAGCGCCGCCCGATCCGCAGCGGGTGGGTCGCGGCAGATCTGCCTACACCGACAATGTAGGCGGTTTGCTGATCGAAAGCGCTGATGGGACGCTTTCTTTCTTACCGCAGTGGACAAAAGACGGCTATGAACAATCGCCGATTACCCTCAGCGCTGATGAAGCCGCTCGAATTATCTACGCACTAGTCCCTCAGCAGCCAGGCCAGAATCTTCAGCTGGGACAAACGTATGCGGTGACTAGAAGCACCCCTCAGTATTTGATTGCCGATGGTGGTTTCAAAATTATCTCAGCCGACTTACAGCCACAAAACTTCGCTCAAGAGAGTGCTGATATCTACACTGTAGAAGACACTGTAGCAGCGTTAAACGCAGCGACTAGCGAGTTTAACGGCATTCAGGGCTTTTACGCTGAGGTGCCTGGCGGTGAACTAGTTCCCACCGTTGATGTTTCTGATGCAGCCGAGGCTGATGCGCGACTGGGCAATGTAATCAGCACGGCTGAATCAATTGCCCTCTCAGGGGCACAAGGGCTTGGACAGTTGGGATACTTTAGAACAACAAGAGCCGGTGGCCTCTATCTAGGAGGTACGTTGACGGGCGGTATAGGCAACCAAGAAGACACGCTTTTGCTGTCGCGAACCACCACTACTAGCGCAGTTGATCGGCTTCGCCAGCAGCAAATCATTGAGACGTTCTCATCTCCGCAGTCGCGCGAAGACATCATCAGAACTGAGAACGGAACGACTGAGGAAAATACTGGAACAGCTTTCTTTGACATCAACGAAGCTGGGGAGCTAGAGAATGTGGTATTTACGCCTGGTGACAGCGTAGTCACCGTCACTGTGGACAATGAAGAAACTCGTGAAACTGGTGATGTAATAGTAGGCACAAAGACCTTAATAGAAGCAGAGATCAGTGAAGAAACCTTTATTGATCAGCCCGCTAGAGAAATCTCGAGTGAGCAGGAAACAATCACTCGCACAGATACCTACCCCAACTTTTCGGCAGTCTTAGGTGAGCTGACATTAGGGGGCGTTTACAACTTTGGCAACACGCCGTGGACAGCCGCAGCTAATACGGTTCGAGCCGAAGTTTTCTATAGGGATACCGTGTTTGGCGAGGGTTCGAGCGACTCTGATGTGGGTGTGAGAGGCGAGGTTGTCTTTCATCCGTTTGGTGAAGTCAAGCGCGATGCCTATCAGGTTGATGCGGCAGGCAGTGTGGTGCCTGTGTATCAAACGGAGTCAGTAGTGGATGCTAGTGGCAATCCAGTCGCTGAGATGGCGACGAGTGAGACTGGCGAATCGGTGGCGATCGCACTCAATCAGTTTGTGCTAGACGAGAATGGCGATCGCATTGCTCAGCGCGTAGGTACAGGCAGAGCCAAAGGCCCCGGTGCATACGTACGAGTTGAGAATGTATTCGACAACGACAACAGTGTTGAAGTCGCTGGCGGTATTCGGTTTGCGTTTTAGAGCCTTACGTCTAGTGCTTCACGCCTAATCAATGCGGCAGCGACCCTTGTTCATTTGCTCAATCTTCGTCTGCCGCTGGGCGATCACCTGATCTAGAGGCGGTCGCCCTGTCATTGCCAGTCGCCAGTCGGCCCACAGGTCATATAGCTTGTTGACTACTGGGCCGATTACTGGCCATTTGGTCGGTGCATATAGCCAGCCAATACCCAGCGCGTCATAGACCTCTTGAAAAACAGCCACATTCTTAACCACGGTGCCATCAGCGCGAACCGCATGAATGCGACCCATCGCGGTTTCAAAGTCAACACCGCCATTCTCTTCTGGACTGTAGTTCAGGTTCGCGATATCTGTGAACTTGACGATGCCACGTCCGGCATCTTTTTTTTGCAAGAAATTGACTTCTCTGACGCATAGTGGACACTCACCGTCATAAAGAAGATTGATTTTCCAGCTATCTGTGTCGGTGGTAAGGCTGTGAGCTTTTGCTTTAGAAAGCGCCATATAACAAGAGGCTAAGAGAGTGCTTCTCAATTTTAACCCGTTTGATTTAGCCCCGTCTGGGTAGCGAAGTTTGGTCATTCGACGAGGCTGACCGTTTAGATACCAACTTCTGCCATGCGGTGATACTCGTCTGTCGTGATAAGACGTAGCTCAGCTGGCGTGAGGATAGTTGCAGTCATGATAGGACGCGAGCTTCAATAGTAGGTTCATTACAGGTACAAAGCTTCGGTTCAACGAAGCCAGTAGCTATAGCCTGATCCCACCTGTTGTTTGCTGTTGGTCTTTTGCAGCCCTCAGCTTTGTCTCTTTGTTCGACGTATGGTTTTGTGAGAACAGGCACTAACGTCATAGCAGTCTCAGGCTCGGCGCTAGCCATAATCTAAAGTTTATGGCATTTGTCGGCTGATGGTTTGCCGCTAGGACATTTGCTCAGACAGGACTCGGTCATGGCCTCATCGGCTTCGGCGGCGGGCGGCACTTGGCCAAAAATCATCTCGCAGCTGAGGTCTTCGAAGTTTGGAACCATGGTGAGCGGGATGCCGAACTTTTCGGTGAAGAAGGTTTGGGTGGGGAGCTTGCACATGTTGACGCACATGCCGACGCACTGGCTTTCGTCTAGATAGCGGCACTTTTTGATATGGACGACGCTGGGCTGCGATCGCACCTCCCCATCCATCCCTTTCACTTCTGCCTCTGCCACCTCACACGGACCCACTAGCCACTCAAACAGCTGCGCAGCAAACCAGGCATTGAGCACACACACTAGCCGAGTTGGAGAAAAAACAGTTCGAATTATCCACAGCACTGGGGCCGGGACCAAAGACTGCAGCACTTTAGCAACCACCGCCTGCTGCTCTTGCGCATCACGGCCCCGCATGATCTGTTTAGAAAGGTCGACAAACCCTTTGTAGTTTGCACCTTCTGTTGTCGAACCAATCGCATTTGCCATCTTCCGAGAAAACAGCCAGATAAACAGTCGGTCCAATAAATTGTCTTCATGTACTTCAGCCGTCTGCATAACTGCCTTCTAGCCAAGCTAGTCAAGTGCTGATTCTATTATGACTGCATATGGAAATAGTCCGAGCGGAACTACAGCGAACATACGGGCGTATCTGTGTGGCTGCGCGTTATTCGGCTTGTAGTACCTGATTTTGCGGCTGAGTTAGCGCGATCGCGCTAGAAAGCTTTCCTTAGGGTAGATAGAGAAAATCTGCTGCCTGCCTTATTCTAGCGGGCAGGCAGGCGTCCGTATCCATCGCGCATACAAAAGCCTGCTTGTAAAAAAGGCTGCGCAAGTATTCTAACCGAGAAAAACAAACTGCGCGACCACTCCAACCACAAGAAAACTGGTTTATAAAAGCGTTTTATTCCTGTATTTCGTTCAAATATCGTGGAGACAGACATAGATGAAGATTGCTGTTGTTGGATTGATGCGCCATCCTATTGCTGAACCGTTTGCGGGAGGGATGGAATCTCATACCTGGTGGCTGACCAAAAAGCTGATAGAACGCGGCCACGATGTCACCTTGTTTGCCAGCGGCGATTCGGACGCTCGACTGAACTTGAATGCCCCTACTGAAAGCTCATTAGCGACCCATCCAAAGGCTCAAACGCTGCTGGGTGAACAGGCGTGCAACATGTCGGCCTACGCCAGCACCATCAGGCAGATCTGCCACGACCAGTTCGATGTCGTTCATAACAATGCGCTGCATCCGCTACTGCTGCTAAGCGCGGCGGACCTACCTGTGCCGATGCTGATGGTGCTACATGCGCCTGTCTATCCCGAACTGGCCGCAGCGATGCAGTATGCCACTGCTAGAAACGCATCGGGTAACTTGGCAGTAGCGGCAGTGTCTAAAAGCGTAGCGTCCGCCTGGCAGCCCATCGTTGAGTCGGACGTTGTCTACAACGGAGTAGATGTTGGCAGCTGGTCTTTTAGCTCGGCGCCGACTCCTAATTTGGCACTGTGGTATGGGCGTTTTGTTCCTGAAAAGGCTCCGCATCTGGCAATTAGAGCAGCGCTGAAAGCGGGCTATTCTATGCAGGTAGCAGGTCCGATCAGCGATCGAGACTATTTTGAAGAGCAGGTGCAGCCCTTGCTCTTGCATGAGCGAGTGGAGTATCTAGGCCATCTGTCGCACAGTCAAATGAAACAAGTTCTGGCTAGGGCAAGCGTATTCGTGAACACGCCCGTATGGGATGAACCCTACGGCATTGTGTACGCAGAGGCGCTGGCTTCCGGTACGCCAGTAGCCGCCTTCAACCGAGGGGCCGCTTCAGAGATTTTAGACGAAAGCTGCGGTGCGATCGCCCAGGCGCAAACCATAGAATCTCTCTCTGAAGCTGTTTTGAAAGCGGCCCAGCTTTCTCGCTATGCCTGTCGCGCCAGAGCCGAGTCTTTTTGCAATATTGATTCGATGGTAGATAGCTATGAAAGGCTGTACCAACAGCTGATCGACAGACAGCAACAGAACTCAGCACGTCAAAAAGCAGTACTCAAAGACCTAAAAGTTTCTATAGCGCGAGAGCTGATTGCACAAGAATCTACAGGGCCAGTGGAAATTGCTAGCTGAGGTTTGGTCAAGCTTAGGGACGTGCGCTCAATCAAAGTGCCGTCGATGGCAATACTTGCTGGACTCAGTCGAGATCTAGCTGATCCGCATCAATGCCGAGTTCCTCTAGCTTTGCTCGCAAGTGCTCATTTCGCTGCTGCGCTTCCTCTACCGCCTGCTGCGCTTCCGCCGCCGCCTGCTGCGCTTCCGCCGCCGCCTGCTGCGCCTGCTGCTTTGCTACTCTCTCTTGTAAAATCTGCTGATCGCTAGCTTCTTTTTCGGTTGGAATCCACCCATTCACATCGTACCAGCGCAGCCACTCGCGGGTGAAACGCTTGTATTTGCCTTGCCAGATTCCAAGCCCAGCGCTAATTTCGGAGAACCAAACTGTGCGCTCTGCGCCCACTGCCATTAGCTGATATCGACCGTTTTGCAGTCGAAAGGCGCTCAGGCTGTCTTCATATCGGTTGTAAATGACGTAGTAAGGAATCTGAAGTATTCTTTCGTAGACGGTCCATTTTGTCGGCGGCCTACCCCTTTTGTTTTCTGTTCGACCGAAGTCTTCATCCTCTGTACCAGGAGAGATTAATTCAACAATGACAAAAGGAACAATCTCTTCTTGCCACACGACGTAGCTCATGCGAAGCTCGTCGCTGTCACAGCCTTCTGGTTTACCAATTACGCCAAACCAATCTGGGCGCTTGTACCAATTGTTGTCTGGGTCGTAGTAGAGATTGAGATCGGCAGCCGAGAAAATATTTTCGCTAGTGTAGTCGCTGAGCCGAAAGGTCTCGCTGAGCAGAGCGGGCTGATAGTCGTGGAATTCGTCTGGCAAGCCGGGCTCCTCCGGATCTTCGCTGGGCAAGTCGTACATGGTCGGCAGTGATGCCTTGTTGGGCCATGTCTTTTTGGGCGGGCGGAGCGGTTGAGTGAAGGTCATCGCGGGTGGCCTACGGGTGCTGACTCTATTATGACTTCTATTATGACTGTAGATAGGATGAGTGAATTAGAAACGGCGAATTATTAGAAAAGCGATCGCACCTATCACTATCCCCCCTAAAAACAATAAGAGAATTGGTCTTTGCCCAGTGCCACTAATGGCCTTAGCAGCTACAGACTCTGCTGGAATTTCTGGTGGTGATAGTACCGCCGGGCTGCTGGACGCAGATTCAGGAACGGACTCTCCGGCGGCGACGGTAACGTCAAAGGTAAGCTCAAATGGGGAGAAATCGGCGGTTTGCTTAGGCTCGCCAGTCATGACTAGGGTGTAGAGACCGACGCTAGGAAAGGTAAATTCTGCACCTGGAATGCCTTGGGCACTGTCGCCTTCAACGGCTGTCAGCTCAGGAGAGAGTAGCGGCGCGGCGTCTGCCTGTTTGGGCTGAGTGTAGACTGTGAGCTGACAGTCGCAGTCTTCTAGGTTGATTGACTGACCGCCTTCGGTGCGGAGGGCAACCCAGGCGAGAATCTCTTCACCTGCGCGAGGGGTGTCATTCGGTTCAATGTGTAGAGTACCGCCGACATCGGCTGAGATTTCGACTTCGTGAGCGATCGCACTCAGCCGATGCGTTTGAGGTAGCAGTACAGGGCTAAGTCCGGTCAGGATGGCAGCTGTGGCTAGTGCTGCGCTGAACCAAACTGCTTTTTGGTGGAACATAGTTTTTTCCTTTAGAGAGGAGAGACCATACGGGGCGCGATCGCACCAGCAAAACCAAAACTACAGACACCGCCAACCCGATTACCATCGCTTGATTCTGCCAGGTCAGCCGCAGCGAACCCCAGTAGCTCGATCCAGATAAGATCGTATGGCCTGCCGCCAGCCACAGGGCCGGAACGCCAAGCAAATGTAGCTTTCGCCAGCGATTACCCAAAGCTTTTTGCGCTTTGTCATAGCTGGTCAGCGCCGCCGGAATCATTAACACGAAAGCGACTAGGCCCAGCACCATACCCACCTGATGCTGTGGCAGCATGAACTTCACCGCTCGCCAGTTCCACTGCCAGGTATGGCTGACCATATGCAGTACGTGCAAAGCGCTAAGTACAAACGCTCCCACGCCCAGCACCCGGCGATAGCGCAGCAGCGTCGGCCACAGTCCACTAATGGGCCTAGAAATCAGCGCTAGCATCAGGCAAACTAACGCCGCATAGCCGCTGTAGTCGGTCATCGTGTCGCCAGTTCGCAGCAGCAGTAAGACGCCGACTAGCACCGTGATCCAGCCGCCCAGACGAAAGAGCTGCGATCGCCGATCCCGACTCAGCCGAGACGCCGTAAACCCCATCGCCACCATCGCAGGCAGCGTACCCAGCCCAAACGCCAGCATCACCGCTGCTCCGCCCAGTGAACTTTGAGTGGCCGCCGCGCGAAGCTGACCCGTGTACAGAAATCCGCACGGAATCAAACCCCACAGCAGCCCCAGAATTAGGGGTGCGATCGCCTGCTGCCACCTGGAAACCCGACTCATCGATCGACTAATCTGCTCATGTAGCTGCTGTTGCCTAGCCGGATGCAAAAACGGCAGCGCTGGCAAAAAGCCGGGACTCGCCTGAGTCAACCCAAACCAAATTAGCAAGATCCCAGTTGCTAAAGACACCACTCGCCTGAGCGTAGAGCCTACCCCTGCAATCTGCCCGCCTGCAAACAGCACCGAGCCCAGTGCGCCAATCGCCATACCGACCAAGGCATAGCTCAATAGCCGTCCTATATTGAGCAAGAGGTGAAAAGCCATCTGCTCACGCCATTGACCGGCTGAGCGCTCAGCGGACTGGCCTTGCACAGACAGCGCAAACGCCGCAGCCACCGGACCGCACATACCGACACAGTGGCCAAAGCTCCCTAAAAAGCCTATGGCCGCAGTCAACCATAGATCTAGAGAGGTTGGCATGGGGCGACTATCACTGATTGATTGCTGCTGGAAAGCTTGGAATGAACTCAGTTAGCGCTAGGTTGGTAGACTTCGACGGTAACGCTGTCTTGAATCTGGTCGCCCTGAGTAGTCAACGCTTCATGGCCGTTAGCATTGAGCGTGACGCGAATTTCATTGGTGCCGCCAGGCAGGTCTGGCAAATGCGTCCACGGGCCGTAAATTCGCTGGATAGATTTGTCGTTGATGTATAAGTGAGCGTGGCCTTCTGTGGGGCTGCTTTCGCTGTTGACTTTCTCGGGTGCAAAGTCGAAATTAGCTGTACCTACGTACAGATTCCAGCCCCGTACAGGATCTTCTTCTACCTGAATCGTGACTGCCGGTACCGGAGTCCCGGCGGGTACTTCGAGAGCTTTGCTATGAAAGACATCGTGGTTGGTGTTGACGCCTGCGTGAGTATGTTCTTCTGAGGCGGCAGTTTCTGTGCTTTCCGTAGAGGTGGTCGCTTGGGCGGTCGTCTCTTCGCTGGGCTGCTGGGCTGAATGGTCTTTAGCGTCTGGCATGGAATGGCTACAGCCGACGGTTAGCATCGCGAGAGTTGCGATCGCAGCTGCCTTCAAACTGACGTAATGGCGATGGTAGAGAACCATAGAAGTTGAGCGGGGGAAACGAAACTGCATAACATCCTATAGTGCAGATGAATAGATGAGTAGTCAAAAGACAAGATGTCACGTAAACCCGTATGACAGCGTTGATCCGTCGAGCGTGCGGAAGTGGGTATTGTGATCAAGTAGATATAGTAGACCAGCGTTCTGATTGGTTTTTATACAGGAGTTTTAGACAGCAGCTATGAATAAGAAACTATGGGTGGGCGCAGGGGCTGTGGGTGCGATCGCGCTAGTGATTGGCAGCAAGGTCTTGGCCTCCAGGGCTGCTGCCAAAGAATTAGACAAGGCCATTGCCGACGTTTCTGAGTATGTCGACGTTGACTATCGCAAAGTAGATGTTTCTTTGCTAGGTCGAGGCACCATCGTGAAAGACGTTGTGATTACTCCCGTAGCCTCTGGAAATGCGATCAGGGTCGATGAGATGACGCTGTACAAATACGAAGACGAGAACGAAATCCCTACCTATCTAAATATGGCCGTCAAGGGCATCGCTTTAGATGCAACGACGCTAGGAGAGAATGCAGAAATGTTTTCTGAGCTGGGCTATGGCAAGGTGCTATCGGCTAATGTTGTTACTGAATATGAGTATGAAGCAGATGAGCAAACAGTAGAGCTGAAGCGGCTGAAGCTGGGTGCTGACAAGGTAGGTGATATGGAGATGACTCTTGAGCTGGGCAACATCACCTTGGATGAGGCCACCATCAGCAGCCTGCCTTTCTCACTGTTTGGGGCACAGTTTGAGGGCGCGAAAATCACCTATGAAGACGATTCTTTTGTTGAGAGACTGTTTGAAACGACAGCGGCGGCAGAAGGGATTAGCGTGGAAGAAGTGAAGAAAGAAGCGATCGCAGGTTTAGAAGACGAAGTGGCCAACAGCGAGAATCCACTCTCTCCTGAGTTCGTCAAAGAGATGAAAGACTTTATCAACGACCCTGACAGCTTTTCAATTACGTTCGATCCAGAACAACCCGTGCCGCTAAGTGCGTTGATAACCATCGGCGGACCCAAAGATTTAGTGGAACTGCTCAACGTTCGATTTGAATCTTAGAGACCACCGACGGTTCGGACCACCCCTCCAGAGGGGATCTACTTCAGGCAGCGATGCTGGAGGTGACCGATCTCGACTCCCAAACGTTACACGTCCGGGGAAAATCCCCTCTGGAGGGGTGGCCGGAGCGTAGCGGAGGTCGGGGGGGTCAGCAACCTACACAATTTGGATCACTGGTTTGATCACTTCGCTACACCCTCACTCAAACCCGGTAGCTCTGGCTGCGCTCTCCCGGCCAACGTACCAGAAAACTCTCCATCGCCATCTCCATTCCCGTCTCGCTGAGCTTTCGTGTCCACAGTGAAACCCTTGATCACAATGTAGAGAATCGGCACGACAAATAGGCTGAGGAAAGTGGCAACTAGCATCCCGCCAAAGACCGCTGTTCCTAGCGACTGTCGGCTACCGGCACCCGCGCCAGTGGCAATGACGAGTGGAAAGATACTGCTCAGCGTAGAGATGGCTGTCATCAAAATCGGACGCATTCTCTGCTGCGCGGCTTCTAGGGCTGCTTGCGTAATCGATCGGCCCTGATCGCGGAGCTGATTGGCAAATTCGACAATCAGAATAGAGTTCTTACTGGCTAGACCGATCAGCATTACTAGTCCAATCTGACAGTAAACGTCATTTGGTAAGCCGCGTATGGTCTGAGCGATTAGCGCACCGAAAACTGCCAGCGGTACCGCAAATAGAATGATCACCGGATCAACGTAGCTTTCGTACTGCGCAGCCAGCACCAAGAAGACCAGGATGATTCCCAGGCCAAAGATGATTGGAGCCTGGTTGCCGCCTTCGATTTCTTCTAGCGCTGTACCCGACCACTCGTAGCCAAAGCCAGCGGGTAAGACCTGATCGGCGACGTTTTCCATGGCAGTGATGGCTGCGCCCGAGCTGACCCCTTCAGATGGAGCGCCGTTAATAGCAATGGAGCGAAAAAGGTTGTAGTGGTTGATGGTTTGTGCGCCAGTTGTATCGGTAGTGGAGATCAGGTTGCCCATAGGGACCATGTCACCGGTTTGCGATCGCACATACAGTTTGTCAATATCGCTCGGCGTCGATCGATACTGCTGATCGGCCTGCACATACACCCGGTAGGTCCGGCCCTGCAAGTTAAAGTCGTTCACATAGCGCGAGCCCAGATTAGTCTGAAGCGTACTGAAAATATCGTTGATATTCACGTTCAGCGCCTTCGCCTGATCGCGGTTCACGTCGATGGCAATCTGCGGCGTACTGGCCGCGTAGGTGCTAAAGACATTTTGCAGCTCAGGGTTCTGATTAGCTGCGCCCATAATCGCGCCCATACTGTTGGTCAAATCACTCAGTTCAGCGTTGCCGCGTCTGTCCTGTAGCTGAAATTCAAAACCGCCAAAGCTGCTGAGGCCCTGGATTGAAGGAGGATTGACTGGAAACATTCGGGCTCTGGTATTGCCCATCAGTGGACCCATGACGCGATTGATAATTTCAAAAACACTGGCATCGCGATCGCCCCAAGGCTTCAAGGTAGTGAAAATCACACCGCTGTTAGCCGTGTTGCCGCTAAAGCCAAAGCCACCCACCGCAAAGGTCGCCCGTACTTCTGGCTGGGCTAGTAACAGCTCTTCAGCTTCGGCCATCACTTCGCTGGTGTAGTTAATCGAGACCCCTTCTGGACCGCCGATAATAGTGATGAAATAGCCCTGGTCCTCGTCTGGCAAGAAGGCAGAAGGAACGGTCGTATACAGCCATGCGGTCAGCACTAACGAGGCGACAAAAGCGGCAATCACGAAGGGCTTGAACTTGGTCAGCGTTTGGAGTGTGCTGCCGTAGCGATCGCGCAGCCAGTCTAGCGAGTTGTTGAATGGATTGAATATCTTCGCTCGCCAGCCAGTGGGTTCCTCTCTGGGTCTAAACAGCAGCCCGGAGAGGGTAGGGGTGAGGGTGAGCGCGTTGAAGGTGGACAGTGCGATCGCAAACGCAATCGTCAAGGCAAACTGCCGGTACAGCGCACCCGTGGTCCCTGGGAAAAAGGCCACCGGCACAAACACCGCCATCAGCACCAGCGAAGTCGCAATCACCGCGCCCGTCAGCTCGCTCATGGCCTGAATCGACGCCTCTACCGGATTCAACCCCTGCTTGTTAATCTTCGAGCTGATATCTTCGACCACCACAATGGCGTCATCGACCACCATCCCCGTCGCCAGCGTCAGGCCAAACAGCGTCAGGCTATTAATCGAAAAGCCAAACAGCTTCACAACTGCAAACGTCGCCACCAGCGACACCGGAATCGTCACCGCCGGGACCACCGTCGTCCGCCAGTCTTGCAAGAAGATGTAGATGACGAGCACCACCAGTGCGATCGCCTGCACCAGCGTCCACAGCACACTGACCAAAGACTGCTCTACAAACTCCGTCGTATCAAAGCCAATGCCATACTGCATACCCGGTGGAAAGTCTGCCGACAGCTCGGCCATTTGCTCCTTTACACCCTGTGCTACAGACAGCGCGTTGCTCCCTGGCAGCTGAAAGATACCTAAACCAATTGCATCCTGTCCGCGAAAGCGCAAAAACGAGCTATAGCGCTCGGCCCCTAGCTCGGCCCTACCCACGTCGCGCAATCGGATCAGCTGACCCAAATCGCCCGTTTGTAGCACCAAATCCTCAAACTCTTCTGGTGTCTGCAATCGGCTTTGCGCCCGCAGGTCGATCTGAAAGTTTTGATCGTCCGCTACAGGCGGCTGACCAATTTGACCCGCACCTACCTGAATGTTTTGCTCTTGCAGCGCCGCGACGACATCATCTGCCGCTAGCCCTCGCCCTGCCAGCTTCTGAGGATCGAGCCAGATCCGCATCGCGTAAGTGCGCTCACCAAAAATCTGCACATTGCCCACGCCCGGCACTCGCCGCAGCGCGTCTGCCACATACAGATCGGCATAGTTGCTCAAAAAAGTATCGTCATACTCTTCGTTCTCGCTGTACAGGCTCATTGCCAGCAGAATGTTGCTGGTTTCCTTTGAGACAGTCACACCCGATCGAATAACGGTTTCTGGCAGCTGTGGCTCAGCAAGAGAAACCCGGTTTTGAACATCGACAGCCGCAATGTCTTTGTCACGAGAAGAATCAAAGGTGACAACGATGTTGCTAACGCCATTGTTGCTGCTGTTGGAGGTCATGTATCGCAAGCCTTCTACACCGTTTATCTGCCGTTCAATCACGGTGGTGACGCCGCGCTCTACCGTCTCTGCGTCCGCACCGATATAGGTCGCAGTGACGTTGATCTGCGTCGGGCTGATATCGGGATATTGGGCGATGGGGAGGGTGGGGATGCTGACCGCGCCGATCAGCAGCATGATCAGGGCACAAACGGTGGCGAAGACGGGGCGTTTGATGAAGTAGTTGACGAACATGGGCGACGCCGGAAGGGAGGGGAAGGGGGAGGGGGAAATGGGGAGGGGAAATGGGGGAATGACCCAATTGCCCAAATGAATTGAATTATGGAGTGGGTGCGCCTTCGGGTGGTTGGCTGCCGCCGCTGGTGTCGATGGGGACGCCGTCGCGCAGGTTCAATATTCCTTCTATGATGATGGTGTCGCCGGGGTTTAGCCCTTCAAGAACCTGATAATCGTTGCCTTGCAGGTCGCCTAGCTGTACCGACTTCAGTTTTGCGACTACGGGGGGTGGGCCTTCGGGTTGGCCCTCTGGTTGGCCCTCTGATGCGCCGCCTGCCTGACCGCCAGAGGCGGCGGGTGGTCCACCGGCTGCTTCGCCTTCCTGTGGTGGGTCGGGCTCGCCTGGGACAAACACAAAGGTTTCACCGCCGAGTCGGGTGATGGCGGTGGTGGGTACTAGAATGCCAGGGCGCTCGTCCCAGACTACTTGGACTTCTAAGCGCTGTTCGTCTTGGAGGGGCTGGGTCGGGGTGGAGAAGCGGGCCTTGGCTAGAACGGTTTGAGTACTGGGATCGGTGGTTGGTGAGATGAATCGGATGGTGCCGACGGCGATCGCATCATCACTGCCAAATAGGCTCAACCTGACGGGTAATCCAATTCTTAGCTGCTTCGCTTGATCGACAGGGATCGCAATTTCTAGATCGAGATCTTGATTTTGAGTGATGGTCGCGAGCTGATCGCCTGCTTGAACGTAGTCGCCTAGCTTGACTGGAATATTGCCAACGATGCCTGCTATAGGCGCTGTGACCGTCTTGTCTAAGAGGTCTTGCTGAGTGGCGTTAGCGTTGGCATCGGCTTGGGAGAGGGTAGCCTGTGCGCCTTCTAGGCTAGCCCTTAGCGCGGAGATTTCCTCTCTAGCTGAGGCGAGGGCGGATTCGGCAACGCGGCGATCGCGGACTACTTCATCCAACTGATTTTGAGGCAGCGCCCCCTGTGCAACTAGGGCGGCTGTTCTATCGTAGTCGTTGTTTTGCAGCTGTAAATCTGCGACTAGTTCTGTCTGTCTGGCTTCGGCTGCTCGCAGTTGAGCGCTGGACGAGTCACGACTGGAACGGGCGGCGCTGACGCTGGCTAATGCGGCGTTGTAGTCTGACTGCGATCGCTGTGAACTCAGCTGCATGATCGGATCGCCTGCCGCCACCGAATCGCCCGACGCCACAAAAATCTGCACAATCCGACCGTCCGCTTCCGGCTGCAAACTCACACCCGCCTGCGCATCTAAAATGCCAACGAACTCAGAGCTATCCATCAAGGATTCTGATTCGAGCCGCTCCGTCTTGACCGCTACGGGCGGCGGTCCCTGCATACCCTGATCGCCTCTACCCGCAAAAACGCGCCAGGCTAAAAAGCCCAAACCCGCTGCGAGCAGCACCAAAACTATCCAGGGTATCCATTTGCGAGATGGCTGCCGCCTGAGAGAGCCCAGCGCTGAGTCTGAAGTGGTCGCCATTGAGGAGATGCCTTAGAAATTTTGGATTAACTGCTATGTGTGAGTATATCTAAACTAGTCGGTTTGGTTTAGTTTTGTTGAAAAAATACTCGCTGAGAAGAGCGCCCTTTTGACTTTTCCAGTAGATAATCTGCTGCAATTGTGAATAGCTTTGAACCCTAGTGCATCTACCCATAGTTTGAGTCCATTGTTTAAGCATACCGCCTGAGTCTGTAACGATATCGACTAAATTTTCTCAGCGCTATCGATAGCGTTTATACTGCAAAAGATTCGGCGAAGATGGCTACATCTAGTGGTGAAACTATTTCATGTATGTGTTTACGACTGACGCTAAACATGTACACCAAAATGGTATTCAATAGGATAGTAAGTTTGTACTTTAGTGCTTTCTGACCGTTCGCTTTAGCGCTTTGTTCCTGACATCAGTGTCTTTTGAGGAAGTTGGTATGTCTTTTGTTGGTTTGCACATTCATAGCGATTACAGCCTGCTAGACGGTGCAAGCCACATTGATCCGCTGGTAGATAGAGCGCTAGAGCTGGGCATGAATGCGATCGCGCTCACCGATCACGGCGTCATGTACGGTGCCATCGAGCTGCTAAAAGTCTGCGGCAAGAAGGGCATCAAGCCGATCATCGGCAATGAGATGTACGTGATCAACGGCGATATTACCAAGCAGGAAAAGCGCCCAAAATATCACCAGCTCGTCCTCGCCAAGAACGACATCGGCTACAAAAATCTGGTAAAGCTCACTACCGTCTCTCACTTAGAAGGCGTTCAGGGAAAAGGGCTATTTTCTCGTCCCTGCATCAACAAAGATCTGCTAGAGCAGTATCACGAAGGGCTGATCATCACTAGCGCCTGTTTGGGCGGCGAGATTCCTCAGGCCATTCTTAAAAAGCGGTTAGATGTCGCCCGCCGAGTCGCGCAGTGGTACAAGGATCTGCTCGGCGATGATTTCTATCTGGAGATTCAAGATCACGGCTCTCCAGAAGATCGAATCGTGAATGTTGAAATTGTTCGCATTGCCCAAGAGCTAGGCATCAAGATTGTTGCGACAAATGACTCTCACTTTATTTCTTGCGTAGATGTGGAGGCCCACGATGCGCTGCTCTGTATCCAAACGGGCAAGCTGATTTCTGAAGAGAAGAGACTTCGCTACAGCGGCACAGAATACCTGAAGTCAGAAGCGGAGATGCGTCGTCTATTCCGCGACCATATTGCCCCTGAAATCATTGAAGATGCAGTTGCCCGCACCCAAGAAGTCGCTGATAAAGTCGAGGAATACAACATCCTTGGCAACCCGCAGATTCCTAACTTTCCCATTCCAGAAGGCTACGACAAAGAGAGCTACATGGAGAAAGTGGCTTGGGACGGGCTGCTAGAGCGGATGAATGTGCAAAGTCGCGATCAGATAACGCAAGAGTATCGCGATCGCATGGACTACGAAGTCAAAATGATGCATCAGATGGGCTTCGCTACCTACTTTCTTGTCGTTTGGGACTACATCAAATTCGCCCGCGACAGCAACATTTCAGTTGGACCAGGAAGAGGCTCAGCCGCCGGGTCACTCGTTGCCTACGCCATGGGCATCACCAATATCGATCCGGTTCATCACGGACTGCTGTTTGAGCGCTTCTTGAACCCCGAGCGCAAGTCCATGCCTGATGTGGATACAGATTTCTGCATTGAAAAGCGTGAAAAGGTAATCGAATACGTCACCAAAAAATACGGTACCGACCACGTTGCCCAGATCATCACCTTCAACCGCATGACCTCCAAAGCGGTGCTAAAAGATGTTGCCCGTGTGCTAGACATTCCCTACAACGAATCCGATAAGCTCGCAAAACTCATCCCCGTCTCTAGAGGCAAGCCCGCCAAGCTCAACGAGATGATCTCCGAGAAAACGCCCGACGCGACCTTCAAAGAGAAATACGACAGCGGCGAACTCATCCCTGGTACCAGCGTCTCCTTCCAGCGCTGGATCGACACCGCCATCACCATCGAAGGAACAAACAAGACATTTGGAATGCACGCAGCAGGCGTCGTAATCTCCGAACATCCGCTGGATACCATCGTACCTTTGCAGCGCAATAATGACGGCTCTGTAATCACGCAGTACTACATGGAAGATGTCGAAGCCATTGGTCTATTGAAGATGGACTTTTTGGGTCTACGCAACCTCACCATGATCCAAAAAGCGGTAAATCACATCGAAGCGCGGCACAATATCGAAATTGACCTAGATGCTCTACCCCTAGACGATCCTGCCACTTACAAGCTTCTAGCAGGCGGCGAGCTAGCAGGGGTGTTCCAGCTAGAATCTTCGGGGATGCGACAGATTGTAAAAGAGCTCAAGCCGTCTGGTTTAGAAGATATTTCTTCGGTTTTAGCGCTCTATCGTCCGGGTCCGTTAGATGCAGGACTGATTCCTAAATTTATCGATCGCAAGCACGGACGAGAGAAGATTGACTATGCTCACAAAATCTTGGAGCCGATTCTAAAAGAGACTTACGGCATCATGGTCTATCAAGAACAGATCATGAAAATTGCCCAAGACCTAGCGGGGTATTCGCTTGGGCAGGCTGACCTGTTGCGTAGAGCAATGGGTAAAAAGAAAATATCAGAGATGGAGCTACACCGAGAAAGATTCATCGAAGGTGCCGGAAAAAATGAGTTTCCTCGCAAGAATGCAAACGATCTGTTCGATCAGATGGTGCTGTTTGCAGAGTACTGTTTTAACAAATCTCACTCTACGGCCTATGGATTTGTCACCTTTCAGACTGCGTATCTCAAGGCGAACTATCCAGTCGAGTACATGGCGGCGCTGCTGACGGCGATTAGCGGCGACCAGGACAAAGTGCAGATGTACATTGCTAGCTGCCTGAGCATGAATATTCAGGTGCTGCTGCCAGATGTGAATCGTTCGGAAGTCGACTTTACGCCTTTGGATAATCAGATTTTGTTTGGTCTCTCTGCGGTGCGTAACGTGGGATTGGGGGCGATTGAGGCGCTGATCAAATCTCGCGATGAGGAAGGGCCGTTTAGGTCGCTGGCGGACTTGTGCGATCGCGTAGACCTCCGAGCCGTCAACAAGAGAGCCCTTGAAGCCCTCATCCTCTCCGGCGCACTAGAAAGTCTCGAACCCAACCGTCAGCAGCTCGCGCACGACCTAGAGCTAGTCATAGAGTGGGCGCAAGCTAGAGCCAAAGACCGCGAGGTTGGTCAGGGCAATCTGTTCGATATGCTAGGCGGAAGTTCCAGCGAAGGACCAGCTAATACAACAACCTTTGAATCTGCGCCTGAAGCGCCGCAAACCCCAGATTATGAACCGCAAGAAAGACTCAAGCTAGAAAAAGAGCTGCTCGGCTTCTACATTTCTGACCATCCGCTCAAAGGCGTTCAGCACTCCGCCCGCATTCTCGCCCCGATTGAGCTAGCAGAGCTAAGCGAGCAGCCTGAAAAAGTCACTCTCAGCGCTATCGTCATGCTGAGTACGGTCAAACCCGTCACCACCAAGAAAGGCGACTCTATGGCCGTCGTCCAGATAGAAGATCTCACCGGACATGCCGAAGCTGTCGTTTTCCCGAAAGCCTATGCCCGCATTGGTCAATATATCAAACCCGATGCCCGCCTAATGATATGGGGTAAAGTCGATCGCCGAGACGATCGCATTCAGATGATTATCGACGACGCCCAGCCAATTGAAACCGTCCGCATGGTGATGTTGGATCTAGACCCTGCGGTCGTAGGAGATATCGAACAACAATATCGCCTGCGCAACGTGCTGCAAGTGCTTCAGGGCGAGAACAAGTTTGAAGCTAAGACACCGGTAATTGCGCTCATCCATACAAGAGATCAGAAGAAGGCCGTGCGATTAGGCTCGCAGTTTAGAGTACAGAATGCTGAAGCTGCCGTAGCTGCCTTGCAGTCAGCGTCGTTCAGAGCGAGGACCGCACCCTTACTTAGCAGCGTGTAGATGAAATATTTGGAATGACTCTACGGGAGAGCAGCGAGTAGAAGCTAGCCGAACGCTAAGACAGTGGATACGAGAGAATATTAGACGGTAACTTATAAGACGATAGCTTAGAGTTTGGCGTCGTCTAGCTTCGCAATTAAAGATTTCTTTCTACGAAACTGTTCTTTTAGTTCTTGGAGACGGTTGTCGAAGGCTGCTAGCTTGTTATCTTGTTCGGCGATCGCCCTCAATTCTCTCAGATGCCCAACTGCCTTTTCGTAGTTCTTTGCCTGCCCCGACTCGGCGAGTTCATTGATCGCTAACCATCGCAGCTCGACTTTTGGTCCGCCAAGCGCTGCTATTCTTTCAGCTTCCGCTTTTGCAGCCTTTTTCCTAGTCGCCTGTTCTCGCTGCTGCGTTTTTTGCTCTGCGATCGCCACCAGCCCAGCAAAAGATCGACGGCCCTCCTTACTGGTTGGTTTGATTGGCTCGCCAAACTGCTGCCGAAGTCGCCGCACAAGCTCAATACCAACGTGACTTTCCCCGTTGGCAACCCTCAGCAGATATTGATTTCGCTCCGCCTCAGATAGCGCCGAAATCCAATCTGCAATCGGTTCCTCAGCAACTGCATCAGCCGAATCGCTTGAAGCTGCTGCCACATCGATCAAGTCAGAATCAATCTCAAAGATATTAGCAAAGCTTTTCAGTTCAGGTGGTAGCTTCTTCAAACTTGGCGGCAAGGGCGGTTCAGTAGTCGAATCCCAGTCAAATGCATCAACTGAGAATCCGGCAGCAAGCCAAGCTAAATACAAAACTCGTAGGTCTCCCTGCATCAGAGCCGCCCTGATTTGAACCAGGTCTGACAAATTACCTTCTTCACCTATCCAGCCACGACCTTCTTCGCTGCTGATAGAGATGTCGATGATTGTCGAGCGGTCAGTTTGCTCAACTGAAATTGCGTAAGGAACGCAGTACGGTTCGTACAGTTCTGGGACGGCAGCCTCTTTAGGCAAGCGAATCATTAGCTGAGTGATACCAAAGTTCGCCTGATAAAGCATGATGTCGAAGCAACGTTCTAGTACCTCGGCTGGTTTGCCGCGAAAGTCGCCGTAGCTGTAGTTAAACCGAGCGCTGGTTGCTGTGAGTTCTACCCGACTCGACAGCCGCTCTAGGTAGGCTTTGTCAGCAGCCGTAAGCACTCGATCTAGCGATTGGAATTCGTATAGCTGATACTCACTCATTAGCTAAAAAGGGAAAGATATTCTCTTGATACTAGAACAGTTTGAACTAGAGTAAGCCATTGAGATCATTAGCTGTAACTCGTAGGTGAAGCTGGACTGAACTTTGATCGGCTGTGACCGCTAACGATCCACTCGCTAATAATCTTCGTCGTTTTCTGCGGAAATTTCCTCCTGCTGGGTTGAGTTGGCTAGGGCGGTGGCGATCGCATCCACCACTCTCCCCACCTCAGTTACCTCCATCCCCAAATCCTTCCGACCCTGCCCTTTTGGCACTAGCGCTCGCTTGAACCCTAGCTTTGCCGCTTCCTTCAGCCGTAGTTCCATCTGAGAGACGGGGCGAATCTGTCCGCCCAAACCTACTTCGCCGATTAGGACAAGCTCTGGGTCGATGATGCGATCGCGAAAACTAGCCGCCACCGCCACCGCAATTCCTAAATCCGCCGCTGGCTCACCCACATTCAATCCACCCGAAGACGCCACATACGCATCCAACTTCGACAGAGGGATACCCACCCTTTTCTCTAAAACTGCGAGAATCTGTAGCAATCTGTTGTATTCAATTCCCGTTGTCGAGCGACGCGGCGAGCTATAGCTAGTCGGGCTCACCAAAGACTGCAGCTCTACGACCAAAGGCCGCGTGCCCTCACAGGCAACAATCGTAGCAACTCCTGGCACATTCTCTTCTTGATTACTCATGAACAGCTCAGAAGGATTCAACACTTCTTCCAAGCCTTTGTCTACCATCTCAAACACGCCAAGCTCGTGAGTCGCGCCAAATCTGTTCTTTACTGAGCGTAATAGACGATGACTGGCGAAGCGATCGCCCTCAAAATACAATACGGTATCTACAAGGTGCTCTAATACTTTTGGGCCTGCGATCGCGCCTTCCTTCGTCACATGTCCCACAATAAACAGAGAAATATTCTCTTTCTTCGCTAGCTGCATCAGCGCTGACGTGCATTCTCTGACCTGTGCGACCGATCCTGGCGCTGAGGTTAGCGCTGAATAGAACAATGCTTGAATACTGTCGATCACCGCCACCTTTGGCCGTAGAGAATCTAACTCTTCTAGAATGGTCTCTAAGTTTGTTTCGGGTAGCAGATACAAATTTTCTCGAATGCTGTTCGATTCCGCACCTTGATTGATGCCCAAACGCAGCGATCGCAGCTTCACCTGCTGCCCCGATTCCTCCGCACACACGTACAAAATCGGCGTATCCTTTGCCAGCTGATTCGCCGTCTGCAGCAGCAGTGTCGACTTCCCAATCCCCGGATCGCCGCCGAGCAGTACCAAAGACCCCGGCACAATCCCACCACCCAAAACCCGATCTAGCTCCTGGTATCCCGACGGAATTCGCGCCTGAGGATGATCTTGAATTTGATTGAATGTCAGCGATAGCCGAGGTTGAGCGGGCGTTTTTTTGCGGCGAGTGCTGCCCGTACGCGATTTCATGCTGGGCCGGGTGCTGGCAGCTTCTTGAGTCTCTACTACCTGCTCGACTAGCGAATTCCAGCTACCACAGGTAGGGCATTTGCCGAAGTGCTGACGGGCCTCTGCGCCACAGGCATTGCAGACATAGACGGAGCGGGTTTTGGGCATGTGCGATCGCTAAGAACGAAATCCGAACAAGACTAGTATAAACGTACCTTTACTGCCTTTCGCTACGGCAACCGCACCTTCAAAGCAGCCGAAGCAAAGCAGCCGAATTAAGCGGCAGACAGCCGCAGGGACACAATTCTTTGCACAAATCGTATTTATGGCGTTTTGTCAAAAATGAGAAATCCGCCGTCCAAAACTGCCGAAATGATAACTTTCATAAAGGTAAAACCATGACTGGTCGGCATCGTAGCGATTCGTATCAGTTCGCAACAAGTTCGCTATAAACCTTAAGAAACACTAAAACGCTTTATGTCACTAGCTTTCGGTGGGTTCAAACGCATACAATTGATCTGCTGAGATGGCCTTTGGTAAAAAGTTTAGTTGCTAAACGTTATGCATAAGTCATAAACTTTCTGACCGACATTGCAGTCATTCCCGCCAGTGGTCTCTCTACGGCCACGGTTTTATAGGAGTTTACATAGCCTTGGAAAGCATTAAAGAAAAAATCTTAGTGGTTGATGATGAAGCGAGTATCCGCCGTATCCTAGAAACTCGACTTTCCATGATTGGCTACGACGTAGTGACCGCTGCTGATGGGGAAGAAGCTTTAGAGACCTTTCGCAACACCATTCCAGATTTGGTCGTCTTAGACGTGATGATGCCGAAGCTAGACGGCTACGGCGTTTGCCAGGAGCTTCGCAAAGAATCAGATATTCCCATCATCATGCTGACCGCACTAGGCGACGTGGCTGACCGGATCACAGGGCTAGAGCTAGGCGCTGATGACTATGTCGTCAAACCCTTCTCTCCCAAAGAGCTAGAGGCCCGCATTCGCTCCGTCCTGCGCCGAGTCGAAAAAACGGGTGCGTCTGGCATTCCTAGCTCTGGCGTGATCACGATTAACAATATCCGCATCGATACAAACAAGCGCCAGGTGTACAAAGGCGACGAGCGAATTCGTCTGACCGGGATGGAATTTAGCCTGTTAGAGCTATTGGTGAGCCGTTCTGGTGAGCCGTTCTCTCGCTCGGAAATTTTGCAAGAAGTTTGGGGCTATACCCCCGAGCGGCATGTGGACACCCGCGTGGTCGATGTTCATATCTCTCGCCTGCGAGCAAAGCTAGAAGACGATCCTAGTAACCCTGAACTGATCTTGACAGCGCGAGGAACAGGCTATCTATTTCAGCGGATTGTTGAACCGGGCGAAGAATAAGCTGAT
>CAWCWM010000016.1:0-192186 GCA_963799265.1 uncultured cyanobacterium
CGGCTCAGAATGTAGGGTTGAATGGCAGGCTTGATTGGTAGGCTCGGCTGGTAGGCTTGATTGACGATCTACACAAAATTCTCATAGTTTGAAAATATACTCAGAGGTAGGATAGTTAAACAAGACACAGCTAAACAAGACACAGTTAAACAAGACATCAAAAAAAGAAATAAGTATGGAGTTTCAGGTGCCTTCCTTAGTCGATCGTGTGGTAATTCCGGTATCTGGAATGGTGCCACCTGAGATGCCCATCAAAGATGCGATCGCCCAAATGCATGAAACGCAAGACAGCTGCATACTAATCGTTCGCCAACAGCGTCCGGTGGGTACTTTTGCCGAGCGTGACTGGGTTCGTTCGACAACGCTAGCTCGATCTTGGTTAAGAGAGCCAATCTCGACTGTAATGATTCCAACAGTCGTCACTATTTTTGCTACTGAGATAAAAGACGCCTTCCTGATTTTCCAAAAAATGCAGCAGCAGCATCTGTATCATCTACCAGTCGTTGATGATACAGGGAACGTAATTGGCACCATCACGCAGCACAGTTTAAAAAAAGCCTTTTGCCCTAGCGACATTCACCAGAGGCGCATAAAGAACGACTTCTTTGGAAGAGGAATCGCTGAGGAGACTACTCCGTACGCAGCTATGCAATCAGGCGCTATGAAAAAAGAGAGTTTTATAAAAGAGACTGCTGAACAGCTTTTGGCTGAGCAGGTTAAAGGCGAATTCATTGCAATGGTTAGTCATGAGCTACGCACACCGCTCACGTCGATTCACGGCAGCATCAAGCTACTGTCTCAGGGATTTGTTTCGAGCGAATCAACGCAAGGGCAGTATCTGTTGCAAGTAGCCGCAGAAAATTCTGAACGGTTAGTCAGGATTGTCAACGATATTCTAGAACTAGAGCGGCTAGAGTCAGGGACAAAAATTTTACGACAGCGTCTGACCAATACGCAAGAGTTAACCAGCCAGGCGGTTGAATTGTCTAAGCCGCTTGCTCAGAAGAAAGGGATTAAGTTAGAGCTGATTGATGAGGGCGTACAGCTCATGGCGGATAGCGATCGCCTACAACAGGTATTTACGCATTTGCTGGATAATGCCATTCGGTTTTCGTCCGCAGGCTCCACTATTAAAATTACAGTTGCGCTAACCACCTCGGATGGAGAAGACTATCCCCTTGGAGATTCTGCTAAGAATAGCTCTTCTGGGGATAGTGCTTCTGGGGATAGCGCTTCTGGGGATAGCTCTTCTGGGGATAGCTCTTCTGGGGATAGTGAAGCTGCTGTTCTGTTTACCGTGTGCGACCAGGGCACAGGCATTGCTTCAGAGCAACAGCACAGGGTCTTTGAACGGTTTGTTCAGTGCGATAATATCTATATCACGGCAGACGCCCAAGCAGATAAAACATATGCCAGAGGCACAGGGCTAGGACTGGCCATCTGCCAAAATATTGTTGAACAACACAGTGGTAAAATCTGGGTAGAAAGTCAGATGGGAACAGGAAGCTGCTTCCACTTTACGCTGCCCACTAGATGCAAACAAGAAATGCAGACAAAAAAGTGACCATGTCACCCTCACCAGATAAATCACTCTTAGATCATTTAGCTTCAGATGGCCAGACCTTGGCCACCGCTAAAACTCGACGGCTTTTGGTCATTGATGACGAGGAAGCCATTCGGATTATTCTCAAGGCATCGTTAGAGATGACGGTCAAATGGACAGTCTTAGTCGCGGCGTCTGCCGAGGAGGGGATGGTCATGGCCCAGGCCGAGCAGCCTGACGCTATCTTGCTAGACGTGATGATGCCAAAGATAGACGGCATCACCCTGTTTCATCAGCTCAAAGCTCAGGCAATGACCAAGCATATTCCAGTTATTTTCCTAACAGCTCAGGCCAGAGAAGTCGAGCGCAAGCAGCTAGAGGCTCTAGGCTCTGGCGTTATCTTGAAGCCGTTTGAACCAGAAGCGATCGCCCAACAGATCCAGAATCTACTGGACTGGAAGCAGCTAGCCAGCTAGCTATTGCCCAAAACCATGCCTGAGCGAGCCGGAATGTCTAGCATGGCAGCGCGATCGCCCAACCATTCCACGTTTCCTTCTCCGTACAGCACCTTGCCATTATCGACCGCCATATCTGCTAGCCGCACCTGCACAGACGCTTCGCCTGTATTCACCGCCACCACGATCATCTCTTTTTCTAGAATTCTAGAGAAGACATAGCAGTTTCCTTCTGCGGCCAGGGTCTGATACTTTCCGGTTCGCAGGGCTGGGTGAGCCTGTCTAAGGGCAATCAGCGACTTGTGTGCTGACAAAATTTCCTGGTTCCACTGTTCTTCTTTGGGAAAAACCCGGCGACAGTCTGGGTCGAGTTTCCCAGGCAGTCCAACTTCATCACCGTAATAAATGCTAGGCGCACCGGGAAAGGTCAACAACAACAATGTTGCTAGCAGGAAACTAGCGACATCTTCACTAGCCACACTAAGGGCTCTAGCAACATCGTGACTAGATAGCAAATTCAGCTGAGTCTGTTGTATCTCCCAATCGTATAGGTTTAGCAGGGCTTCTATCTTTTCTGCATAGCCTTTTGCATCCAAAGCGGGATAAGGATCGTAGGAAACGCTTTCGACTAAGGGCATGGAAACTCTGTGCTTGGCGGTAAATGCGATCGCAGGCCCAGTAAACAGATAGTTCATCACACCGTCAAACTGATCGCCCTGTAGCCATTCGCTCGCATCAGTCCATACCTCACCAACAATATACGCCTCAGGATTGACCGCCTTCACCCGCGAGCGAAACTCTACCCAAAAGCCTTCTGTTTCTACATCGAAAGGGACATCTAGCCGCCAGCCGTCCACACCTTGTTCGATCCAATACTCTCCAATCCGCATGATGTATTCTCTAGCCTGCGGATTGTCGTGGTTGAATTCAGGCAGAGCGCGGTTGTCAATCCAGCTTTCGTAATTGGCAGGCTTGTCACCATCGTAGGCAGAGAGGGGCCAGCCTTCGATTTTGAACCAGTCTAGCCAGGGGGAATGAGGACCATTTTCGAGGATATCGTTGAAGTAAAAGAAGCCTCGGCTGGCGTGGTTGAAGACACCGTCTAGAACGACTTTGAGATTGCGATCGTGGGCCGCTTCGAGCAGGTCAAAGAAGGCTTCATTGCCACCCAGCAAGGGATCTATCTGGTAATAGTCGTGGGTGTGGTAGCGGTGATTGCTAGCGGACTGAAAGATAGGCGTGAAGTAGATGGCGGTGACGCCCAGATCTTGAATATAGTCTAGCCGCTCAGCGATTCCCCAAAGGTCGCCGCCTTTGTAGCCTTCTAGGGTAGGGGCACTGTTCCAATCTTCTAAAGGAACCTGCATATAGGGAGGTAGGTCAGAACGGGTGGTGCGGGCAAAGCGGTCGGGAAAGATTTGGTAGAAAACAGCGTGTTTTACCCAGTCTGGTGTTTGAATTGGCATTTCGTCGTTTGTAGTCAGGTGTTCTGGAGTTAGCTTAAAGGATTATGCTGATTTTATTGGATTGCCCCTTATGCCTACGCCTCTCGTAAGAGCTATTTTTAGATGAAACCAAAGCCCCAAGAGTACGTTGTCGGCGTCATGACGATGGATGTAGAGGGCAAAGACTCTGAGCGCTTTCTCGACTGTGCGACTAAGGCGATCAGTACGTTTGAGCAGGCGCTGAACGATTCACTGGGCGTTCAGGTAGTAACCCTTTCTTTTGAGGGACCGCATCTGATGCCGACTGCCGGGGCCTACGCTCCGCTTGACTTTTTACACATCGGCATGACTGAAAAAATAGAGCGGGGTGTGAATTTTTTGCTGATTGTTACCGAAGTCGACTTATCGACCGCTGCGTTTAGCTCTACTGTGGCCCTGCCTAGCCAGCTCACCAATGTTGGCATTATCTCGACGAAGCGTCTAAATACCACGTTTTGGGGAAATCCGGAAGACAGATCGCTGACTGTTCGTCGTTTGGAAACTTTGTTGCTCCACACTTTCAGTCGTTTGCTGAATCTTTCTTATTCTGAGCATCCACAGAATGTTATGTACGATTTTGCAGAGGTAGAAGATCTCGCTAGCATGATTCATTTGACAGATAGGCAGCGTCAGCAGATGCGCCAGGCACTGCCTCGGGAGGCGCATGAGCGCACAAGTCGAAGAAGCCGATGGCGGTTTGTTTTGGTGACTTTGATCAGAGATTGGGAGAGTATTGCGATCGCGATTATCCGAGCCAATCCATTTCGCCTACTCGCTCGCTTACCCACGATGATTACAGCAGCGCTTTCTACCATTATTTTTTTGTTCTTCACCCCTGACATGTGGGATGTTGCCAGCACGGTCGAACTCTATCAGCTGATTTTGTTCTCTATGATTGCGGTTGCCGCCGCCACCGCCGCGCTGTACAAAGCCTTTGCCTTTGGCGGCGTTTTGGGTCATCGCAATCGAATGCTGGCAGAATCTACCGTCGTGACTAGCGCGGCGACTATCCTCAGTCTGCTGTTGACGATGACTCTACTTTTTGCCATTTTCATGGGCCTGATCTACGCGGGTACCGTCACAATTTTCCCGCGTAAGCTGATGGAGAGCTGGCCCACAGTCGATCCTGCGGTACGCACGATAGACCACATTAAGCTCGGCATATTTGTGGCGGCTTTGGGTGTGCTGGCAGGATCTCTTGGCGGTCGAGCCGATAGCGATGGGCTGATACGCGGGGTGCTTTTTGTCGATGAAGAAGCGTAGTTGTTAGGCTAAATTCAACGGCTCTGTAGTGGTGGCTCAGCGAATTCTCAGTTGAAACCGTCAGAATATGAACAAGCCGATAGCTCTGTTGTTAGAATCCTGCGCTTACCTTTATCATGTTCAATTTACCTCCTCTCACCTCTTCTCGTCGCAAGCTGCTAAAACGTTTGGGTTTACTAGGCGGCACTGCGCTACTGGCTCCCCGGCTGCGATCGCTCCTATCTCCCTCATCCCAGGTTTCATCTTCAGTTTCACTAGATGCTTTGGCTCAGCCGATGCCAATCGCAGCGGCGGGCCTCAATCCGCATAGAGTCGTACTAGTGAGCACTACCGACCGGGCAGCAGGCATTCGTCAGGCGATGGAGCTGTTGCATCTGCCTAGTTTTCAAGGCAAACGGGTATTTATTAAGCCGAACTACAACACAGGCGATCCGGCTCCTGCGGCGACCGATCCAGCGGTTCTAGAAACGCTGGTGCAAGAGATTCAAAGCGACGGGGCTAGTCAGATTACCGTGGGCGATCGCTCTGGTATGGCCAACACTCGCACAGCCATGGAACAGATGCAGGTATTTGCGCTAGCCGAGCGCTATGGGTTCACGCCGCTGGTGTTCGATGAGCTGGGGCGGGACGGATGGCAGTACTTTTCGGGGGAGGGGACAAACTGGTCACGGGGGTTTGCGATCGCCAAACCGGTCCTAGACGCGGATGTGATTGTCAATGTCTGCTGCCTAAAGACGCATCGGTTTGGCGGCCATTTCACGCTCTCATTGAAAAATACGATTGGCATGGTCGCTCGTACAGTTCCCGGTGATGGCCACGACTATATGAGAGAGCTGCATCGCTCGAACAATCAGCGGCTGATGATCGCCGAGGTGAATACAGCCTATCGTCCGGCGCTGATTTTGATTGATGGGGTGGATGCCTTTGTCGGTGGGGGACCAGAACAGGGCGATCGCGTTAGGGCAGGCGTGATGCTAGCGGGTACGGATCGAATCGCGATCGATGCGGTCGGTATTGCCATCTTGCGTATGCTTGGAACCACCCGCGAAGTCTCCAGCGGTTCGATCTGGAGCCAGGCCCAAATTCGCCGCGCCGCTGACCTGGGACTGGGGGCAGCGAGCGCTGAACAAATAGAATTAGTCACAGCTGATAGCAGCAGTGCCCAGATGGCGAACAAGCTGTCTAACTTTCTTAGCTAAAACAGCTTTGTCCAGGCAGCAGCAGCCGATAGGATCTTTGCGTTTAGCGCTTATGTATGCGTATATAGCTAGAGACGGATTTTACAATTAGGAGAAATTTCAGGATGGCACTGTTCGGGATGTCGCTACACAAAAAGCTGGCTTTGTTTGTTCTATCAGCAGTGATGCTGGGTTCAGGCGCAGCTAACGCGACTGAGGGCGATGTGAAAATTACGCCGCTAGGCAGTCACGACGGTGAGTTTTGCGCGTTTGATCGGGCGCTGGTGTTAGAAGATCCGAACGGGCTGCGAATTCTCTACGATGCGGGTAGAACGGTTGCTGGCGCAGCAGATCCTCGCCTAGGCGAGATCGATGTGGTGCTAGTCAGTCACGTTCACGGTGACCATCTAGGCGATCGCCGGATTGAAGCGGTCAACGAGGGCACCTGCGCACAGCCCGAGGCGAATATGACGACAATCCCTAATTCCAACAGCGCTGAGATTGCGGTCGGACAGGGTGCGAATATCATCGTCGGCAGCGAAATGTCACAATTTCTAGCCAACAAAGTAGAAGGTCTCGGCGGCGATCCTAGTTCTGTACAGCTGGTTCGTTTTGGCGCTTCCCGTCAGATTGATGGCGTCAGCTTTACGACCGTACCGGCTGCACATTCAAATGGTCTAGGTGGTGACTTTATCGAAGGGGACTTGGGTGAGAGTCTTTCAGCAGCGGGGTTGACTGCCTATGTAGGGCCACCGACTGGATATGTGATCACGTTCTCTAACGGCTTGGTAGTTTACCTCTCTGGCGATACGGGTGTGACGGCTGAACAACAAACCGTCGTCAGCAAGCAGTATGGCGCAGAGCTAGTGGTGATGAACATCGGCGATACGTTCACCACTGGGCCAGTAGAAGCCGCCTACGTGATTGATGAATTGATTGCGCCTAACGCGGTGATTGCTTCACATGCTAATGAGGCAGCGACCAGTGGCGGCGATGTTCAGCCAGAAACCAAGACCGCTACTTTTATCGAAGCAACTGAGACGCCTGTCCATGTGCCGCTGAGCGGTATGACAATGTCGTTCGATGCGGACGGAAACTGCACAGAGGGCTGCGCTGTTATGCCTTGAGCACGTCGGCTTCTTGCTGTTTGTATTGGATTTCGAGCTCTGGTAAGCCCTCTAGCTTCTCTAGCGGATCAAAGTTGCCGTTAGCGGGGGTCATGACCGTTAGTCCCGCAGAGATGCAGTGAATATCCAACGGCGTAGCCCCGATCATCTCTCCATCTAAAACAACTTCCTGCTCGGGATCTGCGGTGATATTGATAGCGCTACAGCGAAAGTAGCCGACATCTTCTCTTTTCGTCGAGCGTTTGTTGAGGGCGGTTTGGAAGAGATTGTAGGAAGCTGCGATCGCACCTCCCGTCCCCTCTGGCGCAAAGATCGTGACATCCAGCAATCCGTCATAGGGCACCACACTAGCTGACCCCTGTGCTAGGACCGAAGTCGCTGGCGCAACATTAGCCACCGTAATGCCAGAGGCTTTGACGCTGATAATTCTATCTGGCGTCTCCATAGTCACTTTGAAAGTGTCTAAATCTTGTACCTGACGAAAGGCTGAGAGAATATAGGCAGCACTGCCGATTTTGTTCTTGAGCTGGCGATTGGCCTGAGAGATCACATCTGCTTCTAGGCCGATGCCCGCTAGCAGAATCAGCGGCTTGCCATTACAGATGGCAACGTCGATCTTGTGAGGATTGCCTGCGAGAATAGTTTGACAGGCTTCGCTAATGTTGTTGGAGATACTAAAGGCCGCTGCGATCGCATTAGCCGTCCCTCTTGGAATGATTCCTAAACTCACGTCAGTCTCGATCAGGGGGCCAGCGACTGCTGATACGGTGCCGTCGCCACCAGAAGCAATCACACAGTCAGCGCCTTTGTCCACAGCTAGCTGAGCCAGTTTCTCAGCGGATTGATCGGGGTCCGTTTCTAGCACGGTCAAGGAAGTACTCTGCTCTATCTCACCACGGATTATTGAAAGATCCAGTTCAGGATCGCCTTGCCCCGAAACGGGATTAAAAATTAAATAAATGTTCGAGAACATAGCAACTGCAATTAGACCCAATTATTGAAGCAGATAACCCAGCAAAGCGTTATCAAAGTCCAACCAGGTTATAGGACATGCTGATTGTTGCCTTCTATACATAGATATAGATAGCTAGATACCTATAGGCAGCTATAGAAGCTACTAAGGAGAAAAGCTGCTAGGATCGCCGACGATTTCCATGCCAATACTCTCGCCAGCCGCGACGACGGAAACAATCTCTACGTCAATTGGCAGGTTCTTGAGATCGGCAAGGGGGTTAATTGCCTTGGAAAGACGGCTAGCAGCGATCGCGCTGACATCTATCCCAGCGGCGCTGACGCTGTCCACTTCAAAGCGTAGCTGAGTAGCCTCTCCCACTAGCTCGCCGCTGACATCAACGGTAACGCCTTGAGGCAGCGCAAACTGATCGATTTGGGGACGGATGCGCAGCGTGGCTCGATTGGGCGATTGCAGCATTACTTCGGCTTCTCGGACATTTCGATAGGTTTCTAAAAAGTCCGACAGATCCGGCGTTTTGACCACGGCTGTGAGTCTGGCATTGCCCACTTGAGAAAGCCGCTCTGTCTGCCTGTCGTAGACAACATCGGTTAAATCCAAAGCAAGCCGCTCAATCACAGGCGCACCTTCTGGGCGGACCCTCTCGCCTACGGCAATGACGCTGTCGGCGCTGCCTCGCCTAGCATCAAATCCTTCGATCTCTACGTTGTAGCGCTCGGCAGGGCCTACATATTTGGGCAATTCTCGTTCGATGCCCTGTTCGACTAGGCTCGTCGGCGTACAGCTAGCAAAAAATAGTCCTCCGAACAGCAGGCTAGAAAGACCTACACCAATCCATACAGCTGAGTTTTCTTGTCTCTTGTTCGGGTGTGTGATGGCCATGGTGTCCCCCCTTGAATGGGCGCTATCGAGTCATCGCTTGATTGACAGTTCATGGTGCTCCTCACAGTTCTTTAAGCTATCTATTTCTTTGAGCTATCTATTTCTTTGAGCTATCTATCGTTTATGTTGAGCCATTTAGCCCGGTAATAGAAGACAGGCAATTGCATCAACTTTAATTTATAGCTATGGACCTAATCTACCCTCAAACTAAGCCATCTCATCACAGCTTGCGATTAAGCTGGGGCAACTAGCTAGATAGTCTTAGCGAACCGTTATAAAAGTACAATAAAAACCGGTCAGATTGAATTATCAACAAGATTCTATGTGGGCAGCCGAGCTGCGGGCAATTTTGCGAGGGGCAGCGGGGAGCTTTCTGTTTGGCATTCCGCTCTTGTATACCGTTGAAGTCTGGGCAATTGGCTCTTCTACGAATGCGCTGCGGCTATTGGTAGTGCAGGCGGTGACTTTCATTGTGGTGCTGCTGCTCACTCAGATTGAGGGCTTTCGGCGATCGCTGTCGATTAAACCGCTAGAGACGGTGTTAGAGAGTATCGAAGCGCTGGGAATTGGGATCATTTGCGCTGCGATCGCACTGCTCTTACTCCGCCGAATCACCCTAGAAACGCCGCTATCAGAAGCACTGGGCAAGCTGATTTTTGAAGGCGTTCCTTTTTCCTTGGGCGTGACTTTGGCGCGATCTGCCCTAGAGCGACGACGCCCTAGACAGCGACGGACCCTAGATGCCGAGTCGATGCTGCCGGTCACCTTGCGCAGCACTATGCAAAATTCAGTGGGTAGCGCCTTGGGCAATACGCTCATCGACATTGACGTTACGCTCATCGGAGCGATTGTAATTGCCTTTAGCATTGCCCCTACCGAAGAAATTGCCATTATCGCGGCGGGGATGCCGTCTTGGTGGCTGCTGCTGGTAATGGGTGCATCCTTAACCATCTCCTACATCATTGTGTTTGCCTCAGGATTTACCGATCGCACTGAACGCACCCAAAGAGGACTGCTGCTAAGCCCAATCACAGAAACGCTGCTGACGTACATCGTGGTGCTAGTGGCCTCGGCGCTGATGCTAGTTTTCTTTCAGCAGCTGACGGGCAACGACCCCTGGCAGGAATGGCTCGGCGATGTGATTGTTTTGGGTTTGCCAGCATCTGTCGGCGGAGCGGCGGGACGCATTCTGGCATGATAGAAAGGTCCAATGAGGTTGAGATGGCTGAGCTAGAGACCGAGATAGAGATACCGACAGCAAAGGCGCGATCGCTAGCAGAATGGCTGACTTTGGCGATCTCCTCTCTAGTCTTGCTGACGATCGTCGGCCTAGTTCTATATGACTGGCAAATCAGTAAGAACCTACCGCCCGCGTTTCAAGTCGAGGTAAGCGAAACCACCCGGTTAACAGAAGGCCAGTACTATGTCCCATTCACACTCAAAAATACGGGCGGACGAATTGCTAGAACGGTGCAGGTAATCGCAGAATTGAATTTACCTGACGGCAGCGACGAGACTGGCGAACAGCAGTTTGACTTTTTGTCTGGCAACGAGCGGAAGCAAGGCGGGTTCGTATTCGAGCACAATCCGCAGACAGGAGATTTGATCGTGCGAGTGGCAAGCTTTGGACTGCCGTAGGCTACAAAGTTCTTATGAAGTCTTCTCGCCTATAGCTTCCGGCACTTTGCTTCTAGCATGATCAATCGCTACAACCTTCTTCAAACAAAACAAAGTGCTCAGCAAAAAAGTGCTCAGCAAACTGCACAATGCATTGCGCAGTTTGCTATATCTCTGCGTCTGAAGTGGCGTTCGTTTCTGCCTCCATCTCTGCATCTAGGTCCGCTTCTAATAGATAGTCTTCTAGCAGAGCGTCGACGGTTTGCTGCTGATCGGCTGGAATTCTGAGCATCATGTAGCGGCGAGATAAAAAAGTACGAGGGTAGGTCTTGAGGATGAGGGTGTTGGGTTTGTCGTCGTCCCAGCCGAAGGCTCGAATGCGTTCCCAGGGCTGCCAGGCGAGCAGATAGGAAAGACCATTTTCTCTGATTTCTAGTCTGCTACAGCCAAGCACCACGAACAGCAGAGCCAGACTCCACCAGAAGGCAAGTTCAGCAATACCAGAGATAATGCCGCCAGTGGTGACCAAGCTACCGGTGAACTGATCGAGACGCGAGTAGGTAATAGCGATCGCTAGTCCCACCTGAAATAGCCCTAGCCAGAACAGCACTTTGCTTTGCAGCGTCGCGCTCAGGCGTAGCAGCAGAACGCCTGCCTGCTTTTTCCGCAGGGGCCAGCTCAGCATCCAAAGGAGCGCACCCGCTGCATACAGTCCGTATAGAATCACCAGCCCATATCGACCGGCAAACGCTAGCACCAAAGGCAGCAATAGTCCGATTAAGATGGCGGGGGCCGCGTAAATCAGGCTGCGCCGAGCTGAGCGTGCTCCTATCACCCTGCTCAGCACGAAGTATCCTAAGCTGAGACTGAGTGCGATCGCCAGTAAAAACAAGACCAAATTCGCTACCATAGCCGCTTTGTTTTCCGCTGACGCCAAACACGTACAAGCCTATCACGCCAGAGGCCGCACCCATCCTATTCGCTAGCGTTCGATGGTGTCTTCTAGCGACAGCCGAATCTCTTCGGTAAGGGCAGCAACGGCTGTTCGACCTATACGTCTATTTTGCTGGTAGTCTAAGAGGCGATCGCTCACAGAGATAGGCGGCTGTACCGTCATCTTCACCCAGCGCTTGCCCAACCGGGGACGACCTGATTGCCAGCTAGAGGACGGACGATCGCCCAGCTTAGTAACTAGATCGAACATTAGCATCGCCATTTCAGCGCAGCGTTCAAAAGACGGCTTTTCTTGCAAATACTCACCGTCAACAGCAACAAAACTTTCCACGACGCGCATATGCATTTCTCTAAGGCTTGCTTCTTGCGCTGCCCAGTCTGCTAGTCCTCTTTCTAGTGATGAGAGCGTTGAAAGCTCTGGTAAGTCTTCCCGGTAGATGACCTGCCAGCTAGCTTCTTCTATACGCCGACACCGGTCGACAAAGGTGCCTTTGTTGGGGAGATCGAAGAACTGTTCGGCGACTTGCAAAGCATTGTCAAGCAAGGCGTGTAGTCGATCGGAGTAGTCTGCCGGAGTTAGCTCTCTTATTTCAGGATGAGAGAGAGTTTCTGTAGCGGGCGTTTCTGTGGTGGGTTCTTCTGCGGTGGGCTTTTGCGACTCGAACGAGCGCCCATAGAATCTAGCGTAAAAGGCTTCCATCGTTGTAATCAGATGAATCCCTAGCCGGAATATACGCAAGTAGCAGTCTTTGTCAGCGGTTGGGGCTAGTTCTTCTAGCTGGGATAGACCGCTTTCTGTCTCTAGCCGAGCTAATAGCTTTTGCAGCTCTGGCCAGCAGGCTTGTTCGTAGCGGTACTGAAGGCCGATGGGGATGATATAGACTTTTTCGGAGCGGCGATCGCGTGCCAAATCTTCTGCGCACCAGAAGCCTAGCTGCGCTACCCCTGGTTCCAATGGACCTAGTCGCTCACTGTGGCCATTTGTAGCCCCTTCGGGAGCGACGACCATCGGCATCGATCCTTCTGTTATGAGCTTGCGAGCCGCCTTTAGCCCTACCCAATCAGGCCGTCGTCCTCGGCGAATGGGGACACCGCCAATTCGCGAGAGCACCCACCCCAGCCCTTTGCCAGCCCAAATCGTCATGCCCCGCTCGTACAGAAAATGCGTGTGGACCGGCTGCTTTAGCGAAATTCCTTGCGCCTTGGCTGCTTGTTTAACCGCTCGCGAACAGAGGTATAGTCCCATCAGCGGATCGTCGACTTCTACGTGACGCACCGACATCAAAAACCGAGCCTTTCCCGCTTCTAGATCGGCATAGAGTTTGACTAGCGGATCTACGTTGTTGACCTCGATTCGGCTGATGCCAACAGGAAGCCAAGGGCGGATGCGTACGCGCAGAAAGAAAGGCAGCGCCCAGTGGATTGCTCGCATGACCCAGGGGTTATAAGCAGGCGGAATGAATGTGAGGGGCGCAGCCGCGCGGCGGGTAGTGGGCATAGGCGAAGAAGGGAGAGAAAGATACAAAAAGACCAGGGCGTCAGTATAAGAGGTGCCCTGGTCTTTTTCTATTGATTTTTTTGACCGGTCATGAGGGTTTTCGGCCAGTCGCGTTAGTTTGGAACGACTTGAAGAATCAAAGAGCGTCTGTCGAAAGTTTGAACTTTACTGACTTTTGACAGGTCTTCTACGACGCGGTTGAGTAGGTCAGTAGCGCGATCGCGGTGCTGGTGTTCGCGACCTCTTAGCCGGACCTGAAATTTGACAGAGTCACCGCGCTCTAGCCACGCGATCGCCTTATTGATTCGCACCATATAGTCAGAATCGCCAACATTCGGGCGTAGTCTAACTTCTTTTACTGATGTACGGGCGCTTTGCTTTTGACGCTTGCGACTTTGATACTGGTGTTTGCCGTAGTCCAAAATCTTGGCAACCGGTGTCTCCTGATCAGGTGAGACCACTACAAGGTCAAGCTTGGCCGCTTTTGCTAAGGCCAGCGCCTCTGAGGTATCGGTCAGGCCGCGATTGGTACCTTCATTGTCAATCAGAAGAACCTGCGCGGAACGGATCTGTTGATTGATGAGTGGTTTTTTAGCGATTGTATTTTCCTCTTAAATTAGAACGCAACAGGGAATATCGACATCAGGCTCGCTCCTTTTCAATAACGTGATCAACTATTTAGAGATGTCTCATTCTAGAGATGTATTATGAGCGGGAACTAGCTTGTAGAATCCCTATGTAAAACTAGGCGTTGTACACGGGGACCATTGTTTCCGATTCCTATATATAGGATATTTTACGCGAAGTTGCTAGGGTGGGATGCTACCCTAGCAACTTGTCTTTACAAAGGCGCTTAGATACGCCTCCTTTAGGCGCGGCGATAAACGTTAGATACGCTTAGTCCCCCCGCTGAACAAAGGAACCGTCATGCTGAAATTTTCACCAAAAGTCAGCTTCTGCTCCTCCAAAATGCCTAGAGCAATTTCCTCACCCATTCGCGCTGACTCGTAATAGTCAGTGAAGTAGTGAACGCCTGCCCAGTCGCGACCGATAGAGATATTAGAAGCGAGCTTGTTGAGTTCGCCTTCTACGGTCAGGCTCATCCCTTGATTGTGGATTGCCTCTAGTTTTTTACCATCAGCAGTTGGCACTACATAGGGATCTGGCAATACGTAGCCGTGGTCAAAGAAGGCTTTGAGAATGGTGACACAGGCACCCGCGACGGTCGCATGACCCGCCCCGTATGAAGGGTGCATGGGCGATCCTTCAGCAAAGGCCATGGGCAATAGGTAGACATCATCGCGATCAAACTCCGCGCCCCCAATAGATGACTTGTACTCGTCGTTTTGCGCTTTGTTGTGTGCCTTTACCACCTGTAGGGTGTCGTTAATCTCGACGCTGAGATCGGCAACCGGTGCCAGGTTAGGCGACTGGGTATTGCGCCACTGATGGAGGCGACCTGCGATCGCCTCAGGACGCAATCGACGATGTACGTTGAACTTTTGATAGCGAACGGCTTTGAGCGCACGAGTAGCCACTTCGGTTACCAGAGACAGGATATGAGGCCCGCCGAAGTGAGCAAACGCCTGCTGGTGGTCGAGGTGGTCGGCGGCTTGGAAAGGTAAACCCGGATCAAAAGGAACGCGCATAGAGAGTAGAGCTAGGCAGGCGTTGAGATAGGCTTGATAGAGCGCGTCGTGGTGAACATATGTGGCTAGATCGCGCGGGGTAGTGATGAATCGATAGCGATCGCCCCCCTGATTGACATAGCTTTCTGTTCCTCTTAGATCCGCGCCATTTTGTACATCGAGCCACCATTCCCAGCTAGTCATGTAGTCCTTGTGGGGTGTGGCAACGCGGACTCTATTCCGAAGCGTGATCGCACCATAGGCGACTCGACCATCGAGAACGTTGTTATTGCTGAAGCCGATTTCTGGCGTGCCGCGAGTCAAAAACTGCGAAATGTACGGGCCAGTAGCATCCCCAAAGGCCGTCCCTCTAAAGGCAGTTTGAGGCGTGATTTGACCCCGGCGACGCTCGGCAGCGGCATCGCTGATATCGGAGAGGCTGTCGTTCTTGAACCACTTGAGCTGATTGAGTCTAGCAACAGAGGCGGCAACCTCTGGGTTCGTGTCAAATTCGGTGAAAGGAATATCGCGCAGTAGCGCCATCTCATAGACTTCGGCGACTTCGGCAGTGAGCTCATCGCTACCGATAGTGGGCGCTGGCGGCATAGCCACCGCCTGAGCATCGGGGCCTTCTAGGTCAAAGGCGAGTCCTGCCCCCGCACTTTCCCAGGCCCGCACGTTGACACCGTGACTTTGAGAATAGGCAGACTTCCATTCAATCGGCGCATCAGCGGTAGACCCCTTTGGACCTAGCGGCGTTGCCTGAAAGTCTCGCGAGTCGCCTGAGTCAATGCCTTTGACGAAGAGCTGATAGTCATCTGAGTTGCAGATGAGCCCATCGACTTCGTTGTGGGGCAGTCCCTTTGTATAGTTGGCTATGTGAGAAGATTTGCTGCCGCGTTCTGGATCAGTGCCATCAAAGCGGTAGCTGAATTCTTCACCGTTAGCCTGCTGCTCGGCGTGGGGGCGATCGTAGGCGAGCTTAGCAGCGGCAATGCGAACGTTCAAGGCTTGTTGCTTACGAGATTCCATAAGGCTGTGTCCTTCTACTTGTGTTTACGACTGATTGTGTTTAACTGTCTTTAACGATGGCCCCAATCTATGCGGTTCTTGGGGTGAGGGGTGGTACCCATCAGGGTGATTCCGGTAGGGTGATTTTGCTTTGGCGAACAGTTTTCACTCAGCGCTATCAAAAGAGGTATATTCAGAGTCGAGCTGATTTGGTAGCAATGAACAGGCCCGAACTACTGATTATTAATGACTTTTTGTCTGACCAGATGACGCTGTTTAATACGCTGCGTGAGACGATTGCTTGGGAAGGCAGTATGGCGGCTAGGCGGACGGCTTCTTTTGGGGTGCCGTACAACTATGCTCAGATGAAGTATCCGGCGGTGCCTATGCACCCGGCACTGAAGCCAGTGGTGGCGCAGCTCAAGCAGGTGCTAGGCGTTGAATTTAACAACTGTTTGTTGAACTTCTATGAGACGGGTAGAAGCAAAATGGGATTTCATGCAGACGATACAACAGAGTTGCAGGCAGGGACAGGAGTGGCGATTGTCTCGGTGGGACATCCGCGCAAGCTAACCTATCGCAGCAAGGAAAATCCGGAGGTGCAGCACGCTTTTTTGCTGCCGCCTGGTTCGGTGCTGTATATGGGATCAGAAGTGCAAGACAATTGGGTACATGCAATCAAAAGACAGAAAGAGGTGGGGCCCCGAATTAGTCTGACCTGGCGAGCGTTTAATGTTGTTGATTGATGATTCATAATTCGGGCAGTTTGTTGTATTCTCCTAATCCGTTTGCTATTTCCGATCGCTTTGTCGCCGCTACCAGTCCAAAAGATAAGAACGCTACTAACAGCTGGTGGTTTCTTTGCAGCGGCTCGGATCTGTTGCTTGATGAAGGTAGCTTTGTTCTACCTTTGGCGGTGAGTGCTCAGGCGATTGGGATAATGCCGCTGCGATCGCAATTCCTAGGATACTTAGACGGGGTGCCTTGCATAGCGGCTGAGGTGAGTAGAGACGCCCCGGCGCTGAAGGGATTGGGCTGGTGTAATTTGCGATCGCTCTACCAGAAAATGGATACTGAGGTGTTTGCGATCGCAGCCCGAGCCGTCCAAATCATCGAATGGGACCGCACGCATCAATACTGCGGCCACTGCGCCACGCCAACGACGCAGCTACCCACAGAAAGAGCCAAACGCTGTCCTAGCTGCGGCCTGCGGCAATACCCTCAGCTTTCACCCGCTGTGATTATGCTGGTTTACAAAGAAGACAAGGTGCTGCTGGCGCGGGCTCCCCGGTTTCGAGCAGGCATGTATAGCGTGCTGGCAGGCTTTGTCGAACCGGGAGAATCGTTAGAAGAGACGGTGGCGCGTGAGGTGCGTGAGGAGGTAGGCATTGAGGTGAAGAATATTCGCTACTTTGGCTCTCAGCCCTGGCCTTTCCCGAAGTCTTTGATGGTGGGGTTTGTGGCGGAATATGCGGGGGGTGAGCTGACGCCGGATCTAGAAGAGATTGAGGCGGCGGATTGGTTTGCAAGAGATAATTTGCCACCTGTGCCGGGTGAGCTGAGCATTGCGTGGAAGCTGATTGATTGGTTTGTCCGGCAGTAGGGTTGTTGACCGCTTAGAAAGGTTGGCATTGGCTGATCTCGCAGGATGCTGACCCACCCCGCCCTGCGGGCACCCCTCCCAAGAGGGGATCTGCTTCAGGCGCTGGATTTTAAGGTATCTGGAATCGGCGAATCTTTGTTCTCACAACCGGAACAAATCCCCTCTCGGGAGGGGCGAAGGGGTGGGTCTCGATGTCTGTTGAAAGATGCAGACTTTCAAACAACGCTAGATCAGGCGATCAGCTTTGAGTGATGCAACGTCATCATGCAGATCTTCAATACTGTAGTGATTATAGCGTTTACGTTTGTACGAAAGCGTTTGGCGTTCTGCGATCGCGCCCCACTCAATTGCTGTATAAGAAGATAGGTTTGTGGTTTGGCCAAGGTAGATGATTCCGGTTGCTGAAATTAGTCAGATGGTGGCGGGGGCGATCGCTATTCTTCTTAAGCGCCTCGACGACCAACATCCAAACACCCAATCAGGAATCACCAACTTCAACGGTTTAGTAAAATCTGCTATCGAAGCAGGCCAACAATCTGCCCTCTCACTCAGCGAGCAATAGAAGTCTTGCAGTCCCAGTCAACCGACTGACACCACAAAATCATTCCCGACCGCCGAGCAGTCACCGCCAACCACCGAGCAACCGTTCCCAACCGTTGAGTAGCTATTGCCAATCACCGAGCAGTCATTACCAACTATCGAGCACCTCTTCCCGACCGCCGAGCACTTACTCCCGACCACCAAGTATCCCTTTCCGACCACCGAGCAATTATTCCCGACTGCTGAGCAGTCATTCCCGACTGTCGAGACAGATGGCTCACTTCAAATTCAATTACCCGAACATCATAATGAAGAGGTAGAGCTGTTGATTGTCTATCAGCCAACTAGACCTATGGCAAAGCGTCAATGGTCTCAGCAGTTCTTGGATTTGTTCGGAGCTTGGGAGGGTGAGCCTTTAGAGAGAGCCCCTCAGGAAGTCCAGCCTGAGCGCAGCACATTACTCTGAGCAGCATGGACAATGCTTTACCTTCTAGACACGAATACCTGCATTGCCTACCTCAATCGCAGCAGCCAAGCCGTTTATGATCATCTCAATCCCGCCAGCATCCAGCTCAGGAAAGTCAAAAGTAACTCTTTCTAGCGAGCAGCCAAACGCCGCTAAAATGTCGTCCGGCTCGTAAGCCATCTCAAAATAGCTGAGAAACGTATAGCTCTGACCCGGCTGAAGAATTACGTTCTTTGGCACAGGTAGCAGATCTCCTTACGGCAAACAGTCAAGCACCTACTTCACAACTATAGACCTCGCTGAGTAGAACAAAACACGCCGTCATATGGTCAGTTGCCGATGCACTCGAAGCTTGGCTGTACAATGGATAGTGAGTATTTCATATCGTGGCGCAGCTATGGACATCCAAATCAAAAAATGGGAAGACAGCATCGGTCTTCAGATTCCGCATCAGATTGCAACAGCATTAGGCATTGACGAAAGTTCCGTGGTAGAACTGACCGCGACAGCGGATACGCTGACTATCAGAAAAAAACAGACGCCCCTGACACTTCGAGAATTGCTAGACAGCATCCCAGAAGACTTTCGATACCCAGACGACATCGCTGATTTTGTCCAAAGTGAAGCGGTTGGTAGAGAACAACTTTGAAGATCGAAAGAGGGGAAGTTCTCAGGCTCAATCTAAATCCTACTCTGGGTCGAGAGCAATCGGGAAATGCTCGCCCTTGCGTCGTTCTCAGCAACTCTGACTACAATACCGAGCGCCAAGGAATAGTAATTATCACACCGGTTACCAGCACTATTAGGCCAGATATCAAAATGATGATTCCTATTCCTTCTGGCTTTAAGGCTCAGGGTTCGGTGATTGCTGAACAGATTAGAACTGTTGATCTTAGCGAAAGATGGTGGAGAACAACTGGAGAAGTTCTTCCAAAAGCGTTTATCGATAGAATTGTAGACACATTCGGCTTAATTGTTCGCTAGAAACCTTCAATAATTTTTCTGATTGCTAGATTTGAACCTTCCCACTTCAAAGTCTCTTTTCGCAGCGTGCTTTGTCCCTCGATCCGTCACCCGCTTCCGCCACATTTCAAAGCTCGATCGCTTCATATATCGCCGCATCACCGCGATCACATCTTTCTCTTTTAGACCAAACTGTTCTTCAATCGCACCGAACGGCGTCCGATCTTCCCAGGCCATCTCAATGACTCGATCGACCGTTGCCGTATCTAACGCTGTCGGATCTGGACTCTCGTAGTTCGAGCCATCCGCTGAATCTTCCGCTGCTTCATCGGACTCTCGCCGCCGCAGGTCAAACTCTTCTACTTTGAATTCTTCTAACGTTGGCTGCTGGGGGCTTGGCTGTCTGGAATCTGACTGTTCGGACTGCTGTTCTGGCTGCTGTTCTGGCTGCATTTCTGGCTGTATAACTATTTCACGTCTTTTATAAAAAATACAACCCGCTCTACTTCTTGAAACCCTACTCGGGTATGAAATTGGCAGCTTTCAACATTTTCAATCATCACATCTGAGGCGAGCTGCGTACAGCCTTTTGCGATCGCCCACTCCTCCGCCCGCACCACCAAGGCTTTACCAACGCCAGTCTTTCGCGCTAGATCCGCCACATAGATGCCCTCCACATACGCCACCGGAAACCGCTTCGCCCCAGGTACGTATTCGTAGCAAATGGAAAGGTTGATGAATGCGATCGCAACCCCCTCATGATCGCGCGCAATCAGCCCCGTATCTTTAGCCGACTCCAAAATCCCCGATAGCTCTGCTCGCATTTCCACCTCGGCCCGCGACAAATCTTCCTCAGCAGGCCATAGCTGCAAGGCCATCTGCACCCAGTCGTCCAAGTCCGATGGCATCGCCTCGACAATCTCTATCGGTATTGGCTCCACCACCGGCATCGCATCTACCACCTAAGTCAACTCTCCAGGCCGCGCCGCCAAATAGTCATCGCCCTTTAGCTGTACCACCATCAGCTTCGCTGGTTCATCACCGACGGTGCCAGACGTATGACCTTTACGCCCCTGCGCGTCTGCTTTTGTCTTTTGGTCCGCGCCAAAAGAGACCTCACCCGGTCCCATCTCTACTCGCATACCGTCCATTGTTTCTACGTACCAAACCCCAGATATCGGCACAATCCACTGCGGTCTAGGATTCTCATGCCATTCACCGACCCAGCCAACTGGCAACACGGAAAATAACACTTCAGCGTCGCCGCTCATCAGTCGATTGTTCCACTGTGGATCGGCGTCGCCGCCCATGCTCTCTTTTGAAAAGTCTGTGAGTTCGCACTGGCTCTGGTGGCTGATGCCGTCGTCGTCTGTCCAGACATGCCAGTAAGAGAGGGTGGGTTTGTTGGAAGTTTGGTCACTCATAGCAGCAAAAGCTCGTTGATGATTTAGCCAAAGAATAGACCAGGAATCTCACTCTCCTGTTTTCTTCTGGCCGAACAGTCCTTTGATGCTGTTAATGGCACCCATCAGACCGCGCTCGCTGCGATCGCGTTCCTTCACGGCTGGCTCAATATCATCCTCGGTTTCACCTTTCAGCCGGTAGCCGTACTCTAGATTGTCTCGGCTTTTCTTCAGCACAGGAAAGGCGCGAAAGGCTCCTTGCAGCAAATCTTTCTCGCTGTGGTAGATGGCGCGGCTGATTTGGCTGGAGCGACGAACGGCGATCGCCCCAATCGGAAACCACTGCTTTGAGCCTTCGCCCCGCACATACACCTCATACTCCGGCAGGCCGTCGGTCTTCATTTTGTCGTACTGCTTAGAAGCTTTTTCTCGCTTCTGCGTCCGCTCAGACTTTGGCTTTTTCGGCGTCTTTTTCCCAAACCCAACTGGCTCTGCCATAACGTTCTCTTTCGCGCTGCTATCGATATGTCTTTAATAAAAGTTTACATCGTTTTAAGGCAAACCTCGGCAAAAGTACATAGCTCGATACACGGGCAGTCCTTTTTCTTCACCGACTTTTTCTCGGTCGGTTTTGGCCGGAAAAGGGCTTTCACTCAGCCAATTTTCACTTCTTTCAAAAGCCGGGCTTTCATCAAAGCGATCGCACATCTCCGCGCAAACCTCTTCAATGTCTGACTGTAGCCACACTTTTCCCCCGGCTGGCATCAGCTCAGCCAGCACGTTCACCAGCTCCGGCTGCACCACCCGCCGCTTCTGATGCCGCTTTTTGAACCACGGATCGGGGAACTGGATGCTGACGCACTGTAGTTTCGCCGGATAGCTAGCTAGCAGTGGCTTTAGTGAATTGTTCGCGTTGCAAAAGACGAAGTGTAGATTGCGCTGCTGGTCCTGGTCGCGTCTGATGAGGGCCCTTTCCACCAAAGGCTCTCTAATCTCTATTCCTATGAAATTCCAATCTGGCACTTGGTGAGCCATCTCTCGCACAAAGTCTCCCTTAGCGCAGCCAATGTCTAGGTGTAGCGGCAACTGGGGATTGGCAAATACTTTGATCCAATCAGGCGCAGCGGCGGGAATAGCGTACTTGTGGCTGAGGGGGTTGACGTGCTGGCGGACGCGGCGGATAGGGGGCATGGCTTCGGCTGCGCTCAGCCACCGATGGTGACCGGGTAAAGGGGAAGGGGTTAGTCGAGGGGGGTTTGTAGTTTTTGGATGTTGAGCAGGTAGGGGATTTGGTCTGTGGGTTTGGGCCAGCTACGTTTGATGAACTGCCAGAGGAAGGGGACGGAGATGGCGATGAGGATAAGACCGGTCCACCAGCTTTGCTGGAGGGTGGTGACGGTGACGGCTTCTGCGGGTTCGCTGCCGATCCAGTGGGAAAGGCGATCGATGCCGACAGCCGATAGATTGTTAAGGCTGTGACACATGATCGGAATCCAGAGACTGCGCGATCGCACGTACAGCAGTCCCATTACGAAGCCGAATAGCGTCAGCCCCACCGGATTATTGATGTGCAGCATTCCAAATAGCAGAGAAGAGGCGATTAGGCCGCGTCTAAGTCCCCATTTCGTTCCCCAGCGCTGTAGCAAGAAGCCCCGAAACACTAGCTCTTCTACTACCGGTGCATAGATTACTAGCAAAAACAGCATCAGTGCGTTGTAAGCCTGCGGGTACTGGCTATTCTGCCCGCCGCCTAACAGGTCAGATTCCAGAATCTGCGCTGCGTAGTCAGGAAAGGCCAGCGACAGAAAATAGAAGATGATTGAAAAGCTGCCTAGAGAGAAAATTAGCGCACTCGCCACTAGCACGGCTGCGTAAGGCAGAGAAAACTGAGGCATTCCTTCGCCAAACAGGGGACGTACCTTCAGCCCCTGACGGCGACTTTCTCGCCAGACGACGGCCAGCAGCACCGACCAGATTGCAATCGACAGCACAGGTACCGAAATCGAATCGTTTCGATCCCACGGCAGCAGCTGAAACACTCCCAAATAAGCATATCCCAACCCAATGCCCAAGCTCGCCACTACGTACGTGCCCAATACTAGATAGCGGCTTCTAAGCGACAAAAATGGATTAGTCAATGGCTCAAATTTACTCACGGGCACTCTCGATTCGATCATTATAGAAACCTTTGGCTCTGCCTATCTTTTTGCCTGTGCAGGCCGCCGCTCGCCAAACTGCCACATATTAATAAAAGGGCTCTCCAAAGTTGTTAAAGTAACTGGGTAAATTAGGTTTTGAACGATTTTTTGTGCCCCTAATTGATCCTTCAGATCCCAACCTAGAGAAACCTGAAATCGACCGAGGCAGCCGCTCGTCTCGCCGGTTGCCTTGGTTTTGGCTAGGTGCTTTGACAGGATCTACGGTTGGCGCGATTGGGCTAGGACTAGCCATTTGGGGCTGGCTATACATTCACAAAGACCTAGCGCCGCTAATTTCCACTATTCTGACTAACTTTTTAGAGCGTCCGGTCCAGCTAGGTGAGGTTGAGCAGGTCGGCCTAGGCAGCGTTCGAGTTGGGCCTTCTACAGTTGGCGCTTCGGCGCTAGATTCGACGACCCTAAATGCGCAGAGCGTGATTGTCAAATTTGATTTAATTGAGACACTGCTCACTTTTGAGCTGGGCCTAGATTTGATTGTGGTGGATGCCGATGGATATCTTGCCCAAGATCCCGAAAGGGGCTGGCTCAACTATGTTTTTCCAGAACAAGAGCCGCGTCCGGAAAGCCGATTCAAAGTTCGACTAGATGAAGTCTATTTGGAAGACTCTCAGCTAACGCTAGTGCCGCTGCCTGTTCCTGGCGAAGCGCCGGAGCCAATCCTGCTAGAAAATGTGAAAGGGCAGCTGGCGCTCGATGAAGTAACAGTGGCTGAAAAAGACGCTTTTGCGGTTCGATTTGAGGTGGAAGGTGATCCGGTGAAGGGCGGCACCATCGGGCTCAAAGGCGAGGTTCAGCCGATGGTTGCGCCTGTGGTAATTAAAACGGATGGAACCGAGCTGGCTTTTGCGACCAACCTGGTTGTGCAGGCAGATGAGGCACCGCTATCGGATGTGCTGAGCTTTACGCTCTCTACCTTGGAGCTACAGACTAACGAAATTGGGATCAATTCGGGCGATGTGAGCGGCATTCTCGATCTAAACTTTCGGCCAGAAGAAGAGATTGAGTATTCTGGGGCGCTGAGTGTAGAAGAAGGCGAGCTGACAACGAGTATTTTGCCGCTGCCAGTAAAGAAGATCAAGGGACAAACCCAGTTCAAGGACAATGTCTGGACGGTTGATCGGCTGACGGCTGACTATGGTCTGATCGATGCGATCGCCAAAGGCCTGATCGATTTCAATGAAGGCTATTACGACCTAGCTGCCGAGACCAAAGATGTCACCGTAGCAGAGTTTGTCGAGACGATTGATCTAGCGCTGCCGGTGCCTGCTTCGGGTGTATTCGAGGCGATCGCAAGAGTAGATGGCCCGTTAGATAAGCCTGTGTTTACCGGGCTAGCCACGGCGACGACCGATGTCAAGGTGGATGAAGTCGTCTTTGATTCGGCCTCCACCGGATTTCAGCTTCAGGGCCAGAACCTTTACTTAGGAGATATCTTGGCGACTCCAAAGGTTGGGGGCTCGCTACAAGGAACCGGTCAGGTGCTTTTAGGAGAAGGCTCGCCGTTTTCTTTTCAGTTTGCGGGGCGTGATTTGCCAGCCAATGCGATCGCCTCGCTGTACGGCGCAGAGACTAATTTTCAAATCGGACGAGTGTCGACCGATACAACGGTAGTTGGCCGCGATGGGCTGGTCAATACCACCGTGGAATGGGACGCGCCCAATGCTGAGTATGCCGGGACAGGCACGATTGATATTCAGGGGACGGATTTGGTCTTTCGCGATACGGTTTTTCAGGTCGGGGGCGGCACGGCCAGTGGCTCTGGCACTTTGGTCGATGGTATTTTTGCGAGCGATGTCACGCTAGCGGGTGTGCAGCTCAGCTCGTTTTCACCGGAGTTGCGCGGAGATGTGGGCGGGCAGTTTGCGCTGAGCGGGTCGACGGCTAATTTGGGATTGGACGCGCTTCGAGCCCAGGGCAATATCGTATTTTCCCAGGGGCTCGCTAGCTTCAGCCCGCAGTTCGACGGCTTTAGCGCGCCGTTGCTAGCGCAGGTCGCCTGGAACGGTGAAAAGATTCAGGTAATCGAAGCCAATTCAGATCGAGCTACGGCCAGCGGCACCCTCACGCCCAGCTTTGACAATGGGTTCAGCCTCGATCAGCTGAATTTGAGAGTGACTGCTAGAGACTATGCGATCGCCGATCTCCCCTTCAAGCTGCCCTCTATTCTTGCCGTTACAGGCCGCACCGACTTTATCGGCACCATCACCGGCAGCCCCACCAATCCCACCGTCAACGGCAGCGTGAACCTCACCAACCTGGTTGTCAACAGTTTGCCGTTCGAGTCTACGCTCACAGGCAGCGTTGCCTACGCTTCAGCCAGCGGTGTGGCGCTCAACGTAGCGGGCGGGGGTGAGAGTATTCTGGTCAATACTGGCCCGCTGCTCAATCAAGACAGTCTGCCTAGCTTTGATTTTGCCGTTGCCTGGAACGGTGCCACCGCTAGCGGCCAGACCCAGGGTGACATCTTGACGCTCACGGCCCAAGACTTTCCGCTGGCTACGCTCAACTTTCCGACCGATGGCGTCGCTGATATTGGCCAGCTGCGCGGCACCCTGTCGACCAACCAGCTAGCCGTGAACTTGGTCAATCAGTCCCTCGAAGGCGATATTCAAATCGATCGGCTGGGCCTTGGCTATATTTCCGGTGGCCAGCTCACCGGCCAGATTCGCTACGCTGATAGCTTAGCTACGCTGACAGATGGCCAGGTAGTCTTGAACAAAGGCGACAACAATCCCGACAACAATACCACCTACAGCCTATCTGGCCAGCTATCATTAGACGGCCCCGAGCCGGTCTATAGCGCCACGGTTACTACCCAACAGGGCAATGTCAACAGCCTTTTGAGCGCAGTTTCGATCTATCGCCTGAGTGACTTCAGTCGCGGACTGAGCGCACCCGACTGGCTAAGCGATCCGGTGTCTGAGGCCGATCTAGATCGGCTTTTAGACACGGTCAGCGTCGATGATTCTACTACTGACAAACCGTTTCAGCTAAGCGATCGGCTCAATCGACTTGCCGAAATTGAAGAGCTACAGGCAGAGGCTGCGATCGCGGCTGAGGCCAACCCACTGCCTCCTCTAAGCGAGCTAGAAGGCCCTTTTGCCGGAACGTTTCAGCTAGATGGCACCGGCAGCGAGTTTGAGCTAGGGTTCGACCTAGCCGGTGAAAACTGGCAGTGGGGCAATGACTACAGCGCCCAAGAAGTTGTCGCAACCGGCAGTCTGACGCCGAATGTGCTGGTGCTACAGCCTGTTCGCTTCTCCTCTGTAGTCTCTGATACGGAGATAGCCGCCAACCCTGAGGCGTTTGGCACAGACAGCGAAGCCGCTGTTAACCTGGTCGGGCAGATTGTCTTTGGCCAAGATACGGAACTCACTTCTGATTTGCAGGCCAATATCAAAAACGTTGATGCTGGCGTACTAGACAACATTTTCACGCTGCCTTTCGATCTAGAAGGGCTAGCCAACGCCACGGCAACGCTAGGAGGCACGCTTTCTAATCCTCAGCTTAGAGGTAATGCACTGCTCTCAGCGGCGGCTATTAATAGCAAACCTCTACAGACGGCTACTGCCACATTCGTTTATCAAAATGCCGTTCTCAGCTTGCAGAGTGCGCTAACCGCCTCTACCCCAGAGCAGCCGCTGACACTCGTCGGTCAAATTCCGTATGCATTTGACTTTATGACGGTTGAGCCTGCCACCGATCAGATAAATATCGACATCAATGTTGAAAATGAAGGTTTAGCGCTGCTAAATATTTTGAGCGATCAGGTGGCGTTTGAATCGGGCACAGGCCAGGTGAATCTGACGGTAGACGGAACGCTAGAAAAGCCAGTCATTAAAGGATCAGCGGCGCTATCAGAGGCGATTATCAGCGCTAAAATACTGCCGGAGCCGCTGACGAATGTGACAGGTAATGCGGTCTTTTTAGGCGATCGCATCGTCGTTAATACTTTGCAAGGCCGGATTGGTGACGGCAATGTGGTCGCTACCGGAGGGCTGCCCCTGCGCGAAAATGGCGGTGGGCCAGCGCCTGTGCTAGGCCAGGTGCCTGCCGCTAGCAGCAGTCCGCTAAGTGTAAGTTTAGAAAGCATCGATCTGGCCATCGCAGATATTTACGAGGGCGGCGTAGACGGTCAGCTGGTTGTCGGTGGCAGCCTTGCTAGCGGTACAGAAATTGGCGGTCAGGTTCTTCTTTCTGATGGCCGCATCCGACTCCCAGACGGGAACACCTCTGAGAGTGAAGAGGGTAGCGACAATCAGGCTGATGCCGAATTTCAACTGCCTACGCAGCGGCCAATTCCACGCACGCCGCGCACTGCAAACTTCATTAGCGACAGCGCTTCACCCACTTTCCGTAATCTTCAGCTCACGCTTGGGGACTCTATCCAAATCACCCAGGGAACGCTGCTAAACTTTGTCGCTGATGGCACACTGCTACTAGATGGCGCACCTACTGCCCTCAGTCCGCAGGGAACGATCAACTTGCGTCGGGGCCGGGTCAATCTATTTACGACGCTATTCAGACTAAATGGTGACGGCAATACGGCGACGTTCACCCCTGAGACTGGCTTGCAAAACCCGCTGCTAGACGTTTCTTTACGCGCAGCTGTCTCTGAGGTAAATCGAGCAACACCGATTGCTAGTACACCCTTTGCACGTTCAGAGATCGCAGACGATACTAACTATGGTTTTGAAAGCACTGGCTCTTTACAGACCATCCGAGTCCGCGCAGATGTTGAGGGACCGGCTAACAGAATCTTTGAAAATCTGGAGCTGTCTAGTACGCCGCCGCGATCGCAGTCTGAACTATTAGGCCTAATCGGCAGCGGTGTGGTCACCGCGCTAGAATCGACTATTGGCAGTCTCTCAGGCAGCGGTGACAGCTTTAGCGGTCTGATTAACCTGGTGGGCGGAGCGCTGCTTAACAATGTACAAGATTTTGTCGGTAGCGCCCTGAATCTCAGCGAGTTTCGGCTGTTTCCCGTCACCGCTGCTAGCCGCACTGGCGCAGCCGAAGACAGAGGAACCGGACTCGATATCGGCGCGGAAGCAGGCTTTGATGTGACCGACAATGTTTCACTGAGCGTTACCAAGATTTTGACCGATAGCACCAACCCCGAGTTCGGAGTTAACTATCGCCTGAGCGATTCGTTTACAGTGCGATCAAATACGAATCTGGATGATATTAATCAAGTTTTCCTAGAGTATAGGATAAGGTTCTAGTGTCTCCTACTCCCTGACTTTGACGTTAGTTCGATAGGATCGACTGACCCTATACTGAATTTGTCCTGAAAACGGCGTATGTGTTTAGGTATCAGGCTCTAATAACGCCCTCTGCCTTTTGAAAGTTCTCCTACTAAAGCAACCTGTGTTTAACCGTCTTTCCCTCTCACTGCTACTATCTTTCGGCGCGTCAGCGGGCGCTTTGTCGGGCGTTGCGATCAATGCAAAGTCAGTCATGGCTCAGGCTCTGTTGCCCTATACACTGCCTTTGGACGAGGAACGTCTGCGTGAGGACGGCGAAAGGCTAGCGCAAGACGCCTTTCAGCTGGCGCAGTTTCAGCAGTTTGATGAAGCGCTAGCAAGGGCTCAGCTGGCGGCTCAGCTATTGCCAAACGATTCGACCGTGCTGGCTTTGCTAGGAAATTTGTACTTGCAAGCTAGCGATCCAGCCCCAGACAAGGCGATTGACAGCCTGGAGCGAGCTAAAGAATTAGAGCCTGACAATCCTCTGATTCTGTTTAATCTAGGAACGGCCTATTTCAGTGAAGCGTCTTACTGGCAGGCGGCTCGTTCGATTGAGGCCGGGCTAAAGCTATCGCCGGATAATCCCAATGCGCTCTTTGACCTGGGCAATGTGTATTACAAGCTCGATCGCTTTGATCAGGCGATCGCACAATATGAAAAAGCCATCAGCAGTGACGCCGCCATGTGGCCCGCTGTGAACAACATCGGGCTGGTAATGTATGAAAATGGTGATGTAGACGGTGCGATCGCCCAGTGGACAAAAGCCATAGACCTAGCGGGTGAGGAGCAGACCGAGCCGCTGCTGGCGATCGCCGTTGCCAAACACAGCCAGGGCAGCCATAGCGAAACCGATACGGATAGTGCGGTCGCCGGTATAGAACGCGATCCCCGCTACGCCAAAATTGAATTCCTCGAAGATAATCTGTGGGGCGAGCAGCTGATCGCAGCAACTGAGAAATTCTTTAGCACGCCTAGCCTCCAAGCACTGCTAGATCAGCTGTAGAAGCGTGCGGTGTATTCTTGCTTTGCTATATAATACAGCTGAACTAGCTAATAGCCGTCTACATCAAGCTGATTTAAGTCAAGTTTATTCGATAGCTCATCAGCTCTCAGCAGGCATCATAGCGGCGATATCATCGACAAACTTTTGGTGATCCACTACTGGTTTAGAGATGTAGCCGTCGGCTCCGCTTTGGCCTAAAAAAGTCTCCTTGTCTCCGTCCATAGCGTGGGCAGTGACCAAAATCACTGGAACATCCGAAGTCTGTGGATCGCCTTTTAATAGCTGAGTAATTTCGATGCCATCTACTGGCTTGCCCTGATACATACTGTGAGAGAGCGAAACGTCCATCAAAATGACATCCGCCTCTTTGTTTCGAGCAATGCTGATAACTTCCTCGACATTCTCAGTGTGTTTGACGTTTAGTCCGCCCCGTTTTGTCAAAATCTTCGAGAAGACGCGGGCATTTACCATATCGTCTTCCACAATTAGAACGGTTCTCATAGCGTTATCTGCCCTATTGACGATGTCCCATAAGACAACTTACAACCTTTAGGGTGCGCTGCTCTCTATTAAAAATATCAAAATAAGCTTATATAGGCCCACTATCTTCACAAACTGAGCTTCATAGACTGAGGCGATCGCAGTCTGTCTGATTTTTGAGAACTTAACTTTTTAAGAACTCAATGGCTGTTCGTAGCTCGAAGCAGCGTCGCTTTTCCTCAAACTGGCGATTTCTATTCCAAGGTTTGAAGAAGACCTTCTAGAAAAGCCGAACGAAGCGAAAACATTGAAGTCCCCAAGGCCCGCAGAGTTTTGAGAAGTTCGACCTCAAGTCTTGCAGTTTTTCGACGCTTCCGTGTAACGTACAGCATTGTTACACCTAGTTTGGTTCACCTACAAACGTCCGCTTTATTCTCTATTCTTTCCTAAGCGCTTATCCATTCACAGGCCCCGTTCATGGCGAAACAGCTAAAATTTTCCGAAGAGCAGATCGTACCTATTGCCCTCCATACCGAGGTGCAGCGGTCGTATTTGGAATATGCCATGAGCGTGATTGTCGGGCGGGCGCTGCCTGACGTGCGCGACGGTCTCAAGCCTGTCCATCGGCGCATCATGTATGCGATGTATGAGCTGGGACTGGTTCCCGATCGCCCCTTTAGAAAATGTGCCCGTGTGGTGGGTGATGTGCTAGGTAAGTATCACCCTCACGGCGATCAGGCAGTGTATGACGCCCTAGTCCGGATGGTGCAAGATTTTTCTAGTCGCTATCCGCTGCTGTCCGGTCACGGTAACTTTGGTTCGGTAGACAACGATCCGCCTGCGGCGATGCGCTATACCGAGACTCGTCTGGCCGAAATCGGTCATGTGGCGCTGCTAGGGGAGGTCAGCGAAGCCACTGTCGATTTTATTGATAATTTTGATAGCTCTCAGCAGGAGCCAATTGTGCTACCCGCTCAGCTGCCTAATCTGATTTTGAACGGCAGTTCAGGGATTGCGGTGGGAATGGCAACCAATATTCCGCCTCATAATTTGGGCGAAGTCGTTGACGGTTTGATTGCGCTAATCGATCGGCCTAATCTATCGAATGATTCGCTCTTTAAGCTGATTCCGGGGCCAGATTTTCCGACGGGTGCGGAAATTATTGACACGAAGGGGATCGAAGATGCCTATCGGACGGGGCGGGGCAGTATTCCGATTCGGGGAGTGGCCAATTTTGAAGAGATTTCCCCTGGGAGAGGGAAGCGATCGCGTCAGGCAATCGTCATTACAGAGCTACCCTATCAGGTCAATAAAGCTACCTGGATTACTAAGATTGCCAGCCTGGTGAACCAAGGCCGGATCGAGGGCATTTCGGATATTCGCGATGAGAGCGATCGCGAGGGTATGCGAGTAGTGATCGAGCTAAAGCGAGAGGCCCAGCCGCAGCTAATCTTGAACGATCTGTACCGGATGACGGCTTTGCAGACCAACTTCGGCGCATTGATGCTGGCCATCGAAGACGGTCAGCCCAGACAGCTCTCCCTGCGAGAAATTTTAGAAGCGTTTCTCAACTTTAGAGAAGAGACGCTGATTCGCCAGTACAGCCATGAGCTAGCGCAAAAGCGCGATCGCTTCCACATTGTCGAAGGCTTGCTGATCGCGCTCGATAGTCTAGATGACATTATCGATATTTTGCGCAACGCGCCAGACGGGACAACGGCCAAACGAGAGATGATTGAGGCGTTTGACTTGAGCGATCGCCAGGCCGATAGCATTCTGGCCATGCCGCTGCGACGCCTGACCGGACTAGAGCAGCAAAAGCTTCGTGACGAAAGCGATGAGCTTGATGAGCGCATTGAGCAATTGCAGACGCTGGTGGGCGATCGCAGCGTACTGATGAAATCGCTCAAAAAAGAGCTGCGCACGCTCAAAAAGAAATTTGGCGACGAGCGCCGCACCCGCATTCAGACTCAGGCTGAACGCGTCCAAGAAGAACGGCTACTCGCCGAGATCGCCGCCGAAGAAAGCGAAGAAGAATTCATTCTAGAATTTACTCGCAAGGGCTATGTTCGCCGCTCGTCTCCAAAGGCATATGCCAGACGCAGAGATGACGCGATCTCATCGAACAAAACGCTAGAAGAATTCGATGATGTCACTATCCAGACCGAAACCACTAACCCCACCGAAGAGGTTCTAGTGCTCACGCAGGACGGCAAAGCCTTTACCATCAACGTCAGCGATATCCCCGTTACTCAAAAGCAGAGCAAAGGCGTGCCGCTAATTAGCCTGCTGCCCGATGCCGTTGGCAATACGCCCGATAGCGTAGTTGCCCAGGTTGTTCTCACTACAGAGCGACTAAGCCAGCAGCTAATTTTGGTGACTGCTAAGGGCCGAGTCAAGCGGCTACCCACTGGCGAAATGACTAACCTGACCGGTCGCGGACTGACCGCTGTTAAGCTTAAGGGCGACGATCTGCTGAAGTATGGGTTTACGGCGGCGCTGGGAAGCGATCTGGTTTTAGCATCGTCGGGAGGTAGACTGCTACGCTTTAGAATCGATGAAGATCAGCTGCCGGAGATGAGTCGTACGGCTCAAGGGCCACAGGGTATTCGACTGCCCAAGAGTGAACGTTTAGTCGGCTGTGTGCCGGTGAGTCCAAAGGATACGCTGGTCTTGGTCTCTAATAAAGGCTATGGCAAACGCATCTTAGTGAGCACCTTCAAGACCTCTAATCGCGGTGGCATTGGTTCTCAATCCTTCAAATTTAATCTCAAGAGTGACACCTTGGCTTCACTGAATATCGCCGTTCCCGAAGCGATGCTGACGCTGCTAAGTGATGAAGCTCGCGCTGCTAAGGTGGCTATCGATGGAATTCCGCTTCAGGGGCGATCGCAGCCCTGTGCGCGACTGGTAACACCCGGAAGATCTGAGACCATTGTCGAAACCCTAGTGACCGATGCTCCCGACGAGGAAGACGAATAGATGGCACCTGTTCTGCTCAAAAACATCACCAAAATCTTCCCCCAAAGCGCTGCTGCCAAAGCAGATGCTGCTAGAACCGATGTCAAACTACAAGAGAACAGACCAGAAGAAAATAAAAAAGATATCAACCGTCCTGTCTTGCAAGATATCAATCTCACTATTGCTGACGGTGAGTTTATGGTGCTAGTCGGACCGTCTGGCTGCGGCAAAAGTACGCTGCTGCGGCTGATCTCTGGACTAGAAACGCTGAGCAGGGGAGAAATTTGGGTGGGCGATCGCATCGTCAACAGCCTCCCACCCAAACAAAGAGACATCGCGATGGTGTTTCAAAGCTATGCCCTCTACCCGCACCTAAGCGTTTACGACAATCTCGCTTTTGGCCTCAGACGTGCCCGCTCTACAGCAACGTCCAAACGACCCAGCCTATTGTCTAGCGCCTTAGTTGGCCTGACCCGTAACCTGCCCGAATCCTTGCGCTATCAGTCCACCGCCGAAGAACAGATTGCAGCTAGAGTTCATAGCGTGGCTAAGATGCTTCAGATTGAATCGCTACTGACTCGATTGCCAAAGCAGCTTTCCGGCGGACAGAAGCAGAGAGTCGCCCTCGGTAGGGCAATGGCTCGTGACCCTCAGGTCTTTTTAATGGATGAGCCGCTCTCTAACTTGGATGCCAAGCTGCGAACGGAGACCAGAGCGCAAATTGTCGGTCTGCAAAGAGAGCTGAAGACGACGACAATCTATGTGACGCACGATCAGACCGAAGCGATGACGATGGGCGATCGCATCGCCGTGATGAACGCAGGCAAAATCCAACAGGTCGACCCGCCACTGGCGCTATACCGCAAGCCAGTCAATCGCTTTGTCGCCGCCTTCATCGGTTCACCACCCATGAATTTCTTACCCGTCACTGTTAAAGCGGGCCAGCTTGTTCATCCTAGTTTTACCATTGCTGTCCCTAGCAACTGGCCGTTAGACACCTACAACAATCAGCAAATTACATTAGGCATTCGCCCAGAGCATATCGCAGTCGGTCAGACGCCCGGTGCGTTTCCAGCAACCGTCACTCAATTCGAAGCTTTGGGCAGCGAAACTTTTGCGGTGGTGGCGTTAGCGCAGAGTGTGGCTAGTCGTGGTGACGAAAAAGCTGTTGAACAATCGCTACAGGTAAGAATATCTGCCGACCAGCCCATCGAGCGTGGCAGCGTGCTACAGCTCAGCTTTCCGACTGAAAAAATTCATCTATTTGATGACGAGTCAGGCATAGCTATCTTTGCGGAGGCGACGTTGGCATAAGGGATGTGCGCTTATATAATGTACCGACAAATTTCACTTTCCGAGCCCTCATCCCCACTCTGCGAGAAGAGCAAGCTCTACGGGTGAGGAATTTAGGGTGAGGGCCAAGCGGTACGCTATTTATTTGCGGTTCCCTTACCGCAGAACGGTCTACAATGCCTAGCTACTTTGGGTTTTCCATAGGAGGCTATTCTGAAATCAGAATGTGAGAGCCATCGTTGTCTTTGAATACGTCTATGCGGGTCTGGAAGGCTTCGCGAAAGTGCGGCATGTGAGTGATGGTGAGGATACAGGCAAAGTCGGGTGCGATCGCCTCTATCGCCGCAATCAATCGCTCACATCCGGCTTTGTCCTGAGTGCCAAAGCCTTCGTCAACAATCAGCATCTGCAAAGCGGTGCCGGATCGCAGCGCCAATAACCTTGCGATCGCCAGACGAATGGCAAAATTCACCCTAAACGCCTCACCACCGGAGTAAGTCTCGTAGGGCCGCGTCCCTTTAGCATCAGCAATTAGGATATCTAGGGTGTCAATTAACTTCTTGTTGCGTCCGGCTCGCTGCGTCACAAATCTGACGTGCAGCTGATAGTTGCTCAATCTGCCCAGAATTTGGTTGGTGGTGGCTTCTAGCTGTGGCAGCAGATTTTCGATCATCAGTGCCTGGATGCCGTTACGTCCAAAGGCTTCTGATAGCGATCTGTAGACCTGATACTTGTGTTGAAGATTGCCTAAGCTTTTCTGTTGTTCTTGGTACTGAGTTTGAACCATTTCTAGCTGAGAAAGCTGCTGCTGTAGGCGACCTAGGGTGGAAAGCTGACGATCGCGGTGTTCTCGATGCTCGGTGAACCAGTCTTCTAGCGCGTCGATTTCTGTGGTGACATCAAGTAGCAAAGAAAGCTGTTCAGTTAGGGTGGTAACTTTCTTTGCTACCGCGTTTGAGTTTGCTGTTTGCAGGCTGTAGTCTGCGCCGATTCGCGTTACTTTCTCCGTAGCTTCTAGCTGTTGTAGCTGCGCTTGCTGCAATCGTTGATACTGCTTTTCCCACGCTCTAGCCTGCTTTAGGCTATCTCTAATCCGATTGTGTTCGCTGAGGCTGTAGCCAGTTGCTTCTAGCTGCCGATCCAGTTCTGCTAGCGCCTTTGCACCCGTCTGGTTGGCAGCGGCTTCTATCGCTGTGCGAATTGACTGGATCTCTGTTTCTAGCTGCGATCGCTGGGCTCGAATCTGGGTCAATCGACGTTCGGCCTGTTTGATTTCGCTGTGCTTGAGTTCGCTCCAGCGGAGTCTTTCGACCTGCGATCGCACCAACGCATGATCGCGATCGTCGTAGTTCATATCGGCTAGCTGCCGTTCAATCTGTTGCAGTTCGCTCTGTAGCTCTTCCGCATAGTCATTTTCCTGAAGGCACCGCTCTAGCTGGGCTCGTTCAGCGCTCATCGCCTGTAGCTTGTCTTGTAGGGTATCAACAGAGGCTAGCTTTGCTTTTAGCTGTCCTTTCTCTTCTAGGAAAGCAGAATAGCTGGCAAGTTCTTCTTCTAGCGCCCGATATTCCTGGCGCAGAGTCTGAATTTCACTTTCTGAGGCCGCTAGCTGCTCGCGAATGACCCAGATTTGATTTTGGATATCTTCTCTTTGGGCTTTGGTGCGATCGCGTAATTTCTGCCAGTCTGCGCCCTTCAAAATCTGGGTACACAGCGGGCAGTGAGCCTCATCTGGATCTTCTAACAGGGCTAGCATCTGGTCAAATTTTCCTAGCTCTGCCTCACAGTTTCGATAGCTTTCACGCAGTCGTTCCATAAAGCTACGCCGCTCTACCCCTTTTTCTCTTACCGCCTCCTGATATTCTTTTCTTTGCTCTAAATATGCCAGCCGATGAGCGATTTCCGCCGCGCTTTTTGCTAGCTGAGGGGCCTGTATCTGCTGGGTCGAAATCTGCTCCTGACGGCTGCCCAGTTCTTCTATGCGGGTAGTCAAACGGGTTTGAGCCTGGGCAATCTGCCCTTGAATCTGCTGAAATCTCTGCCGAAGCGGAGCGCTTCTAGCTTCTGTTGTATCAAATTGCCTGAGCTGTTTTTTGGCGACCTTTAGCGTTTCTAACTGACGCAATATTTCTGATTTCTTTTCTAGTGTTTTCCCTAGCGCCTGTTCTTGCTGCGTCGTTTCGCTTAGCCGTGTCGCTAGCTGAGCGAGTCGAATTTGCTGCGCCTGTGCCTGTTGACTATGCTGTTGCTGGATATATAGCCGCTCAGTCTGAAGGCGCTGGTAGCGTTGAGATCGCTCAGTCTGTTCTTCTTGTTGGCGATGTAAAGCTTCGAGCTGGTCGTAGTGCTGCTGGATCTCTGCTGCATTCTCCAATATCTGCTCAAAATCAGCATGCTGATTTTGAGCTTTCGCCAAAGCTGTTCTCAGCGTCTCTAACAGGCTTTGCTGGTGCTGCTGTTCTTGTTCTAGTAGCGCTAGCTGCTGTTGCCAGTTCAGTCGCTTTTTTTGTTGCTTTAAAAGGTGGCTGAGTTTTTTCTTTTGCTGCTTTTCTTCTGTTTTTTCTTCTTCAATTTGAGTTTGCAGCTGCTGGTAGTCTTGTTCGATTGTCGGGCGAGTTGCTAGCTGAGCTGATAGCTGATCTAAAAAGAGCGCCAGCGGCTGGATCTGCGCTTTGTACTCTTTGGCCTGCGTTTTGGCCTGTTCGGCTAGCTGGTCGTAGTGATCTAGCCCTAGCAGGTCGGCTAATACCTGCTTTCTTTCACCGGGTCGCTTCAGCATAAATTCGTCGGCGCGGCCCTGACGGAGGTAGGCGGCGTTGACAAAAGTTTCGTAGTCGATTTTGAGCTGCTGAAGGATGTATTGCTGAGTAGCACGTACGCCCTTTTGAGTCAGGCTTCTAAAGCCTGCTGCGGTTTCTATTTGAAATTCTAGGGCGCTGTTCTGCTGACGACGGCGGGTGCGAATGATGCGGTAGCTTTGGCCGCCTTGCTCAAAGTGAAAGCTGACTTGAGCTTCTAAGCTGCCCTGGCGGATAATGTCGTCTTCTGCATTGACTCGGCTCTGCCCCCATATGCACCAGGCAATGGCTTCTAACAGTGACGATTTTCCAGCTCCATTTGGCCCGCACACACAGGCCACATGCAGCCCAGAAAAATCTAGTACCACCTCTTGGTAGCTCAGAAAGTTTTGGAGCTTTAGCTGTTTTGGAACCATGCGCTGCGATCGCACATAAGACTAGGGCTCCTATCATATCAATACAAACGATCTGAAGTACGCTTGCACTGGTTCGATCGGGTATTTAAATCAGTGCGATCGCAATCGATCCGGCCAGCTTATGAAAACTAGTCTTGTAAGGGGAAAACAGCTTCATGAAAGCTAGCGGACATCTTTTAGAAGCTGATCGGCATCGCTAACAAAAAAGCAGAGCCCGTTGACTCCGCTTTATTAACCATTGCATCGTTTCCACTATCTACTCACTAAGTAGATCTACTCGTCATCCTCTTCGTCATCTTTAGAAGGGTATTCAAAGCTATTGGAGCGATCGGTCAGTACAGACTTGCCTAGGGAAAGCGCGCGCTGAGCTTGGATAGCTGCCTTGCGTTTCCAGGTAGCTCTGCGACTGTCCCGCTTGGATTTGGACGTTTTCTTCTTTGGAACCGCCATGAGCGTAAGTGGGTTTAGGGTGAATATAGCTTTGCTAGTGTAATGCATTTTTGCGTCTAGTTCAAAACGCACTTGAGCTAGCGCCTCACAGACAGCGAGAAGCTAAAAATGCTGAAAGCCTTGGTGGGTTACGATCATTCCAGCTTCTTGGCTGTCTAGATCGCGGCGAATGCTGACGGTGCCAGTGTCTGTAGTCATGCCAATGGCAATGCCGAATGGGGTTTGAATAAGCTTTTCTGCTATCGATGGCGGCACGCACAGTACTAGCTCAAAGTCTTCGCCACCGTAAAGTGCCCAGTCTATAGCGGTTTTGGGGCCCACTGCGGCGCTGAGTCCGGGGGGAATGGGAATCTGCGATCGCACAATGTCCATTCCAACTCCACTGCTGCTGCTCAGCTGTAAGAGCGCGTTGGCCAGCCCATCGCTGCTATCCATACCAGCAATCACAGGAGCGGAGCTGGAAGCTTTGGTGGTCTGAGCCTGAATGATTTGACGCAGCGCTGCGATCGCATCAAATCGCGGCACTGGCTGCTGATGCGCCTTTATCCAATCTGCCTGGATCTCATCATTAGAAAGGACTAGTTCTCCTAACAGCAGAGCTAGTCCAGCTCTAGATGCGCCGTGAACCCCCGTCACAATCACCGTCATCCCTGGTACTGCCGTATTTCGACGAATTACCTGCGTCGGCTGAACTTCGCCCAGGGCCGTAATCGCCACTGTTCGGTCGCTAGATCGGCAAAGGTCGCCGCCCACTATTGCCCCGCCGTACTTTGCTAAGCAGTCCGACATACCGCGATAGAGTTCTTCTATCCAGCTCAGCGTTGTGTGAGCGGGCAGTCCCAATCCCACCGTAATCGACAGCGGCTGTGCGCCCATCGCGGCAAGGTCGGACAGGTTCGCTGCTGCCGCTCGCCACCCAACAGAATAAGGAGGCGTCGTGCGATCGCTAAAGTGAACCGAGTCAACAAGTACATCAGTTGTAATCACTAGCTGATGATTGGGCCGGACGGTTAGGATCGCGGCATCATCGCCAATGGCATCGGCTGCGCAGTAAGGCCTCAGCCGCTCAATGAGTGCTAGCTCACCGATATCTGCGATCGTTTCTGACGCTGCGTCTGGAGATGTGCCTGGAGCTGCCAAGAGGATTAGCTCGGTTGCTGTAGGTTTTCTAGTCCTTCGACCACTCTAGCTGAGATGATTTTGTCTTCTTGGGTGAGCGATCGCAGCACCTCTTTGCCCTCAATCGTATAGCCAAACACCGCATAGCGTCCGTCCAGCATATTGCGACCCGCAGGCGTCAGCTCAGCCTCAAACAGAAAGAAGAAAAACTGCGAAGAGCCACCGTTGTTATCACCGCTAGGTCTCGCCAGCGCCAAGCTGCCATATGAATTAAACGGCAAAACAGGCTCATCCATATACTGACCAATCTCTTCTAGCGTAAAGCCGTAGATCGGCTCATCGTCGCCCTTAACTAGAATCTCCATCGGGATTGCCCGATACTCACCGGTTTTAGGATCGATATAGCCTGCATCTGGGCCTTCTGGATCGCCCGTTTGCAGCACATAAAAGTCTTCCGCTCGGATAAACGGCATATCGTCGTAGAACTTCTTATCAACTAGATCAACAAAATTACCGGCAGTAACCGGAGCGCTGTAGCCATCAGCAATGACAGTCACGTTGCCTTTGCTAGTTTCAAACTCGACGGTCGCTCGGCCCTTGAGCTGAGGCAGATTATTATACTCAGCAGGCACCTCAAACGGAAAGTCGTCTACCATCAGCTCTTCTAGCTCGCCAACTTGATCTAGCAGCTTTTTGCGCTCAATCCAGACGCTGTTTTTGTCTTCGGCTGCGATCGCCTCTCGAAGCGGATCTAATCCCTCTGCTATGCCGTCAAGAATAGTATTCGCCTGCGCCTGGTGGTCAGCTGGCACACTGGCAAGAATCGCGTCTCGTTTTCTGTTTAAAACCCGCTCTACTTTTTTGACATCTTTATTCATCGGACCCCATCGCTTGCTGCGAAGCCACTCCGAAATCTCTTCTAGATCGCCTTGGACCGAGCGAATTTCTTTATTGTCGATTGGCAGAGCGTAGCGAAGTAGGGCTGCGCCGTCTGTAATTGCGTTTCCCGGCGGCAGTCCGGCCAATACTGGCGTCAATACTGGATTTAGCGTCAGCGCCTGTGCAGGCATAACGGATACGAACAGACAACTTATTGATAGCAGCAGACTAAAACAGACAGCCTTAATCGAGCTTTTAATCTGACGAAATAGGTGATTGGGCACGTCAAAAGGCTGACTAATACGCTGACTAACGCAGCGGGACTTTCGCAAATTCATGGCTTTGTTTAAGAGGGCTTTTAGGCGTTCACGTTGATCTTGCCATAGTCTGGGTACCACAGTCGGAGTCAGCCGCTGATGCTGTAATCCTTGTTAGCAATTCTGTGAGCTGCTAGCTGAGGCCAATTGCCTATGAAGCGGCCTATCAACTGGCCTATTAATTTATGGGGCATTATTGACAGGCAACTTACCGCCGAGCTGTACAATGATTGCCGATTGCCTTAGCACTTTTTAGCTACCACCATGATTTCCAGCAATGATTTCCGCACCGGTACCAGTATCGAAATCGATGGCTCTGTGTGGCGTGTCGTTGAGTTTTTGCATGTAAAACCTGGCAAGGGCTCCGCTTTTGTGCGTACTAAGCTGAAAAACGCGCAGACGGGCAGCACGCTGGAGCGAACGTTCAGAGCAGGCGAGATGCTTCCGCAAGCAGTGCTTGAAAAGAGAAACAAGCAATATACCTACAGAGATGGTGACCAATATGTCTTTATGGACATGGAAACCTACGAAGAGAGCCGTCTAAACGACGAGCAAATCGGCGATTCGGTTAAGTATCTCAAAGAAGAAATGGAAGTGACCGTTTTGACCTGGGATGACAGGGTTTTGGAAGTGGAATTGCCCAACTCGGTCACGCTAGAAGTCACCCAGACCGATCCTGGTGTCAAGGGCGATACGGCTACCGGCGGTACTAAGCCCGCCACTGTTGAAACAGGCGCTCAGGTAATGGTGCCGCTCTTTATTTCTCAAGGTGAGAAGATCAAGATTGACACCCGAAACGATACTTATCTAGGTCGTGAAACTTAAAGGCTCATAGAACCTAGAAGCTCGTGAAACTTGGCACAAACTGTGAATATTTTTTTTGATATGGGGTTTTACAGGTGAATTTTCAAGAACTCCGCGAGTTAGTAGCGGCTATAGACCAGACTGACATCGCTGAGCTAACCCTTAAAAACGCTGAATTTGAACTGACACTCCGTAAGCCGTCTGCGCTTCAGCCAGATGTGGTTCTTAGCAATGCCCCTAATGCCGCGCCCGCAGTGCCTGCCCTAGCTGTTCCGGTGGCAGCGTCGCCATCTGTTGGCCCGCCCGCAGAGACCGCGCCTGTACCAGCTGTCGATCCGTCACTGGTCGAAATTACATCGCCGATGGTAGGGACGTTCTATCGTTCACCGGCTCCAGATGAATCGGCTTTTGTGGAGGTGGGCGATCGCATTCAATCTGGTCAAACCGTCTGCATCATCGAAGCGATGAAGCTGATGAATGAGCTAGAAGCCGAGGTTTCTGGTGAGATTGTCGCCATCCTTGTCGAAAACGCCGATCCTATTGAATTTGGTCAGCCGCTGATGCGAGTCAAGCCCTCAAAATAGTTTGCTAGGGTGAATCTCTCGGCTCGGCCTGACTGAGTCCGCGACTACGGATCGTCTGTACTATAAGACTGATCGCTTGGCCAAGGCAGAGCATACCGGCTGTAAACCGGACAGAGCAGCGGACAGAGTGACTGGCGTCCTCTAAAGGCGTCTAGGAACTGCCACAAACTAAAGCGATCAATTGAGTAGGGATTTGCTATGTTGTAGTGATGCTGTAGCCTATCTATAGCTAAAAAGGAAAGCTTCGTGCTGGGGTTGTCAGCTGTAAATCTACGGTTCTCTACAGTCAGATATCCCTTTTTAATTAAGAAGACTAATCCTTATGAGAAAGAGGTATGCTAGGCCGAAAGCATTACCTGAATTGATTGAGCAAACCGCCTGTGCCTCTAAAAATAGCAGAAGCGCCGAGATTTAAATAGTAGGGCACAGCCAAGCAGCGTACTTTAGGAGGAAGATTATGACAGAAGGCATGATGAAGAATACAGCCCGTCAAGAGCAGTCCACCAACACACGATCTGCTACCGCCGCTTCTTCAACTTCTTCGAGCCGACTGTATCACCGATTAGAAGAAGCCCTTCACGCTGGAAGCGAAGTCTGGTTTCGTATGCCAGGCACCCGGCTGGTTGGCATTCCTATCTTTCTAGACGCCGAATATGTAGAAGTTGTCGACGTTGATGTATCCGAAGGCTTCGAAGACGAAGACCTGCCGGACGACCCTTATCAGCGTACCGTCTGGCTAATCCGCCTAGAAGAAATCAGCGCTATCTCTTATGCCACTGACCGCTGGAGCAAAGAACGCTTCGAGCGGCTGCTGGAAGAATCAAACAAGGGTGACGAGAAAGAAGATCGTTAGCAGGGCAGAAGGGTCTTTTGAGTGCTACCGATCGATTGATTTGACTCTTGCTTGGTTGACTTGAGTGTTGATTGATCTGGGTGTTGATTGATCTGGGTTTTGATCGACTTTGGTATGGAGCTACTTTAATAAAAGCAGACCCAAAAGAAAGCGATCGCGCCACGAAAAACCACGCGATCGCCTGCCACCGACATTCTCCTATCGCACCGCTCTCCTCACACCATCGACCGCTACCTCAGCATTGACCAAGCCACGGCCAAAGAAATACTCCTGCGCTGAAATCGTACTGCCGGTCTGTTCCTGATACTGCTGGTACTCCGCCATCTCTTGAGTGCTAATGCCTAGCTCGTTATAGTCGGCAGAGCGTTCTAACAGCTCAGTGATCTGAGCGCGCGTCAATACTCTGCTATCGTCCGCATCTTTCATCAGCGCCACCACACCAGATACAGCAGGCGCAGAAAAAGACGTTCCCTGTACGCCCACATATCTACCTCTGTCGTCGATGGCCGAATAGCTCGACTCTAAGTTGCCTCCACTTAGCCCTTCCCAAAAGCCAGAGACCCAGGCTCCACCGGTTGTTAAAATTCCTTCAACTAGAGAATTGCGCACATCCCCGCCGGGTGCAACCACGTCTACTCCTCGGCCATAGCTGCTGAAATATGACCGGCCACCATAGATATCAGTCGAACCTACCGCAATCACACCAGGACCACCTGCCGGGAAAGAAGCTTGATTGATATTGAGATTACCCGCAGATGCAACAATCACTAGCTTTGGATCGGCTTGCATAATCTCATTGAGCCTCGTCTGAAACTCTTCATGTGGCGCAGAGCTGCTCAAGCTAAAGTTGATCACATCGACGCCTCTAGCGGCTGCGTATCCAGACGCTTCTATCAGAGAGGTCGGCGTAATCTTGCCATTCAGGCCAAAGACTCGGATCGGCAAGAACTGAGCATTTGGAGCAACGCCAACTACGCCAACATTGGTCTGCGGCCTAGCCGCAATCACCCCCGCTGACCAGGTTCCATGGAACTCGCCAGACGGCTCACTTTGAAACACATAGCGCATATGACTTGCTCTTTGCGCTGGAGTAGATTCGGGTGCCTGATACTGAAGGTACTCATCAAATTCGGCGTAGGTCGCCAGCAGATCTTCATCCGAAAGTAAAACAGAATTCTGAAACTCTCGTTTGTAAACGGCTACTTCCTCGTTGCTGATTCGAGTATCTGGATCGCCATAGGCACAGTTGTTGCTGTTGGCCACTTCACAGGTGACGACTTCGCTAGAAAAATCCCACCCGCTAATTTCACCCGGCAAGGGGTTCGAGACTGTTGCCGGTAGCCTGTAAACGCTATTGATCAAATCCGGATGGTCCCACTGCATCAAACTATCTACAACTGCAACGGTAACACCCTCACCGCTGTCACTTTTTAGCCAGGCTTCTAGCGCATAGATGTCTGTTCGTTTGCCTGCGCTAGGACGCATTGGCAAACTGTTGAGCAACCACTGCCAGGGCAGCAGCGAATTGGGAAAAGCAAAGGCTCTAGAAGATTCCTGTGCAGATGATTCTGAAGCGTCTGAGGGTTCCTCTAATTTTTCTTTTAGCGCCTCCTCTGATAGCTGTTCATCTAGTTCATCTATCAGTTCCTCTTCGGGAGAAGGTTCTTCTACTTCGCCCTCTCCAGGCACTTTAAAGTCTACTTCTCCAAAATCTACGTCTCTTTGATAGGCGATTGACTGTACAAAGTTGGGCGTTGCTGACTGAACGCCGGGCGCGGTATCTAGCCGATTGGCCGCTTCTAAAACAGCAGTGCCGGTCGCTTCTGTTGCCCGTACTAGAAATCGCCCGGGGCTAAACTGTAGCGATCGCACCATTTCCATCCCGTACTCGCTCACCATAGCCGCCGCTTCTGCCTGAGTTGTTTCGGGCGAAAAGCTGACGACTACCTCAGGTGTGACTACGATTGAATCGCTGCTGCCTTTGCGAGTGACGACAGGTAGAGTAGCCGCAATGTAAGGCTGAGCTAGCTGCCGAGTAATATTGCTGTCTAGACTGCGCGTGCTGCCTTCGGGCAGTGTGATTAGCGCGTAGTCGTTTCCAAGGGGACTAATATCTATGTCTACTGGCGGTTGAGAGAGATCTCTAGTCTCTGCTAGGGCTGCTTCAATATCTCGCCGTAGCTGCAGATAAGCCGGTTCTGATTCACCAATTCCGCCCCGTGTGACCGAGTCTTCTGTGAATTGGACTGCAATTTGATCAGTACGCTCGTCTAGCAAAATGCGTTCGTCGAAGAAGGTATAGTAAAGACCTTCTGGCTCATCGCCTTCAGCCGGTTCCGTCTGAATATCTGCTTGAGCATTGGCGGCTAGATTCATTTTCAATGCCGCTGATAGATTAGTAGCGCCCCAGAAGCCGCCAGTCATCAACAAAACAAGAGGTAGTAGTCGCTTAATCATTCGAGAGAGTTCCTCACGGGTGCTTTCGTATCTTTTTCTGGGTAGGCGCACTTATTCACAGATTGGATCAAAACGTACCACAAAAAAAGCCCAAGACTCGCTAACCGCCACGGTCAAAGTCTTGGGCAGAAAAAACCTGCTGTAGCGTGATACAGCAGCACGCTACTCAAACAGCGGCAAATGCAGGTTCAACTAGCGAGCGAGTACTTGTGTTCAGATAAGAAACCCAGCCTTCGTTTGTCAGCAGAGCAGTCGGACTATACGAAGGCTGTCGCAACCAGTGATACCTCGAACGAAACAACCAAAACCTGAAAGATATTGCCGTCACTGTCCATATTATAGTAGTTGCCCCATTCAGCTCGCTGTCGCTAATGAGTGCAAGATTATCTTTCTCTGTTGTTGAACAAACTTTAACTGGCTCTTATTGTTGACTTAGTGATTCCTCAATACGTACGCGATATTCCTCCATTCAGACCTGATGGCGTGAGGATTCTTGTATTGTTATTTTTGATAGCTGTAACTGCAAAGGCAATAGTGGCGATCGCACTGCTGCTCTCGATCGGCGATGCGGCCTCTACGTTCATCTACCACGTCCCCGAACACGCTATTGGACGGCTGCACTGCCGCGTCCACCACGAGTCAAAGCAGAGCTTTCAGCACTATGCGGTGCTCTCTAGTCGGCCTCTGGTGATGCTGGATGGCTTTTTGGGAGCGGTGCCGTATTTTGTAGTTGCGATCGCACTCTATCCCTTCTCCCCAATCGGCACTATCCTCGGTCTGCTGTTTGGGGAATTCCACGTCGTCTGGCGACACACAACAAAAATGGGCTGGCAAACCCCTGCCTGGGCGCTACAGATCTGTCACGCGCTGCGGATGGTCACCCCAGAAGAACACTGGGCACATCATGAGAATGGCGCGATCGCATTCGGCGACATCTTTACTTTTTACGATAAACCGGCCCAGCAGTGGCTACAGATTCTGATTCAGCTAAAGAAAACTGCTAGGAAATACTTTCTTCAAAAACGGTGGGGTTAATGCTGTCGCCGGGGCGGGTTGTGAATGCGATCGCATCTGTCAGCATGACCAACTCCATTGCCATTGCCATCGAAATTGGCCAAGACGTTCCGCTCATTGCATATATCTTGATAAAATAGTAAAATTTGCGTGAAGCTAGCAATGGTTTCCCCGTCTAATGTACTAACCAGCTAGCGAGAATGAGAGTTCAAAACATGGCTTTAGATCAACTCGAGGCGTTTTTAAAGAAAATGCAGTCTGAACCCGCGCTTAAAAGCGAGGTGCTCGCAACATCAACCGCAGACGATGTCGCGCGAATAGCATTAAAGCTTGGTTTTGAATTTTCAGGTGATGAATTATTGAGAATGTCAGGTAAGAAATTTGGCAAGGTTACCGTTATAAAGAGAGATTCTCCTGGAGAGTACAATTGAATGATTATTGAACATTTAATTGCATAAGTATAGGAAGAATGATTACTGTATTTGACCTTTAAATTGACTCGACTATAGCCTCTCAATCCGAGAAGGTACAGCCTCTAAATATTGCTCTTTTTCGGGGCCAACTTCGTGTAGAAGCCTCAGAAAAACAGACCCGGTTAGCAGCGTATCTTTGCTAGCCGGGTCTGTTTAATAGCAGCGCTGGTCTGTAAATCTAACTGATTTAAGACTAGCCAAGCTGGTATCTATTGTTAAACGATCTCGAAGGAGACAACCAAGTCATTGAAGTCAGCATCACCAAGCATAGGCAAATCTTCAAAACCAATGGCGTTGTTGCCTAGCAGCTTCACGTGGTCGCTATTGTCATCGTTAGCACCTAGGAACGAGAAGTAGGTTTCAGTCGTTCCCAAATTAGAATTATCTACGCTGATATACGTACCAAACAGCTCGTTGCTTACGATGCCATCTATAGTTGTAGAACCATTATCGGAAGTAGAGAGCGATAGCCCTTCGATAGTTCTAGCTAGCGCCGCTTCTGCATAGCCTTCAGCTCCAACCTGGAAAGTCTGACCGTTAAAGGTGACTGTCCCGGTCAAATCATCAACAATGTAGAGTCCCACAGTGCTGTCAAAGGCTGCTTCACGGAATACCGAGAATCTGACCGTAGAATCACCGGGCTGACTCCTAAAGTCAAGCGCGGCTGCCCCGTCGCCATCAACGCTATCAGCTACAAGGTTGGCTGCGCCTGTCCCGTCATCTGTTGTCAGCGATAGCGTGGAGCCGCCAAAGCTTAAAGTTGTGTTGCCATCACTACCAGTAGAGGCAGTTCCGTTGGTAACAGCGCCGTCTCTATCTACTAGCTCAAACCGTAGCCGTTCGCCCTGAGTGGCATCCAGACTAAAGCTAGGCATAAAGCCAGAACTTAGCTGACCTGCCTGTAGTACAGAGAACGCACCGACTTGAGTCGATATGCCAGTGTCGCCGTCAACGCTAAAGATTCTAATCTCGCTAGCATTGCTAACCTGGATGCCGTCTAGACTGAAGCGGACTGCGTTGGCACCGCCCAAATCAATTAGATCAACCGCATTGCCATCTTCGGTGGGCAAGAAGGGCCCCACGACGCTGCCGCCATTGCCGTCGTTGTTATCGATTACTGTATCTGCTCTAAAGGCTAGATTTTGCAAGCGAGTATCATTTTCACGGCCCGTGTCTGCGGCTGTGAATGGACTGTCTGCCGAGCCAAAGTTGTCGGATAGATACTCGGCTAGGGCGTCTTGCTCTGAGCCGTCTGGGGCAAAGGTCGCCTCGCCGGTCCGGGCGGCATCATCCGCCTGTGTAATGTCAACTGCGTCGGCACTCTCACCCATCGGGAAGGGATAGCCGTCGCCGCCATTCGCTAGGAAGTCGAGCGTGACTAAACGGAAAGTCCGGTTTGGATCGCCAACGAGTTCACCGTCTTGGACAATCACATCAGCATCGTTGCCATCTTCGTCTAGAACGACTAAAGATTCAACCCGGTCGTTTTCTTCTCTAGTGAGGTCAAAGCTAAACTGAATGCCAGCAACCTGTGGAAAGCGGCCTTGCGTATTGGCATCGTCCGGGCTGCTAGCACCCACGCCGTATTCAATGATATTAAAGAGTTCTTGGGCGGTGACTGTCAACAGCGTCAGTCCGTTGTTAAAGCTCAGCGCATTGGCAATATCGTTTTGAGAGATGCCGCCTGCTGGCTTACCCGCCTCAGGAATGGCTTCGGTTGGCAGTCTGTCGACTTCACCAGTACTACCGGTTGGCACGACAGTCCGGCCAATGTCGTTACGAATGCCACCACCGTTCTTGATCGAGATGACGACGCTGTCGTCTGTTTCTTTGGCGATCGCCAGGTTTGCATCAGCGGTCAAATTGCCCAGGTTCGTCTCCTCAATCCGGACGCTGCTGCGCGAACCGTTCAAAAAGACCTCGCTCACCCCAAAGACATTGCCTTCTGAGGCAACAATCACCGTTTCAATATTGTCGACAATCGCTTGAACTTCTGGATCAACCAAGTCCTCAGCATCTAACCGGGCAACGCCAGCATCGTCTGTTGCGTACGCGCCGCTAACTTCAGGATCGTAGTTCTCTGCGATCAAGCGGCCATTTTCATCAAAGTCTGCGACAAAGCGGCCAATATACTTGTAGTTGCCGTCGGTATTGACGACGGCAATCGGGTTGCCATCAGCAGCGGTGGTAAAGATGGGATAGGTGCCCTGGTCGCTATCACCGGGACGCGCAATATCGTCTTCATCAAATAGGCGAGTGTTGGAACCGCCTGCCACGATGATATCGACGTTTGTAAGTCTGGTGGCTAGCGCTTGCTCGATGGCGATCTGCTGCATATGCGTTAGCAACACGACCTTATTGATGTCAGGGTTGGCGGCTAGCAGTTCATCGACATCGGCTTGGATTTCGGCGGCGAGGGCATCGAGCTGCGCAGCGGTTGGATTACCATCAAAGTCTGCTGGTAGAGCGGTGACACCGCCAGGGCTAGAGATAAAGTCAACCGTTGGCGTGGTGGCACCAACGACGCCGATTTTTTCACCGTTGACATCGATGACGGTGGTGGCGGCGATGCTGTTGGCCTGGGGCGCTGCGTCATCGTCTACGACTAAATCTGCCAGGTTTTCGTCAGTGCTAAAGTCGAGGTTGCTGCTGAGGTAGGGGAAGTTTGCACCCGCGAAGTCTCGGCCATCCGCGTCTGGATTGTCAAGGTCAATATTGATCTGTCCGCGCAGCTCACCGCTGGGGTTGTTAACAGTATGCAGGTTTACATACAGACCGTCGTTTAGCAGGGTCTGTACTTCTGCATCTGAAAGGTCAAAGGTGCCGCTAAATTCGCCAGCAGCGCTGTCGTCTTCGTCAACTGATACTGCTAGGTTTCTGAGGATGGGGCCGTTTGCACCCGCATCACCGGTATGAATATGAATGGCGCTTTGCGGATTGCCTTCAGCATCTGGGCTGCCGACAGGGGCAAGATCGCTAGTCAGGGCGCTGAAGCTGCCGGTCACGGTGAGACGATTGCCGCTGAGGCTAGCATCAAAGCTACCGGTAGCGTCGGTATCTGGAACGGCAGTATCGCCGACCTCTTGAGATTCTTCGATAGCCAGACCTTCGGCCAGGACTTCGCCAGCGATGAGATCGCGGACAACGGCGGTGCCTCGGTCGAATTCGTGGTTGCCAAATGCGATCGCCTGAATACCCAGCTCATTTTGAATCAAGATATCCGCGCGGCCCGGTCCGCCGTAGGCTGCTTCACTCGCAGAGAAGAACACGCCTGGAATAAAGGCATCGCCCGAAGAGAGCACCAGCGTATTTTCAAAGTCATCTCTGAGCGCGTTGATCACTGCCGAGGCTCGGGGCGCATCGTCTAGCGCCGGAACGCCAGCTTCTTGATCAGCCAGGTGAATAAGTGAGAGCGTAAAATCGGGTTCCATACCGCCGTTTCCTCCGGATGTAGTATCGGTAATTTGGTTGATTGTGACCGTGCGGGAGACTTCATTGGCGATCGCCAGTAGCGCTTCACCCGTCGGACTATCTGCCGCTGAAATAAAGGCAAAGCCTTCGGGTGCAATATCGTCGTCGTTGCGGATGTATTGCTCGAACACAGGCGCACTCGGATCGGATAAGTCAAAGGCTAAAACGCCGCCGCCTGCTCGCTCTAGACCGACAAAAACGTAGGGTGTGCCGTTGATGACGCCAGTGGCGATTGCTTCTGGCTCAGCGCCTTTGGCATCAGAGCGAGTGTCGAATTCATCGGGTGAACCGTCGTTGGCGTTGAATAGCTCTGGCGCTAGCTCAGCGGTGATTCGGGCAATCTGATCGCCGCTGTCGAACACCAGGTTGGCGTTGCTATCTAGCACGGAGAAAGAGCGACCGCCATAGGCAACAATCTGGTCAATATCACCATCGCCATCGGTATCGCCATCGATAGAAGAAATCGTTAGTCGGCCTAGCTCGCTATCGGCTAACAAAGCTGGATCAATAGAGTCATCTAGGCTCAAACCGTCTCGGCCAAACGAGGTGACATCAGCGAGATCTTTAAGACGAATGGCATCGCCGCGAGGGGTGCCTTCATCATCAGCGTCGCCGCGATCGTCCCCTTCATTGGCAATCACATAGAAGGTTTCGCCGTTGACTTCAAACGAGGCGATTGAGTCGGGCATGTACAGGCCAAAGACCGGCTCAGGGTTGATGTTGATAGCGCCATCGTCGGTTTCATCATCGTTGTCTGTATTGCCGTCGCGATCGCTCGCATCCAGTCCATTGCTGCTAGCAAAATCAATCAGGCCAAGCTGCACCGCCTCGGCACCCTCAACTAGCCCAAAGTCATTGTCATTGAGCACTGCAATCCGTCCGTCTGGCAGCAGCGCAATCCCTTCTGGCTTGTCTGAAGGCAAATAGCCCAGCGAAGCTAGATTCGTGATCTTTCTCTTATTGACCGTTTGAATGCCCAGCGCGGCCAGTTCATCAGCAGACTGTTGCTCTAACGTTTCGTCGCCTGCAAATGTCTGACCTAGAACGTTGGTTGCTCCAGTGATGTTAGCTTCAAAAACAAACTTTTGCGCGTTGTTCTCTAAAGAAGAGTCTCGCTCGATTACCAGAAACTTGCCATCGCCCGCGTAGACCACATCGCCAATTTTATCGACATTGTTGCCGACATCGGGTTTTTGCAACAGGTAGACATATTCAGCAACGGGAGCACCGTTAGCTGGGTCAATGCCTAGAATGCGAATAACGCTAGAGCCATCCCCTGTTGCTCCATCTGGGTTGTTCAACGGGGTCTGAATAAAGGCGTAGAAAATGCCATTGTCAGTATCTAGCGCCGCCCCTTCGAAGCCTCGATTATCGCGGCGATTGAGATAATCAGCTGGTAGCGTTTCGGTGCCAAACAGTCCCTGTGCAAAGTTTGCACCTGAGTTGGCAGCGTTGGCTTGATCAACCGTGCCTGTAGGAACGAACCGGCTGATCAAGGTACCGTCGCTAGCGAACTTGTAAATAGCCGGACGATACTCGTCTACCATCCACAGATTGCCGTCACCATCGCGCAAAACGCTCTCTAGGTCTGCGCCTAATGGATCATAGTCGGAGCCAAACTCAGCAGCGTCGATCTGATCGACTGCGTCGAGAGCAACGGCGTTGCCAGAGGCATCGACGGCTCGCTCATCGACATTTGGAATGTTGGGCAAGCCGGTGATCGGCGTTGTGCCGTCTGCCTGGGTTAGCAGCAGCTCTTCGGTAAGGATAATCTCCCCAGTTGACTCATTCAGCTCGAAGGAGACGACTCTAGCTTGGTAGTCGGGCAGCAGGAAGGGGCGATCGCCATCCGTAGCATCGCCGTTGGGCCCACGATCAGGAACGGCCAAGAACTTCAGATTCCCATTTTCTGCGACGCCGTCGTAGTACAGACCAGAAAAGCCGCCTAGTTCAATGTTGCCGCCCTCGGACGTGACCAGGTCATCGCCGCCATTGTTGAGGTTGCCTCTGTTGGTAAAGTCGTAGGTCGTCAGGTTCGGCAGACCTTTGCTAAAGTCTTTGAGACCGAGGGGCTGAATGCCTTCAACAGTGGCGGTCGCAATATCTACGATCGCGATCGCATTATTCTCTTGCAGCGTCACAAACGCCTTCGTGCCATCTGGTGAAACCGCAATATATTCGGGCTCTAGATCTCGGGCAACATTTTCTCCAATGTCTGGGAAAAGCCTAACGCCATCGGCGCGTAAATCTGCCGCTCGCCCGTTGAATGCGGTGAAACCAGCTGTAGAAACAGCCGTCAACGGGTCCAAATCACCAAACTCACCGGAAACATCAATAATGCTGATCGACCCTTCTGGATCAATCTCTCCATCTGGCTCACCCTCATTGGCCACCAGTATCTTGGAACCATCGGGCGTAAAGGTGACCATATCAGGCAGCGCCCCCACCTCAAACACCTTAACGAGGTCCCCGATGTTCTCCGCCGTCAGACTGCCACCAGCGTCAATCACCGCTTGAACTTCAGAGAGTTTCGCAACGGCGACTACCCCGTTGGCAGTCACCGGATCGGAGGCCAGCGCCACTGCCAGCAAATCACTGCTAGCGCTGTAGGCAACACTGTTAGCACCACCAATCGTGTCAGGTGCAAAATCAGCGATATCCACTGACGCCACTACGACAGGCGCAGCCGGATCGGCAATATTGATCGCCTGTAGCACGCTACCGCCCGATACCACATAGAGCAGCTCTCGACTCGCATCATAAGTAACGATTTCAGCGCCATTCTCGCTAGCAATACTGCCAACTCTCGACAAAGACAATGCCATTCTCTAGTACCTTTTATCTCTCTAACAACTCATCATTCAAGAAAAATGATGTACCCACCGATTCCAAGATCTCCGTAAAAACTACCAGAGAAGGTCAACAGCTAAGTAAAGAGAAGGTTATGAAAGGATTATCAACAACATCTTATTTTTGACCTAAAGGGTCGCACGTAGATGCATACCGATGCCCTCATCCCCTAGCCCCTTCTCCCAGACTGTAGTTGTTTAGCGCTACACACCAAGGCCCACCCCACCCTACGGGCATCCCTCCACGGGAGGGGTGGCACGCAGTGACGCTCTTGGGCCCTGCAACTCTCGCTGATAACCGGCTTACGCTAAACACGTAGCCCAGACTGGGGGAAGGGAGACAAAACTCTAGACGCTAGAGCCCCTCTCTCAAACTTGGGAAAACACAATAGCGCACCCGAGGGACGACTAAACTGTTTCCGAAAAGGGTTGGGAGAGGGCATCAGAGATTTTGTTGTTTTGCGATTTCCCTAGCGTCGGTATTATCTTTGGGAAAGGTTCAGGCCAATCAGTATCGGATCGTGGTCCGAAGTGCGAAAAGGCGTATCACCATCAAACAAAGCTGGATCGCGCTCGAAGTCCAGGTTGTAGTCGATTGCGTCTGGCTCATCCGAATTGATATGCCATTCGGTTGCCCCTGTTACCTGAGCACTTAATGACTCGTTTGCCATTGCATAGTCCAAGGTGCCAAGCTGCCCATCGAACACAAACGAGTACGCATCTGTGCCTAGAAACTGTTCTGCTAAATCGGTATAGCCTTCCTCTTTTAGGATAGTGATTGGCTCTTCTTGGGCGTAGGCATTCAAATCTCCCACAATCAGAAAATCAGAGTCACCGCTATTAGTAGGGTCTGTGTCTAGCCAAGCGCTCAAAGCAGCCGCGCCGCGTACTCTGGTGCCGTTGAAGCTGCCTTGTCCGTCGCTAGTATCGGCATTGTCGCCGCTGCCGTTGCCACCTTTTGACTTGAAGTGGGCGATCGCCATCGTAAATCTCTCCTCGCTGCCAATCTCTTCAAACGTCACTGCTAACGGGGCACGGTTTGTACTCGCGCCATCAAAGACAGGTGCGCTGATACCTAATGCGGGCAAATCCACATCACTCAAAATCTCCACCGTCGTTCCCGGCGCAATTCTCACGCTTTCTGTTCTGTAAATCGCCCCGACAGAAATCGCATCGCCCGTATCGACAAAAGACTGCCCCGGCGAGACAAATTCATAAGTTCCCACGCCTGCGCTAGCATTCAAAGCCTCGACCAGTCGGCCCACCGCAAACTGCCCGTCGCCATTCGTGTCGGCAAACTCATTTTCCAGTTCAACTAAACCCACAACATCCGCATCTAGCCCTTCGATTGCCGTCACCAGCTTCTGTAGCTGACGGTCAAACTCTGCTGGCGTATTGGCTCCCCGGGGTGAAATTCTGTTCGGACCGCTGCCCGGATTGCCAGAAGCATCCAAAGTGGTGAAAAAGTTCAACACATTCAAGCTGGCAACTTTTAGAGAGCCACCGACATCAGCAGGCGCTAGGGCTCTCTCGTTCGTTGGCTGTAGGTCGATTCCCTGGTTTGCTTGGATGCGATAGTTACCAAAGTCGAAGCTGAGAACGCCGGTTAATCCTGTAACGGTATCCCCGCCCCGCAATAGATTAGTCGCGCTCAGCGGCTGACCACCGCGACCTAATACGAGAGTTCTGGGATTTTGCTGGGTGCTGCCGTCGTCGACAATGATTTGGCGTAGTGCGATCGCCCGCTCATAGTCAGCTAGTGCAGTCGCATCCGGCGCATTAAACTGCGTAAACTGGTCGAGCCTGCCATCTGTTCCAGGTGCGTTGCTCGGCCCGTCCGAAGAGAGCCTGATCTCTCCGAACCGATCCAGATTGAAGTATTCAGTGACGAATAGCTGCTGTGGAATGGTCACCAGCATACCTTCTGCCGCCTCTAGAACAGAGTCAGAAGAGAGTGGAAAATTAATTGTCGCAGGCGTTGGCAAATCAGACCGACCGCTTGGCACTACGCTAGTCACATCTATTAGCGCGGTAAGATTGTCGAATCTCTCTTCTACGGTGCCGCTTACCTGGACGCGATCGCCCACCGCTACATCCACGCCAAACGCTTCATCTAGCACAAACAACCCTTCAGACGTAGCGCTATCCCCGTCCGAATCAACAGTCTCCTCTTGTAGATAGAAACCGTTTAGTCCATCAGCTCCCTGGAAATCTCCAACGACTACCGCTTCCACACTCACCTGCTCACCCACCAAAGGGCTCGTAGGCCCAGATCCTTGAATGCGGCTGATACGGGTAAACTGCCCCGAATCTCCGGGCTGAGGATTTTCTGTTGGATCTGGTGTTGGATTTGGTGTTGGATCTGGCGGAGCGGGATTTTCTACAGTATCTCCTGTCGAAAAAGTTCCCACCGGAAAAGGGGACGCCGCAGATGCATTCAAAGATTCATCATCCAGCGCATCTGGCCCGCTAAAGCGCCAGCTATCTAGCTCAAAGGCACCATCCGCCGTCGTCTGACTCACCCGATACGCCCAGCCATCGCCATAGTCCCAGGGTTCGCCTTGCCCATCCACCGCCACATCGCCAAAGACATCGATCACCTCGCCATTCTTGAACAGCTCAATCGCATCATCTCCATTGACGTTTGCCGCTCCTGCTGTATCCGTCGGCGCAAAGCCAAAAAAGCTAGTAAACCCTGCCGACTCACTCGATACATACAAATAGTCGCCCGCCCTCGCCGAACCAGAGAACGTATATTCTTGCCCATCCGAGCCGCCGCCATTGTTTGCTGAGCCAAAGCCGTACGCGCTCAGATCGCAAATGTCATTGACCACGTAGAACTCAATTGCTTTTGGCAATCCATTACTTAGCGATCCGTCGACAACACCCGTAATGATTAAGTCAAACATAAGCTTTCTTGCGATAGTGAACGGCCTAAGCGCTGCGCCGTAGCTTGGAAGCTAACAGATAACACACCGCCATACATAAAGATGAGATTATCAAAAGGTTAACAATCAGCCTACCTTGACCGATCGAAATCAGCAGGTAGATGAATGAAACGTACTACTCTAGGAAGATGTTCGATCTGTTCTATACGACGACTCTGGTGGTGGGAAACAACAGCTAAGGAATCATCGAGTATGAAGGCATTGCGCTGGCACGGCAAAGAAGATGTACGAGTAGACAACGTGCCTGATCCAACCATTGAGCGGGCCGGAGACGCGATTATCCGAGTCACGGCGACTGCTATCTGTGGATCGGACCTGCACCTGTACGGCGGCAAGGTGGCAACGCTAAAAGAGGGCGATATTCTAGGGCATGAATTTATGGGCGAAGTCGTAGAGACGGGCTCGTCTGTCTCGAAATTGAAGAAGGGCGATCGCGTCGTTGTTCCCTTCACCATTTCCTGCGGTAGCTGCTTCTTCTGCAATCAAGATCTCTACTCCCTTTGTGACGTTAGCAATCCCAATGAGGATCTAGCCAGAGGCGAAATGGGCCACGCAGCAGCAGGCATCTTTGGCTATGGTCATATTACTGGTGGCTTTGCAGGTGGACAGGCTGAGTACGTGCGCGTCCCTTATGCCGATGTCGGACCTGTTAAAGTTCCCGATCATTTGCCTGATGAGAAAGTTCTCTTTCTTTCTGATATCTTCCCAACTGGCTACATGGGAGCAGAGAATGCCAACATAAAAGAAGGTGACACCGTTGCCATCTGGGGCTGTGGCCCGGTCGGTCTGTTTGCGATGAAAAGCGCCTGGATGCTCGGTGCTGGCCGAGTAATTGCCATTGACCACGTGCCAGAACGATTGCGCTTGGCAGAAAGCTACGCGAATGTCGAAACTATTGACAGCTTCGATGCCGACGAGGTGTACTCGAAACTGATGGAGATGACAGACGGCATGGGTCCAGCAGCCTGTATCGATGCGGTGGGTATGGAAGCCCACGGCAGCGGCGCGATGACCGGCATCCTTGACAGCATCAAAAGTACTGCAAAGCTAGACAAGCAGCTTCAGCATCCCTATGTGTTGCAGCAGATGGTTAAATGCTGTCGCAAAGGTGGAAACATTTCTGTGCCTGGTGTCTATACTGGATTTCTGAACATGTTTCCGATGGGGCCAGCCATGAACAAAGGACTGAACTGGAAGATGGGACAAACCCACATGCAGAAATATATGCAGCCTTTAATGGAAAAGATCGAGAAAGGAGATATTGATCTAACTGCTATTATTACGCATCGAATTTCTCTAGATGATGCGCCAGAAGGGTACAAAATATTTCAAGAAAAGAGAGACAACTGTATCAAAGTTGTAATGACGCCATAGAGCATTACTAGTTTAGAGCAGTACTAGTTTCATCGATGCTTGAGAATGGTGGAAATTTTAGCTAAACCCTTGGTGATTATTGCTTCTGAACGCACTGGTACTAATTACCTGTGCGATCTTCTAGGCCACCATCCTCAGATCGCGGCCTACTATGAGATTTTTGCGAATGTAGCCGTCATGATGACGGATGCGGAAGTGAAAGACTTGTGCGAAGTGCAAAATTGGCCTTTTACCAGTAGAAGCGATCGCACCCTCATTGCCCGCTTCAAAAGCAGTCCTGATCAAATCATAGACCTGATCCAAAAACATCTGTCAGCCCAGCAAAAAATTCTCTCATTCAAAGTATTTCAAGACCATTTACCCATCAAGACACTAGCCCAACTGATCAGAGACTACGAGGCTATTGCGGTTACTCGCAGAGTAATCGATACCTATATTTCCTTTGTCAAAGCAACCACAAAAGATGAGTGGCTGAGATTAGACACGACCAAAATCAAGCCAACGCTGCATATAGAAGACTTTATTGACTGGTATCACAAGCGCCACGATTACTACAAACTATGCGCAAATCAGTACTCGAAAGCTCATCATCGAGAAATTAAAGTACTTAGGTATGAGGAATTTACTCATGGGTCAAATCGAGAAAACCTAATCTTTGTTTGTAAGCAGATCAGCGACTCAATGGGCGTCTGTTTAGATTCTCCGGATACCGAGTTCGATATTGGATTTTGGAAGCAAGACAAAAATTCATCAGTGACTGACAAGGTGGAAAATTGGGCAGAGTTTGAAAAGCAGCTGCGCGAAAGCGATCTGTTTGAGGTTGCCTTTGATAGCTTTTTAGGCCCGGTCGAAAGTTTGTATTCTAGCTCCCTTTGACGCTGGTTTCTCCTGACGAGTGCGCCAGAGACGTTCAATATTCTTGGCAGGAATGGTGAGATGGAGGACATCGCCAGGTTCTAGAACGGCGTTCAGCAGATCCCAACTGTGGAAGTTTTTGCGATCGCACTGTAAATAAAGCGGCACTAGATCGGCTGCGATCGCAACCTCTTGAACCGTCTGATGACAAAAGCCATGGGTAGGCGTGATCAAAAGAGAAAGCGCAATCCACAAAATATCGCCAGTCACACCGCTGCCCAAGATGCGCCCACCTAGCGCCGCTGCCGAAAAAGCCGGTGCAGCAATCTCAAAGGGATTTAACACGGTCGTAAAGTCAAATATCTGCGCCATTCGGTTCGCAAGATTGGGATTATTGCTGCGTACCACAGTCGATAGATGAGGCGCGAGTTCTTTGGCCGTAAGCGCAATTTCGAGGTTGACCATATCGTCATTGGTGGCGGCAATCAGGGCGGTTGCCTGGTCAATATTTGCAGTTTGCAAAGTTAGCGGCAGACTGGCATCAGCTAAAATCACCGGGATTTGCTGCGAGCGGGCCACGCTGAGAAATCGACTGTCGTCATCGCGCTCGATCACAACAACTTTGTACCCCTGCGCCAGCAGCTGCTGGGCAGTTTTAATCCCCACTCCGCCCATGCCACAGATAATGTAGTGCCCCTTCGCTGGCACCCTTGCCACATCCCAAAACGCCCGCAGTCGACTGCCCAGCACCAGATCATTTAGCAGCGCATAAAAGATGCCAATCACACCAGCACCAATCAGCATCATCACGGCTGTAAACACTTTCAAGATGGCGGGTGATTTTTCGGCAATGTCTTCATTACCGCCCGCCCCGGTGATCATACCGACCGAAAAGTAGAGCGCATCGACAATGGTGCTCTGCTCCCAGCCGAAGAGAATATAGGTAAAGGTGGCGATCGCAATCGTCATCAGTAGAAAAAAGCTGACAATCAGGCCAGGCCGCAGATAGCGCCGAAACTGCTCTAGCCATAGCAGGCTTTTCTTGAGCTTTTCGCTCAGGGTAGAGCGCTGAGTTTCGATACTGGGACGGGTGCCGATGATCAGGCGATCGCCTGCCTGCAATCGCCGATCCAGACTAATGGCCTCGATTAGACTAATCTCTACGTCCGAAGTCAGGTAGTAGATCAGCATACGGGAGCGGTCGTCCCAAAGTTCGCTGATGGGGCGATCGCACCAGGGATGATCGCGATGAATACGCTCCTCGTAGATTGGCCAGATGCTCTGAAATAGCTGGAGATGACCGATCGCTACTTGACTCATCGCTGCAAAGGCAAAGATTGGCGCTGACAGCTCAGCTACGCTCATGGTGGTGTGATCTAGCAGGGTGCGATCTAGGCGATCGCCCAGGCTGTGATTGAACAGTCGATTGATAATGCGAATGCGCGGATTGAGCAGCCGCGCCTGTAGCAAAATCTCCAAGTTAGTGGCATCGTCATTATTGGCAATGACAATCGTTTGCGCCGTTTCGACACCCGCTCTACGCAGCGTCTCTGTGAGCAACAGATCGCCTACGACAATTTCATCTTCTCCTGGAATCGGATATCGATTGACCCCAACCACAGCGGCCTGCTGCTGGCGTAGCAGACACAAAATGCCATACCCAATAGAGTCCAGCCCATAGACAATAATTTGAGGCGTCATGATCGACGATGCCAGAGAAACGTTTACTCTACTCTAGGGAGATGACTTAACGCTAGCTGTAATCGAGATGACGCTTTCGATGCAAACTTTGTCCTGATTTCCGTCTTATACATCTTTGGGAGGTATGTGCTTCTTTCTTAAGACAGGTGGCAGAGCAGATTTAACCACAGAAGATAAGGCGGTGTACCTGTTTGGAAAACCTAAGATGAAACTTAAGCTTATTGGATTGCCGTTGATTTTGGGAACCACGTTGATTCTAGGCGCTTGTGCGGAGCCAGAAGTCGAAACGCCTGACCCAACCGCAGACGAGACGATCGAAGAACCAATGACCGAAGAAACGCCAATGACTGACGATAGTGGCGCTGCGGAGCCAATGCCTGAAACGACTGAGCCGGAAGGAGAATAATCCGCTCAAAAATCACATTTGGTAAACCTCAGATTCAGTAAACATTAGAGCCTGAGCCTAGTCATAAAGCTCAGACATATACGCCCCTACTTCACTAACGTAAAGGAATAGGGGCTTTCTCGTGTGTTGTCAGCAATAGCAGGCTTCATGTCCCTTACCTTCAAAGAGGAATAGGCCAAACTAAAGGATAGTGCTCTATTTGGTCGAAATTTCCTCGTTGGGTTTCCTTCTAATTAAGGAGGAAGATTCAAAAGAAACCTTTGATGATAGTAGCTGCACAACCTAAGAGATTACAGATGCAGTACAGCGAGATTATCAAGCAAGTTCAAACCGCAGCTCAAATAGACGACAAAGAGAAAGCACAGAAGGCAATACAGGCTACCCTAGAAACGCTCAAAGAGAGAATAATAGGAGATGAAGCTAGCAACCTAGCCGCTCAGCTACCAGAAGAAATCGGCCAGCACCTGCGCGGACGAGAAGGCAAGAACGGTCAGTACTTCTCTCTTCAAGAGTTTTACGAGCGTGTTGGTAAAGTTGAAGGCGTTGACTCGACTGCCGCCGCCGCTCATGTTAAAGGAGTCTTTTCTGTGCTGAACTCAGCGGTTAGCGCCGGTGAATTTGACAATATCAAGAACGATTTGCCAGATGATTACAGAGAACTCTTTGCTGCGGCCTCTTAGATCACTTGACGAAAGCGATATCCCACAGGTAGGTCGCATCGCTCAATGGTCCGACGACTAATAGCTGATCGCTATTTGGACTGAAGCTTAGCGTTGTGAAGCTAAGAAAGCCGCCGTCTTCTGGCGTGCTTTCGATGGCGGCCAATGGCTTTCCACTCCTATCCCACAGCCGCACGGCATCATCGCGACCGCCTGTGACAATCATTTGATTATCTGGACTATATTGCAATGCTGTGACACCGCCGGGATGCGCTTCTATCTCCGCTAGCGGATTGCCATTGCTATCCCACAGGCGAACGGTGCTTTCTTCTGGACTAGCAGTTGCGATCTGTTCGCCATCCGGGCTGAACATAACATAGCGGACTTCCTCGGAATGACCTTCTAGTGCTGCTAGCTTGTGCCCGCGAGAGTTCCAAAGTAAGGCTTCTCCTCTATATCCACCTGTCACAATCTTTTGACTATCTGGGCTGTAGGCTAGCCTTATTATCTCTTGGGAATAGTTGCTCAACGTTCCCTGAGAATTACCATTGGCATCCCATAGTCGGGCAACGTTGTCCCCCATCAATGTCAGAATCTGTTTTCCATCGGGGCTGTAGGTAATCTGTTCAAAATTTCCCTGATGCCCGGACAGGACCGCTAGCTGGTTGCCTGATGTGTCCCACAGGCGAACCGTTCCATCGCGGCCATCAGTCACTATCCGATCGCTACTTGGGTTAAAGTCTGCGTCCAGTGAAATAGGCTGTCCTGGATATTCCAAGGCGGCAATGCTGTTACCCTCCCTATCCCAAAGGCCAACCGCACCGCCAACGCCAAGAATAGTCAGTAGCTGTGAGTTCGGACTGTATTCTATGCCGCCTCTCAGCTCGTCCGAGAGGCCGATCATGGTATCTTCTATAGGATTCCAGAGAGCTACTTGATGATATCTGCCACCTGCGATCGCTAGCTGCCTACTATCCGGACTGTACACCATATAGGATGTTCGCCAGCTAGGGCCGTCAAAGGGTGAGCGCATATCTAGCTGAGTGCCGTTGGTATCCCACAAACGCACGATGCCGTCCACGTCTCCTGTAGCGATCTGACTACCGTTGGGGCTATGCAACGCGCTAGCTGTTTGCAGACAGAGCTCACCTTCCCACATCACCGGGCTGAGCCTGACGTTCTCTCCCTGGATAATTGAAAGAATAGAAGGTTCTGGTTCTGTATCTTCCGTGCCGTCTTCAGCGTAGATTGGGTAAAACCTGCATTCGGAAACATCAAAAGTCTCGCTGTTTGCACTCGTTTCGGTGGGTGAGTTTTCGATAACTGCGCGGCCATCAGCGCTGCAAGCAGTGGCCGCGATCGCGCCCAAAGCCAACACCAGCACCCAGCGGCCAAACGCTCTGTGCTTTCTAGACAATCCTTTCAGAGGCGAACCAAACCAGGGCATAGGTCATCAGATAACGTTTTGATGCTAGCTTATCGGTTCGAGTGCCTTCGATGCCAGATTATTCCATTCTCTCTATTAAATGATCGCCTACGCGCATGGCGTTGGCCATGATGGTAAGTGAAGGATTGACAGCGGCACTAGAGGGAAAGAAGCTGCCGTCTACGACGTAGAGGTTGTCTATGTCGTGGGCTTTGCAGTTGAGGTCTAGGACGGAGGTTGTTGGATCGGTGCCGAAGCGACAGGTGCCGACTTGGTGTGCGATCGCCCCAATCGGCAAAATCTTACTAAAGTACCAGGATACCGGCAGCACGCTGCCCTGATTATCCACTTCACGCACCACTTTGACCCAGCGTTTAACCAGTCGCTTAAACGCCGTCATATTGTTCGGTGTGTAGTTCAGCGTAATCTTTCCATTCTTCACCATGACTCGATTGTCAGGAGTAGGCGCATCCTCTCCAGTAAGCCACCAGTCCACCGTTCTCTTAGCCGCAAGCTGTAGAGCAAACGTCGGTGCGATCTTTGGCACGTCTAATGCCAGCATCCGATGGTTCACTTTGCCCAGCAGCTGTACGTGGCCCATCGGATAGTCAAAGCCTGGCTCACCCCAGTAATAATCATTGATTGCCAGGGTCTTTTGAAACACGCTTTGATTCTCTTTTAGCGTCAGCCCCACAATCGCCGCCGCCAGATGCTTCATAAAATTTCGACCCAGTTGGTCAGAGCTATTCGCGAGTCCATTTGGGTGCTGATCATTCGCCGAATTGAGCAGTAAGACCGCAGAATTGACCGCACCACAGGCAACCACAACAATGTCTCCAGAAAAGGTCTGTAGATCTCCGTTGATCTCCGCTTCGACACCCGTAATTTCCTTACCAGAATCGCTGGTATGTAGCTTGTTTACCTTTGCTTCTGTAATCAAATGCACATTCTCTTTTCCCATCGTCGGGCGAACGCAGCTGACATCCGCATCGGCTTTAGCATCGATAAAGCAAGGAAATCCATCGCATGTATTGCAGCGAATACATTCACTTAAAAAAGCGTCTTTCTCGTTTAGCTTGATCGACAGCGGTAGATAAAAAGGTTGAAGTCCTCTTTTTTGAAAAGCTTTGTCGAGGCCAGCAATGCGAGGCTCGTGGCTGACCGGCGGAAAAGGATAGTCACTGCTACGGGGTGGCTCGGTAGGATCTAATCCCTGCTTGCCATGTACTTGGTAGAGGGCTTCGGCTTGATCGTAGTACGGTTCAAAATCGCCGTACTTTAGCGGCCAGGCAGGAGAGGTGCCTTCGTGTAGCTGCACTTCATCGAAGTCTTTTTCTCTGAGTCTAAACAGCGCGCCCCCATAGAACTTCGTGTTGCCACCTACCCAGTAATTCGTCCCAGGATTAAAATCATTCCCCTTTCTGTCTGCCCAAGTCTCACTAGTCTGATAGCGACCATCGCGAAAGACAGCAGACGTGCTCCAGTTGGCTTTTTCTTTGGGTAGGAAGGCACCTCGCTCTAGCACAAGAATTTTCTTTCCACTAGGTGCCAGGCGATGGGCTAGCGTGCCGCCCCCTGCGCCAGTGCCGATGATGATGATGTCATAATGCTGAGAGGTTGACATGGTGAAAATTTAGTGAGGGGTCTAGTAGCTTACAGATCCATCATATTCTTCTTTTATAGGCCCTGACTGTCAACGATCCAAAGGCCGAGATCAGCAGCAGGCTGCACAGTAAAACAATGCCGATCGAGCGAAAGGCCGGTTCGTTCGCTGAGAGGGCTCGCATCGCATTGACAACAATGGAAATAGGATTGTAAGTCACAACGCCCTGCGCCCAGTCTGGAAAGCCTTCTGCTGGAACATAGCCAGTACTCATGAACGTGAGCGGCAGTATCCACGGGTTGAGCGCAGCGGCAACGGCTTCGGCTGATTTTGCACCAATCGCAATATAAAATCCAAATAAAGCAAAAGATAGTGAAAAGATCACTGGCAGCAGCAAGAAGACAAACATGCTCAGCAAGCCTCCTTGAAACCGAAAACCAATCAGATAGCTAGCTAGAACGACGCCAGTGGTTTGAAACAGTAGCCGTCCACCAGAAGCTAGCAGTCGCCCGCCAACAGCGGCAAAGCGGGCAATTGGCATAACCCGCAGTCGCACGTCTATGCCGCTATCGAGGTCTTCATAGAACAGATTGCTGATATTTACTGTATTGAACAGCAGGCCCTGAACAATAATAAATGGCAGTAGGAACTGAGCGTAGCCGCTGAAGCCTTCGTCTGGAGAAACCACCCTGGCAAAGCTAGCGGTAAAAACAAATAGGAGAGAGATCGAAAAAACAGTCGATACTAGTACAGAAGCAGGATTGCGAATGTCTATCAGTATGTTTCGCCAGGCCACGATAGCGATGTCATGAAGGGTTCTCGGCAGACCACCCTCACGACGGGCGGCGACCATAGCCGCAATTTCTGGGGTATCTAGCGACGGAGTGTAACTTGTCATGGGATTGTGACTACTCAGTTGTCTTTACTATATAGAGGTGTCTTTACTATATAGAGGGATAGTTGCTCAAGATAATTTCTTGTAAAGTCGAACAGACCACAAGCCCAAGATGAGCAAAAGGCCAAGCAGCCAAACCAGGCTGGCGATAAACAAAGAGAGTCCTGCCTGGTCGCCGCCCAAAAGTGCTCGCAGTGCATCGCAGGTAATGCTGACTGGCTGATAGCGGACAAAAGGCTGTAGCCAGTTTGGAAAGTTCTCTGTGGGGCTAAATCCATTGCTCAAGAGCAAGAGAGGAGTATATGGAATAATGGCCACAGCGTCTACCAGTGTGGGATCGCGCAGTTTGAGGGCGAGAATACTGTAGCCAGTAATGCAGGTGGCGGTGAAAACGGTAACAAGGGTGAAGTAGCCGATCCAGGCAAAGGGGCCGCCGTAGAAGTGAAAGCCAAAGCCATAGGCAACAAAAAACAGAATGATTGTCGCGAGAAAGGCACGCACCATATAGGCCATAACCAGTCCGGCAACGACGGCGACCCTAGAAATAGGCATGACTCGGCAGCGATTCATCATCCCGGTTTTGATATCTTTGGCGAGCATGATAGCCGAGCCCAATCCGGCAAAGAAAAGCACCTGGATATTGATGACTGGAACCAGGTACTGAATATAGTCAACCCCCTGGCGAGCCATCAGCTTTTGGCCGATGATCCAAAAGCCAGAAAGGAATACCGTAGGGAAGATTGCGATCGCAACAATCACAATCGGATTCCGCTTCAGCCGAATCAAGTTCCGCCCGGTAATCAGCAGGCTATCTTCAATCGCCCGTCGCCACCCGGTTTCCTGACGCTGGGCAATCATCTGTCGAGCTAGTAGGTCGACGCTGCTATCTAGAGACATGGAAACTAGAGACATGGAAAAAATAAGGCCAAAAGACGGATACCGTTAACAGCTTAAACCAATCGACAAACCTATCCTTCCATGAACTTTTCTTCTACTGATGGGTTTCCCTCTGTTGTGATGTCTATTTCTTCTCTTCGTATTGTTTCTTGTGCCGTGACCGTGTCTGTTACAACCTCTTTTCGCACAGAAACATTTTGGTAAGGCACTATTGTGCGACAGGAGAGCGCCTGATCTTCGTAGATACCCATACGAATAGAGCCGTCCTCAGCAGTCTCAGCGTCGCCTATGTCTAGCCTCGTCTCTCCGCTGTAAATAGATTCGATCTCTATAATAATTTTCTCTCTTGTCACAGGAATATCCGCACTCGCGCTGTCTGTGACAATGCGCTTGGATATTTTGACCTCACCCGTTTTGATTCTGCGAGTCTGCGTAACTAGACGCTCTTCGTAGAGCTGAATAGGTAAATTGGAACTGCCAACCGGGTCGCTAGCTACAGTGCTGGAGGCAGCAGGTGGTTGTACAGGCGGCGTTTTCACGACAGATGATGTTTCTGTCAGCAGCGTCTGAGCAGCAGGTTCTCTTTCTGTGATTGTCTCTCTAGTAGCGGCAAATTCTTCCGAAATAGGTGCAGAAGATTCTACCGGGATTGACTCTTCTAACGATCTCATGGGGATGGACGATGGCGTGCGATCGCCAGCATTTATAGGGTCAGTCATAGGGCTGCAAAGTGTTTGGATAAGTGGACGTTTAGCTAAGAGGTCTACTCCATACAATGGTTTACCGAAGACTAGTTTTCCGTCCCTCAGTAGAAAGAAAAATTCAATAAGAAATTTGAAGCAGTCGAACACATTCGTGAACGTAGTCCGTCGATCTGCGTTTTAGTGATTGGTGCTACAGAATAATCTATGCCTTTTTGCATGGGGAGGCTCAACCTTTGGGATGGTTAAACAACTTCGATGCGCTCATACTATTGCCTCACGCCGTTTAAAACACGACCGAACTTAAACACAACCAGAATACAACCAGACGTTAAGGAGTCTTTGCACAATGGCATACACAACAGACAGGACCGATCCAGGTCCAGGCAGAGTCAACCCCGGTGTTGCTATCCCCGCTACTACCACAGTTCCAATTGCCGAATACCATGACACTGTCCGCTGGGGGCCTATCTTCGCCGGAATTGTAGTAGCTATCGTTTCACAATTAATGCTGAGTGCGCTGGGCGCAGCGGTCGGTGGCTTTGCAGCCGGTGAGGCTGCACCCGGTGCAATAGGCACAGGCCTTGGCATATGGGCCGTCGTCAGCCTATTAATTTCTCTCTTTTTAGGTGCATGGACAATGGCTTCGTCCTGCGGACCTATGAATAGCAAAACCGCAATGCTGAACGCAACGATCATGTGGGCGACCACTCTGGTTATCAGCGGTTGGCTGCTAGCTAGCGGCGTCTCTGGAACTTTCGGCGTACTAGCTGCCAACGCAGGTGGCGCACTCACTCAAGTCATTGAGCCCGGTGGTGCTTCCTTACCCGGATCTGATCAGGTTGCCGAGGCCGTTCCCAACATAACTGCCGCAGAAGGAGCCCAATACGCAGCTACAGCTGCAAAAGCTAGTGTCTCTTTTCTAATCGGCTCTTTGCTAGGTTTGGTTGCTGCGCTCATCGGTTCTACCGTTGGTGCAAAGAAACCAAGAGCAACTGTTGTTCGATAGACCGCGTGTAGTTCTGTAAAGTTTCTTTTCTACAACTGAGCTAAAAAAAGAGGATGATGCAGTTTTTCGCATCGTCCTTTTTGCTATTTACGCTCATTCTCTTCTAGACGCTAAGAAGTCTGTGTACCGCTGATTTCATCGGGTATCTCTATATGAGTAGAAGATGAGTAGAAGAAACAACTGAATCTCTTTCTTCTATGCAATGAAAACAGAATCTGTATCACATAGACTTGATATGTAATTCACTACAAAAGAGGAAACACCCATGCCACTTGCAAGTCTTAAAAAAACGTACCCCGACTACCGCAATACTTTTAGCGATAACAATCTTAGTCACATAGAAGACTACAGCGTATATGCAGATGGAGACGACAAGGTCGGATCTGTAGAGGATGGTCTATTCGACGATACCGATGGTCAGTTTCGATATTTGATTGTAGATACAGGTTTTTGGTTCTTTGGTAAGAAAGTGCTGCTTCCGGTTGGCCGCGCTCGGTTTGACAATGACCAAAAGCGAGTCTATGTAGCTGGTCTAACAAAGGAGCAAGTCGAAAGCCTGCCCGAGTATGACAGCGATATGACAGTTGACTACGACTATGAAGAGAACGTACGCGGCGTCTATCGTGAAAACTCAGCTAGCCAAAGCACACCTGTAGGGACCACTGCTGCTGTAGGGGCTACTGCTGCATACGACCAAGACAGCTACACCTATGAGAGAGACGCTGATCTGTATACAGCCGATGTAGATGACAATCATCCTATCCGGTTGTACGAAGAGCGTCTGGTTGCAGACAAGAACGTTATTAAAACTGGCGATGTCGTGGTTGGCAAGCGAGTAGAGACCGAGACTGCTAGCGTCTCTATTCCGCTAGAGAAAGAGCGGGTAGTGATTGAGCGGACTGCGGCCACTACAGCTGTAGCTGAGACTACTCCTCACGCCTTCAACGATGGCGAAGTAGCTCGCGTAGAGGTGTACGAAGAGCAGGCCGCTATTCGCAAAGAAACAGTGATGACTGAAGAAGTCAATGTCAGAAAAGAGAAATCGCAAGAGATGGCTACTGAACAAGCTACCATTCGCCGAGAGGAGTTGGACGTTACCTCTGACGGCAATGCAGTGATCGACAAGAAGTAAGCTAGTCATTTTGAAGAGACTGATTGATCATACTTTGCTTTAAGCAAAGCATTAGTCACGCTCGAAATAAGAAGGAAGAGGGCCAGCATATATTGCTATGGCCCTCTTCTTTTACCTTTGCCTTTGAGTTTCCCTTTTTATTGTTCACTCACCTTCGTTTTCCAATAGGTCGAATCGCTTTGGATAGGGCAGATGGTGTCTAGCAAACTCTTTTTTTGCTCTAATTGTTAGATCCGTTTTGTAGGAAAATTCGTCTCTAGCATCTAACGGATAAGAGCGTAGCTTGTATAGGCTACCCCAGCTGTGCTCGGACATGACGACGACAATTGGCAGCTTCAGGTGTGTGTATTTACTGGTGTAGGCAATCCGATACAAGATGTTTTCTACTTTCTCGGGGTTGACTTCATGAGCTAGATAAAACTCTGTGACTACCTGCGCCTCTAGCTCACCCATGTTGGCATTAGAGACTGCGTTGGTCCAGATATGGCTGTGTGGAACGGTAACAATATTGTCAGAAGGTGTCTTCAGACGGATGCCTCGAAGTCCATAGCTGATGACCTCGCCGTATTCGTCTGCGATCGCAATCCTATCCCCGACCCGATACGGTGCTTCAAACAGCCCCACAATGCCAGCAATGATTGAGCTGGCATAGTCCTTGAAAGCAAAGCCCAGCGCGACTGCGACCGTACCAGTCACCGCCAGCACGTTTTCTCTTGAAAGATTTAGGAATAGGTTCATCAACAAGATGATCGTAATGGTCATCACAGTAGTCCGAATGAACGGCTGAAACTGCTTGATACGCAGCCGGTTATGCCTGGCTACTTTTTCAGATAGCCAGATTACCAGGGCATCCACACCTTTGATCGTCAGATAAGAAATAACAACAATAATCAGCGCCTGAATAATCTTGGGCGCGGTAATTTTACCGAGTAGTTCTCTGGTCTGATTAGCGGTATCGCTGGCCGCTTTTTTCGCTGAATCTCCAGCTGTCTGAGCTATCAAGGCCCATACGGGCGATTTTATCAACCAAGTCATCTCTTTAATCTCTTAATCTCTTGCTACCAGTGAATCTCTTACTACTAGTGAATTTCTTTCTGCCGAGGCCAGCGCGATCGTGAGCTAGGACACCTCAATGATGAAGTTGTTGTTGGCGAGTTCTTTCTTCAATCGCGGATAGTGAATTGGATTTGCTTTAATCATGCCGTTTTGCTGCTCGATAATGCCCTGTTTGCGAAGGATTTGCACCTGATTATTGACAATCTGGGGAGCATCTCCCAAGCTTTCTGCCAGTGAACCAATCGTCAGATCGCCGTGAAGCATTAGCGAATATAGCAAGTACAAGTCACTCTGGCTGAGATCTGGCAAAGGTGGTAGCTTTGGAAGTTGAGCAACTATTCGGTCGCTCTTTTGCGGTTCCTCAGAGCGATCTATTTGGAGAGGTTTTGTCTGGGCGTCTTGTTCAACTGCCTTATCATCTTCTGACGGCTGATCGGCAATTTTGCGATAGCACAGAGACTTCATAAATAGCTGTAGTGCGATGATGCTAACGCCACCGGAGATATCGGCCAGGCGATCAAAATACTCACGCTTGGGGCTAGCGCCCTCTGCTTCGCTATGATCCTCATCATCGAACGTTTCTTTGACAGAGCGTAGAGAAGATTTGGCCGTTGCTGCTGCCTCCTGAGTGATTTCGGAGAGCGCTTCAATGGGCTTATTTATAGAAAGATGAATTCCCTCAAGCTGATTGAGGTCGCCTAGCCGCTTGTGTAGTGCCGCATCGCTAAAATAAATATCAAACCGTTTGACGACAGGCTCCATCCATTCCTGTAGCTGTTCTCCAGTAATCTTTGGGATAGAAATCGTCCGATCGCAATAGGCATGAAGCTGAAGCGTAGACTCTAGGTACTCCCAGCCGATTTGTCCGCAGCCCAATACAGTAAACTGACTAGGATCGTTCATTGCCGTATCTTGCAAGTAATCAATTCCGTCTAAACCCTGAGCGCTCCGTAAGAAGCACCAGCATAAGTTAGGGATAATAGTGATCTGCTCTGGTCTGGTGCGATCTTTCTCGAAACGATCGTTTGTAGAGCAGTCTGACTCGATCGCACCAAGCTGCTTTTCGATCTTTTTTTGAATGGTAGTGCTATCGAGCGGGCGGGCTATCCAGTCGAGCAGATTGATGTTTAGATCGTGCTTTTCTTTGACAATCAGTTGGGATAGAGTTTCTCCTACAATTCGAGAAATTGGTGAGACAGGCTGGGCCAGAATAGCGATAGAGTTGTTGGCACTGTTGGGATTCTCTAGCCATTGTGCGATCGCAGATTTTACCGGGTCTAGCACCGCTTCTGTCTCTTGGGGATGCACCGGTAGTGCGTTTACCGCATCTCTGAGCTGATTGAAAATATCATCTGGTAGCGTAGCGAGTGAATCATCTGATTCTGGCGTGAGCTGAGCACCTTTAGCGAACCAGCCAACGCGAAAGAAGCGCTTATTGAGTAACCAGGATTTAAACTTTGAGGCTTCTAGAACCATAGTGATTAGGGCAGCGTGGCTAAGTCTGTATTGCACATGAACAGCAGGATAAGAACATACCTTGCTACTGTTAGCGCTGGCTAGCCTCATATCGCTGGCTACTATTATCTATGCATTAGCTATCCCCATTTTGCTCTCGCTGTTTTTTGACCATTGCCAGCACCGAACGGGAGAGGTTGAGAGCCCTTGGCGAGTCTCCTTCTGGCTGAATAGGCCAGCCTTCTCGCTGCTTGGCTCGGTTGCCATCGGTTTCTTCGGTCTGATCGTGAAAGAGAACTTGCTGCGTAGGAAAGGGAAGATCTATGCCAGCAGCCACTAGCTCATTGCAGACATTTTCTAGCACCCAGTCTCTAGAAGCTACCATGTCTGCCTGTCTAGGCGGTTCGATCCACCAGCGAGCCCGGATATTGATAGTGCTATCTGCCAAATCTACTACTAACGCCTCCGGTGCCGGGTCCTTGATAACATCATCGCGGCTGTTCAGCGTATTTATAATAATCTTTTTGGCTTGGGCAATATTGTCACCGTAGCCAATGCCAATGTCGTATTCCAAACGCCTGCGGTCATAAGCAGTGTTGACAGTGACCGCGTTAGTGAAAAGTTCTGCATTGGGAATGACAACTCGGCGGCCATCGTAGGTGCGAATAGTAGTCGCTCTAGTCTGAATTTGCTCTACAGTGCCTTCATAATCATTAAAGATAATCTGATCTTCTAGCTTGAAGGGTTCTGTCAGCAAGATTAGAATGCCCGCCAGGAAATTTTGCAGAATATCTTTAAAGGCAAAACCGATAGCAACACCTCCAATTCCTAAGGCGGCTAGGGCATCAGCAGGATTGAAGCTAGGAAAGATGACAGTCGATGCAATCAGAAAGCCTAGAATAACTAGTCCGCCCTGAGCCAACCGGCCAACCACTAGGCCCACATTGCGAGTGTCTCGGTGTTTGGTTTGTCTGCGGACAAAGGTACGAATGAACTTTCCCAAAACCCAAAAGATCAAGAAGATGATAATACCAATAATGATATTGGGTAGCAGTGCGATCGCACCCTGCACCATACTCGATAGCGTTTCCGTTGCCGCTGAAAGTGAAATATTATTTTCCACTGCTTTCCTTTAAGAGTCCTGCTAAATCTGGCGGCAAAATTCTGCCAAACCTGGTCTGTAAAAGTAGAGTACAGGGTTCAACGCTACGCATCCCTCTATCCTCAGAAGGGGGCTTCAAAAGGGGGCTTCAGAAGGGGGAAGTCTCTCCCTATCGACACAGCAAAGGGTCAGATGAACCTGTGTCTCAACTGACCCCTTATTAGCTGCTTGTGCTTGACGGTTCGCCTCTGACAGCGTTTGCCTTCGATAGTGCTAGTTGACCGCTGCTATTGGCTGATACAGACTGTGCGGCCATAAGATACCGGCACCCAATCGCCAATTGAAGCCATCTAAACAGTAGAAACTAAGGAGTAATTTCTTCTAGAGCTTCCTCGATATTTTCTTCTACAGAAGTAGCGCTAGAACTCTCAGGACTGTACATATCTTCTTTGTCAGCTGCACCCTGCACACCGTTGAGTCCTTCAGCAGAGTTCTTCATTACGCTCTTGCCGTCATTGTTATCAGAAAGCTTACCAGAGATAGCTTTCTCGGACTCTTTCTGCACGCCATTTAGCTGTTCTACTCCCTTTGCAGGACTAGAGCCGCTGTTGCCAAAAGCGAGCGCTGGCGTAGCGCTGGCGAAAAGAAAGAGTGCGCAGGCCGTTGCGATCGCCAGCGGACGCAAGCTGGAAAACAGGGCAGAAAAATAGCTAAAAATCTTTTTCATGGAAAATTCCTCCCGGGAATGTAAAAACTGAATAAGCTGAGCGACACGACTAGTACAGTAGACAGTTCGCATGACTCAACTTAAATACTAGGCTATGGAACGGTTGCTGCTTGTACGATTACTCTTTACAAAGCTTTAGTTAAAAAAGTCTTTGATAGATTCAACCACACCACCTGCGGCATCTTCGACATCTTCAGCAGCGTCAGCAGTAGCTCCTTTCGCCTGGCCAATGTCACTCTTTACCTTGCCCTTAAGCTGGTCAGTAGCCCCGTCGAGCCGGTCAGCAGCGCTGTTCAAATCCACAGAGTCTTCAGCCCTGCCAATACTTCGCTTTGCTTTACCAACTGTACTATCGACAGCGCCTTCTAGCTGATCGCTAGTTCCAGCGCCAGAGACCCTGTCTAGTTCTGCTGCCGCTCGCTCGTTGATCACGTCTGCTGCGGCCTGAGAGCCTACCGCATACGCCGTAGGAACTAGACCGCCAAAAACCGCAACGGTCACCATCGCCAGACAAGCTGTCCGGACGAACCACTGCTTTAGCGTACTCAGCTGCCAATTCAGACGGTTAAGAATAGCCATACTGTATCTCCTTTGTACTACTTCTTTGTTTTGAAGTATTTGTCTGCATACTCATACAATCGCTTTACTAATTCCGAACCCATCCATCCTACGGAAGATTCAGACGCATCTAGAGACAGAGCTGCCGAACAAGGTCTTTGGAAAAAACCTGCGAACTCTGACAGCAGGCGGCTAAAACGACATCTTTGTCTAGAGACAAAAGAGCCAGACAAGTGCCATCAAGCCAGTACTACAAGCCAGTACTATAAGCACTCTCAAAGGCAAGTGTCAGGCTGGCGTCGTAGATATCTATCCCTTTGTAAGTATGTCAAGATGAGGCATCTCTATCTCTTGTGGTGCTGGAATAGATGCGGATTCGGATAAAACTGTTTGTAGGTAGTAAAACACTATTAACAAAACCGCAGAAGCTTTGCTCAAGAAGAAGCCGTTTCTAAAAGCTGGGCAGGCGTTCTTCGAGTAAGCATTTTCCTCATGACCTATCCTACTTTGGCACAGCTCATGGGCGATAATTCCCTATATTATTCCGTCGAAAGATTTAGCCTGTCAGTATCAGACTGTCAGTAGAAGGTAGTAGGAAAAAATGGAAACAACTGGACAGCGAACTGTTGGACAGATCGAAAGAGAGCTCTCTCAGAAGGTACAGGCTCTCTACAAAAAACACATGGGACATCAGCCTAGCAAGGTGTCGTGTCAGCTATTTAGCAGTAAGCTTGTCGTTGTTCTAGAGGATTCGGTTACACAGCCAGAAAAGCTGCTGGTTGAAGAAGGTCAGACAGAGCTAGCGGAGAAAGTCCGTGCTGATCTCAATGAAGCGATGCAGCCTCAGATCAGGACATTAATCGAAAGCATACTGGGCGTTACTGTTCTGGATTTGCTGAGCGATGCAGCGCTCGATACCGGTAGAACTGGCATCATCGCGGTGCTATCGGATGCGCCCGCTGTCCGAAACCCAGAAGCCATTCCAAAGCTCAAGAAGTAGGCTTGAGAAAAGTCAAGACTATTGAAATTGCCTGAACTGAATATATGTCAGAAGGTAGGTTTTAGCACTGGTTTTATCCTTCTATCGATTGACTGGCCCGTCAGCCGTGCCGTCTTACTATTGGCACAGCTAGAGAGGCCGATCAGAAAAAGAATAGCGATTGTTTCCTTCCGCTCTTGTTTTCCAAGGTATTTTATTTTCTTGGAAGCAATCCGGCTCTTCCGAAATTTGCCTGTCTAAGCTTTATTTCTGTGTGTGCTAATACCTGTAGATGTTTCCCCCATTGACTTACTATAGACAAAGCCTGAAAAGCAGAGTTTGAAAGTCAGTCAATTGCGGGCGACTTCTGTTCAAAAGAGTTACTGGAGCATTTTTTATGACAATAGAATTAAAAGAGGATCTAGCGTATATCCTGCTTAAGAAGATGAGCGATCGCCCGGAGTCGTCCGAGCCCCTTCCTTTGAGTTTGACAGCAGCGGATTTTGTCGGTCGCAATACCGACAAGACCGAGATTCTGGCTCATCTCGACTATCTCAATCAAAAAGGCTACATCAATGCGGACTTCTCTGGAGATGCCTACGCCAACTCTGGTCCAAATCCGCTTCCAGATAACGTCGATATTCAAGCCGTCGAACTCACGCAGAGCGGCAAAGACTTGTTCAAGCAGATGAGCGAGAATCCTCCCAAGGAACTAGAGTCTGGGCCTAGCACGCCGATTGCGACAAAAGACATGGACTTCCTAGAGAAAGTCATGCTCAAAGGCCACATCGCCGACATCTACGACGCTAGGGACTTGACAGAAATCGTCTTCCGCACCATGCGAGACTTGATGACGACAGAGGCCGCAGGTGAGGTTGCCAGTGAACTTCACACATCCGCAGTCGATACAGACAAAAAAGCAGCGCAGGAAGAGGTCGCCGATCTTTGGAAGGACTCCAATCCGTTGGTTCGTTTTCTCAGTCAGATCCGGCCTAAGCTAAACTTTAGCGACGAGACTTTCTTCTTTAGAATTGAGAAAGAAGGCGGCTTGCCAAAGACAACTGGCCCGCACACCGTTGTGAAAGCGGTTTTCAGTGCTACTAAGGAAGAGCTCTCTGATGAGCGAGCAGCCGAAATTGCAGAGTTCATGCCTGGCGAAGTTCGTACACTATGGGAGGAAGCATAGATCATGGCTACCACTGACAACAATCCAAGCGGACACGATCCTAGAGAGCCCAATGAGCCGGGCACCGAAAATATCAATCCCGGTGATAAGGAAGCGCCTCCAGGTACTTCTGTAGAAGAGAAGGGCGAAAAGACCGCCGTAGCCTATCAAGATGCTACTGGTAACCCGATCGAAGTGCCGACTTATTTCACGGTAGAAGGCGAAGAGGGTGAGAAAGAAGCGCTGCACCACGTGAAGGACGCGGAGGAAATTTCTGATGTTATCCGTCAGGCGCGTGTGGATGAAGAGGGCGATCGCAAGTGGTGACAGCCCGATTTACTGACAGATCCATCCGCAGATGCTCGACACTCGACTAGCAATGTCAAGACGATGTTCTTAGCAATAGCGTCTGATTGCTAGAATGGGCAAGGAGACTGACGGTAGTCTGATTTTTTATAGCTCATCATAGATAGCCTGTCTAAGCGCGGGGTGTCTGTGATGGGCTTTTTAGTGGTATATACTGCCAATGGCCGTTTGAGATGGGGAATTAGGTATGGATAGTTTGCTCGAGGAAGTCAAAAGTAGGCTGATCGACCTGGTGGGTCAAGCTGTTGTTGTTCTACCAGCGGTTTTCTTTGCGATCATCATATTGCTGCTCACTCGGACGATGGCAGAGCTCGTTCGCAAAGGGGTGCGCAAGGTTGCTTCTAGGACACTTACCAGTCTATCGCTACAGTCTTTACTCATTCAGACCAGCTATGCAACGGCGCTAACGGCTGGGATCTTGTTCGCCTGTATTGTTGCCTTTCCAGATTTAGGATTTAGCGATTTAGTCGCTTTACTGGGGTTAGGTTCTGTCGCCATTGGTTTTGCTTTTCAAGATATTTTCAAAAACTTTCTATCTGGCATTTTGCTACTGCTTCAAGAGCCTTTTTCTCTAGGCGATCAAATTATCGTTGAAAGCTTTGAAGGCACTGTCGAGGAGATTGCGCTTCGCTCTACGCAGATTCGCACCTATCAGGGCGAGCTGGTAGTGGTTCCTAATTCTATTGTATTTACTAGTCCGGTGCAGGTAATGACCGGTAGACCCCATCGGCGCACTGATCTAGCGATTGGCGTAGATTACAACACACCTTTGCCTCATGCGGTTAGAACACTCACAGAAGCCGCTCGATCTGTTGAAGAAGTAGCTCCTAATCCAGCAATTGAGGTAGATATTGTCGGCTTTGGCGACAGCGCTATTGATATGGTCGTACGCTACTGGACCCGTTCAGACCAGGGATCTGTTCGCCGGTTGAAAACGCAGATGATGCTGGCGCTCAAACAGGCCTGTGACGAGGCAGATATCAATATTCCTTATCCTATTCGCACGGTTTATCATTTTGATCAAGAGAAGTATAGCGATAATGCTCGGATAGAAGATTTGAATGGGCGATCGCAGACTTACGCCGCTGATACAGTCGATAGCTAAAGCCGAGCTGTAGATAGAGCTAAATAGCGCATTGACGCATCCATGAGTCGGTTGTGAAAGCTGAGCGCTATTTTTGCTGGGGTGCTTTTTAGATAGGCTCTCGAGTTACCCTCTTTTGGCTCCTAACTTTTAAGATGTCTTATTAAGACTACTCATCTGGAACAAGAGAACAACAATGAGACTCAAAGGCAAGCTCGTGACTCTGTTTTCGCAAGGTGTAGCTGCCCGCTTTTTTCGGCAGAATTTCAATCGCGGTTTCCTATTTTAGGGGTATATCCAGGGATTTTCTAAAGTCTGGCAGAATAATTTGCTCCAGGCAGCTACTCGGATCTTTTTGGAGGAAGTTGAGCCGCACGGGTTGACCTGCTTGCACCACAATCTGGTCGGGTGAATAGCCACCGTCGACAGTGATATCAATCGTCTGAACCCCATCAGATACCTGCGCCTTTTGAGATGTGTTTTTACTCAACTGAGTGCTCAGAAATCGAGCCTTTGATCGAGCCTTTGAAAGTCGTATTTTCATGGGTTTATAGCTATCTTTAGCGAATGCCTTTGGGTTGAAAGTTTCTCAGGCGCAGGGCGTTTGTGACGACAGAGACTGAGCTAAATGCCATTGCGGCTCCGGCGATAATTGGATTCAACAGCCAGCCAAAAATAGGATAGAGAATACCGGCGGCGATTGGGATACCAGCAACGTTGATCACAGCCGAGACAAATTCCCTTCCTTGGAGGGGGTGGCACGTAGTGATAGGGTGGGTCTTCGACCGGCGCTTCAGCCTTTTTGACCAGCTTCAACGGCTTATGAAATCTCCAAAATGCCCATCATGCCCTGATCCTCGTGGTCCAGAATGTGGCAGTGATAAACCGTGCGACCTGTAAAGTCTTCAAATTTGACTCGGATAGTAACGGTTTCGTAGCTGCCAACGCTCACCGTATCCTTCCATGCCAGCGGGCGTTCTGGCTGACCGTTGCGTTCTATAACCTGAAAGCGGTTGGTATGTAAGTGAAAGGGATGATCCATGCTGGCTTTGTTGATGATTCGCCAGTCTTCGACCTGGCCCAGACGAGCCTTGGTATTGACTCGATCCATTACAAAGGACTGACCGTTGATGATAAAGCCCGTTGAGCCCGCCGAGCGATCAATGCCGTGGTTCAGCACAAACTCACGGGTTGCGTCTGGTGCAGGCAGAAGTTCGACCGGAATCAGCTGTTTGGGGAGTGGCAGTGGTTCGGTATGATGGCTCGGCGCGTAGCGAAGCGTTGCGATCGCAGCCCGCTTTGGCAGCACAACTCCCGGCATTTGCTTGACGGCCTCGCCCATCGCCTCGGCCATTTCTGTAATGCCCCGATCGTACGGCAGGCTGAAGATCTCGTAGTCGCCGGGTTCTCTTTGTCCAGGGATGAGCATTTCTGCGCGTTCACCGGGAGAAAGGAAGAGCGTTTCGAGTTCGGCAGGTGATGCGATCGCCCGAGCTTCAAGCACAGGGCCTGGAGACTGGCCGTTATAAGTCAGCCGCTGTAGGACTGTTTAGCGATTGTTTGCGTTTGTGCTCTAGCGGTCAAAGAGAGTTCTAGCAGTCCTTCTCGACTGATAAACCGCTGCAAAGTGTTGTTATGGCTTGCGGTATTGCTATCAAGGGCACAGCGAGACAGCAAAGGGACGCTGAATGCAGTAGCCGTAAGCCCAATGAACCGGCGATTGAATTGACGACGTTTCACGAGTAACCGCTATGCCTGTACATCTATTACACCCATCATACCAAGCTCCTTATGGTCAAGCAGAATAGCAGCAGCGCATTTATCAGATCGCCATACCCCACCTGGCGCTTCCTCAAAAAGCTTTCTTCACTGGCGAGCGATCGCACCATAGACATCATTACTATCACCCAACGACCCCACAGCATCATCAGCGAAGTTGTCAGAGAATACTGGCGGTTCACCCAGCGCAAGTACGCTAGCAGACGCCGAGTCCTTTTGCTCTATTAGCGATTCTGTCATCATGAAAATCGCGCCGCCTTTACCCTGTCCAGCAGCAGAGGTTGAATCAGCCGGTTCTTTAGGTAGAGGCCCTGCCAGCGCTAGATTGTGGTCAAAGGTGACCTGATTCAAGGTCAGATGGCCCGAGCGAATAAAGATCGCACCGCCAAAGCCGCCACCGCTGCCACCAAAACCGATACCACCGTCACCGCCACCAAACCCACCCCTGCCAGGTTGACCCAGATTACCTACCTGGCCAATCACGCTTTCAGCATCGCTCTTACCGTCGCTCTTACCGTCGCTCTTACCGTCAAAATTACCGTCAAAATTGCTGACATCACCAAAACCACCCGCACCGCCAAAACCACCCGCACCGCCGCCGCTACCAAAGCCGCCGTTCCCACCATTGCCGCCATTGCCACCATTCGCAACTTCTGCCGTGGCATTCGCACCATTGCCGCCATTCCCCGCGTTGCCATAGCCCCCGAAGCCACCGCCACCGCCAAAGGCGATCGCACCCACGCTCCCATCTTCCTCCCACCGGCCAAAGCTGCCAAAAATACCGGTCCCACCGTCGCCGCCATCGCCGCCATTGCCACCGCTGCCGCCATTCACCCCCGCATTGCCGCCGTTGCCGCCGTTGCCACCATTCGCAAAACCACCGAAGCCACCGCCGCCGCCAAAGACAATACTGCCGATGCCATTGACACCGACGCCGTTGACGCCTGCGATCGCGCCCCGATTCACCTCACTTTTCTCCTTTGCAGCAGCAATCTCAACCTCTAAAAAGTCTTCTGCTGACAAACCAGAAAGACTGATTCCAGTAATGCTACTCACCGCCCCTCGATTAACCCTATGCGGCATCTCTTGACCTCGAATTCGCACTTTCACTGGCGATCGCTGACTGCCGCTGCCGCCAATCGCCTGATTATCTAGAAAAGTGACGCGGACTAAACGCACTACGCCTTGATTAATCAACAGACCGCCGCCCATCCCAGCGCCGCCGCCGCTGCCATTGACGCCCGCTTTGCCCTGGGCTAGTCCATCGGCAATCGTCAGATCGCGAAAGGCGATATCGCCATCGTCAATTTGAAAGACTCGGTGACGATGACTGCCGCTAATCGTGATATTGCCATTGCCTGCTAGGGTCAAATTGCTTTTGAGCGCAGGCAATGGACTCTGGAGGGCGATCGCACCTTCAACCCGGCTAAGGTCGATCAGATCATCATCAGGTGCTGCATTCGCCCGGTCAATTGCCCAGCGCAGCGATCCAACGCCCTCGTCAGCTGTTGTTGTCACCTGAATTTGTTTTAGAGAAGACTGATTTAAAGAAGTTTCTGGAACGGCGCTAACTGTTTGTGCCACAGCAGATGGACTTTCTCGAACCGCTGGTTTTAGGTAGCCGAGCCAGCTCCAACCGAGCAGGAAGCTAATTGCAATTACAACAGATAGAACAACATTTCGCCGTCTGTAGATGTTGCTCATAGGTTTGTTTTTCCGATCGCTAATTTATATTCTGTTGAAGAAAAGCACCATCAGACTCAGGGCAGCTACTACGCTCACTACACCCAGCGCTTCCATCTTCCAAGAGACAGGCTGAGGGGTGGGTCGCAGCCAAAAGCCCAGCAGCCGAGTGACTAACGGCATGACCGCCCAGGTCAAGAGAGAGGAGGTAATAATATTGTTGATAATCATCGAATTCGGCATGTTCCAAGACTGCATGAAGCCTAGCGCCGCAAACACCGCAGACTGAATCATCACAGTGGGATACAGCGCCAGGATGACCGCTGCATTTTGCTTCCAGGCCGGTGGCCCAAAGCCGATTTGCTCGGTACCAGTTTCACGAGAAAACCAGCCTTCGAGCCCGGTTGAAAAAGAGATGAACTGATAAGAGGCAAACGTTTTTCGACCGCTGTTGATGAGGGCTTCGCGATCGCGCGACTTTATCCACTTGTTCAGCAGATCAGCTGATTCAAAGTGAATAATCGAATACCACTTCATCGGCTGATTAGGCAGTTGCCCTCTCACAGGTGAGCACAGATCGGTGCGAATGTGGCCCTTGAAGCGCTTCGCCGTTCGGGTCAACCTAGCATGCCACCAGCGAAAAGCCAGCCCCTCACCGTGAGGGACCGTATGTTCAACAACAAGGCTAGCCCCTACTGATAGACTCGCATCAAGATCACTCATCAGTTCTGATTCCGATGCGAATAGGCGCGATCGCTGTTTTGCTGACTGTTGCCCTGTCTGTTGCCCTGTCTGGTGTCCTGTCGATCGAACCGTAGCTGCTGGTTGATCTGCGGGTTACCGAGATAGCGATCGCCATCTGCCTGCTGTTGTCCCTGAATATCTACCGACTTCAGCGAAATCGATGATTCTGGCACCCAGCCCTCGGCATAGGGAGGATTATCAAAGCGAATGTGGTTCCAGAGCTTGCTTTGATTGTCGCTCACCTGCTCTATCACCGTGACAGCATCGCCATCGATACCGTAGCCAACCCGATTTTTTCCTTCTTCTGGCCGAAGGTAGATGGCGATTTTGGCATTAGGCTCTGGGGAGACTAAGTTGGCCGGTTGCTCTGTGGACTGGTTACCAAAAGACTGATTGCCTTGGCTACCAGACTGATTAGCCGAATAGCCTGCCGCCCAGCTTACGGTGGATAGAGACAGCCACAGGGTCGAGGCCAGAGTGAGGGCGATCGCAAATAGCATCAGCGCGTTCAATAATCGTGCGCCTGCTCTTTTGGTGAGAATCATCCAGGTTTCTAGCATGTCGTATCGATGAGTAGTGTATCTGGCAGTTTTTAGATCAAAAAGTCGTTTCGGCTACAATCCATATACTAAGTATTCCTGTTGTATACGGTATGCACCGATAAGATAATAGTACCTCTAGGCCAATCCGATTAAATTCTCTTTTTCTTTCACTGTGATCTTGTGACTTCATCTATCCTTTCCGCTCGTCCCGTCGTACAGCGCCGCAAATCTCTTTATGAACAGGTCTACATGGCCTTGCGCACCGGAATTCTGACAGGCGAATTTGAACCAGGTAGCCGCCTGATAGAAACACAGCTCACCGAATGGCTAAACGTCAGCCGTACGCCGTTGCGGGAGGCCCTGCGTCAGCTACAAAAAGAAGGACTCGTCACTACTGATACCAGCGGTCTACAGGTCGCGACTATTTCTGCGACTGATGCGATTGAGCTATACGACTGTCGTCTGGTACTAGAAAAGCTGTCAGTAGCAGGTGCCTGCGAAAAAGCTACCAGACAGCAGCTAAAAGCGTTGGAGCAGTACGTTATTCAAGCTGAGGCTAGAGATCCAAAAGACACTGATGTACAAACGCTGCTACAGCTATTGGACCTGGACTATCAGTTTCATCATTTGATTGCCGAAAGCTCGGGCAATCGTCGGCTAGTGTCGCTGCTCGACCAGCTATTTGACGCGATGGCACTGCTGCGCATCCAGACGCTGAAGCAAAATCCGCTGGTGCTGGAAATTCGGCTAGAGCACCGTCAGGTTTATGAGGCGATCGCACAGCGAGACGCGGCCACTGCGATCGCCACTATCCAGCTACACCTACTGGCTAGCAAGTCGCGAGTAGTCAAAGAACTTCAGAGCCCTCGGCCAAAGCTTTAGATATAGCAAACTGCACAATGCATTGCGCAGTTTGCTGAGCACTTTGCTTTGTTTGAAAAGAGTTGTAGCTATTAATCATGCTGGAAGCAAAGTGCCGGAAGCAAAGTGCCGGAAGCAAAGTGCCGGAAGCAAAGTGCAGCAGAACACCCCTCTGCCAGACACGACTACTTCTAAGCCTTTGGGATGAAATTGTCCACTTGCACTAGCAGACTTTGAATTTGCTGGCTAGAATGGTATCGAAATATACAGTTTTAGTTGCGAGTTAGATTGTGTCAAGTCCATTCCGTTCCGTTCCTTCCGAAAACCCCAGTCAGAAAACACTTGGTCAGACGCTTCAAGCTAGTTGCAAAGCCATTGCCAACTTCATGAAGCATCGTCCTCAGCCCTCGGCCAAGCAGTCTGGCGTTTTGCCCAAACATCGCTACGGCGCTAAGGCGGGTCTTTATCCCTACCTCCCCACTATTGAAGAAGAGCGCGACTGGCTCGAACAAGTTCATGACCTAGAGTAGTCAGTCAAGCCCTAGTCCAATTCAATCAAACAAAACGTCCCTTAGAGCTTAAGTTCTGAGGGACGTTTTGTTGGGCGCTCCAGTCGATTGCCATAAAGCAAAAACTGTAGCATGAGGCACAATGATGGTTCTCCGAACTGTATACAGTATGCAAAATTACGTGCTCGCAGGCTTAAAAAAGCCTGGATTCTCGGAGATTTCTTATGACTCAGCCAAATGTAGAGCTTCAGCCGATGCCACCCGGAAAACCGCCTGGCTCGTCGCCACCTCCTTATTCGGGCTGGCAGGCCTCGGTTGCCAAGTACTTCGATTTTGAACATCATCGGACCAACTTCCGTACTGAAATACTAGCCGGATTAACCACTTTCATGACGATGGCCTACATCCTAGTGGTGCATCCATTGATCATGTCGGATGCCGTATTCTTACAAGAATCAGGCGATCTGTTTCGTGAACTGATAGTAGTGACTGGCATTACTGCTGCTATTGGTACTCTGGTGATGGGCCTCTACGCCAAATATCCATTTGTGCTAGCACCTGGCATGGGTACCAACGCTTTCTTTGCCTATTCAGTAGTATTGGGCCTGGGCATTGACTGGCGAGTAGCGCTAGCGGCTGTGCTGATTGAGGGCCTGATTTTTATTGCCCTTACTATCACCGATATTCGTCGCCATCTGATTGCGGCTGTGCCCTCCTGCATCAAAGCATCTACCACGGTGGGGATTGGCATGTTCCTAGCCTACATTGGCCTCAGCGGAGATACTGCAGTCGGCGGCGCGGGCCTGATTGTGGCCAATGAAGTAACCAAGACGGCGTTTGGTAGCTTTACACAGCCAGCTACTTTGCTAGCGACCTTTGGCATCTTTCTCTCTGTCTTTTTCATCATCAGACGAATCAAAGGAGCGTTGCTCTGGGGCATCGGCGGTACGGCGATTTTGGGCTGGGTGTTCGGCGTGGCCCAGGCTCCTACTGGCATCATGGCCATTCCAGAATTCCCTTCTGATCTTGTTGGTCAGGCATTTGTTGGTCTAGGTGGGATCAACGGTAGCAACATTGTCGACTTTCTTGCAGTTCTGCTGGTCTTTTTGTTTGTCGATATGTTTGACACGATTGGCACGCTGATGGGCGTAGGTACGCAGGCGGGCTATATCGACGAAAGAGGCGAGCTGCCTCGGGCGAATCAGGCACTTTCGGCTGACGCGATCGCCACTACTGCTGGCGCAATCATGGGGACTTCTACCGTTACCACCTTTGCAGAATCCGCAGCTGGCGTCGCAGAAGGCGGACGCACCGGACTAACTGCGGTCGTCGCTGGTCTGATGTTCATTGTCGCTTTGCTGTTCGTGCCGATTTTTGAGGCGGTGCCTGCTTTTGCGACGGCTCCCGCTCTACTAATTGTGGGTGTGTTAATGATGTCTAGCGTTTCGAGCATCCGCTGGGGCGATCTAACAGAAGCCATTCCTGCTTTTGTGACGATGTTCTTTATTCCGCTAGGCTTTTCGATTGCTGCCGGACTATCTGCGGGTCTGATTCTCTATCCTTTCACCAAGCTAGCTGCTGGGCGCTCTCGGGAGATTCCAGTTATCACCTGGGTTCTAGCTGCTATCTTCATCTTCCGATTTGCATTTGAAGCCGTGCGTTTTGGCTAAGAATCGTTTCGGCTAAAGAGACGTTTTGACCAGGGAGTCTGAAGCTGGCCCGGTGTGGCTGGCTTCGGGGTTAACTGGCTTTGAATGTTTATCGGCTTCGATATTGAGGGGCAGCGTCAGCACAAATTCTGTCCCTTGCCCCATTTTGGTATTTACTTCAATTGTTCCGGCGTGTTCTTCTACAACAATTTGCTGGGCGATCGCAAGTCCCAAGCCAGTCCCCTTACCAACCGCTTTAGTTGTGAACTGCTGGCTGAAAATTCTTTCTTTAGAAGCGTCTGGCATTCCCGTCCCGTTGTCGGCAATTGCGATCGCAATATGGTTTTGTTTGGCAGCAGTTGTAATCGTAATGTGGTTTGGGTGAGCCTGAATGTCTGCAAAGTTGAGCGCCTGACTCTTTTCATTGAGCGCATCAATTGCGTTCGCCAGGATGTTCATAAAGACCTGATTGAGCTGCCCAGGGTAGCAGCTAAGTAGTGGAACATCACCATAGTCAGCAGTCACCTTGATCTCGGGGCGGCGGTCGTCTCCCTTGAGGCGATGACGCAAGATTAGCAGCGTACTATTTATGCCTTCGTGAATGTCAAAGTCCTGTTTTTCCTCTGTATCGGTCCGAGAAAAGGTTCGCAGGCTTCTGCTGATTGCTTTGATGCGATCGCCACCGTCTTGCATAGCTCTGACCAGTTTGGGCAAATCATCACGCAGATAATCCAGATCAATCTCTTCTATTTCGGCCTCTATCTCATCGCCAGGCTGAGGAAATTTTTCACCGTATAGCTCAATCAAATTGAACAAATCTTCAATGTAGTCTCGCACAGCGCTGACGTTACCGACAATACAGCCAATAGGGTTGTTGATTTCGTGAGCGACGCCCGCTACTAGAGAGCCTAGTGCCGACATCTTTTCGTGTTGAACCATTTGCAGCTGTGAGGCTTGCAGTTCTTCTTTGACCTGTGCAACTTGCTGCGAGAGCGACTGGGTGAGCTGATGCAGCTGTAGGTGGGTTCTGACCCGCGCCAAGACCTCTTTGTCGTGGAAAGGTTTGACAATATAGTCGACTGCTCCCAAATCTAAGGCTTCGACTTTGCTCTTCGCATCGGTCAGCGCTGTCATAAAAATGACTGGGATATGACGGGTACGCTCGTTTGACTTTAAGCGTCGGCAGGTTTCAAAGCCGTCAATACCCGGCATCATCACGTCAAGCAGAATCAAATCGGGTAGGCATCGCTCTACCTGCTGAAGGGCACGCTCGCCATTGGTTGCGATCGCAATGTCAAACCCTGCATCCCCGAGTGCATCCGAAACTACCGCTAAGTTAATCGGCATGTCATCCACAATCAAAACTAATCCGGTCACGGTAGGCATAGGAATATGGCGTCTATGATATTTGCTAGGGCTTGATAGTTTTGACTCGCTACAGCTAGAGAGTCGATTCTAAAAGACACTGTCGGATCAACTGTTCGATCTGTTCACTTTGGAACTGTTTTGCTAGCTGGCTGATCTGCTGGGCAAACGGCTGATAAAGACTATTTTTCTGCTCCAAATTTTCTACAGCCTCGACTAGCTTCTTTAGTCTGCCCTCCTGTGCTAGCTCTAGCAAAGCATTCAAATCTGCAACAGGCGGTGGAACGACTTCGCCCGGATCAGAGACAGACTCATCTGCAATTTCTTCCACTTTCCAAACCAGTTCGAGATGTTCTTCGAGCAGTTTGAATAAATCATCCGCATGTACCGGCTTAGCTAAGAAATCATCGCCCCCTGCATCCAGACTCATCTGCTGGTCGAGTTGAGCAACGGAGGCAGAAGAGACAATTACCTTGAGCGATCGCAAAGCGTCATCCGCTCGAAGCTGCTTCAACATTTCAAATCCATCCATTACCGGCATAGCCAGATCGGTGATCACAAGATCAGGAAGGGATTGTCGCATATGACTCAAGCCCGCCTGACCGTCTTCAGCTTCCTCAATAACAAAGCCAAGAGGCTCCAGCAGGTTCGACAAAACACCCCGGTTTTCCCAGCGATCGTCTACAACCAAAATATGACGCGGTTCTCCTTCGTAACCGATGACATTACCCAGGGCTGCTGTTTGCTGCTGACTCCAATCTGTAGCCGAAAGCAGCGAAATCTCAAAGAAAAAATCACTGCCAACGCCAAGCTGGCTTTTCACCTTAATCTGTCCTCCCATTAGCCGGACAATCTGCTGGCTGATGGTCAGCCCCAATCCGGTTCCCTCAAACTTACGCTGCTGTTCTCCGACCTGTTCAAAAGCCTGAAACAGCTTGCTGACATCCTCCGGAGCGATGCCAACACCCGTATCGGCAACCACAAAACGAAGCGGCACCTCAACGTCTGAAGCTAGGCTGTCTGAAGCTGAGTCGAGATGTTCAACCCGCAGCGTCACGCTTCCCTTGTCTGTAAATTTAATTGCATTGCCTATGAGGTTAATCAAGACCTGACGTAGCCGCTTATCATCTACAACCACCCCAGATGGCAGATCTGTATCTGGCTCATAGAGAAAATCGATCCCTTTTTGTTCAGCTTTGATTCGGCAGATTTCTACCACGCCCTGTAGAAAAGAGGCGAAGTGAATCGGTTGGGCCACCAGCTCTAGCTTGCGAGCTTCGATTTTAGAGAGATCTAGAACATCGTTAATCAGCGTCAGCAGATGAGCTCCGCACTGATGAATAATCTCGGTTCCGTGTCTTTCTTTTTCTGACAAAGTTTTAGAGCGTCGAAGAATCTGAGCATAGCCAAGAACACCGTTGAGCGGGGTGCGCAGCTCATGGCTCATATTTGCTAGAAACTCGCTTTTAGCTTGGTTGGCACGATCGGCTGTTTCCTTTGCTGCTTGCAGCTCTTCTGTCCGCTCTGCTACCCGGTCTTCGAGTACGGTAAAAGAAGACTTGAGCTGCGTAGCCATTTGGTTGAACGCTCGTCCTAGTCTCTCTAGCTCGTTGATACCCTTTACGTCTACGCTGCGATCTAGTTCACCATTGGCGATCGCCTCGCTTGCTCGCTGCAAGGCTAAAATAGGTTTTGTAATCCAGCGAGAAGTATAAAAGCCGAACGCGATCGCCACAGCCAAGGCCCCCAAGCACAGCAAGATAGTGGTGCGAGTGTTTTTATTTATTTGTGCCATGAAGTCTGCTTCTGGCACAGTGACAACAATTAGCCAGTCGAGTCCATAGTCATCTTGCCAGGGACTCACTGAAGCGTAGTAATGTTCGCCTTCTAGCTGCACATCGAACAGTTTGTCTGCTGTGATGGCTGATAGGTCACCTACTTGGTTTTGTAGGGCGATCGCAACCGCCTGAGTGAGTCCATCAGTACTTTCTAAAGCGCTCAGTCTCTCAGCCGATCCCTCTACTAAGCTAAAGGGTTTTTCATTACTAGAGCTAGCTACGACATTGCCATCTCTTTCTAAAACTAAAACTTTGCCAGTTCGGCCAGTTTTGAGCTTCTGTAGAAACTGACTAATGTTGGAGAGCAAAAGATCAGACGCAACAACGCCAACTAACTGGGCTTGGTCGTCATAAACGGGCAAAGAGGCACTCATCGAGATAAATTCTGGTGCGTCTGACCAGTTATAGATCTCGCTCCAAATGGGCTTTTGCGCTTGCACAACTCTCTTATACCAATTTTCTTCTAGAGGCGCGTATTCTGATTCGTAGACAATCTTCGTACGATTACCCCGATCGTCTGTGGCATAGGTGATGTTTCGGTTGTTTGTTCGCGGCGAAATTTCGTCAATTGTAGTACCGGCTCCCTCTAACCAACGTCCTGCTCCGCCATATTTACCGTCCGGCAACGCATAGAAAACATAGCTAAGCTCTTTATATATCTGCATCTGTTTCCAGAAGTAGCGCCCTGTCTCTTCTACGTTCTCTAAATTCAAAAGCTGACTTTCAACAGCGTCTGCGTTGAGTTGATTGAGCTGTTGAGGTAGTTGTAAATACGCATCTAAGTGCTGATCGACCCGCTCATCAATTTCGCTCATGAGCTGTCTAGCGAGCTGGTTAGTAGCTTTCTGCCCGTCTTTAAAAGAGAGATAGCCGACTAGCCCAACGGCGGCGAAGATTTGCAGCACAAACGGCACAATCAACACGGTGCGTAGGGGCATCCGGTTCATTAATCGGCGCTTACCGCTTTTGGATAGAGCAATGGTCATAGTCGTTGATGCACCTTGTAGTCAGGCAACCGCTTTTGACAGCACAGAAACTCGACTTCATCATTCCCTCATATAGACCGCTGCGCACTCCCTCATATAGACCGCTGCGCACTCCCTCATATAGACCGCTGCTACAACCCGCGCTACGGCAACAGACGCGGCTACTTTGCTAGCACGCTCATTTCATCAATAAATCAACCTAAACCTAGGTCAGTTTCAGCTTAGAGCAGCTTTGGCTTAGCCAATTTTAGCAACCGTCACGCCTTTCCCACCGTCTACTTGATCGGCAGCTTCAAAACTCTCTACCTGCGGATGCAGCTTCAAATATTCCTGGACGCCGCGCCGGAGTTTGCCAGTGCCATGTCCGTGAATCAGCCATAAGGGGCCTCTGGCGCGAGCGATCGCTTCTTCGATTACGCTTTCAGCCTCGCTCACCCGCATCCCTCTTAGGTCCACCGTATTACTTTCTGTTCTGACCATCGGCGCTTCTAGTAGGGTCTTAGCGACAGGCTGCACTTTCGGTTTTTTCTCAATAGGTTCTGCCTTCTCTCCCTTTAGCGATTCAATATCAGAGAGATCAACGGTCATTTTCATGATGCCGAAACGTACGGACACTTTGCCGTCTTCGTCGGCTTCTGCGATTACGTCGGCGACCTGACCGCCGAGGCTGGCTAAGCGCACTCTCTCACCTTCTTTAGGCCGATAGCCTTTACCGTCAGACTTGACTTTGGCTGGATGCTTACCGGTGGGCAGCCGTTTCTCTTCAATGCGGTTGAGTTCTTCTGTTGCTTTTTGAGCGTCCTGTCCGGTGAGTCCACCTTTTTGTAATTCTCTAATTACTTTGGCGACTTCGGCGCGGGCGTGGAGCAGAGCAGTTTCTACGCTTTTTTCCTGCTGACGCTTGAGCTTTTCTTCGCGATCGCGCAAACTCTGCGCTCTCGCCTCCACTTCCTTGTAAAACTTCTCCGCCTTCGCCACCAGCTTCTCAGCTTCAATTGCTCTCTTCTCTTGCCTTTGCCGCTGGGCTTCTAAGCCTTCGATCACCTGGTTCACATCTTCATTCGCCCCGCCCATCTGCTCCTTGGCCTGGGCCAGCACGCTTTCTTTTAATCCCAGTCGCTTGGCAATCGATAGCGCATTAGACCGGCCAGGAATGCCCCACAGCAGGCGATAGGTTGGCGCTAGCTTTTCGTCGTCAAACTCCACCGAGGCGTTTTCGAAGCGTTCGTCTTCGTATTTGAGAGATTTGAGTTCGCCGTAGTGAGTCGTGGCCACCGTCAGCCGCGTGCTGTCTGCTAGGTGCTTTAGGAGGGCGATCGCCAAGGCACTCCCTTCGGATGGATCGGTCCCTGCACCCACCTCGTCTAATAGCACTAGCGAGTTTGCAACCTCGTTTTCCCCTTTGAGCTGGTCAATAGTATCTAGGATTCTACCAATTCGCTTTACATGGCCAGAGAAAGTAGACAGACTCTGTTCAATCGACTGCTCATCACCAATATCAGCTAGAACAGAATCGAACCAGGGCAGCTCAACCGGTTCTCTGGCTGGGATGAACATTCCCACTTTCGCCATCAGTGCCGTTAGACCTAGCGTCTTGAGGGTGACTGTCTTACCACCTGTGTTTGGCCCGGTAATCGCGACCACGCGCAGCTCAGGGCGTATGACTAAATCTGTTGGGACAACTTTCTCTTTCTGTTCCTTCTTTTGCTGCCACAGGAGCAAAGGATGCGTTAGCTGTCGCAAGGTGACCTGTTCTTTGTCTACAAAACGAGGGGCGTTTCCTTCCATCCACAGGCCATAGCGAGCCCGCGCCGCTGCCAAATCGAGCTTCACCACAGTCACCATCAAATGCTCTAGGTCGTCGAATACCTCCGCTACCTGATAGGTCAGCATTTGACGAATTGCTTCTGACTCGACTTCCTCCTCTTTTCGTAGGGCGCGACGCTTGTTGCCATTCTCCACGATGCTGTGCGGCTCTACGTATAAAGTAGACCCGCTAGTAGAAACATCGTGGACGATTCCAGAAACCGCATCTTTTTGCGCTGCTTTGACAGGCAGTACGAAGCGATCGTTTCGCTGGGTGATCAAGTTCTCTTGCAGGGCTCCGCTCTGGCGCTGCATGATGTGCTGTAGCTTGCTGTAGATGCGATCGCGCACCACTTTTAGCTGCTGACGCACATTTCCCAGCTTCACACTGGCTCTATCGGCCACCTGAGCGCGATCGTCAATACAGCGATGAATCTCTTGCTCTAGCTCAGGAAAAGTCCGCAGATCTGCCACTAGTGCCTGCAAGACTGGCAGATCTTCCTGTCCGTCTATCTGTCTACGCAGTCGCCTAGCTCCGGCAAGTGTCGTGGCAATATCGAGCAGCTCTTCTCCAGAGAGGATTCCTTGGAGGTGCGATCGCTCCAAAGCCACACCAATATCGCGAATGCCGCCAAACTGCAGTCCTCCGACCGTCGATTCTAGCTGCGTGGCCTCTACCGTCTGAGCTAGCAGCGCCTCGCTCTCTACTTGGCTAATGGGAATCGGCAGCCGCTGCGCCGCCACATTGCCAATATTCGTCGCCGTAAACGTCGCCAAGTGACGACAGAGCCGGGGCCATTCCAGCAGATTGAGCGTTTCAGATTGAATCAAGGGAGAGGTAATGAGAAGGTCCAAGAGTGAGTATGGTTCTATTCTCTATTATAAATAAGGCAATCTTGCAAAAACACGCACCTCAGGAGGATTCAACCCACGCTACCTACCCCTCTACTCCTTCAAAAATACAGCGGCGATTCTCTAATTCCCAAGAAGCTCGCTCTCAAACCTGGTAACCTCAAAACCGCTCAGGCGCTGATTGACCTTTTTCAGTCTGCCGTCGGCAAAACTCAAGGCTACCTCGATCAGCAGCTTCAAATTGAAGAAGGCGAGGACACCGACTACCGAATCAAACGGGGACTCGCTCACCTTTTGCGCAACAGCTTCAGCACCTTTGAGATTGTCAGTCCACTAGAGCCAGGTGAGCTGCGCGATCGCCTCTTCACTCTCTCTGCTACCACACCCTCTACGCCGTCCACCGCTACGCAGCACTTGACCACCCTTGCCGCTCAGCTCAGCTCAGAACTAGACGAGGCAGTCGAACCTGTCCATATCAAACAGGGCCTCTACGCCGATCTCAAAGAGAACCGCATTCTCACCACCTTTGACGCACCCGAGCTAGCAGCGCTGATCCACCGCTACAACCTTTCACAGGTCCAGGGCATCTTCTACAAAGCCAGCCACATGGTGATCAACCTGCACCGCAACGATCCTGGCGAATACAAGCTAATGTTCAAATACCTCAAGCTTTTTCGCCTGATGACCTATATCGAAGGCGAAGCCGACCAGGGATTTACTATCACCATCGACGGTCCTGCTAGTCTGTTCAAGCCCAGCACTCGCTACGGCGTAGATATCGCCAAACTGATCCCTGCCATTCTCCACGTCACCCGCTGGCAGCTCACCGCTACCCTCCAGTGGAAAAATCCCTACACCAAAGTCGCTCAAGAAAAGAGCTTCACGCTTACCGATAGCTGCGATCTCGTCAGCCACTATCCGCCCGGAAAGCCTTTCGACAGTATGCTAGAGCAGGCTTTTGCCGAGAAATGGGCCAGTACTAAAACCGATTGGCGGCTAGAGCGAGAAGTTGATCTGATTCCGATTCCGGGTAGCGTGATGATCCCAGACTTTCGCATCGTCCACCCGGATGGGCAGGTCTATCTACTGGAGATTGTTGGCTACTGGCGACCAGAGTACCTGCGCAAAAAGTTTTATCAGGTCAGACAGGCCGACTGCAAAAACTTAATATTGGCAATATCAGAAAGGCTGAATCTGGAAAAAGCAGGGGTGGATACGACGAATACACCTGCAAAAATTGTTTGGTTCAAAGACAAACTCCAGCCAAAGTCGGTACTTGCGGCGCTTGCAGATGCCTAGGTGGGCATCCTCAAAGCATTATCCACTAATCTGGCTCGATTGAATTTCTGAGGCGACTTTGCCAAATCTTCTGCCCGCTTCGGGTCCATTTTCGGACTGCAGCCGGGGCAATCTACGTGAACGCATCTGTTAAATCTCCTAAGGTCATGAGCTCAGTACTAGTTGTAGATGATAGCCCCATGCTCCGCGATATGATTTCTGGCCTGTTGAACAAGGCGGGTTGGACTACTTCTGTCGCTGAAGATGGCTTTGAAGCCCAGACCCAGATTGCTGCTAGCCCACCTGATTTAGTCGTCTTAGATGTGGTTATGCCGAATATGAATGGCTACGAACTCTGCCGCTGGATCAAAAACAACGAAGCCACTAAGAATGTTCTAGTCATACTGTGCTCGTCAAAAAGCGAAGAGTTTGATCGCTACTGGGGGATGAAGCAAGGCGCAGATGCCTATGTGATCAAACCTTTTCGGCCTGGAGATCTTTTGGGCACGGTTAAAGCACTGCTAGCTGGAAGAGCTGCGTAGCGTCCTTGCTCAAAATTATTGCTTACAAATCATTGCCCGAAATCTATAGCCTAAAAGTCATATCCTGATAGCCATGGTTTATCGGATTTATCTTTGGGGAATCGAAGCATGTCTGCCAAACGAGCTGCTTTGCCGCCGGGTTTGATTGTCCGGGCGGGAAAGTTTGTCTGGAATGCGATGTGGCACACGATGATGTCACAAATGGCTCCGCGCAATAAAAAAGGTGACTACGTCCGCCCTGAAAGCGCATTTCGAAGCCGGGAAGTCTCGCCGGAAGCTGACCGCTATCGGCTGATTGTCGGGATGAGCTGCCCGTGGGCACATCGAACGCTGGTGACTCGGGCGCTGAAGGGATTGGAAAGTGCGATCGCCCTAACCACCGTCTACCCATCTACTGATGAAGGCATGTGGCTATTCGATCTAGATCAGTTCGACCTTCCTTTCCCCGACTGCCGCAGCCTGCCAGACTTTTACAGCAGCGCTGAAGCCGGGTACAAAGGCCGCGCCACCGTCCCCGTGCTCTGGGACAGCCAGACCAAAACCATCGTCAACAACGAAAGCGCCGAAATCATCGAGCTTTTGAACAGCGAATTTGGAGACCTCGCTGCTGGCCCAGATCTATATCCCGAGTCACTCCGGCCAGAAATTGACGCGCTCAATCAAAAAATCTACGCCACCGTCAACAACGGCGTTTATAAATGTGGCTTTGCCCAAACCCAAGTAGCCTATGACCAGGCAGTGGACCAGCTGTTCGCTACCTTGGATGAGCTAGATGGCAGACTCGCGACTAATCGCTATCTATGCGGCGAAGCGCTTACCCTAGCGGACGTTCGCCTTTTTACTACTCTGATCCGCTTCGACGTAGCCTATCACGGCATTTTTAAGTGCAACCGTCGCCGAATTGTCGACTATCCACATCTGAGTGGCTACGTCGCAGAGATTTATCAGATGCCTGGCATTGCTGAGACCTGCGATATCGATGCGGTCAAACGCGACTATTTTGGAAATTTGTTTCCTCTCAATCCGGGTGGAATTGTGCCGGTCGGGCCGGGGTGGGACGATCTGAAAAAGCCGCATGAAAGAGACTGTTAAGGACCGGTTTGCGGTATTACTAGCTGCATAGCAGGCGTGAAAAACTGGCGGGTAATGCCGTAGGTGACTATCAGCGAAGCAATTAAGGTCGCTAGCGCCAGCATGAACATAATCAAAATCTGGTAGATTGCGGCGACTAGCGGATCTGCGCCCGCCAAAATTTGGCCGGTGATGGTTCCAGGCAAGGTCACTAGGCCCACTACCATCATGGCGTTGATGGTGGGAATTAACCCTGCTTTGATGGCGGCCTGGCGGTAGGTTGCGATCGCCTGCGCTGGCGTTGCTCCTAAACTCAAATGCGTCTCAATCTCAACGCGATTGTTCCTCAACGCTGTTACCAACCGCTCTCCGGCAATAGAAGAGGCCGTCATGGCATTGCCCAGTACGATTCCGGTCAGCGGCACTAGATAGCGCGGGTCGTACCACGGATCTAGCCGGATCACTAGCACCGTCACATACAGCATCGTCAAGAGCCCGCTAGTGAAAATAGCTAGCCAGACCCACTTCAACAGCTTAGGCAGATCCCGATCTATTCGACCGCGAGCGACAACAGCCGCAATGGTTGCCATCACCACTAGCACCGCCAGAATAGCCAGCGGCTGACGACTGGCAAAGATGACAGAGAGAAAAACGCCGACGAACAGCAGCTGGGTGATGGTTCTGAAGGTTGCGATCGCGAGTGTCTTTGCCAATCCTAGCTGCTGCCAGCTAGAGAGACCGATGGCGATCGCCATCATCCCAACCGCCCACAACATGCCAATTGCGCTAGGTGTGATCATGGAGGTGTGGTGATAAGAGTTAAGGAAATATATCTACTGACCTAAACTTCCTTGTAGTTTTGTATACTAAGATGAACAGACAGTAAAAACTGTGGTCTGACTAGTGCCACGGTAAGGCTACTATGACAGAATTCAATCCCTCAGAGAACAGTTTCGATCGCGACCCTAGCGTTTACTCGAAGCGCCGTTACGATTGGAAAGAAATCGCTAAATACTACAGGCGAAGGCCTTTGGTCGTCTTGTGGCGCACGCTAACTGTCTCTTGGATGCTGGGCAGCTTTGCGATCGCCCTCTTCTTCGATCACATCCTCGGTCGCGCAACCATCAATCAGGACCGTCGCGCCATCCGTCTGCGGCAGATTTTGACCCAGCTCGGTCCCACCTTTATCAAAGTCGGACAGGCTCTCTCCACCCGCCCCGACCTGATCAAGCCCAGCTTTCTAGAAGAGCTAATCAAGCTACAAGACCAGCTGCCTCCTTTCTCTGATGAAATTGCCAGAGAGATTATCTATCAAGATTTTGATCGCACGCCAGAAGAAATCTACAGCTTCTTTGCTGCTGAACCCGTCGCTGCGGCTAGTCTTGGTCAGGTTTATAAGGCCCGTCTCTATACGGGTGAAGAAGTTGCCGTCAAGGTGCAAAGGCCCAACCTGCTGCCTATCATCTGCCGCGATCTCTATATCATGCGCTGGGCGGCTGGCTGGGTAGGGCCTCTGCTGCCATTGAACTTAGGCCACGATCTTAGACTAATTGTGGACGAATTCGGCAGCAAGCTTTTTGAAGAAATCGACTACCTAAACGAAGGCCGAAACGCTGAGAGATTTGCCGCGAACTTTCAGGATGAGCCTCTAGTCAAGGTGCCTTCTATCTACTGGCGCTATTGCAGTACTCACGTGCTGACAATGGAGTGGATTAACGGCTTCAAGCTCACAGATACTGAGAAAGTCAAAGCCGCTGGTCTAGCGACTAACGATCTAGTTGAAATTGGCGTTTCCTCCGGTTTGCGTCAGCTTCTAGAGTTTGGGTTCTTTCACGCTGATCCTCACCCCGGCAACCTATTTGCTATGGCTGACGGTCGCATGGCCTATATAGACTTTGGCATGACCGACCAGCTCGATCAATCGACTAAAGAGACCCTGGTCGACTCTGTTGTTCACCTGATCAACCGTGACTACGCAGATCTAGCTAACGACTTCGTCAAGCTCGGCTTCTTGATGCCCGACGTAGACGTTCGTCCGCTGGTCCCGGCGCTAGAGACGGTCTTTCAAGATGCGCTTGGCTCTAGCGTTGGCGACTTTAACTTTAAGTCCGTCACCGACAAATTTTCAGAGGTGATGTACGAATATCCTTTTCGCGTTCCTGCCAAGTTTGCGCTGATCATCCGCTCTCTAGTGACGCAGGAAGGCTTGGCACTCAGCCTGGACCCGAATTTCAAGATCTTGGAAATTGCTTATCCTTATGTAGCTCGCCGCTTGCTAACCGCTGAGACACCCGCCTTACGTCGTCGACTGATCGATGTCTTGTTCAAAGATGGGAAATTCCAATGGCAGCGCTTAGAAAATCTGCTCTTAATTGCTCGCTCTGATCAAAGCTTCGATATCATTCCGACAGCTGGACTGGGCTTTCAGTTTCTGATGACAGAAGAAGGGCAATTCCTCAGACGGCAGATCTTGCTGGCCCTAACAGAAGACAATCGCCTACATACTGAAGAAGTTCAGCGACTGTGGATGCTGGTCAAAGATGATTTGCAGCCAGAGAAGCTACTTGGTGCAGCTTGGGATGCGATCGCAGACTTTTCTAGAGAACGCGCTGTCTCTCTAGTACCGACCGAACTAGCAGGGGCGCTACAGCTAACGAACATTCGATAAAGCAGCCAGCAAAAATCTCTGATCAGAAATATTTAGAGGACATGCCGATATGTTCGCTCTCAGCAGGCATAGCAACCGAGGCATCGGCCATAGCTTATAATCAGTTAGCAATTAGCCGCGATTAGCTGCTATAAAACACTCACAAGCTCCCGCCTCTATGTACTATCTTGAAACACCGCCCTACTTTTTGCTAGCGGCGGGGCTATTCATAGCTATCACCTCTGGTCTCGCCTTCTCCGCCGTCCTCAAAGAAGCCGTAGGAGACTGGTACAAAAACCGGTCTACTCGCTCCATTTCAAAGCTTCAGGGCTTTGATCTTCAGTTTCCTTTCTTAGGCATTTGTTTAGGCAGCTGCGTTTTTCTAGCTTCTGGTATGAGTATCTTCGGGTTTCCTGCCAAAATTGCCTATGCCATGGCTGCTCCGCTCGTGCTTTTAAGTGCTGGTCTAGTCTGGAAGCAGCTGAAGAACAACCTGGCTTTGCTCGAAAGTGGAAACCCACGTGCCTTTGAGCTAGACATATAGCGACAGACTAAGAACGCAGACCAACAAAGAACAAACCAAGACAGATCTGTCTCAGCTTCTCTATTCAGCCGGTTATACCGAGTCTTCATTGCTTATAGCTATGTCCATTCTCTTGCTACAAGGGCAGGACATAAACGCACAATAGAAAAGGCTATAAAAATATCCTATGAGACTACCCAAAAAAATAGAGACTATCTTTGAGACAATCATTTGGAACTTTCGGTTCTTCGTTCTGTTGCCAGTCATCTTCAGTCTACTTAGCGCCGTCAAGTTCTTTATCATCGGCACTCTAGATATTTGGGCGGGGTTTAGACTGGAATTTGACATTGCCGATCCAGAAGGCGAGATCACCAACAAAATAGTCTCATATATCATTGGCGGTGTGGACTACTACCTGATAGGCATTGTCTTACTCATTTTTGCTTTTGGAATCTACGAACTTTTCATCTCGAAAATTGACATTAGGTTTGAGCATGAGGTCAATATTCTCCAGAGCGAGTCTTTGGAAGAATTGAAAAGCAAGCTGGTGCAGGTGATTGTCGTCGCGCTAATTGTCAGCCTATTTAAAAGAATGCTTGGATTAGAACTAACACAGGCTAGTGATTTGGCCTACGGCGCACTGGCTATCCTCTTAATCTCTGTCAGCAGCTATCTCTTACAGCTACAGTACAAAAAAATGCACGGCACTGATAACGGTAATGAAGCGGAGGAACCTGTCTGACACACAGCCGAGTCTAGGTCCACATAACGTACGGATGCATCCGACGCTAGCTATACGTCCATCCGCTGCTGCTTCATAATCCTAATGAAAATTGCCGAGTCTGCATTCAATCCGGTGCCGTCACCATCGATTGCTAATCCCGTAGTGGCCTTCTGGTTTGGCGTAAGTCTAATCACGCCTCTTTACTACGGTTTAATCTCTTTCTTCTATGCCACCTCTTCAGCCTATATTGTTCAAGACGATGCTCGCTATCATATCGTCTGGCTACAGCGCTTAATCGATCCAGACTTGTTTCCCAACGATGTCATGGCCGATTACTATAGCGCGATTCAGGGCGTTGGCTTTAGATCGTTCTACAGCTTAGCTGCTTCGGTGGGAATAGAGCCGCTTGCTTTCGCAAAGATTGTGCCGCTCCTGTTAGCGCTAGTCGCTACGTTCTATCTATTCTGGGTGGCGCTATATATCTTGCCAGTGCCTATCTGCGGTGCGCTGACAACCATCATCTTGAATCAAAACATCTGGATAAGGGATGATCTGAGTTCGGCATCGCCTCGTGCATTTGTGTATCCGTTGTTCGCAGCCTTTTTGTACTATCTGCTGCGAGATTCTAAAGTCTTGTGCCTAGTTTCGCTGGGATTGCTGAGTTTGTTCTATCCACAAATGGCACTGGTTTCTGTCGGCATTTTGACACTACGGTTAGTGCGGTGGGATGGCTTGACACCAAAGCTGCCAAAAGGGGGTCAAGAGTATAGATTTTGGCTGGTGGCGGCAGTGATGACTGGGGGTGCGCTGCTGCTATTTTCTCATCAGGTGGCGCAGCAGGCAGGGCGACTGACCTCTTTGGCGGAGATGAAGGCATGGCCAGAGTTTCAGCCTAATGGACGAGGAGCCTATTACGGGATGCCTTTCCTATCGTTCTGGTTTGATGGATTGAGCGGACTGCGGTTTCCACTCTATCCGCCGATTATATGGCTAGGTGCGATGTTGCCCTTAGTCGTATGGAAAGTGCCTCGTTTTTTTCACAAGGCTTTTCCTCTCTCGAAGGTGATTACTACTGATGTGAGAATACTGGGCCAGCTGTTGGTTTCGTCAATTGGATTCTTTTTTCTTTCCCATATTATTTTTCCGACGCTGTATTTGCCTAGCCGGTACAGCTTTTACAGCACTCGGTTTCTTTTGATCGTTGCGTCTGGGGTAATGCTATCGCTGGTAATGCAGTGCTGGGTGGGCTGGCTGATACGACAGTGGCGGAGATGGCAACGGTGGAGCCTGTTTGACTTTGCTAGGATAGCGGTGAGTGTGGGATTTGCGATCGCAGTCATCGTCGCTCCCTCTATCCCTCCTATCTTTCTAAAAGGACAAAGCTGGGAAGTCGGGCAAACGCAGGAAATTTACGACCTGATAGCGCGATCTCCAAAAGACAGCATGACCGCCTCATTAGTTCGAGAGATTAACGACGATATACCCGCCTTTTCTCAACGCTCCGTGCTAGTAGGAAGAGAATTTGCCTTGCCCTACCACGTCGAGTTTTACAGCGTCATGAAGCAGCGTGCAGAAGATCTGGTCAAAGCTCAATACAGCCCGGAATTAGCAGACGTTCAATCATTTATTGAAACTTACAGTATTGACCAGTGGATTGTTGCTAAAGACTTTGCGGAAAGCGGCTATCTAGACCGGCAAGACTGGTTGATCAACAGCTCTATGAGAGAATCTGTAGTTCAAGCAGAAAAGAGACTTGAACCGAATGCAATTCCCGCTCTCACAAGATATCTCCCAACCTGCGCTGTGCTCTCAACAGCAGATGCCATCGTCTTAGATGCTCAATGTTTGATGAAAGTGCAGGCTTGATACAATCGTTGTGGTCGCTCACTAAGTAACTCCCTTCTCAAATCTGCTCTGCTGCGATCGCAATCTTACAATTCGATTTTCAATATCGTTAGCAGTTGTCTGTAGTTCTTGTAAGTCACTTGCGAGTATGAAAGGGGAAAGCACCTGAAAAATATCAGAAAGTTCGATAGATTCGGTTAACAGAAGCTGAGTGATGTCGCCCTCATAGATATTAGCTTTACTGAACTGGCCTTGTCTGTAGAGAGAGGGTAGTGCAAAGAACTTAAGCAGTAATAGGCCTTGAATGGTGGCACAGCGTACTGTTCTATTACCGAATGCTCTCTTGGTAGCATATTGACTGCAAACTAGTTTAAACAATGCATTGCGGGTCAGCAAACAGTCAACTTGTAAGCTATCAAATTGACCGCGAACAAAATCTTTATTCTCTTCTAAAACGACTATTTCATCTATCGAGGCTATATCGACTCTGCTCAAAATAAAGTCGATATCTTGAGTATTACGCCCGTCTATATAACTAAGTAAGGCAATTCCACCTACTAGCAGATAATCGATCTCTCGCTCTTCTAAGATATTGAACAGTCGCTCTACCGCTTCGGGGAGACGATTGATATCAGGTGGCCCGCTATTCCAGTTTTTCATATCAAAGAGTATGCCGTTTCTGATGACTTCCCCAATGGCTGTGCTCATACTAGTTGCTATGTTGTAAAAGTGGACAGCGGTATTGCGCCCCTACCAGTCTACTCGCTGACCGTTTCTTCTGAGTGAGCAGACTTTGTCCAAGTCAGGTTGTAGGGTTCTTGAGACAGGTATTGGGCGCCCTGCGCTTGGAGGTAAGGTCTGTAGGTTTCGTCGCCTGCTAGGTGGACTTTGAAGAAGGCAGTGTTGAGCATTTGGTGGTAGTTTTCGGCGATCGCACGAACCCCTTCCCAGTCATTTTCCTGTCCGGTGAGGCGATCGAGGACTTCTAGCGTAATGCGAGCGTGGGGGAGCCCAGTGGTGACTGCCAGGTAGCGATCGGTTTTAGTCTCTGTGTCTGTGAGCCAGCCAAAAGCGGGAAGCTGTTCGACGACAAAGGGAGTAAGGATGTCTTTGTCGGTGGCTTCCCACAGGACAGGCCCTTCGACTTTGGCCATGCCGTCTGGTCCGTAGAGGCTGCGGCTGAAGGGGACAAAGGTGTAGATGGCTTTGATGCGATCGTCTTTTAGAGTCGCGTTGGCGATCGCACCCTCTGGCAGTTCCAACGCCCGGCACTGATACAGCAGAGAAATATTAAACAAACTAGAGCGAGTCTCGCAAGACTGTTGTAAATGTGCCAGGTCAATCTCTGCGCCAGCTAGAGCGAGAGCCGTAGTGCCACCAAAGGAATAGCCAAAGACACCAGCACGATCTGGAGCTAGACGGTTGTTAAACTGTTCTCCGTTTAAACGAGTAAGTTCGTCGAGAATAAAACTGACGTCCAATGGTCTATCGATATATTCGGCAGGTTCAAAGTTTTCGGCTTCTAAGCCATTGTAAAAGTCGCGGAGGCGTTCGCGATCGCTTCCCGAATGATCGGGCATAGCTACAGCAAACCCGTTAGAAGCAAGATGATTGGCCAGCTCTTTGAATCGGTCTCGACTAGCCCCTAACCCGTTGGAGATAACAACGACGGGAATGGATTGTTCGGTATCTGTCGAGATAAAGTTTGGCGTGTAGAGATCGACTGGAATGGTGCGATCGCGCGCCGCATCATAGAGCGTCAGAGTCTCCATAAACACTGTGCGACTGCCTAGCTCTCTAGGATCTGGCAAAGTGCTGAAATCGACTGGCGATTCGGTCTGGGCGATCGCCTCTGTCTCTTCTGTGAGCTGCACGACCGTCTGCCGAGTCTCAGACAGCAACGATCGAAAGCCACCGCCCAAACGCAGCGCCTGACCAATATCTATCCGAATATCTGACGGAAACGCTTCTAAAAACTTGAGAATGGTGATCCCTTCTGGATCGGCAGCGGCCAGTGTCAGCGCTGCTCTAAGCCCTTTGAATCCGTTTAGTCCTGAGTCTGTTTGAATCAGCTCACCGATTTCTGTTAGCAGCTGTTCACCTGAGCGGGTGTAAGAAAAGCGATTGGCCAAAACCGGATCTAGATCGTAGTTAGCCTTTAGCGCTCCTTGCAATTGACCTTGCAAGTCGGAATCTAATCGGGTCAGAATAATCTCTAGCCCACCAGAGGATTCGCCAGTTTCAGCAAAAGTCTCTAGTTCTTCTCGGGTGACCGAATCTCGACTAGACCATACCGAAATCGGATACGTTCTGCGGCCTGGGTGCTAGGGGCGATCGCTAGGGTGGAGATGAAGCCTGAAGAAAGGCTGAGCGCGATCGCACTCAGGCGTAATCTAAAGCGCAATCGAGAACTTTTCCGTAAGATTCCTAAAGACTGAAGAGGCTGAAACATCTTACCCGTAAAGGTTTTTGCTGTGATAAAGCATAGTATATCAACCCTGCTCTATAGACAAAATGTACCAGTTTTGTCAGAGGCCCAAGGAAAAACCTAAGGAAAGAAGACCAAACTCGTTTAGATTCTTGACAGGAGTTTTTGAGGTTTGGTGTGGAATATCTACGGTATGTTGGCTGGCAATCTATCGCGGTTTTAGCCGCTGGTCTAGGAGCCTATCTGCTGGCCTGTATAGGGCTGTGGCGCTTTCAGACAAAGCTGATCTTTTTCCCGCCAGGGGTGGTTCAAAGTACGCCAGCCGATTTTGGCATGGCGTACGAAGATTTGAGATTAACTGCGGGAGACGGGCAGGTCCACGGCTGGTGGATTCCGGCTGAAAGTGATACGGCCAGTTCTCCAGTAATTGTCTATGCTCACGGCAACGGTAGCAATTTGAGCAATTTGGTCTCCAGGTTTCAGCAGTTTCACAATCTAGGCTTTACAGTATTGGCAATCGACTACCGGGGCTATGGGCAAAGCTCTGGGCCGTTTCCAAATGAGCAGCGGGTCTATGAGGATATAGAGGCGGCCTGGCAGTATTTGATTCAGCAGCAGGAGATCGCGGCGGACAGAATTGTGATTTATGGGCAGTCTATTGGGGGTGCGATCGCACTCAACCTAGCTGTCAACCATCCAGACGCGGCAGGACTGGTTATGGAAAGCGCGTTCACTTCGATGCGTGACATGGTGGACTACAAATTTCCGCTGCTGCCCAAAATTACGCCGATAGATACCGTGCTGACTCAGCGGTTTGATTCTATGGGGAAGATGCGATCGCTTAAAATCCCCCTTCTACTCATCCACGGAACCGACGACGATATCGTTCCAGTTTCTATGAGTCAACAGCTGTATGGTGCGACGATAGCCAGTGGCAACGCAAACAGTACGCTGGCTTTGATTGAAGGGGGCGATCACAATAGCCTGCCGAGCTTTGGGGGCGATCGCTACAGCGAAACTGTTCAAACCTTCGTTCAAATGGCTACGGAATAAAGACTTGTCTCGCTCCTCGATAACTATCAAGGCGGAGCGCAATTTCAATTAGGCTTTCAACACACCGCTTTCGATAGTCGAGATCAATGAGCAGTCGATCAGCATTGCTAATGGTAATAACAGGTAACGAGTCTCCTGCACTTTCCTCGTGCATTCTCTGTTCTAGCGAGTCTTTCCCCTGGTGGCCTTGTCAATCAATGGTAGCGTCAATAGATTCAGTTAGGCTTGTCGGCTGGCTGGCTTTCCGGACTTGGGCCAAACACTCTAATTACTTCCTCTGCGCTGATCACAGGTGACAGCAATCCTGATTCGGCTGAAATCTTTGAAGCAGACTGTTGACCAGTTGTTCTTGCTCTTCATATAGTCCATGCGGAGCGTTGTTATCTAAGTTTTAGAACTCCGGCTGACTGATCTTTCTCAAAGGCTCGAATTTCATCAGTGACTGAGCGAAAAAGCTGCTCAATCTCTTTTGTGGAACAGTTGCCCTTGCGAATCCAGATAATCTTGGGCGGAAATCCGTGCAGCAAACTTAGATCGTTGTCAAGTCAAGAATCGCGTCGTGACAATCTGTATAGCCATTTCGGGCGGCATACTGCCAAATTTGAGTATCACTAGCTGATCCATATCCATTTCTAGAAGGAAAACATGTCAGATCCGGGATAAAGTTCAGCAACTTCGACTAAGACTCCCAAATTTGAGTATCACTATCTCGATCCATTTCTAGAAGGAAAACATGCTCAGATCCGGGATAAAGTTCAGCCAACTGGTCGACTAAGCGCGGCGACAAGTTATGGTCAAAAAGTAGCTTCACGCAGCGATGGTGAGAATTTTTTGCTCTCTGTCGGCAGCATAGCTGAGACAGGCAAGGATATCTGTGTTGGTCAGGTAAGGAAAATCGTCCAGAATTTCGTCATGGCTCATTCCGGCGGCTAAATACGAAAGCACATCGTAAACAGTGATTCTCATTCCCCTGATACAGGCTTTGCCACTACGCTTACCAGGTTCTAGAGTGATGATGTCTCGGTAATCCATATAGACCACGACGGTACTTGATGCCTAATTTTATACTCTTCGGGGTAGCTGGTAGCTCATAGCCATGGTGTTCGTCCGTTTTGACAAAACTCACTTCGATGAGAAGCAGTCAAAACTGTAGCGTTTGCGAAAAAATCTCTGATGAAGAATCGCTTTAAATTTGATCTCCTATCTCAACATCAGCTATGGAATGGGATCGTTGTCATTCTGATTGCGCTCGGTGTGCTGTTTCGAGTGGCTGACCTCGATCGGCCTGTGTATTGGGTGGATGAGGTGGCGACTTCTATGCGGGTGTCTGGGTATACGCAGGCGGAGGTGGTGGAGCGGGTGGCGACTGAGTTGCCGCTGAGTGTGGCGGATTTGCAGCGGTTTCAAGTGATTAGGCCGGTTGAGGAAGGGTCTCCGGCAAATCGTCCGCTGGCGAATTTGATGCGGGTTTTGGCTCAAAGTCCAGAGCACGCGCCTTTGTATTTTGTGCTGGCGCACTTTTGGGCGGAGGTGTTTGGGGGGTCTGTGGTGGCGATGCGGAGTTTGCCGGTTTTGTTTGGGCTGTTGGGGATTCCGGCGATGTATGGCGCGGGGCTGACGCTGTTTAGTCAGGTGGAAGGTGGGCGGGCGATCGCACCCAATGTAGCAAGGACTGTAGCAAAGACGGCGGCGGGGCTGCTGGCGATCTCGCCTTTCTTTGTGGCCTATTCGCAGGAGGCGCGTCCGTATAGTCTGTGGATTTTGCTGCTGCTGCTGACGACTCAGTTTTTGTGGCGATCGCTCCAAACGAACCAGCGGCGATGGTGGATAGCCTACGTCGCTTGCTTGATTCTGACGCTGTACACGTCTTTGCTGACCGTTTTGGTGGTGTTCGGTCAAGGGCTGGCGGTGCTGCTGTGGCATCGGCGGCGGCTGTCTGCCTATGTGATTGCGAGTGCGATCGCGCTCTTCACCCTCCTACCCTGGGCCATCATCGTTTTCACCCAGTGGCAAAAACTGCAAAGCAATACGGTCTGGATGCAGATATACGCACCGATCTGGGCAACGCTGGGCACCTGGTTTTACAGTCTGGCGGTGCTGTTTTTTGATGTGCCAGTGGCAGAAGAGCCGCTAGTCTTTGGCTTGCAGGTGGTGACGGCGACGACGACAATCGCTCTAATTGGCTATGCGGTCTATGTCTTTGTGCGGCAAACGTCCCGTCAGCTTTGGGGGTTTGTGCTGGCGACGGCCTTTTCGATTCCTGGGATGCTGCTGCTAATTGATCTTTTGCGTAGCGGACAGGCGGCGGCGACGCCTCGCTACTTGATGCCGACTCATCTAGTGGTGCTGCTGGTAGTGGCTTATTTGCTGTGCGATCGCCTCTTTTTCCAATCCCATTTACCGACTCGGAAATGGCGAATAGTCACAGCCTTACTACTTAGCGTGAGCTTGATTTCTTGCCTAATTCCTCAACCGTCGCCCTATCTCAAAAGCAGAAATCTGAGCAATCCGGACCTGGCTAGGCTTTTGAATGAAGTGCGATCGCCTCAACTAGTCACCACTCCTCACTCCATTCAAGACATAATTTCTTTGAGCTACGACTTAGAGCCCGATATTACGTTCTACGTTCTGCCCACCGAAACCGCTTCTCCTAACAACCTGCTAACAGATATCCTCAGTGAAGGAAAGGCTACTTTCCTATTCGCGCCATCAGACGAACAAAGACAGACGGTTGAAGCTAGTCAGCGCCTGAAGCTAACTCAGATCTATCAGCCCCCGCCACTAATTTCAGGCGGGTTTGCATTGACGCTATGGAAGGTCGAGCAAGCAAGATAGCAGACTAAAATCTAGACATGATTTTAGTGGAGTGATTTGATATGACCCAGTTACAGTGTGATATTCCAGAAGAGACGGCTACTCGACTGCAACGAAAAGCAAAACTGATGAATTTATCGGTGTCGAGCTATTTAGCGCAGCTAATTGAAAAGGATTTGAAGGCTGGCTGGCCGGAAGGATATTTTGACCTATTTGGCAGTTGTAAGGATGCGCCTTTGGAACGTCCTTACCAAGGCGAAAATCAGATCCGCGAGACGCTTCTATAGATGTTTTTACTAGATACCAATGTCTGTATTCAATTTATGAATGGATCATCCCTGAGCGTTCAAGAAAACTTCAGAAGGCGTGATCCATCTGATATTTCAATATGCAGCATTGTGAAGGTCTAACTTGGTCCTAATGATCTCTTTATCGCAGCAACGGCGCTTGCCTACAGCAAGGTTTTAGTGACGAACAATACCAGAGAATTTCAACGGGTGAGCGGTCTACAGTTGGATGACTGGCAGCAGTAAAGGTAGTTAAATTCGGTTCAAGCGCCAAATCCTATGAAAATTGCCATTATTAGCTCTGGTTTTCTGCCCGTTGTCGATGGCGTGACTGTCTCGCTGTTTCAGCGGGTGCGGGCGCTGAGCAAGCTGGGGCATCAGGTTTTGATTTTGTGCCCAGACTATCAGGCGGTGGCGTCGGTGTATCCGGACTGGCGCGATTATCAGGGGGAGATTCTGCCGGGGGTGCGGGTGGTAAATCTGCCGAGTGAGCCGTTTATGGGGGTGGAGTTTGAGCGGAATTTGAGCGGGAAGGCGAACCGATTGCTAAATCAGGAGCTAGCTGCCTTTGAGCCAGAGATTGTGCATGTGGATGAGCCAGACAGGATATTTCTGGGTCTGCTAAAAGCGCCGGGGGTGGCCTATGCGAAGCAGCACAACATTCCTTGTGTGGGCTTTTATCACACGAATTTTATTGACTATATCGAAGACTTTTTGCCGCTGCCTCGATTTCTGATTGCCTTTTTGCAGTGGTTTTCGATGCTGTTCATTCGGCCTGTGTTTCACGCGTATGACGCGATTCTCGTGTCTAGTCCGGTGACGCTGGAGAAGATGCAGCAGCTAAAGGTGAAAAATGTGGTGTGCGATCGCTTTCTAGGCGTAGACCTTCAGGCATTTCAATCACAGCACCGCGATCCTGATTTTTTCTCGCGGACGTACGGAATTGAAGGGCTGAAAGACAAGACAAAGCTGGTGTTTTTAGGGCGACTGACGCCGGATAAGGGGTGGGGGTTTACGATGCGATCGCTCACCGACTGGGCTACCGATCCGAACAATGCGCACCTGGTAGACAAAGTTGCGATTATCATCGCGGGCGATGGAGAACTGCGCACTCAAATTCTAGAAAAGCTTCAGCCGCTAGCGATCGCAACCGGTTTTTCTATCCATTTGCTTGGACGTATCGCTCCAAACGCTGTGCCCGCACTGCTCACGAACTGCGACATTCACATCACAGCCTCTGAAAAAGAGACTTTGGGACTGACCGTGCTAGAAGCGTTTGCAGCCGGTATTCCTGCGATCGCGCCAGCAAAAGGCGGTGTGACTACCCACATTCGCGACGGGAAAAATGGCCTCTTGTTTGAGCCGCAAGATAGCAGGAGCTTTGGTCAGGCTCTGACTAGACTGGTGTCAGACGTAGAGCTACAGCACCAGCTAGGACAGCAGGGGCAGCGGGATGTTGCTGATTATGACTGGGAAAACGTTGTGTCTACACTGCTGTCCACCTGGCAGAATCAGATTTCCTCACACTCTTTGTCTTGACATTACCTATCTCTCAGCATTACTACATAGAGAAGTTCGATATGTGTCACCCGCATGAGTGCCTTTAGTCCCTCTGTTAGCTCCACCGTTTCGCTTGAATCTGTTGCAATTGTCGGTATTGGCTGTCGCTATCCAGGCGGTGCGGACACGCCGGATGCCTTTTGGCAGATGATTCGTGAGGGTGTGGACAGTGTCACGGAGGTGCCGCGATCGCGCTGGGATGTAAACCCCATCTACGACCCAGATCCGCACGCGCCCAACAAAACCAACACTCGCTGGGGCGGCTTTCTAGACCAGATAGACCAGTTCGACCCGCAGTTTTTTGGGATGGCACCGCGTGAGGTGGCTACGATGGACCCGCAGCAGCGGCTGCTGTTGGAGGTGACCTGGGAGGCGCTAGAGGATGCAGGGCAAGTTCCGGAGGCTTTGCGCGGCTCTAGGACGGGTGTGTTCATTGGGATTGGCACGCACGACTATTCGATTATGCTGTGGCAGCAGCCGGTGAATGACCCGTACGCGACGACGGGGACGGGGAACTGCATCGCGGCGAATCGAATCTCTTATTTGTTTGACTTTAAAGGGCCGAGTCTGGCGGTGGATACGGCCTGCTCTTCGTCTTTGGTGGCGATTCATCTGGCCTGTCAAAGTCTGTGGACGGGTGAGTCGGAGATGGCGATCGCAGGCGGTGTGAATGTGCTGCTGCTGCCGACGGTGACGGCGGGCTTTTCTAAGGGCGGCTTTATGTCTGGCGATGGCCGCTGCAAGAGCTTTGATGCGAGTGCGGATGGCTATGTGCGCAGTGAGGGGGCGGGCGTTGTGGTGCTAAAGCCGCTGTCGAAGGCTTTGGCCGATGGCGATCCGGTGTATGCGGTGATTCGCGGCAGTGCGGTGAATCAGGACGGCTTTAGTCAGGGGATGGCAGCGCCGAATCCAGAGGCGCAGACGGCGGTACTGCGAGAGGCGTATCGGCTGGCGCAAGTTGATCCGGCGACGGTTAATTATATAGAGGCGCACGGGACGGGGACGAAGCTGGGCGATCCGATTGAGGCGCAGGCGCTAGGAGCGGTGCTGTCGGCGGGGCGCGGACTTGAGCAGGCTTGTCCGATTGGGTCGGTAAAGACTAATTTTGGTCATACGGAGACGGCGGCGGGCGTGGCGGGCGTGATTAAGGCGGCGCTGATGCTAAAGCATGGGGAAATGCCGCCGAGTTTGCACTATTCGCAGCCGAATCCGGCGATTGATTTTGCTGAGCTGAGGCTGAAGGTGCAGTCGGCGATCGCACCTCTCCCCCCTAGTTCATACATCGGCGTCAACTCTTTTGGCTTTGGTGGCACGAATGCCCACACGGTGCTAGCTACTTTCAATGAACAGAACAAAGAGACAGTCGCAGTCCCTGATTCTGCCAGAATTCTAACTATCTCTGCGAAGAACAAGACGGCTCTAAAAGCGCTGGCACAGGGCTATCTAGACTTATTAGAGAATCAAACGATAGATTTAGGCGCTTTGTGCGTGGCGGCAAATACGAGGCGATCGCACTTCTCGCATCGGCTCGCTTGTATCACTGAATCTGTTGATCAACTAAAAGAACAGTTGAGAGACTGGCTGGCGGAGGAAGAAGACATTGTTGGGGTTGTCTCTGGCCAGTCGGTTAAGCGTCAGCAGTCTGAAGGAATTGCCTTTCTCTTTACCGGACAGGGCTCACAGTTTATTGGCATGGGCCGCGAGCTGTACGGGACGCAGCCAGTGTTTCGAGGCGTGCTAAAGCAATGTGCTGAAATCTTGGCTAGAGAAGAAATCGACTTATTAAAGATTCTCTTTGAGGCGGAAGCGGATGCGATCGACAAACTCAGTTTACTCAGTGTTTTGTTAGCTCTGGTTTTCTGCCGTTGTCGATGGCGTGACTGTCTCGCTGTTTCAGCGGGTGCGGGCGCTGAGCAAGCTGGGGCATCAGGTTTTGATTTTGTGCCAGACTATCAGGCGGTGGCGTCGGTGTATCCGGACTGGCGCGATTATCAGGGGGAGATTCTGCCGGGGGTGCGGGTGGTAAATCTGCCGAGTGAGCCGTTTATGGGGGTGGAGTTTGAGCGGAATTTGAGCGGGAAGGCGAACCGATTGCTAAATCAGGAGCTAGCTGCCTTTGAGCCAGAGATTGTGCATGTGGATGAGCCAGACAGGATATTTCTGGGTCTGCTAAAAGCGCCGGGGGTGGCCTATGCGAAGCAGCACAACATTCCTTGTGTGGGCTTTTATCACACGAATTTTATTGACTATATCGAAGACTTTTTGCCGCTGCCTCGATTTCTGATTGCCTTTTTGCAGTGGTTTTCGATGCTGTTCATTCGGCCTGTGTTTCACGCGTATGATGCCATCCTCGTGTCTAGTCCGGTGACGCTGGAGAAGATGCAGCAGCTAAAGGTGAAAAATGTGGTGTGCGATCGCTTTCTAGGCGTAGACCTTCAGGCATTTCAATCACAGCACCGCGATCCTGATTTTTTCTCGCGGACGTACGGAATTGAAGGGCTGAAAGACAAGACAAAGCTGGTGTTTTTGGGGCGACTGACGCCGGATAAGGGGTGGGGGTTTACGATGCGATCGCTCACCGACTGGGCTACCGATCCGAACAATGCGCACCTGGTAGACAAAGTTGCGATTATCATCGCGGGCGATGGAGAACTGCGCACTCAAATTCTAGAAAAGCTTCAGCCGCTAGCGATCGCAACCGGTTTTTCTATCCATTTGCTTGGACGTATCGCTCCAAACGCTGTGCCCGCACTGCTCACGAACTGCGACATTCACATCACAGCCTCTGAAAAAGAGACTTTGGGACTGACCGTGCTAGAAGCGTTTGCAGCCGGTATTCCTGCGATCGCGCCAGCAAAAGGCGGTGTGACTACCCACATTCGCGACGGGAAAAATGGCCTCTTGTTTGAGCCGCAAGATAGCAGGAGCTTTGGTCAGGCTTCTGACTAGACTGGTGTCAGACGTAGAGCTACAGCACCAGCTAGGACAGCAGGGGCAGCGGGATGTTGCTGATTATGACTGGGAAAACGTTGTGTCTACACTGCTGTCCACCTGGCAGAATCAGATTTCCTCACACTCTTTGTCTTGACATTACCTATCTCTCAGCATTACTACATAGAGAAGTTCGATATGTGTCACCCGCATGAGTGCCTTTAGTCCCTCTGTTAGCTCCACCGTTTCGCTTGAATCTGTTGCAATTGTCGGTATTGGCTGTCGCTATCCAGGCGGTGCGGACACGCCGGATGCCTTTTGGCAGATGATTCGTGAGCGGTGTGGACAGTGTCACGGAGGTGCCGCGATCGCGCTGGGATGTAAACCCCATCTACGATCCAGATCCGCACGCGCCCAACAAAACCAACACTCGCTGGGGCGGCTTTCTAGACCAGGTAGACCAGTTCGACCCGCAGTTTTTTGGGATGGCACCGCGTGAGGTGGCTACGATGGACCCGCAGCAGCGGCTGCTGTTGGAGGTGACCTGGGAAGCGCTAGAGGATGCAGGGCAAGTTCCAGAGACTTGGCGCGGCTCTAGGACGGGTGTGTTCATTGGGATTGGCACGCACGACTATTCGATTATGCTGTGGCAGCAGCCGGTGAATGACCCGTACGCGACGACGGGGACGGGGAACTGCATCGCGGCGAATCGAATCTCTTATTTGTTTGACTTTAAAGGGCCGAGTCTGGCGGTGGATACGGCCTGCTCTTCGTCTTTGGTGGCGATTCATCTGGCCTGTCAGAGTCTGTGGACGGGTGAGTCGGAGATGGCGATCGCAGGCGGTGTGAATGTGCTGCTGCTGCCGACGGTGACGGCGGGCTTTTCTAAGGGCGGCTTTATGTCTGGCGATGGCCGCTGCAAGAGCTTTGATGCGAGTGCGGATGGCTATGTGCGCAGTGAGGGGGCGGGCGTTGTGGTGCTAAAGCCGCTGTCGAAGGCTTTGGCCGATGGCGATCCGGTGTATGCGGTGATTCGCGGCAGTGCGGTGAATCAGGACGGCTTTAGTCAGGGGATGGCAGCGCCGAATCCAGAGGCGCAGACGGCGGTACTGCAAGAGGCGTATCGGCTGGCGCAAGTCGATCCGGCGGCGGTTAATTATATAGAGGCGCACGGGACGGGGACGAAGCTGGGCGATCCGATTGAGGCGCAGGCGCTAGGAGCGGTGCTGTCGGCGGGGCGCGGACTTGAGCAGGCTTGTCCGATTGGGTCGGTAAAGACTAATTTTGGTCATACGGAGACGGCGGCGGGCGTGGCGGGCGTGATTAAGGCGGCGCTGATGCTAAAGCATGAGGAAATGCCGCCGAGTTTGCACTATTCGCAGCCGAATCCGGCGATTGATTTTGCTGAGCTGAGGCTGAAGGTGCAGTCGGCGATCGCACCTCTTCCCCCTAGTTCATACATCGGCGTCAACTCCTTTGGCTTTGGTGGCACGAATGCCCACACGGTGCTAGCTACTTTCAATGAACAGAACAAAGAGACAGTTGCAGTCCCTGATTCTGCCAGAATTCTAACTATCTCTGCGAAGAACAAGACGGCTCTAAAAGCGCTGGCACAGGGCTATCTAGACTTGTTAGAGAATCAAATAGATCTAGGCGCTTTATGCGTGGCGGCCAATACGAGGCGATCGCACTTCTCGCATCGGCTCGCTTGTATCACTGAATCTGTTGATCAACTAAAAGAACAGTTGAGAGACTGGCTGGCGGAGGAAGAAGACATTGTTGGGGTTGTCTCTGGCCAGTCGGTTAAGCGTCAGCAGTCTGAAGGAATTGCCTTTCTCTTTACCGGACAGGGCTCACAGTTTATTGGCATGGGCCGCGAGCTGTACGAGACGCAGCCAGTGTTTCGAGGCGTGCTAAAGCAATGTGCTGAAATCTTGGCTAGAGAAGAAATCGACTTATTAAAGATTCTCTTTGAGGCGGAAGCGGATGCAATCGATCAAACCCAGTTTACTCAGCCCGTTTTGTTCTCGTTTGAATATGCGCTGGCTAAGCTATGGCAATCTTGGGGAATTGAGCCTGCTGTGGTGCTAGGTCATAGTCTGGGTGAATATGTGGCTGCTTGCGTGGCAGGTGTGTTTAGCCCGGAAGATGGGCTGAAGCTGGTTACGGCGAGAGGGCGGCTGATGCAGGCGTTGCCAGCAGGTGGCGCGATGCTGTCGGTGATGGCGGATGTGTCGCGGTGTGAGCGGCTGATTGCTGGGCAGGCGGCTGAGATTGCGGCGGTGAATGGGCCACAGAGTACGGTGCTGTCGGGGGATGCAGATGCGATCGCCCACCTCGCTCACCAGCTAGAACAACAGTCGATCAAATCGAAGCCGCTGGTAGTTTCTCATGCGTTTCACTCTGCGCGGATGGAGCCGATGCTGAATGACTTTCGAGCGGTAGCAGAGTCTGTTGCTTTTCGGCTGCCGACGCTGCCGATTATCTCTATGCTGACTGGGGAACTGGCCACCGCAGAGATGGCGACGGCTGACTATTGGGTGCAGCATGTGCGATCGCCTGTCCAATTCTTTGACGCGATCAAGGCGCTTTACCAACAGGGTGAGAAGACTTTCTTAGAGATTGGATCGAAGCCAATTCTATTAGGCATGGGTCGAGGCTGCTTGCCGAACGTGGAAGACGTGCAGTGGCTAGCTAGTTTGCGTCCTAGTCTGTCAGATAAAATCGCCATTCTCAACACTTTAGCCGCGCTCTATGTTCAGGGAGAGAAGATTAGCTGGCACTCAGTAGAGCCAGAAATCAACATTAAAGGACTGCGCGTTTCGCTACCCACCTATCCCTTCCAAAGACAGCGCTACTGGTGGGATGAGGCCAGTATTCCTAGCATGGAGCCCAAAAAGGCGCAGGCTTCGGCTCTAGAAAGAGCAACAGAGTCATCCATTACTGGGCAACTATCTACCGCTGGCTGGCTCTAAAGAGAAACATTTTCAAAGTCGGATCAGCGCTCATCCTGACTATTTGAGAGACCATTGCATTCTAGGACAGGTGGTTTTGCCGGGGGCGGCTTATGTAGAGATGGCGATCGCTGCCGCTCAGCAGTGGCAAGACTCGATCGAACTTACCTTAAAAGAAGTAACAATCGAAAAGGCACTTACTTTTCCAACAGAGCACAAAGAGACCACGCTACAGATAGCATTAGTTCCAGACGGCCCGGCACAGGCGACTATTCAAATATTTAGCTTATTGTCTACGGCTGACGAAACTGCTACGAGACATGCTAGAGCGACAGTTGTTCTTGGGAGAGCAGCAGGTGAAACAGCGACTGGCGAGAAACCTCTGCTCGCTAGCTATCAGACTGAGCTGCTGGCCTATCCTGTTGCGATCGCACCCTACTACCAAACCCTTAGCAACCAAGGCTTACATTACGGCCCCAGCTTCCAAGTCATCCAGCAGCTGTGGCAGAAACCAGGACAAGCCCTCAGCCAAATCCGGTTAGCAGAAGACAGTCTAGTCGATAAATCCTACGCCCTCCATCCCGCTCTACTAGATGGCTGCTTCCAAACCATCGGTGCTGCCGTCCAAGCAAACTCGGAAGGCACCTACCTACCCGTAGGTCTAGATCAGCTCGAGTTCTACAGTCCTTTACAGCAGTCCGGCTGGTGCGCTGTCAAGCTGCAACAGAGTAAATCGAACCAGAATGGCTCGATGTCGAAAACGCTCAAGGCCGATCTGTTCATCTGGGACGAGGTTGGAACGCTCGCCGCACAAATCACCGGCATGACGCTCAAGTACGTCAGAAATTCTACTCTACAGCGGCTTTTTGGGATTTCAAAGAATCAGCCGCTCGTCCGTCAGCCAGAGGTTGTTCAAACCAATTCGCATGGATGGCTACATGAACTCGTTTGGCAGACCGTCCCAAATACTCAATCCAGTTCGCCACCAAAACAAAGCTCGAAACAAAAGCCAAAGGTCTGGCTGCTTTTCTCGGATAAACAGGGTTCAAATAGCCAAGGCATCAGCGAGCAGCTTACAATAGAACTAGAGAAGCGAGGCGATCGCGTTCTCAAGATTGCGATCGCCAACAGCTATGCACCTGATCCCGATAGCAACACCTACGCCCTCGATCCAACAGATCCGGACTCATTCAACCAGCTTTTTACCGATCTCATTCCCATTCTCGTCGCCGAGAACCAGGGCGAGCTAGCCTGCCAAATTGTCTATCTATGGGCATTAGACGCCAAAGAACAAACTACAGAAGCGCTTGCAGAACAAAAAAGAACCTGCGGTAGTCTGCTGCATCTCACACAGACTCTGATCCAGTTTCCCGCTTTGCGCGCGCGTTTATGGCTCTTGACTCAAAACGCACAATTCATCGATACCCCGACGCCGCTCAATCTTCAGCAGTCGCCGCTGTGGGGACTAGCGCGCACCCTACGCCTAGAGCAGCCTGACTTGGGCTGCACATCTATCGATTTGTCGAACTCGTTTACCACCAAGGAAATAGAGCTGCTGCTACAGGACTTCTGCCACCCCGACGCAGAAGAACAGATCGCCTACCGTCAAGATAATCGCTTTGTCGCCAGACTCCTACCGCAGGACAAAGCACCCCAACCGCTGACAAAACCAGAAAGCTCCGCCTTTCGCCTCGGCCTTTCTAGCTATGGCGTCTTGGACGATCTCGCTTTGTTCCCTGTAGAAAGACAGACGCCCAATGCTGGGGAAATTGAGATTCAGGTGAAAGCGTCGGGCCTGAACTTTCGCGATGTGTTGAATGCGCTAGGAATGCTTCAAGACGTTTTAGAAGAGATGGGCTTTTCAGCGCCGACTGAGGTGCCCTTTGGCGGTGAGTGCGCTGGGGTGGTGACGGCGATTGGAACAGGCGTAGAGAACATCAAGGTAGGCGACGAAGTGATTGCGGCTCAGGCGGTGGGCAGCTTGCGACAGTTTGTTACTGTACCCGCAGACTTTGTTGTGGCTAAGCCGGTTTCGATGAGCTTTGCGGCAGCGGCGACGGTGCCGACGGCATTCTTGACGGCCTATTATGGCTTGGTGCACTGTGCGGGACTGAAGGCGGGCGATCGCATCCTCATCCATTCAGCCGCTGGCGGCGTCGGTCAGGCCGCTGTACAAATCGCTCAGTCTATCGGCGCTGAAGTTTTTGCCACCGCTAGCCCACCGAAATGGGATTTTTTGCAGTCGATGGGCATTCAACAGGTGATGAACTCGCGCACGCTTGATTTTGCTGAGGAAATTCTGGCAATCACCAACGGAAAAGGCGTTGACGTTGTCTTCAACAGCCTTAATGGAGAATTCATCGACAAAAGCGTTGAAGTTTTAGCGCCGCAGGGTCGGTTTGTTGAAATTGGCAAGATCGGCATCTGGAATGCTGAAAAGATGAGTCAGGTCCGAGCTGACGTTGGTTACTTTCCTTTTGATCTGTTGGAAGTATCGACCGAACAGCCACAGCTAATTGCTCAGCTTTTGAGCGATCTGATGGCGCAGTTCGAGGCGCAGCAGTTGCGACCCTTGCCCAAGACTGTTTTTCCGATAGAATCTGCCCCTGACGCCTTTCGATACATGGCCCAGGCAAGGCACATCGGCAAAGTGGTGCTGACTTTGAGCGCGATCGCACCCCACCAACCCCTGATCAACCCGAGGCCGCTTATCTCGTAACCGGTGGACTAGGCGCATTAGGCTTAAAAGTAGCTCAGTGGCTAGCTGAACAAGGCGCGGAGCATTTGATTTTGTTGGGACGGCAATCGCCCACCGCAGCCGCCCAGACAGCTATCGAAAAACTCCAACAGTCCGGCACGGTTGTTCAACTTGTACAGGCCGATATCGCTAATCAGTCTGATCTCAAATCCGCGCTATCGCCTTATCTCTCAGCGGATGCTAGTTTGCCACTCAAAGGCGTTTTTCATTTAGCAGGCACCTTGGAAGACGGCCTGCTGATCAATCAATCCTGGCAAAACTTTGCCAAAGTCATGAGCCCGAAGCTGACAGGCGCTTGGAATCTGCATGTGCTAACGCAGTCTTTAGACCTCGATCACTTCGTTTGTTTCTCTTCTATTGTTTCTCTGATGGGTTCACTGGGCCAAAGCAACTACGCCGCCGCCAACACGTTTCTAGACAGCCTTGCCCACCATCGTCAGAGCCTGGGCCTGCCTGCTCTTAGCCTAAACTGGGGACCGTGGGCGGATGCTGGCATGGTCGCCAAGCTAGACGAGCGCAGCCAAAATCGAATGGCAGACCAGGGGCTGACGCAAATCTCGCCCGAAGTCGGACTACAGATGATGGCTGGCGCGATGACGCAATCTAGGCCACAGGTTGGCATCGTGCCGATTGACTGGGGCAAATTCATGGCATCTGCGGGTGGACAGGCCAGCGGCGCAAGCTCACCTTTGCTCTCTGCGCTCAAACCAGCGGCGGCTGAACCCACTGCCCGTAAGCATTCAGACGTATTGCAACAGCTAGCGAGAAGTGAAGCAGGCGATCGCACCAGATGCTTGCTGCCTACTTACAATTACAGCTTGCCAAAGTGATGGGCTTTAGCTCACCCGAGGTCATTAATCCCAACGAACAGTTTGGCGATCTGGGCATGGATTCTCTAATGGCTGTGGAGTTTAGTAATCGTCTGCAAAAGAATCTGAACTATCCCATTCCTCAGACGTTGGCGTTTGACTATCCTACGTTAATGCTCTGGCAGTATATTTGCAGAGAAGATTTCGCCTGAGCTAGCATCTGTTGTTCAAAAGGAAACGTTAGCTCCTGAAGAAGAACCCGTGAGTTTATCTATGCCTGCTGAGCAAAGAGAGATTGCTAAAGAGAGCGACCATAACGGCAGTGGCAACGGTCAACGGCTAGTTTTTCAGGATTTGCCTACGTACGATCCACCTGCTGAGCACTACAAATTCTCTCAGATGCCTGACTATCGCCGCCTGCGTCAGGATCTCGATCGGGTAGAAGATTTGGGCAATCCTTTCTTTGTTGTGCATGAGGGGACGGCGAAAGATACGACGCGAATTGACGGGCGATCGCTCATCAACTATGCCAGCTACAACTATCTAGGACTCTCCGGCGATCCAAGGCTGAACAAGGCGGCGCACAGCGGGCGATCGCACAATATGGCACCTCAGTCTCCGCTAGCCGTGTCGTCTCGGGTGAACGCCCCGTCCATCAACAGCTAGAGCAAGGACTAGCCAACTTCCTCGGCACCGAAGACTGCATCACCTACATCGGTGGCCATGCTACCAACGTCACCACCATCGGCCACCTCTTTCAGGAGAAAGACCTGATTTTGTACGACGCACTCAGTCACAACAGCATCCGCGAAGGCTGCAACCTCGCCGGGGCAACGGCGATGGAGTTTCCTCATAATGACTGGCAGGCTTTATCAAGATTGTTGCAGCAGCACCGACGCAACTACGAGAAAGTATTAATTGCTATCGAAGGCGTGTACAGCACCGATGGCGACCTAGCGCCGCTGACCGAGTTCGTAAGGCTAAAGCAAGAATATAAAACCTTTCTCCTAGTAGACGAAGCGCATTCTATCGGCGTGTTGGGTAAAACTGGGCGCGGCGTCGGTGAACATTTTGGCGTGGATTCTCAAGCCGTAGATATGTGGATGGGCACGCTGAGCAAATCTTTTGCCAGCTGCGGCGGATACATCGCGGGCTGCTCGGAACTGGTGGAATATCTAAAGTACACCGCGCCGGGATTTGTGTTTAGCGTGGGGATGGCTCCGGCGAATGCAGCGGCGGCGCTGGAGGCCCTGCGGATCATGCAGCAGGAACCGGACCTGATTGCGCAGGTGCAACAAAAGTCGAAACTCTTCTTAACGCTGGCTCAAGAGCAAGGATTGAATACCGGAAATAGTCATGATTCGCCGGTGATTCCGGTGATTGTAGGCGAGCCGTACAAGGCGGTGCAGCTGTCGCACACGCTGTTTCAGCAGGGGATTAATGTACAGCCCATGGTGTATCCGTCAGTGCCGTACGATGCGGCGAGGCTAAGGTTCTTCCTCAGCTCTTTGCATACGGAAGCGCAGATTCGGCAGACGGTGAAAGTGGTGGCGGATGAGCTGAGGGTGTTGAATGCGATCGCGTAACCGTCAGATGTCGACTGGTAGCGTGAGTTGCGGACCCACCCCGCCCTGCGGGCACCCCTCCGAGGAGGGGATTTACTTCAGGCGATGACAGTTGGGGGATCTACCTCGACCCTCAAACATCACATAGCCGGAACAAATCCCCTCCTCGGAGGGGTGGCACGCAGTGACGGGGTGGGTCCGCAACCTATGCTATAGCCAATATCTCATAGCTGTCTCATAGCTGTATATACGCCACAGACGACAGCAAAAGCCTAGCGATAAGAACAACAAAAAAGGAGATGACAATTGCCATCTCCTGTAATCTCCCTGCACAGAAGAAAATTTGGTGCTGTTAGCGCATCACACGGGCGTTGATTCCGTGGCGGACTGAGCTTTTGGCCGCCGTCGCTCGCTCTGACGGGTACCGCCGACCATTTCGTATTCGCTGCTGTCTTTGCCGTACTTGAGCTTGACGGCGAGCAGGACGTTTTCGGCAGCTACAGACAGCTCTTTTTCTAGACTTTGGACATTGTTGGCAGCATCGTCTACTTTCGAGAGCAGTGTGTTGTAGGCTTCGACCTTCTGACGAAATTCGGTGATTTCTTTCTCGTAGGCGGCGACGGTCAGGCCGTTGCCCAGGTCGACTTTGGGATCAATAGATTTGAGGCCAGCGAGTCGCTTTTGGGCTTTGTTCAAAGTTGCAGATTGTTTCTTGCGTCTTGCCATAATGCGCCTTTTGGATAGATGGATAGAAGTTGAACGGGATGTGGAATAGCGATCGCTGTTTTTATTGCGAGCAGTTGAACAGGGGGGTTCGTTGTCTGAAGCTGATGACAGCGATCGCGCTTTCACTGACATAAAGGTGCCCGATTGCTGTGACAAAAAGAACAGTGTTTTCTAAGGGCGATTACAGATAATTTTGATATCTAGAGAAATATTTTGGAGAATTGACCGTGTGATTACGGAATGGAGAAGAGTATTTGTGACTTTATGAGAAGTGGATCGGCGATCGCAAAAACTGGATCGGCGATCGCAAAAAGTGGATCGGCGATCGCAAAAAGTGAGTCGCTGATTGTCAGAAGTCGATCGGCGATCGCGAGGAGCAGATCGCCAGTTGCAAGCAGTGAGACGAGAAGCGCGAGAAGTGGAGCGAGGTTTGAAAGGAGTGGAGGCGCGATCGCGAGCAGCAGAACGAGGGCTGGCAATATCGCAGCTTCGAGTGAGAGAAGTGCCACGAAGACCAGCAATAGCCGCACGAAAGTGGTGAGAAGCGTCACGAGTGTAGGGAGAAGCGCTACAAAGATGGGGAATAGCGTAGGGGTGGCTGTTATCAGCGCAATGAAGGGCGTGAGATGTAGTGGCTCGAATGAATGCATAGCTGAACGACCCTCGGCCCGCAGTATGCAAGGGTAATGATGACAGCCAGCGCAGTGAGACAAGGTGCCAAAGGTATAGAATCACAGCGAGGAGAAAAGCAGCAAAGGCTAAAGACAGAAGCACTTGGATAGGAATTTTCTCTATCCAACGGATGCAATTAAGGCAGGAGAGCGGTCATGGCAGAACTAAAGATCTACCATGACAAAGTAGGGAATACATTGACGGTTTGGTTTGGCGCTCCGGCGATAGGGCTGTGCCTGTGAAGAAATCCAAACGAAGTAATTCTGACGAGTAAGCGAGCTGGACAGGGAGGGCTAGGCTTTGGCAAGCTGAACTATGTTTTGTGAGAGCAGCAATCTTCTACTAGCGCTGATCGCATCCAAACGCTTCGGTGATCGTAGTAGCGAATGAGGCGCGATCGCATCCCATCTTGCCTTAACCAGCCCACCTCTATCCGAAACTCAGCAGCTTGTGCGATCGCGCCAGGCACTAGACAATAAGTTCCATTAGGCAAGGTCATTAGCTTGTAGTCCAACTCTCCTTTCAAGCGCACAACGTTGCCAGCGCTGCCGCCATCGGACCCATTCTGTTCTTTCGTCAACGACAGTTTTTCAGCAGTTTCTCCAAACGTATCTTGACAGCAAAGCGAGGCGCGATCAAAACGCCACTCGCTAGCGCCCGTCGTCATCGGCTCCATCGTGGCATGAAGTACCGACAAGGTGCCCGTCCATTCACCCGTCATCTGGTCAAGCGTCATCGCTGGTTCGAGAAAGTGAGCGCCCTCTGTTTGAGTTTCTCGAATCAGCACGACATACTTTAGCTGAGCGCTGCCATCAACGCCGCTCTCGTACATGATCACAAAACGCGCCCGGCGATCGCCCACCGTCAAACACATCTCCGCGCCAAATTGCGCAAAGGCCGTCCACTGCGCCGACCCCTGCGTAAACGCACCGCTCTCGAAAAAGTATACGTAGGGTGCCGGTCCAGGCGCAGAAAAAGATCGCGTAGTGACCTCTGTTGTCTCACCAGGAGGCGTTCGCTTCAGCGTCAGCTGCATGGTTTTATCCGGCTCAGTTTCTTGCAACGTCAAGACGCTAGGCGTATCTTTGACCGGTTCCCCCTCAGCAGAAAACCGGGTAAAAGAGCCATACCAGGTACCGAGATTCTGTTGAATACATCGCCATTGAGTAAGCATTAAAAACGATAGCTTCTATGTGGTTACGGTTGACTGTGAATCTGTTGACTTTAGCGGCGGTCGAATAGACAGATAGAACGTGATTCCGAGCAGCGGAACTAGCGCAGCCATCCAAAAGAGTGCCGGACTATCGAGATCGCGCTTGGCCATGTCGTCTTTTAGCAAAGGAGAGACAATAGCACACAGCATACAAAAGTCTAGGCTCATGACGTGAATAAACCGGCTGGTTTGCCACTGCTGGGCAAAGTCGTTCCAGTCGCCGCTGGTCAGCCCGTAGATGAGCAGGACGAGACTAGCTAGTGCGATCGCCCGCCCGGTCCAAACAGCATCAACTAGCTTGAGCAAAAGCGTCTTTGGCGCGTCAAACGTTGGACTAGACTCACGCAGTGCCAGATAAGGCAGCAGCGCAAAGGCACCGACCCCAAAGCTAGCCACTACAAACGGCCAGGCTGCGATCTTTTGCGTTGCACCGTCAATCAGCGCCAAGCAAGCGTAGATCATAGGCCAAACTCCCATGAGATTGAATAAAGCAATGACAGCAGGATTAAGACCATCCCACTGCCCAGACGAAAGCCGGACAATCAGATCAAAGGTATCTGGCCGCTGCGGAGGGGCCAGCGTAAAGGCGTAGAGGCTAAACCCAAGCCACAGCAAAGCAAAGATAAGTCTTCTAGTCATAGTGATGGCTGTAGCTCGACAGCCTTTGGATAGATTTGCAAAAAGGGTTTCTAATAGATCAGTTAAAGATTCAAAGGTATTTTTTAAGTTTTAAATGGCTATGTAAACATGCAGATGCACAAGACCTAATTAGCACGGCTGAAGATTATCTTAAGAATACAACCAAGTCTTGACGGGCTGTCGAAAAAGACCGTCCAGTGACCTAGTTTGCTAATGCCCGGATTAGAAATGCTTGAAGCACAGTGGCGAACACTTAATAGATAGCCTATGCAGTTACAAGATATTTTACGTCTCTATGAAGAGGGTTTTAGAGATTTCAAGGGTCTGTCCCTAGCAGGAATAGACTTTGGTGCTCGGATTTTAGTGGACGTTAATTTTTCTAATTCAGATCTAACAGGTGCTAACTTCGGTCGTACTTTCCTGACAGACGCAAACTTTACAAAGGCAAATCTCACTCAGGCCAACTTTAGGTTTGCCAAGCTGAGCGGTGCCTGTTTCGCTGCTGCCGTATTGACCAAGGCCAGCTTGCAGGGTGCCTTCGGCGTTCGAGCGGATATGACCAAGGTCAGCGCTAGCGGAGCCAATATGAGTCACGCCAACTTGCGCGATGCCAATCTAAAGGAAGCGAACTTTAGTGGCGTAAACTTCACAGGTGCCAACTTACGTAATGCCGATCTATCGTCAGCGAATTTGGCTTGGACAACGATGAAAGGCGTACGGCTAGTCGGTGGTGCGATCGCCCAAACCACCCTTACTGGCACTGATCTTAGCCAGGCGCATTTGAATGGTCTGAACTTTGACGGAATGTCACTTAGCGGCATAGATTTCAGTGAGGCCCACCTTAGAGGTGCTAGCTTTCAACGCGCTGACTTAACCGCTGCTAGCTTCCGCGAAGCCAACCTAGAAAACAGTAGTTTCAAGTGGGCACAGCTCGCAGGCGCAGACTTTGAGCACGCTCATCTAGATCACGCTAGATTTGCTCAAGCCGATCTCCGCCGCGTAGATCTCAACCAGGACAATTGGTTAGAAGCTGATATCTCGGAAGCTTATCGGCAAGATTTAGGACTCGTACAGATGCGCATGGTCAGCGCTAGCTAGGTCTTTGCTGTAGTTGAGTCGTCAAAAGCCTCAAACGAGACTTGTTTGAGGCTCTACACCAGTGGAATAATCACTCGGCTGAGCATGCGGCCATCTTCCATCTGGCTGAACGTGCATTCGCCGCCTAGTACCTGCATCAGCGACTGACAAACCCACAGGTGGCTATTTTGCGGCTGCATAATCGCAGCGGGTGAGAGCAGATCTTCTGAACGGCCATCTGCTAATGCCTTTAAAAGTGTAGGATCGACGCTGCCTTCGTCCGTGATCGAAACTTCTAGCCAGTTTTGGTCGATGGGGCGGCACCAGATGTCGATGCGATCGCCTACCGGAGACCGCTTGCAGGCCGCGACCAGCAGCTCATACAGTACAAACTCAACTTTGGTCGTATCAGTTGAGATTGTCAGATTACTTTCACAATGCACCTTTGACCAGAGCTGACGCGCCTGCACCAGCGGATTTGCCCGCGCTGTGGCCCGTTTTAATACGCTGATTAGCGGTGTTGCTTGGGTCCGGATATCGATTCCCCACTTTTCAGCCTGGGTGACGTGGGTGAGCCGACTACCCAGCGTTTCCATCTTTTGCATCAGCATTTTTTGGCGCGGATCGCTCGATCCAGACTGCGACACCATCTGCTGCAAGCACTCTTCAAAGCCTCGATGAAGATCCTCGATCTGGTGCTGTTTGTACCAGTTGAGTCGAATTAGCTGCTCCTGCTGAGCCAGCATTGTCTGGGTGAGTTTGAGATGGCGACGACACCAGGCTAGCTGATTGGCAATAATCGCCAGCAGGGTAGTTTGTTCCTCAGACCATTCGCGATTAGCGCTATCGGCCATGACCAAGATTGCAGTAGGTTCGTGCTCTGGCGCGGTTCTCAGCGCCAGAGCCAGCAGCTTTGTCCCTTCTGGGCCGCTGATCCACCGGCCTTCTGTTGGCAAATCTGCTAGTGTCAGCGTCAGCAGCCCTTCTGTTGAAACGGCCCAGTGCAGCAGTGCATCCGTCTCTATCGAAATGGGTTTGGTATCGTCTATGCGAAATTTGTTGCTCTGTGCAAGGGTGTGGGCAACTGTGGCGGTGTCCGCTCCGTTTTCCCAGGCTACGATGCCGACTAAAGGCACATGCATCAGCTGAGAAAGTCGGTGAGTCGCAGACTGGTCTAAGGCGTCTATTTTGGCGAGTCGTTGCAGACTGCGCATGCCCCACTGAAAGGCGTCGTGTAGCTGAGCTTGCTGATCGGTCTGCTTTTGCAGGCACCACTGATGCAGAATCAGGCCAATTTGGTTACTCAGGGCTTGCAAGATCTCTCGTTCTGCGTGGTTCCAACGTCTGGTGGCTTTGTCGATGACGACGACAATTCCTTCGGGGGCATGCCCAGGTGACGTGTTGCTGACTAGCAGAGATTTTGCGCCCATGGGCTGTAGGCGCGATCGCCAGGCTGCAAATTTCAGGTCATGCGCTAGATCTTCTACGCTAGCAGGAGAATACGCTCGGCGCAGCATTTGGTCATCCACCTCGTCTAGCGGATGCCAATGGTCAGTTTGGTTGCTGATTTGAGATGCGCCCTGTCCGGTTTGATAGCACAGATTGTAGCCGCCACGTTCGGTGTTGGCGCTTAGTACCAATAGCTGATCGGTACCGATCCGGGTCGCCAGCTGTTCAACGCACAGACCTAGTACGTGCAGCCAGTCGCGATCGCCATGAATACTTCGAGTGATGCCTGCGCTTAGTAAATGATCTGATCGCAGCTGACTGACCGCTTCATCCATTTCGGCTGTTGGCATCGCTATCCCCAATAGCTGCGCTGCCCCGCTCATATAAGCCTGTTCTACCTCGCTCCACACTCGCGGACTGCTGCCTTCTGCCGTCAAAAATCCCTGTAGCTCGTCTCGATAAAAGATAGGTGCTACCATTAGCGATCGCGCTTGCAGCTGCACCATCAGTCGATTGGCTACACTCGCTTTCACTGAAGATTCCAGCTCGCCAACAACTAGCAGCTCATTGTTACAAAGCATCTGATATAGACTCTGGATCTCACTGACAGGCAAACTCTCTTTCTCTTTGTTTCTTCCTCTTTTCCCCTTCCCTATTCGACACCAAAAGTGCCGACCTCTAGGCTCCAACCAGTACACGCTGGTGGTGGCGTCGATGAATGTTGCACTTTCTTTGGCTACCGCTTCTAGTCTGGCATCTAGACCCGACAGACCGCCCAGCGTTTGCAGCAGCGCCAACAGCGGTTTAGCAGGCTGCTTTTCTTTCTGCCTTTGCGTTTCTAGCTGTTCTTGATGAATGACTTCTGCTAGGGCATGACTGATGGTCAGCAGCGTTGGATTTTGCAAGATTCCTGGCGTCGTACCCCACCGCCGAGAGCCAAGCACTATCAGCCCAAAGCAAACGTTCTGCCGCTGAATCGGTAGCACTACCATCCCTTGCAGTTCAAACGCTTTGGCCACCTGTGTCCAAACGCCTGCTCTCGACTCTTCTCGAATATCTGCGATCACAGCAGGCTGCTGCTGAATCACCACCTGTTCTAAAAAATCTCCTGGCTGTAGTTCTATAGAGGTGTGCGTAAACCGCTGGGAGCCTTGGGTAAGTACGCCTCGGGTGTCAAGCTTTTGGGCGTGGCGATCGTAGAGACCGACCCATAGTAGCGAGTAGCCAAACTCAGCTTGAACCAGCTCAAGCGCTACTCGAATGGCGTCTTCTAGGGTTTCGGCAGCCAAGATCGTAGGCAGCACCTGGCCGATATCCTGCTGGCGAAGCTCTGGATCTGTCCGGCGATCGGGGATGGGCTTTGGGGTGCGGGTGGGTTTGACTTTGGGTCTGGCCATGTGGGGGAGGAGGGAATAGGAAGGCAAAGGGTGGAAGGGTAAAGCGGAAGGCGAAGGCAGGAGATCGGCCAAATGGCTGAGCGGTTTTTTGGAGGCTCGGTGAGACTACTGGGTGGTGATGCAGTGTTTATCGGTAGGTTGTGTGCGTATGGTTCCCTTCATATCCTCTTCATGTAACGAAGACTGAGATGAACTACGTACGGACTATGGACTGTAGGGATGGATGTGCATTGACTAGCTTGGCTTGATATATTGCTGAGGGTGGTGATAGGTATTTTCTTTTGCAGCAGCTTTATCGATTTGGGGTGCGATCGCTCTTATTCAAGACCTTTCAAGCAGACCCCGAGACTGTTCATCGCCAAACCATCGATTTGCTAGCGTGGCTGGCCGCCGAACCGAATAGCGGTGCATTGTTACACCAGCCGACACGGCGTGCTGCCCAGGCGGCGCTAGTCGGTGCTTTTGGTAGTCAGCCTTCCCAGTCTGGAGCGCTTTTTCAATCTCTTTGGGGCGTCAACTTTTTTAATCCGCTGGGCCTAGCGGCTGGGTTTGATAAAGATGGCACGGCGGCTCGGGCCTGGCCAATGCTCGGGTTTGGCTTTGCGGAGCTAGGGACCGTGACATACCACGCGCAGCCTGGTAATGCCAAACCCAGGATGTTTCGCCTGCCTGCGGATAGGGCGGCGCTCAATCGGATGGGATTCAACAACCAGGGAGCAGCGGCTTTGTCTCGCAGGCTGAGGGAGCTGTGGCCGGAGGATAACTATCCAGTGCCGATTGGCATCAATCTGGGAAAGTCGAAGATTACGCCGTTGGATCAGGCGGCGGCAGACTATCGTCGGAGCTTTGAGCTGCTGAAGACGCAGGGAAGTTATTTTGTGGTGAATGTGTCTTCGCCGAATACGCCGGGGTTGCGATCGCTCCAGGCCAAAGAACAGCTCGCCCCTATCTTAGAAACTCTCCAAAGCGCGAATACAGACAACAAACCGCTGCTGGTCAAAATCTCTCCTGATCTGGCTACTGAAGATATCACAGAGATTGTTCAACTTGCCCAAGCGTGTAATCTAGCTGGCATCATTGCAACGAATACCACCATCGATCGCCGTTCGTTGACTACTCGCACCATCGCCACAACGGGCAAATCTGTCGCCGATGAAGCTGGCGGCATCAGCGGCGCACCCGTCGCTCGCCGTTCAACAGAAGTCATCCACCAGATCTATGCTCAAACAAACGGAACGCTGCCGATTATTGGCGTCGGCGGTATCTTCAACGCCGACGATGCCTGGGACAAGATCACAGCAGGCGCGTCGCTGCTACAAACCTATACAGGCTGGGTGTACGAAGGGCCGACGATGGTAAAAAGCATTACCAGCGGCCTAGTCAAGCGCTTGCGCAGCAGTAATTTGGAAAATATTTCCGAGGCTGTAGGCCTAGCGCATCGTTCTTGAAGTCGCGGCTAGTAGCGGGCGATGGCCGGACGATGAATAGGCGATGCGCGATCGCTGTTGTTGGGAAGTCTGGACTAATGTTTCTTTGAGAAGGATTCGGTCTTGGCACGCTATCAGAAGCCGCAGAAGAGAAAGCCGCAGCGACATCGAAAGCAATCAGTTCCAACAATCTTTTGGCCTGTAGGGATTGCGATCGCAGTTTTCTTTCAGCAGGACATGGGCAGTCGCTTGTTGGCCAAAATAAAGCATGACTTCGCTCGATCAACAACAGGTTCTCAAGTAGAGCCCGTTGCCGCTGACCCCGCCAGCTCAAACGCGCCTGCCGCAGCAACCAACTGCAATATCAAAGGCAACATCTCTATCAGCTCGGGTAGAAGAATCTATCATCTTCCGGGTATGGAAGATTATGAAAACACCAAGATTGAAGCAAAGCATGGTGAAAGATGGTTTTGCTCAGAAGCAGACGCTATCTCAAACGGATGGCAGAAGGCACCGAGATAGTGAATTCCTAAAAACACGCAGATAGTTTGACTACAACTAGAAACTTGTGATCCTCTCATAGGCGGATCGCCTGATTGCCTGTACTATTGTTTGGAAAAAGTCTGTTTGGAAAAAGTTGTAACCTGCGGCTTTTGTTAATTGTGGGGAGCTAGTTTTTTCAGCTATTCCTATCAAGTAGGCCCTTCTATGAGAAAAAAGGTCGGGCAGTGGTTGTCTAATCGCTCTAGGCATCAGATTATATGGCTCAGTGTGCTACTATCCCTGCTGATTGGGGCGATTGACTATGCCGTTCGGATAGATTTATCGCTTTCATTTTTTTACCTGTTGCCGATTGTGATCGTCGCTTGGTATGCCGATCTAGCTGCCGGTATTGGTATATCTGTGCTGTGCTCTCTTGTATGGCTATGCGCTGATATCTCTGTGAAGAACTATTCGTACGTCTTTCTGCCAATTTGGAATGCTGGCGTTCGGCTCGGCTTTTTTTTGCTGATAAGTTATTTGATGGTATTGCAGCATCAGACGCTCAAAAAAGAACGTCAGCTAGCTCGAATCGACGAGCTAACGGGTATTTACAATCGACGGTTTTTTATCGAGATTCTCAAGCTAGAAATGGAGCGATCGCGCCGCTACCGAACCCCGCTGACGTTGGCTTATCTAGATATTGATAATTTCAAAGCAATCAACGACACATGGGGCCACCAGGAAGGCGATCGCTTGCTAAAAGCAGTTTCAAAGCTGCTTCCAGAACTGATGAGGGTGAATGACATTGTCGGTCGACTCGGCGGCGACGAGTTTGGCATTATCCTTCCACAGCTCGAATTTTCTCAGGGCTATTCTACGCTTGCCAGGATTCACGTGCAGCTCACCTCAGAGATCAGCCGTGATTGGCCAGTCGGGTTCAGCATAGGAGCCATTACCTTTTTAGAAAATCCGGCTTCTGCTGACGATGCGATCGCCCAGGCCGATCAAGTCATGTATGAGATTAAAAGAAAAGGAAAAAACGCATTAGACATTCGGATGGTAGGCTCGACCCAACCCATACAACAGCTAGAGCCGTGACCCGAATGACCTGCTAAATCATATGATTGACAGTCTATTCAATTCTGACAGGTTGGATTGAGCAGACAAGGAGAAGTTGCCTCCCCTAGTTCGATTTGCAGCGTGGCGTGATGATCACGATGGTGCCATTGACTTCGCCAGGATGGAACAGGCGCTGAATGGCCTCTATCGAAATGCCACCAGTGGTAATCAACAAAAAAACAGCATTGACAAAAGCAGCCAGAATGGACGACTTGCGCCATCCGTAGGTGTATCGAGTAGAGGCACGGTGCTGAATTAATAAGCTGGCAATCCAGGCCAACAATAAGCCCAAAACATCGCTCAGATTGTGGCCTGCATCTGCCATCAGCGCCACCGAGCTAGCCCGCCAGCCAAACCCAAATTCAATTACAACAAAAGACACATTAAGTATCAACCCAACCACAAAAGCCCGATTGTAGTTAGCCGGTTCATGGTGATGGTCAGAATGGGCGTGAGAGTGGTGGCTATGTGATGGTGTATGAGTCACTTACATCCTTATTCTGCATCTGCACTTTGGGGTGGCCGATAGGGTGGGGTGGGCCTTGCAGCGTGTTCTAATGACCGGCTTACGCTGAACACGTACTTCTCTTCAGTGGGAAAGGAGAGAAGCCATCCTTAGATGAAAGAAGAAAGATTGCAACGTTTCTAGGTCCAGAGATGCCGGGACTTGCTCAGTCATGCTCGGGAATCACCCCGCACCATCCGGGAATCATTTAGCTATCAACGGGACTTGCTCAGTCGCACTCGGGAACTATTCAGCACCATCCGGGAATCATTCAGTCACCAACGGGACTTGCTCAGTCGCACTCGGGAACCATTCTGCACCATCCGGGAATCATTCAGTCACCAACGGGACTTGCTCAGTCGCGCTCGGCATCAACTCCGCTTTATGTCACTGTCATTCCTGCCCACGCGGACTTGACTGATCACAGAAATCGGCTTATGTTCTTTAGCTAAGGTGTTGATGCCAATCACGCCTGTTTTTCAGAACTCACTTGACTGAAGCGCCATCGGTAAGTGCTACCAACACCTACCGACGGCTAGGCTGACAAACTGAACCAGGCAGTCTGTAGCTTAAGGGTCACTGTACCTTAGCTACTCCGATTTGCAATACATTTTGCAGCGTTGCTAAGGTCATCTGAGTTCTGGTTTCCTCGTTCATTTGTCTTATTGGAGACCAGACACTCATGTTTATTCCCTTCATTCAGGGCGCTGCGGCGTCCACAGAGTCAGCTGCCGAGACTTCTCCCTCATCGGTCATTCCTTCGTCCACATCACCGCTGCCGCGTGAGCAGGTTCGCCATCTGCTGTTAGGCACGCCGAGCGCAGTGCAAAGCACCATTACGCTATTGCACAAGCTAGGCTACGCCGAGCCAAACGACTGGAGTCGCCCCATGCCGACAGGCAGAGCGAATGAGGTGATGGCAATCTTGACCAAGCGAGTAGTCACAGAATAACCACCCATCGCTCACCGCCCGAAGCAACTCCCCTCCTCGGAGGGGCGGCCCATAAGGCCGGGGTGGGTCCGGTATGTGACGCAAGCTGCCGGGCCCACCTCCCCCTGCGGGGACTCCTGTCTTGGTAGGCATTCCCTAGCGCCGTACGACGACGCGGGGTCCTACCGCTCCTCGGAGGAGAGTTTTTCTGGCTGTGGGGATGAGGTTGGTAGAAAGTCTCGTTGTGGTGTTTTGATTCTCTAAGGAATGAAGATTGAATAAAAGCCGCTTTCGCGGACCGGTGGGTTTTGGCTTCGACTGCGCTCAGCCATCGTAAGTTGCCGTTACCGAACCCTGAGCGTAGTCGAAGGGTGGCCGGGTAGAGATCAGCAGGTTATTTAATCCTCGATCCTAAGATTGTAGTCATCCGGCTTTATCTTTAACTGATGCCTCTTCTTATCTCGCTGAAAGTCACGCTGGTCGCGACCGTCATCACTTTTGTCTTGGGCGTTCCCACCGCCTACGGCATGGCAAATTACCGAGGGCAGGCGCGAAATCTGATCGAGGGTTTGCTGCTGCTGCCTTTGGTGCTGCCGCCGACGGTGGTGGGCTTTGGGCTGCTGTGGCTGCTGGGCGATCGCGGTCCCCTTGCAAGCCTCAATCTCAATATCGTCTTCACCTGGTGGGCCGCTGTCATCACCGCCGTCGTTGTCGCCTTTCCGCTGATGTATCGCAGCAGCCGCGCCGCCTTTGGTCAAATTGACGCCGAGCTGCTAAGCGTAGCGCGAACCCTCGGAGCCTCAGAGTGGACCGTCTTCAAAAGAGTTGCTGTTCCATTGGCAAGTCCTGGCATTGTTGCAGGCGCAATCTTAAGCTTTGCCAGAGCCCTAGGAGAATTCGGCGCGACCCTGATGCTAGCTGGCAATATTCCTGGAAAGACCCAGACCCTGCCGATGGCTGTGTACTTTGCTGTAGAGGGCGGCGATTTCGCGCAAGCTACCCGGTGGTCAGCGGTGTTGGGTGCGATCGCCCTGATAAGCGTAATCATCTCAGATTTTCTAGGACAACAAGCTGTCAGAAAAACAAGAAAAGATAAACATCTTCCTTCCTCAGCTACCGAACCTAAAGCGGAAAGCCCAACAATCAACAATTGGACAGAACACCCAGACCAATCACAATCGTCAGCTTCAACAAACCTAGCAAATCTGACAATAGATATCACTAAGCGATTACCCGGTTTCACGCTACGAATTCAGTGCGAAACCAAAGCTGACTTGGTCGGTGTTTTAGGCGCTTCTGGCGCTGGAAAAAGTCTGTTGCTGAAATGTTTAGCAGGCATAGAAAAACCAGACGCTGGACGAATTGTTCTAGATACAAGAGTTTTGTTTGACGCTCAACAAGGTATAAATTTGCCTAGCCGAGAGCGGGCGATCGCACTCCTCTTCCAAAACTACGCCCTCCTCCCCCATCTCACCGTCGCCGAAAACATCGCCTTCGGCATCAATCCCTCACGACGTTCTAAGCTCAGCACTCACCAAATCGTCACCGCAGAACTCCGCGCCGTGCAACTAGAACGCTTTGCCAACCACTACCCACGCGAGCTCTCCGGCGGACAGCAGCAAAGAATCGCCCTCGCCCGTGCCCTCGCCAGTCGCCCCCAGCTCCTGCTCCTTAGACGAACCCTTTTCTGCTTTGGATACGAGCTTGCGATCGCACCTCAGCCAGCAGCTCTTCAATCGCCTGCGCACCTACCCCGGCAAGACCCTCCTAGTCACCCACAACTTCGCAGAAGCCTACCGCACCCGCGAACTGCTCGTCATCGACTGCGGTCAATCCATCCGCCAAGCCACCCCCGCCCAGATATACACCCAGCCAGAACAGCGTGCGATCGCCCAGCTCACCGGCCCCCTCAACATCTCCCCCCTCCAAATAGTAGACAACCAACTTCTCGCCACCGAATGGCAAATGCAACTCACCCTCGCCCCATTCCCCCATCCCCCATCCCCCATCCCTCAATTCATCGCCATCCGCCCAGAGAATATTCGTCTGCGCAAAGAAAATTTGTATAGCAGCCCTCAGTCGCCCTTTCAGACAGCTGTTAGAATGACCACTCCCCAAAAATATCCAGCCGACACTCCTGCTCCTGATAAGCCCAGCGTCAACCACGCCCCCTGCTGGCTAGCAAATCACTGGTCTCTGCCAAATACCGTTGTTCTGTGCCTAAAGCTACACAGCCCCGCCAAGGCCCCCACCGACTATCACCTACAGGCCAGACTCTCCCCGCAAACCTGGCAACAGCAGCAGCAACAGCCTCTTCCTTGGACCCTCTTCCTTCCGCCCGAACACCTTATCCTGCTCCGGCCATGACCGCTCAAACCATCCCTGTCCTAGATCTAAAAGACTTCACCTCAAGCGACAGCGGCAAAAACGACGCCTTCGCTTCAGCGCTAGGCGACGCCCTCTCAGATCTAGGCTTCTTTGCCCTCGTTAATCACGGCATTGAGCAGCGCCTGATTGACATGGCCTACAGCGCGGCAGAGGCTTTCTTCGCCCTGCCCGAGTCTACTAAATTGCAGTATGCGATCGCCGATCTAAAAGGCCAGCGCGGCTTCACCCAGTTTGGCCAAGAGCACGCCAAAGACAGCACCGCCCCCGACCTCAAAGAATTCTGGCATCTAGGCAGAGAGAGACCCACCGCCCATCCTGCCCCCTATTCAACCAGCTATCCAGACAACCTCTGGCCTAGAGAAGTCCCCCAGTTTCAGCCCGTCATGAGCGCCCTATTCGACCAGCTCGAAACCTGCGCCAGTCAGCTCATGCAAGCCTGCGCCCAGTACCTCCAGCAGCGCCAAAGCTTCTTCTCCACCCAGGTCGCCGAAGGCCAGACCATCCTCCGCATCATCCACTATCCCCCCATTCCCGCAGACGCCACCCCCGCCAGCCTACGCGCCGCCCCCCACGAAGACATCAACCTGATCACCCTGCTGTGCGAAGCCACCACCCCCGGACTAGAGCTGCGTCAGCCAAATGGAGAATGGCTACCGATCCAAACGACACCCGGACAGATCATCGTCGATACAGGCGACATGCTCCAGTCCCTTAGCAACGGCCTGCTCAGAAGCACCACTCACCGCGTCGCGAATCCGACTAGCAGCCGTGACCGTCGCTTCTCCATGCCCTTCTTCGTCCATCCCCGCCCCGACTTCGACCTCACTCCCCTACCCATCTGCATAGAAAAAACCGGCGGCAGCCAGCTCTTCCCCGCCCAAACCGCCGGAGAATACCTACAGCAAAGATTAAAAGAAATCGGCTTAGCCTAATACTGCAATCCCCTCAACCTGACGAATTCAGGTCATAATCGATCTAGCTCCTCTCCATCAGCCCTTCCTATAGCCCCCGACCGTTGTCATGGATTTCTCCTCAGCCATTCCAACCTTCGTCATCACCCTCAGAGAAGGGGTAGAAGCGGCCCTAGTTGTTGGCATCGTTCTTGCCTGCTTGAACAAGGCAAACCGCACCGAACTCAACAAATGGGTATACGCAGGCGTCGCCGCAGGCATTGCCGGTAGCGTACTGATCGGCCTGTTCCTCAGCCTCACTCTCAGCCAGGTGCAGTACACCATGCCCGCACTTCAAGGATTACTCAAACCTTTGCTGGGCGTTCTCTTTGGCAGCGTTGCCATCGTCATGCTCAGCTGGATGCTGATCTGGATGACCCAGCAGGCCAGGAATATGAAAGGTGAGGTAGAAGGCTCCTTGCAAAATGCACTTGCCGATTCAGAAAGCGCAAACATCAGCGTCTTCAGTCTGGTGTGCATTGCAGTATTGCGCGAAGGCTTCGAGACAGTTCTGTTTTTGTTCAGCAATTTGGAGCAGAGCGTAGCTGGAATCGGCGGTGCTGTAGCTGGACTCATTGGCGCATTTCTGATCGGCCTAGCCCTGTTCAAATTCGGCGTACGCATCAACCTCAAACTGTTCTTTCAAACAATGGGTGTCTTTCTCCTGCTGATTGTCGCCGGACTCGTTGTCTCCGTCTGCAAGAATCTAGACGCCGCCTTCACCGCCCTCAGCATCATCAAACCCGACCTCGACCTTTGCATCAGCACCCAATCCTGCATCCTCGGTCCCCAGCTCTGGGACGCCAGCGCCTTCCTCCCTGACAAAAAGTTTCCCGGCATCCTATTGAAAACTCTTCTAGGCTATCGCGATCATATTTATCTCTTGCAGCTCATCGCTTACGCTAGCTTCCTATTCGGTGTAGGCGGTCGCTACTTCCGCAGCCTTGGCATTATCAATGAAGGAAGTACCCAGTCGGTGCCGAATCCATAGTGAAATACCCAATCAGAGCTATAGCTTTCCGCACTTTTCTGACTACACTGCTGACTACACCTATGAGCGCTACACCGCTGGCTAGGCACTTTATCGAATAGAGCGCTATCCAACCACATAGTCTGAGTATGCTCGCATGTAGCGGGGATGAAAGCCGAGTACGATATCTTCTCTCGGGATGCCTGCTTCTACCAGGTCTGCGGCAACGTCATGCTCTGTGGAGTTGGCTAGCAGCCAGACTTTTCCTTCTCTGATGACGCAGTGAATCGGCGACTGGTGTATCCATCGTTGGTTTAGCCAGCCAGTGTGCCAGATTAGATAGTGATGGCGTTCGGTATCGAAGCTGACCTCGACATCTATTTCGCCGTTGGCGGGTTTGGATTTGGCATAGTTTTTTAGCAGACTTTGAATAGTTGCTTGATAGTGCTCTAGTTTTCTCATGTCAAGATCTCCTGAATGGCTATGCTGTAGATCGAAAACTTCAACAAGGATTTTATTCTGGGCAGAGGTCGGTGAGGGGGATGCTGGTGGTTTGGGCGGTGGTGCGGCATTGTTGTTGGTATTCGGTGGGAGAGCTGTTGTCGCGGATGCCGTTGAGGGCGTCAGTTAGCCACTTTTGATTGCTTTCTAGTCTGTCTTCTTGCTCGGTTTCTATGAAGAGGCGATAAGACTGTTGAAGAGTTTCTAGCGCTTGAGCATATTGTTCGAGTTCAACATACACGGTTCCAATTAAGTAAGTTCTAAATGCTTCTGCCGGACGATCGCCTATCTCCTGAGCGATCTCAAGGGCTTCTTGATAATAGGCGATCGCTTTTTCGTCTTCTCCTAATTCATTGTATAAAGAAGCTATTTCACTCAATGAGAAGGCGGGGAGTCCAGGATTGTCTATCTGCCGAGCAGTTTCAAGAGACTGCTCATAGTAGCTTAGAGCTGTTTCGTAATCTTCTTCTGCGCGGTAAATTCCACCAATATTATAGAGAGATAATTCTTCACCAGCGCGATCGCCCACTTCCCGGCTAATCGCTAACGACTGCTCGTAATAGTCCAGCGCCTCGGCATAGTTACTCTGATTGTCGTAGACTACGCCAATGTTATTGAGGGTGGTGCCTTCGCCAGCGCGATCGCCCACTTCCCGGCGAATCGCTAACGACTGCTCGTAATAGTCCAGCGCCTCGGCATAGTTACTCTGATTGTCGTAGACTCCGCCAATGTTATTGAGGGTGGTGCCTTCGCCAGCGCGATCGCCCACTTCCCGGCGAATCGCTAACGACTGCTCGTAATAGTCCAGCGCCTCGGCATAGTTACTCTGATTGTCGTAGACTAAGCCAATGTTATTGAGGGTGGTGCCTTCGCCAGCGCGATCGCCCACTTCCCGGCGAATCGCTAACGACTGCTCGTAATAGTCCAGCGCCTCGGCATAGTTACTCTGATTGTCGTAGACTACGCCAATGTTATTGAGGGTGGTGCCTTCGCCAGCGCGATCGCCCACTTCCCGGCTAATCGCTAACGACTGCTCGTAATAGTCCAGCGCCTCGGCATAGTTACTCTGATTGTCGTAGACTGCCGCCAATGTTATTGAGGGTGGTGCCTTCGCCAGCGCGATCGCCCACTTCCCGGCGAATCGCTAACGACTGCTCGTAATAGTCCAGCGCCTCGGCATAGTTACTCTGATTGTCGTAGACCAAGCCAATGTTATTGAGGGTGGTGCCTTCGCCAGCGCGATCGCCCACTTCCCGGCTAATCGCTAACGACTGCTCGTAATAGTCCAGCGCCTCGGCATAGTTACTCTGATTTCGGTAGACTGCGCCAATGTTATTGAGGGTGGTGCCTTCGCCAGCGCGATCGCCCACTTCCCGGCTAATCGCTAACGACTGCTCGTAATAGTCCAGCGCCTCGGCATAGTTACTCTGATTTCGGTAGACTGCGCCAATGTTATTGAGGGTGGTGCCTTCGCCAGCGCGATCGCCCACTTCCCGGCGAATCGCTAACGACTGCTCGTAATAGTTCAGCGCTTCTGGATATTGACTTGTGTTGTCATAAAATTGACCAATCCGGTTAAGTGTGGTTGCCTCCCCTTCCAAATCTCCAATGCGTCGAGAGATTTGCAGCGCAGCATCGTATGTCTCAATCGCTTCAGTGTAGCGATACTGATCCGCAAAGACTTCACCTAAGCTGCTGATAGAAGCCCCTTGCCCTTTTAGATCAACGATCTCCAGAGAAATTAGCTGGCTTTTTTCATAGTATTGAACAGCTTGGTCATAGTCTCCTATCTGCCTGTAAGTCTTGCCAAACTTCTTAAGTGCTTCGGCTTCAAAGAAACGATCTCCTATACCATTCGCAATATCAAACGCCTGCTGATAGTGTGCTAGCGCCGTTTGCGTCTCTCCTGTAAAAGCATAAACATCTCCCATATAGCTGAGAATCTGCCCTTTTCCTAAATTGTCTTGAATCTCCTCCGCCAGGGCCAAACTCTGTTGGTGATAGTCCAGTGCCTTATCTGGCTCACCTACCGCTAGATAAGCTCTACCCAGGTTTGCCAGGGCTTGAGTTTCTCCCCACTTATCCTGAGTTTCTCTTGTAATGGCTAAATGCTGTTCATGCTGCTCCAGCGCCTTCAGGTTCTCTCCCTGATCGTGAAAGACTTCGCCAATATTCCCCAGCGCCTGCCCCTCACCATACTTGTCCTGAATCTCTTGAGCAATCGTCAAATGCGTCTGGTGATTTTCCAACGCCTTCGGATAGTCACCCAGATTGTGATACATCTCCCCTAAATTGCCAGAGGCATATCCTTCCCCTCGGCGATTCTTTAGGTTTTTGGCATTCTCCAGGCTACCTTCTAGATAGCGCACCGATTCTTGCAAGCCACCCAGCGCATAGAACACATTCCGAAAGCGCTGTAGCCCCAACGTCCCAATCGAAGACTGCAACGCATTCTCAATGCGGTCTCCCTCCAGCTCCAGTGCAGTGATTTCTCCGGTCAGTTCCTCTCGCTCTGCCGCTAGCTCACCCGTTTCGGTCTGTAGCTGTTCAAATTCGCTGGTCTGCGCCGCCAACGCCTGATTCACACCTTCCAACTGACCAGTAATTTCAGCCGCCGTCTTCTGTGCCGTCGCCGCCTGCTCTTCTGCAACACTCACCTGTGCCTCAGCCGCTTTTGCCTGCTCGCCCGCATTCACCGCCGCTAGCTCCGCCGCTTCCTGAGCACTCAGCGCCTGCTCGACTTCCGCCCCAATCTGCTGATTTTCCGCCAGCAGCCCTTCTCGCTCATCGGCTAACGCTTGCTTGTCTGTTTCCAGTGCTTTCTTATCCGTCTGCAAGCTGCCAACGTCCGATTGCAGCCCGTCAATTTGTTTAGAGGCTTCAGCCGTCGCTAATTCCGCCTCTTCTTTTTGCTGAATCGCCGCTGCTGCGTCCGCTGCTTTGGCCGCTGCATAGCCACCGGTCAACAATGCCGCCACTGTCGCCAGACCCGCCACCCCCAGACCCAATCCATAAGCCCAGCGCATCTTGCCCCGCACCTTTGACAGCTCTGCCTGCTGCTCCTCCAGCTTGGCATTAATATTCGCCAGCGCCTGATTCTTCTGCGATAGCTGCTGATTCATCTGGTCTACCGTCGCCTGCATCTCAGCTAGCTCTGTCCGCAGCCCCAGCTTCTGACTCTCCACCAAATACTGATAGTCCAGCTTCCCCAGGCTCCGATCTTCCGCCCAGCCCAGCGCCGTTTCTAGCGCCAATCCTTGCAGCAGCAAACTGTCGTCTCGCTCACTAGCCACCCACGCTTCTAGCTGTTGCCCATACGGTCGAATGCTCGCCAGCGCCTCCCGAATCCACAGCAGATTGAAGACTTCTCGGTAGATGGGATTGTAAACCTGTAGCGTGCCGTGCTGCTCTACCACCAGGCCAGACAGCCGCAGCGCTACCTGCTTCGCGCTGCCATCCTGGTCAATATGGCCCTGCTGCACCACATCCTGATACAGCCCCAATAGCTGACCCGCTCGGGCATTATTCCGAATGCGATCTCGAATCGTCTTCAGATGCGGCGGCTCATCCTGCACCTCCCAATTGTCAATAATCGCACCGCGCACCACCGATTCCACCAGCGCCGCCGCCGTCTCCGCCCCACTCGCCAGCACATCGCCATCTTCCTGCCGCTGCCGAATCACCTGCGCCACCAGCCGACACACCTTCTGCGTCAAAAAAGGCTGTCCCCCCGTCCAAAACAGCACCGCCCGCAAAAGTTCTGCTGCTTTTTCGGCGACATCTGCCGTATCCTCGGCGCTGCCAATAGCCGCCATCAGCCCCGGCAGCAGAGGAGTCGCCTCCTGAAGCTGAAATCCCGTTAGCTGAATCGCCTGCCCAATATTAAACGGCGTCCGCTGCTTGTCCTGAATCAAATCCGTCGGCGTCGCCACACCAATCAGCGCAAACGTCAGCCGGTTAAAAGCCGCATTGTCTGCCCGGTTGTTGTAGCACTCTCGAATCACCGCAAAGAAGTCATCCGTATCAAACTCCAGACTCAAAATGCTGTCGATTTCATCTAAGAAAATCACCACCGGCTGCGGCACCAGCGGCAGCACCACATCGCTAAAGAACTTGCCAAATCGCCGCACCGCCGACAGCCGCTGATGCCGATCCCACCAATCCTCCAGATCAAAGCTCGAATCGAGCCGATCGATATGCAGCCGATCGGCCAAGCTATCCACCACCCCGAAATACCACTCCTCGGGATCAACTGTCGTCGTCCCCAGTCCGCTAATATCCAGCGACGCGCAGACCACCCCTTCTGTCTGTAGCCGCTGCGCCGTCCGCACCCGCAGGCTAGACTTGCCCATCTGCCGCGAATTCAGCACATAGCAAAACTCCCCTGCCTTCAGCGCCGTATAGAACTGGGCATCCGCCGCCCGCTCCACATAGGTCTGTGCATCGGCAGGCAAACTCCCCCCTACCTGGTAACGATATTCACTCATCGCTGTTGACCACCTGCTTCGCTACACATTGCTATGACTACACATCTTCTAGATCCACACCCAGCTCTCTCAGCTTCGCTTCCAAACTCTGCACCCGCTCGCGCTCGGCATTTAGCTGCTCACTCAGCTCTACAAATGTCAAAAACTGCTCACCGTCAGGCCGATAGATCTGCAAAGTTTCGGCCTCTAGCTCAAAACGAATGCCTAGGCGAGGACTAACCCAGCCAGCCATTTCGCCTACTAGCTGTAGCGATTTATCCACCCGCTGAAAGCCATTTAGTTCATTGTCATCCGGATCATAGATGTAATACTCTTCCACGCCGTAGCGCTGATAGAAGTTGAGCTTGCGCAGCATTTCCCCCGGTCGATTTCCCGGCGATAAAATCTCAAACACAATCTGGGGCGCGATTCCGGCTTCCTGCCACTGTCGATACGACCCTCTGTCACCCTTTGGCCGACCAAACGCCACCATCACATCCGGTGCCTGTCGAATCTTCGGCTTACCCTCTACCGGATACCACAGTAAATCCCCGGCGATAAAGATATTCTCATCAGCGACAAACAGCCGTTCTAGATTGCCTTTGATTGTCGTAATCCAGCGAAACTGCTTGGTATTGTCTGCCATTGGCTGGCCGTCACTGTCAGGATATAGAGCAGAATACGAATCGAGTTCTGAATAGTCGGGTCTGCCATCAGATACTAGCTGCACCATCGGGTTAGCCTCCTAGTCGAGATTGAAAATACTGTCGGTAAAGCTCACATAGCGGCACTACCTCATTGCCCTGATACTTTACTAGCCCCATACTATTGAGCTTAAACGCTTCTGTAGAGCCAATTTGCACCGGTCGATACACTTGAATCACCTGCCGAAAGGCTTCTAACAATGCCCGGTCTGCTTCTAGATTCAGCAGATGCCGCCGCAGGTGATCGTTGTACAATCCGCCCTCGGTTGGGGCTTCGGTCATGAGCTGCGACAGGCTCATTCGCCCTCGCTTCAGCTGATACAGCGCCGCCCGCAGCAGATAGGGATGCCCGCCGACTAGCTCCGTTAGCTGCTGTTTTTGATGGTCGCTCAGCATGAGCTGATGCCGGTCGATCAGCCGCGCAATCTCTCTAGCGTCCAGCTCCCGCAAATCAATCGGCAGACCCACATTGAAAGGAGAGCGGTTGATGCTCAGCGGCACATACACTTCTTTGGAATGGACGATCACCATGTGCAGCTTTCGCCACAGGTCGCTGCTTTTGCCTTCCTCATGCCACACCCGCAGCATCCCAAAAAAGTCAGTCGCAATCTCCGGATGCTCAAACACCTGATCGACTTCATCTAGCCCCAGCACTATCGGCCCGTCAATCTCCGTCAACAGGTAGCGCTCAAAATATCGCTGCGCCCGCCGGACGATGCCGCGCCGCCCGCCCGACCAATACTCCGCCAGGCGGTCTTCCATCTCCAGCTCTTCGGTGACGCTAGAGCAAAACCACTGCAAAAACTCGTCCAGGTCATTGAGCGCCTGGCTGTCGGCTTCTTGAAAGCTGAGGCGGACGGTTTCAAAGCCGTGCGATTTGGCATGATCCAGCGTCCGCACTAGCAGGGAGGTTTTTCCCATTTGCCGGGGGGCTTTGATTCGGATCAAAGAGCCGGGACGCAAAACGGTTTCGTAGCAGTCGGTTTCAATCGGCGATCGCTCAATATAGAAATGCGAATCCAACGGCACCAGTCCCTGAGGTTCTTCTAGCTCAATCACGCTATTTGCCAAAGACGCTGGACTAACCTTTTGCTGAATAACCTCATCGCTAAGTGCATCACGGTCAAACTCGTCAGCAAAGCCAATGTCTCGACTGTTAGCAGGAGGTGCCTTTTCCTCATCAGCTGGCTCATTAGTTGCGATCGCACCCTCCACCAGCCGTCTAAACGAACCATCCGTCAACCCATCACGCACTTGCAGTATCGGCGTATCCGTCTCCGCAATGCCATCTGAATCAATAGCAGACAGACCAAACTCATAGGCATCCGCAATAGTGCGACCGTAGCCCAACCCGTCGTAGAAGCCGACGGAGAACTTGATCGCCGCGCGATCGCCGATCGCCTTCGTCATCCCCACCACATAGTCCACATGCTCTGCTATGGCACTCGCCTGCACCTCGGAATAGCAGGCATTGAGCACCACACATTCCACACTCGGACACAGGCTAAACAGCCGCGCCAGCGATACCCCCGTCACCGTCTTCGCCAGTCCCACATCATCTTCAAACACCAGCCCCTGCTCACCCGTGCCATGCCCCGAAAAGTGAACAATCTGCGGCTCAAACTTCAGCAGCGCCCGCCGCAAATCATCTGGCCGCACCGCCCACTGCGACTCTACCCGGAAGCGATCGCGCCCTTCCGACAGCGCTAACCCCTCCTGAATCTTACGTACCTCTTCAGGCAACCGCAATCGAGCCGTATCAGAGGGATTCGCCGACAAAATTAATATAGTCTTTTTGTCTAATGCCGCTTTATCTGCCATATTTCCTGGCAATTTATAACAATAAAAATTACGTTTAAATCAAAAGGCATTAATGCCTGATTAACACCGTACAACTATCGCAGGACATCCCCTGGATGAATGTAGATAAATATACAGAGATTGTAGCTAAATAACTCACAACACAAAGGTGTCAGCCCGTTGACGAACACTATCAATACTAGAAAGCAACCTACTAAAAGGCATCTCAAAGCAAACGCAATTCAGCTTGGGCTACTGATTCCCCTTTTGGCCACGACTGGATGCAGCCTGCTTCCAGCCAGTGAGGCCCAGCCAGAAGGCGGACGCGGCCAGTCCGAGCGATCCGAAGGCCCCGTAGCCGTCAAAACAGCGATCGCAGAAACCGGATCGGTCGCTGGCCTATTGACCTACACCGGCACTACCCGCCCAGCTCAGCAGGTATCGCTGCGAGCGCAGGTCTCTGGTGAACTGATTGATTTATTCGTGGATGCGGGTGACACGGTCGATCGCGGTATGCTGCTAGCCCAGCTCGACGGTGATTTGCAAACTACCACTGTCAATCAGGCTAGGGCTGAACTCTCTGCTAGGCAGGCTGAGACGGCTCAGGCGGAAGTGTCGATCAGCGATGCCCAAACCGCTGTGGTTCAGGCGCAGGCAACGCTCGATCAGGCCCGGATCGATGCGCAAAGGCTGCGACAGCTGGCAAATCAAGGCGCGATCGCCCTCCAATCCGCCGAAGCCGCCGAACTAACCGCTGTTAACGCTCAGCAGGCAGTCCGCTCCGCCCAGGCCCAGCTCAGCGCCCAAAGGCAAGCAACCGCCTCAGCAGCTAATCGAATCGATGCGCAGCAGGCAGTGGTTGCTCAGACCCAAAAGCAGCTCTCTTATGCTGATCTGCGATCGCCCCTTACTGGCGTAGTCCTCTCCAAACAGGTCGACATCGGTAGCTTTGTCGAATCTGGCGCAACTATCCTAGAGCTAGGAGATATCAGCACCTTAGAAATCACCGTCCAAGTCTCCGAGCTAGATATTAATAGGCTCAGCGTCGGCCAGTCGGCTAGAGTCGCGCTAGATGCCTTCCCCGATGAAGGCTCAATTTCTGGGACAGTCACTCAGATTGCGCCGCTGGCAGATTCGATCTCGCGGTTGGTGCCTGTTCAGGTCACCATTCCCAATCTCTCCGGCTCGAATACAAACCGAAAAATCGGCAGCGGTCTACTGGCCCGTGTACAGTTCAGCCCCGCTCAACAGACCCGAGTTGTCGTACCGGCTGGCGCGTTGGCGCTGAGCGAGGCCGAAGCAGAGAAAGGCAACACAGTATTCGTAATCAAAGGAGAAGGCGAGCAGACAGTAGCTGTAGCCCAATCGGTTAGCGTCGGAGATCGCGGTCAGGACCGGGCCGAAATTCTCTCAGGATTAGATCCAGGAGCGGCGTTTATCGTACAAAGCGATCGCCCTCTCACCTCAGGGCAACCCGTCAGACTAAGCATACTGTCCGAATCTGGCGCTGAATCAAGTGCTATACCAATCATTGAGCCAGCCAAGGGAGAGAGCCGTCAGTGACACATCCCTCCTTACCGTCAAACTCCGCTTCCACGCCCGAACCTCTATCAACAGACACAAGATTAAACGGATCAGAAACAACAGAATCTACTGGCGGCTTCAGCCTCAGCAGAATCGCCATTCGACGGCACATCGCCACGCTAATGCTGACAGTAGCGGTCATCATCCTCGGACTGTTCTTCATTCAACAGCTGCCCGTCGATCTGCTGCCCTCAATCACCTATCCGCGCATTGGTGTGCGAGCCGACGCACCCGGCGTCTCTCCAGAAGTAGCCGTAGACGAAGTCACCCGCCCGCTAGAGCAAGCGCTTGCTGCCACCGAAGGCGTCGTTCAAGTCGTCTCGCAAACTAGAGAAGGCAGAATCAGCCTGGACCTATACTTTCAGCCCGGCGGCAATATCGACCAGGCTCTAAACGACGCCACCGCTACCCTCAACCGCGCCCGCAGCAGCCTGCCCGAAAGCATTGGCCAGCCGCGACTGTTCAAGTTCGATCCCTCTCAGCTACCGGTATATGAGATTGCGCTGACCTCAAGTTCTCTCCAAGGCGTCGATCTTAGAGTCTTCGCCGATCAGGAGCTATCGCGTGAGCTCAATACTGTGCCCGGCGTTGCTAGCGCCGATGTCTCAGGCGGCGTCAGTGAGGAGATTCGTATCAATCTCGATCCGGCTAGATTGCAGTCATTAGGACTGGGCATCAACGAAGTCTTGGACGCACTTTCAGAACGAAACCAGGACACCTCTGGCGGGCGAATTGACGGCCCCGATGGCGAACCGCTTACCCGCGTGGCCGGACGGTTTGAAAATGCAGACGAAATTCGCAGCCTAATCTTTGAAGTAGGAGATTCGACCGCGCCACAGCAGGTTTATTTACGAGACTTTGCTGAGGTGATTGACGGCACCGAAGAGCAGCGGATTTTCGTGAATCTAAACGGTCAGCCTGCGGTCAAAGTGAGTATCCAAAAGCAGCCAACGGCCAATACGATTACGGTAGTTGACGGTATCAAGCAAAAGCTGGCTGAGCTAAAGACATCAGGCTTGATTCCAGACGATTTGGTGGTCAATGCCACGCTAGATGAGTCTGTTTTCATTCAGAATTCCGTTCGCAACGTGGCGATCTCTGGGCTCACTGGGGCAGGGCTAGCGGCGATCGCAGTTCTCCTATTTCTAGGTTCGCTCCGACAAACCTTTATTATCGTCATCGCCATTCCACTAGCCACGCTAGTCGCAATTCTGCTCATGGGTATGTTTGGCCTGTCGCTAAACGTATTTAGCCTGGGCGGTCTAGCGCTGGGCGTTGGCATTGTTGTAGATAACGCGATTGTGATGCTAGAAAACATCACCAAGGGTGTTGAAGAAAGCGATCGGCCTGTGATCCGCCAGGCAGAAGTCAGCAGCCGGGAGCTAGAGTCAGCACTATTTGCTTCAACAACAACAAATCTAGTCGCCGTACTGCCTTTTCTCCTAATTGGTGGCTTTATCTCCCTTTTGTTCAATGAGCTGGTGCTCACCGTGAGTTTTGCCGTTGCCGCCTCACTGGTGGTAGCACTGACGGTCGTACCTGCCCTGACTGCCAGACTGCTAGCCGTACGCCAATCGAGCGGAGTCAACAAGTTCTGGCTAATCCAACAGTTTGACCGACAGCTGCAAGGAGCCACCCGACGCTACAGCCACTGGCTGGGCTGGGTGCTGCGACGGCGGATTTTGGTGATTGCGATCGCATTCCTCATTCTTGGCGGTGGCAGTCTGCTGGCAGTGCGCCACATCCCTCAAGAAATCCTACCCGACATTGCCACTGGCCAAGCCGATTTGCGCGTCCAGTTTCCACCCGGCACCACATTAGAAGAAAACCGCAAGGTGATAAATGCAATTGATCAACTGCTGCTAGATCAGCCAGAAGTCGAGTACGCCTTTAGCACCTCGGGTGGCTTTCTATTTGGCAATAGCAGTAGTGAAAATGCCCTGCGCGGCACCAGTTCACTGACATTGGTACCAGGCACGAATGTAGAAGCGTTTAGCGATCGCCTCAACCAAGAATTCCAACAGTTTAATCTAGTCAAAACGCGACTGCGGCTCTCTCCCGGTAGAGTGCGCGGCCTCACTCTCAGCAACTCTCCCGTGCGCAGCGATATAGATGTCATCCTCCAGGGCAACAGCGCCACCGCCCTAGAAGCAGCCGGACAGCAAGTGCTAGACGCGCTAGATACACAAGCAACCCTCGCCAGCTATTCTCCCGACGCCGATCCGCCTCAGCCAGAAGTCCAAATCCGCCCGGACTGGGAGCGCGCCGCTGATCTGGGCCTCTCCGCCGAAGCCATTGGCCGCACCGTGCAAACCGTGCTCTCAGGCTCAGTACCGACCCAGCTTCAGCGCGGCGATCGGCTAGTCGATGTGCGCGTACAGACGCCGACCACTCTAGTCCAAAACCTGGGTGAACTTGCCCAGCTACCGCTGCTTAATGGTAATGGTCAAGCCGTGCGGCTCGGCGATGTCGCCCGAATAGAAGAAGGCCAGGCCCCCGGTGAAATTCAGCGAATTAGCCAGCGGCAAGTCTTCATCATCGAAGGCGATTTGGCTGAAGAGGTCAGTCTAGGAGACGCTCTAGATGAGCTTGACCAGATTATGGCATCAGTGACCCTGCCTGATGGCATCACTCGTCTCCCCAGCTTCAGCGCTCAAAGCAATACCGATATTCAAGACGGTCTTGGCATTTTAGGTGGGCTCGCCGCCTTCTTGGTATTTACGGTAATGGCCGTACAGTACAATTCGTTAATCGATCCGCTGGTAATTATGCTGACAGTACCTTTAGCGCTAGCAGGCGGCATTTTTGGATTGTTCATTACACAGACGGCGATAGGTGCGACGGTAATTGTTGGCGCAGTGCTGCTAGTGGGCATCGTGGTGAATAATGCTATTATTCTCGTGGAGCTAGCCAACCAGATTTACGAGCAAGCGGAGTGCGATCGCGCCACAGCCATCTGCAAAGCCGCCCCCCAGCGCCTGCGCCCAATCCTGATGACCACTATCACCACTGTGTTGGGGATGTTCCCATTGGCGCTCGGCATTGGCCAGGGCTCCGAATTTTTGCAGCCGCTAGGCGTTGTTGTTTTCTCAGGTCTCTCACTAGCGACCCTGCTGACGCTGTTTATCATTCCTTGCTTCTACACCCTGTTCCACAGAAGCTCTAGTAAAAAAGAAATGAGCGCTACGTAGAAAGTTCACGGATCCTTTAATACAGCTTTCTAACTCTCGTATTTTCCAAAACTTAGCGATAATTCCTTGCCTGAATCTCGAACAAGCTGGCATACAAACCCTGCTGACTCAATAAGTCATCATGACAGCCACTTTCAACAATGCGTCCTTGTTCCATCACGTAAATGCGGTCTGCCATTTTCACCGTCGATAGGCGATGGGTAATTAGAATAGCTGCCTGATCTTTAATCAGCTCTCTGAACTGACTAAAGACCTCAAACTCTGCTCTAGGATCCATGGCGCTCGTGGGTTCGTCTAACACAATCACCCCTGAATCTCTTAAAAATGCTCTTGCTAATGCAACCTTCTGCCACTGCCCAATGCTCAACTCCTCGCCTCCTTTGAACAACTTACCTAGCATGGTGTCGTACGCATTAGGTAGGTTTTGAATGACTTCGTGAGCACCTGAGCGTTTAGCCGCAGCAACGACTGCATCGTCTTCGGGTGGGATCTGAATGTTGCCTAGCCAGATATTATCTTGAGCTGAGAGATGATACTTCGCATAGTCTTGAAAAACAACGCTAATTTGCTGCCGAAGCTCGCTAACGTCTAAATCTTTCAAGTCAATCCCGTCAATAGTGATACGGCCACTGGTAGGATCGTACAGGCGGCATAGTAGCTTTATAAGTGTCGTCTTACCCGATCCGTTTTCACCGACTAAAGCAATGGTTTCACGAGGACGCACTGTCAGCGAGATATCCTTTAAAGCCTGTCGAGTTGTTCCTTCATACTGAAAATTCACGTTTTCAAAGACAACCCCCTGTCTCAAGGATTTAGGCATTGCTTTAGGAAAAGCGGGTGTGACAACTTCGGGCTTGAGATCTAAAAACTCGTAGAGGTTGGTTAAGAAGAGATTGTCTTCATACAGACCAGACAGCCCGCCTAGCAAAGACTTGAGCGCACCTTGAGCGCGCTGTAGAGCTTGATGATAAAGCACTAAGTCGCCCAGCTTGAGCGCTCCTTGAAAGGTCTGATAGAGAATAAATGCGTATATTGAGCCGACTAGAAGACCTGAGAGAACATTTGCCGACATAAAAGAGAATACTCGGCGGCTCATCAGTCTAAGCTTGGCTTGATATAGCTGAACTCGAAGTCGGTCAAACCGATGGCTAAATAAATCGCCTAGCTCGAACAGGCGAATCTCTTTGGCAAACTGTTCTGCGGTTAGCAAAATAGAAAGATACTGCGATTGGCGCTCGACGGGTGTCCATTGACGCTGCCACTGATACAGCTCGCGGGTATAGCGTAATCTGACGAGGATAGAAGGAATTGCACCTAGCAGTAGAACGCCCGTGATGCCCCAGTGGAGCGTCAACAGTAAGCCAATCATAGCTGCTAAAGAGAGACCGTTTTGACCAACTTGAGCTAAGCGTATGATGATTTGATTGGGTCGGTATGTGGCTTCTTGCTGGGCTCGCTGGAGCGTATCGTGATATCGCGGATTCTCGTAGTAGGCTAGGTCAATTTCGATGGACTTGCTATGCAAAATGCCGCGCATGTAGTCCGTTACCTTTTGGGCCTGAGCCGTGTTGACTAGCTCGGAGAAGGCGTTACACAACAAAGTTATAAAGGCGGCTACTGCTAGGCCAATTAGCAGCGGTAAAATCTGTCTGAGTAAGACTTGTGGCTCTGCGGTAGGTAGCCCAGCAGTTACAGCATCAACTAATAGTTTGAGTAGATAGATAGAGGCTAGCGGAATCAAACCCAGTAGCGTGATGAGCAACAGTTTGATTAACGTCCAGTTGGGACTGCTTCGCCAAACAAGTCGCAGCGCTGGTACGAATTGGGACGTGCTGTTTAGCTTGGCCTTTAAGCTTGAGATGATTGTAGATACCACTGCCTTTTTACCGTATAGCGTCCATATAACTGTATGTTCAGCCGTATGCGTAATTTTCAGACCAGTCTGCTGGACTACTTACGAAGCAAACAGCAAAGACTCGCCTTCCTTTCTAGACTGTCCTGTTGGTAAGTGTTAGCAAACCTCGACTCTGCTGGCGCAATAGAACAAATACAGATATTGACATCAGGCTCTGCCCGTACATCTTCTCGTCTAGAAGAGACTAGCTCAGGAAAAGGAATATTCGACCGGATGTGCAAGTTGTAGGCAAAATATGTATACATTCTTTCGCTCAAAAGATTCGACTTAATTAGAGGCGTTAGGTGCCCTAGCAGCTATGTTTGTTTGGCAAGTATCGATAAGAAGAGGTGGCCACATTACTGAAGCCACCTCTTTCTCACTATGCACTTACAGTGTCAGCGCTAGCTACAAACTAGTCAGCAAGAGCTGCAAACGTTGTATGACGCTAGCCATACAAACCGCTCGCAGAACCTTACTTTCTATAGGCAGTTGACGTCGTCCTTGGTAGCACAGAGATCGAACGAACCAGTATCGAAACCTGGAGGTCCTGCGATAACATTACCTTTTGGCCCAAAGATAGTATCTTTGGCACTAGATTCACCAATTGCGTTGGTGATTTGCTCGACGTTACCGTGAACGGTCAACCGTGGGCTCTCGTAAGTTTTCTTCATTGTCGTTTTCCTAATTGACTATCATTGTTTCTTCGATTGAACAGATGCACTAAACCTTGGACAGATGCACTAAATCTGGAGCTGAATAAGAGCGGATTACAACTGTAGCTGAAGAGTTAGACAAGTGCTGTTATTCTTCGACTCTGAATTATTATTATACAACATATAATTTAAAACAGTCACAAGCAGTCTAAGTCCGAGATTGCTTTAATGATAGGTTGGAGCTTAGCTTGAAGTCCAGTCTCTGGTCTACTTACGAAGCAAACAGTAGAGGTTTGTCTTCCTTTCTAGACTGTCCTGCATTCTGCTGAATATCAGACTCGATAATTTGAATAATCTCTGACAACCCGTCTAAGTCGTGACTGCGCTCCAAGCGGCTAATCGGAACTGATTTCACTAGGTCAGTACACTGGCGTAGATGAGTGGTGACATGCTCCGGCAAGGTAAGCACGTTTGTACCGCGAGTGTGACCGATCAGTTCAATGATGGCAGCTTGAGGTGAGAGGGGTTTGATAGTGTTGCGATTACGCGCTACCTTCTCCAAAGCATAAATCTTGCGAACCGTGACAGGCTCTTGAGAGAAAGAACGGTCAATGCAGTTATGACGTTTGAGCGCTTTTGCGGCGAGCGGTGTCAGCTTGCTGTAGTCGTAGCCGAGAGCGTCAGCAGCATCCGCCATTAGCTTGACATGAGGATAAGCTGGAAACGCAACAGGCGGCGAACCATCCTTCAGTTCAATGGCCATAACATCGTCCGTCAGTAGGCTATAGCCCTGCTGATAGAAAGCATTAGCCAGCGTAGACTTGCCCCAGCCAGAGTTACCAAGAAAGGCGATCGCACCTTCTGGCGTGTTGATACCACTAGCGTGCAAGACCAGCAGTCCCCTTTGTCGTAGCAGCAGCGTGAGCACTGGTCCTAGAATAATTGGCCGCAGCAGCTCTTCGGTCATGTCCGGCGGCGGATCCAGAATAATTTGATTCCCATCCAAGACCATAAACCTTTCAATATTGAAAGGCGCTATGTAGCCCTGAAACTTTTGGTAAGTGTTAGCAAACCTCGTCTCTGCTGGCGCAATAGAACGGATACAGATATTGACATCAGGCTCTGCCGCTACATCTTCTCGTCTAGAAGGGACTAGCTCAGGAAAAGGAATGTTCGACCGGATGTGCAAGTTGTAGGCAAAGTATGTATACATTCTTTCGCTCAAAAGATTCGATTTAATTAGAAGCGTTAGGTGCCTTAGCAGCTATGTTTGTTTGGCAAGTATCGATAAGAAGAGGTGGCCACATCGCTGAAGCCACCTCTTTCTCACCATGCGCTTACAGTGTTAGCGCTAGCCGCAAACTAGCCAGCAAGAGCTGCAAACGTTGTATGACGCTAGCCATACAAACCGTTTGCAGAACCTTACTTTCTACAGGCAGTTGATGTCGTTATTGGTAGTACAGAGATCGAACGAACCACTATCTAAACCTGGAGGTCCTGCAATAACGTTACCCCTTGGGCCAAAGATCATATCCTTAGCACTAGAGGAACCAATTGCATTTGTGATTTGCTCGACGTTACCGTGAACGGTCAACCGTGGGCTCTCGTAAGTTTTCTTCATTATTATCTTTCCTAATTGACTAACGTTGTTTCTTGGATTGAACAGATACACCAAGCCTGGAGCTGGAATAAGAGCCTATTACAACTGTAGCTGAAGGGTTAGGTAAACGCTCTTATTCTTCGACTCTAAAATAGCATGATTGTACAACATAGGACTCTAGAACAGTCACAAATAGTCTAAGTCCAATATTGCTTCAATGATAGGTCAAAAACTAGCCTGAAGTGTCAAATATGAGTAAGCTGACATTGTTTCTTGGTATTTCCTTCATCAAAAATTATTGTTTCGTGAAACGGGATAAATGACTCTTTCTCTAACCAGCTAGCTAACATCACGCCTCGATAGAACATCATCAAGTTCGTATGGTCTTCAAAGTCCGCTTTTGCTTCTCCAGAAACTAGCTCATCGTGCAGCTTTTGCATAGCGTTCTCATCTATATAATCACTCGAAAGAGGTAAAGAGTGCTGCATTACACAGCTCATTTTATGTTTGTTATGGTGCAGCAATCCATAAAAAACGCTGCTGCCCATTCCTGCCTTGTCCGGTCTTTGCCAGATCTTATCTGGCAATATTGTCTTCATTGCCTGCCGCATTACGTATCTCGTCCAACCCTGTCTTAATTTTTGCTCGGGCGGCAAAGACAGGCAAAACTCTATAAGACGTTTATCCATAAAAGGGCTGCGAGCTTCTATATGAAAAGCTGCTGCGTAGTCTTGAATAATATCTACAACGTGGTTCAACACCCCAGAAGTTACACTCGAGCAATGCCCTTCTCTTTCAGTCTTTAGGCAATGGGCCGATGCTTTTGCTTCAATCTGATACCGCTCCCTAAGACCGGTCCGCTCAGCGAGAGCTTGGTTAACAATTTGAAGTGGGTCAGCTGTGCTAGTGTCACTTTTGTGATGCATTCTGTGCCAGGCGTGTTTGATTGAATCGGGGAATAGTGCCTTTATACCGTGCCGTACAATCAGCCGTTGCCATGAAATGGTGAAATGCCGTCGGAGCTGACGCCCTTGCCTAAAAAAGGAAATCCATCTTCCGGACCGTGAGAGTGCTTCTAGATGGCACAGTCCATAGGCATAGAAAATTTGAGCAGGAGAAGATTTCATGACTCTTTTCAGTTCTCTGGTCTCACTGGCAAAGCTGTCCCAGTCACCTTTATAAGCAAGTTCAGAGAGATAGTCCAAGCCGTGCGACAGGGTCGTGTCTCCATCAGAGCCGTCTAAAACAACTCGAACACCTGAGCGCTGAGCAGCTTCTCCCAACCCGAATAGCAAGAAATGATTAGGCGCAGAGACAACGCCGCTGTGATGCCGTAGGGTAAAGTCTAGATTCGACAGCGGGCCCCTGACATCTCCTGCTACAAAATGAGGTACTAGAGTGTGAGGAATTAAAGTCTCTTGTTCGAGTACTGCCTGAATAAATGGACGTTCATCGCATTCTGTTGTTGAATCAAACACATTCGAGAATGTATGAAGCGGACGTTCTTCCGGTAGGAGCTGACGCGCGACACAGGTGACCGATGAAGAATCTAACCCACCGCTAAGGTGAGTTCCTATGGGAAAAGCGCTACGCAGTCGACAGCGCACGGCCTCTGTAAAAATATCCCTTAGCGCCGCCGCATATTCTTCGTCCGAGTCCATCTGTAGCTGTTTGGTTGGATCGAGAGACCAGTAGGACTCAATATGTATTGAAGCTGCCTTAATAGTAGCGCACGAGGCTGGCGGCAACTGGAAGATGTCTTTGAAAAAAGTGCTGGCTTTATCAACAAAAAGAGAGGCTAGGTAATCGCTAACTTTTGTCTCGTTCAGTCGATGGGGCACTCCTGATAAGCTCAGCAATGCTTTCGTTTCTGAAGCAAAGGCGAACAGTCTTCCTTTTTGATGATGATAGTAGAAGGGCCGAATACCCATGTGATCGCGGGCGCAGAACATTGAGCGATCGCGACTGTTCCAGATAGCAAATGCAAAAGCGCCCACCAGCTTCTCTGGACACTTTTCTCCCCATTTTTTGTAAGCCGCTAGAATGACATCGCTATCGGTGATTTTTTCAGGTGAGCAATCGAATCCTAAAAGAGGTATCAGTTCATCTCGGTTATCTATTCGAGCATCTGCCGTAATTGTCAATCCATCAGATGTCAGGGGCAGCTTTTCTATAAGAGACTCTGGCGTAGTCCACAGCATTCCATGTCCCATACCAACAGAACCTTCGCAGTAGACATCAATGCCGTCAGGTCCACGATGCTTTAGCACCTGCATCATCTGATTTAGGTCATCGGTGTGAACCTGCTGCTGATCGAGATAGTAAATTCCAGTAATGCCACTCATTGTCTAACCCCAGCAGCAAGCGTTTTTTCAGAAAGATGCTGCTTAGACAGAGGCGTGAATCGGTCTAAATCATTTAGCCCGCCAACAATTACCCGTCCCTGATACTCTACCCAGGCGTGCGCTTCTATCTTTTGCGCAGCGTCTTTAGCGACACCAATATAAAGCTCATGAGAATAGCTATAACGATTTAGTAAGAGTTGAGCTGTTATGGCTCTAGCTAAGCACTTTGCTCCACCCGGCGAATAATCTCCGGCAACTCTCACAACCCATGCAATAAAGTCAGCAGAAATACTCTGGCGTGATTTTTCTGCACAGATCCAAACAGGCATAATGCGCTCTACCTGCTGCTTTAGACTGCCATAGGGCAGCAGCCACAAAGCGGTTCTGACTAAGTTCAACAGAAGGAAAGCGTAAAGCATAACTCTCCTCTGTTGCCAAGAGAGCAGGCGGAACTTATCTTGGCGTTTCATGACTCAATCTTCACTAGATCTGTAGCCATTAGCTCTCTCAAAATCTTTTCCAAATCTTCGCCACAGGCTTCTGGCTGTACATCGTACTCTTCTAGCAGTATCTCCAAAACTTCACCAAAACGCTTTGGCTGCTGAATAATTTCCCAAACCCGAGCGCCTACCGCATTGAGCCCATAATAGACACCTGAAGATAAATTCAAGATGACAGCCTCTCCAGCTAGCTCTGATGAGATCTGGTTCTGGGTAGAAGAGATAACTGTATCCGGTGTAAAGGTGAATAGAGGGGTTACCATAGGATTCTTGTAACTTGTATACATCGACTTTGAAGGTTCCTGCTACTAGGTATAGAGAAATTGAGGATAGAGAAACTGAGCTTTGTGCAAGCTCAGATTTTTACCGTACATACGTTTACGTAGTGATCGTTGAGAATCAGCGAAATTCGACAAATAATAGACAAATAATAATAGAGCGATCGCTTTATATGCAACTTTTGATGCGTTTATACTTGGTGACATAGAACATACGTATATACAGTGGTGATAGACGCTTTCATTCGATAGGTATTCTCACTACTGGTAGTTTAGCTTATGCTATAGATTACTAGTACCTACTGAGTAAGGCTCCTAATCCATCAATCTTTGCAGGAACTTTACGAGAACAGCGCTAACTGATGAACGAGATGTTAAGACAGAAATAGAGGCATGCTAATAGCTTCTGTGCTTGTGCCTTTTACCCTCCTTATCTGGCTAGCACCACCTACTAGTCTTCTAGAATGATGGTGATTTGGATGGGTGTTTCTGCATCTGTTAGGCTGAAGCTAGCGGTGAGTGTGCTACGGCTGTCGGGGTCGGCAGGGGGAACGAACTCTACATCGTGTAGGAAGAAACTGTGAGTGGCGATATGCAGAATACTAGGCGTGTTGACTTGTTTGAGGTTAGTTTCGGTAGCCTGGTCTTCGGTGAAGAGAATGACGTTAGGAAAGAAAGGAGTGATGGCGGTTGCTTCTTGAGCAGTACCGGGCAGGGGAGCAAAGCTAAGGCTGTCAGCATCGACCGACCGGCTGTTTTCATTGTTGGCAGCAGCGAGGGTTTCATCCCCCGCGTAGTTCGGATTGGCACAGAAACGGGTATAGTCTCTGTTCTGAACTCGGCGCTGAGTCTGGCAAGCTGTTCTTCTGTAGTGAATTAGCCGTACTGTCGAGCACTCTGCTTTTTCACTGGAGAACGGTAGATAGAGCCAAATTGGTCGCGTCCGAGTTCTTGAGTGCCGCTTGAATGTTGAGAGAAATACTAGCATCTGTTTCTTTCCTCAACGTTTGGATATATAGCTGTCTTCTTGCCTCAGCAGCGCTCAGCAGCATACTGCTCAGATTTTTCTCCTTTATTTTATTACCTATTACAAGAAGCTTGATGGCTCGGTTAATATCGCTTTGAGCGCAGTACAGCACTCCTAAATTGTTCGAACTATTTACAACGTCTGGATAATTCTCTCATAAAACTGTCTTGCGAATCGTTAGAGCACTTTCATACAAGGGTAGTGCGGCTATGTATTTATCTTTAATTTGATACAACTATGCCAGGTTGTTCGGCTATTTGCAGCGTCTGGGTGGTCCTCTCCTAACGCTGTTTCACGAATCAACAAAACGCGTTCATATAGAGCCGATTTGTATAGAATAGAGCCCTAGCGTGAACTGTTGGAGCATATGGTCAGAATTCAGAGCTGCGCAGCAAGAAGTCGTGCTGCGTGAAGGCACAGTGGATCTCTCTTTCCAAGATCACGCTTGCATGGTGATTGCGCTTTTAGATATGCTAGAGCTTGAGTGCGTAGACGCTGCTGGCTACGATACTGGCGGCGCAGTGGCCCTGATCCTAGCCATTGAACATGCCCAAAGGGTAAATCGACTGGTCATCAGCAATTCAGTTTGCTATGACCGGTTCGATAATGACATGCTTGATTTTGGCTATCCGCTCCGCTGGAAACCGTGCCCTGTTTCAGACTTGGTGGAAGCGCTAGAGGAAAGTCTGGCACTAGGCCTGTCAGACAAAAGCCGACTGACGCCAGATTTTCGACAAGGTATGATCGCGCCTTGGCAAAGTGAAGAAGGAAAATTGAGCTGGCTTCGGAACGCTTCTGCCCTCAATGCTAACCCTCAATGCCAACTAGACGATGGCGCTAGTCGACCGTCACAGGGATATCTCAGCGCCAACATTAATTCTGTGAGGCTTAGACGATCCTTGGCAGAAAGCGAAGGACAGTCGACAGCTCGCTCAAGAGGTTCCTGGCGCTATCTTCAAAGGAATAGCTGGTGCTTCTCACTGGATACAGCAGGATGCGCCGGATAATTTTTCGTCGGCCCTACTGACTTTCGCACCAAGCCAGTAGAGACTAATCGACGCTCTAGCATCAAGGGCAGACCTGAAAATTTATCTCGGATCGGCCTCTAGTGGTGATCTCTAGGAGCGGTCTCTGAGGGCAGTATGCAGCGCAATCTATAAAAATCGCCTACGAAAGTTATGGAGGGATTACAGATTTGATTACTCGACAGGGATTGCCAACAGCAACAACGTTGTCTGGAATGTCTTTAGTGACTACGCTACCCGCGCCAATAGTAGTATTTGCACCGATTGAAACGCCAGGGCAGATAATGACCCCGCCGCCAATCCAGACGTTGTCGCCGATGTGGACAGGAGCAGCAAGTTCTTTTTGAGTGAGCCTTGTAGCGGGGTCGGTCGGATGATAGGCCGAGTAGATTTGGACTTTGGTGGCGATGAGAACGTTGTCGCCGATGTGGACTTCAGCGCAGTCTAGAATCGTGCAGTCGTAGTTGATGTAGAGGTTCTTACCTGCGAAGATATGACAGCCGTAGTCGCAGTAGAAAGGAGGGTTAATAGAAAATGACTGGCCGATTTTGCCGAACAGCTGACGGATGGTTTCCTGGCGTTGAGATATGTCGCTAGGGGCTGAGTGATTGAACCGATGTATCAGCATTAGCGCCCGATCGTGTATCCCAGCAAGTTCCGGATCAGAGGCTAGATAAAGCTCTCCGGCTAACATCTTCTCTCTTTCTGTTTGAGCTGTTTTTCTAATGATAGGCTCATTCATATCAAAGGAAGCTGTACAAGACTTTAGAAATTGTATCTTGTTCGAGATTGCTAACAGAGAGAAGTATGCAGACGCGACTTCGTGGATGGGAATGAGCACTGCGTTGGGTATGAACCGGCTGAATCTAGATCGGGATTATTTGGAGGTAATTCTAACTGGCGCGGACCGGTCTGGTTCCTGATCGACTACCTGCTGCTAGAAGCGCTACAGAACTTTTACGATTATCTAGGGGATGACTTCAAGGTAGAGTTTCCGAGAAGGCAAAGCGTAAAAGCGCACCATACAGGCGAAAATAGGATCTCATGCCGCCTTTAGGAAGTTGGTCTATGTTGTTTGAGTGGGTGTCTGGGTCTATGCCGTTGGGCGGAATGCCTTGGCTACTGATGGCTTCAGTAGCAGAGACACTGCGATCGCCCACGACTACGTTCGTGCTGCTGCTGGCGATCGCACTGATCATCCCGCCCATCTTTGAGCGCCTCAAGCTGCCTGGACTAGTGGGCCTACTCGCAGCAGGCGTCGTCTTTGGCGGTAGCGCCCTCGGCTGGCTCAATCCCACCTCAGAAACGATGAAGCTGCTCTCCGAGATTGGCAAAATCTATCTGATGTTCGTTGCGGGCCTTGAAATTGACCTGGCGCTGTTTCAAAAGACCCGAAATCGCTCGCTGACGTTTGGCACGCTGACGTTTGCCATTCCGTTCGTCAGCGGCGTGATCTTAGGACTGGGCTTTGGGTTTGGCTGGCTAGCTGCGGTGCTAATTGGCTCTTTGCTAGCCTCTCATACGCTGCTAGCCTATCCCATTATTCAAAGACTGGGCGTGGTTGGCGATGAGGCAGTCACAATCACGGTGGGCGCGACCATTGTCACCGACATTACAGCGCTAGTAGTGCTCGCTGTGTGCCTGGGCATTAGCAAAGGCGATTTTACGGCGTCTAAGCTGGTGATTTTGCTAGGGTCGCTAGGACTTTACACCGTTGCTGTATTGTTCGGGCTCAAGCGGCTGGCGATCGCTTTCTTTCGCGCGACGGGCAAAGATGAGGGCAATCAGTTTTTGTTCGTGATGCTGTCGGTCTTTTTAGCGGCGGTAAGTGCTCAGCTAATTGGCGTAGAAGGTATTATTGGCGCTTTCTTGGCAGGACTGGCGATCAATAGCGTCATTGGCGACGGTCCGGTAAAAGAAAAAACAGAGTTCTTAGGCAGCGTTCTATTTATTCCTATGTTTTTTATCAACATGGGGCTGCTGCTGGATCTCAAAGCCTTGGGCAGTCTGTTCCAGTTTATTCAGCTGCCGCTGCTGATTGTCTCAGCTCTGCTGGGCTCTAAGCTGCTGGCCTCGCTGGCGACGAAATGGCTTTTTGGCTATAGCTGGGTGCAGACTTGGACAATGTGGTCGCTTTCTATTCCGCAGGTAGCGGCGACCCTGGCGGCGGCGCTGGTGGGCTATCAGGCCGATATTATCGACGCGCAGGTGTTTAACAGCGTTATTTTGCTGATGCTAGTAACGGCTATTTTGGGTCCGCTGGTGACGGCTCGAACGGCTCAGCGCCTGTCGATAGAAGCCACTGCTCAAAATATTGCGCCGCTGAGCTGGCTGCCGGTTCCAGACGAAGGCGCTGGAGTTCAGTCTGGGGCTCAATCTGGCATTCAGCCGCATCGGGCCTATACGGTTGTGGTTCCGGTCTACAATCCGAAAACAGAGTTTCGACTGCTGGAGCTGGCATCGATTATTGCCCAGTATGAGCGCGGTCGCGTGGTGGCGCTGGCGGTGGCGATCGCCCAAGAGCAAATGGATTCGCCGCAGATGACGCGGGCGATCGCTCACAGTCAGCGGCGGCTAGAGGCGGCCAAAGCGATCAGCGATCAGTTCTCAGTACCGCTAAAGACCGCGCTGAGAATCGATTACGGTGTCTCTCAGGCAATCTGTCTGTTCAGCCGTGAGCAAAGCGCCAATCTCATTGTCTTGGGCATGGGCCGAGCGCCTAAATTCGAGGCGAGCTTGCTCAGCACCCCGCTGCTGCATACGCCTTTACTACAGATGACTTCGATTAACCGGGTGCATGACACGGTGCTGTGGTCGGCGCACTGTCCGGTGGTGGTAGCTCGCCTGCTAGGATCGCCGACCCAGTTCAAAAATATTCTGCTGCCAATAGAGACGCCTTCGCCGATGACTATTCGCATAGTGCGGCTAGCTCAGGTGATCGCAGCAGCAAATCAAGGCAAGGTGACGCTGCTGCATGTGTGCAGTCCGTTTGCCTCACAAAGCTATCAGACGGAGCTGCGATCGCAGCTTCAGATGCTAGTCAATCAGCTACCGGCGGCCAGCTGCCAGATTGAGGTAGAGCTGATGGTCCAAGACAACTGGATTGCGGGGATTGTTCAAGTTTCTAAGGCTTGTGATCTAGTAGTGCTGCGATCGCAGCGCCGCCGGGTCGGCAGCGGCCTCAGCCTTGGCACCAGCACCCAGCCCCTGCTTAATCAGCTCACGAAGTCAGTGATTTTAGCAGGTGAACCTTACCCGGCTATTGCTTCTAATACATAGCTCAGGCACATAGCTAAGGCACATAGCTAAGGCATATAGCGTAAGAGCGCATTGAATTATCTGAAGTGCCCAAAGGCTCTCAAAAGCAGGAATGAAGATTACAAGTAGTCGCGCATGCTCTCTTTTTTTAGCCGCAGGCTTGTCAGTGCCTGCCGTTCAATTTGACGAACGCGCTCTCGGCTAATGCCCATCTCTTCCCCGACGCTGGCCAGGGTTCGCGGAACGCCATCTTGTAAGCCGTAGCGAAGGGTGAGCACATTTTTTTGCTGGGCAGTCAGCCTTTCGAGCATATTGCGCAGGTCTTGGGCAAAAAGGCGATTGCTCACGCTATCTTCGGGTAAGACATCGGGTGATTCTAAAAAGTCAATCAGTTCACTGCTCTCTGATTCTTCGCCGACTCGCATGTCTAGAGAGAGCGGCCTGCTCGATAGCTGTAGATAGTTCTTCAGCTCTGGCAGCGGCATTTCTAACTGATCTGCGACTTCTTTTAGACGGGGCGCTCGCCCTAGCGACTGGGTCAGCTCTCTTTGGATACGCTTGATTTTATTGAGCTTTTCGGTGATGTGAATCGGCAGGCGAATTGTTCTAGCTGTCGATGCGATCGCCCGCGTAATCCCCTGACGAATCCACCAGTAAGCATAGGTAGAAAACTTGTATCCCATCGTCGGATCAAACTTTTCTACGCCTCGCTCTAGGCCTATCGATCCTTCTTGAATCAAGTCTAGAAGATCTAAGTCGCGTCCCTGATACTTCTTGGCGACAGACACCACTAGCCGCAGATTGCCTTCCATCATGCGCTTTTTGGCCTGCTTTCCTATCTGAATCGCTGCCTGTAAGTCTTCTACGCTCAGCTGAACCTGGCTGGCCCACTGCGCATCATCAGGCGGGCGGCCAATCTCTTTGCTCAGCGTCTCTTTGACGGCTAAAAGCCTCATCATCAGCTGCACCTGCTGGCCTAGAGAAATTTCTTCGTCAGCGCTCAGCAACGGAAACCTGCCGATCTCCCTTAGGTACGCACCCACTGGATCTTGCGGCTTCGTCTGGGGCCTGCGTCTATCCCCGTTTTGCCCAGGCGCTGTAGAGAGAGTAACTTGCATAAACCAATCATCACCAAAGAAAGATTGAAAACGTTCTGACGATTCGTATTGGGGGCCGACAGATTATAGCGCTTGCCTGTCTCAAGCATGTGTCGTCGATGTGTCTCTGTCTTGCTAGCCCTATTTCGCTAGCCCTATTTCGCTAGCCCTATTTCGCTAGCCCTATTTCGCTAGCCCTATTTCGCTAGCCCTATTTCGCTAGTTAGACGACGGCTGTTACAGGTTTTACTAGTCTAGAACCGTGGACAGTTTTGATCGTGACTCCTATGGAAGATTTTTCCTCGAAAACACAGCTAGAAGCTCACGAGGGGAAAGACATCGGCGGCGGGCTGCCTGTGATTGAATACTGGGCAAAGAACACCCTGTCTCCCAAGGGCCTGCCCGTCTGGAAAACGCTGTTTCACAAGAGCGCCTGCCTGTCATGCGCCTGGGGAACGGGTGGACAAAAAGGCGGCTTTACCAACGAAGCGGGCGAGAAAGTGCAGCGCTGCATGAAAAGCATGGAGTCAATCATCGCTGAGCTGCAGCCGCCGGTAAAATCTCATTTCTTTGAAACCCACAGTATCGATCAGCTACAGACACTCGGATCTATGGAGGCCGATCGGCTAGGACGCCTCAGCTTTCCAGTCATGCTGAGCGCGGGTGGCGCTAACTATGAACGTATTACCTGGGAAGCGGCCTATGAGCTGATGACAGAGGCGTTTCGGCAGCCACCTGAGCGGGTGGCCTCTTACAGCTCTGGGCGATCGTCTAATGAAGCGGCTTATCTGCTACAGCTAATGATGCGACTGCTGGGATCGAACAATCTGGCAGACTGTTCTGATCTGTGCCATCGCCCTTCGACCACAGGGCTGAGTGCGACGTTTGGATCTGGTACGTCGACGGTGAGCCTAGAGAGTCTAAAGCAGGCCGATTGCGTGGTGCTAGTCGGCTCGAATGCGCCTGCAAATCATCCGAGGCTGATGAATGAGCTGATTAAGGTGCGCGATCGCGGCGGCACCATCCTCGCGATCAACCCGGTTCGCGAAATCGGCCTGGTCAAATACGGCTCGCCCTCTTTCCCGGTCAAATCGCTGGTACCGGGATCTGATATTGCTAATCTGTTCCTTCAGCCCATTCCCGGCTCCGATCTGGCGCTGTTTGTCGGCATTCAGAAATCTCTTATAGAAAGAGATCTAATCGATAAAGACTTTCTCCAAGCGCACACCCAAGGATGGGAAGCCATTATTGAGCAAGCCCAGCAAGCAGACTGGGACATCCTTGTTCAAACCTGTGGCATTCCCAAAGCAGACATCGAAGCTGCGGCCACGCTAATTAGCAAGCCTGACAAAGTTGTCTTCGCCTGGGCCATGGGCATCACCCATCAGGCCAACGGCACGGATAACGTTTGCAGCATTGCCAACACCGCGCTGCTTACCGGCAATGTCGGCAAAATGGGCGCAGGTGTGATGCCGATTCGCGGCCATTCAAACGTCCAGGGCTTCGGCTCTATGGGCGTGAAAAACGACATCAAACCCGCCCTCAGAGAAGCCTTAGAAAAACTGACTGGGCGATCGCTCAAGCGTACACCCGGCTATCACACTCGCGCCCTAATCGAGGCGGCTGATGCCGGAAAAGTCGATACTTTGCTCTGCCTTGGCGGTAATCTCTATGCGGCCAACCCTGATCTAAATCAGGCCAAACGCGCGCTTGGCAATATCGATACGGTCGTCTATGTCGCCACCAAGCCAAACCTGGGCCACTTCCACGGCCTGGGCAAAAAGCACACCCTGATTCTCCCCGTCTTTAACCGCTTCGAGAATCCCCACAAAACCACCGTCGAGTCCGGCAACAACTTCGTTCGGCTAAACGACGAAGGCAAAAGCCATCTATGCAACCATCCAGGCGAAGCCGACCTGGTGCCAGAAGTCGACCTTTTGACTGAACTTGCCCACCGTCTCCATGGCTCTGATCCGATCGATTGGCGCAGGCTGCAAGACACCCGCTACGTTCGTGAGCTAATTGCCGAAACTATTTCTGGCTACGAAAAAATCGGCAAAATCGATCAGACTAAAGAAGAGTTTACAATCAGCGATCGCATCTTCACCTCACCCCAGTTCAAGACCGACTCTGGCAAAGCCAAAATGCAGCTAACGCCGCTGCCGACGCTGACTCTACCAACGCCCGATGCATTCGGACACCAGCAAGGAACTGTATTGAGCCTAATAACCGCCCGCAGCTACCGGCAGCACAATACCGTCGTCTACAAAATCGGCGATAAGTACCGTGGCATGCCCCATCGTCAGTGCATCCTTATGAACCCCGACGATATCGAGCAAGGCGGCTTCTGTGACCATCAGCGCGTCACCATCTATGGCAATGCAGGTCAGCTTGAGAATATTGAAATTATCAGCGGCGCAGTTCGATCCGGCGCAGCGCTGATGTTCTATCCTGAGGCTAATGTGTTGATGAAAGCGCTCACCGATCCCAAGTCTCATACCCCAGCTTTCAAGCGGGTTCCAATATTGGTGCAAGGATAGCTCAAACGCGCATTCTTACCGGCAGCATTCTTACCGGCAATAGAACTTACCGGCAATAGAAGATTGGGATGAAGGTTTTAGTAGTTGAAGATGACGTGGCTTTGTCCGAGCAGCTGGCGCAAGCGCTCGGTGCGCATCATTACCAGGTAGAAGTGGCTGCTGATGGCAAAGCCGGATTAGACCTAGTGGCAGAAAGCGGCTATGACCTAGTGCTGTTGGATATGCATTTGCCCAAGCTTGACGGCATTGCCTTTTGCCAGCAGCTTCGAGCACAGGGCAAAGAAGTTCCAATCGTGATGATGACGGCTGAAAAAGCGCCGGTTAGCAAAATCATAGGCCTGGACGCTGGAGCAGACGACTACGTAGTGAAACCGTTGAATATCGATGAGCTGTTGGCGCGAATACGGGCGGTGCTACGCCGGAGCAAGCCTCAGATTTTGCCGCTGCTGGTCTGGACAGATGTTTGCTTAGATCCGAGTAGCTGCGAAGTGTTTTGTCACGGTCAGCGATTACGCTTGACTAGCAAAGAGTATGAGATCCTAGAGCTGTTTCTGCGCAATCCGCATCGCATTTTCAGCTTAGATGCTCTGGTTGAGCGGCTCTGGCCGTTGGCAAGAGTGCCTTCAGACAACGCGGTACGAACGCATATCAAAAGCGTCCGACGAAAGCTCAAGCAGACCGGCATCGAGGGGATGATCGAGACGGTCTATGGTCTTGGCTATCGGCTCAGCAGCCCCGATCCTTCTAGTTCGCGGGCTGCTGTGGTATCTGCTGGGCAGGCCCAGCCTTCAGAAGCGGTTTCGGCAAAAACGCCGGACCCCCTCAGGGCTGCCTGGAAGCGACATCGCCACAAATATCTAGCCATGATAGCCAGCTTGGATGAAGCAATTCCTAGCTTACAGACACAGGATTTAGCCTCTACGGGTGCAGCGCGTCGGGCGCTGACGCGATCGCAAACCACCGTCCACACCTTAAAAGGCACACTCGGCAGCTTTGGATTTGTCCGAGCCTCTCAGATAGCAGCAAAAGTCGAGGCCTATCTGCGCATACCCCCGCCCTTAACCCCGGCCCAGATCGAGCAGGTGCGATCGCTGATCGATACACTCAAACAGTCCCTAAAATATTCTGAACCGGAGACTTCCTCACCTGAGTATGCGAACCGCTCGCCGCTCACAGAGTCAGCACCCCTAAACCTGCCAGCCCAAACCACCTCAGACAAGAAAACTCCCCCCCTCACAGACAACGCCTTGAACAATCCCTCTAATCAACCGCTAGTATCCCCACTGGCTCCTATAGTTTATGACTGGCTAATCGTTGATAGCGATCGGCAAATGATTGAATCGCTGTTGCATAAGGCTTCGTTCTCAGGTGTTCAACCGCAGATAGCTCATTCTCTTGACGAGGCCCGGCAACGATTAGCGCAGCACGTGCCAGCTGTGGTCACCATTGATCTGAACTGTGCCGCTAGCTGGGATGAAGGCGTCGCGTTTCTAGCGGAGCTCACCTGTCAGTATCCTTCACTGCCGGTTGTGGTCATGAGCGAGAAAGACACTCTAAACGCCAGGATCAACATAGTCCGCTCAGGCGGGTCTACCTTTTTACAAAAGCCGGTGGACGTATCGCAAGTGATAGAAATTGTCACCCACATCATCTCCAGACATCAGCCAGTGGGCGCTAGAATCGTAGCGCTAGATGACAATCCTGACATCCTGCTGGGCTTGCAGCACTTGCTCAACCCTTGGGGATTTAAGCTGACGCTGCTATCCGATCCGACTCAATTTTGGCAGGCATTAGAACACACCCTGCCTGATCTGTTGATATTGGATATCGAAATGCCCGGCTTCAACGGGCTAGAGCTTTGTCAGGTAATTCGTAGCGACCCTAGAACTGCGCAGATTCCGATCTTGTTTTTGTCAGCCCATACCGATGCTGATATCGTGCGCCGGGTGTTTGAAGTGGGCGCTGATGACTATATCAGCAAGCCGATTATTGGACCTGAGCTGATTAGCCGGATTCTAAATCGACTAGAGCGGCTGCGGTTTTTGCGTAAGCTAGCAGAGATCGACAGCCTCACTGGGTTGAGCCGTCGTCGTCAGTCGGAAGAAACGCTTGAGCGTTTGCTTAGGCTGTCGCTGCGCAAAGAATTGCCTTTGTGCATGGCGCTGTTGGACCTGGATAACTTCAAGCAGATCAACGATCGCTATGGTCACGATGTCGGCGATCAGGTTTTGAAGGTCTTTGGTGAGTATCTGCGCAAAGCCTTTCGGGGCGAGGATGTGGTCGCTCGCTGGGGAGGAGAAGAATTTGTAGTGGGTTTGTACGACGTTTCAAAAGAAATGGCGATGAAGCGGCTGAACGCGCTGCGCGAAAATTTTGGTCAGCATCTATTTCACGCCGGACTGCAATTTTTACCGCACTCTCCTATGGTAGAGGCACCGCGATCGCAGTTTCAAGTCAGCCTGAGCGGTGGGCTCGCCGCTGCGCCCACTGATGGAGAAACGGTTGAGACGCTCTATCATCATGCAGATCAGGCTCTGTACCGTGCCAAAGACTTAGGAAGGAACCAGATCCATTCTTTCAGCTAGAGACGGATATGCCTCACTATCAATATATTCCTCATGGGCACTGCTATCTTTGGCAGACTAACTTGGTCGGGCTGCATGTGCTCTCAGATGCGTTAATCGCGATCGCCTACTTTTCGATCCCGCTGATGCTGGTGTACTTTGTGCACAAGCGAACAGATGTCCCCTTTCCAGGCATTTTTATACTGTTTAGTCTATTTATCGTCACTTGCGGCACCACTCACCTGCTGGCGATATGGACCCTCTGGCATCCAGACTACTGGCTAGCTGGCGCTGTCAAAGCCCTCACTGCACTGGTTTCTATCTTTACGGCCTTCACTTTACTGACAATCATACCCGAGGCATTAGCGCTCCCTACCAGCGAAAAGTTGCGGCAAATCAACAGCCAGCTCGAAGAGCAGATCAAAAAGCGCAAGCAGGCCGAAACAGATCTACGAGCTAGCAACGAACGCTGGCAGCTAGCCATCATGGGCAGCAACGATGGCATTTGGGATAGAGACATTGCCAATAATCAGCTGTTTTTGTCACCTCGATTCAAGCAGATGCTCGGCTATGGCGATCGCGAGCTAGAAAGCTGCCGCGAAGTCTGGATACGGCACCTTCACCCGAGCGATCGCGAGCGAGTGCTCGCCGAGAACCGAGAACACATTGTGCAAAAGACGCCTTTTTACACGGCTGAGTACCGGCTGCTGTGCAAAGACGGCAGCTACCGATGGTTTTCGGATCGGGCTAAGGCTCTGCGTGACAGCTCGGGCCACGCCATCCGAATGACGGGTTCGATTCGAGATATTACCGCTAGCAAGCAAGCAGAATCTGACCTGCAGCAGCTCAATCAGGAGCTAGAGTCGCGGGTCGAAGAGAGAACCGCCGCCGTCATCAAAAGCGAACGTCGGTTTCGCTCGCTGTTTGAAGCCGCACCCGATTTTATTTATCTTCTAGATCGCCAGGGCGTGATTCAGCAGGTGAATTCGACGGTGACTAAGCACTCGGGCTACACCAAAGGGGAAATGATAGGACAGTCGATCGTCTCCTTTTTGCTCGCTGAGACTCAGCCCGCCAGCCAGCAGGCAATGGCTACTCTACTTGCTCAGGGTCACCATCGACATGAGATGACGTTCGTCTGCAAGAGCGCTCAGATCTTGACTATGGACTGCGCCTGTACGCTGATAGAAGACGATCTAGCTGGCGACTGCATTGTGCTACAGCAGCGAGATATCACGGCACAAAAGCGGGCTGAGCAAGAACGCATTCAGCTCCTAGCAACTTTAGAGGAATCGCAGCGCCGCTGGCAGAGCTTTTTGGAGAAAGTTCGCCTGATGGTAGTGGGAATAGATCCCAGCGGCCAGATCGATTATGTCAATCCCTACTTTCTAGAGCGTACCGGTTATAGCAAAGAGACTGTCTTTGGTAGAAACTGGGTCAGCTCATTTGTCCCGAAAAGCCAGCGGCGGCAGGCCCAAAAAATTTTCAAGGACATCCTCAACCGGGCAAACCATCCCAATTATCAAGGTCGTCTCCTCACCCACTCTGGAGATGAACATATTATTTCGTGGAATACTACGCTTTTACAAGACGCTAAAGGCCAGCCGGTCAGAACGTTGAGCATTGGCGAAGATATTACCGAACGAGACGCGATCGATCGAATGAAGAATGAGTTCATCTCTGTGGTCAGTCACGAACTGCGAACGCCTTTGACTTCTATTCATGGTGCCTTAGATCTGCTCTATAGCGGGCTAGTCGATCCTAGCTCCGAGAAAGGACGGCATGTCTTTTCTATTGCGGTAGACAGCTCTAATCGCCTAGTGAAGCTGGTAAACGATATTTTAGAGTTAGAGCGGTTAGAATCTGGCAAAATTCAGCTGAGGCTAGAGAGGGTATCGACCGGGCAGATCGTCCAAGCAGCTTATGAGGCGGTAGAGCTGATGGCTGAGCGAGCAGAGGTGATACTAGATATGACAGATGGAGATTTGCCGCTATGGGCCGATCGCGATCGCGTGATTCAAGTACTCATTAACCTGTTAGGCAACGCCATTAAGTTTTCAGAGCCTCACTCGACAGTTCGGATGATGGTAGAACAGATAGCGACAGAGATTGCAGACGGAACTAACAAAGGCGCAAAGTACGTGAGATTCGCCATCATAGACCAGGGTCGGGGCATTCCCCCAGACAAGCTCGACGCTATCTTTGAACGGTTTCACCAGGTAGATACCTCTGATTCTCGAAGCAAAGGCGGTACGGGATTAGGACTGGCAATCTCTCGGAGTATTGTTCGACAGCATGGGGGCGACATTTGGGTAGAAAGCACGCCGGGCAAGGGCAGCCGCTTTTACTTCGTCATTCCCAGGCACAGCGAATAAGCCTGCACACAAGCCTGCAAAAAGGGAGGCCCCGATGGAACCGCGCGGACCTGTAGAAAAGGATATATCTGTGAAGAGCATTAGTTGCAAACGGCTGTAATTTTGCTAATTTGATGCTAATTGCAGCAAAGTTAGGGGCCATACGCCAGCAAAATGACAAAGCGGGTATTAGTCATAGATGACGACGACGGGGTCCGTGAGATTATTCAGATTTCTTTAGAAACTGTGACAGATTGGACCGTATGGGCAGCAAATTCTGGCAAAAGTGGAATGGCGATCGCCCAGTCCCAGCCGCTCGATCTGATTTTGCTAGACGTGATGATGCCGGAAGAAGACGGTATCGCTATCTATAAAAAGCTTCAGGCCGACGAGTCAACTAGAACGATACCGACTATCTTGTTAACAGCCAAGGCTAGGCCCAGTGAGCGCAAAGAATTCATGGCCTTGGGTATTGACGGCATCATCACCAAACCGTTCAAGTCTAAGGCACTCGTTGAAAATATTATTCAAATAGTCGGCTGGTAGCAACTCAGCCGCTGAGGGAAAGGCTAACCGCTTGCTCCTGAGAAAATGTGGAGGAGTATTGTATCGATCACAAAATGATCACATTGACTTTGTATCCTGAACAGGTCTATTTTTACAATCTTTCTCCACTTGCGGAGTTCTATCGGTAGCTCGTCAGGACTTCTCACCCCTCATGAATTCTGTGTTGTTTGAGCACTTGCAGCCCTATCTAGATATTGCCGTCAGCATTTTAGGAACAAAAGACGTTGCTGCCATCGAAAAATTGAAGTTTTTCCTGGTGGCGCTCCCCAACCAAAGACAGATTGAGCAGATACTAGCCTCAGCGGTTTTGCATACTGCTGAACACGAGCAGTCTATTTTTTACTGGGTTGTTGAGAATCGAGAGGTACTCGCGCCCGAGCTAGAGCTGAGCTTCTTTCTCAAAAGGCGAATACTTTCTCGATTACGCGATCGCGGCTGGGTGAGGCATCGAGACTTTGAGATTGATATAGAATCTAGATCGCTGACCCTTCAGCGTACCTATAGCGAACTGATCGACTGCTTTAGCCAGGGAGAATGGCTGTTAATTCAGTCTATTTTTGAAGTCGAGATCATTTCTTAGTATGCGCTGCATAGACGATGTCTATATGCAGATGTCTATGTACATCATAAGATCCGCACAAGAGCATTTGTGCCTTTTGGCACGCGGATGAGCACGCGGAAAGTAGAGGGTGCAATAGCTTGGGTAGGTAGGCCAAACGGTACAATACAGCACAGTAGGAACGCATTCTTACTGGTTTGCTTTCTTTTTTTGGTCCCACTCTATGACCGTTGATATTGCTTTTTCGATTAACCGTACGCTCCAAGTGCCGCTGCTAGTAGTACTCAACTCTATTTTGAGCAACACCACTCATCAGGAGCAGGAGGCTCCGCTGCGGTTTAATATTGTGGTACCGGTTGGTGAGGTGGATTTCTTTAAAGAGAAGCTAGCAGCGGCTTTTTTGGCAGATGACAGCCCAGAGAAGTACGATCCCAATAGGGTTGAGTTTCGAGTGAGAGAGTTTTCGCCGCCAGCCTATTTAAAGCAATATTTAGACAATAAGTTTCAAGAAAAAAAGCCGGAAAGACGACTTTCTCGCTATATGCAATATGCAAGATTGTTCTTTAAAGATGTCTTTCCAGATGTAGGCCGCCTGATCTATTTTGATGCGGATATTATTGTGCTAGGAGATGTGCGATCGCTCTTCGCTCAGGGCAATATCCTGACTCCTCAAAACTACCTCGCCGCCGTTCCACAGTTCTTTCCAGCCATCTTTTATTTCAGCAATCCACTCAAGGTTCTCTCCGAGCTGCGTCAATTTAAAAACACATTCAACAGCGGTGTACTACTCACCGATTTGTCCTTTTGGACGGAGCAAACCTATAACCTGCTAAAGCACTATCTCACCCTAGATGAAAAGAACAACTATCAGCTTTATCACCTAGGCGATGAAACCATCTTCAACTTGATGTTTAAAGATACCTACGTTCCTCTTTCCAAAGATTGGAACTGCTGTGGCTATGGGCAGGCATACTGGGTCACCAGTCTAATCAGAAAAGACCCAAAAAAGATGAAGGCCATTCACTGGAGCGGCGGACACCACAAGCCTTGGGAAAACGAAAGAGTGATCTATTCAGACTTGTGGCGCAGCTATCTACCAGCTTAGAAATCTACCAGCTTAGAAATCTACCAGCTTAGAAAGGGCTCATAAATAATAGATGATTGACAAACGAAATGATTGACAAACGAAAGGGTGTAAACGATGGTTGAGCGTCTATAAAAGTTGCCTGATAAGTTGAGCATAATGATTGAGTATGAAACGCTCGGAGGCCCCGGTCCTCGAACTCAGGGCTCTAAAACAAGACATCCAATCCTTTTCCTGCATAGGAACTAAGCCTCCTAAATCCGCTATGCTTCTCTGAACTCGGGGCTTTTGTGGGCCAATGCAGGAAATTAGATTGTTGAGCGTTTCAGGATGGCTATCTGCTTAGCAGTCATAGCTACGGCACTCAAGAGCGCAGGGATACTCGTTACAGTAACGGTCGAACATAGATTGGCAAGAGATAGACTGAACCGGTTGACGTAAGTAAGCAGACTGCAACTCTTCTACCGTTTCCCAAGCCAGCGCGACATCTACATTTCGATGACCATGCATCTGAGTTAGCCGACGCGCATGTTCTAGAGCGGCCTTCAATCGATTCTCGTAGGTTGATTCAGAAGAAACAGGTTGCTGCTCAATAGCAGGCATAGTAGTGTTAGACGTAACGGCAGTAGTAACAGGAGTAATCGTGATAGTAGTCATGGCGAATTACTAGAGTAGGGAACTGTTTGAACTGTTTACAGATTACACATAATTCGAGCAAATAGCACTGGCAATAACATATAAGTTTTAACTATGTATTATCAGATCTCCTTATCCGCCCATCGGGTAGAGGTGTCATCATCCGAGACCCGCTAGTCTGTTCTTGTTTTCTGTCCGGATGCACTATGCAGGGGGTGACTAGACAACAGCAAGCATGAGAAAATAGTCCTCCTATGGTAGGTGTGAAGAACAGATCAAGATCTCTTTAGTTGAAAGAACGACAGCTTCTGTCGAACTGATGAGGTCATTCTCGTTGGTTGAGCCGGAAACTAGGCGGATTGAGTAAGCTGTATGCCTTGAATGCGAGACTATTGCGCCATCGCCTTTGGCTTGTGGACTGTGTGCCAGTGCTGGGCGATGTCAGCGCGGCGACAAATCCAAACGCGCTCGTGACTTTGCACATGGTCTAAAAATTTAGCCAGCGCAGCGGTTCTACCCGGTCTTCCAGAAAGGCGACAGTGCAAGCCAACGCTCATCATCTTAGGCGACTGTTCACCCTCTGCGTACAGGACATCAAAGGCATCGCGCAGGTAGGTGAAAAACTGATCGCCCGAGTTGAATCCCTGGGCGGTGGCAAAGCGCATGTCATTGTTGTCTAGCGTGTAAGGAATCACAAGATGGGGCTTGCCGTAGTCGTAGTTCCAGTAGGGTAAGTCGTCAGCGTAGCTGTCGGCGTCATAGAGAAAGCCCCCTGCTTCGACGACTAGGCGTCGGGTGTTGGGGCTATTGCGGCCCTGATAAAAGCCGAGTGGACGGGTGCCAATGACTCTAGTGTGGATGTCGATGGCGGTTTGGATATGCGATCGCTCTACTTCCTCTCCTACATACTGATAATCAATCCAGCGGTAGCCGTGGCTAGCCACTTCCCAACCCGCTTCTACCATCGCCTTTCCCGCCTCCGGATTTCTCTCCAATGCCATCGCCACCGCGTACACAGTCAGCGGTAAATTGCGCTTGCTAAACAGCCGATGTAACCGCCAAAAGCCCGCTCTGCTGCCATATTCATACATTGATTCCATATTGAGATTACGCACGCCTAGCAGCGGCGACGCCCCAATAATTTCTGATAAAAAAGACTCCGAGGCCGCGTCGCCATGCAAAACGCAATTTTCGCCGCCTTCTTCATAGTTGATGACAAACTGAAGGGCGAGCCGCGCCTGATCGGGCCACTGTGGGTGCGGCAGATTTTGCCCATAGCCAATCAAATCGCGAGGATAGTTTGAGATCATTAAACTCGTTCTCTTACTGTCTTACTACTGTTCAAGCAGCATACTATCGAAATAGCCGTATATAGTCAGGGCTTTGATCAATGACTTTGTCTGAAAATACCGAACAGGACGCCTACCAAATTCAAACCATGAGTCGCGATGACTTGACGCTAGCGGTGAAGTGGGCGGCGGCGGCGGGCTGGAATCCTGGACTCTATGATGTGGAGTGTTTCTACGCGGCGGACCCGAATGGGTTTTTGATTGGGCGGCTAGCAGGTGAGCCGATTGCCAGCATCTCAGCGGTGAAGTATGGCGCAGACTTTGGCTTTCTAGGATTCTATATAGTGCAGCCAAAATTTAGAGGACGGGGCTATGGATTGCGGATATGGCAGGCTGGTTTGGACTATCTAAAAGGTCGTAACGTGGGCTTGGATGGTGTGGTAGAACAGCAGCATAACTATGTCAGATCAGGGTTTACGCTTGCTCATCGGAATATTAGGTACGAAGGGATTAGAGGCGTTGAAAGCGAAAGTCTTAAGAGCAAAAGAAGCGCAGGTAGCAACGTTAGCTTGGTTGATCTAGCTTCTATCCCCATAGAGAAAGTAACTAACTACGACAGAAGTATTTTCCTAGGACAGCGGTCTGCCTTTATTAGCTGCTGGGTGCGATCGCCCGCTCACAGAGTCCTGGGGGTAATGGACAATCGAGAGCTGGCTGGCTACGGTGTCCTGCGTCCTTGTCAGCAAGGCTATAAAATTGGTCCGCTGTTTGCCGACAGTCCTCGGTTTGCGGAATATCTCTTTCTAGCACTGAGAGCGCAGGTCGAACCTGGCAGTTCCTTCTACCTTGACGTTCCTGGCACGAACGTGGCAGCGATCGCACTAGCCGAAACATACCAGATGACTAGCGTGTTTGAAACGGCTAGAATGTACAACAGAAGCACGCCACCCATACCTTTAAATCGAATATATGGAATTACAACATTTGAGTTAGGATAAGTGACTCTCCAAGAGACTAAGAGAAAGGCTGCGTCAGCATAATTGACTAAAAACCCACAACTGGCTAAAAACCCACAACTGACTAAAAACACAAAGAGATAGCAATCTCTTACTCACAACAGGCATCCGAATAATGGCCGAAACCGTCCCAAGCTCATCTCAACTCATAAAATATTGGGATAAGAGCGCTACCTCCAAAGAGTTTCGTCATCCGATTCCCGAGGGTGCGATTGAGCAGTACTTTCCAAAAGGTGCAAAGGTACTGGATATGGGCTGCGGATACGGTCGCCTTGCCCGCTACCTCTATGATTTGGGCTTTGCAGTCTCTGCCACTGACACCTCACCCGCCATGCTGGATCAGGCCAAAAAAAACGCACCCGAGTGCGAGTTCAAAAACTGTCGCAGTGAGCTGGATTGGGAGGACAATACTTTTGACGTGGCTATCATTGTAACGCTGCTAACATCTGTCCCCTTTGATCTAGAACAAAGGCAGATCATGAGCGAACTCCAGCGAGTTCTGAAGCCGGAAGGCTGTCTGTTCGTCAGCGATCTGCCGCTGCAATGGTCATCAAACTATCTAGATAGATACAAAAACGGCTATAAACGCTACGGGCAATATGGCGTCTTCGATCTTAATGATGGCGGTACCGTTCGGCACCACGATTTGGGCTATTTTACCCAGCTGATGAGCGGATTTGACTGCCTCGAACTAGAAACTCACGAGGTCATTACTATGAACGAAAACTCGGCTCAGGCAATCCGCTATATCGGACGCTGCAATAAGACGCCGTAGTAAATATAGCCTGTACCGGATGCATTCGGTACAGGCGAGTCGCTTGGCCTGTTGTTTTATAGAGCTTTCAGCTAGAAAACTGTACCTCAGCCAAGCGACAGAAGCTATAGTGCAATAGACAGAAAGCAGCCCTCGTAAAGCGTTGATAACGCTACGCCTATTCCACTCGGACAAGACGAATCTCGGTTCTTTGCTGGCGCGTATCTGTTGGCGCGATCTCTCCTAGCGGCTCATTGGAGCCCTTGCCTTCCGGCGAGATGCTCAGTTCAACGCCAATACCTTTGAGATAGTTGGCGACGACGGTTGCTCGCTGCTGGCTTAACAGCTGGTTTGCCTGGGCATTTCCCGTCTGAGAGGTATGGCCAATCACTCGTAGGGCAACGGTTTCTTTGTTGAACTCTTTGAGTTCGCCCGCCAATTTGGTCAGCGTCTGAGCACCTTCTTCGGTGAGCTGCGCCGAACCGATGGCAAAGCTGACCTGTCCTTGCACTTGAACATTTCCGATATCAGGGGCTTTTTGAATTTGTTCTGTCGAAGCCTGTGTCGCGGAAGTTACTACCGGCAAATTGCCAGACAGCTTATCGGCTAGCTCGGGGTTATCAGCTCGAATCAGATCGATCAGTGCCTGCGTATTGTTAGCGGCTTCTGTTACAAACTGATCTGTGTAGAGATTAGAGACATCAGCCGGAATGGCCTCAATTCTGTTCGATAGCGTGAGTACAGCGGCGGTGGCTTCTATCCGCTTTTTCAAGGTGCCCTCACCGAACCAGTTTTTGGCTTCAGTCGCACTAAAAAAGTCGATGCCGTCGATAATGCTGGCAGCTTCGTCTATTGAAAGCGCACCGTCTTCAGCTACTTGAGTCTGAAGCTGGATGGCGTCTCTGGCGTTGGCATCAATTCGCCGGTAGTATTTTTCTAGTAGCAGCGAAATAATATTTGGATTTGATTTGATTAGCCGGTCGGAAGCAACGACAACGTCAACGATGACATTCGGAGCGTCTTCGCTAGAGAGCACAACGCTATACCCCTGCTTTCTTGCTTGGACAACGTAGGGCTCCCAAAGAACTGCGATCGCAACGTTATCCTCAGGATCTTGCATCAGCGTCCAGGCTTCAGACGCATCGGCAACAGGTTTTAGCTCAAAATCCGACAGATTAAACGTATCAAACTGAGTATCTAGCACCAGTGCCAGATATTCACTAGGAGTATCTGCCGCGTAGGCAATACTGAGCTTTTTTCCCTGCGCTTTGGCCTGCTGGACTAGCTCTTTGAGATCCAACAGAGACTTTAGGCTGCTGTACTGCTTGGTGTTGAGCACGACCGCGTCCGCACCGATAGTTTTATCTAAAAGTCCGACGATCTTGCCATTGGGCTGCTGCTGAATAAACTGATCGAGGCTGGTGACGATGAGATCTGCATCGCCCTGGTCTAACCTTCTGGCTCTAAGCGTTTGATCAAACTCGTCTGCGTAGTTGATTTCGATCCCAGAGTCTGCTAGGACAGATTGAAAATCCTCGTTGCGAAAGGTGCTGTAGCCGCTAAAGGTGTCGCCTAGCAGGGTCAGCTGAACGATTTCTTTAGACCGGTTTGTAGCAGCGTCCTGAGCGATCGCAGGTTCAACCACCTCACGAGAACTGTCCCAGCTCCAGCCATTAGACTCCGAACGAGAGAGCAAAAATATTCCGGCGAATAGTCCTAGTGCGCCAGCTATTAGCGAAAAATAGAGCCATGGTTTGGCTGCTAGTGATGCGGGCAAGGGCAGCGGGGCACGAGCCGTCTTCACGCTCGCAGACGGACTTTGCACAATAGAGACTGGTCGGGTAATGCCGGGCAGATGATTCTCAATCCAGCTCTCATCGAAAACTTGAGCATAGATCGCACTGTCTATACTTAGACCGTCATTGACTAATCTGACTAAGCCAGTCTTTAGCAGCAGTGCTTCCTCCGGTGTGGATTTTTGCGGCAGATAGCCCCTCTGTAAGACTTGCAGATACAAAATCAGCAGTGAATCTCTAGGCTCATAGCGCAAAAGCTTTTCCTCAATTCGCCTGAGGTGATTAGCCGCCCTCCCGCTACGCCAGTCTTGAAGAATCTTGGTTTCAACAATAGTATCTACAACCTTCTCCCCTTCTCCCCTTGCGATCTTTGAAGGATAAGACAGAACATAGCCCTGCAGTAGCTGAGTGAGAATGGTTTGTCCACCTGTCCACTGTTGAATTTTCTGATGGATAGCAGAGACTGTTTGCGCATCGTCAATCTTTAACAGCAGCGCTTCGTCAAAATTGTTTGAATCAATCACTGGCCAGCTCGGTATCGTCACTTGTACAAAAATCTCTCAAGACACACCTTCGCAGCTTTTTAGCTGACATTAAATACATCTCAGCAGAGATATTTTGTGTCTAGCTCTATATACAGAGGAGCTTTTGCATATCCTGATGTTTTTAAATAGAAGCTATAAATCGTGGATAGTACGGATTGACAACATAGCTGCTACATGCGTCTAACGATGAATCTAACAGGAAAAAGGCGCAAAGTGGAAAGTAATTTTTTGTTTGCGATCGCTGGCCGAACGGTAATCTATCGCGGCGTTGCGCTGTATGGTGAGGTGTGTTGGGGTCACTGTTGGTATTCACTGCTGATGTCTAGTGACTGGCTGTCATTTGGATTACCGTCTTGAAAGCTAATTGGAAAGCTAACTTACTATTGTCTACTCTTCACTCTCAAAAGCTAAAAGGATTAGTTGCAGCCACGTTGAGCGCGATCGTAGGACCGTTGTTAGCGTTTGAGCCCAAGGTAGGTGGAGTGAGGAATGGCGCGGTATTTTTAGGAAGTGCGATCGCATCCCAACCCATTCTAGAACCTGCCGCGCAACCTACAGTCCAAGCTGCTAACAGAAATACCGCTGACATCACCATTGCCGACATTCAAATTCGCCTCGTCGATGAATCCGGCACGCCTCAGCCAGTCGCTAGCTCATACGGCTTTCGCCAAGCCCTAGATCTTCATACTGGCGACCCCTACGATTCGCAGGTAGCAAAAGCTAGCCTGGCAAAGGTCAAAGACTTCGCCGAGCAGGTTACTTTGACTACAGAACCCACCGCCGATCCCCAGCAGATCGTATTAGTCATCACCGCCGAAAGACCGAACAAACTCTTCTACGGCTTCGGCAGATTTCCAGAACCCACCGCCCTGCGAGGACCACTACGCCCCGATGTCACCGACACCGTTTCCAATCGCGCCGTCGGATTTTCCATTGGTGCCTATGGCGGACTAGCCGACATTGGCAACAGCAATCAGTCCGTCGCCGTTGGCATTGTCGGCGGAGTCAACGCTTTGGGCCTAGAGCTAGACTATACCTATCGGTTAGACAATCGCTCTGGCCTCGCCGCTAACTTTGCGAACCAGCGCGGGGTAGAGACCGAATTTGACAATGGCGAGATCAACATTGATACGCCCAACGGGGCAGACCCATGGGTTCATCGCCTTGGCGGCGGCGTAGAATACTTCCGTGAGATCAGCCCGGCGCTCTCTGGTGCAGTGGGTCTTTCCTACCAGCGCATTACGGTGAGAGACGACATTTTCTCAGACAATACCTTTGCGCTAGACGAACTCGGCAATCCACTCACCGTCAGCGACAGCGGCGCAGACGATCTATTGACAATCAATCTGGTGGGCGATCTAGACTACCGAGACAATCCTATCGACCCAGGGCGCGGATCGAGACTGCTCTTTGGCATGGACCAGTCGATTCCAGTCGGCAACGCCAGCATCTTCTTCAATCGAATCAGCGCCAACTATACCTACTTCATGCCGCTGAACCTGTTCGGCTTTGCACCAGGCAACCGCACCCTCGTCCTCAATGCCCAGGGCGGCACGATCCTCGGCGACGCTCCACCCTACGAGACCTTTAGCCTCGGCGGTCCCAACTCTATTCGGGGCTACGAAAGAGGCGAAGTCAGCTCCGGTCGTAGCTTCCTTCAGGCCACCGCCGAATACCGCTTCCCGATCGCCAACTTCAGCGCCCTCCGGCAGGATATCAACTTAGGGGGCACTCTTTTCACGGACTTTGGCAGTGACCTCGGCTCTGGCAGCACCGTTATCGGCACCCCAGCTGAATCGAGGGATAAACCCGGCAGCGGCTTTGGTGGAGGGTTTGGGCTACGCGCTGTTACTGGCTTTGGCACCGGTCGAGCAGAGCTAGGTATCAACGATCAAGGCGATATTAATGTGCTGTTTAGTGTGGGCGATCGCTTCTAGTCAGCCCAATCCGATGGACCTAAGACGCCACAGATAAACCTCAAGCAATTAATTCAGAGAGCTCCATCCAGCGTTCAGTCGCAGAATCAATCTCTTCTGATATCGCGGCAATCTCCTCAGAAAGCTTTTGCAATTCCTCATAGTCACTGGGTGGAGCGGGATATAGCAGTTTTTCTAGCTTTGCCTTTTTGGCCTCTAGTTTTGGGATTTTGGTTTCGAGCGAAGCGTATTCTCGTTTGTCTTTGTTGGAGACTTTCTTTGTCGCAGAATTATCTGCTGTAGCATTATTTGAGTATTTTACGGTCTTCTGCTTTTCTACTTCCGCCGCCTTTTGGGTTTGCGCTGCTTTCTGTTCTACTTTTTGTGCGGATTCTTCTTTTTTCTTTGTGTCTAGATAGACGCTGTAGCTGCCTGGGTAGCGTCGGATGTTTCCACCGGGTTCTAGGGCAAAGATGTTCTTTACGGTGCGATCTAGAAAGTAGCGGTCGTGAGAGACGGTAATGACGCAGCCAGTGAAGCTTTCTAGATAGTCTTCTAAAACGGTGAGGGTCTGTACGTCTAGATCGTTTGTAGGCTCGTCTAGAATCAAGACGTTCGGGGCGCTAAGCAGGACGCGCAGTAGGAACAGGCGGCGCTTTTCTCCGCCAGAGAGTTTGTTGATGGGGGTGTACTGCTGATTGCTGGTGAAGAGGAAGCGTTCTAGCATCTGGGAGACGCTGATCTCGCTGCCGTCGGCGGTGGTGACAAATGAGCCTTCCTCTTTGAGATAGTCCATGACGCGCTGCTCTTCGTTGAGCGCTTCGAGGAGCTCTTCGGAGTGCTGGTTGAAGTAGCCGATGTGGATGGTTTGGCCGATGTCGACGGTGCCGCTGTCGGGTTCGAGCTTGCCAGTGATGATGTTCATCAGGGTGGATTTGCCTGCGCCGTTGCCACCGATGATGCCGATGCGATCGCTCGCCGTAAATTCATAGGTAAAGTCTTTGATCAGCGTGCGATCGCCAAACGACTTACTCACCCCTTCTAGCTCAATCACCTTCTTACCGATCCGCCGCCCAGCCGTATCGATCTCGACCTTTCCCTGGGTCTCCTTGAAGGTCTTATCTTTCATCTCGTCGATTCGCTGAATCCGAGCGTTTTGCTTCGTACTCCGCGCCTTTGGACCCTGTCGCAGCCAGGCGAGTTCTCGCCGCAGCATTCCCTTAAACTTTTGCTGAGAACTCGCCGAAGATGCCTCCTGATCGGCTTTCTTCTCCAGGTAATAGGCGTAGTTGCCCGCATAGGTGTACAGATCGGCCCGATCGATTTCAAGAATACGATTGGTCACATTGTCTAGAAAATAGCGATCGTGCGTAATTAGTACTAGCGCCCCTCGAAACTGGCCTAGATAGTCTTGCAGCCACTCCACCGACTCAGCGTCCAGATGGTTAGTCGGCTCATCCATCAGCAACAGATCCGGATCGCTCATCAGCGCTGTTGCCAAAGCCACCCGCTTGCGATAGCCGCCCGAAAGATCGCCTACTCTAGCGTCAAAATCTTCAATTCCCAGCTTAGTCAAGACAATTTTGGCGTTAGTTTCTAGATCCCACGCGCCAGAATCCTCCATTTTTTCGCCGACCGTCGCCAGCCGATTCATCAGCTGATCTAGCTCTTTCCCCGTCGCGTGAGACATTTTGTGCGACAGCGCTTCGTATTCTCGCACTAGCTGCATCTGCTCACCGCAGTCGGCAAACACCTGATCTAATACCGTTAGATCTTCATTGATATCTGGCTGTTGGGGCAAATACACCAGTCGCGATCCGGATTTTGTCAGCCGCTGCCCGCTGTCAATTGGTTCAAGACCACCCATCATCTTCAGCAGCGTCGATTTGCCAGAACCGTTCACGCCGATGACGCCCACTTTGTCGTCGGGCTCGATGCTAAAAGATCCGTCACGCAGCACTTCTTTGATGCCAAAGTCTTTACTAACGGATTGAAAAGTGATCAGACTCATAGAAGATTGGTTGAAAGATTAGCGGAAGAAGACTGACTGGAAGGGATAAATCAGGTATGCCTTTATCCTATTGCAAAACCGCAAAAGCTAGCGGCAAAGGTAGACGGCGTAAGGAAAATGCGTCCGGCTTACCGTGGAATTTCCCTACCGTCCACCCCCCAAAATGGTATAAGTGTTAAGGTTTCTGAAGCATTTTTGATTCCCGGCAACATCGCTTAAAGAATGAGGTGCTTTTTTCTGATTTTTACAGGAGTGTTGACTTTTGACCGCCACGACAGAAAGGTTTGCTACTGCGCGTCCCGCGACACCAGAGGCATCTTTAGAGCTTAAAGAAATTATCCGTAGCCTACCTCGGGCCTATTTTGAGAAAGATTCGATCAAAGCTTGGAAGCACGTTCTTATCAGCGTATCAGCCGTCATTCTAGGCTACTGTGCCATTGTTTTTCTCCCTTCATTTCTACTTCCTTTTAGCTGGTTTTTTACGGGCACCGCGCTCACCGGCTTTTTTGTGATTGGCCATGATGCTGGCCATCGCTCTTTTGCCAAAAGCCGCTGGGTAAACGACCTAGTTGGCCATATCGCTTTTCTACCGCTGATCTATCCGTTCCACTGCTGGCGTTTGCTGCACGATCATCACCATCTACATACCAACAAGATGGAAGAGGACAACGCCTGGACGCCGCTGCGAGTCGAAGACTATCTCAGCTATTCTCCAGTGATGCGAGTCCTTCAGCGCAGCATTCGCAGCTACTTTTGGTGGGTGGGTTCGATTGGCCACTGGGCGATGTATCACTTTGATCTGAGGAACTTTAGGGAACGCGATCGCGCCAAAGCCGCCTTCTCTATTGCAGTTGTCGCTATCTTCGCCGCCATCCTCTTTCCCACTCTAATCGCCACCACTGGCCTCTGGGGACTTGTCAAGTTCTGGCTAGTGCCCTGGATGGTCTACCACTTCTGGATGAGCACCTTCACCATCGTGCATCACACCATCCCCGAAATTCAGTTTCTCCCAGAATCTGACTGGAACGCAGGCTCAGCGCAGCTAGCAGGCACCGTCCACTGCACCTATCCGCGCTGGATCGAATTCCTCTGTCACGACATCAACGTGCATGTTCCACACCACGTTTCTACTGGCATCCCTTCCTATAACCTGCGCGATGCCCATGACCACCTCAAGCAAAACTGGGGTGAGCACATCATCGAACGCAAGTTCACGCTGCCCTTCATGTGGTCGATTGCTAGCCAGTGTCATCTGTATCACCCGGAAAAATCATATCAGTCTTTCCGAGAAGCAGGATTCTAACAGCGGCTACGTTCAGCTACCAGACTAGAAGACATATAGCTAGCGTCGAATGCATTTGACGCTAGCTATGTTGTACGTACTCGGCAAAACTGCAAACTGATTCCTCTAATTCTGTAAAAGCGTCTAGCTCACGCAAAGGCGAAAAGTCGTCGGTAACCTCTGCAATGCGCTGAACCTTACCACTGAGCCCAGCGTTAAACTTTTTCAATCGCCTACCTGACGCTCCGCTCGCCTGCCGGAGCAAACTATACTCTAGACGTTTGATATTTGGACTTTCCTAAAAGATTGAAAATTCAAGGTCAACAAAGTTTCTAGCGATGCTTTATGGGTGGTGTTGCCCTGTTCGAGGCAGGTTTCAATAGCGTTCTTGAAATCATCAAAATTAGCGTAGTACCTGGAATACAAACACTGATTGCGCACAAACTTCCAGAGCCGCTCAATTAAATTCAAATGAGGAGAATAGGTACTGGTTCCGCCAAATGGGATGGCAGGTATAACAGTTCAATGTTGAAGGCCTGAGCCAATGCGAACACCACCTTGCATTTCTGATAGCGAGCATTGTCCAAAACGACGGTAATCGGGACATCCAACCCTAGCGCATCTATTTTAAGGAGCATCAGACAAATGCTTTCGGCATTGATATAGCTCTCGTTGGTGACGGTGATGACTTCTTTGGTGATGGCGTTGACCACACCTAAGACATTGAAGCGTTTGCGACCCGATGGGGAGGCTATAAAGATGCGGGTGAAGCACCAGAGAAAGCCTAGGTAAGCCCGGTGGACAAAATGGGCAGCCATCCATAAAAAAGGGCGCGTTCTCCGGTCTGTGCTTCTGCCAAGCGCGGTTCTAGCGCTTCAGTTTGAAAGGTATCCTGCTCCGCCATCTTTTCAGGGGTCGCCGCTTTCCCTGGCACGTAGCCGACTTTACGCGGTTTCAGCCCGATGCGCTTGAGAAACGCTTTGATTTGCGTCGGGCTGCGTTTGATCCCGGTGAGGCGCTCAATTTCTGCCCCCGCTTCGGCTGAGGTGCGCGGCGGATGGGCTTCAAAATGGGCTTTGAGGCTCTTGCTATGCCCGTTTAGTTCACTCGGGCTACCTTTGAAATTTAGCTGTTTGAGCGCCTCTATGCCACCGGCCTCGTATTCGCGTAAATACGTCACTAAGGTTGTTTTACTGCCAATCCGACACAATCGACGAATTTCCTGATGAGATAGACCTTGGCTTTTCAGATACAGCGCCTCCATCTTGCGTTGTACGTGAGGGTGAGGATGGTGATAGCGCTCGTATTCAAGCACACTGGTATCGCTCTCGCTGAACTCTAGACGGATCGTGATACCTCGGGCTTATCGTAGAGCTATCTCAATTTCAACATGTCCGTTCATTTAGTTCAAGTTGGAGCCGCCTAGAGTATACCATTTTGGCTAATACCAACATCTGTGCTGGTTAGGCCAACAGCTGGGCCATTGGTAGCGACAAAGGAACCTTCGTAGCTAAGGAACTGCACAACCTCACCTAAGTTGTTCACCAGGGCAAAGCCGTCTGGAGCGCCATTTTGCAGGCCGTTAGCCGGATGCTGATGACGACAGTGACAAAGCCGTTACCCTGATCGGCAATGGTGTCATTGAGTGTTTCACTGGTGGTGGGGCTTGTGTAAACCTGGCCGTTGGCACCGTTATAGCGAAAAAGGCTCCAGCCAGTTAGATCAGTGCCAGCGGGCCCTGCAATTTCGATGAATTCGCCAACATCTGTGCCTGTGTTGTCGTAATGAAACTCGCTGATAAAAACAGACGCCATAATTACCTTAAAAAATTATTGTCAAAAAAATGAACAGTTAGTCCTCCCGATTAGCCTGAGCAGTTAAAAAAGAGGACTATCGAACAAAGAGAACTCAACGATTAGGGGCTTAGACAGCTACAGTGAAACAACTATGAAGCTGCTTTCTCCTAGCGCTGATGCACTCACACCTTGCAAAACTGCCAATGTCTCATCGGCAGCGATGATTGCAGTTTGATTGTTCTGTTGGCTAATGCTGATTTGACCGAAGCTCAAGCCGTCTGCTAGCCCAATCAGGTCAGTGCCGACTTCAAAATCAACAATGGTGTCGAGCCCCTCGCCGATAGCTATAACAAAGGTGTCGATTCCCTGAGCGCCTGAGAAATTGTCTCCGGTCAGGATGTCGTTTCCTTTGCCGCCACGAATGATATCGTCGCCGTCGTCGCCCCAAATTTTGTCGTCGCCCGCATCGCCAAAGAGTCGGTCATTGCCTGATTTGCCGCCAATTCTGTCGTTGCCTGCACCGCCGTAGATCAGATCGTCGCCGCCTGCTTCGCTAGTTTGGGCATTGCGGCTATTGCGATCGCCCCGCAGCACATCATCGCCATCGCCACCCAAAATCACGTCGTCGCCTAACCCGCCAGCAATTAGATCATTGCCGCCAAAACCCGCAAGTTTGTTGCCTTCGCTGCCATCAACTAGCCTATCGTCGCCCGACGTACCGCCGACAATCGCGCCCTGTGGATTCACCTCAAACTGGCTGAGAATGACTGGGGTTTTATTCGCGATCGCCTCCGGATTGGCCAGTAGCTCAGCCTCGGTGTAGCCATCAATGCCCCAAGTGGTGACCGTCAGCTTTTGCGTCGTCGAATCAATGTCAAACTCGCTCCAAGAATAGCTGTGGCCGACATAGTAGCCGCCCTGTAGCAGCGTCGCGTCAATCAGCCCTTCGGCCTGAGGTAGGTTGTCGTCTAATCCAATCGGGTCATAGCCCAGCGGTGCGAGCAGGCTGCTGTTGATTGCCGCTTTGACAAAATCATCTTTGTCATTCGGCAGTCCGTCGTTATCAGGTGCGATCGGCAAACTGTCGTAAAAGGCCTTGAGTTCCGGATTACCAGCGGTAAAGAGCTGTGCTAAAAACGCACCGGTAGGCCGCTCGTAAGCAACCGCGCCCGTCGAAATCTCAAACGCGCTGGTAGCAATCTTTTCACCGAACGGCACTTCTTCGTAGGTGAGATTGTTGATGGCCGTCATATGCACATCAGCCGCAACAAACACAACGTTGTCAATGCCATTTTCGTTGATAAACTTCAGCAGCTCGGTGCGCTCTGCGTTGTAGCCCTCCCAAGCATCGGTGTTTACGCCTGGAAAGAGATTTTGAATCGGCTCAGGTACCATCACAAACTTCCAGGTAATCCCCTGCGCCTGCGCGTCTAACAAATCAGCCTTGAGTTCAGCTTTTTGAATATCACCCATAATTGTCCGACCGGGCGTAAAGGTTGCCGCCAGCACAGCGCCGACCTGCTGCGGATCGGTAAAGTTTACTGGGGGCGCGATCTCTTGATCTCTAAACGAGCGCGTATCCAACACAAAGGAAGCCGCATCGCTGCCAAACGTGCTGTATCGATAAAGCTTGCGCTCACCTGCTGTCAACGACTCGCCCGTTTCACCATAGAACTGATCGCGAATCGGATTGTATTCTTGAAAAACCTGCATCCCGTTTTCAAACAGCGTGCTGTCGTTAATCAGCGCAGTTGGATCGTCGCCAGGGAAAAATTCTGTAAAGCGAGGATCGCTGCCAATCAGCTCACCGCCTGCAAAGTCGTTGGTGACTTCATGATCGTCAATCGTGGCGTACACCGGCGTAGAAGCTCGAACCTCTGCCCAGAAATTTTGACCAAATCTTTCGCTGTACACTTCGTTGTGCTTGATGCGATAGTCTTCGACCGTAGTGGCCTGTTCTTTTGGCGTGCCATCAGGGTTGAGCAAAGCAGGCGAAGCATCATCGCCGTAAATAGTATCGCCATGCAGCAAAAAGAAATCCAGATTCTTTTCAGCGACATTGCTCACCGCTGAGTAAGGCGCTAGCTCACCGCGCCAGTCGCCCGACACGCCAAAGTTCAGCCCGCTTTGTTCACCGGCAACCGCCGCCGTTTCAAATCGTCCGGTAGCCTGCGCGCCTGCCGCATCGGTAACGCGATAGAAATATGCTGTTGCACTATCGAGTCCAACAACATCGACCTTGACCGGCTGACTGATATCTGTAACTGTGGCCGTCGCCGTTCCCACTATCTCTAAGAAATCAGCATCGGTTGAATATTCAAACGTCACTTCGCCGAGAAAAGTGCTGCGTGTCCACAGCACAATAGAATCTTGGGTGACATCGCCGCTGGCGACACCATTGACCAAAGACTGCGCTGAAGGGTTGCGCGGGTCGAATCCAGTAGTATCCATATCCAATGAGTATCCAAGTGAGGTTTCAAAACTATTTGCGACCGAGTCCCACGGCACGAACTTAAAGTTGGTGCTGTTGTTTTCGAGTTCTTCTTCGTCTTCGGCAACATTTTGAGGATCGTTTGCGCCGTCTTGCAGCACTAGCAGTCCGTGAGGGAAGGCAGAGCCTAATGCGACGTTGATGACATCTAGGCCATCGCTTTCGTTGACCTGATCAATGCTGCCATTGTCGCCAACGACAAAACTGCCGAGATATTCGTTGCTCCCGTCTCGGCTAAACACCGCGTAGGAAGAATCTCCTTGGCTGTTGGCAATCAGATAGCCGCTGCCGTCTGCGCCATAGTAAATGCTGAGTCCTTCAATATCGGGCGCGAGATAGTGCCGCGCCCACGGGTTGAACAACTTGGAAGCTGTTGCCGCCTTCGGGTTCGGCAGAAAACTTGAGAATGCCAACTTCGTTTTCTAGCGCGACGTAGAGCAAGCCCAGCTCTTGATCGACAACGATTCCTTCTGACTGAGAATCTGCGGCTTCGCCAGTCGGCACCGGCAGATCGAGCGTGCGAACGAGCTGGGCGTTTACCTTGCCACTCTCTTCGATTAGCGCCAACTGAGCTACCTGGGCTCCATCTGCCTGCGTGACAAAAGCGTAGGATGTTCCAGACACTGGACTGGTGTAGGTCGCTAGGCCGTAGGCAGTTGCTTCGCCGTCGTCTACGCCAAAAATAGTTTCTAAAATGCCGTCTGCGGTGACGGTTTCTAGCTGGAGCGTCTCTGGGTCGATTTTGAAGATTGCCAGGGTATCGTTGGCGCGATCGCTCACCACCGCCAAATCGACCGACTCTCCGCCTAGCTCAAAGCCATAGACCAAATCAACATTGTTGTAGCGAATATCGCCAAAGGGCACAGGCAGCACCGTTTGTACAATGTTGCCCTGCAAGTCAAAGACCGCCAAACCACCGTCTTTTAGCGTGCCAATTACCAGGCTGTTGTCGCCATTGTTAGGATTCACCCAAATCGCCGGGTCGTCAGAATCGCCGAGCAGGGCGGGCGTTGGCGCTGCCAACAGATTTTCTACCGCCGCTTGACCGATCTCTGGCGCAGTCCAATTGCCGTCAATTGGCGTCACGGTAATAAACCCAGAGAGAAACTGACCGCCCTCAGAAGTGGGCGAGATCTCAGTCCCCTCAGGCAGATTAAACGGCACAAACTGCAGCCCTGCGCCGCCGCCAAACGACTCAGGTAATGCGCCAAAGTTAATAACAAAGGGTGAAATGTCGCTCGCATCGGTAAAGGCCACGCCCTGAATACCGTCTACACCAGCGGGAAAACGCACCGGAATGTTGATGCTCAAACCCTCGCCCTCAGGCAAGATTTTGGCATCATTGCCCTGCGTTGCTTGCAGCTTCGCAATTAAATTGACCACAAACGCCGCACCGATATCGTAGGCCGCGTCTGTTGCCGTTCTCTCTGGATCGCTTAGATCAATGCCCGCGCTAATCGCAATGGCAGGTACATCGCGCAGCAACGCTGTCACTGCCGCACTTACCGTACCCGACGACACCGCACCACCGGGGCCGATGTTCTCTCCTTCGTTAATGCCTGAAATCACTAAATCGGGCACTTCGCCGTCTAACACAAAATCTAGCCCGGCCCATGTGGTCGTGCGTACGCCAGCATCGACGAACCATTTGTTGTTTTCTACGTTGATAATCTCTAGCGGCTGGAAAATTTTATCGACATCTAGCGCAGTGCCCGTGCCGCTCTGCTGTTCTTTTGGCCCCACTAAGGTGACGCTATGACCAGCCGCAGTCAGCGAATTATACAGCGCTTCTAGACCAGGGGAGTCGAAGCCATCGTCGTTGGTAATCAGAATATTAAGCGGTGTGGCAACGGCGTCTTCGGGGGCGGATTGGACGCGATCGCTCAATACCTTTCTCACATTATCTCCACTCGTCCAGTCGCCATCAATCGGCGTCACCGTGACGAAGTCTGCCAGGAAGTTCTGCCCTTCCGAATCGGGTACGGTAATCTCTTCTAGCTCAATGCCCAAGCCCGAATTCACCAACAAACCCGGTACGCCAGGAGCCAGCTCGCCCACAAACAGATCAAGGGTGCCAGTCTGATCTAGTTCAGTGAGCTTCACCCCTTCAATGTTTTCAACCACTGCTGGAATATTCACATTCAGCCCGACCCCATTGGGCAGCAGGGTGGCATTGGGTTGACGCTTGTCAGCCAGCTGTTTTACCAAGTCCACTACAAACTGTGCGCCGTAGTCGTAAGCCTCTGATAGCGCGGCTTCGTCGATATTAAGGGCGGCATCTCGAATGGTGCCAGCGCTGATCGCGATCGCCGGAATCCCCGCCCGTGTCGCCGTCGTAGCCGCGCTCACCGTTCCCGAAGAAATCGCAATCGGGCCAATGTTCTCACCTTCGTTAATACCCGAAATCACCAGATCAGGCGTTTTTCCATTTAGCACAAACCCTAGTCCTGCCAGCGTCGTCGTCACCGGGCTGCCGTCCACGTACCACTGATTAGGCGAGAATTCAATAACTTCGGTAGGTCGAAAAATCTTATCGACATCCAGCAGCGTACCGCGCCCACTTTGCGGCTCTTTCGGGGCCACCAGCGTCACCGTATGACCCGCCGCTACCAGCGCGTCGTACATCACCTCAATGCCTGCGGCATCAAAGCCATCGTCATTAACCAGCAAAATGTTGAGCGGTTCAAAAGCTGCCAAACGGCCATCATCGATGGTGTAGGGCGTTTCTACTACTGGCAAAACCGCTGGTGTCGTCGCAAAGTCCACGCCAAGGGCCAAAAACTGAGTCACCTGCGTATTGCTAAAGTTGTTGTCGCTTACAATAATCAGCGACTGACGGCCATTAGGCAGCTTGGGTCCAAACGCCAGCGCTTCGAGATTATCTGGTGCAATACCCAGGTCTCTCTCAATATCCAACAGCTCGCGCTTGATTACTGCCGGATCAATCTCAAAGGGCGCAGACGCGATAATTTCGTCATCTTCTTCTAGCGGCGTCTCGCGAAACAGATTCTCTACGCCCAGCACATCTAGCGCACCCTGGGTCTGCACTTCAAAAAGCTTGACCGTATTGCCCGCGCCTACCGAAAACCCACGCTCCAAAGCCAGCAGCGTGCCATTGTTATCTACAGCTAGCAGTTCTACCAAGCCATTGGTGCGAAATCCATCGGTCGGATCGAGCGCTGCTGACACCGCATCGACTTCGTAGACAAAGGAAGCCACCAGCTCACCCGTGGTCAAATCGTACTTCAAAATGCGAGAGAGACTGGGCTGATTGAGATCCGCGCCAGGTCCATCTTGAAACAGTGCATTTTCTGTTGCTGTATACAAAAACCGCTGGTCAGGAGTGATTGCTAAGCTCTCAAAGGCCAGGTTGTTGCGAATGCCACTAGAGCCATCGGCGGTCGGTGAGTAAGTAGCGGGAATAGGCAGCTCGCGAACAAAGCTACCGTCTAGCATCAGCTCTCTGATAAAGGGTTCAACAAGCTGATTAGTATCGCCTTCGGAACTCACATACAGCGTCCCATCGCTGCTTAGAGCAATGCCTTCAGGATCTAGACTGCCATTGCTAAAAGGCTCGCCCGACTTATCTAGAAGCGTGGTGACTGCTTCAAAGGTGATGTCACTTTTTTCTAAAGCACCGTCTGTCAGATCGATTTGCGCGGTGTAGAAATGAGCATTTTCGCTGCGATCGTCTGAGAGGGCATAATATACACCTCGCTCTGCATCATATGTGAGTCCAGAAAGCCCACCGATCTCGGTATCAGCAAACGTCAGTCCGGTAGGAAACTGAACTTCTCCCAAAAATTCGATGTCGCTAGGGGTCTGACGATTCTGACTTGTTGAGGACAACTCAGGATTGGATGTACCGGAATTAGACATAAATATCCTCTCCTAGCCAAGGAATAGGTTCATGTATAGAATCAGATTTACGGTGCACTTAATGACGTCACAAGAGTGAGCTTCTCTTATGACGCATTAAAGTACTAGGTATACAAGAAGAGTGTGAAGGCTAGGTAAAAACTAGCTTATGAAAAGCTTATCCATTGGGCAATTTCTTCTGACAATTGCCCAATGGAGACTATCCGTAAAAGATTATGGCTCAATAGCTGTTTTAGGGAGTTTGCACAGTGCTAGTTCAACACGCTAGCGTGACAGCAATAGCTGCCCTTCCCTAAACCGATGCTAACGCTTTTGAAGCTGATAGATGAGAACAAATGTTACGAGATTATCCGCCAACTGCGATGGCCTGACGGCGTTCGCTGTGTCGAGTGCGGGTCGTCATCAGTCACAAAGCGAGGCAAACATGAGACGCATCCAGCCCGTCAGAGATACGTCTGTAGCGACTGTGCTCGTCACTTTGACGACTTGACTAACAGCATTTTTGCGGGTCGTCATCAGCCCTTACAAACCTGGATTGCCTGTCTGTATCTGATGGGACTCAATCTGTCGAATCAACATCTGTCGAATCAACAGATTGCTCAAGAGCTCAGCCTACACAAAGATGATGTGCATCAGATGACCAGCGAACTGCGCCAAGCAATTGCAGATAAACGGCCAGAAGTTCAGCTCTCAGGAACTGTTAAGTTCGATGAAGTCTATGTCACCGCCGGTCACAAAGGCCAACCTGAGCAGGCTTAAAAAAAAGGCCGCCAGGGTCGGCGGCGCAAACTCAGAGGGTTTCGGGGTCGCGGTACACTCGAAAAAGAGAAGCCGCCCATCTTCGAGATGATTCAGCGCGGCGGCGAGGTAGTTATCCAAATGCTAGCCAATGTTCAACAAAAGACCATCCAACCGATTATTCAGGCAACCGTAAGTGCTGGGACGCTCATTTACACCGATGAATACGACATCTATGCTCGACTTAGCGACTGGGGCTACGTTCACAAGAGCGTTTGTCACAGTGCTGGAGAATACGCTCGTGACGAGGACGGTGATGGCTTTTGCGAAGTTCATGTCAACACCATGGAAGGCTTTTGGTCGCTATTGCGCTCTTGGTTGCGACCCCATCGCGGTATCTCTCAGGAGAAGCTACCGATCTACCTGGGTTTCTTCGAGTTCGTTCATAATGCTAGCAAAAGGGGCAAAGCCCTGCTCGACACTCTATTGAGCACGCTACTCAGCTAGCTCCCTGAGACCCCGATTGAGCCACCCCGATTGAGCCTTAAAATAATTGACAAGGTTGCGCCAAAAGCATTAGGTCACACATTATGGCTACTGTCAAAAATCCTTATCCGTTATGCATTCGCGATAAATTTCCAATGGTAAAAATTGGAAACCGGCAACAATGTGTAGCGGAATATTTAGACAAACATATCGGAAAAAAGAAGATCGTTGATGTGGTTCAATAAGAAACCATCATTTACTACATTTTTGAGAACGGATATGAACTACCTCTACTCTGCTTCTGCTGCGCGACACCCCTCGTAGAAAAGCATCTAGACAAACTACGTCGTCAGATGCGGGGGCGACGGTTAGAATCAATGGCGGTTGAAACGGTTCCAGCCCCTGATGGGGGTAATTTTTTAGAGTTTCAACTAGAGTTTTCGCAGAAAGGGATTGAATTACAAGGCTTCACTCAGGCAATAGCACCTGAAGCGGCGGCTAAGATGCGCCACCCCGAACCAAACCAGGCCAACCCACTCTTATCTAAAAACAAAGGAACTCAGCATCGAAAAAGACGTGGCTTTGGTTAGCATGAAGAAAGAAGCGAACCTACGACCCATTTATTGAGATTGCCATATGACTGTCAGTAGAAAAGCGAATAAAAAGAGCAAAAAGTTTGAAGGTTCTTGGCATATTCAAGAGATGGAAACTTGGGATGAAGATTATTTCAATATGGACGTTCAAGCCTATTTTCAAATTGAATCAAACAATCTTGGAAATTTTCAATTTGGCTTAGTATCAGGTCAGCTTGATGGTGAGACAGACATAATTGGGGAAGAGGAAATTTTTGTATTCAGCTGGGAAGGGAGTGATGAATGTGATCCAGCCTCAGGTTGTGGTTGGTGTAGGCTGAGAGATGAAAATACAATCGAGGGTTCGATTAAACTTCATTTAGGGGATAGTTCAACGTTTTTGGCAGAAAGAGTGGAGTAAGCATTTCAAAATATATTGTGAGCGGCCACTGGATATGAAGACTCCAAGATCCACGGAGAAGATTGAGAATTACCTGGCCAGCCTGACCAAAGAGGAGTTGATAAGCTTGGTCTTAAAACTCGCTCCTCAAACCTTTTTTGATGCGATCAACGCTCAGTTTGCCAGCCAAAGCGAAGCTAAGGTGATCTTCAAAGCAGCAAAAAAGGCAATTAACGCCATTTTATCTGATGAAAGGTTGCT
>CAWCWM010000017.1:0-41265 GCA_963799265.1 uncultured cyanobacterium
ATATTCTCTTTCTTCGCTAGCTGCATCAGCGCCGACGTGCATTCTCTGACCTGCGCAACCGATCCTGGCGCTGAGGTTAGCGCTGAATAGAACAATGCTTGAATACTATCGATCACCGCCACCTTTGGCCGTAGAGAATCTAACTCTTCTAAGATGGTCTCTAAGTTTGTTTCGGGTAGCAGATACAGATTTTCTCGAATGCTGTTCGATTCCGCGCCTTGATTGATGCCCAAACGCAGCGATCGCAGCTTCACCTGCTGCCCCGATTCCTCCGCACACACATACAAAATCGGCGTATCCTTTGCCAGCTGATTCGCCGTCTGCAACAGCAGTGTCGACTTCCCAATCCCCGGATCGCCGCCCAACAGCACCAAAGACCCCGGCACAATCCCCCCACCCAAAACCCGATCTAGCTCCTGGTATCCTGACGGAATTCGCGCCTGAGGATGATCTTGAATTTGATTGAATGTCAGCGATAGCCGAGGTTGAGCGGGCGTTTTTTTGCGGCGAGTGCTGCCCGTACGCGATTTCATGCTGGGCCGAGTGCTGGCAGCTTCTTGAGTCTCTACTACCTGCTCGACTAGCGAATTCCAGCTACCACAGGTAGGGCATTTGCCGAAGTGCTGACGGGCCTCTGCGCCACAGGCATTGCAGACATAGACGGAGCGGGTTTTGGGCATGTGCGATCGCTAAGAACGAAATCCGAACAAGACTAGTATAAACGTACCTTTACTGCCTTTCGCTACGGCAACCGCACCTTCAAAGCAGCCGAAGCAAAGCAGCCGAATTAAGCGGCAGACAGCCGCAGGGACACAATTCTTTGCACAAATCGTATTTATGGCGTTTTGTCAAAAATGAGAAATCCGCCGTCCAAAACTGCCGAAATGATAACTTTCATAAAGGTAAAACCATGACTGGTCGGCATCGTAGCGATTCGTATCAGTTCGCAACAAGTTCGCTATAAACCTTAAGAAACACTAAAACGCTTTATGTCACTAGCTTTCGGTGGGTTCAAACGCATACAATTGATCTGCTGAGATGGCCTTTGGTAAAAAGTTTAGTTGCTAAACGTTATGCATAAGTCATAAACTTTCTGACCGACATTGCAGTCATTCCCGCCAGTGGTCTCTCTACGGCCACGGTTTTATAGGAGTTTACATAGCCTTGGAAAGCATTAAAGAAAAAATCTTAGTGGTTGATGATGAAGCGAGTATCCGCCGTATCCTAGAAACTCGACTTTCCATGATTGGCTACGACGTAGTGACCGCTGCTGATGGGGAAGAAGCTTTAGAGACCTTTCGCAACACCATTCCAGATTTGGTCGTCTTAGACGTGATGATGCCGAAGCTAGACGGCTACGGCGTTTGCCAGGAGCTGCGCAAAGAATCAGATATTCCCATCATCATGCTGACCGCACTAGGCGACGTGGCTGACCGGATCACAGGGCTAGAGCTAGGCGCTGATGACTATGTCGTCAAACCCTTCTCTCCCAAAGAGCTAGAGGCCCGCATTCGCTCCGTCCTACGCCGAGTCGAAAAAACGGGTGCGTCTGGCATTCCTAGCTCTGGCGTGATCACGATTAACAATATCCGCATCGATACAAACAAGCGCCAGGTGTACAAAGGCGACGAGCGAATTCGTCTGACCGGGATGGAATTTAGCCTGTCTAGAGCTATTGGTGAGCCGTTCTGGTGAGCCGTTCTCTCGCTCGGAAATTTTGCAAGAAGTTTGGGGCTATACCCCCGAGCGGCATGTGGACACCCGCGTGGTCGATGTTCATATCTCTCGCCTGCGAGCAAAGCTAGAAGACGATCCTAGTAACCCTGAACTGATCTTGACAGCGCGAGGAACAGGCTATCTATTTCAGCGGATTGTTGAACCGGGCGAAGAATAAGCTGATAGGGTTGCTGGCTATTCGCTAGACGCTTGCTCTGTAACGAAGAAATAGGTCTCGGAAGAACAAGTCTGATAGAATTCTTAAAGTTATATGATCCCGATTGGGCCAACAAAAGGGTGGAGCTTTGATGGATTCGACGCAGGTATGCATCGCAGTGGACGCGACGGGCGGTGATTTTGCCCCTGACGAGGTGGTCGCTGGCGCGATTAGGGCAAGAGAAGAGCTGGATATTGACGTTTTACTAGTCGGCGATCCAGACCAGATAGCAGCTTCGGTATCACAGCCGGATCTGCTCAAAGGCATTGAAATTGTGCCTGCTGAAGGGATTGTAGAAATGCACGAAGAGCCCTTGAGCGCTCTGCGACGCAAGCCCAAAGCCTCTATTAATGTATCGATGGATCTCGTTAAGCAGGGGCGAGCGGATGGCGTCGTCTCAGCGGGGCACTCAGGCGCAGCGATGGCAGCGGCGCTGCTGCGATTGGGCCGAATCAAGGGCATCGACAGGCCAGCGATTGGGGCGGTCTTTCCGACGGTAATTGCCAATAAGCCCGTGCTGATCTTGGATGTGGGAGCAAACGTGGACTGTCGCCCCAAGTATCTAGAGCAGTTCGCCTTTATGGGCAGCATCTATTCTCGCTATGTGCTGGGCAACGATGCGCCTAAAGTGGGCCTTTTGAACATTGGCGAAGAGAAAAGTAAGGGCAATGAAGTGGCCCTGGCGGTGTACAAGACGTTGAGCGAGCAGAGTGCAATCAACTTTGTGGGGAACGCGGAAGGGCGCGACGTGCTCTCTGGCGATTTCGATGTGATTGTGTGCGATGGCTTTGTGGGCAACGTGCTGCTGAAGTTTGCAGAAGCGGTGGGTGAGTCGGTTTTGCAGATTTTGCGAGAGGAACTGCCGCAGGGCGTAGCAGGCAAGGTTGGCTGTACGCTTTTGAAAGGAAACCTGAAGCGGATTAAGCAGCGGGTAGACCATGCAGAACACGGTGGCGGGCTGCTGCTGGGCGTGGCGGGGATTGCGGTGATTAGTCACGGTAGCTCCAAGGCACCGTCCATTTTTAATGCGATTCGTCTGGCCAAAGATGCTGTTGACAACCACGTGATTGAGCGGATACAGGGCCAATATCAAAAGGTCGCAGCGACTGCTAAAGCCAAGGGTGAATAGCTAACATGACTCAGCCAACTTACGGCGTTGCTTTTATCGGCAGTGGCTCTGCTCAGCTTGAGGCGGTGCTGACGAATGATCAGCTCGCTCAGGTAGTGGATACCTCGGATGAATGGATCGCGACTCGGACCGGGATTCGGCAGCGGCATATTGCGAGCGCAGGTGATTCTATTCGATCTTTGGCAGGAGAGGCGGTGGTGAATGCGATCGCACAAGCAAACCTAGCACCCATCGACATCGACCTAATCATCCTGGCGACCTCCACCCCCGACGATCTCTTTGGTTCCGCCTGCCAAATCCAGGCAGAAGTCGGGGCGACTCGGGCGGTGGCTTTTGACATTACCGCTGCCTGCTCTGGGTTTGTGTTTGCGCTGGTGACGGCGGCTCAGTTTATTCGGACCGGGGCTTATCAGAATGTGGTGGTGGTAGGAGCGGATATTTTGTCTCGGCTGACGGACTGGCGCGATCGCACAACCTGCGTCCTCTTCGGCGACGGGGCCGGGGCCATCGTCATGCAGCGCAGCGCCGAAGATCGCCTTCTCAGCTTTGAAATGCACAGCAACGGCAGCCAAAACGACTGCCTCAACGCCAGCTACAAAAAAGAATCCACAGCGCTCGTTGACAGTATCACCGTTCAAACCGGTCAATATCAGCCCGTCACCATGAACGGTCGAGAAGTCTATCGCTTTGCCGTCAAGCGAGTACCAGAAGTCCTGGAAAAATCTCTTTTTCATGCAGGGCTTTCCATCAATGATATCGACTGGCTGATCTTGCATCAGGCCAACCAGCGCATACTCGACGCGGTCGCTGAGCGGCTAGGCGTTCCGGGCGATCGCGTCGTCAGCAACATGGCCAAACACGGCAATACCGACGCCGCCTCCATCCCTATCGCCCTAGACGAGTGGGTCCGCAGCGGCAAGATCAAAGCTGGAGACACGCTAGCCCTTTCCGGCTTTGGTGCAGGTCTCTCATGGGGAGCCGCCATCTTGAAGTGGGGGTAGCAGAGTAAAGATGCATTCTAGAGACGTTTGGCGTCAGTGGTAGATATCGAAAATTGGTTAGTGGCGTAGGTTGCCGGACCCACCCCGTCACTGCGTGCCACCCCTCCGAGGAGGGGATTTACTTCAGGCAATAGTGATAAGGTGATCCACCTCGGCACCCAAATGTCACATAGCCAGGACAAATCCCCTCTTGGGAGGGGTGCCCGCAGGGTGGGGTGGGTCAGACAGCTCACGCAACTCACCAGCTTCAACACTTGCTGGCAGAAGCTACAGAAACGCTTAAAAAGGAGTTAAAAGAAACAACAATGACAAAAACTGCATGGGTCTTTCCTGGCCAAGGTTCCCAAGCCGTTGGTATGGGTGCGGATCTGGAAAATGTGTGTGCCGATCGCCTCGCCGAAGCCGAAAAGATTCTCGGAAAATCTGTCTTAGAGATTTGCCAAGATGAGACCCTTTTATCCGATACTCGCTACACACAGCCCTGTTTGTACGTGGTGGAATGTGCCCTCGCGGACGTGCTCAAAGACAAAGGTCATCAGCCCGATCTAGTCGCAGGCCACAGCCTGGGTGAATATTCAGCCCTCTATACAGCCAGTGTCTTTGACTTTGCGACTGGACTGCGCCTGGTCAAACGCCGAGCCGAGCTGATGGCCCAAGCCTCGGAAGGCATCATGGCGGCCTTGATGGGCTTCGATCGCGATGATCTAAATGCCAAGATTGCGCAGACTGAGGGCGTAGTGCTCGCCAACGACAACAACGAGGGACAGGTGGTGATTTCTGGAACGCCTGAGGGGGTGAATGCAATCATAGACAGCGTGAAATGCAAGCGAGCGGTGAAGCTGAACGTCAGCGGCGCGTTTCATTCTCCGCTAATGGCAGAGGCGTCAAAGTCTTTTGAATCGGTGCTAGCAGAAGTGGCTTTTAGCGATGCCACCATTCCGGTCATGTCGAATGTCGACCCGCTGCCCGAGACAAATGCAGCTACGCTCAAAGAGCGATTGATTCAGCAAATGACGGGCTCTGTCCGCTGGCGAGAGATTTCTTTGGGCTTGCCAGAAGCGGGCGTTGAGGCTGTGGTGGAAGTGGGGCCTGGTAAGGTGCTGACTGGCTTGATCAAGAGAACCTGCAAAGACCTGAAATTGAGTAATGTGAGCAGTTTGGCTGCTATTACTGCTTAGGAAGCAACCGGCTCCAAACACATGCTCGGGAAAAGGGTTTGGCATGAAGGGAAGCGTGATCGCAGATTGGTGCGTTACAACAAGTCACTTCCCGCTTCACTTGATATGAGAAAAGCCAGAGAGAACTATACCCTCTAGCTTTTCTCTTTTTGGAGGTATCTTCAGCAGGGCAAAGTTCTAGTCTTTCAAAGATAAAGTGTTTGAAAGCTTGAAGCCTAAGAGAGAACCTAGAAAGAACTTAGAGAAAACCCTAAGCGTCTTCTTCCTCGCTCAAATCGCCGGGTTCGTCGATATACATCTCGGGCTCAATCGCGTAGTTATTGGCTAGCCCTTCATTGCTCATAGTTTGGCCACCGGTTGTATCAATGCTGCCTTCCTTATCCGAGGTCTCTTTGTAATCATCCCCTTCCCGCTCCTTGCGCGCTGCGGTCTCAGCGGGGACAATTCCCCTATCGAAATTGTCTGTCTGGATGCTGTCTTCTGTATTTTTCTCTGGCATGGATTTAGCCTTCCTTGTTAAAGTGTTTAATTATCTTGTTTGATACAAGATTCTCCTAAGCGGCGGAGTCGAGTATCCCTCATAAGATAGAGAAACGGTGTGTCCATATAATTCTTTACATATGGTGCGGACAGTGGACCCAGATATGCAGACACGCACTGTAGCGGTTGAAGTAGGTGAAGTGCGATCGCGTCCATACCTGTTAGCACTCCCTATGAGCCTGCCTTTTCGTAGAGTATGCATTTGATACAGGCAATATCTCCGTCGATTAATTCAAGCTACTATTGGAGTAGTCAGCGAAAGATTTCCGCTCAAGGGAAACCAGATATGGCAAAAGTTCAGATCACATCGGAAGTCAATATTGATACAGAGCAGCTTTTAGAAGGCGTTGCTCAGCTAGAGACACCTGAACTCACTCGTTTTTTGTCTAGCGTCGGTTCAATTTTGGCTAGCCGTAGTAATTTACCGACTTCTGAAACGGTACTGATTCAAAAAATAAATCAAGGCCCTCCAGCCAAAATTCAGCAGCACTATGATGAGCTGCAAGCCAAACTTAGAGATAAAACCCTTTCACCGGGAGAGCATCAGACTCTTTTGGATCTGATTGATGTTGTTGAGCTAGCGAGTGCAGAGCGGCTAAAGCACCTCATCGCGCTTGCTCAGCTTCGTCAGGTGTCTGTCGATGAAGTCATGAAGCAGTTGGAAATTCAGACGCCTCCAGTACATGTCTAGGCAGTATATTCCTGTCGAACAGCAGCGCGAAATCATCCAGCGCTCGAATCGACGGTGTGAGTATTGCAAAAGTCATATGGACTACTCACCTCAGTCGTTTGCTATTGAGCATGTTATGCCAGTCGCACGGGGCGGAAAAACAGAGATTGACAATCTAGCTTTTGCCTGTGGTGGTTGTAACGGACACAAATATACGAAGACCGAGGCAGTGGATGATCTGAGTCGGTCAGGTGTTCCTCTCTACAACCCGAGGAAGCAGAGCTGGTACGATCATTTTGTCTGGAGTCCCGACCTCTCGAAGATAGTGGGGATTACAGCAATAGGTAGAGCAACTGTTATTGCTCTTAAGGTCAATCGGATAGGCAACGTGAACTTACGACAGCTATTGCTACTCATCGGACGCCACCCGCCAATTTAGCCCATACAGATTCTCTACGTTTTCGGTTTGGCTGTAGGGCTTTGCGACCAGTCGGCTAGCTGTTGGGCGCGGGCGGTTGGGTCGAGGGTTAGGTCAGGATCGAGGTCTTTGGCTCGGGTGTATTTGCGGGCGGACTGATCTACTTCACCCCGTCTGGCTAAGGCATTGCCCTGCGCGACTAGGAACTCTGCGGATTGCTGCCGTGTCCATACCTGCTCGCACACCTCACAAGCGCGCTGTGCCGTCTCTGTTTGTGGAAAGGCTAGCGCTGTGTGGTGCATCAACTGCGTACAGCAATGCCGCAGCCAGTCTTCCCAACCGCCGCCACGCCACAGCCGTAGCGTATTATCGGCGCTACCCGAAACAATATAATCTCCACAAAGAGTGGTTGCTACAGAATAAACTAAGCCTTCATGACCGCAGAAGGGATCACCTACTGCGTTGCCATCTAAGTCCCACATTCGTAAGGTGCCATCTTCGCTCCCTGAGATAATTAAATCTCCCTTTGAGTTAAAAGTTACTGCATAAACTGAGTCACTATGGCCTATGAAAGGAAGACCGATCGGAGGAACACCATCCAGGTTCCACAAACGTAGAGTGTTGTCAAAACTGCCTGAGACAACTCGATCCTCTACAGGATTGAAAGCTACTGAATAAACCCAGCTACTATGACCATTGAATGAATCGCCGATCAAGTTACCGTCCACGTCCCACAAGCGTAGAGTGCAGTCTATACCACCCGAAACAATTTGATATCCGCTAGGGCTAAAAGCCACGGAGCGAACTGAACCCTCGTGGCCAATAAAAGGTTCATCTACTTGGTTGCCATCTAGATCCCATAGTCTCAAAGTACCATCGTCACTACCTGAAACGACCTGATTCCTTCTCGGACTCAGCGCTATAGAATTAACTGCTCTGCTATGACCAATGAACGGTTTACCTATAGGTTTACCATCTAGATCCCACATCCGGAGAGTGTCATCGCTACTACTCGAAACAATCCGGCTCCCATCCTTGCTGAAAGCTACTGACAAAACTGAACTACTATGTCCTGCGAAAGGCTTAGCTACAAAATCATTCTTTAGAGACCACAATCTAACAGTACCGTCCTGACTAGCTGAAGCAACTTGGCCTCCTCTTGGATTAAAAGATACTGAATAAACTAAACTGTCATGACCGAAGAAAGGTTCACCGACTACATTACCATCCAGATCCCACAACCGCAGAGTGCCATCTTCACTACCTGATATTATCTGATCTCCTTTCGGGCTGAAAGCTACCGAACTTACAGTTCTACTATGACCAGTAAAGGGAGTTCCAATAGGTTCTAATTCTGAGTTCCAAAGTCGCAAAGTGCTGTCTGTACCACCTGAGACAATTAGAGATCCATTTGAATTAAAAGCTACGCAGACAAATGGTTCAGCCTGTTCACCTGGCAAAGTTTTTCCTACAGTATTGCCTTCTAGATCCCACAAACGTAGAGTGCCGTCAATGTTGCCAGAGAGGATTCTGTTGCCCTCTGGGTTGAAAACGACTGAAGTAAAGGAGAATACTTGCGAGAGTATGTTCTCTTGAATAATGAAAGGCTTGCCAACAGGATTCCCCTTTAAGTTCCATAGCCGTAGAGTTCTATCATCACTACCAGAGACAATCAGATCCCCCTTTGGACTAAAAGCCAGTGACCTAATCCAGTCCCTGTGTCCGACGAATGGCTTGCCAACAGGATCTCCCTCTAAGTTCCATAGCCGTAGAGTTCTATCATCACTACCAGAGACAATCAGATCCCCCTTTGGACTAAAAGAAACTAATGTGATCCCTTTTGTGTGTCCAGCGAATGGCTGGCCAACAGGATTTCCCGCTAAGTCCCACAGTCGTAAAGTTCTATCATCGCTACCAGAGACAATCAGATCTCCCTTTGGACTAAAAGCTACTGAGGTAACCCAATCCTTATGACCTGTCAGCTTCGCCTGTTCATTAATGGCACGAAAGGTGCGATGTAGCGCATCTTGTGCTGGATGAATAACGTCCTCAAAGGCAGCTTGACTCTTACCTACCAAACTAATAGTCTCGATAGTTGCCTCTACCGTTTGCGCTGGCGTAAATAGCAACTTATCACGGATCTTCCGAGAAGCCTCCTGCATTTCAGATTTCGCTAGCGCCGTCTTCAACATTGCCACATTTGCTTCATCTTTCTGGTCGCTATCGGCAAAATACTTCATTAGCGCGGGCAGACTGTCGCTCAGCCGATTGCTCAGCACCGCCCGATTTTCTCGCACTTCTGCTAATAAACCGCCTGTCAGCAGATACCGATCGTCTTGCCTTTCTGTCCATTCTTCATAGGCATCCTTCATTCGCTGCTCTAGCCGCAACAGGTCCCTGTCTTCTAGCCGCCACGCTTTGAATTGCGTCCAGCCTTCTAGCAGGGCCTCATGCGCCAAATCTACATAGGCTTCTCTCTGCGCATGGACAGCGCTTTCTTCTTTTGATTTAATTGTCGAAATATCGCTTGCTGGAATGTCAGTTGTTGCAACGTCGCTATCCGTCACTAGCAGCCGTCCGTCCACCAGATCTTGAATCACATCTGCAATGGCCTGCCGCACCTGCGAGTCTTGTCCACCCATGTTCAACAGCATTTGCTTTGGCTGTCGCTGCCGGGTGTCTTTATCCTTTTTATCTATCCGCACTAGCTGTAGACAAATCTGCTTGGCCCACTTCTTATCTTCATCCCGCATTCTGCCGTAGACCTTGTTAGCATGTTCATCTAGGGCACCTGTCAGCTTGCCCATGCCAAGATAAGCTGCCGCAGTCAGTTCTCTCTTTTCTGGGTTTCGCTGCTCCCACAGCCCCGTCAGTACAAACTCCAGCAGCGGCAGGCAGTTCTCTTCTTCCTCTACCGCTCTCAGCAGATAATCCAACAGCACATCGCCAATCTGATACCCCTGCTTTTGTGCGGGCTGCACAATCGCCGCCTGCAAATTCTCACCCAGCAGCGGCCCTAGCCACACCGTATCATGGCGAATCACCGCCGGGGGCTGACCCACCCGCAGCCAATCATCCACAAAATCCGATCGCATTGTCATCACCACCGCCAGCGGCGTCTTCGCCTGTCCCACCGCCACCAGCTCACCAATAAACCGGTTCTGCACCTCCTTCGCGCACTGCGTAAACACCTCCTCAAACTGATCGACTATCAGCAGCAGTCGCTTCTGCGTCGGCAGTCGATTCGCCATTGCCACCAATCCTTCTGACTCAAGGCAAGCCAGCAGCGCCCGTCGCTCTCCAGTGCCCATAGACTGCTGCGCAAAAAAGGCCTCCAGCGTCGCTCTAAGCATGGCTTCAGGCGCACTCCCCGGCTTCATGGTGATCACATCCCAGCTTTGCGCTGATAGCTGCGTCACTAGCCCTGCGCGCACCAGCGAAGATTTACCACTGCCCGACGGCCCCATCACCGGCACAAAATTCGACTTTGCCAGCTTGCTGCCCAGGTCGGCAATTTCAGCCTCACGGCCAAAAAAGAACTGCGCTGTCTCTGGCGTAAACGCATTCAAACTCTGATACGGGCAGACTTCGCTCACCATAGATGACAGGTCACGCTGACGCGCTATCAGCACCAGGCTCCTGCCAAAGCCAAACGGAATCGGCTCCTGTCCCGATCCTTTTAGCCGCCGCTCAATGTCGTTATGCGCTTCAGACGCCGTAATTTCTGATACTTGCCGATTTCGCAACACCTGCAACAGCGCTCCGGTATACACACTGTGATTTTCATCCGTATTCGCCCAAGCCTGCTCATAGCTACGGCAGGCGGCGCTGAGGAAATAGCTGCGATCGCGAAACCCACTCAATCCACTCTCAATCAGCGACTGCTCCACAAAAAACTCACTGTGGCAACAGTCCAGCAGCATCGCTAGCTTTGCAGTCTTAGCTTCCTGTATAAACGCATTCAGCTCTTGAAACGACAGCGCCTGGTCTGAGGAGGTGATGCTACCCTTACCATCCCACTTGACTTGGCAATCGTACGTAGCTAGATAGCCCTGGCGCGATCGCTTGCTCGGCCCGGCGGTGAAACCATGTCCGGTGAAATAGAGTAGGACTTCAGCGCGATCGCCCTGCTCCAGCAGCACATACTCCAACCGCTCCATCAGCGCAGCATAAGTCGCTTCTGCATCTAGCAGCAGATGAACCTGATCAAAATTACCGCGATCGCGCAGCAAATCACAAACCGCCTCCGCATCCGTCCTAGGCTTAGAAAGCCGATCGAGCTGCTGATACTGTCCAATCCCGATAATTAGAGCGTAACGACTCATAATTTCAATACTTTGCAGGCATTGCCCCTTAAGATAACCAACAAGCGTACTTGATAGGAAGCATACGACCCAATTCCTGCAAGATTCACATACCCGCAAGATTCGCATACCTGCAAGATTCACATATAGGAGAAAAACTATGAGTAATATCCAACCCGTCCAGCTACAAGACGCCGACGGTACCACCTACACCGTCTACATCGAATCCACCGAACCCGCCGAACTGCCCGCAGCTCCTGCCCCTGAACCCACCCGCAGCGGCAATCGCGAAAGCTACGGCCTCAACAACAGAGTAAAAGCCGAAATCAAAGCCAATGCCCAAAACATCCACGGCACCATCCGCGCCTACACCTGGTACGTCATCGGCGCATTCAAAAACCTATCCGATGTCGAAATCGAAGAAATCAACCTCAAATTTGGCATGAAAATCGGCGGCGAAGTCGGCATCCCCATCTTCACCAAAGGCACTGCCGAAAGCAACTTTGAAGTCTCCGTCAAATGCAAATTTCCAAACAAATCTTCTAATAATTCGTAAGCCGTCTCAGCTCAGCATCTGAACTAGCTGTCCAGGCGTCAATATCTGTAGGTTCGACCGAGCAAAGTCTCTCACATTGCGAGTCACAATCGTGTCGATGCCATTGGCCTCAGCAGTCTGATTTTGGATCGCATCTTCAAAATCTTTGAAAGGTTAGACTAGTGCTGACTCGATGGCGACTCGTCCCACAGTTGCAACCTCACAAACAGTCAAGATCCGAATAAGGGCCTCTAATGATTTGACATGACCAATTTGCTTTCGCAGAATATAGTAAAGATCGCTGACTGTAGAAGCTGAAACATATCCAGTGAAGCGTTTAGACTGCGACAAGAACAGCACTCGACCACTAATTTCATGGCGTGGGCGGGTAAGGATTGCGTCCAAAAAGATATTGGTATCTATGAGCACTTTCACAGATCGTGCTTCTCCTTTAGATACTGCCATTTGGACTCATCAGCATCAAAGTCTGTAGGGAAGACTGGCAGTCCCTCTTTGAGCCACGCCATGAATGTATCAAAGTCCGACGTGTCAGACGTAGCCGCTAACTCCTGAGAAACAGCCTGGATAGAGTAATCGACCTCTACCTCTGATTCACTAGATTGCCAGATAATTATCTCCACCTCTCCAGGTGCGAGATTAATTGACTCAGAAATGATGAGCTTCCCTGCTTCATCAACCTTGCCTTTAAGCTTGAGTGCTTGCATCGCTACCCACCAAAATTAGTCTGTATAACCCATAGTTTACTTGATACAAGCTCTGAGCGTAGTCGTAGGCTTTTCTGAAGGAATACGAAAATGTGCAAAGATCTAGACAGTTCTGCTCTGCATTTCTATGGCTCAAGATCGTGAACCTTTCGTCAGTCTGGCGCTGTATCACCTGTTCAAGTGGACGGTGGTGAGCCCTGTACTGCATGGCTATTTGCGTGGACGCATCTACGGCGCAAAGAAGGTGCCAGCGCAGGGGCCGCTAATTATCGTGGCGAATCACGCTAGCAATTTTGACCCACCGCTATTGTCGAACTGTGTAGGTCGGCCTGTGTCTTTTATGGCGAAGGAGTCGCTGTTTCAGGTGCCGGTGCTAGCGCCCGCAATTCGCGCTTACGGGGCGTATCCGGTGAAGCGAGGGTCAGCGGATCGCAGTGCCATTCGAGAGGCGCTAAGGCAGCTGGAGAACGGCTGGGCGGTGGGAATTTTTTTGCAGGGGGTGCGCACGCCTGATGGCCAAATTACTGAGCCGAAGCTAGGGGCGGCGCTGATTGCGGCGAAGGCTCAGGTGCCTTTGCTGCCGGTGAGTCTGTGGGGGACGCAGAAGATTTTGCAAAAGGGGGGATTGCCAAGACCAGCAGCAGTGACGGTGCGGATTGGCGAGGCGATCGCACCCCCCACCACCAAAGACAAAGCCGAACTGCGAGCTATCACCCAGCGCTGCACCGACGAAATTCATGCGCTACACCAGCTAGGTCGATAGCCTCTGGACAGAAGCAAAGTAGACAAAACCAAAAGTGAAAAAGGCTATCAGTAGTGCTCACGGTAAAATATTGGGACACAGTACTGATAAATACATTGTTCAGACGTTGAAGGGCCTTATGTCAGAAGATCTAGTGTCGAAAGAAATTCAAAGTCGAAAAATTCAGAGTCGAAAAATTCAGAGTCAAAGGATTTATATGCAGAACTTGCCGAGATGATGGGGCCAGTGCCCTGGGAAGTGCTGAAGCCTCATGTACAGCGCGATGCGGTGGTAGTGGTGAATGAGCAGCTAGATCTGGTTGAAGTAGGAGTAGCGATCGCATCCGACCAAACCCAAACTGTAGAACGCTGGATTAACAAACAGCTTATTCACAAACCCACCGCCGAGCAGCTCGCTACCTGGAGCAGCGAAAGTAAAAGCTTTGCCTCTTTGATTGTGCAGCCTTACGTTTTGGTGCAAGATCATCCCGTGATTCCTGCCGACCCGTCTTTTGACTAATGTCTTGACTAATCTTGTTGACTAATCGCCGTTTATGGAAGACCATCCGCTCCGAAAATACCTGACAACGTCCTCGCTAGTACGATATCTGTTGTTGTTTGTCTGCGGATGGGCAGCGGTAGAGCTGTTAGAATATTTTGAGATTGTTGTCGTCATCTTTACTTCTTCGACGATTCTTGCCTTCTTGCTCAGTCATCCGGTGCGCTGGCTGAGGCGGTTTTTGCCCCATGGCGTCGCCGTTTTGATAGTTTCTTTTGTGGCGCTAACTGTGATCGGCGCACTTGCGACCACCATTGCCCTTGCCGTGCTTTCTCAGGGGCAGCCGCTAATCGATAACCTGTCAGATTTTTTGACCTCGCTAGCCCCTCGGATCGAAGCGTTAGAACAATCTCTTCAGCGATGGGATTTGCAAGTTGATTTACAGTCTTTGGGATCTCAATTTCGAGATCAGGCCGTCGGACTGCTGGGCGTGGGCGTGGATCTATTTCGAGGGTTGCTCAGCAATTTTTTGCACTCGGTTTTGATTGCTGTAGTGACTTTGTTTATGCTGCTAGATGGCGCACGGCTTTGGGATTTTTTGATTAAGCGACTGCCGCTAGAGCAGCAGGTGCGAATTACAGAGACGGTACAAGATAGCCTATTGGGGTTCTTTTGGGGGCGGCTGTTACTCTCTATCTTTTTTGGGGCATCAACGTTTGTCGTCTTTCTATTGTTCAAGGTGCCGTATGCGCTGACGCTAGCTGTAATTGCCGGACTATTTGATCTGATTCCCGGCATCGGGGCAACGCTAGGGATTGGATTAGTTTCGCTGTTTTTACTGTCGCAAAGCATCGGGCTGGCGGTGCAGTCAGTACTCATTTGCGTAGTGCTTCAGCAGGTAGAAGAGAATCTGCTGCTGCCACGGATTATGAAAGAGTCTTTGAATATTAATCCGGTAGTGATGTTTTTTGCGCTGATTGTCGGTGCTAGAATTGCGGGTGTACTGGGCCTTTTTCTCTCTATTCCGGTAGCTAGCATTATTGTCAATTTGTTGGAGATTGATGAGATGAGGGGCCGCACAACGTTACCTGACAAGGCCCAACAGTAGCTGGGCTAGAGGAAATCGCTAACCTGGCGCGTCTGTCAAAGTGCTCTTTTAGCTTTTGCTCACGCTCACAGATTTCATGACTTGGATAAGCGTTTGTTGCATTTCTGCTGTTGCAGAAACAATAATTTCTGCTTGACGATAGTTCTCACACTTTGACGGAGGAAGGACAGGGCTACCGTCATAGCTAGTCAAGCAGTATCCCATCTCTTTGGCCATCCACGCTAGAGCAGCCGTATCGATAAACTGAGCGCTGGCGAGAATAACGCCCGCGACTTCGCCCGTGAGCAGCCCGTTGATCGGGGGGACGGGCACTTCTGAGGAATATTCGGTTTTGAGGTCAATGACGGGATAGTGCGATCGCACCACATCCGCAATCGAACTCAGCGCCGTCCCCAGCACAACTTTATTACCAGGATTCTCTATCTTCAGCGGCTTACACTGATCGAGATCGTCATCCATACTGCCGACAAAGGTGCCCTGGTCTCGCAGGCTGTAGTAGTAGCAATTGTGAGCGGGGCTCAGTGCGATCGCCGCTTCAAAGCCATCGGCATTCACCACCGTCATCATCACCAGATAGTTGGGATGCCCGTCCATGTAGTAGCGCGTACCGTCAATCGGATCGAGCGTGATTAGATAGTCACCCTGCGGTCCAAGATCAATCGCCCGAAAATACTTGGTGTTGTAAGTAGACTCATACTCTTCGCCGTAGAAGCGCACGTCAGGAAACTTCGCCAGCAGCGTGACTTCTATAAATGTTTGAATCGAAAGGTCTGCGTCGGTAAGCGCATTAGCAAACACATGATCGCCATCATATTTGTCAGGATGAATGGCAATGCGCTTTTGAATCTGCTGCGCGTAGGCACCCGCCACTTTTAGGAAAGGCAGTAGCTCAGATAGAATATCTCTAGGAGACGGCAATTTCGATGAGAATGATACAGACATAGGGTTATCCCTGTGAGAGGTCAAGTCGTCTTTACTACTCAGCCTTACTCACACTATCATCAGTCAGTTTGGTTTAGTTTGGTCCGACTCTGAACTCGCTATTAGGCATTGAAACTCGTTTTTCGCCGCTGGTTACTTGGCGGGTTCTTTCGAGAGCGCTAACCCTTATCTCTAATCCTCTTCCACACAGCACTACCGCTTTTTATGAAACACATTGCGATCGCAGGAGCCGGACCCGCTGGTGTAGCGACTGCCCTACTGCTCGCACAACAGGGATTAAAAGTCACTTTAATAGAACAAGAGCGGACGTTTGACCGGGTCTTTCGAGGCGAGGGACTGATGCCTTCGGGGCTTGAAGCGCTGTATCAGATGGGGTTAAAAGAGACGTTGGCGCAGATTCCTTCGCGGCGGCTAGATGCGTGGGATTTCTATGTGGGCGGACGGCGGCGAATGCGGGTGAAAGAGCCGGAGCAAAATGGCATTTCGACTCGAATCATCAATCAGACGGCGCTGCTAGAGGCGATGGTGGCAAAGGCAAAGGCACTGCCGAATTTTGAGTTCTGTCCGGGGTGGCAGGTGGTGGATTTTTTGCGCGATCGCGTCAAAGACACCATCATCGGTCTGCGGATCAAGAAAACAGGACAAAGCCGAGATATCTTTGCAGACGGTGTGATTGCCTCAGACGGACGCTACTCTCGGGTGCGAAAGCTAGCTGGACTAACGCTAGACAAATCGCCTGCGCAGTTTGATGTCCTGTGGTTCAAACTGCCAGCTCCTCCCTCTTTGAAAAAAGAGACGCCGTTTGTCGCTTGTTTGCAGCCAGACAGCCAGTTTGCATTTTATCCATCTTGGGACAACCGATTGCAGATTGGCTGGATTGTCGAAAAAGGCTTCGGCTCCGCTCAGCCTAAGGGCCAGGTAGACAAATCTGGAGGACTCTCTCAGTTCAAAGATCGCGACTGGATTGAGACGTTTGCAGCGGCGCTGCCACCGAAGTTAGCTGAGCATTTTCGAGACTATCGGGACGAGCTAGAAGGGCCAATCTTTCTCGACGTGCAAGTTGGCTGCTGCGCTCAGTGGAGCATTCCAGGACTGTTACTAATTGGCGATGCGGCTCATCCGATGGCACCGAACCGGGCGCAGGGGATCAATATGGCGCTGCGGGATGCGATTGTGGTGGCTAATCATCTGGCCAAGGGAGACAACCGCAATGGAAAAGTGCCAGACGAAGTTTTTCAGGCGATTCAGTCTGAAAGGCAGCCGGAGGTGGAAGCGGTGCAGAAATTGCAGCTGGCCGAATGGCGGAAGGTAGAGTTCATTTCGCGGCCTGGGCTGCCTTACCAGGGATTTAAGGCGATCGCATCTACATTTGGCCGCTTTCCTTTCGCTCAAAATCTCTGGCTGCACGATCAAAAAGGACTGCGCGAGGGGATTGTGCCGGTGGCACTAAACGCTTAATAGTTCCCTTAGTTAGAGATAGCGGATTGGGTAGATCGGCTAAGATTGGCAGAAGCTAAACCGGTCAGTTTAGCTTCTGGTATTTTGATGTCTTATCAGCGTTCCTATGATTTTTTCTTTGCTCCAGCACTGTCGCTCTGTCCGGCAATCTTTGGAATTCCCAAAATTGAGGGCGCGCAGCTTGGGTTTTATCGGCGGGCTCTGCCTGAGCGGACTGCTGCCCCTAGCAATGGTTCGTCCGGCTACAGCGGCAGAAGAAGTTATTTTGACGTATGGATATATTGAGATTTCTACCTCTGTTGATGCGCTCAGGGCCTATGCTGAAACCGGCAAAGCCAATTCAGAACTTTCTCCTTATATTCGATTTCTCACCCCCGATCAAAGAGTCCAGTTTCGCCAGGCGCTACAGGCTAGACAAGACATCAGCCCAGTGAATATCTCTCAGTTCTTGTACTCGGGGATCGGTCAGAATATCTTGCGCTCGGTCGGTAACATCGTTCAAACCAAAGGTCGACTGAACGGTGCCAAAGGTCTACGCGGAGCCCTGGTGCTAGCCGCCACTGATCCAGAAGGGCTTTCTCTGCTAGGCGTCTTAGACTATTTTCCTACCAGAGCGGTGCGCCTTGACTCTAGGCAGGCGTTTCGCGGTCTGGGCTCTTTTACTGGACTGATTCGAGATACGCAAAATGCGATCGCCGCTATTGCCAGCCGCAGCGTTCCGCCTTCCATCCTCGATTCTTCTGTGCCGACCGTAGACACCCTCTCTGAGCCAGGACCGTATCAGGTGAGCGAACAGGTGCTGATGCCAGTTGATTCAACTCGCGATCGCACCCTACCGACCGATCTCTACTTACCAGTCGATGCCCCACCAGCAGCTGTGATTGTTTTCTCTCATGGACTTTCAGGCGATCGCAAAGGCTTCATGAATGTCTCTCGGCATTTGGCCAGTCATGGCTACGCGGTGGCCGCACTCGATCACCCCGGCAGCAACCGGCAGCAGCTAGACGCCGTGCTCAGCGGCAACGCGCGCGAGATTGCCACGCCGGGTGAATTTCGCGATCGCCCTCTAGACGTTTCCTTCTTGCTCGATGAACTCACCCGACTCAACGCCGCCGACAGCAACTTTATTGGTCAGCTAGATTTAGACAAAGTCGGCATCATCGGTCATTCTTTTGGCGGCTACACAGCTCTGGCGCTTGCAGGCGCACAGCTCAACCCAGACAAGCTACAGGCCGACTGCGCCTCAGACGACTTTATCTTCAATGCTGCCAATCCGTCTATGCTGCTGCAATGCACCGCCTTGCTAGATCCCACCCAGTTTGACGTAGATCTAAAAGACGATCGAGTCGATGCTGTGATTGCGCTTAATCCTATCGTCAGCAGTCTATTTGGTCGCACGGGCTTTTCTAAAATTGACATTCCTAGCATGATCGTTTCCGGTACGAACGATCCCATTGCGCCTTCTCTACTAGAACAAATCCGTCCCTTTACCTGGCTGAGCCAAACGCCAAACGCACCAGATCATTTTCTAGCTTTGATCCAGGGCGGCTCACACCTCTACGAATTTCCCGACGTAGAAGGCGCTGACCCTACCCTAGCTAGCGGCCTGATCAACAACGATATTCCGCTAGTCGATAGCTATCTAGAGGCGCTTACATTTGGCTTTTTTGAGGCTGAACTGAACCAAGATTCCCGCTATCGCGATGCCCTCGACGAAGCCACTGTTGTGCAAATCGGCAGACAGCCAGTGCCGCTGTATCTAGTTAATAGCCTAACGGCAAGTCAGCTTCGACCCGCGCGATCGGCACCACCAGCTTCTCCCTCTGCGCCGCTACCGCAACCTGTTCCGAATGCCGCTCCTTTATGACGCTGCCATCTTTTATAACGCTGCGCCTCTCCATAGCTGAATACTCTAAACTATGACAACGATGCTTGCTGGGTAGGTTTGAACCTGACCCCTTACTGGTCTATGACTCTGAAGATTTACGGTATTCCTAACTGCGGCACCTGTAAGAAGGCGATCGCATGGCTAGAAGACAAAGACATCACCTACGAATTCATCAACACCAAAGAACAGCCGCCTAACAAGCCGCTGATCGAAAAGTGGGTCGAGGCACTCACCGCCAGACCCCTGCGCAACACCTCTGGGCTTTCTTATAGAGCGCTGGGAGAAGAGAAAAAAGAATGGAGCGACCAGCAGTGGATCGACGCCTTTGCCGACGACGCTATGCTGCTCAAGCGGCCTCTGTTTGAAAAAGACGGAGAGGCGGTCATGGTCGGCTTTCGCGCCAAAGAAGAAGAGAAAATAGCAAAGCTGTCATCTTAATATCTAATCAATCATGATGTCAGAAACAACAGATGTCGTTGTCATCGGCAGCGGTATTGGCGGTCTGTGCTGCGCCGCACTGCTGGCTCACTACGGCAAGAAAGTCACCGTCTGCGAAAGCCATACTTTACTCGGTGGCGCGGCTCACGGCTTTGAGCGTGAAGGTCATCGCTTTGACTCGGGTCCCTCCTTATATTCAGGGCTCTCCTACAGCCCCTCACCCAATCCGCTGCGTCAGGTGCTCGATATCATCGACGAAGATGTGACCTGGGCGAACTACGACACCTGGGGCTGTCGGCTCCCGGAAGGCGACTTTGATACATCGGTAGGCGCTAACCAGTTTTGTGAGGTGCTGCAAAACTTGCGCGGACCCAAGGCCGTCGCCGAATGGCGAGAGCTACAGCGGGTGATGCAGCCGCTAGCGAGCGCGGCGGTTGCCCTACCGACGGCAGCGGTCCGATTTGACTGGGGCGCATTTAGAACCGCCGCTCCCTTTGTCCCAAAGCTGCTGAAACACAGCCTGAATACTCTCAAGCTAACCGGTCCTTTCAGCCGCGTGATGGACGGCGTCATTACCGATCCGTTTGCTCGCAGCTGGCTAGACATGCTGTGCTTTCTCCTATCTGGCCTGCCTGCTAGCGGCACTAGCACCGCAGAAGTCGCCTTTATGTTCGCCGACTGGTACCGGCCTAATGTGCAGCTCGACTATCCAATGGGTGGATCGGCAGCGCTAGTAGGCGCATTAGCTAGAGGCGTCACCAAGCACGGAGGAGAAATTAGAACCGGATCGCATGTCGCTCAAGTTACTACAAAAGACGGTAGGGCAACGGGCGTTGAACTACGCAACGGTGAAAGGATCGAAGCGGAGACTGTGATATCTAATGCCTCAGTTTGGGACACGTTGAAGCTAGTGCCCGAAGGATCGCTGCCTCCTAGGTTTGTTGAGACGCGATCGCAAACACCACCCTGCGAAAGCTTTATGCACTTGCACCTAGGCATAGAAGCGCAGGACTTACCAGCAGATTTAGCCTGTCACTACATCGTGGTCGACAGCTGGGAGAAAGGCATCGATGCACCTCAAAATTTGGTGCTGATTTCGATTCCGTCCGTGCTCGATCCTACCCTGGCACCAGCAGGCAAACATACGCTGCACGTCTACACACCCGGCAGCGAGCCCTACGAACCCTGGAAAGGCATGGACCGAGGCAGTGAGGCTTACGCGGCGCAAAAGCAGGCGCGATCGCAAGTCATGTGGCAAGCAATAGAGCGCGTCATTCCTGATATTCGAGCGCGAACAACGCTGAACTTGACCGGTACACCCCTCACCCACGAACGCTATCTCAGACGACATCGAGGATCTTACGGTCCCGCTATTCAGGCCGGGAAAGCGCTCTTCCCAGGACCGCTGACCCCGATTAAAGGGCTGTTGTGCTGTGGAGATTCTACCTTCCCTGGCATTGGGCTACCTGCCGTAGCAGCCAGCGGCATGATTGCAGCCCACTCGTTAATTCCGGTCGCACAGCATCAGAAAACACTATCTTCCCTAGCCACCACACCCGCCGCGTAACGCCGGATGTTTTTTTGCGTACAGAGCGCTTCGAGGTTGGACACCCACTTCTGTCTAATAAAACAAAACTCTAATAAAATTAAGAAAAGTAAATTAATTTCTCAGTCTGACAGGCTTTCTCAGAAAACAAGCGCTTCATCATATTTCAAAAACATACGTAGAAACTCTTTGAAACTAGGTCTTTTGAGAGATCAAAAGCTATTTACCTTTGTTATACTTGTTTACACAACGTTTCATAAAACTTAACTCTCCGTTCTTATACGATGAACATCTCTTCCCTTGCCAGTCTGGTTTTCAAGCCTAACGTCAATGCAAATACTGCTTCTCAAGCCACACTTGCTCTCGCCCGTCTCATCCTTGGCCTAATGATGATCCACAACGGCCAGGACAAGCTTGCAGACATCGAAGGCTTTGCTCAGGCGTATGTTGCCTATCTAGGTCTGCCCTTCCCTATCTTTCTCAGCTACGTCGCTGCTTATACTGAGCTGATTGCAGCGCCTTTGGTAATGGTGGGTCTCTTTACTCGTCCCGCTGCCTTTGGTCTGTTTAGCACTATGTGTGTTGCTATGTACCACCACTTCAAGGTTGCGGGCCTAAGCCTTCCTTACCTAGAGCTTTCTGCGATCTACGCCGCTTGTTTCTTGTACTTCACTGTCAATGGTCCTGGTCTTTTCTCCTTCGACGCTCTCATCACTAATCGTATTGACGTCAATGCGTTGTCTGCTAGGGCTAAGCGAGTAATGCGTTTAGACAAGTCATCACCGGCTCAAAACGTTCAAAAGTCTGAAGTGGCTGCTCAATAATTACTGACAGGTTAACGCTGTGAATTGGGAACGGTCTCGCTGATAGTGAGGCCGTTTTTGTTTCTTGTGTCTGCGATCGCGCAAAGGTATAAAGTTGAAACAACCATTCGGAGCGCCCCTTTTGACACGCACTATCCCACTACATTTCGTCAACGAAGAACAGGTCAAACACGACTACATCAATCAGTCGGTATGGCTAGAAATGTCCGGCTTTACCGCTAGACCGGGCACTCATTGCCTGATTCCTTCTGCTGATGGTGAGCTAGATCGCGTGCTAGTTGGTAAGCCAGATATCTTTGATACCTGGACGCTAGGGACGCTGGCCCAAAGCCTGCCCGCCCAAAAATATGCGCTAGCAGATGACTTCCCCGCTGATGTTGCCACCAAGCTCTGTCTAGGATGGGTCCTGGGTCAGTACCGCTTTACCCGCTACAAGCAGCTTGCAGATGCCCTGCCCGAACTCGAATTTCCTACTAGCGCAGACGACCGCTACATTACTGCTGCCGCTGAGGCGACTTATCTGGTACGCGATCTGGTCAACACGCCGACTTCGGACATGGGCCCACAGCATCTGGCCGAAGCCGCGAAAAAGCTGGCAAAGCATTTCGACGCTACCTGCGATCTTATTCTCGGCGAAGAGCTCTTAAAAAAGAACTATCCAATGATTTACGCAGTGGGTCAGGCAAATAGTGCGCCCAGTGAGCAGACGCCTCGGCTAGTTGACCTGCGCTGGGGTGAAGCGGGCAATCCTGCTGTCACTCTAGTGGGCAAGGGCGTTTGCTTTGACACGGGCGGGCTGAATATCAAAGCGGCAGCGAATATGAAGCTGATGAAGAAAGATATGGGCGGCGCAGCGCAGGTGCTGGGGCTGGCCAAAATGATCATGCAGCTAAAGGTGCCTGTGAGGCTGCGCGTGCTGATTCCAGCAGTGGAAAACAGCATTTCTAGCAATTCGACTCGGCCTTCGGATGTGCTCACTGCCCGCTCGGGGACAACGGTAGAAATCGGCAATACAGACGCGGAAGGCAGACTGGTGCTAGCGGATGCGCTGACCGAGGCGAGCAGTGAAGCGCCCGATCTGCTGATTGACTGTGCCACGCTGACCGGGGCGGCAAGAGTGGCTGTCGGCGCAGAAATCGCGGCGCTATTTTGCAACGATGACGAAACGGCTGATGCATTGCTAGCAGCAGGTGAAGCTGTAGACGATCCGCTGTGGCGACTGCCTTTGCACGAGCCTTATCGGGCCATGCTGGAGAGTAAAGTTGCCGATCTGAACAATCTTGCCAATACGCCCTATGGTGGCTCGATTACGGCGGCGCTGTTCTTACGCGAATTTATTCAAGGCCAAACGCCGTGGATACATATCGATTTTATGGCATACAACATGCGATCGCTGCCGGGTCGTCCGGAGGGTGGCGAAGCGATGGGCATGAGAGCACTGTTTGAATTAATTCAGGCTCAGTTCGGACGATAGCTCGTCTAGATAGCCTGATCCAATTGGGCCGATAGCCTCTACAATTACACAAAAATTTGATGAAAAATGTTTGATTCGATGGGCTAGGCTCTTGACTCAGTGGGAACTGTAGAGCGACTTTTCATATCAAATGTTCTTGATGACTTTGGATGACTTATCCTTTGTTTGACTTTACTATTTTTAGCTGCGATCGCTGCTGCCGGGTTTTGCTGTCATGACCTCTACTCCGCCCGTTTCTACTGTCTCTACTGCTGTGTCTAATTCTGGCGCTAAGTCCGCTGTTTCGCATCCTCGAAGAGGCCTACCTAGCGGGTGGCTGTGGCCGCTGGTATGGGCAGCAATTTTGGCGGCGGCAGGGGCGGTCAGCTTTCGGGCGGTGTCGGTGATGACGCGCAATCCGCCTCTGCCGGACTGTAGTCGGCTGTTGAGCGTCGGATCAGATAGTGAAAGGCTGCTGTGTGCGCAGGCGAGCGTGCAGTCAGGTTCGGCGCAGGCGCTCGTGGCTGCAATCGAGATGGTGGAGCCGTGGCAGCCGTCCAATCCTGAGTATGCGGAAGCAAACCGGCTGATGAACCAGTGGGCAAAAGCGCTGCTGCCAGAGCTAGAGCAGATGGCGCAAGCGGGCGAGATCAGGCGGGCGATCGCACTGGCCAAACGAATTCCCAAGCGAGTCGAGGTGTATCCCAGGTTTAAAAGTGCGATCGCCACCTGGGACAAAGAATGGAGCGTCGGTAACGAGATCGAATCAAGCGTCCAACAAAAGATTGAGGCCCAGAACTGGTCCGGTGCCCGCCGAGACTTGCAGCGTCTGAAGGTGCTCAACAGCAATTATTGGGTGCTCACTCGCTACGGACAGTTAGAAGAAAGGATAGATCGAGAAGAAACCGGGCGTCGCCTGCTAGAAAAAGCCAGATCGCTAGTGGTCATTAGCGATCGAACGGGCGACCTAGATAAGTTAGGGGAAGCCCTAGCCATGATCGAAGGCATTAATCTAGAGACGGCTGCCTGGAAAGATTCCAAGGCGGATATTAATCGGTGGGCCGAGCGAGTCTTGCAGTACAGCTTTCAAAAGTGGGAAGAAGAAGACGTTGAAGCTGCGATCGCAATTGTGCAGCTAGTGCCGCCCGATCTAGCCGTGACGCCAGAAGCCAAAGACCTGCTGCACTTTGGCCATGCGCAGCGCCTAGCGAATGACAAATACGATCAGTGGGCCCCATCTTATGGCCAGATCTACAACTTACTAGAAGCGATTAAGGCGGTGCAGCAGATCTCGCCGGACAGTCCTTTTCACCTTGAAGCGCAAGACAGCGCCGAAAAATGGCAGCAAAAGCTGGACGATATGGTGCAGCTACAGTCCGCTAATGCATTAGCCGAAATTGGTCAGAAAGCCACCTATCAGATGGCCATTGCCAAAGCCGAACAGATCACCCAAGAGCGCCCGCAAAGAGTCCAGGCTCAAACGCTAGTCTCGCACTGGAAAAAAGAAATCCAGAGAATGGAAGATCGGCCTATCTTGAATGAAGCGGTGCAGATTGCGACCAAGGGCGGCAAGGCAAACTTGCGGCGGGCGATCGCCCAGGCCCAGAAAGTAGAGCAGGGCCGAGCGCTGCGAATAGAAGGTCAGACCTACATTGCCGAATGGCAAGACCGCATCGAAATTATTGAAGATCAGCCGATCATGGACAAGGCTGAAAAGCTGGCGAGCAAAGGAGATCTGCGAGATGCGATCGCCCAGGCCGAAAACGTTGTCAAAGGCCGCGCCCTCTACAAAACCGCCCAAGCCTCTATTGCAGAATGGAAAACAGAAGCTGAAACTATTGAAGATCGGCCAATCTTGATCCGTGCCGAAAGCCTGGCCGCAATCGGCCACTTCTCAGCCGCAATCGACGTTGCCTATCAAATTGCGCCAGGCCGCGCCCTCTATGGCGAAGCCCTCACCAGCATTGCCATCTGGGAAGATGAGCGGGCCTACCTCTGGTCTCTAGAGGCCCCCGCCGAACCAACCTACGACAACGACAGCTATGATGACGACTACAGCTATGATGACGACTACAGTGAGGATAGCTACAGCGACGATTTTTAGATGAGTGACGCGACGCGCCCCCCGAATACTCCCCCAAGCAATCCTGGCCAGACGCCGATTCAGCTGATGCTCGTCGACGCCGATCCGGTCTTTCGCCTCGGCCTAAAAGTGTGGCTAGAGCAGCAGAGCGATTTCACCGTCGTCGCCGAAGCAGGTAGCTCAGCAGAGGCGCTAGAAGGGGTGCGATCGCGTTTCACCACCTACCAGCAGTCCCTTGACGATCCTTCCCTACGCCCAAAAGATCGCCCCCCCGCTCCACCCATCGACCTAATCCTGCTCGATCTAGGCATCGGAGCCACCGATCCTAGCACCATGCCAGGGCTCACCCTCTGCCAACAGCTCAAAACAGACTTTCCCAGCCTTCCCATCCTTGTCCTAGGCGCACAGGCCGAACCCGTCCTCCAGTCTGCCGCCGAACGCATGGGCGCAAACGGCTACGGCACCCGCAGCATGTCCGTCCGTCGGCTCGCGCAGCTCATCCGTCAGGCCGCCACCGAACCGGATACTCCAAAGCCTCCAATCGATCCGACTTCTCCTACAAATTCCTCTTCCTCCCTTCCCCCTTCTCCGTCTCGACGGTCTTCTCTCTCTCGTCTCGACGACATCCCCGGCCCCCTCACCGCCATGCGTATCAGCATGAGACTCTCAGGGCTCAGACAAATCGACCAGAACATATTCGACGTAAACGTCGCTCGCCAACAGACGACATCCTGGCTAAACCAAGCGATACTAGACGGCAAAAAGCGCGAACTAACAGCCGCACGGTGGCTAATGTCAGCGCTATGGAGAACACCCAGCTTCGACTCCGATCGATCTTCGCGCTCAACCAGCCCGAGCCCTGAGCGTAGTCGTTCGCGAAGCGCCTCGGAACGAGGAAGGGCGGACACAGACTGGATTCGGCTGTCTCAGCAGACCTCTGCTAGCTACGCTGATAGAACAGCAGCGCGGTATCTAGATCGAGATGCCTTGGTTCCTGGGACAGCAGCGGCTTTGGCTGATATCGAGTCTCGCTTGGGCGGGGCCTTGCAAGGGCGACCGGGCGAATTGCAGAATGCAGTATTTGAAGGAGTGTTCGCCAAGCTACAGCGGCCATTGAAGAACGTAGGACAGCAGCCGTTAGAGATTGATATTCTACGGTCCGACAAAAAGCTAGAACTGTTGTATCTGGTACTGCGGCAGTTGGAAGAACTTTTAGAAGATTTGCGAGCTTCACAGGTCAAGCCCGGTCAGCTTCCTGCTAGATCGGCGCAGGTGCTGCAAGATCTATGGGACGCAGTTAATACTGAATTCTTTGGCAAGTACTACACAGTGCGCGTCAGCAATGTGGAAGAAGAGGTGGTGACGCTGTTGCAACAGGAAAAGCCTTTTGTAGAAACGCAGATCTTAGACAACATTCCGCTAGTGCCGGAGCTGTTTGGTCACTGGCTGTTTCAAGAGTCAATGGTGATTGAGAGCGAGAAATATTTGGCGACTACACCGCAGGCGATCGCCTACAGTGAACGCCTCCTAGAAAATCTAACAATTCAAGTCGCCAACGCGGTTGTTCAGCCGCTGCTAAACCGCCTGGCAGATACAGAGCCAATTAAGAAAAGCCTGTACTCTACTCGGATGATGTCTTCTAGAGAAATTGAGCGCTTTCGCAACGATCTATCCTGGCGGTATCGCCTGAACCGACTGGTCAATGAACCAAAAGCTATCTTCGAAAGTAGATACAACTTATTTGTGCTCACGCCTAGAGGCATCGATCAAACGTCAATCTACTCGCCGCGCCGGGCGGAACTGAACACGCTTAGAGGAATTCCGCTGGTGGTGACCCTGGCGATAGAGACTAGAGATGCGATCGCCCCGCGCCTGCGCACCGCCATTTCCCTAATCGGCAACGGCGTCGTCTACGTCCTGACCGAAGTGCTGGGCCGAGGTCTGGGTCTAGTCGGGCGCGGCATCTTTCAGGGCATGGGCTCCGCCTGGCAAGACACCAAAGGCAAAGCCCGCCGGTCTAAGTCCACCTACACTCAGCCGCCCTATCCCAACGCTGGCAATAACAATAATTCCAACGAGCAGCCCTACCGCAGCCCCTACGTCGAGAACCCGTACTCGCAAGACGCTAACGAGTGGGAGTAACCGCAGGAAGTGAACTCTCTGCCTAACAGGACTGCTTAACAGGACTGTATGACTTGCTACAGGGGGCCATCAAAGTCTGATTCTCCAAAATCGGGAATGAAAGTACAGTAGTGACAGTCATTGAGCTGCTCTCTCCCGTAAACAAGCGGGCTGGCACAGGCTGGCAAACTTATGAGCGCAAACGGCAGAGGGTTCTGAATAGCTCGGCTCACTTAGTTGAGCTGGATCTGCTGCGTGCCTACGAGCCGATGCCGGTTTATGGGGAGGGTTTGGCAAGTGACTATAGGATTTTGGTTAGTCGGAGCGATCGCAGACCCGACGCAGAGCTTTACGTCTGGAACTTACCGGATAAAGTCCCTACCTTTCATATCCCACTACGCAAAGGCGATCTAGAACCAACCGTGAATCTACAACAGCTGTTGAAAGACATCTACGATCGCTCCAGCTATGACCTCAAACTCGATTATCAGCAAGCCCCCGTTCCTCCCCTATCGGAAGATTGTATAAACTGGGCAGATAGTCGGCTAGAAGAATTTGATTTGCGCTAGAACTTCCATAGAAAGCCCTTTTTCCAGCAATGCTCAGCCCTAGTCCATCTGTGCTGATCACCTATTGCTACCTTTATAGAGCCCATTTGAGATCTTAGGACTTAGCAGCGAGTCGCTTAAGCATTAGCCTGACGAAGCAAAAGTCCATCTGTGCCTTGGCCTTGACCAGTGTTCTCTCGAAGTTTTTCGTCAAGCTCTTGCAGCGTTCCATCCAGGCGTTAGAACGCTCAATCACCCACCTCACAGCAATCGGCACAAAGCCTGTCTTTCCTGTAGCTGCTTTCTCTGCTTTCGATGGCATCCTGCGAAAGCTCAAACCTAACCTTTCGCAGGATGCCAGGATAAACGGCCTCTAGTACTGTAGTCAGCTTATCGATGTGGTAGCCGTTGTCCAACAAGAGGGTCACTTTAGGCGTGTTGACTGGCTTGGCTTTCTGGCTTGGCTTTCTGGCTTGGCTTTCTGGCTTGGCTTTGAAGTAGTCAAGGTTGAGGATCAATGGATAGGCTGACGGTGAGTAAGTAAGCCTTGACGCTTTTTTATTTTCTAGCGATTCCAGATGATCTAGCAACTGCTTGCACAGCGGCTGCGACCGCAGGGGCGACTCTGGGATCGAAGACAGAGGGCATGATGTTGTTTGGCGTTAGTTCGTCGTCGGGGATTAGAGAGGCGATCGCACTTCCCGCCGCTAAAAACATTTCTGTTGTAATTTCCTTGGCACGACAGTCTACCGCGCCCCGAATCACGCCAGGAAACGCCAGCACATTGTTGATCTGGTTGGGATAGTCGCTGCGCCCGGTAGCCACAACTGCAACAATCTCTTTGATCAGCTCGGGCTGAATTTCAGGAATCGGATTGGCCATTGCAAACACAATCGGATCGGCAGCCATCGACTTCACCATCTCGACCGTGACTACGCCCGGCGCACTCACGCCCATAAAGACATCCGCCTCCTTCATCGCATCAGCCAGCGTGCCCGATTGATCAACTGCAAATTCTTTTTTGGCCTCGGTAAGGTTGGTGCGATCGCGTCCAATAATTCCTCTCGAATCGCAAATAATCAAATCTTTCAGTCCGGCCCGCTGAAACAACCGCCCCATCGACAGCCCCGCCGCCCCAGCTCCGTTGATCACTAGACGAATCTCACCGATTTGCTTGCCTACCAGCTTCAGCGAATTCGTCAGCGCCGCCAGACTTACGATCGCCGTGCCGTGCTGATCGTCATGAAAAATTGGAATATCCAAATCCGCCTGTAGCCGCTTCTCAATCTCAAAACAGCGCGGCGCACTAATATCTTCTAGATTCACCGCCCCAAACACGGGCGCAATGCGTTTGACTGTCTCAATAATCTCCTCGGTATCCTGCGTATCTAGGCAGATTGGAAACGCATCTAGCCCAGCAAATTCCTTAAACAGCATCGCCTTGCCCTCCATTACGGGCATCGAGCCTGCCGCGCCCAGGTTACCTAGGCCCAATACGGCGCTACCGTCGCTGACAATCGCCACCGTGTTCCCTTTGATGGTGTAGTCATAAACGCTCTCTGGATTGTTAGCAATCTCCATACACACCCGGCCCACGCCCGGCGTATAGGCCATCGCCAGATCGTCCTGCCCCCGCAGCGCAATTTTGGCTTCTACCCTCAGCTTGCCGCCCTTGTGTAAGGCAAAGGTGCGGTCATAGGCATCCAAGACTTCGATGTTTTCGAGCGATCGCACCGCCTTTTCAATCGCTGCTGCCGCCTCTGTGCTAGACGCATCCGCCGAGACATCGCGCACCACATGTTCCCGACTTTTCTCAATGACCTCGATATTGCCGAGACTGCCGCCCGCCTGTGCGATCGCTGCTATCACCGCCGACAGCTCGCCCACCTGATTTGGCAACTTGATACGGAGCGTCAAACTATAGCTAGGATTCGGCGTCAAACTGACCATGAGTTATAAGGATGAAGTAGGAATACTGAAGGATGAGTAAAAGGGTATCTCTTTTTAGGACGGCTAAATCAAACGATCAAGGATGAATGACAAACCGGCTCCACGCACAAGTCGCCAAACAGATCAGCGCCGAAAAGTATAAGATCAACCAAAATCCCCCCATTCCCCATTCCCCATCCTTTTCCATGCCCTCCCTCTACGCCGAAATCGACATCAACGCCCCTCAGAGTGTCGTCTGGGAGGCCCTGCTTCGCAAGGATCAATGGCGCTACTGGAACACCTTCTTGTACGACTGCGATCCAGGCTTGCGAATTGCGCGAGGCGGCGAGATCTTCTTAGCGATGCAGCGACTAGAAGGTGATGAAGAAACCGAATTTCAGCCGCTAATTACGATGGTGCGCCCGCCCTACATGATGCGCTGGGTGTCCACCATTCCGGGGATGCGTAGCGAACATATTTTTGAGCTGCGTGAAAACGTGCCCGGTCGGACCCACTACATCCATCGCGAGCTATTTTCCGGCATCCTATCGAAAGTCTTTTTGCCCTTCATTCGCCAGGACGAACGGCAGGGGCTACGGCGAATGGCGCAGCAGCTAAAAATGTATGTAGAAAGCAGCGTTTTGGGCGATCGCTACTCGGAGCCCCCGCGCCAGCCTTATTACGATGACCGCTACGGAAACCAGCCCTACGGTGGTCCACCCGATAGAGGCGGCTATGACCGAGGATATCCGCCCCGCAGCGAGCCAGGCTATCCCGACTACCCTCGCCCAAACGACTACCCGCCGGACTACCCACCAGACTATCCACCTAGCTACCCGCCAGATTATCCGCCTAGCTATCCACCCGACTACGATCCGCGCCGCCGTTAGTCTCTCGCCCTAATCGTCCACATCAAAAGCAGCGCTTGGCTGCACCGGACTAAAGGAAAGCTGATAGCGATAGAGTGCTACCGGCTGTCCTTTGGCTTTGAAATAGTCAGGGTCTTGCGGCGAAAGATAAATCGCCGTAATCTGGTCGGCAACAATGGGGAAATTCGCATCGCCGCGCTTTCGATATACTGTCGTATTTTCCACTTCGTTCAAATACACAGTGGGAGTGTCATCGTCTGCCGCAAAAGATCGGCCAGGATTGCGGAAAAACTGCTGAAAGATCTCAGTAGTGGCAAACGTTCCTAGGTTGGGTGTCTCTACCTGTCGCCCTGTGACCGTAGAAATCAGCTGTTGATTGTCCTTGAGAAAAGTAATCTGGCGGTTAGGGTCGTCCGGGTCTACTTTCACTGCCTTGATCCAATCGTCACCTAGATAGGCCCGTGCTAAGCTCAGCCCGTTAAAAGCGCGATCGGAGACAATTTCAATATCTTCATCATCGGCATCTTTCAAGATTGCGGGCAACGCCCGACCCAAAAAGCTTCCCCTATGAGCGGCCTTAGGCACAAACCGGATTACCGCCGGAACCGCCTTGTGCAAAAACTGCCGATTGCCTTCAAACCCAGGCGTCACAATCTCAGGAGCCAATGGAGCCACCATATCGATCAGCGTAGAACTCATCCGCCAGGTACCCGCCATCCACTTGGGATAGGCCAAATCGCCATCAGAGACTTGCACAGTCGGTTTGCTCGTCCAGTCGGGAAAGGAGCGCTGCCGCTCCGTCAAGGTTTCTGCCGCTGCGCCTCCACTGCACATCAGCCACACAAACGCCAGCAAACCAATCCAAACCAAGTTACGTCGAATACGCTTGCGTAGCTGAGCTTTAGTTGGACTCATAAGGAACTAGGCAGCCTACGTAGGCAACAAGCAGCGGGTCAAATTTAGAGTGCTTTTAGCTTAGCGTGTTAGTGAAGCCGCTAGAATATGCGAGTAAGCGTATATGAAAATGTCTGGTCGATGGATTTATTGAACGCGAGCCACCTAAGCGTAAATGAAGTCAAAAAGCATCTTGGATTTCAAAAGATTAAGGAACTGGGCCGCTATTCAGACGTTTTACCACTTGATAAGCTATCGGCTGCTGAGCGAAAAGACATTGCTAAGATCGCAGACGATTTCTGGCATTATCTTGATGCTGATAAGGTGAGTGAGGGACTAATCAAAGCACTGACTGTCTTTCCTTTACTGCGGCTGACTGGCTTTTACAGTCGTCCCGTCGAGCTAAAAGTAGAAGAGAACATCGCCCAAATTGAGGTCGAAGACGGTGACAGAATTATCAGAGGCCGATATGACATAGTGGCTATAAATCATGACATTGAAGCGAATGGCGTTCCACTCTGGATTCTGATTGCAGAAGCTAAGAATAGTCAAATAGCACACACCGCAGGATTGTCACAGCTATTGGTTTATGCGCACCAGAGCTTGTCTCATCAAAGATCTGTTTGGGGACTTATGACTAACGGAGCCTTCTATCAGTTCGTTTTCATCTCCAAAGATACGGTTCCTAAGTTTTCAGCTGTTTCCGCCGCTGTACCTATACGACAACACGCAAGCAGAGCAGTTGGGGCAGATTCTGAAGGCGCTCTGTACGCTCAAAGTTGCGACGCCGAAGCCTGCGATCGCATAATCCACGATTCAACCGCTTTTGCTACTTTTCGACGACTGGCGACTCAATCTGTTTAGGAATGCGCGTTTAATAAAAGCACCGTCGAGTAGGGGCATTGCATGTAATGCCCCTACGGGAACCGAACCAATTCTGACGAACGGGGATCGACTTCAGGACTTCAGCAACTAGAACAGACCATCCCCTCCGCCTACTCGCTTGGTCAAAATCGCCATCACCTCATTCGCTCGGCCTGTCGACAGGGGCCGACTCCAGTCATTCGGCTCGGCGTAGCCTAGCTTGTGTAATAGCAAAATGGTGCTTTGTACTGCGCTCGGCGTGCCTAACAGCAGATGGCGAACTTGCTCACGCGGGAGCGGTGATGTGGACGAAGGAATGACCGATGAGGGAGAAGTCTCGGCAGCTGAATCTGTGGACGCCGCAGCGCCCTGAATGGAAGGAATAAACATGAGTGTCTGGTCTCCAATAAGACAAGTGAACGAGGAAACCAGAACTCAGATGACCTTAGCAACGCTGCAAAAGATATTGCAAATCGGAGTAGCTAAGGTACAGTGACCCTTAAGCTACAGACTGCCTGTTTCAGTTTGTCAGCCTAGCCGTCGGTAGGTGTTACCAGCACTTATCGATGGCGCTTCAGTCAAGTGAGTTCTGAAAAACAGGCGTGATTGGCATCAACACCTTAGCTAAAGAACATAAGCTGATTTCTGTAACGAGTCAAGTGCGCACGGGCGAGAATGACTGTGACATAAAGCGGAGTTGATGCCGAGCGCGACTGAACAAGTCCCGTTGGTGACTGAATGATTCCCGGATGGTGCAGAATGGTTCCCGAGTGTGACTGAACAAGTCCCGTTGGTGACTGAATGATTCCCGGATGATGCAGAATGGTTCCCGAGTGTGACTGAGCAAGTCCCGTTGGTGACTGAATGATTCCCGGATGGTGTGGAGCAGTTTCCGAGTGTGACTGAACAAGTCCCGGTATTTCTTGGCCTGAAACGTTGCAATCTTTCTTCTTTTACCGAGAGTGACTTCTCTCCTTCTTAGTCCGCGAACGAACGGTTCTACTACTTGAGCTTGACGGGCGCTGATATCTAACGATGGTGCTACGCATGAAACCGGTGAAGCGATCGCACAGTCCAGGCGTCAGATCGACAGTAGCGGTATTACAAGCAAAATTGGCACCTGTGCTGACGGCTGAAACAAAGGTGGTTTGCCTCGGCAGAGCTTCTGAAAGCAGGCTAGTAAATTCTTGGGTGTCGCCAGAGGAGAGCGCAGAGAACATGGCTGGGAAATCAAACTCGGCGGCGCGAATGGCTCCGACTACGTTGCCAAACAGAACGGCTTTACCAATGCTACGCATGTATCCGGCTAGTCGCGCGGCTGCAAAAACAGCGGGTGAAAACTTGAGAGAGGCGGTATCAGCGGGCAGCTCATTTAATTTGGGATTGTTCTTTAGCTGAGTCTTTAGCTGCGTTGCGAATTGGGCGGAATCGGCGTCAGAAAGAGAGGAGAGCGCTACGAGAGTATTGTCTTCAAGTTCTAGCGGGAGCAGGGTGTGCAGCGCCTGCTTTTCTGCGTAGCTGAGGTGGCTAGTTTCTGTATCGATAAACTGAGCAATGCTTTGATCCAGATTGGAGAGTGTGTCATCTGAGACTGTGGAAGAGACAATAGTGACCTCCTTCAGAAGTAGTAATGGCTGACTCATTCTCCTGGAGTCTCGTATCTATTTTTGTCTTGGCCAGCGCTGGCAGCGCCACACTCACTCCAAACAGCGTCAAGAGAACAACAGCTGTTGCGTTTCGTGAGCTTCTGAAGACTGCGCTTATTTGCTTTCCAGTTCGCCTTTTGGTGACACTCATCAATCGCTTCCGCCAGCTGTTTCGGTTTCCATCCCCAAGGTAGAAGACTCATACTCTAAATCGTATTTTACAATGACAGATATTCGGATTGGCTACTGCATCTGGCTACTGCATCCGGCTACTGCATCCGGCTACTGTGCGTTGTTTGCCACTTTGCTTCAAAAGAAAAACAGAAATAGTAATCGTTAGGAAACAAGACATGGAAAAAGGTCAGCTTAAAACCGTCGCGCTGCTGGGTCTGCTAACGGGCCTACTCGTCGCAATCGGCTACGCGCTTTATGGCAGCGCAGGCGCACTTCTGGGTTTAGGACTCGCTGCTGTTACTAATTTCGGATCGTGGTTCTACTCCGATCAGATTGCTTTGAAAGCTTACAACGCGCAGCCAGTAACGCGCGCTCAGATGCCGGAAATTTACAGTATGGTCGAGCGCCTAGCGGCCAAAGCTGAAATTCCTATGCCTGGTGTGTACGTTGTTCCGGGTGCTGCTGCTAATGCCTTTGCTACCGGTCGCGATCCTGAGCACGCGGCAGTAGCGGTTACAGAAGGCATCGTTAAAGCGCTGTCTGCTGAAGAGCTAGAAGGCGTGCTGGCTCATGAGCTGACTCATATTATCAATCGCGATACGCTGACTCAGGCGGTGGCGGCGACGATTGGGGGTGCGATCGCATTCCTGGCCCAGATGCTGCAATACAGCATGTTCTTTGGCGGTAGTCGCAACAGAGAAGGCAACGGTGCTAACCCGATCGCCCTAATTGCCACTATCGTCCTCGCCCCTGTGGCCGCGACCGTCATCCAGATGGGCATCTCTCGCACCCGCGAATATGCCGCCGATGCCGGAGCCGCCCAGCTCACTGGCAACCCTCGCGCTCTAGCCACCGCCCTCAAGCGCCTAGAAGCTAGCGCCCAGCGCCTGCCGATGGACGCCAACCCCGCCTTCGAACCTCTGCTAATTATCAACGCCCTTCCTCAGCAGATGATGCGCGGCCTTTTCTCCACTCACCCTGCCACAGACGATCGCGTCGCCCGCCTGCTAGAAATCGAGCAAACCCTAGCAGCCAAAGGAACCCCTTCTGCAAGCCTATAAGTCCAGGTCACGACCCAGCTCACATTCTCAAAAGTCCCCACCAAGCAAAGGACATCGGCAAAGCAGTCAGTCACTGCACCTAAACCGATGTCCTTTTTTCAAATCAATTTATTAATAGATCCAGGCCCTTTCCAAAATGGAAAACCCCCTACCCTAGAATTACGAGAACTCCCCCTCTCCCCTTCCCCCTCCCGCCCCCAATGGCCCAAGTCCTCGGTGCTCTCCTAATCTTTACCCTCATCCCCCTCCTCGGTGCGCTCCCCCTCACTGGCTGGATCGTCCGCCTTCTCACCGGCAAACAGCTACGCAAACTTGGAACAGGCAATGTCAGTGTCTCCGCCGCCTTCTACCATGGGGGGACTCTAGCAGGCGTTCTGGCTGTAACTGCCGAAGCCTTCAAGGGCGTTTTCTCTATTTTGCTGGCTCGCTATTTCTTTGGGGACGACGCCGTCTGGCCAATTCTCTCTTTGATGTTCATCGTCATGGGCCGCTACTGGGGCAGCCAGGGAGCCGGTACGACCAATGTCGCCTGGGGATTTTTCGTCTACGATCCGGTAGTGGCTGGACTCACTTTTTTGATCAGCTTCGTCGGCTTTACGCTGCTGCGAATGCGCGATCAAGGCAAGCTGTTTGTGCTCGTGCTGATGCCTGTGCTCACCGCGTTGCGCCATCCTACAGACGGTATGCGCATTGCGATCGTGGCCTGCCTGTCGGGGCTAGTTGCGTGGATTTATAGCAAAATTCCTGATGACCTAGAGCTAGCCGCTACTAATAGCGCTGGAGAATCTCGCCGTATGTTTCGATTCTTTCAAGGCGATCGCGCCCTCCATTCCCTCAGTCAACCTCTAAAGGCCAGCAAAGTTGGCCCCAAAGCCGCCACCCTCTCTCATCTCCACGCCCTTGGCTATCCCGTCCCGCCTGGCTACGTTCTGCCCGCAGGCGACGATTCCACCGCGCTGATCAAAGCTGTCTTTCCCAATCCCAATCTCACCACCGACAGCGGTCAAGGCATCACCGTCGTCGCTCGCTCCTCTGCAACCGGAGAAGATAGTCTCAACGCCTCCGCCGCAGGTCAGTACGTCTCGGTCACCGAAATTACGAGTCCTCAGGCCCTAGAGCGTGCTATCACCGTCTGTCTAAATGCCTACAACGCCCCTTCCGCAGTCCGCTACCGCCAAGATCACAGCCTGCCTGACGGCAAAATGAACGTCCTGGTTCAGCCTCACATTTTTGGCACCTACTCCGGCGTTGCCTTCAGCCGCGATCCGGTCACGCATATGGGCGATACCGTCGTTGTCGAAGCCCTGCCTGGTGATGCCAGTCGGGTAGTTTCTGGGCAGATTACGCCCGAGCGCTATCAGGTCAGCGTCGGCGATCTACCTGAGCAAGCTAGCTGGCAAATCCCTGAGGGCACAGTCCTACCAATGAAAGGACATGGCCAGGTTCCAAATGGCTTAATTCAGCAGGTCGCCTACCTGACGCGCCACTTAGAAGAGACCTTCCACGGGATTCCTCAAGATATTGAGTGGACCTTTGATGGTGAGCAGCTATGGGTATTGCAGAGCCGCCCTATCACGACGCTGATGCCGATTTGGACGCGCAAGATTGCGGCAGAGGTGATTCCCGGAGCCATTCGTCCGCTCACCTGGTCGATCAATCGTCCGCTCACCTGCGGGGTGTGGGGCGATCTGTTTACGACCGTACTCCAGGGCCGCGCTGAGGGAATTGACTTTTCTCAGACGGCGACTTTGCACTACGCTCGCGCCTATTTCAATGCCACCTTGCTCGGCGATATTTTCACCCGCATGGGTCTACCGCCCGACAGCCTAGAATTTCTCACTCGCGGGGCAAAGTTTCAGCGTCCGCCGCTGTTAACCACCTTGCGAAATCTGCCTGGATTGCTTAGTCTGCTTGGGCAAGAAAACAGCCTGCCCAAACAGTTTGCCAAAGCCGATAGCGAAGACTTTGCGCCTGCCCTAGCGCGGTGGCGAGATCGGCCAGTCGGTGAGTTAAAAGATTCGGCGGTGGTGGCGCGGATTGAAGAAATATTGGCGTTGCTGAAGCAGGCAACCTATTACAACATTCTGTCGCCGCTGAGTCTGGCGCTGCGGCAGGCGGTGCTAAAGGTGGATTTGGCGACGTTGGACAGCAGTCGAAACCCGGAGGTGAGAGCGCTAGAGGAGATTAAGCAGCTAGCTGTGCAGTTGCGATCGCGCCTTCCTGAACTGGGCCTAGCATCGCCCCGCACCCCCGATCTACAAACGCCCAACAACAGCGCCTCTCTATTCGCAGCTATCTCTGAACATCCAGAAGGCCACTTTGTCTTTGAACAGCTCGATCGCTTTCTCGATCGCTACGGCTACCTCAGCGAAGTGGCCACCGATATCGCCGTTCCTACCTGGCGCGAATCTCCTCAGCCCGTCCGCGAACTCCTCACCCAGTATCTCCTCACCCCAGCCGCCGATCTAGAAAAGCTATCTTCAGAAAAGTCATCTTCAGACGCTCACAGCGCTAAATTGAACCAGCCGCCAGCCACGGACAGATCCAGATGGAAATCAAAACAGGTTCAAGCTCGCCTAGACCTGAAGGGCCGCGTTGCCGAAGTCTACGATCGCCTCCTTGCAAGCCTGCGTGGCTGCTTCGTTGAACTTGAAAGTCGCTGGCTATCAACCGGACAGCTAGAATCTCAAGGCGACATTTTCTTTCTCACCTGGCCAAATATCCGCGCCCAGCTCAGCGGTCCTGTTCCAGCGGACGAACTCCGCCTCAGCATTGATTTAGAAAAAGCCCGTTGGCAAAGCCAAAAAGAGCACCGACTGCCCTACTTGATATACGGTCAGGCCGCCGCCAGATTACCTTCAGATACTGCGCTGAATACTGCCATGCTGCCAGTCTCTGCTGGCGTACTCAAGGGAATTGGAGCTAGCGCTGGTCAGGTCGAAGGCACCGTGTACGTACTAGAAACCCTTTCGGAAAACATCAGTCGTATCGACGCCAAAACCATCCTGGTCGTGCCCTACACCGATGCGGGCTGGTCGCCACTGCTAGCTCGCATCGGTGGGCTAATTGCAGAAGTGGGCGGTCAGCTCTCCCACGGAGCCATTATTGCTAGAGAATATGGTATTCCTGCCGTGATGAACGTGAGCGAGGCCACACAGAAGCTGACTACGGGCCAGCGGGTTCGCATTGATGGTCAGCGCGGCACTGTAGAAATCCTATGAGAGCAACTCTAGAAAAGAAATCTTATGGAAAAAATCTTGTAAGAAAGTTCTGCCAAGAAATCTTGTAAGTTAGCTACTACAAAGATTTACGACTAGCTGCGTTCTCACAGATTCCACCCTCTTTTGGCCTACGCCTTTTCAGCCGTAATGACCTCGACCCCGCTTCATCCTCAAGGAACCTTTCTCGGCGCAAACGAGCTACAGCTTTTCTATCAAAGCTGGTATCCACCATCAGTCGACCGGGTCTCTAGTCCAGAGGCTACCGGAGATGCTAGCCAAGTCTCTGCTAAAAAGCATGGTAAAGAGAATGGCACGCCACCCGTTGAGTCTAAGAGCGCCGCGACTGCCAGTATCAAGACTAATGTCAAAGGCGTCCTGGCGATTGTTCACGGCTTGGGCGAGCATTCTGGGCGCTATTGCCAGATCGTTGAGGGACTGACAGCCGCAGGGTATGCCGTCTTTGGCTTTGATAATCAGGGCCATGGCAAATCCGAAGGCCAGCGCGGCCACATCAACCGCTGGCAAGACTATCGCGACAATACGCAGGCTTTTCTATCGCTCATTCGTCAGCAAGAGCCTGATACTCCTTTATTTTTGATGGGTCATAGCCTGGGCGGACTGATCGTGCTTGACTATGTTCTACGCAGTGCCGACGATGCTGCGTTCCAAGCCCTAAACGTTCAGGGTCTGATTGTCAGCGCACCGCCGTTTCAGCCTACTAGCGGCACAGCCAGTCGACGGCGTAAGGTCTTAGCCCGGTTGCTCTCCGGCTTGCTACCTAGACTCAGCCTCAGCATGGATCTGAGCAAAGGCGGACTCTCTCGCGATCCGTCGGTCTCTGACCAGGCGGCTGAGGATCCGCTGACGCATTCATCTGTCACCTTACGCTGGGGCAGCGAGATACTCAGCACGCTCGACTGGGTAAAAGCAAATATCGATCGGCTTGATCTGCCGCTATTGCTAACGCATGGGGAAGCAGACCCGATCATTTCTCCCTCTGGCAGCGAGAAGATTTTTCAGCAGGTCAACAGCCCAGACAAGACGCTGAAGATCTATCCAGGCAGCTATCACGAGCCCCACAATGATTTAGACGCTGATACGGTCGTCTCTGATTTGCTGCGGTGGATGGAGATAGAGATTGCGTCAGAAAGCGAGGAATGAGCAATTCTTTATTCGACTGAGTCAGGATCGATGCCGTGCGATCGCAACCTTTCCGCCAGTCGCTCTGCCCGCCGACGCTCTTGCTCTGCCCGCTGATGCTCTTGCTCTGCCCGTTCGTCCGCCTGCTCTGCTCGCTGTTTATCCGTAGGTATCCAGCTATGCGCCGCATCTTGCCAGCGTAGCCACTGGCCCATCGCCCCTTCATACTCGCCCTGCCACACCCCCAGGCTGAGGCCCAGCTCTTCAAACCAGTAGCGCTGCTCTGAGAGCGCCACTAGCTGATAGCGAGTACCGACGAGCTGATAGAGCCTAAAGTCATTTTCATAGCGATCGAAAATGGCGTAGTAGGGAATGCGCAGTATCTGCTCGTAGACCTGCCATTTAGTCGGCGGCTGATTGACCTCTCGCAGCGTTTGGCCCAGATCTTCCGCTTCTGTCCCCGGTGAAAGCAGCTCTACCACTAAAAAAGGATCAATTCCCTCCTGCCAAATCACATAGCTCCACCGCAGATCGTTCTGCTGTCTTGCCCGTTCCACATCTAGTACCAGAAACCAATCTGGACGCTTGTGCCAGCCCGGATGGTGAACATCGTAGTAGATGTTTAGATCGCTCCCTACAAACGCTCGCTCGGCTGGCACCGTTGTCGGCTGACAGGTTTCTCTTAACAGCTGTGGCTGAAACTGATGAAATTCGTCTGGCAAGCCTAGCTCCTCAGGATACTCACTGGGGAGATCGTACATGGTTGGGAGCGTTTCACTTGGAGGTCTGGGTATTTCTGATTTTGGGACTGGCGATGGTGATGTCGATGGTGATATTGGCGATCGCGATAGAGGAGAAGACATATCTGAACCCAAGAGCGCTGACCACAGCGTAGCACTGATCTTTTGTGGTACAGGGCGAAGGCTTTAGGCGTGTCTATCCTGAAGCGGTAGTAGCCAGCAGGTTTCTGTAGTCAGCGTTTTATAGAAGCGAGGAAGCCGCTCTGGTAGCTGCCGCCATTCGCCGAGCGTATACACCTGCGGCTCGACCGGGACAGGAATGGCGTTGAAGTCCCAGATATTTGCTCGGCGCTCGAATGGCTGATCGCTCTCGGCAATGATGATAATGACATCCAGATCGCTGCCGACACCCGAATCGCCCCGCGCATAGGAACCAAAATAGCCTACAGCTAGCACTACCGGCGCTTCAGCTTTATTAGCAAGATGCTGAACACACTGCTCAGCCCATCGACTAATAGCCTCATGCACTTCATCGCGGCCTGGCCACTTCATAATCGACGAAGTCAACGATCTCACTGGCATATCGAATGGCCTCCTTGCTTTGCAACATCCCATAATGCTCGAAGGGAGACCCTTCTGGATGAC
>CAWCWM010000018.1:0-39586 GCA_963799265.1 uncultured cyanobacterium
AGCCCGAGTATGATGAGACTGCCGCTTGATTTAGTGGCAGTCTCTGTATCGGGTAGTAGCTTTCTAAGTCTTTTCGGCTGTAGTTTGGCTATCATTTCTCTTTGTCTCTTTCTTCTCGTAAGCTTTCCAATCTTCTTTCTTTTGAAGCTGCGCTAGCGCTGTCGCCATTGGCTATGTTTCTAGCCAGCATTTTTTCATAAACTTCAATCTGACCATCAATATCATCTAAAATGCCGTAGATCTCTAGCAAACAGAGGTCTTGATCGCCGTACTTTTCTTGCATTGATGCGCAGGTGGCCAAAGCCTCCTGGCGCATGTCTAACTGAGCGTAGTCCTCTGCCTTTGACTGATAGTCAGATTTATCATTGAGAATGACATTCTCTGGACTAGGCTTCTGCTCTACATTCAACATACTAGGCACACCCATGACAAATAGAACAACAACACCTAGTGGAACGGCTAGAACCCAAACAAATTTCATAGTGGAACTCTCTTCGCTACTTCGGACGTGGCATTGGAACAGGCACCAGTGCAATTGCTGCACTCGCTCCTCCGGCCATCGCATGAACTAGCCTAGCGCCTCCCCAACCGCCCATTGCCATTGCAAGCAGCGGCGAGATAACGCCCATTGCGATGAGTAGTCCAGTGCTGCCAAAATTGGTAGCATCAATGGTTAAGGCGACCGTAGCGATCGCGCCAATCAAGATGTTGTAGCCCATTTTCATTAGAGCAAAAGCAATGAATCCTGCGCCCCATATGAAGATGATTCTAGGCTGAAGCGGTGCGAGCGAAGCGGCAACGGCAATTGGCGCAAGCATTGCTGTCAAGTAGAAACCAACGTCGATGATTGTCATCATGGCACTTTGAAATCCTTTCATAAGCTGCTGAGCGATTGCCTGACCAGTGCTCTGAAAGAAGAAGTTGACTAGCCCAAAAGTCATATCGTTCTGCGAATCCTTTGCCAAGTTGATGTCACCGATAATTTTGTCCAAGCGCTCTTGCAGCCGCCTGAATCCTGATATATTCAGTCCCAATTTGTTTGTCCTTTTTTCTGCTTCCGCAATTTCCTCCCTAGCAGTCTTTGCTCCATCTTCAAAACATTTGAGCTGTTCTTCTCCTTCCTTCGCTTCGCACTCAACAAAGTTCAATCGAATGGTCTCTTTCGCTTCTTCTGTTAACAGCACATCGGATAAGGCATCCTTCATAGTTACCGGCCCAAGCTGAAAGGATAGAATTTCCTTTGTGGTGTCGTTGATGAAGTTCCTAGAGCCGTAAGCAATCTTTGTCATGAGTCCATAGCTGTTGACTGTCAGCACACAAATCAGGACTATCCAGGCGACATGTCTGAATATTTCTTCATAGCGATTAAATGTAAAAGCCCGCGTGATAGGAATGATCATCCAGAAGAACGGAATGACCATGACCTTTTTAGCAAAGTCCATAACGGCTAGGTAGCCAGGAGAGTAAGTTCCGGTGAAGGTTATTTCCCATAGCTCATTGAGTCCTTCCTCACTGCTTTTAGAAACATCTATGGCGTTTTCGAGAATGGAGGTGGCACTGCCCGGTGCGTCCTGAGCCATACCAGCAGAAGCAGAGACAAACAGAATTACGCCTGCATAGAAGCAAACAACGAACAGCATTCTGTACTTGTACGATCGGTTAAACAACAGCATGGTGTTTGCGCAATAGAGCTATGGCGTAGCGAAAAAGGAAGGTGCATCCGGAGCTGATGGGGTAGGCGATGCCGATGAAGGAATATCTGCAAGCCCAGGGATGATCATGGCTTCCCCGGCTGAGCTAGATAGGGAAGCAGCACGACTGGTTCTATCTCGCCGATTCTGTTCGTCAGCTGCCTCACTGGTATCAGCGGCAAGCTGGAGCTGAGCGCTTTCCAGGCGCTGAATATTCCAGAGCGATTCACCAAGCATGGCGTTTTGCTGCATTTCCTGCATTTGCATCGTGGCGGCAATACCAGACATCTCAGCGCTGCGCCGTACGATGTCCTGTGTAGACGTTGCTTCGGTGGCTTCGCCCGATTTAGCGATCGCACTCTGCGTGGATGCCAGTCCAGCTTGCATCATGTCCGAGCTGGTTGTGATATTGCCTTCAAGCCACTGGTCGCCCGCCTCAGCCAGCATTGGCGCGGCCATCGCCCTACCCAGTTCCTGGTCGTACTGGTTTGCTTTGTCACGTCTAGACACAATGGGAGAACGGGTAAGAATGCCAGTTTCCTCATCGCTTTCTTCCTTTGGCAATCGTATTTTGTAGGGGTTAGGTGGTGTATTTGGATTGCCATCACCGTCAGCGCTCTCCCAGCCATCGCCGAGAACCACGCTTGAAATCTCTCCAAAAATCTCGTTTTGGCTAGTAAGGATGCCTAGAATGCTTTCCAGAACACCGCCCATATTACCGTTGAGAATGTCTTTGAAAATCTTCGGAGCAGGCCCACCTGCGCTGCCAAAGATGTTGCCGAGTCCGCCCATGAAGATGTCTTCAAATGAACCACTGCCGCTTCCACCACCGGGCGACGATGGAAAGCCTCCTCCTGGTAGTCCTGGAAAAGATGGAATAATATCGCCAAAGCCACCAAGATTGCCCAAGTCGCCAATAGACGGCTCGCCCGCCGCGATATTACTGCCGCCGCCGCTGCCGTTGATCGCACTGGGAATATCGGACTCGAACGGATTATCACTAGCAAACGGCTGAGTAGAGGCAATCGCTCCAGTTGCAGTGGCGATCGCTGACAGCGAAACCACTACTGCGGCCCAACGGCGCTTCCGCCGAGGCTTCGTCTCAGGCTGGGTTTGAGAAGTAGGATTAGACATGGACAAGCATAGGTTGAGAGAGCTTTTCACGGTTGCTGTACAGGTAGTCGATACGCCCTGCTCGGAGGGCTTCGACATAGATTTTGGTAAATGCAGCATGGGCCTGATACTTGTTAGTGAACCGAGCTGTAACGGTATCGCGCAGCCAGATCTCAGACTTGTTGTTTGCCAGCGCTGCTAGCCACTCAGGGGGCAGGTAGTGGTCGCAGTGAACCAGCTTTGAGTCAACGTCCACCAGCCAGCTAGACGAGAGCGTTTGCGCATTGGTGAAGAATTGCTCAGTGGTATTTGGCGCTAGAACTGCTGGATCGTAGCCGAGCAGCTTCTCGAACTCTCTAGCGGCGTTGCGCGTGATCGCGCCGATAAACCGAACCTTCAAGTTGTTGGTGATTTGAGAAGCAATAATCGAATTAGCAACAGAAGCAGGATCTTGCGAGATGACGACTGGCTTGATGCCCGAGGCCATTCCGTTCGAGCACATCATGCCGACGATGCGAGCCAGCGCTTCAAACTTTAGCAGCACCGGAGCCTCATCGACGATAGAGACGCAGCTGCGCAATTCAAATGCTTTACGCAGCATGAATGACTGAGCGCTGAGAGCGATGATCGCCGCATCAATATCGTCGTTAACGCTATCGAGTGCGAACACCGTGAACTGCGCGTCTGGATCAATCGTAGAAGGCTCAGAGATTGCCTTACCCACCCTGCTGTGTAGCCAAGTGCGTAGCTCTAGGATAATAAGGCCGAGCGCTTCATCAATCATCTGCTGGCCGACGGGGATGTCAAAGTCAAACTTTTGAATGAAGTCTAGAAAGTGATGTAGTGTCGGCATTCGCTGCCACTCAGGTGAACCGATGCCAGCTGCAAAGGCTTCCTTAAACGCCGCGTCGTAGTGTTCGTAGAAGGGCGTCATTACCTGCACTAGGAGCGATCGCACTCGCTTCCCTACTGAAGAAGTCTCGTTACCCATTACCATCAACGTCAGCGCCGTGACACAAAAGTCATAGTGCTGCTTCAGCCTGGATTGACGAATAGACTCAGAGAGTCCCTCTAGCTTGAACGGATTAGGCGGCTGTAGAATGTTGTTCTTTTCTGTGGCCACGTCCACGTAGGCACTCATCGAGCCAAACATCTTGGCGAGATACTTGAGGCTGTGAATGCCCCCTGGCTTGGGATAGTCAATGGCTAGAACATTCAGCCCGCGAACCAGCGCGTTGATAATGATGTCTAGCGCTACGCCCGTTTTACCGCTGCGACTTTCACCAAAGCAGAGAATGCCAACCGTTCTAGCGAACAGGTCTACGTGTACCGGCGATCGCCCCTGCTTCGTAATAAACTCCAGCCCATTCAGATCGCCGGAGTACGGTTTGATGATGGGCATCAATGCGGGTACTTCATCTGATAGATACACCTTGCGCCGGTTGTCGTTGTAGAGCGAATCCATCGTCACCGGCAGCGAGTTCAGCCAGAGCATCCAAGCGGCGTCTGTCTCCCGCTGCCAGCGACTTTGAGTGAATTGACCCATGAACTCGCGGCAGCTATTGGCGAGCATCTGTTTGGTTGGACGTTTCAGGAACACCGATATCGCAGCGCTGACCGGCGCAGCACCTGCGTACATTCGACTTTGTGCGTCTACAGCTTCATTCAGGTGATGACTGGCTTCAACGTTGACATTGTTGCGCTTAGCGGCCATCGACTGACCGGCCATCGACTCTTTAGCGACCCGCTGTAGGGCAATCTTGGCAACGAGCTGCGGACTGGGCGATAGCTCGCAGACAATCTCGCAGTCAGCCGTGTTGCAGATGTATTCCCACAAAAACAGCAGCTGATTGCTAGGCGAGATAAACGCAGCGGGTTTTTCTTCGAGACCGATGGCCGCAATTAGCTGACCGCCTAGTTCAACATGAGATCTTCCAGCTTTAGGAAAGCTTTCGCCTACAGCCAATGAGAGCGGATCGATGTCGCTATACTGCTCGTCAATAAAGTCCTCATAGAGCACGAGTCCCGCGCCCGCTTCAGAACTGTCTTCTAAAACCAGGTGATAGCCTAGCCCTGGAATCTGCGCGTTGAACTCAGTGTTGAGATTGAACGTTTTGTAGAGGTCTTCCCACAAATCAGAGACTCTGAGCGTTCTCGTTCGCAGCCCCATTGCGGCCAGCATTGACTTAAAGGGCAGATAGCCGCTGTTAAAAGCGTCAAAGAGCAGTGACTTCAGCAGCTCTGTTGGCACCTGCTTTTCTTTGCCGAAGACTCGGTGATAGTAGAACTCAGCGTTGCTCAGCGCTTTTTCAATGAAGTTGCGGCCCTGGTTATCGAACTCACCGAGCTGGTACGAGGCAAACACCATGATGGACTTGTGTTGCCTGCGGCCCTGGTCGTTGAGCAGACGGACGTTCTTTGAACGAGCCGCTTGGAAGTACTGATGTTCAGTATTATTCGTACGCTCCATCAGCTCTGAGATAGTGACCTGTTCTTCGGTATCGTCCGCCGTTGAGCGAAACCGAATGGTCAGTCGCTGCTTGTCGTCCAATCCTTTGAGAGATTGTTCAATACGCTTGAGGATTGTTTGTGCTTCGCCAGGATAGAGCAGCGGATGAATGCCGCGTACTGCAAAGGCAAAAACAACAGAATATTCCCATAGCTGTGTGAGGCTATTTCGCCTGCGATTAAGATAACAGCCAATGTCTTCCCCTTGGACTTTCATTCGGCAGAAAGCGAGGAGATCGCACTGGTCTTCAAACCGTTTGAGCTTGAAGACTTGCCCTCTTTTTCCTTTGCCAGAGATAGATGATTTAGTGAGCATTTACTATCTTTCTAAAACGCTGTGAACGGTATAGCGACCCTTTACCCAGTTGGGTGGCGGCAGCAGTGAGTAGGCGAATCGGATTGGGTCAGTGCCGACGACGAAGAGCCAGGTGAGAGACAGGAACATCCCTAACATGATGACTGCACCCATCTGTAGACCCAAGAACAGCGTGATACCAACGCTAGTGCCGAAGGCAGCTAGCAGAATACATAGCAGCGGCATCGGTAGGAACAGAAAGCCTGGGAAGCGTCCAATGGCACGATTGATGACGAGATATAGGCTGGATTCTTGCATCTAGGAATATCTCTCTGTTATGAGCCGAACAACAGACCATCTGTGAATTCGAGTACGCCGATCAAGATAGCTATGCCAAAGAACAGGGAGAGGCTGCCGACTAGAATCTGAGCGTTTTGACTTACGCCCCCGACGATCACGCCTATTGCCCCAACGACGATGAGTGCCCACATAGCAAAGGTAAGGACATCTATAATGCTGGTCGATTCATCAGTTCCAATATAGGCTCCAATGCCACTATCAGCTGCATCTCTTGCGCCATCAAATAATTGCGCGTGAGCGGGGGCACCATGCGCTAATAAAGAAACTCCCAGAATGATAGCCAGCATGACGAAGAGCATTTTTCGTCTGCCTTTAGAGAACAATAAATGATTGATTATTTGGTCTGTACTTTGACCTGTGAAAAGAGCGATGATAGTAATACCGACGACAGCAGATACCACTAACAATGGAAGTCCTCCAGCAACGCCTATTAAAACAGCAATGCCGAATAGAGCGGAAAGAGCAAGAAGTTGAGATCTGAGCATGATTTGAGTCGTCCGTAAAAAAGAATTCTCTGAGACGATGGTTTCAGAAGAAATATGCAAATTCTGTGACATTTTCGGGAGAATTAGTCCTGTTCGTATATCTGTTGTTCGATTACGCCTGTACATCTGATAGCCCAGGGTTGAGGAATCTGTGTGTGAAAGTACGAACATCTGAGCCGACTGCGCCGATGAATCTAAAATAATTCTGAAATTAGCTTGCAGACTGAGATTATTCATACATTCACCTTGAAGCTCCCTGTGTTGGGAGGTGTTTATTGATTGCTGAGCTACGTACATATACGTAGAAAAAACAATGGAAATCCGATACCTCAAGATGATATTGGATCTCTCAATGGCTATCAAGGTATGAGTTTTAGGCAGTAATGCATGACTTTTTTGGAAAAGGCAGCACTTTCTGGAAAAAGCTAATCCCTTTTTGAAGTTTCATGCTAAAAGATTAAAAGGAAACATACCGTTTCTCAGTAAAGGGTATGGATTTCTAAAAAACAGGCGTGCTATCTCACAGCAAAAAAACTTTATATTCGTCATGATGAACAACTGAACTTTTGCTGGTTCGTAAACAATTTTTCAGATCAGGGAGATGCTTTGTGGTGGATTCTAAAACCGCAGCGGGACGTAGACCAAATCTACAGTTTGCTTACTACGATTCGACTTTGCCTAATAGACTCGCTGATGATATCAGTCGATCTTCTTTCTCTACCCGACCCAAGTACTTGAACGCGCTGCTAGAGAAAGTGTTGTCTTTGCCGATGAGAACCTCTACGTCTTCTCATATCGACGAATTCTTCGTATGGGTAGAGCTGTTTGAGTCTCTACCGACCGAGCGTATTTGGCAGCTCGCGCCGACACAGAACCGGAACTTTGACCAGATGCTTAAACATCTGCTTGAAGTTGCGTTGAGCTATTATCCTGAAAATCCTCAACTGTCAGCCGTAGCAAGGGACGTACATTCGCATAAGGTCAATATTCATCAGCCAGAGCTATCAGACTACGGTAGGTGGTCTGATCTGAACTATCTGCCTGCTGTCCGTCATCGCTCTTCGTGAGTTACTAAGGACTTTGGTGCGATTGCAACTAGCTGGTCTTAAACCGTTCCAGCGCTTTGAGACCAGCTAATAAGCTTTTATTGATTACCAGCATTGCGGAACCTAACAGCGACCTCATCTAAGACATCTGCCATTTCATCCGTTGTTAGTATCCTAATCAGTCTGTAAATGAGCTGCGCCTTCCTTTCCCTGGAGAGTCCTTCGATTCTTTCGTAAATATCTTCTACTTCTAGGCTCGTTCCTATCTCGGATTCAGAGCCTGGAGGTAGCAGCCCTTCAGTGCCATCTTCCATCTAAACTTATCTTGAAAATGTAGGTGTGTTCTAGTAGCAGATGCGTGTATGTACTTATATATACATCGCTTACTTAACACTTCTTGATAAAACAAGAAAAGTCATTCTTTGGGTAAGTTCTTGGATGGCGTTGGCGTACTCTCTCGTAGCTTATTAGCAAGCGCCGAGAGCAGCTCCGCCGCCGCATGGTTGTCTAGCTTGTGAACAAAGCTACTTAAGGCAATCGGACTTTTGACAAATTCTTCTAGGTTACGGTTGTGGGCGACTTGCGAAAGCCAAAATGCGAAGGCTTCGTCCGATAGGGCTGCTAGCAGTTTCTCTAAGCTGTCTGTGGTGATCGCGTTGGTGTCATTTCTAAAGTTAGAAATCGCGCCTGTCGATATCTCGGCTTCCTTTGCGAGGTGAAGCCCTTTGATATCGAATTCCTTGAGGGTTGCGTCAAAAGCGTGGCAGAGCAGTTTCACAATTGCTTGAGTTCCGGTCGAAATTACGTCTTAAGTTAAAGATACAGAATGCTGTGTCTCGCTACGTAATTTTACGGTGAGAATTGTTTAAAGCTGAGGCACTCACGCTGTTGAGAAGGTGCGGTCTATTCATCCGACTAAGTTCCTCTCTATAGGCGAAACGTTTAGAACCTGTATCTCAGGTGCTTAAGTAACAGCTAACACCTTGGTCTGCGCCTCAGGTTTGCTATCTTGCTTGACTTTCTCTGCGAGCGCAAAGAGTAACGCCGCCGTTTCATCTTGATCGAGATCTTTGACAAGTTCAGATAAGGTCGGTGGTTCTTGTGATACTACATGAAACCCTCTACTAGAAGCTATCTGTTCTAGTAGATAGCTAAAAGCCTGATCGTCTAATGATTCCAATATTTTCTCAAGCCCATCTGTCCTAATGGGTTTGCCTCCACGGAATCGTGAGATCAGACTCACAGACACATCCGCAGCTCCTGCCAGTACAGCTCCTGTCAGCTCAAATTTAGATATGGTGTCTGTGAATGCCTTACTAAGTTTCATAACTGCGCACGCGCATGGAATAATATTGCGCTTTTAATATACAATACACCTGAACCGAGATCATGTGAGGAGGATGATATCGAAGTAATTACTTCATAAACAAGCGAAAACCCCAGTTGCGCTAACAACCAGGGCTTTCTGATTAATCGAGATGGGCGGGACTCTAATTGCTTTGGACGGCGGTTTTTGAGTGACCCTTTGTGCTGTCAACATATTAGCAGCTAATATTCCATAGTTGCAAGAATTGCGATCGCATTCTTAGATATGTAGGTAACAGCGGCCCGTCTCTCATTCACTTCAAGAGAGATAGAACATGATCGCGATCCGCAATGACGACCTACTGCCGTCAGATCCATTAGCTCAGCGTCTTAGCAGCACCTTTCTAAGGAACCGCTGGGACTTCATCTATGCCCCAGTGCCAGACCCAAACCAGCCGGAGCAAAAGGAGCTGGACTGGCAGACAGAGCACCTGAAGCAAAAGCCTGAGTGGAAGACCGAAAGACGCTACCCGATGAAAAGCCGGGTGCTGTACCACCGCTGGGCAGATCCAACCGAGATACTAGGCGTCCGGTTCGACCACACGACTGAATACGGCCTGCTGGATATCGACGTATCGAGTCCCTACCATCCCAATCAGAACCCAGACGCGATCTCCGAACTGCGGATTGCGCTAGAAACCATCGGCATTACCCGAACATTTCTGGTGCGCTCAAGCTGGAGCGACGGCCTGCACCTCTATTTCCCACTAGACGGAGCGGTCAATACGTTCAATCTGGCTGTTGCGGTCAAGTTCTGTCTCCAAACGCAAGGCTTTGAAGTCAAAGAAGGCCATCTAGAGATATTCCCGAATGATAAAAGCTATGGCGTCGTCACCAAGATCCTCTACAAAGGCCACCGCCTGCCACTCCAGCCAGAAACCGGCTCTTGGCTGCTAGACGACGACCTGCAAGGAATTAGCAATCAGCTCAGCGACCTGTTTCGGATCTGGGATATCGCGTCTATCGGCCAGGATATGGTCGAACTCAATAGCGCCCTGCTGATTGCCCGACAAAATCGGCTGACCAAACCGCGCCGCCGCCTGAACAACATAGAAGCATGGCGACAGGACTTAGAAATCACCATTGCCGAAGGCTGGACAGACGCGCATCAGACAAATCATCTCCTCAAGCAGATTGGCTGCTACGGGGTGGTGTTCAAAGACCTGAGCGGCGATGCGCTGATCAAATACATTCGTAAGACGGCAACTGCCGCTCCTGGCTACTCACAGTGGTGCGGTCACCAACATCAAATAGAACTGCGATCTCGTAGCTGGGCGAAAGCAGTCGAGAAGTACTACTGGCCGCTAGGCACCCACGCCAAACCGCGTCCTGCTGACAATGTTGTGCCGTTCAATCAGCGCCGGTCACTAACAGCGCAGGAAGAAATTAAAGCAGCGATCTCAGCTCTAGAAGAGGGCGATCGCCTGCCGGAAGCAATTACCGCAAGAGCGCAAGCGATATCGGAATTAGCAGGCACGAGTCTAGGGACGCTGTACCGTCACAAAGGGCTGTGGCACCCGGAGCATCAGGAACCAGAAGAAAGGTGTGTAATAGCCGAAGCTACGGTAGATACAGCGCCTATTCAGCCGCCCAGCCCACCCGAGACAAAACATCCAGAACCTTTGCCCAGAAGGGAATTACAGACTAAAGAAGAAATAATGAAGTGTAGGCCCGCCCCGCGTGAGAACTCTTTCAAAAAAGAATTTAAAAACTCTTCTCCGAGGGGGGTTCGGGGGGAGCAGCCACGCTTTCTACAAGTTGAACGCCCTCAGCTGCGGCTAGTTTCTCAGTCTAACCTTCCTCAGCTCCCTCCAACTTCTGGCATAGATCCTGAACAAGACGAGGTTATCCAAGCTATTCAACGTCAGGTTCGGAGTCTAGGCTGGGCGCTAGATGAAATTCAGGCGTTTATTGCTAACAAGTTTGGTGGTAAGCACCGATATCAGCTTAGTCATGATGAATTAACGCTTTTGCTCTGTCATCTCCGAGACATTTCAACTTCTTGACGTACCCTCTGTCTTGCTCTTAATTCGCAGTAGTACAATAATAGTACAGGCTTGCCTTTATTCTTGTTGTACTACTGTCCTCTGTTAGCCGTGTATCGTAAACGTTGAGTGACAAATGGATCTGTGCCTCCCTAAACACTTCTCTAGTCACGAACAAATTAGAAATGTTATTACCTGTGGTGTAAGTCAGTGCTTGAAACCGGACAGCTCATTCCTATCAACCTTAAAGGGCGCAAGTTCAATGCCGTTGTGATCGACCCCAACGGATTAGGCGAAGGGCGACCGACTGTGGGGATTGGCTATCGTGGGATGTCGCGCCATACCGATGTGCCTGCACAAACCTTTGTTGATAGGGTGTCAGAGATAGAAGGGATTAATGTTCTGAAACTCCCATCTGGCAAGACATTTAGGGTGTCAGAAATAGCCGCAAATGACGGTAATACTTATAGAGTCATTGAAGCGACTGACTGGGTTGATCTGGTTGGAGACTGGGCTAAAAATCCGGGTCGGTTAGGCAAAAAGGCCAAAAATGGACTGATCGACTTTCTAACTTGGTACGCAGCCGAGGGACTGTATGCTGCTGCCTACACCATTCTCAAACGAGCCTACACCTACGAAGACAGCCAAATTATTCAGCAGTGGTTAGTCTCCCGCGAGGCAGGTAAACCTGCTCGAAAGGATTGGGCCTATGCGATCTCCGAGCAAGGTGGAAATAGTCCCTTCAAGTATGGGAAGTGGACTAACTACGTTTACAAAGGACTCTTCGGCATGGATGCTGCTGAAATGAAACGAATTTGGGAAGCGCCTGTATCAGGTTCGAGGCATATCGCTAGAAACTATATTCCTGAATCTCTCGGTGTTGATATGGTTGCCTACTGTGAAAAGCTGATCTCTGTCCTCGAATTGGATGATCTTGAACGCGCTCACGATGAAGCTATTCGGCTTACCCAAATGAAGTTTCGGCAACGTGTGGACACCGATAGATCGGGCGGTTAGTTTCGTTGATTTGAGGGTGTCAGAGTATTCGTCATAAAAAGACTGAATTCATTGTCCGCATTGGCTTTGAGGGTGTCAGAATAACCCGAAATATCAGATAGCCTGATTCAGCTTATGCATGGCTGGATAGACACCTTAGAAGCACGTCGAGATGCCTCGGCTAACGCTGACAATAGAGGGGGCATTCGACATGATGGGGGGAAGTGGCTAAAAACACCGTCCGGTCTTGTTTTTAGGGTCATTCGTCTTTCAGGAGCAGACAATAATAACTGTAAGGTTATTGAGGTTTCAGAATGGTTTGACCTCGCAATGGATATTCTGCTGAGTCCTAGTCAGTTCCGAAAGCCGACTAAGGAAAAGATAGGTGCGTTTCTACGTTGGTTTGCGATCAAAGGCTTTTACGCTGAGGCAAACGTAGCGCTCAAAGGTGTGTACACCGGTAAAAACAGCCGTTCCGTAACGAAATGGTTAATTATCCGCCAGAGTGGAAAACCTGTACGTAAATCCTATACAGATTTAATCAGCGATACGGGTGCTCACGCTACGGCCTACGGGAAATACACCAACAAGGTATATGAAGGACTGTTCGGAGTGAAGGCCGCTGAAATGCGTGAGACTTGGGCCTTAATGTCAGGTAGTGCGAAGATTGCCCGCAATCACATCACTGAAGAGGAAGGGCTAGAAGCTGTGAAATTTTGCGAGGATTTAGTCGCTCGAATCTTCGCAGGCGATCTAGAGGAAGCGCATGACGCTGCGATTCGCTGGACAGTAAAGAAATTTAATCTGTCTCCTCAGTTACCCAATCGTCGATAACGAATGCGCTAGCTATATTCGCAGTCAAAGCCAATTAAGAGGGTGACTCAGATAGCAGGGGTGGAAGCCCTGAAACACCCACTGGAGAAGGCAAGGAGAGCGACCCAAATCTCGCGCGGACGGTAGTCTAACCCGCACTACCGTTTCAACCTCTGTCGGTAGGCTTTGCTCCTATTAAACTGCCAATTCTTCAGCGCTCATAGGTTCAATAACTTGAGCCATCGTCCGGCGAAATAGTTCACGAGTTTCCTTTGCTAGTGGTGGGCTAGTTCTTTCTGCCGCGTCAAACAGCGCATTCCCTGCACTGCGAATGGCACTTTCTGCGATCGCAGGTGTACGCATTGCTGAGCCTAGATAGTCCACAGCACTCATCACGGGTGACCCCCAGTGTAGTAGAGCAATTTCTTTAACCCGCCCGATCTCCTTACGCTTAGCCTCCTCAGGATATTTGGCTAGCACCCGTAGCAGATGGCGACAGACGAGCCGTTCATCTTCAGATAGGCAACATTTCAGCAGTCCTGCTGCCTCGTCTGTGACTAGGCGCAGAGCCACAGCCTTGATTGCCTGCTCGTCTTCCAGGCTCCCAACCAAAGGGAATGCATTTTGGGGCGTAAGGGTTTGAGCGTCCATAGGGTCTAGTCAAGCGTCTGGAGTATCGTTATCGAGCGTGACAGTAAGATCCTCACCTATCTCCGTCCTGGGTTGTTCTTTCAAAAACTCACTACGGGAAAGCTTCAGCGGCTGTTTTTTGGCCCATCTAAAGTCTTCGTTCGAGTATGGAAATACGCGACCAGTCAGTAGCGTATAAGCTTGTTCCCAAGTCAAATCGTAGCTACGAGCAAAGTATATAATCCGCGAATCGTAATCTTCTCGCCACCGCGTGAAATGCCCCTTCAGCGTTTGGCCGATAAATGCTTCCGCTGACATTGAACCCTCGTTTAAGTTGAGCGCGAGTAAAAACTGATCGCCTATTTTGCGTTCTATTCTCAATGTTTCTAGCGGATCACCCGGCATCACATCAGGCGCGGATGGCAGTTCATTTGGATAGCGTTTTTCCAGACAAAGTTTTATTAGCTGAGCAGCAAGCGATCCCTTCTTATCGCCTAGATCTTCTGCCCATCTGCCGAGCAGCTCATCATACCCATCAGGTAGATTTACGCTGAATTTGGCCATATCCATAAATTTATCAATTGCCCACAGTGTATTACTTCAGGTCATCCAAACAGAGAAAGTATGCTTTTAAGGTGACTTGTAATTTATTAAAGAACCTTTTAAGATGACTTGGTATGTCAGTTATGTATGTTTTTCTGCTTCTGTAGTGCCACCTGCCACCTCTGACACTACAAAGCTCTGATCTAAATAATGTGCTAACGGCTAGCCAGGGCTATTTAAACCATCACCACCAAAGAAAAAGGAATGCATCCACCATGTCTTCTAAATCAAGGGTAAAGACTGAAGCCACCACTGATTCCATCACTATGACGGCGGCGCTGATCGCTGAAGAGCTAAATATTGCATCTGATGCGATGCGAAACCGCTGGCCCGGTCTCAGTCCTGATACAGAGCTGGATGTACAACAAGAGGAGCGTATTCGCTACTGGGCCGCAGAGTTGGCGTTAACGCCAGAGCGTCGCGAACTGCGCAACCTGCTTAAAAGTCGGATGATTGATGCTGACAGACAAAACGCTGCCTTAGATGAAGTAGAACGGCTGATTGCGCTAGCTCATTCGAGTGACGGTGAAGAGCTGCCAGCCGATCCAAAAGAAGCAGCTTTCATCAAAACTATCTATGAATCTGAAAAAAAGCTCCAAGGCCGGATGGCTGGACTAATGCCAGCACTGGCCGAAGAGGTTTACGTTACCGAAGCAGGCGAGGTGGTTCGACCTTCAGTGGCAATCGCCCAGATCGAGACGAAACGCTACGACTCGCCCGCATTGCAGAGCAGCTCCGTAACAATCCCAGCCCTCAGCAGCGGCGACAACTAAGCGCTGAGCAGGCCGCTGAATATCTACGAACCTCTGTGACGACGGCGGCGCGTATCGCGCATTTAGGCCGCTACCGAAAGCAATTTACCGATCCTATTGATACTGACATGCACGATTCAGCCTCTAAGAATTGGCGCGACTACTTTGTTTACTGCTTAGTTGGCAGTGGGCTGATGGCAGGTGCGATCGCCCTGATTGGCGTTGAGAATAAAAAGCTATATGCGCTGTCACCCGTCGCTGGTGCTTTGGTAGGGGGCGCAGTGTCTAAGCGAGACGATCAGCACCGAAGAGTTCCGTCAGAGCTAGCGACTTCCCCAAGACGTTTTGCGGCGGATGTGACCATTGCGCTCGATAACAGCTTGGCGCACCTGCAAGCCGTTGAGCGCGTGGCCGGGGCAATGGCGCAATCTGCCGATCAGTTTTCTATCACCCTACAGCAAGCAACTAGCTCGAAGCTTCCGCAAACCTTTCTAGGCAAGGGGTTTGAATAGCTATGGATATTCAGTTTGTCAAAATCTCTCTGTCTGCTGAAGAGTCGGCTAAGGCGTTGCCTATCGTCATGCGAGCGATTGCAGCAGCTCCGGCTGCGATGCCAGCGCCCGTAGATTTCGGCGCGGTGCCCGTGGCTTTTCGATCGCCAGCAATACCAGAACCCAAACAGATCTCACCCGCAACTGTTCCTGCACCGCCAACATCACCAGAACCGCCAGAGGAAAACAGGCCAGCGAAGATTCAAGTGGCACCGCCTACAGGTTCAGTGGCAAAGGCGCAAACCATGATCTTTGATGACAGCCTGGGTCGCTATCGGCAACGATCGCTATGGGACAGGCTCGTGAACCTATGCGAGCAGGCTGATCAGTGGTGTCTAGATCGTCAGTGGCTCATACCGATTGGTGTGGGCGGTGTTGTCGGTTTCGGAATCTTGTATGCCTGCATTCGTTTTGAGGTGCCTGACCGCATCTATCAGCGTTTTGTCACAACCGATTCGCCCGCTTTGGTTGAGCCTGTAGAAGAGACTACCGTCCCGACTGAATCTGAGAATCCCTCCAGTAACGACTCGCCAGCAGACGCCAGCGACAAGGCTGGACAACCCGCAAAGCTACCACTGTCAGAGGGGGCTATCAAATGAGCTTGTTTGCAAAACTCCTCAATCGGAAACCTAGTGTAGAAGCGCCTGTCATCTCGCCTTTACCTGAACTGTTGATAAAAGCAGTCAAGCGGATGAGTGAGACAGATAAGGATGTGGAGGTAGAAGCGGCAACGCTGGCGTTGGAACTGCGCGAGCGGTCGGCTGACTATAAAGACGTGCGAGCGATCGCTACGGATATCGTTTACGAAGGCGATTCTGATAGTGCAGAAAAGCTGATGAATCTGCTGGCTCGGTATGGCTTTGGTGACGGCGCAATCACGATAAAACAGCCAGAGCGGATTGAGCGTGAGGAGATACCGGAAGCGCTGCGGTCTCCCAGTACCAAACCTGCACCCTGAGAACCTTTTCTTAGAGCTAGCACTATCGCCAGATGCTTATGCAGCCGTGCTGCTAGGCGATCCCGGCACTGGACTCACCACTTTGATACAGGCGCTCATTGGTGCCGCGCTGCGCCACCCGTGCCCAGGTATCAGTATCACGGTGCTGGATTTTGTAGGCGAACCAGATTGGCGGGGGCTAGCGGCGGTTCCCAATACATTGGCTGTTTTATCATCGCGAGACAAAAAGTTCCTGGAGCTGGCCGCTGACTACATCGGACAGATTGCCAAAGAGATCCAGCAGCGTCACGCGCAAAGAACAATCAAGCAGCGGTCAAAGTCGTTAGGTTCGAGCCGCTGGCCTACCTATTTTCTAGCGGTCAACGGTTGGCAGCTCGTATCAGAAGCACTGGAGAGATTTACCTCCACGCAAATACAACAGCATCCTCATGCGGCCCAGCTCTTAGCTGATTTCAAATACTGCTTAGCCAGTGGCCCAAAGGTGGGTGTGACGGTGGTGGTCAGCGGAGATCGCATTAAGAACATGGGCATCAGCCAGACAGCCTTGGACACGGCGCGGCTGTTTGCGCTGGGCGCGGTTCATCGTCCTGGTATCGGCGGCTATCGCGCTGTTGATGCACTCCTGACTAACGCTAATCGTATTCCTGATTCGAGCGAACGCAAGACGCTCAAAGCGTTGTTGTCTGAGGCTAAGACATTGAGTTTACCAGTGGTTCTAGCGCTTTCAGGGGTGCCGCGTTTAGGTGAGCTAAAAGACTTTAGGGATGAAGATCTGAAGCTAGGTGAGATGTACAAATCACGGAGGGGAAGCTGATGAAAAGGAGACAGTTTCTGACGATGGCAGGGCTAGTGAGCGCTGGTGTGTTCATACCGGCACGACAGAACGGCGGCGCACTGGCGGCAAAGATGAGCTTGGATGAAGACGATCTATATTGGCTGACGGGTCGCAGTTGGTTGTATGCGATCGCCAGTGCTGAGGGGCTAATCGGGTACGGCAAAGAAGCCTATCAGATTGCTTACCGATACAAGCGCTTCGAGGGCTTTGACGATCACCCACGCAAGCGAGCAGAGTCACCGATTCCTGGCACTGACAAAGTATCGAATGCCAGCGGCCCTTATCAGATTCTTTCTCCTACCTGGGATAAATGCCGATTGAAGCACCCTGATATCTGGCTAGTTGATGAGCCTGACTTCTCGCCAGCTAATCAGGATAGATGCGCTCTAGCGCTGAGTTGGGATGCTGGCGGGCATCGGCATCTATTGGATGGATGCCGCGTGTTGAAAGGCCATCTGACCGTTGACTACGGCGCTTTTCAAAAAGCAGTATTTGCTGATTCGATTGAATGGGCTTCGTTCCCAGGGCATGACATCGGCGCGGCGACCAGCCAGCAACCAAAGCCGCTGTGGATGCTTTGGACGGCCTACCAGTGGGCGCTATGGGGGCAGTGTGGATATCGCCGCAAGATTGCGCCGGTACTAAATTCGCTGTCGGTCACCTCTCCGATGGGGCCGCGCTGGGGGCGGCTGCATGGCGGCGTTGATTTAGCGGCTGCTGTTGGTGAACCGGTGTTTGTGCCGGAGCGATCCCGAGTGCTGAAGGTCGCTGAGGATGGCCGCGCTGGACTGCACGTTGTGCTTCAACCTTTGGATTTCCCAGAGTTAGCGTTGAGCTTTTGCCATCTCTCTAAGTTTGAGTGTGCCAAAGGAGATGCGCTGGCCGCTGGTGATGTGCTGGGCCTTGCCGGTGCGACTGGCACCGTGACCGGGCCGCACCTGCACGTAGGTGGCTGGTGCGGGGGTGGTTTGTTTGACCCTTACAAATATTTGATGATGTCTCAATGGATAGCTTAATCATGATTGCCCTCAAACCCCCGGACAAATCCTCGCGTCTTGGATTCAAATATCTGAAGCCGACTGAAGGGAAAAAAACCAAGCCCTTTAAGAAAGAACAACTCAGCCAGAAGAGAGTCAGGCGATCTCGCCTGCTGAATGTTGCATTCGGTCTAGTGTATGGCAGCGCTACCCCGTTTGCTATCTGGTGCGCTGGTTGGTTCTCTACTGCTCAGCCAGTGCCGGTGGTACTGCCTCAGCCTGAGCCAGTGGCCGAAGAAACGACGCTGTGGGATAAGCTTGGCTCTCCTGAGTTTCAGGCGTGGCAACAGCGTTATCAAATCGAAAAGACTGCAAGGCTGCTGGCTGAGGCCGAACAGGATAGAGAGACTGCAAGGGACTATAAAGTGATTGCGTCTCAAGCGCTGGCTGCGTCGTTTCTTCCGCACTCACCTGGGGAAGCGGTCATAACAACAACGAGAGTGGCGGTCGATTGTTTTGACGATGGTGATCTAGGTTTCACTGCGGTCGTCAATCAAGTGGAACCCGACTCGCCCTACGTGAAACAGGGAGTGCTTGGCAACCTCGCTGAGTGCTATCCAGGAACGCGGGGTGCGGGCGGCGCGATTGGTAAGGCTGGAAAATTTCAACCGACTGTCAGAGAGTGACGACAAATCTTCTCGCCTGCATTTTGAAAAGTTTGAATCACGCTGAGTCACAAATTATTAGCGCCCTGCAAGTGCAGTACAAGAGTGATTCAAGAGTAATTTGCACTACAAGAGTCGTATAAGCGTCGTGCAAAGAAAAAGTTTGTATCAGCGTAATTGAAGTGCTACATCAAAAACACCCCAGAGGAAAGAGTAATGGCTGAAATTAGATTGCAAATAAATTTAGATCGAGGAAACTTGCTCACAAAAGCATTTGTGAAGATTTATCGGGGTCGCAACATCATCACCGAGAGAAAATATAAATTCTCTTCAATGATTGCTAGTACACAGGCAAAAGCTGCTGAGGGTGTGGTGATTCCAAAGCGTAGAGGCATTTTTTACTGTGGCAACAGGGCGCTAATGATCGAAGGTGCTGAGCTGCACATGCCATTAGCCGATGGCGACAAACTAGAAAACCTAGCAGCTACCGTGGCCTCTCTCATTGCAATAGTAAAAAAGGACTCAGGTATAAGCTTTGTCAGCCCTACTGTAGACATCGCGGTGAGTACGCCTTTCGTCACCGATGCAACCACGAAAGCACTGTATAAAGAACTCCGCTCAATTGGTGATGGCTTCACCACCAGTGAGGGTGACACTATCAATCCTCACTTTCAGCGCTTCTGTGTGGTGCCAGAGGGCCGTACCTATTTGATGGTTAACCCTGACTACAATGGCATCATCGACTTTGGCAGTGGCACTATCCAAGGCGCAATCAGAAAGCCAGATGGCGGTATTGCTACAGTCAATGCTCACGGCGGCGAGCGCGGGGGTGCCAACTACTGGATTAGTGACGCGCTGCAAAGCGATTCTTTTATCAACGAAGCACGAAAGTTAAAGCGCAACAACATTCCTACGCCTGAACAGCTATCGGTGATTCTGGGACAGGCAAAATGGAACTTTGCTGGGTTCAGCTTGGAAAAGCACTTGCGCGGCACGATGAAGAAAAGCCTAAATATTGTTGCCAACACTGCTAAGGCTCTAGATGTAGAGCAGAAGCGACGTAATGATATTTTCACCCTGGGCGATCGCGTCTACGCTCTCATTGGCGGCGGCAGCTGCCTGCTGGAAAAGGTTCTATCACCTAAAGAACAGCAACAGCTATCACAGTCTGGCATTCATATCATTGGCGCTGATAAGGATGCGGACTACGCTAACGTGCTTACGATGTCAGAAATAGTAAGCAAGGAGCGGGTCAACTGGCCGGACTATCAGGAACTAGAAACCAATCGTATTGCCAGAGCCGAAGCTGCTAGAGCCAAGCGAGCGGCGGCTAAGGTGGAGGCTCAGGCACATGCCTAAGAAGCGAAGCGAAGACACGCCCAGGCCAAAGAATTTGACTATCAGGAATAATGAGTTTCGCTGGTCGCAGTTGGAAAAAGTGTGGAGAGCAATACCAGGGCTAAAGGGTGACATTACACAATCATTTGATATGGCAGTGGCCGCTCTCTTAGACTCACTTTCTGAGTCTCCAGCATCACTACCAATGCCTGTTTTATCCTCCAGTCAGGTAGATGATGCAGATGTCTCCAGTTCGAGCGACGGCAGCGATATGGACATGGAAAGCATGTTCGGAAGCTTCGGTTCTGCTGAGTAGTTTTGAATCACGCTTCAGTCTCAGGACTCTATCTTTTACAAGTGTGTTTCACTTGTCATGCACTTGTAAGAAATCAAACTGACAGGAAAAATGTGCTCTGAGGAGAATTCCTAATTCCGCACTTATTAAGCCCTAGCGATCTCGCTGGGGCTTGATCTTTGAGAATCTAAGCGGATTTAAGAACACTGCGAGATCTACTGTAGAGCTACAAAACTACGCTGAATGGACTAGCGCGGGGTCGGTTACAAATAACGGAGTTTATATGCAATTCACTAAAGCCGTTACTTGATAGAGTTCTCAGGCTGGTTTCTCTACATAAGCTCCCGAAAAGGCGTATTTCAGATTAAGATGAGTGAGTCTTCTCAAAGTGACAATACGCTACAGTCAATCTGCCTAGAACACCTCTTAGATGAACGAGGTGCAACTCCGACCGCCAAACTAACGACCCTTCAAACTACAGTCGGAGCTGTGTTCGATTGGCTTTTCGATCTAACTTGTCTTGTACTCACATCATGTGGAAGAGTCGTTCCTCAGATAGTTAACTATTTTCCATTGAATAATGTCTCTGAATTCTAGATAAACGTTTGTTGCAATCAATACGTTAAATGCGAGATCTCCTAAGAATTGAGGAGAACCATGGATACCATGCTTTCTAAATTTTCTATGGATAGCACCGAAATAGCTCATGCCCTTGAGTCCATATTCTCCCACTCCAAAACCTCTGTTAACAAAGAATATGACTTCCTTAATCTCCTCCTCTATAAGATCTGTAGATAATCTATCAATAAGTTCTGAATCTGGCTCTGCCACTGGTTCGCTGTGAATAATCACTAAGCATCTGCCTTGCACGGTTTCTAGCTGACTCTCAACGCCTTCAGCCTGTTCTACATTAGCTGACGTGTATCCAAAAACAGTACCTATCTGAGGTCTCCACTCGTAGGTCTGTCGTAAGATACCCTTTATTATCTTTACTTGCCCATGATGAGGTTTAAACATTAGAGTCGTTGCGAAATAGTGAAGAAATAGACCCGAGACTTCCCTCACTTCTGTATTTGTTTATGCAGCCTCTAGATAGAAGTTCCATAGTCCTGCCGCCGTGACCATCAAGCGGTCATCGAAGTCCTTTTTACGGTTACGGTAGATGTCTGCTGCGGCTCGGTAGCGTTTGGTTCCGCCGAAGGCATGTTCGACTACGACCCGTTCTCCACTAAACGTTCGGTTCTCTTCTTTCTGCTCTGTTGTGAGTTCGCCACCTCTCGGTTGCTTGTGCGGAATTTCTATATTCTCGTACTCATCTTCAAGCCCCTTGAACCCTAAGTCCACCTGAATAGGAACGTCAATCGGAATATGCTCAGCCATCACTAAACAGTCCAACATAGACTTGTCGTGATGACTGCCGTCTTTGACCGGGCTCAGCAGTAAGATGCGTTTATCTTGGTCACTCAGGCCGAGATGCTTGCGAGTGTTCCGTTTCTTTTTTCCGGTGTAGGTACGCTTTTGGCGCTTCGGGTCTTGAGACCGTTGGATGGGACGCTCTACGCCATCTAGAACAACCCGCTCTGCCTCGGGAAAGCTGGCGATGAACTCAGCGACTGAAGTCAACTGACGCTTGGGCAGCACTAGCTCGCGACCTAAGGCGGCTTCTAGAATCGGTTGTAGTCGGTGTAGCCACCGATTCGCTTGAGACCGGTTGAAGTCGAACAAAAGTCCCGCTAGGTCGAAGGTGGGATAACACTTGAAGTAGAACAGCACGAAGAACAGCTTGTCTTCTATTTCTAGTAAGTTAGACTTGCGGCCAGCACCTGGCTCACGCTGGCGGGTAGCTGAGAGCGGATGGGCTGCTTTGTAGGCTTCGCCAAAGCTGGACAGTAGTTGGTCAAAGGCGGCTAGGTTCATCCCTGTCAGCGATCGCATCAGGCGGTCATCTTTGAACACGCGATTGAGATCCAGCATAAAGACACAGAGAGCCTAACGAGACGACAAGGGATACGGCCATTCTATCACTCTATTTCGCAACAGGTCTAATACGCTAGACGGCAATATTGCTTCTTCTTTGAAGCTATGGACTTCTAGTAAGCGGAGTACCAGCTTTTCAAAGTCTTCGGTTTCAAATTGCTTAGGAATACATCTCAAGGGATCTAATCTATGACCCAAAGGTCTTCCTTTGTATGAAGGGCCATCAGTTCTAATTGAGCTATGGAAATACATTCTTTCCCACACTGCGGAGGAGCTTTCATTAGCTTTTCTCACTTTAATAGTGGTAGTAGCCTGCTTCGGCTTAAACGTACTCTCCTCAAACAACTGTTCTCCCCATCGGCGGAGAACAATGCTTCTAACATCTTCGATAATGAAGATGTTTGCCGACTCTATATAGAGTCCATTTGAGATCTCAAGAATCGACTGCGAGCCTTTTGAGCATTAGCCTGACGAAGCAAAAGTCCATCTGAGCCTTGGCATTCACGAGCGTTCTCTCAAAGTTCTTCGTTAAGCTCTTACAGCGTTCCATCCAGGCATTAGAGCGCTCGATAACCCACCGAGTCGCAACCGGGACGAAGCCGGTTCTTCCTTGCGCCGCTTTTTCTGCTTTTGAGGGCTTCGGCGACAGCTCAAACCTGATTTTTCGCATGATGCCTGGATAGACCGCTTCAAGTGCCTTCGTTAGATTGTCAAGGTGATAACCGTTATCCAATAAAAGCGTAATCTTTGGAATATTAACTGGCTTAGCTTTGAAATATTCGAGGTTGAGAACCAACAACATAATTAAGCCAACGTCATCTGAAACGTTCGCTGGCGTACAGAGCGTAAAGAAAGGAAAGCCAAGCGTATCAACTGCTAGATGCCGCTTGATCCCATTCGTTGCTTTGTAGAAGCAAAAGCCTTTTGAGGCTACGCTCGCATTGCAGGTATTTTTTACAGCTTGCGAGTCTGCCATGATTAAGGTAGTCCATTTGGGCTTTTTTTTACCTGCTCTCGAATTTGTTCATGCAGTAGCCTCATCAGCTTCTCAATCGAGCCTGCTTTACGCCATTCGTTGTAGTGCCAAAAAACGGTTGAATAGGGCGGGAGGTCTTTGGGTAAGTCCTGCCAATTACAGCCATTCTTCAGTCGGTACAACATGCCATCAATCAGCGCTCGATAGCTCCAACTAAGCGGCTTTGTCTTTTTCTTCTGAGGCAGCACCTCTGGTAACAGCGGTTCAAGGCGTTCCCATTCGGCATCAGTCAGACTGCTTGAATAGGCCATGGTTACTAGGATAGACGGCGGCTGTCATTATCGCGTATTTTGTAAAAGATCTCAAATGGGCTCTATATACGGCCATGTAAACGGCTTCTGGAGAAGCGTACCAGAACTTTAAATGCTCAATTGATATACCTTTTAATTCAATAAATTCGCATTGCTTGTATTCTTCAAGCGATAGCGTATCCGCTTTCTTTCCCTTCAATTGAAACCAAACTCTACTCTGTGTCGCCCTTTTATTCTTAGAATCTAGTTTTTTGGTTAGATGTAGACCAATATCAATCCCTACACGGTCTTTTTCGTAATTGACGAAAAGACCATATCTTTGAGCCTCGGCCTTGAACTTGGTCAAGTAATTAGATTCAAAATCGTCGTTTTCGTCTACTAGAAGTTTCATGCGAACTAAGTACTATATCTACCTGCAAACGTAGCCGCGAGCGACTCTACTTAAGCCGTTTTATTGGCACTACGGTTAGCAGGCATAGATAGTAGACCTGTTGCGAAATAGAGTGATAGAATGGCCGTATCCCTTGTCGTCTCGTTAGGCTCTCTGTGTCTTTATGCTGGATCTCAATCGCGTGTTCAAAGATGACCGCCTGATGCGATCGCTGACAGGGATGAACCTAGCCGCCTTTGACCAACTACTGTCCAGCTTTGGCGAAGCCTACAAAGCAGCCCATCCGCTCTCAGCTACCCGCCAGCGTGAGCCAGGTGCTGGCCGCAAGTCTAACTTACTAGAAATAGAAGACAAGCTGTTCTTCGTGCTGTTCTACTTCAAGTGTTATCCCACCTTCGACCTAGCGGGACTTTTGTTCGACTTCAACCGGTCTCAAGCGAATCGGTGGCTACACCGACTACAACCGATTCTAGAAGCCGCCTTAGGTCGCGAGCTAGTGCTGCCCAAGCGTCAGTTGACTTCAGTCGCTGAGTTCATCGCCAGCTTTCCCGAGGCAGAGCGGGTTGTTCTAGATGGCGTAGAGCGTCCCATCCAACGGTCTCAAGACCCGAAGCGCCAAAAGCGTACCTACACCGGAAAAAAGAAACGGAACACTCGCAAGCATCTCGGCCTGAGTGACCAAGATAAACGCATCTTACTGCTGAGCCCGGTCAAAGACGGCAGTCATCACGACAAGTCTATGTTGGACTGTTTAGTGATGGCTGAGCATATTCCGATTGACGTTCCTATTCAGGTGGACTTAGGGTTCAAGGGGCTTGAAGATGAGTACGAGAATATAGAAATTCCGCACAAGCAACCGAGAGGTGGCGAACTCACAACAGAGCAGAAAGAAGAGAACCGAACGTTTAGTGGAGAACGGGTCGTAGTCGAACATGCCTTCGGCGGAACCAAACGCTACCGAGCCGCAGCAGACATCTACCGTAACCGTAAAAAGGACTTCGATGACCGCTTGATGGTCACGGCGGCAGGACTATGGAACTTCTATCTAGAGGCTGCATAAACAAATACAGAAGTGAGGGAAGTCTCGGGTCTATTTCTTCACTATTTCGCAACGACTCTAGTATATACGAACCACCTTGGATAACCATCACCATTGTGTGAATTAATGTTCTTCATCAGTCTACAAGTGCTTATCAATGGGGTTACGGACTAAGCTTGCCGGTCTGAGCAGCGAAGAATTGCGTTGAAGGAGGAAAGTCGGGAAAAGCGTGTCAAAAGGATTGCATACCAGATATATGAATAGAGAGTAGCCACCCAAGAAGCTGGCAGTGAAGAAAGCATTTAGGAAGAATGCAGACTCTACTTCTTTACAGAGGGTTACGAACGGCTTCTCAAGATAGTGAGGTTCGTAGTTTGGCACAAGCTATCACTACTGCAATCGCTAAAGAGTGAAGGCTGAGAGATCTTGAGATACAGCTTGCCGCCGCGCGTCGGCAGGAAGAAAAAGAGCAACGCTACCAGCGAAGCTTCGCCGCAGGGGTGAGGATAGAAACACCGCCAGGAACATCCGTTCTTGCCTTTGGGCAAGCAGGCGATCTTGTTAGTGTTAGCTGCGAGGAAGCTGAGTTTGGTCAAGTGGCAACCCTTTCGACCAGTGCCGTACCCAATGCTTTCTTTATTGCTCGCTATCTATCAGGCTGCATTGCGGGTGGGCTGGCAGTGGGCACCGAGGTTGGTACAACAATAGGGCCGCTAGGTTGGAAACAACATAATCAGATAAACGGCGCGGTTGAAGAGCCTAGTCCGGATTTCATTGAGTGGGCATTGTCTGGTTATACAGGAGAGTATACTGCGCCTACTGCTGAAAGTGATTTGTATCTTAACGAGATTACAGAGGCTATCAAGTCTTTCTTTACTGGGCCGATGGAATGAGCGATAGTCCACCTAATGCTGAGCAGGTGAATCGAGCGATTTCCTGGTATCGACGCGAGAAACTGACAATCGCTCAGCGTTGTTCTATCGCTACACCAGGAAGAGTATTTCCCTTAACTTGGCTAGATGTGCTTGAAAAATATATCGCACTGTGGGAGTCAGATTTGTTGGGCCTGCACTTAGCAATCGCCTATATTTACTGGCCTTTGAAGACTGTTCGTGCTGCGCTCTATCCTAATTTTTGATACTGCTAAAAAATATTCAAAATCTATATACCCATAATACTTACTCTCTTGCTTTAACTGGCTTCACCCTCAAAATACGGCCTGCGTTAAGAATAGCCAGCAGTGCGACACCCACATCGGCGAACACAGCTTCCCAAAGTGTCGCTAGGCCGATGGCACCAAGTGCAATGAATAGGGCTTTTACGGCCATCGCTAGAATGATGTTTTGCCAGACGATACGGAGGGTGCGACGGGCGAGCGCGATCGCCTCAGCCACCTTAGACGGTGCATCTGTCATAATCACAACATCTGCCGTCTCAATTGCCGCGTCAGACCCTAGCCCACCCATCGCCATGCCTACATCGGCTCTAGCGATAACCGGAGAATCGTTGATACCATCACCAACAAAGACAACCTTTCTCTTCTCTTTGACCGCCCGACTCAGAAATTCCTCTAGTGCCGTCACTTTGTCTTCTGGCAAAAGTTCGGCCCGGTACTGATCGAGTCTCAACTTTTTGGCAACACTATCGGCAACAGATTGACTGTCGCCTGTAAGCATGGCTGTTGTAATGCCTTGTTCCTGCAATCTGTTGATAGCTAGGGCCGCATCTTCCTTCAGCTCATCGGCAATAATAATTCGTCCTGCGTATTGGCCATCAACGGCAATATGAGCAACCGTGCCATCTACCGTGCAGACATCATGCGGAATGTTCTCCCGGTGTAACAGTCTGTCATTCCCAGCAAGCACCGTCCGGTTACCCAGGCGGGCGCGAATTCCATGTCCTGCTATTTCCTCATAGTCACTGATTGCAGACCCATCAACCGGTTGACCGTAGGCTTGCACAATAGATTGGGCCACTGGATGATTGGACTGCGATTCTACTTGAGCTGCGATCGCCAGCAGTCCGTGTTCATCTAGCCCATTTTCAGGCACTACCTGCGTAACGCGAAAATTACCTTTAGTGAGCGTCCCTGTTTTGTCGAAGACAACAGTATTAACCTGCGTAAGAGCATCTAAAAAAGTAGAGCCTTTGACCAAAATGCCGCGTTTGGCTGCGCCGCCAATACCGCCGAAGTAGCCCAGCGGAATGCTGATGACCAAACCGCAAGGACAGGAGATGACAAGCAGTACCAGGGCGCGGTATACCCATTCTGAATGGGTTGCACCCGGAACTAACAAAGGCGGCAAAATAGCGACTGCCAAAGAGAGAAAGACCACCACTGGCGTGTAGTAGCGGGCAAAACGGGTAATAAACTTTTCGGTGTCAGCTTTCTTGCTGCTAGCGTTTTCTACCAGCTCCAAGATTCTGGAGATAGAAGACTCGTTAAAAGGCTTAGTAACTCGAACCGTCAGAACGCCAGATTGATTGATCATGCCTGAGAGTACCGTTTCGCCGACAGCAACACTGCGCGGTACAGACTCTCCGGTAAGGGCCGAAGTATCCATCTGAGACTTCCCTTCTAAAATCTCGCCGTCTAGCGGTACTTTTTCGCCAGGGCGCACCAGAATGATGTCGTCTATGCTCACTGACTCCGGAGAGACTTCGCGAACGTCACCATCGACTTTTAGGTTCGCTGTATCAGGGCGCACCTCTAGCAGCGACTTAATAGACCGGCGTGAGCGTCCCACCGAGTAATCCTGAAACAGCTCTCCTACCTGAAAGAACAGCATAACGGCAACCGCTTCGGGCAGTTCATGAATCGCAATCGCCCCCAAAGTCGCGATCGACATCAAAAAATTCTCATCAAAGACACGCCCCTTCAGAATGTTCCGCCCTGCCGTACTCAACACGCTCCAGCCGCTGATTAGATAAGCCGGTATGAGTACAGCATACTCAGCTATAGAGAACGGCGTATTGTGCAGCGGCTTGTTGAAGATTAGACCCATGAGAAAAAGGAGAGTGGCGATCACAATGGGTATCAACTCCGCTTTCAAATTAAATTCACCAGAGCCGTGGCTGTGGTCGTGGCCATGATTATGACCTTCAGTAGAGTCACGGCCACAACAGTCTTTATGAGCATGAGTTTCTGCCATAGTGATTCCTTGCCGGAGAAAGTAAAGTCGTCAACGCTACTCATGAATGTATGAAAGCTTGTTCATATATTACATCAAAAATATTTTCCTTGGTTCTTCTCAATCTATAAGCTGACTATTGATTGACCTACGCTTCGCTTAAATGCTCGGCCACAGTTCGATAGACCGTCATGATATGGTCGTCTGCCATGCTGTAGTAAACGTTGCGCCCCTGACGGCGGTATTTAACCAAACGTTGCGACCTGAGTACCCGAAGTTGATGAGATACTGCCGACTCCCCCATCTTGACAGCTGCTGCTAAATCACAAACGCACAGTTCTTGCTTTGCCAGTGCAGAGAGCAACTTCAGCCGGTGAGGGTCAGAGAGCGCACTGAAAAATGCTGCCATGTGCTGGGCTTGCTCGGTTTCTATGACCTCCGGCTTCACCTGCCGGACGTTATCGAGATTGACTAAAGAAGTCTCACAGCTAGGCGCACCAACCGACGATGCCTGTTTTTCTGTCTTTTTCTTTGCTGCTTTCTTTACGGCCTTTTTTGAGCCTGTAACCTGCTTCTTCTTACTTTCAGTCTTAGAACTAGCCATCGTTAATCGGTGCTGAACGACTCTTCTATGATACTGATAATCATTACCATATGAAAGTCTGTTCAGATGATTGAGACGTTTTTGATCGGCTTCTAGCTGCTTCCCTTTTTTCTGCTAGGAGATTGGAACCACATAATTGAGCCTGTGACAATCAGAGTTAGAAGCCCCAGCGCGTTAAGAATAGGGTAGAGAAACTCTAGATTGACCTGTCCAAACTTGCCTCTATGCAACTCTAGTAACCAGAGAAAATCATTTGCGCGATCGCCCGCTACTGCAAACTGAAAGAGCGTTCCTGTTGTTAGCGTTAGCAATAGCGGAAGCACCATAAAAGGAACAAGCGCCTTGTGTAGCTGCCGCAAACGAACTCGATTGATTGCCATAGTAAAAGACTCTATTATTTCTGTTTAAGCCACCGTTATGCCTGGGATCTCTTCTTCCAGGAGCGTAGCAGGAAAGGCCCTATAACAATAAGTGCTAGCAATGTTTCGCCTAAGCCTATAGAGAAGCCGTTAAAGAGTCCAGATCTAGAAGTATTCATGGGTTCTTGACTTGTAGGGATAGCCTGAACAGCCGTCTCATTGTCCAACTGCTGATCCGCAGGTAAAGCGTTAGTCTCTGTGCTGAGCGCGTTAGTCTTGGATGCAGGAACTACTTCCTGAGCGGGCTTCTCTGAGCTATTAGCTGGTTCGGCGGAGAGGTCAGGTTGTTCGCTATCCGCTGAAGAAGTTGTCTTTTCTGCTTCCTCGGTTTTGTAGTGGTCTTCATGGGCGATCGCCTGACGAGCCGATAATAGCTGAGTGCCAACAGCAAACGTCGTGCCCAAAAGGGCTATGCGGTAGCGAGTGGAAGAAGGTGCCATGTGCTTGAGTTTTGTAAGAAGGCTCGCAAGCAGTATTACAGACAAATATGAAATAGGAATGAAAGAGGCAAAACAATGGTGTTATGAGCCTTCTTTTGCAGTAAGCGTCCCGCGAAACATATTCATGCCACAGTGAAAAATGTAGTTGCCTGCCTTGGGCGGTACAACCTCGATAGCGGTCTCCTTGTTGAGTGGTAGATCTACCGCCTTATTGAAATCTGGCAGAATGATTCGCTCTAGGCAGCTACTGGGATCTTTCCGCAAGAAGTTGAGCCGGACGGGTTGACCTGCCTGCACCACAATCTGGTCGGGCGAGTAGCCGCCATCGACTGTAATATCTATGGACTGAACGCCTTCAGACACCTGAGCCGTTTGAGCTTTGTTCTTGCTCAAGAGAAACCACCATAGCTCAAGGCCAATGAGTCCAGCGCCAGCCGCTGCGATGCCTGTCTTTAATCCCAGCGGTTGTTCTATTCGGCGAAATTCATTGGTATCGGGTTCAGCAATTTGGGCTTGAGCCGTAGGCGCAATGCCAAACAATAGGCCAGTGCTTAAGAGACTACCGAGCAGCCAGCTACCTTTAGGAAGTTGCAATTTCATGTATTTACCTGTTTTCAGCGAACGTCCCTGTATTTAATAGGTGCTTGAGCAGTGGGTCGAAAGTTCCTGAGTCTGAGTGCGTTAGTCACCACAGAGACTGAGCTGAAAGCCATTGCCGCGCCCGCGATAATCGGATTCAATAGCCAGCCAAAGATGGGATAGAGAATACCCGCAGCGATTGGAATACCGGCAACGTTGTAGATGAAGGCGAAGAACAGGTTTTGCCGGATGTTGGAGATGGTGGCTTTACTGAGCTGAATGGCGGTGACGATGCCCTGAAGGTCGCCGGAGATGAGTGTGATATCGCTAGCTGCGATCGCTACATCTGTTCCCGTTCCAATCGAAATTCCCACATCTGCCTGAGCCAACGCGGGCGCGTCATTAATACCGTCACCCACCATCGCCACCTGTCTGTTCTTTTCAGGGGCTTCAGACTGTAGTTGTTTAATCTGCGCTGCTTTCTGATCTGGGCGCACTTCAGCAAATACGCGACGAATGCCGACTTCCTGGGCGATCGCCTCCGCCGTCTGTTGATTATCGCCAGTGAGCATCACCACTTCTAACCCCATCTTCTGTAACGCACTCACCGCGCCCGCAGAAGTCTTCTTCAGCGCGTCAGAAATGCCCATCAGCCCCTCAGCTTTGCCATCGACCGTAATCCAAGCGGTCGTCTTAGCTGCTGATTCCCAAGCTTTACGCTGAGACTGAAGGGGAGCCGTATCTACGCCCAAGCTTTGCATCCAGCGCTCGGTGCCAATCTGCACCAGATGACCGTTAATGGTGCCTTTCACGCCTCTCCCGGTTACTGCATCAAAGTCTCGTACACCTGTCAGCTTCTTCTTCTCGATGCCCTGAGAGATGGCATAGTTCACTACAGCTTCAGCCAGAGGATGCTCTGAATTTCGTTCTACCGCTGCTGCCATCTGCAATAGCCTAATTTCGTTACTGTGGGCGGTGCCGCGTACGGTGAGGTAATCGGTAACGGTTGGCCTGCCTTCGGTTAGGGTTCCGGTTTTATCTACCACAACTGCCTGTAGCTTATGAGCGCGTTCCAGGCTTTCCGCATCTTTGATCAAAATGCCGTTTTCAGCGCCTTTACCTGTACCGACCATGATTGAGGTTGGGGTTGCTAGGCCCAACGCGCAGGGACAGGCAATGATGAGAACGCCAACGGTGGTCAGTAGCGCGAGAGTGAGGTTGCCCATGATGGTGAACCAGAGGACAAAGGTTGTTATGGCGATCGCAATCACCACAGGCACAAACCATCCCGTTACCTGATCGGCCAGCTTCTGAATAGGCGCTTTCGAGCCTTGAGCGTCCTGTACGAGCTGCACAATTTGAGCCAGCACAGTATCTCTTCCCACCCGAGATGCCTCAAACCTGAAGCTCCCCGTTTTGTTAATCGTCGCGCCGATGACCTCCGCACCTTTTTCCTTTGTCACCGGGACAGGTTCCCCAGTCACCATGGATTCGTCCACTGTAGAGGTGCCTTCTGTGACTTCACCATCTACCGGAATCTTCTCGCCAGGGCGCACGATGATTACGTCGCCAACAACAACATCCTCTATCGCTAAATCGACTTCTTCTCCATTTCTCACAACCCTTGCCGTATTCGCTTGCAGGCCCATGAGCTGACGAATCGCATCTGAAGTTTCTCCTTTAGCGCGATTTTCGAGGTAGCGCCCCAATAGCAGCAGCGCAATAATTACCACTGCTGCCTCATAGTAAACATCTGCCGCTAGCCCCTGAGAGAGTAAGAAGCCAGGGAACAGCGTGATAAAGAGAGAATAGAGATAGGCTGCACCTGTTCCCAAGGCAATCAGGGTATTCATATTGGCAGCGCGATGCGTAAACGCTTTCCATGCACCCACGAAGAAAGCCTGACCACACCAAAATAAGACAGGTGTTGCCAGTACAAGCTGAAGCCAAGCGTTGTGTAAGAACATTGGCCAGCCTGGAATATCTACACCTATCATCATGGGTAGCGTCCCAAGAATAAGCACAACACCGATGACGCCACTGACAACGACTTTATGTAGTAGCGATCGCTGTTGCGCTTTTCGCTCTTCTTGTTCTTTGGCATCCTCTTCACCAATGCTCAGGTCTTCTCTTTGACTCGCCTCATACCCCGCATCTGCCACCGCCGCCTGAATTTTCTCCAGGTTAGTATCGCGCTCGTTGTATTCAACGCTGGCCTGCTCAGCGGCAAAGTTTACCTGAACATCACTGACCCCCGGCACCTGTTGGATAGCCGATTCAATGCTGTTGGCACAGGAGGCACAGCTCATACCTTTGAGTTTTAGGGTAGTTGCAGTCATAGCAAGCCTCTGACGAATAACAGAATAAAGGAGAAGGTGTGACGGATCTGGTTTAGGAAACGGTGTATCCAGCGCCTTTGATGGCTGCTTTGATGTCGTCTTCAGAAGAGTCTGTTTCTACCTCGACCTTTTTGGTTTTAGGATCGGCCTCAACTTGCGCATTTTGATCAGTCGCTTTAACCGCGCTGGTGATGGCTCTAGCGCAGGAACCGCAGGCCATATTTGGAACGTCGAACTGTAGTTTCATTGAAAATCTACTCCGCATACATTTGCTTCAAAAGATAAGAACATAGATGTTCTGCCTTATAGCTGTTGGTAGCATAAACCCTACAGTCTAGGAGAGAGTCAAGGGGGTGAAAGTACCTTCTGAAACTAGATTGAAAAATCTTCCTTTCCTCTTTTGTAAGCGTGGTTTCAGCGGCTGCTGAAAGAAGCTTGACGCTAAGACCTCATGGCTTTACGAGCATATAGGAGATGTCCTATCGACTTAGCTGTCTGGCATTCAGATAAATGTGAAATCAGAATGAAATAGTTGTCTGTCAGAGGATGCAAATGCTTTTGTAGCTAGATACTGCAACCATGACGCGGCGGGCTTGACTCTGAGGTCAGCTGTAGGCTTTAGCCTGATACTGAAACGTTAGACAGAGGTTTGCTGATGTCACATTCTCAAGAGTCCTCAACCGGACAGTCAGAGAGCTGGGTACAAAGATTCTTTCCATTTTTTATAGGAATACTGCTGGCAATAATAGCCTCTAGTCTACTGAGCTTTGTTTCGGCTGAACCCAGATTGGATATTCTGGCGGTAGGGTTAGCGGCAATCAGTTCTGTGTACGTGGGTTCTGCAATTGCTCAAAAGCAGCGTCAGAATGTTTTGCTGGAGACCGCAATCGCTCTGCTCTGTGTTGTCCTAGCGTTACTCGGGCTATGGGTTTCACCTGTCTGGTTAGTCGCAGGTTACGTATTGCATGGTGTTTGGGACTTATTCCATCATGCACAATCGGCAGGAGCGAAAATTTCTCAGCGATGGTATCCACCCTTGTGTGTGGGATTTGATTGGGCGATCTCAATCTTCATCGGTCTACAGCACTGGTCTATTTAGGAAATCTCTACGATTCCCATCATGCCTTGATCTTCGTGGTCGAGAATGTGGCAGTGATAGACGCTGCGGCCCGTATAGTCTTCAAATTTAACTCTGATTTTGACGGTTTCGTAGCTGCCAACGCTCACCGTATCTTTCCATGCAAGCATTGGTACAGGCTTTCCATTGCGCTCTATTACTTGGAAACGATTAGTGTGTAAATGAAAGGGATGATCCATGCTGGCTTTGTTGATGATCTCCCAATCTTCTATCTGATTGAGCTGTACCTGAGTGTTTATCCGATCCATCACAAAGGACTGGCCGTTGATGATGAAGCCTGTTGCGCCTGCGGTGGAATCAATACCGTGATTGAGTACAAATTCTCGGTTTTTTACAGGTTCTGTCAACGGCTCGACGGGAATGAGCGCCTTGGGAAGTGGGAGAGGCGAGGTGCGATTTCCTTTTGCGTAGCGCAATGTCGCAATGGTTGTTTCTGTCGGCATTACAACTCCAGGCATCTGCTCAACGCTGCTACCCATACCCTGAATCATATCCGTTATGCCACGGTCGTATGGCAAGCTCAGCAGCTTATAATCACCCGGTTCTCTTTGCCCTGGAATGAGCAGTTCTGCGCGTTCGCCGGGAGAAAGTGAAAGTGTTTCGAGTTCAACCGGTTCTGCAATCGCCCCTCTATCGGTCGCCATCAAATACCAAGGATGCTCCTGTAGCTGAAGTTTATAAATCCGAGACGCAGAAGCGTTGACTAGCCGCAGCCGCAGCAGTCCATTTTGGGGTAAGTCGATTACTGGATTCTGCTGTCCGTTTGCCAATAGCAGGTTCCCTTCGCGCCCCCACCTTTTAGCTAACGTTGGCAGCGATTCAGAATCAGCCTGCACTCTCGGATCAACATCTTGCAGCAACAAAAGAGCCTCTTCAGCTTCTTGAAGCTCAGAAATATTGTCTAACTTTCCTCGAACAATCAGCGGCCCTGCGAGTCCGCCAAAGACCTGTGATGCAACTTTACTGTGGTAGTGAGGATGATACCAACCTGTGACGGCTGGATGATTTTCAGGGATTTGAAATTCGTAGGTGTACTGCTCCCCAGCAGGCACCTCTCGAAAAACATTGTCCACTTCGGGTGAAATATGTAAGCCGTGATAGTGAAGATTGGTAGGGTTATCTAGCTCATTGGCTAGCGTGAGTCGAACCGTATCGCCTGCGCGAGCTTCAAGAATGGGGCCTGGGAATTGGCCATTGTAAGCAAGCCGCTGTATAGACTGGTTGGCAATATTTTGGGTTTGCGCTTTAGCCGTTAAAGAGAGTTCTAGTAATCCGTCTTGACTGGTCAATCGCTGCAAGGGATTGCTACGGTTTGAGGCGTTGTTGTTACGCGCACAGCGAGACAGTAGCGGGATGCTAGCGGTAGCGGTCACAAGCCCCACAACCTGGCGATTAAACTGACGTCGTTTCATTGATAACGGCTATGCCTGCATATCTATGACACCCATCATACCAAGCTCTTCGTGGTCAAGAATATTGCCGTGGTAAACACTCCTATGAGGAAAATTCTCAAATTTACCATCTTGGCTCACAACCTGAAAGGCCGCAACGTGAAGGTGTAAGAGATATCTATCATCTATAGAGATGCCTAATTATAAGCTGTCTAAGAATGTTCAGCGAAAGCGGCGGTTTCACCTGACTCTGTAAACGAGAAGACGGTGTAAGGTTCTGTGTAGTCTCCCGATTCCATCCCTGGAGAGCCGATGGGCATTCCGGGTACGGCAATTCCGGCTACGTCTGGCTTCTCAACTAATAGCCGCTGTACATCTTCGACTGGAACATGCCCTTCAACAACATAGTCACCTACTACCGTTGTATGGCAAGATGTGAGACTTTGTGGAACGCCGTACTGCTGCTTGATTGCGCTCATGTCCTCAGTTACTTCGTCTTTCACTTGAAAGCCAGCAGCTTCCGCATGGTTTATCCACTTGCTACAGCAGCCGCACGTAGGGCTACGATAGACCGTGATTTCGCTTGCTAAAACGGCCTGAGCCTCAGCAGTTGCTGTTACATTTTCAGAGGCTCCCGAGTTTTGAGCAGCCGTACAGCCGACCAGCAGTAGGCTAGCCGCAAGTAATCCAGCAGAAAAGACTTTTGGCTTGAGGAATTGACGATTCATTTGAGCCTCTAAATATGAAAACTGTAGACGTGATTAAGTAGGTCTTGGAAGGGTTTTTTGTCAGAAGTTAGCGTAGCTTTATCTAACAGTTTTTAGATTGATTGAAGTTAGCCAGGAAGAAATAGGTGTCACAAGCTGCTAGAAGGTGACGGGCCTGTCTTTCCTATTTTGTATCGAAGTCATCTCGATAGAATCTGCAAATTTATCGATGCCTTTCATCAGTAGCAATACACTGAACAGCAAAAGGGCAGAGAAAACGTCGCCACCCCAACTATCATGAATCCAAGCAAACATTGCAGTGTTGTCGGTGCCATGGAAGAAAGAGAGAAGCGTATTCCGAATGATATTGCCCACAACGCTAATCAGCGCCGCGCTGACTAATAAGAAAGCGGTCTTAGTCCGAGAGTGAATACTGCCTGTACGGTGCAAGAGTATTAGCCCAACATACACAGATGTCATCATCATTTTGAGTCCAGCGCAGTAGGGTGCAACTTCTACGATGCGTTCGTTTACAAAAACGTAAATCTGATCGACGGTCACGTTCATGCCTATCTGCGTCAGCAGAAAGCCAACCACTGAGGCGATAAATTGCTGTAGCGGCAGTAGGTAGGGGACTATGAGATAGGGAAGGGCAGTGGGCGTTGCGAGCGCTATAAACAAGAGTGGAAAAGCCATCAGCCTAAGTCCTGCGAACCCTTTTGACAGGAGTGCGAGGCTGCTTAGCATGAGCGGCAGCGATAAATTCATCAAGTTTTGGAGCTGGCTGACATAAAAGACGCCTGCTGTTACCAATAGGGATAGCCCTAGAAAATTGGCTCGATCAGGTAGTTCATTCCAGCGGTGTCGTAATTCCCAGGCTGCGATCGCTGCGTAGGGAAATCCAAGTAGGGCGAAAGAAAAGTACTCGTGGTCGATACTGATGGACTTATTGAGCCAACCGTCAATCCAGTAGATTATTAGTGGAAAATACAGGATCGCTAGAAGGCCGAAAGTTACGATTTCCGCCAGATGATCTTTGATCGGATTTAACCGCTTGAGGTTAGTCTGCATACGTTAAAAAAGCCCTTCAACCGATCAGAATGACAGATGATTATGAAATGGAGATGAAATAGAAACTAGACTTTCTAGCTAGGTACAGGGTCTACGATGGAACTAGAAGTTCATGCCAAAAAAGCAGCGGGATATGGTTGTCAAAGCACGATTGAAAATCGGTGAGGTTTCTAAACAAACGGGTGTCGCGGTGGGCGCACTGCGTTACTACGAAAGTTTGGGATTACTGGATTCTAAGCGGGGTGAAAACAGCTATCGCTACTACCCGCCAGAAGCGGTACAGCAGGTGCAATTCATCAAAAAAGCTCAGTCTCTAGGGTTCCTGCTAGAAGACGTGAAGGAAATTTTGAACGTTCATCAGCAAGGTGATGTGCCCTGCGAACTGGTACAGTCATTACTGCAAGAAAAGATTGAGAAGCTGGACAATCAGATTAGGGAAATAAAAACATTCAAGCGAGGGCTAGAAGCATATCGAGACAGTTGGACTGCTGCTGTCCTGCACCCCCAGCCAGGAGATATTTGCCCGTTAATTGAGACAATTCCACTGGATGTGTCCTAGATGTACAAAAGAAATGCATGAAAAGGCAATCCATACCGTTTTTGGAAGTATGCTTCACCTAGCGTAAAAAATTGCTGACCAGACAGCATTGTCTTTTTCTGAAAAACCCCTTGACTCTAAAGTGAGCTGTAGAGTTTACTCTAAATTTAGCCACTGCGTGCGGAATTTGTTCAAGACACTTGAGCAGAGATTCGCGAGCGACGTGAGCGGTGACTATATCTACTATGAGGGGATTAATCCATGCGTGTTTTGCTTGCCGAAGATGAGCCAGATTTGGGTAAGGCAATTAAGCGAGTGCTGACAAGAGAAGGCTATGTAGTGGACTGGGCCAGTTCAGGTGATGAGGCGCTCGGATTTTTGGAATACGACGCTTCTGTCTACACCTTGTGTGTGTTTGACTGGATGCTGCCAGGAACAACAGGCGTTGAGCTTTGCCAGTGGTTAAGATCGCGCTCTTTGGCGTTGCCTGTACTGATGCTGACTTCAAAAGATAGGGTAGAAGATCGAATTGCTGGATTAGATTCTGGTGCAGATGACTATCTTGTAAAGCCGTTTAGCATGGCTGAATTGCTAGCGCGATTACGAGCGCTTAGACGGCGATCGCCTGAACTCAAGCCGACGCGCATTCAGAAAGGGCCTTTGCTGTTAGATTGCGATCGCAGAATTGCTGTCCTCGATCCTGGTGAGGCATCAGAAAAGCCCATCGAACTGACTCAAAAAGAGTTTATGCTGCTGCAATATTTCATGGAACACCCCAATCAAATTGTTACCCGCGACCAGGTACTTAATCAGCTCTGGGAATTTGGAGCTGAGCATAATAGCAACGTCGTCGCCGCACAAATGCGATTATTGCGACGTAAGCTAGAGCAGTATGGTCACCTGATTGAAACCGTTTATGGCATGGGATATCGTTTCAACCATTCGGAATAAAGCGTCTGTCCGGGTTCTTGATGAATCCGCTAGTGGGCCGCAGTACCGACTGTTTCGCCGTTCTCGTTTACGGCTAGCGATTTGGTATACAGGCGTGATGAGTACGATTCTGACGTTGCTAAGTCTCGGGGTTTATCAAGCGATTGACCATGCTCACGAAGTTACGCTTGACCGTGAAATAAAGTCGGTTGCTGATGCCACTCATGATGCCATAGAAGCCAATGCTTCTATGCCACAGCAACTGGGACAAGTCCCTCCACAGCTTTTACCCGAGCTGTGTATTTTAGGAGAACCTTGTACAGATACAGTTTCAGGACAGCAATCTGACGAACTAGCTCAAAGGGCAGCGGACGACTCATCTCATCGCTCGCAGCAAGCTTATCAATACGACTACTACATGCGTATCATCAGCCCAGAAGGGGAACTGCTGGCTACAGCAGGTACTCGTCCTGATGAACTAGCCGTCTCTACAGAATTACCTGTAAGTACTCTTGTTCCGCTTTGGCAAACGCTAGAAGACGAAAATGGTGTGGAATATCACCAGACAACGCTGCCACTAGAAAATGGCAATCAAGAGGTTTGGGCATACCTTTCGGTAGGCCGATCTTTTCAAGAATTCGATCAATACTTGAGTTCAGTACGCTGGAGCCTACTGGTTGGTCTACTACTGTCGCTAGCCCTGGTAACGGCGGCGAGCTGGTGGTTGGCTGCTTTAGCCATGCGCCCAATATATCAGTCGTATCAGCAAATTCAGCGTTTTACAGCGGATGCGGCTCACGAATTACGAACACCGTTAGCCGCAGTGAGGGCCACTGTAGAATCGGTACTCATGATGCCAAAAGTATCAGAAGAAGAAGCGCAGGAAACGCTCAAGGTTGTTCATCGTCAAAATCAAAGGTTAACGACTTTGGTAAGTGATTTGTTGTTACTGTCTAGATTAGACAGTGAGAAGAAATTACCTGTTAAGAGTATGTGCTGCTTGCAAGATATCATCAGCGATATTCTTGAAGAGATGGCCGCTTTTGCAATGGCTGAGGGTGTTATGCTTGCGGCTGATCTTCAAGTAAAAGAAGCTTTGGCAGTGCTGGGCAATGAAGAACAGCTTTATCGCCTAGTTTTGAACTTAGTCAACAATGCCATTACCTATACACCAGAGGGTGGTCAGGTGAAAGTGATACTTAAGCGCTCTCAAGAGCAGGCTTTGATTCTGGTCAGCGATACGGGCATAGGCATTTCGCCTGAGCATCAAGCCAAAATTTTTGACCGTTTTTATCGAGTGGACGAGGCCAGAACTGGGCAGTCGGGTAATTCCGGGTTGGGATT
>CAWCWM010000019.1:0-114547 GCA_963799265.1 uncultured cyanobacterium
GACAACGTACCAGAAGAGCGCAGATTAGCTGAAAAGTTTGGCGATAGAGAAGCGGGCGAAGATTTAGAAGCTGTCTTGCAGATTCAGCAGGCTGGTTGGCAAGTCTGGTACAACGCGAAGATGATGATGCACCACGAGATTCCAGGAAAGCGGTTGACCCGTGATTATCTAACAACGCTTTGCTGGGGAATTGGCCTTAGCCGCTATCACACTCGCATGTTGAGCTTTGCCAGGTGGAAGAGACCTTTGATGGTGCTTCCTTATGCTGCAAATGACCTCAAAAAGATTGTTGTTCATGTTTGCCGCTATCGCCAGCTAGTGCTTATAGATACTGTCAGCGCTAGTGAAATGAGCCTGTATGTAGCAAGTTTGATCAGCCCGCTGCATAGCTGGTACCGGCTGCTAAAAAAGAGAAGGAAGGCACATGGTTAGCTCTGTGGTGATTTGGTGCATGAACGCTGAAGCGATTTGACAAGTCAACGCTGAAGCGATCGCACCCGATCCATCGGCCAATAGATCTTATACGCCTGACCAATGATATTCTCTCTTGGCAAAAATCCCCACACGTGAGAATCTCCACTCGCATTACGATTGTCACCTAGCACAAAGTAAGACTGTGGTGGAACTAGCTCTGGTCCCCACTGATAGCCAATCGGCACGCTGACATACGCTTCTTCTAAAAGCTGTTGGTTAACCCACACTTTGCCTGCTCGAACCTCGACTTTCTGTCCGGGCAATCCGATTACTCGCTTGACAAACAATGCTTCAGGCTCGGCTTCGAGGACGTTAATGGCTTCAGGCGGTGGCGTAAAAACAACAATATCTTTGAACTTTGGCTGATAGAGACTGTCTCGGCTGACGAAAGTGCGATCGCCCACCTGTAGCGTCGGCACCATCGACTCGCTCGGCACAATACACTGCAGCACCGCCTGATCTATCCACATCGGTACGCTGCCAATGCCCAGCCGCAGCAGCAGACTGCCCACCACCACAATCGCCAGCATCGTTCCTGATCGGCTCGGCTTTTGCGCGGGACTTACTGGCGCAGCGCGATAGGCATGATAGCCCGCAATCGACCACACCGTACAAGCAATTGGCAACAGCACAGGCCAGCTATTCGCCATCATCGCCAAGCTCACGCCAGTTGCTAAAAATACCCCACCAATCACCGCCTTGCCCAGATACCACTGCCCTAGCCCCGGCAAAATCTGAGAAAGAAAAACGCCATACCAAACGTCCTGTCCCTGCCGCTTATTCCCCAGCGGATACAGCGGTCGCCCCACCGTCGCGAACGCATCCCACACATTCAGGCAGTAAACAACCACCGCCGCTCCCATCAGCCAAAAGGCTTTGATCGTGCTGCCTTCCGCCGCGAACAAAGACCACAGCGCATAGCTGATAAGAACAACAAAAACACAAGAGATAGCAATTGCCTTGATCCACTGATCGCCATACCATTGGCCAAGTCCAGGAAGAATTCCAGACAAATTGACGGCCAGCCAACAGTCCTTTACTGGTCGTCTTACTCTCATCTATGAGCCTCGTATAACAAATGGGCCACATGCAGTTGCATACAGTCCATTTTTCCCACCTGACTTAAGGGAGCCGCAGTCTATGTGACGCAGTCTATGTGACGTAGAATAGTTGCGTGGACGACTTTTTGAGTTCCCGAATAGCATTAGCGAAAGTTATCATTTGCCCCTTTGTCGGCAATGGTTTGTCAATATAGGTTTGTCAATACAGGGTTTTCCATAGCTTTAAGAAGCCTTCAGCGTATGAGAAAAGTGGCTGTCATTCATGAGTGGTTAGCAAGTCATTCGGGTTCAGAAAAAGTCGTTCAACAAATTTTGAATATTTACCCCGATGCGCATCTCTATAGCCTGGTCGATTTTTTGCCTGCCAATCAGCGCACCTTCATTCAGAATAAACCGGTTACAACTTCGTTTATTCAACGTCTTCCCTTTGCTGAGAGTTCCTTTCGCAATTACCTGCCGCTGATGCCTTTAGCGATAGAGCAGTTTGACTTGTCTGATTATGAGCTGATTATTTCTAGCCACCACGCTGTTGCTAAAGGGGTAATTACCCGCCCTGACCAATTACATATTTGCTATGTGCATACGCCTTTGCGCTATGGGTGGGAATTTCAGCATCAGTATTTGCGTCGAAGCGGGTTGGATAAAGGGGCGAAAAGCTGGCCTATCCGGGCGGTTTTACACTACTTACGCTTGTGGGATGTGATGAGTGTGAACCGGGTAGACCGCTACATTGCGAATTCTCGCTATGTCGCTAGGCGAGTGGAGAAGACCTATCGCCGCAGCGCTGATGTGATCTATCCGCCTGTAGACACACAGCGATTTGTTGCGGATGCAAAGCGGGATGATTTTTACTTAACGGTGTCGCGGTTTGTGCCATATAAGCGTGTAGATTTGACGATTGCCGCGTTCAATCAGTTGAATTTGCCGCTGGTTGTGATTGGTGATGGCGATACTCGCTCGGTTTTAGAACAGAGGGCTAACGGGAATATTCAATTTTTGGGCTGGCAGTCTGATGAGGTTGTTGAAGATTATATGCAGCGCTGTCGAGGCTTTGTCTTTCCCCCAGAAGAAGATTTTGGAATTACGCCCGTAGAGGCGCAGGCTGCAGGCGCGCCTGTAATTGCCTATGCAAAGGGGGGACAGGCCGAAACTGTGATCCATGGTAAAACTGGTCTGCTCTTTCTAGAACAGACGGTGGAAAGTTTGGTAGAGTCTGTCAGACAGCTACATACTAGGGAGATACTGTTCAATCCAACGGTACTAAGAGCCCATGCTGAGACATTTTCAATCGCATGTTTTAAGTCGCGCTTTGAGGCGTTTGTGGAGCAGGCTTGGACGCAGTTTCAGACATCTGATAGTGTTAGTCACTAACCAGCCACTTTTGCCAGTAATCGTCGAATAAGAGTCGCCAGTACAGTGACAACTTCTTTTTCTGCTGAGTCTAAGAGCGATCGCATGGTCTACAGCCGTCATGCTATTGCCCCTGTGCCCCCTTTTTACAGGCTCACTCCAGTCATCATGATAGGCACTGATGTGCTTTGTCACAGTATATCGGGGGTTGTCAGTGTCTGGGTGCGGCTGCTGTTCAACGGTCAATTCGATCCGCTTCTGTACTGGCGACTCTGGCCCTTGATGGTGCTTTTTGTTCTAGCTTATGCGCTGGTGGGTCTATATCCCGGTGTTGCCATTAGTCCAGTTGAAGAACTCAGGCGGCTGTCGCTGACAACGACGCTGGTATATTTGCTGTTAGGCTCCTCTATATTCTTATTTCGAGAAATTAAGCTGTATTCTCGGGGAGCTTTTTTAATGGCGTGGCTGCTGTCTTTGCTGCTAGTAATAGTTGGGCGGCATGGCGTGCGATCGCTTTGCGCGCGTCAATCCTGGTGGGGATATCCGGTCGTGGTGATGGGAGCGGGTAAAACGGGAGAGATGGTGATTCGGATGTTGCAACGGCATCCAACCTTGGGATTGAAGCCAGTGGCTGTGCTAGATGACAATCTAGAAAAGCACGGCTTTTTGGCAGATGTGCCAGTGGTGGGGCAGCTCATGGCCGCACCCATTATCGCCAGAGATCTGAAGATTCCTTATGCTATTGTCGCCATGCCAGGCGTCTCTTGTCGCCAGCTCTTTCCCTTGGTGGAGCGCTATGGCAAGCTGTTCCCGCATTTGATGCTGATTCCCGATCTGTTTGGCATGGCGAGCTTGTGGGTGGCGGCCAAAGATCTTGGTGGTTTGCTGGGCTTAGAAGTACGTCAGCAGCTATTCTTGCCAGGACCGAGACTGCTCAAAGCAATCTTAGATAAGGTGCTCGTGGGTGTGATTGGGCTGACCTGCCTGCCGCTGATAGCGCTGATTAGCCTGTTGATTTTCTGGGACTCTCCAGGGCCAATCTTTTATCAGCAAACGCGGATCGGTCGCGGGGGAAAGCTGTTTAGGGTATGGAAATTTCGCTCAATGGTGGCAAATGCGGATCAGGTTCTGGCGCATTATTTTGAGCGCTATCCGCAGATGCAACAGCACTGGGAACAAGCGCAAAAGCTGAAAGACGATCCTCGAATTACCCGCGTGGGTGGATTTTTGCGGCGGACGAGTTTGGATGAACTGCCGCAGCTATGGAATGTGCTCAAAGGTGAGATGAGTATGGTAGGGCCGAGGCCGATTGTGCAGGCAGAGGTGTGGCACTACGGTGATAAGTTTGATTCCTATTTACAGGTACTGCCCGGAATTACGGGGCTATGGCAGGTATCAGGAAGAAGTAATGCCACTTACGACGAGCGCGTCAGTTTTGATGTTTACTACGTTACAAACTGGTCAGTATGGCTGGATATCTATATTCTGATGCGGACAGTGCAGGTGGTTTTAGCTGGTGATGGGGCGTATTAGGGCATGGAAAAGCGTTCTACCGACCCGTGACCAAGCCTGGTTTGCTAGCTTTGTGGCGCTGCCCTACGCGATGTATGGTTCTCTGCTGGTGATGGCTTGGCTGATGGTGACAGCTGTGGGGCAGCGCGGCACTCAGGTTTGGCGAAAATGCGCGGAGGTAGGATTCGGCTGGCTGACGCTGGGGCTGCTGTTGAGTGCGAGCTTTGGGCTCAACCGAGGGGATGCCTTTTTACAGCTGACGAATTTTCTACCGTTTTTTGCGATCTGGGGAGTGTGGGTGACCCATCCGGCGATGGTGGCGAGCCCTTTTGCGGTGCTAGAACGGCTGGCCCGATGGCTGGTGCTCAGTGCTATGCCGCTGTGTGCGATCGCCCTAGCAGAATATGCCCTGAAGTTTGAAAGTTTGATTCCAACGCTCAAAGCCTCTGAGCTGCCAGCTTGGTTTCTAGAGTGGCTTTATGAGGAGCCGTATTTTGGCCACAGGTCACGCAGTTTGTTCGATCATCCCAATGGGCTCAGCGCTTATCTGGTGATGATATTGGGTCTGGGCCTTGGGCTAGCGCTAAAGGCTTTGGCAGACCAGTCAGCAGTAGAGCCAGTTCCGGCGATTCAATCTCGATGGGCTTTGGGTCTGGCGGTAGTGCTTTGTTTTGGAGCAATTTTCTGCACGGGATCGCGCAATGGGTTGCTGATTGCGCTGGTGCTGATTGCGATCGCACTGTACGCCGCTCGCAGATACCGATGGGTCTGGATCTCTAGCTTGGTGGGTGCTGGGGCGCTAGCGGCGGCGGTTAGTGCGTTCGGGATTGGCGGGCGATCGCTTTCCATGGACATCTTTGCAAACGATCCACGGGTTGGGGTTTGGCGTTTAGCGATCGAGATGATTCAGCAGCGGCCCTGGCTAGGCTGGGGATTTTCTGGACTTCGAGAGCTTTATGTGCCAAACAGCATTTCAGGCTATGACAGGATTTATCATGCTCACAATATCTGGCTATTTCTGGCGAGCGAGTCAGGCATTCCGGTGATGGTGGGATTTAGCGTGGTTTTTGGGACGATTTTCTATCGAGCAATTCGGACTTATCTGTCAAAAAAGTCAGGCCTATCTGAAACTAATCGCGCTATTTTACTTTGCTATCTACTGGCGTTTTTGGCCTGCCTATTGTTTGCTCTTTTCGATGTCGTCCTCTTTGATGCGCGGCTCAATCTTTCGGCTTGGGGACTGCTGGCCGCGCTATACGCGATGTCGTATAAATCTAGTAAATCAATATAGTGAATCCATCTGGTAAAGCAATCTGGTAAAGCAACCTAGCGACCTAATCTAGCAGCACGGTTCAAACAGGCTAGGTAGGGCAACGCTCGCAGGGCAAAACAGATCATCTCCGGCATGGTCTAGCTGACTACAGCAAAAAGAGAGGGGATGAGATCACACTTTTTTTGATATAGTGCCACTGCACTTAGCTCAAATGGTTACGCATAAATTTGTAACCGCAACCTATGGCGGCATTACTAAGACCTGTTAAAGCGTCTACCAAAGCGATCGCACGCTGGGTATGGCGACAAACTATAAAACTAAAACCCCTCGTTCCCCTAAGCGAGCCGCAGTGGGCCAAGCTAAGCCTTTTAAGAACGCTAGTGCAGCGAGATATGAATGCTCGGTACAAGGGCTCTATCTTTGGCAACCTTTGGCCACTGCTCAATCAGCTATCCCATCTTTTCATCTATACCTATGTGTTTGCGATTGTGCTGCAAGTGAAGCTAACGCTGAAGGGGGTGAACGCAGATGATTCGTTTGTGTTTGGCCTGTGGTTGTTTTCGGGGTTGGTCCCGTGGATTGCCTTTAGTAGCGGCTTGACACAGGCATCCGGTTCGGTGGTAGGACAACCTAACTTAGTCAAAAAGGTGGTATTTCCGCTGAGCTTGTTGCCGCTAGTACCGATACTATCCAGCTTTTTAGAAAGTACATTCGGCTTGATGGCGCTGATTGTGTTTGTAGCGTTTGTAACTAATTTGGTGCATCCAACACTATTGCTCTTACCTTTGGTGTGGATACCACAGCTTTTGCTAACCGCAGGGCTGGGTTACCTGAGCGCAGGGTTGACGGTGTTTGTCCGCGACGTCCCTCAAACGTTAGGCGTCATTCTCAACCTGTGGTTTTACGCAACACCGCTGATTTATCCAGCAGAGATGATTCCCATGCCGTTCCAGCAATGGATCTTTTGGGTGAATCCGCTAGCCGCGATAGGGGAGATGTATCGGGATATCGTTTTGGTAGGTGAAGTAACCCATTGGGGCGAATGGGGAGTGGCAACAGGGCTTTGCTTTGCTGTATTTGTAGCTGGATTTTGGTGCTACAAAAAGCTGCGTCCAGCGTTCGCCGACGTGCTATAGGGTGTATAACCCCTACTCTTTTGATTGAGTCGTTTTTTATGACTGATAATACTGCAATCTCTCTCACAAATGTTTCTAAGGTATTCAAGCGGTATCACCGTCCGGTGGATCGATTGAAGGAACTTTTGCTGCCTGGGAAACAACGGGCGGAGGAGTTCTGGGCGCTGCGGAATATCAATTTAGAGATTCCAAAGGGAGAAACGATTGGGATCATTGGCCGCAATGGATCTGGGAAAAGTACGTTACTACAGCTCATTGCAGGAACATTGCAAGCCACAGCAGGAGAAGTAACCGTCAATGGCCGAATATCAGCACTCCTAGAATTGGGAAGCGGATTCAACCCAGAGTTCACAGGACGGCAGAATGTCTTTTTCAATGGCCGTATACTAGGACTTAGCAAGGCAGAAATCACAGCAAGGTTCGATCAGATTGTGGCCTTTGCTAATATTGGAGAATTTATCGATCAGCCGGTCAAGGTCTATTCCAGTGGGATGTTTGTCAGGCTGGCATTTTCTGTTGCTATACATGTAGATCCCGATATCCTAATTGTGGACGAAGCACTATCTGTAGGCGACGGTGTTTTCGTACACAAATGCATTAGTAAAATCAAAGATTTTCAAGAGGCTGGCGGTACAATTCTTTTTGTCTCCCACGATGCTGGAAGTATCAATCGTTTGTGCTCAAAATGTCTATGGATTAATAGCGGTCACATCGTAGAACACGGTTTACCAATTGACGTTAGCAAATCTTATCAAGCCTGGGTATATCGACAGATAAACCAACAGTTTCACGCCACAGCAGATGCCAATTCAACAGCAGCGGTTCCCCCTGAGCTGCCTGTGGATAAGCCTCCTCTGCCAAATCAGGACGCTTTCAATAGCAACAAAGCTTCCTCTCTTACAAGTAGCATTAACGCTTACACCAATGAGCGCTTTATCGGCTTTTCAAATGCTGAGCGTTGTGGCACAGGTCGATGCGAACTGACGCACTTTAAGGTTTTAGATGAAGAAGGAAACGACACTAATTTTTGCATGCCTGAACAGTTATTAGTCTTCTCTATTAGGTGTACAGCTCACGACACAATCAAACAGCCCATTGTTGGGATTCAAATGTTCGACAGACTAAGAGTCCCCGTCATAGGCTGGAACACTTGGCAATATAAGTGTCCTTTGCCCTCTTTAGAAAAAGGAGATGTCGTTACGGTTCTCATGGAATTGAAGTGGCCTCACCTTAAAAGCGATAACTACACCTTAGAACCTGCCGTTGCTGATGGAACACAAGAGAGCCATGAAATATTAGACTGGCTATTTTCTCCGATAGCGTTGCAGTCAGGAGAAAATGAATCGACTTTCGGCTTTTTAAGAATGACAGACGTAAAAGTATCGCATGATGTCAAAAAGACATCTCTTTTAGTCTTTGGTTCAGCGGTAGACCCTACAGTATCTTTCATAGGCAACCAATAGAATGAACGCGGAACAGTTATCTTGTTGTTGTTGTGGCTCCCAAAAATTTCAAGAACATGAAATCCTATGGAAAGAGCTGGTAGACGAGTGGCGTCTCTCTCCATACGAAATTGATTATATAAATAGACAGCAAGGACTCTCATGCCTCAATTGTGGGGCTAATTTGAGATCAATAGCTTTGGCATTGGCTTTTATGAAAGTGCTAAACTTTGAAGGTCTGTTTTTAGACTTTGTAAAAGATGGATCCACTCGCCATCTCAAAGTTTTAGAAATTAACGAAGCGGGCTCGCTTACACCTTGGCTTGCGCAGATGCCGGGTCACAAGCTGATTAAGTATCCAGATTACAACATGATGACACTACCTTTTGAAGCCGCCACCTTTGACATTGTCATTCACTCAGATACGCTTGAGCACGTAGAGCACCCTACTCGGGCTTTGTCAGAGTGCCGTCGAGTACTCAAGCCAAAGGCCGGGTTCTGTCTTTTTACAGTGCCGATAGTTGTTGACAGGCTCACCATAAGCAGGACAGGCTTTCCCCCAAGCTATCACGGCAGAGAAACAACACAGCCTAAGGACTATTTAGTGCTCACAGAATATGGATGTGATGCCTGGCGGCAGGTTATCTTGGCAGGCTTTAGTGAGTGCAGAATTATTTCTATTGAGTTTCCAGCCGCTCAAGCTTTGGTAGGAGTTAATTAGATGTCTTTTTCAACCTCAAAGAAAGCTATGGATTTTACGGGAGAGCGGTATGTCCCTAGTGAGCATGGCATCATAAAATATGAGCACCTGCACCGTTATGCAGCTGCGCGAGATTTTTGTACAAACAAGGCTGTTCTTGACATTGCCTCTGGGGAAGGTTACGGCGCAGCATTATTAGCTGGCTCAGCCAAAACAGTCATTGGTGTAGATATCGATTCAGAATCCGTGGGGCATGCGAAAGAGAGATATGCCGCTCATGATAACTTGCAATTTGAAGTAGGTTCCTGCGCACAGATCCCTATACTGACGTCTTCGATAGAGGTTGTAACGTCCTTCGAGACGATTGAGCATCACGACCAACACGAGGAAATGATGCAAGAGATTTGTAGAGTACTAAAACCAGAAGGAATGTTAATCATTTCCTCACCCAATAAGCTGACATACTCTGACGAACCTAATTACCAAAATGATTATCATGTGAAAGAGCTGTATTACCAAGAGTTAGAGACCCTGCTCGGCAAGTATTTTAAGCACGTTTGCATTTATGGACAAAGAATCGCTTCTGCTTCATTTTTAACCCCTTTAGAAGAAGAGGTTAGTGCTAACTCAGAACTAACCTCTTTCACGAACGGACCTGAAGGGCTCAGCCAAAGTATAGTTAGTCTGCGATCGCCCATTTATTTCTTGGCTACCTGTTCAAACTTAGCACTTCAGCCGATACCAGCCTCTACGTATTTAGAAGCCGATGATGACTTGTATAGTCAAACCGTTATCCAGATAGCATCAGTCATCAACGCAGAAAGACAAATGCAAGCAGAACTTCAGCAAACTCAGGCAGAATTTCAAAAAGCTCAATCAGAGCTTCAGCAAACTCAGGCAGAATTTCAAAAAGCTCAATCAGAGCTTCAGCAAACTCAGGCAGAATTTCAAAAAGCTCAATCAGAGCTTCAGCGAACTCAGGCAGAGTTTCAAAAAGCTCAATCAGAGCTTCAGCGAACCCAAGTAGATTTTCAAAAAGCTCAATCAGAGCTTCAGCGAACCCAAGTAGAACTTCAAAGCGCTTACACGGTAATAGAAAGATTCAAAAAAAGCAAGCTTTGGAAAGTTCGTGAACTACTACACCGCTATTTGTAGTAAGCACTAGAGACAATCCTAAATTAGCCGATAACATATATAAGTTTTAGTTGACAAGATGCAAGCTATTTCATTCTTTAAAGTCATTAAGAAGCGCCTGACCCGAGTTTTCTTACGTTGGAACCGAGCATCCCAAAATGGTGAGCTTAATGAGAGCTTTATCCTGCTACAAAGTAGCGATCTGTTCGACAGCAACTACTATCTCAATAGATACTCTGATGTGAAAAGCTCGAATCAAGACCCGCTGCTGCACTACATGATATTTGGCATAAAGGAAGGTCGAAATCCTAACCCTGACTTTAATACAAAGTATTATCTAGACGACAATCCTGACGTCAAAGCGTCAGGGATGAATCCACTCCTGCATTATCTACTGCACGGTAGAGAGGAAGGTCGTCTTACTTCTGCCCACCATCTTTCTAATATCAACAGAGAAATCGACGATAACCTAGAGAGAACATTGGTCGCCGGTGATATCTACGCTAAAGCTCGGTCGATTTCTTTCCGCAATGTGATCGATCCAGATATCACGGTAATTATTCCCGTATTCAATAAAATTGAATATACATTAAGCTCTCTGGCAGGATTATCGCTTCAGGCAACCGACTATACCTTTGAGGTGATTTTGGCAGACGATCATTCTACCGATCAAACACAGAATATTTCAGCACTCATTGATGGCCTTAATTACGTCAGACAGGCTAAAAATCTCGGTTTTCTGCTCAACTGTAATCGTGCAGCTGAATCGGCAAATGGTAAGATAATTGTTTTTCTTAATAACGATACTATCCCTTTTCCTAACTGGTTATCAGAGCTGGTTTCTCCTCTAAAAAAAGATCCTCAGGTCGGGTTAGTAGGATCTATGCTGCTTTATGCAGATGGAACTTTACAAGAAGCGGGTGGGTTTGTCTTTAAAGATGGTTCAGGATGGAACTATGGTCGAGAGGGTATTCCAACTGACTGCCGATACAATTTCGTCCGAGAAGTAGATTACTGTTCTGGAGCTTCGCTGGCAATCTCTCGGTCTCTATGGACGGATCTTGGCGGTTTCGACACACGGTATGAACCGGCTTACTACGAAGATACCGACCTTGCGTTCCGGGTGAGAGAAGCTGGCTACAAAGTAATTTATACTCCTTTCTCGAAGCTCATCCACTTTGAGGGTGTAAGTTCGGGTATCAGCCTAACATCAGGCACTAAACAATATCAACTGACTAATCAATCAAAGTTCAAAGTTCGATGGCAGCGTCAGCTGATGAGGGAGCTAAATCCAAACCAGGCTAGATTTTCTCCATGGGAACCGTACAAAAAAAACGTTTTGCTATGGATCGATGCACTTTTTCCTACACCCGATCAAGATTCTGGCTCAGCGGATACCTTCAACTTTTTAAAGACTGCCTGCGAAGGGGGATGGGGCGTGACTTTTGTTCCATATTATAATCAGGGCCATGCAGGACAATATACTGAACAACTACAGCGACTAGGCATTGAGTGCTGGTATCAACCTTATCTGCAATCTATAGCCGATTATCTTAAAACATATGGTCATCAATTTGATGTAATCGTTTTATCACGAGTTGTCGTCGCATCAGAGGTTATTGAGGATGTGATAAGGTATGCGCCCGAAGCAAAAATTATTTTTAATACGGTAGATTTGCATTTCTTAAGGGAATCCAGGGAACGAGAGATCATCTGTGGGCATCACTCAAGTAGTGGTGAAAACAACAGCAAAACGGATAGCCTGAAAGAGAAAGAATTCAAGATTATTAAAAGAGCTGACTTAACTATCCTAATCAGCCCTGACGAAGAGACTGTTGTTCGAGAGCAGATTCCTTCAGCGAAAACAGCCGTAATTCCTATTGCCCGTGACATTCCGGGTCGAAAAAGGGGTTTTCAGGGACGTCAGGATATCTGTTTCTTAGGCGGATTTTCGCACACGCCTAATATTGATGCTGTTGAATACTTTGTTTCTGAGATCTGGGATTTAGTTAGAGAGCACTTACCAGACTGTCGCTTTATCGTTGCAGGCTCCAACATTCCAGACAGCATACAACGTTTGAGCTGCGAGAATATTATAATTGAGGGCTTTGTTCCTGAGTTACACACATTGTTTGAAAGGGTAAAATTATCCATCGCGCCGCTAAGGTACGGAGCAGGTATGAAAGGAAAAGTAGTTTCTAGCCTGAGCTTTGGCGTCCCTGTCGTTGCAACATCAATCGCGGCAGAAGGAATGGGCCTTACCCACGGATTAGATGTATCTATTGCTAATGAGCCTGCTAGTTTTGCTAATTTGATCACGCAGATTTACAGATCTGAAGCAGCCTGGGAAAGGCTTTCTCAAAATGGCTTAGACACAGCAAGGTCGAAATTTTCCTTGGACAAGCTCTCACCTAAGATCATAGGTGCCCTAGCACAAGTCATACGCTAAGCGTACTAAGAAAATGCTCTTGACACATCAAGAAAAGGGATTGAGCTATGATAACCTTCTGTGATTATTCATAGAATTGAGGGGCAGACTCTCGTGGTATTGAGATGTAAAGAACGAGGATTAAACAGATGCTAGATAATGAAGCAAGAATCAAACAAGAGTTAGAAATATTTAATCAAAATGTCAATGTCCACGAGTTGCCTAAGATCTATCACTATTGGTCTAATAAACATCTAAGGCCTTGGTTAGAGGAATACGGCATTAGTAATCCGGACGATCTTTTCGTCAACTACATGATTAATACTGCTTCTTCCTGCGGTGTTGAAAAGCCTGCATTTGTAAGCATCGGCTCTGGTAATTGTGACACTGAAGTGAGAGTAGCCAAGCGCCTTAAAGATCAGGGCCTTGAAAGCTTTTCCCTAGAATGTATTGACCTTAATCCAACGATGCTCAACCGTGGGCGTGAGTTGGCTGACAAAGAAGGTATTCTTGAAAACATGTCCTTCATCGAACTGGATTTTAACCAATGGAAAGCAAGTAAGGAATATGTCAGTGTGATAGCCAATCAATCGCTGCACCATATTCAAAATTTAGAAGGTGTCTTCAATGAAATTAAAAAATCGCTTCATCCAGACGGAACCTTTATTACCAGCGATATGATAGGCCGAAATGGGCATCAAAGATGGCCTGAAGCCCTAGATGCCGTGCATAACTTCTGGAAAGAACTCCCAGAAAGCTATAGATACAATCATCAGCTAAAAAGAGTTGAGATGATGTACGAGAACTGGGATTGCTCCACTGAAGGGTTTGAGGGAATTAGAGCACAAGACATATTACCCCTATTAATCAAAAATTTCAATTTTGAGCTCTTCATTGGGTTTGCCAATGTGATAGACGTTTTTGTTGATCGCGGGTTTGGGCATAACTTTGATCCGAATGGTAAGTGGGATACTGATTTTATTGATAGGGTGCATCAGTTCGACGAAACTTCTATTCGCAATGGCTCGATCAAACCTACGCATATCATGGCTGTCATGAAAAAAAAATCTGTAAGCACGCCTAGTTATTCTAGGAATTTATCGCCAGAGCACTGCATGAGAAAGGTGCCTGCTGGTGCGGTGATATCCAAGACAAGCGTTAGCTCAGCGTCGGGCAACCGCTCGTTGCTCTCTCGTATTTTTCGCCGCTTCCACTGAGCCTAACGCAGGCCTATTTCTTGCCTTTCTAACATTCAAAAGTTTTAGAGAGTTGAAGTTAAGGGAGCACGCATCGTTCAATGTTGGTATGTTTTGATGTTTAAGTTCGTATCTCCACTTCTCAGCTTAAAGAAAAGTTTTAGGGGCAAACCCAGTCCCTTAACCAATGACAATGTAAACGCTACACAGTTCGTCTGCAATATCTGTGGCACCTTCAACAGCTGTGATGTTGCCAAAATTGATAGAGACGTCCCTTCCTGTATAGAATGCAGTTCTGCGGTTCGAATGAGAGTAGTTGTCCACTTGTTGAGTGTATCTCTCTTTGGAGAATCTCGGATTATGAATAATTTCTCGCAAACAGCAGGGGGCGTCGGTATCGGTCTTAGCGATTGGGAAGGTTATGCAAAACCTCTATCAAGAAAGCTTAGCTATGTCAATACTTTTTTTCACCAAGAACCATTCTTAGATATTACAAACCCTATCGGAAAAGACTTTGAAAAATATGATTTCATCATTGCCAGCGATGTCTTTGAGCATGTCCCTCCGCCTTCTTTGAGTGCTTTTGAAGGAGCTTATAAGCTGCTCAAACCGGACGGCATATTGATTTTAACGGTTCCCTTTACGAATGAAGACAACACTCAGAAACATTTTCCTGATTTAGGCGAATATCAAATCGTAAATTTTAAGAATAGGGAATACATTTTAGTCAATCAAAACTCAGACGGAGAATTTAATACTTACAAAGATTTGGTTTTTCACGGTGGGCCAGGTACTACGTTAGAAATGCGTGTGTTTTGTCGTAAAGACCTAACGGCAAAGATGCAGGAGACGGGCTTTCAAAATATTCAATACTTTGATTCTGATGTGGCCGAGTATGGAATACTGCACAAAGTAAATTGGAGCTTACCAGTGACAGCTCTAAAGCCAGAGCAGTAGCACCTAAACAACAGCTTTTCAACAAGAAAACAATATGTTAGCAAAAGCTGCATGAACCTCAATTCAGCATACAAGAACCGATGGTTAAGCTTGAAACTATTCGAACCATTTTTTATGCTGAAGGTCTAGGCGGTATTGGTCGCCGAGTAAAAGATCGGCTACTCTCACCTAGCTACAGTAACTGGATAAAGCAAACAGAAAGAGCATGTGCAGCTTCTGACCTACAGCGGCCTCTGACCGGCACCCCACTAATTAGTCTACTAGTCCCGGTTTATAACGTTGAGGAGCAGTGGCTGACACTCGCGGTTGATTCTGTTCTCAAGCAAAGTTACCCTCACTGGCAACTGTGCCTAGCAGACGATGCCTCAACAGCACACCATGTTCGACCGCTTCTAGAAGCCTACGCTCAAAGAGATGAGCGCATTCACGTTGTTTTTTGCAATGCCAACGGGGGAATTTCGGCAGCGACCAATCAAGCGCTGGCGATCGCACAAGGTGAGTTCATCGCGCTGCTTGATAATGATGACGAACTAGCACCCAACGCACTTTACGAAGTTGCCAGTCATATACAGGCTCATCCTGAAGCTGACTTCATATACACCGATGAAGATCACATCACGCCAAAGGGTAAGCGGAAAAACCCCTTCTTTAAGCCTGACTGGTCTCCTGAGTATCTCCACGCCTGTATGTACACGCTTCACCTGAGTGTGTATCGCACAAGCCTAGTGCGAAAAATCGGTGGGTTTAGAAGTGCCTATGACGGCGCTCAAGACTGGGACTTAGCACTTCGTATTAGTGAACATACGTCACAGATTCACCATATCCCTAAAGTGCTATACCACTGGCGGGTCTTACCGTCCTCAATGTCATCTGGCGTAGATGCTAAACCGTGGGCATATCAATCTGCGCAGAAGGCCCTGCAAGATATGGTGGATCGCAGCCCGTACCCCGGATGGGTTGAAGAAGGCGTGAAACCTGGACTGTTTAGAGTGCGTCGCCATATTGAAGAGAAACCGTTGGTAAGCATCTTGATTCCTAGTGCAGGAACCCATCTCACTATCAACGGTAAGCAAGTCTGTTTGGTAGAACAATGCCTTTACAGCATTCGGACTCTGAGCACCTATTCCAACATCGAAATCGTTTTGGTAGACGGCAATGATATTTCAGAAAAGACTCTCAGTGCTGTTATCAGCGCTCTTAAAGGATTAGACTTAAAGCTCCTACACTGCGATCGCCCTTTCAACTTTTCTGAGCGAATGAACTTAGCCGCCCGCGCGGCCAAGGGAGACATCTTACTTATACTTAACGATGACACCAAAGTTATCACACCCGACTGGATAGAAGCGATGTTGGAACTCGCCCAGCAAAAAGAAATTGGTGCCGTGGGTGCTAAGTTGTTTTACCCCAACGGTCGGCTACAGCACGCTGGAATCTTGATGCTAGCAGGAATTCCTGGGCACGCTTTTCACAGAAGCGCAGGCGACTACGACGGCTACTATTGCTCTAGCCTAGTAACGCGAAACTATTTAGGCATCACTGGTGCCTGCTTAATGATGAGGCGCGTGCTCTTTGAGGAACTAGGCGGTTTCGATGAAAACTTTGACCTTAACTACAACGACGTAGACCTATGTTTACGGGCTCACGCCGCAGGTTATCGAAACGTCTTTACGCCCTATGCAAAACTCATTCACTACGAATCTATTAGCCGCGTCACCGGCCTTAATGAGGGAGAGATAGAACGTCTTCAGAATAAGTTTGAATGTACCGGCTACATGGACAATGATCCTTATTACAATCCCAATCTTTCCACGCGCGGACCCTTCTTTCAGCTCGAATGGCCCAACCGTAAACAAACCAAGCATCGTACCCAAGGTAAATAAATGATCAGAATGGCTGCTGTTATTCCCACTTATAATCGTTGGGAAAAAACCTAACGATTCCTAACGCAGTTCGCAGCGCAAACCTACGGGGCACTCAGCATTGTGATAGTCGACGCCGACTCCCCTGACGGTACGGCGAGCAAGGTACAACAACACTATCCTGATGTAACCTTGCTACAGGTCAGTGATAAACAGTATTGGGCAGGTGCTACTAATGCAGGCGTACGCTATGTCCTTGATCATGGCTATGACTTATTTTTACGGTTAACGACGATGCTGTGGTGTCCCCTGACCACGTACAGCGCCTGATCGCGTTAGCCCAACGACACAGTCTGAAAATAGTCGGGAACCGCATTGACTATTTGAGTCCACCTGATAAAGTTTGGGCGTTGGGCACTCAGCTCCTTTGGGTACGCCCAAATTCTTACAGCTACAGTATGCAAATACTCGCGCTGAAGATTTACCCGCAGGCATTATGTCCGAGGATATCCTATCGGTCGATGCGCTACCCTGAGATGGTGTGCTCATTCATCGCAGCGTTTTTGAGCAGGTAGGTCTGTATCAGGCTACGTTTTTACCGTATTATCATGCCGATTCTGAGCTTATTTTGCGAGCCAGACGGTATGGAATCGAAGCGTATGTGGCTCCTCATGTGGTGTTGCAAGATGACTTTTCGGCAGAGCAAAAAAACAAGATTTCAAGCGTATCGCGGGTCTGAAGTACGCTTTCTTTCATCCTAAATCTCACTTATTTGTGCCAGCGATCGCATACTTTTTTCCCTGCTACTGCCCTTGTTATGCCCGTCCTCACACGCTCTACCACTTACCTAGGCGATCGCTGCGGGTGGGTAAACGCCGTTTTTGGGCGGAAGGGCACGGGCGGTAACTGCTGGGTCAAGGCTTTTGACCACCAGTTAATAAAGTCTAGCCAGCCTTGAAAGCGTCCAATTCCTGCCTCTCGATCAAATAGCAATAGCTTGAAGACTCCAGCTCAGCATGTAGAAAAGATTCAGGCCCAAGGCGATCCTAGTGCCATGTTTGTACAGAAAATAAAGCTTACTAAAGGTCGCGTGGCGAAACTTGGCACGGTGATTGCGGCTTGTAATCGCTGATACGGCATGGTCAACCAGTACCGCTTGAGTAATGCCTATTTCGTGCCCTTGACAGTAATAGCGCTCGCAGATTTCGGCATCTTCGTAGTCTAGGAAAAAGTTAGGGTCGAACTCAGGACAATGGTCGAACCGCTGCAAATTAAAAATCATGCTACAGCCTGACACCCAACGGCTCGACAGCACAGCGGGGGGCTGATTGACTGAGTGATTTAAGGTCTGAGCTTTGGGTAGTCGGTGCTTGAGAGAACCTGTCCATCGGTTGAAACGACCTTGAGCAAACCAGATATCTTCCTGGCTCGCTCGAATACGTGTCCCTAGGATGCTGAGAGTTGGGAAGCGTTTGAAGCAGGCTTGGCTGTAGGCGATCGCACCCCTAACCAAAGTCGCATCCGGGTTAATCAACCAGACCTGTGAGCAGGGATCTTGCTGATATGCATACCTCAACCCCAAATTACACCCACTGCCGAATCCTAAATTGCCCTCAGCGGTTAGCACTTTGACGTGCTCAAACACCTGCTGTAGCTCTAAGACAGACTCGTCGTCTGGAGAATTGTTGACAATAATAAACTGATAGGGCACTGGGCAAGATAGCGCCGCTACAGACCTTAAAAGCTGACACAGTAGCTCAGTAGAGTAGTAGTTAACCGATACAAAATAAAGCATCTAAGACAGTAGTTCTAATCATGAGATCTAAGTTCATCGGTCAGCATACAAATTCTCGTAATAATCTTTGTATTCCTGAGAGAGCAACGGCTGCCACCAATCCCGATTGGCTAGGTACCAGGCAACGGTCTGCCGTAGCCCAGTTTCAAAGCTGTAAGCAGGTGCCCAGCCTAGGTTTTTCCTAATCTTGGAGATGTCCATTGCATATCGGCGGTCATGTCCGGGGCGATCGCTCACAAAGGTAACGAGCTTATGGGGTTCTTTGATTAAATCTCCGGCTAGTTCACTCATTAGATCGCACAGTTGATAGACGATATCTAGATTTTTCACCTGATTATTGCCACCGATGTTGTACACATCGCCAGGAATTGCCCTATGTAGAACAACGTCGATAGCTGCACAGTGATCGCTAACGTGCAGCCAGTCGCGTACGTTTTGGCCATCGCCATAGACAGGCAGCGGCCTGCCCAGTAAAATATTCACGCACATTAACGGAATTAACTTTTCGGGAAACTGATAGGGTCCGTAGTTGTTAGAACAGTTTGTAATGATCGTGGGCAGGCCGTAGGTGTGGAAATAGGCCCGCGCCAGGTGATCGCTGCCTGCTTTGGAAGCCGAATAGGGACTGTTCGGCGCATAGGGGGTAGTTTCTGTAAAGGCCGGATCGTCTGCTTCTAAGCTGCCATAAACCTCATCTGTAGAGACATGTAGAAAACGATAGTGAGCTGGTTTTCCTTTGCTTTGCCAACGGTTGCGAAAAGCTTCTAGTAGAGTAAAAGTGCCAACTACGTTCGTTTGAACGAAGGCGGCAGGGCCAAGAATAGATCTGTCTACGTGCGATTCGGCTGCAAAATGAACGACCGTGTCAATCTCTTCTTCATCCAAGAGTGATTTAACGAGTTCACCCTCGCAGATGTCGCCTTGAACCAGTCGAAAATGCTTCTGGCCTATGACTTTTGATAGGTTGTTCTTATTTCCCGCATATCCCAAGCTATCTAGTACGACTACTCGTCCGTCATATTTTTGGCACCAGTGGCGGACAAAGTTGGAGCCTATAAATCCAGCACCGCCGGTAATCAAAACGCTTTTAACCATGATGAATTAGGAGATATAGGAAGTTGATTCGAGGGCCGCAAAACTAGGATAACGGCTGAAGGAGTTTTGTAGAGTACGCTTGTTGTCAGTGTCGTCTTTGTTGTTGCTAAGTCAGCTCAATCATCGAATCGTCACCTATCATAAATCGCAGCGCTTTAGGACGATGCTCGGTAACGGTGAGCTTGGCTCGCTCTCCAATCAGACTATCTACAATACGACGCTGAATGCCAGAAATGTTTGCCCCTTTTAGTACAACGCTGTGGTCAATCTCAATGTCACTCATGCTGACGCTATTGGCGATACTCGTATAGGAACCAACAAAGCAGTTTTCGAGCACGCAGTTTTCACCAATAATGACTGGCCCTCGTACAGTGCAGTTTGTTAGCTTTGATCCGCTCCCAATGACAACGCGCCCGCTGATTTTGCTGCGTTCGTCTACTTCGCCAACGATATTTGGAGCAGTGATATATTCGTCTAAAATGATCCGGTTGGCCTCTAGTAAGTCGTCTTTTTTGCCAGTATCTAGCCACCAACCTGAAAGTTCTTTGGCTTCGACTGTTTTGTGAGTCGTAATGAGCTGTTGGATAGCATCGGTGATCTCTAGCTCGCCTCTAGTAGAAGGTCTTATTTGTGCGATCGCCCGATGGATTGCAGACGAAAACAAATACACGCCCACCAAAGCCAGATTAGAAGCAGGATCTTGAGGCTTTTCGACTAGCTCTACAACGCTGCCATCGGCTGCCACTTTAGCTACGCCAAAGGCAGTCGGATTTTCTACCTGCTTTAGCATGATGACTGCATCTAGAGGCTTCTTTTGAAAGTCACTTACAAACTTGTCAAGGCTATCTTGAATAAGGTTATCGCCTAGATACATGACAAAAGAAGAGTCGCCTAGAAAGGGCTGCGCGATTTTAACCGCATGGGCTAGTCCATCGGGGCTAGGTTGAGAAATGTAGGTAATCTTGGCCCTAAAGCGATCGCCATTGCCTGTTTTCTGTTCGATTTCGGGCCCAGTTTCAGGACTAACAATAATGCCAATATCAGTAATGCCAGCGGCGACTATGCTCTCGATGCCGTACCAAAGGATGGGCTTATTTGCAACCGGAACTAACTGCTTCGCGCCCGTATACGTGAGTGGGCGAAGGCGAGTACCTTTACCACCAGACAAGATCAGTGCTTTCATAGATTGAAACTTTTTGAACGTTCTGCTGACGCATATTGCTTGAGCATCGCTCGCAAGCTAGTTCGCCAATGCGGAGCATCGCGCTCCAAGACAGCCGCAATTTTTTGGTTGTTAAGCACTGAATAGGCAGGCCGCTGAGCAGGCGTAGGATAGTCAGCTGTTGTAATCGGCTTAACCACCCGAAGCTTTAGAGGCAAGCCTAGCGCTTCAGCTTCTTCAAAGATGGCAAGCGCAAAATCGTACCAGCTCGCGACGCCACTATTTGTGAAATGGTAGGTGCCAAAGGTGTTAGGTTTTTGGAGTAGGGACGCGATCGCATCAGCAACCTCTTTGGCCCAAGTTGGCGCTCCCACCTGATCGGCTACAACGCTGAGTGCTTCACGTTCTCTGCCCAGGCGCAGCATCGTTTTTAAGAAATTACCTTTGCCGTAAGTACCGTAAACCCAGGATGTCCGCAGGATTATGTGCCGTTTTAATACCGTTCGGATTGCCTGTTCTCCAGCTAGCTTTGTTTGACCATACACACTGAGCGGTCCGGTGCTATCTGTTTCTGTGCGGGGCGAACCTACCTGCCCAGAGAAAACATAATCCGTGGAGATATGCACTAGCATCGCACCGCCGTCAGCCGCCGCTTTTGCCATCTCCTCTGGTGCCTGCGCGTTAATGCAATCAGCGAGTGCTGCCTCACTTTCGGCTCTATCTACAGCGGTATAGGCCGCCGCGTTGACAATGATATGAGGCTGGATGGTTTTGATAGTTTGAGCGATCGCACCTAAATCACTCAGATCTAGCTGCGATCGATCGAGCGCCGCAACACTACCTAACGGCGCTAGCGTTTTAGCTAGCTCCTGCCCGATCTGACCAGCCGCACCGAATAACAAAATTGTCTTCGGCTTTGACATCAGTCGCTACACCCAGTGAGAACTTTGTACTGACGTTCGGACTGGTGATCCGAGGAGAAGTCTGCATAGTCAAACACATCCGCCGACTCAAGACTATCTCCAACAATATCCTTGTCGGAGAGAACGGGCTCTTTTCCATCTGTGGGCCACTGGATATTCAAATTCGGATCGTTCCACACAATAGTGCGCTCGTACTCTGGGCTATAGAAATCAGTCGCTTTGTATAATACATCAGCCGTCTCTGAAAGTACGTAGAAGCCATGGGCGAAGCCCGGAGGAATCCACAGCTGTTTTTTGTTCTCAGCACTCAGAATTTCGCCCACTACCGTCCCAAACGTTGGCGAATCCTTACGAATGTCAACCGCAACGTCATAGATACTACCGACCAAAGCCCGTACCAATTTGCCCTGAGTGTTTTGGATTTGGTAGTGCAGCCCTCTCAGAACATTTTCTGATGATGAAGAGTGGTTATCTTGAACAAACGAATAGCTTGTATTCGTTGCCTTATCGAAGGCTCTTTGATTGAAACTCTCTAAAAAAAAACCGCGATCGTCTCGAAACACCCGAGGTTCTAGAACTAGCACTTCAGGAATTTTTGTTTGCGTAATATGCATGTCCTAAACTCAGCCGCAGAAAATCTGCGAAACCATAGAATTTCTTTGTCGACAATAATTAAATATGAAACTTCCCCATAGGGCTTCCGCCGAGAGAAAGCACCTTTGAGCAACCTACCAAAGCTTATAGGTACTGTCAAACAGCTCCGAAGTGAGACACGGTTCAAAAATGCTCAACGTAGGTCAACACTCGCAGGACAAAATAGATCATCATCTCTTCTCTAGAACATGTCCCCCTCGGTTACCGTCGTTATTCCAACGTACAATCGCTGCGCCTTGACCCTGCAGTTTTTAGCAGCGCTCTGTGAGCAGAGCTATTCTCCGCTTCAAGCTGTCGTTGTTGACGCGGCCTCTAGCGACGGTACTCCCGAGGCTGTTCGCGCCCGGTTTCCTCAGGTACAAGTGCTGAGCGTGAGCGATCGCAACTACTGGGCAGGCGCTACCAACTGCGGCGTACGTCACGCCCTCGCGCAAAAAACAGATTATATCTTTACCATTAACGACGATTCTGTCATCACCGCTAGCCATATTGCTCGCCTGGTAAATCTAGCAGAACGCCATCAGCTCAGCATCCTCGGCAATCGCATCGATTACCTCAGTGAGCCCGGTCGAATTTGGTCTCTAGGTACCCAAATCAACTGGAATCGTCCTAGGATGATTACGCTACGCTACCAGGATCAGTTAGCACAAAACCTCCCGTCTGAGCTTTTAGGGGCAGACATTCTGCCGGTCGATACCCTGCCTGGTAACGGCGTGCTAATTCATCGGCGTGTGTTTGAATCTGTTGGACTTTACAACGCTTGTTTGCTGCCGCATTACCACGCAGATTCAGAGTTAATACTGCGCGCACGCAAGGCTGAATTCTTTGCTTACGTCGCGCCTAATATCGTTCTATTGAATGATTTTTCAAAAATCCAAAAGCAGAGTCACCTCAACTCTTTACAGGGAGTGTATCGCACCTTCTGCCATCCTAAATCCCATCTGTTTCTGCCACCACTCATTTATCTATTTTTTCGCTATTGTTGGGCTCCTTTCCGTCCATCAGCTACTTCTTAGCGCGATTATTTGATAGTTCTCAATAGTCTGTCTAGGCTTGGGCCTTCGCGCTCCATTCGTGGGCCAGTGGTAGGGTCTTCAAATTCGCTGCGGTTGATTTCGCGATCGCGCAAATTCTCCGCCAGCGCCGGTGCATTCTCTTTTAGCATCACGGTTACCGCACCCGTTTGCAGCTCACCGTCCTCGTTTGGAATGAGTTCCACTAAGTAGGCATAGAGATTGCCTTCTAGTAGCTGCGATCGCATCGCTCTAACCGTCCCCCGATCTTCTGGGCGACCCGTAGAAAACACCAGCAGCGACTCAGCCCGGCGATAGTCGGCGAAAACTTCCGCACCGTAGATCGAGCGCAGCGAATCCTCCAACCTAGGGATACTCACCCCGCTGACAATATCCACTAGCGTCAGCTTTTCCGTATGGATCATAATCTGTTCGCCCGTGTGTCGCCGCACTAGCAGGCTATCGCCTGAGCCACCCCCCGGCGCAAACACAGAGCCATGAAACGTATACCGGCGAGCAGGCGTACTTTCTCGCCGAATAGATAAGCCTTCTGAGGGTAGCGCCCGCAAAGTCGGGTGCGCCTGCATCCAAGCTGCTGCTTCATTAATGGTTTGGCCTGGAAGCGCACCAGCCTCGCTAGCAAAAACGACGGCACCTAGCCCCATTCCCGTCAAAGTCATTCCAGCCGTGAGTCCAAACCGCAGAAGCTTGTGCATAGTGTTCTATAGGGAACCAAATCCCTTCTTCTTTTTGTTCTTTTTCTTTTTCTTGCCGCTACCAGCGCCTCTCCAACCGGGCCTTGGCGCACCTCCAAACGGATTTCCGCCCATTGGATTGCCACCGCCCATCGGACCTGCGCCCATACCGGGAAAGCCACCGTCGAATCCTGGCAATCCCATATTGCCCTGTCCCATCTGCTGCATTAGTCCGCGCATCCGCTGAAAATCACTCACCAGCTTGCTGACCTCCTTCTCTGCGTAGCCCGCTCCCTTCCCAATCCGGCGGCGGCGGCTTGGCGAACCCGACAGCAATTCCGGGTTCTGTCGCTCTTCCATCGTCATCGAACTGATCATGGCCTCACAGCGTTTTAGCTGCTGCTCGCCCTGCTGTAGCTGATCAGAAGAGAGCTTGTTACCCATACCAGGAATCATCTTCATGATTCCGGCGAGCGATCCCATGTTCTTCATCAGCCGGGTCTGCTTCAAAAAGTCATTGAAGTCAAACTTCGCCGTCAGAATTTTCTCTTGCAGCTTCTCGGCATCCGCAATATCAACCTCTTCCTGCGCCTTCTCTACCAAGGTCAGCACATCGCCCATCCCCAGAATGCGAGACGCCATCCGGTCGGGATAAAACGGCTGCAGCGCCTCTACCTTCTCGCCCACACCGATGAACTTAATCGGCTGGCCAGAAATCCGCCGCACGGACAGCGCCGCTCCCCCACGCGAATCGCCATCCATCTTGGTTAGAATCGCGCCGGTAATCCCAATCTCATCGTGAAAAGTCCTAGTCAGTGTCGCTGCTTCTTGGCCCGTCATCGCATCAACGACCAGCAATACTTCATCCGGCTGCGCGACTTCCTTGACCCGTGCCAGCTCCGCCATCATGTTCGTATCAATTTGCAGTCGGCCAGCCGTGTCGATGATGACCGTATCAATGCCATCGGCTTTCGCCTTTGCCACGCCCTGACGCGCAATTTCAACCGGGTCTGCATCTGCACCGATTTCAAAAACGGGGACATCGATCTGCTTACCCAGTGTCAGCAGCTGGTCAATAGCGGCTGGCCGATAAACATCAGTCGCTACCATCAGCGCCGAGCGATTTTGCTTACGCAGATGCAGGGCAAGTTTTGCCGATGCTGTGGTTTTACCCGTGCCCTGCAAACCGGCCATCAGCACAACTGTTGGCTTATTTTCGCTATCGGCTAGGGGCACGTTGGTGTCGCCCATCGTTTCCACCAGCTCGTCATAGACGATTTTGATGAACTGCTGATCGGGGCGGACGCCAGAGACTACGTCAGCGCCTTGAGCCTTTTCCTTGACATCGGCCACAAAGCCTTTGACCACATCCAGGTTGGCATCGGCCTCTAGCAGAGCGCGCCGAACTTCTCTCAGCGCCTCTGTAATATTCGCATCCGAAATTTTGTCCTGGCCACGCAGCTTTTTCCAGGCGGATTCAAATTGTTCTGAGAGGGCTTCAAACATAGGACTGAGCGATTTATAAAGCTAGGCGAACTGATTATCCTATTCTAAAGGGTTGAGTTCAAATCATCTGATAAGCTGCTTTGTGAGTTGATTCGGTGGAGCCTAAGCCGCTGCCAAAGCAAAGAGCGCCAAACAATCGGACCCTAATGCTAAGCGCCGAAGAAAAAGTTGCTTATGCAACTAAGCTGTTGAGCGTGAATGAGCCCCAGACGGTTGCCAGCGTTTTAGATCGAACAATTCGCCAGGACTTGCTGACGGTTTTGCCGCTGTTGCCAGATAGATTTGTTGATTTGCTGGTTGTCGATCCGCCTTACAACCGCCAGAAGGATTTCAACGGTTCGACTTTCAAAGTGATGTCTGCTGCTGACTACCAGAGCTGGCTGGAGACTTGGATGTCTCAGCTACCACGCTTGCTCAAGCCGACGGCCTCTATCTATGTATGCTGCGACTGGCAGTCGTCGAATGCGATCTATCAGGCGTTTTCCAATTACTTTCAGGTGCGTAACCGGATTACCTGGGAGCGAGAGAAAGGGCGCGGGGCAAAGCGGAACTGGAAAAATGCTTCGGAGGATATTTGGTTTGGTACGGTTTCTGATGCATATACCTTCAATCTGGAGGCGGTGAAGCTGCAGCGGCGGGTGCGGGCTCCCTATCGCGACGCAGGTGGCAATCCCAAAGACTGGCAAGAAACTCAGCAAGGCAATTTCCGCACCACCCACCCCTCCAACCTCTGGACCGATATCTCGGTCCCCTTCTGGTCCATGCCAGAAAACACAGACCACCCCACGCAGAAGCCCGAGAAATTGATTGCGAAGATGGTTCTAGCCAGCTCGAATCCGGGTGACGTGGTCTTCGATCCCTTCCTCGGGTCTGGAACAACTTCAGTCGTGGCAAAAAAATTAGGTCGTCACTACATTGGAATTGAGCAGGAAGAACTTTACGCTTGCTGGGCTCAAAAGCGACTGGCTTTGTCAGAGCCGGATGCCTCGATTCAGGGATATACAGATGGATACTTTTGGGAGCGGAACACCTCTTTGCAAGAACGCAGTACTGTCAGATGACGCGGCTGAAATCGGCAAATGCTCCCGAGAAAACTTCGTTACCGTGGAAGGACACCTGCCGAGCGAAAGACATCTTGCACAGTTGGATAGTTGTCTTCTAGACCGAAGCTAGAGGGGGTAACTGCGTTTTCGTAGGTGAAGTGACGGTACTCCATACAAAATCGGTCCCATTCGGCCATGCGGATGTTGAATACTTTGATAACCAAATCGGCTAAGCCAAAGGACAGCGGGATGCGGAATATAGGCGGCTTGCCAAGGTAGGTGGCGATTTCTTCGACGACTTCATTGGCGGTTTTAGCGGGGTTGCCGATGACGATTTCTCTAGCGTCTTCGGGGCCGGGGGGATGGTCTACTAGATGGCGGACGACTTCGGCGATGTCTTTGGCGTGAATATAGTGCAAACTGCCCTCGGCGCTGAGAAAGCGGATCAGGCCAATATACTTGGCAACTTCGGGGAGGCCGCCGGAGATGTGGGAGTAGGGTTTGGTGTCGCTGCCGCCGAATACCAGGGTGGGGAAGACGGTGGTGACTTTGGGTGCGATCGCCAATTCCTGCAATTTCTCATGGCAAATGTATTTGGTACGCACATAATCTGTACCAATCTCGCCAGCCTCCTTTAACGGCGTATTGTCTCTATCTAGAATGCTCGCTGTAGAGAAATAAATTACCTGCTGACAGCGCTCAGCGTCTAGCAAAGACATCGTCTCTAGCGTCTTTTCTACGTTGATCTCGTAGCTTTCTTTTGGATCGCCCCACGAAGTCGCTACCAAAATTGCGGTGTCCATCGTCTTCAGCAGGTCCGCAAACTGAGCCACGTCCTGCATATCCCCTTGCAACACATGAATACCGGGGCGCTGGTCTACGGACACCTGTAGCTTAGCCGGGTTGCGCATCATCAAAAACAGCTCATGGTCGGTGTTTTCGATCAGAGTTTCCACCAGGTAATGGCCAATGCAGCCACTTGCGCCGGTCATGAAGATACGCATGATTCTCGATTGAAGAAGGCTTGATTATTCTGACATGGAAAAGCCTAAGACATTGGAATGCCTTAGGCCAATTGCTGATTCGGATGCGTAGAGATGTCATCCCTCTAGACAGTGGCTGCTAAACAGTGGCTGCTAAACAGTGGCTGCTAAAAATTCGTTCACCTGCTTGCCTGCCTCGAAGAAGTATGCGCCGTTTTCTTCGGGGGTGCCAGGGAGAATGCCGTGGCCGAGGTTGAGGATGTGGCCTTTGCTGCCAGCTTTGCGGACGGTATCGATGATGCGATCGCGAATCACTTCCTTAGAGCCAAACAGCACCCCCGGATCGACATTGCCCTGCACCATCATGTTCGGTCCCAGACGACGACGCGCATCCGCCATATCCACCGACCAGTCAACGCTGATAATATCCACACCCGACTCGCCCATTAGCTCTAGCACGCCAGCGCTACCGCTAACCAACAAAATCAGGGGCGTGTCAGGATGCGTTGCCTTCACCTGGCGAACAATTTGCTGCTGATAGGGCAGGGCAAATGTCTTGTAATCTTGCGGGCTCAGCTGACCGGCCCAAGAGTCAAAGAGCTGTACGACCTGTGCGCCACAGTCAATCTGATGCCGGACATAGATCGCAATATTGTCGGCGATCTTGCTCAGCAAACTATGCAGCATGGCAGGCTGAGAAAATGCCATATTCTTGATCACCGAATAGGTCTTGGACCCTTTGCCTTCCACGATGTAAGCGGCCAGCGTCCAAGGCGCTCCCACAAAGCCTAGAACGGTCGATTGATTGCCAACCTCCTCGCGCAGGGCACCTAGAATCTTGCGGATGTAAGGCATCGACTCGTCAGGATTGAGCGTAGTCAGCGCGTCAATTTGGGCCTGTGAGCGAATGGGCTCATCAATGATCGGTCCTTTGCCTTCGGCTACGTCCATCGCCACGCCCATACCCGGTAAGGGAGTGACAATATCTGAAAAGAGGATGACACCATCGGGTTTAAAGGCTTTCCAAGGCTGAAGCGAGACTTCGATGGCGACTTCTGGAATTTCGGATCGATCGCGGAAAGAGGGATACTTTTCTCTGAGATCTCGGTAGGCTTTCATATAGCGGCCTGCCTGACGCATCATCCAAACCGGCGGACGTTCAACCGATTGGCCTTGGGCTGCCCGTAGTAAAAGAGGGGTTTGGTTCGATCCGGTCATGGCGTAGGCGCTCTTAATATCTGTTTTATTTTCCATTGGCTAGCTTATCATTCGCTGCGTGCTGTGCGAACGCTACAGAGCCCAAAGCGCGGGGAAAAGACAGAGGTTGACTCTGTTTTATGCGTAGAAAAGGTGTCCCCGCTTGGGCGTAAAATTAAAGGAAGTAAAGAACTGTAGACTTGTTTTCAGCGCTATCAGATGTGACCCTATGGAAATTGTGAACTTTTTTGAAAAAATGGCCGGGCGATGGTTTTCTCAGCGCACTACTCACGCCCTGTCGACTCAGCAGTCCAAGGCAGGCAAGTCTGACTTGGAAGTTGAGTTTTTAGCACCGGATGCTGCTGAAGTGAAAACGCTTTGTGAAAGCATTAATCAAAGCAAGCGCGATACAACCAAACCTCTATGCGGGCTGAAAATTCAGCAGAGCAGTACGATTGAAGGCGATACCAAAGCATCGGTACTCACAACTTTGATGGTGCCTTTTACGCCAGATGCTTCAGAGTCGGGCCGTGGAAAGCTCGTGAGCAGCGGTGGTCCTAGCAAGGACATGCAGCACTGCACATATACGCTAGAAGACGAAGTCCTGACGATTGTCACTCAAGACGATCGGGCACAGTCTACAGAGCGCGTGTGGTTTATTAATGACAACTTACGAATGCGCACGGGGATGACAGAGCTGGCCAGCGGACTGCGAATTGCTTCGTTTTGCTCAGAAATTCGTCTAGGCGTGAAGCCGCCAAAGGCAGATTAAGCCAGTAGATTTTGTCAAAAGATTCGGTTTAGATTTGGATTTGGGTTTGGCTTTATTGTGCAGCCGCGAGCGCCTTTTTCTTGGCTAGTTGTAGGGTCTGGGCGGAGAAGGGCAGGGTTGGCTTGAAGGGTTGAATGGCTCTAGCCGAGGAGAAGAGGATGCCGTTTTGCTGTTTGTGCGATCGCAACAAATCTGCCGTTTCTGCTGGACCTGACGACTGGCCCGATACTGATGGCTGTTTGCTATTCGCCGCCCCGCTAGATTCATCCAAAGTGACTGATTCATGGACTGATGACTGCTCGGTGCGATGGGACGCAATTGCCGATAGCGACCGGTGGATGCGTTGACTAGCGCGTTCTTTAGCCGGTTCGTAAGGACGAGTCTCAGTAGGCTCAAGCATGGTTTGGGGGAGGGTGGTCACTAGCTTTATCTCTCCAAACTCACGGCAGACAGCCGCTTCAAACTCCCTGGTCGCATGGCGAATGGGCTGTCCGCGCCGCTCCCACAGCTCCAGTATTTGCTTGACAGAGCGCGATTTATAGCGGCCCTGATAGAGCGCTTCAATCACCGCATCGCGAATCCATACGGGGCGATAAAACTCCAGCCACAGCGAAACCCACTGACGCGCATCGTGATTACCTAACTCAAAGCGATAGCCTTCAATTAGCGCCGCAGCCTGCTGCGCCTCTATTGATGTGGAAAATATAGATGTGGAAGGTTTGGCTAGAGTCATAAGAGAGGCTGCCTATTCCAAAAGGTGATTTCCTGCCGTGAAAAAACTATCAGCTCGTGAGTTCAGTCAATCAGGCGTTCAGTGAATAAGTTAAGTATCCTTACCATTTACCCCTACCGTTTCTCAATAGGCAAGTATACTCATTTGTAGTTGCGTTGACGACTGCCTTCGATCAAAAATTCTCGACAACGCCTGCTTCGACCTGTCTAATCCGAGGGGTGTCAAAGGGGTCAGTGCCGCCTATCCAGTTAAAATTGCTCAGCCGAAAGCCAATAGAACCCGCCTCCTGGGTAGCGTTGTAGCGTAGCAAGATACCATAGGTGCGGCGGCTGTATTCTAGAGAATATATGGTGCTGACGGCATCGCCTGAGTCGACGCTAAAGGCTGTCTCAAACCCAGCAATAATCGGGCCATACAGCTGTTGTGCAATCCCTAGTGAAACGACGTTACGGTCTACCTCGCGGTCGAACAGAAACGGGGAGGTGGCCTCTCCGATAAAAGATTGAGAATAGCCCAAGAGCAAACTGGTGTAGTCGCCAAAGTTACGAGCTAGGTGGCCTAGCTGAGCTTTCAGTGAGATATCGGCTAGCAGGCTGTTTTGGGAATCGCCGCTGCTGTAGCGAGTAAACGTAGTTCGAATGCCTGTATTTAGATCTAGATAGGGGACCAGCGGGCGTGGAGAGAACCGTAGTCCTTCGTCTTGGGTAGCGGGCTTGGGCTGGCCCCTCCAAAGGTTGAAGCTGCGTCCGAGCGCAAAGCTGCCCTGATAGCGTCCTAAGGTGACTCTGTCAGTATCAGAGCCGCTAGAGAGCAGCAGATCCGTACGATCCGTGGACGCGTTGATCAGTTGGGCACTGGTTTGATAGGTAAGGTTTAATCCAGTCTTGCCAAGCCTGAAGTTGGGCGAGAGTAAGACAGCTCCTAGGCTGGACTGAACGTCTTGAAACCCTAGAGACCCGTTAAAGAGGCGTTCGCGGTAGCCGTACTGGAATGACAGTCTGTGTCTGGCGATCGCTTGATCGAGGCTGAGTCTGGCACGAATGTCCTCTGTGACATTTTCAAAGTCAAAACCGGTAATTTCCGCTCTGCCGCTGAGCGTGGTGGTCGGTGAAAACCGACTGCCCAGCTTGACAGTAGCGCCGAAGTTACGCGGATCTATAGGTGAGTTGGTATCGCCGCTGATCGCTCGAGCTAGGAAGTATTGAGGAGTGACGGAGATCTGGGTGGTTTCATTAGTGATGATCGGTATTTGACGGCCAAGGAATATGCCGCCGCGATCGCGTCCATCCACACCGATCAGGGCTGGCACCGGATTGAGATCGTCGGGGTCAACGCTACCCCCCCGGCTGATCAGAAGGCGCGATCGCAGCAAAGGCAATGCAAACCCTTGATCGAAGACTAGCCGGGGCCGCTTTAGCAGCAGTTCATCTTGAGTCGCTGACAAATTTCGCAGCAGCAGTCCGTCTGCGCGCAGCTCTATCTCTGGCGGCGAAAAGGGATCGTTCGTGATGCGCAGTGATTCAGCTCGCCACCCTTCTACGCCAAAAGACAGCTCATCAGTCTCAAATCGAAGCTGATTGAGCTGGCTGTTGCCGTCTAGCTCATAGGTGCGACTGCCACTGGATAGCTGACTCCTAGGCCCGCTGCCAATTTGGATGTTGCCGTCGTTAATAACTTCGAGGGTGGGGTCTCGATTGATCGGATCGAATGCGCGCCTAGAACGATTCCCGCCTGCTAGAGGGGAGGCGAAATCTTCGTCAATATCAGGCAGATATAGCGTCCCGACTGCACCACTGATCACACCTGCTTGCTGGATAAAGTTGTATTCAGCGCGATCGCCCCGTGCTCGCTGAGCGCCCGTACTGAGCAGCACATTGTCCTCTGCCAAAGCAAAGCGGTTGGTTAGATTTACCCAGATTTGATCTGCTTCAATCACAGAATCGCCGACTTGCAAGCGTGCATCACCACGGGCTGTGATTACCTGCGTCTCTGGATTGTATTCCTGGAAATCTGCTGTGAGCGAGAGCTGCGAAATGAATTCCCCATCAGAGAGAGGTTCGCTCGCTTCCGCCTCGTCAGTTTCTAGGAGGATGACTTCGGGCGATGCGTCCTCCTCAAGAGGTGCCAAAGGCTCTGTGCTTTCTTCCTCAGGCTCTGTGCTTTCTTCAGGCTCTGTGCTTTCCTCGGGCTCCGCACCGGTTAGACCGGGTTCTACAACAGGCAGTTCGTCTGTACCCTGCTTCTCTAACCCTTCTACCAACAGTGATAGGCGGGCTCTGGGGTAGGCCGCACTTGCGGAATCTACAGCCGCTGTCAGCGCACTCTCTAGATCCCTTTGCTCTTGATCAGCGATGGCCTCAACAGCGACAGCTAGCTGAGGTTGGGGCGGTAAGTTGATGTGAACCATACGCAACCTCCTTCCTCAGTTACCGACCAATCCACCCTCTCACACCCGTAGAAAATTGACTATAAGAATTGAACCACATACTTGATTGGCTACACGGTTTGAGTAGTCAGCTCGTTTTTAGATGCAAAAAAACGACACCAAAAAAGCTCAGGACTCAACGAAATACTGCTCTTTAGTCCTGAGCTCTCTAAATCTAAGTCTTGAAATCTCTTTAAATCTGATGCTGAAAATTTTGAGACTTGCAGTTTTTGAATTAGTCGAAATCTCTACCGCTGGGGTTGCGAGCCGGGTCTCCACTCAAAAATCCAAAGATGAATAAGCCAACAAAGAACGAGACTGTCAAATATACAACGATTTTGAGCGTTACCATTATCTATTTCCAAACGCGACTGTGAGATTAAACTTAATCATATCCTAATCTCCTACCCACAGCTGATCGCTGAACGCCTTATAAACAAAAGTTACAAACATAAATCATGTTGATCCACCGTCAAAAACACTCGTTTAGGGGCCAGAATTTTTCTGTGACTATCTGCTGTCGAACTCTCTAAACTTTCTATGGGTACAGTGCCTGTGGGTACAGTGCCTGTGGGTATAGTGTCTATGGGTATAGTGCGAATCTCGCTGACGCCTAGAAATGTTTGAGTGGTGGCTTCTAAAATGCGTACGGGTGGGTAGTCTTGGCTGCCGCTGATTGGTTGAGGGAGTGACATGTCCTGTGTAATTTCAAGCTTTTGGCCTAGCTGCCAGCGGCGAGCAAGATCTGGGGGAAGGGCGATCGCAGCCAAATGTGCCATCGCTTGCCCTGCCGAAACGGGTGAAAACGTGCCCTGTGCGATCGCCCCCTCCAACGCCTCCAAGGAGATACTTTGGTCAATGCCAAACCCGCTGCTGCAAGTGCGCATGAGCCCGGCCAAAGTTGCTCCAGTCCCTACCGCCTCACCCAAATCTCTAGCCAGCGAACGAATATACGTGCCAGCGCCACAGGTCACGTCCACCGTCAGCTCGGGTTGCGCTCCTGCTTTCCAGCTCCTGCTTTCCAGTTGTTCGATTGTTACTCGCCGTCTAGGCACGTCCACCGTTTTTCCAGATCGTGCCAGATCGTACAGCCTTCGTCCTTCCACTTGAATGGCGCTGTACATCGGTGGAATCTGTTCAATTTCTCCAATAAACTGGCAGAGTGCCGCCTCGACCGTGGCCTTTTCTAACCCCGTCGCGCCACGCTGTTCGGCAATGTCTCCTTCTAAATCATCTGTTGTCGTAGTCAGACCAAATCGAACGACTGCCCGATACGCCTTTCCCCCTGGCAAGTACTGTAGTAGCCGCGTCGCTCTCCCCACAGCCAAAGGTAAGACGCCGGTTGCTAACGGATCGAGTGTGCCGCCGTGCCCAATTTTTTTAGTGTTTAAAAGCTTGCGCGTGCGGGCAACGCAGTCGTGTGAAGTCCAGCCAGCTGGCTTGTTGAGATTAATAAAACCGTGAATCATATAGCAATGCGCGGATGCATTCGTGCATTGCTATGCACTTTGCGTTATGGAACAAGAGCTGTAGCCTTCCGTGGTGTAGTAAGCAAAGTGCGGAAAGCTATAGACTCGTTATTTTAGCTGCTCTGCTAGCTGCTCTGGCGTCAGCTCTGAAATTAGGCTCAAGGGGAGTTCGGGTTCACTGAAGCGAGTCGTGAAGGCGCTGGTGAGCACGGCGGCATATTGGTCTTCGTCTTTTAGGTAGGTATTGAGAAAAGCCAAGCTCATAGACTGAGTATAGTCCTGAGTGATTTCGGGATGAGGGCCTACTACCGATGGAGGTAGCTCAAAGATTTCTGTGCCAGTAATGCCCATTGTCGAAAAGTGGGTTGCCCCTTGCATGATTAGCAAATAGCGATCGGCCTTCGTCAACCAGGTGAAAGGCCGAATTTGTTCGGGTAGGGCCGGGGCGATGGTGTCGTTGCTCGCGGCTAGCATCATCAGTGGGATATCGATTTCAGAAAGACCTTCTGGGCCGAATAGCTCGCTGGTGATCGGGTTGATTGCGATCGCAGCGCGAATGCGAGGATCGCGAAAGTTGAGATTGGTATTGAGATTTGCCGTCTCGGCCAGGTCCACGGCCTGACACTGTAGCAGCAGTGAAACGTTGAAACTTAGCTCTGTGGGTGGACAGTCTGTCTGTAAACGAGCAAGGTTGAGCGGCGCACCCGCCACAGCAAGGGCAGTGTAGCCGCCGAAGGATTGCCCGATAACACCAACATTGTTGAAATCGATCCGTCCTCTACCTTTTTCTTTGAAGTCGTCTCTTTGCTCTAGCTCGTCTAGCACCTGCGAGATCAGCTGAGGGCGACTGATAAATTCATCGGCGGAGACCACTTCATTCGACACCCCTGCAATCAGCGAGGCAACTTGATCTTCACTGCTGCCCCTGTGCTCTATGTTGATCACTGCAAACCCGCGCTCGGCTAGAAATTGAGCAAGATAGCTATAGGTAGTGCGGTCGTTGCCCAAGCCATGAGAAATCACGACGGCTGGCCAAACGTAGTCGTCTCTTTGGGATGCGCTGCCAGCAAAGTTAGTAGATAAGGTGGGTGTGTAAATATCTACTGGCTGACTGCTGGCCTTCACTCGAATCGACTGCCGCCTGATTTGAAAAGGGCCGACTTCTGTGATCATCTGTGCAAGCCTAGCCGCAGAATTGTCGCCAGGCAGATCGTCAGTCGCAGTGGCTAAAGAGAGCTGTTCAACCAGCTCTAAGGCGGTGTTTGACTGTTGAAAAGCAGCGTCGAACTGGTTGATAATCGCATTTCCCTTACGAAGATCAACCCTTAGAACCGGCGTTGGAAATCGCCGAATTACGTTTAATATTGTCAGTCCCTCTGCTGAATCGGCTGCTGACAATATGGCTGCGCCCCTGATTCCTTTTGCGCCTGATAGCCGCCCCCCCGTCCGAAAGACTTCACCTATCTGTTCGAGCAGATATTCTCCTTGCTGCGTGTAGCCAAACTGAGAAACGGCTGTGACATCGGTATCAACTCGTTCTGTTAGTATCTCGCGGGCACGGCTCAAAGTTGCTGCGTCCAGGTTTCGTAGATAGGGCAAATAGGCAGCAAGTTCTTTGGTGACGATGCCTTCTTTGGCATACAGCTCTAGGGAGTCGACAGAAAGAGATCTTTCAATATTTCCGCCTATGCTAAAGGTGACAGTCTCGGCGGCTTGTCCGGGCCTGGTTGCCGGCGGAGAAAGTGCGATCGCAGCCTGCAAGAGACCTATGCCCAGACTCCACAATCCCTGCTTAAATAATCTCTGTTTGAATAGGGTCGTCAGGAGAGACGCCTGAATCGAGGATTGCGAGGTCCACATAGGTAGTCATTATCGTAAAAGAGAGAAAGTGAGAGCGGTCGATGAACCTTCAGACAATTCAAACAACGCTGGGCCGAATCAGGATCAACGGACTTTTAATATCTTGTTTAATAGGCTGATAGCAGCATCTGGTTCAATGCGCCAACCGCTAAGTTAGCTTATAAATCTAGCGCTCGGTTTAAGAAATTAGTTTTAAAGACTCGTCTAAGAATTCAGTAACTCAATAAGCTCTGATTCTGTAATTTGTGTCAGTCCTAGTTCTTCTGCCTTTGCCTGTTTAGATCCGGCATTTTCACCGACTACAACATAGTCTGTCTTAGCACTCACCGATCCACTCACCCTTCCCCCAGCCACTTGAATTTGAGCTTTTGCCTCAGCGCGTTTCAAGGTGGGCAGGGTGCCTGTGAGTACAAAGCTTTTACCAGCCAAAAGCTGAGGCTGCTGATTGTCTTTCTGATCGGTCGCTTCTAGCTGAAGACCGGCTATGCTAAGTCGGTCGATTAGCTCCTGGTTCGCGCTTAGCTGAAACCACTGTTGGACGGACTGGGCGATTTCTGGCCCGATGCCGTAGATTTGGGCGATCGCACCCTCATCCGCCGCTGCCAAAGCTGCCGCCGAGGGAAAGCTGTCCGCCAGAATTTGAGCATTCGTGCTGCCCACCAGTCGAATGCCCAGACCGTAGAGCACCTTTGCCCAGGGCCGCTGCTTTGAGGTGGCGATCGCACTTAACAGCTTCGTCGCTAGCTGCTTCCCCATCCGCTCCAGCGGCAGCAGATCTTCGAGCGTCAGGTCATACAGATCCGCAATCGAAGTCACTACGCTCTGATCGATCCAGCTTTGCACCAGCCGCTCTCCTAATCCACTGATGTCTAAGGCATCGCGACTAGCCCAGTGACGCAAGCTGCCGCTAAGAATTGCTCGGCAAGATCGATTGACGCAGCGAGTGACCGCTTCGCCTTCGGGTTTGACGACGGGCTGATCGCAAACTGGGCAGTTAGCCGGTAGGAAGTAGGCTTTTGCCTCGGCGGGCCGCAGGTCTGGCAGGACGCGGACGACTTCAGGAATGATTTCTCCGGCTTTGCGGACGATGACCGTATCGCCAAGGTGCAGGTCTAGTTCCGCTAGGCGATCGGCATTGTGCAAGGTAGCACGTGATACTGTGGTCCCCGCTAGCTGAACCGGGCTGAGCTCGGCGACGGGGGTGATGGCTCCGGTGCGGCCCACCTGAACCGTGACGTTGTTGAGAATCGTGGGGACTTCTTCGGCGGGGTATTTGAGTGCGATCGCCCAGCGCGGAAACTTGTTGGTAAAACCAAGATGGTCTTGCAATTCAAAGCTATTAAGCTTAACAACTACACCATCGGTTAAATAGGGCAGGTCGTGACGTTTTTCTTCCCAAATATCGTAATAGCTAGATACTTCGGTCGCTGACTGGCACAGCTTACGGTTGGGATTGACTCGAAAGCCAAGCGATTGCAAAAATTCGAGCGCGGCCCATTGATTTGTCGGCGCGGCTAGATCGCCTGTACCGTTCGGCATTAGCACCGTGTAGGCAAAGAAATCGAGTCTGCGCTCGGCAACAATTTTGGCATCTAGCTGGCGGAGGGTACCGGCGGCGGCGTTGCGGGGGTTGGCGAATAGCGCAACGCCTTCGGCCTCACGTTTTTGGTTGATATCGTCGAATACGTCTAGCGGCAAAAAGGCTTCTCCGCGCACTTCAACTACCGCTGGCGGCGTCTGATCTGCTTCTAGGTGTAGCCGTAACGGAATAGTGCGAATGGTGCGTACGTTTTGGGTGATGTCTTCGCCGACGATGCCGTCGCCGCGAGTCACGCCGCGTGTGAGTAGGCCGTTCTCGTAGGTGAGGGCCAAGGCATTACCGTCAATTTTCAGCTCGGTAACGGCAGGGGCTTCGCCAATGTCGGGCTCTAGCCTCTGCCAGCGGGCCTGCCAGTCCAGGTACTCATCGGTATCAAAGGCGTTTTCTAGGCTGTAGAGCGGAATGTTATGGCGAATAGAGGTGAACTGTTCGGCGGGCTGGGCACCGACTCTTTGAGTTGGGCTATCAGGGGTTAGCAGCTCTGGATACTGTTCTTCTATGTCTTGCAGCTCTCGGTAAAGCCGATCGTAGACAGAGTCGGGCAGGTCGGGCGCGTCGAGTACGTAGTAGGCGTAGCTGGCTTTCTGGAGCTGCGATCGCAATTCGGCAGCCCTAGCCGCTGGCTTATCTTGCATCCCTCTTCTCCCTTCAGAATAGTCCTTTTGTACTAATTATGCAGTCAGATGCCTTCACTATTCAAGTTAGCTGTCTATCGTTTTGCTATCGCCTAGATTGCAGCTTGCGGTAGACAGCGTTGAGATCTACGTCGTGGTGAGCGATCGCTACCAGCGTGTGATACAGCAAATCAGCGACTTCTCCGGCAATCTCGTCCGGTTCGTCATCTTTGCAGGCCATGACGACTTCGACCGCTTCTTCGCCGATCTTTTGCAGGATTTTATTATCGCCACCTTCAAAGAGTTTGTTGGTGTAGGAGCCGGGTTGGGGATTTTGTTTGCGATCGCGAATCACCCCAAACACTTGCGAAAGCGTATCCGCAGGCGGCGGCAATACTTGCGCCTCACCTTCTGATCCAACCACCTGATGAAAACAGCTGCGCTCTCCTGTATGGCAGGCAATATCGCCCACCTGTTCGATCGTCACCAGCAGCGCGTCGCTGTCGCAGTCATAGCGTAATCCCCGCACCTTTTGAATGTGGCCAGAGGTTTCGCCCTTGTGCCACAGCTCCTGGCGCGATCGGCTCCAGTACCAGACTTCGCCCGTTGTCATCGTTTTTTGCAAGGCGTCGGCGTTCATCCAGGCCATCATTAGCACGGTGCCGTCTAAGTAGTCTTGTGCGATCGCAGGCACCAGCCCCTGCTCGTTAAAGCGAATTTGATCAACCGGAACAGCGCCTACAAACGGAGTCATAGCTTAGAGATAGTTAGACGGTTCAATTTAGATAGTCTCCATGCTACAGGCTGAACGGATATTGGCCTCACGTTATCCACCCAACACACGCTCGTAACATTACGACACCATTCAAAAACAAAAAAGAACCCAACCCGCTACGATTAAAAACACTGCTTTTCAACACCCAACAGGAGCGCGCTTTGGTTAGCACTACGACCCTCAAAACAACGACCCTAAACACGACCAAATCTGATGAGATTTTCTCAGCAGCCCAGTCTTTAATGCCCGGTGGCGTCAGCTCCCCTGTCCGCGCTTTTCGCTCCGTCGGCGGCCAGCCCATCGTCTTCAAGCGGGTCAAAGGCGCACACGTTTGGGACGTAGACGAGAACAAATATATTGACTATGTCGGCACCTGGGGCCCGGCCATCTGCGGCCATGCCCACCCAGAAGTTATAGAAGCCCTACACGCCGCTCTCGACAATGGCACCAGCTTTGGCGCACCCTGCCAGCTAGAAAACGTGCTGGCTGAAATGGTGATTGACGCCGTCCCCAGCGTCGAAATGGTTCGCTTTGTCAACTCCGGCACCGAAGCCTGTATGGCCGTTTTGCGCCTGATGCGAGCCTTTACCGGACGCAACAAAATCATCAAGTTTGAAGGCTGCTACCATGGTCACGCCGACATGTTTTTGGTCAAAGCCGGTTCCGGCGTCGCGACCTTGGGCCTGCCTGACTCCCCCGGCGTCCCCAAAGCAGCCACCGCCGATACGCTCAACGCACCCTACAACGACCTAGAAGCCGTCAAAAAGCTCTTCGCCGAAAACCCTGGTGAGATTGCAGGCGTCATTCTAGAACCCGTCGTCGGTAACTCCGGTTTTGTCACACCAGACGTTGGCTTCCTCGAAGGTCTTAGAGAAATCACCAAAGACAACGATGCGCTTTTGGTGTTTGACGAAGTGATGACTGGATTCCGCATTGCCTACGGCGGCGCGCAGCAAAAGTTCAACGTCACCCCCGATCTGACCACGATGGGCAAAGTTATTGGTGGCGGACTGCCCGTCGGTGCCTATGGCGGTCGCCGCGAAATTATGGAAATGATTGCCCCCGCTGGCCCTGTCTATCAGGCCGGTACGCTCTCCGGTAACCCGCTGGCTATGACTGCCGGTATCAAGACGCTAGAAATCCTACGTCGCCCCGGTGCCTATGAACAGCTAGAGCAAGTTACCAAAAAGCTCAGCGAAGGCTTGTTGGCCGCCGCTCGTGACGCTGGACACGAAGTCACTGGCGGTAGCATCAGCGCTATGTTCGGCATGTTCTTCACGGGCTCTCCTGTTCATAACTATGACGATGCAAAAACCTCTGATCTAGAGAAGTTCAGCCGTTTCCATCGAGGCATGTTAGAGCAGGGCGTCTATCTCGCGCCTTCTCAGTTTGAGGCGGGCTTTACCTCGCTGGCGCATACTGATGAGGATATTGAGCAAACGCTGGCGGCAGCGCGTCGGGTGTTTGCCCAGATCTAGGCGACGTAAGTGAACATCTACGATGACGAGCTATCGGTACTAGAAGCTGAAATCGGTGGGGCCAGCCCGCACGATCCGCTCGATCTCATCGCCCTCGCAGGCGAAGAAAATGAGCCGAAGCCGGATGCGGATGTCATGCTGGCCCTGCTGTATCACCCAGATAGTCAGCAGCGAATGTTGGGGGCTCGGGCGTTTTGTGAGTTAGACGACAGCCGAGCCATTCCCTTTCTAATTGGGCTGCTAGGCGATCCTTGTCCGCTGGTACGGGTAAGTGCGGCGAATGCGCTGGGTCGTAATACTAGTGCGATCGCAGTAGAGCCCCTGATGGCGCAGTTTCATCGAGATTGGAATGGCTATGTGCGCAAAGGGTTGATTTGGGCGCTGGGCAACAGCCAGGATGCGCGAACGATTGACACGCTAATCGACGCACTCAAGTATGACATTGCGGCGGTGCGGCTGTGGGCAGCGAGTGCGCTAGGCCAAACGCCAAAGGTTGACTACGATTGCATGATCAAAGCGATGCCCGCTTTGATCGGTGGCTTGCGTCGAGATGCGGTAGCGGCAGTGCGCAGTAACTGTGCCTGGGCGATCGGCCAAATCTGTGCAGAGCTGCCGTCAAACGTGGTGTACGCGACAGCCATAGACGCACTGATCGAGGCATTTGCCGAGGACGATGAGTTTGGCGTAAAAGAAGACGCCCGCTCTGCGATCTTGAGTGTAGGCGACTCTCGCGGACTCCAGGTGATCGAAGAAATTGAGCAAGATGGTTACTTTTAAGGATTGCTGTTCAATAGCGCGACTAGACTTTAGCCGATAGAGAAAGTAACAGCAGTTGCTAGCGCTCGATATAATCAGGAGATAGCGTTGGCTGAAATATTCAGACTCAAAGGATTCAAGGTAGTGATTTTCTCAGACGATCACGATCCGCCTCATGTACATATTCGTAAGGGCGATTTTGAGGTGAAAATTGAGATCTCAGGTGATCACGCGGTGTTGATGGTAGGTGAGGAAAACAGTAAGCGTGCTTCCAATCAAAAGCTCCGGAAACAGGCGTTGAAAATCGCTAACGACAATCTGACAATGCTCATGAACGAATGGAGACAGATTGATGCAGAACGTAGTTAAAGCAGTCTCTGCTCGAGTATATAACGGACAGCTAGAAATCGTTTTTAGCACAGGGATGAGAAGCCTGTGGCCAGTTAGCAGCTTGCAGTTTGCCAAGCGGACTAACGGGACACTCATCAACTTCTACCCAAGTGAGGAAGAACTAGCAGAAGTCGAAGTCTGGCCTAGCGGTGAAGTCGTTGAATTTCCTAAGGTAGATCAGGCGTTTCAAGTCTCGGCGCTCATGCGAGGTGAAGTTGGAAACGCTGAGTGGATGAGAAGTTTGGCTGTGGGCGTCGCTTGAGAAAGTACGTCAAGCGGAATTGCGATTCTTGTCGCGATGGCACTTGATGACCTTATCAAAGCAGCACTGACCAAGCATATGCTTCTTGCAACATCAGCCGGTCTGAAATCTGCCGCAGCACGGCTAATTCTTGACGCTCTACGTCAGTCAACTGTCCATCCTTATTTCTCTCTAGCAGCTCGGCCTGACGCTTTTGATTAGCGATCGCCATCTCTGATTAGACTACTTTCAAGAGGTCGTTTGTTGCTAAAGTTTGCATCCTCAATAATTCTCCTCGCATTTCTGGCGAAGCATCATCCGCTGAGGGGGGCAGGTTACTGATCACGCTTTGGGCCGCTGTCATGGCGATGGGCTGCGCTGTTTCCTCCGCAATTCGCGCTAGCTGTCGATACACTGATTCTGGTAGCTCGATCTCTACACGCTGCATGACCATTGGTGTGACTTGGCTAGTTAGTTCCTTTCGATTTTACCTGTACCATTACCCTGGGCTTTGATGAGCTATGGTTGAGCTATTCCGAGAGCGCAGTCCGACTGTGTATGAGAGCGTTGGTAGATGCCTGAATTACTAACTAAAAAGCTTAGCTTTACTGAGTATCTGCTGTTACCCTACGACGGCAGAAAAACCGAGCTGGTAAATGGTCAAATTATTCAGATGACAGAGCCTAGTAGCTTACATATCAACATCATTAGAGCACTCACGAAGCTGCTGGACCGACATATAGACGCGAAGGGATACGACTTAGAGTGCATCAGTGGTCCTGGTATTGAGATACCACGGTCGGGGAGAAAGAGTGATGCTAGAGACCCTGACCTCATTGTTTGTCGGCGCGAACAGTGGCGAGCGATGAGCCACCTAACGAAATCAATGTTCTTAGAGGGGAATCCGCCTGATCTAGTTGTCGAGGTCTCAAGCCCTGGCAATGAATCTAGTGACACCGTAGATAAGCGCCTGGAATATGCTTTAGCGGCGATTCCCGAATACTGGATTATCAACTCCATACGCGGTTATGTACTGGTGCTACAGCTCGATTCCAGTACTGGCTCCTACGAGGAGATAGGTGAATATAGAGATACAGAGCTGATTAATTCAGTGCTACTTCCTGAGTTTCGAGTCACGGCTGACGCTTTGCTAAACCCCTTCTAAATAGACAAGTTACTTAGCCAAACTTCTCAATCATTGCTTTTGCTCATTCTAGTTAGTAATCTGCTGGCGATAAGCGCTTTTCGCTTCAGCAACTTTAATTGCCTGACTAGTGCTTTCAGATCTCAAAGCTGGTGTCATGGACGCGAGCGCTAGCTGGCTAAGGTTCTACAACAGAGGGCAATCGCTTCCTAGCTGAATGACTGTCTTTTTAAGCGAGATGCGATCACGGCTGTCAAAGTCCAAACAATTGCCCAGTTTGGACTCGATTAAAAATCAGACTAGTGCAGCGTCAAAAATGAGGTAATCGATGCTGAAAATTTCTGAAGCGTTATCTGCAGTGTTCTAAAATTCAAGCTATGACTCGAAAATCAAGTCATTGTTTTACCCGCTGCTACAGTCCGTCAAGCCTAATCATGAGTGAAATATGGTCTTCTGATGAGTTCGCTATGATCATCAGCTGTTCCGAAGAAAGCGTATGCAGGCAATTTGACCGGTTGAGCATCTAAAGCTGCACCATGAAAACTCAGATGACTGTACTCATACCATTCATTCTGAAACCAGAAAGTAGGCGATGAGCGATTCCAGTCTAAGGGATCACGCCAGCCTACTAACTCGCTGAAGCCTGCATGATTTCCGATGACAGAAGAGTAACTACCTTCGTTAGGCTCACCATTAGCAGTTCGCCAGATCCTAATCTGAGTACTAAATCCAAATTTATCGTAGCTGGCCCAGTAGCATTGTCCGGCGATTCACACTTTGAGATCTTCGCAAGGGAAATTCAAAAGACTGACTCTATCAAATCGATCTTCTTTTACGCGGAGCAGCTAAGATTATGTCTCTCGCGTCGCCAGAAGATAAGCCTGAATAATCCACACTGCGGGCAGATTCAAGATCTATGTTATCTAACAGATCAGACTCTACGGGTATTAGAGGCAGTGGTTCCGGAGAAGATGTGTCTGGTGACGATGCCTTAGGCGCACCAGCATCAGGAGCGGAAGCTGAATCCTTGGGAGTTTTGAAGAAGGCAACAATACTGAGTATCGAGGCAACACAAGCAACAATGACAACTATTGGATGGTCACCCCAGTTTTTCCAGCCGCCATTATTGTCCATTTGTAACTACCTGCAATCGCATGGCACTTGTCCCATCAAGACGCGTCATATTGAAATTCTCGCATGTCGCTTATAAAAGCGCAGCGTACGTAAGAATGCATATCTTTTCAGATTTGAAGCGCTGTAAACGAATTTCTCTCCTTGGAAATGGGTAAATGGCAACCACTCAGTCTCGTACTGTTCAGAAATAAAAGTGTGCAGTTCCTATCTCGAATTCTACTGACTGCGTTAGTTCACTCAGCGGTATACTCTTTCACTTGTCCGATCGGATGATTAGATGAGACTGCTGACACTTTACAGAGACTGCGGATACTAAGCTCATGCAACCTATCGACTGGCTGATCGTTTTCTTCTATTTGATTTTGACGCTAGTTCTAGGCGCGTATGTCTCTCGTCGAGTGCTGAACCCGGAGCGGATAGATTTCTTTGGGGCTGGCCAATCGCTCTCTTGGTGGCTATCGGGTACGAGTATGGCGGCGACGACGTTTTCTGTGGATACGCCGCTGTATATTGCTGGAGTCGTGGCTAATCGTGGGATTGCGGGTAACTGGGAGTGGTGGTGCTTTGGCTTTGCCCATGTGATGATGATCTATCTGTTTGCGCGGCTGTGGCGGCGCTCGGAGATTGTGACGGATGCAGAACTGACTGAGCTGCGCTACGGCGGGGAAACGGCGGCGTTGCTGCGTGGGGTGAAGGCTTTTTTGTTTGCGGTGCCGATTAACTGCCTGGGTATTGGCTACGCGATGCTGGCGATGATGAAGGTGATGGCGGTGCTGCAAGTGTGGGATGGGACAGATACGTCGGTGGGCGGTCCGAAGCTTTGGAGCGCGATCGCGCTAACAGTCATGGTCATCTTCTACGCCGCCTTCTCCAGCCTGTGGAACGTGGTCGCTACCGATTTCTTTCAGTTCTATGTCGCGCTACTGGGATCAGTAGTGGTGGCTATTGTTTCGGTCAATGCGGTGGGCGGTATGCGGCCTTTGATTGAACAGCTCAGTCTTAGCAACCCTGACATGCTGAACTTCGCGCCTGTCCGTTTCGACCGAGGGTTTGAGTGGAGTGCTTTTGCCGCGATTCCTTCTAGTACGTTTCTAGCCTATGGTTTTTTGCAGTGGTGGTCTTTTAGGCGCAGTGACGGCGGCGGTGAATTTGTCCAGCGGCTGGCCGCGTCTAAGACGACGGTCGATGCCGAAAAGGCGGCTTGGCTATTTAGCCTATTGCACTATGTAGTGCGGACCTGGCCATGGATTATTTCAGCACTAGCGGCAGTTGTACTTTATCCAGAGCTGATCGACAAGGAGCTGGGCTATCCGCTGCTGCTAGTCGACTATCTGCCGCCTGTGATTTTGGGCGTAGTGGTCACCTCTTTGATTGCTGCTTTTTTGAGCACGGTGTCTACGCTGATTAACTGGGGAGCGTCTTATCTTACAAATGACTGGTACGTGCGGTTCTTGAGCCCGACTGCGACGCCGGGAGAGCAGCTGCTAATCGGTCGAGTCGCTTCGATTTTGATCGTAATTCTGGGTGCGATGGCGGCTTTTGTCAGAAACGATATTGCCACAATTTTTCGGCTGGTGATTGCGGTGGGCACAGGTCCAGGATTAGTGCTGATTTTACGCTGGTTTTGGTGGCGGATTAATGCGGCGGCGGAACTGGCGGCTGTGGTGGTTGGCTTTTTTGTCGGTCTGCTGACGAGCGCGGGGCCGGTCTGGATGGTGGTGGAGGATTTTGGCTTGCGGCTGTTAACGATTACAGCAGTGACGACAATTGCGTGGGTGTCAGCAATGCTTTTGCGACCCGCAGAAAGTGATCAGGTACTGGATCGCTTTTATGCAAAGGTTCGTCCGGGCGGGCCGGGATGGAAAAGGCAGCAGCAGCGTACGGGACTGAAGCCTTTGCAGAATCTGGGGCTAGACGGACAGAAGACGGCGGCAGCTGGGCTATTGTTGTTTGGCGTCTATGTTTAGCGTAGGTGGTTTTCTATTGTTGCGATCGCTCACCGGCTTTCTCTCATTGATCGTGGCAGTCGGCGGTGGTGTGTGGCTGCGATCGCTCACCAAGCAGCCTCCCTTTTCTACGCCTCGACCGGGTACAGAAGATGGCTAGAATTCGCTGAAGCTAAACCGCTAAGATACAAGCAGCCAATTAAAGAAACATATCAAAGACACACAGCTATGGGCTTTATCCGTCAATACATTGCGCCGTTTCTCATCTTTCTGATTTTCGCTGTTGCCCTCTTAGCCGTCAGCGCCAGAATTTTCCTTCCTAGCGACATGATGGCCCCGGCCCCGATCGAAGAGCCGGTTTCTACATTGCCGAGCCATAGCTATGTGAGCACAAGATACATAGCCTCTCCACTCATCTAGTGGCTACTTCTTTCGAGATTGCTGGATACCGACTAGAACCAGGCTCCACGTTAGACCGGGCTCGTCTGGTCAAGTTTATGCAGCGGGCCTACCGTGACTTGGGCGCAACCGAAACGGGCGATCACCTAGCCGATACCGTCAACCGCCATTTCACCGCCAGCTCTAAACTATGGTGGCTGATTGGCTCTCAGTCATTCCTTTCAGGCGGCCTGCCTGGCCTTCAGCGTCACGAACCTGTAGGCTGTCTGTGGCTAGGCGAGTCGATCGATCAGCGCAACGGGCACCGGCAAGCCTACGTCTTCCTGCTATACGTCGAAGCTTCTCATCGTCGCCGAGGCCTGGGAACCGCGCTCATGCACTATGCTCATCAGTGGGCAAAAGAACACAACTATCAGCAAATCAATCTGCAAGTATTCGAAGACAACACTGCGGCACTAAGCCTGTATCGAAAAATGGGCTACCTCCCTCAGGCTCGCTGGATGTCTTTAGAACTTTAGCGCTTTAGAACTTTAGCGCTTTGATAAAGGCTCACATGAGCCATTTGATGATGAACCAGTTAGCAGCCAGCAGTTTAACCATAAGCCGTCAACCTAAAGCCGCGATCTAACGATAGTTATTGAACTGCAAAGCCATCGGCCACTCTTCTGATTTGATCAACTGCATTGCTTCTTGCAAATCGTCTTTGCTCTTGGCCGATACTCGCACCGAGTCGCCTTGAATCGATGCCTGCACCTTTTTCAAGTTGTCTTTAATCAGCTTAGAAATTTTCTTGGCATCTTCCGTCTCAATGCCCTTTTTCAGCTTGATTTCTTGCCGAACCCGGCTACCGCTAGCCGTGTCAATTTCACCAAAGTCAAAGATTTTCATCGACAGATTACGCTTTGCCGCCTTGGTCTGAATCAGAACATGCACCGCTCTGAGCGTCATATCACTGTCGGTCTCAATGCTGATCGCGTCTTCTTTGAGATCGACGGTTGTTTTAGTATCTTTTAGATCATAGCGGCTCTTGATTTCGCGGCGGGCCTGATCAAGCGAGTTGACCAGCTCTTGCCGATCAAAGTCGCTGACAACATCAAACGATGAACTAGAAGCCATAGGAAAAGAAAAGGCAAACGACAATGTTTAACAAACGCAGGTGTCTATTGAACGTATTTGATCATAGAGAGAGACAAGTTCTGGGTCTAATCGAAATAAAACAGCGTTACGATTTTGCGCTGGTCTTCAGCATCTTTGCAGGTTTCTAACAGCGTCTTGCTATCGTGAAACGCAAAGCAAATTAGCTGCTGACACCGGCTGATAATCTCTCGGTTGCAGATTGCGCTTGCATCTGCTAGTGGCAGCAGATCGCTTGCGGCATTTTCTACCAAATTGGTTACTAGTTCTAGCTGATCGCGCGACTCTCGCGGCTGCTTCTTCAAACTTTGCGGCAAGATCACCGTCAGCAAATTCGGATCTGCTTTCATTGCGCCTCGAATGGCCGCAGAATTAGTCCCTGCCGCTCCAGAAGTGATCAACCGATTTCCACCTAGCACGAGAGCATAGCTCATCAGCTCAATCAGCCGCTGGTGCGTGATTGGCACATGACGAGAGCCCAAAATGGCGATGCGCTTCGAGCCAGACTGCTGAATCGTTGCCAGCTCTTGTAAAAAGTCGTCTACCTTAACAGAATCAAGCGGATTTTCGACGGACTGACTCAATGGCGACCTCGGGGACTAGGAAGATACGGAGGATTCAACTATGCAATAGTACCAAACCCTTTAACCTCTGCCAAAGCCATCTGCTGCAATTGGCTCGCTACCGTAATTAGCGCTACGACTGAGAAAAGCCACTGGACGAAGTCTAAAGCGCATAGTATTACTTCTAAAGGTATTAGTCCAAAGCTGAGGAGACGTTAAGCCGTTACGGCAGGGGCTAGCCCTAGTGTGTCCATCATTCGATTGATATCAAAATGCTGCTCCATTAGATGTTTGATGCAGGCAACTTTGATCGGTTCATGCAGGCGCACCTGGTCAAAGGCTTGCTCGATCATCTCTACGGTGGTCAACGTATCTAGATCGACAGACAAGATGGGCACTTCGACATCGTTGGCCCGATCTAGAATGTCTTGTCTAGGCGATAGTCTGCCTGTGAGCACTAGGCACTGAGTAGAGCTTTCTAGGGCGGCCATCTGAATGTCAAATCTGTCGCCGCCAGTCACAACCACCATGTTGTGCGCCTGGTTAAAGTAGCGTAGGGCTGAATTAGCATTCATCGCTCCGATAGAAATTTCTTCTACCATCATTTGATCGATGCGTTCTGGCTTGTTGAGAATCTCTGCGTTGAGATGGTCTACAAGTGCGCCGACGCTGACGCTGCGCATGATTGCTGTTCTAGGCAAAATGCCAAACACCTTGATGCCGTGTCGTTCTAGGTAGGTCCGAACTGAGGTGTCGGCGACTTCCATCAGATTTTCAGGAACGTCATTGATGACAACGCCAATGAGCTTGTCCCCGAGCTTTTTCTTTGCTGCTAGCAGCTTGTCAACGACCAGCATGGAATGATAGCGAGCTACTAGCATGACCGAAGCTTGCGTAGTTTCCGCGATGTCAGGCAGGGATAGCCCAAATAAAGAGCCTTCTTCTAGGTTTCCAGGCCCTTCCATCAGTAGAATATCTTCACCTTGAGGGGCTAGCGCGGCGGCGACTTCTGGCCCGTTAAACGTTTTTTCCTGGGATAGCTGCTGCTGAATAGTGGATTCGTCTAGTGAAAAGATAGTGGGACGAATTCGATCTGCGCTGAGTTCCAAGGTTTGCGAAATGAATCGAACGTCTTCATCGATGGCTTCGTCAGAGAGTTCTTCGCTAAGGCAGGTGCCGATAGGTTTGGCATAGGCCACATCTAATCCTTGCGATCGCAGCTGCACAGCCAGTCCCAAGACCGTGGCAGACTTGCCGCTATACGCCTCAACTGATCCGATCAACAACTGTTTCGACGTTCGGATTGATGACTGGGGCACGCCCTTAACTCCTTTCAACTTGTATAGCCTTGGCCACTTAGCTTAATACATTCACAACGGCTATGGCCTGGATGTACTACAGGCTAAGTGACGCGCCAGCTTACGGAACATTCGCGAGCGAGCTATAGCTTTTGTCGCGTAGCTTTTGTCGCGTTGCTAATAATACCAGCGCGAACCTGCAATTATTCTGACACGTTCGCTTGATAAGTCACGAAATAAAATAGAAAAAGCCAGACGATCCGAACTGTGAAATGGATCGTCTGGCTTTACTTATTCTGGCTAGCCTTTGCGCGTCTTTGCCTTTGCCCGCCACGCGTTTGCTTGTCCTGCGTTTGCTTACTGAGCTCTATGCGTCAATCCGCAACAGTTTGCGGTAAAAGGCTTTGTCAAAGTCTGGCGACTTGTTTTGATTCATGGCGACAACAATGCTGATCAAAGAGTCTACGAACTCAAAGGTCGGCATGGTGATCTCATAGGTGAGTTCGGCGTCGCCGTCAAACTGCATACGACAGTGGGTCAGATCAGCTGGCAGCATGGACACGTTCCACGTCGCTAGAAAAGCGATATTGTCGGTGCCTTCAATCTTGCGTTCGCCTTCTATGTTGCCTTGTTTATAAAGACCGATGGCATAGGGCAAAGCGTTGCGTTTTTTCCCTTGGTAGTAGGGTAGATAGACGCTGGCTTCTGGCTTAGTAGCAGGCGTGATCGATTGAAGAGACATAGCTGCAGAATGTAGGTGCTCTGCGCTCAGAATTCCCGCCTGCTGCTTCCGACGCTCAATAGTGGCTGTTTATCGCTCGTGAGACGGTATGGTTAAAATGAAGGAATTTGTTAAGAGATCGAAACAATAAACACGCATGACGGATTTTGTTGAACCTGTGGATTCTGAGCTGGACTTGGAGTCTGATTTTGCTCTAGGTGATGACCTGTTTGAGGGCTATTCTGGACGGCGGTTGAAGGCCGCGATCGCACTCTCCGCTCTTTGGCTGCTGACAGCCTTTCTCCACAAAGTGAGCTGGGGACACACTTTTGTCTTAATCGTAGCTGGCATCATGGCCGTACATGCGCTGCGTGTGGTCTTCGCAAAGCCCCAGACGCCACCCGCTCCGCTGCCTTCTGCCTGGTCGTCCCCGCAGTCTGCTTCTATACAAACAGCAGAGGTGGAAGCAGCAGAGGTGGAAGCAGCAGAGGTGGAAACAACACTGCCAGATCCCTATCGCTGGCCTTATGTCTCTCTGTTAGTAGCTGCCAAGAATGAGGAGCAGGTAATCGGCTCACTAGTCGAATCGTTGCTGCATATTGACTATCCCACCGACCGCTACGATCTGTGGATCATCGATGATTACAGTACGGACGCCACTGCCAAGATATTAGACGCTCTGGCCAAAGAGTACAGCCGACTCAACGTTGTTCATAGAGGGCCGGATGCGATCGGTGGCAAGTCTGGCGCGTTGAATCTGGTCTGGCCACAGACAAAGGGAAACTTGCTAGCTGTATTTGACGCAGATGCTCAGGTTTCTAGCGATGTGCTGCGCTATGTTGTGCCGATGTTTGATCCAGAACAGGGCGGACAGAAGACGGGGGCTGTGCAGGTGCGCAAGGCGATCGCAAACGCGGCTCAAAACTTCTGGACACGCGGTCAAAAGGCGGAAATGGCGCTAGATTGCTACATGCAGCAGCGGCGAATTGCCATCGGCGGCATTGGTGAGCTGCGCGGCAACGGTCAGTTTGTGCGGCGAGAGGCGATCGCGCAGTGCGGCGGCTGGAACGAAAAAACCATTACAGACGACCTGGATCTGACAATTCAACTGCACTTGCAGCAGTGGAACATCGGTCTGCTGTTTGAACCCGCTGTGGAAGAAGAGGGCGTTGTTAGTGCGCTGGCGCTTTGGCATCAGCGAAATCGTTGGGCAGAAGGTGGCTTTCAGCGCTATCTCGACTATTGGCGTCAGCTAGTGAAGAATCGTCTGGGCTGGGGCAAGTCGTTCGATATGCTGGAATTTTGGATTATTCAATATATGCTGCCGCTGGTAGCCTTGCCCGATCTGGCGATCGCCCTGATCCGCCATCAGACCCCGGTCTATGCACCGATCACGATTATGGCGGTTTGCCTGTCTGGTATCGGTATGTTTACAACGCTGCGTCAGGCTGAGCGTACCTCTATGTGGAGCGCCATTGTCCAGACCGTGCGGGGCTCTCTCTATATGCTGCACTGGGTAGTGGTGATCGGCTCTATGGCTATCCGAATTTCTGTTCGAGAGAAGCGCCTGAAGTGGGTCAAGACCGCACACGGCAGCTAGGTAGTCTTAATCCTGACGATCAGCACTGATAGGGCAACGGCTAGGACTACGCCGACGAGAGCGATTGGTAGAAGGGTGCTATTGCGAATTGCGATCGCACTCAAAGCCCAGACCACCACTGCCGGATAAGCAGCATCTCGATATCTCAAGCCGACTACCGCTGCTAAACTCGCGCTGACTGCCATCATTACCCCAGTGGCAATCAGCCCTCCTGTAGAAGAATCAATCACACTCGAAAACGTGCTCAAATCCTCTGCTGGCACGTCCGTCACGTACAGTGCGCCAGCGACATTCACGACCGTCGCCACCGTAATCCAGCCGAAATAAACGCCGATCGGTGCCTGAAACAGCCAGCGGTTCTTCCAGGTACTCTTCACCGAGCGCGTGTTGATGTAGGCATAGGCCAAACAAGCCGCAATGCCTAGAATCAGCAAGACAGACAGCCAAAAGTGAAAAGTCAAAAAGGTATAGATCCAGATTATCTGCACCGCGCAAGCGCCGACGATTCCCCAAGACGCTTTTTGAAACGCGCTCTGATGCCGCTGCGCAGGCAGCGCCTGATAGATGCTGTAGGCAATTAATCCGATGTAGATCAATCCCCAGATTGCAAAGGCATAGCCAGCGGGCGTGATCAGAACGCCGCCTAATATAGTGTTAGAAACTTCCCCTGTATTTTTGCCTGCGGGAGGATAGACATTAGAGATGCCGTTGATGGCGATCGCCATCAAAACCGCCACCACCGTCAGCCACTGTCGTCCGATCTGGCCTGTAGATTTTTGCATAGCTAGTCAATGTATTGAGTAGTTAGTCAATGTTTTAAGTAATGTGTTGCTGCGCAAAGTTGTTTTGCCCCGAACAGTTTCCGTGAAAGAAATATTCACAGGAGAAACTAGGTGGGTTGGTTAATGTAAAGGTAACTCTTCGACTCGGCAACGCACTTATGACTAATATTTCTAATCTGTCTTCAAAACTCTCTCAGCGTCAGTTTAGCTGGGATGCGTTTGTTCTATTAATAGTGACCTTCTGGCTGAGCTGTAGCGTCCTGCTGGACTTTTTGATGATGCCGATGATGTATGAGTCTGGCATGATGAACACGCCCGGTTTTGCAACGGCTGGCTACAGCATGTTTTGGGTATTCAATCGGGTTGAGATCTTGTGTGCGGCGGCAATCTTGACGGGGCTACTGGGGCTGCGTCAAAACCGGAGTAAGTACGAGGTGATTGCTAGCGGTTCGCGTAGTCGCTGGGCGCTGTGGCTGAGTGGGGCTTTGTTTGCGATCGCACTCACCTACACCTACCTGCTCACTCCCCAGATGAGCGCCCTCGGTCTCAACCTCAGCGGTGAATTCTCTGACCCGGTTGCCCCTCAAATGGACCTCATGCACGCGCTGTACTGGGGATTGGAATCACTGAAGCTAGTAGGCGCTGGTCTGCTGATCAAGCTCTGCTATCGCGATATGGCTGATAGCCTCTAATTAGCCGTTCTCAGGTGATGGCTGCTGCTGTCAGCCTGTGTAGTCGGCTTTTGAAGAATGATGCCTGATGCGCCCTAGCTTTTAGCTAGCTATGCATCGGGTATTTCAGTATCTGGCCATAGCAAGCGCACGGCTAGCAGTCCGAAACCGATGGCTGCAATGCCTTTGACGACTTTCTCAGGTAAAAAAAACGCCGTCCTTTCGCCTAGTACTACGCTAATAAAAGATGCAAACAGCAAAGCGCTAGCAGATCCCAAAAAGACAGCCTTGGGCGAAGCCGAAGATCCGCCGAGCGCCATCGCCGCTAGCTGACTTTTGTCCCCTAGCTCAGAGATAAAGACCGCCGCAAAAGTTACAAAAAATAGTCGAAAATCCATCTTTTTTCCAATTGTTAGCTTGAACCACTGTCTCGAACCACTGTCTCAAATTAGCTACTAAGCAAACTTAGCAGACCCCTATGGGCCGACGATATCGCCTATCAGCCCGATGGTAATCAGCAGCAGCAGAATGCCTGCGCAGGTGTCCAAGGTTTCTTCTGATATGCGTTTGGATAGCCACTGTCCCAACAGCACACCGATCAAGCTAGTCGCTACCAACGCTAGCCCTGCACCTGCAAACACGACAAACGGCGATTGTGACTCGGCGCTCATCAACATTGTGGTGACCTGCGTTTTATCGCCTAGTTCGGCCAGGAAAATGGTGATAAATGTGGAGAGGAAGACGCTCCAAAATCCACTGCCCTTGCTACTGTCCTGACTACTGTCTATGTCACTGTCATCGTTGACGTTAGCGATCGCAGATTTTTCTGTTTGAGCTGACGGTTGCAGCTCGTTACTGTCAGAGGTCTTAGGCTTAAAGATCACAGGCTTGGAGGTTATAGGCTTGGAGGTTGTAGGCTTAGAGGTCACAGAATGAGGTTGCAGAAAGCTTCATTTCATATTCTTTTCATTATCTGTGATTGTCTGCTATCAGCGCAATTATTCCTCTTCACCGTCTGCCGCGCCTTCGATTGCAATCACCTTGCTTTCTACGCCAATTGCCTCATAAAACCGGTCCATTTCCGAGCTCATATTGCCGTATATTCCGCCAATCTGCTGCTCACAGCATTCAATGGCAAAGTCGTTTAGCTCATTAGGCTGAATGTCGTATAGCTGCTGAAATGTATCTGGCTGCACTCTGCAAAAGTTCGGGCGATCGTTATAAATCGTGCAGGTGCGCTGGTCTTTGTCGTAGTGAATGCACCAGCCGTCTTTCCCGACCATGCTCATATATAGGCTTAGCTCGGCGGGAGCAAGATAGTCAGCTAGATCTGGCCTGTCTGCGGGGCTCAGCTCACAGCAGGCTCCACAGTTCTTCACACATTGCCAAGTTGCCATATTACTTTTGATATCTATTTCCCTACCGTATCAAACCCAGTGGAATCCGCCACAGATAAGAAAGCGAGTAACCTTAGAATTTTGTAAATGAAGCTTAATGTAGGCCACCGCAAACAGGTACAATGCTGTGAAGCGAAATTGCTTGATTTGGTTCGGTTTAAACAGTTTGGAGGATAAATAGCTTTGTTAAATAGCGCTCTCTCTTTGGTAAATAGTATTGATTTTGTTCTAATTGCTCAGCTGACTATGCTGGCACTGGTGGTTATCTCTGGTCCTGCAATTGTGTTTCTGCTAGCGCTTCGAGGTGGCGATCTCTAAAGAGATCCTCCAGTTAGTCCGTTCTTTGGCTTAGCTTGAACCGAATTTGTAATAAGCCCTGTGACTTGCACAATCAAGTCGTGGGGTTTTATTGTTTCTGTAGTTGTACTTCAGGCCAGGTGCTTCAGGCCAGGTGCTTCAGGCCAGGTGCTTCAGGCCAGGTGTTTTTGTGTCGCTGAAGAATGAACTGAGCGATCGCCAAATCCATAGGCGTTGTCACTTTCAGGTTAGTTTCTTCTCCTTCTACGATGCTTACAGGCACTCCGCATTTTTCTAACAGCGCCGCATCATCAGTTACCTGCCAGCCCTGGCGCTGCCCTTTGGTATGACACTGCTTCAACAGCGCTATTTCAAATCCCTGAGGTGTCTGCGCGGCCCATAGCTGCGAGCGATCTGGGGTATTGACGATAATGCCTTGGCCATTGACTTGCTTGATCGTATCTTTGACCGGTACCGCTGCAATAAACCCTTTTGTCTGTAGAGCGGCCTGGGCGCATCGATCGAAGAGTGCTGGCGTGGCTAAGCAGCGAGCACCGTCGTGAATGAGGACATGAGTGGCCTCATCTGGAAGTGCTTGCAGGCCGTTGAATACTGATGCTTGACGGGTGTCGCCGCCTTGAATGAATTGAATGGGCTTTTTTATACCGCACTGATTGACCATCGCTTCGATATCTGCGCGATCGATGGGCTGGCAGATAATGCCAATCCAGCTCAGGCTGTCGGCTGTGGCAGCGGCGATCAGGGTCCATGCCAGGATAGGGCGATCTAGTAAGGGGAGGAGGAGTTTGTTGCGATCGCTCCCCATACGACGGCCTACTCCAGCCGCAGGAATAAGTAAGTGCATACGATTTTGATCACTGCTGATGACAGGCATACGATTGCCAGTTTACTGGGTTGCCTGCTTCATAAGCCCAGTGCTGGTTGCATAGAACACCTTTTTGAGTCTATTTCGGTTTTATTTCCGTAGAATCACGCTAAGCTCGCCAGCGTCCCTTAGAATGATGAGCGGATAAAAACACGAATTTTAACCGCATGCGCATACTGGCCATAGTCCCTGGTGGCATCAGTGATCAGCTTTTGTTTTTCCCGGCCTTAGAAGATATTAAGCGGGTCTACCCAAATGCTGAGATTGGTGTTGTCGCCGAGCCCAAGGCATCTCCTGCCTACCGAGTCTCAAAAATCGTCGATACCGTCGTTCCGTTTGCGTTTTCGGCTGCTAACAGTCCTTCTGACTGGGCCAATTTGCTAGGAATTGTGCGCGACCGAGAATACGAAGTGGTGATCACTACTGATTTGAGCTGGTCGATGGGCCTATTGCTCTGGCTCAGCGGTGTGCCAGCGAGGGTGACCTTCGATGAGACAAGCGCACCCTATTTCTATACGACAACCCTGCCTGATAGCTCCCAAACCACTTCTCAGTATCAGGCTGAGCGATACCACAATTTGCTCTCGGCGATCGGAATTGAGGGCCCGACGCCAACGCTGTCAGTCAACGTGCCAGAGCGCGACCTAACCTGGGCAAAGGAAATGCGCGATCGCCTCAACCTAAAAAGCGGCTATGTCCTGATGTATCCCGGTCCAGACACAGGCAGCGCTGACCTTAGCGCTCGGTTTCCGGTTTCTAGCTGGCGGTCTGTAATCGCGGATTTTCGAGCAAAGCAGCCTCAAATGCCTGTTGTACTTTTACAGACGGCAGGTAGCATCCCTCAGATCAATGAGTTGAGACAGGGAGACGACAAGCTGATCGTAGCCAACGCCGAAAATCTCGGCCAAGCTGCCGCCATTATTGCGGGCGCGGATCTGCTGTTGACACCTGATAGCTACGTTATGCAGCTCTCGACTGCACTCAAGGTCTTCACGCTGGCGCTGTTTGGCAAAAATAAACCAGAAGAAATGCTTCCTCCCATTAAAGGCGAAGAAACGCGCTTTGTCGGTATTACCTCGAAGACCAACAAAATTGCTGATATCCTACCTGAGACGGTGCTGGAAAAGGTTTGGGGGGGATAATCTTAGGGCTCTACCCTGGCTTTGCTTATTCAGATCAGCGCCAGTGCAGTGAGCCAATGCAGCGAGCCGGCAGTGGGTCCACTGCAGCAAGCCGATGCAGCAGGCTGATGCCGTAGAGAAAATGTCCATTCGTTAAAACTCAACCCTTAATTAGAGCCATGGATCGTATTCAAAAGCAGGCATCAGCCTTGTGGGAACTTCTCTTCGACGAGGAGACTGCCGAGACCTATCAGTCAGCACTGAATCTAACGGGCAAGATCTTAACGGATCTAGCTCAGCTAATCTGGCTAATCGTCTGCTCTGTCTTTGTCTTTGCTGCCTGGTTTAGCGATGCTGCTGTGAAGGCTGGTAACCGTATTCGAGCCTGGGTAGATCAACAAACTGGCGAGACTCCGACCGCCGCAGAGACTAAGTCACTAAGCGAAAAGGGCGAGGAACTGCTAGGCAATAGCCGCGTAGCTATTGTCCAACTGCTTAACAAAGCCCGAGGAGAATTGGGCCTTGAGGCAGAGCCTTTGCCTACACCTGCGAGTGAAAAGGCTGCGATATCCCCAGCGTCCGAATCATCTGCTCCGAAGGCTTCGCCAGCAGTCACCTCTCCTACGGTTCCTCAGACGACTGCGTCCGTCGAGGTGGCTGCGCCCAAGACGACTGCTCTCGAGACGACTACACCCAAGACAACGATGGTCAGTGCTGGTTCGACCGAAGATGTAGCCGACGATAGGGTTGAAGACACTGGTTTGGATGAGGACACCCAAGATGAAAGCTGGCCACCGCAGACTGATGATGACTAGCTTTTTGTTGTGCATAGAAGCCTGGGATAGAGCGTAGTCGTATAGAGCGTAGTCGTATAGAGCTTTGCTCTTTTCTTTGAGCAGTCTGGGACTTTAGCTGACTCTAGCTACCGCTGCCTAGTAAGAACAGTCCGATCATGGTGATGCTGTTCCAGGTGCTATGTAGCAGAATTGAGGACATTAGATTTCTCGACCTGGCATACACAAATCCTAAGATAGCGCCTAGTACAGTGAGCGGTAGGACTTCTGAGAAGCTTAGATGCGCTGTGGCAAAGATTAAGCTGCTGAACCCAATGGCTGCCCAGGTAGACATGTAGCGAGTAAGTGACGGCAGTAGAAAGCCTCGGAATAGGATTTCTTCGAACACCGGGGCGGCGATCGCAGCCGTAAATAAAAACATCCCCAAAGCTATTGGATCGCGCTCTTCTAATACCAGCTGTAGGATTGGATTATTGCCTCCCTGCCCCTGCCAAATCTGCTGGTTCAATAGCGAAACGCCTAACATCAGCGGTAGCGCAATCAAGTAGCCGCCCCCTCCCCACAGCGGCCAGCGGCCTGCTAGATCAAAGCGAAACCACTCCTTTGAAAGCGGTAGATACTGCCTAATCGCCCAATACAATACGCCTAATGTGCTGGCTGCCATTAACAGATAGAACACCAGTGAGTAGAGTGCTTTGCCTCGGCTGGTTAGGCCGAAGACTGCACCCGCTGCTGCTAGTCCCGAGTCGCTGAGGCTGGCAGCTAAACTCCCAGGCTGGATCAGCAGCATTGTCAACTGCAACACCAGCGGTAGCGCCAGCTGTCCAACGAACAGAAAACCGCCGACAATCACTAGCCAGACCACTTCCCAGTCCCACGGCACTTCCCAGGGAGCGTCTGCGATCGCCAAGACAGACGCCTTTCCTCTTAGCACTCGCTGACCGATCAGGGCAATCAAGAGTCCCGCGCCTAGCAGTCCACCTAAAGAGGGCAACAGGCCGATCAAGCTGAGTTGAATTAGCGTTTTTTCTGCGATTTCGACCTGCGCAGTCTCTACCTGACTCAGCAATTCCGCTCGATTTTCTAAGGCGTACAGCCGAGTGAGCGCCGATTCTCTATACCAGCCTCTAAGACTGGCGCTGATAGTGACTGCCGCTTCTGGCCGAACGACGGGCGGATCTTTCCATAGATCGGCAAGTGTCGCCGCTGTTACTGCTGGAGCCGATAGAACTTGGCTGGGTCCTCCTTGAGCTAGCTGCTGCCAGGTTGCGATCGCATCCGCCACCTTCCCCTGTTGCGCTTCGACCATTCCCAGTCGCAGATCGATTTGATCAATCAGTGCCTGCTGAGATCGAGCAGTAGTTGTTAGCTTTTGACTTTGTTCGATCGTCGGTGCGGGCGCACTCTTAAGCTGCTGCTGCAAGCGAGAAAGGCCAGTAGCCGCGTCTTTGCGCACCTTCTTGTATTCTTCAGTAGCTGTTTCTAGCGCATCTTCACCAAAGACAGCTCGTCGGAACTGTTGCACTTCGGCTTCTGGTAGCCCGCTGCCGTTCCACTCACTCGCCTGGACCAGCAGGTCAGTTTGATATAGCTGAAGCTGATTGCCGACTTGTGGTTCGTTTAGACTGCTAACAAGTGAGCTACCCATTACCCACGCCACGAGCAGTGTCAGAACAGAGAGAACAATTCGCTTGGGGGTCATGCTAGTGAAGTAATGGATGAAAAAACTATTATCGCATCTTGTAATCGCACCGGGGCTCGTGTAGCTGGTGTCGCGCTGCGATCGCGCTCCTCTGTAGCCAGTCCTGGCCCGATGGATGCTTCATAACGCAATAGAATTAGAGGATGACACAATCCTTGATTCCTTGCTATATGAACAGCTCTAAAGGCTCTGATTCTGACCAAACCCAGCTCGATGAAACGGCAACTCAGCTTGACGAAGAGGCAACGCAGACAGGACTTAGCGAAGAACAGTACAAGCGCAAAATGGAGCGGCGTAAGGAAATTCAAGCAGTGCGATTGGCTAGTCGCAGTGCAGAGAAAGGGCTGATCATTGTCAATACGGGTAATGGCAAGGGTAAGACAACAGCGGCGCTAGGCATGGTGCTGCGATCGCTCGGTCACGGCTTTAAGGTCGCAATCGTGCAGTTTATCAAGGGCGGCTGGGAGCCAGCAGAAAAGGCGGCGCTCAGCCACTGGCCTGACCAGCTAGAGTTTCATGCGATGGGCGAGGGCTTTACCTGGGAGACGCAGGATCGCGATCGCGATGTCCAAACCGCCCAAGCCGCCTGGGAAAAAGCCCTTACCTACATCCGCGACCAAAACTATCGCACCGTGCTGCTCGACGAAGTCAACATCGCCTTAAAGCTAGGCTATCTGTCAGTTGATCAGGTATTAACTGGGCTAGACGAAAAGCCAGAAATGAACCACGTTATCTTGACTGGCAGAGGTGCGCCCCCAGAGCTCATTGAGCGCGCCGACCTAGTGACCGAAATGACCCTGATCAAGCATCCTTTCAAAGAGCAAGGGGTGAAGGCGCAAGTAGGAATTGAATTTTAGTAAGATTGGTGACTTTTTTCCGGCTAACTGGCCTAGCTGTTGTAGTGAATTGGCCTAGCATCAGCAAAATTTGGTCCATCGTGGGGCATTATGTGAAAGATAAAAATCGTCAATAATGAATGTTAAAAATCACTCGTCTTTCAAAGCAGTTCGGTGATCGGCACGTGTTAACTGAGCTCTCTTTGAGCTTGAAGCCTGGGGAAGTGTACGGACTGCTAGGACCCAACGGGGCGGGTAAAACAACGGCGCTAAACCTGCTATGCGGTCTGCTAAAGCCAGACAGCGGTGAGATTCTGGTCCAGGGCCAGCCTGTATGTCAGGCGACGAAGCTAATTGTCGGCGTGATGCCTCAGCAGAATTTGCTGTATCAAAGTCTGACCTGCTCGGAGAATCTATCTTTTATCGCGCGCATCTACGGTCTAGACAAAAAGGAAATGACGCACCGAGTGCGGGTTTGTTTAGAGTCCGTGAATCTGCTAGAGCGGGCAGATAGCGTAGTGGGCGACCTGAGTGGCGGGATGCAGCGACGGCTGAGTTTGGCGGCGGCAATCATTCATCAGCCGAAGCTGGTGGTGCTCGATGAACCGTCTACTGGGTTAGATATCGAAGCTAGATATGAGGTGTGGGAGCTGATTCGCTCGCTAAAGCAGCAGGGCGTGACGGTGCTGCTGACGACGCATTTGCTCGATGAGGTAGAGCGATTGTGCGATCGCATCGGCATTATCAAACAGGGCAGACTGCTCGCAGAAGGCACGCTCGAACATCTACGCAAGCGAATTCCGGCTAAAGAAGTAGTGGTGATCGATACTGATGACGAGGCTGGTGCGATCGCCCGCGCTCAGTCCTGTGGATTTACCCCTCGCCGCTACGGTCGAGATCTGGCCTTTTGGGTGCCCGAATTGTTAGAGCTGCCCGAATTGCTAGAACGCTTCTCTGGCCTGCCGATCAACTCAATCTCTCGCCACGCGGTGGGCTTAGATCACATCTATCTAGAAGTCACTCAGAATCAGGCCAACTATGCGCCGAGCCTTCCAGAAATGTCACCGATGAACACTGCGCCCGCCGCTGCTTAGTCTCTAGCCGTACTATCCTGTACATAATGTTGTTTTGAGGCAGGTTCTGCGCCGTGGTGAAGCTTTTGGTGGTGATGATTCCGGCGGTTTTATTGGTTGCGATCGCCATTCTCTCAGTTCAAAATGCAACCCTAGTCCCCCTTACTTTCTTGAATGCGCAGACCATCCCGCTCCCCGTCGGCATCTGGATGGCATTAGCGCTGAGCGTTGGCATGGTCGGAACCGCTTTGTTGATCAGCCTTTTTGGTCGTAAGAAATCGCGTAACTCTTGATTTAGACTGATAGCAGGAAGCGTCTGAGGAATAAAGGTGACACTTCAAGAACTAAAAGAAAAGGCCGCTGCACTGTCTCTAAACGACCGTTTAGAGTTGGTTGACTCAATCATTCAGTCACTGAAAGAAAGTGCCAGAAATCGGTCCTGGAAATTCTTAGAGCCTCGCGCAGAGTCGTGGCGCAAGCAACTGTATCTAAGAGGAAGCAGACTTCGTGCTTCTTCTCTTTGCAGTGACATGGTAACTAACAATATGACCCCGGAAGAATCTGCCGAAGATTGGGATTTGCCGCTTGCCGCTATTTTCGAGGCTATGGAGTATTGCGAACTCAACAAGGACTTAATTGCTGCTGAAGCTGATGAGGAGAGGAGATCTTTAGATGAGCCTGGTGCTTCTCTGACACCTCACACTACGGTTTCCTAAGTCTGAAAATAGATGAATTTGCTGCTTGATGAAGACTCTCAGTCGAAAATCCTAGTCAATCTCTTGATATCAGCCGGACACAACGTTGTGACCATCCACAGTGCAAGTATGAATGGCTCTATCGATAGTCAGGTTCTGGCATATGCCTGTCAGCAGCGTAGAGCGTTGCTGACGCGAAACTGTAGAGACTTCAAAGCACTACATCAAGCTAATCCTTCGCATTTTGGCATCCTAGGCATTTATGAGAATAGGAGCTTTGAGAAAAATTTGAGCAGACAATCTGTAGTACAAGCACTTAACAATATAGAAACCGCAGCGATAGATATTAAGGGTCAATTTGTTGAACTCAATCGATGGGTCTATTAAGTCGCCTCAAGGTTGAAAGGGTCAGTTCTCTAGCTGGGCGATCGCAGTGCTCTGATAGTAGTGTTTCAAAATTCGCTCGTAGTCCCAGCCCTGTTCGGCTAGGCTGCGTGCGCCCCACTGGCTCATGCCGACGCCGTGGCCGAAGCCGGAGCCGTTGACGGTCACAGCGTTTGTGGTCAAGTCGATGCTGAAGCGGGTGCTGCGTAGGCCAAGAGCAGAGCGAACGTCGTTGCCGCGTAGCGTTTTGGTGCCGTTCGCTCCGGCAAAGGTGATAGAGGCGACCCGTCCACCGGCTGTCATCTGGGGGGTGCCGACGGTCTGGATGCGCCCAATGCCGCCAATCCGGTCACTAAAATCGGACAGGGTAAAGGTTTCTTTCCAGCTATAGACTGGTGAGCCCTGGTCGTAGTCGGTGACGCTGCGCAGATAGGGAACGTCGCTGCTCCAAACGTCTGAGGCGTTTGCAGTGCCGCCACCAGAAGAGGAGTGAAAGATGGCTTCGATGACAGAGCCGTTGTAGGTCACGACCTGGTTGGCGGTGGTATCGACGGCGGTGATGGTGGTAGCGGCCTCTTGCTCTATGCCTTTGTAGACCTGGAAAGTGGTGGTGGCATCGAGTTCGTAGAGGGGATTTTTGGAGCGCGATCGCTTGTACAGCGCATAGGATCTTGCCGCCACTGCCTGAGCCTGTAGCGCTGCTTGTGGCCAGCTAGTCGGCATCTCACTGCCGACTACGCTGTATAGGTAGTCTTCTAAATCCACATAGTTAATCGCAACTAGCTCGCCGCTTTCTTGAGTGACCATCACCCGACCGCGATACCATTTGCTGCCAATCCACACAAATCCATCGTCAGCAGGCTCTAGCCAAAACGCATTGGACTCGGAAAGCGTGCTGCCGTTGTTGACGAGATCGACATTACCTGTATCAGATTTTACGTTGACTCCCTGTAGCTGTGGGAGCTGATACAGGGCCTCGCCTTTGCCGTTGCGGATGACGGCGGCAGTAGAGCTACCGATGGTGATGGCGTCTTGGTTTTGGGCGATCGCAACTTTCAATTCCACCGCCGCCTGCGCTGGCAGCACTAGCACCAGCCATAGCAGCGCTCCACCCCACCATTGCAAGCCCCATCGCAAGCCCGATCGCTGCAAGCTCCAACGAGGTGTTGTTCGCGACTGACTGGATTCAGTTTCGTGGATTGCCAGACCAAAAAGCCAGTTTTTGGCAAAAGAAGCAGAGTTAGCAGGCATTGTTGAAACCAAGGGTTGTAGAGGGACTAGCGCCGCTGTTTGACGGACAATTTAACGTATCAAGTTTTGCTTAGCTGTGTGTTTCAGCGTTCCCTCACCATCTTAGAAATTAGAAGTTTCTCAAATGGGATTAGTGGCAGTTTTCCGGCTGGCTGCCGTCTATAGCAGTCCGGCTAGTTTGTAGAGTTCGTTGAGGCGGGCGATGATTTTGTCGCCGTATTGAGGGTCGGCTTCCCATAGGTTGCTGAGCTGGCCTACTAGAGGAGCGCTGCCGCGTTTGACGAAGTCGAATCTAGGATCGACTTGGGGGCGGGCGAGGGGTTCGGTGCTGGCGTAGGCTTTGAGGTGCTGGATGTGGGCGCGAACGCCGATGCGGGCACTGGGGAAGCTGGCAAAGTTGCCCGATCCGTCGGCTAGGCCCGCAAAGTTATTCTGCGCGGGGCGGACTAGTCCCGGAAAGCGCAGGAAGTCGGTTTCTACGCACATCTGACAAAAGGCGATGTCGTAGTCGACGCCTTCGATGGTGGCTTCTTCGCGATACAGCTTGGCTAAATCAGGAAACGTGTCTAGGGCGCTTTTGTTGGCGTTGCGCAAGAAGGTGGACAGGGTGAGTTCTGTAGTGCTGCCGTGGCTCATGATCAGGTCGATGGTGCCAGGGCAGATGTTGAGCGCTGAGGCGGATTTGAGCTGAAGGGTGCGCGTGTTGGCATCCCAGCCAATGCCGACGCTAAAGGGCTTTAGGTCAACTGCTTTGATGTAGACGACGCCGCGATATCGAACGCGGCGGATGGTGTCTGCTGAGAGATCGACGCTCAATAGCTCGGCTAAATCAATTGGAATATAGGCGTTGCCGCTGACGATGATGCCTTTTTCGTTGTATGCGCCGCCGTTGATTTCAATATTGATCGGCGGAAATTCTGGAGCGGTGGGTGTGGTGGGGGCGGGGCTGCTGCCGGTGATGGCTCGACTCCAGGCGGCTAGGCCATTCGCTAGGCCAATGGCAAAGTTGCGCCGTCGCTGGGTGAGTAGAGCGAAGTCTTGAGGGTTGCTGAGGTAGGCGATCTCGGCGACGAGGGCGGGGGGGACGGTTTGGCGGCAGAAGGCAAGGCGACCGGTGGGCGCGGAGGTGTCGGGAAGGACGCCTCGGCTGGGTAATTCAGGGACTTCTTTCAGCAAAGAGAGCAGGATCAGTTCGGCCTGGTCGCGGCGATCGCGGTTCCCCACAATGTGATAGACCGTTGCGCCCCTAGCAGCCTGACTAGAAAAGGATTCGGCGTGGATTTCAATGGCGATCGCGCCCGCCTTGGCCCTGGCATTAATCCAGTCGATGCTTTGCACCAAGCTGAGATCGTCAGGTACCGAGAGCACGTCATAGCCACGCGATCGCAGCTCTGGCACGATCAGATCTCGCAGCGCGATCATCTCTTGCGCTTCACTCGTACCCGCTATTCTTGCACCAGTATCACGCACGCCATTTTCGATACCACCGTGCCCAGCCGAAATAAAGATCTGTGCCATGAAAAAATCGCTCGCTACTACCGCCTAATGGTTCTTTTTGTAGATTTTTCTGTAGATTTCTTGCCGTCAGAATACTTTACTTCGCTAGCGGATGCTGAGCCGAATATCAATCGCTTATATATCGGCAGCATCTGATGACTGGGCTGCTTTCTTGTCCTCTTTCTTAAAGATCAGCTGAATTCCCAGTGCGATCAGCCCTAGCGCCGCTATGCCAAAGACGCCTGCTCCGAGCGCTACTATGCCAGTCACCAGCGTCCGAACCGCAGACGACATATTCACCACCGCCGGATTGTCCGAAACAATCGGCTTGTTGGCAAAGGTCGTCGCGATCGAGGTCATCAGTCGATAGGCCAGCAGAGAAAGCGTTCCGGCCAGCAGCGCACCGGTAAAACAGCGCAGCGGCGTTGCTGGCTTTTGACCGTTTTCAAGATCTGAAGCGTCGGCAGATGGCTTAGGCGAAGTAGATTTTTCCATAGGACAGCTCTCATAGGCTTTAGACACGCTCACATATTAAGGTGATGCCCGCCTCATCTCTAAAATACCGTGAGTTCGGAAACAGCCGCCCTGTTCTGTCAATCTAGGAGTGCTGAAAAATTGCCTGCGGCTAGCTTGCAGCTACTTTCCACTGCTTCTAACCTATTTTTCGGGGCTCCTAAGGTATTTTCTAGTGCTCCTGAGTTGTTTTTCCAAGCTCCTAAGTTATTTTTCAGTGCTCCTAAGTCATTTTTCAGTGCTCTTAAATTATTTTTCTAAGCTCCTCAACCATTTTCCAGTGCTCCTGAATTATTTTTCTAAGCCCTTAAGTTATTTCCCCAAGCGCCTGAATCATTTTCTATAGGGCGAACGGGATGGCGATCGCTCACGCTAAGATGAGTTGCCAGCGGGCTACGCCTGATTTTGACTAGGCCCGCTGACGTTTGATAAACACTTTTCGACACACTGAGATTTAGCCTGTGGCTCCAGTACCTGGCCAGAAAACTAGCTCCAAAAGCGGCCACAGAGCGCGCAAGAGGTTTGGTCAGCACTGGCTGCGTAGCGATGAGGTGCTAAATCAGATCGTGAGAGCGGGGGAACTGGTCGAAGGCGATCGCGTCCTAGAAATTGGCCCCGGTCAAGGCATCCTGACCCAAAGACTGCTAGACACCTCTGCCAAAGTGCTCGCGGTTGAAATCGATCGAGACTTGTGTTTGCAGCTGAGCGCTCAGTTCATTGCAGACATGGCAAGCGGACAGTTTCGACTGATCGAGTCTGATTTTTTGAAGCTAAATTTTGACCAGGCGCTGATTGACTTTGAGCTAGATCGACCCAATAAAGTGGTCGCGAATATCCCGTACTACATCACCGCGCCGATTTTAGAAAAGCTGCTGGGGACCATGCGATCGCCCAGTCCCCATCCTTTCGCCAACATCGTGCTGCTTGTCCAAAAAGAAATTAGCGATCGCCTCTGCGCCGAACCTGGCACTAGAGCCAACGGCGCGCTCACCATCCGCGCCCAATACCTAGCCGACTGCGAAGAAATCTGCCCCGTCCCCCCCAGCGCCTTCAAACCCCCACCAAAAGTAGACTCCGCCGTCATCCGCCTTCGCCCCCGCCCCTTCCCCACCCCCGCCAAAGATCCCGTCCGCCTCAGCCAGCTCGTCAAACTCGGCTTCTCTCAAAAGCGCAAAATGCTACGCAACAACCTGCAAAGCGTGTGCGATCGCGACACCCTAACCGCCATCCTAGAAAGCCTCTCACTCAACCCTCAAATTCGAGCCGAAGGACTAGGCGTGAGCGAGTGGGTAGCGTTGAGCGACGCTGTTGGAGAAATCTCGACCTAGAGACAGTCGCCCTTCGACTGCGCTCAGGGCTCGGTGGCCAATCCCCCCCCGCTCAGTGCCCGATCCCCCCGCTCAGTGCCCGACCCCCCCGCTCAGTGCCCAATCCCCCCCGCTCAGTGCCCGATCCCCCCCGCTGGCTGAGCGCAGTCGAAGCCACAACCCACAGACACTCTTCTCCCCTCCGCGCCCATGCTCACCCTCCTCGCCAACGCCAAAATCAACCTCTATCTCGAAATCATCGGCAGCCGCCCCGACGGTTTTCACGAGCTAGTCATGGTGATGCAAAGCGTTGCCCTGGCCGATCGCATCACGCTCAAGCCGCTTAACACGCCTACTATCTATATTCAATGCGATCATCCACAGGTGCCTACTGATCACACGAACCTGGCATACCAGGCGGTGGCGCTATTGCAAAGGCGGCTCCCCCACCGAACGAATCAGTGTGGCGGCGTAGAAATCACAATCGAGAAAAAGATTCCGGTTGGGGCTGGGCTAGCGGGCGGCTCGTCAAACGCAGCGGCGACTCTGTTTGGCCTGGATATTTTGTGGGAGCTGGGGCTGACGCGGATAGAGCTGCAAGAACTGGGGGCGGAGCTGGGATCGGATGTGCCTTTTTGTTTGGCGGGGGGGTGTGCGATCGCTACAGGCAGAGGCGAACAAGTCAACCCGCTCTACAAAAAAATCGGACTCCACACCGTCCTCGCCAAATACAACAGCCTTTCAGTATCTACCCCCTGGGCCTATCAAACCTATCGCCAGCAGTTTGGCTACACCTACATTCCCCTTGACAGCTCAGCTAGCTTAGAAGAACGTCAGGCCCGCGTTCACTCTGGCAACATGGTCAAATCCATCAGCCAAAAGCAACCGCAGGCCATCGGCGCACACCTGTACAACGACCTGGAAAAAGTCGTCCTACCAGCCCATCCCAAAGTTGCTCAGCTCAAAGAAACCATGGCCAGCATAGCCGCTCAGTTCAACGCACTGGGCACCATGATGTCCGGCTCCGGCCCCACCCTCTTCACCCTAGTAGAAACCTCAGACCAAGCCCAGAACATTGCTCAATCCCTGCGCCAGCAAGTCAACGACCCGGACCTGATGATCTATACCGCTCCATTTACCGCGCATGGCATCGAGACACTCGCCGCCTGAAGGGCAGCGCCATTTGCTACACTAGACCCTTGTATACAAACCCTTGTCCCTAAAGAAAATATTCTATGAAGCGACTTCCCTTCGACAGCCAACAAGTCATGCGCCGCACTGAAGACCTGATCAGCGCCGCCTCCAACCGCTATCGCATCACTGTACAAGTTGCCAACCGGGCGCAGCGCCGTCGTTTTGAAGAATTTGACAGCTTAGACGAGTCCAAAATGAAACCGGTTCTTCGGGCCATTGTTGAAATGTCTGACGAACTGACCCAGCCAGAAATTATTGGCGAATAGTCATCGTTAGTGAGGTAGACCCTCACGAGCGACCTATCAAATCAACAAACCAAAAGCGTAGCTATGAGAAAACACCTGAAACGATATCGTTTACTAGGCGTCCTGGTAGCTACGCTTATTGCATTTCATGGCTTAACGATCGGGCCAGTGCAGGCTCAAAATACGGTGCGTCGTATCAGCCCTAATGCTATTGCCGTGCAGGTGTATGAACAGCTCCCAGAACTGCCTTTAGAAAATCAGTACGTCAGTAGCGAAACCGGAAGCGTTGATGTCGAAAACACGCTGGTCTCTAGAATCATTCGCTATCACCTCTACATCAAGGAGCGCCCAACCAATCTGCGGTTCGATTGGAAGCTGACGATGGCGGATTACTTGGGCGCATTTGAGCCGATTACGTCTGAGGACTATCCTGACTATGGTCTGCGGGAAAACCCGATGGCTGGTGATGTTTTGGCAGTGGAAAGTTTGAGCGCGGGGGTGCGCGATCGCCTGCTCAATCTGCTCTACGAATCTTTCGCACCTGCTGCGGGCAGTTAATGACTTGCAAAGTCTTAGAAGGCAAAGGCTGGCGAATTGGATGGGATCCCAGTGCTGATAGCTTTTGTGGCCTACTCGCAGGACAGTCCTGGGCGCTAGAGCTAACTGCTAAAGAATTTAAAGATTTCTGTCGGCTAGCTAGAGAGTTAGATAGCACCATGAGCGCGATGACAGAGCAGCTGATGGACGAAGAGCGCTTAGCCTGCGAGCAAGAGACTGAGACAATCTGGCTAGAAGCTGAAGGCTTTCCGAGCCGGTATAGCCTGCATTTCATCTTGCTAACCGGACGAAAGTGCGAGGGGGAATGGCCCGCCGAAGCTGTCCCGCAGCTCATCACCGCCTTGAATCAACCGCTCTTCAGCGACATTATCTGAAGCCCCAGGGCTGTTTTACTTTTGTAGCCTTATCTATCAAATCGCACCCCTAACTAATAAGACAGCTTAAACAAAGCAGCTCAAGTAAATCAAGGTTTGCTATTTTATCTGAGTGTCCCAAGGTAAGAACCAAGCAAGTTCGTTTGCAGGTATTATCCATAGCGGCACTGTGTTAACTAGGGAGCTGAGTCTACGGTGAAAGTCAAAGTTATTAGCGATACGCTGTTCAAGCTCAGTCCCAAGCTATCTAGTCAGCTCGCCAATTCCGAAAAAGTTTTTGTCAAAAACGGCACCGAATTCGAGCTGGTTTCCTACACAGAGGCTGAAGGTGATCACACTCGCCTGGTACTCGCTAATAAAACTCTAGGCAACAATCAGCGCATCTGGTACGCCTACAGTCCAGACATCAAACTTGACGCCTCCCCCGTCAAGCTAACCGTTGTTAGCGACACCCTCTTCAAGCAGCGTCCTGTCCTGTCCACACAGCTAGCCGCCGCTGACAAAGTCTTCGTTAAGAATGGCACCCAGTTCGATCTACAGTCCTACCTACCCGCTGCTGGCAATCACCTCAAAATTGCGCTGGCCAACAAGTTTCTAGGCGAATTCAACCGTAATACTTGGTATGCCTATGAGCCAGATGTACGTATCAGCGGCTCTACTATCACCCTCAAAGTTATCAGCGACACTCTATTTAAGCTAGAGCCGGTCTTGTCCTCTCAACTATCCGCTTCTGAAAAGATTTTCGTCAAAAACGGCACCGAATTCGAGCTAGATTCCTATCACTCCGCAGCGGGAAGCCATGTTCAAGTTTCTCTGGCGACGACTGGATTAGGCGATCGCAATATCAAAGACTGGTACGCCTACGCCCCTGACATCCTGATCGAAGGAAATCCCCCCAACAACACCCCACACAAGGGCACAGACGCAAAGCCTCAACCCGTCCCCGACCCTACACCTGATCCCAAACCAACCACCCCACCAGCTCCCCCTATACAGAAGCCGACACCTACCCCCAAACCACCCAGTCCAGCCCCCACCGGCCCTTTTCGGCTACCTGGCTTTAGCAGTACCTTCTTCCTGTCAGAACCAATTGTTCCAAATGGCAACTTTACCTGGGCTGAAGCGACAAAGAACGGCAGTCGCATTCCTGTCAGCCGAGACGTTGTCTATGGCATCATTCGGATCGCCAGAGTGATGGAAGAAGTTAGAGCCAGAATGGGCGATCGCCCCATCAGCGTCAACTCCTGGTACCGCGACCCGGCTAGCAACCGTGCTGCTGGCGGAGCCACCTACTCTCGCCACATGTCCGGCGATGCCATCGACTTTGTGGTTAGTGGCATCCACGCCTACACCGTCTATGACCGGCTCAACAGCTGGTGGGGCTCTCAAGGTGGCCTTGCTAGCTCCTCAATCTTCACCCACATCGATGCCAGAGGCTACTACGCTCGCTGGAGCTACGGATATTAAGTAAGTAGCAAAATTCAGTCCGCAGGACAGTCCTTAGGAATGCGTGATAGTATAAACGAACTATATTCCTGAGGATAATCCTATGGACAAATATTCGATGAATATCGAGCGCACTGGCCGCATACGGGTCAAGAACCTATCTGTCCGCTACGGGTTGGGAAAGACGGCTGTTTATAATCGGATGAAGGCTTTGGGTATCAAGCCGGAGAGAATTGGCAATCGTTCCTATGTTAATGAAGCGCAAATTGCATTTTTAGATGCGCTTCATGAATTCATTCAGAACGGTAGAACAACGGCTGAATTCCTTTTTCTGAGAGCCCAGGACTCAGACGCTGGGCCAGCTGATTGATCGCTGCGACTTGGAGGGCTGTCCTCCCTTCTCCTCAGAATCGTCTAGAAGAATGTATGTATGATATATCTAATCTAGAGTTCCTGCGGATTGTCCAGAGGATAGGTCATGAGTGGTGGAAATATTGACCGTATTCCGGTCAATCAGCTGAGCGATCGCTATCAACTGGCTAGAAGCGCGGTGTACAAGCGCATGTCAGATCTGGGGATTGAGCGGGAAAAGATTGGTAACCGGGCCTATGTCAGCAACGAGCAGGTCAAGCTACTAGACGAGCTGCACAGCTTTATTGGCATCGGTGGTAACGTTGCTGAATTCATAGAGCGTAAAGGGTTTAACAAACCTAGCAACCAGTCGACTGTTGAATCCGCAGGCCAGTCCGCAGGACAATCTTCAGAACTAGCGCTTAATCAGTCCGATATGGTGAAACTGATTAGCGCGATCGCAGCCGAAATGTCCGCAAAACTCCAACCCGCTCAATCCACACGAGATCCGCTCGCCTACTACGAATCCTTAGAAAAAGCCGCTAACAGAGGATGGAAGCTCAGGACATCCGAACTAGCAGAGCTGCTAAAACTCGACCCCAAAGAAATTGACAGCTACGGTCAGACCTTTTACGAAGCCGGTTTCGTCTTCAACCGTGCAGGCTATCGGTCAGGTGGTGAAGGCGCTTGGCTAGTCTCAAAAAGATAGTACTAGTCTCGAAGAGAAGAAAAGAGTAAACTATGAAAAGAGCTGACATTTCTGCCAGCTCTAGCTTTCTTTTTTGTGTTTTGTATCTGTTTAACGGATCAACTGATTTCGTTTGAGACCGGTATCAGTTGATTATGTTAGCGGTGGTGATGTCGGTGATGACGTTGGTAGTGATGCTGATGTTGGCACTGGCATCACTTTTGCGTTTAAATTCATTTACCCAGAAGGCAGTTCGCCTATAAGGCAACCCCCCAAAAGGTAAGTCAACTCACGCATCAGCGATGGACTGTCAGTCGCTCTGGCATTTGTTCGCCAGAAGGGGCTTTACCCACCAGTGGAAGCCGTTCCCCCGAAACCCTTCAGTCTTATTCACGAATCGAGTATAGCATGTCCTCAGGACAGTCCGCAGGATGAATCTATGGAATTCCCTTAGGATAGTCCGCAAAGTTGTCCTTAAGACATTTTTGTAGCCCGGTAGTGCTTTACTTCTGGTTAGTGGAAGGCATGGGTTGTGCTATTCTTGATAGGCAAATTGACGGCTTCGGGGCGTAGCGCAGCTTGGTAGCGCACTACTTTGGGGTAGTAGGGGTCGTGGGTTCAAATCCCGCCGCTCCGATTCTTAACTATTTGCACTCTAAGACTCACAGGTGCTTTCTTCGGAGAGCGCCTGTTGTTGTTTGGGAATGATTTCAATACTGACCAAAGCGTCCGTTGAGAGCTTAAAGGGAAAAAAGCCTACGATCAATAAATTTATTTCTTACAAAAGAACAGGTACAGCCTCCTATGTCACAATGGAACAGCCCTAATAGATAGATAGATTTACACCTGTGAGTATCGCAAAGCAGCCTGCCCGCCGAGCCGTTTTCCCCTTCACTGCGGTCATTGGCCAAGAAGATATGAAGCTAGCGCTGATCCTAAACGTGATCGATCCGAAGATCGGCGGCGTGATGATCATGGGCGATCGCGGCACAGGAAAATCCACTACCATCCGCGCCCTCGCTGACCTACTGCCAGACATCGCAGTCGTCGCTGACGATCCCTACAGCCGAGCGCCCGAGAATCCTGATATCCTTGCAGAATACGAAGGCAAAGACGTTCCAACTGCCAACAAAAAAGTGCCCATGGTCGATCTTCCACTGGGTGCAACCGAAGATCGAGTCTGCGGCACAATTGATATCGAAAAAGCCTTAGCCGAAGGTGTAAAAGCCTTTGAACCTGGCCTGTTGGCAAAAGCAAACCGGGGCCTGCTCTACGTAGACGAAGTCAACTTGCTAGACGATCACCTCGTCGATGTCCTACTAGATTCTGCTGCGTCTGGTTGGAATACCGTAGAACGCGAAGGCATCTCCATTCGTCACCCGGCTCAGTTTGTCCTGATTGGCTCTGGTAACCCAGAAGAAGGCGAACTGCGACCCCAGCTATTAGATCGCTTTGGGATGCATGCCGAAATTCGCACTGTTCGCGAACCAGCACTGCGGGTCCGCATCGTAGAGCAGCGCACCGAATTCGACCAGGACCCTGAAGGCTTTTCTGCCCAGTGCCAGACCGAACAAGAAGCCCTCCAAGAGAAAATTATTGCCGCGCAGAATCGCCTAAAAAGCGTCACCATCGATCAAGAGTACAAGCTTAAAATCTCCGAAGTCTGCTCCGAGCTAAACGTAGACGGGCTCAGAGGTGATATTGTCAGCAACCGCGCAGCTAAAGCATTAGCGGCTTACGAAGGCAGAACCGAAGTCACCCTTGAAGATATTCAGCGCGTAATTGCTCTGTGTTTGCGCCATCGTCTGCGCAAAGATCCTCTAGAATCGATTGATTCTGGCTTTAAAGTCGAGAAGACCTTTAGCACTGCGTTTGGCGTAGCTGCGCCGGAGATGAATGGTCGTAAGCCCACTGGTGTCCGATAAAGTTGCCACATAACCCGCTCGATAGCCAGATGTCCGCATGACTAAACGCATTCTTGGTCTAGACCCCGGTCTAGCAATTTTGGGATTTGGCGTCATTGAGTACGACCCGACCAAAATGCGAGATTTAGCGCCGGACATTCAAGTTATCGACTATGGCGTTGTGCAGACGCCTGCTCGCACAGATACTGGCAAGCGACTTTGTACCATATACGATGATTTGCATAGCGTCATTGACGAGTTCAAGCCTGATTTGGTCTCGATTGAAAAGCTGTTTTTCTATCGGATGGGCAACACCATTTTAGTGGCGCAAGCTAGAGGGGTGGTGATGCTGGTGCTAGCTCAACGCGGCTTACCGTTTGTAGAATTTACGCCTGCCCAGATTAAGCAGTCGATTACAGGACACGGCAATGCCGATAAAGTAGAGGTGCAGGATGCTGTCGCTAGAGAGCTGAAGCTGGATGCTATTCCTAAGCCAGATGACGCTGCAGATGGATTGGCCGTAGCTCTGACGGCGTGGTTTCGGATGGAGTAGAAGTGCTTGTGCCTAATTTTGCGACCACTTTAGATAGACAAAAGGTAGAGCAGCTAATGCAGCCTGCCTTGATTCGAGTGATTGATAATATCCGCAAGCAGCTGGATAGCAGTTCCTGGAAAGGTGACTATGAAGAAGAGCTGATTTGGCCAGAGGGGACGACAGCAGCGCAAAAGCAGGAATATGCAAGGCTGCAAAAGGGATTGCACGGGGTGCCAACAGAAGAGCATGATCGAGTCGCTGCGCTGATGTCTGTGCTGCCACAGCCGTCGCCTCTATATACGCTCAGGCTGAAAAATGATGGGCAAGAAGATCAGACGGTAGATATTTGGGCCTTGTGCTATCGGGTTTGTGCATTGGCGCAGCCGTTCGATTCGGGAATCGCTTACAAAGATGAACCCAGCGCAGCCATCGCAGCAGACGACAGCTTGTTTGACGAATTCGGTGAAGTCGATTGGAGAATGCTTGACGATAAAACGTTGGGCTTAGTCGAAAGTATCTTCAAAGCACTGTCTGTTTAGAAGGCCGTTCGGGAAGCCGTTTGGAAACAAGGTTGAAGGGAGTACGCACTACTATCAATCGATTAGCTTCGCCCTATCTATTCGTCAGATAGGGTGAAGTTTTTATTTGTGCTTATCTATATCTAGAAAGACTTATCTGATAGGAAATAGAGGCTGAAGTTATGCAACTTATTGGAATGCTTGATTCTCCCTACGTTAGGCGAGTGGCGATCGCACTCCACACCCTCAGCATCCCCTTCGAGCACTCATCGCTTTCAGTCTTTCGCAACATGGCAGAATTTAGCCAAATCAATCCGCTAATCAAAGCGCCCACACTGGTCTGTGACGATGGCGAAGTCCTGATGGATTCTAGCCTGATTTTGGACTACATCGAGCGACTATCTGGCAAGGACAAAACGCTGATGCCAGCCGATATCAAAAGCTACCAGCGAGCCATTCGGCTGATCGGACTTGGCATCAATGCCTGCGACAAAACCGTGCAGATCGAATACGAGCGCCAAAGGCCTGAAGAAAAACAGTATCAGCCCTGGCGCGATCGCATCCAAACTCAGCTCACTGCTGCCTACGACGAAATCGAGACCTACGCCGCCGACACCTCAGCTTGGCTAGTCACCGATAAAATGACTCAGGCTGATATCACCCTCTGTGTGGCCTGGCAGTTTACTCGCTTTATTGCAGACGATGCGATAGAGGCCAGTCGCTATCCGGGCATAGCCGCCCTATCAAAGCGAGCCGAGGCCAGCGCTCCATTTGCAGCCGTACCAATTGAGTCTGACTGGCAGCCGAAGTTTTAGTCTATTTTCATCTACGATTTTCGAGAGTATTACCATCCGTAAAAGTAGCGTGGCTCATGAAAATAGATCTGTCTGCCGTGCCGACTGAGACCGGTACGAACTATCCCACCCCGTTTCAATCAGCTGTGGAAGGGCGATCGCGCCAAAGAGTCGGCAATTCAGCTGGGCTGACAAACTTTGGAGTCAACCTTACTACACTCGCGCCGGGCAGTCAGTCGGCGCTCAGGCACTGGCACTCTGCTCAAGATGAATTCGTCTATGTGGTGGAGGGTGAATTATTGCTAGTCACAGACGATGGCAAACAGCCGTTAAAAGCTGGAGAGATGGCAGGCTTTGCCGCAGGCGTCGCTAATGGCCACCATTTGGTCAACCAGTCCAACCGTCCGGCAATTTACCTAGAGATTGGCGATCGCACCACACCCGATCAGGCTAATTACCCAGATCAAGACTTGCAATATGTTCCCGTAGCTGGCGGTGGCAGGGTATTTACACATAAAGACAGTCGCCCTTACTAATTCTGTCTTCATCATGCCAGGGTGATAAATACGCAAAATCACCCTCATCAGAGAGCGGGTAAGAATGTTTCACTGACAGTGTAGCTAGCGTATCGATATATACATCCAAGGCCAGCTTATGAAGGGGTGCGTCCTTCGGTTATTCTTCTCGCAATCGAGACTCTCATCACATCTATCCAAGGATTCTACCCATGAGTAAGCGCTACCTGCTAGGCGCATTTAGTGTGCTGGCCGTTTGGTCTTGCAGTCACACACCGATCCACGTCAACCGCCATTTGACTATTGGCAGTGCAGCTAATGCCGACGAAGTTCGTTGGACCCCAGATCCCAAGCGAGGCCGTGCTTCCAACACACTTTCTGGAGGCCGCCGAGGAGCAGTTTCTGCTACCTGTGCTCAGGGCGATCACTCTCTGAGGCCTGCCGTCACCTTATTAGTCCCAGAAGAAGCGATCGCGCTAACTACCAAAGCTCAACCAACTCTGGTTTGGTACGTCGAAGGCAACCAAGCCGCAGAGATGGAGTTCGTTCTGCTTCATCCTGAGCACGCCGATCCTATCTACACCAAAAAGATTCAGTCCGCTATCGGCTTAGTAGAAGTCACTCTGCCTGAATCAGCTGCCCTCGAAGTGGGTGTTCCCTACCGCTGGACGGTATCTGTGACCTGCGACCATGACAACTTTTCGGTTCATACCCGCAGTCTGGTAGAACGGGTCGAAATGCCAAATGCAGCGTCGAATACGAGTGTAATGTCCTCTTTTGAACAGGCGTCATTCTATGCTTCTCAAGGAATTTGGTACGACGCTCTCAATTCACTGATCGATGCTTACCGTCAGGATGCCCAAATTGCTGTCCTGCAAGAGTTCCGCAGCTTGCTTCGGCAAATCAATACAGATATGTCAATAGAACCTTCTCTAGCTGGCAAATCGTAGAAGCGGGCTTACTAAGGGCTTACTAAGACAGTCAGCTCTGCACCTCGTGTGGCTACATGAGGTGCTTTTTGGCGATTGTTTTGTCTGGCAAAGGAAAAATTTCTGAACGTGGTGAATCAGCCTCGACAGTTACCAGCCACCACCTGGATATATGTGGTCAAACGTTGGTGGCAGCGACTAATTAATCCTAAAAGCATGACGCCTATTCTGGGTATAGTCGCCACCAGTGGCGTTCTGGCCCTACGAAGCGCGGGCTTCTTGCAAATTTGGGAGCTGCAGACTTTTGATTTGATGATGAATCACCGATTCGCAGAACCGCCAGATGAGCGCATTATCATTATTGGAATTACAGAATCAGATATTGAGCGATCGCAAAAATCAATTGTCACCGACACGATGCTGGCAGAGGTGATCGAAAAGATCAAATTACAAAACCCAACCGTGATTGGACTAGATCTGTTTCGTAATGTGCCCACAGATGAGGGATACGATCACCTCCAAACGCTTTTTCAAAAAACACCTAACCTGATCGGCATTGAGAAGGTGATTGACAATAGGGCAGTGGCTGCTGTTGCTGGCAACTCGGTGCTGTTCGAAAACGATCGGTTAGCCGCCAGTGACCTGATCATTGATATCGATGGTCGGGTGCGCCGGGGATTTTTGTTTCCTAGTGCGGTGGGCGATCGCGTTCTAGAAGGGTTTGCCTTCCGTATTGCTCTCGAGTATCTGCGAAGTCATGACATTTCTCCAAATCCGGACGCTGCGGTGTTGGAGCTAGGCCATGCCTATCTGCCGCCGTTTGAGAAAAACTCAGGCGGCTATAGCAACGCTGATGCGGGGGGCTACCAAATCGTGATGAACTGGCGCTCTGGTCTTCAGTTTCAGACCTTTAGCATCTATGACGTGCTAGATGGTTGCATTCCCGACGGCGCGCTACGAGACAAAATTGTGCTGATCGGCAGCATGCAATCTGGAGATGCCGACGTGTTTTTTACCCCCTACAGCGTTCAGAAGGGATTGATTGGGCTAGTCCCTAGTCACGGCATAGAGATTCATGCCAGTCTAACGAGTCAAATTATCAGCGCCGCTTTTGGACAGAGAGCGCCGATAAAAATGCTGACGAACCAGGTTGAGTCGCTGCTGATTGCCATTTACGCCTGTATTGGCCTGGCTTTAAATCGCTGGGGCCAAACCGATATGCGTCGCTTACAGCTCTATGGTGTCGCCCTGTTCGTCAGTGCAGGACTCAGTCAGATGGCACTAATGCTAGGCGGTTGGTGGCTACCTATTTTGCCTACCAGCGTCGCTTTACTGACTGTTCCACTGGTTCTGCGCCTGCACAAAATCAACCGCCTCAAAACGCTATCCGAGATTGACGATCTAACACAGCTAGCAAACCGGCGTAGCTTTCAAAGGCATCTGATCGACGAATGGCAGCGCGCTGTGCGATCGCGATCGCCGATTTCCTTGATTCTCTGCGACATCGACTACTTCAAACCCTACAACGATACCTACGGACATCCAGCGGGCGACGAATGCCTGCGGCAGGTTGCCAACGCCATTGGCCAATCTATCAGACGGCCTAGCGATTTGGCTGCTCGCTATGGGGGAGAAGAATTTGTCATTCTCCTGCCCAATACTGACGCGGACGGTGCCCGGCAGGTTGCCAAAGATGCCGGAGCCAAAGTTCGATCCCTAAAGCTAGATCACAAGTCCTCTAAGGTATCGCCGTACGTCAGCATCAGCTTAGGGGTTACCACAGTAACACCCACGCAAAGTATGGCAATGAGCGTCCTCGTAGATACTGCCGATCTAGGCCTGTACAAGGCCAAACAACAGGGGAGAAATCGCTTAGTCATGCGCAGACCTTGGGCTGTCGACTAGTGCTGACTTGACTCCTTCTTCAACCCTGCCTGTGGCTCTTTCTGACCTTTACCCTGGCGGTGGTCATTGAAGTAATTCACTCTCGCCCCAGCCCATTGCAGCTTGTTCCGCAGCGTCCGGTAATAGGAATGGTCTTCGCCTAGCAGGATGAACTTCGCCAGGTGACTTGCCATGCGAATATCTACTCGCTGCCCTGGCCAAACCGTTGTACCCAGCACACCGTCAGCCCATAGCTTGGTATTGCCTTCAGGATCGACAAGCGGCCAAACGCTGACCGTACTCCCTGGTGGCAGCACAATCGGACGGCTAGACAGGCTCATCGGGCAAATGGGCGTCACAATCAGCGCGTGCATACCCGGATGAACAATCGGACCGTTGGCAGAAACCGTATAGCCAGTCGAACCGGTCGGCGTACTAATCAGCAGACCGTCGCCCTGATACTGATCAACGACTTCCCCATCGATCTCTACTTCTAGCGTGGAGGTAATCATGCGATTTGGTGAAGCTGGTTTTACGCACATTTCGTTGAGCGCGAAGTAGCGATCGCTCACTGGCTCAATGTTGTAAGACTCTCCCTTGTGCGTTCTTGCCTGCAGCATCATCCGTAGCTGCACCGCAAACTGATCTCCTAGCAAGCGTTTCCACACCCGCTCAAAATCACCAATCACCTCTGATGATTCTGCCAAAAATCCTAAATGGCCCCCTATGTTAACTGCCAGAATGGGGATATCATCAGCTGCTAGATGCCGAGCAGCGGCCAGCGCAGTTCCGTCTCCACCCAATACCACCGCCAGATCAATCGGCTGATGCGAAGACTCTAAAAAAACGGGATAAGGATTATCCTGTGCGCCGCTCGGTCCCATCATTACATTGGAGCCGTGTGCCTCTAGCTGACGAGCACACTTGTCGGCACAGCTCTTACTGAGCTGATTTCCAGCCTTGTATACGATGATCACCTGCTTGAGCTGCACGGCGTTCCCTGGTTACTACCATTTTGGTTACTACCACTTGAGTAGATTGAACTGCTCCATGTCTACAGTGTCACGGTTTCTATAGATAGACAGCACAATGGCCAAGCCTACGGCAGATTCAGCCGCCGCAATTGTAATTACAAAAACTGAGAAGACCTGGCCTTTAATCCCATCAGGATCAAGGTAGTTCGAGAAAGCCATCAGATTGATATTGACCGCGTTGAGCATCAGCTCAATAGACATCAACACTCGAATCACGTTGCGGCTGATCACCAAACCGTAGATGCCAACGCAGAATAAAGCGGCTGCCAATACTAAAAAATACTCGAGTTGCATAGGAATACAAGATAGATTTGATCAACTGTAGAAAGTAGAGACAGACCGATAGCGTTCTATTGTCTAGTCATTTCTGCTACCGGCACCCACTAACTCGCGGGGCTTCTCGGGAAGGGTAAGGGCTTCTGAAGGGGCAATCGATTCCTCTGGAATATACTCACGTCTCGCCAAGACAATTGCTCCAACTAGCGCAATCAGCAGCAAAACAGAAGCGAGCTCGAAAGGTAGCAGGTAATCACTAAAGAAGTGTTGGCCAATCACCTCAATTGCATTGTCTCCAGCTGCTGGCGCGTTGGAAATCGCCCATGGATGAGAGATTACCATCGTGCTCAACAGTCCAAACAAACCAGTGCAAACCGCAGCAGTCGCAGCTCTACCAACCCAAGCATTTTCAATCTCAATGAAATCTTCCTGCTTGTTGACTAGCATGATTCCAAACAGAATCAGCACGTTAACCGCACCGACATAAACTAGTACCTGAGCTGCCGCCACAAAGCCAGCATTCAACAGGATGTACAAGCCAGCGATGCTGGTAAACACTAGACACAGCAAGAAAGCCGAATACACAATATTGGAGAGCAGAACAACGCCTAGCGCCCCCACCAGCATAATCAGTCCCAGCAGTCCAAGAGATACTAGCTGTACGCCTTCTGCCAAATTCAAAGTCGCTAAATCTAAAGCCAAAATCAAAACGATGTTCTCCTCACAATACGAATGCCGATAAAAATCACAGATGAACTAGCCAGAATGCTTGGGACGTGATGGGTTATTCCCCTGCTGCACTATCAGCCGTTTCTTTTGCCGATTCCGCTTTGGCCTGTTCAGCTTCCATTTCCGCCAGGATATCTTTTGGCAATCGACCCGCTCTTTGACTACCTGCAGGCAAGTCATGAGGATCCATCACACCCTTCGGCAGATAAGCAAACTCACGCATAGGAGTCACCATCGGATCGTCAGTGACTTTGTAAGGTAGTCTACCTAGCGCGACGCTGTCGTAGTTAAGGTCGTGCCGATCGTAGGCTGATAGCTCGTACTCTTCTGTCATTGACAGGCAGTTCGTCGGGCAGTACTCCACACAGTTACCACAAAAGATACAGACGCCAAAGTCGATGCTGTAGTGGTTGAGGACCTTCTTCTTCGTTTCTTTATTGAACTCCCAATCGACTACGGGCAGGTTGATCGGACAAACCCGTACGCATACTTCACAGGCAATGCACTTATCGAATTCAAAGTGAATACGACCCCGGTAGCGCTCGGAAGGAATCACCTTTTCGTACGGATACTGCACCGTTACAGGGCGACGCTTCATGTGGTCAAAGGTTACAGAAAGACCCTGACCAATAAATTTTGCTGCTTGAGCCGTTTCTTTGGCGTAGTCGCCGACTTGTTTTAAGAAGTTCAACATGGCAGGAGGTCCAAGATAGATAAGCAGAGAAATTCAGATAGTCAGAAAAAAAAAGATCGATACGGGCAGAAGAATGAAGCTAGTGCTAGCCGCCAAACGCGCCTGGGAAAGTCAGCTTGAGGCCAGCTGTTACCAGCAGGTTTACTAATGCAATCGGCAGTAGAAATTTCCATCCTAAGTCGAGCAGCTGATCGATTCTGACGCGGGGCACAGTCCATCTGAGCAAGATGGTCAAAAATACCAGCGCATAAGCCTTTAGCATCGTCATTACAATCCCTAGAGAGGCTGTGATGATCTGCACCCAAGCAGCATTAGCATCGATTCCTAAAAGTGCAGTGATGGTTTCAACTGGAATTGGAAAGTTCCATCCGCCCAGATAGAGCACCGACACAATCAGCGCAGATAGCATCAGGTTGACATAAGAACCAACATAAAACAGGCCGAACTTCATTCCCGTATATTCAGTCTGATAGCCTGCGACTAATTCTTCCTCTGCTTCGGGGAGGTCAAAAGGCAGTCGTTCGCATTCAGCTAACGCTGAAATCCAGAAGATGACAAATCCTACTGGCTGTCGCCAAATGTTCCAGCCTAGGATGCCGTAGCTAGACTGCTGATTGACGATATCAATCGTGCTCAGGCCATTAGACATCATCACCACTGCTAGGACTGCGAGCGCCAGTGGAATTTCGTAGCTAATCGACTGGGCGGCTGCTCGCAATCCCCCTAGCAGAGAGTATTTATTGTTGGACGAGTAGCCAGCCATCAGCAGTCCAATCGGTGTGATGCTAGAAAGAGAAATCCATAAAAAGATGCCAATGCCCAGATCAGTAATGACTAGATTCTGGCCGAAGGGAACAATCAAGAAGGATAGGAAGACCGGAATCACTACGACGGCAGGCCCGATGACAAAGAGCCAGGGATCTGCCTTTGCAGGTGTGATGTCTGCTTTGAAAATCAGCTTGATACCATCTGCTACGGCCTGTAGAGCGCCTAGCGGACCAATATACTCAGGGCCAATACGCTGCTGAGCGGCTGCGGAAATTTTTCGCTCTAGCCAAACGCAAATAAAAATGCTGACTGTTGCCGCAACCAGCATCAGTAGCATCGGTAGTGGAATCCAAACTGTTTTGGCTGCACCTGCGGGCAAACCTAAATCAATGAGTGCTTGAACGAAGGTTCCTTGAAGGTCAATCCCTGAAGTCATGCTAATAAAAGACGTTTGGCGGTGTCTGGATACATTTCTCTAACAGATTCTAGCGCTTAATCAACTTCTATACTCTCTATTTGAGCCGCAAACCTGCTGCCGAGCTATAGAGAAAGCCTATGGCCTGTAGCAGAATGCGCAATGTGTTATGCATTCTGCTAAGCAATTTGCTCTGTTTGAAGAAGATCGTAACGTTCGGTCATGCTGAAAGCGAAGGGAGAACGCTATAGATAAAATGGTTCAAAATAAAACCCCCCCGGCAAAAGCCGGAGGGGCTGGAGTTCCTGAAAATCGTCACTGGGTACATATTCAACGTAGTTTGGCTGATTGCAAAGAGGGGTAATGCCCATCACCTCGGTACTAATACAGAAAGACTAGGGTTTGAAACGCTTGGTTCTATATGAAGATCCACTATATTTCTATAACGTCAGCTATTTTTGCCTATTTGTCCCAGATATCGGGTCTCTTATCGATTGAGATGTAGGGCTGAGCGTGTAATCCGTCGTATATCTGGGTCGGACGGAAGATTCTGTTGGTGCTAATCTGCTCTTTCCAGTGGGCTAACCAGCCAGCTACACGCGCGATCGCAAAAATAGGCGTAAACAGATCAGACGGAATGCCCAGTTTGCGATACACCAGCCCTGAATAAAAATCCACATTGGGATAAACCCCTTTGTGACCCAGCTTTTCTTCTACCACCTGCTCTAGCTCCAGGGCAATATCGTAATAAGCATCGCGGCCAACCTTATCAAATAGCTGCTCAGCTAACCCTTGCAAAATCGCTGCTCGAGGATCTTTTACCTTATACACCCGGTGACCAAAACCCATAATCTTCTCACGGTTGGCAATCCGCGCATCAATGTATGGCCGCACATTTTCGACAGAGCCAATCTCTTCTAGCATGGCAATCACTTCTTCATTGGCTCCGCCATGTAGAGGCCCAGCTAGTGTCCCTACCGCAGAGGCCACGACCGCATAGGGATCAGTCAGGGTAGAGGCCGTCACCATTGCCGAAAAAGTAGACGCGTTGATAGTATGCTCTGCGTGTAAAATCAAACACACATCAAAGATTCGAGCGGCCAGCGGGTCAGGCTCTTTTTCATTGAGCATGTACAGAAAGTTTGCAGCATAGCCTAGATCGTCCCTGGGCTGAACTGGGTCGTTCCCCTTACGCATCAGCTCAAAAGCCGCTACCATCGTCGGAATTTTGGCTAGTAGCCGAACGACTGCATTTTGTACATAGGCCGGATCGTTTAACTCTCGTTTCGAGTGGAATAGACCTAGCGCCGCCGCACAAGCCTGCAGTGCGTCCATCGGATGTCCGCTTTCTGGGAAACACTTCATCATGTCTCGGATGCGATACTTCAGCCGACGGTGATACTGGATTTCGTGCTTGAAAACGTCTAGCTCAGCCTGAGTAGGTAGCCCACCCCAAATCAACAAATAGGAGCTTTCTAAAAAGGTGCTGCTACGCGCGAGATCTTCTATGCAAATGCCACGATACTCTAATACTCCGTTTTGACCGTCTACATGGCTGATACTCGACTGCGTAGCCGGAACTCCTTCTAAGCCGGGTCGGTATTCACGTAGCATCGTTGTCATTGTGAGATTCCTGATCTATTGAGTAAGTCATTAATGCTTCTCAGTATCTCATCACTCGGATCGCTAATCGGTATTTAGAACACCGTTTTCTGGATTTACTAGGCGCTGAAGCTTTTGCTTGATTTGCTTGTCAAATACTTCCCATTTCTGGCGATTGTAGTCGCTATTTTCGTAATAGCCAGATAGGAATCCAATTGGAATTTCAAAGCCGCCTGCCATCGAGCGCCCACCGCCAAAGAAACGGCCATGATTGTCTTGACCTAGAGCTTCTTTAATAAATTCGTCAGGGTCGAGGGTGATTTTGTTGGTTCTTAGAGAGCCGACAACGAGTTCCTTTTCCTCATCCTCATCGTGGACGATACCGTAGACGACAGCGGTATGAACGTTTTCTTCGGTGACTAAAAAGTCTGCGGCTTGGGGGATGGCGTCTCTGTCTTCGTAGCGAAGATAGCCTACTCCGGCGATAGAAACGCTGTTTTGGATTTGACGGTTGCGCAGCGATCGCTCAATCACATCCATCACTCGGCGTGATCTAGACGCCTGCAACACCGCGCTCAATAGCTGGGCATCATAATACTTACTCAAAAAAGCTGCTGCCAAAAAGTCAGGCTCTGACGCCTGCATGAGGCGGCCCGTATCAGAGCGTAACCCGTGCATCAGCGCAGTCGCGCATTTCACATGGTAGTCATTGCTGCGATCTAACTGAATGATTCCAGACTGCAAGTACTGAGTCATGATGGTCGCTGTTGCGTGGATGTTAGGCCGGATATCTAGCAGCTCGCCAGAGAGCTTGCCTTGCATCGCATGGTGGTCAACGACTAACAGCAAAGGTAGCTGAGCAGCTTTAACTTTTTCTGTCAGGTGACTGGTAGTACCCTGCGTATCAATCAAAACGTAGCCCTGGTATTGAGACAGGTCCGGCGCTTCTTTGGCATTGGCAGGCCATCGCTTGGCTGGTAGATTCGTCAGCTTGACTAAGGCGATGTTCTCTTGATGGCTTAGCGTGCCCGAATAGTAAATATCACACTGAATATTGTAAGCATGTGCCATGAGACGATAGGCCCAAGCTGAAGACAGCGCATCAGGATCAGGAAAGTCTTGCAGGAGAACGAGCTGATGAGTGCCACTATGCTTTTTGAGTAGTTTTTCTAGCGCTTCTGCCCGATTGCTTTCGAATCCAGCCGCACGACGCAATTTATCTGCTTGGTCGGTTGTCAATGTGTCTATTGAGCTCGCATCTGAAGTAAGACTAGTGTCTGGAGATTCGTCAGGACGAGACTGTCTATCATCTAGCTGGCTATCATCTAACAAAGTGCTTTCCGGGAGTGACGTTTAAAGTATTCTCTTATTCTGACGGATATGAGTGTGGCTGAATAGTAGGCTTTATGGTCTGTTTGTTTAGGGTTACCAACCCCTGCTTTTTATATGGATGCTAATATCTGACCAAGTACCTGATGTACTCAATCTGTAGAAGATGGGCTGGAGATAAGCGCCCTTGAGATGACTGTTTCTCGGATGACTGGTTCTCGGATGACTGTTTGTCGAATGACTGTTTCTTAAGCGATGGTCATTCGAGATGCGCTAGTTTTCCGCTGAGTTTAATCTGTCGCTAGTTCAACCCGATGACGTATCTGCGCCATTCTTGATGAACGCCACCGCGCACGTGTCTGGATATCTCAAAATATAGGCTACTGTGTGGCTTGCGCGGCTGGTTGGCTAGGGGCATTTCGGCTTCTCTAGGAGTCCGGCTACCTTTTTTGACATTGCAGCGTACGCAGGCGCTGACAATGTTTTCCCAGGAATCGCCGCCACCACGCGATCTTGGAATCACGTGGTCTAGAGTTAATGTGTCGCCCGCATAGCCGCAGTATTGACAGGTATGGTTATCACGGTGGAGCAGATTGCGACGGGTGAGGGGAATGTCTTTGTAAGGGATGCGCACATAGTGGCGCAAGCGGATCACAGTAGGCAGTGGGAAGTCAGGATAGATTTGCTCTTCACGCTGCTCGATTTGTTCGGCTTTGCCTTTAATAATGAGCACGACCGCACGTCGCCAACTGGTGATGTTTAGCGGTTCATAGGAGGCATTTAAAACGAGAACCTTACTCATGCATTAGTACGCCAAATCCTGAATAGATAGTAGCACAGCCAAGTGATTCCGAGGGTTTGAGCGCTGCTACACTGTTCTTCTAAAAGAGCACGCATGCTTTTTGCGCATGTGCGTTTAAGCTGTTTCTTTGTTTTGAGGTCGCTATGCTTAGCTGGGAGGCAACACCTGCGCTGTCAACGATGCGCTGCGCTAGGGCTTGGGTCGAAATCAATCTGACGGCGCTAGCTTACAATATCAAATCGCTCAAAGCGGTGCTGCCGGAGGGCGTTGATCTGATGTCTGTGGTCAAGGCGGATGCCTATGGTCATGGCGCGGTGACGGTGGCTGAGGTGGCGATCGCATCGGGCACAACCTGGCTAGGGGTAGCGACGGTGCCAGAAGGAATTGAGCTGCGCCAGGCCGGTATCAGAGTGCCAATTTTGGTGATGGGGGCAGTGAACGATCCAGCAGAAGTGAGGGCGATCGCCCACTGGCAGCTACAGGCCACCCTCGTGAACCCCAAACAGGCACTGATCTTTTCAGAGACGCTAAAAGATCAGCTCATCAGCTTACCGGTTCACCTAAAGCTAGATACCGGCATGTCCAGATTGGGATTTAGCTGGCAGCGATCTGTAGAATTTGCTCGCTTTGTGCAGCAGCTGCCCCACCTGGAAACGGTCAGCGTCTACTCTCATCTGGCGACTGCAGACAGCCCAGATCCGACCGTGATGCGGCTACAGCATGCGCGATTTGAGCAGGCGATCGCAGATCTCAAACAGGCCCATCTGCTTCCTTCTCGACTCCACCTTGCCAACTCCGCCGCTACCTTAGCAGACCCCTCGCTTCACTACGACATGGTACGGGTGGGCATAGCTACCTACGGGCTCTATCCCGCTCCTCATCTTGGACCCTGTCAAGCTGAGACAACACGGCTTCCCAACCTTCGCCCCGTTCTAGAAGTAAAAGCTCGAATTACCCACCTAAAAGAAATAGAGGCTCATACAGGCGTCAGCTATGGTCACAAATTTGTCGCCTCCAAACCGATGAAAATTGCAATCGTCGGAATCGGTTATGCGGACGGTGTCCCCCGCCTGCTCTCCAATAAAATGCAAGTCATCCTAAACGAACAGCGCGTCAATCAAATTGGCGCGATTACGATGGATCAACTCGTACTCGATGTTTCTAGCCTCGAAGACGTTCAAGAAGGTGATATCGTCACGCTTCTAGGAGAAACCCAGCACCACTGTTTGCACGCCAACGACTGGGCTGAGCTTACAGGTACCATTTCCTGGGAAATTCTGTGCGGCTTCAAACACCGCTTGCCTAGAATCACCCTTGCAACTGAAGCACCCTCTCAAATTACCTCGAAATATCGCTAGAGCTTTCGCAGAGTTCTTGCTATTATGGTTGCTCACTCATGGAGAAGTGGCTGAGTGGTTGAAAGCGGCTCCCTGCTAAGGAGTTATGGGGTGTAAACTTCATCGAGGGTTCGAATCCCTCCTTCTCCGTTGTTTTTTCGCTACAGGTTCCTGATTGCCCACAGCAATCGTTCTGGCGTCGCATTTGTGTGGGCCAAAGAAAACAAGTGCTGAAAACGCAACTGTCCTTGAACATCTAAAACGAACTGAGCAGGCAAAGGGGCTCCCAGCGCCTGCCCGGTTCCATACTTACGAAAGACGCTACGGTCTAAATTGACTAACAGCGGCAAGTCTAGAGACAACTCCTGCCGCACTCGTTTGCTTTGGGCAGTGTCTGTTCCACTCACCACTAAGATAGCTGCGCCCAGCCCTTCAAACTGTCTACGCGACTTATTTAGCGCCGAAATATGCGAATAGTGCAGAGGATAATGCTGCTTTCCCGTAAAGATCCGGGCAAAAACCAACACAACAGGCTTCCCTCTGTAGCTGGAAAGCTGATGAACCCGATCGTCCGTATCTGTCAGGACAAAATCAGGTAGAACTTCTCCCATCTGAAACCGACAGTGTGCTGGTAGCGGCAAAAGGCTTCTAACGAAGCGTCGATTCACAAGCTGTCGAAGACCGCTGGAAATGGGCTGCATTTACACCGTCGCGAAAAATTCCCTGGACTTTACCGGATCAGGGTTCATCGTAGCGTCACCAGGTTGCCAGCCAGCTGGACAGACTTCATCAGGATTAGCCTGAACATGCTGAATCGCCTGAAGCACCCGTAGGGTTTCTTCTACGCTGCGTCCAAAAGAAAGATTGTTGATCGTGGTATGCTGCACGATACCCTCTTGATCAATGATAAATAGCCCACGCAAAGCCACGCCTACTTCTGGATCGAGCACGTTGTAAGCCGCGCTGATTTCTTTCTTGATATCTGAAACTAGGGGATAGTTGAGATCGCCCACACCGCCCATTTTCCGGTCTGTCTGAATCCACGCGAGGTGAGAGAACTCACTGTCTATAGAAACGCCTAATACTTCCGTTTTGATATCTTTGAAGCTACTATAGCCGTCACTAAAGGCCGTAATTTCCGTAGGGCAAACAAACGTGAAATCCAGCGGATAGAAGAAAAGAACGACGTACTTACCACGATAGTCAGACAGCTTGATAGTCTTGAATTCTTGATCAACGACCGCAGTAGCCGTAAAGTCTGGAGCGACTTGACCCACTCTGAGGCATCCTTGCTCACTCATAAACTATCTCCACGTTTGTTGATTTACAGCTAGTACTTTATGGCCCGTCCGCTATAGCTCTAGATTTTAATGGCTCTGGCGGGATTTGAACCTGCGACCTTGGGCTTATGAGTCCCCTGCTCTAACCACTGAGCTACAGAGCCGTATACGGTAGATAGCCGTTGCTAGACAGCACCAACCTTAGCTAAACAAATCTAACACGAAACGGAAAACCCTAAAAAAGTATCCTGCATATCGTTTTGCCAAAACAAATGCAGATGCATTTGTTCTAAAAACCCCTGATAACTATAACTGTCCACTTCAACTCAAAACTGCGACCAGCTCATCGACTGATCGCAGTTTGTATCAGGTCAAATTCCTGAGTTCTTAGCGGCTAGGGAGGTAGGCAACGGGATTCACAGCGTCTTTTCCATTTAAGTGAACTTCAAAATGGAGGTGTGGACCAGTGCTGTAGCCAGTGCTTCCCATCTCAGCAATTTTCTGTCCCTGCTTGACCGCTTGACCGGTGCTGACATTCAAGCGATTGTTGTGGGCATAGAGTGTGAGACTCCCATCAGGATGGCGAATCTCTACCATATTGCCGTAGCCACCGGAATTCCAGCCAGCATTTTCGACAACGCCGCTGCCTGCTGCTACAACTGGTGTACCCACTGGTCCGGCCACATCTACCCCACGGTGCATGCGGCCCCATCGCCAGCCGTAGCCGGAGGTGAGCGTACCCCTAGTGGGCCAGATGTAGCCATTGAAGTAGTCGGGTGCTTCGGGTAAGAATTCACCGGCTTCTGGGAGAAGCGGCATGTCTGGTGAAACAACTTGACCGGCTGGCTGGCGTTGTGCTGGTACATAGGCATCAGGGCTCAGCGGCGCTGCTGCTAGTAAGGTGGGGTCGGCAACGCTGGCGGCTGTAGGAGCGATCGCAACCCGGTTCGCAGTCCTTGGATTCTGAGCAGCTCTACTCTCAATCTCAGTAATTTGTGCTTCAGCCACTCGAACTGGCTTACTTTGAATCTCTTGAACTTCCTCTAAAAGATTCGCAACGTATGGATCGATACCGCCCTGAGCAGCCTGTGAAGCCGGTGCATCCGCACTACTTTGCTCTTCGGCATCTGTTGCGCTCTGTCTGATGACGGTACTTTGCAGGTGGGTCAAGCGACCGCCCGATGAGCGTCCTGTCACGCTACCTACATCTGAAGGCTGGTCGATTCGTCTAGATACTTTTTCACCACTGGTTGCAGGCACTATTAAAGTTGCACCAGTCATGATGATGTCTGGGTCAACTAAGCCATTGGCTGAAATGAGGTCTGCGGCAGTTGTTCCCAGCGAAGAGGCGATACTAGCGATAGTGTCACCTGACTGAACCTGATAGCTTGCGAAAGGCTGAGCTGGTGTAGCTAAGGCTGCGACAACAGGTGCGGATTCAACGACATCTGCTTGCTCTGCGAGAGACGCATCAGCAATTTCGATTTCCACGCTCGCTGGTGGCGCTACTGGTTGTATGACTGCTCTCTCAGCGGTTACTACTTCAGCGGCTGCTACTTCAGCGGTTGCTACTTTAGCTGACTCAACATTGGCTGACTCAACATTGGCTGACTCAACATTAGCTGAATCAGCACTGGTCTCGGCCGAATGATCTAGCTCGATATAAGCACTGGCTATCTCAACTGAGACTTGTGCTTCATCTAGCTGAGGAACTATCTGGGAAGCTGATGCTAACTCTTCAGCAGGTTGACTCTGCTCAGAGATTTTTGCTCTTGCGACCGTTTCAGCATTTTCTAGCGCTGACTGGTTGGCTGTGATGAGTCCTGCCGATCCACCTTCTGGAGCGATCAGGTTATGAATGGCTTTTTGAGCAGGTGGCTGAGTGACTACAGCCGCACCAGGCACTTTCAAAACCTGTCCAACTCGAATGGACGTTTCGGCAGGTAGCTCGTTGGCAGCCTTTAAATCCTGTAAGCCAACGCGGTGGAGCTGTGCAATCTGCCAGAGACTCTGACCTGACTCAACAGTGTGATAAGCCACAATCTGCGCTTGCGATGCAGATGGGATAGAAACTTTGAAATCGCTTGAAAAAGCTTGAGCTGTAGCAGTCTCTGGAACAGAAATGGCGGCTGATGCTTCAGATTGGGCAGTAAATACTCCAGATGCACCTACCGAAAGAGCTAGACCTAGCATTGCAGCTGACTTAATTGAACTGCTGCTAGCTGCTGTGCTTTGACACACTTCTTGGATACATGAGTGACTTGAGTCAGACATGGGCTCCTGTGAAATTGCTTGTTTCAAGGATTGACCTCCTAATAATTCGGCGGTTAAACGCCTAGTAACCAGCTGCTTGCTGAACAGGTTTGTAAAGCATTTAGCTGGGAGTAAACGATCTTCGACAACAGCAATGCTGCTCATGGATATAGCTTCAAAACCTTCAGGCAATTGACTTATAGACCTGTCAGCTATGTGCTCGTGCCAGTTTACAAGTGATTTGGCTTGTCCGACTTAGGCAAGTTTACACGAGTTAAAGATCATTTCAATCGCCCTTGCTTCGACTTACTCTTGATGCCCAAATCCAGATTCTTTCTAAACCTTGCCCCTACTTCTGACGATACTTGGGGGTCTTATTAGACAGGACAGATTCTTGGAAAAACCTTTCTCTGTGAGGATTTGAGGGCAATGCTGATGGACCAGTCGTTTTTCTGGCACATCCCAAAACTTTTTAATTTTTCCATCGCCATTGCTTGACCACAATAGGCTGACAACTTTTGCGCTCCGAATGCTTCAATGCCGCATGAATACAGTCATTGGTGGTGTTTTTTCATAATTTTTCGACAAAGCGCATCATATTAGTGACGAGTAACAGTCTTGGGAGAAACAATAGGAAATACTGATTTAATAAACGCTATTTCTACAAAAAATATGTCATTAGTATGATATTGAGTGTGTCGTCAATCTGTTGCTGGATAGAGGCTTGGGGAGTGTAGCGGTTCGTTCTTGCCAAAGAGGATAACAGAGCTGTATCTGCCTGCTGTGTTTGTCTTTCTTGGTAGGGCTAGTCAGGCAAGATAATCGGTTTGCCTAATTGCTTCGAAGAGCCCTACTGCTGCACAAACGGACAGGTTGAGGCTGCGAACGTGAGCGCGATCGCTCATCGGAATGGTGGTGGTAATATCGCACCGCTCTAGTACTTCTGGCGAAAGCCCTTTGCTTTCGCATCCGAATATCAGCCAGTCGTCACTGCTGTGCTGTAGATGGGTGTAAATCGCCTTGGCCCGGGCGCTGTAGCCGATGAGTTTGCCGCCTTTTGCCTGTGCATGCTGCCAGAAATCTTCGATGGATTCATGTAGATGCAGATCGACGTATGGCCAGTAGTCTAAGCCTGCTCGTTTGAGGTAGCGATCGCTGAGCTCGAATCCCAAGGGCATAACGAGGTGTAGCGGTGTTTCGGTAGCTGCGCAGGTGCGGGCAATATTGCCCGTATTAGGTGGAATTTCAGGATTGACAAGAACAATGCTGGGCATAGTGGTCGATGGTTAGACGTAGGCGACGGTAGGGGCGCAGATATCTTTGGCAAGCTGGCTCTCTTGGATCTGCATTTGGGCGATCGCACCTTGAATTACAGTCGTTGGGTCACTTGTCTGAACTTGCCTTAACCACTGCTGGGCTTGATTGCCGTCTCTCAAAATTTGCTTGACCGGGTTGAGAAAACAAGCGATGCCAGAGCGCTTTGCAAATGGATAAACCTCTTCATAGAGTTGCGCTATCCATTCGTGAGCGGCAATCGTTTTGCCTGTTTGCCAGTGATAAAGCTGAGCGTTCAGGCTGCTCTTGGCGACTGCTTTCTCATTGCTTAAAGTGATTTCTACCAGGTCTTCGGCTCGGCTGTGGGCAGATAGAGTGCTGGCTTGCAGAGGGTCTAGGGATGGGGTCTGTAGCATCTGGTGCAAACGGGCCTCTAGCAAGGCGGTGACCGCTAGTAGATGTAGCGGATCGCTGACGAGATCGCAAATGCGAAGCTCTAGACGATTGAGATTGTAGGGTCTGCGATCGCCATTGGGCCGTACAGAGCTCCACAGGTGGCGGACGCTTTGCATCGTGCCTTTGGCCATTTGGTCTTCTACCCAGCGAATGTGGTGAAGATGGCTTTCAAATAAAGGGACGTGATCTGGCGTCTGTGGAAATAGCTGCCAGCGAGTGGAATGAAAGCCGGTGATATTGCCATCGAAGAAGGGCGAAGACGCTGTCATCGCTAGGTACAGAGGTGCTTCTAGGCGGATCAGTCGACAGGCGCGCATCAGCTCTTCTAGATCGCTAATGCCGACGTTGATATGAATGCTAGCAGTGACGACATCGGTCCCGTAAGTGTCTTCGATGTAGGTATGGTAGGGATTTTTTGGGTCGGAGCGATGGAAGGTCTCAGCACCACCTAGTGGCAGGGTACTACCCGGAATGATCGTGTAGTCGCCTAGCGTTCTCAGGTAGTCGCGCAGTCTAACTCTAGGCTTGATGAGTTCGCAGAGCAGGTGTTCGTATCGGCAAAAGGGCGCTGTCGTATATTCGACGTTGCGGGCATCTGGTTCTCGGACGAAGCCTTCTAAAGCAGCGACAATTTTGTCTGAGAAGCCAATGACTTCTCCGGCAGGCGTCCCGGTATACATCTCGACTTCAAAACCTTTGGATAGCAGCACGATGGTGTCCTAGATAAGATCGGTGATCTGACATGACTCTGATCTGAGTCGAAGCGGGTGTGAATCTGCGTTGGTAAGCGCGCAAATTTGAAAATTCCCTCCTTATATATAGGGGTAATTTTAAACTGTGTAGAAAACAACATTTTGAAGGCTGAGATTCAGAACTAGAATCGCTGAATTGCCGGTCGCGCATACTCTCGTAGTAAGTTCTTTCACAGCAGTTCTCCTACGGCAGTTCTCCTACAGCAGTTCTCCTACAGCAGTTCTCCTACAGCAGTATAGAGCGCTTGGAATCTCGTCTTTCTCTGTCTACAGTTCCAACTACAGCTCTATGTTTGAGCTTTGTGTTTGGTCCGCTTCGAGCGATCGCCTATGCATACTAAAAACATCTAGAACAGTTCTCACCGTGCTAGATGCTCTAAGTTTGATCTGGAATGTTTGATCTGAAATGCGGATGAAAGGACTTGAACCTTCACGTCACGAGGACACTAGAACCTAAATCTAGCGCGTCTACCAATTCCGCCACATCCGCGTTGGGTCATAATAATAGCAAGAAACGAGACCTCTCTACAACGAGAATTGCCTGAGAGCGCTTATGATGAGAGGAATAAAACCAAAGAAAGGTCCAGTGGAAACGGACAGGCGACGTTTTGGGTGTCAGATTTTGGTATTGGATGAGGAGAGACGCTTCGGATGGGTAAAGTAGTTGGCATTGACCTCGGCACGACGAATTCTGTAGTGGCGGTGATGGAAGGCGGTAAACCCGTTGTCATTGCCAACGTAGAAGGCATGAGGACAACGCCCTCTGTGGTGGCTTTTAGTAAGGAAGGGGAGAAGCTGATTGGCCAGATGGCTCGTCGGCAAGCGGTGCTGAATCCTCAAAATACGTTTTATGCAGTGAAGCGGTTTGTCGGACGCAAGTATGATGAGCTGTCTTCGGATGCTAAGCGGGTGCCGTATACAGTCCGCCGGGGTGAATCTGGCAACGTGAAGCTGCGCTGCGATCGCCTAGACAAAGACTTTGCTCCAGAAGAAATCTCAGCGATGATTCTGCGTAAGCTGGCAGAAGAGGCAGCTCAGTATTTGGGTCAGCCAGTAACCGGCGCAGTGATCACCGTGCCTGCTTATTTCAATGATGCTCAAAGGCAGGCGACTCGCGATGCTGGCCGGATTGCCGGATTGGAAGTCAAAAGAATTATCAATGAGCCGACGGCAGCGTCTTTGGCCTACGGATTAGATCAGCAGTACAATCAGACGATTTTGGTGTTTGATTTGGGCGGTGGCACATTTGACGTGTCTGTGCTGGATGTGGGCGATGGTGTATTTGAAGTGCGCTCTACTAGCGGTGATACGCAGCTAGGGGGGTTGAATTTTGATCAGGTGATTGTTGACTGGCTAGCTGAGGACTTTTTAGAGAAGGAAGGCGTAGATTTGCGACGCGATCGCCAGTCCCTCCAGCGCCTGAACGAAGCTGCTGAGAAAGCGAAAATTGAACTCTCTGGCGTGCCGGTCACCGTCATTAATCTGCCTTTTATCACTGCTACAAAAGACGGGCCGAAGCACATTGAAACAAAACTAGAGCGATCGCACTTCGAGTCGCTCTGTAGCGATCTAGTTAGCCGAATGCGCGGTCCTTTGAAGCAGGCTTTGGCCGATGCCAACGTCACGCCGACCCAGGTCGATGAAGTCGTCTTGGTCGGCGGTGCTAGCCGCATGCCGATGGTTCAAGAGCTGGTGCGCTCGGTGATGAACCGCGAGCCGAATCGCAATGTCAATCCAGACGAAGTAGTTGCCATCGGTGCGGCCATTCAAGCCGGTATTCTGACGCAAGAAGTCAAAGACATTTTGCTACTGGATGTCACGCCGCTGTCTCTGGGCTTGGAGACTATCGGCGGCGTGATGAAGAAGCTGATTCCTCGCAACACCACGATTCCCGTCCGACGCTCTGATACTTTCTCGACCTCTGAAAATAACCAAACCGTCGTAGAGGTCCATATTCTCCAGGGCGAGCGGGAGATGGTGGATGATAATAAGTCGCTCGGTCGCTTCAAGCTAATGGGTATTCCTCCCGCGCCCAGAGGGATTCCGCAGGTGCAGGTGTCGTTTGATATCGATGCGAATGGCATTTTGCAGGTGTCGGCGCTGGACAAGACCACGGGCAGACAGCAGAGCATCACGGTACAAGAAGCCTCAAATCTGTCTGAGGCTGAGATTCAAGATATGATTCGGGCGGCTGAGGAGAATGCCGCGACGGATAGGCTGCAGCGCGATCGCATCGAAAAGCGCAACCGTGCCGAAGCCCTAACCTTCAAAGCTGAAAGAGTGCTGCGAGAAGTGGCGATCGATTTTGGTATGCAGTTTGGACGCGATCGCCGTCGCCGCATAGAAAACCTAATACAGCAGCTACGAGCCGCTTTGGAACAGTCAGACGATCGTGGCATCGACATGTTTCAAGCAGACCTGCAAAACGAAGTCTACGAGCTTAACAGAGAAGCTTACCTCTACGATCTAGATGAGGACGGCGAAGGCATTTTAAGCACAATCGGAAATACCTTAAAGCAGGCATTCTCTGGTGAAGATGACGATTACTATCGCACTGGCGACTACGGCTATGGCGCTGGTAGTGGCTATGGAACCAGCTATCCAGCCAGCGGCGGCTATGCGGCGAACAATCCCTATGGACAGCAGGCCCAATGGGACACCCCTAGCTGGAATCAGGGAAGCAGTAGCAGTGCTAGCAGCTGGGACGACTGGGACGACGACTGGGAAAGCACTCGCCGACCTCAAAAGCCCCCTGCCGTAGGATATAACGCTCCTGAAGAAGGCTATAGACCTAGAGAAAGCTACAGCCAAGCACCGCGCTATGACCAACCCCCATACACTCCAAACGATGGACGTTCAGACCCATCAGCTCCAATCGAGCGAGACAGCTACAGCCAAAATAGCTACAGGTCAGATAGCTACAGGTCAGATAGCTACGCTCAAGACCCCTATAGTCGTAACCCTGCTAGCCAAGATTCTTACAGTCGTAATCCCGCCAGCCAAGACCCCTACTATGGTGATAACAGCTATGGACAGGAACGGTATCCAGACAACGTAGAACAACCCAACGGCAGTTCAGATTACAGCCAAAGAAGCTACGACTCACAAGATTACGCTAGTCAGAATGAAGCCTCTCAAGAGAGTTATCAAAGGAATTATCCTCAAGAACCCTATTCCCAGGATAGCTATAGCCAACAAAGCCCTTCTCGCCAAGACGTTTACGATCAGAGTCGTTCTGGTCAGTACAGTCAAGATAGCTACCCGCAGGAACGCTATGACCAGTCTGCTCCTAGCCAAGATACCTATGGTCAAACGGGCTATGAGCGGAGCGACTACCGGCAAGACGACTATGCGCAAGGCAACCATCCGCAGGGTGACTATCCGCAGGGTGACTATCCGCAGGGTGACTATGCTCAAGAGGCCTATGGTCAAGGTGGCTACAGTCAGGACAGCTATAGACCGCGTCGTCCACAGCCTGACTATGACCGCGAAGGCTACGCCCCAGATCAACAGCGTCCACCGCAAGACAGCCGTAGGAAAGAGCGTCGGACGGAAGATGACTGGTTCTAGGTCGCGTTTAAGCTGTGCCAGTTGAGTCACGTCAGGCAGTCAAGTTATGCCAGTTGAGCTACGCATTCGTTCATGCAAAATTTTCGGGACTATTATCAAATCCTGGGGGTTTCTCCAGACGCTAGCGCTGAGGAGATAAAGCGCGCTTACAGAGGATTAGCTCGTCAATATCATCCCGACGTTAATCCTGGTGACAAAGCTGCTGAGGAAAAGTTTAAGGTACTCGGTGAAGCCTACGGGGTGCTTTCTGATACGGATAAACGGCAGCAGTATGAGCAGTACAGCCAGTATTGGAACAAAAAAGTTGGAAAAGGCTGGGGAAAGAAAAGCAAGCGTTCTAGCAAAGACGCTGACTACAGCGCTTTTGAAGACTTTGACAACTTTGTCGAGCAGCTATTAAAGCAACATCAAGCAACGGATAAGTCTGTTTCGCGCTGGGCTGTTGAGCAGACGTATTCTGGAGCAGCTTCTAGGACCGCTGCCGAGACAAACTCTGCTGCCAAGACAACTCGCCGCCGCGCAGAAGCCACTCGTCCTTCGCCAGAGCAGGACAAGCAGCCAGATAGAGCAGCGCAAGTTAGAGAGTCTAGAGAACAGCCTGCGTCAGACCGTCAGCCACGGCCCATCTATCGCAGACAGCCAGCGCCTTCGTCTAGACGGGATGCCGAGGCAGATTTAACCGTGCCTTTGGAGAAAGCGTATGCGGGTGGACGTGAGCGGGTGCGACTGGAGGATGGGCGATCGCTCGAAGTTAGTATGCCACCGGGTATGGTGACTGGGCAGCGCATCCGGCTAAAAGGTCAGGGGATTGACGGCGGCAATCTATATTTGCGGATTGAAGTAGAGCCCCATGACTATTTCACTTTGCAAGATGGCGACGTATATTGTCGGCTGCCGCTATCGCCTAGTGAGGCAGTACTAGGTGGCACCATTGCGATGCCTACGCTAGGCGGACCTGTGAATATGCTGATTCCACCAGGTGTCCAGTCAAGGCAGCGGCTGCGACTCAGTGGCAAGGGCTATCCGATTGGTCAGGGGCTCTATGGTGATCAGATTGTAGAAATCGACGTTGTAATGCCAACCGTGTTGGATGATGAAGAGAAGGCGCTTTATCAAGAATTGCGCAATGTTGAGCGGTTCAATCCGCGTGTAGGATTGCCCTTTTGACGCTTATGAGATGCTGGTTTCGCGATCATTTTGCTCATAGGGCGTCCGGCACCTTGCTCATGTCCCTTTGCCCAAGGCATCATCAATGCAGACTCTGACGATTAACCTACCCCAGCCGCTTCGTGCTCAGATCCAGACATTCCAAAAAGACCAGGATATCGAGCGGACTGAGGCTGCCATTGTCAAAGCTCTAGAATCCTACTTTCAGACTTGGACACCGACCCAAAAAATAGACCCACTCCCTGCGATGTATGACGCAGAAGATGGGCCTTGTGAAGTAATTAATTCGTTTCGAGAGTGAAGCTTTGAGGTTGAGGTTGGGCTACGCGCCGAAGTAGGCGGGTTCTTTGCCAGGTATCCACTTGATATTGCAGCCGATACTGGGCTTTTGCGTTTCGGAGACGGATTCGCCTGCGACAACTTTATCTAGGGCCGCTCGCAGATCTTTTCCATCGACGGGTAAGTCGTTTCCGGGGCGACTATCGTCTAGCTGGCCACGATAGGCGAGCTTGAAATCACCGTCGAATAGGAAAAAGTCGGGTGTGCAGGCGGCAGTGTAGCTCTTGGCGACTGCTTGCGTAGCATCGTAGGCATAGGGAAAGTTGAAATTAGCTCGCTTTACCTGTTCTCGCATATTCTCAGGACTGTCCTGAGGATGACTTTCGATATTGTTGGCGCTGACTGCAAGGATACCTATGCCTTTGGGCACATAGTCTTGACCAATCTGACCGAGCTGATCTTCTACGTGTTTTACGAAAGGGCAGTGCTGACAGATGAACATCAGTAGGAGACCTTTCTTCCCCTTGAAGGTGTCTAGAGAAACTGTATTGCCGGAAACGACATCTTCTAGTTCGAAGCTAGGTGCGGTTGTGCCCAAGGGCAGCATAGTGGATTCGGTTCTGACCATGGGTTTAGCCTCCTGCGCTCATGCCTGCCATCACCAGCACGGAAAGCAGTAGACCGGGGCTGAGCAGGAGAATGAGCAGAAAGAAATCGTTGAGTTCCATAAGGTTTGTGGACGAGTGGTGTGAACGGGTGGATTGGTAAGACTACTTCTATGATGACGAATTAGAGCTTAGATTATGGCGGGTTTGGTTGTGCAAAGCTAACAACTTTCTGAAAATTAATGCACTGGGTTTTGAAATTATGACGTATCCTGTCAGTGAATTTGTATAGATGGACGCAAATTTCATGGGCAAGACATCGGTGGGTGGTGAGCGGTTGAGCCTGATTTTGAAGGGGATGGGTGCGATCGCACCCATAATATTAGGCATAGCATTAGGCGGTTTACCTGGGCAAGCGGCTGAGCTGCAACGTCATCTGGCCCTTACTGCATCGAGTCGGCCTGATACTCAGCAAAGTGCTGAGCCGAGCATTAAGCAACTGGCCCCCGAAGACGGCAATGCTGAAGACCTCAGACCGTCGTCAGCGTCACAGAACGATGACCCACCTGATTTACCAGTCTTAGAGCCATCTATCTTGCTAGACCAGCCAGTCAGCGTGCCGCCGATTGAGCCACTTGAGGCTCCCGCTGCCCCGACATCTGGTACGCCCTCTGTCAGCGTGCCACCAATCGCGCCGCTTGAAACGGCTGAGACGGCTGAGCCAACTGATCCGGTTGAAATAACTGAAACGGCTGAAATAATCAATCCGGCTGATGCGGTTGATGCGACAGAAACAGCTGTCGCCCCAGCGCAAAACGAGTCTGAAATCCCTTTAGAACCGCCTTTCATCGGCGATCTGGCTGAACGGACAGCTCCCCCAGCAACGCCAGTAGCGGTTCCAGATCTGACGCCAGATCCAACCACCCTTCCAACTTTGTCAGCACCTACAGCGCCTTTGCCCACCGAAGCGCTAGCTAGTGGCAGTACACCTTTGCTATCGCCAGCGATCGCAGAGCCAGCGATTACGGAACCAGTGGCAACAGAGCCAGCGGTCACGGAGTCAGTACCCGCATCGATTCCAACCGTCCGCCCTGCCAACGTCAATCGCTGGCCCGATCCAATCCCTTTTGGTCAACCGCTGCCTGAATAGGCCGCTGCCTCAACAGGCCGACGAAATTAGCAACAGGCGAAATTAACAATAGATGCACGCGCCACGGCACAATAGAAGTAAGCAAATTATCTTTTAATCTTTGGCTGTGATGGCCAAACTTTCTTCTGTGAAAATCGCCTTTAACTTGCCAGCAGCGATCTATAAAGCTACGGCTACGCCCGTTTGGAAGACGCTACTTACTGATTCGCTGACTGTGTTTTGGGGGGACTGGTTAGACCTGAGGGTCAGAATTCCACAGGTTGCTGCTTCTGGACTGGTCTCACCGCTGATTTACATTTTGGCGTTTGGGCTGGGGTTGGGCAGCTCGTTGGACCGAGTCAGTACGCCAACGGCTGGCGATAGCTACTTGGAGTTTATTTTGCCGGGGATGGTGGCGCTATCTTCGATGGTGATCAGCTTTGGCGGGACGACATTTTCGATTTGCGGAGAGCGGTTATTTTCTAAGACGTTTGAAGAGATGCTGCTGTATCCGATTCATCCGCTGTCGCTGCATCTCGGCAAGATGATGGCGGGAATTGTGCGCGGTCTGATGACGGCGTCGGCTGTGATTTTGGTGGCTGTGCTGTTTACAGGCAGAGTGTGGAGCTTTCTGAATCCGCTGTTTTTCTTGCTGGTGATTTTGAACTGTGCGGTGTTTGCTGGCTTGGGCGTGATTGTGGGCCTGAATGTGAAGTCGCTGGAGAGTGTTGGACTGTTTAACAACTTTTTGATCGTACCGATGTCGTTTCTAGGCGGTACGTTTTTTGATCCGACTACGCTGCCGGTGGCGCTGAAGCCGATTGTGTATGCGCTGCCGCTAACCTATACGACAATTGGGCTGCGGGCGATCGCATACAAGCCACTGGCAGATTTCCCCTGGTATAGCCTACCGATCTTGCTGGGGTTTGCGGTTCTACTCTCCTTCTTCGGTGCCAGACAGTTCGCCAACCAGCAAGACTGAGCGTTGCTCAGCAAAAGTAATCTAGGCGGGTAAAATCACGAGGCTATTTCAAGCACCGTGCGCGTAGGCCAGATCGGTCTTTGCCGCCATAATGAAATCGTTTTGATGCAGCCCATCGATCGCATGGGTCCACCAAAATACGCTCACCTTTCCCCATTCCGTAGTCAGTACAGGATGGTGTCCCGCTTGCTCGGCGGCTTCGCCTATCTGCTGAGTGAAAGCCAGCGCTCCTTTGAAGTTGGAAAAGTCGTAGGAACGGGTGAGCTTGAGCGTGTTGTTTTTATCGACGACGCGCCAGTTGGGGACCGAAGCCCTCATTTTTTCTATTTCCTCTAGCGACAAAGGCGGATTGCTGCCTCTGCAAGGAATGCAGGTTTGGTCAGCCAGCGCTGTCATAGCTGTCGCCTCACATCAATTCATTAGTGACGTTGCCTAGCAGTTCACCGTTGATTTCAGTGACTGCGTACCGTCATTATGCGTCAAAACCCGAGCTGTGAATTCTCCTTGTTCAAAACACCAGCATAGAAAAATCAATCAGAGGCTGTTCTAGATAGCTTTCACAAGCTCCTAAACGATTTTCTGACGCTTTTGTATTAGCTTTCCATGCTCTTGAATGATTTTCTGATGTCTCTGTATGGATTTTTTGTGCTCCTGAACAATTTTCTGATGCCTTTACACGGATTTCCCGTGCGCCTGAATGGTTTTCACAGGCGTCTGAATAACTTTCACGAGCGTCTGCACGATTTTCTGACGCTTGTGCAAGCAATGCACGAGCGCGTGGATGACCTTATCGGTTTGCTGAGCCTGTTTATTTCTCGGCTTTACTTTTCGACTTTATTTTTCGACTTTATTTTTCGACTTTGTATCCGAATTCAGATAGGCGAGTGCGCGACTGACGCCAGCGTTCTTGTACTCGCACGAAAATTTCTAGATAGACTTTACCGGCGACCAGCTTTTGCATTTGTTCGCGGGCGGCGGTGCTGATGGCTTTCATCATCAGGCCACCTTTACCGATGAGGATGCCTTTTTGAGATTTGCGCTCGACGTTGACGGTGGCGAGAATGCGGGTGATGTTTTCGTCTTCTTCTACTTTGTCGATTGCGATCGCCACGCTATGCGGCACTTCTTCTCTGGTATGCAGCAGCACCTGCTCTCGAATCAGCTCGCCCATAATGAACCGCTCTGGCTGATCGGTGACTAGATCTGGCGGATAGTAATACGGCCCCGGCTCTAGCTTCGAGACCAATTCTTCCTGTAGTTTTTCGATGCCTTCACCAGTTAAGGCCGAAAACTTCACTACAGACCAACCGTGCTCAGCGGCCAACGCTTCGTAGCTGTGTTTGATATCAGCTGCTTTTCGCCCACTCTCAGGCAGCTGATCGACTTTGTTAATGCCCAGCACCACTGGACTTGCGGTCTGTGCGACTAGGTTGGAAACAAAGAGATCGCCTTTGCCTGCTGTGGAAGTGGCCTCCACGACAAACAGCACGACATCGACAGAGTTGATCGCCACGCGCGCATTTTGCACCAGCACTTTACCCAGTTCGTGATGCGGCTTGTGAATGCCTGGGGTATCGACGAAGATGATTTGGGCCTGGGGCGTGGTCAAAATGCCCTGAAGTCGGTTGCGGGTGGTCTGGGCAACGGGTGAGGTGATGGCGATTTTTTGACCAACCAGGTAGTTCATCAGGGTCGATTTGCCGACGTTGGGGCGACCGACGATGCTGACAAAGCCGGAGCGAAAGTCTGGCGCGGCGGTTGGAATTAGCCCTCCGCTGATGTTGGGCTTGCTTTTGACGGGAATTTTTTCGTCGGCAGGATTGGTCAGCGGTACGATTTCGTAGTTCGCTTCTGCGAGATCGACAATTTTTCCGTCTTTGAGGATGAGTCCTTTTTTAGGCGTTTCGTCTGCCTGCTGTTCGGTGCTCTGGCTGTCCTTGATTTGGCCGCCTTTCAGCTTTGGGGCAGGGGTGGCTTTCTTGGGTTTGTCGAATTTTTTGCCAGGTTTGTCAAAGTTGCGATCGCCCGATTTGGCCCCGCCTTTGTAGCCAGTCTTCTTAAACTTCTCACCTGAAGATCCTTTAGCTGCCTGCTTCCAGGGATTGTGCTGATCGCTCATTCGTTAATTCCCGGTAATGTGAATGACGATCTCTCTGGTATGCGAATAGTCGCGATGTTCCCAAACGTAAATTCCCTGCCAGGTGCCCAGGGCCAATCGCCCGTTCATGATCGGAATTTGCTCGGAGGTATGCGTCAGCGCCGTGCGGATGTGCGCTGGCATGTCGTCTGGTCCTTCGTCGCTGTGGCGGTAGTAGTTCCCCTCTGGCACCAGCTTTGATAGGAAGGTTTCCATGTCCAGCAAAACGTCTGGATCGGCGTTTTCTTGAATTACCAGGCTAGCTGAGGTGTGGCGCAAGAAAATAGAGCATAGTCCTGTTCTGACGCCAGAAGCCGCGACGACTTCTTGGACTTTGCGAGTAAAGCGACCCAGTGACTTGGGCTGAGTTTTGATCTGGATAACTTGCTGATAGTGGGTGGTTTCGGAGGTGGTCACCATAGGCTTTGGCAGCTTTGGAGGCTTGAGTTGTGTTTTGTCAGTTTATCGTACTGGTTCGTTAGTTTGCGAAGTGTTCGATGACGGCGGTGGCGATCGCCGCTTTCCCGCCCTTGTCCAGCTTCGTTCCTGTTCTCGGCGGCAGTAGATCCTGGGTGATACAAGACCAGTCGCCTGCAAGGAAAGTTTCTGCGCTCACGACCCGGTGATGCGCGTGATCTTGAATGCCTTGGAGTAGGTAACGGGCTTCGGCAAAGTCATCGCGGGTGATGGTGATGACGCCTTTGTCTAGCAGGCAGGCTTCGGAGAAGGTGCTGTAGCCGGGTTTGGAGAAGACGCGATCGCACACCACCATCCAGTCCACAGGCCGCAGCTTTCGATCATTCACCCGGTACAAGTTCGGCAAACTCGGCCCGGATTGATCAAACGTAATAAACTGCCAGTCTGGAAACTCAGCCAGCGCTTGATAGGGCGTTTCCGCTACGCCCATACCCCCAAACGTCAGTAGAACCGTACGCTCAGGTGGGACATCACTCTGCATCAGCTCTCGCAGATAGTCGGCGCTGTAGGCCGGATCGCCGCCAGTGAGTCCAACATCGGTTTGGTTTGGCAAGGCAGACATTGCTTCGTGAAAGGGAAGGCGAAAGGTGCGAGTAGTGTGCGCAAAGCAGTCGGATATCCAAGATGCGATCGCCTCAAACTCTGCGTACTCGTTTGCCCAATCTCGATAGATAAAGTCCCAGCCAAAATTACTAACCATCCAGCAGGGGACATCTGCCGCTGCCGCAATCTTCGCCATCAGCGGCGGGATATCAGCCAGTACCAAATCCACTTGCGCCTTCAAAAAAGCTGACTCTTCAGCAACTAACCCGTCTTCCTGTCCCTGGATATCTTGCACGGCTTGCAGCGTCGCCGCCTTATCCATCGTCAAACTATCGCTTTGCAACACCCCGACATCAAACGCGACTGTTCGGTGCTCATACGGTTCTTTCAAGTAAGTATCTAGCAGCCACTTTGGCGCTTTCGTCGCCATAATCAGCCGCAGCGGAATGTCAGCAGCTTTGCAATGTTGAACAATCTCAGCCGCCAATGCAGCCGATCGCGTAGCATGACCGAACCCGTGATTTGTCACCGCGAAGTAAAGAGTAGGCATAGAAGAGCAGGGTAAGGGCCATCAAAAAAGGGCTTACCAGTGTTAGTGGCAAGCCCCTTCTATCTATTTAACGCTAGCAGATGAATGCTAACAATCAAGCATCCTGCTAGACCAACCAAGCTCTACAGCTAAGCCCTACAGCTGAGGTACAAACCGCTCTTTATCAGGAACCGTTGTGTACTCGCTGACGATTTGACGGAACTCATCGCCATCGATGGATTCTTTCTCGATGAGCAGATCAACCACACGGTCAATCACATCGCGATTCTCACGAACGATTCTCACGGTTTCCTCATAACACTTCTGGACAATCTCGCGAACCGCAGCATCAATTTTCGCTGCAATCTCTTCAGAATATTCAGAACGACCGCCCCAACTACCGCCAAGGAAGACTTGACCTTGCTCGCTCTCTAGCGCCAGCTGACCGAGGTCATCTGACATGCCGAACTTGGTCACCATCTGGCGAGCCATATTCGTCACCTGCTGCAAGTCGTTGCCTGCACCGGTTGTAATCTCAGAATCGCCGAAGATGACTTCCTCAGCGGCGCGACCACCCAAAGCGCCACAGATGCGAGCCTTTAGCTGAGCGCGAGAAATCAGCATCTGATCTTCACTAGGCGTGAACCAGGTCAAACCTTGAGCCTGACCGCGAGGAATCAAAGTCACCTTTTGTACAGGATCGTGGGCCTTTATCAGCGTACCGATGATGGCGTGACCAACTTCGTGGTAGGCAATCAGTCGCTTGCTCTTACCATCGGTCAGGGGTGTCCCTTCCATACCAGCGATAACGCGGTCGATGGCGTCGTCAATTTCGAGCATGGTGACAGCTTCCTTGCGGCGACGAGCTGTGAGGATGGCAGCTTCGTTGAGCAAGTTGGCGAGGTCTGCGCCGGTAAAGCCGGGAGTGCGGCGGGCGATCGCATCCAAAGAAAGGTCGTCAGACACCTTCTTGTCACGGGCATGCACTTCCAGGACTTCGCGGCGACCTTTGATATCTGGTGGATCAACCGATACCTGACGGTCAAAGCGACCAGGACGCAAAAGCGCCGAGTCGAGCACATCAGCCCGGTTCGTCGCCGCAATTACGATGACGCCAGTGTTACCTTCAAAACCGTCCATCTCAGTTAGTAGCTGGTTGAGCGTCTGCTCGCGCTCATCATTACCGCCACCGATGCCTGCACCACGAGAGCGGCCTACCGCGTCAATCTCATCAATAAAGATGATGCAAGGTGCGTTCTCTTTAGCTTTTTTGAACAGGTCGCGAACGCGGGAAGCACCCACACCAACGAACATTTCTACAAATTCAGAACCGGAGATAGAGAAGAATGGCGTACCGGCTTCACCTGCGATCGCCTTCGCCAGCAAAGTCTTACCTGTTCCCGGCGGACCCACAAGCAGCACACCCTTGGGAATACGCGCACCAATTGCTGTAAAGCGCTCTGGCTTCTTCAAAAACGTGACGACTTCCTGTAGCTCTTCTTTTGCTTCTTCGATACCGGCCACGTCATCAAACATGACGCCAGTATTCGCTTCCATCATGAATCGAGCTTTGGACTTACCAAAGTTCATCGCCTGACCCGGACCGCCTGCGCCACCGTTGGAGCGACGGAATAAGAAGAACAGGCCGCCGATTAGCAAGATGGGGAACAGCAGGTTGCCAAGAATTCCAATCAAAGCGCCATCATTGCGAGGCTGATGAGAATCCAAGCTGATATCCGACGCTCGTAGACGCTCAACTAGCTCAGGTGCGTTACCCGGCAGATCTACACGCCAGCGCTGGACCTTGTTGTCAATTTGAGGATCAACGGCCTCAACGATAGCGGTACGTCCGCCTTCATAAAAATCGACAGAGGTCACACGACCCGCGTCTAAGTAGTCTAAAAAGCGTCCATAGGTCATGCTAGCGCTAGCAGTGTTTCGACCTGAATCGACGGGATCTGTACTACTGAAGGCACCCTGCCATAGGAAAAATCCAACGACTAAAAGGGGCATTGTCCACAGTAGGGCAGTTCTCCAAGAAAATTTCATAGCTCGGTGGCCTTTGTTAAATAGATAGCTTGTAAATAGATAGCTCGCAAAAGACGGCTCGCAGAATCAGCCTGCTGTTATCAGATTGCTAAGCAATTACAAGTTTTATGAGACTTGTGTTTACTAAATTTAACGTAAATCCTTAGCTTCAAGCAATCAATATTCTGACAATCCGGAAAGATCAGCCCTCTAGCCCGATCCTTTCAACCGGAGCCCGTAGTAAGTGATATTACCCTTTCCCAATTGCCACAGCGGCCTCTAAACGCTGCAAGTCATATCCTTGCTGGTGCAAAATTGTCCAGGATTCGACTAGATCCGGGCCCTGCATGTCGCCCATTAGGGCTGCTCGAAGCGATCGCATCACCAACCCCTTCTTCACACCTAGCGCCTTTGTCACCTGATTGATCAGCCCTTTTGCATCCGCCGGTTCGCTAATAGAAGTCTCCTTCAGCGCCGTTACCACCGCCTGCATCGCCTCGGACACACCTTCTGTCTTTAGCTGCTCCGTCGCCTTCTCGCTAAAATCCATCGTTGGTGTTGCAAAAAAACGTCCCAGCTCTACGCAATCCTTCAGCCGCGTCAAGCTTGGCCCAATCATCGCCGCCAGTGGCTTCAGCCAGACCGCATCGGCATCAAAGCCATAGCCAGCTTCTTCCCAATACGGCAGTAGCATCGGCAGTAGCTCTTCAGGAGCTTTCTCATGTAGATACTGGCTATTAATCCAGTCGAGCTTGTCCCAATCAAATTTGGCCCCAGCCTTGTTCACTCGATCAAAGCTAAACAGCTTCGCCGCTTCGTCCAGAGTAAATAGCTCTTGAGCATCTGGCGCGGACCATCCCAGCAATGTCATATAGTTCGCCAGTCCATCAGCCGTGAACCCCATTGCCTTGAAGTCGTCAATCGAGGTCACCCCGTCGCGCTTAGAAAGCTTCGCGCCCTTCTCATTCAAAATCAGCGGCGTATGGGCAAACTCAGGTACTTTGAAGCCCAACGCTTCGTACAGCAAAATCTGCTTGGGCGTATTGCCCACATGATCTTCCCCACGAATCACATGGGTAATTGCCATATCCGCGTCGTCCACCACCACTACAAAGTTGTACAGCGGCTGTCCTACGTCCGCACCAGAAGACGCCCTGGCTACCACCATGTCTCCACCCAAGTCGCGGCCCTTCCAGCTCACCGTTCCGCGAACTAGATCCTTCCAATTAATCTCTCGTCCGTCATCAATTTTGAATCGAATCACGGCTTGGCGGCCCGCCGCCTCAAACTCGGCGATCTGCTCAGGCGTGAGACTTCTATGCTGATTGTTGTAGCGCGGCGCTTCTTTACGAGCCTGCTGCGCCTCACGCATGGCATTCAATTCTTCAGGCGTTTCGTAGGCGCGATAGGCCAGCCCTTTGTCTAACAGCTCCTGTACCTTCTCCCGATACATCTCCAGCCGCTGAGATTGATAAAACGGCCCCTCGTCCCAGTCCATGCCCAGCCATTTCAGCCCTTCGATAATATTGTCGGTATATTCGGGCTTTGAGCGTTCTAGATCGGTATCTTCAATCCTGAGTAAAAACTGACCGCCCTGGTTATGGGCAAATAGCCAGTTGAAAACAGCGGTACGAGCGGTGCCGATGTGAAGATTACCGGTGGGGCTAGGAGCGATACGAACGCGAACTGACATATAAATTAGCTGAGGTGGCTCAACTGAGGAAGATATTGCTAAATCAGCACTTATTGTAGCGAGCTGTGGAGATCAGTTGAATGTTGGCAAATATTGGAAGGCCGCATGGCTAGGATGCGTTCCTCCTTTGAAGGGCGTACCAATCTTTCTTGAATGTGTTAGCAATAAAACAGCTAATGTTGCATTTTTTAACAAATGCAGATTGCGTCAGGTGCATCCGTGCGCTAGTCGACCACTTGACCCTTTCCAACCGGGCTTCACTCATTGAAAACGCGTGAAGTAAAGTGTCGAACATTAGCAGAATACGTTTGGCTGTTGAAGCACTACTGCTAGCCGATTACCTCCACTAGATGAGCTCTTTATTCGCGTCTCTTGTCCGATTCTTCAAACGTCTCTTCCGATTAGAACCCCGCCACCTACAGCCTGTCGAAGGTCAAGCTAATCAGGGCCGCTCCACTTCAGACCAATCCACACTGAACTTACAGAATGGGCGTTCACCTGTTCTAGAAACAGCGACTGGGTCGAATGGACAGTCTGCTCAATTTGGCGTGAGTGCAATGCCCACGCCGTCAGCTATATCGCCTGTTTCTCCTGAGCTGCGGCGGTTGATCTATCGAGCTACGCGCAGCATGCCAAAGCCTCGGATGCATGCTGGGCAGTTCGGTTCTTTGCTTAGAAAGCAAGACGATTCGTTTTCTTACAAAAAATACAACTTCACTAAGCTGATCTATCTATTAGAAGCTGTGCCTGATCTGGTAGCGCTAGAGCGGGTAGAAAAATATCAGGCTGCACCTGCTTATTATGTGCGTCCGGTGATGGACGTGAAGGCGGTGCTTTTGGATGCGATCGCACCCTACTCAGCCTCAAACTGGATCCACATCGACAGTCTCAAGCAGTCACTCTTCGAGCAGACTCCCGACTTCTCGGTACAGACCTATGGTTTTTCCAACTTCAAAGCCTTTTTAGAAAGCCATTTGGATCTGCTTGAATTCAAGTCAGAAAACACAGACTATCTACGTTTAAACTCGACCTCCCAGACTGCTAGCGACCAGAGCGTCAGCTCACAGGCCATTAGATCGGAAGCTGATAATCAGCTAAAGCTGACTTCACCGCCTAAGCGCAGACCCCTACGCCCAGCTATTAGGCCGAAGAGCGATCGCCCCCAGCGCCAGAAAATCATTCACCTCTCACCGTTTGCCGGATTCTCTCCGGACGTACTGAACCAGAAAGTGAGTGAGCTAGCTGCGATCGCCCTCCCCGAGCGCTGGTATTTCGGCACCCAGCCCCCAGCCGACTTTTCTCACCCCATCCTCAAAAGCTACCTGCGCTACACCTTCATCCGCCTTCAGCACGAGCGCAAAGTCATCAGCAGTCCCAATAGCAAATTCAAAGCCTTCAATACGGGCCTGCTCGATCGCCTGTTACGCCCGATCTACGCACTGCTGAGTCCCTATCCCACCAGTGTCCAAACCTGGGATCTGACCTTCTGTATTCCTGGCGAAGGCTCCACCGGAAAAGCGCTCGTTGCCCAGTTCAACCAGCTCCCTGTCCCAGCCGACTATCTCAAAGACCCCTCCAAAGCCTTTTATCACCTTGCCTCTGGCCCCCCGGAAGTTGACTGGCCTCACATCATCAAAGACAACATGGAGCGCCTCCCCTACGCCTTCATCTCGCACCACGCGCCTGCAAACTTCACGCCTCTCGACACCAAAACGCTAGACAGCGACCAGTTCCACGCCTACAAAAAAGCCTTTGCCGACGCCCTAGATGCCGATCCCATCGCCTACCGCAACCTAGTCAACCGCCTGTCCGAAGCCCTCAGCCGCACCCTGCTCAAAACTCAAATCAACTACAAGACCGCCGTTCCTACCTACTACCCCAACATCAACAGCATCGATCTACTACTGCCCATCTGCCTGATCGAAGAAGGCGTTGCTGACTGCGCCATCGTCGCCCGCCGGTCCGACTCTGGCACCTACATTGGCCACACCATTCTCACCATGCGTCAGGCGTACAACAACGCCCGCCTCATCTGCAAGCTAGACGAACACTGGCTTAGCCGCGCGATGACCCTCAGCCAGGAAAGTTTTGAGGAAGAAGAAGATGATTCAGAGGAATTTGAAGAAGAAGACTTAGAGGAGTTTGAGGAAGTGGAAGCTCCCTTGATGAACAGCCATAATCCTAGTCAAGCTTCAGAAAGAGGCTAACGTTTTGCTTTTGGGAAATACTTCTGTACGGACTTCTCACAGCCGAAGGCAAACAGGATGCTGGGTAGTTCGGTTCGGGAAATGATTCTATCGCGGACTAATCCTTGTAAGAGCTCAAGCGTTCTGTGGTCTAGATCGCCACGGAATGGACTAGGTTGAACGGACTTTAGCTTTTGGGTGAAAGTTTTTTGCTCTTCGAGTGATACCTGTGAAAATAATCGGCTCCAGCCGTCTCGAAGGTAAAGATAGCCCGTTTGATAGTTCTGGCGCTGGGCTGCGATTGCGCTACTTCTCAAGTTTCTACCGACATCAGCCCAAAACTCACTGGTGGATTTCTTTTGATTGCTGATAATGGATTGGCGAATTGGGTTAACGATGAACGCATCTAGGCGGACGAAATCGAGAACGCCGATTGAAACGAGGCTAAGCGGTGCGTTGAGAAAAAAGGTGTAGAGAATGCCGAATGCGATCGCCAGCCCAATCAAAAAGGAATCTTGCCAATTGCGGCTAAGACTAGGCGAGTCTATCTGAAACACGGTTGGTATCACAAACCAAAACAGCAGCGTCGGCGCAGCAAAAAAGAAAACCCTCAAAAGCCAGTAGCGAGGACTCCGATAAGGATTGAAGACGGGTAATGTTTCTAGGCTGTTTTCTAGGGCGCGAGCGGCTTGCCACTGATGCAAAGCACCTGGAATGGCATTGACGGCTAGCTGCGGCAGCCAAGCCAATAACGTTTTGACCGATATCATCTGCTCGAATCAGCTGTTGCCCTAAAGTAAGGATGCAGATAGAAGTATCCCTTGGCACTTAGCGCCAGATAGCTATCTAAATCAAGCCTTCCTTTTCGCCTTGAAAATACATTAAGCGACTCCCAAAAGTTGCTGAGTGCTGATCCACTTACAGCGTATATGTAGTTTTCTTGCCATAGCGATTCTAGTGATTCAGCCAGACGCGCTTCGGGTTGTTCGGTTCGATAGGCTAGCTCATCTAGGGTATAGATTTCTTTGTCTAGCCATTTCATGAGCTGGATGGATAGGGCGTCGAGCCGGGTAACGCTCTCTTTCAGCGTTTTGAAAAAGGTTTGAACATCGTCTGATGCGTTTTTGACTTGCGATCGCCAGCTGGGCTGTGCGACGAGCTGCTGTGCGGTCAGTGAAAAATTGTCAGCAGTGAGGATAGGGATAGCTAACGCTAGGATCAGATTCCTATTGTTAAGCGTTCCATTAGCAAAGGTATCGGCTCCGCCTTTTGAGCGTTCGCGAGCATTGTATCGCTGATATAGCTCTTGCCTAGAGGCTTCATAGGCACTGCTGAGATCGCTGTGTTGCTTTAGCAGATTCCTAATGTCATTGATAGCGGACTCGTCTTGTGAAAGCTGACGGCCAGCGGCCTGAATCTGACTGTGTAGCTCAACGGGCAACTGACCTTTCCAACGGGAGAGCGTTAGTACACAGGCTTCTAGATTTCGTTCGTCTGTTGTGTTCATTACGAATAGCTAGGGAGATAGCCAGTGACGGTAAAAGCGGCCCAGTAGTAAGGGTCTGCGTAAGGTGGATGGTCTGAGTGTATTTTACTGGGGTTTGATTGAATATCCCCAATTCTGTCAGTAAGGGCGTCATATGCGCCGGGATTGTCTGATTCAGATAGCTGGCGGCGTTGTTCGATTAGCCATTGCAAGAGGTCTGCGTAGGTGAGCGTGCGTAGCCAGGTCTGGGCTTTTTTGAGTGCAATGGCCGGATCGTCTCCTTTTACATAATGCTGATAGAAGCGCACCATTAACCAGGCGTTGGATTCTGATTCGACGGTCCAAAGGGTGCTGATGATGTTCTGGGCTCCAGCGGTGAGAAAAGCGCTGACAAGGCCGACATAATCGGATTCGATGGTTTGCAAGCCCGTGACGGCAGTTTCACAGGCGGAAAGGGTGATCAGTTCGTAGTTTTCTAGGCTCAGTTTACAGATGGCTTCGGCAGTAAGGCGGTCTTCGCCTTTGAGATGGAGGGCGGAGTACTGAGGTTGGCGTTCGGCCCAGGCGTGGCCCGAGAAGTTGAAGATGTGATTGGGCGCTTGCAGCTTCTCTGTGAGGGTTTGAGTGGTGGCTTGATGAGCGGGAATGGTGTCCGCGTGGTCAAAAAGCTGGCTGATGAGCGTAGCTTCGATTTCGGCAGATTCTAGGCGGTTGGTGGCTTCACCACGGGGATCAGCGAGATTTAGCAGAGCAAGATCAGTGCGAAGGTGGGCAGTACGCACCTGTCGCTTTAGGGTTAGGCCGATTTGCAGGCTGGGGAGATAGGCAGTGAGATGATCAGGGAAAAAGGTGTGGAGCGGCAGTCGATGCAGATCGCGATGGGGAATTAGCAGCAGTTGAGAGACGTTTTGGATATCGTTTGCGATGGCCGGAATGCCGAGAATGGTTTTGAGTTCTGTGAGTGAGGTTTGTAGGTTTATGCGCCAAGCATCAAGTTCTTTGTTGGTTTCGGCAACTTTGCCTTTGCTGCGATACGCCTGGTAGTGCTGATTCCACTTTTTGAGCCAAGTTTCTAGCTCGGTGGCGGACTGGACAGACAAGACTTTGGGTTCGGTAGCGTCTGCGCTGAGGAGAAAGGTAGTGAGGCTGTCGGGGCTGAGATGCCAGTAGAGGGCAGTGATATTGGGTGAAAGTAGGGTTTGGATGTCTTGCCAGTCGGGGCTGATAGTTTGTTCTTTCCAGGTGTCTAGAATCCAGCCGAGGGTGCGGTTTTTGTAGTATTCGGCGGTTTGGAGGGCGGTGATCGGGTTGGTGTCTCGCACAAGGCTATCGACCTGTAGCTGACTGAAGCCGGAGAATTTCTGCTCTAGCTGGCGTTTTTGGGCAGGGGACGAAGCGTCGTTAAGGAGCTGCTGAAAGATAGCTAGCCCTTCTTTGCGGCAGTCTTTGACCATTAACAGGTTGCCGAGACCCAGGTAAGCGCGGATGGCGTCTTGCAGAACGGCGAGATGACGCGGCGGAAAGGCTTTGAGGGTGATTAGGGCGGTTTGGTAGGCGGAGGTGGCCTGAGCGACGTAGAGATCGGCTTTGGGGAGAAAGCGACCGTAGAAATAGTGGGCGCGGCCAAGCTCGTAATGGAGAAGACCCCAGCCTTCTGGATTTTGGTCTTTTGAGACGTGCTTCAGACCGACGGTGTAGCTGGCAATTTGGCCATCGTAACCACGTTGATCGAGGGACAGATCTTGTAATGCGGTAGGTAAAGAAGAGATGACCGAGGTTCTGCATTTATGAGAGCTGTTAGCTACGCTGCCTCGCTTGATCCATGCTTCGTGGTCGTCAGTTTTGATGTTAAGCGCAGCGTCGAGGGCAGCGATCGCGTCCTCAAATCGGCCTAAGTTAGCTAGAGCAACGCCCTTGTTATAAAACGCTTCGTGGTCGTCAGGTTTAATATTG
>CAWCWM010000020.1:0-60522 GCA_963799265.1 uncultured cyanobacterium
ATAATCGGCGGCAGATCTTCTTCAGGGGCAACGGGTGGAGTCGTTCTCACATTGTCTACTGAGATGGCTAGCTGGTAGGGAATTGTTTCCGCCGAACGATTGATGACGACGAGTTCGTAGTAGCCGGAGCGATCGACTCGGCCTGACCAGGTGGTTTGTTCGGAGTCGGCGAAGATGGAGGGGGTTTCTTCGGTGGGAGTGGGGAGGTAAAGGGAAAGAAGAGTGCTGCCAGTGGGGGCGCTGAGATTTAGTCGGAGCTGCTGTCCGGCGGTGAGCTGGAGGGTGTAGACTTTGCCTTCGCCGGGAGCAAGGCTGGCGCTGAGATCTTGACGGAAGGAGCCAGGAGAAAATTCGACGTTTTCTCTGACTTCGCCGGAGGTGATGGCGTCGACGGTGTCGTTGGCGATCGCATCATAAACCTGACCAATCGGCTCTTGGCGAAAGTCTCGATTCCGCTGTGAGGGAAACAGATTAAAGAACTTGGCATCGGTCAGGTCATAGAGCGCATTTGAGCCGACATTGACCCGGTTGATTTGCTCTTGCCAGAGGGTGCGATCGCGCTCACCATAGCTGCCCATTGTCGACAAGCTCGCTCGACTCACCTGGCCTTCTAATCGATCCAACAGATCTAGGGCAATATTATCCCACCGAATTCTCAGCGGTTCATCTTCGGGATCTTGGGTCAGCGCTTTGCGTCCACCGTCGGGGCCGCTAGCTAGGAGATTAGGATATTCTTGATAGAACAGCTGATCGACTAGGCGGGTAAATGTATTTTCACCAATGCCTAGCGCTTCGGAGCGATCGCGAATTTCTTGCTTTCGAGCCAGCTCTTCTGGAGAGAAATTACCGCCATTGTCGGCGATTTCGGATGGATTTGTGTCAACGGTGCCGGGAGAGGGCGATCGCGCGATTCGCATCCAGGCAAACAGCATAATCGTACCGAGCACGCCGAGCATAGTTAGCAAGGCAATCAAGGGTGCGCGTGAGCCCGAGTTGAGAAAACCACCGCTGCTACCGGCGGGCGCTGACGCAGACGGAATGTATGTGCTTGATTCTGCGGCAGTGGTTTCGTGACCAGCGGCGGCGGCGTAGGTGTCTGCGTCGTAGGGCGTATGGGTCGGATGATGGCTGTCGATGCTGCCCATCTCGGCCATCGGCATTAGGGGGCTTTCTTCATAGTTAATCGGCTCAGCTGTAGCTAGGCTCCCTGGCGGATAGACAGAATCGTGATCCATCCCTTTTTCGTCGGTGATGGCATTGCTAGCCGGGTGCTTGAGCGCGGCTAGCACGGCTTCTGCGGTTGGAAACCGACTGGCTGGATTGACAGCCAGCATTTTCTTCAGGATTTGACCCAGATGAGGGCTGAGGCTATCTATGCCCATCCAGCTATCTAGATGCGTGTCGTGAAGTACCTTCGGCTGCTGCCCGGTCAATAGCACTAGCAAGGTGACGGCTAGGCCATATAGGTCACTGGTTGGGTCGGCTGTACCTGCGTCGAACTGTTCCTTGGGCACGTAGCCGACTTTGCCAATGCGGGTCGGGGCTGGGTTGGACTGATCTGGAACACCGTCAATGAAGAGTTCGCTGCGGACAGCGACGGCAATCTCTTTGACGCTGCCAAAGTCAATTAGAACCGGGAGGCCGTCGGAATGGCGCAAGATCAGGTTGTCTGGTGAAATGTCACGGTGGATAAGACCGAGCCCATGAATGTATGAGAGGACGGGCAGTAGCTGATAAAGCAGCTGAGTGATTTCGGTTTCGCTAAAGGTCGCACCGACTTGTAGTCGATCTTGAAGTAGGGCCTGGTAGGTGCGCCCCTCTATATAGTCTTGAACAATAAATAGCCTGCCACCCGTTTCGGTTTCTACCTTTAGCAGCTGGCGAAATTCGGGAATCTGTCGGTGGCTAAGCTGGTAGAGGACGCTAGCTTCGCGCTCGAATAGCTCTTTGGCCTTATCGAGGGTGCTGATGTCCTGCACCTGGGGAACGAATTCTTTGACCACGCAGCGTTCTTTGAACCGATGGATATCTTCAGCTAGATAGGTTTGGCCAAAGCCGCCTTGGCCCAGCTCTTTGACGACGTTATAGCGATCGCCTAAAGGCGATGCCGCCGAGCGGGTCCCATCTCCTGAGTTCATGCTGATTGCTCCCTTGTCAAACGCCACACTGCCGCTGATCTTTCAGAGTATAGCAATGAATGCAATCAGCGGATTGCCAAGCGCCCGTCCGAGCATAGATAGCGCGATCGCTAGAGAAACACTGGTAGCCTTCTAGTGTATTTTTAGACTTGCTTAGTCGTTTGAACTGCGGTTGGCAGGACACTTCTATTCTCTCAATATCATGAGGTCACTACGGAGTCGTATGAAATCTTTAGGTCGCCATATCTTAGTAGAGTTTCACGGCTGTTCTGCGGAAATTCTGAACGATGTTCCTCGGATTGAGCAGAGTATGCTGACGGCTGCAAAACAGTCTGGAGCGACGATTATCAGCTCGGTATTTCATCACTTTTCACCGTTTGGCGTGTCGGGCGTGGTGGTAATTCAAGAGAGTCATTTGGCTATTCATACCTGGCCGGAATATCGATATGCGGCAGTAGATTTGTTTACCTGTGGGAATTCTGTCAATCCCTGGGTGTCTTATGAGAGCCTAAAGGCAGCGTTTGAAGCGGCGCATGGTTCGGCGATAGAGCTGAATCGCGGTCAGCTAGATCTGTTGGAAAAATCGGATATTGACGTGGGCGAAATTCGAGATGCCGCGACGCAGAAGCTGATGCCGCCGAAGTACAGCCGCAGCGTTTGGTTTACAGATAGAGATGAAAATATTGCACTGTCGATTCGGCACAAAGGTAAGCCGCTGTTTAGGGAGAGGTCTCCTTATCAGCTAGTTGAAATCTTTGATACCTATAAGTATGGGCGCATGCTGACGGTTGACAAGATGGTGATGTGTAGTGAACGCGATGAAGCGGCCTATCACGAGATGATTATTCACGTACCGATGTTGACCAATCCAGCAGTTAAGAAAGTGCTGGTGATTGGTGGGGGCGATGGCGGCAGCGTGCGTGAGATTTTGAAGTACCCGCAGGTGGAGAGCGTGAAGATGGTTGAGATTGATGAGGCGGTGATTCGGGCGTCTCGTGAGTTTTTACCGTCTCTGTCGTCTGCTTTGGATGATCCAAAGCTAGATTTGATGATTGGGGATGGAATTGAATATTTACAGCAGGCTGATGACGAAAGTTTTGATTTTATTGTGATTGATTCTTCTGATCCGGTGGGTCCGTCGGTAGGGCTGTTTAGCCGTGACTTTTACAAGGACGTGTATCGCTGCTTGACGCCTAGCGGTGTGGTGAGCGCACAAAGTGAATCTCCCAGATTCAATCAGACGGCGTTTGTCGATTTAGTTCACTGTTTACAAGATATTTTTGGAATGGCTGATGTATATCCATATTTAGCCTTTATTCAAACTTACCCGACAGGAATGTGGAGTTTTAGCTACTGTTCTAAAGGGGGGAGACATCCGATAGCCTCTTTAGATAGAGAGAAGGCGATCGCATTTGCGGAACAACACGATTTACATTACTACAATAATGATGTTCATAGGGCGGCGTTTTGTTTGCCTACCTTTATTCAAAAAATGCTGAATGACAGATAAAGTATCAGATAGCCAATGCCGCATTCAGCGTAGAAAGCAACAGATTATTAGTGAGTTCGACCCTGGCGGCGTTGGGCTAAACAACGGGAATATCTTCGGCTTTCCGTTTGACTACGAGACGGCTGATGTTGTTATATTTGGCGTGCCCTGGGAGGTAACGGTTTCTTTTCATAGCGGTACGGCCAGGGGGCCGCAGGCGGTGCTAGAGGCTTCACCACAGCTGGATTTTTATGACTATGATTATCCTGATGGATGGCAGCAGGGAATTTTTATGCCGCCTGTGCCGGAGTGGATTGAAGAATTGGGAGAGGCGTTGCGATCGCACGCCAAAACCGTTGTCGCAGCCACAGAGCAAGGCATCACCCCACCGACTATCGATCTCCTAAAGGTGAACAAAGGCTGCGAGAAACTCAATCACTGGCTCTACGAAAAGACCTGTAAAGTCTTGGCTGACGGAAAGAAAGTTGGCATTCTAGGTGGCGATCACAGCGTTCCGCTCGGTGCTATTCAGGCATTAGCCGAATGCTATCCCCGCTTTGGCATTCTCCATATTGACGCACACTGCGATTTGCGATCTGCGTACCAGGGATTCCAGTATTCTCATGCGTCGATCATGAGAAACGCGTTGGAGTTGGAACAGGTATCGAAGCTAGTGCAGGTCGGCGTGCGGGATGTCTCGCACAAGGAGATAGGTTTTGTCGAAGACAGTGGAGGAAGAGTAGTGCTGCATCACGATACAGGGCTGAAGCGATCGCGCTACACCGGCACCTCCTGGCAACAGATCTGTCAGCAAATCGTTTCAGATTTACCCAAGAAGGTTTACGTTAGCTTTGATATTGATGGACTAGATCCCAAATTGTGTCCAGCTACCGGCACACCCGTACCTGGAGGACTAGAGCTAGAAGAAGCATTTTGCCTGCTAAAAGAAGTCGCCGATAGCCGAGAAATTATCGGTTTTGACCTCTGTGAAACTGGCCCTGATGAGTGGGATGGTAACGTTGGCGCTCGTATTGTTTACAAGCTGTGTAATCTGATGGGTCTCTAGCTCTGTAGAATTCATAATTCAGCTAAAACTCCTGCGAGAGTTTGTGGATAGCGGTATCATTTCTAACAGTTGTTCTTGATCTTGCCTTGCTAGGAATACAGACTATGAACCGCGCTGATTTACGCATTGTGTCTTTGATTCCAAGCGCTACAGAAATTGTTGCGGCGTTGGGATATGCAGATTGTTTGGTAGGGCGATCGCACGAATGCGACTATCCGCCAGCCGTCCGCTCCCTGCCTATCTGCACCGAACCCAAATTTGATCCTGTTGGCACCAGCGGTGAGATTCACCAGCGCGTCACTGATTTACTCGCCTCTGCGCTCAGTGTCTATCGCGTCAAAACAGAAGTCCTCGCAGACCTGCGTCCTACTCACATCATCACCCAGGCCCAATGCGAAGTCTGCGCTGTCAGCTTGAGCGACGTAGAAAAAGCGGTCACTGAGCTGGTAAATTCTGACAATAGCAACGATGATTTGCCTATTCACGTGGTTTCTTTGCAGCCTGAACGCCTAGCAGACATATGGACAGATATGGCGCGAGTCGCGACGGCATTTGATAATTCTTCAGAGAGCAAAGCCGCTGCCAACAGCATCATTACGCAGCTTAAAAAACAGCTCATGCAAGTAACAAAAGCGACTTTACCTAAAGAGAATTCAGTAGCGAAAGCGACTCTGCCTAGAGTCGCCTGTATTGAATGGACCGATCCGCTAATGGCAGCCGGGAACTGGGTGCCAGAGCTAGTCAATCTAGCGGGAGGGCTAGATTGCTTTGGCAAAGCTGGCGAACATTCTGACTGGATGAGTTGGGAAGCCCTCACCGCCGCCAATCCAGATATCATCATTGTTTTGCCCTGCGGCTATGACCTAGACCAGACCCGACAGGCTACCGAAGAGATGGCAAAGCATTCTAGCTGGCAACAGTTGAAAGCCGTCAGAAATCAGCAGGTATATCTAGCTGATGGCAATCAATACTTCAACCGGCCCGGCCCGCGCCTGGTCGAATCTGGCGAGATTTTAACAGAGATTATTCAGCGACAGTCCGCAAACCCAACCCGACAGCCAACGGGTTGGCAGAACTGGCACGGTAGAGACGAGTAGTCTTGTCTAGTTTATTTCTATATGTTGAATATGCATCTGTTGAATGCGCATCTACTTATTCAAGCAGGCGTAAAAGAAGCGAACGTCCTGATATCGTGCCAGCAGCGAAGAAGAATTAGCTAACTACAACAATCGGTTGATTCAAGATGATCTTTTTTCACTTTGATACTAGTCAAAAAAGTAACCGTCAAAAGAAAGTCTTGTCCGTAGTATTAACTATGGCACTGGTGGGCGGAGCTAGCCTAGGTCTCACTAGCTGTAGCGCCAGGTCCAAGGCATCAGAAAGGGTACTGCGTCCTGCTTACGGTACTCTCGAAGAACTTTTCCAAACGGAGATTGTCAATATCGGATTAGAAGAGCTGGGCTACACGGTTGTCTCTGGCTCCGAGGTAGAATATGACACTATTCATCGGGCGATTGCAAACAACTACCTCGATTTCACCACTGTTCATTGGAACCCGCTGCACAATCAGTTCGTAGAAGAAAACGGCGGTGCTAGAAACCTGGTCAGCACTGGCACTATTATTCAGGACGCTCTGCAAGGCTATCTGATCGATCGGGCTACCGCCAATACTTATGGCCTCACTAATTTAGAGCAGCTCAAAGACCCTGCGATCGCCGCCCTTTTTGATACTGACGGCAACGGCAAGGCAAACTTAGTGGGCTGTCCGGTAGGCTGGGGCTGTCGCGACGTGATTGAACATCACCTAGACGCCTATCAGCTACGAGACACCGTAGAACATGACAGCGACAACTACTTCGCGCTGATAGATCAGGTAATCTCGAAAGTCGAAACAGGCAAACCCGCACTTTATTATACCTGGACACCACTGTGGGTCAGCGATGTGCTCGTACCCGGTAATCAAGTTGAATGGCTAGAAGTGCCCTATACCTCACTGCCCAGCGGCTACGAGTCGAATATCAATACCATTGTCGACGGCAAGAACCTAGGGTTTGCCGTCAACCAAATTGAGATACTAGCTAACCGATCTTTTATAGAGACTAATCCAGCTGCGCGAAGATTCTTTGAGTCGGTGCAGATCCCTATCGAAGATGTGAGTCTCCAAAACCAGAAGATGCGAGATGGGGAAAACACCCCTGACGATATCAGGAACCACGCACAGGCATGGATTGCTGAAAACAAAACGTTGTTTGATAGCTGGATAGCAAATGCTCGATAGCCAGCCAACGGTCAAACAGAGCAGCGATCGCCTTTCTACCTACTGTCTTCTGCCCTGCTGCCTTCTACCCTGCTGCCTTCTACAGCTGTCCACCTGTTACATCGATCAACGCACCTGTCATAAAGCTGCTATCTTCGGCGGCTAAGAACACATAGGCTGGAGCGAGCTCTTCGGGCTGACCCGCTCTTTTCATCGCGTTGGCACTGTCAAATCCGTCCACCTGGTCTTCTGGCATAGTGGCCGGAATATTCGGGGTCCATACCGGACCTGGAATCACCGCATTCACCCGGATTTTCTTCTCAGCTAGGTTGAGTGCTAATGATTTTGTGAACGTATGCACAGCGCCTTTACTGGCCGTATAGTCCACTAGAAATTTTTTGCCTGTTTTGCCAATGATGGAACCGGTGTTAATAATGACATCGCCTTCCTTTAAATGAGGAAAAGCGGCCTTAAACATATGAAAGTAGCCAAAGATATTAGTCTCGAAGGTCTCGTGAAATTGCTTGATCGTCAGATCTGAGATGTCTTCTCTCACCATCTGGAAAGCAGCGTTGTTGACCAAGATATCGAGCTGCCCAAATTTTTCGACCGTCTGTTTGACAGCCTCTTCACAGTCTTCGGGCTTGCGCACATCCATTTTAATCGGCAGACACTGACCGCCGCGCTCTTCAACCATCTTTTGGGTCTTGCTAGCGTCATCATCACTGGCGTTGTACAAAATGGCAGTGTTGGCTCCTTCCATTGCGTAGGCGATCGCAACAGCTCTGCCGATCCCAGAATCACCGCCTGTGATGATCGCCACTTTGCCTTTCAGCTTGCCAGCCGCCTTGTAATTGGACAGGTCGCTGTCGGGTGCAGGCGTCATATCGGCCTGACTTGCGGGGTAGTCGAGCTGCTGTCCAGGAATATCTTCAGGCTTGGGTCGGCGTTCTGCTTCTGTAGACATAGCTAATCTTTTTGATAGTTGAGTTATCTCTCAGCATAGAAGACTCTTTTTAAGAAGATCTCTATCGAGAGTGACAGCTCGCACCGCAGATAGACAGATAAAAGGCAGAGTTTTGAGGCTTGGCTCTGTGGTCTTAATTTCTGTGTTCTTAATTTCTGTGGTCTCAATTTCTGTGGTCTCAATTTCTGTGGTCTCATCCACGTCTTAATAGGCCATACAGTCTCCACCAGCAGCGGCGGCTAAATCCCATGTCCTGACCGTTCCGTCGTACCCGCCGCTGATCAGCGTATCGCCCGCATCGCCAAAGGACACAGCGTAAACGAATCCAGAATGTCCATTGAGCGTGCAGAGTACTTTGCTCTTCTGCCAGTCCCAGATTTTGATGGACTCGTCGTAGCTAGCGCTCGCTAGCAGCTTGCCATCTGGACTAAAAGCCACATCGGCGACTACAAAGTCGTGGTCCTTGAGTGTCTGAGTCAGCTTACCGCTCTCTATATTCCAGATTCGAATGATGGCGTCATAGCTACCGCTGGCGACGTAGCCGTTGTTGTTGACTGACAGGCTCACTATCCGGTCGGCACTGTCTTCTAGAGTGAGAATATTTTTCTTTTGAGCCAGATCCCAGACTCGAATAGCGCCTTCTTGATCGCCGCTAAGCAGTAAATTGGGATCGATTGGATGAAAGGCGATCGCGTTAATTTGAGGACCGATAGCTTTGAGCGTGACAGGAGCGGTGAACTGATCCTCTGCCAAGGTCCAGGTTTTGACAGCCCCATCGCCGCTACCGATCGCTAGCACAGTATTATCGAGGCTAAGTGCAGTGCTCATGATCCGGCCTGAGTTGCCAGAGAGCGTCGCCTTCAGCTCGCCAGCAGGCATTGTCCACAGATTGACATCGCCACTGCCGCTGACTGTGATTAGCCGCTGACCGTCTGTTGTAAAAACAAGATCGTTTACTCGACCGTTGTGGAGAAGCGATCGCACAGCCTCGGGATCGTTTCTGTTCCACAGTTTGACCGTGTTGTCGTAGCTGCCGCTGGCAACTATGGGACTGGTGACTCCGGTCGCTACGCTCAATACAGTTGCCGTATGCGATCCCAATATCTCAGTCGCGCTCGTCTGCTCGGATTCTCGGCCTGGCTCGTCTCGGCCATAGACAACTCTAGCACCGCTATCTAGCCGATCGGATATCAGCAGAAAGATCCCACCGAGGCCCGCTATGAGCCCTGCCGCTATCAGCACGGCAAACAATGGAAACAGGTTGCGATTTTTCGGAGCCATCAGGGAGAAACTACACAAGAATAACAAGATCAAATGTACATCGCTCGTCCGTGTAAACGCTGTGATTTCCGTGAAAATTCATCAGGGCTATACGAGCGGTTGTAAACTTATAGCTTTCGAGTTAGAAGCAGACGTATTACAGTCAAGTAAGACATTAAGGACATCAGCAAGCGATATAGATATGAGATTTGTAGTCGATCCAGCGATCGCCACCAAAATTGCACGGATGAATGAACGGGTTCGCTGGCAGCATCCTGTCTGGCAGGATGCGGGCATTGACCAGACTCGCGTGGAGCTTGTCTGTGAAAACCGAACTGAGGGGACAGAGGCTGATGCAGAAGCGCCTAACACCGTAAAAGCAAGCGCAGAAAAATCCAATCGAGATTTTTCTTTCTTAGTCGTCGGTGACAGTGGGACTAGTCGGCATGTGAGAGACAGTCCACAGCGCCGCATCACCAAGAAACTATTGCAGCACTCATCCGAGTGTGACTTTATTTTACATACGGGCGATGTTGTCTATCTAGTCGGCTCTAGTGAGCAGTATCCGGACAACTTTATCAAGCCGTATCGGGAGTTTTTGGTCGGTGGCAAATCAGCCCACAAAATTCGCTTTGACAAGATGGTCTTCAACATGCCCTTCTTGCCGGTACTGGGCAATCATGATTATTACGATCTGCCGCTGGTTTCGGGCATCCTCAGCAAGGCATTTACCCCGCTTCGAAAGCTGCTGCGCCGTCGCATTAATTTTGATGTCGGCTGGCACGGCTCTCATCAGGGAGAAGGCTTCGCTAGGGCTTTTCTAGATTTTGTCGAGCCGCTTAATCCACCTCAGCTAAAGGCGCACCTGCAAAAGCACTATACCGCCAAGACAGATACTGGCTACTGTTTGCGCTACGTGCCGGGTGAATTTACCCGATTGCCCAATCGATACTACTCCTTCCGTAGAAATGGCGTTGATTTTTTTGCGCTAGATAGCAACACGTTTAATGCGCCGCAGCCTTTGCCAACCACAGCAGAAGGGATGGCGCTACGTCAGAAGATCGAAAAACAGCGCGATCAGCTAGATGAGCAGATGCGATCGCTCGCTTTAGAATCTGCCACACTCAACGCAGACATTCCCGAGCAGTCTAGCCGCTCGGCTCGCATCTACGCCAAAATGGAGCAAATAGACGAGCAGCTACAAGATATCGACAAGCAGCTCAACGCCTCTCTAGAAAATACGACAATTGATACAGAACAGTTGAGCTGGCTACGCGATCGCCTGATCGCCTCCTGGCATGATCCTACCGCCAAAGGCAGAGTCCTGTATTTCCACCACCCTCCCTATGTCACAGAGAGCACTAAGTGGTATCAAGGCCAAACCTTCGCTGTTCGCATTCACCTTAGAGAAGTGCTCAACGAGGTCCAACGAGAGGTCAAAGAATATTCTCGTCCTCTTGTCGATCTTGTGCTGAGCGGTCATGCCCACTGTTTTGAATATTTGAAAACGGTAGAAACTGGGCATGGCGATCGCAACATCCCCTGGGTAGTCTGCGGCGGCAGCGGCTTTAGTCTGCGCAGACAGAGAAAAGAAGGCGCTGTTTTAGAAGAGTTTGGACAGCCCGTTGCTGAATGTCACTTGTTCCTCGGTCGCGAGGGACATGGAAGCAAAACTAAAAGGCCCTACACCGCCCTACGCGTAGATGTAAAGTACGCTCAAGAAGATAAAGATCGACCGCAGTTTATCTTGCGTCCGCTAGTAGCCGAACGTTTCAGCAGTCAATGGAAAGCCTATGACCTCGATCCGATCGTGCTAGGCTAGCTGCTAATTAAAGAGACATCAACCTCCACGCCACCAGTGGCAACTAGTTCCTGCTGTAGCGGGATTTGAATGGTGAACTCGGTGCCTTTATTTGGCTGCGAAACGCAGCTTAACTTGCCTTTGTGATGCTGGGTAATAATTTGATAGCTGATAGACATTCCTAATCCGGTGCCTTTGCCTGCGGGTTTGGTGGTGAAAAAGGGATCGAAGATGCGATCGCGAACGCTTTCTAGAATGCCAGAGCCATTATCGGCAATCCCAATTTCTATCCACTGCTTCTCAACGAAACTGGTCCGAATCGCGATCTGATTGGGTTTGGCTTCAATCTCGTCGTAGTCGCGGTCTGCGTTCGTTTCCTCCATCGCATCAATGGCATTAGCTAAAACGTTCATAAACACCTGATTGAGCTGGCTAGGATAGCACCCGACTAGCGGCAGACTGCCATAGTCTCGAATGACCTCTATCTCTGGACGCTCGGGCGCAGCCTTCAGCCGATGCTGTAATATCAGCAGCGTACTTTCTATCCCTTCATGAACATCAACAGATTTGTAGGCAGATTCATCCTTTCGAGCGAAATTGCGCAAAGAAAGCACAATCTCACGAATCCGATCGGTGCCGATTGTCATCGAACCAAGCATCTTCGGTAGATCTGTAGACAAAAATTCTAAATCGATCTCTTCAATCTCTGCTTTGATTTCGTCGGTCGAGTCTGGGTAGCTGCGCTGATATAGCTGAACTAGCGAGAGTAAATCTTTTACGTATTCTTCAGCGTAAGTTAAATTGCCGTAAATAAAGCTAACTGGATTGTTGATCTCATGCGCAACCCCGGCTACAAGCTGACCTAGACTAGAAAGCTTTTCTTGCTGTACCATCTGCATCTGAGTTTGTTGAATCTGCTTTAGCGCAGTATCGAGTTTTTTGGAAAGTGCTTCAGCCTTGTGGCGAGCGTCGTTGATAGCACTAATTTGGGGGAAGACGGTCCAGCAGGCGATCGCCACGCCCAAAAAGGACATTACCAATATCAAAACTACTAAAAAATCTACAGAAGAAACAATACTAGCGCGCCCTACGATCGCGCTTGCTTTCCAGCTAATAGCGGCCACCACACTGGTAAATCCAACTAACAAAGCAGTTTGCGCCGTAATCAGAGATTCAAATGTGCTCTCAAACGTATCCTGCTGATAAACGGGCTTTGACCAGTCGTACAAATCCAAAAAAGGCAGACTAGCCCAAGCGGCCCGCCAACGCAGAAGGATGCGATCGCTCATCACCATCACCAGCATCACCACTCCTGGCAACAGCAATCCAATCGCCAGATTCTGAGCACCCCAGGCCCATCCGCCCACACACAGCACAAACACCTCCAGCCCGGCCATCGCCAGTGCTAGCCACGGCATTATTCCTTTGACTGGGCCTGCTTGGCTTTCTGTCTGATGGCGTTGAAACCACAGCCCGCCATGCAGCACGATAAAGGCAATCAGCCAGCCCACCCCGGTTACCATGACAATCTGATGCACATCGCCCCACGCCAGACCTACCAAACTCAGCACCAGCGTCAACCCTAGTCCCGGCCCGAATACCCCTTGCTCAGACACCTGTGCGAACAGCGACGGCAGATGCTGATCTCTAGCCAGCTGATAGAGTATTCGCGGTGTGATCGACACAGCCGTTGCAAAAGACAGCAAACAGCTCGATACAACCAAGAAGGTGACTAGCAGCGGTGTCATCGCACCCCAATAAGGTCTGGCCGCAGCCAATAGCACTGAGAACGTATCTTCAGAACTTATTGCATCAGTCGGCAGGTGCAACAGCAACCAAGATCCAACCACATAGACTACCGGAATTAGTGCGGCAACAGTCACCAAACTTTGCAGCGTTTTCTGAGGCTGCTTACTATCAGCTACGAAGACCGCCGCTGTTTCGCAGGCATAGAACGCATAGGTGCCGCTGAGATACCACTTGGCCCAGCCCTGAATAGAAAAGTCAGCGCTTGTCAGCGAGATGCTCGTCCAATCTTGAGGAAAATCTGTAGCAAAGAGCCAAACGCTTCCTTGCAAGCAGAAGACCAGTAGTAGCCCTACAGCAGGCAATAGAAAAACAAAATGCAGCGTACTGAGCGCTCGGCTGCCGCTAAAAGCAACCAAAAAGGGGAGCAGTATGAACCCGACTTTCAACCCAATATCAGGCAGTACAATTCCTAGCGGTGTTAAATTTGTCTGGATTAGCTCTGTCAGAATGATGACATTTACTGGCATCACAGCCACCCAGCTGAGAAAATAGCCAAGCGCTGCATATCGAGTTAGCCAGGGGGCATCAGGCAGAAGATAGCACAGGTAGCTAGGCGTTCCACCCGCCACATCAGGAAGCTGCTGGCCTAGATCACGGATTTGAAAGTTGACGATCGCGCCCAAAATTGCGCCCGGAATCCAGACCCACATGGCCTGTATGCCCAGCTCTGCATGGGCACCAGGCGCGATGCTAATCCACAGCAGCAGTCCAGTTAGACCGAACCCCAAGGTTTCGATCAGCGTCAGCGTACGGGGTAGGGTAGAGAATGATGTACTTATAGCGGGCGGCTGGTTTTCAGCAGGCGGCTTGGAGATGAAAAAGGTCATTCAAGTTAGTCGATGATAGCAGAACCTGCTATTACCATTCCCCTGAACTTTCTTCGCTCAATTGCTGTGTGCTAGTTAATTGTCTGGAGTTCTTCAACACCAATCACAGCGCCAATGTCACAGCGCCAATGTCACAGCGTCAAGGATTGAGCATTGTTTTCGATTAAATCGCACAGGTCTTTGAGAAAAGCCGCGCCGTCTGCGCCGTAAATGATGCGATGGTCACTGGTCATGTTTACGCGCATTTGATTGCGGATACCCATCATGCCGTCGGCTGTAGCAACCACTTTGGCTTGAGCGCTGCCGATCGCTAGAATAGATCCTTGGCCCGGTGGCAAGATAGCGTCAAAGCTGTCGACGCCAAACATGCCTAGGTTAGAGAGTGTGAAGGTGCCAGAATTGTATTCTTCTGGAGCCAGCTGCCTAGTCCGCGACCTAGCAACCAGATCTTTCCAGGTGCGAGAGAGCGAGTAGATATCTATCTGATCTGCTCCGCAGAGCACCGGGGTAATCAATCCGCCATCAGGCATAGCAACGGCGACAGCAATGTTGATACTACTACTGTACTGAATGCCGCTCGGCGCAAAGCTGGCGTTGACAACGGGATGCTTTTTTAGGGTGACGGCAACGGCTTTGGCCAGCAGGGCGGTCATAGTGACGCCTTTGGGCTTGATTTGCCTGTATAGCTTGTCCAGTTCGCTGGTGGTGATGGTGTAGCCCACACGGAAAACAGGCACCGCCAAACTAGCGTCCATATTGCGAACGACGGCTTGCTGAAGCGTATTGAAGGCAACCAGCTCACCGGGAACTACAGGCGACGTGGCAGGCGAGACTGAAGGCGCTGATGCTTTGGAGAGGCCAGGAACGACTGCTGGCGGCGCTGGTGGTGCTGTTGCAGTAGCTTGCTGGGGAGCGACCTGTGCGGCGGTAGGCGTGGGCGTTTTGCCTGCGGCTAGTTCGATATCCTGGGCAACAACACGACCATGAGGACCAGACCCTTGAACGCTGCCAAGGTCTACGTTTAGCTGCTTGGCCAGCTTGCGAGCTCGGGGGGAAACGATAGCGCGACCGGAGGGCTCACTAGAGGCAGTCTGCACTGGGCTACCGTTTTGAGCGGCGACTACAGGAGAAGGGGCAGTCGTCAGCGTAGCTGTAGCCGGTAGCGTCTCGGGTGCGACAGGACTAGCTGTGGCGGCAGGTGCGGGTGCAGGACTGCTGGCGGGACTGCTGGCTAGACTGGCAGCTTTTTGTTTGGCGGCTTCGATTTCTTCTGGGGTTTCGGCTAGGAATGCGATCGCATCATTCACCTGAGCCATCTCTCCGGCTTCCGTCACAATCACCGCCAGATAGCCTTCGTAAAAAGACTCCACATCCATGTCGGCTTTGTCAGATTCGACAACGACGACGGTTTCGCCCTTTTCGACCTTATCGCCCGCAGACTTAGCCCAAGAGACAATCTTTCCCTCAGTCATAGTGGAGCTAAGAGCAGGCATGAAAACTTCGCGAATCATGGATGGGGCTTCGGTGGACGACAGCGAGGGCTAGCAATTGCTAGCGATTAATTGTATCCCGTTGTGGAACCGTCTTACAGTTCGCCGCGAATATCCTGTACGATGCCGTCTTTCAGAAGAATTTCGACCTGCATCTTCTTGATCATGTGATCACCGACAGCCACCTCAAAGAAGCTGTCAATCTGCCCCTGACTGACTTCCTTATCTAGCTCTAAAGTCTGTACCTGCTGTAGCTGCTGTAGCAGCTGGTTTTTTTGCTGAAGTAGCTGGCTCTTGTCCTGGTTGAGCTTGGACTGAACGCTGCTAATTTGCTGAGAAACTGCAGCATCGCCTGGGTTGGTCCCTTGCTTTTGCATTTCAGTCAACATTCGCTGACTTTGCATTTCTAGCTGTTGCAGGCGACCATCAATTTGGTTGAGCTGGCTTTGCAGCTGCTTTTGTGCTTCTTCTTTCCATAGTGGCGTGACCACTGCTTTGATATTGACTACGCGCTTGAGCAGCAGCTGAGATTGAGAAACATCCATAACGAGCCATGTATAAATTAGGAGGACTTCAAGCCATTCAATCAGAATTGATTGAATCGGGCTGGTAATTGTTTAGGGAGTGACCGACGAGCCTGCTGAGAAAACATACCCGTCCATCAACATTAGTTATCTCATTTTGGGGCACTAGGCAAATAGAAACTTAGATACAGGCCCAAAAGCAAGACTGAGATATGTCCGCAGCCATGTTCTAGGATCAGGACAATTTTACGCGAAAGCAGCCTCAGACATCTCAAACTCATTCAATCTTTAGCCAAAGTAGACTGATAGAAAGCTTGATTGAAGACAGGTGAGGGTATGTTCAACGTTTCTATCAGGAAGCGATGTCTAGATAACTCGACGCTACTGGACGTAGAGGGCATCGATAGTTTCCTGATAGCGATCGCTTACCTGAGCTCGCTTCACCTTCAGCGTTTGCGTCAGCAGCCCGTTTTCTATCGTAAACGGCTCTTCTATCAAGGCAAACGGTCCCACCCGCTCATCTGGTCGGTAGCCAGGGCGAGATGAAATTTCTCGATTCAGCTCTTTTTTGAACAGATCTCGAATAGGTTTACTGTTGAGATCGTCAATAGAGAGCCCTTTCTGCGCTGCCCATCTCTCTAGTACCTCTTTGTTCGGCACGATTAGCGCGCCGACGACTTTTTGGTCCTGACCGACTAGCATAATCTGATCGACGTAGGGACTGCGCAAACAAGCATTCTCGACGGGTGTCGGCTCTATATTCTCGCCGTTCGTCAGCACGATTGTGTCTTTTACCCGCCCGGTAATAATCAGATCGCCCCACTCAGTCAACTGACCTAGATCGCCTGTGTCAAACCAGCCTTCTGAATCAATAGCCTTGGCAGTTGCCTCGGCATTCTTGTAATAGCCTTTCATCACTTGGGGGCCGCGCAGCAACACCAGTCCAGGTTTGCCAGTGGGAACGGGTTGACGAGTCTCAAGATTGACAATGGCAGTTTCGGTGCCGGGCACTGCCTGTCCATCTGCGCCGCGCAGGTTCCGCCAGGGCCGACGAACATGGGTAATCGGTGAGGTCTCGGTCAGACCGTAGCCGCCCAAAATCTGAATGCCGACTAGCTCGTAGAAGTCTTCTAGATAGTCGGCAATTGAGCCGCCACCGCTGACTAGGTAGTCGACTTTACCGCCCATGGCTTCGCGCACTTTTGAAAAGACGATGCGATCGCCAATTTGGTAGATCGGCCATAGATAGACCAGCTTCAAGGTCGCCACCAGCTTCTCTCCAGCGGAGCTATTCAGGCTGTCTAATCTCAATCCGGACAAGGTTCGTCTGGCGTTGATGTACGCTCGACCTTTTTCTAGAAAGAAGCGAATCAGCTTTTGTTTACTTTCTGGCTGGCTTTGAAACTGCTTTTGAACGCCTTCATAAATCGATTCCCACAGCCTGGGAACGGCCACCATATACTGCGGGCTGTGTTCTTTAAAGTCTTTTTTGACAGCGCGGATGTTGGTGTAGATCTGTGTGCAGCCCTGAGAAAGCACGAAGTATTCAAAAGAGCGCTCATAGCAGTGCCAAATCGGGAGAATGCTCAGTACCTTTTGCTCTGGACCGACATTGACGACGCTGCTAGCGCCTGCGATCTGCGAGAGCAAATTACCTTGGGTGAGCATGACGCCTTTGGGCATACCGGAGGTGCCGGAGGTATACATCAAGGTGGCAGTGCGATCGCGCTCTAATTTCACGGGTGTCGGCGCACCTTGCTCGGCCCCTAACGCCATCAGCTCAGAAAAATTTAGCAGCTTAGCGCCGCCAAGATCGACTCCCGAATCGGCTTCTATCTCTGCTGCTTCATCGGTAAGCAAAATAATAAAGCGCAAGCCCAGATTGCCCAAATCGCTCGCTAGCTTGCTCAGTACAGTTATGTCCTGAACGACCAGACCAATGCTGTCACTATTGCTCAAAATAAATAGCAGCTCAGCCTTGTCAGCGTTTGCACCTCGGACCGCATCAACTGCGCCAGTAGTCATAATGCCTTGATCCGCCACCATCCAGCGCGGGCGATTTTCTGAAAAAAGCGCCACTGTCTCACCGGGTTCTACACCTAGCCGCTGTAGTCCCGCTGCAAACTGGGCGATCGCCTCAGCCAACTTACCGTAGGTGTATTTGGTTTCTGGATTGGTATGCGGATCGCGCAGCGCTAGATGATCGCGATACTTGGCCGCAACAATCGGCCAGACTTCGGGAATAGCAGCAACTTCGCTGTAGTCAATTGCTTTGGCGCGGTTGATTTTTTCTTGTTCGTGCAGCGTAGCTGTCATATCGGTAAATCTCCTTACAAATAGCGACCATTGCCCGCTAGAATCGTCATCTGAATTGGTTAAATTCAGCAATACTACTTGATAGAAAGAATACCCGGATTTTTGACGCCCACCTATCAAAGATGTGACGGACCTTCGACCGATAGCGGGTTACCATTATTTTTAAGTAACGTTAAGTTCGTATTTTCAGGGCAACGTTTTTTATGGTGGCAGGTTTGTTCAGCGCTTTCGAGCACACTCTTCAGCAGCTATCTCTTCAGCAGCTATCTGTGAGTTCATTTATGGCTTGTGGTGTCCAGCTTGTGTGGGCGATCGCCGCCGTTTTCATGGTCGAAATGGTCCGAGATTTCTATCACGTTCTCAGCCATCAGTGGGCACCGCTTCAGCAGCTGCACAGTTGGCACCACCGCGCTTATAAAAAAGACTTTTCGCCGATCAGCACAGAGGTCTACCGAAAAGCGCAGCTGTATAACGACGCGCCAGAGTCAGTATTTATGATGAGCGTGATGGCGATTACGGCGCTGGTCACACAGACACCTGGGCTGTGGGCAGGCGTGATTTATGCTGCGGGATTTTTGGTTTCTGCTGTGATGCGATCGCGCGGTCTTTTCAGCGCTACCGATCTCACCCACGAGCCAGGGCCGCTGACCGGCATTCCTGGCTACTGGCGGGTCAATCGCACCTATCACTGGCGGCATCATTTTGATGATACTAGCGCCTACTACGCTGGTCTTTTCCCCATCAGCGATAAGATTCTTGGCACCGCGCTTTCTCTCAAGGGAAAATCTGTTGCACTAACGGGCGCTTCTGGAACGCTAGGCAGCGCTTTAATTCGAGCACTCGCCCACGAAGGTGCTAAACCAATTGCGCTGACGACTTCAGGCACGGAGATCCCAGGCGCGCTCAAAACAGTTTCCTGGCAGGCTGGGCATGAAGGTGGGCTTCGAGAAGCCTTGCAAAAAGTAGACATTTTAATCATCAATCATGGCATCAACGTCAGGGGCGAAAAGTCTCCTAGTGCGATTGAAAAATCTCTAGAAGTCAACGCTCTCTCCGCATGGCGGCTGATGGAAACCTTTTTAGAGACTGTAGACAATCGCACCGGTAGAGCGACTAAAGAAGTGTGGATTAATACGTCAGAAGCAGAAGTAAATCCTGCTTTTAGCCCACTATATGAAATCTCTAAGCGTTTGATTGGAAACTTGATTAACCTGCGTCGTACCGATGCGCCCTGTGTGATTCGCAAGCTGGTGCTAGGTCCGTTCAAGAGTAACTTGAATCCCTATGGCGTGATGAGTGCGGATGCGATCGCCCACATCATTATTTTCCTTGCCAAGCGCGACATTCGCAATATCACTGTCACGATTAACCCGCTGACCTATCTCCTCTTTCCCATAAAAGAGATCTCTCAGACTGTTTATTTCAAACTCTTTTTGAAAGGTGAAAAGGAAAAAACAGTCAAAGGAAAAAACAGTCAGAGGGAAAGCCCATAGTAGGCTCAATTAGACAGCCGATTTTCCAATGCCTTTACTCGCTGGTTAATCTCGATTACTAGTGTGGCTAGATTATCAAACTGTTCTTGCGACGTGGGATCGTTGAGGATATCGGCAGCTCCTGGCGCGACAGGTGGGCTAGCAGGTGAACTGGGTGATGAACTAGGTGAGCCGGGCGAGCGTGATTGAATTTGACTAATTTGAGTTTGGAGCGATCGCACCTGAAACTCCAGCTGTCGAATTCTCGATTCATTCAGCGCGGACGATGCCTTCGCTGGGCTTAGCCACAAACTCACGACAACCATCAATCCTACACAGACACCGATCGCCAGTCTGTAGAAAGACCTCATCTTTTATCCTACGTAATACAGTATTTCCATCTTAATAAATCTCATCCGTTTCGCGGGGACAGCTTGAACTCATCAAACTTCACAACCTCAGAGTCGGGTTCGCGCGTGTCAAAGTAGTAGCTGCTGAGTGTACCGCTCCCCGTTTCGAAAATGGTAAAACTGGTGATATCGTTACTCGCAATATACGGCAGCGGATTGCCATCATCATCTTCTAGGGGAGCAACCGTTGGAACAACTGGAATCAAGCCGTTAGGATCGTTCACAGCGCTATAAACTGACCAAAAAGGCGTCAGATCACCTGCTTCTACGACGGCTGCTTTGGTTGGAACCGCGCGAGAATTTTCTTCTAGATGCGCACCGTAGCTATTACCAACATTAGATGTCTCTAGGAAATGCATTCCTGTCGGACTGACAAACCGGTTCCACAGATGAGAGTGACCATAAAAGACAAGCTGCACGCCCGCATCCTCTAGTAACGGCACCAAATCACGAATAATATCATCTTCCGCGATCGGATACTCGTACTGGACTGATCGTAAGCTGCCATCATCTGCCAAATTCTTCACCATCACCGGATCGGTAAACGCCGGTACAATATTGCCGCCCAGCGTATGAGGCGGATGGTGCATCATCACAATCTTATACTTCGCCTTTTGAAATTCTTCGCTGGCTAGCTCCTGCTGGAGCCATTCGTATTGCACACTGCCACTGCGAATATCTTCAAAGATATGCTGACCATAGCCCCAGTTTTCTGGCGTATGCAGACTTGTTGCTTTCTCTCGGTATCGGCCTTTGGCGTTTGGGCTGAGGGCGGGCGATCGCCATATCTGCGTCACATACAAACATACCAGCCGTATATCCCCAAAAGTCACCGCATAATACGTCTGCGTTTCTTTTCCATTTGGCAGCTTAGTCGTAGGCAGCGAAAAGACCTCCTCGTAGGTCCGAGTGTTGTAGCTGTGGTCTTCTATCCAGTCTGAATTCTCTTCTACAGTCTGTAGGCGTGGATAAAACTGGCTGACCAAACTTCGAGGTAGTGTGTTTGTAAACTGCTGATTAAGAGACTCAGTCTGCGACAGTCGGCCCATCACTTCGTGATTGCCAATTACCGGAAAAAGCGGTGCATGCTGAATGATCTCGCCGCCTCTATATACTGTCGTGATCTCACCTTTGGTCAAAGCATACCGGGCACGGCCCTGTAAACTAGGGAAAAGTGCTAATCCCCTGGCACTGTCAAACCATTCAGATGCACGATCTGGCACATCCACAAAATCACCTGCAAAAAACACGCCATCTACCCGTCCAATAGTCTCTTCGACCTTCTGCAAATTGGCTGGAACCATCGGTTTGAGTTGATGGTCAGAGGTCAAGAGTATCTTGACGGGTTCTCCAGCGGCTGGTGCTGGTGCGAGGGTAAATAAGGCACTCTCTATAGCTTTACCATCAGTATTAGTGCTGACCACTCGGTAGCTGATTCTTTCGCCGGGGCTTAAGTTTTTGATCGTTGCCTCATGTCTCCACACAGAGCGATGAGACACCGCACTATTAGACACCGCACTATAGGTCTGTGTGTTTATATCCGATGCAGCGTCTTCTTTAGTTCGACTGAGTCTAGTTGTGGTAGCGACACTTCGTTTCCCGTTGCCGTATACCACAAAATGCTGTGCTCCTTCAAACTCAGTAAACCAAACGACTTGTACAGACGATGCCGTTGGTAGCTGTAGAAAGGGTTGGCTTAGTAACTGAACTTGGGCAGGCGTCTGTTCCATAAGCTGTGTCGATTTTACTGATGTTTGTACAATCTCTTTTGCGGGACTTTCCAAGCTGCGATTAACTAGGCTGAACTGTTGTACATGTAGCGAGCTAGACATCAAACGCAGCAGTAGCGCAGTCGACAAAATCAGTAATATATACAGTCTCCTCATAGAACACGATCATCCTTTATTCCTCGACAGCAATATCGAGGAGAACTTATCGGCAATTCGATCAGCCAACCGCCTTGTAGGTTTCTATACCTGCACTGCGCATATTTACTTGACGCCTTTCAACTAAATACCACCATACCGGTAAATATTACACGATCTTCATCTAGTGAGTTTATACGTTAAGAGCATTTCTTTCAGGAGGCCTGGTGAGTTACCGAAAACTTCTCTTGGGCAATGTAATACCAGTGGTGCTGAAGTGTTCCGTAGGAAAACCATTCCACCCAGTAAAGCTTTGAGACTGATGTCTGCCATAGCTATTACAAATGTACGTACGCATCTTTGTTGAAAAAATATACACACAGGAATGAACTCACGATGGTTGAAAAAATTACACTCACTTCAGCTAGGGACCGGTTTTCGGCCAGCAGTGGAGCTGATGAAATTAGAGCATTGGGTGGTAACGACTACATAAAGGGCCTAGGCGGCGACGATTTGATTTTCGGTGGCAGAGGCAACGATCAATTAAAGGGAAATAGCGGTAACGATATCTTGGATGGTGCTGGCGGCAATGACATCCTACATGGCGGTCAAGGCAACGACGAACTGCTTGGCGGCTCCGGCGATGACATGCTCATCGGTGGTTCTGGTGATGATCTCCTTCGTGGTGATACGGGTGCAGATACGCTGATTGGTGGTCTAGGTAACGATACTTTCATTTATGCCACAATCGACTTCGGTGGTATTGATATCATCAAGGACTTTAAACAGGGTGAAGACAAACTTGAGATTGCAGGATTTGACTTCAGTGTTGGGAAGATTCAATACGGTGCAAAAGGGTTTACGAGATTTGATATTGAGGGTGATGGCACATTCGACCTCACTATTCGATTTACGGGCGGCGCCCCTGAATTCACGGCTGCTGACTTTAGCTCTTGATGCGATCTTGCTTCTGTCTAGGCGTTGATTTCGGATGGGCTGTTCAATAGATTCATTCAGTTATAAAATTGGCTATTTGTTAGTCGCTGTCTTTTCCAGATTGTGTCAATCTAAGGAATGACTTCAGTTCGCACTAAACGGCCAAAAATAACGCGCTGGCTCAGCCCATTGCTCCTAGTGTCGCTAGGACTGCATGGGCTGGGTTTGCTGGTACCTGTGCCTAAAGAGGCTGAAGTCCCAGAAGATGTGGAGGAACTGGCGCTAGACTCTATTCAGGTGTCAATATTGCCAGCCGAGCCATCGCCTAATATTCCGGCACAGACCGTCTCACCTGAGGTGCTATCTCCGCAGGTTCCGCCCCAGGTTCCGCCGCAAGCATTAGTAGAGTCTCCGCCTCCGGAACCTATTGTTGAAGAACCTGCTGTCGTCTCTAGAGACGACGCCATAGTTGCCTCAGAGCTCGCTCAGGAGGCCAAGACTGACACGGCAAACCCTACGAATCCGGGACCGGGTAAGCAGCCCAAAACTGGTCCATTCGTATCTCAGCAATACAATTCAGAAGGCACAGAGGCCACATACGACGGGTTTTATGCGATGTCTAGGCAGGCGGATACTAGCTTAGTTCCTGAATTTGTGAAGGGCGCGTATCAGTTGGATTATTTAGGTAATGAGTGTTTTGAAGAGATAGATACTGTCCAAAGCCAGATTGGTGTTGTTGTTGAAAGTTTGAATGGCAAACCGCAGATAATAGCGGGCGATATCATACAGCGTACGGGCTATGAAAAAGCTAATGCTGCGCTACAAGCATGGCTTGACAATCTAAAAAGTGGTGGCGAAGGTGAAGGTCCGAATCTCCAGATAGAGAGTACCTACGGCGGTGAGTCAATTTATAACTGGATTTTTGAACAGAAGAAACAAGTCTGGTTTGTGGGCAAAACTCACGAGGCGTACTTCTTTGGAATTGTTGTAAATTTGGTTAATAACACCTGTCAGTAGTCTTTTTGGACTAAGGTTTAGAGAACCAGAGTTAGAAGATATTCAGTAGAAGATACTCGGAGAAGCTGAGCGCCGTTTTAACCTCGACTGACTAGCCTCCGCTGACGGGGGGAATGAGTACGAGCTCATCGCCCTCTTGGAGCAGGGTGGAGGCTTCAGTGAATTTTAGGTTGATGCCGAAGCGAGTGAGGTCTTTCCAGGCTAGGAGGTTAGGGTGATCGGCGATCAGGCGATCGCGTACATCACCAGCTGTTGTTCCTTTTGGTAGAACCATCGCCTTTTCTGATAGCCCTAGGGTCTCTTGATAGACTGCAAATAGCTTTAGGGTAATGGTGATTGTTTCATTCATCGTCTGTTTTTGCTGCTGCTAAAGACGCTGCTAGACTCTTCAATAGCGCCCGCTCTTGGTAGGGTTTGGAAAAATAAGCAGTTGCCCCTAGGTTCATGGCCAGGCTGCGGTGTTTATCACCGCTGCGAGAGGTCAGCATGGTGATGGGGACGTTTGCATAGTCGGGGTTGGCTCTGAGCTTGGAGAGAAAGCTGTAGCCGTCCATTCTAGGCATTTCTACATCGCAGATGATGCTGTCTATGGCCAGGCCGGTTTCCAGCTTTTCAACCGCGTCTTGACCGTCGCGGGCCTGCACTACTTCGTATCCAGCCTTTTCTAAGGTCAGGGCGAGTAGGCCGCGAACGTTGACAGAGTCGTCAATAACGAGAAACCTAGGACGACGGCGGATTTCTCTGCTCGGGACAGTCTGCAGGCTAATCGGATCGATGGCTCCGCTGAGGACTGGATTGGCGTACAGCGCTTTGGCAGAGTGAATGCCTGAACTCTCGCAGCTGATGATCCATCTGGCCAGATCAGACAGACTGACGATTGGAATAACTTTGCCATTCTCTAAGATAGTACAGTTACTAAAGCCAGTGGGTAGGGCAATGGGGCCTTCCACTCGGCGAACGGCGATCTCTTGTTCGCTCCACGACCGGTCTATCTGTAGGCCCAGGCGCTGCTCGCCCATCGAGAAGATTAAGACGCTGGGTATGTCCATGCTGGGGACGGTTTCTAGGCTGTCAACTTGTCTGGGGCAGTTGAAGGCTAGCCAGTTGGAAAGACGAATCAGACGGATGTATTTGCCTCTAAAGGAGAGCATGTCTTTGCCATCGATGCGGCGGATGTCGTCGGGATCGAGGATGGCGACTTCTTTGATCATGTCGGTGGGCACGGCAATGGGCATGCGGTTGCCTTCGACTAGCATGACGCGAGTGATAGAAAGAGTATAGGGCACCGATAGGGTGAAGGTGGTGCCCTTACCGCTTTTGGTATCAACGCTGATGTCGCCGCGAATCTGGGTGAGATTGTTGCGGACAACATCCATCCCGACGCCGCGTCCGGAGAGGGCGGTAACCTGGTCGGATGTGCTGAAGCCAGGTTCAAAAATCAAGGAGAGGAGTTCGGTGTCGCTGGCAGCACTGAGCAGTTCAGCGTCTAGCCCCATGGACTGGGCGCGATCGCGTATCTTCTCTAGAGCAATGCCATTACCGTCGTCGCTGACGGTAATCACCGTCCGGTTACTTTGATTGAAGGCCCGAATGGCAATCGTACCCGTGCCGCTTTTGCTCCGGCTTTTTCGTTTTTCTGGGGTTTCGATGCCGTGGTCAAAGGCGTTGCGCACGATATGCATGAGTGGATCGCTCAACGCTTCAAGAATATTGCGATCGATTAGCGTGTTCTCGCCGTCTAGCTGTAGCTGTACTGATTTGCCGTGCTCCATTTCTAGTTCTCGCAGGGCCCGAGGAAAGCGGTTCGTAACGTCAGAAAGCGGGCGCATTCGCAGCTGGTTTAGATTGCGCTGCAAACGGCGAGCGGTGCGGTGGATAACGCGAGCGGTTTGCTCTGTTTTATCGATGCTAAGTTCTAGGTCGTTGGTGACTTCTTGAAGCTTGACGACAGATTCAACGATCTGGCGAAAGGGAAGATGAGTGTCGTTGTAGCGGTCAAATTCTAGGGTGTCGAAGTTTTGACGAAAGCCCAGGTCGGGGAAAGCAGCCATCTTTGATGGAGAGTGCGAGTCTAGAGAGTGCGAGTCTAAAGAGTGCGAGTCGCTAGAAGGATCTTCTATCAGGCGATAGTTGGCTGCGTTTTGGGATGGGTTTAGGCCGGTTTGAGTGGAGCTAGTTTGAATTCCAGTTAACAGAAACTGAGCGCTGGGGCGTTCGTAGAGGTCTTTGACATCGTCGTTAATTTCGTCGAGCGATCGCAGCTTCTGACTCAGATTTTTGACGAGCGATCGCATCCGCTTGACTTCAGCTTCTAGCCGATTTCGTTCAATCGTTAGCTCACCAAAATCATCATTGAGCTCACTGAGCTTACGCACCGACACCCGAACGGTATTATCCGCCAAATCGGGTTCATCAACCTGCGTTCTCGGCGTCCCTGAAAAGCGAAAGGCTGTCCCTGACTGCCCGGCTCTACCTGGCTCTGCTAATACTTCCTCTTCGTGTTCTTCAAAAACGCCTGCAAACGCATCAACCTCTGGCTCAACGCTTTCTATACTGGCAGGTCGGGCGGCTTCTGAAAAGCCAGCTTCGGCTGAGATATCGTCCCCTGAATTAAAATCGGCAAAGCCGTTATCAGAGCTATCTTCAAAGACATCATCAAAGCCACTATCGACGAGCGCATCGTCTTCTACGCTCAGTCCCGCAAAGGCATCCTCAACTAGAGCGTCATCTTCTGAGCCCAAACCAGCAAAAATATTCTCAACGAGCGCATCGTCTTCTCTGCCGAGATCCGCCTCTAAATCCGTTAGGTCATTACTGTCTAACCCCTTAAAAGCATCTTCCTCAAATTCAATATCAATCGTATCGAAACTAATACCTGATAGCTGGTCTGGCATAGAGTCAGCGTTGCCAGTCAGTACTAGCGCCTGAGCCCTCTTCCAGCTGGTCAGCGCAGCCGTAGAGACTTCTTGTAGCTGCTGGGGATTGAGCGCACTAGCGGCGTAGGTCTCGACCGACTGACAGAGCTGAATAAATGGCGGCAGATCGAGCATCTCACCGAGTCCAGCCAGCTCTTGCGCCATGACAACGATTTCTGGCTGTAGTTCGGTAGAGCGCTCTTCCAAGAGGACTTCTAAGCGTTCTAAAACCCCCTCCACCTCTGTTTGAAAAATTAAAGGCATCACGTCCTGACCTTCGTCACTATCCATGATCGAAGCGGCATCTTCAGCAGAAGGTTCCCCTAATGTGCTGTACAGCTGATCGAAAATAGGCGCGATCTGGCTGGCAACCCAATCTTCATCGAGCGGCACGGCGTGGCGATCGCGTTCGACGATTTGTCGAATCGCATCCACTCCGCTGAGCATTTGGCCTTCTACCTCACCGGTGACACCCTGGCTGCGTCGAATTTTCAATACCTTGAGCGAATCCTCTAGCCGATGGGAAAAGTCGCTGGTTAAGGCATAGCCCATCAGCGCCGCGCCGCCCTTGATCGAGTGGGCCGCTCGCAGCGCTGTATTCATCTCATGGGTTTCTATCCCCCGCTGAGCAATCCCCAGCAGCGTGGCTTCTAACGTGTCTAAGTACTCTCCAGCTTCATCTAGAAACTGTAGGCGAATCTCTTTTTCTCTATCCACGGCCAATTTCCTTGGAGATAGACGGGCCTGCAGCAGGTGCTTCCGAGTCCACCACAAAAGTCGCCACCTGAGCTTGAAGCGCTTGCGCCACCATGACGGTTTGATTAAGCGCTTCAGATACCTGTTTAGAAGAGGCTGAGGTCCGCTTTGCTAGCTGGGCGATTTCTTCCATGAGGGACGATACCGAGGTCGAGGTTTGTACCTGCGAGCTGGTTGCCTGTGAGATCGACCGGGCGAGCGCGTCCATTTTTTGCGAACCCGTCAGAATTTGAGCAAGACTGGTACGGGCATCTTCTACACGGCGGGTGCCTTCTACTACCTGCGATGTGCTCTGCTCAATTGCCTCGACCACATCACTGGTCTCTCTTTGGATATCTTCTACAATCCGTTCAATCTCCTCAGTAGCAGAAGCCGAGCGAGTCGCCAGCTCTCCCACTTCTTCGGCAACCGCTGCAAAGCCCTGTCCGTCTTCTCCAGCTCTAGCGGCCTCAATACCGGCATTAATTGCGAGCAGGTTTGTCTGCTGAGAGATCTGATTAATCAGTAGAACTGCCTTGCTAATCTGTTGAGAAGATTCACCTAGGCGCTTGACTTTCTTGGCAGTCTGGCCGACGGTCTGACGCAGACTCATAATATTGCTAACGGTTAGATCCATGGCCTCTCCGCCTAGCGTTGCGGTTTCGGAAGCGCTTCTGGCAACGGCGGCGGCTTCTTTGGCCTGATGGGCGACCTGTTGAATAGAAGCGGTCATAGCCTCTACAGAACCTAACGTTAAAGTGGTTTGCTCCGCCTGCTGTAGCGCTTCTTCTGCTAGCAGTTGGATGGCCACTTCGTTTTGGCCTAGCGAATCGTTGACTTGATTAGCCGAACGCTTGACCTGGGTGACAACCTGCCGCAGACTTTCGACGATGGCATTGAAGAAGTCGGCGACGGTGCCGATTTCACCTGCTGATACATCAGCGCGTACGGTCAAGTTGCCATCGGCGACAGCTTCGACATCGCCAAGCAGGTTGATCAGCTGCTCTTGTAGCTGTTCCTGGCGACGCAGCCGTTCTTCTGAGAGCGTTTTGGTCTGAGCCAGCGCGGTTTCTTTCTGCCAGGTGGCTTCGGCTTGCTCTAGGGCGTAGCCTAGCTGGGTGGCTGCTCGTCGTATAAAGTTGATAGCTGAGGCTGACCAGTCTCTAGGTCCTGTGCATTCATGAGTAACCAACAGCCCCAGCAGCCTATCTTCAACAATGATTGGTGCAACCATGTTGGCTTTGACCTGATAGGGTTCTAGCTGTCCTAGATGGCAGTCTGTTAGTCCGGCCTTGTAGATGTCCGAATTCACGTTCACGCGGCCAGCGCGATATTTTTCTACGTAGTTCTCAGCAAAACAGGGATCGGCAATTTTCTGGTCTTGGGCGGGTGTCCACTGGGGATCGACCGCTTCTGCGACAATAGTGCCCTTCCAGTTCTCGTCAAACAGATAGATGATGACGCGGCTGGTATCAAGGGCGAGCTTGACTTGACGGGTAAGCGTGCGAAAGATTTTTTCGCGGGCTTCGGTAGCATCGACGCCGCTTGTGCTGATTGCTCGAATATCGGTTACTAGGCTTGCTAGCTGCTGCTCTTGCTTTACGGCCTGTCGCTGTGATTCTAATAGCTCAGCCTGCGAGAGTGCGTAACCTACTTGGGTGGCAATTTGCTGCATCATGTTCAGCTCTTCTGGCTGCCACTGACGCGGGGCGCTGCACTGATGAGCGCAGATCAATCCAACGAGTCGATCGCCCACAATCACGGGTGCAACCATGTTGGCTTTGACTTCTAGCTCGCGCAGCAGTCGGCAGTGGCACTCTGTTAGATCTGCGGTTTCGATATCGTTTACCGAAGAGACCTGTCCGGTCAAGAAGCGGTCTACCGAATCTGGCAGCATGGGGTCGCTTAGATGCTGCCCTTGGGCTCGACTCCAGCCTTTGCCCACAGATTCTGCGGTGACCTCTCCACCCCTGTAGTCAGTGTCAAACCGATAGATCAATACTCGATCGACTTCTAACACTTCTCTAGCGCGCTCGACGCCGGTTGCGAAGATGGCTTTAGGCTCTAGGGTTTGACGAATCTGGCTGGTGAGTTTGGAGAGCGATCGCGCCCTGCGAGCGGATTCTGTTTGGGTTTCGCTTTGAAAGCGCAAGGAGGATTCAGAAATTGCGACAGAGGCGGCTAGCTCGTTAAAAGCACTGGCAACTCGGCCAACCTCATCGCGAGCAAAGACATCGGCGCGGGCGGCGCGATCGCCTGAGCCAAATTCCTCAGTCGCTTCCTGTAATTCTCTTAGTGGTTTAACAATCGAGCGCCCTAGCAGCCGGGCAATGATCACGTCCGCTAGCAGGGCCAGTAGCGCCGCCCCAATCAGTAGCCCAGTCGCGTTCCTCTGCCAAGTTTGTAGCGCTCGCTCTGACAGTCCTCGCTGAATCGCGCCAATTGCCCGGCCATTGCCATCGACAATCGCCGTTGCGGCGACTGTGTAGCGATCGCCATTGGACTGTTTGAAGCGCTCACTGACCACGCCGGGTATCTGGCCATCGCCCGCTGCTCGAACGGTCTGCTCTAAAAACTCATAGTTGTAGCTGCTTCCACTACGCTGCCCTGCTAGAATTTCGCCTGAATCCGCTAGGGCAACTAGATCGAACGAGCCGCTGGGCTCTTGCAGATAAATTTCGGTATAGCCTTCTGGAAAAGCGGTGAGTGTATCCACGACGATCGGCGTTTCTCTATTGACAATGTCGCCCGCTATGAGCGCACCGATGGGCTGTACTGGCACACCTGCCTCATCTATCGGGCTGCCCGCCGGAAAAATAGGAGTCGCAACATATTGCACCAGCGCTGCCTCATTGACCGTACTAGGCACAGAAATTCCCTGCTGCCGCAGCTCTGCAATTGATTGCAAGCTGAGTGCAGCTTTTGGCTCGCGCTGGCGCAGCGCATTAGAAACAAGGTTGTTGGGGTTGAAGATATCGCTATTGCGGGCGGTATTGCCGCTGGCAATGACCTGGGCTTCTACATCGACTAGCGCAATATACTCTAGCTGATTGGTTTCTAGTCGAGCGCGCAGGTTGCTCCGCGCATCTTGTACTAAAGACTCGTCGAGCTCTTCTACAGAGCCTAAATCTGCCTTGGCCTCAGCGGCTGCCAGCAATACGCCTTCGCTCAATCCTGATTCGCCTGATTCGCGGGTCAGGTTTTGAGCGGTTGCCGATAGCTCAGAGACTGCCTGGTTCAAAATCAGACGGCGACCAGTTGCCGATATCAAGAGCAAGCTAACGCCGATCACGCCAAGGACAGAGAGCATCTTAGAGGCTAAGAGTCCGGCTAGCTGTTTGTCAGCAACCGGCAGGTCGTGGAACCACTGCGCTAAGGCAGAATTGCTGCCACTGGTCACCCGAATTTTCTCGGGCGCGTAGCGCGCTCCCCTATACTGCACGCCGCGATAAGTTAGCTCATCTGCTGGCCGCTCTACTGCGCTCGATCGAGCGGCGATAATTTGTTCAGCAATCTGGCGATCGCCACCTTCCTCATACCGGGCACCGCGATAGACTAAGGCCTCGCTTCTGCTTTTGGCTTCTGCTTGAGCGGCGGCTATTTTCTCATTGATTAACGACTGAGGCGCTTCATTTCCATTTGCCTCATTTCTATTCGCTTCATTTCCATTCATGTCAGTCGTCATATCCTATGACCCTTGAAAGACGGACGATTGTAAAACAGCTTCGGCATCTAGCACTAGCAGTATTTGCTCATCTTGCACAGCGCAACCTCGAAGATAGGGCACTAAAATCGGATTCACCTGTGCAGGAACAGGCCGCAGCGCTTCAGCTGGTAGATGAATAATTCCGCTAATTTCATCTACTACTAGGCCCAGAGATAGGCCCAGAGAAGTGCCTGCCTTGACGACGACAATACTGTACTGCTGTCTAGGACTGTCGGGAACGGCAAGGCCCAGTAACCGCACCAGATTTGCGATCCAAATGACTCGGTTGCGGCGATTGACTATCCCCAACATGCAAGCTGGCATATTAGGAATAGGCGTTATCTGCGCAGTGGGTAGCACGGTCGCCTCTTCTACAGATCTTGCTGCAAAAACGGCGGGCACTCTCGGGGCCAGCTGAAACTTGAGATAGGCTTCGCCCACAAGCGGGCGATTGGGGACGGCAAGCTCGGTCTTCACAGGCAATCGGATTTTTTCGAGACACCCTTATCACTGGCATGTCTACCAGCAAGCGGTCATTGGAACTTCTCCTACTCAGAGACTCCTATCACATCTTTCAGTCGAACCTGACCAAAACCGCACAGAAGCCGCATCAATATCAAGTCATACCAATTCTATTGAATGTAAAGCATTCTTGCGACTTCGTGACGCTTATGCTGATTACTAATTATTCTGGCATCTCACGCTGGATAGCGTGGTTCATACCGATACGGCTCTGATAGTTTCTATCAGCTGCTCTTTGGTGTAGGGCTTGGTCAAATAGGCTGCTGCACCCTGTCGCTTACCCCACATGCGATCGATGGTCTGCCCCTTGGAGGAACACATGACTACAGGGACGGCTGCGGTTTCTGGCAGGCTCTTTAGCTGACGGCATAGCTCAAATCCACTGATGCCTGGCATGACGATGTCGGTCACGATCACATCTGGTTTTTGTGCGATCGCCTTGTCTAGACCCTCGCGCCCAGTTGTCGCTGCGATCACACCGTAGCCTCCTTGCCGCAGATAGTGACTCATCAACTCCCGCTCTGATGCTACATCCTCAACAATAAGTACCGTCGCAGTCTGGATAGTGGGCATAGCAACTGTGGAAAATTTTTCCGAGAAAAACCAGCGGTAATCTCAAGGCGAAGTAGCTGTATCAGCAAAGTGGATGCCAAGAGAACGTAGATGCAGGAAATAACGTGCTTGAGTTGACCAGGATGCCCTGCTGGTAGTGCAGTTTCTAACCTGATACTACCGCTTCGTCGGCAAATGCTTAAAGACCATCTTTAAAAGATCAGATTGTGTGAAGGGCTTTGTGAGATAGCCAGAGGCGCGAACCAGTTTGGCGCGGGCGCGATCGATTAGACCTGTGTTGCCTGTGACCATAACGATTGGCGTGCGTTTGTAGCGAGGATGGCGACGCAGCAGAGCGCACAGCTCGTATCCGTCGAGATTGGGCATGGTGATGTCCAATAGGATCAAATCGGGCTTGCTGCGCACAATTTGCATTAGCGCCTTGACCGGATCGTTAATCGCGACAACTGACAGGCTCTGATCTTCTAGAAATTTCTGAATGGCGTTCAGTACGGTCGGACTGTCGTCAATACAGGCCACCGTGTAGGTCGTTCGCCCTATATTCTCCTGGTCGGCTCGATGGGTGCTACCTGTACCAGCAGCTATTTGACCAGGACTCGCTCCGTTGGTAGCTACAGCAGCACTTCGACCTGCGCTGTAGCCTGTACCGAGCCCTGCATTGGCCGTATCCAAGCTGGCAACAGATGCCATAGCGCCAGGTAATCGGCTGGTCACAGACTGTCCGGCAGCTCTTTGTTTGCTATTGCGCTGACAAATCTCGACAATCGGGCGCAAATCCAAGCGGCAGTAGGTCGGAATGCCTTCAGTCTGGGTGCGCGAGATCAGCTCATAGCTGCCTTCGCGCACATTTAAAAAAGGTTCGATCACTTCAATGGCGATCGCACCGACCAGCTGGGCTGCTTGTTCATCGTTGAGATATTTTTTTTCCACCAGCCAGCACAGAGCGCGATAGTCATGGCTGACCACATCGTCTGCAGCATCAGACTCCTCGAACAGCAGGCGCATTTGCTCACGCACAGACCCAGGTACTCCATCGCCAACCGTTTGCAGCTGTCTGGTTAGCCGCTCAAAACTGTCAGTTGAGCTGGTCGCAAAATTAAGCTGTCCTTTATCTAATAGCAGCCGCCATTCAGAGGATTGTGATGTTAATTTCAGACAACCGCTCACCTGGCGGCTGATCAGCTGAGCTAGCAGACTTAGGGGATGTAGTTTATGAGCGGTACTGTAACTTGTGCTAGATCGGGTGTTTATCATCTATCTACGCTAAGCTTTTGCAAACATTGAGCTACAGAAGTGAGATTTTTAGCCCAGGAGCTACAGACTATAGAGCAAGACTATAGAGCAACCTTTGATAGTTTACTACAGTCAGATTCTCAATCGTTTAGCAGCCTGCTCTGTCCCGGCTTTACTAATACGACTAATCGATTAAATTAGATGCATCCTGTGCATAGACTGCCCAGCTATCGCTCAACCTAGTTATCCTAGTCTCTAAATTGCTTATTGGTGAATTGCGTACGTGGAGCTACCTAGCCGCTAACAACTTAGAGGTAATTTCTGTCTAGCTCAGTTGATCAATCAATCGGTACTCGCTCTGGTAAAAGTTCTGGTTGCGCACTTGGCGTACTGCTTTCTTTCGTCACCTCTTCGACTTCACTGACGCGAAAGACAAACTGGAATGGTTGATTCATCCGCCGGGTGATGTAGTCCTCGAGTAGTCCTACCTGCTTGGGCGTTATCAGCTCACTGGCGTTTGCCACCATGTACACCCTTGGGGGTGACACTTGCCAGTTGGTTTGACTGCTGACCAGCTCCATATTCAGGTTTTCAAAGGTTACGGTATCTTCGACTAGCGCCTTTCTGACATTTTCTTCTAGCTGCTGCTGGCGGACCAGCCTTGCCAGGCTGATACCCAAGGGGAGTATCAATATTCCTGTGAGGATGATGACGACTTCTAACGGACGGCGGGCCCGGCTAAAAGGAGAATAGCCTGCAACGAAAAAAGCCACCATGCAGGCCAATGTGATTCCCAGCAAGTTGGTCAGATACAGTAAGCTGGCCCCGACCGTGAGCGAGCTATTTCCCTGGGCAATTCCCAGGCCGATGACACACAGAGGCGGCATTAACGCAACGGCAATCGCCGTTCCAGCTAGCGTACTCGACAGTCTAGGCTGGACCTTGGCATAGCCGCTCAATCCACCAGCGGTGATTGCAATTCCTAGATCTAGCAGCGTTGGTGAAGAACGAGACGCCACCTCACTGCCATATGCCAGGAAGCCCGAACTCATTCCTACTAGGGCTGAGAGAATAATAGAAATGCCGGTACCCACTGCGAGTGCCTTCAGCCCTGTTTTGACTAGCACTATATCGCCTTCTAAAATGCCAAAAGCTACTGAGCGGATCGGCGACATCAATGGCGCTACTAGCATTGCGCCAATGATGACTGCTGCGCTGTTAGAGAGTAGTCCAAAGGTGGCAATTAGACAGGCGCTTAAGGTCAGTACGATGTAGTCATAGTCAAGCTCTGCTTCATCCAACAGGCTCTCTAGCATGTGCTGGTGGGTTTTGGGCGAGACCCGTCGTCCGACCAGATATTTATTTCGCCATGTGTCTAGCTGCGATCGCATCGGATAATTTGTTCCTAAAGGTACACAATCTTCCCATAGCCATGCCGATATCTTTGTACCTGCGCAGGCCTGCTTCCTGCGAAAGTAAACTAACTGTAGGCAAGTAAATGGGTTTCTTCTCACGAATTTTTGGCAAAGATAAGCCAGCTAACGCTTCTTCAAAAATCAAACGCGGCGTTGCTAAAGCTGCTCCTACTTCTACATCTACTTCTGCCTCTGCCTCTACCTCTACAAAGGACATTCCAGATTATAAGATCGGTGTAGATGGAGACTTCGATGAGAGCGGACTCGCCAAGCGGGTTGCTTTGGCCTTTGATGAAGATAATCAGCTAGATGATATTGATACGCTCTGGGTGGCTCAGCTCAGCGGTACTGTTGTCCTAAAGGGAAAGGTTCCTAGCCAAGATATCTTAGACAAGATGGTTAAGGTGGCCAAAGGCGTGGATGGCACCGATGCAGTTGAGACTAAAGAAGTTGAAGTCGGTTAAGTCTACTCAGCTTAAGAAGCCAGTTTAGTAGGAACGGAACAAGGCTATAAACTGATGTAAAAGGGACTATTACGGTCCCTTTTTTCGTTTTGTGATACTTAAAGCCCAATCAAACAGCCCAATCAAACAGCCCAATCAAACAGCCCAATCAAACAGCCCAATCAAACAGCCCAATCAAACAGCACAGACAAAGACTATGAGCGACTCAACTCAAACCTCCGCTAAAATCCCCGTCGTCGTCAATGGAGCCCTTGGCAAAATGGGCCGAGCCATTGTCAAGGCTGTTGCCGAGGCGGAGGACATGACCTTAGTCGGTGCGATCGATCGAGATCCAAAGCTGATCGGAGAGGATGTTGGCGAAGTCATCGGCATGGGTCCGTTAGAAATTCCCGTGCTAAATGATTTAGAGGCGACGCTGGTCGCTGCGCAAAATGAAGCGCCGAGCGGCGGTAGCGCGGTAATGGTCGATGTGACTCATCCTGATAGCGTGTATGGCTCTGTACGGGCGGCGCTAGCCTACGGCGTACGGCCTGTGGTCGGAACGACAGGCATGAGCAACCAGCAAATTCAAGATTTAGCGGAGTTTGCTGATAAAGCAAGCACAGGCTGTCTATTGATTCCTAACTTTTCGATTGGGATGGTGCTGTTACAGCAGGCTGCGCTACAGGCCGCTGCCTACTTCGACCACGTCGAAATCATTGAGCTGCACCACAACCAAAAGGCAGACGCTCCAAGCGGCACGGCGGTAAAGACAGCCCAAATGCTCTCGGAGCTGAACAAGAAATACAATCCGCCCCAGGTTGAAGAGACTGAGAAGATGCCTGGTGCTAGAGGATCGCAAACCGAGGACGGGGTGAGAATCCACAGCGTTCGTCTGCCGGGTCTGATTGCCCATCAAGAGGTGATTTTTGGGGCGGCAGGTCAGTCTTATACGCTGCGGCATGATACGAGCGATCGCGTGTGCTATATGCCAGGTGTACTGCTCTCGATCCGCCGAGTGCTGCCGCTAAAGTCGCTAGTCTATGGGCTAGATAAAATTTTGTAGAGAGCGACGAATACCGGCAGAAATATCCTTTAAAAAGAAAAAGACCTGACCCCTTTAAGCCCCCAGGATCAGGCTTTTGTTTGCAAGGATGTATATAACTTGAGACTTTCTAGCCAGATTTTCAAAATGCCCCTTGAAAATCAGCTAGGCGCTCTATATGCGTCCTTACAAAGTTGAGACTATTTTCGTTCACTGCTTGGAACATCGCTTCGAGAGAACCACCGAACTATGATGGGAAGCTGCTCGCGAAGCAACACATCGAGCTTTCCGTATATTCACTTTCCTAGCTTTAGACTGGAGTGATAAACGGGATGCAAAATAAGTGAAATGCAATAATGAGATACACCAAAAGAGCGGACGAATTCAGCCTCTAGCCCAGGATATTGTCTATTTGATGGCGGCTGGAGAGGTGATCGATTCTCTAGCTGCCGTTGTTCGTGAGCTGATAGAAAACGCACTGGACGCGGGTGCCACTCGAATTTCGGTGAGCCTTTGGCCTGGTCGCTGGCAGGTTCAGGTTGCTGACAACGGTTGCGGCATGGATTTATCCAATTTGAAGCAGGCGGCAGTTGCTCACGCTACTAGCAAAATTTCGACCCGCCCTGATCTGTTGAACATTCAAAGTTTGGGTTTTAGAGGAGAGGCGCTACATAGTATCGCGCAGCTGGCCCAGCTAGAGATTCGCAGTCGAACTGAGTTAGCAGATGCCTTGGGCTATCAAGTTCGCTATGACAGTTCAGGATTGCCGACTGAGATCACCGATGTGGCGATCGCACCTGGCAGCGTGGTCACTGTCCACAATTTATTTGAAAACTGGCAGGCGAGAAGACAGGTGCCCGCTACCGATACTCAGCTCAAAGCCGTTATTCAGCTAATTCAGCAGCTGGCGCTCTGTCATCCACAGGTAACCTGGCAGCTAGCAAAAGATGATTCGCCCTGGTTTTCTCTCTGGCCGGGGCCAACGGCTAAGACAATCATTCCTCAGATCCTTAGAAACGTGTATGACACCGATCTAGAAGAGTGTTTAGAAGAAGGATTATATCTAGCGATTGGGCTACCCGATCGCTGTCATCGGCGCAGACCCGACTGGGTCAGAATTGCGATCAACGGTCGACCTGTCGCTGTTGATGAAGTGGCGCAAACGCTGATGGCTGGGTTTCGGCGGACGATTCCACGCGATCGCTATCCAATTTGCTTTCTCCATCTGACGCTGCCGCCGACTCAGCTAGATTGGAACCGGCACCCGGCCAAGTCGGAGATTTATGTGCAGGGGGTGGAGCGGATTTGCGATCGCGTCACCCACGCCCTCGAAAAGCTGCTGAAAATAGACGACTTGAGTGAGGGCGCTCAAACTCACCGAGCGACTGCCTTGATCAAAGCTGCTGAGGCCGAAGGAGAGTATGCCGTTTCTAGGGAAATAGATACCGCTAGCGATCGCCTACCGACTCAGTCACTTTCAGACGTGCTGCCGGGCAGTTTGCCGGGAGATCTCGTTGCGATCGCCCAGGTCAAAGATATGTACATTCTGGCGGAACACGAAGGCGGCGTTTGCCTGATTGAGCAGCATATTGCCCACGAGCGAGTACTGTTCGAGCAATTACAGCAGCGATGGCAGATGGTGCCGCTCGACCCACCGATTGTGTTGAAAGATCTGAATGAGACTCAGGTGGAAAGGTTGAGGGAGGTGGGCGTGACGATCGCGCCATTTGGGGAGAATCTGTGGGCGGTTCGCACAATTCCTGAGCCTTTGAGTGAACGGGGCGATCGCGCCGATGCCTTACTAGAGCTGAGCCTAGGCGCAAACCTAGAAGCCGCCCTCGTCGCCACCGCTTGCCGCACCGCCATCCGCAATGGCACTCCGCTCACTACCGGTGAAATGCAAGCGCTTATTAACCAGTGGCAGCGCACTCAAAAGCCGCGCACCTGCCCTCACGGACGCCCGATCTGCCTGACGCTAAAAGAATCTAGCCTTGCCAAATACTTCCGACGCAGCTGGGTTATTGGCAAAAGCCACGGCGTTTAATCAGCTTAGGATCGAGGATTAAATAACCTGCTGATCTCTACCCGGCCACCCTTCGACTACGCTCAGGGTTCGGTAACGGCAACTTACGATGGCTGAGCGCAGTCGAAGCCAAAACCCACCGGTCCGCGAAAGCGGCTTTTATTAAATCTTCATTCCTTAGTACCAACAAATCTTTGCCTATCTGAGAGTTTCCCTCTCAACTGGCCCATACTAATCGCGGTCATCTCAACTTTTTTGAAACCATGCCGAGAACTCCCAGCGAATACATTGTCCACATGACTTTCGATGGTGGGCACACCGAGCAAGTGCGTTTCACCACTATTCAAGACTTTCAAAAGTGGTATAGCTCTGAGCTGATGCCCAAAGCGACTGCCGAAGAATTTATCAGCGTTCCTATTCCCAAGATTAATCCCGGCGAATATATGGTCATTCGCCCTTCCCGCGTTGCCGCTATTCGAGTAGAGCCAATCTTCAGCTCTAGCGTCGAAAGGTATTAGCGCAAATCGCCGCCTGCTTTCTCAAAAAACATTAGGTGCTGCTGCGGCAGTCGGTCGTCAGTCTTTACCCACTGCAAGCCGACTGCCTTCATTTCTTTTTTGACCTGTTTTTGGGTCATTTTGTGGTGCTTTTTGATCAGCACCAGAGGATTTTCGGCTCGATATTCGGCTAGGACGACTTGGCCGTCTGGCTTTAGCGCTTGTGCGATCGCGCTCATCATCTCTTTGGGATAGGCAAACTCGTGATACGCATCGAACATCACCGCCATATCAATACTCTCAGCCGGAAGATTAGGATCAGACTCCGTACTCAGAACCGTTTCGATATTCTTGATACTGTACTGATCGCGCTCAGCTTCTAGTAGCTGAAGCATTTCTGGCTGCACATCTACCGCGATTACCTTGCCCTGGTCTACCCACTTTGCTAGCTGAAAACTGATGTAGCCTAGGCCAGCGCCAATATCAGCAACGACATCATCCCGCTCAAGCATCAGCGCATCAACCGCCATATCCGAACGCTCTTCGCTCAGACGGCTAGGTCTAGCTAACCAGTTTGCGCCCTGATAGCCCATCACGTTGGCAATCTCACGGCCATAGTAAACCTTGCCAATTCCATCAGAGCTTGGAGATTTATAGCTGTAGGTGCCATCTGCTGCTGTAGCTGTGGCAGTACAGCCAGTTGTGAGCAGCAAAAGTGTGCAGAGAAGCGAGCCTAAAAAAACTAGCTGCTTCCTGGACCAGGATGAAAGATCAAATGGGAGGTGGAGTATCACGGTGTTTGGCCTACTGTCGAATTCTTGTCTTAGCGTAACGGGTCAGATGGCCCGAAACATCATGTTTCGACTGTTTGTCTGCGAAACCAAAAGAACAAACGTTCACCTTAGCGGGGGTAGTCCTTAGGGCATAACCGGCTGTACTCTAAGAAAAAATAAAGCTCGACATTCTTTCTCCAATCCTCGTATTAGCCGCTAACCCCAGAGGGACTAGTCCGCTGCGATTGGGGGAAGAAGTGCGTGAAATCCAGGCAGGTTTGGATCGCTCGAAGTATCGCGATCGCTTTCGCCTCGAACAGCGCTGGGCTGTCACTACCAAAGATATCCGCCGAGCTTTGCTCGACTGCCAACCTCAGATTGTTCATTTTTCAGGGCATAGTGTCGGCGCTGGCGAACCCGAAAATACATCCGAATCCAGCCGAGACATTAGTTTCGCTTCAGAAGCAACGCCAGAGCTAGAAGGGTTACTGCTTGAAGATGAAACCGGTCATTCCAAGCTAGTGTCAACGGATGCGATCGCCCATGCGATCCTTTTGATCGGCGGCGCGATCGCCTTGGTTAGACACGCGATCGCTTTGATCAAGCACTCAACCCTTTCGATCGGCAGGGCGATCGCTTTGATCGAGCACATGATCCTTTTGATCAGCGGCGCGATCCTTTCGATCAGCAGCGCAACCGCTTTGATCAATCACTCAACTCTTTTGATCGGCAGCGCGATTGATTTGATCAGCAGTGCGATCGCTCCCACACAGAGGCCAACCCTTTTGTCCACCAAGCGAACCAAAGCTATACGTAGGGCAATCCACTTACTCAACTCGTACCAAAAACCTTTTATACCCAAAATGTCAGACTTGCCAAGATTATACGTATAGCCATCTGCTATTTTGCTACCTGCATCGGGAAATCTTCAATCAGATAAAAACAGAGGATCAAACTAAAAGGTTACTCTCTCTTCGCTCGGTTCAGCGTTCACTTTTTCCAACCAATCCGCCCTTCTTCAAGGGTATTTTCTATCATGACAGCAGTTGATTTTTCTCGTCGAATTCCACACAAAAGAATCAGCGCCGATGTCGACTCATACTACGGTCTCGGCACGGTGACGGGCTATGTTCCTACCAGAGTAGAAGCCACAGAAAAAAGCCTCAAAATCGCCTATGAGCAGATGATCGCCAATCAGAAAAGAGAAACAGAACTTGGGGCACGGTTAAAATCAGCCGCTGACTCTGCCCGCCAGTCCGAAGTCGAATTTCACGACGCCGTCATGGCAATGAAAGAATCCATTCGCGGACAGTTCGGTCCTAACAGCGACGAAGCCCAATCCGTAGGCTACAAGAAAAAGTCTGAGTACAAGCGCCCGCGCCGCCGTAGCGCCTGACGCTTGCTCCTTTTGTTGATGATGGTGGTGAATAAAAGTTAGCGCCTGCTGGGAATTTCTAGCAGGCTTTTTTTATGGATTGAGATCGGCTGGTTTGGCCTCGGCTGCGCTCGGCCACCGGTAGGTGTCGGGTTAGAAGGTGTCGGGTTAGAGCGTGGGTGGGTTCTATGCGACTATGTTTAGCTGCGCCAGCTGACTTTAAGATTTAGCCAGAAGTTCCAGAGGGTGACTAGGGCGATCGCACTCACCTTTGCAGCATACTCATCCGCCACATTCGTCCATCTGCCATCGGCAAACTGACTGACTACTGCCGGAATTTGCTGTGTTAGCGGAAGCAACAGAATGCCTTCAATTAGGAGATACTGTAAAACGGCTCCGATCAGACAAACAGCGTGAAATTTGAGGAATCGTTGAAACCTGGCCGCCTGGCCTTTTTGCCGCTGAGCCATATCGGCAAAGGTCCAGGCATCGTTCCAGAAGAAGTTGTTGATGATGGCCGCTTCGATAGAGAGAAAGATGCTGAGCGATCGCGCTAGTCCTACTTCGGTGCGAAGCAAATAAAACACTATCAAATCAACAAACACACCGCTAAAGCCAACAATTCCAAATCGTAAGAATTGACCGATCGGCAGTTGTTGCACTTTGCAAAGTAAAGGTATTTTCGTGCTCACGAAATCGTCTCAGCTACGGCGAGTTGTATCAGAAGAGTGCCCAAACGCTAGCTAGAGAAACTGCGACACAACTCAGCTGCTTATCCGAGGCGATAGCCAAATCCACGTACGGTTTTTAGATACTTTGGCTGGCTAGGATTTTCTTCTAGCTTTTCGCGTAGCCAGCGGATATGCACATCTACTGTCTTGTTGTCGCCCATAAAATCGTAGCCCCAGACCTGATCGATGATCTGATTACGCGACCAGACCCGCTTGGGCTGACTGAGCAACAGCTCTAGAATCTTAAACTCTTTGGGGGAAAGGTTTACTTCGGTGCTGCTCAGGAAAACGCGACATTCCTCTGTATGCAGAGAAATGTCGGCGAAACGGAGAATAGACTTTTCGTCAGGTTTGGCCTGGGATTGATAGCGTCTGAGCAAGGCGCGGCAGCGAGCAATCAGTTCGCGGATGCCGAAGGGTTTGGTGAGATAGTCATCTGCGCCGACTTCTAAGCCCAAAACGCGATCAGTTTCAGTGCCTTTGGCACTAAGGATAAGGATCGGAATATCGATGCCCTGATGTCGAACGAGTCGGCAAAGGTCAAGACCGTTCATCCCGGGCAGCATTAGATCCAAAATAATCAGGCTGATGCCTGGAATCGCTCGCTGCGTTTGCTCTGACGCGCCTCTGTCTGGACTGCCCAGAATCATTTCCAAAGCTCGCTGACCGTTGTCTGCCACACAGACTTCAAACCCTTCGTCGGCAAGGGATAAGGCAACTGTCTCACGAATAATTTCTTCGTCTTCGACAAGCAAAACTTTGCCTAAACCAATCCGAACGTCTGTCTGGAGTTGAGGCGATGTCAGCGTAACCATTGGGTACGTCCTGTGTATATCTACGGTCATCAGGTCTAGGCAAATCTTATCAGGTCTGTCGGACGGTTTAACTAATGCTTTCCTGACTTCGTCTGTAAAGATTTGATTTGTATTTTAAAGTACAAACTAAAACTACATGGCAACGAAGTTTACTAGTTTCCCAGGGACGACAATCACCTTTTTGATTGTTTTGCCCTCTAGATAGCGCTGGGCGACTTCTGATTTACGAGCGTAGTTTTCTAGGGCTGCTTTGTCTGCGCTAGCCGGTACCTGTAAGGTGCCCCTAGTTTTACCCATGACCTGAATAACCAGCGTGATTTCGTCGGCAACCAATGCTGCCGCTTCGACTTCGGGCCAAGGTTGCTGATGGACCGATCCAGCTGAGTCTGGGTCACTCGAAAGCGCAGACCATAGTTCGTCAGCGATGTGAGGGGCGAAAGGGGCAATCAGCTTGACTAGCGTGCCGATGGCTTCGGCGAAGGCGAGTGTGGTTTTGTCCTTGGCGTCATTGATCGCGTTGCTGAGTTTCATCAGTTCTGATACTGCTGTGTTGAACTGATAGTCGCCTTCGATATCTTCGGTGATTTCTTTGATAGCGGTGTGGGTCGCTCGGCGCAGCGCTTTTTCTGCCTTGCTGAGCGAGTTTCGATCGATGGTGTCGATAGCTGCACCCAGATCGGCAGCATGCTCAGACCCGGCGAATTCGGTAACGGCTCGCCACACTCTGTTGAGAAAGCGGTATTGGCCTTCTACGTCAGCATCGTCCCATTCCAGATCTTTTTCTGGTGGAGCTTTGAAGAGAATGAACATGCGAGCGGTATCTGCGCCATATTTTTCGAGAACAGCAATCGGAGAGATGCCGTTGAATTTGGATTTTGACATTTTCTCGAAGGAGACTTTTAGCGGTTCGCCTGTATCTGGATCGACGGGGTTGTTCAAGTCGGCAATCTTTTCAGGAACGACGAATTGACCGTCAAACGTTTTATAGGTGATGGCCTGGACCATGCCCTGGGTGAGCAGGCGTTGGAAGGGTTCGTCAAAATTGAGGAGTCCGCGATCGCGCAGCACCTTCGTAAAAAAGCGAGAATACAACAAATGCAAAATTGCGTGCTCGATGCCACCCACGTACTGATCGACAGGTAGCCACTGATTTACCCGATCCTTAGAGAAAACAATCTCTTCGTCATTAGCGTCGGCGTAGCGCAGGAAGTACCAGGATGAATCCAAGAAAGTATCCATTGTATCGGTCTCCCGCTTGGCCGTCGCACCACAGCTAGGACAGGGCACATTCACCCAGTCGTCAAACTTAGCGAGCGAGGGAACGCTTTTTCCAGTAAATTCGACTTTTTCTGGTAGCTTCACCGGCAGATCCGACTCAGAAACCGGTACCGTGCCACACTTTGAACAGTGAATCACTGGAATGGGTGCGCCCCAGTAGCGCTGACGAGAAACTAACCAGTCCCGCAGGCGATAGTTGGTGGTCCCTTTACCAAGCGATTCTTCTTGTAGGTATGCGATCGCCTGTCCCACACTTTGCTTTTTTCCTTTTCCCGCAGGCACCCCATCCAACGGCCCAGAATTCACCATCGCGCCATCATGAGGATAGGCTTCGCTCATTGTCGCCCCATCCAATGATTCGCCTTCAGGCTGAACGACAACCTTGATCGGCAAATCAAACTTGCGGGCAAATTCAAAGTCTCTTTGATCGTGCGCAGGCACAGCCATAATCGCGCCCGTACCGTAGTCCATCATCACGTAGTCAGCAGTCCAGACGGGAATTTCCTCTCCGTTGACTGGATTTGTCGCCGTGCTACCTGTCCAGACGCCGGTTTTTTCTCTGCCCTCATCCGTACGATCAATCGTGCTAAGCCCTGCTGCCGCTACTTGATAGGCTTTGACCGCCTCTGCTTGTGCAGGCGTTGTGAGCTCTTCCATCAGCGGATGCTCAGGAGAAACGACCATGAACGTTGCACCCCAAAGCGTATCGGGACGAGTGGTGTAAATCTCTAGCTCGCCCGCGCTAGTTTGAAAGGTAACCTGCGCACCTTTAGATTTGCCAATCCAATTGGCCTGCATGGTTTTGACACGCTCAGGCCAGCCGGGCAGCTTGTCTAAGTCGTTGAGCAGCTGATCGGCATAATCAGTGATCTTAAAAAACCACTGCTTGAGCAGTTTGCGCTCTACCTTGGCCCCGGAGCGCCAGGAGCGGCCTTCGCTGTCTACCTGCTCGTTGGCAAGGACGGTCTGGTCAATCGGGTCCCAGTTCACAGCGGCTTCTTTTTGGTAGGCGAGGCCAGCGTCTAGGAACTGTAGAAAAATCCACTGCGTCCAACGGTAATAGTTGGGCAAGCAGGTGGCGACTTCTCGGCTCCAGTCGTAGGAGAGGCCAAGGGCTTTGAGCTGATCGCGCATCTGAGCAATATTTTTGAGCGTCCAGTCGGCGGGGGGAACGCCTCGTTTAATAGCGGCGTTTTCGGCGGGTAGGCCAAAGGCATCCCAGCCCATCGGGTGAAGGACGCTGTAGCCCTGCATACGGCGAACGCGGGCAATCACATCGGTGATGGTGTAGTTGCGCACGTGGCCCATGTGCAGATCGCCCGACGGGTAGGGGAACATGGAGAGGGCGTAGAACTTTTTGGCGTCTGGCTTTCGAGCGTCTGGCTTTTGAGCGTCTGGCTTTTGAGCGTCTGGACTAAGATCTTCAGGCGTTTTATTCAGCTCGTTGTCGGCCCAGTACTGCTGCCACTTTGGTTCTATCTCTGCTGGGCTATATCGCACTTCCACGCCACTACGGTCCTTGTTCGCTTACTTTATAAGTCAAAGATTTATTCTAGAGGCTGAAGTGGATTTGAGGGGATTTTGTAGCCTTGGAATCTGATATTGCTGGGACTGGTCTTTGCAAGCTCTCTATTTTTGTCTACGGCACGCTAAAGCCGGGTGGCCGATATCACGTTCGTTTCTGCGGAAAGTATTTGACTGAGCAGATTCCAGCAATGGTGAGGGGTCGTCTGTATGACTTTTTGCAGCTAGGCTATCCCGCTATGACAGTAGGTGAAGATTGGGTGAAGGGCTATCTACTCAAGTTCGTTCAGTCGCCACAGGTCTGCGTAGAGATTTTGCAGGGTTTGGATAGGCTAGAAGGCTATTCTCCAGAGCTGCCTGATTTTGAGAACGAATACTTGCGCTGTGAGCTGCTGGTTTTTGACTTGGCGCAGCAGCCTTTGCAGATGGCCTGGGGGTATGTGATGGCGGAGGAGGGAGTGCGATCGCAAGGCGGAATCTACTTGCCCAACGGAAGCTGGTCTTGATATAGACAACCGCGTCAGCTCAAGGTATCTGGATCGATGCCCAATTCCCTCAGCTTTGCCGCTAGCGCTTCAGCCTTTTGCCGTTCCGCTTCAGCCTTCTGCCGTTCTACGCCGACCTGTTCAGAACTCCAAAGCAGTAGATTCCCAGCTTCGTCCCACCACCGCAGCCAGTGCGTTGTCTTACCCAAGCGCTCTCCTCTCCACAGTCCTAGCTTTAGCTGCAGCTCTGGTATCCAAAACCGTCCATCGGCGTCTACTGGCTGCAAAACGTACTGGCTATTCTCTAAACAACGAACCTGCAAACTAAGTTGTACGGATCGTAAGTGACGTAGGTAGGCACCTGCAAAATTTGTTCGTAAAAGTAGAGCTTGCCATAGGGAGGTGTCGATCTAAGCGAGAGCTCGTTGCAATCTTCAGCCGAGAGAAATTCCATCACAATTGCAACGGGGTACTCCCTTGCGTGCTGAGTGTAGCTGCGGCGAATAATATTTTCTGGAAAAGGCCAAACGCGAGGAATGTAGAACCAGTCCGGTGCTTTGCAACTGCTTTTTTATTGATGCTGGCGACTAGCGCCAAGTTGGAACCGATTAGCATTTCTGGCTGAATCTGACCGCTTTGCTCCAAGCGCATCAGTCAGCGCGGCAGCTAAGAAGGCTGTTGAATATTTTCTATAGAATCATCGGGAAAGTACAAAATCATCTGGAGGCGGTTCCCAGGTGACAATGGGCTTTGTTGTTTGTTGTTCAGTCGAAAGCACCATAGCGCTGGCATCAGGTGACAATACACCAAAGATAGCATTTTTGGTCTTTACCATACGCTTTGTGACTGAGCGCCCCATAACTGAGGCGTTCGGAAGTTAAGCTAGTAGAGTGATACAACGGGTTGATAGATAGCTGATGGTAGAGATTAGGGAGATTTTGGAGCGGGCGATCGCAGGTCAAGACATTTCAACAGAAGACGGTATCGCTCTGCTAAAAGTGGACGCCGAAACCGATAGAGAAGCCATTCGTCAAACGGCAGACGCACTGCGACACCAGCAGGTGGGCGATACGGTCACCTATGTGCTGAACCGAAATATCAACTACACCAATATTTGTGAGCAGCACTGTAGCTTTTGCGCCTTTCGCCGAGATGCCAATCAAGCAGGTGCCTACTGGGTTGACTGGAGCGGCATTTTAGAAAAGGCCCAAGAGGCAGTAGCGCTAGGCGCAACAGAAATCTGTATGCAGGGCGGGCTAAACCCTGAGGCAAAAATTGAAGGCTCGTCGCTAGCTTATTACTGCAAGCTGGTCGAGACGATCAAAGCAGCTTCTCCCCGCCTGCATGTACATGCGTTTTCACCCCAAGAAGTGCAGTTTATTGCTAGAGAAGATGGATTGAGCCTGAGGACAGTACTGGAAGCTTTGCGGGATATAGGCGTGGGCTCTTTGCCAGGGACTGCGGCAGAGGTATTGGACGACAGCGTGCGGCGGATACTGTGCCCCGAGAAAACGACAGCGGCAAAATGGCTAGAGATTGTTGGACTGGCGCATGAGGTAGGACTGCCAACGACTAGCACCCTGCTCTCAGGACATATCGAGACGATCGAGCAGCAGATGAAGCATTTTGAACTATTGCGATCGCTTCAACAACAGTCAAAAGCAGCAGGGCATACAGGAATAACAGAATTTATCCTGCTCCCCTTTGTTGGACAAGAAGCGCCTAAGCCTTTGCGTCGAAGAGTCGGCAGAGATCAGCCCGTGTTAGAAGATGCGCTGCTGCTGACCGCAGTGGCTAGAATCTTTTTGGGCAACTGGATTGTTAACCATCAGCCTAGCTGGGTGAAACTAGGGCTAGGTGGCGCAACAGAGGCGCTGCGATGGGGCTGCAATGATATCGGTGGCATTCTCATGGAAGAGCATATCACCTCAATGGCCGGAGCCATCGGCGGCACTTGTCAAAGTGAAGCGGACCTGATCAGTGCGATCGAATCAGCGGGTAGACCATCAAGACAGCGAGATACATTATATGGGGAAGTCTATGGAGAAGTGAAAACTCCTCTGAAGGTATTGGCCTAGCAAAACTTAGAAAACAGCACTTGTCGCTGAGATCATTTCTCAATGCTGCTATCCAAACCGGCTTGAGGAGAGTCGACTATCTCAATACTGTAGTGGAGCTTAACAATTTTTAGTTGACTTCTATTCTAGAATTGCAGATAGCTACCCTTTGGAGAAGTTGCTTTATGCCAGTAGAAGCCATCGGAAATCCGCCCCCTCAAGCAGATCAGTTAAAGAGTGCAATTGAGAAACAGCTACCTGACATCATCGCTAGCTTCAGCCGAGTTCTGCAAAATGAATTTGGCTTTGAAGATATTCGAGTAGGTGGCTTTACAGTCGTTCCGACAGAGGTCGCGACTGCAAATATATCTTGTGATGAGGACGGCTGTTCTATTGCCGGAGATGCTGAATCGTAGAATCTACAGCAAAAGATCGCTCAAAGCACATTTAGACTACTCACATTTAGACTACTTTGACGAGTTGCGTTGTGATGTCTAGCAAGTATTGCTTGATGGAATCGTGAGTGTAGTCAGCTTCAGGCGCAGGGGGTTGGTTTGGCTGCTGAAAGTGGGGGCGATCGCCTGTGAGTTTGGATTGCGCGATCGCAACTCGTCTAGCAAATTCATAGAAAGCTGTAGGCTCGGTTAGTAGACTTTCGATGATTTGAGAAAGTGCTACTAGGGGGGCATCTAGCTGACGGCTGACACGAATATCAGCGATGCTCCAGGTATACAGTTCGGTGGCCAAAGCACTCGCCGGATCGCTGCTGCGGGTGGCGATAAACTGCCTGATTGCGTTTGCAGCCCGGAGCGGGCGAGGAACGGCTGATTCTCCTTTCATAAAGCTGCCGCCTTCTCGACCGATGGCTTCAGCTAGAGAAAATTTTCGTTCGGCGAGAATCTCTCTTTGCAGCTCGTCGTTGAAGGGAAAATGGCTAGCTGGCTTGGTCGTTTTCTCTGAGCTGTCCTTTGGCTTGTCCGGTTGCGGAGAAGTCTTTTTCTGCTGGGAAAACCGTTTGGTCAGCCAATCTACGAGAAAGGAAAACACTGCTTGTCTCTATAGCTTATATCTGCAATTTTTATCTGCAATTCGTATCTACTGGGCGAGCTGTAGCTGAGCGACGGGTTGGATAGCAGGCTGGATAGCAGGCTGGCTAGTGGACTGGGCGGTGCGATCGCTCACCTGGTAGAAATCTCTAAGGACAGCGGCATACGCGTCCCCCGATAGCGTATTCATGTTGTGGTCTGCGCCACGGGCGATAAAAATTCGCTTGGGGCCAGGTGTCGCTGCGTAGAGCTGATGGCTGAATCTAACAGGCACATCAAAGTCTTGGTCACCGTGGACGTAGAGAACGGGCATCTGCAAGGTTCTGACCTTACTAAAAGAGTCAAAAGGCTCAGTCAGAAGAGCTTCAATCGGAAACAGGCTATAAATGCGTTTAGATTCGACCTCGTCTTTCATAGTAGTAAAGCTACTTTCGACGATGAGTCGATCAATGTCGGGATGACGGCTGGCGAGATCGATGGCGACAGCGCCTCCCATAGAATGGCCAGACACCGTAATGTTGCTAGGCGATATTTTTCGCTCCGCGATTAGATAGCTGAAGGCAGCTTCCACATCAGCGAAAACAGTCTGCTCGCTAGGGATAGGACCGCTGCTCTGACCATAGCCACGGTAGTCAAAAGCAAGAACAGAGCAGCCCTGGGCATGGTGAAAGCGAATGCGCTCTGTGTTGTAGCTAATGTTGCCATAGTTACCGTGGCAAAAGAGCATGACCCGACTGCTGCGAGGATTGGGAATCCACCAAGCGTGCAGATAGCTTGGCTCGTTTTGCTTGGTCTCGCTTGTTTGCTCAGCTTTGTTTGAACAAGGGCCAGTCTGACGAATAGGAATCCAGATGTCTTCGTAAGCTAGTCCTACCTCCGCTGGGGTTTTGACAATCTGCGGTAGGGGACGGTAGATTAGCTTGGTCTGGATACTGTATAGGGCAAAACATGCGCCAGCGTAGGCGATCGCAGCTACGCCGCCTGCACATACACCTGCCCACAGGCCGACCGACAAGGGCGAGAGATTCTTGGACACGGCAGCTGCGAAAATAAGAGAGGGCCAGAGGCTTTGTGAGAGAGGCATGAGTGAGATAGGAACGGTCTACAAATGTGTGGTGTGCCCAGTGTATAGCTCTGCTGTTAATAAAAAAGGTGCCCGTAGACACCCTTTTGCTGTGTGCGCCCGAATCTCTAGATAGAAATTAGCGCTGGTTTTTGTAGTTTTTTCTTGCCAGTTTCTTGCTTATGGCTTTCCCTAACTACTCAACTACTTGCTTGCGGATACTTGCTTGCGGATATTGCTTACGAAATTACTTGCGGAACCACTTGGATGCGATCGCGCCAATAGCTGCCCCGACGAGCGGATTGCTAAGGAATTTCAAAATCGCAGGCTGGTCAGCAAGCACCTCCTGGAAAATATCAGGATGCGCAGTATAAGCAAAAGACGCTAGCTTGCCCACATCATCCGCACTCATTTTGCGAGCGTTGTGAGTAGACAGACCAAGCTGCTTCTCCAAATCGCGATCGCTCAACCCTCTCTCTTTCAGGTGCTTAAAAAAGTCGCGGGCCACGTCGTCACGCTCATTGGGCTTAATCTTATCGATCGCGCTACGCAGCTCGGGGTCCATCTGGGCAGCAGGCACACGCTCGGGATTGAAAGAGCGCCGAATCAAACCATGACGTTCATCACGAGAAGAGCGATCGGCAAAGTCGTCAAAGCTCTTGTATTTCTCTCCAAGCGCATCGTTACCGTTTGGCTCAAGAATCTCTTTGTTACCGTCTGCAAGATCTTTCATGATCTCGCGCTTATACTTGTCACTACTTGTAGACATGTGGCCTCTCTGGATTTGCGTAGGGTGTGCTGTTGATCTAAGACTTAATATCTTCTGAGAATTAGTATCTTCTGAGAATTAGTATCTTTTGAGAATTAGTATCTTTTGAGACAATGCTTTCTCAGTATCTTCTAGATTCTCTAAGGTGTGTTGTACTCTACTTGCCCAGACTGTGCATCATAGTCAGCAGTAAGAATGGGTGCTTTGTCAGGAGCAAAGACAAGCACTTGCAAGTCTTTATTCGGGAAACTTTTGCGAAACCCCTGAAGTAACGACTTAGAGAGATCTTTGACTTCGTTAGGGCGGACTGACTCAGTAATCACCACCCCAAGCTGGTTGTTGTCTCTGACGTATGCGTCAGAAACCAGCCCTTGCGCAGCGTTGACAACCCAGTCACCATACTCCTGCCCCTTTGCAGAGTTACCGCGCTCCAGCTGGCTATAGCCAACCGTAGAAGCCGCTGGAGCTTCGGTAGTAGCAGTAGAGCAGGCGGTTGTTGAGACAGTGAGAAGCAGCACAAGAGCAATGGCAGTAAGCCAACGGCGGCTGCGTTGCAAGAAAGTCATAATAGTTCCATGGTCCTTTACCTAAACGATATGTAAATATTGCATCATGAAAGTGGGATAGCTGCTTGCCCCCATAGAGAGAGATCTTTGTTTTTATATTGCTTGAGGATAGATAGCAGAGGCCAATAGATAGTAAAGGCCAATAGATAGTAAAGGCCAATAGATAGCAGAGGCCAATAAGAGTGACTTTGTTGGGAGTAGGCGTAGCTTTAATTGACCCATTTGAGGATGCTATTGATAGGAGTCTGTAATAGTCTTGGCAATAGCAATTTAACAAAAGGTATACGGTGAGTCCAAAACAGATACTTGTTCCCGACCAGCACGACTTAGGTGGTTTTAGCGTACATCGCAGCCTGCCTCATCCTGACCAGGACATGGTTGGACCTTTCATCTTTTTTGATCACCTCGGCCCTGCTGTTTTCCCTCCTGGTGAAGGCGTTGATGTCAGACCGCATCCTCACATCAATCTGGCTACTGTTACCTACTTGTTTGAAGGTAGTTTGCTCCATCGAGATAGTCTAGGCACAGTCCAGGAGATCGTTCCAGGTGAAGTGAACTGGATGACCGCCGGTAAAGGTATTGTTCATTCAGAGCGATCGCCTGATAGCTTCAGAGCAGCAGACTCCACCCTCCACGCCATCCAAACCTGGATTGCCCTACCCGCAGACTTTGAAGAAATAGAGCCTGATTTCTCTCATTACGCAGCCAGCGAGCTACCACAGTGGCAAGAAGATGGGACCAAAGCGACCCTGCTTGCAGGAGAATTCAGCACGTACACTTCCCCTGTCAAAACTTTCTCTCCAACCATCTACTTGTCTTTGCACTTTACAGAGGGAAGTCAGTTTCAGCTTCCCGCAGACGATCGGCAAAAAGGTATTTACAGCGTTACCGCTGGGCTGTCTATCGATGGAAAGCCTTTAGAGCAATATCGACTCGCCGTTGTTGAGCCCGGCACGTCTGCAAAGATCAGCGCCAATGCAGACGCTCAGGCCATCGTTATTGGCGGCGAACCGTTAGGATTCCGTCAAAAGTACTGGAACTTCGTTTCTAGTCGCCCGGAACGAATAGAACAGGCCAAGCAAGACTGGAAAGAGAATCGTTTTCCACAGGTGCCCAATGAGAGTGGATTCATTCCCCTACCGACGGAATCACCAGCAGACCAGTCCTCCGAAAACAAGCCAACAACTCAACGAGAAGCATCAGCGAATCCTGTTCACCCGCTTTCCTGATACTGACACTAGAGGCCGATTTTTCTGGCTAAATGTTCTAATGAGCTGTTCTGGCTAGTTGCTTTAAAGAGTGAACGAAGGTTGGCTGAAAAAGCGAACAACAGAATTGATGTAGGCATTGGGTGCGACTAGGTGAAGGTTGTGGCCGCACTGTTCAAAAATTGAGAAAGTTGCCTGTCTGTGATTTTGCTGGCACACTTCGAACATTTCTTTGCCAATAGAGACAAACTTTGAATCAAGCTCTCCTACCATAATTAGTAAGGGGGGTTTTAACTGTGAAACAGAGTTCCACAAAGACGGCTGACGGCCCAAACTAAGACCGCATAGCCCTCTAGCAGCTTCTTCTGGCCGGTTGTGCAGGCGACGCTGAAGCATAGCAGCAAAGATATCAGGATGCTGTTTCAAATCGGCGAACAGAGGATTATCGTACCATTGCTTTAGGAAGTCTGGCAGCGGAGTGTTGAGCAGACGTAGGGCGCTCAGATCGTCTTGCCGCTGTCTTTCTTGTCTTTCTCTCTCTGTTTTGAGACCAGGGGATGCAGATTCTACGATTACTTTCTCGATGCGGTCTGGAAACTCGCAGGCAAGATAGAGCGCTATTCGTCCACCCATCGAATAGCCGAGAACGTGCGCTTTGGAGATTTTGAGATGATCGAGTAGATCGATCAGCGCTTGAGCTGTGCGCGTGAAGCTGTAGTTGCCTAGCCCGGCATTCGTGCTCCCATGACCGGGAAGATCGCAGGCAATGCAGTAAAAGTGAGCGGACAGGGAGGGAAGGAGGGCCGCAAAGTCGGCGCAGCTACCGAGAAAACCGTGGAGGAGAATAAGGGGAGGGTTTTGAGAGGTGCCGGTGGTGGTGTGGTGAAGCATAGGAAAGACGAAAGAAATTAAAAGAGATCAAGGAGAGTTTTTCTCTGGGCAGCGCTTTGTTCTCGATAGTTTGCGGGTGTGGTGTGGCTGCAGGCTATTTCTAATACTCTGATTCCTCCCTTTTGCAAATCTTCAACGCATTTTATTAGCGCTTCGGCGGTCTCAACTAGCTGATGTTCTACGCCATAGGCCCGACATAGAGCAGAGAAATCTACCTGCTGAGGCGTTACGAAGTATTTTTCAAAGGTAGGCGAAAAGTCGGCGACTGGCAGCATTTCAAAGATGCCACCGCCACCGTTATTGATGAGCACAATTGTGAGATGCCCGGACATCTGAGCGATGTTGAGTAAGCCGTTGGTATCGTGCAAGAAAGCTAAATCGCCAGAGAGTAGAACAGTTGGCCTGTTACGACTAGCTAGACCCATGGCTGTAGACAGGGTGCCGTCAATTCCATTTGCACCTCGACTAAACACGGGCTGAATTCGACGATTGTTCGGTAGCCAGAAGTGTTCGATATCTCTAACTGGCATACTGTTGGCGATAAAAAGAGGGGTTTGTTCTGGCAAGTGTTTTGACAATAGCCAGACTACTTTGCTTTCTACTAATGTGGTCTCTGCTGCTAACTTTTTATGAATGACCTCACGCATTTCACTCTCTTTACTCAGCCACTGCTGCCGATAGGCAGAATCAGCAGGCGTTACAACAGAATTGAGCTGAGTGAAGGCGGTAATATCTGAGGCAATGTGCTGAGTAGGTCCGTGTAGAGGGTCCAGATTGCGCTGAGGACCGATTATCCAGCGCTGGGGCCGATGAGTCTGTAGCCATTGGCGCAGGACTTTGCTGATCGGCAGTGCGCCTAGCTGGATGACGCCCTGTGGTTTTAGCGCCTCTGATTGACTGGGCTGTCTGAGGATAAAGTCGTAGGTAGAAATGAGTGAGGGATTGAGTGCGGCATAGTTACGCAGGGGGGAGAGTCCTTCAGCTAGAACGGGCCATCCTAAAGCTTGTGATAGACGGCTGATTGTTTTGCAATAGGTTTGAGGATCGCTGGGGATGGCTGGACCGGCGATGATGATGCCTTCTTCGCATTGTTGCCAGACCTTGAAAGATTGGGCGATCGCATCAAAAGACTGCATGATTGCCGGGATAGGAACAGAAACCGCTTGAAAAAAGGTCTCTAGATTGAACGTTGTTGCGATCGCACCCACACCGCTATTTCACGCCAACCTCAGCCACTGGCGGCAGCGGATCGCGAAAAGGGCAGTTGAAGTGAATAGGACCGGGTTCAGGGGCGATCGCACTCTCCCATCCACTGACTAAAGTCTGCCGCAAATATGCCAGCATCTGCGGCTGTGCAACCGGCACCGCCATCTCTACAAACCGCTTTACGAACCCGCCATACAGCTTGATCTGATCGATCGTTTGCCCAGACGCACAGTCACGCAGCTCCGGCGGGCGATCGGCGGTAAACACCAGCAGCGGCACCCCGCTTTCGTACGCCTCGATAATTGCCGGATAGAAATTTGCGCCCGCCGTACCAGACGTACAGACAATCGCCACCGGACGATGCTGACGCTTAGCACATCCTAGAGCGAAGAAAGCCGCTGAGCGCTCATCTAAAATAGGCAGCGCTTCAACCGTCGGATGGTTAGCAAAGGCAAAGGTGAGCGGCGTAGAGCGAGAACCAGGGCATAAAATGGCGGTTTGAAGACCGAGACGAGCTAGGGTTTCAACGGCGATAGAGGCCCAAAGACTGTTGGTATTACGAAAATCAATGGGCATACGAGAGAAGTTCTACACTAGAGCATTGAGTAGCGTCTGCAATTTTAGCTTGATTTCTGCTAGCTCTTTCTGGGGCTCTGATCCAGCCACAATCCCCGCACCCGCATACAGTCTGGCTTTTCGTCCGTTGAGTAAAGCCGAGCGAATGCCCACTACAAATTCGCTATTTCCCTGCGTATCAATCCAGCCAATCGGCGCGGCATAGAGCCCTCGATCAAAGGTTTCGTGCAGGCGAATGAACTGACAGGCACTCTCGTGTGGAACACCTGCCACTGCCGGGGTAGGGTGCAGCTTGGCTAGGATATCCAAGGGAGAAACGGACTGTGACGGGCTGATACTGGCGCTAATGGGCGTGTGCAGATGCTGAACGTGCCGCAGCTGAAGCACTCTAGGGAGCGCACTGTATTCAGGACTGAGGCCAAGCGATCGCAGCTGTCGCACAATGAACTCAACCACTAGGCGATGTTCAAACCGTTCTTTTTTGCTATTGACTAAGGTTTGCGCTAGCTGAACATCTAGACTAGGCAGCAGTCCGCGTGAGACGGTCCCAGCGAGGGCATCGGTGGTAAAGCGACCGTCGGTGATGCTCAGCAGTCGCTCGGGGCTAGCACCGATAAAGGATTGACCGCGACCGTTGCTGACAGAAAAAACGGTGCAGTCCGGATGGTTTTGTCTAAGCGCTTGAAGCGATCGCACCTCATCAAACGGCTGCTCACTTTCTACATCCATCACATCGGCCAGCACAACTTTATGCAGCTGATTGCCCTGAATTTGCTTCAGCGCAGCCTTCACCGCTGGTTCAAAGCTAGTCAGATCTTTATGGCTAGTTCGGTAGCTCGTCCGTCTATGTGGGATAGTATTTCTGATTTTTCGAGACAGATCGCTCGCGGTAGCTAGCTTCTTCAGCTGGATGCAGATATCTTTAGTAACTTGCTTGATGTCCGTCGTCAGCGTCATCAAGCAGTTGAAGGTAACTGTAGAGATGGCAGCTTGACGATCGCTCTGTCTGCTTACTTGCACCCTGGGCACGAACAGGTAAGCGGGCTCGAAGTGCGGACCCTGCGGCATCATTTTTCTGCGTTCTGCAAAAAAAGTAGCGCTACAAAAAAAATGACCTGAAGGCGCTGGCCTGCATCGATCTAAATCTGCATAAATAAATTGAGACTGCCAAAAGCTCACAAACTCCTGAGCTAGAGAAAATCGCTTTGCTCCAGCCACCGCGCATTCAACTGCGCAGTCCACCCCAACGATGGATTGCTGGGGTGAGTCGTAGTAAAAATGTCGCTGGTCCGGGTCGCCTATGGCAGATAAGACAGCCCAGGGTGCGATCGCCCGAATCGAAAAAGAGAGGCTGGCGATCTTGGCCCGATCGGATGCGATCGCCCGCCGCTGACAGTCAATCAAGAATCGATAGATCTCTGTTGGCTCAAGCCGAAAAGCCTTGACAGAATCAATTTCGTGCTGAACAGCTGGCATGAAGGTTTCGGTAACAAGCGATCATCCGATTTTCCCATGCTATCTACAGATCTCAAAACACCTTTTAAGGTTAATCGAAACGCTTAGTAATGCGTACCAGTCTTGCGGTGGTGAATGGCGGTCTTAGCATCATTGTCTATCACTTCACCGCCGCTGACAGTGGCGTAGATGACCCAGTGATCGCCGCAGTCCATGCGGTTGGCGACCTGGCATTCTAGGTAGGCGATCGCATTTCCCAACACTAGCTGACCCTCTTCTGTCTCACGAGTCTCAATCCCCTCAAATCGATCCTCACCAGGGCCAAACGGTTTGAGAAAATGCTTCATCGGCTTTAGATGCTTACCTTCTGCCAGAATATTCAGCACAAAGCTGCTGCCTGAATGCATCAAGTTCTCGATTGCGCGGTCTTTGGCCACCGCCACCGTAAACCCAGGCGGCGTAAAGGTTGCTTGGGACACCCAAGAAGCAAGCATGGCGCTGCTAATATCGCCTTGCTTAGCGGTGACAATACACATCGAACCGACGAGGCGACCAATCGCTTTTTCTACAGAAGACGCCGAGATTCGCGGCGCGGTTTTCTTCTTTGCTTTCTTTAGCTGCTGAGCAAAGTCTGTTCCTGCTTCTTCGCAATATTGTAGGGTGCTAGCCTCAGGAGTGAATTTCACTCGAATCGGCTCAAAGCCAAAGCTATAGCCCGCGTCTTTGAACTTGCTTTCCAAAAGATCGATTGCTTCACCACTCCAGCCAAAAGAGCCAAACACACCTGCTAGCTTAGTTTTACTCGCAGCAGAAAGCACAACGCCCAAGGCGGTTTGAATCTGAGTAGGGGCATGTCCGCCCAAGGTCGGAGAGCCCATGATAAAACCAGCAGAGTTTTCAGCAGCTTCCTGAATTTCGGCAGTGGTGGCCTGCTCTGCATTGATGGAGTCAACTGAGACACCTGCTTTGGTGATGCCGCGTGCGATCGCCTGCGCAATCGTCGCCGTATTGCCATAGGCCGAAGCGTAAATCAGAGCAACCGAAAGCAACTGCCCCTTCTGTTTGTCCGCCCACTGACGATAGCGCCCAGTCAGCTCCGTTACGCCGTAGCGAATCAAAGGTCCGTGATCAACCGCATACAGCCGAGGGGCATAGGCTTTCAACTTGTCGAGCGCTGTTTCTACCTGCCGTACATTCGGAGCCATTAAACAGTCAAAATAATACTGTTGATCCTCTATTAAAGTCTCGCGGTTGAGATCATAGGCTTCGTCGCTACAGATATGTGCGCCGAAAAACTTGTCGCTGAAGAGAACTTCGCTATAGCTGTCGTAAGTACACAGGCTGTCTGGCCAGCGTGGGGTGGGAGTCGGGATAAATTCTAGATGATGACCCTGGCCTAAATCCAGGTCATTCTCTGTTCCCCCTTTGATCGGCTGAATTTTGTGATCGATCTCAGCCGATTCAAGCGTGAGAGCCGCTGGCAAAGAACAGACAATCGTCGCTTGAGGCGCAAGTTCTAGCAGCGTTTTGATCGTTTTGATCCGGTTGGGGTTTGTATGACCCAAGATAATGTAGTCGATTGCGTGTGGATCAATCTCTTTTTTTAGCGCTTCAATAAAAATTTCAGAGAAAGACTCGCCCGGCGGATCGATTAGCGCAATCAGATTGCCTTTAATTAAATAGGTGTTGGCCGTTGTCCCTTTTTCTAGGGCGTACTCAATCTCGAAGCGCAGGCGGTCCCAGGAGCGCGATCGCAAAACAAAGGTATCCGCCGCGATCGGCAGCACCTGCACATCACGGCGACCAGAGTTAGTAGGGATGACTTCTGTGGAGGGCTGAGCAGTCGGCGTTTGAGCAGTCATAACAATCTCTCTTTTATCAGGGTTTCTATGAGACAGCCCCTACCCAAACCAGAACTGACTGTAGGGGAAAGTTGAAGTCCAGATCGGCCAATCTCTTGCCCACAGCCTGAAGAAAATCCCCTCCTCGGAGGGGGCAGGGGGTGGGTCCGATCAGCTAGTCACACACCGGAGACCCACCCCGACCCTACGGGCCATCCCTCCCGAGAGGGGATCTTCTTCAGGAGGGGATAAGCTAGGTTGTGGCTTCTTGGAGAGCAATTTGCAAGACCTAGTAGTAGTTGCCTACGCGGCGGTGGTGAACCGCAGTTATGGCTTCTTCTTTCGAGACCTTTCCATCCTCTACGGTGCAATAGACTAGCCAGTGATCGCTCAGTTCCATACGGCTAGAGACCTCACACTCTAGGTATGCCAGAGCATCTGCCAAGATAGGAGACTTGTTGTTCGCGGGCCGGGTCCGGACGCCTGCAAAGCGATCTGCGCCGGGCGGGAAACGCTTCAAGAAGTGTTTCATCAGCGGCAGGTGATTGCCTTCTTCTAAAACGTTTAGCACAAAGGTATCGCCTACTTGCATCAGCGACTCAATCGCTCGATCTTTGGCTACGGCTACCGTAAAGCCCAGAGGTTCAAAGCTAGCCTGCGTAATCCATGACGCTAGCATGGCTGATTGAACATCGCCTTTTGTCGCTGTGATGATATAGAGTCCGCTGCTAATTCGGCCTAGCGCCTTTTGCAAATCAGCATCTAGCGCTTTGATTTTCTTGATCTTTTTTGACTGCGCTAGATCTTGACCGAGGTCGGTACCGGTCTCTTCGCATAGCTGGTAGAGTGCTTCACTCGGCGTATCCTTAACTCGAATCGGGTCAAAGGCAACCTTTAGATCCAGATCTTGCAGCTTGGTTTGCAGCGTGTCGATAGGCTCATCGTCACCGCCATAGGATTCAAACAGACCAAATGTCTTTTTATTATTGATACCCGCCAGAATTGTCCCGAGTGCGGCGCGGGTTTCCTCGGAGCCTTTACCGCTAGAAGGTGGCATACCGATAATGATGCCGGTCGAGCGGCTGACGACTTCGTTTACGTCTTGGGCATCCGCTGAGCGCAGGTCGATCATTTCAATGCCAACGCCAGTTTTATCGATGCCTCGGGCGATCGCTTGAGCAATGCGATCGCTAAACCCATAGTCAGACACATAAAACACCGCAATCTGAGTCTCAGCATCGCTTTTCTGCTGACTCCATTCACGGTAGCGCCCGGTTAGCTCATCTAGATGGTGACGCAGCAGCGGACCGTGACCCGTCGCAATTGTTGTAATTTCGCCGTCTAGCTTGTCCATCCGCTTCATCGCTGAAACGACAGAGCGAGCGTTTGGTCCCATCAGGCATTCGTAATAGAAGCGAAAGTCTGGAGACAGTGCCTCTAGATCTTCGTCAAAGGTGTCTTCGTTGCAGTAGTGTGCGCCGAAGGCATCGCAGGTGTAGAGAATGCCGGTTTTGTGGTCAAAGGTAAAGATAGTGTCGGGCCAGTGCAGATTTGGCGCGTTGATGAATTCGAGGACGTGCCCGTTGCCAAGATCTAGCGTTTCGCCGCTTTTGACGACTTGGCGCTCGAAGGGCTGGTGAATCAGGTCTTCTAGGAATGCGATCGCAACTTTCGCCCCGACAACCACCGCGTTCGGAGCGAGTGCCAAAACGTCACGAATCAAGCCGCTATGATCGGGCTCGGTATGGCTGACCACGATGTAGTCAATGGTAGCCGGGTCGATTTCGCCTTTGAGCGCTGCGATGTATTGCTCGCGAAACTTGGCATGGGAGGTGTCTACCAGTGCCGTTTTCTCGCCGCGAATGATGAAGGAGTTGTAGGTAGTGCCGTTTTGCAGGCCGAATTCGATGTCGAATCTGTCGCGATCCCAGTCTTGCGATCGCAGCGTAGTCGTATCTTCAGCAATATCCGCAACCTGCATAGACAGGCGCTTCTGAGTCGGCTCTTTGACATCAACAGCAGTAGCAACCATCTCGAAATTCCCCTTCAGCGACTTTAGCAACGTCCGTGTTGCTTAATTCATATTGTGCCGTAAAACGCCCATTCGTGCAG
>CAWCWM010000021.1:0-72206 GCA_963799265.1 uncultured cyanobacterium
TCGATGAAGTAATGGAAACAGCTTGTGGACTACACAACTTCCGCCTTGCTCACCGCCGCTAGTAGGACGGTACTAAGACAAACAACAAAAGGACTCAAACATCAACTGTCTATCTCACTATTTCCAATAAAGTCTACTTGGCATAGCTTAAGAGCTGTATTCTATTAGACTTTAGTTTGTTTGAGGAAGTAAGTAAGCTCTTGCCCGATACGGGCGACACCACTGCTGTGTATGTTTTCTTATCAGCTGGCTGACTTTATTTCCGGACACGAGATCCAAACTAAGTATCTGGGAGTAAGTCACTTGCAAAATGTTCTCCTAGCGGTGCGGTTCTTCTTGTGAAGGTCTGACTTTGGGAGAGAAGTCTGAAAATTGTTGCTCAAACACACATCATTCCAAGCACGGTTGAGATATATGGCGATCGCATCGATCACTAACGTAACGAGCAAAGTTGTAACGAGCAAAGTTGTAACGAGCAAAGTTGTAACGAGCAAAGTGGACAACGCCTTAGCCTGCATGTAAAAGAACTTTTTCCTATCATCTTCAAACCGGGTTTTCTATTGGCTTTTGCCGATGGGTCAGCTCGCTGTGGAAGATGATATTTATCTGCTCAATTCCAATCGAATCAGCTTTCTCAATCAGCTTTCTCAATCAGCTTTCTCGTGAAGCCTTCTCCTAACTCGAAAACTTAGCCTTTTATTGTGGAAGAAAATCAAATGGAAAATAGTGCATTCGAACAAGAAGTGCTCCAGCTTACTAACGACTTTCGTCGAGCAAATAGCTTGAAGCCACTTGTTCTCGACCAAAATCTAGAAAAAGCAGCCGACTTGCATACTCAATCCATGGCTACAAAAGACTTTTTTAGCCACACCGGAAAAGATAACTCAGCGCCCTGGGACCGAGCCAAGAGCGCTGGCTACGAGTCTGGCTTTGTTGGAGAAAACATTGCCGCTGGCTACAGAACCCCAAAAGCTGTTGTAGATGGCTGGATCAACAGCCCCGGCCACCGAGCCAATATGCTAAACGCCAATTACAACGAAATTGGACTGGGTCATTACTATCTTGCCAACGACACTGGCAGCGTCAACTACAACAACTATTGGACCCAGCTCTTTGGGAAAGGAACTATCACAGTGCCTGCGCCGACACCGGCACCGACACCGGCTCCAACACCGGCTCCCATACCGGCACCTGATCCTGCTTTTGACAACCGTTTGGTCATTGAGGGTACTGGCGGTGCTGATACCTTGATCGGAGGTACCCCTAACCAAAAGCTGTACGGCAGGAGGGGTACAGACCTTTTGGACGGGAAAGGGGGTAACGATCAATTGCACGGCGGTGGCGGTAGCGATCGCCTCTTTGGCGGTGCTGGCAACGATCGACTGCTAGGCGGCAGTGGTAAGGATATTTTGCAAGGTTCTTCTAAAAATACGGCGAATGAAAAAGATATCTTGACCGGTGGGGGCAACAGCGATCGCTTTATTCTAGGTGACAAAAGCGGCACTTTCTATGACGACGGCCAAGCAAATTCTATGGGATTAAAAGACTACGCGCTGATTACCGATTTCAACCAGGCGAAGGGAGATGTTATTCAGCTAAGCGCACAGTCTAGCTACCGGCTGGGCGCTGCTCCGCAGGGTCTAGAGCGCGGCCAGGCTTTGTTTATCGATAGTCCAGCCGGTCAACAGGATGAGCTGATTGCAATTGTCCGAACTAATCAGGCTCTACAGCTCAACAGCAGCGCGTTTGCGTTTGTGTAAGTTGCCTGTATAGGCCCTTGTATAGACCCCAAGCCATAGAGTCTATTCATCTACAGCGCTAGCACCCTACGACTCTGTTCAGGCTTATTTTTAGAAAATTCCAAGCGCTGAGCAGAGTCGCGCATTGTTTTAACGATGTTCTAGCTTTCTGTGCGATCGCATCAGCATTATCTCAACGCTTCTGTCTCAACGCTTACGCCTCAACGTTTCTGCATTAGCTGCCAGGTCATAGTTTTCAGCAGAAAAAAGTGTAAAGTGTAACGAATAAAAGAGATAGCTTGAGATCTGTCTTCAGTCGGAAGACTTTGGTTGGGCAGTCACCTACTCTCAACGCATGAGTTTCTAGAAAACTCGTTCGTACCATTGACAGGAATCGATATGAATAGCTTTTTACAAACGGACCAGCGAATGAATTTTGATCGGCTGCGTCGTTTTGCCGTTGCGCTAGTGGCAGGGCTGATGATTTTGCTAACGACAACGGCCTGTACGCCGTCTGATACAACCGCCAGCCAGATGGACGTACCCGAAGCTACAGCGGCAGATGTCCAAAGAGCGCAGGGCAACTTGAGCGATCAAGCGGTAGACGAGGATGTACTATCACAGCAGGGCCCTTCTCAGGCTCGTCGTAGTGATGCTACTTCTATTCAGTAGTCGCGTTTATGCACAGCTCTGATATTTTGCTGGCGGGATTGTCAGCGCTGTTTCTAGCGCTGATTCATATTGTCGCCAGCCGATTCAAATTCCTAAAGCGAACCCCTCGCAGTCGATGGCTTTCGTTTAGCAGCGGCGTCTCGGTGGCCTATGTGTTTGTCCACGTGCTGCCGGACCTGAGCGAAGCCCAGTCGGACTTTCAAGAGAAGGTCTCTATTCTTTCTGCCATTGAGCACCATGTATATGTCGTGGCGCTGCTGGGGATGATGGCGTTTTACGGGCTAGAGAGAGCAGCGAAGGTTTCTAGAGAACAGAGCTTGGAAGAAGGGCAGGGCGATGCCACGCAGCCAGGCGTATTCTGGCTGCACATGGTGTCTTTTGCGCTTTATAACATGCTGATTGGCTATCTGCTAGTGCATCGCGAAGATCTAGAGCTGCTGGGACTGTGGCTGTATGTGATTGCAATGTCTCTCCATTTTTTAGTCAATGACTATAGCCTTTGGGAAAATCACAAGCAGTCTTACGCGCGTGTGGGCAAGTGGATTCTATCTGCCGCTGTGATCTGCGGCTGGGTGATTGGCACCCAAACTGAAATCAGCGAAGCTTTTACGGCGACGCTGTTTGCATTTTTGGCAGGCGGCGTCATTTTGAACGTACTCAAAGAAGAGCTGCCGCAGGAGAGAGAAAGTAGGTTCTGGACGTTTGCGCTGGGTGCAATTGGCTATTCTGGACTGTTGTTGGTTCTGTAGCGTCGCCAGAAAATGTGCCAGAAAATGTGTCAGAAAATGTGTCAGAAAATATGAAAAGAGTATTGCTCTCACGATAGGCGCGCTCACAGCAACAGCGTATCGGTACGATCCACTGCTCCTAACGACAGCAGATTTGCCTTTTGTAGTCCGCTCAGGCCTCTTACCTCAGCAATCTTGACTTTCTCATAGGGCCGCGCGTGCTGCACCAGCGGACGCAAAAAATGCACCTCTCCCGTTTTCAGCATCTCTAGCTCTCCTACTCGAATGATCTCATCTAGCCCACCGCTGATCACTCGCTGGCTGTCCGGGCTAAACGCCACCGATCGAATCCCGCCCGATCCGCCTGTATAGTCTTTCGGTCGTAGCGTAAAGCAGGTTTTATCAGGCGAAGCAATATCCCACACATACACCAGCTGATCTTCCCCGCCTGCTGCCAAATACCGGCCATCTGGGCTGAAAGCTACGGTCTTGATGCCTAGCTCCGACTCCTCAAATCGATGAATCTCTTTATCTTGCGCCACGTCCCATAGCGCCACCGTTTTATCATCACTCCCGCTCGCAATATACTCCCCATTTGGGCTGTATGCTACTGCGCAGACCCGCTGCCCATGTTGGGCTAGCGTCCGAAGAGAATGCGCCTCTTTTCTATCCCAAAAGCGCACTAGTCCATCTTCTCCACCGCTGATCAAATAGCGACTTGCCGTCGGATCAAAGCATACCGCTCGCACCCAGTAAATTCCGCATTCCAACGTTGCCAAACACGAGCCCGATGCCGCATTCCAGATCCGGATGGTGCCGTCGTCGCCGCTGCTAGCCAACAGCCGCCCCCTTGCACTAAAGGCTACCGTCCGGACCCAGCTAGTATGCGCTGTTAGCGTCGTCAAGCACTGACCGGTCGTCATATCCCACAGTCGAACCGTATGGTCATCGCTGGCGCTAGCAATGCGTCCATTTTGGCGGTCTATGGCAATCGACCACACCCGCCCCTGATGCAAGGACAGGCTAGCTTTGCATACTTCCTGCTCGATATCCCATACCGAAATCTCCCGATTATCTCCTGCACTGACAATGCGCTGATTGTTCAAAAAGCCGACTGCTCGAATTCCGTTCGTATAGCCTCGATAGGTTCTAATCTGTTTTACTTCAGTTAGCTGCGTCTCAGTTGGTTTCAGCGCAAGCTGTTGCTTTTCAGTTTTTAGCTGCTCAGTTTTTAGCTGCTCAACCTGTTGCTGAGTCGAACTAGAGGGCAACTTCTGCGGACCATCGACCTGCCACAGCCGCAGCGTTTGTTTATCACCGCCTGCTGCGAGTAGCAGCTTCTCCCCCTGCTGCTGAAAGGCTACCGTCCAGACCCGACTCGGCGCAGTAGGCAGCGTTTTCACCCACTCAAATGTCCTCAAATTCCATAGAAAGACCTGAAAATCATCGCCCCCGCTCGCCGCAAACTGTCCATCTGGACTGACGGTCACGGCACGTACGCGATCGCCCGGCTGCTCAAATACCCGTACACAGTCCCCGCTTTCTATGTCCCACAGGCGCACTGTGCGATCGTCACTGCCGCTCAATAGCCGCAAGCTATCCGGGCAGAAGCAAACTGATCGCACCCAGCCATCATGCCCTGTCAATTCTGTATGCTCGGTGAGTGTCATCGCAGTCTGGGAATCTGCCCTCTGAGAATCTGCCCTCTGAGGATCTACCTGCCAAACTCGAATCGCATTATCATCGCCGCTGCTCGCTAGCCACCGTCCATCCGGGCTAAACGTCAGCGATCGCACCCCACTCAACCCCCTTTCCCGCGTGGCTGGCGCTGTCTGATTCTGTTCTATCTCCGACTGATTCGCACGGTCTTGCAGTCGATAAAGCTCTTTACCGTCTTCCAGTCGATACAGCGCTATCTGATTCTCGCCACCACAGGCAATCACCTTTTGATCAGGACTTACCGTCACCGCATATACCCAGTTTCTCGTATTCTGCTGCCATAGCTGCTTAGCGTGCGGCGTCGGTTGCTCTGCCATGTTCGGCAGCCGCCATAGCTTCAGCAGGCTATCTTCTCCGCCGCTAACCAAAAGCGACTGTTCTGGGACAAACGCGATCGCCCGCACCCAGCCGCTATGCGCTGCCCATTCCGCCCGTTTTCTTCCCTGCCATCCACCCGGCTGCGCAGTATCGGAATCCGTTTGCCATAGGTGCAGCATGCCATTCGTATCGCCGCAGGCTAAAAAGGGCGTCTCCAAACAAGGCGTTTCGTCAGTGAGAATCGGATTGAGGGCGATCGCCATGACATCGCTCACTGTTTCCGTAAACACCGATCGATTCAGCTCACAGCTCTCAAAGCTCACATCGCGTAGCCGCACATCTTGCAAATACGCCTGCCAAATCATCAAATCAGAAAAATCTTTCGCTGATAGCTCACCGGTTGACAGCTCCACCATCAAATTAATGAAGTTTCCTCCCGCGTAGCCTAGCCGATGGTGATTGTTCTCTTTGAAGTCGTCCAGCTTATTATTTAGATACTGTTCGACTTTGTTCACGCTCTTGAAGTGGTTCTTTAATCGCTCCAAGACAGGTCGAACGATACAGTCTCTTTGAAACTCCCGCAAAAAGTCTTTAGCATCCGCCTTCAGCAGCGCATAGCTATTGAACAAATCTAAATTCCCCTCAGTGAGATCTTGAAACATCTCGCGGACAAATCGACTCAAAACATACTCCGACACAATCGGGTGCAGTCCATACAAAGTACCGCCCTGATCTCGGACCTCCACTAAAAAGCGCCGTTCTAGAGACCGCAGCGTATACACCAGATTTTGCTTACGATCTTCTGCAACAATATCCGCCTTCAAATCTTCTAGAGAGCACAGCGTATGATTGATCGCCAGCCAGTACATCGCCTCTGTTTCTAGAGGCGACAGTCGATTGAACTGCGTCCCAATAACCTCCCTAAGACTGTCGAAAACAGAAATTTCCTGATCTAAAAAATCTCGTATCTTGCCGTGAAAGATATCTTTGATAGCCGTCGCCGCTAGTCGCAACGCCATCGGGTGCCCGTCGTAGCGAGCCCACAGCTCTTGATAATCCGCTTCGGCCTTCAAGCCAAACTGTCCAAGCAGCGCTTTGGTCTCTAGGCTAGTCAATCGATTCAGCGTATACAGCAAAACTGTCGAACTCTTTACTGACTCAGGCGGTAGCTCCCTGAGCTTCTCTCGGCTGGTCAGAACAACACAGCTAGCACCAGCGTCGCAGGGAGAGAAAACCGGCTGTTTTAAGTCGTTCAAGAAATCCTCATAGCCTTCAAAGCCCGCTTTGTAGAGGCTTGCTTGCTGAGTAGGGCTAGCTTCAAATGTAGAGACGCCGCCGTCAGCATCCAAGCCATCTGCGTTTAAATCTTTGAAGACCACTTCAAATTGATCCAGTACAACCAGGCAGCGCTGCTTAGATAGCGCCTCGAGCACCTGCCGAATTAAGTCTGCAGTCTCATGCTTTTCGCTTTTTCGCTGTTCACTGCCGTCTTTATCGCTTCCGGGCTGTCCGATGACCAGCCCAGCCGACAGCCCAACCGATGAGTCTGAACCTTCAGCGAGTCCACCTAGCGACTGATCTGGCAACTTCTTCTGTAAAATCGCCAGCAGCTCTTTTAACAGGCTAGCCGGTTTTTGATCGGACTGAACGGTCAGCCACACCACCTGATGGAAGTGCCCTTTTAGTCCTTCTGCTAGCTTCCTAACCAAATAGCTTTTGCCGATGCCGCCAATTCCGCAGACAGCCAGCAGCTTCTGTCTAGAGGTAGGGCGCAGCATCCACCCTCCTAGAAAATCAAGCTCTCTGTGCCGCCCCTGAAACAGACTCAGCGTAGGCGCATCGTTCCACACATACCGAGTATTTAGCTTTTGAGAAGTCGGTGGCTGCTCACGCTCAATCGTCAGCTCTCCAGACTCAGCCTTTAGGCGCTGCCGGTGTAGTACTTCTTCTAGAGATGCCAGCTTTCCAGGTCCCTTTCCCTCAATCTCAAACTTTCGATAGACCTCACCTAGGCGTTTGCGCGTAGCCGCTTCACTAATCCCAAGCTCTTTGGCAATCTCCTTACTCTTTCGATTTGCCAAGGCAAGTCGCAGCGCCTTCATTTCGCTATCAGAAATTTGGTTGGCCTGAGCCACTTTTGTCAAGAATTCTTCCGTGAAGCCAGGCTTGGACATACGCTGTTGCCGTCAAATCGTAATTTTTTCTATGTATTGCTTACCCAGATGAAATACTTTATCTCACAATCTCTTTGTGAGATCGCTCATCGAAAATCTTTAAACAAGCAAAGTAGTATTCAGTACATCACGAAGAAGTAGCGCTGGAGAAGTAGCGCCAGAAAAATAGCACCAGAGAAGTAGTGCACTATACCAAATCATTTCTACTTAATAAGAAAACTTGACATCTCACAAAAAGGCAGATAAGTTTTTTATGTGAGGTCTATGTGAGGCAGACATATAACATTTTCAGTTCTGACATGCTTGTCGCATCTACCAGCCGCCTTTCTAGCATCATTGCCTCACAAAGACGAGGCCATCTATCGATCGAGACAGTTGTAGATCTGTAACAGCAGCACAGAAATTTCAGCCAGCCGTTTTCTATGGCTAAAGGAGTCTTAAAATGTCAACGTTTGAATCTTTCGGTCCTGATCCTGTCAACTCTGATTCTGCAAGTCCCGATTTTTTGAGCAATAACTCTTTTAATCTCCCACCAGAGGAAGCCCCTTTTGCCGGTGAGAAAAGTGAGCCGCTCAATCGTCAGTCTTTCGACAAGTACGCTCAAAATGGGCAGCCAAAAAGCGGCGATCCGTTTCTTGCGGAGCTCACATCGATCATTCGTCGCAAAACTGCTAATCTCAAGCTACGCCACCGAATAGCGATTGAAAGGCTTGTGCTTCAACATGAGCAAGCGCTCGCTGAAAGAGATCATCAGCTACGATATTCGCGAGCTGAAATTACAGCATTGAGTCGACAAATCATAGACCTAAATCAGCAGCTTGCAGAGCTAAAGCAAAAGGCCACAGAGGGTTTACGCCTTGCCACTGAGCCGGGAATTCTAAGCCATATTTCGACAACTTATCAAGTTGAGCGATCGCAATCGCCTCGATTCAATCGCTCTATGAACGCCTTCCAACAGTTCCTGCTGTACGTCGTCACTGGGTTGAGCGTAGCGGGTCTAAGTGCGATCGCGCTTTCGTACACCACCCTATGGCCTGCTGTCCTTACCGTCATTAGACCGGTTATCCCATTCGTTTTTGTCGCGGCCCTAGTTGGACTCGTTGTCATCTTTCTCTGGGAATTGGCTCAATCTCAATCTCACAATTCTTAACCTTGAGAACCCATTTGGTGAGATTTCACCTCACAAATCTTAGGGCTATTCCCATCGCAATAAATCTCTTTGGTGCTCATAGCGACCTAGTCGAATCGCTAGTCAAGCACAGAGAGATTTTTTATTTATCGAGGCGACGCTCACGATTAGCTAGTCATTGCCACCTGCTCAGCGCTTATTACTCTTCGCCTAGGATCTTTGGCACCTTAAAGAAATCAGCTTCTCGATCGGGCGCACTCTCCAGGATCGACTCCCGCTCGGCAAACACCTCTAGCCGATCCGGGCGAGTGATATTGCTCACCTCAATTGCCCTCGTCGTCGGTGGCACATTCGTTGTATCTAGCTCATCTAGCTGCTGCACGTATTCCAAAATGCCATTCAGCTGACTCGTGAACTGCTCTTCTTCCGACTCACTTAGCTGCAAACGGGCGAGGTTCGCAACCTTACGCACCTGCTCAATATCAATCATGACTTAGCCTCCTCATACAACCCAGTTCAAAATCACTCTCACAAGCATAGCCAGGACAGATCTCCTCCTAGGAGGAGCGTCCGCAGGGCGAGGTGGGTCCGCAACTCACGCAGCTGACCAACTTCGACACTTGGAAATGCCGAGCATATTTTCTAGATCATGTCTAGCTTCATCCGCCCAGTCACCTTCAGCCAGTTCTGAGCTTCGATATAGTTGTTCGGCGCAATGCGAATCGCTTCCATCCAGTACCGGGCCGCTTCATCGTACAGGGTGTTCGCCTCGCTGGTGTTTCCGGAGGCTTCGGCCTGCTCCCCCTGATAGTGATAGATCACAGCAGTGTTGTTTAGCGCCTGAATTAGGCGAGGATTCAGCTCGATTGCTTCTTCGTATAGATTAAGCGCCTCTCGATGCTTACCATTGCTGGCCTCTATCAAGCCCATGTTGTAAAGGATATAGCTCTTGTCATAGGGATCTTCTTCTAGCGTCAGTGCTTCCCGGTAGTTTTCTAGCGCTTCAGCATATTCCCCATCGGCCTGCGCAGACATCCCATCGCGATAATAGGCAAAAGCCTCCTTCGCTTGCTTCTTGGCCGGGAGAATCTTCAAGATCATGTCGGCCATGACCGTAAATGACTTATCGATGAAATTGTCGTTCTTCTGAGTTCTTGGCATCGAAATCCCTAGTCGCAGTCTATTTTCCTAGTGTAAAGACTATCAAACTGTTGTCAGAGCGATCGCGCAAACGTAAGAGATTCTTAAGTAATGTAGCCTTATGTAACGGGCTTGCTGATAGGAATCGAGCAGACTGCTGCGAACTAATGACTGCTAGGCAGATGTGAGGCAGTAGGTGATTTAGCTTGGTTGTTCACCTGTACCAAGAACATGACCAGCTCTCCAATCGTGTTGAATTCATCCTCATCGAAGCAGTCGCTCAGATCTAGATCAAACTGCTCAAAGAAGTCTTCACAAAAGGTGATCGTCCAATCAAACCAGCACACTAGCGAAAAATGTAAGTCGTCATCGAGCCGATCTTCCGGACGAACCCGGCTAAAGTCGATGCCCGAATATTGGCTAAAGCGCTGGTAGACAAAGCACAGCACGCGGCGAGTATCGGATGAGTCAAAGGCGAAACGGCTGAAGGCTGACGTGCTAGCAACGGCCTTCTGACTCAAGAAGAGCTGACACCAGTCAGAAACACTTAGGGCTGAGCGGGCATGGGCCTTCATGCGCAGATTCACCTGGGCACGAATGGCCAAATCAGGGCTCATATCAGCATAGGTGCTGACACTACTCAGCCAATTGTCGAGCTGCTCAATCATACGAAATCCGGTTTGGCAAAAACCGTTAGGGCATTGTGTGTTAAATATTCCCACTCACCCTAGAGAAATTACGGTAGTCGTCTAAAAGAATTTAAAAGCTGTCTGCCGCTGCCTTATTTAAGCCACAAAAATAGATGGGGATACCTGCTGAAGCTGCTCTAATACCAGTGATTCCTCTAGTTTGCTAGCGGGCATCGGTGTACCTACCCAATAGCCCTGTAGATAATCACACTGATATTGGCTCAGCAGCCCTTGCTCAGCGGCATCTTCGACACCTTCAGCCACTACCTTTAAATTTAGCCGGTGGGCAAGTTCGATAGTCGATTGCAAAATGGCTTGATTCTTGACATCGCGCGCGGCCCCCCGCACGAAGCAGTGATCGATTTTGAGGGTGTCAATCGGCAGCTGTTTGAGATAGCTCAAAGAAGAATAGCCAGTGCCAAAATCATCGATGGCAATCCGAATCCCCAAGGCTTTAAGCTCGCTCAAGATTGTGATCGCACTTTCAGCATCTTGCATTAGCGCCGTCTCAGTCACCTCTAGCTCCAAACAGCTAGGAGCTAGCCCTGTTTTCGTCAGCGTCAGCTTGATTGATTCGATTAAATCGGTCTGATTAAACTGGACGCTCGATATATTTACTGACACGTATTTCATGCCAATATTCTGCGTCAGCCAGAGTCTGGCCTGAGAGCAGGCCGTATCTAGCACCCACTGCCCAATCGGAACAATCAGCCCCGTCTCTTCAGCCAGGGGAATAAACTTGGCAGGTGAGACGTCACCTTGTTCGGGGTGATGCCAGCGAATCAGTGCTTCGGTACCTTCGATTTTGCCATTTGCCAGGTTGAGCTGCGGCTGATAGTAGACTTCAAACTCGCCGCGATCTAGGGCGTAGCGTAGCTGAGTCTCTGTCGCCAGCTGATCGCTAAAGGCCAGCGGCATATCGGACCGGTAGAACTGGCAGCAGCTGCTTTTCTGGTTTTTGGCAGATTCTAGCGCAGCGCCAGCCTGGCGCAGCAGCGTAGAAAAATCTTCACTCTGATGCAGCAGAAAGGCCACGCCGATGCTGGCAGTGACGAAGATCTCGTGCCCGGACATCTCGTCATGTCCTGACAGCGAGAAAGGACGTTTGAGCGCATCGATCACATCTTCAGCTGTTTCTCTGGCCTGCTCATGGCGCTTTAAGTTGGGCAGTAGAATAGCGAACTGGTTGGCTGTGAGCCTAGCCAATGTCGCACCCGGCGGCAAGCAGGACCACATACGACGGGTAGAGGCTTTGAGCAGTTCGTCCCCAGATGGATAGCCTAATACGGTATTGACTAGTCGCAGTCTATCAATACTGACGGACATCAAGGCAAGGGTTCGTTGACTTCTGTGAGCGGCAGTAATAGCGCTAGTCAATCGCTGGTATAGTAGCCGATAGTTGGGCAGATCGGTCAGGCTATCATAGTGGTTTAGCCGGTTTATTTGCTCAGCGCTGTTGCGTAGCGCACTGATATACAGCTCGCTGATAGACGTTTGGCGCTCAATACGAGCGGCTAGCGTGTTGACAATTTCGATATGGGTAACGGGGCGGATGAGACAGTCGTCCGCGCCTTTTTCCATCGCCTGACGAACGTGCGATCGCGCCACCAAGGTGCCTTCTGGCTCTTCTGTAATGAGCACAAAAGGCGTCAGCTTCAGCTCACTATCTCGTCGTACCGCCTCTAGCACCTGATGCCCATGCAGCCCTTCTACACCCCAGCTACACAGAATCACATCAGGTCGGTGGGTCCGTCCGAGTCGAATTCCAGACGGACCATCGCCTGCCGTCAGCGCTAGAAAACCTTTAGACGTTAAATATTCAACTAAGTCAGTGCGATCCTGGCTAGGAGTCTCTATGACTAAAACTTTGTGCATGGAACGATTCTCAACCGCGCAGACTTGAGAGCAATGGAAAGCATCGGCTAGGAATAGCATGCCCAGTGAGAGAAAAGTGTTACTCCTCAGCGGCTACGGCAGTTTCTAGGGTAGAGACGAAAGTAGGATAGGAGACAGCGGCGGCTTCGGCTCGCTGAATAACGGTTTTGCCCAAAGCGCGGGTGGCTGCAATAGTCAGGGCCATAGCGATACGGTGATCTGTATAGCTATCAAGGGTGGTGGCTGTGAGCTGAGTGCTAGGACCCATGCCTTTGATCTCTAGACCTTCAGGCTGTTCAATAATGCTGCCAGGAGCCATTTTGTTAAGAGCAGCGGCCATGACTGCCAGGCGATCGCTCTCTTTAACGCGCAGTTCGGCAGCATCGGTGATTTTGGTCGTCCCTACAGCAAACAAAGCCGCAACCGCCAAGATCGGGATTTCGTCGATCAATCTAGGAATTAGATCGCCGCCAATATGACAGCCGATCAGCTCACTGTGCTTGACGCGCAGATCGGCAACGGGTTCGCCTGTAACGTCTCTTTCGTTTTCTAAGGTGATATCGGCGTTCATCGCGGCGAGTGCGTCTAAGACGCCTGTGCGCGTTGGGTTGATGCCGACATTTTCGATCAGCAAATTCGATCCTGGGGTGATAGCAGCGGCAACTAACCAAAAGGCGGCAGAACTAATGTCGCCGGGTACGATGACGGTCTGGCCCGTGAGCTTGGCCGGTCCGTGCAGCGTGACGCTATGGGTGGCTAGATCAATAGAAAGCTCAGCCCCAAAGGCTTTTAGCATACGTTCGCTATGGTCACGCGATAGACTCGGTTCGGTCACCGTCGTGTTGCCATCGATAGCGAGACCAGCCAGAAGCAGGCAAGATTTTACCTGTGCGGAGGCAATCGGGGAGTGGTAGTGGGAGGGCTGTAGCGGCTGTCCGGTAACGCCGAGCGGAGCCAGGGTGCTGTTGGCTTTGCCGGAGATGGTAGCTCCCATGCTGGTGAGCGGAGCGATGACTCGTTTCATGGGACGCGATCGCAATGAATCATCTCCTGTCACCGCAAAGAACTTTCCGGGCTGAGAGGCCAGCAGTCCCAGCATCAGCCTGAGCGTAGTGCCAGAGTTGCCAGCATCGAGTACGTTATCCGGCTCTTGCAGCTCACCGCCTGTGCCTTCTACGGTGACCCATTCGGCTTCGAGATCTGAGATCTTGGCTCCCATGGCGGTGAAGCAGGCGGCGGTACTGCGCGGATCTTCACCGAGGAGAAGTCCTTTGATGCGGGTGGTGCCCTGGGCGATCGCGCCTAGCATCAGCGAACGATGAGAGATGGATTTGTCGCCGGGGACGGTGATGCTACCAGTGAGGGGGCCGGTTTGGGTGCCGTCGATTTGGAGAGTTTGGTGGGGGGAGTGGTCGATGAGTTGGAGGAAGGGCATGGGCTTCGGCTGCGCTCAGCCGCCGGGGTAGGGGGTGGGGGAATGGGCTTCGGCTGCGCTCAGCCGCCGGGGCTGAGAGAATAGGAAAAGAGGGAAAGAGGCTATGAACCGGGGGCGCAGTAGCTGTTGATTTCTTCTATGGTGGCGGTGGCGGTGCTGTCGGTGGACTGAAGCTCGTTGTAGGCGGTGCTGGTTTGTTTTTGGAAGGTGTCGAAGCTGGTGCTAAAGTCGGCTTCTGTCTTGGCATTGGCAATTAGCTGCATGGCTGACTGCGCAATTGTCAGGGCCGCGCTCGACTGGGTGAGTGTGCTGGCGTATTGGTCGCGGTAGCCGCTGAGCTGATCGTCGTCTAGCTCTAGGGCGGTGATGTCTTGAGCCAGCGTGTTGGTTTGCTCGCTGGCTTCACTGACTGCGCTGATGTAGGTGTCGGCGGCAGTCTTGATTTCTTCTAGGCTCTGGGCACCGGATATTTGGGTTAGCGATTGGTTGATGGACTGTTCGTAGTCGCCGACGAATGATTGGGAGCGATTGATAGCGCTAATTAGCTGGTTGCACTGTGATGCTGTGCCGCTACAGCTGCTGAGGGCTAGAAGTATTAAGCTGCTAAAGCAGGTGAGTGCTCTTTTTCGCGAGCGGTGAGAAAACATTCGTAGAACCGGATAGAAATCTAAATATATCAATTCAACCATGAGCAACCTAGGCACTATGTCAAAAACTGACTCTGTTATCCGTCATCGTCAGCAGTTTACCGCGCTTACTGACAAGCAATATTTCAACTATGGCGGTCAGGGTCCGATGGCCGACGGTGCGATAGAAGCGATGCACCAGGCGCAGCTCAAGATCCAAAGGGAAGGTCCGTTTGGTGGGGCAGTTGGCAGTTGGATAACGGCAGAGGGCGAGGAGATTCGAGGGGCGATCGCTCGCATCGTCGGCGCAGCGCCAGAGACTATCACCCTGACTGAGAATGTCACGATGGGCTGTAATATTCCGCTGTGGGGAATGGATTGGGAGATGGGCGATCGCATCCTCATTGGCGACTGCGAACACCCAGGCGTCATCGCCGCAGTCCGCGAAATCAGCAGACGCTATGGCGTTGCTATCGACATCTGTCCACTCTCTAGCTGGTTAGAGGGAGCCGACCCGATAGAGATGATTATCCAGACCCTCACCTCACAGACTCGCATAGCCGTCTTTAGCCATATCTTGTGGAACACAGGGCAGCTACTGCCACTCAAAGAACTCGTTGATATCTGTCATGACAACTCGCCTCAGACCAAAGTCCTAATCGATGCGGCTCAGTCCGTCGGCTCGCTGCCGCTCGATCAGCCAGGCTGGACCCTGCCCGAAACCGGTGTGGACTACTACGCATTTACTGGACACAAATGGTGCTGTGGTCCGGCGGGGCTAGGCGGACTCTATACCAGCGCGAAAGTCCTAGCAGAGACTGCACCTACGTTCATCGGCTGGCGCGGTGTAGAAGTCGATGGCGAAGGTGCGCCGACAGGCTGGAAACCAGACGGTCGCCGATTTGAAGTAGCTACCTCAGACTATGGTCTCTGGGTAGCTCTGCGAGAATCGCTAGACCTGCAAGCCGCCTGGGGCAGCAGTCAGGCGAGGTACGACAGAATCTGCGAACTCAGCGCTAGGCTCTGGAAAGGACTTAACGCTTTGTCAAACGTGCAGTGCCTCTTAAAGGATGCGCCACCGCCATCGGGACTGGTTTCCTTTAAGCTCTTAAATGCAGCCGGACAGCCAGATCTAGAGCGGCACAGCACTCTGGTACGACAGTTGGAAACAGAAAAAATCTACCTACGCACGCTACTATCACCCAACTGCATACGCGCCTGTGTTCACTACCTCACAACAGAAGCTGAAGTTGATCGCCTGATAGAGAGGATTGCAGAAGTAGCATCCTAAAGTAAGCACTCTGAAGCAATCATTCTGCGGTAGTCCTAATCGGGTAAAGTCTAAGGTACTCCAAGCTTTCTTTTCAAAGAAGTTAGAGAATTACATCGGCACCATCTGACACTTCGTCCGCCACTACAATATATCTTTACCTGCTCGGAACTATCCACCAATCGTACTGATCTCAAGAGCAGGTAGCTGGGCAATACGACTTCATTATGCCAAAACTCTCATGGTTCGCGCATTTATTTTAGTGGTTCAAAGAAATACAAAAACGCTACATGTAGCGTAAAGCTGGTCTGCTCTTTCAGTTGACTGATTGGCTTGGGATACGAATGCTCAAAGCTCACAGCCTTGTTTATTTGTCAATGGCCTGAAAACCCATTTCCTTCGTCGTATTTTTGGAACCCAGATTATTTTGCGCGAACCGTGAGAAAACTCGTAAGACATCTCTATTTGTGAGACTTTGATTGTGATATGAGATCTGATATAAAAACAAGGCTGACAAGCATATCGATTTGCTGTTTCTGCTGACTGTCTCAAAACGGCGATTAAAGACAGAGATGAGAATGTTCGACCTTTCTTGCCTCGAAGGTTGAATTATTTGTCTCATTTCGAGAAGTCAGAAGGTAGTGCTGGCTTAACACAAATAGCAGGATGGTGCTACTAAAATTCCCATCATAATATATTAAATAATCAGGATGATCTACATGTCTCTGCCAAATTTGATATATGTTTCATTAAACTAAAGCTTTCCTTTTACTAATTACTAAGTAGTTGGACTGCTGTGACTCATAAGTGAGGGGATATTTGACAACTTTTTAGTGAAGGTTCAATTGACCAACCAGTAAGGTCCACGTTATGAGGTAAATAAGGTATGGCGATCTTTGATCAACAGGGACAGCAGGTAAATTACCAGTACAACGCTGCTGGCAATATTAATTTAGGTTCGGTTCAAAATCAGGCCCAACTTGCTAACCAACTAGAAAAGCTCAAAGCTGAACTCTCAGCGGCTGCTGAGGCTCAAGTAATAGATGCTGAGACTTTCACTGCTGTCGAACTGGCCGAGCTGCTGGGATGAGGCGATAGAATAGCGCCATGACTACGCTAATGCTAGAGATACGTCGTAAGTTCGCTGAGGAGCAGTTCGAGTTTTCTAAACATGCTGTCGATCAATCTATTTTGCGACAAATTCGAGTTCAAGAGATTAGGGAGGCGATCGCGAACGGACATAAATGAGTTATCCCTCTCGTCCAATCATCAAGATAATTACGGTGTCGAGCCTAAATCCAAAGATGGACTAAGGAATTCAGCGACCGAGAAACCAAAGGCAAATAAGAAAGGTATGATAAATCATTTGAACAATGCTAAATCTATTCTTGAGGGTGTGACTGCCGCAAGTGGAATCGTAACGGCCCTGAACAAAGTAATTCAGCTAGCTGTTGGTCTCTTTTAAAGACTGACTGAGACTTATAGAAATTAAAAATGAGCAACTTCAACCAAAGTAGTCAAAGCGTACATAGGCAATCAAACGCTGCAAGAGATGTTGTTGATAATAGAGTTCAAAATATTGTCAACAATCATATTCCTTCGCCTCTCGAGACTGTAAAGACAGCATGGTCAACTGCCTCAAAGTGGTTTAGAGCCATGCTTCCAGAAACGAGACAAAATTATTCCAGCATTGTTCAGTTCGATGCCAAACATAATAGAGAAATAGAGCGAATTTCACAGGAAAGGTTAGAGCTATCTAAGATAGATTCCAGCCGTAGAGCATATGCTGAGAATAGACTTATTCAACTTAAGGAAGAAGAAAAAGAACTACAAGCAGAAAGATTTGAGTGGGAAAAATCAGTCGCGCGGGAAAACTTAAGATTAATACGGGATTCTCATGATAGCGTTCTTGAGATAAATCTCCAGAAGCTTCGAATAGAAACAGACAAGTACTTGAAGCTTCAAGTCAGTAGTAATGATATTATTAGAATCATCGCTAAGGAAAACGGAAAATTTGTCATAATCCCATCTCCTCCAGAAATTCTACGAGGCGATTTGGAGGCTTTTAAGTCTTTGAAGGCTGAAATTCCGCCTAAGTTAAGGCGGACTATCGAGAAATATTACGGTGGAGGGGAAAGAGGAATTGTTGGCTGTAAAAATATTTTTGAACATCCTGTTGGAGAAACTAATGCATCGGTCGTTGGAGACCTTATGTCACCGATTCCAACGTTAATTCTCCGTAGTCAGGTGACTCATCAGAATGTTTTTATATGGATAACTTTAACTTGCCCGGTCGTTGAAACCATAGATCTACAAGCAGAATCTTCGGAGCAAGAATTTGAGGTGCAGATTCTTCAAGACCACTTTCTGTTACCAGAATGGAACTGGATGAATCTAAAAAAAGAACTTGAGGCACAAGGTCAGGATTGCGATACGAGCAACCAAACTATACTAGAACTGATCTCCACTATTCATTTGATAGTAACGATATACTTTTGTGACCTGTATTGCTTAAATTTAAATCCTAGTGAGGAGCCTAAATTATTTTCATTTTTGAAAGAACCCAACTTCCCAAACAGTTTACGAAAATGGGCAGAGCCTCTACAGAAGTCACTGGCAGACGCACAGAAACAGATTAAGGAAGAGCTAGATAGAATTTACGCTTCGGAAACAGAGAGTATCGAACAGGCTTATACTGAAGACTATAATGATTACGATAATTTTCTCAGTGCTCCAGTCGTAATCTCAGGAATCGTTCTGCTGTTTCTATTCGTGATGTGTAGTCAGCAACCGCCCAATGTGACGGGAAATTATACCGGTGACCAAAACTCTGTGCAGGAACGCCAATCATCACAGAGTATATCGGCACGCATAGAAATTCCAACTGCGACAGGGTACGATGCTACGAATTTACGCTCAGAGCCCAAACTCGGGGACGAGTTTATTATCGATCAGGTTAGAAACGGAGAGCAAGTTACGGCATATGAAATGAGTCCCGACGGCCAATGGCGAAAAATCATATTGTCAGATGGAAGATCAGGATGGGTAGCAAGTAATATGGTGAGATAAGTTTATGCAGTTGCCCACTTACCACATAACAATTTTAGGGGTCGCTTATCAACCACGTCCAAAGAGGGAAGTTATGCGACAATCATCAACAAAAATCTTATAGGTAGACTTGAGTAATCGCAGTCAAGAAGTCTAGACGCTTTATTACTATGACCCAAAAATCCTATAGTCTTTTGAGAGACATGTTTTGAGGCACAATTATCCAGTAGTACCAGAATTGATAGCTTCTAGAGGGCCCTAAAATGTTAGCTAGGCAGGTTGTCGTGAGGTAACTTGCCCAACTAACACTTTACGGTCTATCAGATCTCGTGTGAGCGTCAAAGCATATATTTTGAGGCGTCTCAAAGTTGAGACGCTGGTCTCTTCAATGAGACGAATGAGACAGTAGTTTCTAGTCCAGCGCTCAGACACCCAAAAAAGCCTAGTTGCGATGCACAGCAAATAGGCAAATAACAGTAGCATGGATCTATTCACTTATCGTTCACATCATTATCGCTCTGTGTAATCCGTGTTACTTGGTCAAGCGCATTATAGGTAAAGGACTCTAACCATTACTGAATAGCCGTAATAAAGTCTGTTACTAACGTGTAGTTGTTCACCGCAAAACCAGATTAGAAAGTTCAATATCATCCACCTATTGAGGCGGCGGATGACGGCCTAGCAGTTCTTCCTCTTCCCGAATTGCTACCATCGTTTGTCGATTCAAATCGAGCGCACTGACCGTAGCCCTACCAGTTGCTGTTAGTCCAATAACTTGTACTTTGTCCCATCTGAAGTGTTCCTTCCAACTTTGCTGCCGAGGGTGAAATACTTTCACCTCCTCTCCTGTTGATGGATCTCTAATCTTTTGACGAGCGCCCTTACGCAGGGAGCAAGAAACGCAAGCCAAAGCCAGATTATCGGCAGCCGTTGTCCCACCAGCGACCGAAGGAACAATATGATCGATATGAAAGGTTGCTACCTGGCCTACTTGCGATATGCCGCAGTATTCACAACGATTGTCAGCCCGTTGAATGACGAGCTGACGTAGTGAGGATGAAATAGCACCCATTTATCCCTGCTTCACCACCCGAGTGGAACGTAAGCGGAGTAAGGACAGGAATTCTGATAGCTCCACAAGCCCTTCGGCTTCCTGACGCTCTGCTTGAGTCAGCGCTGGCCCCTCATCCTGACGGTCTAGAAGCTGGTGCAACCGTGCTTGGACCGCTTCCGGTAGCTGAAATTGAGTCAGTTCAACAGGTACCTCGATGACTTCAGGCATAGGGCTGGTTGCTCATATTAAAAATTCTATGATGCTTCTATTGTAGAGGAAAGACTAGGAAGAGCAGAGTCTGACCATAAGCCTCCTGCAATAGGCGCTACAGAAACTCTTCATCCCGTCGGTTACCGACTTCGCTAAAAGGTTCTAGCAAAAGACCTTCTAGATGGGTGATCAGCTCCGCTCTGCGTTCTGCGTCGGCTTCTCTTTGGGCATTGGCCTGTTCGATAATGGCATCTGAAATGCTGGGAATTAGACCGATTAGCGTACTACCGAATAGTCCATCACCGAAGCTTCTAGTATCGCTGAGCAGTTCTGCTTCTTCGCAAAACGAAGCGTTCGCTGGCTGATTGCAGACGCTTTGGGCAACGAACGTATAGAAAGATAGGCTGTTGAGAATGGCGTCTTCGATGTCGTTTTCTAGGCCGTAGGTTCCGGCTGCGCCTGTGGCGTTTGGGTCGGAGAGTCGGGTTTGCGATCGCAAGCTCAAAATCAGCTGCTGAATCACCGCATTCACGCTAGAAGCCGCCTTCACATAAGCCAGCTGACCCACCCTATATTCAGAATCAGTCGGACTAAACTGCGCTTTTAGCGCCTCTGCCGCGCCAATCACCTGATATCGAGATTCTACTAGGGGCGAAAGAGGTGCGACCTCGCCCAGATTCGCTGGCGTACAGCTAGCAGTCAGAACCAGAAAAGAGAGGCCAACAGCCAGTCTTTCAACCTTTCTTCTAGCAGCAGACCATATTTGGATTTTCATACAGCGCTTGTGTATAGTGAACTTCTTCAGGAAGCCCCAAAAGGGTACTTAGTAGATGTTCTTTCTGTAGTCAATGCAACTATACAGTCAAAGAGCACAGTCAAAAAATACAGCCAAGAAGCCCGTCTAGTCGTATTCCCGACCTTCGTACTCACGGCAGCCCGCGCAGGGGCCGCTAGGGTTAGGTGCACAGCGCAAAAAAGGAGACCTGGCATTTAGCTGACAGGTGATGTCGCCGATTACAAAGCCCATTCCGTCTACGTAATGCTCGTCTGGATCGCGAGAGCGGACTCGAATTTGGCGGAGGCGTTCATTGGCGGCGAAGTCAGTCGCTAGATGGATTTGTTCTTGTAAGGGAGAGCGGGTACGCAAGCCGACGACGAGAGAAAGAAACGCTGGCAACAGACCGACTGCAATGATAAGCGCAATGAACATGGAAAATTAAAAGGGGCTTTGAGGCAATAGCGTTAGAGAAAGTACCTGTTTAGCGTTATACGCCGAGACCCACCCCGCCCTACGGGCACCCCTCCCAAGAGGGGATTCACTTCAGATAGTGATTTTAGAGGTGGCCGACCTCAGATTCCAAACGTTGCACAGTCGGGACAAATCCCCTCTTGGGAGGGGTGGCCGGAGCGCAGCGGAGGTCGGGGTGGGTCGGTAACGTGGGCTATCAGCCGATGTTTCGTAGCGAGACGCTAAACAGGTCCGAGAAAATTCTAACGCTATTGCTAGCAAATCAGTGTCATCTTGAATAAGGGCAGTTGAGAAGTTAGCCGTTTTTTCCTGTTGGGCCGTCTGATCAATTTTCTTTTGACTTGGGCTTCTCTTTTGACTTGGGCTTATAGGTAGAAGCAACGCTGAGTTCCTTGAGCTGCTTGTCGTCTACGCTAGAGGGCGCGTTGGTCAGCAGATCTCGGGCCTGTTGGGTTTTGGGGAAGGCGATCGCATCTCGAATAGACTGCTCTCCAGCTAACAGCATCACTAGCCGGTCTAGCCCGTACGCAATTCCCCCGTGCGGCGGCGTGCCATATTCAAACGCTTCTAACAAAAAGCCAAACTTATCATCTGCTTCTTTTTCAGAAAGCCCAATTGTTTCAAACACTTTTGACTGCACGTCAGGCTGATAAATTCGCAGACTGCCGCCCCCGATTTCGTAGCCGTTGTACACAATGTCATAGGCCACCGCACGGGCAGTTGTAAGATCTTCTACATCGTCTGGGTGAGGCGCTGTGAAAGGATGGTGCAGCGCTTCGTAGCGGTTTTCATCAGCGTTCCATTCAAACATCGGAAAGTCGGTGACCCAGAGCAGATTAGTTTTGCTCTCGTCAATCATGTTCAGCTCTTTGGCGATCGCCTGTCGCAGTTTATCCAAAGTCGCGTTCACCGTGCCAACATCACCCGCCCCAAACAACAACAGATGACCTGGCTGCGCCCCGGTTCTCTCTAATAAAATCTCTTTTTGCTCAGGGGTAAGGTTGTCTTTGATCGCGCCAATGGTATCGATCTCACCGCCTTCACGTACGCGGATGTAGGCTACCCCACGAGCGCCCGCATCGGTAGCCACTTTGAACAAATCTCCTTTTGGCTTGATGCGGACATTAGAGATGGCATCATTACCGCCTGGAATCGGCAGCACTTTCACCTGTCCGCCGCTAGCAACCGCCCCAGAAAAGACCTTGAATCCTGAATTTTCAACAATGTCAGAAACGTCTACAAGCTCCATGCCATATCGGGTGTCGGGCTTGTCGCTACCATAGCGATCTATTGCTTCAGCGTAGGTTAAGCGCGGGAACGGGGTTGAAATTTCTACGCCTTTAACCGCTTTGAATATGTGAGCAACCAGCCTTTCATTGAGTTCAAGAATCTCTTCTTGATCCATGAAGCTCATTTCCATATCGAGCTGTGTGAATTCGGGCTGGCGGTCGGCCCGTAGATCTTCGTCTCGAAAGCAGCGGGCGATCTGGTAGTAGCGATCTACCCCTGCCACCATCAGAATCTGTTTGAATAGCTGAGGCGATTGGGGCAGGGCAAACCATTCTCCTTCGTTGACGCGAGACGGCAAGATGAAGTCTCTAGCACCTTCGGGGGTAGAGCGAGTGAGGATAGGCGTTTCGACTTCCATGAAGTCTTCTTGATCTTCTAGGAAGCGGCGAATGGCTTTGACGACTTCGTGGCGCAGTCGCAGGTTGCGGGCCATGCGATCGCGCCGCAAATCCAGATACCGATACTTCAGCCGCAGATCTTCGCGCACGTTCTCTTCTTCGGCGGTCGAGATCTGGAACGGCATCTGCTTGCGAACCGCGTTCAAAATCGTCAGCTCATCGGCGTAGATTTCGACTTGACCGGTTGGCAGCTTTTCATTGAGTGAATCAGCCGGACGCTGCGTGACTCGGCCCACGACCTTGACTACATACTCATTGCGGACTTCTTCAGCCACTGGGTAGGAGTCTGGAGTGCGTTTAGGGTCGCTGACGATTTGGACGGTGCCAGTGCGATCGCGCAAATCCAAAAACACTACCCCACCATGATCGCGCCGACGATCCACCCAGCCGTAGAGCGTGACTGTTTTCTCAATTTGCTCGGCTCGGAGTTGACCGCAATAAAGGCTACGCATGACAGGCGAAATAGGTAAAACAAAACCTTTTCATTGTAGGGAGGAATGCCCCTTGCAAACCATATGTTTTCTGGATGCTAGCTAGATGTTCACTCAGAGGCGTTAAGAATTACCCACGCGGGTACCTCAGTAAAGCTACGGGCTGCCATATTCTTGAAAAGGACTTTCCCCTGGCATTTCCTTAACAGTCAACAAAACTTGCAGATCTGACTCAATCGTAGACCGAACGCGAGAGCCTTTAACACGATGACTCATTCAAATGCTCAAGCTACCTACGCCCAAAAAATCGCGGCAGCGCTCAATACGAAGCTCAATGGTGATACTACAAAGCCAAAACGGTTGATCGCCAAAGTTGGCTTGCGTCAGAAAGACCATCTACTTTATGTAGCGCTAGAAGCCATACAGCCGAGAGAATCTGACCAAATACCCGCCAATCAAGTACCCGATCCCCGGTATCTGCTGCCACAGCTACAGCAGGTTCTAGGCGAAGCCAGAGCCGACCTGAATCTAGACTGGGTACAGCTAGCAAAAGTGAGTGGCCGACTGCCAGGACAGAGAACCCCACTGTGGCAAGAAGATTTGCTACTACATTTCGAGGCACCGATCGCCACCACGCTGATGAAACCAAAGCCAGTGCTCAAGCCTGCACCAGCGAGGGATATCAGCGTCAATATTGGCGGCAATATGAGTGGCCAGCTGATTGTAGGCGACAACAATCAGGCATTTAGCTACACCTACAACGTGGAAACAGGCGGCGTGGTCAATATTGCTGCGCCCCCTACTATTCGGTCTAGGCCGGTGCCTATAGCCTTGAAGCCAAGGCCGTTCAAGCATCTGCTCGATCGAGAGACGCTGCTGCCGATTCTACAAGAAACGCTGCTACAAAGATTGCCGGTAGAAGTATTTGCAGAGGTTGGGTTTGGTAAGACATCGCTGATGCGTCACCTGGCTCACGCGGAGGCGATCACATCTGAGTTTGCAGACGGCGTGCTGTATCTGTGCGCCGGGCGTCAGCTGGCAGAGGATTTATTGCAGTCGCTTTACGATGCCTTCTATGAGGCGCTCCCAGCGTTCAAGCCGAGTCAAGGACATCTGCGACAGGCGCTGAAAGACAAGCAGGCGCTGGTGATTCTCAATGGGCTAGAGCTGGCCAAAGACGAGGTCGCAGCCCTGCTATCAATCCTGCCGAATTCTACGTTCGTACTGGTGTCTCAGCGCCGGGCTTATTGGCAAGAGGGAGCTGCGATCGCCCTCCCTGGCCTGCCCCTACTAGAGAGCATCACCCTGATTCAAAAAGATTTGGGCCGCCCACTGACCGAAATCGAGCAGGAATCCGCCCAGTTTCTGCATACAGAATTCTCTGGCAATCCGCTTCAGCTGCGAAGAATTGCCGCCACAGCTCGAACGACTGCTCAGTCACTGGGCGATATTGTGCAGTCGATACGCGCTGAGTCCGGTGAGATAGAGACGCGATCGCTGTTTGCCAAAATGACTGAACAGCTTTCAACCAAACACAAAAGCGTCCTGGCCTTGATGGGGGCAATGGGCGGCGTAGCCCTGACAGCAGCACAAGCACAAGCGATCGCAGCGGTTCCTAATACAGCAAACGTTCTCAGCGAACTAGCCGACCTGCACCTGATAGAACCGGCTATGGAAGGTGCAGTCGGCAGCGTGTCAAATGGCTATCAGCTGAGCGCTGACTTGAGCGAAGTCGCCGTCCAAACTTTTGATCCTCAGCCGTGGTTGACCGAAGCAACCAACTATTTCTGTGAATCAGCCGCTACGCAAACGGCTCAGTCTGACGCCCTGGCGCACCTATTAGATTGGACCCAAAGCACTGGCAATTGGCAGCAAAGTATAGAGCTGTGCAAGAGCTTGGACCAGTCGCTGTCACTCAGTGGTCAGTGGGCGCAGTGGCAGCAGGTAATGACCCAAAGTCTGCATGCCGCCGAGCAGATGGGCAATGGCGCAGCCGAAGCCTGGTCACTACATCAGCTCGGAACGCAGGCGCTGACAACCGGCAGCGAGCAAGCAGAAGGACTGCTCTCTAGGGCGCTGTGGCTACGTCAACAGCTCGGTGACAAGGCAGGCGCAGCAGTCACTCGGCACAATTTGGGATTGATATTGCCGCCTCTAGTTGAAGAGTTCGATGCAGACCTCGGCAGTAGCACGCAGGTGACTGAGGCCGTAGTCAGTAGTGGTCGCTCAGCAGGCTGGTCGTCTTTGGCTATCGGTGGAGCTGTTGCACTAGGCGCAATCGTTTCGGGGATCGTTGGGTTTGCTGTGGTGAGTGCGCTTAGCTCAGAAGAGCCAGCGACTATAGCGCCTGTTCAGGTAGAAGATGATTCGTCATCAGAAGAAGGGCCACAAACAGAAGGCCCACAAACAGAAGAACTAGCTGCTCAGTTTAGCTTTGATAGAGAGACATTAGCGTTCAGCGATACGGCGGTAGGTCAGCAGTCTCAGCAGTCTCTCAATATCGTCAATAGCGGTCCTGTCCCGCTGACGATTACCGCTGTAGATATCGGCGGACGCCAAGGAACAGACTATTCGCTACAGTCTGAAGGCTGTAGCGCAGCAGTGTTAGACCCAGGCAAGCGGTGCGAAATCACGCTTCTTTTTGTGCCCAAGAAAGCAGGCGATCGCACCGCCAATCTCACCCTTCAAAGCAACGCAGCTGAAGCAACCACCCTCCCCATACGAGGCATTGCTCTCAAGAAATCCGCATCTAAGCCCACGCCTACGCCTACCCCTACCCCTACCCCTACGCCCACACCCACGCCTACAGCATCGGCAGAACCGCCTCAGGCAAGAGACGATACAGGCTCTGTTTTCCTAGAGGACTCAACCTACATTAATGTCCTCGGAAACGATTCTGATCCAGCACCAGGCAACCTGACTATCACTAGTGTTTCGCCGGGCGAATTTGGCCAGACCGAAATCAGTGATGGCGGGATTATCTACTATCACAGCGGCCAAAATACTAGTAGCGATCGCTTTACCTACACCATTCAAAACGAGGCCGGAGAGACTGCTACTGCGAACGTCTCCGTTGCGATCACAGTCCCCGAGCCCACGCCCAACAGAGCGCCAATTCCGATCAATCATTCCTTTGAGATCAGAGAGGGCGAGTCAATTACCGTCGATCTTTTGAAGGGCGCTTCTGATCCCGATCGAGATGACCTGACGCTGTATGATATCGCCGATCAATCCGATGGCGGTCAGCTCGTCAATAACGGCGATGGCACGGCGACGTATGTGCCCTGGGAGAACACGACAGGAGAGCGGTTAAGAATAGCTAGAAATCGGTTCCAGTACCGAATTACTGACGGGCGAGGTGGATTTGGCACTGCTGTGGTCGAGATTATCGTGAGGTCCGTCAACAGTCCGTCCGAGCGGCTTCCTATCGAACAGATTCCCAGCTATCAGCTTCAACAATTGGAACTGCCCAACGCTGACATTGTCCTGCCAACAAACCGTGAAATTCGGTGATTGCTCAGCCTATCGGATAGCCTGCCAAAACTGTAGCTAGCGCCACGGTCGGAACTACAGCTGTGACCACGACTCAACCTATGCAATTGTTAACAGCCTGTAAATCATGGTCGGCTGAGGTGATAGGATTTGGATCACTTTTAGCGCTAGGGGTGCCTTACACCGAAAGGTGATTAAGGCTGAGAACATACCCTCTGAACCTGAACCTGGATAATACCAGCGGAGGAAAGCATGGAAAATTTCTCAATGATTGATCCGAGCTCGAGCATTTTGGCCCTTTGGTCAGTAGGCTCGAATAGCTCACGTCAGTCTTCCTATGCGCTGCTGTTGTATCAAGCGTATGAAGAGACGTTAGCGTATGGGATTGAGTTTACTGGTATTGCTAGTGGCGACCGCTGCTTTTGCTCTGGTGGGTCTGAGCCAGGTTAGCAAGCGCGCCATTGATTTAGAAGACTACATGGTCAGCCGCAACCAAATCGGTGGACCGATGGCCCTAGCTACAATCACAGCTTCGGCGTTAGGCGCTTGGATTTTGTTCAGTCCGGCTGAGGCAGGATCTGCCTTTGGTGGACTGAGCGCTATTTCGGGCTACTGCGTCGGCTCTGCGGCGGCTGTGTTTGTATTTTTCTTTGTTGGACCCCGGCTGCGGCAGATTATGCCGTGGGGCCATTCGCTCAATGAGTATGTGCGCTATCGCTTTGGCCAATTTTCTAGCCCATCTTCTATGCAAACGAGCAGTCAAACAGTCAATCGGCCTACCAGCGGCGGAAATCTCTGGGGACAGGCGATGTATCTGCTTACAGTCAGCGTCATGCTGCTGTACATGTTTGTCTACTTAGCGGCAGAATTAACGGCCATAGCGCAGGCCCTTCAGCTAATTGCCGACGTTCCACTGCTGGTGACTTCGCTAGTCGTTATCACCGCTGTCTTTGCATACACCACTTACGGTGGACTCAGAGTCACTATTCTCACTGATGCTGCTCAGTTTGTTTTAATTGTGCCGCTGCTGCTGATTTGCTTTGTGGGCACGATTGCGCTGCTAGGCGGGTGGGATGCTGCCTTTGCACCGGTTGCTCAGAAATTGCCAGCGCTGCTATCTTTTGAAAATATTGACGGCCTTAGATTCGGGGCGACGCTGATTATTGCTATTGTTGCTGCCGAGCTGTTTAACCAGGGCAACTGGCAAAGGGTGTATGCCTGCAAAGATGACGCCACCGTACGGCGCGCTTTTTTAGGCTCGGCGCTGGTGATCTTGCCGCTGCTTTTTCTGGCGGGGCTGCTGGGTGTGATTGCCGCTGGCTTTGATTTGAGTGGACCGACGGCTTTCTTTGACCTATTGCAAACGCTGGCGATTCCTAGCTGGCTACTGAGCGCTGTGGTGCTGTTGGCTGTGGCGCTGGTGATGAGCAGTTTGGACACGCTGCTCAATGGTATCAGCGCTGTGTTTACGGTGGATTTGCTGCGGCTGTCTCATCAGCCCGATCAGGTGCTGCTGATTTCGCGGCTGCTGACGGTGGCTGTGGGGATTCCGGCGGTTGCGATCGCAGCCCAAGGCTACAGCGTCCTCTACCTTTTCTTCGTAGCTGATTTGCTCTGCGCCGCAATGCTGTTCCCCATCATCTTTAGCCTATACAGCCGCTATCAGAGCGCCAGCGATGCCTTCATCAGCTCTGTTGTCGGCATTGCAATCGGCACAGCATTCTTTCCCAAACCAGACTTTTCACCGCTGGTGGCCATTCCCGGCGGCGGCGATCTGCTCAACAGTTTTGCCGCCGCCCTAATCAGCTCAGCCCTAATTACGCTCACCTGTCAGGCCATCAACAAAAACTTAAAAAGAAACAAAATCGAACCCTTTAACTACAGCGATTTAGCCCGAGTAAAACCTTACTAAGGTAACTTTCCATGACTGATCAACTGAATCTTTCCAACCAGTCAATCCATGACAAATCAGCCAACCTCTCCCCAGAACACACCACTAAAGAAGACGCTACAGCCACTCACTCCCCATCGCTAAACACTGACTCAACCACGCCTAGATCGGCCCTACGCTCTAGCTGGATCGCCAAGCGCCAGGGCCAGAAGAATGTCACCCAGATGCACTATGCTCGTCAGGGCATCGTCACCGAAGAGATGGAATACGTAGCCAAGCGAGAAAATCTACCGGTCTCTTTGATCAAGAATGAAGTGGGCCGAGGTCGGATGATCATTCCTGCCAACATCAACCATCCCAATCTCGAACCGATGGCGATCGGCATTGCCAGCAAATGCAAAGTCAACGCCAACATCGGCGCATCGCCCAACTCTTCTGACATCAATGAAGAAGTTGCTAAGCTCCATCTCGCTGTCAAATACGGTGCAGATACCCTGATGGATCTTTCGACCGGGGGCGGCAACCTCGACGAAATTCGCACGGCAATCATCGACAGTTCTCCTATTCCCATCGGTACCGTTCCGATTTATCAGGCATTAGAAAGCGTTCACGGCAGCATCGAAAACCTGGACGCGCAAGACTTTTTGCACATCATCGAAAAGCACGCGCAGCAAGGCGTCGACTATATGACCATCCATGCGGGCATTGTGATCGAGCATTTGCCGCTGGTCAAAAATCGGCTGACTGGGATCGTCTCGCGCGGCGGCGGCATCATGGCGCAGTGGATGCTCCACCACCATAAGCAAAATCCTCTTTTCACTCACTACGATGACATTATCGAAATTTTCAAGCGCTACGATGTCTCCTTTAGTTTGGGTGATTCTCTGCGTCCAGGCTGTCAGCACGATGCTTCTGACGAAGCTCAGTTTGCTGAACTGAAGACACTCGGCGACTTGACTCGTAGAGCCTGGCAGCAGGATGTGCAGGTGATGGTAGAAGGGCCGGGCCACATTCCCCTAGACCAGATTGAGATGAATGTGAAAAAGCAGATGGAAGAGTGTTCTGAAGCGCCTTTCTATGTGCTCGGTCCGTTGGTGACAGACATTGCCCCTGGCTATGACCACATTACCTCTGCAATTGGCGCGGCAATGGCTGGCTGGCACGGCACGGCGATGCTGTGCTACGTCACGCCAAAAGAGCATTTGGGCCTGCCTGATGCAGAAGATGTGCGCAATGGCCTGATCGCCTATAAGATTGCAGCTCATGCGGCGGATATTGCCCGGCATCGTCCGGGAGCGCGCGATCGCGATGACGAACTCTCCCGCGCCCGCTACAACTTCGACTGGAACAAACAGTTCGAGCTGTCTCTAGATCCTGAACGAGCCCGCGAATATCACGATGAAACCCTGCCTGCCGATATCTACAAAACAGCCGAGTTTTGCTCAATGTGTGGACCCAAGTTTTGTCCAATGCAGACCAAGATTGACGCCGAAAAGCTCAGTGAACTAGAGGAATTCCTAGCGAAAGCGTAGACAGTTGGAGCTTGCTCAGAGTATCTATAGCAAGCTCCGCACTACTGCCCAATCGTCGCTTCTCACCAACCACGGAGCGACAGCTACCTTTTTGGTAATGCCGTTATCGTCTATATAAATTCGCCGACTATCTGCTTTGACAAATTCCCACGATTCAAAGATGTAGCGCTTCTTTTCCATGCCTAGCAAGTTGTACACCGTTAGCTGCTGAGGCTCTAGTAAGAAATACGGGCGCTGCCAGCAGTAAAAACCAAAGCCAAGGAACACAACCGCTAGCCCAACCAAAGGAGAAAGACCCCTGTCTATCTGCGTAGCGCTCCAGATGTAGTAGGCCATCCCCGCTGCACCGCCAGCTAAGAAAAGAACGCCCGGCGTCTTGTTGTAGTAAGCCATCAAATGCTGCGACGAACGAGTGGGTTGCATGGAGGGGTTGGGATGAACTGTTCAAATAGCACTCTTATAGCGTTCGCTACTTTAAAAAGATAACGTTACCTCGCTGTAGTTGCAGCGATACGATGTCGGCAGTTCTGCATCATTTTACGGTTTCAATCGCTGAACTTGACAGTTCACTCCCTTTTTGAAAACAGCACAAAAGATATCGCTGGACTAATCAGTTTGCGGAAGAGTCAATTCGGGGTCTGTACCGCCAGTGCCAGGGTTCAGGAGAGGCCGTGCCTACTAGCCCTTTCTTGCGAGGAGAAAGTTCAAACCCGTACAGGTGAGCGTTTGCTTCTAGCCACCTAAAAGCGTCTGTGTCCGCAAAGCTAGGCTGCCGGTCGGTGGCCTCTTCCGGCCCTCCAATGTCGATGGCATACCCTGTGTGGTAGTCGTTGACGACCTCGGATGAAGGGCTAACTGCTGACGAGCTGTCCTCTGATGGGTTTTCTGAGTGTTCTTGGGGTGGGACTAGTTCTCGATACCCAGAAAGCGCATACAGCCCGATCCCTTCTGCCTGAGCAGCTGCAACCATATCCCAATAGGCGTTAGCTGCCTCAGTTCTCAGTAAAATACTGCCGTCTGCTAACAGCCTGCTGAGCTGCTGTGGCGTCGCGGCGTTGGCTGGCGTTTTGGAAGAGGGGGTGGTCCAGTTTTGCCAGGGTTGAGGCAGGCGAGTCAGGCGGTATTGGCCCCACTGATAGGTTTTGACGCCGATGCCGAGCACTACTATAATAGCGACGCTCGCGATCCAGAATTTGAATAGGTAAGGATTGATGCGCCGGAGTCTGGAAAATTTGGTGGATCTTGCGGCGACTGGGCTGGCTAGACCGGTGTTTATGGCAGAACCATTGCGATTGAACTGGAGAGATTGCCAGTTGCCGTAGGGCCGGGTAGAAGAGACGTATGGCCGAGCGCCAGGCGCTGCAATTACGGTCGGCAAGCGGCTGTCTTTGGCAATTCTTTGGCGATCGCACACCCCGCTGAGCGTATCCATTGCCTGCGCTGCGCTATCAAAGCGATCGCGCCAGTCCTGTCGCACCAGTCGATCGATAAATTCGGCTAGATGCAGACTTACGGCCACATCGTCTCGCCACTGTAGCCCCTTATCCGGATCATAGCTAAAGTCATAATGCGGGCGACCCGTCAACGCCTCGATCGCAATTAGCCCTAGCGCATACAGGTCGCTCGCTGGCTGTGGATGCTGGTCATAGTCGAGCTGAAGCTGCTCAGGAGCGGTGTAAGGATGAGGGCCAACGGGAACGGTGACGAAAAGATTGCCGCTAGCGTCTACCTCACTTCTCGCTAGCCGAGAGAGCGCCGCAAAATAGGTCAGAAAAATTTGACCGTCTCGATCTTGGCGGATGAGATGCTGAGGGTGCAGATTTTGGTGGACGACGCCCTGGGCATGAATGCAGACAAGGCCAGCCAAAACATCCTGAATAAGCTTGCTGACATAGCCCTCGCTCAGCCGTTTCCCCGGCGTGATTTCTGCGCTCAGGGGATGCCCGGCGATGTGTTTTTGAACTAAGTAGAAAATATTTGGCTGCTCGCCGCTCTGCTCATCGAGCTGGCTGGCTTCTGCATATTCAGGCTTGTTGGCTTCTGTGCAGCTCGTTTCTGTATAGAAATACGCCAGCAGCTCAGGAATAGCCGCAAACTCACTGAGACGCTCTAGAATTTGAGCTTCGCGCTCTAAGCGATGACGAATTTCGCGCTGGCGGTATTGAATGGCTACCACCTGGCACAGTGAGCCCTGAAGGTGATGGCGATCGCGCGCCAAATAAACTGTTCTGAAGTCCGTGCAAATCAGCTTTTTCTTCAGCTCAAATCGGTCTTTCAGTATCCGCGTACTCATTCGCTAACAGAGAAACTATCCTAACTACTCACACAATACGTAACTTCACGGCCTGTTTTTCATTTTCTCGCTACATTTTTCAATGATTTATTCCCCAGCAGCGAAGTTTTACCCAGATCCATACTCAAGATACCAGTTGCTCTGTCATCCAAAAGACTCAAAATCAATTCGATGTCTCACGCCCTTTGATAGTTTAAACCTACTCCCTCTGGGCAAGGTCCTCTGCTAACAGAATCGCTGTACTGAAAAGGTAGTTCTACATAAAGGATATCTTAATGGCCGTTCGCTACTTTTCGCTCGTCGTTGGTTTAGTTTATCTAGTCCTTGGAGTCTCAGGATTAGTCCCCTCCCTTTTATCGCCGGTTGATGTAGTCCCCAAGCTGATGGAAGAAGTCGGTGTCACTAGCGGCCTGGGCTATCTTTTTGGCTTGTTTCCAATCAACGCCTTTGAAGCCTCTCTCTATCTAGTCGTTGGTCTAGCTGGTTTGGCTGGATATGCCGCAGGCACAGAAGCTTTTGCGCGTCTAGTCGCTGACACATTTGCTGTGTGGCTGGGCTTTTTAGGAATTTTAGGACTAATTCCTATCGCCAATACTTTCTTCGGTCTGATGCCGCTGTATGGAAACGACGTTTGGCTGCATTTGGGAACTGCGATCGCCGCTGCTTACTTCGGCTTCTATCTAGACAAGGGTCGCCCAGACAAAGATCCCTCTGTCCCTGACGAGCTGAAGCCAGAGCCACTATCTCGAACACCGCTAAGATCTGACTCTTAGGCACTTCAATCGATAGAAATTTTGGTTCCAACGTAGCAATCCGCTACCGGTCTCTTGAAAAGTTAGAACATCGCTGTGGCCACAAGACAGACAAAGGCTACAGCGATTTTTTGTTGTCTGCATTTTATGCTGGAGTTGAGGTGAGCGCTTGAGATACTGTTGTTAAATGCATCTTTTGACTGAGTTACGTTCGCTTTAGCTGCGATAAAAAGGCAGGCGTCCACTATGGTTTAGCCCGATGTTAGCCTATAGCTTTAGCCAGCTCGCCCGCCGTAGCGCCATTTCTAGCATTACTGCCTATCAACGCCACCTATCACCGCGCAAAGGATTTGCTTGTCCCCATCGAGTTCTTCATCAAGGAGAGTCCTGCTCAGAGTACGTCAAGCGGATTCTAAAAAACCAAGGCTTGTCAGCCGCTATGCACAGAGCGCCTGTACGGTTTCAAGCCTGTCGTCAGGCAGCTATCCTATTAAGCTCAAGAAGAACGAAACAACAGAGCGGCTGTATTATCATTCCTTGCTGTATTCCTATCTAGAGCCAAAATATACTACTCTTTTGATTCTAGAGATGTGACTTTGTAGGGAGGAGCAGGCTTTGACAAGCTGAGAAGATCAGGCATCAACGATCTTTCAAGGAATTGTTACTTTGTGCGTTTTCCTATAACTTCAGCATCTGTTGCACCAAGAGCTAATGTCTCAAAGTCAATCCCAGCTACACAAAACTCTTCACCATTGTCCGTCGAACAGGCTGTATCTAGCCAGCAAAACCCATCTTATTTGCGAGTGGGTGAGCTTCCTTGTCTGACGAATACGCCGCCGCTATTGGAATGTCGGGCCAGTATCATTATCCCCGTTCGTAACGAAGCTAAAAATCTACCAGCAGTCATTCGGGCGCTAGCCAACCAAGTCGATGCGAAGGGAGACTTCCTCGATCAGGAACAATACGAGATTTTAGTCCTTGCCAACAACTGTACTGATAGCACAGTAGAGGTTGTAAAACAGCTAAGTGCTTACTATCCGCTTTTACAGCTTCACGCTATTGAAGTATCTATTCCAGAAGAGATTGCGCATGTTGGCAAAGCCCGTCAAATGGCGATGGACGAAGCCTATCGCCGACTGTCCTTGATCGGACGACAAAACCGAATTATTGCTTCTACAGACGGAGATACTGAAGTCGCTCCTGACTGGATTAGCGCTTTGCTATGCGAGTTTGATAGAGGCGCAGATGCGGTGGGGGGGCGAATCATCACTCGTCGGTCAGAAGCACCAGATATTAGCCCAAAAGTCTCGCTCTACTATCTTCGCCGTGTCGCTCATGCCTATATTTCGGCTCAGATAGAGTGCTTTCTCGATCCACAAACTCATGACTGCTGGCCTCGACATTTTCAATACTGTGGCGCAAATATGTCTGTATCGGCAGATATGTACGGTTATATTGGGGGTCTGCCGCTAGTGAAAAACGAAGAAGATATGGCTTTATATCGCCGTTTGAAGCTGGCCGATGCCAAGATTCGCCATAGTCTAGATGTTCGCGTTCTCACTAGCGCTCGCCGGGTAGGCAGAGCCACGGGTGGGCTCTCTGAACTACTCGAAACCCTCTCGTATGCTACTCAAAAAGGCCAGACGGTACTGGTAGAATCTCCTGAAGTCACCGAAGCTCGCATGTTGCTGCGTAAGCGGCTGCGGCGAGTATGGTCTGCGTTGCAAAATGAGTGTAGCTTCAACCTCAAAAATTATGTAGCGACAACCGATATACTGGCCAAAAGCTTGGGTCTTTCGGCCTCAAGTTTGCAGCATTCTATAGAAGCTGCTTCTACCTTCGGTGGGTTGGTTGCAGCTATCTCCGACCATCAGCTCAATCAAATAGATGCGCATTGGCTACAGCCAACCACTGAAATTAGTATCGCTAACATGCATTTGCGCCAGCGCTTGCAGACTATCCGACGTTCGTTAAAAGCCGACTCGAATCAAGCTGACGACACCAACCCAGCCGTTGTCTTAAAGGCGCTCCAGCAAGTCCAAGCGATACCGCTCTTCTCGCCAGCCTACCAGTGAGCGATAGACCGTACCCACCTGCTGCAAAAAGGCTTCATGAACCTCGTCCCCAGTCAGCGGATAGCTTTCTACGAAAGGCGTCCAGTGAACCAGCAGTAGGTGGCCGCCGGGTTCTAGATGATCCGCAATCTGCTGTAGAGCAGTTTTCAGGTCATCTCTGCCCCAGTAGTAGCCGACTTCAGAGACGACTGTAAGATCGAAGCTGCGTGCAGGATATTGACGAGGAACCTGAATTACGTCAAATTCAACGTGATCTAAGTGAGCGCAGCGCTCTTTTGCACGGGCCTGCGCTTGTTTCGAGACATCTATAGAAAGTAGAGACTGACAGCGGGCTGCAAGCTTTTCTGTGAGAACGCCAATAGATCCGCCAATCTCAAAAGCCGACTGATAGGAGGGACGTGGTAAGGCAGCTATGGTCGCTGCGTATTTCTTGGCCTCGTATTCACTGGTTTCAAAATCCCACGGGTCTAGATCGGCAGCGTACATTTCCTCAAAATACTGGGGTGGGAGTGAAGCAGATTCGGTGTCTGGTGACGAAGGCATTAGCTGAGCTCTAGGTAAGTTTCGTAGGGCTGAATCAAGTTGTCGAGCATTTCAGCGGTGAGCCGAAAGCCGCTGGGGTCATCATCGATCAAGGGGGTTGTCTGAGAGTGATGAGCAAGGGCCGCTTGGCGCTTGAGGTTTTCGACTGAGCGAATGTCTAGTCGAAAGCCAATCTCTCCTTCTGGAAGATGTGTGATACCCGCCGTAGAATCGCCCCAAATAGAATAAATCAACAGACGAGGCGGCTGTGTCCACGACTGTAGACAGTGATAGATAATTTGCCAGGTGGCCTGATGGTCGCAGTGCTGATCGTGCCGCCAGGGTAAAAAAACTAGATCGGGGGAATGTGCCGTTAGATACTGATTGCAGCGTATGATCGCCTGCTCGAAATCTTTCTCTTCAGAAGAATTTCCAAAACAAGGAACCGCCGTATCCGGCCACCGAAAGAAAGTGACGCTATCAGCGCTCACGCCTAGTATTCTCAGCGCTTCATTAGCTTCTAATTCTCTAATCGCCCTTAATTTATCTGCGGGAAAGCGCTTGGAATTAGGATGAGATTGGGTGCCGTCACTCATCACCAACACCTGAACTGGAATGCTGTGCTGGCGAAACTGGGCGATCGCACCCCCACAGCCCAAAGTCTCATCATCGGGATGCGGCGCAACCACAACAACTTGGCGAATCGATAAAAACTCGTCAATTGTCTTGATCGGCAGCGTCGCAGCTAGAACCACAGGTCTGTAGCAGGCTCCTTGCTTGAGAGCACATACTCACCTACCCCCGTTAGGGAGGCATCAAATGCAGGCTGTCTGAGATATAGAGTCAAGTCTCGAATAATCCGCTCCATCGGATGCGGCGGCAGCAGTCCCTGCGTGCCAATACAGCGCTCTGAAAGCTGAATCATATCCATACAAATCTGTTCGATCGCAGTTCGCACCATATTGCAGTAGCTAACTAGCCTACCGCTATCGGAGCGGGGTTGATCGGGCATATCTCCAAAGACAGCAGCGTATTTCTCTATCTGAACAGCGCCGCCCTCTAGCCAGAGATTACCCTGCTCAAGTGCGATCGCCATCTTACCCAACCTCGCCTGCTGATGCGGATGATCGATGCGGCCCAAATCTTGCAAATATTTGCGAGTCGCATCGAATAACGCCTCGGCCCCCCCTAGCTGCACAGCCGCAAATCGAACTACCCCACCGCTCAGCCACGGCTGACGAAAGTAGTCACCCGGCCCGCTGATGATCTCGTCTGGCCCTACTTCCACACCTGTAAAATCAACCTTATAGCTAGCCGACGCCCGCATTCCCGGCGGCTGCCACCAGTCTGGATCTACCATAACATTGGCCTTCTCCATCGGCACGATACACATCTGCCAGCTACCATCGGGCAGCACGCCGTTGACAAAAGGTCGTTCCACATAGCCACAGCCTGAACAAAAAGTTTTACTGCCTTCTATTCGGTAGTATCCTCCTCCGATCGGATGTAGCTTCACGCCGTCTGCTGCCTCTGCATTCCAGACACCAAACGCCTTACGCTCATGAGTATCCGCTGCAAACGCTCGAATCTGTCTATCCGTACCAAAGGTCTGAACTAGCTGGAGCCCATTTACATGTCCCTCAAACACTCGTCCTAGGGATAGGTTACCGCGCCCTATTTGCTTGAGAATCTGTAGCAGCAGACTCATCTGATCAGACTGAAAGCCTAATCCAAAGCCTCCCAAATCTGCTCTGAGCGGTGCGACCAAAAGGCCAGCATCAGCTAGCTTCTTAAAATCGTCAGTTGGAAAGCTCCCAATGCAATCAACCGAGGCGGCATTCATCGCCGCCTCATTGGCGATCTTTTTTACCTTTTCCAATAACTCTGCCGATGCGTCAGATGATGTAGGAAAACTTGGCAAGGTGCGATCGCCAGAATGCTTTCGCCGAGAGTAGATTGAGGCAACAGTCATAAGCTAGGTCCAAAGAAAAGCACGTAAGGTTTGCCGGAAAGCTGATGATCTTGCCAATTAAGAAAAATGAGGAAAAACAGTTTTGCCAATCTCCCTGAGCCGGTTGAGTACCGGCTGCTGCTGATTGAGGAAAGTGCGAGCACAGTTGCGCCCTGGCATTCCAGAAATAGCACCACCGGGATGGGTTCCTGCCCCGGTTAGATAGAGCCCTTCAATCGGCGTTGTATAGTTAGCAATCTCAGGCAGCGGTCGGAAAAACACCATCTGATCTAGTGTCATATCGATGTGATAGTAGTTGCCTTTGTACGCACCTAGGCGATCGCCTAATTCTGCCGGACTCTCCACATTCCGCGCAATAATCGACTGCTTAATATTCGGTGCATAGTCTGCAAACTTATCCATTACCCGGTCAGCTACTTTGTTCTTCAGCTCATCCGTCCAACCCGTACCGGCGAATCCAGTCCCTTCCGCACCATTAATCTGGTACGGCGCAAAGAACTCAACCCACAGCGTATGCTTACCATCTGGAGCCATGCTCGGGTCTCTCATCGTCGGCACGACCGCATAGAAAGAAGGATCGTCGACAGGAATATTGCCAATCGAAGGCTCTGTATGCGCAATCTCTACTTGACGCACAGAGTCTGCAATCAGCACCGAGCCGATCAGGTACTCGTCTCGGTGATTGTGATGCTCAAATCGCGGTGCTTCAGACAGCGCACAGTCAATTCTCAAGATCGTCTCATTGTTGTTGACGATGCGTCTATCTAGCCGCTCTCTCAAATCTTTATCGACAGCCGCAATCTCTCCCGGCTCCAGCATCTGCATGAACACTCGCTTAGCGTCAATATTGGAGATAACGCCCAGCTTAGCGCGGTACTCTTTTCCGCCTTCAACCTCAACGCCTACGGCCTTCTTGCCATCAAGCAAGATGCGCTTAACGTTCTGGTCAGTCAGCACGACCCCGCCTTTGTCTTTGACCAAATTCAGCAGCGATTGAACCAGAGCGCCCGTCCCACCTCTCGGTCTAGCCATGCCGGGATCGTGCCGCATCGCCATCATCATACCGCCCACAGAAATTGTCTTTTGCGAAGGAGGCGCACCGAACTCTGAGGCCAATCTAGCCAGCGGCGCTCTCACAAATTCCGAATCGAAGTACTCCTCTAGTAAATCTTTTGGACTCGTCAACATCGTCCGGATTAGATCGAGCGACTTGTGCGGCCCGCCTAAAATGCTCAACAAATTTTGAATACTTTTGATATCGTAGTTGCCCAAGATGTCAAAGATTGCCTGCGGTGGCGCATTGAATACTGGTTTAATCGCTTTCTGAAACCGCTGCCAAAAGTCAATAAACTCCGCGTACTTTTCAGCATCGCGCTGGTTAAACTGAGCAATTTCCGCACAGGTTTTGTCAACAGACTTGTGAGATAAAAAGTACTTGCCGTCTGGATGCGGACAAAACACTGTAGGGTCGCAAAACAGATATTCCAGACCGTATTTGTTCAGCTCTAACTCTTCTACAACTGGGCCTAAATGAATAAACTCGTGGTCAATAGCGCAGCGGTTGAACACAAACCCAGGCGCTTCTTCAGGCATCAATTCCTCAGTCGTAGCCGCCCCACCTGGAATCGATCTTTTCTCTAATAGCGCAACGCTGTATCCCGCCTTCAGCAGATAGGCTGCGCAGACAAGACCATTATGGCCCGCGCCAATAATAACGACATCATAGTTTTCCATGTAAGCTGCGTTCCGGCGATAAAAGACCTAAGGCTTTATGTCTAGCAGAAATTCTCAAAACCTAAGCTCTGTCGCAGTACGGAGATACTGGTTGTTCGCATAGTTCCAAAGAAAGGACTCACCAAGATTTCTTAGCAAATCCTCGGATGCGTACTGCGTACAATCCACAGTTAACTTTAAGGAATGCGCTCATGCTAGTGTTCTGTCTCCGGACTGTGCGGATCTAGTAGGCTGCTAAAAAAGAGATGGGGTTAGGAGGTATCGATGTTCAAAGTGATAGTAGGCCATAGTATCGAAGCGGATACTGAAGATGCGGTTTCAGACGTGATATCGCAATGTATGGCCCAGTTAGAGCATCAACGACCCCAGGCCAGTATATTGCTAGCAGCAATTGACTTTGACCATGCCCTGATTCTTTCTCGCATCCAAAACATTTTTCCGAAGATGCCCTTGATTGGTGGGACGACCTACGGAGAAATATCCTCAGTGATGGGGTTTCAGGAAGATTCGATCACTCTGATGATGTTTTGTACAGATACTGTGGAAATCCGAGCTGGATTGGGTCGGGGGCTGTCAGCAGAGGATTCTACTGCCGTTGCTGATGAGGCGATCGCATCTCTAGAGTTAGCCGATCTTTCCGATGTGAAACTCTGTATTACCATCCCAGACGGGATTGCAGAAGGTACAGAACCGGCTCTACGCCAGCTTCAAAAGCTGCTGCCTGTGGGAGTGCCTATCGTAGGTGGTCGCTCCGCTGACCATTTTCAATTTGACCAGACCTATCAGTTCTTCCAGGGAGATGTTGTCCAAAACGGACTGCCTATTCTAGTGTTCAGCGGCGATCTGAGCGTGTCACACGGTGTAGCCAGTGGTTGGCAGCCGCTGAGTCGCAAAGCTGTAATCACGAAGTGCAGCAGCCCAGTTGTGTACGAAATCGACCATCAGCCTGCCACAAAATTTTATCGAGACTATTTAGGCGATTTACCCATTTCTGGAGAGTATCCCCTGGCCATTTTTGAGGAAGAGAGCGACTGCTTCTACCTGCGAGCTTCTAATGAATGGGACTTGGAATCGGGTAGCATTCTATTTACAGGAGAAATACCAGAACAGGCTAAGGTTCAAATCACCTACGCTACGTCCGACCATATTGTTAGCGCAGCCAAAGATTCTATTAAGCAAGCGCTCGATCGCTATCCTGGTGAAAAACCAGCCGCAGTTTTTCTATTTTCCTGTGCGGCCCGCCGTTGGTTACTAGGGCATCGTACTAGAGAGGAGTATGAACTAGGTCAGCAGCTGATAGATACGACTGTCCCCGTATTTGGTTTCTATACCTTTGGAGAGATTAGCCCGCTCGAAGTGGGTGCCCATGTACGCTATCACCAAGAGACGCTAGTGACAGTTTTGATTGGAGCGGAGTGATTAAAATGCCAGAGATCGAGTCATTCGAGCAGCGTCTGAAGACTCTGGAGAAGGAAAACCACCGACTTCAGAAGAAGCTAGCTCGAAACGAACAAACGCTCAATCGATGGCATCGTAGCCGCCAGCAGGCAGAATCGCTGCTAAGCAAAACTATTCAAGAATTACAAACCTCCAAAACTACTCTTAAACTCCGTGGTGAAGAGCTAGAACGGGCTCTAGCTGATGTACAGGCTATGCAGTCTCGTCTACTGATGGCGGAGAAGATGTCGTCACTAGGCGTACTAGTCGCAGGTATCGCTCACGAAATCAACAATCCGGTCAGCTTTATCTACGGCAATATTGAACATGCAAATCAATATATTCAAGATTTGCTGATGCTGATATCGGTGTATCAAAGCTGTTATCCAGAACCATTATCTGCGGTAAAGTCTTGCGTAGAAGAAATTGAGCTAGATTTTCTGTTAGAAGATTTACCCAAGACAGTTCGTTCAATGCAGATAGGAGCTGAACGCATTAAGCAAATAGTGCTCTCTTTGCGTACCTTTTCTCGTATGGATGAAGCTGAGCATAAAGAAGTAGATCTGCATGCTGGAATTGAAAGTACGCTGGTCATCTTGAACCATCGACTCAAGGAAACTGATAAGCGTCCTATCATTCAGATAGCCAAGAACTATGGTCAGTTGCCTCCTATAGCCTGCTATGCAGGACAGATGAATCAAGTTTTTATGAATATATTAGTCAACGCAATTGATGCTTTAGAAGAAGCTCAAACGGCAGATGCCGAGATTACTATCTCAACTGCTTATCAGAAAGAACAGGTTACGATTAGCATTGCTGACAATGGTACTGGTATGGATGAAGCCGTTCAGCAAAAGATTTTTGATCCCTTTTTTACAACCAAACCGGTGGGAAAAGGCACCGGTTTGGGCATGGCCATTAGCTATCAAATTGTGGTGGACAAGCATCAAGGACAGCTACTGTGCAATTCTTCTAGGGGGAAAGGAACAGAATTTGTTATCTGTTTACCCCTTTCCCCTGACTGCGAAGAGCGACTCTTTTGTAGCTGTTGACGCGGTTTATTCCTGGGATTTTGCCTCTAGCGTTTCTAATCGACTCTTGAGGTCTTTGTTGGTTTGTTTGACCTCGTCAAGTTCTTGGCGCAGATCGGCGATCGCACTATCCGATCCAATCTTTTTCTGCACCTTCTGCGCTGCCTCATCAGCTCGCCGCTTTACCCGCCCGTCTGGGCTGTGATCTGCTAGACTTCGCAGAATAGAAATCGCACCTCGCGCTTCCATTTGCGAAAGTGCGGCAACGGTTGCCACTTGAGTAAGAAAAAAGTCTTCTCTGGCTAGCGCTTCCAATCTCTCTAATATTCTTTCTGTCGCGATTTTCTCTTGTCCGGTAGAGATCGTTCCTAGCGATCGAATGGCGGCTAGCCGCAGCGGTTGAGGAACGCCTAGCTCGGTATAGGGTAGCAGTAGGTCCAAGGCTGCCTCGGAGGTTTTGAACTGGCTGAGTCCTGCGATCGCACCACTCCTGACCACCTCATTCCATCCTTCTCTCTCTTTCAAAACCGTATCGAGTAGCTTTAAAGTTTTCTTCTCTTTATCTTTGCCATCAATCGTTGCCGTCCCAATCTTTCCGAGCGATCGGATTGCACTTGCCTCCACGTAATAGCTCTCGTCTCCCTTTTCAACCACGCTTTTGAGTGCCTTGTAGCTATCCGCTGTCTTCACGCCGCCCAAAGCTGAAACTACAGCTCGCCGTACCTTAGGATGCTTATCTTTCAATCCACCAATCAACGCAGCCTCAGCCTGAGCTAGCTGTACAGAGCCAAGCTGCTCAGCAACTTCAGCACGCACCGCCCAAAAGGGCTCATCCTTCAGCGCTTTCTCCAAACTATCAACCGCTTCCAAACTGCCTTTTTTCGCCAGAGCCTCAGCTGCAAACAGTCTAGAGATCGGATCGGGATCAGACTGTAGCTGTGCCTTCAGTTCTGCTACTGGGTAAGCCAGATCAACGGTTTTCAAAAGATGATTTCCTATATCAAAGCTAATAAAACCGGGCTTTTCTTCTAGCGGAAAATACAGCGCCTGCTCTCTCTCATGCACTCGAACCTTGAAAGTCTTGATTTCTGGCTTTCCCTCTTTTACATAGCCGAACCCGATCGGCACCTTTAGATCAAATAAGCCTTCTTGGACCTGAGACTTGCCGTCTTCTACCTGCGTTTGCGTCACAGTCAGCTTAGCTAGATTGCTATCGCCATCCCAGCTGTAGCTCACCTTGTAGTCTGGGTGACCGCCCCGATACACGTACTGATCAAACAAAAACCGCAGATTACGTCCCGTAGCTTTATCGATCGCTCGCAGTAGATCCACTGTTTCAACCGTGCCGTGCGCATTGTCTTCTAATAGCGTGCTTAAGGCTCTAGTGAACAGCTCATCGCCTAGCTCCATCCGAATCATGTGATATACACAAGATCCCTTTTCGTAGATGTGCCGGTCATACAGCTCGATCGCCTCGCGGTAGATATGAGTCACCAGCGGTCGACGATAGCGACTTTTGTCTTCACTTAGATAATCGCGAGCGTGGTTTAGGTGATAGTAATATGCCTCATCTTTTCCCTGAGTTTCTTCTATCCACAGCACTTCGGAATAGGTCGCGGCCCCTTCTTTTACCCACGCCTGTGACCAGTGATTGATTACGATCAAGTCTCCAAACCACTGATGAGCTAGCTCGTGAGCAACCAGCGTTTCAGCTCGCATGTTATCAATTGCCGCTCGCTGATCGATCAAGCAGCGGTCAGTCAGCAGCGTTGTCGTCGTATTCTCCATCCCGCCAAAAATAAAGTCGCTGACGCACACCTGATCATAGTTAGAGAATGGATAGGTATAGCCAAACCACTTGCTGAGTGCATCTAGCATCTGAGGCGTTTTGCCCATGGTGAGTTGGGCTTCTGCCTTATGCCCTTTCTCGAAAAAGTAGCGGACGGGTCTACCCTTCCACTCGTCGGCTATTTCCTCGAATTCACCGATTGCTAGTGTCATTAGATAGTTGGGATGCGGCTTATCCAGCTTCCAGTGATAGATTTTGTCGGTGCCTTCGTTTTCGGTGCCAACTAGCTCACCATTGGAGACCACCTTGAACTTTTTGGGCACCTGCGCTCGAATTTCTGAGGTAGCAAGCTGGCCAGGATAGTCAAAGCAAGGAAACCAAAAGCGAGAATCTTCATCTTCGCCCTGCGTCCATATTTGTGTGGGTTTGTCAGGGTAATGCTGATCAGGGCCGACGAAATAGAGGCCGCGCTGAGGATTCTCGACAGCGTAATTAATAGCTAGCGTAAAGGGTTTGTCTGTAGTGGTAGGCGTATTAAGCGTGACTTTTAGCTGCTGGCCGTCGTAGTCGAATAGTTGCTTGGTCTTGCCGACTTTGACTGATTTGATCTTCAGATCGACTGCGTCCATGGTTAGGCTACTGACGCCATCGACCACTGGTCTGATGGTGACTTTGCAGGTACCGCTGTAGCTTTTTTGGGGGATGTCAAAAACGAGGTCTAGGGAAATATGTTCTACTTGGCCGGGTCGATCGGGGTTGTAGTGAGGGTAAGCACCGGGCAGTTCAAAAGCTTTCCGGCCAGCTTGATCGAGCAGGGTTTCGTAGATATTTTCCATGATGACAATAGTAAGGCGGTATAAGCCTAAATTAACGTTTTCTGGAGCGATTTTGGCTGTTTGTGAGGGTTTGTTCCAGTTTGGGATCGAACCTAGTAGGCTCTGAGATAATACGGACGAGCTAAATGGCTGTGCCTTTTTCCTTAAACTTTTGCTGATAGGTGGTGCTTTATGAATACGGTAGCAACTTCTCTAAAAACTTCTTTAACCACTTCTTTAGTCAATGGGCTACTGGGCATAAAGCCGCTTGCACAGTTTGCTAGACAGCGGGCGCGCCAGATGATGATGGACCGGGCGGAGACGATTGGGGTGTATTGGCGCGACGAGGTAAAGGCACTGGAGACGCGAGAAGTTGATATCACGCCATCTGCGACAGACGCAAAAGTGAATCCCATTTGGGAGGAGGAGCTAAGGGCGATCGCGAATCTCGACATTCAGTACCCGCCTTACTATGTCAAAAAGTTCCACGCCTATGACGATGGTAACTTGGGCTGGCTCCCCGCGATGGAAGTGGACGTGGCAGCGCGGGCCGTACATGCTCGCATCTGGCCAGACGAAGACGATCGCTCAGGAATACAAGGAGATGCCAGTCTGCGGGCCAGCTATCATCAGATCTTGGTCAATTTATTACCCAAAACGCCCGGCGAGATCGTCGATCTAGGCTGCGGTGTAGGCGTGAGTACGTCCGCCATTCAAGAGACGTTTCCGGCTGCGCAGGTCACTGGGGTTGAACTCTCGCCTTATTTTCTAACTGTTGGCCAATATCGACAAAAAAAGCTGGCCGAGCCCCATCTTATCCGCTGGGTACATGCTGCTGCTGAAAAGACAGGTCTGAGCGCGAACGCTGCTGATTTAGTTTCAGCGTTCCTGGTCTTTCACGAGCTACCAACTTCCGCTGCCAAAGATATTCTCGCTGAGGCGTATCGGCTGGTTCGTCCGGGTGGACATTTTGCGATTATGGATATGAATCCGGCAAGCAAGATCTATCGGGAACTACCGCCCTACGTATTTACTCTGCTCAAGAGCACTGAACCCTATTTAGATCAGTATTTTTCGCTGGACATGGATCGGGCCTTTCAGGAGGCTGGTTTTGCTGCGCCTCAAATTATTGCCAATAGTCCTCGTCATCGGACCATTATCGGACAGAAGGTTTAGCTCTACCGAAAAATCTAGTCAAAAAAAAGCTCAGCGTATGGCTGAGCTCGAGGGTTCCATGAATGGTTAAATGTTGATTCTATAATCGCCTTTAGTATCTTTTATTTAAGTCGAGCAGCAAGCGCCAAAAGGGCCATGACTCGAAGAGACGCGTCAGTCGGAATGTGGTTTACACAGGCGTTGGAGAGCGCTTTCCAACCGGGCGTTGATGACAATATAAGAGGCTTGAAAAGATGATGCTGTGCTCTAGGCAACAGTTTCTCTAGTTCTGAGCCGTCTCACCTATGGTGATTCGCTAGGTAGCGGCGCAGTAGGAATGACAGATGGGCTAGAGGGCACTGGTTCTACTAAATTAAGTTCTACCGGGTTGATTTCTGTCGGCTCGCTTTCTGCTGGCTCAAGTGCTAGGAGAAGGATAGGATCGCGGGCAAGCTGCTGGGCGATCGCAGCTGCCCCATACTGGTTAATATGACTAGGATCGGCAAATAGCTCCGGCTGCGTCTGCCACTGAGTCAGCAGATCAGCCACTTCAAAGCCAGCGCGATCGCCCTGCACCACTAGAAAATCCTGAAACTGATTTTCGTAATACAGCCGATGCGCATCTAAATAGCTAGCACTCAGCGGTAAATTCACGAAGATCAGCCGCGAGCTTTGCTGATCGACGAAAGCCGCCAGTTGATCTAGCGCTTCTGACTGACGACCGCCCAAGACAAACGGCGAATAGGCTCCGTCATATCGACCCTGCACTTTGGCAAATTCTCGGTAGTAGATAGCTGGGTTGAAGCGATCGCCCACCGCCGAAAACCCCAACCGATCGATTTCATCAGCGCTGGTTTCTAGTTCCGCAATCTCTACAAGCTTGAGAGTGACGCCTGAGCGCACAATCACAGAATCATCTAGCCGATCAGCAGCTAATGGCTCCGCTTCTAGCGCCAGCTCGAGTTCTGAGGCTGATTCTGGTTCTGACGCTGGTGCGATCGCCACTTCAGACGCCATTTCAGCTACCTGATCAGAACTGTCAATTGCGATCGCAGGCTTTTCTCCATGCAGAACAGCCTGATAGCCAGGTGAGGCGGCGAGGCTTTCCCAGGTGCGATCGCGCCTCCCCTCATTAAACGCCCGCGATCCATCACCCCACACAATCACCCTAGGCAACTCCCCCGGCAGCAGCTCACTAACCACAAAGTTCACCACCTGCGCCGTTGCTCCATTCACGCTGAAGTTGTATACCTTCAGATCGTCATATCCCTGTACCGACAGCCGGTAGCTCAGCTCCGTCGGATCAATCCCCTGCAACGCCCTAGAGCTGCCCACAATCAGAATGTCTGGCGTACCTACAGATTCCACATAAGACTGATAGCCCGCTAGCTGTGCATCAAAGACTGCGCTACCTAACGACGGAAACCGCACCGTACCACCCGTATCACCCGTTGCCCCGCTCTCAGATACCGGTAGTTCGGGCATAGCTTCTGCCCCTTCCTGCAATTGCTCTAGCCGCTCACGTAGATCCTGCTCAGGCGTTTCTCGCTCAGTAGTAGAGGGCAAAACTATCTGAGCATCAGCGGCAGTCACCCAGCCGACACTGCACAGGCTGGCACTTAGCGCTGCAGCCACTAACACGAGTTTTTTTGTCAGCGGTTGAGGATGCCTATCGTTAGGTACTAGCGAAGAAATCATAGTCAGAGGTGCGTCAAAAGAAATAGCTTATCCTGTTCTCTTTCAACGCCGATGCGGTTTAGATATCACGTACGTACTTGACCACATCAGCTGATTAAAAAAAAAGGGTCATCAGCTCGACTTATCTCAACAAACCACTTGCATATCAGCACAAAAAGACGTACTAAATATCTCCAGGGCAGGATTTTGATTTCGGCTGGCCGACTTTCAAACTTCGCCCACGATTTTTTAACCCTATCCGCTAAGATGACAGTACAAAATTACTAGGCAGGGATTATGGTTCAATACACGCTTGCGCAAAGCCCAGAAGTTTTAATAGACGTTCCAGGCCGCGATTCAAACAAAGCCAGAGAGAAGGCCATGGACCAGCTCATGGCACTATTAGACGAGGGAGAGCTCCCCACCGAGCTTGACGACGGCTTCAACCCCAAGGAATTTATCGAAGTGAAAGAACCCACGACCGAACCCACCGACGAAGAAAACGCAGTCGTCGATGCGGTGCAAACCCTCAGCAATCTCTCCAAGCTCAAAGTCAAAGTACAGGGTTCTAGAGAAGAAGCGCTCAAGGTCAGAGAGCTAATTGATCTGCTCTTTACCGATGAAGTGATCGAAGAAGAGCAAATCGAAGAGCTGAACACCGGCTTCAAGACGCTCAAGACATTCGCGCAAACTAATCTAAAGTATCGCGATGCCAAAGACGAAGCCGAAGCGGCCCGTGAAGTGCTCGACAATGCGCTCAATCCACCTAGCAAGAAAAAGTAACCGGCACCGCACCCGTTGGTATCGCTTGTGCGTGCCACATAAAGCAGATGGACAACGAAACCGCTAGCATTGAACGCCAATACGTTTAATACTGGCGGTTTTTAACTGGACGGTGAGATTACGAGGTGTGTCGTCACGCTCTGTTGCCGATGCCGTAAAGGAGGCCACAGCCAGCCGCTAGCAGAACTATAGCCACGTAGACGGTGTTAGAAACAGCAGGAACAACACCCGTTGCTTGCAGAAGCAGAAGCACCGCAAAAATGACTAGGAGTAGACCCCCTGTATACAAGCCGATCGTTGTGATCATGTTTGGTCTTTTGCGTCGCATCTTCGTACCTATTTTTATTGATGACTCAAAGTACCCACACAGATAACTGAATCATCACAAAAGCATAAGAAGACTCGAAAAAGCGCCATCGTAGATAGGTAGTCCCTGCTCACTTCTTAGTTGCCGTGCCTCGATAGAAGTACCCCATTATTTTCGGCAGATCGTCTGCATAGAACTCTTCTACGGTGATCTCGTCAAAGACCTCAGCGACTAGCTTGCCGATATTGCGGTTGAGATGACAGCCATCGCCGACGATGCGCTGAATGGGTGTGATTCTGTTTTGCCAGCTCTGAATGCTCTGCTCGTTGCTGAGTCCGTGCTCAATGAAGAAAAATTTACCGCCTGGTTTGAGCACTCGGTACGCTTCGCTGAGTGCTTTCTTGGCGTTTGGAATGCTGCATAGCGTCCAGGTGCAGACGATGTTGTCAAAGCTTTCGTCGGGTAGGGAAAGGTCTTCGCCGCTCAGCAGAGTGGTGTTTACTTCGATTGGGCTGGCGTCGATTCTTTTTTGGGCGATCGCACTCATCCCCTGATTCGGCTCCACCGTCGTCAAAGAGCTCACTGCCTCCGAATAGTGCGGCAAATTTAGCCCTGTGCCAAACCCGATCTCCAGAACATCTCCCGACACCCCAGCCAAAAGCTGCTGACGATAGCCCGTCATCGACTCTGACGACATCGACATCTCCAGCAGCCGAGGAAAAATCACCCGCGAATACACACCCATCACCCCTTCCCCTCTCACAAAACATCTGATAGCTTTTTACTTTGCGTAAACCCACCGTTCACACTAGCCGAAGCGATACATTCAAAAGCTCACACTATATAACGAAGGAAACGTCCATGGCAGCACTCAAGGGTAGAGATCTTCTAAGCCTCGCAGACCTCACACCAGACGAAATGCAGTACTTGCTCACGATCGCTGCTCAAATCAAGTCCGGAGAAATCAACCCCCAGTGCCCTCAAAAAATCCTGGGCCTTGTCTTTAAGAAAGCCTCTACGCGCACCCGCGTTAGTTTCACCGCCGCTATGTATAAACTGGGTGGTCAGGTGATCGATCTCAACGCCAACCTCACCCAGATCGGCAGAGGCGAGCCGACCGCCGATACCGCCCGCGTCCTCAATCGCTACCTAGACGTGCTCGCCATTCGCACCTTTGCCCAAACCGAAGTCGAGGAATTTGCTCACCACACTGATATTCCCATCATCAACGCTCTCACAGACTTAGAGCATCCCTGCCAAATTCTGGCCGATCTGCAAACCGTTCAAGAAGAATTTAGTCAGATGGCCGGACTCACCATGACCTACCTAGGTGACGGCAATAATGTTGCTCATTCGCTGATCCTAGGCTGTGCGCTCGTGGGCATGAACGTTCGGATCGCAACTCCAGCAGGCTATGAGCCGGATGAGGTGATTTTGAAAAAGGCCGAATCAATCGCCCAAGGCCGTAGTGAAGTCATCGTCACCACAGATCCTAAAGCTGCTGTTGAAGGAGCCCATGCGCTCTATACCGATGTTTGGGCCAGTATGGGGCAAGAAGACTTGGCCCAAACGCGAGTTCCCGTTTTTGAGCCCTATCAGATTAATGAGTCTGCTTTGGCGATCGCACACAAAGACGCCATCGTCCTCCACTGTCTACCCGCCCATCGAGGTGAAGAGATCACCGAAGTGGTCATGGAGGGCAAACAGTCACGGATTTGGAATGAAGCTGAAAATCGGATGCACGCACAGCAGGCTTTGTTAGCAGCGGTGCTAGGCTTGGTCTAAACAAGACTGCGTGGTCTTTGCTTGGGCAGTTTTGGCAAACTGCCGGGCAATTAGTCCCAGTAAGATCAAACCCATCAGTCCTGCCAGTGGATTGCGGTCTATTCCAGTAATCCACTCGGGGGCGCGGCCTGTGTATTCGCTTAGTCCGCCTACATTCACGATGTAATATCCCCAGATCAGCCCAGCGTGCAGCCCAATTGGATAGCCCAATCGACTAACGCGATCGCCCGCGCCGTTCATCAAATCAGCCTTTGAACTAGGCTTCGAGCCAGCCTTTGAACCCGTTGGCGATCGCCTCGCCCACACCAGCGCCATCCCCAACCCCACCAGCCCAAAGAACTGAGGAAACGTCCGAACAATCTCAGCCCACGGCTTAATAAAATGTGTCGTCGCAAAGAAGACCGCATCCATCAATAAAGCACTTATCGAGCTGTAGTCCTTCTCTAGCTCTGCGAGTACCCAGCCACGGAACAGCATTTCCTCTGCAAAGCTAACGGCCAGCGCCATCAGCAGCCCCTCAAAAACAAACCTGACTAGTCGCGGACTAGGTGTACTCGGTGTCGCCCAGCCCAACAGCGTCTCTATACCGAACAGACTAAAGACGCCCAGCGCACCAATCACAAAGGCCAGTAGCAGATCGCGACCAGTCTGGGCCTGCCAAATTAGTCCACACTGTCTAAAAGGATGCTGCCAGCCGTGAATGAGCTTTCCCCAGTAGGGCAAGCCCACCAAAAAGCCGACGTACAGCAGTGCTAGCACTACAATCTGTGCAGCATTTGATTCACCTAGCCAAGCCTCAGGAAGGTAGACCGCAGCACCAAAGGGCAGCCAAACCAAGGCCAGCAGGAGGAGAAACAGCCCAATGCGCGGCCAGGCCCTCTGCCGCTTTGTCCAGCCTGATAGTCTGCTTTTCAATAGTTTTGCTTTCCAACAGTGCGAGCGATCGCCACCCGCTCACCTAGCTATTCCTCTGGCTATTCCTCTGGCTATTCCTCTGGCTATTCTTCCGGCTCGATTGTACTGGTCAAACCCTTACTCTTGAGGCCCTCACAATAAAACTCGGCATGCTCCATCTCACACACAATCACTAGCCCAATACCTGAGTTATGGGTCTGCATCATGATGTCTATCGCCTGAGGTGCGGTCAGTGAAGGCACCGTCTCAATCAGCGCTTCTACCACATACTCCATGCTGTTGAAATCATCGTTGTGCAAAAGCACCCGGTAGCGAGGGGCGATCTTACGAACGGTCGAAACCGATGGTTTTTCGATAGTGCTAATAGAAGTAGACATGTTATCAATCTAAGACTTTGCTACTGAGTAAAGCTGACTCTCATCATTGTGAGCGATCGCGTTATAACTGCCCAATAAATAGAAAAATCTCCACAATTCGAGAGATTTTTGTGCAACGCATCTCCAGATACGCCCTACAGGGCCGATATCCACGGGTCCAAACCCACGGAATTGAAATGCAGCCCTATTGAATGGTAATGTGTAGAAATGTTAAACAATCTTAATATATCTTAGTCAAATAAAATAAGTAGACCCACAATCTAAACGGATTTTTCCCGTTTAACGACGTGACCAGTTTCTTAATGCCCTTATAGCTTGTATACCTCCATGAGCGTTGTTCCCTCTCAAATCCTTTATCTAGAGCATGGCTCATCCCGGCTATATGCCGAAGCCATTCAGGTCGTCAGTCAAAGGCGGCTATGCTGGGCGCGTCCAACTCTTCTGATTCAAGGCTTGCCCGAAGGCGTTCCTTCTGCAAAGCGACAGGATATCATCGCCAGCACGGCGCGATCGCCCGAGCAATCTAATCTGAAGCTATACGACTTAGAGGGTTGCCCCGATCTGATTTGGCCGATCGCTCCCTTCCAGCTCGCCTACGACCTTGATTTTTTCTCACTGATCGTTCAGCTGAAAATAGCACCAAACGGCAATACTCAGCGCAGCAGCAGCCAGCTAAACGCATTTATCCATAATTTCTGGGAAGCACATACTGATATCTTCCACTTCCCCCGGCTCAGCGAACTGTCCTCATAATAGATGCGAGATAGACGTAAACAAGCTGTTCTATCGGATACTTTGAGGTTAAATCGATACAAAACTTCTGATTTGGATTCCTACCTTTAGATAGAAAAGTACAGTGTCAGCAGCAGCTTTGTAGCTGATGACACCGAAAATTATAGGCATATTGATTTTAAGTATTGTTACCCGGTAGAAACTTCAAGGAATAATTAGGCAGGTCAAGATTTGGACAAATGTTCTGTTGTTTTCTGACCTGTTTCGACTCAACCAATTAAGTTTGTAACCGTACCCCTGAGAAGTAAAGAAGAGTAAGTCATTTCACCGTCTAAGTAAGATGCTCTGTAGGGTATTTTTTTAATTAGGTGTTCTGTAGTATTTAGCCGTATTCTCGACCTGTGTCCCGAATATGTCGTCTATGAGTACGTCGTTTGTGAGTACGTCGTCTCTGAATTCACTAAAGTGATCAGTTCAAGCAGTTTATCAAACGTCAACTGAGGAAAGCGTAAGATGTCAACCCTAAATAGCCCCGTTACGGTTATCTGTCCTGCTGGTATTTTGAATGCTGAGAGTGCATCCAGCTTTCAGCAGCAGCTAGCCTCTGCGATGGCTACAGAACAAACTAGTGAGCTAGTCGTAGACATGAGCAAAGTAGAATCGATGGACAATGCCGGACTCGTTTCATTGATGTCTGCACTCAATGCAGCAAAGCCTTACTACGATCGCCTCAGCATTCGCTCTGCGCCACCTTCTATTCGCATCGTGCTGGAGCTTACTCAGATCGATCGCCTGTTTACGATTGTCGAGCGAGAAACTATACCGGTGGCAGCGTAAGCTTGATTCAAGCGCTGGGTATTTTTTGGACTACGGACATCTTCGACAAATGGGCACCTTTGAAAACTAGGCATCTTTAAAAGCTGAGCATTTTTGAAAACTAAGCATTGTTAAAACCACTGTGAGAAGCGCTTTCTGAGCATCAGAGAAAGCGCTTTTTTCGTAGCTGTCAGTATCATCACAGCTCAACAACGCTGTAGGTTCAATAGCGCCTTGATAGTGCCCTGTATTCCCACGCTTGACGCCTGCTCTGTACTCCTCAGATGTAGACCTAAGGTTTGCGGTATGAAGGTTTGCGATATAGTGGGTGCCTAGATATTTCTTGTTGTAACTGCTGTGCCTTCTGTATCCACCACCTTTTCGTCTGAGACTGTCGCGGATTTGCTCAACGCTGATATTTCTCGCCCTGCCAGATATCTAGGCAACGAGCGCGGTGCAGTTCACAAGCCCTGGTCTGCGGCGGCGGTGCGATGGGTGCTCACCTATCCAGAAATATACGAGGTGGGCGCGTCTAATCTGGGTCACATCATTTTGTACAGCATTTTGAATGCTCAGCCTAGGCAGCTGTGCGATCGCGCCTACCTTCCGGCCCCCGATCTCACCGAAAAGCTCCGCAGCAGTCAAACACCGCTTTTCGCCGTAGAATCTCGTCGCCGCCTCACTGATTTTGACATTCTTGGCTTTAGTCTCAGCTACGAACTAGGTGCTACCAACATCCTAGAAATGCTGTCTCTAGCGCAGGTGCCGCTGACATGGAAAGAACGCGACAAACAGGCAAAAGGAAGCACCTGGAACGTGGCAGACGGCAGCTGGCCATTGATTTTTGCAGGTGGGGGCACCGCCACGTCTAATCCCGAACCCTACGCTGACTTTTTTGACTTTGTGGCCTTGGGCGATGGTGAAGAGCTGCTGCCAGAAGTGGGCCTAGTCCTAGAAGAAGGTAAAGCTGCTGGACTCAGTCGCGAAGAGATTTTGCTGGATCTAGCGCAGGTGCCAGGTATCTACGTACCTCGTTTCTATGACATGGCGGCAGACGGCTCGGTACATCCCAATCGTTCGGATGTGCCAGCCAGAATTCTGCGCCGAGTTGCCCCGCCGATGCCTGAGTATTCAATTGGACTGGTGCCCTACGTCGAGACCGTGCACGATCGCCTGACGGTAGAAATTCGACGAGGCTGTACTAGAGGCTGTCGGTTTTGCCAGCCGGGAATGCTGACGCGCCCTGCTAGAGATGTGCCACCAGAGCAGGTGATTGACACGATTGAAAAGGGCATGCGAGAGACCGGTTACAACGAGTTTTCGCTGCTGTCTTTGAGCTGTTCGGACTATTTGGCGTTGCCAGCAGTGGGTCTGGAAATTAAAAACCGTTTGCAAAACGACAACATCAACCTGTCGCTGCCGAGCCAGCGGGTAGATCGGTTCGATGAAAATATTGCGAATATCGTGGGCGGCTTGCGGCAGACAGGGCTGACCTTTGCGCCGGAAGCGGGGACGCAGCGGATGCGCGACATCATCAACAAAGGGCTGACTAACGAGGAGCTGCTGCGGGGGGTAAAAACAGCCTACGAGCAGGGCTGGGATCGGGTAAAGCTGTACTTCATGATCGGCTTGCCCGGTGAGACGGATGTGGATGTGCTGGGCATTGCCGAGACGGTACGGTGGCTGCGTAGAGAGTGCTTTATCAAAGGTCGCCGGGCGCTGAAGTTTAATATCACTATCTCTAATCTGACGCCGAAGCCGCATACTCCGTTTCAGTGGCATTCGGTCTCGACGGAAGAATTCAAGCGCAAGCAGGCTCTTCTAAAGGCTGAGCTGAGTGCTATTCGCGGGGTCAAGGCAAACTTTACCGACGTGCGTATTTCGGCAATGGAGAACTTCGTGGGGCGGGGCGATCGCAGACTCTCGGCAGTCGTTCGTCGGGCCTGGGAACTGGGTGCAGGTATGGATGCCTGGTGGGAAAGTTTGGAGAATGCCTTTGGTGCCTGGACGCAGGCGATCGCAGAAGCAGGACTAGACTGGCAGTACCGACAGGTTGAAAGCGGCGAGTGGAACTTAGATGAGAACATCGCTACTGCTGAGCAATCCGGTCAAGGTGTGAGCGAAGCTATGATGGCAGTCCTAGACAAGTCGCTACCGTGGGATCACATTGACACGGGCATCGAGAAGGCTTGGCTCCAGGATGATTTGAAGCGAGCCTTAGAAGCTGCCACTGTTCCAGACTGTTCTTTTGAAGGCTGCTCTCACTGTGGTATTTGCGGTCCTGACTTTGGGCACAACATTGTCGTTGCGCCACCAGAGATTCCCCAATTTAACGGCCACTTCAAGCCCAATCAAGAGAGAGCCCAGCGCCTCAGAGTTCGAGCGGGCAAATTAGGGGATATGGCTTTGATTGGCCATTTAGACTTTGCGCGGCTGATGGACCGGGCTATTCGCCGGGCAGCTTTGCCGATTGCCTTTACCGGTGGCTTCCATCCTGGTCCGCGAATTTCTCCCGCTAATGCGCTGCCGCTGGGTCTGACGAGCACTGGTGAAATTATTGACTTTGAGCTGACACAGAGAGTGAGCCCAACGGAGTTCAGAGAGCGGCTTCAAGCGCAGCTGCCCGCAGAAGTGCCGCTACATGGCGTGGAAGAAGTTTCGTTACAGCTGCCGTCGGCGACCAAAAGTCTAGATCGGGCGGAGTATCTGCTGGCAATTTCTATTGAAGCCACAGACAATTCGATGGGTTTGGAAGAGACTTTAGAAAGGGGCACAGAAGATTGGCAGATCTGGGTGTCTCAGGTGCTACTGGCTGAAGAGATTATGCAGACAAAGACGACCAAGTCTGGAAAAGTGAAGCAGGTAAACTTGCGATCGCACCTATATGATTTAGCAACCGTTGATTCCGGCTCACTTACATCTGTAACCGGGACACCCATAGCAGAGAGCGTTCAACGGAAACTAGCCACTACTGGTCAGGCGACTATTCGCTATGTAGGCAGTTGCCGCAACGACGGCACCCTGCTACGACCAAAAGAGATCATCACCATGCTGGAATCCGTCAGCGGCCAGACCCTGGTACTAGGACACATCCACCGGGTCCAGCTCATCTTAAATAGTTAGAATCAGAATCTATCTAATAGTCCATCTGATCATTAAGCCTGATTATTAAGTCGTGAACTATAGAGGCTAGGTTGTGAAAAAGCGGATGCTGTTGGTGGCTGTGATTTTAGGCATGGTAGGTTGCGCAGCTGCTTCAACGGCCTTAGCCCAATTGGAACTCGAAGGTCCGGTTATTCCTGATGTCTATTTCGAGCTGCCACCGGATGTGCTAGTGCCTGTAGAAGATTTGGAAGGTGAGCTAGCGAGATTGCGATCGCGGCTGTCCGACGTAATAGCTCTGCCGCTATTCCTCGCAGCCGATCAGGGAAAGCTAATCTCCGCCAGTACGCAGCTATCGCTCACCCTGCTGAGCGATCCAACCTTTGCCTGGATAGAAGACCAGCTCAACGAGCGCTATGGCCCCAACAAACGCGGTCAAAACGAAGCCGCAATCACTCAGTGGCGCGTTTACGAGACAAATGATGGACTCAGATACGTAGATGTCATTGTCAACGCCGGTCTGTGGACGCAGTTTACTTACTTCGATCGCTATGGTTTTGTTCAGCAGTTTGGCGAAGAAACTACTGCCAAAGGCTATCAGCTACGGGTGTTTCATACCGACGATGTGGACAACTATATCGAGGCATTAGCATTAGAAGAAAGCGGACGCGATCGCACCATTGCTCGCCCGGTCTTCCTCCGTGGCAGCTACTTTTGCAGCACTTCCAAACCTGAGACAACAGTCTCACCATCATCCTGTGAACTCTATGTAGCCAGATAGACTTGGCCAGAAGAGATAGCCAGAAGAGGTAGCCAGAAGAGGTAGCCAGAAGAGGTAGCCAGAAGACACAGCCAGATAAGCACAGATCTAGTCGAGCGGTTTGCTTGCCAGCTCCTGCCAAAAATCCATATACGCTGTCTGCACTGTTTGGGAGAAAGGCAAAAGCAGTTCGCTCCTTTTCAATGCCTGCAAGGATAGCTGAGTTTCTTCTAATGCATCAGGAATTGTCGCCTCTTCAGCTAGAAAGATAGGTGAGATACCTGTTTGCGCAATTGAGAGTTCGGTCGCTGGCCCCTGCTGCCAGCAAAAAGCGATCCAGGCCTTGGCAGTATCGCTCAGCACAGTGCCTTTGGGCTGCACCCACATGTCCGCCGACAGCAAGCTCCCTTCGTCGGGCACGGCTACTCTTAGATCTTGGTATCGCTTCAGTGCGATCGCCACATCGCCAGCCCAGCCTACGACCACTTTTACATCCTCGTTGATCAACGCTTTGAGCGCTGTGTCAGAATCGTATGTCTTAACTTGTGCTTTGAGCTCAGCGAATGAAGTAGCCAGTTGCCGATTGAGCCGTGCAACTAGCTGATCTGTCTTGGCTGCGCTGTCCGCGTCAGTGGGATTAAAGCTTCCGGTTCGCAGCTTTTGGAGCAGGCTGAGGATGATATTGGGGTGGCTAGGGAGAGCGATACTCTCTTTCAAGCCTGGGGCGAGCAGATCTTGCCAGCTGCTGAAGGGTTGCTTTTCCGATTCTGCGGCGGCTGAAAACTGGCTATGGCGATAGACGATAGCCAGGGGCTGCAATTTATAGGGAACGGCCCAAAGTTCACCAGCTGGATCGATTTTGCCTGCGCGATCGCGTCTGCCGAACGCCTGCCATTTTTCTGGCAGCAGCTCTAGTGTTGTCGCCGGAATGGAAAGCGGTTGGATTAAATCCTGGGCGATCGCACTCTCTAGCCAGTAGTCTCCCAAGCTAACCAAATTATCCACAGTAGTTGGCTGATCTTGCTGCCGCCAGGGTGTAAATCTACGCCAGCTGTCTGCTACCTCTGGCTGCTGCCACCTTTGCAGCGTCTGAAACACCGTCTGCACCTGAGCAGCCGTCCGAAACTTTACGGGTGTGTCGCTCTGCTGCTGAAACTTTTTCAAGACAACCGAAGGCATCGCCCCTTCTAACAGCAGAACAATCAGCGCATCGGCAGCGTTAGCGCCGCACCCAGCTAGCAGGCTACCGACAGCAATTCCAACGCTTCCCCGCAGCAGCCCTCTTCGGTCAATCATAAACAAATCGATAGCGAATCAAATTACGGCCATGAAAAAGCGCAGAAGGAAATTTTTCCCGCTGCGCTTAAAGTGTAGATCCTTTAGCCAGTGATTTTGGCTATGAGATCACGTTAGAGCTATCAAAGTCGCCTACAAAGACTTAGTCTTGCCTGCGCCCCACTGGTCGCCGCGAATCTTGGGCATGAGCAGAATGTGACCGGAAATCGCCCGGAGGTCGTCTTCTGTCAAACTGCGCATCTTGGGATAGAGGTCGCTGCTCTTAGTACTAGGATGAAGCTCAGAAATCTCAGTCAACCCGTCGTAAGTCGTTGGATTGTGCAGGTAGTCTACTAGCCCTTCTAAGTTGTTTCGATCGGGGTAAGCACCCGCTAGCGCCTCACTATCAAGACCAACGTTAGGATTCGTCTTGGTGATGCCACCTAGATGGCAAATGGCGCAGGCGTTGTTGAACTTGCGCTGCCCTCGGGTGAATTCTTCTAGCGAAAGTGTGACCGTATCGCCCGCTTCGCTTAAAGGAATAGTTCGCAGACTCTCGCTTAGTTCGGCTGCGATCGCCCCTTCGACAAAAGGTCCGACCCCAAACAGCCCAGTCGCCACAAAGACAAACGCCGCCATCAACCAGGCGCATTTTCGGAATAATTTTTTCATTTTTTATGCTCGCTTTTCAGCCACGCAACACAGCAGTGATCCAACATAGTCTAGATCAAATTATCCTTCCATCATGCCACGAATGGGACGAGAGAGCGATGCTTAAGCGCTGAAGCCCCATCGAAATTACACCAGAGAAAGAGATGGAAATCTAATCAGCTCTTTCTAAGACCACTTCCATCTGCTTGGCAACGACAGGCACCTTGCCTTTCGTCGGCATATGCAGCCGAATCAGCTGAGCTAATGTCTGCTTGAGGTGGGTACGTGGCACAATTTTGTCGACGAAGCCGTGATGCAGCAGGTATTCAGCCGTTTGAAAATCCTCAGGTAGCTTTTCGCGAACGGTCTGCTCCACAACGCGCCGTCCGGCAAAGCCAATAGTCGCCTCAGGTTCGGCCAGGATAATATCGCCTAGCATCGCGAAACTAGCAGTCACCCCCCCGGTCGTCGGATGAGTGAGAATGGGAATATAGAGCAAACGGGCAGACCGGTGACGCTCTAGCGCTGCTGAAATTTTGGCCATCTGCATCAGGCTGAGCATGCCTTCTTGCATCCTGGCCCCGCCAGAGGCACAGACGATCATCACCGGGATGCGATCCGCCGTGCCCCGTTCAATCAAGCGAGTCAGCTTTTCGCCAACGACAGAGCCCATGCTGCCGCCCATAAACCGAAAGTCCATGACGCCCAAGGCCACCGATTCACCAGAAATTTTGCCGATGCCCGTCTGAACGCCATCAACTAGCTTGGTCTTGGCCTGGGTATCGCGGATGCGGTCGGCGTAGGCTTTGCGATCGCGAAACCGCAGCGGATCTTCAGGTGCAATCTGGGTATCTATTGGCGACCAAGTGCCTTCGTCTATTAGCTGCTCTATGCGCTCGACGCTAAATATCCGATGGTGGTGTCCGCACTCTGGGCAGACCTGCTGATTGGCCTTGAGATCCTTCGTATAGGTGAGCACATCGCAGCGTTCACACTTCGTCCACAGCCCGTCAGCAATTTCCCTCTCATGATGGTCTGGGCTAATTAAACCCGTTTTTTTTCGGTTGGCAAACCAGTCAAACAGCGACATCTTTCCACTCATCAACTTTGCTCAAGCTACGCCTCAAGACAGCAGGTGCAGCTAGCGCGGATGCATCCGAACGTTAGCTGACCACTTTGCTCTGCTATAACCAGCGTTTTACTCATTGAGAATGCGGGAGACAAAGTGGCAAACACTATAGAAGAAGCGAATACTATCTTTATCCTACTAGTGTGGTGACATTGTAGGAAATCCGACGTGGAGCTTGGGGAAGTGGAAGTCGCTACCTGCTCGCGGTTCCAAACTTACAGTCCTAATGCTTACGGTCTATAGCCCTTATGAAAAAAAGATTGATAGGTAAGCGTCTATTAGCTGCTTGCCGTAGAAAAGCACCAGCACAGCGCCCAAAGCCAAATAGGGCCCGAATGGAATATGCTGCTTCGGTCCTAATACTCCCAACGCCAGTGCGCCGCCGCCGATGACAGACCCCATCGCTGCCGCCAAAAACGTTGCTAGCAGCAGCCCCGGCCAGCCCAGCCAAGCCGCCATCATCGCCGCCAGCTTGGCATCTCCGCCGCCCATTGCCGCTTTTCCAAAGGCTCGGCTACCAGCGACGCCGACAAAATCAAACAGCCACAGCCCAAAAATGCTCGCGAAAAAAGCCATCAGCGCACCGCCCACACCAGACGCTAGTCCAGACAAAAGCGTCGGCGCTGCCAGGTAGCTCATCCATCCCTGAAATCCCCAGCCCAAAACTAATCCAGATGTAGTCAGACTATTCGGCAGCGTCATCGTGTCTATATCAATCAGTGCCAAAGCCAGCAGCCAGCAGACAAATAGCCAGTAGCCTGGGGTCTGCCAGCTCATGCCAAAGCGAGCAAACACCGATACAAATAAACATCCCGTGGCGAACTCTACCAGCGGATATCGAAGCGAAATAGGCAGCTTGCAGTTTCTACAGCGGCCCAGCAGCCAAAGCCAACCAAATACCGGCACATTGTCGTAGGGTCTCAAGCGTCTTTCGCACTTTGGACACCGGGAGGGTGGATACAATAAAGACAGCCCTGCTGGTAGGCGATAGACCACAACGTTCAGAAAGCTACCGATCGCAGCACCGAGAATAAAAACGATTAGGAAAGAAACAACGCTATCCACAGGCTTTTGCTGCCACTGATGAGGGACTGTAGCTAAGGTGCCCACTCATCTAATAAACTTGATAAGGCTGAACTTGATAAGGCTGAACTTGATAGACCGAACTCGATCGGCTGAACTTAATAGCCGACTCGCTGAATAGCCGACTCGCTTAGACCGCTCTCACGCCGCTAGATCGGGTTCGATTTGATTGAAAGGGACGAAGCACTCCTGTGGGAGTAAAACGGGTTTGTCACCAAAGACGAGCTTGCCACGATGATTCAATCGGCCAATAGCCACACCGATCGGTCTTTGCATTACTTCTGGATGAACTTCGTAGAAAACACGATAAATCTGCCGAGCAGCTTTGATCAGTACCGGGTTTAAAAGAGCAGAATCATCTCCAAAGGCAAGGCGTTCGGCAGCACTCATTGGCCTGCTGGCAACGCTGGTGGGCCTTTCGGTGGTCATAGTTGGCATGGTGAATCTAGTGACAGAAAAGTTGGCTCAAGTCTACTACAAGGCGTTCATCTTGGCCTATTTAGTCACATTTTTCAGCAAAATCACTAGCATTTAGATATTGCTAGTCGAGCTGCTAGCCGAGCTGCTGGTCGAGCGCTGTTTGCAGTGCTTCTCCTATTGCTTTGCAGCCGACGGCCTTCATGCCTTCGGACATGATGTCGCCGGTTCGATAGCCCTGATCTAGCACTGTGAGCACAGCTTGCTCTATGCGGTCTGCTGCGGATGGCTGGCCTAGTCCATAGCGAAGCATCATAGCTGTGCTGAGGACTTGAGCGAGCGGGTTGGCCTTGTCCTGCCCGGCAATGTCAGGCGCTGAGCCATGGACCGGCTCATAAACGCCCGGACCACTTTCCCCGAGGCTAGCCGAAGGCAGCATACCGATGCTGCCAGTGAGCATCGCCGCTGCGTCAGAGAGAATATCGCCGAACAGATTGCCGGTGACGATAGTGTCAAACTGCTTGGGGGCGCGAACGAGCTGCATGGCGGCGTTGTCCACGTACAGATGAGACAGTTCAACGTCTGCGTATTGTTTGCTAAGAGCGGTGATGCGATCGCGCCAAAGCTGCGAGACCTCTAGCACATTCGCCTTATCCACAGAGCACAGCCGTCCCTTGCGCTTTTGCGCAGTTTCAAAGGCCACTCGAGCGATCCGATCAATTTCACTGCCGGTGTAGACCATCGTGCTCACACCACGCTGATCGCCATCTTCCGTTTCAAAAATTCCTTTGGGCTGACCAAAATAAATCCCACCAGTCAGCTCACGTACCACCATAATGTCCACCCCTTCGACCACCTCCGGCTTCAGAGAAGACGCCTCTAGCAGCTGTGGCAAAATGGTTGCCGGGCGCAGGTTCGCAAACAGTCCCAACCCGGCCCGCAATCCTAGCAGCCCGGTTTCCGGCCTTTGCGAGCGAGGCAGATTGTCCCATTTGTAGCCCCCAATCGAGGCCAGTAGTACCGCATCACTGCTTCGACAGGTGCTCAATGTCTCTTCTGGCAAGGGCGAACCCGCTGCATCAATGGCTACGCCACCGATCGGCGCTTCTGTAAACTCAAACTGAATGTTTTCCTGCTCGCCAACCTGCCTAAGTACGTCTACTGCCACCGACATAATCTCTGGGCCAATACCATCCCCGGGAAGGAGCGTAATCTGATACGACTGGGCGGCAGAATCTGTCATGGCCAAAAGCGCGAGAATGGTTGGGGACGGGTGCCATGATACCCGATGAGCGGTGCTGTAGAATGCATGAGTACTAAAATGATCGTTTGAGTTGTATGTCTTTTTTGCGTGCTGATTTAGCTCAGTTAGCGGCGTATCAATCGCCTCACCCCACGGCGGAATCTGCATCTGAGCATCCTACTGTCGACCCGCTAGACACGAACGAGAGTCCGATTGATTTGCCAGATGAGATTAAAGCAGTACTGGCAGAGAAATACCAGCAGGCGATCGCAGCCAACCGCTATCCAGATGGCTCACACTTCCCGCTAAAACAAGCCGTCCTCGAATACGCCATCACTTCTAGCAGTATTAATCCAGACACCCTCACCCTGGATAACATCACGCTAGGTAACGGCTCCGATGAACTTATCCGCTCTGTCCTGATGGCTACCTGTCTGGGCAACAACGGCTCTATTCTAGTCGCCACGCCTACTTTCTCGATGTACAGCATCCTGGCTAAAACGCTAGGCATCACCGTTCATAGCGTAGAGAGAAAAGATAACTTTGAAGCAGATCTTACCGCTGCTCGATCTGCGATCGCCCAGACCCGCGATTCTAGCCAAACGGCACCCGTCAAAGTCGTTTTCATGGTGCATCCCAACTCTCCTACAGGCAACGCGCTGACTCAGCGTGAGCTAGATTGGCTCAGGCAGTTGCCGACAGACATCCTGGTCGTTGTTGATGAAGCCTACTTTGAATTCAGCGCTCATACGACGCTCTCCGAAGCACTCAGTCGCCCCAACTGGATTATCTTGCGAACTTTTTCCAAAGCGTTCCGCTTAGCAGCCCACCGGGTTGGATACGGCATTGCTCACCCCGACATCATCTCCGCCTTAGAAAAGCTGAGACTGCCCTACAACCTGCCTAGCTTTTCGCAAGCTGCGGCCATCACTGCACTTGCACACAGCGATCAGCTACTAGAGCAGATTCCAGTACTGCTGCGCGAGCGAGAAAAACTACAGCAGGCTCTGTGTGAACATCCCTGCCTACAGGTTTGGCCCAGCAATAGCAACTTTATCTACGCTCGGCTGAGCGATCGCGGCCTAGCCTGCATACAAGCCACCAGTCAGGCAGAAGGCCTCACCAAAACCTTTCAAAAGCTTCGCGCTCAAGGCACCCTAATTCGACACACTGGCGGCGGACTGCGCATCAGCATCGGCACTGCCGTAGAAAACCAGCGGACCTTAGCTAACCTTCAGCACGTGATGGGTTGCAAAGCCTAACAGCAGCAGTCACCAAACGAAACCTGAGCGAACACGCCGAATCGTCTGTGGCAGCACACCAACTAGCATCGCAAACGCTTTATCAGAGACTGAATCTACTGTCTCCTGATCAAAATAAGTCTTGAACTGTTCTAAAATCATCAGCGCCCTATCATCTGGCTCTGGCTGATCTGTAAAATTTTGTGTTAGACGAATCCACTGTAGTCGAATTTTGATTGCATTCTGATGGTCCTCGTGTGATTCCGGCTTCAATAGCGAAAGATTACCAATCGGAATCACATCAACAATGTCATCGTCTACTGAGCCGCCGACCGCAGCCCCTGGCCCGGCAAATTCTGCATGAAACTCACGCAGCACAATCAGCCCGTTGCGACGACGACTATTGACAACCCAAAGCTGCCCGGTGCCTATCTTTTCCACCACATTGTCAACTTTCAGTTCTGAATTCAATGATGCACCGAAGAATCGCCAGCTTCTTTTATTAATACCCTGCTCCTTAGCCTCCAGCTGCATACTCGCGCATTTAAGGTCACTCGCACGTAAATCACCCGTAAAATCACTAGACAGCTCAGGGCGAGCAGCACTCGCCTTTCTAGGAGCCATCTGTTCGCAAAAACCTACGCGGCTATTGGCACCGTCGTTGCTGATGACTGTAGCACTTGGGACTGTAGCACTTGGGACTGTAGCACTTGGGACTGTAGCACTTGGGACTGTAGCACTTGGGACTGTAGCGTCGTTTGGTAGCGATTTCACTTGTGTTTTAACTGACTGAACCCCAAGAGAAAAACCTGAGGCAACCAATATAATATGCTCCTTCTAATGTGATGCGAAACTTCAATAAACCGAAAAAGAACAAATAGTTTTTATTCATTCTTTATGACAGTGCCGCCCGTACTTTACACATGGTACATAAAACTTCTGTGCAACTATGTGCGGGGATCGCTCGACCCCATTACGCTAACTTCAAGCATCGCAGGGATTTAGAAGCATTTGCTTTACTTTAGATTCTCTTAAGAAACTAATCGCCAGCTGTAACGTCAAGCCGTAATTCGGTACGTATTTACCTCAGATCCACACCCATAGGAGGTGACTAGCGCTACAGCACCGCTCTTTGCTGAGGCCTGGTCTACTTAGATGCTTGCTCGGAAACGATCTGTTTCGACAATAGCAGTCGCTCTGGTCTGAGGCCCAGACCAGAGAGGATAGGATTACTCACGCCGCACTGTTGATAGCCAGCTTGTGTGTAGAGCGCTCTCGCCGCAGGATTATCAGCCATTACATGCAGATACACCCGGTGAAATCCCCATCTTTGGGCGACTTTTTCGCTCGTTTGCAGAAGCTGGTGGGCGACGCCCTGACGACGATAGGCCGTGCTGATGGCCAGATTAGACACGTAGGCACGCTTCGGTGGCAGCAGTCGCCAGGCCTCACAGGGCCTTTGCGAAATTTCGGCAGTACCCACTACCCTGCCAGACTGCGCCGATTCTGGATCGACAGTCGTGGCAACGAGACAGACATACTGACTAGCCGGTGTTTTAAGTCGAGTCTTGATGTCCTCTTTGATGCCTAAGCGCATTAGCCAATACAGCCACTGAGTAGCCTGTGCCTGAGGGTAAAAGCTACTCAGCAAAACAGCGACAATTTGCGACAGGTCTTTTTGATGAGCAGAGCGGATCCGAAAAGGCTGCTGCCCGTAGGGACTAGACAAGGTGCGCTCTGCATTGACCTGGGACATAGTTAGAAACTCGAAAGAGGATGGGCACTTTATGTAGGACGTTGCGTAGCTACAGCATCTATTTCGCGGTCAGACACGTACAAATGCTAAGCCCCTGATGTACCTGACGAGAAAACTCGTAAAAACGCATTTATGCAGTGCGTTTTGCGAAATCTAATCGGCCTACTAGTTTCTAACTATTAGGTCCACTGAGAAATGATCTTTAGCACGAATGACAGACAAGTTCATGGCGGACGTTTCGGCCTAGATGAGAGTTTGATGCATGGCAGTTAGAGAGCGTAATCGACGACAAAAGGCGGCTAAGCACAAGATCTTGGTGGTAGACGATGAGCCCGATAACTTAGACCTGTTGTATCGAACATTCTATCGGGATTTTAAAGTCCTCAGGGCAAACAGCGGGCCCGACGCGCTACAAATGCTGGCTGAGCAGGGCGATATTGCAGTGATCATCTCTGATCAGCGGATGCCTGGGATGAGTGGCACAGAGTTATTGCGATTGACAGCCGACCGCTATCCCAACTCGATTCGGATTGTGCTGACAGGCTATACCGATGTAGAAGATCTCGTGGATGCAATCAACGAGGGCAAGGTATTCAAGTATGTGACTAAGCCCTGGGAAGAGAGCGATTTGCGCATGGTGGTCAACCAGGCGGTGGATACTCACAGCGTTTTGCAGGCGCGGACCCAAGAGCTCAATAGAGTAGTGCGGCAAGAGACGCTGCTCAACGTGATTACCAACACTATCCGCAGCGCTCAGTCTTCTGAAGAGATGCTGAAAACGATTGTGGAGACGCTAGGGGAGGCGTTCGAGCTGGACTATGGCATTGTTTATCCGCTGGCTGAGGCAGAGCTGAGCTCGCCGATGTTTCACTATGTGGGAACGGATGTACCGGCAGGTGCGCTGACGACGGTTCCAGGCCGAGAGCTAACAGCAGATGCGCTAGCACAGCTAAAGCAGACGGTCTGGGAAACCATCTTGACTCAGCATCTAGAGTCGGCAGAAGATATTGTGGCCGCCGCACCTAGGCCGGGAAATGTGGCGGCTTACGAGGCTCTAGATATCTGTACGAGTTTGTTAATTCCGCTCTCTTGTAAGCAAGAGGTGCTGGCGGTACTGGCTTTGCACAAGTGTTCTCATCAGCAGTCCTGGCAGGAAAGCGAAATCAGGCTGTTGACAACGCTGGCAGACCAGGCAGCGCTAGCGCTTTCACAAACTTGGACCTACGAGCGGGTGGAATCGTTGGCCCAGCGAGAGCTGCTGATCAATACTATTACGCAGGCGCTGCACGCGAGTTTGGAGCCAAGTGAAATCTTTGCGGCTATCACCCAAAAGCTGGGCCAGGCGCTGCAAGTCGATAGCTGCACGCTGTCTTTGTGGGCGGATGACTATGCGCAGTGTGTGGGCCGCTATGACCTGGCTATGGAAACGGCACCTACCCTGCCAGAGCCTAAGGTGGCTATTGCCAAAGATCCTATTCTTACTGAGATGCAGGTAAGTAAAAGACCAGTTGTGGCGAGTACAACAGAGCCGACAGGTCACTATCTAGCTGGAGAAGGACCGTTCGGTACCAAAGCACTGATGGCGGTGCCGCTGCTGGCAGAATCAAAGATTACAGGCTGCATTATCTTACGGCAGAGGGAGGAAGCTCGCACTTGGAAAACAGACGAGGTGAGTCTGGCTCAAGCAGTGGCAAATCAAGCTGCGATCGCAGTTCAACAGGCCAACCTCTATCAGACCAGCAAACGCCAGGCCGAACAGCTCCTAGAGCTAGATCAGCAGAAAACGGCCTTCTTTCAAAATATCTCCCACGAATTTCGCACGCCGCTAACGCTGACTATCGGCCCGCTAGAATCAGCCGTCGAACGCGGCGAAGGGCTAGACGCAGACCAGGCCACCATCGCCCTACGCAATTCGCGGCGCTTGCTACGCCTAGTCAACCAGCTGCTCGATCTGCAAAAGCTAGATGCAGGCAAAATGAAGCCAACCTTCCGGCCCTGCGACCTGGCGGCTTTCACAATTGAAGTTGTTGAAGCCTTTCAAAGCTACTGCGAACGTAAGCAGATCAAGCTGAGCACGCAAATCGCTCCCTGCGCCACGGTCTATCTAGACATGGAAAAGTTCGATAAGGTGCTCTATAACTTGCTCTCTAACGCCATGAAATTTACCCCAGCGGGTAAGTCGATCACGGTGCGACTGAAAGAAGTAGGCGGTAAAGCCCGTCTACAGGTACGAGACGAGGGCATTGGCATTCGCGAAGACCAAATTCCCCATCTATTTGAGCGATTTCGTCAGGCAGATGGCTCAGTCAACCGGCATTACGAAGGCACTGGCTTAGGGCTCTCGCTCGTTCAAGAGCTGGCCCAGCTACATGGCGGCGAAGTCTCAGTAGAGTCGGTATACGGAGAGGGCACCACTTTTACCATTGAGCTACCCCTTGGGGCTAGTCACCTGCCAGCAGACCAGGTGATAGAACAGGCGCTGGCGACGGAGAAAGGTCGAGCAGCGGTGGAACTTTCTGATATTGAGCTGGCTTCAGCGACCGCAGATAGCACGATAGAGCTGCCGCCAGAGGCCGGAGGTGCACAAACTGAAAGAGCGTCGTTTGAAGGTGCTGAAGTTTTGGTTGTAGATGACAACCCTGATCTAAGGGCATACGTATCGAGTGTATTGCAGCGCCGAGGCTATCAGGTGCGAACGGCTGAGCAAGGCGCTGCGGGGCTAGAAATGGCAACAACCCATGGGCCTGATTTGATCATTACCGATCTGATGATGCCGGGTGTAAACGGTCTAGAAATGATTGAGCGAATTCGTAAGGATACAGCCCTGCAAGGAACGCCGATTATTTTGCTGACTGCCAAAGTAGACGATGAAACCCGCCTAGAAGGTGTTGAACAGGGCGCAGATGCCTATCTGTCCAAACCGTTCAATGACCGGGAGCTGCTCGCTGAAGTCCGAAATTTGCTGGCGCTGAAGTCGAATGAGCGAAAAGTCGCTGAGCTGAATCAATATTTAACAGAATCGGTGCTGCAAAGATTCTTGCCGCCCTCTATGGTTCAAAAGGCAAGTGAGGGCAATCTGCGGCTAGATCTGCGGCCTGAACCGCGTCTAGTGACAATTTTGTTTAGCGATATTGTGGGCTTTACGCAGCTGAGTAATACGCTGCGATCGCGCCGAGTCGCTGAGCTATTAAATGAGTATTTGGAAACAATGACCCGTGCCATCTTCAACAATGGCGGCACGGTGGATAAGTTTATGGGAGATGCGGTGCTAGCGCTGTTTGGTGCGCCAGAAGAGATGAGCCCGAATGAACAGGTGAGGCGTGCGATCGCAGCTGCCAGACAAATGTACCAAGACCTAGAAACGCTTAATACAAAGTGGGCAGAGCAGGGGATCGGACCGGTCAAATTTCGCTGCGGCATTCATCAAGGAACCGCCGTTGTCGGTATGTTTGGCAGCGCCGAGCGCTCTGACTATACGGCCATCGGGCCCAGTGTTAACATTGCCGCACGCATTCAAGAAGCAGCCACCGCCGAGACAATTCTGGTCTCAGCCGCAGTAGCCGACTACCTAGACGATCGAGAAATTGTAAAATTTGATCCGCTCAAGCTTAAAGGCGTCGATGAAACCGTTTTGACCTTTGGCGTCAAAACTCGACTGGAAGGATAAGCACAAAGAGGTTAGCTTGGTATGCAGCAAACAGCGGAATGCATGTCGCTGTTTGCTAAGCACTTAGCTTTATAGGACAAGGGTTGTAGCACTTGAGTATGCTGTAAGCTAAGTGCAGATTGTTATAGCTTTCACCTTTTGTTGATTGATCTCTTAAAGAGCCGATGGTCTCTCCATTACAAGTTTGGAAACATCCAGAACATAAGGGACTATGGCCAGCAGTAAGCGGCCTAGCCATCCTGACGCACCTGGGCATTTTAGGATTTTCCTTGCCCTATCTAATCGAGATCATGCAGCCTGCGCAGGGCAGCAAAACCGCAGCGATACCCGTCGAGTTAATTATCGAAAAGGGCTCGCCTGAGATATCTCAGCCGAGCCCACAACAAACTTCTGACAGTTCAGCGGCGTCTACAGACAGCTCCGAGCAAAGTGCCGAAAAAGCTGCTAGTGCGGTAACTGACCAGACAGACAGCCAGATCGCTACCCAAGCAGACAACCCAATTGAAACGACCGTACCTGCTGCTAACAAAGTCTTAACTTCGCAAGCTGATTCTACGGTTGCCTCAGCGCCCTCTCAAAAAAGAGACGTTCAGACACCAGCTAGCTCAGAGCCCGCCAATCGCAATGCCGATCAATCTACAGCAAAGCTAGGAACTTCTGTAGATTCTGATGTTGCCAGCTCAAATTCTAGAGATCTAGATTCTCAAAATTCGGACTCACAGAATTCGCCTGACTCTATCAATTCCAATGATGAAGATACTCTACCTGTATTGTCTGGCGATCGCGTGATCCCCACGCCTGGCAGTGAGCCAGCCGGTAGTGACTTGCCACAGACGGCTTATCTGAAGATTGTGAGCCACAGCTATGTTCCGCGATCGCTCTTGCAAGACATCACCACCACACCGCCCCAACCCATCTACGAAGAAATCACTGCCGTGGAGCTACGGCCTCAAGATGTGAACTGCGAGCGAGTAGATTTTTCTCAATCACAAGTGACCTATCGAATCACCGTGAATAAGGATGGCTCAATGCGAGACGCTAGCCCTTGGACCGGCAGCATTGCAGAAAGACCGCCTTTGAATACAGAAGAGCGTGCGATCGCCTGCCTGCTGCTTGCCTCTGGCTTTCGCTTTATCCCAGCCACTTCCGAAGGCGAACTCGTTGTCAACGAAAACCTGCTACTCACCATCGACCTGATCGAATCGCAGCCCAACTGAGTGAAACGCTTACGAAATCTTACCCATAGTCCATCATCTCGAAACCGTGATACTGTATCTAAGCTAATATGCAAATAGCACCAGCTGCGGGTGTAGTTTAGTGGTAAAACCTTAGCCTTCCAAGCTAATGATGGGGGTTCGATTCCCCCCACCCGCTTCGACTCTGAAAGCATTGAAAATAAAGGGATTCGGCCTGTAGAATGCGTCCTTCTACAGGCTGTTTTCATTAGTTTCTACGTACTTTTTTCAGGACACGTTGGACGTTTTTTGGGCACTTTTAGCTAGTTTTATGGGGTAAAATTGGGGTAAATTTGAAGGCTTTTTTACCCCATAAGGCAATTTTTTACCCCATAAACTGCTATGGCTGCTTCACCAGAATTGCGAAGAGCATCTAAAGGATCTGTCCAAATCAGAGTGTCTCACGGACGACTCCAGCTAGTGTTTACTTTCAACGGTCGTCGCCGTTATCTGTCGCTTGGCGTATCAGATACTAAGACTCATCGAGCACTCGCTGAAATGAAGGCCAAGCAAATTCAGCTCGATATCCTGTCTGGCAACTTTGATGCAACGCTGGCAAAGTACAAGCCGCAAGCGGCTACTAAAGCAGACGAATCTGAGCCACTGCCAGAACGAAAAACATCTGGGCCTTCTCTGGATGAGCTGTGGGAAAAGTTCGTTGAGTACAAGCGTCCGCAGTGCTCGCCAAATACGATGCACTTTGTGTATGGCACGTATTCTAAATACCTGGATCGGTTGCCGACCTACGACCTTGAGCGAGCGGCTGAGATTCGGGATTTTGCTGTCAATACGTTTCCGATTGAGTCTTGCAAGCGATTTGTGGTGAGGCTGAATGCCTGCTGCAAATGGGCCTGTCAGTCGGGGCTGATTTCTGAGAATCCGTTTGAGGGGATGGCGCAGGAAATTAAGCCGCCGAAGGCGAAACGGAAATCGGAGGAGGGCGATATTTTTCCGTTTACGGTGGCGGAGCGGGAAGCGATTATTGAAGCGCTGCGGGCGAATACTTTTTGTAATAAGCATTCGGCTTTTAAGCACGATCATTATGCGGGGTATGTAGAGTTTTTGTTTTTGACGGGGTGTCGGCCTAGTGAAGCGATCGCGCTCCAATGGAAAAATGTGAGTCGCGACTACAGCACCGTCAGCTTTGAGCGAGCTTCAATTAGTACCGCAAGCGGTCGTAAAATGCGGGATGGCTTGAAGACGCAGGATCGGAGGCGTTTTCCTTGCAATGCCAAGCTGAAGGCGCTGCTCTCATCCGTAAAGCTTGAGAACTATAGTCCTGAAGGGCTGGTTTTTCCTGGCTTCTCTGGCAAAGTTCTGAATACGGCTTCGTTTCGTAAGACAGTATGGAAGCCGGTTTTAGCCGGACTGGGCATTGAATATCGCAAGCCCTACCAAACTCGACATACGTTTATTACCCTGGCATTAGAGCATGGCTTGGACGCAAAGGATGTCGCCAAACTGGTCGGGAATTCGGCGGAGGTGATTTATCGGCACTATGCGGCTAGTAAGCGAGAAGTTTCCGTGCCTGAGTTTTAGGTGGATTGGCTAGCTGGCTAGACGTTGCAACT